>NZ_CP018082.1:0-2436705 GCF_001886715.1 Nocardia mangyaensis
GGAGGGTCGATGCGGACTTCACGTGTTGTCCGGGTACCGTTTGGTTGTCGGCTGGTTGTGCGAGACTCAGTGCGCGGCCGACACAGCACCTCAACTCCGCTGAACACACCCGCACACGGATTCGAAACTCGGAGAGGACAAATCGGGCGATGGAGCTTGCGAGCATGAAGTTTCGGGTCGCCCGAGAGGATTTCGCCGAGTCGGTGGCCTGGGTGGCGCGCAGCCTCCCGTCCCGCCCGCCCGTGCCGGTTCTCGGTGGTGTCCTGCTGGTCGCCGACGAGAACGGTCTGACCGTCTCCGGGTTCGACTACGAGGTCTCCGCGCAGATGCGCGTCGCGGCCGAGGTCGCCGGTCCCGGCCAGGTGCTGGTCTCGGGCAGACTGCTCGCCGACATCACCAAGGCGCTGTCGAACAAACCGGTCGATGTCTCCGTCGACGGCACCCGCGTGCTCATCGCTTGTGGCAGCGCCAAGTTCTCGCTCCCGACCATGCCGGTCGAGGACTATCCCCAACTGCCCGAGGTCCCGCAGCAGACCGGTGAGCTCAGCGTCGATGTGTTCGCCGAGGCGGTCGGCCAGGTCGCCGTCGCCGCCGGCCGCGACGACACACTGCCGATGCTCACCGGTATCCGGGTCGAGATCGAGGGCAACGACGTGGTGCTCGCCGCCACCGACCGCTTCCGGCTCGCCGTGCGCCACCTGCAGTGGTCCCCGAACCGTCCCGATCTCGAGACCGCGGTGCTCATCCCCGCGCGCACACTTTCCGAGGCCGCCAAGACGCTCGGGTCCGCCGAGGCGCCCGTACAGCTGTCGCTGGGCAGCGGTGGCGGGGCCGACGGCCTGCTCGGCATCGTCAACGCGGGCCGCCGAACCACCACCCGGCTGCTCGACGCGGAATTCCCCAAGTTCCGCCAGTTGCTCCCCAAGGAACACACCTCCATCGCCACCCTGCCGGTCGCCGCGTTGTCGGAGGCGATCAAGCGCGTCGCCCTGGTGGCCGAACGTGGTGCCCAGGTGCGTCTCGAGTTCTCCACAGACGGTGTCCTGCTGTCGGCGGGTGGGGACGACGCGGGACGTGCCGAGGAATGGCTCGAGGCCGATTTCCGGGGCGAGCCGCTGACCATCGCGTTCAATCCCGGCTACCTGACCGAAGGTCTGTCGGCGCTGCACACCGATCGGGTCACCTTCGGCTTCACCACGCCGAGCCGTCCGGCGGTGCTGCTGCCGGCTTCCGACGAGGAGCCCAAGGTGCTGGAATCCGGTGCGTTCGCCGCGCTGGAGAGCCAGTACATCTACCTGTTGATGCCGGTCCGGCTGCCCGGCTGAGCCGGACTCGCGCGTAACCGGGCATGTTCATCCGTGCGCTGTCGGTCCGTGATTTCCGCTCGTGGGAGCACGCCGAGCTCGAGTTGTCCCCAGGGCGCACGGTGTTGCTGGGGGCGAACGGCAACGGCAAGACCAATCTGCTCGAGGCGGTCGGTTACCTGGCCACGCTCGGTTCCCATCGTGTCTCCGCCGACGCGCCGCTGATCCGGATGGGCGCCACCCAGGCCAGGATCGGGGCGACCGTGGTCAACACCGGCCGGGAGCTGCGCGTCGACGTGGAACTCAAGGCCGGTGCCGCCAACCGAGCGCAGATCAATCGCTCACCGGTGCGCCGGTCCCGCGAGATCCTCGGAATCCTGCAGACCGTGTTGTTCGCGCCGGAGGACCTGGCACTGGTCCGTGGCGATCCGGGGGAGCGGCGCCGGTTCCTCGACGAGTTGTGCACAGCCCGCTTGCCCCGGCTGGCCGGCGTGCGCGCCGACTACGACAAGGTGCTGCGGCAACGTTCCGCGCTGCTGAAAACCGCTGGGCGCCAGTCGCGTTCCCGTGCCGATCTGGGCACGCTGGACGTGTGGGACGGGCACCTGGCCGAGCACGCGTCGGTCCTGCTCGCGCAGCGCCTGCGGCTGGTGCACGACCTGTATCCCCATCTGGCACAGGCTTATCGGTCGATCGCGCCCGAATCCCGCCCGGCCGCAATCGCTTACCGCTCGGGCTATCTGCCGCCGGAACTGCTCGACCCGGCCAGGGGCCCCGAGGATGGTGACGCGGCCCTCCTGCACGAGATCGTGCTGCGGGAACTCGCGGCCGCGCGTCCCCGAGAACTCGACCGGGGGGTGTGCCTGGTCGGCCCGCACCGCGACGATCTGGAACTGCTGCTCGGCAGCGCGCCCGCCAAGGGGTTCGCCAGTCACGGCGAATCCTGGTCGTTCGCGCTCGCGCTGCGCCTGGCCTCGTTCGAGCTGTTGCGCAGCGCCGGGACCGAACCGGTGCTGCTGCTCGACGACGTGTTCGCCGAGCTGGATCGGCGCAGGCGCACCGCGCTGGCCGAGGTGGCCGCGGGGGCCGAGCAGGTGCTGATCACCGCCGCGGTGGCCGAGGACGTGCCCGCCGAGCTCGCCGCCGAGCCGCTGCGGGTGCGAACCACCGGCGAGGCCGACCGGCGCACCTCACAGTTCGTCACCGACGTGGTCGAACACGGCGAGGGCCTGCTCGACGCCCGTCCTGCCGCGCAGGAGCGCGACCCGCGATGAGAGCGGATCTCGTACGCGGGCGCCATCAGTGCGGTCAGCCGGTGTCGGCGGTGAGGTCGATCCGCGTCGGGAGAGCCATGGCGATGCGGAGCCGACTGATCTCGCCGCCGCTGTAGGCGATCTGGGCGATGTGGAGATCGAGGTCGATCCGGCCGTGATAGTCGTCGAGCAGCTCGCTCGTCCATGCGGGCGAATCGGCGATGTCGGTGGCGACGAGGACGGCCGCCATATTCATCGCGGCGGCACCACTGCCCGCGGCTACGCCGCCGAAAGTCCACGACGCGACCGCGGCTCGATCGTGCGTGACGGCGGCCCTCGGCTTCTCCGGTGCCTGGATCGACGCTGTCGGCTCCCGCCCGTTCCAATGGTCGATGCAGATCATGGCGAGTCGCTTACCGTTGGGCGATTTCAGCAGACCCCGCCGGAACAGCCAGTCGAAGGCTTTCGGCAGCCGAACGATCCTCGTCGTCGGCGGTCTGCCACTGCCCATAGTGGAAGTTTACGGTGAATGATCCGTGGCGGATGATCCGAAGATATGCACAGTTGGCGATAGTTATCAACAGCCCCTGTGGAAAACCGGCAACATGCTGGACATATGCCAGCTCGGTGTGCGGCGGAGTTGTCGGCGCCCGGGCGTAGACTCGATCCGCACTCGGCCAGCATCGACACCGGAAGGCGGAAACCTGTGCAGGAAGAGCCCGCACCGGAACTGCGTGGGATCGATCTGGCCCGCCGTGCCCTGGAAGAGGCCCGCGCCGCGGCCAAGGCCAACGGAAAGTCGATCGGCCAGGGACGGGCCTCGCCGGTCCGCAAGCTCCGCGCCGGTGGTCGCCGTCGCACCGGCTGGTCCGGTGCTGGTCCCGACCCGCGCGATCCCCAGCTGTTGTCCGCCCTCACCGGCTCGATCGCGAAGAGTCGTGGCTGGTCGGGCAAGGTGGCCGAGGGCATGGTGTTCGGTCGGTGGACCAGTGTCGTCGGCGAGGACATCGCCTCACACGCCACGCCGGTGACGCTGGAGGGCGGGGTGCTCAAGATCGCCGCCGAGTCCACCGCGTGGGCCACCCAGTTGCGGATGTTGCAGAGTCAGATCCTGGCCAAGATCAATGCCGCGGTCGGTCAGGGCGTGGTCACCTCACTGCGCATCACCGGGCCCGCCGCGCCGAGCTGGCGCAAGGGTGAGCGCCACATCAAAGGCCGCGGCCCGCGCGACACCTACGGATAGCCGAACGGTGACCAGCCGAGATCCGTGGCGTCGGCTCGGCTCTGCGCCCCTGAAGTTGTGGACATGTGGATAGAGCCTGTGGATAACTGCGACGGGCAGTCCGATGGCGACCACCGATGGCGCGAGGACCTGGGCATCGCCCTCCGGGACCCCCGGGAATCTCGCGCTCCGGACCGTCGTCCCGGATGGGTGGCCTATTCGCTCCCACGATCGGCAAAATTCCCGGAGAGGCGGAACAGTGTCGCAGAAAGTCGATTTCTCGCATTCACGGGGACGTTAGGGGTGTCGTAGGTGCACTGTAAGTTGGGCTTACCAGTAGGATGGTGAAGTAACCAGCGGCGAACCCTCGGCGCGTGCTGTGCAGTCCGTGTTCGTGCTGCCCGATCGCTGCGCCAGGGATCAGCAAGTAAGGAGAGCTACCGAGAAGTGGCTGCCAACGACTCCAACGCATCGGGCAACAATTCGGGCTACGGTGCCTCCTCCATCACGGTCCTCGAGGGCCTGGAAGCGGTGCGCAAGCGCCCCGGCATGTACATCGGTTCCACCGGTGAACGCGGTCTGCACCACCTGATCTGGGAGGTTGTGGACAACTCGGTCGACGAGGCGATGGCCGGCTACGCCACCAAGGTCGAGGTGACCCTGCTCGCCGACGGCGGTGTCGAGGTCATCGACGACGGCCGTGGTATCCCGGTCGGGATGCACGCCCAGGGCGTGCCGACGGTCGAGGTCGTCATGACCCAGCTGCACGCGGGCGGCAAGTTCGACTCCGATTCCTACGCGGTCTCGGGTGGTCTGCACGGTGTCGGCATCTCGGTGGTGAACGCGCTGTCGACCAAGGTCGAGGTGGAGATCGACGTCGACGGCCACCACTGGAGCCAGACCTACAAAGACGCCAAGCCCGGCAAGCTGGCGCAGGGCGAGCCGACCAAGGCCACCGGTACCACGGTGCGGTTCTGGGCCGACCCGGACATCTTCGAGACCACCAACTACAACTTCGAGACGGTCTCGCGACGCCTGCAGGAGATGGCCTTCCTGAACAAGGGCCTCACCATCAAGCTCACCGACGAGCGGGTCAGCGACACCGACATCACCGACGAAGTGGTCAGTGAGACGGCCGAGGCGCCCAAGGATGCCGAGGAAGTCGCCGCCGAGGCGGTGGTGCACAAGGTCAAGACCCGCACCTACCATTACCCGGGCGGCCTGGTGGACTTCGTCCGCCACATCAACCGCACCAAGTCGGCCATTCACAACTCGGTTGTCGGCTACACGGTCAAGGGCACCGGCCACGAGCTCGAGGTCGCGATGCAGTGGAACTCGGGCTACTCCGAGTCGGTCCACACCTTCGCCAACACGATCAACACCCATGAGGGCGGCACCCACGAAGAGGGCTTCCGCGCGGCGCTGACCACCGTGGTCAACAAGTACGCCAAGGAGAAGAAGCTCCTCAAGGAGAAGGACGGCAACCTCACCGGTGACGACATCCGCGAGGGCCTGGCCGCCATCGTGAGCGTCAAGGTCGGCGAGCCGCAGTTCGAGGGTCAGACCAAGACCAAGCTCGGCAACACCGAGGTCAAGTCGTTCGTGCAGCGCGCCTGCAACGAGCACCTGCAGCACTGGTTCGAGGCCAACCCGGCCGACGCGAAGACCATCGTGCAGAAGGCGGTGTCCTCGGCGCAGGCCCGGATGGCCGCGCGCAAGGCGCGCGAGCTGGTGCGGCGCAAGTCGGCGACCGATCTGGGCGGGCTGCCGGGCAAGCTGGCCGACTGCCGCTCCAAGGATCCGGGCAAGTGCGAGATCTACATCGTGGAGGGTGACTCCGCCGGCGGCTCGGCCAAGTCCGGCCGCGACTCGATGTACCAGGCGATCCTGCCGCTGCGCGGCAAGATCATCAACGTCGAGAAGGCCCGCATCGACCGCGTCCTCAAGAACAACGAGGTCCAGTCGATCATCACCGCGTTCGGCACCGGCATCCACGACGAGTTCGACATCGCCAAGCTGCGCTACAACAAGATCATCCTGATGGCCGACGCCGACGTCGACGGACAGCACATCGCGACGTTGCTGCTCACGCTGCTGTTCCGCTTCATGCGGCCGCTGGTGGAGGGTGGCCACGTGTTCCTGGCGCAGCCGCCGCTCTACAAGCTCAAGTGGATGCGCGCTGATCCGGAGTTCGCCTACTCCGACCGCGAGCGCGACGCGCTGATCGAGGCCGGCCTGGCCGCGGGCAAGAAGATCAACAAGGACGACGGCGTCCAGCGCTACAAGGGTCTGGGCGAGATGAACGCCAAGGAGCTGTGGGAGACCACCATGGACCCCGCGGTGCGGGTGCTTCGTCAGGTGACGCTCGACGACGCGGCCGCGGCCGACGAGCTGTTCTCCGTGCTGATGGGCGAGGACGTGGAGGCACGTCGCAGCTTCATCACCCGCAATGCCAAGGACGTCCGTTTCCTCGACGTGTAGCCGGAGCTGCGCCACCGCGCGCGCCCGTCCCCACGCCAGGTCCTCGAAGGAGAATTGATGACTGAGACCACGCTGCCGCCCAACGGCGGTGCGGGCGACCGGATCGAACCGGTCGACATCCAGAACGAGATGCAGAGCAGCTACATCGACTACGCGATGAGCGTGATCGTCGGCCGCGCGCTGCCCGATGTGCGCGACGGCCTCAAGCCGGTGCACCGGCGCGTGCTCTACGCGATGTACGACAACGGCTACCGTCCCGACCGCGGCTACGTGAAGTCCGCGCGTCCGGTCGCCGAGACCATGGGTAACTACCACCCGCACGGCGACTCGTCGATCTACGACACTCTCGTGCGCATGGCCCAGCCCTGGTCGCTGCGCTATCCGCTGGTCGACGGCCAGGGCAACTTCGGTTCGCGCGGCAACGACGGCGCGGCCGCCATGCGCTACACCGAGTGCCGCCTGACGCCGCTGGCGATGGAGATGCTGCGCGACATCGACAGCGAGACCGTCGATTTCGTGCCCAACTACGACGGTCGCTCGCAGGAGCCGACTGTGCTGCCCGCCCGCGTGCCCGCGCTGCTGATGAACGGCAGCAACGGCATCGCCGTCGGTATGGCGACGAATATCCCGCCGCACAACCTGAACGAGCTGGCCGAGGCCATCTACTGGTCGCTGGAGAACTACGAGGCCGACGAGGAGACCACCCTCGCCGCGTGTATGGAACGGGTCAAGGGCCCCGACTTCCCGACGCACGGCCTGATCGTCGGCGGCCAGGGCATCCACGACGCCTACACCACCGGCCGCGGTTCCATCCGCATGCGCGGTGTGGTGGAGATCGAGGAAGACGCTCGTGGCCGCACCACGATCGTCATCACCGAGCTGCCGTACCAGGTGAACACCGACAACTTCGTCAACTCGATCGCCGAGCAGGTCAAGGACGGCAAGATCGCGGGTATCGCCGATATCCACGACGAGTCCTCCGACCGTGTCGGCATGCGGATCGTGGTGACGGTCAAGCGTGACGCCGTGGCCAAGGTGGTGCTGAACAACCTCTACAAGCACACCCAGCTGCAGACCAGCTTCGGCGCGAACATGCTCTCGATCGTCGACGGTGTGCCGCGCACGCTGCGCCTGGATCAGATGATCCGGCACTACGTGAACCATCAGCTCGAGGTCATCGTCCGGCGCACCCGCTACCTGCTGCGCAAGGCCGAGGAGCGGGCCCACATCCTGCGCGGCCTGGTCAAGGCGCTCGATCTGCTCGACGAGGTCATCGCCCTGATCCGGCGCTCGGCCAACACCGACACCGCGCGCACCGGCTTGATGCAGCTGCTCGACATCGACGAGATCCAGTCGACCGCCATTCTGGACATGCAGCTGCGTCGCCTCTCGGCGTTGGAACGGCAGAAGATCGTCGACGATCTGGCCAAGATCGAGCTCGAGATCGCCGACTACAAGGACATTCTGGAGCGGCCGGAACGACAGCGCGCGATCGTGCGCGACGAGCTGGCCGAAATCGTCGAGAAGTACGGTGACGACCGCAGGACCAGGATCATCGCCGCCGACGGTGACGTCGCCGACGAGGACCTGATCGCCCGCGAGGACGTGGTCGTCACGATCACCGAGACCGGCTACGCCAAGCGCACCAAGACCGACCTGTACCGCTCGCAGAAGCGCGGCGGCAAGGGCGTGATGGGCGCCGGGCTCAAGCAGGACGACATCGTCAAGCACTTCTTCGTCTCGTCCACCCACGACTGGCTGCTGTTCTTCACCAACAAGGGCCGGGTCTACCGGGCCAAGGCCTACGAGCTGCCCGAGGCCAACCGGACCGCGCGTGGTCAGCACGTGGCCAACCTGCTGGCCTTCCAGCCGGACGAGAAGATCGCCCAGATCATCCAGCTCAAGACCTACGAGGACGCGCCGTACCTGGTCCTCGCGACACGCGCGGGCCTGGTGAAGAAATCCAAGCTCACCGATTTCGACTCCAACCGCTCCGGCGGCATCGTCGCGGTGAACCTGCGCGATGACGACGAGCTGGTCGGCGCGGTGCTGTGCTCCTCCGACGACGACCTGCTGCTGGTCTCGGCGCACGGGCAGTCGATCCGGTTCGCGGCGACCGACGAGGCGCTGCGTCCGATGGGCCGGGCCACCTCCGGTGTGCAGGGCATGCGCTTCAACACCGACGACGAACTGCTCTCGCTGAATGTGGTGCGTAGCGACACGTATCTGCTGGTCGCGACCGCGGGCGGCTATGCCAAGCGCACCGCGATCGAGGAGTACACCGCGCAGGGTCGTGGCGGAAAAGGCGTATTGACAATTCAGTACGATCCGAAGCGTGGCAGCCTGGTGGGTGCGCTCATCGTCGACGACGAGGACGAGTTGTACGCGATCACCTCGAGTGGTGGCGTCATCCGTACCGCGGCCAAGCAAGTTCGTAAAGCCGGACGCCAGACCAAGGGCGTGCGATTGATGAACCTCGCGGATGGCGATACCTTGCTAGCGATCGCGCGCAACGCCGACGAGCCCGATCCCGATCAGCTCACCGGCGACGCGGCTTCGGAGCAATAACCCAACCAGCGGCGGCAACGAACGGATCTGAGGATTCCATTGACCACACCGAATCAGTCGAACGACGATCGGAACCAGACCAACGGCGTCACCGAACGGGTCGCCTCCTCTCCGATCCAGCCGCGGCCGATCCCACGCCAGGGCGGTCCGGCCGAAGGTGCGGCGGCGCCGGAATCCGGTGCCGCCGGAGGCGAATCGTTCGACCAGGCAACGGTGCGGATGGGTACCGAACCCACCCCGCCCCCCGCGTCCGGTCAGGGTCCGGCGGGCGGCACGGGCAAGTCGCCGTATCAGGACGGGTGGGCTCAGCTGCCGCAGCGTGAACCGCAGTCGAACCTGTATCGGCCTGGTGAGTCGCCGAGCCAGGGGCGCCCGGCATCGGGCTCCTCCGGTGGGCTCAAGGGCAGCGGCGCGTCCAATGCCCGCACCACCGCCGACCTCGCGGCCAAGGCGGCCCGCAAGGAAGCGGCGATGGTGAAGTCGGTCGGGATCGACGGGCCGACCCGCAGCATCGCCCGGCCGGAACTGGTCAAGGACATGCCGGATCTATCCGATGTGCGCCATCCCGGGTCCGATATGCCGATGGCGCAGACCGGTGTCCCGCTCGCACCGCAGCCGCAGGCACCGCAGCAGGGCGCACCGACGAGTCAGCGGGCCGTCGCCCCCACCGGGGTCTCGCCCGCCGCGCCGGTGGCCATCGCGGCCGCCGCGTCGGGTGAGCCGTTGCGCGCGACGGTGCAGATCCGCCGGATCGATCCGTGGTCGACGCTGAAGATCACCCTGGTGATCAGCATCGCGATGTTCTTCGTCTGGATGGTGGCTGTCGGTCTGCTCTACATCGTGCTCGCGGGCATGGGTGTGTGGGACAACCTGGACAACTCGCTCGGCGAGATGCTGAACCAGGAAGGCAGTTCGTCGAGCCTGATCGACGCGGGCACGGTCTTCGGCTATGCCGGTGTCATCGGTCTGATCAATGTGGTGCTGTTCACCGCACTGGCGACGGTCGGTGTGTTCATCTACAACCAGTGCTGTGATCTGGTCGGCGGCATCCAGGTGACCCTGGCCGATCCGGACTAGGAAGCCGCTGTTGTACCGACGGCCGGTCAGCCCCTGAAAATGGGCCTGACCGGCCGTTTTGGTTATCAGGATGCGAGTAGGGTAACCTCGTTCCTCGTTGCGGTTCTCTGCTTCTGCAGGGGTTCGAAACAACTTACGGGCCTATAGCTCAGGCGGTTAGAGCGCTTCGCTGATAACGAAGAGGTCGGAGGTTCAAGTCCTCCTAGGCCCACTCCCGAAACATCACAAGTAGGGTGGGAATCATGAAGATTGTCCTCACGGTCGGTGTTGTGATCGCGGTTCTCATCGGTATCAACAAATTCCGCAAGCGCGATGACGCCGACCTCTGGCGTGAGGTCACCACCCGCTGATTCGGATTGCCAACCGATCACACCCGATCGGCTAGGGGCCTTAGCTCAATTGGCAGAGCACTGCCTTTGCAAGGCAGGGGTTAGGGGTTCGATTCCCCTAGGCTCCACCACATCCCGGACCCGCACCACCACGAATTCCGTGGGGGAGCGGGTTTCGTCGTTTCCGGGGTCTCCGCGTCCGGTCAGGAATCGAGAAGCACCGGGCCTCGCTCGAGCCCTAGCGTTGTATTCGTCCACACGAACCGCCGTGACCTGGGAGGCAGCGAGAAGATGACAGACAGCAAGAGTGGTTTCAGCGCGTTGTCGCTGTGGTTCCAGCGCAAGATGAACGAGCGCACGGTCACCAAGATGCGTCGCAAGGGCAGCGGCAAGATGATGGGCATGGACGTGCTGATCCTGCACACGGTCGGGCGCCGCAGTGGTCAGCAGCGGCAGTCGCCGGTCTCCTGGTTCGCCGATGGCGACGCGGCCCGGCTGATCGTCGCCTCGGGCGGCGGCGGCCGGAATCCGGACTGGTGCGCCAATCTGCTCGCCCATCCCGACCAGGTCGCGATCGAACTGCCCGGCAGTCCCGCGGTCGCGGTGTCGGCGCACAAGCTCGCCGGCGCCGACCGGGACCGCGCCTGGGCGCAGATCACCACCGCCCAGCCCCGATACGAGAAGTACCAGCGCAAGTCCGACCGCGAGTACCCGGTGATCCGGCTGACCGAGAAGTGAGCCGTCGCCCGGTCACCTAGGCTCCACAGCTGTGAACGCCTCGGTTTTCGATTTCCTGCTCACCGCCGAACCCGATGACGCGCCCGGAGAAGATCTCGCCGCCTGCTGGGCGCGCCACCGGGCCCGCAGTGCCGGGTTCGCGAACTCGGTGGACCGTGCCGCGGTCGCCGGTTTCGACAGCGCGGAAACGGGTTCGGCGTTCCTCGGCGGCTATCAGGAAGCCCTGCACACCCTGATCCCCGAGCTCGAGCCCGACGACCTGGCCGCCCTGTGCGCGACCGAAGCGGCGGGCGCGCGGCCGTCCGCCATGACGACCGCCGTCGCCGGCGACGGCACGGTGACCGGGACCAAATCCTTCGCCACCCTCGGCCCGGCCGCCACCCGATTCGTGGTGATCGCCACGGACGGCCTGCGCGCGGACGGCAGGTCGAGCCTGCGCGCGGTCCTCGTCCCCGCGACCGCCCCCGGCATCACGGTGACGCCGTTGCCCGAGCTGCCCTTCGTCCCCGAGGTTCCGCACGCCACCGTCGAGTTCGCGGCAGCCCCCGGCGACGTGCTGCCCGGCGACGGCTACGCCGACTATCTCAAGCCGTTCCGGACGGTCGAGGACATGCACGTGGTCGCCGCTGTGCTCGGTCGGCTGGTGCGGGTGGGCAGGCAGGCGCGGTGGCCCGTGGAACCGGTAGCGCAGCTGCTGGCGGTGCTTGCGGCCGTGCGTGGCGTGAGTGTCGAGGACCCGAGCTCGGCCGGCGCCCACGTCGCGCTGGGCGGTGTCTTCGGCCTGCTCACCCGGGCGCGCGTGGAGCTGGAGCCGTGGTGGGACCAGGTCGACCCCGTGGTGCGCAGCCGATGGGAACGCGATTCGCCGGTGCTCGGCGTGGCCGGTAAGGCGCGGGCCGCCCGATTGACCACCGCGTGGCGTGCCGTGGCCGGGGCGGAATGATCAGCCGCCCCTGGTGAAGGTGCCGAGGCCGTCCTCGTCGAAGTAATCCAGGGTGAGCGAGCCGTCGGTGAAGGTCGCCGAGGAGACGCTGCCCGGCGGGGCGTTCTCGCCGATCGGCTCGAAGGCGAAGGTGTCGCCGTCCCAGTGCCGCAGGGGGTAGCGCCGTTGCGCGGGGCCGATGGTGAGGACGAGGCCCGTGTCGTCGGTCGTGATCATCGCCGGGCCCCAGTAGTCGCTGTCGTAGGTGCCGGTATAGGCCGACAACCCCTGGGCGGGAGCGGGGTCGGTGGGTGCCGGCTCACCGGACAGGTCGCCTTCCGGCTCGTCCATCGAGGCGAAGGCATCTCGGTAGAGCGTGCGCCAGTCCTCGCGAATCTCGCCGAACTGCACCAGATCGGCGAACTCGGCGGTCAGTGTCTCCGGGACGCCGATGGGGGCCGCGTTGGTGAGGGCGACGATCGCCACGTCGGCCGACGGGATCACCTGGAAGCTGGTCGCCGCGCCGAGGGCGAAGGCGCCGGAATGGCTGAGGGTCGTGCGGCCGGCGGGCGAGGTCGACACGTTGAAGCCGTACCCGTAGGTGCCCGCTCGCGCGTCGACGGCAGCGGCCGGGGACGAGATCACCTGCGGGGTGATCGCGGGCAGCAGCGCCTCCGGTGGGGCGATCGTGGTGGCTCCGTTCGTGCCGGTGCCGAGCAGCATCGTCAGCCAGCGGGTCATGTCGTTCACCGAGGAACTCACCCCGCCCGCGGGGGACTGGGCGTCGGGGTCGCGGGTGTAGCGGGCGACCCAGTCGCCGTCGATGTCAACATGGCCGACGGCGTGGTTCGGGCGCGCCTCGAAGTCGGCGAAGCGCGAACTGGTCGACTGCATGCCCAGAGGTTCGTAGAGGACATCGGCCGACAACTGCGCCCACTCGGTCCCGGCCGCGGCGGCGACCGCTTCCGCGCCCGCGGTGAGCCCGAAGTTGGTGTACTGGTAGGTGATCCGGAACGGGTCGAGCGGTTCGAGGCGGAGCCGGTCCAGGATCGTGGCCCGGTCGTAGCCGAGGTCCTCCAGTCGATCGCCCGCGTGATCGGGCAGGCCGCTGCGGTGCGCGAACAGGTCGGCGACGGTGAGCTGGGCGGTGACGGCCGGATCCGCCAGCGCGAAGGTGGGCAGGTGGTCCACCACCGGGGTCGTCCAGTCGACGGTGTCCGCGCCGACCTGGTTGGCGACGACGGTGGCCGCGACCGACTTCGACACCGAGGCCAGCTGGAAGACCGTGTCGGGATCGACCTGCTCGCCCGAACGCCCATCACGGACGCCGAATCCCTTGGCGTACACAGTTTTTCCATCGTGAACCACGGCGACGGCCATTCCCGGTATGCCGGTGCTGTCCATCAGTGATCCGGCCAGCTCGTCGAGTCGGCCGACGGCGTTGTCCACCGCGTCGGCGGGCAGGGCCACTCCGGCGACCTGATTCGGTGCGAGTTCGGCCGTCGTGGTGGCGGGCTCATCGTCGGTGGCTCCCGCGCAGCCGACCGCGATCGTCATCGAAACGACGACCGCGGCGATCACGCCTCGCCCGGGCACCATGGGCCGACGATAGCCCCGGTTGCCGGGGGATCGCCGGTTCGTGGCCCGACTGTGACGGTGCTCGGGTCGGCGCGCGTCGGCGGTTCAACCGAGCTGCGACCTTCCCGGAAAATGGGGAGCGGGCCTCGGCGAAGGGGGGGAGTTAGCCGAGGCCCGCGTAGGGTCGGCCCGGGGGGGAGGGGCCGACGTGAACGATCCTACGCGATGTGTGCGGAATTCGTGTACGCGCAACGGAGGAGTTTCCGAGATTTTTCGGCGATGAGGGCGTCGAGCGTGGTCGGCGGCGGCCGCGAAGCTCGCCGGGAGCCGGGGGGAGCGCGCCCGACGGTTGTCTTACGGCATTCGGAATCAGCTGTTACGCAACACTTTCCGAGCAAATACCGATGAACATGTTCTGGTTCACGCGGAGCCGTTGCCCGAAGAACAGGGTCTTGCGTTCGCGGTCACAGTCGGAGAATCAGTCCGATTCGTCGCGTGTCGCGACGCTCGGCATGTCGAACACGTCTGTACATCCGACCGATCGAAGCCGCCGAAATGGGGATGCGACTTGTCGGTGGGTGCCGCAATACTGGGGCAACAGTGTTCGTTCGAACTACGACATCAGGAGAATCATGCCCGACGCAATCGTCGCCGAGGGGCTGGTCAAGCGGTACGGACGGGTGACCGCCCTCGACGGACTCGATCTGTCGGTTCCCGAAGGCACCGTCACCGCCTTGCTCGGGCCCAACGGCGCGGGCAAGACCACCACAGTCCGCGTACTCACCACCCTGCTCGTCCCCGATGAGGGACGGGCCACCGTCGCGGGGGTCGATGTGCTCAACGACCCGCAAACACTGCGCTCACGGATCGGCGCGTCCGGTCAGTACTCCGCCGTCGACGAATACCTCACCGGGTTCGAGAACCTCGAAATGGTCGGCAGGCTCTATCACCTGGGCATCAAACGGAGCAAGGAACGCGCGCGCGAACTACTCGAACGGTTCCGCCTCGCCGATGCCGCCGACCGTCCGGTGAAGGGCTACTCCGGCGGTATGCGCCGGCGCCTCGATCTCGCGGGCGCGCTGGTGGCCAATCCGCCGGTGCTGTTCCTCGACGAACCGACGACCGGTCTGGACCCGCGGGCCCGGCTCGACCTGTGGGACGTCATCGAGGAACTCGTCGCCGGCGGCACCACCCTGCTGCTCACCACCCAGTACATGGACGAGGCCGACCGGCTCGCCGACGCCATCGGCGTGATCGACCACGGCAAGGTGATCGCCCGCGGCACCGCCGACGAACTCAAGACCCTCGTGGGCGGCGACCGGATCGAACTCACCGTCGCCGATGTCGACGAGCTCGCCACCGCCCAACAGGTGCTCGGCGGGCTGGCCGACGGCGAGATCCACGTCGAACCGGCGCTGCGCAGGCTCGTCGTCCCGGTGGCCGATGGCTCCCAGGATCTGGTCACCGCGATCGGACGGCTCACCGAACACAAAGTGAAGATCAACGACGTCGCGTTGCGCAGACCCTCGCTCGACGATGTCTTCCTCACCCTCACCGGGCACGAGGCCGAAGAACTCGTCAACGGAGATGCCGAGCTCGCCAAGGAAGGACAGTCTCGATGAGCGCCATCGTCGACACCGCCGAGATCCACCGCCCCGGGTTGGGGGAACGGCTGCAGATGGTCGCCACCGACAGCGTCACCATCGCCAAGCGCAACGTCATCAAGATCAAACGGGTACCCGACGTCCTGATCTTCTCGACCATGTCGCCGATCATGTTCGTGCTGCTGTTCGCCTACCTGTTCGGCTCGGTGATCCAGGTCCCCGGTGTCGAGGGCGGCTACCGCGAGTTCCTGATCGTCGGCATCTTCGTGCAGACCGTGGTGTTCGGTGCCTCGTTCACCGGCGCCGGTCTGGCCGAGGACATGCAGAAGGGCATCATCGACCGGTTCCGGTCGCTACCGATGGCACCCTCGGCGGTGCTGGTCGGGCGCACGGTCAGCGACGTGGTGATCAACGTGGTCAGCCTCGTGGTGATGTCGGTGACCGGGCTGATCGTCGGTTGGCGGATCCGTGGATCGTTCCTCGACGCGGTCCTCGCCTACGTGCTGATGCTGCTGTTCGCCTACGCGGTCTCCTGGATCATGGCGGTGGTCGGCCTGCTGGTCCGCAGCCCCGAGGTGTTCAACAACGCCAGTTTCATGGTGATCTTCCCACTCACCTTCCTGGCCAACACCTTTGTGCCGATCCAGGACCTGCCGACTCCGCTGCGCATCTTCGCCGAGTGGAACCCGGTCTCGGCGGTCACACAGGCCACGCGCAACCTGTTCGGTAACACCGATCCGAACGCGCCCGAGCCCACGGCCTGGTCGCTGCAGAACCCGGCGGCGATGACGTTGATCTGGGTCGTCGTCATCCTGGTCGTGTTCGTGCCGCTGGCGCAGCGCCAGTACCGCAGGACGGTGAGCCGCTAGAGGTTCAGCGGGCGCCGGTCTCCGTGGACGGGACCGGCGCCGAGCCGTTGCGGGAGTAGCCGAGGCGCGGCGGCGCCGCGGCCGGTTCGGGCAACTGGGGGCGTTTGCTGCGGGCCAGGTAGGCGATGGCGCCTGCGCCTGCGATCGCCAGCGAGGCGATGAGCGGGTTACGAAGCTTCATTGTGGCACCATAACCCGCGTGACCTCACCCAACCAGACGGCCGTGGCGACGCTGCACACCAACCACGGCGATATCAAGATCGCGCTCTTCGGTAACCACGCGCCCAAGACGGTGCGCAACTTCGTCGGCCTCGCCGACGGCAGTGCGCCCTACACCACCGCCAATGCCGGCGGCACGGACGCAGGCCCGTTCTATGACGGCGCCGTCTTCCACCGGGTGATCCCGGGGTTCATGATCCAGGGCGGCGATCCCACCGGGACCGGGCGTGGCGGTCCCGGCTACGAGTTCGGCGACGAATTCCACCCGGAACTGCGCTTCGATCGTGGCTACCTGCTCGCGATGGCCAATGCCGGACCGGGCACCAACGGCTCGCAGTTCTTCGTCACCGTCGGCGCGCAGCCTCATCTGAATCGCAAGCACACGATCTTCGGCGAGGTGGTCGACCCCGATTCACGCAAGGTGATCGACGCGATCGCCTTGGTGAAGACCGATCGCAACGATCGGCCGACCGAGCCGGTCGTCATCTCCTCGATCACCCTCGCCTGATCGGCCGCAGGACGAGAACTCCCCGCCGCGAGACTTCGCGGCGGGGAGTTCATTGCTTCACGTGAAACGTTGGCTTTCGGTTCAGCCGTCGGTGACCGAGGCGAATCCGTTGACGACCAGCGCGTCGTACACATCGTGTGGGTTGGTACCGAGATCCCAGCGACCGAAGATCAGCAGGCGCTCGCTGTCGCCGTGCTGCACGTCGACCTCGAGCATCGCGCTCTTACGGCCGAGACGACGGTAGGAAACCATCCTGATCCGGTCGATCCGATCGAGTGGATACTCCTTCGGGCCAGTGAGTGTGCCGATCACCAGGCGCGGCGCGGGTTCGGGAACCATCGTCAGCCGGGGGCGCTGGCGGACACCGAGCACGGCCATCGCGAGCACAGCGAACGCTGCGAGGCCGACGAGTAGCCTGCTCGGCCCGTCCTGGGCGAGGATCGCGGCCACGACCAGCACGAATCCGCCGCCGGTCACCGCGACGAGAGCTGAGACGGGCGTCGTCCACGAGGTGGCGCCGTCGGATTCCCCAGCGTTCACGCGGCTTCGTCCCCCGTTGGTCCTCGAGTTGTCCACAGGTTCATCCACAGGTGTGCATGAATAACACCGGTGTAATCCGGTGTGCGGCGCGCGGTCAGCGCCATCGCATGGTCATGATCAGGCCGATGACCATCAGGCCGAAGCCGATCAGGAAGTTCCAGGCGTTCAGGTCGTTCATCCAGCTGATCTGCTCGGCAGCCAGGTAATAGACGATCAACCAGAGGAGACCGGCGAGCATGAAGCCAAGCATGATCGCGACGTACCAGACCGGCGACGGGCCCGCCTTCACCTTCACCGGGGTGCGGCTGGCGGGGCTCGGGGTGTAGTCGGCCTTCTTGCGGACCTTGGACTTGGGCATGACGTCCTCGAATTCGGCGTACAGGTACTTCTAGGCTATCCCACCAGGCAATGGATGCGACGACCCACATGCTCGCCACGTACTCTCGGTGCATGCGTGTATTGGTCGTCGACAACTACGACAGCTTCGTGTTCAACCTGGTGCAGTACCTCGGCCAGCTTGGTGCCGAGGCCGTGGTCTGGCGCAACGACGACCAGCGACTCGCCGATCTCGACGCCCTGCTCACCCGCGGCGACGCCGGCGGCGCCTTCGACGGCGTTCTGGTCAGCCCCGGCCCCGGCAGTCCCGACCGGGCCGGGGCGAGTATCCCGCTGGTACACGCGGCCGCGAAGCACGGCACACCGCTGCTCGGGGTGTGCCTGGGCCACCAGGCGATCGGCGAGGCCTTCGGCGGCACCGTGGCCAAGGCGCCGGAACTGCTGCACGGCAAGACCAGCTCGGTGTTCCACATCGGCTCCGGTGTGTTGGCCGGACTGCCCGATCCGTTCACCGCGACCCGCTACCACTCGCTCACCGTGGTCCCCGAGACCATGCCCGCGGAGCTGGAAGTGGTCGGGCACACCGACAGCGGCATCGTGATGGCCATGCGCCACCGCAGCCTGCCCATCCACGGTGTGCAGTTCCACCCGGAGTCGGTGCTCACCCAAGGCGGGCACCGGATGCTGGCCAACTGGCTCGAGGTGTGCGGCGAACGCCCGTCGGAGGCCCTGGTGTCGGCGCTCGAGGCGGAGGTCGCCGCGCTGGTGACGTCGTGACCGCCCGCCCCCGGGTCCTGCTCTCGGTGGCGGCCAGCCTCGACGGCTACATCGACGACGCGAGCACACAGCGGCTGCTGCTGTCCAACAGCGCCGACCTCGACCGGGTCGACCAGGTGCGCGCCGACTCCGATGCCATCCTGGTCGGCGCGCAGACCTTGCGCACCGACAACCCCCGGCTGCTGGTGAACAGCGCCGAGCGCCGGGCTGCGCGGGGGGCGGCGGGCAAGCCGGAGTATCCGGTGAAGGTGACTGTCACCGATTCCGGCGAGCTCGATCCCGAGCTGCGCTTCTGGCACACCGGCGGCGGCAAACTCGTCTACACCTCCGAGTCGGGCGCGGCCCGGCTGCGGGGCCGCCTCGACAGTTCGGCCGAGGTCGTCGTCCTCGGCTCGCGCCTCGCCCTGCCCGCGCTGCTCGACGATCTCGGGGCGCGCGGCGTCGAGCGCTTGATGGTCGAGGGCGGCACCGGGATGCACACCGGCTTCCTCGCGGCGGATCTGGTCGACGAGATCCGGCTCGCGATCGCTCCGATCCTGGTCGGCGACCCGGCCGCCCCGCGCTTCGTCGCCCCCGCGCGATTCCCCGGCGGTGCACAACGTCGGCTGCGGCTGGCGGGTGTGGAACAACTTGGGGATGTCGCTGTGCTGAACTACCTGGTCGACCGGTCGACCGAGCCCGAAAACTACGTGTGACTGTTACTGAAATCAGGTGATCTACCTGGGAAAATACCACTGTCCACAGGTTGTCCGGCGAATCCTTGCACACCTGAACATGACCAAATCCACATCCGGCGACAGCTGTGGATAACTCCCGACCACCAGGGGAATTCCGTGAGCGCAGGTAGTACCGCCAGCACCGACGAGCGGTTCATGCACAGGGCGATCGAACTCGCCCGGAAGTGCCCTCCCAGCGCCACGGCCTTTTCGGTCGGCGCGGTGATCGTCGCCGATGGGGTGGAGATCGCCACCGGCTACTCCCGCGAGACCGACGAGAAGGTGCACGCGGAGGAATCGGCGCTGAACAAGCTCGACCCGGACGACCCGCGACTGACCAGGGCGACGATCTACAGCACGCTCGAACCGTGCTCGACCCGCGCCACGGCGAACCGACCACCGTGTGCCGACCGCATCGTGGCGGCGGGCATCCCCACGGTGGTCATCGCCTGGCGCGAGCCGAGCCTGTTCGTCGCCGCGTGTGAGGGTGTGGACACACTCCGCACGCACGGCGTTCGAGTGGTGGAGTTGACCGAGCTGGCCACCGAGGCCATGTCGATGAACACCCACCTCGATCTGAGCTGAGTGGTCAGGGCCGCCCGTAGATGGCGGTGACGAACTCGCCGAGCTGATTGTCGTCGAGATGCCTGGCCAGATCGGCCTCGCTGATCATGCCGACCAGCCGCTTGTTCTCGATCACCGGCATCCGCTTGATCCGGTGACTCTCCATCTGGTCGAGCACGTCTTCCACATCGGCGTCGGCGCTGACCCAGCGCGGGGTCGACTCGCACAGCTGCGCCGCGGTCGTCGTCTCCGGGGACAGGCCGAGCGCGATGCACTTCACCACGATGTCGCGATCGGTGATGATGCCGCACATGCGCTCATCGTCATCGGCGACGACGAGCGAGCCGACACCGAGTTCGGCCATCGCCGTCGCCGCGGTTGCCACAGTGTCGCCACGGGTGATCCACTGCGCGCCCGGTTTCATGATGTCCCTGGCTGTGGTCATGGACTGCCTCCTCGTTCAGCGTTGCTGGATGGGATGAAGCAGCCCCATTCTGCGCCCGCCGCGGCGCGTCAGACGGGTTCTCCACGCAATCGAGACCTCGCCCGCTCACGACTGTCGCGCGAGCATCACGCTGATGGCACGCCACCAGAGCGCCCTACCCTCCGAGCGAAGCGCCCACCCGAATGACGATGTTGCTCGTCATCGTGGTCGAAGAATTGGGCAACGGACTTTGACCGACGATCTTGCCGACAGTCGAGCCGTCGAGGGTGAGGACAGAAGTCTGGCTGAGCTGGCCGGTCCAGCCGAGTTCCCGCAGCTGATCTTGGGCCTGGGCTGGAGTGAGTCCGGTCAGGTCCGGCATAGTGATCCGGTCGCCAGAGGAAACCTGCACGGTGATCGTCGATCCCTTGTCGACTCTGGTACCACCAGCCGGATCGGTGGCGATCACCTGCCCTCGAGGCGCGGTCGACTTGACCTCCTCGACATTGATCTCGAACCCCGAGCTGCCTACCAGATTCGGCTCAGCAACCGAGATGTCCTGCCCGACGACGAACGGGACGGGCACCTGCTCGGGCCCCGAGCCGATGGTGACCACGATCGGCTGGTCGATGTCGACGCGCACACCGCCGGACGGTTCCTGCCCGGTCACCTTGTCGGTCTCGGCCGTGCTCGACGCCTTGCGCTCCACGTTCGGGTCCAGTTGCAGCCCGATCGAATTCAGCTTCTGCTCCGCCTCGGCCTGGGTGAGACCGAGCAGCCGGGGCACCTGTACCTGTGCGGGCCCGGTCGAGACCTGCAGGGTGACGGTGCTGCCCTCGTCGATGCGCGAACCGCCCAACGGCTGGGTCGCGATGACATTGCCGATCGCCACCTTGCCGTCCGGCTTCTGCTGCACGGCCACATTGAACCCGGCCGCCTGCAGTTCGCTCTGCGCCTGCTGGGCCGGCGTGCCGGACAGATCGGGCACGGCCACCTGGTCGGCCTTGCTGCCCGGACCGACCAGAACCCAGAACATGCCGAACGCGACCGCGACCGCGGCGGCGACGCCGAGCGCGATCAGGCCGGTCCGGTTGCGGGATTCCTCCGGCGGCGCGGCGGCGGCCTGCTCGGCGGTGTCGTCGCTGCGATCACGGAACGAGCGCGGCGCGGGCTCGTCGTCGTAATCCATGATGGTGGTGCGGTCCTCGTCGTTCATCACCATCGGCGCGCTCGGCTTCTGCCCGCCGAGCACCCGGATCAGATCGGCGCGCATCTCCGCGGCCGTCTGGTACCGGTTGGCCGGGTTCTTGGCCATCGCCTTGAGGATCACCGAGTCGAGCTCGCGCGGCACGCCGGGATTGACCGACGACGGCAGCGGCGGGTCTTCCTTGACGTGCTGATAGGCGACCGCGACCGGCGAGTCACCGGTGAACGGCGGCTGCCCGGTGAGGATCTCGAACAGCACGCAGCCCACCGAGTACACGTCCGAGCGCGCGTCGACACTCTCGCCGCGCGCCTGCTCGGGCGAGAGGTACTGGGCGGTGCCGATCACCGCGGCGGTCTGGGTCATCGGGTTGGCGCTGTCGGCGATCGCGCGCGCGATGCCGAAGTCCATCACCTTCACCGCGCCGGCGCGGTTGATCATGATGTTGGCCGGCTTCATGTCGCGGTGCACGATCCCGGCCTTGTGGCTGAAATCGAGCGCGGCGCACACGTCGGCGACGACCTCCATCGCCTTGCGCGGGGCGAGCGGGCCCTTGCCGCGCACGATGTCGCGCAGGGTGTCGCCCTCGACGTACTCCATCACGATGTAGGGCAGCGGGCCGCCGTCGACGGTGGCCTCGCCGGTGTCGTAAACAGCCACGATCGCCGGATGGTTCAGCGCCGCCGCGTTCTGCGCCTCGCGCTTGAAGCGCAGGTAGAACGTGGGGTCGCGCGCCAGATCGGCGCGCAGCACCTTGATCGCGACATCGCGCGAGAGGCGGACATCGCGGGCTTTGTGCACCTCCGACATGCCGCCGAACCCGATGATCTCGCCCAGCTCGTACCGCGAGGAGAGATTCTTCGGGGTGGTCATGGCTGTCCTTGTGACGGTGGGTTGTTGTCGACGGTGAGGGTCGGGCCTACGGCGCTGTCGCTGTCACCGTCGGGAAACGGTAAGTCGAAGCTGGGCAGCTGGGGGCGGTTACGCACGGTGGTGGTCGCCACCACGGGCTCGGTGGTCGTGGTCGGCGGCGAGCTCGTCGTCTTGGTTGTCGTCGTCGGATCGGGCTGGGTTGTCGTGGTCGGCGGCTCGGTCGTGGTCACCGGCGGTTCGGTGGTGGTCGGTTCCTCGGTGGTCGTCGTCGGTTGCGGCGGTTGCGTCGTGGTCTCCTCGGGCACGACGACCGGCGGCGGCAGCGGCACGGTGGTGGTCACCGGCGGCGGCGGGGTGGTGGTGGTCTGCACCGTGGTGGTTGTCGTTGTCGAACCGCGGTTCGGCTCACCGCCGAACAGCACCCACAGCGCCACGCCACCGAGCAAGACCGCGCCCGCGCCGAGGGCGATGAGCCACCACTTCTGATTGCTCTTGCTCGGGTCGGCCGCGCCCGCCGCGGGTGCGGCGGCCTGGGTGGCCGGGCCGCTGTAGCCGCCGACGGGCGGGCCACCCTGGCTGCCGAAACGCATGGTCGCACCGTCGTATTCGGCGCCTGCGGCGGCGGGGATGGCCATGGTGGGGCCGGGCGGAAGCACCCTGGTCGCCCCGGTCATCGACGGCGAGACGCCACCGGCGGGCACCGGCGGCATGTGCCCGGCGCGCACCGCGGCCACGGCGTCGGCGAACTCGCCGCCGCTGCTGTAGCGCTGGGTCGGGTCCTTGGCCATCGTGATCGCGATCAGCTCGTGCACGTTGGCGGGCAGATCGGCGGGCATCGGCGGCGGGGCGTCGCGCACGTGCTTCATCGCGACGGTGATCGCGCCGTCGCCGGTGAACGGGCGCACCCCGGCCAGGGCCTCGTAGCCGACGATGCCGAGGGAGTACACGTCGCTGGCGGCGGTGGCGTCCTCGCCGACGGCCTGCTCGGGCGCGATGTACTGGGCGGTGCCCATCACCATGCCGGTCTTGGTGACCGGGGAGGCGTCGACGGCCTTGGCGATGCCGAAGTCGGTGATCTTCACCTGGCCGGTCGGGGTGACGAGGATGTTGCCCGGTTTCACGTCCCGGTGCACCACGCCCGCGAGGTGCGCGACTTCGAGTGCGCGCCCGGTCTGCTCGAGCATGTCCAGACCCTGGATGACCGAGAGCCTGCCCATCCGGTTGAGCACCGCGTTGAGCGGCTCGCCCTGCACGAGCTCCATCACCAGGTAGGCGGTCTCGCCCCCGGAGGGATCGGTGGTCTCGCCGTAGTCGTAGATGCCCGCGATCCCGGAGTGGTTGAGCTGCGCGGTGGTGCGTGCCTCGGTCCGGAATCGCTGCCGGAACGTCGGGTCGGCGGAGAACTCGGTCTTGAGGACCTTGACCGCCACCCGGCGGTCGAGCCGGGTGTCCATCGCTTCCCACACCTGACCCATGCCACCGGTGGCGATGAGCCGTTGCAGGCGGTAGCGGTCAGCGATCATGGCGCCGTTGTTCAGCATCGGGGCCCCCGTGTTGTCACTCGCACACTCATTTCGTTCAGCCCCCTGCCAGGCCCGCGTCCAGTACCGACCTGGCGATCGGAGCGGCCACCGAGCCTCCGGTGGCCGCCAGTGACCGGTCGCCGCCGTTCTCGACGATCACCGCGATGGCGATCTTCGGGTTCTGCGCGGGCGCGAAGGCCATGTACCACGCGTGCGGCGGGGTGTTGCGGGGATTGCTGCCGTGTTCGGCGGTGCCGGTCTTGGACGCGATCTGGTACGGCGTCCGGCCACCACCGGCTGTGTTGGCTTCCGAGGCGACCATCAGATTTGTCAGCGTCGACGCTACCTGGGGGCTGACTGCCTGTCCGATCGAGACCGGGTCGGTCTGGCTCAGTTCGGACAGATCGGGTGCCTGGGTCTGGTCGACCAGGTACGGCTGCATCCTGGTCCCGCCGTTGGCGATGGTCGCCGCGATCACCGCGATGTCGAGCGGGGTCACCGCGACATCGCGCTGGCCGATGCTGGACTGGCCGAGAGCGGCGTTGTCGGGGATCGGCCCGACGGTCGACTCGGCGACCGGGATCGGCACGCCACGGTGCGGGCCGATGCCGAAGGCCGCGGCCTCGTCCTTGAGCTTGGTCGCGCCGACCTGCACGCCGAGTTCGACGAACGCGGTGTTGCAGGACCGGCGGAATGCCTCGTAGAGGCTCGCGGTCGGCTGGTCACCGCAGGTGCTGCCGTTGTAGTTCTCCAACGTGGTGCTGGTACCGGGCAGGGTGATGTTGGGCGCCGCGGTGAACTGGTCATCGGGTCCGGCCACGCCGTTGGACAGCGCGGCGGCGGTGACCACGGTCTTGAACGTGGAGCCCGGCGGGTAGGTCTGCGAGACAGCGCGGTTGAGCATCGGCTGACTCGGATCGGTGCTCAACCGCTCCCACGCCGCCCGGCCCGCCGCGCCGTCGTGACCCGACAGCTCGTTGGGGTCATAGCTGGGTGTGGAGACCATGGTCAGGATCTTGCCGGTGCTCGGCTCGATCGCGACGACCGCGCCGGTGTAGCCCTTCGAGGTCATCTGCTCGTAGGCGACCTGCTGCATCATCGGGTTCAGCGTGGTGAGGACGTTGGCTCCGCGCGGATCACGCCCGGAGAACATGTCGATGAGCCTGCGCCCGAACAGGCTCGAGTCGTTGCCCGACAGCAGCGGGTCCTCGGCCAGTTCCAGCCCGGTCTTGCCGTACTGCATGGAGTAGAAGCCGGTGACCGGGGCAAACGCCGGCGGCGTGCTCGGGTACTGACGCAGGTACTTGTACCGGTCGTCGGTGGAGACCGACCCGGCGAGTACCGTGCCGCCCGCGGAGATCTGGCCGCGCTGGCGCGAGTACTCGTCGAGCAGCACGCGTGAGTTGCGCGGATCGTTGCGCAGGTCGTCGGCTTTGATCACCTGCACGTAGGTGGCGTTCATCAGGAGCGCGACCACCATCACCATGACGGCGACGGCGACGCGGCGTAGCGGAGTGTTCATGCGGTCGCCCCGCCTTCCGGCCGGCGAACCATCTCGGTGGCCGCTTCGGCGATCGGTGCCGGGGGCCGCTTGCGCACGGGCGCGGGAGCGCGAGCGGCATCGGAGATCTTGATCAACAGCGCGAGCAGCGCGTAGTTCGCCAGCAGCGAGGAACCGCCGTAGGACATGAACGGCGTGGTCAGGCCGGTGAGCGGGATCAGCTTGGTGACACCGCCGACCACCACGAAGATCTGGATCGCGATGGTGAACGAGAGGCCGGCCGCGAGCAGCTTGCCGAAGCTGTCACGCACCGCGAGCGCGGTCCGCAGCCCGCGCATGATGAGGATCAGGAACAGCATCAGCACGGCGGTGAGCCCGACCAGACCGAGTTCCTCGCCGATGGTGGTGACGATGAAGTCGGTCTTGGCGAAGGGCACCTGGCTGGGCCGTCCACTGCCAAGGCCGGTTCCGGCGAGCCCGCCGGTGGCCAGGCCGAACAGCGACTGCGAGATCTGATAGCCGGTGTTGTGGTAGTCGTCGAACGGGTGCAGCCAGGTGTCGACCCGCACCCGCACGTGCCCGAACAGCTGATAGGCGAACACGAAGCCGAGCGCGAGCAGTGCGCTGCCGATGATCAGCCAGCCCACCCGCTCGGTGGCGATGTAGATCATCACCAGCACCGTGCCGAAGATGAGCAGCGAGGTGCCGAGGTCCTTCTCCAGGACCAGCACGCCGATGCAGACGATCCACACGATCAGGACCGGGCCCATATCGCGCGGGCGCGGGAAATCCATGCCGAGGAAGTGCTTGCCCGCCGCGGTGAACAGGTCGCGCTTGGCCACCAGCACCCCGGCGAAGAACACGATCAGCAGGATCTTCGCGAATTCGCCCGGCTGCACACTGAATCCGGGCAGCCGGATCCAGATCTTGGCGCCGTTCACTTCGGAGAACCGGCTCGGCAACAGTGCCGGAATCGCCAGCGCGATCAGGCCGATCAGGCCTACTGTGTAGGTGTAGCGCGCCAGCGTGCGGTAGTCCCGCAAGACGATGAGCAGGCTGATGAACACCACGATGCCCAGGCCGGTCCACATGATCTGCTGGTTGGCGTCGGGGGACGGGATCGGGCTCGAGTCGTACACGGCCTTCTGCGCGTCCGCGAGATCGAGCCGGTGGATCAGCACGAGCCCGAGCCCGTTGAGCAGCGCGACGATCGGTAGCAGCAGCGGGTCGGCGAACGGCGCGAACCGGCGCACGGCCAGGTGCGCGATCCCGAACAGCGCGAGGAACGCCGCGCCGTACTTGGCGATGTCCCAGGTGATGGACTGTTCCTGGCTCGCCTCGACGATGAACAACGACACCGTCGTGATCCCCGCCGCCCCCGCGAGCAGCAGCAACTCCGAGTTGCGTCGCGTCGAGGGTGGTGGCGCTGGCGCGAAGCCGCCAGGGGGGCTGGGGAATGCCCCAGCTGACGGCGGTGCCGGTGCGGACATCAGTCCGTCACCCGGCAGTTCTCCCCTGAGATCTGCGGGGTGGTGGTCGGGGTGGCCGTCGTGGGCGGCGGCGGGGTGGTGGTCGGCGTCGCGGGCTGATCGGGACCGGGGGTCGGTTGGTCACCGGGGATCACCGGCGGTTCCTCGGGGGGCAGCACGCCGGGCTGCGGTACCGATTCCTTCTTCGGGCAGGGCGGCAGGAGTTCCTTCTGCGCCAGCACCTTCATGCTGTCGCGCGCCTTGTCCAGCGAGTCCGGCGGCAGGCCCTTCTGTACCTGTTCGCGTCCGGTTTGGCGCAGATCGCTGACCATCAGCTTCTTGCACCCGCTCGGTGCGGTCTGGCCCGCGCCGACGAGGGTGAGCTCGCCCTTGCTGTTGACACAGCCGGTGAGCTCCACGTCGTGGATCGAGTAGCCCAGGATGGAGCCGGGCAGGCCCCGCATCACGACGACCCGATCATCGTCGGAACCGACGTAGTAGTTGCTGCGGATCATCTTGTAGCCCACCACGAGTCCCACGGTGACCGCGGCGATCAACGCCATCGACAGCAGTACCCAGCGCAGCTTGTGCGACTTGGTCTCCGGCGGCGGGGCGGGTGCGGCGGCGCGACGCGGCTGCGCGCGCGGCGGACGCATGGCGGCCGCGCGGCCCGCGGCGGTGTTCGGCGGTGGCGCGTCTTCCTCCTCCTCGGTGGAGGCGGCGCCGGCGACGATCGGATGGCTCTGGCCGTAGTCGAGGTCGATCACATCGGCGACGACCACGGTGACGTTGTCGGGCCCGCCGCTGCGCAGGGCCAGCTCGATGAGCCGGTCGGCGCATTCGTCGGTGTTGCCCTCGCGCATGGTGTTGCCGATGGTCTCGTCGCTCACCACGTCGGAGAGGCCGTCGGAGCAGAGCAGATAGCGGTCACCGGCGCGGGCCTCGCGCATGATCAGCGTCGGCTCGATCTCGTTGCCGGTGAGGGCGCGCATGATCAGCGAGCGCTGCGGATGGGTGTGCGCCTGCTCGGCGGTGATCCGGCCCTCGTCGACCAGCGACTGCACGAAGGTGTCGTCGCGGGTGATCTGGGCGAGTTCGCCGTCGCGCAGCAGATAGGCGCGCGAGTCGCCGATGTGCACCAAGCCGAGCTTGCCGCCCGCGAACAGGATGGCGGTGAGCGTGGTGCCCATGCCGTCGAGTTCGGGTTCGGCTTCGACGTGGTCGGCGATGGCGGCGTTGCCGGAGCGGGTGGCGCGGTCGAGCTTGCCCAGGATGTCCTGGCCGGGCTCGTCGTCGTCGAGGTGCGCCAGCGCGGCGATCATCAACTGGGAGGCGACTTCACCGGCGGCGTGGCCACCCATGCCGTCGGCGAGGGCTAGCAGGCGTGCGCCCGCGTAGACCGAATCCTCGTTGTTGCCCCGGACGAGTCCGCGGTCGCTTCGCGCGGTGTAGCGCAGAACAAGTGTCACGATCGCAGCTCGATCACTGTTTTGCCGACTCGCACCGGAGTGCCGAGCGGAACACGGACGGCGGTGGTGACTTTCGCGCGGTCGAGATATGTGCCGTTGGTGGAGCCGAGGTCCTCCACGTACCAGTCGTCACCACGCTGAGAGAGTCGCGCGTGCCTGGTCGAGGCGTAGTCGTCGGTGAGAACCAGCGTCGAATCGTCGGCCCGGCCGATGAGAACCGGCTGTGTGCCGAGGGTGATTCGAGTACCGGCGAGTGAACCATGAGTCACCACAAGATATTTGGCGCCCTTCTGGCCTCGGCGCAAGGATGGCAGTCCCAGCGATCCGCGCGCACCGCGCGCGGGCCTGGGCTGGATCCGTATGCCGGATGCCGCGTAGATATCGCTGCGCAAGGTCCGCAGAACGGCCCAGACGAACAACCAGAGCAGCAGCAGGAACCCCGCGCGGGTCAATTGCAGGATCAATCCCTGCACGGCGTTCCACCTCCTGTTCGCCCGGGTACGTCGGTACTGCAGGTGCGGGGCGAACCACCCCCACCAGCGTGCTGGCTTGCGGGCCCCGAGGTCGGGGCCGTGCGTGTAATGGCAGCATCATAGGGCCGACAGCGTCGACTCGTGACGTGCACCGCGCAGCTTACGGGATCAGACGATCCGGATCAGGATCTCGGAATGCCCGGCCCGGATGACGTCGCCGTCGGCGAGCTGCCAATCTTGCACCGGCGAACCGTTCACGAGGGTGCCGTTGGTGGAACCCAGGTCCGAGAGCATGGCCGTCTGGCCGTCCCAGCGCACCTCGATGTGGCGGCGCGACACCCCCGTGTCGGGCAGCCGGAAGTGGGCGTCCTGCCCGCGACCGATGATGTTGGAACCCTCGCGCAGCTGATAGGTGCGCCCGCTCCCGTCGTCGAGTTGCAGGGTGGCCGAGTAGCTGGCCTGCGCGGCGCCGTAGCCCCCCCCGGCCTGGCCGTAGCCTGCCTGCGGGTCGGCGTAGCCCTGTTGCGGGTCGGCGTAGCCCTGTTGCGGGTCGGCGTAGCCCTGTTGGCCGTAGGCGCCCTGCTGGTCGTAGCCGGGCTCGGCGTAGCCGGGCTGGGCGCCGTAACCGGGCTGCTGGCCGTAGCCTTGCTGCGGGTCGGCGTAGCCCTGTTGGCCGTAGCCGCCCTGCTGGTCGTAGCCGGGCTCGGCGTAGCCGGGCTGGGCGCCGTAACCGGGCTGCTGGCCGTAGCCTTGCTGCGGGTCGGCGTAGCCCTGCTGGCCGTAGCCGCCCTGCTGCTCGTACCCGGGCTGCTGGTCGTACCCGGGCTCGGCGTAGCCCTGCTGGCCGTACCCCGGCTGCTGACTGTAGGCCTGTTGGCCGTAGCCGCCCTGCTGGTCGTAGCCGGGCTGGGCGCCGTACCCGGGCTGCTGGCCGTAGCCGGGCTGGGCGGGCGCGGCGGGGTCGTACCCGTTCTGGTACTCGCCACCCTGCTGGCCGTAGGCAGGGTCGTAACCCGGCTGCGCCTCCGGCACGCCGTAGCCGCCGCCCGCGCGACCGTACTCGTCCGGGTAGGAACCACCCGGCGCGGCACCGCGTCCGGCGGGCGGCGGCGCGTACCCGCGGTTGCGTGGATCGGACTCCGCGGGCTCTCGGCTTGGCTCGTAGCCTGAGTTGTGCGTCATGGGGCCAGCTCCTGGTTGCGGGTGTGCGGGTCGTTGTGGCGGTTCGGGGCGAGGTGGGGCGGTCCCGCGACCGGCGTCGGGGTCGACGCGGCCGCTCGCTCTGAACATTCCGGTGTGCAGCGTAGGTGATGCCTCGAACGCCACGTGCACTTCGCCGTAGGTCTGCCAGCCCTGCTCGCGGATGTAATCCTGCAGGTGTTTGGCGAACGCCTTGGTGGTGAGGTCGTGATCGGCGTCGAGCTTGCCGTGATCGGACTCGTTGATCGTGATCACATAGCTGTTGGGCGCGAGGAGATGCCCGCCCTCGAGATCCTGGACTCGATCTGCGGCTTCACGCTGCAGCGCGGCCTCCACCTCTTGGGGGACGACGCTGCCGCCGAACACCCTCGCGAACACATCACCGACAGCGCCCTGCAGACGTCGTTCGAATCTCGACACGATGCCCATCACGGCCCTCCCTTCGGTGAGTGTCCTCGCCGGTCGGCACGCTGATTACGGCGTGTCCGGACCCGACCATGTTCCTTGCATGATATCTACGATCCTCCCACCCTGTAACTCCCGGCGAACCGCCCCGGTTCCCGCGCCGAATCCGTCGGCATCACCGCAGGTCACAGCCTCGATTTTATTTTCGTCGGCGAGGCATGTTAGATTTTTCCAGTCGCTCGGGCGAGTGGCGGAATGGCAGACGCGCTGGCTTCAGGTGCCAGTGTCCGTAAGGACGTGGGGGTTCAAGTCCCCCTTCGCCCACAACGAAATAGCAGGTCAGGGGCTTAATCCACGGATTAGGCCCCTTCTGCGTCCACATTGCGGTCCACAAGAACCTGAGGAGGTTCGGCTGGCGCGAAGGACGCACGCCCATGTCACGGCCCCGCAAGACCACTCCCCGTATTCGCGTTCGCAAGGACGGCAGCACCGTTTCGCAGGTGCGCTACCGCATCAAGCGCCCCGGCGCGGCCGAGGAGATCGCGACCTCGCAGACATTCGTCGACCACGCCGAGGCGATCCGCTGGGCAAAGCTGCTCGACCGGGTCGGCGCCGTCGAGGCCGAGCGCGTACTCGCCGCCCGCCTCGCCGCAGCAGCAGCCGAGGCCGAGGTGCTCACGCTCAAGGCGTGGTTGCACCGATACGTCAACAGCCTCGGGAAGTCGGTCGAGGAGGAGACCAAGCGCAAATACAGGCGCATGATCGACCGCGACATGGTGCCGTTTTTCGGCGAGGATCTGCCCGTGGACGCCTTGACGCCCGAACTCGATGCGGCGTGGGTGGATTGGCTCGAGAGCGAGTTCGGCAACGGTGCGAAGACCGTGCGCAATAAGCACGGGCTGCTCTGCGCGGCGATGGGCGCCGCAGCCCGCAAGCGCCCGAAGGCTCTCATCCCGTGGAATCCGTGCGCTGATACCCGCCTGCCGAAGTGTTCAGCCCGTGAGGTCGACCACCTCGACGACCTCGAGTACGAGCTCATCGAGCAACTGCTCGAGCCCTTCTGGCGGTCGTGGTGGGAGTTCGGCGTGATGAGCATGGCGCGCCCCGGCGAGCAGGGCGCCCTCAAGGTCGGCGACATCAACCGCGACAACGGCGCCGTCTCGATCGTGCGGGCGTGGAAGTGGGCGAACGGCAGGCCGCGCCTCGGCGACCCGAAGACCGAGCGCGGCATTCGGACTACGTTCGTGCCGTTGGAAACGGTCGCCCGGCTCGACCTCGACCGCCCGGCCGATGCGTGGCTGTTCCTCACCCCTACCGGCCTGCCGGTGACGAGCGTTCGATTCTGGCAACAGGGATGGGCGCCCGCGTTGGAACGGCTCGTCGCGCTGCACAAGGGCGACCGGACCCCGTTCACCGGTGCCGCCGGGTGGCAAGGATTGTCTTTCGACGAGCTGCTTAACCGGTATGGGCGCGTCGTCGACCGGCTCATGTCCAAGCGCCTGACCCCGTACGTCACGAGACACACGGGAATTAGCTGGCGATTGCAGGATGGCGAGCCGATCTGGGTCGTCTCGCGCGACGCCGGGCACTCGTCGTACGCGATCACCGACAAGCGGTACGGGCACCACTCGCACGCCGCGAGCGCGGCAAGCGCTCAGGTTATCGCCGGGCGCCTGCCGCGGCTGCGTAGCACCGTGGTCGGCATCGAGCAGGCCCGGCGGCGTCGGCTCGTGCAGCTCGGGCGCCTCGGCGAGATCGAGCGCGTCGCCGCAGGTTTCGAGGCAGTGTGGATGGACGCCGACGGCGTCGTGCAGTCGCAGGTATTCAGCACGTACGACACCGCGGTCGACCACGTCGCGCAGCACGAGGCCGGCGACCTGCTCGCCGCCGCCGCGTGACCGGCGGTTTCATTTCATGACGGGTGCAATGAAATGAAAATCGAGCCTGGTCACTGCCGGTTTCCGACCGGCCCGGATTCGGTGTGCGGCATGGTAATTCCGCCGCGCATCGGGCCGGGTCGCCCGGCCGCCTACTGTGCGGATCCCGATCACAACCCGGTGCGCGCGCACCGCGCGACGCGCCGGTTCGCCGACAAGGCCGCGGCGTCGGCAGAGCAGACCGACGCCGGGCGCCTGGCCGCCGAGCTGGAACGGGCCCGCGCGCGCGGCGTCGAGGCCGAGCGCGCCCGGCACCTCGCCGAGGTCGACGCGCACGCGGCCCGGCGCGAGCGAGACGCCGCGCTCGCGCTGCGCGACCTCGCCGTCGAGGATGCGGCCGACGCGAGAGACGCGGCGGCCGAGGCGGTCTCGAGGATGCGACACGAATTCGACCGCGAGGTCGCTGCGGTCGCGGCAGTTGCCGATGCCGAGATCGCTCGCGCACACACCGCGCACACATTCGGCGGGCGTCGACCACGGTTGACGGCTTAGGCGTCAAGATGCATGAACCCGGACTCGTAAACCCTTGCGAGCTCCGGGTTTTTGGTATCTAACTGTTTTTGTAGGTAACGATTCCGTCATATTGCAAATCGGGCATACCGGGTTCCATATTCCTGGCTACGATCGCGTTACCCATTGGTCCTACGAATCGGGCGGGGGACTCCACCACGCAGAGCCTGCGCGGCACTCTTAGCCCGGTAGTATCGAACTGGTGTTCGAACGAGCGAGTCGGGGTGCTCGCGACCTGTGGCGGGAACCGAGGCGATCGAGGGTGCGGTATGGGGCAGTTGGCGGACCGAGACGAGGTCACCGCGTCTACTTCGGTGGCGAGCCTGATTAGGGCAGCTAATCGCCGAGGTGTGATGGCGAGTCGGCTACTCCCCGGCGCCCATTCCCTTCTGCGCGGCGTCGACGAAGTCGCCGGCGTCGACGCCGAGGCCGCGCGCAACGGCAAGGACTTGCTTCACTGACATCTCCCGCTCTTGGTTCTCCAAACGCGAGATGGTGTTGACCATTCGGGCGAATCGTGAGGATGCCGACGAGCTCGTACTTACGGGCGCGAGCGAGATTCCGAATCAGATTCTCGTCGACGCTCGGGTCGGCCGAGACCGCCGCGCGAATCAGCCCGATAGCTTTCACTGCATCCAGCCCGGCCGGTCGTCGACCCACACGACCGGGCCCGCGAGCGAGCCGTCGCCGATGCACGCCCAGAGCGCCTCGCGAGGCATATGCCACTGTCGCGCCACCTCGGCCGCGTCCCGGAACCGCACGGTCGGCGATCGTCGGAACGGGGCGCCGTCGGGCGACCATGCCTGTATGCACGGCAGCGACCAGCCGGGGTGGGGCCCGATCTCGATGTCGGGCGACGGTACCCATATCCGTTCGCTGTGGCGCCAGTTCACAAGCTGCCTGTAGCCGTGGCCGGACAGCATCGCGAACGCGCCGAGGCCGAAGTACCGCCGAACACCGGCGTCGCGCTTGTCGGGCAGGCCGAGCGCCACCGCGGCGGCCGTCACCGGTCGACCTCGGTGTCGGCGACGGTGCCCGGTGCAACGTCGATGACGATGTGCTGACCGATGGCAGCGAGCACCGCCTCGGCCTCGTCCTCGGCCTCGTCGAGGGTCGTGAATGCCGCGACAGGCCATGCGATCCCGTAGTCATCGACGACCCACCACGAGCCATCGTTGTGTTGCATCCACGCGGCGGGGCGTGGCGCCGGGCCGCCGTCGAGCTTGTCGAGGCGAGCGAGCTCGGCGCTCATCCGAGGTTCCTGCTGTTGCGCGGGTCGGGGACGACGTGCCCGGCGTCGACGAGCACCTTCTGCGCGGCACGCTTGCGGGCGCAGGCGTTCGCCGGGCAACCGGCGTGCCGTTGCATCGCGCGGTGCGCGTCGTCGGTAGAAAATGGACGGTCGGGCGCCTCGTGCGGCCAATTCAGCGGGTACACCGCGCGATTGAGTAGCTCGTCCTCGGCGGCGATGAACGCCGCCATTTCAGGTGATGCGGCCATGGGTTCCCCCGGCAGGCGGTAGAGGATTTGATTCCACCGACGCCGGAGACTCTCAAGGTTCGTCCGGCGTCGGCGTTGTCCTAAGACTCACCCGCCGAGGTGCCTTGCGTCACTGACAGTTTCGGATCGTGTCGACCGAAACTAGTACTTTCCCTGCTCAGAGCTCCAAGCGCACCATGTCGGCGAGCTCGCGCATATCGTCGGTGAGCGTGCGACGGCGCTCGACGATCGACCCCATGATGTCGCGCGAATACCGTTGCTGCACGATCCATTCCGGCGCCTGGTTGGCGAGGCTGCGCAACTCGCCCATGGCGTTATCCCAATCGCCCAGTTGCGAATGCGCATTGGCCTTGTCGAGCCGGTGACGCAACCGGCCCGCGGCGGTCGGCAGCAGTGTCGGCCGCGGGGTCTGTGCGGCGATTGCGAGCGCGACCGCGGGCTGATCGTTGAGCACCGCGGCCTCGGCCGCGACATGCTCGACAGTGATCGGGCCGAACTGTCTCGTCGAACCGACTTCGGTAATCACCTCGTGCCCGATGCGGCTCGCCGCCGCCCGTGCGAGGCCGATCGCGTCCTCGTACTCGTGCTGCCTGTTGTCGCGAATCGCAATCGTTGCGATGAACAGCCACAGCCGACCCCACACGGCGAGTTGCGCGAGCGAGGCGCGCGAGAATTTGGGCTCGATCCGGTCGGCCCATTCGAGCGCCAGCGCCCGTGCCGGGTCGAGGTGACCCTGTCGCAGCTCACTCCACACTCGCGTGGCGACAGCGGCGGCGGCGGTGGCCTCGTCGTCGGCGGTCTCGATCGCCCGGTCGAGGACGAGCGCGGCATCCTCCCACTGTCGATTCTGGGTGAGCAGCCACCCGACCGCGCCGAGTGTGTGCGCGTGCAGGCTCCGGTCGCCGGCAGTGGCCGAGTCGCGCAGCAGAGCGGGCAGATCGGCGGCGATTGCCTGGTACCGATGCGCGGCGAGCTCGACCTGCAAGCGTGACAGTTCGGCGCGAATGTTGGCAGGCGTCGGCGGCTCGTCATCCTCGGCCGCGGGCGGCGCGGCGAGCGCGTGGCGTACCGGCGCCCACACATCGTTAGTCGCGGCGTCGGCCTGCTCGGTGTCGCCGATGCCGCCCTGTAGGACGGTGGTCGTCGTGCCGAGCGCGCCCGCAAGTGCCCGGATCGTGGCAAGCCGTGGATTGGCGAGCTCGCCCCGCTCGATCTTGCTCACTGTCGAGGCCGCGAGGCGGGCCGCTTTAGCGAGCTCGGGCTGCGAGAGTCCGCGGCGCTTGCGGATCGACACGAGACGGTCGGCAAGGTCGCGGTCCTGCGTATGATTGGGCACGATTCCTCCGGTTCAGGAGTCCCGAACCCCCGCGCGGCGGCAACCGTAGCGGGGGTCATTTCTTGTCAGAGTACGCCCGGGATGCTGTGGACGCGGTCCACAATCGGGGCTATTGTCTGCCCATAGATTCCCATACATACCCGTACCTCCCCATAGCTTCCCATGGTCGCACGGTGTGAGCAGGGGCTGAACAGCGGTTCAAGTCCCCCTTCGCCCACAAAGACAAGAGGCCCGATCCTATACGGATCGGGCCTCTCGTTGTTTCCGGGCCGTCGAAGGGACTGTCACCGGGCCAGGCGCAGCAGGGCAGCGCGCAGGTCGGGGCGTGGGGCGGGCGGGTCCATCTCCAGGAGCGCGGTCTCGGCGATCGCGGCGACCAGCAGGACCGCGACGGGTTCGGCGTCGGTCCAGCCCATCGCCACCAAATCGGCGAGCAGCAGGTCGGCGGCGGTGGCGTTGCGGGCCGTGACCTCGGTGTGGAGACCGGCGTCGGTGCGGGCCTGCACGAGCAGGGCTTTCGTCGCCGGTTCGGCCAGGCAGCCGTCGAGGTAGGTGGTGATCGCGGTCATGAGGCGCCGCTCGCCCGGGGGCAGGTCGGCGATCGCGGTCGCCACCTGATCGGCGAGGTCGTCGTGGAAAGCGCGGTGCAGGGCGAGGAGATAGGACTCACGGCTCGGCCAGTGCTGATAGAAGCTGCCCTTGGCCATCCGCGCCTCGGCGGTGATCGCGTTGACCGACAGCCTGCCCAGATTCTCGGTGGCAAGCAGTCGCCTGCCCGCGCCGAGCAGGGCGCGGCGGCCGGGTTCGGCGGATCTCATGACGGCGTTTCCGTACGGGCGGTGAGAAATGCGCGCACCGCGTCGAGGAAGCGCCCCGGCGTCTCGGCGAACGGTTCGTGCCGGGCCGCGAGCACCGCGACCTCGGCGTGCGGCAGGGCGCGGGCGATACCGCGCCGATTGAGCAGCCACGGATTGATGGGATCGTTGCGTCCCCAGACCACCAGCACCGGCAGATCCGGCAGCAACGGACCGGCCGCGGGCAGGTCCACCCGGGGATCGTCGAGGGTGCGCCACAGCCGGCGGTACACCGCGAGGCGGGTCGGGTCGCGGGGAATCGCCTCGGCCCGTTCGAGAATGGGCCGCAACCCGGCGTTGCGCGCGGAACCCAGATACATCCGTGCGCACGGCACGACCGCCCGACGTGCCACACCCGGACGCGCCATCACACGGAACAGCCCACGGCTCAACAGATTCCGCGGTGCGAACCCGGCGGGCTGCACCAGCACCAGCCCACGAACCCGAGCCTCGACCCGCTGCGCCAGCCGCACCGCCGCGTAGCCACCGACGCTGTTGCCGAGCACGGTGAAGGTACGGAAGCCGTTGTCGGTCAGTGCTTCTACTACCTGCTCCGCGATCTCACCGAGCGCCTCGACGGTGATCGCGTCGAGATCGGTGACCGTCGACTCGCCGTAGCCAGGCCAGTCGACCGCGGCGATCGCCCAGGTCTTTCCCAAAGTGGCGACGATCGGATCGAAATCGCGGTGGTCGCCAGGATTGGCGTGGAGCAGGAGCAGGCCGGGGGCCGCGCCGGGGAACCGTCCGCTCAGATGGACGGCCACATCGCCATGGGTCGTCCGGACCGTCACCGTGTCGCGGCGGGCCGGACCGGGCCCGCCGCCGTCGGGATCGAGTGCGTGGTCGTCCCCGTCGGGGTTCGATGCGCGGGAAGACTCCATGGCCCTGACGGTAGCCATGACCGACCGGTCGGTCAAGGGTTCGGACACGGTGAGACAAGCGGCGAGTGATCAGGGCTTGCGGGCGACGAGCAGATGGTGGGGAAGCGGTGGATTCGCCAGTGCGCGCCGCTCCACCGTCAGCCCGGCCGCGCTCAGCGCCTCGACGACCTCGTCGACGGGCCGCAAGGTGAATCCATAAGGAGTGAAAGGCATCTTGGCCATCGCCTCGGGATCACCGATGCCGACCACCGCGGTCCCGCCCGACCGGAGCACGCGCGCGAGTTCGGCACACGCAGCGGGCAGATCATCGAGGAAGTAGAGGGTGTTGACGGTGATCGCCGCGTCGAGGCTCGCCGCGGGCAGCGGGAGCGAGGCCAGGGAACCCTCCGCCAGTACGAGGCGCAGATCGGCCACCTCCGTCGTGAAACCGACGCGGGCGCGGGTGAGCATGTCGCGCGAGGGCTCGATGCCGTGCACCACGCCGTCGCGCCCGACACGGGTCAGCAGGAGCCCGAGCCCGACACCGCCGCCGAAGCCGATATCGGCGACCGTGGCACCCGCCGTCGGTGCCGCCGCGTCGACGGCCGCGGCGATGGCGCGTTTGTTCCCGCGGTTGAGCGCGACCGCCACGCCCTTGCCGAGCAGTCCGTGCGGATTGCCGAGCTGATCGGCGAGGGTGGTGAGCAGGCGATCCTTGACCCCGGTCATCCGCCCATCGTAGGGGTGGGCGCGTCGGATGAGTCGAATTCTTCCCCTGGGCCTCGAGATTGGGGTTCGATACGCCCGTGTCGTTCGTCACCCGCCATCGTGTCACCGCGTCCGCTCGCGCCGCCGCCCTCGCCCTCGCGCTCACCTGCGCGTCGATGGGTCCGGTCGGTGCCGATCCGGTATCGGGCCAGGTCACCGGGCCGCTCGCGGCACCGAATCCGTTCCTCGGTCCAGTCGGGACCGCGACGATGCACGGCGACGCGGGCTCCTCCGATGTCACCCCGCTGGCCGGGCCCGCACCCGGCGCCCCCGTCACTGTGTATCCGCTCGGCGCGGCCTGCCCGACGCTGCTCGAAGGGTCCGACGGCCTTGTCGTCGCCCTGTGCACGGCCATCGCCGGTCAGGCGCCGACGGTCTTCCTGCTCGATCCCGCCGCACCGGGTCCGCTCGCGGGCGCGCTCACCTCGCTGGCACTGACCAAGGGCAGTCTCCTCGGCGGCGTGTACGCCTATCTCGACAATGCCGACCGGCTGGTGCTGGTCGACGGCGATCGACGGCTGCTGCGGGTCGCGCACGAGCGCGCCGCCGACGGCGGGTGGCAGCTGAGCGCGACCGAGCAGGCCGACCTGTCGGGCGCGATTCCCGAGGGCGACAACGTGACCGGGCTCGTCCCCGACTGGTCGGGCAACGTCTGGTTCGCCACCGGCCACGGCCTGGTCGGGCTGGTGAACGCGGCGGGCCGGATCGAGACGGTGGCGCTGCCGTCCGGTGAGCAGATCGCCAACAGCATCTCCGCGGCGTCGAATGGTGCTGTGGCGGTGGCGAGTACGCACGCGCTCTATGAGCTCGCCGCGAAAGATGGTGCCCCCGTGGTGCGGTGGCGTGCCGCCTATGAGCGCGGTTCGGCGCGCAAGCCGGGTCAGCTCAGCTGGGGCACCGGCTCGACGCCGACCTATTTCGGTCCGGGTACCGGCGAGGAGTACCTCGCGCTCGTCGACAACGCCGATGACCAGGTGCGGCTGCTCATCCTGGCCTCCGGTTCGGGCGAGCGGGTGTGCTCGGTGCCGGTCCTCACCGAGGGCGGTCCAGGCAGCGAGAACTCACCCATCGGTATCGGCAACTCCGTCTTCGTCGCCAGCACCTACGGCTATCCCTATCCGGCCGTCCCCGATGGCGCGGGCCCCGCGGTGCCGGCGACCGCGCCGTTGCGTGGTGGTCTGACCCGCGTCGACCTCACCCCGACTGGTTGTGCACAGGTGTGGGACAGCCCGGTCCGCAGCGCTGCCGTGCCCAAACTGTCGCTCGCCGACGGCGGTGTCCACACCCTGCGCCGCGTCGGTCCCGAGACCGCGACCCCGCTCGACGGCTACGAGTACGTGGTCATCGATGCCGCCACGGGCGCGGTGCGCGCGGCGACGCCGCTGCCCGGCACGGTGGCCCAGGATCCGCTGCAGATGGCGGCCCTCACCACGCATGGCGGAGCGCTGCTGCAAGGCACCGTCACCGGAGTCGTTCGCGTCGGCTGATGGTCCCGGTGACCAGGCATGTTCGCAGCGGCGGTCACCGTCGTCGGTGTGCTGTGGCTCGGTCGCGATCATGGGCATGCCCGGGCTGATGAGGTGAAGATCACAGCCTTGTTGTCGGGATGTTTCAGGGGTGTTCTTCGGCCGTTTTCGAGCCGTCTGGCGCTCTATTCGCAACCGGTCATTCGATCGGTTATGGGGCCCCGGATAGGCTCTTCGGCTTGATTGCTGAGTGCTGATCTTGTTTGCAGCCCTGTAAACAAACCTGAAGTCTCTTTTAAGACATCCGACGTCCGGCAAACCGAAATTCCCTTGTCGAATCCCCAGGTGATCGGCCATGTGGGCGGGTGGAGGCGAGCTCGAGCAACTGCGGCGGACAATCGCGCGATACGCGGGTCGAGGGCGCGCGGTTCGTTGTCGAAGGTTTGCCGCAGATGAATTCTCGGTGTTGCTCAACCCTGCTTCAGGGGCGCGCCGGAAGTTAGCTGAGACTGTGGAAAACGCAGTCTCCACAGCTGTTTGCTGGTTCATGATTCTTACGCCGGACCTGCGCGTCGGGGGTTGCATGGGCATAACGATTGTGTACAGTTAGCGGCAACGCTGGCCGCAGCTCGAGCCCGACTCGCTGCGGCCAGCGGAACTCAAATGGGGGAGTTCGACACCATCTCGTAACCTCGCTTAGCTACCGGTTGCCCAGTGCCGTCTCCGGCCGGGTGTGCTCGGAGTTGCCTGCCGCGCAAATGCACGTGCAGATGCGTATTCACGCCCGGTCCAGCGCCTTTTCCGCAGGTGCCAGCCACAGTCGCGCCGGGTCGGGGAGCGCGGCAGGAGCGGCAGCCGCGGCGTCCTGTTCCGCGGCCACCCGGCCGCCGAGACCGAAGACGTAGAACAGGAACAGTGCCTCGGCGGCGAAGCCGATCGCGATCCGCACCGCCGCGGGCAGCGGACTCGGTGTCACGAACCCCTCGATCAGCCCGGATACGAACAGCACCACCACCAGCCCGAGCGCCACCGTGGCGGTCGCCTTGCCCTGCCGGGCCATCGCCACGGCCCTGCTGCGCCGTCCCGGGTCCACCAGTGTCCAGCCCAGCTTCAAGCCACACCCGCCCGCGACGAAGATGGCCGTGAGCTCGAGCGTGCCGTGCGGCAGGATGAAGCCGAAGAACGCGTCGAGGCGACCGGCGTCGGCCATCAATCCACCGGTTATCCCCAGATTCAGCGCATTCATGAACAGGACATACACAGCGGGCAGGATCAGCACGCCGGTGAACAGCGCGATCGCGGCGACCCAGGCGTTGTTGGTCCACACCTGCGCGGCGAAGGCGTCGTGGGGATGCTCGGAGTAGTAGGTCTCGAACCTGCCGCCGGGCGCGGTGATATCGGAGTGGTCTCCTTCCGGAACCCCCAGCGCCTCGCGTGCCCCCGGTGAGTGATCGACCAGCGCGGCGAGCACCGTCGACACCGCGAGGAACAGCGCCGTCACGCTCACCCACCACGGCCACGCGCGATACACCGCTGCCGGGAAGTGCCGGGTGAAGAAGCGTCCGGCCTCCTGCCACGGCTGCGAGCGCGCCCCGAGCACCCGCCCGCGGGCGCGGGCCAGCAGTGCGCTCAGCCCGGCGACCAGCTCGGGATCGGGATGATGCCCCTGCAGTTTCGCCAGCTGCTGGGAGGTGGCGCGGTAGAGCCGGACGAGTTCCTCGGACTCGGCGCCGGAGAGCGTGCGCTGGCGAACGAGCTGATCGAGCCGATACCACGACCGTTGATGCGCCCAGCTGTAGGCATCGGTGTCCATATCGGGAATGCTAGCCACATGGCCGAATTCACCACCGGCGAAGCGGTGGCGCTCGAACTCCCGATCGCGCGTATCCCCAGCCGTGCGGGCGCGTTCCTGCTCGACCTGTTGATCCAGCTCACCCTCGCCGCCACCCTGATCTTCCTCGCGACAGCCCTGCTGACGGCGTTCGACGCCGACGAGGCCTGGTGGGCGGTGGCCGGAATCGTCACGCTGGTCACGGTGCTGGTCGCCTACCCGGTGTGCAGCGAGACGCTCTCGCGCGGACGGTCCATCGGCAAGCTCGCCTTCGGACTGCGGGTCGTGCGGTCGGACGCGGGGCCGATCGACTTCCGGCACGCGCTCACCCGCGGACTCACCGGCGCGATTGTGGATTTCTGGATGCTCGGTGCCTTCGGCGCGGTCGCGGTGATCACCTCGCTGTGCTCGCGCGAGGGCAGGCGGGTGGGCGACGTCCTGGCTGGAACAGTGGTTGTCCACACCCGGCAGAACCTGCCGGTTCCCGCACTGGTGATGGCGCCGCCGTGGTTGAGCGCCTGGTCGGCGCAGTTGGACACCAGCGTGCTCTCCGACGAGCTCGCCGGCTCGGTGCGCCAGTATCTGACCAGGTTGCGCACCCTGTCACCGGCCGCGCAGCAGCACCTCGGCAGCCAGCTCGTCGTGGCGGTGTGCGCGGCCATGCGCTGCCAGGTGCCGACCGGATATCCGCCGTATCACGTGCTCGGCGCGGTGCTGGCGCGACGACAGCAGCTCGCCAGGGTGTAAGCCTGTGGATGAATCAGCCCTGTGCACAAACCTGTTGGTCAGCGGTGGATGAACTGTGAGTGGCGGTGGACAACTCCACTTGTGCACAACTCACAGGGAGCCGGATTGCTTCAACTCCAGGTACTCGTCGGCCAGTGCCTCGGGCAGCCGGTCGGGTGAAGTGGCGACCACCGCGACACCGCGACGCCGGAGCGATTCCTGCACCAGTGCCCGCTCGGCCAGCACCGTCTCGGCGGCTGCCGCGGCGTAGACGGCACCGGCCGTGCCCCGGTCCCGCGCGGCCGCGGCGATCTCGGGATCGGTGACCGAGACGATCAGCACCCGATGACGCTGGGTCAGTGTCGGCAGGGCGGGCAGCAGATGCTCGGTGACGGTCGGCCCGTCCAGACTGGTGAACCAGACGATCAGCGCACGCCTGCGGACCCGGGTGAGCACCGTGCGGACCAGCCCGGTGGTGTCGGTGTCGACCAGCCGGGGCGTGACCCCGGCAAGGGTGTGCATGAGTTTCAGCGGCAGCTGATGACCGCCGACACCGCTGGTCTCGGCGCGCACCTCGCGGTCGTAGGCCAGCAGGTCGACGGTGTCGCCCGCGGCCGCCGCCAGCCCACCCAGCAGCAGCGCCGCCTCGATCGAGGAATCGAGCCGGGTACCCTCGCCCACGCGCCCGGCGCTGGCCCGCCCGGTGTCGAGCACCATCAGCACGTGCCGGTTGCGTTCGGGCCGCCAGGTGCGTACCAGCACGTCGGTGGCGCGGGCGGTGGCCCGCCAGTCGATGCTGCGCACGTCGTCGCCCGCCACGTACTCGCGGAACGAATCGAACTCGGTGCCCTGCCCACGCGTGTTCGCCACATTGCGGCCCTCGAGGTGGTGCAGCCGCTTCACCTTCGAGCGCAGCAGCCGCTCGCTGCGGAACTCGGGCAGCGCGCGTACCCGGCCCGGTACCTCGACCCGGCGCTGGCGACCGGCGAGTCCCAGCGGACCGAGCAGTCGCAGGGTCACCGGACCGGCGACGCGATCACCGCGGTAGGTGGGAGTCAGGCTGGTGCGCAACCGGATTCGGGTGCGTGCCGCCAGGTCGAGGTGGTGCGTGCGCTGGTCGGCGCGCGCACTGTCGGGCCAGCTGTCCCACAGGAATCCGCGCACGGTGGCGGTGCCGGTGTTGGTCACCACCAACTCGACGTCGGCCTCGCGCCCCAGTCGCACGATCGTCAAGGGATCGCGGGTCAGCGTGAGCGCGTCCGCCCGCGCGGCGAGCGCGAGATCGGTGAGCAGCAGCGCCAGCAGTGCCGCGCACGCGCCGAGCGCGCCGATCCACGACGGAACGCCGAACATCACCACCACCGCCGCGAGCGTGGTGAGCAGGGTGAACCGGCCTGTGACGACCACGTCGCTAGACCGGAACCGGCACCGAGACCAGCAACGACGAGAGCACGCCCTCGGTGCTGACCCCGTCCAGCTCGGCTTCCGGCCGCAACTGCAGCCGGTGCCGGAGCACCGCCACCGCAACGGTTTTCACGTCATCGGGGGTTACGTACGTGCGCCCGTTGAGCCAGGCGAAGGCACGGGCGGCGGCCAGCAGTGCCGTCGCGCCGCGGGTGGACGCGCCGTGCGCGACGGCGGGGGAGCTGCGGGTGGCCCGGCACAGGTCGACGATGTAGGCCAGCATCTCCGGGCTCACGGTCACCTGCGCGACCGCGGCGCGGGCCGCCGCGATGTGCTCGGGGCCGGCGACCGGCCGCAGCCCGGCACCGCCGAGATCGCGCGGGTCGAAGCCGCTCGCGTGGCGCTGCAGGATGCGGAATTCGTCGTCGCGGTCGGGCAGCAGGATGTCGACCTTGAACAGGAACCGGTCGAGCTGCGCCTCGGGCAGCGGGTAGGTGCCCTCCTGCTCGATCGGGTTCTGCGTCGCGACGACGACGAACGGGTCGGGCAGCGGTCGCGGCTGACCGTCCACCGAGACCTGGCGCTCCTCCATCGATTCCAGCAGCGAGGCCTGCGTCTTCGGCGGGGTGCGGTTGATCTCGTCGGCCAGCAGCAGGTTGGTGAACACCGGGCCGTGCCGGAAGGTGAACTCCGCCGAGTGCGGATCGTAGATCTGCGACCCGGTGACATCACCCGGCATCAGGTCGGGCGTGAACTGCACGCGCGCGTGGTCGAGATCGAGCGAGGTGGCCAGGGCTCGGACCAGCAGCGTCTTCGCCACGCCGGGAACGCCTTCCAGCAGTACGTGGCCGCGGCACAGCAGCGCGAGCACCAGATACAGCACGGCCTGGTCGTTGCCGACCACCGCCTTGCCGATCTCGGTGCGCAACGCGGCCAGCGCCGCACCGGCTTCCGCCGCGCTCGGCGTCTTCTGCATCACTGTGTCCTTCGCGGTATCGGTCATCCGAGCTCCGTCTCGATCCATTCGAGGTGTGCGGCAACGTAATAGAGGGTGTTCTCGTCCGGCACCGGGCCGAACAGGACCGTGCCGATCTGCTCGGCCGGTACCCCGAGGCGAGTCGCGGCGGTGGTGACGAGTCGATCGTCGGTGAGTCCGCCGCCGCCCACCCGCGGCCGGATGCGGCGCAGGGTCGCGGTGCGCAGGATCTGCGCGACATGCGCGACGTCACCGGAGCGACGGTACAGCCCGGCTTGCCCGGCGAGCAGCTCGTTCGCGGCGACCTCGACCGGACGTGGTTCGCCGACCAGCGCCCCGCGCCTGCGTGCTCGCCACCAGACCAGGGTGGCGAAGGCCAGCAGGAACATGAGGCCGCCGTAGGCCAGCCAGCCGGGCATTCGGCTGAAGATCGAGTCCTTGCCCTCGCCGAATTCGGGATCGAAGTCGCTGTCGGGCGGATCCGGGTTGTCGGGCAGCGGCGGCGTGGGCGCGTCGGGTGCGGTCGGTGCCCCGAGGCCCTGCAGCGCGGCGTAGAGCAGCAGGGCGATGGCGATGCCGCCCGCGACGGCGGCCCAGAACTTGGGGCTGCGCAACAGCTCCGGCAGCGGCGGAAGTTCTCTGCGCCGCCGGGGAGCTCGCTCGGTGATCTCGACTTCGGTCGGTTCCGGCACCGGGGGTGGCGCCGACTGCGAGTACCGGTCCGCGTATTCGAGCCTGCGGTATTCGTCCTCGGTGGCCGCGCGACCGCCGTAGACGACCTCGTCGAAACTGCGTGCGGCCGGATGTAATTCGGTGGAGTGTTCCAGCGGCAGCGCGGTGGTGGCGTCGTCGGCGGTCTCCTGCGCGGTGCGCGAGCGGCGCACCGGCAGACTGCCGTCCTGCTCGAGGGCGCGCAGCACCGCGCGGAAGCGTTCGCGCAGCGCGCGGTCGTAATCGCGACGGGCCGCGGCGTTCTCGGCGGCGGCGCGATGTTCGGCGGCCGCGCCGAGCCGGGGCGGTGGTGGGCTGCCGTGCGGCTGGTCGGGGAAGTCGTTGTCGCTCATCGGCTGTCACCGGGAAGCCGGATGTCCATGCCCTCGCGGGCACAGCGCCGGTCGATGTAGCAGATGGCCCGGCTGGTGGCCTCGACGATCTCGCTGACCGTCACCACCAGCAGCAGCCCACTCACCAGCAGGGTGATCACCGCCCATCGGTGTGTGCCGGAGAAGTCCGACAGATAGAACGGAATGCCGAACAGCGGCACCGCGAGCACCGTGAAGATCAGCCGCTGGGTGAGCCACAGCCCGCCGATGGTCCAGTTCGCGCCGTCCACGAGATGCTTGGACCGGGCCACGGCCGCGCCGAACTCCGCGTGCTCGCCGATGATCACCGGTTCGGTGACGAACCGTCGGGCCCGCACCTGCGCCAGCCAGATCAGCGCGAGCGGATAGGTGACGATCAGCAGGCTGCCGACCACCAGCACACCGATCCCGGTCAGCGAGAACATGACCTGCGCGAGCAGTAGCGGCCCCGCGTGTTTGGCCGCCCGCCGCAACGCGGCGCCCGCGCCGAAGGTGACCCCGCCGAAATCGGCCAGCGCCATCGCGACCGTGGCTCCCCGCAGCACCCACCGCAGCAGCCACAGGCACACCGCCGTCGCCAGGACCACCGCCCACGCGGTCCCCGCGTCGGACCCGTCGGTGAGATGGGAGACCACGCCGGTCACCGCGAGCACCACGGCCACGGCGAGCACGAGCACGCAGGCGCCGAGCGCGGCGAGGGCCCGGATATGGGCCTGGATCAGGGCGAACGGCTCGTCGAGCAATTCGCGGAAACGCAGGGGCCGGATCGGAACCGTCGGCGCTCGTGCCGGATCGACTCCCGCCCCGACGGCGCCGTCCGCTTCGACGGCGGGACGCACGCGGCCGAGTCTAACCAATGCCGTCCGAAGTGCCCGATTGGTCGTCGACGCGAGGCTTGGCCAGCTGGGTGTGTTTCAACCTGCCGCGCAGGGTGACGGTCTCCCCGAGCTCCCAGTGCGCGGCCTCGGTGTCGGCGGCACCGGCCAGCGTGGTCGCCGAACTGAGCAACCGCTCATCGTGTGCCTTCGACAGTTCGCACAGCCGGGCCGCCTCGTTCACCGCGTCGCCGATGACGGTGAACTCGTAGCGGTTGTGCGTGCCGACATTGCCCGCGACGACCCGGCCCGCGGCCACACCGATGCCCGCGTCCAGGTCGGAGGCGCCGCGCAGCCTGCGCTGGATCGCCCGCGCGCACGACAGCGCCGAGCCCGCGGCGTCGGCGAGCGGGGCGGGGGTGCCGAACACGGCCAGCGCCGCGTCGCCCTCGAACTTGTTGAGCAGACCGCCGTGCCCCTCCACCTCGTCGACGACGATGTCGAAGAACCGGTTGAGGATGCCGACGATCTCGGGGGCGGGCAGGGTCGACGCCATGGTGGTCGAGCCGATGATGTCGATGAACAGGGCGGCGGCCTCGGTCTCGGAGCCGCCCAGTACCGGCTGGGAGGCGATGGCCGCCATCGCCACGTCGTGGCCCACGTGCTTGCCGAACAGGTCCTCGATCATCGCCCGCTCGCGCAGACCGTGCACCATCGTGTTGAAGCCGCTCTGCAGTTCGCCGAGTTCGGTGCCGTCGTAGAGGGTGATCTCGGCGTCGAGGTCGCCGTTCTCGACCCGGCGCAGGGCCTGGCGCACACCCTTGATCGGCGCCACCGTCGCCGCCGAGACCTGCGCCATCAACAGCATCCCGAACAGCAGGGCCGAGCCGCCGAGACTGAGCACGCACACCGCGAGCCTGGCCTTGCTCACCGCGGGATCGGCCAGCGCCCACACCGCGACCGTCATCGCCAGCGCCACCGGCACCCCGACCCCGACCAGCCACGACAGCATGGTGCGGCCGAACACGCCGATGCCGCGGCGGCGCTGCGGGTCGGCCTGCAGGACGCGCGCGGTCACCGGGCGCAGGGCGAATTCCACGATCAGGTAGCTGTTGGCGCACACGACGATCGCCGCGGCGCCGATCGCGAGGAAGACCTTGGGGATCAGCGCGGGCTCGGCCACCCCGTAGACGATGGTGAGCACGCCGAGCGCCAGCGACCACAGCGCCGCCTGTTGCAGCACCATCCAGCGCGGCGCCGAGGCGGTGACCCGCTGCTCGGCCGCGTTGGGGACGTGGTCGGGATCGGTCGCCCAGCGCATGGTCCGCAGCCCCGCGGCAGTTCCCCACACCGTGCCGACCGCCAGCGCGACGAACGCGCACAGCGGGGTGAAGATGGCGTTGATCAGCAGCAGGTCGCGGGTGAACAGGGTCGGACCCGGCAGCACGAAGCCGGCGAGCACGACGGTCATCGCGATGCCGATCAGGTTCGCGATGAGCAGGGGCACGGTGAGCAGCAACTGCACCCGCACGCGCCGGATCGTCGACTTCTCGTCGGCCGGTCCGAGGAGCGGGGAACCCCACGGCGCTGATCCGGTCGAGCCGGTCCGTTCGTCGCTGTGGATCACCCTCGAACTGTAAACCGATCTGGCGATCCAGCGGCGATCTATTGTCCAGGTCACAGTGCGTCCGATTGTGCTATATAACCAGACCGCGATGCCTTTTCGGGGGTGCGGTGGTGGTGCGACCGGGTGAGTCGGCGGAGATCCTGTTCGGAGTACAGATGTCCACTGAACGGTCAGCGCTCGAGCAGCCGGTCGACGACCTGGCGGTAGCGGTCGGGATCGAGCGGGGGCAGGCCGAGCAGCGCGCGCAGGTAGACGCCGTCGCCGACCAGGCGAATCGTATCGGCGCGGACCGGGTCGTCGATCTCGAGGTCGAGATTGTCCGACCAGGACGTCATCACATCGCCGAGTGCCTGCTGGATCTCGTCGGGCGAGTGCGCGGTCGAGGCGTCGATGGTGCGCATGGTGGCCAGCATGGAGCGGTAGAGCGTCAATTCGATCGCGTCGGCCGGTTCGGTGGGGTCCGGCGATTGCAGGTACCACTCGGCGGTCGAGCTGCCCTGCGCCCGCGCGGCCGCGAGATGGTCGCGGGCGCGTTCGCCGAGGCGGTGGACGAGCCCGGCGAGCATGGCGTCCTTGGTCTTGAAGTGATAAAGCAGCCCGCCCTTGGAGACACCGGCCGCCGCCGCGACGTTCTCGAGCGTGAGCTGGGAGGCGCCGCGTTCGAGTAGCAGGGTCTCCATGGCGTCGAGGATGCGATCGCGAGTGTCAGCTGCCACACAGTCACTGTACCGTCCGGACGGTTAGTTTGCTACTGTACCGTCTGGACGGTTTACCAACTGCTACCCGACGGAAGTCGAGAAATCCGATGAACACCCCAGTCACCACCCCCGAACCCGGGGTCGCCCCACCGCGTGCCACCGCACGCGACTGGGCGGGTCTGGCCGTACTCGCCCTGGCCCTGTTGCTGCTCGCGATCGACGCGACCGTGCTCGACCTCGCCGTGCCCGCGATCAGCGCCGACCTCGCCCCGAGCACGCCGCAGCTGCTCTGGATCATCGACGTCTACTCGTTCGTGCTCGCCGGCCTGCTCGTCGTCATGGGCAATCTCGGCGACCGCATCGGCAGGCGGAAGCTGCTGCTGATCGGCGCCGCCGGTTTCGGTATCGCCTCGGCGCTGGCCGCCTGGGCCGGCTCGCCGGAGATGCTGATCGCGGCGCGCGTGCTGCAAGGCGTCGCGGGCGCCACCCTGATGCCTGCCACCCTCGGGCTGATCCGCTCGATCTTCCAGGACCCGCGACAGCGCACCGTGGCCATCGGCGTGTGGAGCGCGATGGCGGGCGGTGGCGCGGCCGCGGGTCCGCTGGTCGGCGGCTGGCTGCTCGAGCACTTCTGGTGGGGCTCGGTGTTCCTGGTCAACCTGCCCGTCATGGCGGGGCTGCTGGTGCTCGCGCCGCTGCTCATCCCGGAATCACGCGACCCGCATCCGGGCCGGTTCGACGCGTTCAGCGCCGTCCTCGCGATGCTGGCGCTGGTCCCGGTGGTCTACGCGATCAAGGAAACCGCCGCGCACGGCCTCGACCTCGGCGTGCTGGTGATCGGCTTGGTCGGCGTCGGCGCGGGGATGGCGTTCACGCGCAGGCAGCGTCGCCTCGCCGACCCCATGCTCGACCTGCGGTTGTTCGCACTGCCGCGGTTCCGGGTGGCCGTGCTCACCAACATGCTCGCGGTGTTCGCCCTGGCCGGTGTGCTGTTCTTCGGCTCGCAGTACCTGCAGCTGGTGCTCGGCCGCTCGCCCCTGGACGCGGGCTTGCTGATGGTGCCCGGCCTGGTGGCCAGCGTGGTCGGTTCGCTGACAGCGGCGCTGCTGGTGCGGCGCTGGCGGGCGGTCGTGGTGCTCGGCGGTGCGCTCGTCGTCACCGCGCTCGGCGCGGCGGCCTTCTTCGCCGTCGACGCGAGCAGTGGTGCCGGGGCGTTCGTGCTCGGCTTCACCGGGATCGGGCTCGGTGCGGGCGTGGCGATGACGGTGTCCGCCGACCTGGTCGTCGGCTCGGCACCCGCCGAACGCGCCGGCGCGGCCGCGGCCATCTCCGAGACCGCCTACGAGGTCGGCCTCGCGCTCGGCGTCGCCGTCCTCGGCAGCACCGTGATGGCGGTGTTCCGGCGCGGCCTCGATCTGTCGGCCCTGCCGGGCGAACTGAGCGCGACCGCCTCGGACTCGCTCAGCAGCGCGGTCGACGCGGTCGACGCGCTACCGCCGTCGGCGGCGGGCGAATTCCTGTCGTCGGTGCACGAGTCGTTCGTGTCCGGTATCCACCTGACCGTCCTCGGCATGGTCGCGGTCTTGCTGTTCGCTGCGATCACGGCGGTGCGCACCAAGACACCGCGCGAATGAAAGCCACGGGGCCTGGTTCTTCCGACCTGGAGCTCGCGTGCGATCCGGTCGCCCACAGTCGCAGCGGCGGATGGGGTCCGCGGTGTCCGGGGGAGTGCGGAGATGCCGCGGGCAGGCAGCTCGGAGTGGCTCCAGCTCAGCGGGCAGGCGGGAGCTCGCGGGGCCCCTGGTGTCCGGGGAGTTCGGCGGTGCCGCGGCTGGGCAGTTCGGTGTGCTGATCCGCCTGGGGCAGTAGGGCGTTCGATCCGGCCGGGAGGGCGGTGTGGGACGGGTAGCCGTACTGGCGGGGGTCCGGGTGGTAGCGGGCGTTCGGGGCGTCGACGACGGTCGAGGCGATCTGCTGGGCGTACGGGTTGTACTGGGCCGCAGCGGGATCGGCGTGTGGTGCGGCGACGCCGGGGGGCAGCTGGTAGCCGGGCTGGTAGCCGGGCGGCAGTTGGTAGCCGACGGGGACCTGCTGCTGGGCGGCGGAATCCTGGGTGTCGACGGTGACCTTGCGGCTGCGGCGCAGCGTGAAGGTCACCTCCTCGACCTCTTCGAACGCCTGGCGCGCGGTGCGCAGCGGGTGGGTCGCCGAATCGATCGCGTTGGCGACGAAGGAGGGGACCAGCGGCCGGATCCAGCGGGCCGCGGTGTCGGTGAACGGCACCGTGCCGATGATCGGCAGTTCGAGCCCGCCGCCGCTGTTCGGCGTCGGCGCGGGGGCCGCGGGGGTGGCCATCTGCTGCGCGGGGACGAGGGCGCCCGCCTGCGATCCCTGCGGCAGCGCGTTCGGCAGGTAGCCCGCGGGCAGTTGCGGTGTCACGTTCGGCTCCAGAGCCACGGCGTCGTCCTTTCGATGGGGCTCGGTGACCCCGAGCTCGAAGCCGCCGATCGCGGCGATGATCCTGGTGCGCTGACGTTCTCGATCGATCACGGTATCGGCTTCGATGGCCAGCCGCGCGGCGGTGAGCTCGTGCTCGGCGCGCAGCGTGGCCGTCTCGGTCCGCACCTCGGCGCGTTTCACCGCGATCGCGGCGTCGGACTCGCGCTGGGCGCGGTCGGCCAGCTCGGCGGCGTCGACCCTGCGGTCGAGCGAGGTTTCCCCGCGCCACCAGCGCAGCAGCAGCGGGAGCAGGGCCAGCACGATTCCGGCGGCGAGCATCAGCAGTCGCAGGGCCGCGGCGCCCGCGTGCGTGCCGGTGTAGCTGTTCATGGCCAGCCAGCGCGCGCCGAGACCGCGGTCACCCTCGGCGAAGGCGGTCGCGCGGGCGGCCGCGAGTTCGGCGGTCTCGGTGCGCACCCGCTGGTCGAGTTCGGCGATACGGGACCGGTCTGCCGCCAGCTGCGCGCGGGCGTCGTCGAGCATGTCGTTGGCGGTCTGGGCCTCCGGACCGCGGCCGGGGACGCCGGTGATCCGGGTCTGCGGGCACTCCGGGGTCGGGTTGTACTCGCAGCGCGCGATCACCAGCGCGGTGTCGATGTCGGCCTGCGCCTCGGCGATACGGGCGTCGAGGGCCGCGCGATCGGCGGCGGCAAGGTCGTATTCGGTGCGGGCCGCGACGACGCCAGGAGCGTTCTCCGCACTCGCCTGCGCACGCACATCGAGTTCCCGATCGACAGTCCCGCCGAGCACGACGGTGGCGGCGAGCTCGGCCACGAACACCCCGGCCAGCACGCCGACCCCGATCGTGGCCGCTGCGCCGAGCCGATCGCGCCGCGCCGCAGCCGGGTCGCTGCGCACACTCGCACCAGCCGGATCAACGCTGCCATCGAGCCGACCCGCACCGCCACCGAGCCCGCCCGCACCGGGCCTGGTGGTGGCCAGCGCACGGCCGAGCGCGCCCGCGACCACCGCGACGAGCAGCGCGAGGACGACGACCACCGCGCCGATGCCGTCGGCGGCCAGCAGCGCGGCGGCGGTGACGATTGCCGCGATGACGGCGAACAGCAGCACGGCGGCGCCGGTGACGACGTATCCGGCGCGTTCCTGGTGTTGGGCCGGCTCGGCGCCCGTGCCGGGATCCCGGCGCCGGGGTGAGGCGAGGCCTCCGCCGAGCCAGGCGAGTGTGCCGGTCATAGGTTCTCCCCGGGTTCTCGAGCTCCACTCGGCAGGCGAAACTGTCATGGATTCGTTGTGTCAGCGTGACAGGCCCGGCGCCGACACACCGAGTAGCGAGGTGGCACTTGTGGGCAGCCTCACACGGCGACGGCGTTGATATCGCGCCGGTGACGACACCGAGGCGCGATTGCGCGAGAAACTCGGCGTGTCGTCCCCGGCGAGCCTTGCTCGAACGGCCGCGGCGGCGATTCTGTGGCCAAAACCACTGCCGAAAAGTTAACTAAAGATGTGCTGTGACACACATTTGGCAGTACAGACCGTACGGTCGGCTGACTGCCATGGCTTGTCGGGGCCGCTGTCGGGAAGATCTCATCGCTGACTTCCGCCGTTAGCGGGCCCGAGAGGTTTGACCAGGGCATTGCCGGGGAAACCTGCTGCGGTGCAGGTGAGTTGAACTTTCGGCCCGGTGTCGACGGTTGTTTCGAGCCTGCTCGTCCACCGTGTTTGCGCAGGTCGGCGTGGGTTGTTCGGGATCGATCCGTGCCCCGCTCTGCTTTACACTGGACGACGCGCGCGACGAAGTGGGCGGCCGCTACAAACCCCAGCTAGACAAGGTTATTAGTACAACCTTAGTTGGTTGGGCCAGCGGTCTGACTTATCGTTTGCTCTTACGCCGAGCACACCCCTGCTCGGCACAACCACCTGTTCGGGGTCCGGTGAAACCGGGCCAAGAGTAGCGGGTGAAAACCGCGCGGAGGTAAGGAACACGTAAGCGTTCCGTTACCTCTGAGCACCCCACTACGGCAACGAAGCGGGTGGACAACTGGAGACGTGACTGCACACCGCAAACCACCATCGCCGCTGGTTTCGGATCGTACGGACGCAGTCTTGACGGAGGCGAAACGACGAAGGGCCCTCGCTCAGCACTGGGCGGTGAGATCTCATCGACAGCCGACTTTCTTGAAGGCAGAGGCATGACGCAACTTCCTGGCCACAGGTCACCCGGTGTCACCGGGCTCTACGATCCGGCATACGAACACGACGCCTGTGGTGTCGCGTTCGTCGCCGACATGCACGGACGACGCAGTCGAGACATCGTCGACAAGGCCATCACGGCCCTGCTGAACCTGGAGCACCGCGGTGCCGCGGGTGCCGAGCCGAACTCCGGTGACGGCGCCGGCATCCTCATCCAGCTCCCGGACAGGTTCTTCCGTGCCGCGATCGCGGAGAGCGCTGCCCCCTTCGAGCTGCCCGCCGCGGGCTCCTACGCCACCGGTATCGCCTTCCTGCCGCAGGCCCGTCGTGAGGCCGCCCGCGCCGCCTACGGCGTCGAGAAGATCGTCACCGAAGAGGGCATGGCCGTGCTCGGCTGGCGCGAGGTGCCGATCGACGAGTCCTCCCTCGGCGCGCTGGCCCGCGACGCCATGCCGACCTTCCGGCAGATCTTCATCGCCTCGCCGAAGAACTCCGCCGAGCAGCTCTCGGGGATGGCGCTGGAGCGTCGCGCCTACGTGATCCGCAAGCGGATCGAGCACGAGCTGGGCAAGGCAGGCCCCGGCGAGGGCACCGTCGGCAAGGAATCGGTGTACTTCCCGAGCCTGTCCGGCGAGACCTTCATCTACAAGGGCATGTTCACCACGCCGCAGCTGCGCGCGTTCTACCTCGACCTGCAGGACGACCGCGTCGAGTCGGCGCTCGGCATCGTGCACTCGCGCTTCTCCACCAACACCTTCCCCTCGTGGCCGCTGGCGCACCCGTTCCGCCGGGTCGCCCACAACGGTGAGATCAACACCGTCACCGGCAACGAGAACTGGATGCGCGCGCGAGAGGCGCTGCTGCGTTCGGATGTGTTCGGCAAGGACGAGGCGGGCAACAACCGGCTCGAGAAGATCTTCCCCGTCTGTACGCCGGGCGCCAGTGACACCGCGCGCTTCGACGAGGTGCTCGAGCTGCTGCATCTCGGCGGCCGCGACCTGCACCACGCGATCCTGATGATGATTCCCGAGGCCTGGGAACGCAACGAGAGCATGGACCCGCAGCTGCGGGCGTTCTACGAGTACCACTCGATGCTGATGGAGCCCTGGGACGGACCCGCCGCGGTCTGCTTCACCGACGGCACCAAGATCGGCGCCGTGCTCGACCGCAACGGCCTGCGCCCCGGCCGGATCTGGGTCACCGAGGACGGCCTCGTCGTGCTGGCCTCCGAGGTCGGTGTCCTCGACATCGACCCCGCCACCGTGGTCCAGAAGATTCGCCTGCAGCCGGGCAAGATGTTCCTGGTCGACACCGAGCAGGGCCGCATCGTCACCGACGCGGAGATCAAGTCCGAACTGGCCGCGGCTCAGCCGTACCAGCAGTGGCTCGATGCCGGCGTGAGCCGGATGGCCGATCTGCCCGACCGCCCGCACGTGCACATGTCGCACGACCGGGTGCTGATCCGGCAGCAGATCTTCGGCTACACCACCGAGGACCTGAACCTGCTCATCTCGCCGATGGCCAAGACCGGCGGTGAAGCACTGGGCTCGATGGGCACCGACACCCCGATCGCGGTGCTGTCGAACCGGTCGCGTCTGCTGTTCGACTACTTCTCCCAGCTGTTCGCGCAGGTCACCAACCCGCCGCTGGACGCCATCCGCGAGAAGGTCGTCACCAGCCTCAAGCGCAACCTCGGCCCCGAGGCCGACCTGCTGCACCCCGGCCCCGAGTCGTGCCGGCAGATCGCGCTCGAGCAGCCGATCCTGGACAACGACGAGCTGTCCAAGCTCGTGCACATCAACGACGACGGCAGCCAGCCCGGCCTGCGCTCGGTGGTCGTGCGCGGTCTGTACCCGGTGAAGAAGGGTGGCAAGGGCCTGCGCAGGGCGCTGGAAGCCATCAACACCCAGGTCTCGGCCGCGATCGACGGCGGCGCGCGCATCATCGTGCTGTCCGACCGCGAGTCCAACGAGAAGCTGGCGCCGATCCCGTCGCTGCTGCTCACCTCCTCGGTGCACCACCACCTGGTGCGCGAGCGCACCCGCACCATGGTCGGCCTGGTCGTCGAGGCCGGTGACGCCCGCGAGGTGCACCACATGGCCATGCTGGTCGGCTTCGGCGCGGCCGCGATCAACCCGTACATGGCGTTCGAGTCGATCGAGGACATGCTCGAGCGCGGTTCGCTGCAGATCCCCGGTTCCACCGGTGACCTGGCCGCCGATTTCGGCAAGGCCGTCGCGAACTACTGCGCCGCGGCCAGCAACGGCGTGCTCAAGGTGATGTCGAAGATGGGCATCTCCACCCTCGCCTCCTACAACGGCGCCCAGCTGTATCAGGTCATCGGTCTGGCGCAGGACCTGGTCGACGAGTACTTCACCGGCCTGCGCTCCCCGCTGGGCGGCATCGGTCTCGACGAGATCGCCGAAGAGGTGGCCATCCGCCACCGCACCGCGTTCCTGGAGAACCGCAACGAGCGCGCGCACCGCGAGCTCGAGGTCGGCGGCGAGTACCAGTGGCGTCGCGAGGGCGAGTACCACCTGTTCAACCCCGACACCGTGTTCAAGCTGCAGCACGCGACCCGCACCGGTCAGTACTCGATCTTCAAGGAGTACACCAAGCTGGTCGACGATCAGTCCGAGCGACTGGCCGCGCTGCGTGGCCTGTTCAAGTTCAAGAAGGGCCAGCGCGCGCCCATCTCGATCGACCAGGTCGAGCCCGCGAGCGAGATCGTCAAGCGCTTCTCCACCGGCGCGATGAGCTACGGCTCCATCTCCGCCGAGGCCCACGAGACCCTCGCGGTCGCGATGAACCGTCTCGGCGCCCGCTCGAACTCCGGTGAGGGCGGCGAGAGCCCGGCCCGCTTCGAGGTCGAGGAGAACGGCGACTGGCGTCGGTCGGCGATCAAGCAGGTCGCCTCGGGTCGGTTCGGCGTCACCGCGCACTACCTGACCAACGCTACCGACATCCAGATCAAGATGGCCCAGGGCGCCAAGCCCGGCGAGGGCGGTCAGCTGCCCGCGCACAAGGTGTACCCGTGGGTCGCCGAGGTGCGTCACTCCACTCCGGGTGTCGGCCTGATCTCCCCGCCGCCGCACCACGACATCTACTCGATCGAGGATCTGGCCCAGCTGATCCACGACTTGAAGAACGCGAACCCGCAGGCTCGGATTCACGTGAAACTTGTCGCGGAGCCGGGTGTCGGGACGGTGGCGACTGGTGTTTCGAAAGCGCACGCCGACGTCGTGCTCATCTCGGGCCACGACGGCGGCACCGGCGCCTCGCCGCTGACCTCGCTCAAGCACGCGGGTGGTCCCTGGGAGCTCGGCCTGGCCGAGACCCAGCAGACGCTGCTGCTCAACGGCCTGCGCGACCGCATCGTGGTCCAGGTCGACGGTCAGATGAAGACCGGCCGCGACGTGATGATCGCCGCGCTGCTCGGCGCCGAGGAGTTCGGTTTCGCGACCGCTCCGCTGGTGGTCTCGGGCTGCATCATGATGCGCGTGTGCCACCTCGACACCTGCCCGGTCGGCATCGCCACCCAGAACCCGGTGCTGCGCGAGCGGTTCACCGGCAAGGCCGAGTTCGTCGAGAACTTCATGCTGTTCATCGCCGAGGAGGTGCGTGAGCTGCTCGCCGAGCTGGGCTTCCGCACCCTCGACGAGGCCGTCGGCCGGGTCGACCTGCTCGACACCGCCAAGGCCAAGCAGCACTTCAAGGCCGCCAAGCTGGACCTGTCGCCGATCCTGGACATGCCGGAGACGGCGTTCATGAACCAGGACACCCGCTGCACCGGCACCCAGGACCACGGTCTGGACAAGGCGCTCGACAACGAGCTGATCGCCAAGAGCGCCGACGCGCTCGAGCGTGGTCAGGCGGTCAAGATCGAAACCAAGATCACCAACGTCAACCGCACGGTCGGCACCATGCTCGGCCACGAGGTGACCAAGCTCTACGGTGGCGCGGGCCTGCCCGACGACACCATCGACATCACCTTCACCGGTTCGGCGGGCAACAGCTTCGGCGCGTTCGTCCCGGCCGGTATCACGCTGCGCGTGCACGGTGATGCCAACGACTACGTCGGCAAGGGTCTGTCCGGCGGCCACATCGTGGTGCGCCCGGCGATCAACGCGCCGGAGGGCTTCGTCGCCGAGAACAACATCATCGCGGGCAACGTGATCATGTTCGGCGCGACCAGCGGCCGCATCCTGATCAACGGTGTCGCGGGCGAGCGGTTCGGCGTGCGCAACTCCGGCGCCACCGCGGTCGTCGAGGGTGTGGGCGACCACGCGCTCGAGTACATGACCGGTGGCCGGGTGGTCATCCTCGGTGGCACCGGCCGCAACCTCGGTGCCGGTATGTCCGGTGGCGTGGCGTTCGTCTACGACCCCGACGGCACGCTCGCGCAGCGGGTCAACCCGGATCAGGCCGACGCGATCGAGCAGCTCTCCGGTGACGACTTCACCTGGCTGCGCGACATCATCGCGACCCATCGCGACGAGACGGGTTCGGCGGTGGCCGAGCGCATCCTGAGCGACTGGTCCCAGCAGGTGATCCACTTCGTGAAGGTCATGCCCCGCGAATACAAGAAGGTTCTGCTCGCCATCTCCGAAGCCGAGAAGAGCGGCAAGGACGTGGACGAGGCGATTATGGAGGCGGCTCGTGGCTGACCCACAGGGATTTTTGAAGCACACCTCGCGGGAACTCCCCACCCGTCGCCCGGTCGAGCTGCGACTGCTCGACTGGAAAGAGGTCTACGAGGACAAGTTCTCCCACGACACGCTGCAGAAGCAGGCCAGCCGCTGCATGGACTGCGGTATCCCCTTCTGCCATCAGGGTTGTCCGCTCGGGAACCTGATCCCCGAGTGGAACGACCTGGTGTACAAGGGCGCGTGGCGCGAGGGCATCGACCGCCTGCACGCCACCAACAACTTCCCGGAGTTCACCGGTCGGCTGTGCCCGGCGCCGTGTGAGGCGTCCTGCGTGCTCGGTATCAACCAGCAGCCGGTCACCATCAAGCAGGTCGAGGTCGAGCTCGTCGAGAACGCGTTCGACGAGGGCTGGGTCACCCCGGTGTACCCGACTCGCCTGACCGGCAAGAAGATCGCCGTCGTCGGTTCGGGCCCGGCCGGTCTGGCCGCCGCCCAGCAGCTCACCCGGGCCGGTCACACCGTGACCGTGTTCGAGCGCGAGGACCGCATCGGCGGCCTGATGCGCTACGGCATCCCGGAATTCAAGATGGAGAAGTCGGTCATCGACCGACGCCTGGCCCAGATGGAGGCCGAGGGCACCATCTTCAAGACCAGCGTGAACGTCGGCGTCGACATCACCGCCGAGCAGCTGCGCGAGCAGTACGACGCGGTGGTCCTCGCCGGTGGCGCGACCATCGCCCGCGACCTGCCGATCCCGGGCCGCGAGCTCGACGGCATCCATCAGGCGATGGAGTTCCTGCCCTGGGCCAACCGCGCCCAGCTCGGTGACGACGTCCTCGACGAGAACGGCCTGCCGCCGATCCACGCCAAGGGCAAGAAGGTCGTCATCATCGGTGGCGGCGACACCGGCGCCGACTGCCTGGGCACCTCGCACCGCCACGGTGCCGAGTCGGTCCACCAGTTCGAGATCATGCCCCGTCCGCCGGAGGAGCGCGCGGGCTCCACCCCGTGGCCGACCTACCCCCTCATGTACCGGGTCTCCTCGGCGCACGAGGAGGGCGGCGAGCGGGTGTTCTCCGTGAACACCGAGCGTTTCGTCGGCCGCAAAGATGAGCAAGGCCGTGATGTGGTAGCGGGGCTGGAGGCGCACGAGGTCAAGATGGCCAACGGCCGCTTCGAGAAGGTCGAAGGCACCGACTTCACCCTCGAGGCCGACCTGGTCCTGCTGGCCATGGGCTTCGTCGGCCCGCAGAAGCCCGGCCTGCTGACCGACCTCGGCGTCGGCTACGACGGTCGTGGCAATGTCCAGCGCGACAAGAACTGGGCCACCAACATCCCCGGCGTCTACGTCGCCGGTGACATGGGCCGCGGCCAGTCGCTGATCGTCTGGGCCATCGCCGAGGGCCGCGCCGCCGCCGCCGCGGTCGACCAGTACCTGGAAGGCGAGACCGCGCTCCCCGCGCCGATCCCGCCGTCCGCCGTCGCCCAGCGGTAGATCTGTTCTCGACAGCGCCCGTGGACTCACCGGTCCACGGGCGCTGTCGTGTCTGCGCCTAGCCTGGCGATCCGGCGGGGGAGGGCATCCGCGTCCGGCCGTGGTCGAGGGTGAGCAGTACCGCGACGGTCAGGTACGCCGCGACGATGACCAGGTTCAGCGCGCCCTGCGCCGGCTGACCCAGGTCGAATCGTTCGAGCGCGGCGATGGTGATCACGCCGGAGCCGAAATAGAAGCCGGTGATCAGGGTGGGGACGGCGATCCGGCGGGGGAGCACGGCCGCGACCAGCAGGAGCAGGGAGAAGGCGAAGTCGGGGACGGCGAAGATGTTGTCGGCGCGGTAGTCGGCGTCGAAGGTCAGTGCGGTGATCAGCCAGACGCTGACCGGGACGGCGGTGATTCTCGCGATGGTGATCAACGGCATGGCCGCTCCTCAGGGGTTCGGGTCGGCGAGGTCGAGGATCGAGGAGACCAGGCCGGGGAATCGGGTGTCGAGTTCGGTGAGCCGGGTGGTGTTCATGCGCTGTCTGCCGCTGTCGAACTGGCGGATCAGTCCGGCGTTGCGCAGGGCTTTGAAGTGGTGGCTGAGGGTGGACGGGGCGACGCCGAGTCCGAAGGTGCCGCATGGACGGTCACCGTCGGTGATGAGCATGCGCACGATCCGCCGTCGCGTCGGATCGGCGAGCGCGTGCAACACGTCATCGATCGCCACGTCCGCGATGTCGGGGTGGTCGACCGATTTCCAGCGTCCGAGGGGCACGGGGCCTCCTTCTCTTCGAGAGCTCTCGAAGAGATGTTAGCGAAGGTTGTCGATGTATTCGAGAGTCATCGAAGAGAATTAACCTGGTGGTGTCGCCTACGACACATCGCGGAACAATAGCTATCAAGATGAATCATCAAGCTGCTCAACCCCTCTCGAGCGCCGAGAAGCTGGTGGCTGATGTCCCTTGCGCCACATAGACTTCAACACGTAGAGCAGAATCGGTGATCCGAGGGGGAGCTGTGCCGTTGCCGCCGGAAACATTGGCGACCCTGCGTCGCGCCGCCGAGCGCGGTGACGGTACCGCCATGCACAATCTCGCCCACTTCTACCACAACCACAGCGATTTCGAAGCCGCCGAGCACTGGTTCCGGCGTGCCGCGGCGGCGGGGCACACTCGCTCGATGAACAACCTCGCCGTCCTGCTCGACCAGTTCGGCGAGCTCGACGAGGCCGAATCCTGGTACCGGCGCGCCGCGGCCGGTGGCAACAGCAATGCCATGTACAACCTGGCCACCATGCTCTACCAGTGCGGCGACCGCGTCGACGCCGAGACCTGGTACCACCACGCCGCCATGGCGGGCCACGTCGACGCCATGTTCAATCTCGCGCGCCTGCTGGAGGATCAGCGCCGCGTCGACGATGCCGAGGCCTGGTACCGCGAGGCCGCCGACAGTGGCGACATCGACGCGATCAACAACCTCGGCATGCTCCTGCGCCGCCGCGGCAGCGTCACCGAGGCGCGCCGTTGCTTCCGTCGCGCCGCCGATCTCGGCCACCCGCGCGCCATGGCCAATCTCGCCGCGCTGCTGGAATCCGAAGGCGCGCACCGCGAAGCGCAAACCTGGTATCGGCGCGCTGCGGGCTGAGATTCTCGCGTCGAAATCAGTATGCGAAGTCTGTGAAGAGGGTCGAATCGAATATTCGCGCGGAGATCGCTGGACGCCGAATACCCGGTTGATCACGGGTTTCGTGTCGCAGCAGCGAATTGGGCCCGAAGTTACCCAAAAGTATTGATACCGAGCGGTTTTCCAGCAACCTTCAGCAAACATTTTGCCCTGCAGCAATTTTCCCGCATTCAAGATGCGAATGTTTGCGGGTGGGTATAGCGTCTCGTTTCGATAACCGATCGATGACAAGGCCGGGGCGTGTGAATTCTCTCGACGGCTGCCTCAAACGCATCATGGATATTCCCGGTGCGCGCAGCGTGACACTGGTGGACGGGGCAAGTGGATTGGCGATCGCCGCAGCGGGTGGGCACGGTGACATCGACGAACACGAAGACGCGGCGAGCACCACCGAGGTGGTGCGGGCGGCGCTGGGCTGTTCGGCGCTGACCAACGACCGGACCGACGACGTCACCGAGCTCGTCGTCTGCCGCACCGGCGGGTTCCACCTGCTGCATCTGGTCGACGGGGACTTCGACGGCAGACTGTTCATGCACGTGGCCTTCGACGGCGACACCGGCAACCTCGGCATGGCGCGCTATCAGCTCAGGAACGCACTCGACGAACTGGCGGGTGCCGATCGATGAGCGTCGCGTTGGCCGAGGAATTGCACCGGCTGGAGGACCAGGGGTCGACCGGTGTGTTGCGGACCGGCGACGGCGAATTCCATCTCGTGCGCGGCGCGATCGCCTCGGCCGGCTGTCGGCGCACCATCGGTCTCGATCGGCTCGTGGTGGAGGCGGGAGTTGCCACCGCCGAGGATTGGCGGCGCGCCGGTGCCGGTGATCCCGGACCGCTGTTGCACCGCCCCCGACTGGAAACTCTGGCGTTGCTGTCGGTCTTCGACGCCGCCTATTTTCTGCTCGCCTCACCAGGCGACCCGGAATTCCGGCCGGCGCCGGAACATTGGCTCTCGCCGGTATGCCGAGTGGCACCGCGCGCGGTGGTGCACGAATGCGCCCGGCGCGGAGATCGGGAATGGGGCCCATGGCCCGCCGATCTGGTCGCGGCCGTTCCCGTGGTCCCCGCGCGCCGAGTGCGCCGGAATCGGGTGGTGCTCACCGGTAATCAGGCCGAGGTGCTCGCCGCCGCCGACACCCGTCGCAGTGTCGCCGAGATCGCCCGCGACCTCGGCCGCACCACCTACGGCTGCCTCGTCGCGGTCCGCGACCTCACCGCCGCGGGTCTGATCGAGGCGCCGGAGCCGATCGAGACGGCGGTGGCGATCGAGGCGGTCGCCGCGACCGAGACGGTGGGAGCCATCGAGACGGTGCCCGTGCCGCGCACCGGCCGTCATCTCGCGCTCGCCCCGGAGCCTGTCGAAATGCCGGTACGACAACGGCATTCGGCGCCGGAATCGCCAGCTGTTCCAGTGCTGCCGAAGCGGATTCCCGCCGGCGGCGCGGGAGTGATCTGTCCCCCGCGGGTCGGGGGATACGGTCGGCACGCGGTCGACGAGGAAGCGACCGCGGCCGTCCGGTCATGCGGAAACCCCGCTGTCGCGACACCGTACGAACCGGAGCGCTGGCAGCAGGTCGACCGCGAAGTACTCATCCGGCTCAGGGCGGCGTTGGAGGAGCTCGAGTGACCGTGCGCAAGAAGCTGCTCGGTGAATGGAGGGGAAGGTTGACCAAAGTGGCGATGACCGTGCCCGAACGGAACGCGGCCGTGCTGGCCGAGCTGAAGTCGTTGCGCGAGCGCGTACCCCGGCTCACCGGGACCGTGGTCGCCTCGAGCGACGGACTGCTCATCGAACACGACCTGCCGCCGCAGGTCGAACCGACGGGGATGGCGGCCTTGGCCGCGGCACAGCTGTCGCTGTCGTACCGGCTGGCCAGCACCGCGCACGGCGGCGGATTCAACGAGGTCGTCGTGCACGGCACCGAAGGGCAGGTGGTGATCTACGCCGCCGGCTACACCTCGCTGACCGTGCTCGCCGGACCCGAGGTGAATGTCGGCCGACTCCACCTGGAGTCGCGCCCGGTAGCTCGCGCCATCGCCGAACACCTGGCGGCAGCGCACTCCTCTGGAAACGACCAGGGGAAGCACAACAAATGAAAGGCACGATATGTCGAATATGGATCTGGCGCTCAAGGACATGATGGTGATCGACGGCGCGATCGGCGCCGCGGTCGTCGACTACAGCAGCGGGATGGCCCTTGGCATGCTCAGCAGCACCAAGGCCCTCGACCTGCAGGTCGCCGCGGCGGGCAACACCGAGGTGGTGCGCGCCAAGATGCGCACCATCGAACAGCTCGGCCTCAACGAGGACATCGAGGACATCCTCATCACCCTCGGCACCCAGTACCACGTCATCCGCCCGATGACCGGCCGCAAGTCCAAGGGCCTGTTCCTCTACCTCGCCCTCGACCGCAGCCGCTCCAACCTCGCGATGGCCCGCCACCGCCTCAAGGGCATCGAGGAGGACCTGGAGGTGTGAGTTCCCCGCTGTGCCGGGCTCGTCGGTGACGACCGTGAACGGCGGGGCCTGAGGTGAGGAATCAGCAGTTCGCGGTCCGCGCGTACCCAGGCCCTCGGTGAGCGTTGGTAGCGCTCCCGGGGGCCGATCTATGTGCGCGAGGCTACACCCGAAATGAACTGGCCCGCAATGCTCTGATTCCGCACGTCGAATCCTCGGTGCGCTGGGCCCACGTCAGCGCCGATTTCCGATCGAAGATCAGCCCTGATCGTCCGGACATGTGGCACCACGGCGCCGGTACGCCTATTGTGATTCGCGGCGAGGTCTGGGTAGCCACAAAGTCATCGGGGTTTGCTCTGCATCGACGAGAGCAAGGTTGAACTGGAGCGGTATGCAGTTGAAGAGAGTTGTCGCGGCTGTGGGAGCGTCCGCGGCGATGATGTCCGGCATCATGATCGGCAGCACGAGTGCCAACGCGGCGCCCGGCTGTCCAAGTCTCTACGTAGTGGCCATTCCCGGAACCTGGGAAACCGGTCATGACAAGCCCCCCGGCCCCGGCATGCTGTCCGGGGTCACCAGAGGGCTGCCTCGCAACACCCAGGTCGATTACGTCACCTATGCCGCGACCGCGTTCCCCTGGGAAGGCGATGTCTACGGCAGCTCCAAGAAGCAGGCCGTCAACGCGGCCCGCGGGCTGATCAGCGACAAGCTCGCCGCCTGCGCCAACACCAGGGCCGCGCTCGTCGGCTACAGCCAGGGCGCCGACGCGGCCGGTGATCTCGCGGCCGAGATCGGCACCGGGATCAGCAAGATTCCCGCCGATCGCATCGCGGCCGTCGGCCTGATCTCCGATCCGCGGCGCTCGCCCACCGACGTGCAGGTGGGTCCGATCGCGCCGGGCGCGGGCGGCGGTGGCGCGCGGCCGGGCGGCTTCGGCTGGCTCAGCGATCGCACCCGCACGATCTGCGCGGTCGACGATCTCTACTGCGCCACGGCCACCGACGACTTCGTCACCCGCTTCGCCGGGTTCCTGGCCCAGAGTTCGGACGCGAACCCGGCCAACCTGTGGCGGTACCAGATCGAGGCGGGTCAGATCATGACCGATCTGATGGCGCACGGTGGGGTACCGACCTTGCAGGCGCAGCTGTCCGAGGCGGCCAATCAGCAGCGGGCCAAGGATCTGGAGCGGTTCTACCGGTCCCAGGCGCACACGCTGTACGGGAGTTACCAGGTGGGCGGTGGGAAGACCGCCATCACGTGGATGCGTGACTGGATCGCTTCGCACGCCTGAGTGCGTTCGTGGAAAGGCCCGGTGTCATCGGCACCGGGCCTTTCCGCTGTCACTGGGCGGTTCGGGACAGGTTGCGGGGGAGGAGGTTCCAGACGTGGCCGTTTTCGTTGATCGTCGCGGCCGTGCGGGTTCCTGTGCGGGAGTAGAGAATTCGGGTGATGGAGCAGTAGTCGATGGGGAAGGTCAGGGGGCGGGGCAGGGCCAGGACGTCGGCCAGGAGGACGTTGATGACGCCGCCGTGGGCGAAGGCTACGACGGTGTCGGTGGGCGCGGTGTCGGCCACCAGGGCTTCTACCGAGGCAAGGACGCGGGCGGTGAAGGCGGGGCCGTCGATCTGTTCGGGGAGCAGGCCGGCCTTGATGCGGGCGTAGGCGTCGGCGAAGTCGGTCTTCGCGTCCTCGATCGGAATGTAGGCGGAAAGGTCGCGGTCGTATTCGGCGAGGTCGTCGATGATGTCGACGGGGAGTGCGCGGGCGGTCGCGGTGGGCGTGGCGGTGTCGCGGGCACGGCGTTGCGGGCTGCTGACGATGCGCGCGATCTGGTGCGCTGCCAGCGCGTCGGGGACCCGCGCGGCCTGGCGTCGGCCGACCTCGGTCAGCCCGGGGTCGGCGGCGGCGGTGGTGCTCACGACGCGGTCGGGCTGGGCATGACGGACGAGAATCAGCTGCACGACTCCACACTCTGCCGCATCAGGGTGAACCTCACGGCTCTGGCTCGATCTCCTGGCGGCCGGTGACATCGGCGGTGTCGATGATGACGATCTCGCGACCCGCTTCGAGCAGCACCTTCAGATACCCGGGCGGATTCTCCAGCACATACCCCTCGACCATCCCGGCGGTGGTGTGGATGTGTTCGAGCGAGACCCACGGCACCTGCACGCTCGCGGCCAGGATCAGCGCGGCGACGGTGACGATCAGCGCGGAACTGGACATGAACCAGCGCGCGAACCGGGCACCCTCGGGATCGCGTTTCCCGGTACGCGACAGCAGGTACAGCGCGAGCCCGACCGCGGCCGCGAGCCCGAGCACCCACCACATCCGAAATGTCCACAGCAGCGACGCGGTGAACAGGGCGACCACGATCAGCCAAGCCAGATTGCCGGCATTGGTCCAGCTCGGCCGACCCGCCCTGACTTGGCGGATCACCGCCACCGGCAACAGGATGCCGAGCGCGACGCCACCGAGCACCGGACTGGCCATCAGCGTGCCGAGCACCATGGCGGCCACATCGTCGATGCCGATCGTGCCCGCCACCGAGAACGCGGCGTTCCAGTCGTAGTCGGTGATCGCGAACAGGCGAAGCAGCAGGAACAGCCCGGCCATCCCGGTCGCGGACAGTCCCTTGGCGACCAGGTGCCGATCGGCGGACTCCGCAGCATGACCTGCCATCGGGCGAGGGTAGCGCCGCGAGTCCGCGAATCAGGTCAGGACTTGCCGAGGGCCCGGACAGTGGCCGCGGACCGTGGCCGGACTCGTCAGCGGGGTTTCACCAGCGGGAACGGCAGGGTCTCGCGGATGCTGCGGCCGGTGATCAGCATGACCACGCGGTCGACGCCCATCCCGAGGCCGCCGGTGGGGGGCATGGCGTGTTCGAGCGCCTGGAGGAAGTCCTCGTCGAGTTCCATCGCCTCGGGGTCGCCGCCCGCGGCCAGCATCGACTGTTCGGTGAGGCGGCGGCGCTGTTCCACCGGGTCGGTGAGTTCGCTGTAGGCGGTGCCCAGTTCGACGCCCCAGGCGACCAGGTCCCAGCGTTCGGTGACGCCGGGGATGCTGCGGTGCGAGCGGGTCAGGGGGGAGACCGAGGTGGGGAAGTCCAGGTAGAAGGTGGGTTCGGTGGTTTGGGATTCCACCAGGTGCTCGTACATCTCCAGCACCACCTGTCCGGCGTCCCAGCCGTGCTGATACGCCACCCCGGCGCCGTCGCACAGTTCGCGCAACCGGGTGAGGTCGGTGCGCGCGGTGATCTCGGTGCCGATGGCCTCCGAGACCGCGCCGTGCACCGTCTTGACCCGCCACTCACCGGAGATGTCGACGGTGTCGAATCCGCCGGAATCATTGGGCCGCAGGGCCACTTCGGCACCGTTGGCCGCCATCGCCGCGTCCTGGATCAGCTGGCGGCACAGGTGCATCATCCGCAGGTAATCGCTGTGCGCCTCGTAGGCTTCCAGGATCGTGAACTCGGGATTGTGGCTGAAGTCCACGCCCTCGTTGCGGAAGGTCCGCCCGATCTCGAACACTCTCTCCATCCCGCCGACGCACAGCCGCTTGAGATACAGTTCGGGCGCGATGCGCAGATACAGGTCCAGGTCGTAGGCGTTGATGTGGGTGCGGAAGGGGGTCGCGTTGGCGCCGCCGTGTACCTGCTGCAGGATCGGCGTCTCGACCTCGAGGAAGCCCCAGGTGAACAGTGAGTCGCGCAGCGAGTGCAGCACCGCGCTGCGCTTGGCCATCACCTCGCGGGTCTCGGGGTTGATCACCATGTCGACATAGCGCTGCCGCACCTTGGCCTCGGAATCGGCCAGCCCGCGCCACTTGTCGGGCAGCGGATGCAGGCACTTGCCGTTCATCCGCCAGTCCTGCGCGAGCAGCGAGAGCTCCCCGCGCCTGCTGGTGCCGATCTGGCCGCTCACCTCGATCAGGTCACCCAGGTCGAAGAACTCGGTGAACTCCGCGCCGCGATCGGCGCCGACCCGCTCGCGGTCGATCACCAACTGGATCTCCTCGGTCCAGTCGCGCACCACCGCGAAGATCACTCCGCCGTGGTCACGGATGCGCAGCAGCCTGCCCGCCACCCGCACCGTGGTGCCCTTGGGCGCGCGCCGGGCCGCGGCGATGGTGTGCGTGGGCGGGTAGGAGATCGGGTAGGCGTCGACGCCGGCGGCGGTGAGCCGGTGCAGCTTGTCCATCCGCACCCGCACCTGCTCCGGTCTGCGCGGACCCTGCTCGGTGTCCGCGCCTTCGGGCGCGTCGGGCGGGCTGCCGTCGGCGTGCAGTCCGGTGATCGTCGCGGGGACAGCCGGATTCGTGCCGGTGTGCACCGCGGCGTCGGGCGCCCTGCCCAGCCGGGGCAGGAACCCCTCGGCCAGCCCGCTCGCCGTCGCCACCCGGGGCAGCTGCCTGCGCTCCTCATACAGAAAGAACCGCGGCACCCAGCGCGGGTGGTACTTCACATTGGACCGGTACAGCGCCTCGAGCTGCCACCAGCGCGAGAAGAACAGCAGCACCCCGCGCCAGGCCCGCAGCACCGGGCCCGCGCCGATCCGGCCACCTTCCTCGAACACCGAGCGGAACACCGCGAAGTTCAGCGAGACCTTGGTGACGCCGTACTGGTCGGAGTTCAGCGCGAGCTGCGAGATCATCAGTTCCATCACGCCGTTGGGGCTGTTCGGGTCGCGGCGCATCAACTCCAGCGAGGCGCCGGTGCGGCCCCACGGGACCAGCGAGAGCATGGCGTGCACCCGGTCGTCGTGATCGACGGCCTCCACCAGCAGGCAGTCACCGTCGAGCGGATCGCCGAGGCGGCCCAGCGCCATCGAGAAGCCACGTTCGGTCTCGGTGTCGCGCCAGGCGTCGGCGCGGGCGATGATCTCGGCGACCTCCGGGGCCGGGATCTCACGATGCCTGCGCACCCGGACGCCGATGCCGTGCTTGCGCAGCCGGTTGGCGGCCTGGCGCACCTGCTTCATCTCCGGCCCGGCCAGCGAGAACGCGCGGGTGTCGAGGATCGCCTCGTCGCCCAGGCGCAGCGCCGTGAGTCCGGCCCGCCGGTAGGCGGTCGCGCCGATCTCGCTCGCGCCCATCACCGCGGGTGCCCAGCCGAACCGGTCCGCCAGCTCCAACCAGGCCGTGATGGCCTGCGGCCAGCTCTGTTTCGGCCCGATCGGATCGCCGCTGGCCAGGCAGACACCCAGCTCGACACGATAGGTGATCGCCGCTGTGCCATTCGGCGCGAACACCACCGCCTTGTCCCTGCGGGTCGCGAAGTAGCCGAGCGAATCCTCGACATCACTGCTCGCCAGCAGACTTCGGATCGCCGACTCGTCCAGCCCGGTCATCGCGTTGTCGGCGCGCTGGGAGCGCAGCAGCACGATCACCGCCGCCAGCAGCGCGATCGCGCCGAACACGCCGAGCGCGAAGTTCACCCACGCGCGCGGATGGCCGTCGAAGTGCTCGTTGTTCACCAGCACCGCCGCGGTGACCCGGTACACCGCCCACAGCGGTCGCTGCGCACCGGCGGGCAGCGAGCCGGGGAACAGCTCGACCAGGCCCCAGCCGAGCAGACACCCCGCCGCCAACCCGGCGACCAGCACCCCGAGCGCCTTCCAGAGCGCACCGGGCCTGACCCGGGTGTAGAACTCCTTGCGCGCCGCGAGCAGCACGCCGAGCACCACCAGGTGGACGAAGAAGGCCACCAGCGCGGCCCTGTCGTCGTCGGCGACGAAGGACACGATGTTGGACACCGTGTACAGCACCAGGTAGCCGAACAGCAGCCACCAGGCGACGCGTTTTCGGCTGGCGATCGCCCCGGCGAGCAACCCGACGACCAGCGCCCACACCAGACTGTCGGGGGCGTCGAAGTAGTAGATGTCCACGAAGTGGCGCGGCGTCTGCGTCAGATGCCGCAGGGTCGGCGAGAGGCTCCACAGCAGGCACAGCACCGCGAAGACGCCGAGGATCATCCCGGTGACGTGCGGTACCTCGGACAACCTGCCGTGCGCGCGATGCGGGACCGGCGATCTGTCCGGTGCTGCCTCGACGATGGGGTGCTGCTCGGCCTGCGTGGGGGTCACTGATCCAGTGTGAGCGCTCGCGGGCCGGATGCGGGTCGCGGCTGGCGCGGCGTGTTCGTCACCAGGGCCGGTCGCAGAGCCTTTTTCGCGAAGGAGTAAGTATTAGCGCATGTCGGAACCAGTCGATGTGCCCATCGATGACGATGTCATCAAGCTCGGGCAGTTCTTGAAACTGGCCAACCTGATCGATTCGGGCTCCGAGGCCAAGATGGTGATCGCCCAGGGCCTGGTCCGGGTCAACGACGAGGTGGAGTTGCGCCGCGGCAGGCAACTGCAGCTCGGCGACATCGTCGTCCTCGCCGGACACACAGTGCGAGTCTCCGGGAACTAGCAACCCGCACGCCCCGACCTCGAGGAGGGGCAGGCCGACGCAGTCGGCCGTCGCGGCCGTCCCGCCGGTCAGGCGCCGTTGCGTAGGCGACGAAGGAGCAAGCAACGGTGACTGACCGGCGGGACCCCCGGGGCCGCGACCTCGAGCGCGCCAGCGCTCCAATCACACAGCGCGGACCACCACGCCGTCCGGGTCGCTGTACAGCATCTCGCCCGGGACGAAGGTGATTCCGCCGAACTCCACCGGTACATCGCGCTCGCCGCTGCCGGTCTGGGTGCTCTTGCGCGGGTTGGTGCCCAGCGCCTTCACCCCGATGTCGAGGGTGCGCAGGATCGCGGAGTCACGCACCGCGCCGTTGACGATCACCCCGGCCCAGCCGTTGTCCACGCCACGCCCGGCGATGATGTCGCCGACCAGCGCGGTGTGCACGCTCGCACCACCGTCGACGACGAGCACCTTGCCCTCGCCCGGCTCGCCGAGGGTCTGCTTGACCAGCAGATTGTCCTGGAAGCAGCGGATCGTGGTGATCCGTCCGGCGAACGCGGCCCGGCCACCGAACTGGATGAACTGGGTGTCGCAGCTGCGGATCTCGGGGCCGATCTCATCGGCCAGATCGGCGGTGGCCACAACATTCGCTGATTCGGTCATGGGCTGATTGTGTCAGGTGGGCGAGTCGGTGTTGTCAGCTGTTCTCGCTGTGTGCCTTGGCGATCTCGCGGATCAGGCTGTCGGTGGTGTGCTTGACCGCGATCTTGACGAAGGGCTCGATGGTCTTGCCGAGCATCTTGCCCGCGATGCCGCCGGGGACCGAGTAGTCGATGGTCGCGTCGACCGTGGACAGGTCGGGGCTCTTGGGCAGGAACCGGAAGGTCGAGACGATCTCGAAGCCCTTGATCGACCTGGTGGCGATCAACCGGCCCGCTTCCCAGCCGATCACCTCGATGCGGGAGGTCAGCGAGGCGGGGCCGAGCTTCATCTTCCCGTCGAACTTCGCGCCGACGCCGTCGGTCTGCTCGGTGACAGGGGTGAAGGACTCGATGCCGTACCAGAATTTCGGCAGGTTGCGGTAGTCGTTGACGAAGGCGAACGCGGTTTCGGCCGACGCAGCGCAGTCTTCGACAATCCTCACTTCGGTCATGCCGGTCACTGTAATCGGTTCGTACATCGTCCAACGGCATCGGACGCGAACGTGACGGAGGTGACTACGCGGTGACTGCCAAGACGGCGGCCAGCCCGAACGCCAACGCCATCACCACCACCTCCACGGCGGCATTGCGCAGCGAAACCTGCGCGGTGACCCGGTGATCGGCGGCCCGCGTCACCCAGGTGCGCCGCCACCACCAGCCAAGTCCCGCCAGCACGCACAGCAGCACGAACTTGGCCAGCAGGATCCGCCCGTACCCGCTCGACCACAGCGGCTCGATCCCGCCGAGCCGCACCAGCCCATCGATCAACCCGGTCGCGGCGACCGCGAGTACCAGCGGCGCGGCCAGCGCGGAGTAGCGGGGCAGCGTGGCCGCCCATTCGCCGCGGGTGCGCAGGACCAATGCCATCGCGAGCAGCAGCCCGAGCCAGCCCGCGGCGGCCAGCGCGTGCACCGCCGCCAGCACCGAGCCGAACATCTGCTGGGACATGTGCCCGGTGATCGGGCGCAGCGCCAGCGCGACGGCGGCGAACACCAGCACCAGATCCGGCGATGCCGCGTCGGGTCGGCGGTAGGCCACCGCCGCGTAGCAGGCGATGGCGCCGGTGCAGAACAGGATCGCGATCCCGATCTGTCCGGCGCTGAGCCGACCGAGGAACGTACCGAAATCGCTCGCCCCGAGGGCACGCACCGGCACGCCGACGATCTCGGCCGCCTCGCCGACCAGCACGGCGAACTCAGCGCTGAACCAGACACCGGCCAGCACCGCGACCGGTCGCCAGGTGACCCGCAGCCGGTCGTTGAGCCGGGGCAGCGCCGCCAGCCCGAGCACGGTCGCGCCCGCGCCGTCGGCGACGACGCGGGCACAGGCCACCACGGGAAAACCGTCGAAGCCGCGCAGCGCCCAGGCCAGCGCCACGCCGGCCATGGCCGCGGCGACGACCGGCCCCAGCAGCCGCCATGGCTGCCGCGTGGCGCCGGGTGCCCGGCGACCGGTCGTCATCGCCGGCTACTTCTTGCGACCGGACCGGCCACCGAGCAGCGCGACCGCCAGGCCCGCGCCGAACAGCACCACACCACCGGCGACGAACACCCACACGGGCACCCCACCGGAATCGCCGTCGCCGTCGGCGCTGTCCGCACCCGGCTTGGCGCCCGCCGTACCGGTGCCCTCCTTGCTGAGGGTGAAGTGCCGGGTCCCGCTGACCGGATGGCCGTCGGCGGAGGTCACCCGGAACGCGAGCGTGTACTCACCGACCGGTCCCAGTTCGCCCACTTCCACACTCACCGTCGGCCCTTCGACGAGCACCTCGCCCTTCGACCACAGCCGCCCGTCCGGACCGACCACGGTCAGCGACGGAAAGGTCTTCTGCAGTTCCTCGTTGAAGGTGACGCTGGCCCGCGCGGGCCCGACCTCGACGGTCGAGCCGTCCTCGGGCACGCTGCTCACCGCGCCCGAATGCGCGCCCGCGGTGCCCGCCGCGAAGGCCGCGGCGAACAGCGCCGCCAGCAGCGTCACGAGGACCGCGAGCCCGGCGGGACGACGGGGTGCCGGGGCGTGCTTGCCGGGCCGCGACAGTGCGTCGGCGCGCATCATGACGCCTGCCGCGCGCGGAAGACCAGGCCGAGGCCGAGTGCGGCGCCGAACAGGCCGAGGGCCAGGCCGAGGCCGCCGAGCCAGCGGGCCACGGTGTCGTGGCCGGATTCGCTGGTCTCAGAGGAGGCGACCTGGTGATCGCCGCCGTGCCCGCCGCTGTTCGCGGTCAGGGTGGCACTCGGCGCCGGGCGTTCGGGTTCGGCGCCGTCGGTGCTCGGCTGGTCCCAGGCGACGACCTTGCCGTCGCTGTAGGTCTGCTCGGTGGGGAAGATCACCGTGTCCTGGTCGGGCAGCGGACCGAGCGAGAGCACGAAGCGCTGGAACTGGCCGGGGCCGACGCCCGGGTTGCCCGGGTTGGCGGTCCAGGCGACGGCGACGGTCTCGCCCTTGTCGTTGCGCTCGACGGTCGAAGTCCAGCCCGGCAGCGGTTCGGTGCGCACGCTCTTCAGGTTCGGCACGGCGACGCGCAGCGCCGTGGTGGCCGCGGTGTCGGATTCGGTGGGCACCTTGAAGGTGGCGACGGTGTAACCGCCCTTGGCCGCGCCGGGGGCGTCGACGGTCACGTGCGCGGCCGCCGAACCACCGGCGACGAGCACCAGCCCCGCCGCGAGGGCGACGGTCCCGGTGCCACGGGTGATGAAGTTGTGCATGGAATGCCTTCTGTCCGAAGAGAAATCTGGGGTCGTCTGGATCAGGCGAACAGCGGCGGTGCGCGCGGACATCGCGCACCCTTCGGACGTGCGCCGTGCGCGGCGAGGGCGATCGACCAGCGGGCAGTCGGCCGGAAGAGGGTGGCGGAGGGCGCGCTGAGCGCCGCCCGAACCACGCTCGACGCCACGAGATACAGCCGCTCGGCAACGAGAATCAGTGCGGCACAGATGATTGCCGCGAGGACATGTGCCACCGCCATCGACGCGCTCGGCAGATGCAACACATCGACAACACCGCCGTGGTGCTCGAGCGTGCCGGTCAGGGCATGGTGCCCAGCCCACTGACCGCCCAGCAGGGCTGTCGTGGTGCGCACCGCTGGGGCGGCAGCGCAGGCGCGGGCCGCCCGACCGGGCAGCTCGCGTGCCCTCTTCACCAGCGGGGCGGAACCGGATCGACGCTGTGCCGCAGCGTGTGCGGATGTGGTGAGCGTTCGCCCCAGGCCGGCGGCTCCAGCGTCGCCGCGCGTGGCGAGAATCCCCGCACCCACCGAAACCAGCAGCAGCAGCGTGATTTCCGCCGACCGCGGCACCCCGCCGCCCGCGATTCCGTGCGCGGCGATCGCCAACCCGCCCACGAGTACGCCGCAGCCACCACCGCGCAGGCGGGAGGTGAGCTGCGGCATGGTCACGACGGGATCAGCGCACGCCCAGGCGGGCCAGTGCGTCGTTCTCCAGCACGGACAGCTCGGCCGAGATGGAGGTGTGCACGGCCTTGCGGCGCGCGGCGGGCATCTGCTCCGCGGTATTCACCGCGACGGTGAGATCGGTCAGCCGCGAGCGGGCCGCGTCGACGTACTTCTTGGTGTCGGCGTCGCCGGGCGCGTCGGCGGTGATCTTGTCCAGCGCGGACTCGGCGTTGACGATGCGGGCCTGCAGCCGCGCGCCGTGGCCGCTGAACTCGCCGAGCTGGTCGAGCCCGATGCCGAGTTGCTGCGCCTTGCGCGCGTCGAGTTGGCCACGCACGAAGGTCGCGCCGCGGTAGGCCAGGGGAGCGAGGACCGGGATGAGTACCCTGGCCACGCCGATGTACTTGCGGATCTGGGCGGCGCTGAACAGTTCGCGGTCGGCCTTGGCCGCGAGCTTCTGGGCGGCCTTCTCCTCGGCCTGCAGTGTCGCGATCTGGGCCTTGGCCACCTTGGCCTCGGTGCGGGCCGCCGACTTCGCCGCGCGCCGGTTGGTGCGTTCGCCCGCCTTGGCGGCCTTGCGCTCGTTCTTCGCGCTCAGCTTCGCCTCGACGGCCGCCTTGTGCTTGAGTGCCTTCGCCTCAGCGCGTCGGCTCGGTCGCCGCTTGCGCTTGCTGAACAACCCCATGAGATCAGGCCCTCCGTCATGCTCGCCAAGTCATGAGGCAGAGCCGGGGATAGCGGCCTGCCGTACTTCGTAGCGTAGTGGGATGAGGGTAGCGATTGGGCATTGTGTCGGGGGGAAGGACCATACTGCTTGCGTGCACGCGGCCGAGGACGACTTCGACGGCGGGTCGGCGCATCGCCCGGCCCGCGTTTCCGCTGCCCTCGATCGAGGGGCCGAGATCGGGCTCAGCCCCCGTGCCGCCTATCTGGACGCGCGCTCGCTGATCGGTTGCCGCCATCGGCTGCGCCTGGACGCCACCTTCCCGGCCGTCCTCACCGAGGTCCGCGAGGACCCGGGTGTGCAGCAGCGGCGCGAGGCGGCGAGCGCGCACCGCACGAGAGTCCGCGACGAGCTGGTCGCGGCCGCCCCCGCCGACTGGGTGGTGATCGACCCGCGGCTGCGCGCCGGCGACAAGGCCGCCGCCACCATGGCCGCCATCGAGGCGCGCGCGCCCCGGATCTGGGGTGGGCTGCTGCCCCAGGAGGCCGATACCGGCCGTCGCGGCGGCGCCGAGTTCCTGCTGCGCGACGACGACCGCGGCGGCTACATCCCGATCATCGTGGTCAACCACAAGGTCACCGACCCGCGCCGCCCCGATCCGGCCGATTTCCACCCGCTGACCTCTGATCTGTTCCGCTGGCAGCCCCGCCGCGACAAGCACGTGAAACTGCGCCCGCAACCGCGCGACCAGCAGCGCCTCGCGCACCTGTACCGGATGTTGCAGCGCCACGGCATGGCCAGCCCCGCCCTGGTCGGCGGCGCGATCGGCCTGGCCTTCGACCGCATCCTCGTCCACGACCTGACCGGCGTGCTGGCCGACTACGACCAGCGCTACGCCGACCGCATCGCGGTGGTGCGCGGCGAGCTGCCGACCCAGCCCTCGAAGGTGCCCGAGTGCAGGCAGTGCCCCTGGTGGGTGCGCGGTGCCGGTGACGAACCCAGTTGTGAGGGGCAACTGGTGCGGATGCGTGATGTGAGCCTGGTCGCACCGGGTTCACGGGCCGACGTGCTGCGGGTGCACGGCGTGCAGACCGTCGACGAGCTGGCCGCTTGGACGGGCGAGGCGCCCGAGGACTGGCAGCACGGCCCGTTCGACGAGACCGTGGTCACCGCACGCGCCTGGATCGCCGGAGCGCCGCTGGTACGTCGGTTCGACCAGGTCAGCGTGCGGCGCGCCGACGTGGAGGTCGACGTCGACCTGGAGAGCTACCAGGAGGACGGCGCCTACCTGTGGGGCACGCTGCTCGACGGCGTCTACCGCCCGTTCTTCACCTGGGTACCGCTGCCCACCGAGGACGAGGGCCGCTCGTTCGGCGAGTTCTGGACCTGGCTCATGCAGGTGCGCGCCTCGGCCCACGCGGCGGGCAAAACCTTTGCCGCCTACTGCTATTCGCGGACCGCTGAGGACAAATGGCTCTACGAGTCGGCCCAGCGGTTCGCCGGGATGCCCGGGGTGCCGACGCGCGAGCAGGTGCGCGCCTTCGTCGACTCCACCGAGTGGGTGGACATGTTCCAGGCGGTCACCGACCAGTTCATCTGCCCGAACGGCAAGGGTTTGAAGAAGATCGCCCCGGTCGCGGGCTTCAGCTGGCGCGATCCCGAGGCCAGCGGTGAGGCGTCGATGGGCTGGTATCGCCGCGCGGTCGGCTACGACGCCGACAGCGACATGTCCCAGCGCACGCGCCTGCTCGAGTACAACGAAGACGATGTTCGGGCCACCCAGGTCCTGCGCGATTGGATGACGCTCGAGGCCGTGGCCGAGGTTCCCTCCATCGCCGATTTCGGTCGGTAATAAGATCGTCGTCGTGACCAGGGTGCGTAGCGCGAACGCCCGGTCCTGCAGGGCCCGGCTGATGGATCGACAGGTGTGTCGGTGGTCCGGGCTATCTTGCAATGGTGCAGCTCCGGTACCAGTACCGTCTCTACCCGACACCAAGCCAGCAACTCAGCCTGGCTCAGGCGTTCGGGTGTGCGCGGGTGGTGTTCAACGACTGTCTGCGCGTGCGGCAAACCACCTACGCTGCGGGAGAACGTCTCTCCGATACCGAGATACAAAAGCGGGTTGTCACCGTCGCGAAAAGGACACCGGAGCGCGCTTGGCTAGCGGACGTGGCCTCGGTTGTCCTGGTTCAGGCATGTCAAGATGCGCGGCGCGCGTACCGCAACTGGTTCGACTCGATGTCGGGCAAACGCAGGGGCCCGAGGTCGGGAGCGCCACGGTTCCGGTCACGCAAAGACTCCAGGCAGTCGATACGGTTCACCCGCAACGGATTCCGCCTCCGCGCGAACCGGACCCTGGACGTCGCCAAGGTCGGGGAACTGGATGTCCGGTGGTCGCGGGAGCTGCCGACAGAGCCGACGTCGGTGACGATTATCAAAGATTCGGCGGGGCGGTACTTCGCGAGCTTCGTAGTCGAAGTGGACGCGACCTCACTCCCCGAGGCCGACTCCGAGGTCGGTATCGACCTGGGCTTGACCACCTTCGCGGTGTTGTCGAACGGCAAAACCATCTCGTCCCCGAAATTTCTCCGCCGGGCCGAACACAGACTCCGCAAAGCGCAACAGTGTTTGTCGCGCAAGGAGGAAGGAAGCAGGAACCGGGCGAAGCAACGCGTGCGGGTCGCGCGGGCGCACGCTTCGGTGGCCGATGCCCGGCGAGACTGGGCGCACAAGCAGTCGACGACGATCATCCGCGAGAATCAAGCGGTATTCGTCGAGGACTTGTGCGTTCGGGGTCTGGCGCGGACGCGGTTGGCGAAGTCGGTGCACGATGCGGGGTGGGGGAAGTTCATCCGCATGCTCGAGCAGAAGGCTGCGCGATACGGGCGCGTCTTCGGCAGAGTCGACCGGTTCCATCCCTCGAGCCAACTCTGCTCGAGCTGCGGAGTTCGCGACGGCCCGAAGCCACTCTCGATTCGGGAGTGGACATGCCAGGCGTGCGGCGCGGTCCACGACCGCGACCTGAACGCCGCTGTCAATATCCACGCCGCAGGCCGTGCGGAGTGGTTAAACGCCTGCGGAGGGGCTGTCAGTCTCTCCGCCTAGCGGGAAGCGAGCCCCTGTGAAACAGGAATCAACCGTCAATGAGCACGTCGAAACTCTCGAGTTCCAGGCCGAGACCCACCAGCTCCTCGAGCTGATGATCCACTCGGTCTACTCCAACAAAGACACGTTCCTGCGGGAGCTGATCTCGAACGCTTCCGACGCACTGGACAAGCTCAAGCTGGCCGCGTTCCAGGACAAGGATCTCGTCGCCGACACCGCCGACTTGCACATCGAGTTGGCTGTCGACAGCGACAAGCGCGTCCTGACCGTGCGCGACAACGGCATCGGCATGTCCCGCGCCGAGGTGATCGATCTGATCGGGACCCTCGCCAAGTCCGGCACCGCCGACCTGCGCCGCAAGCTCACCGAGGCCAAGTCCGATGCGGCGGCCGAGGAGCTGATCGGCCAGTTCGGCATCGGCTTCTACTCCACCTTCATGGTCGCCGACAAGGTCGTGCTGACCACCCGCAAGGCGGGCGAGGGTGAGGGCACCCGGTGGGAGGCCGCCGCGGGCAGCTCCACCTACTCCATCGACACCGTCGCCGACGCGCCGCAGGGCACCTCGGTGACGCTCGAGCTGAAGGCCCCCGACGAGGACGATCACCTCTTCGACTACACGCAGGAATGGAAGCTGCGCGAGATCGTCCGCAAGTACTCCGACTTCATCGCCTGGCCGATCCGCATGCAGGTCGAGCGCACGGTGACCGAGGGCGAGGGCGAGGAGAAGGTCGAGAAGACCATCGTCGAGGACCAGGTCCTCAACTCGCAGAAGGCCCTGTGGACCCGGCCGCGCGCGGAGGTGACCGACGAGGAGTACAAGGAGTTCTACCACCACGTCTCGCACGCCTGGGACTCCCCGCTCGAGATCATTCCGCTGAAGGCCGAGGGCACCTTCGAGTACCAGGCCCTGCTGTTCATCCCGTCCACCGCGCCGTTCGACCTGTTCACCCGTGAGCACAAGCGCGGTGTGCAGCTGTACGTGCGCCGGGTGTTCATCATGGACAACTGCGAAGAGCTGATGCCGGAGTACCTGCGCTTCGTCAAGGGTGTGGTCGACGCGCAGGACCTCTCGCTCAACGTCTCCCGCGAGATCCTGCAGCAGGACCGCCAGATCCAGATGATCCGCAAGCGCCTGGTGAAGAAGGTGCTGTCCACAGTCAAGGACCTGCAGGGCGCTGAGGATCAGACCAAGTACCAGACGTTCTGGTCGCAGTTCGGTCGAGTCCTCAAGGAGGGCCTGCTCTCCGACACCGACAACCGCGAAACCCTGCTCACCGTCTCCTCGTTCGCCTCCACCGCCTCGGACTCCGAGCTCACCACGCTCGCGCAGTACGTCGACCGGATGAAGGACGGCCAGGACGCGATCTACTACATGACCGGCGAAAGCCGTGCGCAGGTGGAGAACTCGCCGCACCTGGAAGCCTTCAAGGCCAAGGGGCTCGAGGTACTCGTGCTGACCGATCCGGTCGACGAGATGTGGGTCGGTTCGGTGCCGGAGTTCGACGGCAAGAAGTTCCAGTCCATCGCCAAGGGCGAGGTCGACCTGGAGACCGAGGACGAGAAGAAGGAGACCGAGGCGCTGCGCGAGCAGCAGGACAAGGACTTCGCCGACCTGCTCACCTGGCTCGGCAAGACCCTCGACGAGGTCGCCAAGGAAGTGCGCCTCACCAACCGGCTCACCACCTCCCCGGCCTGCCTGGTCGGTGACGTCTACGACTTCACCCCCATGCTCGAGCGCATGTACCGCGCCTCGGGCCAGGCGCTGCCGGAGTCCAAGCGCATCCTCGAGCTCAACCCGACCCACCCGCTGGTCACCGGCCTGCGCGATGCCTACGACGCGCGCAAGTCCGATGCCGACGAGGGCAAGGTGCCCGAACTCGCCGAGACCGCCGAATTGCTTTACGGCACCGCGGTTCTCGCCGAGGGCGGCGAGCTCAAGGACCCGGCGCACTTCGCCCAGCTGCTGACCGAGCGCCTGACCCGAACGGTCTGAGTGTGCGACCGTCCGGCCGGCCTCGACGAGGCCGGCCGGACCGCGGAACTGGATTCACGATGCGGAATACCCGTGCTGACCGGGCGAACACGCGGCACCATGGAGTGATGAGCGCGGGGTACGAGGTCCGTCGACCCGGGTCCGACGACGGTGATCTCCCGACCGGGCACGGGATCCGCCGTGCGCGCCCCGACGACTACGACAGTCTGATCGCCGTGGTCGACAACTGGTGGGGCGCAACGGTGGTGCAGGATCTGCCGCGCATGTTCCTCGACCATTTCCACCGCACCAGCCTGATCGCCTGCGACGCGGACGGAATCTCGGGGTTCCTGGTGGGTTTCGGTTCCCCGTCCGACCCCGACACCGCCTACATTCACTTCGTCGCGGTACGTCCCGACGCCCGCAAGGTCGGGCTGGGCCGCACGCTCTACGATCGGTTCTTCGCCATCGCCCGCGCCGACGGCCGAAAAGTGGTCACCGCCATCACTTCTCCGGCCAACTTCACCTCGATCGATTTCCATCGCAGCCTCGGGTTCACCGTGACGGGTCCGGTCCTGGACTACAACGGACCCGGGCGGTCGCTGGTGACCTTCCGGCGAGAGCTGGGCCGTGCCGGCCTTTCTGCTGGGCGCCGAGTCGGGAACCGCTCGCCAGAGGTGGACTACGGGCAGGCCGGATAGCGAATCCACCGGAGGCCCGAGGTCACTTCGCTGACGACTTCGCCGGGTAGAACACTCCCGCCCCGCGCACCGTTACCGCCACCGTGTCCCCGGCCCGAGCCTCGACGGGGGACAGCACCCGCGCGGAGAGCTCCACCTCACCGGCCCGGAGCGTGAGCACGGCATCGTGACCGTGAAAACTCGTCCGCGTCACCATGGCCGTGTCACCGCCCGGCGCGATGCTCAACTGCTCGGGACGCAGCAGTATCACGCCGGTACCGCGCGCGGACTCGGTCAGTGCCACCGGGCCGAGCACGGTCCCGGCGGTCGAACCGTCGGCTTCGGCGGGCAACAGCACCGCCTCGCCGAGGAACTGGGCGAGGGCCAGGTCGACCGGCGCGCGATAGAGCTGTTCGGGTGTGCCGGCCTGGGCCACCGTTCCCTCGCGCAGCACCGCCACCTGATCGGCCATCGACAGCGCCTCGTCCTGATCGTGGGTGACCAGGATGGTTGTGGTGCCGAGGCCGGTGAGGATCTCGCGGACCTGGTCGCGCACCGAGGCACGCAGCCCGGCGTCGAGCGCGGAGAACGGTTCGTCGAGCAGGACGGCCGCCGGGGCGGGCGCGAGCGCCCTGGCCAGCGCCACCCGCTGCTGCTGCCCACCGGAAAGCTGCTGTGGCCGGTGCCGGTCGTACCCCTCGAGCCCGACCACCTCGAGCAGTTCGGCCACCCGCGCGCGGCGCGCCCGCCGAGTCTTCGCCCGCCAGCCCGGCAGCCCGTACCCGATGTTCGCGGCCACCGTCAGGTGCGGGAACAGCGCCGCCTCCTGCGGCACGATCGTCACCCGCCTGCGCTCGGGCGCCACGCTCTGCTGCGCGCTGGCGACGACCTCGGACCCGACCCGGATCTCCCCGGCCGTCGGCTGCAAGAACCCCGCGACGGCCCGCAACAGCGTCGTCTTCCCGCCGCCGGACGCCCCGAGCACCGCGGTCAGACTTCCCGCCGGAACCCGAAGATTCACCCCGCGCAACACCTCTCGCCCCGGATAGCCCGCTCCGAGCCCCGAGATCGCCAGTTCACTCACCACGCCACCCTTCTCCGCTGCGCACCACTCGGGTCATCGACATCCGCACACCGCACCCACCGCAGCAGCGGCGCGCACACCGCGACCGTCGGCGGCGCGGCGATCACCGGCACCAGGGCTGCGGTCGCTCTCGGCTCGGTCGCGCGCCCGTGCCTCGCGGTGTCGATCACGAGTTCAGCCGGGATCGCAGGTTGGCCCGCACGCGCCGCGCGAGGCATCGTGTTCACCGCGACGCCTCGCTGTCGACGCGCACCGCCGCGACCGGAGTCCCGCCCACGATGCGCTGCAACGCGATGGTCGGCAGCACCGCGACGACGACCAGGATCAAGCCGTACCAGGCCGCCTGGGTGTACTGCACGACCTCGGTGTGTTTCCACAGCTCCAGTGCGAGGGTGTTCTGTCCGGCGGGTTGCAGGAGGAGCGTGGCCGGGAGTTCCTTGGCGCAGCTCACGAAAACCAGTGCGGCGCCGGCCAGAATGCCCGGCGCGGCCAGCGGCACGGTCACCCTGGCCGTCGTGCTGAGACCGTTGCTGCCCAGTGATCGGGCGACCTGCTCGAACTGCGGTCCCGACGCGGCGATCGCGGCCCGGGTCGCGCCGATCGAGATCGGCAGGAACAGTGCGATATAGGCCAGCACCACCAGCTGCCCGTGTCCGTACCAAGCGGGCATGGTGTTGATGCCGAAGTACACCAGCGCCAGGCCCACTGAGATGCCAGGCAGCGCGTACCCGGCGTAGGCGGCCAGTTCGATCGATCGCGCGAACGGGCCGCGGGAGCGGGCGGCCATGATCCCGACCGGGAGGGCGATGAGTACCGTCAGCAGCGCGGCCGCGCCGGCGAAGGTGACGGTATTGCCAAGGGCGGACAGTATTTCGGGGATGTCGAGCGCCCCGGTGGTGTGTCCGAACAGCCAGGGCAGCAGTCCGCCCAGCGGCATCAGCACCGACACCGCGACCAGCGCCGACAGTGCCAGCAGCGCGGGCACCCGAGCGGTGCCGAGCCGCAGAACGCTCGCGGTCCGGGCGCTGCCGGAGCCGACCCTGTTCGCGGTCTTTCCGCGCGCCAGCGATTCCCCGGCGGCGAAGACCAGCGCGACCGCGACGAGCACGAGGCTGATCACATTGGCCGCAGTGCGGTCGAAACTGGCGTTGTAGGCGTAATCGATGCCCTTGGTGAAGGTTTCGTAGCGCATCATGGCGACCGCGCCGTAGTCGTTGAGCACGTAGAGCGCGCCGAGTAGCGCGCCGGCCAGCAGCGGAAGCCGGATCTGCGCAACGGTCACCGTGGCGAAGGCGCGCAGCGGTCCGGCGCCGAGCGAGCGGGCCACCTCCTCCGGCGCGTGATCCGCGGCGCGCAGGGCGGCGTACACCGGCAGCAACACCAGCGGCGTGTTGCTCGCGGTCAACACCAGCCAGGACCCGGCGAACCCGGCCAGTCCAGGGACATGGGTGAGCCAGGAGAACGCGGCCACATAGGACGGGATCGCCAGCGGCATCGCGAGCAGCGGCAGGAACACCCGCGGCAGCGCAATATCGGTGCGCGCCAGTAGGAATGCCGCGCCGGTGCCGAGCACGACCGAGGCCGCCGTCACCGCGGCGAGCAGGGTGAACGTGTTGCCCGCGAGTTCGGCGGTACGCGCCGAACCGACATAGCGCCACAACGACTCCCACCCCCGGTCGGTGCCGCGCAGCACTGTGTACACCAGGGGGAGCGCGGCGATCACCACCGCGGGCAGCGCGACGAGCGGCAGTACCGCTCGTCGCACTGGCGGAAAGGCCTGGATCATCGGGTCACTTGAGCAGTCCGACCTCGCGCAGCAACGCCTCGGTGGCTTCCACGGATTCGAGCTGGTTCAGGTCGATGGTCGGCGGGTCGAGGTCGGTCAGCGCGGGCAGCGCGTGCTTGGACTGCACGCCCTCGAGCACCGGGTACTCGCCGGTCTCATCGGCGAAGTACTGCTGGGACTGCTCCGAGAGCAGGAACTGCACCAGCTTGCCCGCGGCCTCGGTGCTGTTGGAGCAGGTCAGGATTCCGGCGGCGGCGATGTTCACCAGCGCGCCAGGCTCGGTGTCACCCTTGAAGTAATGGATCTTCGCGTTGACATTGTCCGCGCCCATCGAGTCGGTCTGCATGAACCAGTAGTAGTGGTTGATCAGGCCGAACTTCACCTCGCCCTGGTTGACGGCGTCGAGCACCGCGCCGTTCTTGGCGAACTCCACCGGCTGCGCGTCCTTGAACTTGGTCAGCCATTCGCGGGCGCCGTCCTCGCCGCGCAGGACACGCAGGGCGGTGACGAAGCTCTTCCAGGAGGCGTTCGTCGGGGCATAGCCGATCGTGCCGGGCTCGGCGTCCTCGACGAGCGCGTCGATGCCCGACGGCAGGTCGGCCTCGGAAACCTGCTTCGGGTCATAGGCGAGCACGCGCGAACGCAGCGTGGTCGCGGTCCAGCGCCTGTCGGAGTCGACGTAGGCGGCCGGGACGAGGCTGGTCACGCTGTCGGGCAGGGTACCGAGGTAGCCGTGCTCGGCCAGGGCGCCCAGTTCACCCGCGTCCTGCCCGAACCAGACATCGGCGGGGCTACGCGTGCCCTCCTCGAGGATCTTCACCGGCTTCTGGTCGTAGAAGGCCTCGATCGTGACACCGGGGCCGAGGATGCTCTCGTCGACCTGGTCCAGCAGCGGCTTCACCAGCTTCTCGGCGCGGCCGGAGTACACGGTGACGACGTTCGGATCACCGATGTTGTCGCAGTCGGCGGCGACGGTCGCCGAGGGATCGCCGGTGGCGGTGTCGTCGGAATCGCTGGAGCAGGCGGCGCCACCGAGGGCGACCACCGCGCCGAGGGCGGCGAGACGGATCAGTACACGATTCATTAGGACAACCTCGGCTCAGTAAGGACAGGCGACGCTAACCTAGCACCCTTTTTGTCCGTATCGTTCAGTAGTGCTCGAGAAGAGGCACGACGAAGGCCACCACGCGAAGTCGATATCGCGCGGTGGCCCTCGAAAGGCGTTGTGGCCCAGCGGCTACCGCGGCGCCATCCGCAGCGCGCCATCCATCCGGATGGTCTCGCCGTTGAGGTAGTCGTGCGCCGCGATGTACTCGACCAGCTGCGCGTACTCATCCGGACGACCCAGGCGCGACGGGAACGGGACGCCCGCCTCTAGGCCCTTGCGGTACTCCTCGGTGACACCGGCCAGCATCGGGGTGTCGATGATGCCGGGGGCGATGGTGTTCACCCGGATGCCGAACTGCGCCAGGTCACGCGCGGCGGGCACGGTCATGCCGTGCACGCCACCCTTGGACGCCGAGTAGGCGATCTGGCCGACCTGACCCTCGAACGCCGCGACCGAGGCGGTGTTGACGACCACGCCGCGCTGACCGTACTCGTCGACCGGCTCGGTCTTGGCGATCGCGTCGGCGGCCAGGCGCATCACGTTGAAGGTGCCGAGCAGGTTCACGGTGATGACCGTGCGGAACAGCTCCAGATCGTGCGGGCCGTTCTTGGACAGGATGCGACCGGCCCAGCCGACACCGGCGCAGTTGACCACGATGCGCAGCGGGGCGGGGCCACCGGTGATCGTGGCGATCGCGGCCGCGACCTCGTCGCCGCTGGTCACGTCGGCCGCGATCAGGGTGACGCCGGCGGGGACGCTGTCGCCCGCGCGCTCGATGGACTGGGGGACATCCAGACCGAAGACAGTGGCGCCCGCGTCGGCGAGACGCTTGGCGGTGGCGGCACCGAGGCCGGACGCGCCTCCGGTGACGATGGCAGCGGAACCTGAAATCTCCACGAGTACTCCTTGTCTTTGGCGGCTGGCGCCGCGGTTCTCGGCCCGCCGGGACTTCGTTGTCAGCAGCTGGCCCGCCGTCAACAACGCACACTAGCGCGTTTCGGTGTGGGCTGGAACACCCCTCCCGACCGGCGAGTAGAAGCCCGCGAACGGGACTGTTCGGCGGTGGTAGCGTGCCGTCATGAGTTCGATCTCCGGTCCTTCGGTGGCCGGACGCAAGATCTTGATCACCGGGGCGGCACGCGGAATCGGGGCGGCGCTGGCGCGCCGATTGGCCGCGCACGGGGCCGAGGTCGCCCTGCTCGGGCTCGAACCGGAACTGATGGCCGAGGTGGCCGCCGAATGTGGCGACGCGCCATGGCGCTATTGCGATGTGGCCGATCGCGCCCAGGTCGAACGAGTGGTCGCGGCGCTGGTCGCCGAACTGGGCGGACTCGACGTGCTGGTGGCCAATGCGGGGATCGCCAAGCAGATGGCGATGGTCGGCGGTGATCCGTCGGTGCTGGAGGAGACGCTCGCGGTCAATGTGCTCGGCGTCGCCTATGCCGTGCACGCGGCGGGCCCGCATGTAGCGCACGCGAAGGGGTACGTGCTCATGATGTCGTCGATCTCCACGGCCGTTCAACTGCCGCTCGCGGGCGCCTACAGCGCGTCGGCCGCGGCGGTGGAGGCGCTCGCCGGCACGCTGCGTTGCGAACTGCGCCACACCGGCGCCAGGGTGGGAGTCAGCTTCTTCGCCGAGATCGACACCGAGATGACCAGTCGTGGTTTCGGGACGGCCGCCGTGCGCAGCGGGCTCGACGGCACCAGCCTCACCGGTGTCTCACCGATCGGGCCCGCGGTCGCCGCGCTGCACCGCGCGATCGCGCGCCGCCGCAAGACGGTCGTCTCGCCCTGGTGGGTGGCGTTGGTCCTGCCCCTGCGCCCGCTGGCACAACTGCTGGTACAACGGTTGCTCGGGGCCAGGGTCGCCCGCGCGGTCGAGATCGCCCGCACCGAGGACGCACCATTCACCACCCCGCAGCCTGCCCGACCGCACAGAATGGAACGACGATGAGTGATTCGGCAGCCATCCGGCGTCAACTTCCGCGCGGACGTCACCATCTCACGCGCGAACAAGTCGTCGCCTCCCAGCGGGAGCGCATTCTGGTCGCGATGGGCGAGGCGATGACCGAGGGCGGCTATGTCAACACCCCGGTCGCATCTGTGCTCAAACGCGCCGGAGTCTCCCGCGAGACCTTCTACGAACTGTTCCGCTCCAAGGAGGACTGCTTCGCCGCCGCCTTCGACCGGGCCTCCCAGTTGCTGGCCGAGCGCCTGCAGGACTCGATCACCGACGACGTCGACGCGCTGACCAGGATGGACAACATCCTCACCGCCTACTTCGGCCACATGATCGACGACCCCGCCTCGGCGCGGCTGTTCCTGGTGGAGGTCTACGCGGCCGGTCCCACGGCGATCAAGGCGCGGATGGAACTGCAACACCGTTTCGTCGCCGTGGTCGCCACGATGCTCGGCGCCCAGACCCCCGAACAGCAATTCGCCTGCGCCACCCTGGCCGCCGCGATCGGCGCGATGGTCACCGGCAAGATCGCCGCCGACGACCTGGCCAGCCTCTGGGAACTCAAGGACCACCTGATCGCCCTGGCCCGGCGATCCGGCACGGTCTACGGCAACGCCTTCGCCGACTGATCGGCCTCGGTCATCTCGGCCCGAGGCCGAGGCGCGAGCTTCCACGCACCGATACCGGCGCCGACCAGTACGGGGACCACGAGCGCGAGACCGGCCGAGGTCCAGCCGTCGAGACCGGTGGCGAACGCATCGAGCAGAGTCTTGGTGGCGAAGAACAGGAACAGCAGGCCGGAGGCGATGGCGATGCCCCGTTCGGGCAGGTGCTTGCCCGCGAACTTGCCGACCGCGATGGCGAGGGCGCCCGCGGCCACCATGCCGGCCACCGCGCCGATCCAGACCGCGAGCCAGCTGTTGTCGACGGCGAGCGCGGCGGCGGCGAACATGGTGCGGTCGCCCAGTTCGGCGAGCATGAACGCGGAGATGACGACGAGAAAGGCGTTGCGGGTGCTCGGCGGTGGGGTGTCGCCGGACTCGTCGGCGTTGCTCAGCGCGTCGCGCAGGGTCCACAGGCCGACGGTGAGCAGGGTGAGCGCGGTGACCACCGCGATGGCACTCGCCGGCAGCGCGGCGCCGAGGAAATGGCCCACCCCGGCGGCGATCAGATTCACCGCGACGCTGGCGACGCTGATGCCGGCCAGTACCACCCACCAGCGATAACGCAGCGAGAAGGTCAGCGCCATCAGCTGCGATTTGTCACCGAGCTCGGCGAGGAAAAGCACACCGAAGCTCAGCAGGATCGTGGCGATCATGATTCAGCTCCCAGGAGACAACTCCGGCCTGTGGCTGACAGACGGGTGCGCCCTCAGCCACACCGGTCGACGGATCGGTTCGTGGCCGAAGGTCTCGCCCACCGGTGGTCTCCGGTTCGCGCAGCCGGACCGCGCCGAATCCGGCGGCGATCAGTATGTCGACTGCGCGATTGCGGGCTACTCCCCTTCGCTGCTGTCCACCCTAGCCCGGTTGCTCTGGATATGCCAGTCCGTGGTTGTCGAAATAGCAATGGGCGCAATAAGTTTGGCTGAGCGGCGGGAATAGTTCGGGTTCCCGCATTCGGGCGGTCCGGCGTCCCGTTGCCGGGCGTTCGCCAACCCGCTCTCGGGAAAGCCTCAGGCCGCCAGCAACATCGCGAGCACCGCGGTGTCGGGATCGCTGATCAGATCCATCCCGACCCGGCTCACCAGCGAGGTGACCGTTCCGTCCAGCTCCGCCTCCGCCCACGCTGCCCGATGCTCCAGCCCCAGATGCGGCACGCCGGGCAACAACACACACCCCGACGCCGCGCCCACGCACTCGGGCAACGACGGCCGCGTTTCCGAGGGCGGATGCAGCATCAGCAACGCGGGCGGCACATGCTCGGCGAAGCGACCCGGTTCGATCGCCTCCTCGCCCAGGATCGGCCCCTCGGCCAGCACCAGCCCCACCGTGCCCGGCTCGGGATCATCGGGCAGTTCCTCCCGCACCCCGAACACCGTCGAGGTCAGCAGCAGCCCCGGCATCGACGCCACCCGCACGGCGAGCACCAACACCTGCGCCCATTCTTTGGTGGTGTCGGGCCAGCGCCCCGACACCACGAACCCCCGCAATTGACCGCGCGCCTGAAATGGCGTGATCCCGATCGGACCCTGAGTCGTCATGATGGCCTCCCGATGCCCGGGGGCGGCGCTGCCCGTGTAGATCAGGAATAACCCCAACCCCCCCTGGCACACAAGTACCACTGAGTGCTAGGAGAACGGAGATGGCATGCAAAAGACCCCCCTGCCGTAGCCGGGAGGTCTTTCGCGGGATGCCTGATTTCGTTCGAACATGGGTAACTCACCGGGTACGCCCAGATCTCAGGGCGTACCCGACCGTCGGCCCGACAGCGCACCGTCGGGCCACCCACGACCGGCAGAAGTCGGGGGGAGGCGGATCAGAAGATCAGGCCCTTGCCCTGCGAGACTGCGCGGGCGAAGCGGTCCTGCACGTCGGCCCAGTTGACGACGTTCCAGAACGCGGTCACGTAGTCGGCCTTGACGTTCTTGTACTGCAGGTAGAAGGCGTGCTCCCACATGTCGACCTGCAGCAGCGGGATGATGCCGATCGGCACGTTGGCCTGCTGGTCGTACAGCTGGAAGGTCAGCAGGTTCTGGCCCAGGGTGTCGTAACCCAGGACGGCCCAGCCGGAGCCCTGCAGGCCGTTGGCGGCCGCGGTGAACTGCGCGCGGAACTTGTCGAACGAACCGAACTGGTCGTCGATCGCGGCGGCGAGGTCGCCTTCGGGCTTGTCGCCACCGTTGGGGGAGAGGTTCTTCCACCAGATCGAGTGGTTGGTGTGGCCACCCAGGTGGAAGGCCAGGTTCTTCTCGTTGAGGAAGATGGCGGCATGGTCGCCGGTCTCACGGGCGGCTTCCAGCTTCTCCAGTGCGGCGTTGGCGCCCGCGACGTAGGCGGCGTGGTGCTTGGAGTGGTGGATCTCGTTGATCTGCCCCGAGATGTGGGGCTCCAATGCGCTGTAGTCGTAATCCAGATCCGGCAGCGTGTACTCGGCCACGTTGTCCCTTTCCTGTGTCGGGCTGTGTGCGCCCATCCGATCGAGCACACCAACCATCATTCGTACACCCGCTTGCTGCAACTGACTACACGTGGCTCCGCATTCCCGGGACATGGGGGCTCGCGCCGCGGACGTGTGCGCGTTACAGCGGGGGCGCCACATCGGCTTTCGTCGCGCGGGCGTCACCGGAATCGTGAGCGGCCCACCAGCGCCGGCCACCCTCGATGAACTCGGCCATCGGGATCTCCTGCCCGGCCAGGTCGGTGACGGTGATCTTGTCGAACCACACGCGCACGTCGAGCTCGCGCGGGTCGATGCCCTCCTCCTGGGAGAACTCGATGACGTGGGCGGCGATGCGCTGGTCGAGCACCGTGTCGAAGCTGAGCAGCTCGCTCCACAGGGTCCAGCCGCTGTCGTCGAGGTCGATGAACTCCCAGCCGTGCAGCCCGCCGCCGCCGAAGCTCTCGATGGCATCGTCGAGCTGGTCGAGGGTGAGGGGGAGTACGCGGGGGTCGATGTCGTCCCAGCGCTGGATGCGCAGGGACGCGGCGACCCGGGTGACTCCGGTGAAGGTGAGCAGGACTTTGGTGTCGGTGGGTGCGGGTCCGTCGGTGGGTAGCGTCAGCACCTCCAGCGCGAGTTGCAGCCGTCCGGCCGCAGTGTCCACTTCTACCCCGAGACAGGTGGATTCGGACAAAGCGGTGTTCAGGCCGTTGATGTCGAAACTGTCGAGTAGCCCCCTGCTCGTGTTCATGCGCCCAGGCTACCGATCCGACCGCCCATATCCCAGGATTTAGGATTTTCACTAGTGATCTCGTTTTTATGGAACCGAAACGGGCTGGCTCGCGTCCAAGTAGATGTCGGGACCGATGCAACCGCGGAATCCCGACGTCAGCGGCGAACGACCGCTCCGGGATGACATGGAGGGGAGTCCCGGATCGGTCGTTTCCCGGCTGGCTTTCCCGGTGCCACCTCCCGCGATAGCCCCTGCCTCACGATTGTGTGCTGACTGATAGCTGAGACCTGTGGATCAAGTTGTGGATTCTGTGGATAACCGGGATCCGTCCGCCGACCTCGCCCAGCCCCGCCCCGCCTCGTGGGCACCCATGGCAGGATCGAGGCGTGACGAGCTCCGATGTCCCCACGGTGCCGGTGGGTGAGGTACCCGCCGCGTTCGACCACGCGGAACCGGCCCCCGGCGCCCAGCTGCTCGACGTGCGCGAACCCGACGAATGGGAGCTCGGGCACGCGCCCGGCGCGATCCACATCCCGATGGTCGACGTCCCCGCCCGCCTCGACGAGATCGACATCGACGCCGAGCTCTACGTCATCTGCCGACAGGGCGGCCGCTCGATCGAGGTGGTCCGGTACCTGGCCCACATCGGGTACGAGACCGTGAACGTGGCCGGTGGCATGGTCGCCTGGCAGCAGACCGGTCGTCCCGTGGTCGCCGACGGCGAGCACGAAGCCAAGATCTACTAGTCGGAACGGGGTGCGCGGGTGAGTTCGGTGGTGCAACCATGTGCACGCTGTGGCGCGCGGTGGGCCGTGCAGGGCGCGCCGATGCACTGGTGCCCGCGCTGCCGCGGCGTGCTGCTGTCGCCGGGCAAAGTCGACGCGCCCGCCGCCCAGCGCAACTACCGCTGGGTAGCCCGCAGGCCCGACCACCGCTCCCGCCGTGGCGAAACGACCACCACACCGGCGCCGCTCGGCCCGACCCCGCGCTACACCCAGACCCCGCACTGGGGCCTGCTGGATCCGCCGCCCGCACCGGCCGAGACAACGCCACGTCCGTTGCGCGGCATCGCGGCCGCGCGCGACCTGTGGCTCGCCTCGACCGCGCTGGCCTTCGTGCTCGCCGGCATCGCCGAATACGGCCGATACCTGATCCTGTTGCAGAACCGCACCCGGCTCATCCCCGGCTGGCTGCTGTGGATCTCCGATGCCACGGTGCTCGTCTTCGGCATCCTCGCCCCGCTCCTCGCACTGGCCACGGCGCTGTCTCTGGTCGCCTGGCTGATCGAGGCGCGCACGAGCGCGTTCGCCGCGCGCGGCCGCCGCGACCCACGCCGACGCTGGAGCCTGATCCTGGGCTCTCTGGTGCCGGGGGTCAATCTGATCTGGCCCGGGGTGTTCCTCACCGAACTGCTCGGCCCCGACCCGGACCCGCGTGCCCTGCGCGCGGTGCGTCTCTGGTGGGCGGCCTGGGTATTCAGTGGAGTGCTGCTGGTCGCCGCGACCGTGTGGCGCGACGCGGGCACCCTGCAGGCCGAGGCCGACGGCGTCTCCTTCACCGCCTTCACCGACCTGTGCGCCGCGGCGTTCGCGGTGCTCACGCTGTGGACGGTCCGGCTGCTCGAAGGCCGTGATCTGCGGGGCGCGCCGCGGTCGGCACAGCGCTGGGTGATGGCCGCCGATCCCGCCGAGGTGGTGATCGCTCCGGTCGAGCCGGGAGCGTCGATAGCCGGGCAGGATGAGCCGGAACACGCGGATTCCGATGCGTCGGACGAGAATACGCACCAGGAGGTTGTGGCCAAGTGACCCAGGGCAATCGCGCGCCGTTCGTGGTCGCGCACCGTGGCTCGTCGGCGGCGCGCCCCGAGCACACGCTCGCCGCCTACGAGCTGGCGCTCACCGAGGGTGCCGACGGGGTCGAATGCGATGTTCGGCTGACCCGCGACGGGCACCTGGTCTGCGTGCACGACCGCACCGTCGACCGCACCTCCGACGCCACCGGCCTGGTCAGCGAATTGACCCTCGACGAGTTGCGCGAGATGAACTTCGGCACCGCCGACGCACCCTCCGGTGTCCTCGCCCTCAGCGACCTGATCGGCCTGGTCCTGGACTGGCGCAGCAGGCCGACGAAGCTGTTCATCGAGACCAAGCACCCGGTGCGCTACGGCGCGCTGGTGGAGAACAAGGTGCTGGCCGAACTCCAGCGCTTCGGCATCGCCACCCCCGCCTCGGCCGACCACTCCCGCGCGGTGGTGATGTCGTTCGCGGCCACCGCGGTCTGGCGGATCCGCCGCGCCGCGCCGCTGCTGCCGACCGTGCTGCTCGGCGAGTCCTCCCGCTTCCTCGGCGGATCCGCCGCGACGACGGTCGGCGCGACCGCGGTCGGCCCGTCGGTGAAAACGCTGCGCGAACATCCCGAACTCGTCGACAAGGCCGCCGCGGCGGGCCGGGCGACCTACTGCTGGACCGTCGACGATCCCGACGACGTGAAACTGTGTGCCGACCTCGGCGTCAGCTGGATCGCCACCAACCACCCGGCCCGCACGAAGGCTCTGTTGGCGTGAGCGCTGGCGCGCTCGAGTTCGTGCCCCCGGCGGGACGGGCGCGAACCGCCGCTGCGCGGCGATCCCTCCTCGGGGTCGGGATGTGCGGGGTTGGGTTTGTTGGAGAGCCGGCGCGTTCGGGGTGCGCATCCTGGGCGGTCCTGCCGATCGGGCGGTCATGGTGGATTCGGGGTGTGTACCAGGAGTTCGGTCATGCCTGGCGGTGTGGTGATGGGGTGCGGGGGCGGTGGGTGGGGGAGTGGGCGGTGCTGTGGGGGGTCGCCCTAGACTCCGTGCCGTGGGTAAAAGCAAGCGGAACAGTCCGAAGCCCGACAGTAATCGGGCTCAGCGTCTCGCCGAGCGGCGTGCGGCGCAGGAGCAGGCATCTGCGGCCGTGACGCGGCCGTTCGAGGGGCTTGCTGCCGAATGTGATCTGGTGGCGCTGCGGGAGTTCGTGCCCTCGGCGACCGCGACCTTGAAGCTCGCGCCCGGTGTGGCCGCGCAGCGCGAGGTCACCCTGGCGACGGTGCTGCCCGGTGCGGTGGCCGCGCTGGTGCGCGCCGGGGACGAGCCGGTCGGTTTCGTCGGCACGCAGCTGCAGTTCCAGGGCACCGACGCCTCGGCCGATATCGCCGCGGCGATCCTGTGGACCCAGTCGGCCGAGCCGGGCGAGTCGCTGGAGTCCGCCGATTCCGCCGATGGCGGGCCGCGCCTGGCCGATGTCATCGATCCCGGCGCCGACCTGGAACTGACCGTGCACCAGGACTTCGACTGGTGGGTGCCCGAGGGCGTCACTCCGGACGCGCAGGTAGCGGCCACGATCGAGCAGGCCAAGCAAGCCATCATGCCCTCGGCGCGACTGGATCTGGGCGCGGACGCGGTCGGCGCGGCCTGGTGGGTCGACGCGGGCGAGAAGGCGCATGTGCGCTGGGTGCGTCCCGAGGACGAGGACGCGTTGATGCTGGCGCTGGCTCGCCTGCACGCGGCCGGTGGCCTGCACATGGGCGAGGGTTCGCGCTTCGCCGGATCGTTCCGGACGCACGGACTGCTGGTGCCGGTGTTCGACCTCGATCCCGAACTGCACCCCACCGAATGGGAAACGCCCGCCCGTGAATTCGGCGCGCGCCTGGCCGAGGCGCTGGCCTCGGACGCCCCGATGACCAGCGGGGAACGCCGCTCGCGCGACGGTCTGCGCTCGCGTCAGGTCACCCTGCGCTGACACACGCCGGATGCGGCTCGCTGCCCGCGAGCCGCATCCAGGTGCGGTGTGACAATCAGACGCTGCCGCCGGCGACCGGCGGGGCGCCCGAGGTGTCCTTCGGGGTGCTCAGCTCGCGCCACATGAAGGCCTCGAGGTCGAACAGGTTCGACCCGGCCCGGTCGGCGATGTTGAGCAGCGTGGTCATGCTGGCGACTTCCTCGACCTGCTCCTTGAGGAACCACTGCATGAACTGCTCGCCGAGGTAGTCGCCTTCCTCGCGGGCGGTGCTGGCCAGCTGGATGATCTGGTCGGTGACCGTCTTCTCCTGGGCCAGGGCCAGCGCGATCGGCTCCCTGGCGTTCTCGAACTGCGATTTGGCCGCGTCGATGCCGGAGATGTCGACAGTGATATCGCGGTCGACGAAGTATTGAACGATCATCATCGCGTGATTTCGCTCTTCCACCGACTGCGCGTAGAAGCGCTTGGCCAGCTGCGGCAGATCGGCGTTGTCGAACCACACCGCAATGGCGATGTACTGATGCTCGGCATTGAACTCATGCCGGATCTGATCTTGGAGCAACGTGTGGAATTTGCTGCGCGGGGCTTCCGGATGAATCGACATGTTGGCAACATTAGCCCTGGTCACAAGGGGTTGTCATCCAAGTACAGCCTTATTGAGGACAGTATTCCCTAACCAAGTATTTCCTAAGTGGCACCGGCCATTCGGGGCGCGGAGCTGTCCGGTGCCACGGCGCTCGCCAGTTCCCGGCGAATGAATTCCTCGACATCGAACAGGTTCCCCTCCCGATCGAGCACGGCGAGCAGCGTGGTCATCTCGGCGACGTCGGTGACCTGCTCGCCCAGGAACCACTGCATGAATTGTTCTCCGAGGAAATCATTCGCGGTGCGCGCGGTCGCGGCCAGCGCGCTGATCCGCGCGGTGGTGGCCTGTTCGCGGTCGAGCAGAAAGGCGATCGCGGCACGCGGCGAATCGAATTCCGAGCGCACCTCGTCGAGGCCGCCGATGGCGACCGGCGCATCACGGTCGAGCAGATACTGCACCATCCGCATCGCGTGCCCGCGGTTCTGCGCCGAGCGGGCATAGGTCTGCGCGGCCAGCTCCGGTAGGCGTTTGCCGTCGAAATAGACGGCGGCCGACAGATATTGCTGCGCGGTGGTCAGTCCGTGCCGGATCTGGTCGCGCAGCAACGCGTTGAACGAACGGTCCTCGGACATGCCATCGACGTTACCGGGTCAGCAGATCCTCGGGGATGGGTTGATCCTTGGCGATCGCGTCGAAGAAGTCCGAGGCGCGCGCCTTGTCCCACAGCACCACATTGCCCACGTCGGTCTCGTCGAAACCGGCGATCGGCACCGTCGTGGTGACGGTCTCGGCGCGCATCGCCCAGCCGAGCGCGGCCAGGTTCCAGATGTGGTCGCCCTCGTCGACCTTCAGCGAACCCGCCACCCCGGTGGCCATCGGCCACAGCGCGAACGGATTGAGCAGAGTGCTCGTGCTCGTCGCCTTCTGCAGGAGCGCCGACATGAACATGCGCTGGTTGTTCATCCGGTCCACATCGGCGCGCGGCGTCGCACGGGTGCGCACGAAGCCGAGTGCCTGCGGGCCGGACAGCTCCTGGCAGCCGGCGGGCAGATCCAGCCCGGCCAGCGGGTCGACGATCGGCTCGTCGAGACACATCTCGATCCCGCCCAGCGCGTCGACGACACCGGAGAACCCGCCGAAACCGATCTGCGCGTAGTGGTCGATGCGCACACCGGTCGCCTGCTCGACCGTCTGGACCAGCAGCGGTGGCCCGCCGAAGGCGAAGGACGCGTTGAGCTTGTCCCTGCCGTAGCCGGGAATGCTCACATAGGAGTCGCGCGGCAGGCTCACCATCGTGGTCGGCCCGGACTTGGGGATGTGCACCAGCATGATCGTGTCGGTGCGTTCGGGCCCGGTGTCACCACCGGTCGCCAGTTCCTGTTCCTGCTCCGAGGACAGATCACCGCGCCCATCGGAGCCGACGAGCAGCCAGTTGGTGCCCGGGGTGTTGCCGACCCGGTCGGAGTAGGAGGTGAGCGCGTCGATCCGGGTGAGCGCGTTGTCCAGGTGCACGATCCCGGCCACCAAACCGACGATCACCAGCACCACGACCAGCATGAACCACCGGAACGGATGACGTCTGCGCCGTCGCCGCGGCATCGGCTGACGGCCGGCATCGCCGGGTGGCGGGGTGCGCCGGGGCGGCAGGCTGTCGTGATGGGGGACCGGTCGCTGAGTCGGCGCGTGCCGGACCGGTTCGCGACGGGGCACCGGTCGTTGCGGCGGCGCGTGCGGCTGACGAGGTTTGACGTGTTCGCGCGGCATCTGCGAGTAGGCCAGCGGCTGATCGCCCGACCCGTCGCGGCGCAGGACCTGGGTGGGCTCGATGTGCGAGGCCGGACGCGCGGGCGGCTGACCGTGCCGCACGGTCGGGCCGTCCGGGGGCAAGGGGCGACGCGGCGGCGGATCCCCACGACGGGGGAATGCGCCATCGGGCGGGGGTGGCCGACGCGGCGGGGGACTGCCGTGGCGGGCGGTCGGATCGTTGCCAGGTGGCAGCGGGCGACCAGGGCGAGGTGCGGTGGCACGACCCGGCGGCGGCAGGGGAAGGTCACCGGGGCGGCCCGAGGCCGGCGGCACCCGGCGTCTGGAAGCTCCCCCGCGGGGGTCGTCGCCGTTCATCACCAGAAGACTCTACTGATCGTGGGGTGCGCGGTCCGTGGATGCGCGCTGGGTCACTACTGGATACCCCGAGCGGGCACTCGCGTTAGCGTGAAACGCGGTGGTGTGGCGAAACTCGCCGCGACACGCCGTGTCTATGGCAGCCAGCCGACCCGTCCGCGCAGCACGTTGTAGCCGAGGTAGGCGACCGCGTCGATGAGCGCGTGCGCGAGGATCAGCGGCCACAGGCGGTTGGTGCGCTGCCAGTACCGGCCGAAGATCAGCCCCATCACGATGTTGCCGAGTCCACCGCCGAGCCCCTGATAGAGGTGGTAGCTGCCGCGCAGCAGGGCCGAGGCGAGCAGCGAACGGTTCTCCGACCAACCGAGTTGGCGCAATCGGGTGATCAGATAGGCGACCACCACCACTTCCTCGGCCACCGAGTTGGCGCACGCCGACAGGATCAGCACCGGCAACCGCCACCAGTGCTCCGACAGCGAACTGGGCACGATGGTGACGCTCACCCCCATCGCGTGCGCGATCAGATACAGCGCGAGCCCCGGCAGTCCGATCACCGCGGCCAAGACGAGTCCGGGCACGATATCCGGGCGCCTGATCCGCGCCAGCCCGATCAGCCGCGGCCCGATCCCGCTGCGCCACAGCAGATACAACCCCAGTGCCGCCCAGGCCAGCAGGCGGGTGATCCCGACGAGCTGGAACAGCAGATCGATGAACGAATTGTTCGAGCGCGAGGCGTTCAGCGCCACCGTCCGCCCGCCGAGCCCACCCGGCGAGACCGCCGAATCCAGCAGGGACAGACCAGCACTGATCCCGCTCAACCCGAAGGTCACGAACAGCACAACCGCGATCTCGACTCGAAGGCCGAACCTGTCCCGCTCGCTCAACTGGGTGTCCGGAGGATCGACGCGCATGCCGCGCAGTGTAGGCAGCGATCTCGACGAGGACAGGTTCGTGGGCCTGGGTGGCCGAAGATCAGATGCGGCGCAGGCCGTTCAGGAAGGGGCAGCCCGCCAGGATGCGCACGGCCTTGCTCAGCGATTCGATGTCGTCGGCGGGCGTGGCGAAGGGCAGCCGCACATCGTGGTCGCCCTCGGGGCTCTCGACTCGCAGCGTGAGGCCGTAGCGGTCGATGGCCAGCGGATGCACCATCCCGCCGCGCAGGCGGGTCGGCAGATGACGCGACAGCTGCGCCACCACATCGGCGTGGTCCTCGGCCATGTGCTGCAACCAGGCGCCCTCCATCTCGCAGAAGGGGTCGGCGCTGGCCGCGCGCAGGTCGGCGTGGTCGACCGATTCGGCGCCGGAGGTGTCGGCCAGCACCGCCGAGTTCACCACCACCCGCAGCAGCGTGACCCCGTGCCCCACGTCGAGCAGGCCCGGATGGGGAAACTCCTTGGCGATCTCGATCGCGAGCGCGCGCTGGGCCTGCATCGGCACCTGCCGCACCCAGCCGCGCAGCCACACCAGCGCCCGGACCGGCTCGCGCAGCGGTAGCGGCGCGTGATCGGTCAGTTCGAGCACCGCCGAGGTCTCGTTCGCCGTGGCCGCCAGCGCCGCCGCGATCGAGGTGGCCGGGACCGCGACGACCGCGTCACCGCACCGGCGCAGGTGGTGCAGCGTGGTCGGCACCGGGTCGATGCCGGGGAGCGCGAGCACCGCCGTTTCCGCGTGCGAACACGCACTGCGAACACGCTCGGCGGTGGTCGGCGCGAGAATCGTGGTGGGGCTCGACATGGCAACCTCCGCGAACTGTCGATTAGGTAAACCTAAGCTAAGTTACAAATCCGTTCGGCGCAAGAGGGCACCGCGGCGAATCACGCGACGATGTGGATCTACGGTGGTCCGATGACGCACGACGACCACGGCGACCCCCACCAGACCCCCACCGCCGAACCGGTCCTGGTCAGCCTGTCGGCCCCCGCCCGCCGCAGCCTGGTGGCCGGACTTGTCCGCCCCCCGGGGGGCACGCCCGACCCGGTCGAGCGCGTCGACGTCGACATCCCCGACCCCGCCCTCGCCGCCTACCTCGCCACAATCGCCCACGCCGACCACGGCTTCGTCGCCGTCACCACCAACGGTCCCCGCGGCCTCGCCGTCCTCGCCGCCACCGTCGCCGCCCTCTGCGGAGACGACATCCCGACCGCTCTCACCGCCCCAGACCTCACCTTCTTGAGATCCCTCAAACCAGCCGCCATCGAAGCCACCCGCACCGTCCTGCTCGCCATCGAATCGCCGGCAGCGCATGAGGTGGTCGATGCCTTGCGGGTCGTCGACGCCTGACTCCCGAGTCCCCGGAAACCAGCAGCGAGCCTCCACCTCCCCAACTCGTCGCTACCCCACGCGCCCACAACGGGTTTTCGGCCGCCTCGCACCCGAAGGGCGAGACGTAACGCCGAAGGCGCAGTATCGCCCTTCGGGTGCGAGGCCCCCAGGGCCGAAAACCCAGCGGCGCCAGCCGCCAAACAAACACAGCTAAAATCACACAGTGCCGTCTATTGCTTATTTCGGGCCGTCCGGAACGTTCACGGAGATGGCTCTGGCGAAGTTCGAGAACTCGGGGGCCTTCCACGGCCCGGTCGAGCGCGTCGCCGCGCCCAGTCAGGGGGCGGCACTGGATCTGATCCGCGCCGGCACGGTCGACGGCGCCGTGGTGCCGATCGAGAGTTCGGTGGAGGGTTCGATTCCGGCGACGCTGGATTCGCTGGCTGTCGGGCCGCGCTTGCAGATCGTCGCCGAGACCGAGCTCGAGGTGAGTTTCACGATCCTGGCGCGCTCCGGCACGACCTTGGCCGAGGTGCGCTCGCTGGCGGCCTATCCGGTGGCGGCGGCGCAGGTCAGGGAGTGGGTCGCGCGGCACCTTCCCGAGGCGCACCCGTTCGTCTCGGCGTCGAACGCGGCCGCCGCCGAGGACGTGGCCGCCGGGACCGCGGACGCCGCGGTGTCGACGGCGCTGGCGGGTGAGCGCCTTGGCCTGACAGTGCTCGCCGACAAGGTGGCCGATCACGAGCAGGCGATCACCCGGTTCGTCCTGGTGACCCGTCCCGGGGTCGCCCCGCAGGCCACCGGCGCCGATCGCACCTCGATCGTGCTGGAACTGCCGAACGAGCCCGGCTCGCTGATGCGTGCCTTCGCCGAATTCGCCACCCGCGGTGTCGATCTCACGCGCATTGAGTCGCGGCCGACCCGGACGGGCATGGGCACCTACCGGTTCTATCTCGACTGTGTCGGCCACATCGACGACCCGGCGGTGGCCGAGACGCTGAAGGCGTTGCATCGCACGGCGCGCATCCGGTACCTCGGCTCGTGGCCCGCCTCGGCGGCGGTCGGCACCCCACCGCCCTCCGACGAGCCGGCGGCAGAATGGTTGACGCAATTGCGAAAGGGGGTCGCGGACCTATGATCACCCGTCCGAAGCTGGTGCTGGTTCGCCATGGCGAGACCGAGGGCAACGTCGCGCGCATCCTCGACACGCGGGTGCCCGGCCTGCCGCTGACCGAACGCGGTGTGGCACAGGCGAAGGCGTTCGGCGCCAGCTTGATCCGCCCGCCCCAGGTGCTGGTCACCTCGGAGGCGCTGCGGGCACGCCAGACCGCCGGTCATATCGAGGAGGCGACGGGGATCGGCGCGCAGGTGCTCGACGGCCTGTTCGAAGTGCAGGTCGGTCAGCTGCACGGCCGGTCCGACCGCGCCGCGCACGAACTGTTCCAGCAGGTGTATCGCGGCTGGCACCTCGGCGAGCTCGATATCAGGACACCCGGCGGTGAGTCCGGCCACGACGTGCTCGACCGGATCCTGCCGGTGCTGGCCGGGCTGCGCGAGGAGTTCCTGACCGGCGAGGCCGACGGTGATGTGCTGGTCGTGAACCATGGCGCCGCCATGCGTTTGGTCGGCAAAGCGCTCTCGGGCGTCGCGCCGCCGTTCACGACGAACAATCACCTCGACAACACCGAGACGATCGAGCTGCTCCCCACCGAGGACGGCGGCTGGGAGTGCGTTCGGTGGGGTCGGTTCACCCCACCGTTCACGGTCAAGGCCGAGCCGTCCGCCGACGACCCGATGGGGTGAGGCGGCGGCTCGCCGTCAGCTCAATTGTCGGCGGGCACGATGGGGAAGTCCGCGCGCACCGGCAGCGACTCGATGAGATCCGCCACCGCGGTGCGCAGGCGCGCGGGGCTGCCGGTGGCCATCGACGACCACTTGACGCCGTCGTCGGCGACGCTGGCCGTGATGATGAATCTGCCACCACGCGTGTTGAACACGGCGATGTGGTTGTCCTGGATCTCGCGGGTGCCGTCACCGTAGGCGATGCCGACGATCTCGGCGTAGGAGTGGATCTCCACCAGCGCCGAGGCGAGCACCTGGGCATCGGTCGCCGGATTGCCGACCTTGCTCAGGCGCTGCGCGGTGGCGGCCGCGTCACCGGTGTCGTTGAACAGCGGCGCGAGATCGTCGGTCGGCGCGTTCATTCCGTACAGCTCGAGGGCCTCGCTGGGCCCGAGCGCCTGCAGCACCGCGCCGGGCAGATCCAGCCCGGCATCGTCGATGACGTAGGACGTCGGCCCGCGCAGGGCGACGACCGCACGGTCCTCGCCCTGCGCCAGACAGAATCGGTTGACCTGGCCCGCGACCACCCACCGCATCTCGATGACCCACTGCGGTCGGTAGAGCACCCGAAGGCGCTCGGCGAGCTCGGGCGCCACCGCGTCGCGCGAGAGCAGTTCGCGTTCGACGAGCGCGGCCTCGGCGACCTTCATCGCGGCGTCGTGCTCGGTGACGTTGTCGTACCGGCCGATGGCGTCGAGCACCACGGGCATCTCGTCGAACTGCAGGTGTTCCAGGAGGAACTGCATGTCGTCGAGCGAGAGCACCACGGCCTCGAGCAGCGAACCTCCGCTGCCCGCGCCCAGAACCGTCACTTGGCCGTTCCGGCGAGATCGGCGCCGATCACGCCCTCGGCGGCGTAGCGGCCATCGGTGAAGGCTTCGTTCGAGCTGCCGTAGTCGACGGCGTCGTGCTCGTCGTCGTCCTCGCCCTTGGTCGCGGCGCGGTTACCGAGCAGCGGGTTGGCGCCCTGAGCGGCCGGACGTGCGGCGCTGTCCACGCGGGCGGCCGACGAATCGGCGACCGGCGCGGCCGCGGGTGCGCTGGACGCCGGGGCGCCCCACCCGTCGGGCAGCTTGAGTCCGCCACCGGCGAGCGACGCGCCCGCGGAGGTGGTCGCCAGACCACCGGCGGCGGCACCGACCGCGCCGACACCCATCGCGGCCGGAGCCGCCGCGGCGGCGGGCATGGTGGCCCCGCTGGTAGCGGCCGTCAGCGCGGTGGCGCCGATGTTGCCGACCGTGCCGACACCACTGGAGACCACACCGCCCGCGACATTCGCGGCCTGGGTGGCCGCGCTGACGACGCCGGGGTTGGTGACGAAGGCCTGGGCCGCCGCGACCGCGGTCTGGATCGGGTCGCCACCGAAATCGCCCTGGGCGGTACCGGCGCCGTGCGCGATGGCAGGCGGCTGCTGGAACTCGCCCGGCGTGGTCACGGTGGCGGTGGTGGCGGCCTCGTAGGTCTCCATCACCAGCGCGGCGCGAATGTCCATGGCGGTCTTGGCGACCTCGGCGGCGGCGAACGCGCCGGAGGCGGCACCGGCCGGGTTGGCCGAGGCGACGACCGCGCCGTTGGTCGCGATGATCTCGGGCAGGCTCGGCATCGCGATCGAGGCGACGGTGTAGGCGGTCGCGTTGGCCGTGCACTTGGCGCCCATGGCCGCGGCCAGCACGCCCTGCTGACTCGTCCAGCCGAGGAACGGCGCGAGCTTGGCGAGCACGGCGACGCCGTTGACGCCCTGCAGGCCGACGCCGACCTCGGCGATGACGCGCGTGATGGTGAAGGTGGCGTCACCCCAGGCCGCGGCCAGCGTGCCCCACGAGGTGGCGGCGGCCGAGATCGGAATCGCGTGAGCGCCCGCGTTGAGGGTGGTGGAGTTGACTTCTGCCATGCGAGGCAGCCAGAACACCCCGGTGATCCCTGCGGTCATGCTTGTTTCTCCCCTGAATGGATTCTCGTCGACGGATCGGGTGCGCTTACACCTGGATGGCGTTGATCGTCGCCCCGCGGACCACGTCCTGCCCGATGTGGGTGCTCAGCTGCGAGCGCAGCGTGGCCGCCGCGTGATGCAGTTCGAGGATGCCCTGCGCGATCGCCGCGTCGTGCGTGCCCGCCGCCTTGTTGAAGTGCGAGGCCGCCAGCAGCGACACCTCTTCGGCGCCCGAGGGCAGCACGTGAGTGGTCGGCCCGGCGAGGGCGGCGACGGCGGCGAGGCGGTCGGCGAGCAGATCCAGCTCGGCGGCTGCGGCGAGGACGATTTCAGGCGTGACGGAAATGTGTCCAACCATGACCCGACTCCTTCTGGTGGCGACTATCGGGAACCACGAGAATTCCCCCTACGAGTGATAGGACGCGAGAGCGGGTCGTTCGGTTCCATCGATCCCCCACCCAATCTCGCTAGCCCCATCCCAGCTCATGCAACCGGTCGTCGTCAATCCCGAAATAGTGTGCTATTTCGTGGATCACGGTGATCGCGACCTCTTCGACCACGTCGTCGTCGGTGTTGCAGATATCGAGAATAGCCTCTCGATACACGGTGATGGTATCCGGCAGCGAGCCCGCGTAGTAGCTGTCTCGCTCGGTGAGCGCGATTCCGTGGTAGAGACCGAGTAGCGAGGGTTCCTCGTCGTTGCGCGCCTCGACCAGCACGACGACATTGTCGATGGCCCCGGCGAGCTCGGGCGGGATCAGGTCGAGCGCGTCACCGACCAGCTCTTCGAACCGCTCGGCCGACATCCGCTCCGGCGCGCTCACCTGGGCTGGGGCTGCGGCGGCAGCGGGGCTGCGCCCGGCAGCGGGGCCGGGGTGGAACGACCGGTGTTCGGCGGTGGCACGGGCGCCTGGCCGTCGATCAGGATCTCCCCTCGAGCCGAACCGACGATCGGCGCGAAACCCTCACGGTCGGCGCCCTTTCCGAGCCAGCAGTCCAGTCGCTGGCTGCCCGCGAGCCAACTGGCCGGTTCCAGGTAGTCGAAGAACAGGGTCAGCGTCTTGTTGCGGATGGCCTCCGGACTGCCGAGGTATTCGGTGGACAGCCGGTTGCACTCGGACTCGACGTACTTGTCCTGATCGGCCTCCGAGGGCGGTCCGCCGGTGAAATTGGCCGACAGGTCGACCGTGCCGACGATCTCCACCGCGTGCGGCTGGGCGCAGTCCACCGGGTCGGTCGGCAGGTTCTGGTTGATGCCGAGGCAGGTTCCGCTGGCGTGCACCTTGGACTGGTCCTGCTCGAGGATGCTGCCCGTCGAGGCCGGGCTGGACGTGGTGGCCGCGATCTGCACGCCGCAGCGCAGGGTCCGGTCACCGTGCCGCCAGCCCGCCGGGCTCGGCGACATCACATTCACCAGGTACCGGCCGCGCGGGTCGAAGCGCCCGCCCACGTACTTCTGCACGGCCGACACACAGTGCTCGTCCCTGAGCTCGGTCATCCGCAGCGAATCGGGGTGGCGGGTGCCCTCGCCGAACTCGCGGCCGGGGTAGGCGCTGAGGTCGATCACCCCGGTCACCTCGAACAGGTGCTTGTCCGCGCAGTTCACCTTCACCAGGTCGCTGCGGTCGGGTTTGGTCCAGCTCAGGCAGTCGCCGGTGTTGGCGCTGCTGAACTCCTTGTCCCTGATCACGGGCTCGGCGCCGGGGGAGTGCGCCTCGACCTTGTCGGTGTCGAACCCGCTGACCGTCATGGTGACCATCGCGGCGATCACCGCGCCGAGGGCGCCGATCAGCAGCCCCCACCGCAACTTCGTCGCCGACAGGTGCAGCGAACTGGCGACGCGGCCACGCGACGCGGTCTCGGATCCCTGCTCTTGGTCACTCTGCTCTTCGGACATCGCGTCCATCATGGCAGCGTGGTCGCGGCTGTGCCACGACCACGCCACACTTGCTCAGCCGCGCAGGGCGGAGGCGAAGATGCCGGGGAGGCGTCGGATTTTGCCGTCACCGTAGAAATCGGTCAGCTTGCGGCCGGTCGAGGTGCCGGTCTTGTTGGAGACGAACCACGGCGGCTTCGGGCTCAGGGTGAACTCGCCGGCGAGGATCGCGCGTGGGGCGGGCCGGAACGGGCCGCGGACCACGGTGCGTTCGACGTCGTCGAGCAGGAAGGCGTTGTGGACGACGCCGACGCCGCTCTGGATGTCGTCGAGGGTGTGGCCGGGGAAGGCGCCCCAGCTCGCGCGCGGGGTGAGGAAGGCCAAGCCGGTCCAGGCGTTGAGCGCGACGGTGCCGTAGCGCAGCTTCTCGATGGCGGTGTCGAGCGCGCCGCCGAGCGCCTTGATGGTGCCGGGGTGGGCGATGATGTTGGCGCCCAGGGTGCCCATCAGTTCGTCGTTGGCGAAATCGACCGCGTTGCCGAGGAACTCGGCGCCCGAGCCGGGCAGTTCGACCACGCCGAGTACCGGCGAGAAGTACTCGGTCCGCAGCAGCGGGGTGTCGCTGGTCGGCAGGTTCTCCACCAGCACGCGGCCGTTCACGCGACCGGCGTCGGGGTAGGTCTCCAGCGCGCCGGCGACCCGGTCGGCGCTGCCGGGGTAGTAGGCGGTCCGCGCCGGCGCCTGATCGATCGCCGCGCGCAGCTCGGTCAGGAACTGGTCCTTGAGCGGCCAGTCGGCGCTGAGCACCACGGTCTGCGCGGCGACACAGTTGTAGCCGCCGTTGTGCAGGCGCTGGGTGGCCACGTGCTCGGCCTGGAACTTCAGGTCGGCCGGGCTCCACTCGCCGGGCACGACGATGACCGGCGCGACCCCGCCCAGCTCGGAGGTGATCGGCTTGTCCAGCGCGGGCGTGCCCTCGGCGCGGCGCCGCGCGCCTTCCTCGCCCCTGCCCCAGACGATCGCGTCGTGAGTGGGCGCGCCGCCGGTCATGTGCACGTGCGCGACCAGGGAATGGTTCACCAGATAGCCGCCCTCGGGCGCGCCACCGGTGAGGATGCGCACCACACCGAGCTCGATGTACGGCGCGAAGATCGCCCGGAACACCGGCAGCAGTGGATCGGTGATCGGGTTGAGCTTGAGCGCGACCACCCGGTTGTTGGCGTAGAGCTCGTAGAGGGTGTCCAGCGGCGCGATCGACATGATGTTGCCCGCGCCGAGCACCGCGCCGACGCCCTTGGTCGCGGCGGGGTCGAGCTGGGCGAGCCCGGCTTTGCGCCGCGCGGTGGCGCCGTCGACACCGGGACGCAGCCACACATCCGCGCTGAATCCGCTCAGCAGCAGCTTGTCGTAGATGCCGTGCGGCAGTGCCGGTACCGTGACCCGGCCACCGGGCGCGGTACCGAGCTCGACACCGTCAAGCGGGCTTGCGCCCTGCTCCAGCGCCGCGAGCGACTCGCTGAGCGCCTTCGCGCCGGCGAGCATCGTCATCGGGCCCGACATCCACTCCTCGCCCACCAGCGGGCTGTCGGGATCGAGCTGCTTGATGGTGCGGGCGGCGGCGACCCAGGCCTCGGCGTCGCGGGCGGTCAGCGCGTGGAGTTCGTCGAGCAGTTCGCGGCGGCGACGCAGGTCGGTCGCCGCCCAGGTCTTCTCTCCCTGTGTGAGGTCGGCGAGCGCGTTGTCGATGACGGCAGTGTCGAAAGGAGTACTCACACCGCAACTATGCTCCAGTCCGCCCTGCCTGGCATAGGGGCGAAAGATTATCCGTTGCGCAAACTACTAGGCTGTTTGTTCATGATCGACCTCCGATTCCTGCGCGAGAACCCGGAAAGCGTCCGAGCCTCGCAGCGGGCCCGCGGTGAGGACCCCGCGCTCGTCGACGCTCTGCTCGAAGCCGATGCCGCTCGTCGCGCCGCCGTCGCCACCGCCGACTCCCTGCGCGCCGAGCACAAGGCGATGGGCAAGGTGATCGGGAAGGCGAGCAAGGAGGAGCGCCCCGCGCTGCTGGCCGCGGCCACGGACATGTCGGCCAAGGTCAAGGAGGCCGAGGTCGCCCAGAACGCGGCCGACGCCGATCTCGACGCCGCGCACCGTGCGCTCTCCAATGTCGTGCAGGACGGCGCCCCCGCGGGCGGCGAGGACGATTACATCGTGCTCGAAACGGTCGGCACCCCACCGGAATTCGACTTCGAGCCCAAGGACCACCTGGAACTCGGTGAGTCGCTGGGCCTGATCGACATGGAGCGCGGCGCCAAGGTGTCGGGCTCGCGGTTCTACTTCCTCACCGGCCACGGCGCGCTGTTGCAGCTGGGTCTGTTGCAGCTGGCCGCGCAGAAGGCGGTGGCCAACGGCTTCACCATGATGATCCCGCCGGTGCTGGTGCGCCCGGAGATCATGGCCGGTACCGGCTTCCTCGGTCAGCACTCGGCCGAGGTCTACCACTTGGCCGACGACGACCTCTACCTCGTCGGCACCTCGGAGGTGCCGCTGGCCGGCTACCACGCCGAGGAGATCCTCGACCTGAGCGCGGGCGCCAAGCGCTACGCGGGCTGGTCGTCGTGCTTCCGCCGCGAGGCCGGGAGCTACGGCAAGGACACCCGCGGCATCATCCGCGTGCACCAGTTCGACAAGGTGGAGATGTTCGTCTACACCACCCCCGACCAGGCCGATGCCGAGCATCAGCGGTTGCTGGCCTGGGAGCGCGAGATGCTGGCCGCCATCGACGTGCCCTACCGGGTGATCGATGTGGCGGCGGGCGATCTGGGCAGCTCGGCGGCCCGCAAGTTCGACTGCGAGGCCTGGGTGCCCACCCAGCGGACCTACCGCGAGCTCACCTCCACCTCGAACTGCACCACCTTCCAGGCGCGCAGGCTGGCGGTCCGCTACCGGGACGAGAACGGAAAGGCGCAGATCGCGGCCACACTGAACGGCACGCTGGCGACCACGCGCTGGATCGTGGCGATCCTCGAGAACCACCAGCAGGCCGACGGTTCGGTGCGCGTGCCCGCGGCGTTGGTGCCCTTCGTCGGCACCGAGGTATTGAAACCGTAGACCTCTCCACTGTTTGCCGGGCGGGCATTTGTAGCATGTGGCAAACGACCTGACCCGACAACATCTAGGCTGGTGCTCGTGCGAGGAATCGGGGCGCGCGGCGATACCCGAACCCGGGTGCGGGCGGCATCGGCGTTGGCGACGGCAAAAGTCATGGCCAGGACAACGGGGGCGTTCTACGTCCTCGGAGGTGTCCTCGGCCTGACGATCACTGCCGTGGCGCCGGGCGACGACGGCAACCGGTTGCTGGTCGGGACCGCGGCCGCGGTCGCGCTGTTCCTCGGGCTGACCCTGCTGGCCTGGGGTCCGCGGATGCCGCACTCCCTGCATCACCTCTACCTCGCCACCGCGACCGTGCTGGTGACGATCGCGGTGCACTCCTTCCCGAACCTGGTCGGCGGTATCACGCTGGCTTCGTTCTATGTCTTCATCGCCTGTGACGCCGCGCTGTTCTTCGCCTGGTCGCAGGCGGCCGCGCACATCGGCTTCGCGATGGCGCTGTGCCTGTGGGTGCTGCCCGATCGCGGGCTGCCGTGGTGGTCCGGGCTCATTCCCGCCGGTGTCACCTTCGGCGCCGGGGTGGTCGTCGGCATCCTGACCAGAATGGCCTCCGACGCCGATATCGACGTGCTCACCGGCCTGCTGAACCGGCGTGGTTTCGAGAAGCAGCTCAATCCGGCGATCGACGCCGCCGGTCGCGGCGGTCAGGGGCTGTCGCTGGTCCTGGTCGACCTCGACCGCTTCCAGAAGATCAACGACCACCTCGGCCACCGCGCCGGTGACGCGGTCCTGCAGCGTGTCGCCGACACCTGGCTCGACCTGCTCGCCCCCGATCAGGTGCTGGCCCGTTTCGGCGGCGACGTCTTCGCCCTGCTGCTGCCCGGCACCACCGAGCAGGCCGCGATCCTGCTCACCGAGCAGCTGCGCGCCGCGGTGACCATGGGCTGTTCGGCCGGTGTCACCTCCTGGCAGCCGGGTGAATCGGGATCGCTGCTGATCAGCCGCGCCGACGTGGGCCTGTACCGGGCCAAGCAGGCAGGCCGCAATCGCACGGTGCTCGAATCCTCGCGGCAGCTACCGCTGGCGGTGGAGCTGCGCGAGGCGATCGACCGCGGCGCGCTCGACGTGCACTACCAGCCGATCGTCAGCCTGACCGAGGACGGCGGCCGCGCGGTCGGTGTCGAGGCGCTGCTGCGCTGGTCGTCCAATGCCCAGCCCGAGGTCTCCACCGAGGGACTGATCCGGGTCGCCGAGGAATACGACCTCATCTCCGACCTGGACGAACTGGTGTTGCGCCGCGCCTGCGCCGATGCCGCCCGCCTGCAGGAGAGCTTCGCCTCGCTGGACCTGACCCTCAATGTCAACGTCTCGGGCCTGGAACTGGCCGAGACCGACTACGCCGAGCGGGTCGCGACCATCCTGTCCGAGACCGGCTGGCCCGCCGACCAGCTCGTCCTCGAGGTCACCGAGAGCGAGCTGGCCGCCGAATCCCAGACCGCGATCGCCAACCTGCACACCCTGCGCGACCGTGGTGTGCGCATCGCCATCGACGACTTCGGCACCGGTTACTCCTCACTCAGCCGCTTGGCCACCATTCCCAGCGACATCCTCAAGGTCGACCAGTCCTTCGTCGCCGCGATCCGCTCCGATTCCCCGGCCCCGCCGTTGCTCGGCGTGATCGCCGCGCTCAGCAAGTCGCTGGATCTGCAGGTCATCGCCGAGGGTGTGGAGACCGAGTACCAGGCGGCCGTGCTCACCGAACTCGGCTTCGCGCTGGCCCAGGGCTACCACTACAGCGACTCGCATCCGGTCTCGGAACTGATCAACGATCTCAACGAAGGTGGCGCTCGGGCGCTTGCGGACACCACGGAGGACGCCTCGCTTGCCGCCAAGGGGTGGATCCCCTATCCCTGACCGGCGCGATATTCGCTTGACGGTGGTCGGCGTGCGGCGAAATACTGATCCCATGCGGATGCTCTTCTACGGCTGTTGACCTTCCTCGCTCCGGGGGCGCTGCGCGGCCGCGGTGGCACGGGTGACCCGTGAGCCGGTGGGTGTGCGTGGTGTCGCGGTGCGTGCGGTGCTGTTCAGGGGCACCGGGGATCTGCTCCCGATCTACGCGCTGTACGGCGTGCTGTTCGCCGATCATGGGCTGAACACCGCGCAGATCTCGCTGCTGCTCGCCATCTGGTCGGTGACCTCGTTCGTGCTCGAGGTGCCCTCGGGTGCCTGGGCCGACACCGTCTCCCGGCGCGGCCTGCTCATCCTGTGCTGCGTGTTGCAGGCTGCCTGCTTCGCGTCCTGGATGGTGGCGCCGACCTTCGCCGGGTTCGCCCTCGGTTTCCTGCTGTGGGGAATGGCCAGTGCGCTGGAATCGGGCACCTTCGAGGCGCTGATCTACGACGACCTGGTCGCGCGCGGTGAACCGTCGGCCTATGCCTCGATCATGGGTTGGGCGCGTGGTGCGCAGGAGGGCACGGTCCTCGTCGCGATCCTCGCCGCCGCACCCTTGTTCGTATGGGGCGGATATCCGCTGGTCGGGTGGGTCAGTGTCGGTATCGGCGTCCTGCACACCCTCACCGCCTTCGCGCTCCCCACCGCGCCGAAATCCATCTCCGCCACCGCGGTCGACGATCTCGACGATGAGCCGAACCTCGGCACGTTGGGCCCCCACATCGTTCCCGGCCCACCGGCCGGCTCGACAGACCCGCACGGTTCGACCGGCATCGAGCAGCGGTCCGCGCGCTCGGCCGACGAACAGCCGCGCCCGGACGAATCGGCTTCGGCCGGTGCCACATCCGGGCCGGTCGACCGGGGCACGAGTGGCGACCCACGCCGGTCCGGTGGCGCATCGGAGGTTCATGAATCCGGCGCGGCCGAGCCGGCGAGTGCCGCGCCGTCGTCGCGGTATCTGACCATGCTGCGGACCGGGCTCGGCGAGGCATTGCGGGTGCGCCGCGTCCGGCGCGGTGTGCTGCTGGGCGCGCTGCTGTACGGCATCACCGCGTTCGACGAGTACTTCGGTCTGCTCGCCGTTTCCGGAGGCGCGTCGACGAGCACCTCGGCCCTGCTGGTCGGGGTGACGGTGGTCGGCTCGCTGGTCGGTTCGCTGCTGGCCGGTCGCGCTGAAGCCCTCTCCGCGCGCACGCTGTCGATCGCGCTGTTCGTGGCCGGAATCCTGTTCATCGCGGGCGCGTTGGCAGTTGGTGTGGGCGCGGGTCCCGCGCTGCTGTGGATCGGGTTCCTGGGGATCGGCATCGCCTACGGCATCGACTTCACTGTCGAGGTGGTCGCGGGCGCCCGCCTGCAGGACGCGATCGAGGGTCCGGCCCGTGCGACGGTCACCTCGGTCTCGGGCCTGCTGTCGGAGGTCGTCGCCCTCGCGGTCTTCGGCTTCGTCGCGGCCGCCACCGTCTGGCTGTCGATGTCGGTCACCATCGCCGCTCTCGGCCTCGTCCTGCTCGCCACCGCCGCTGTGATTCCCACCTGGCTTCCACCACGCCGCGACGAAGCGGCCTGATTCGCGGTCCCCGGGTCGGGTGACGAAGCTGCTCGACCTGCGGTTTTGCCGTTTCATGGTCGGTCTGGCCGCTCCGATCGCTGTCGGGCCGCCGACGTGCGGCGTCGTCGGCGTCGGTGCTCCGGTCCGCCGCGGCGCAGTCGGTAGGCACGCGCGACGATCAGTTGTGGTCGGGCGGAGCGGCGGGCGATGGCTGGCATGCTCGTGTCGAACGACAGGGTGATGAGCGAGAGAGGAGTGGGGGTGAGCGGGCGCAGCGGGATCGGGCTGGTGTTCGGTTTCTGTATCGGGGCCGGGGTGGCGGTGCAGGGGCGGGTCAACGGTGCGCTCGGGGCGGAACTGGGTGACGGGGTCGCCGCGGCGACGATCAGCTTCGGCACCGGGCTGATGGTCCTGCTGATCGCGTTCGCGTGCAGCCCCACCTTGCGGACCGGGTTCGGCACGGTGCGAAACGCAGTGTCACAGGGCAGTTTGCGACCATGGCACCTGCTCGGTGGGCTGTGTGGTGCCTTCTTCGTGGCGAGTCAAGGGCTCACGATCGCCGCCATCGGGGTCACCGCGTTCACCGTTGCCGTGGTCGCGGGTCAGCTGCTCAGCAGCCTGGTGGTCGACCGGCTCGGCCTCGCCCCGAACGGCCGGACCGCGATCACCCCGCTGCGCGTGGCCGCCGCGGTCCTCGGCATCGGCGGCGTCGTCCTCTCGGCCAGCGGCCGATCCGTCCCGGTCACCGTGGTCACCGGCGTCCCCGACATCCCCCTTCTGCTCATCGTCCTGCCCGCCCTCGCAGGCGTCGGCCTGGCCTGGCAGCAGGCGGTGAACGGCCGGGTCGGCGCGGTCGGCGGCCCCTTCACCGCCACCCTGGTCAACTTCGTCGTCGGCCTGATCGCCCTGTTCCTGTTCGACCTCCATACCCTGACCACCACCGGGCTACCGGCCCAATTCCCCACCGAACCATGGCTTTACGTCGGCGGTGTCATCGGCGTCGGCTTCATCGCCCTGGCCGCGGTCACCGTCGGCATGATCGGTGTCCTCCTGCTCGGCCTCACCTCGGTCGCGGGCCAACTCGTCGCGGCGGTCCTGCTCGACGCCGCCGCGGGCACACTCTCCCGCACCGCTGTTCTCAGCTGCGCGATCGTGCTGTGCGCGGTGGTCGTCGCCAGCCGGGCCACCGCATCCGCCTGAGCACCACCCGCCCGCCAACCAGGGTCACGCTGCGCGTGAGGTAGTGGGCGACGCTGCCCCGGCACCGAACCGCCAGCCCGGGGCCGGCGCGATCCGTCGACGGCGCGCAACAGCGCCCGAATGCTAGGTTGCTGGCGAGAATACGGCCGAGTAGTCGGTCGGCCCGTGCGGAGCGCGGGCACGAAGTGGGGGTGTCACACAGTGCTCGAGCAGCTATCGCCGGGCGAGTCGACGATGATCGGTCGCTATCGGATTCGCGGTGTACTCGGTGCGGGTGGAATGGGGCGAGTGCTGCTGGCCACCGGTCCCGACGGCAGGTACGTCGCGGTCAAGCAGATTCATCCACACCTGCTCGACGACAGCGATTTCCGGGCTCGCTTCGCGCGTGAGGTCAGTATCTCCACCCGGGTTTCCGGCGCGTTCACCGCCGCCGTGGTCGACTTCGACACCGGTGCGAACCCCTGGCTGGCTTCGGTGTTCATCGCAGGTGTCCCGTTGGACCGGGCTGTGCGCGAATACGGGCCACTGCCGGTCCCCGCCTTGCGCACCTTGGCCTCCGGTCTCGCCTCGGCATTGCACGCCATCCACGGCGCCGGACTCGTGCATCGAGATCTCAAGCCCGCCAATGTGATCCTGGCCGCGGATGGACCGCGGGTGATCGACTTCGGCATCGCGCAGGCCACCGAGGGCGGTACGCCGCTCACCGAGACCGGTGCGGTGGTGGGCTCGCCCGCCTACATGTCGCCGGAGCAGGCGATGAGCGAACCGGTGACAGCGGCCGCGGACATCTTCTCGCTCGGTTCGCTGCTGGTCATGGCGGCCACCGGACAGAGTCCGTTCGCCGCTTCCTCAGCGCCCTATGCCCTGTTCAATATCGTGCACAGCGAACCACAGCTCGACGCGGTGCCGCTGGAGCTGCGCGAACTGATCGGCGCGTGCCTGCGCAAAGACCCTGCCGCGCGGCCGACCGCGGTACAGATCCTCGACTACCTCGGCGTACTGCCGGTCCAGGCGTTGCCGTGGTCGGCACCGATCCACGCCGAGATCGCCCAGCAGTCGCGATATCTGGTCTCGCTGACAGCGGATCCAGAAGCGACACAGGTTCTTTCGTCGAGCTCGGTCGTCCCGATCGCACCGTCCCCCGCTCCCGCCCCGAAGCGTCGTCGACGCGCGCTCGCGCTCGTGGCGGTGACGGCGGTGGTGATCGTGGGGACGGTCGGCGCCATCCTCGTGCGCGGTGAGAAACCCACGGTGCGGGCGAGCCCCGCGGCGGCCCTGCCGAGCCTGGCGCAACTGCGCGCGATCGATGCCTGCGCCTGGCTGCCCGCCGCACTCGGTGACACCCTGCCCGCGGCCCTCGCCGCCACCGGCCAGACCAGGGTCGAGCAGTGGCGCTGGCAGCAGACCTCGGGCTGGGGCTGTGAGGGCACCTCGGGCGCGGCCCGAGTCACCATCGAAATCGGCACCGCCATCGATGGATTCACCCCGACGGGCACCACCCGTCACGGCTTCGCCGAGCTGCGCCGCGGCACCGAATGCCTGCTCGGCATCGACAACGGCGCAGGCGATCGACGCTGGGGCATCTCGGTCAGCACGGCCGAACGCACCACGTGCGCACTGGCCGAGTACGCCCTCGACCGGCTCACCGCCACCATCGCCGACGCACCCAGCCTGCCCGGGACGCCATCGACGCTGGCGACCCTGGACCCGTGCGGATTGGCATCGGAGTCCGAGCTCACCGCCGTAGGCGCGGCGGGCCCCGGCAGCGGCTTCGCACACACCTGCGAGTGGCACGGTGACTCCACGGTGCGGCTCACCCTGGGGGTTCCCCGGCGCGAGGACCTCCCGACGTTCCTGCGCAAGACCATCGACGTCGGTGACGGCGTGCTGCTCGAAGAACCGACCGGCATGTTGGTCGATTGCCCCCGCTTCTACCGATTCCGCGAGGTCGGCGAGACTTCCGTGGAGGCTGTGACGGTTCAGGTCACCCGCTCGACCGGACAGCCGGACGCGACGTTGTGCACTGATACCGAAGCGATTCTGAAGGCGATTGTCGGCCGGCTACCGCAGTAGCGGCCATGGATCGCCAGATGATAGTTTCACCGCAGATAGGGAGGACCCGGCCGCCCGTGGCGCCCTGGTCGGAGGGGAATCTTCGTGCGGCACAGGTCGCGTCGGCTCGCGACGCTCACGGTTCTGGTCCTCGGTGTAGTCACCGCGTGTGCAGATCAACCCGGTCTCGATTACGGCGGCTACTCCGCCCAGCCGATCGCCGCCGACTACGACATCGAGCCCAGCTACCACCGCGGTGTCCTGACCGAGTCGCTGCGGATCGGTGAGCGGTTGGCGATCGCCGAGCAGATCGACCCCGACCTGTCGCGTACTCGTGGTGGCGGGGTGATCGTCGACCACCGCGGCGTCGACGACATGCTGTCGAGCTCGCAGCGCGAGGCGCTGGCACCCTTCGACGTGCTGGCGGGCTTCGGCGCGATCGCGGGCAACGACCAGGTGCACGACGAGGCCAGGCTCAAATTCCTGTCGATCGCGATCCTGGCCCTGCCCAGCGAGGAGATCGCCGGTCAGGCGGCGGCCGCCATGGCGAGAGCCGATTTCGAGGCCAATATCGACAACGCGCCGCTACCGGTGCCGGAATTCCCTGCGGCTCTGAACCATTGGCGGCCCGGTGTCCCGACCGTGGGTAGTTGGCTGGTGTGGCAGAACATGGTGATCCGGGTGTACGCCAAGGTGATCGAGCCGAGTCCCGAGGTGCTGAGCGACCTGCTGACCCGGACTTATCGCGCGCAACTCGCCGAACTGGCGGGTTTCACGCCGATGCCGCCCGAACAGTTCACCACGGTCAGGATGGACCCCGACGGCCTGCTCACCCGGGTGGTCTCGACCGGTGAAACCACACCGCAGCACGAGGAATTCGCGGTGTATGGTCCGCGTGCGTTCGCCCTGTTGGTGGACCGGCCGTCGGTGCGGTTGGACCTGTTGGAGCGCCATCGAATCTCGGCGGTCGCGGTGTCGCACAACAAGTTTCTGTATCGCGCGGGTTCGCCGGACGCGGCCCGCGCCTATGCCGACGAGCTCGTGGCCGTCCGTGACGCGGACTACACCGCGATGCCAGGGGTGCCCGGGCTGCCCGCGGTGCGGTGCCAGCGAGCGCTGCGGCCCAACCCGTCCGAGTTCGAGGCCGTCCGGTTCTCCTGCGTGGTGACCCACGGCGAGTTCGTGGTTCGCCTGCTGAGCAATCAGGACACCGATGTCCGGCAGCTGGCGGCGGCGCAATACGCGTTGCTGGCCGACGGTGCGGGGGCGTAGTCGATGAAACCTCGTGGACCGCACGATCCCGAAACCCTGGGCCGCTACCGCATACTGGCCGCGATCGGCCAGGGCGGGATGGGCCAGGTGCTGCTCGGCCAGGGCCACGACGGTCGGCTGGTCGCGGTGAAGCAGATTCATCCTCAGTTCACCGGCAGTCCCGAGTTCCGTGCTCGTTTCCGCCGGGAGGTGCTGGCCTCACAGCAGGTCACCGGGGCCTACACGGCGGGGGTAGTCGATCACGACGCTGATGCCGAGAGCCCGTGGCTGGCCTCGGAATACATCGCCGGACCGTCGCTACAGGAGGCGGTTGGCGAGTTCGGCAAGCTGAACGCGAGCGGGCTCAGGCTGCTCGCCGCCGGTCTGGCGATGGCGCTGCTCGAAATCCACCGCACCGGACTGATCCATCGCGATCTCAAGCCGAGCAATGTGCTGCTCACCAACGAAGGCCCGCGGGTGATCGATTTCGGTATCGCCAGGGCGCTCGAGGACGATGTCACCCTCACCGCGACCGGTGCGATTCTCGGTTCACCGGCGTACATGTCACCGGAGCAGGCCGAATGCCGCCCGCTCACCACGGCGTCCGATGTGTTCGCGGTGGGTGCGATCCTGGCGATGGCGGCAACCGGCGCCAGCCCGTTCGCGGCGGCGTCGACCCCGCAGGTGCTCTACAACGTGCTCTACACCACCCCCGATACCAGTGCGGTGCCCGAGGATCTGCGTGCCCTGGTCGACGCGTGCCTGGTCAAGGACCCAGCACAACGTCCGACCCCGGAGCAACTGCTCGACGCGGCGCGGGACCTGCGCGCCGAGCCGGTCTGGCCGGTCCGTATTCGCCGGCGCATCGCCGATCACCAGGCCGAGGCGAGCCGGTGGGCGGCGGGCATCGGTGCGGTGGCCGAGCCGCCACCGAGTCGGCGCGCGTTTCACCGCGCCCCACGGCGCACCAGCGTGGTCTTCGTCGCCGCGGCGGTCTCGGCGCTCGTGCTGGCCGCCATCGCTTTCACGGGGATCGGGCGTGACGGGCACGCGCAGGCGATGGCGGATCCGCCGCTGGCACTGACCGTCGCCGAGGCTCGCCGTCTCGACGTCTGCGAGCTGTTGAAGCCCGATGTCCTGCGCGATTTCGGCAAGCACACTGCCGAACTCACCCGCGTCGGTGTCGACGGGTGCAGCACGATCTACGGCTGGGACGAGGACAAGACGTACTTCTCCTTCAATGTCGCCGTCCCGCAGGCCGAGGTCATCGGCGGAAAGACGAAGTTCGGCAGCACGATCGGCTGGATGCCGGTGGTAGGGCAGCACAAGGAGGCGGCCGCCTGCGACCGCACGGTCCTGACCCAGAGTGGTCTGCCCCTGGCCATCACGATGCAGGCCCAGGTGGAGCCGTCGAAGCGCGATGGGTGCCCGGCCGCTGAGCGCGCGCTCGGCGCGGTGGTGCATCGGCTGTCGGTGAATCCGCCGCTGATCGACTACGAACCCGACTCGGTCCTGCTGCTCGATCCTTGCGCCCTGCTCGACCGCGCGGCGACCATGCCCGTTGTCGGTGACCCCGCGCTGCGACGGGTACAGGGCCCGCACGGCTGCATGATTGTGGGCAGCGACGGGTTGGTCATCCTCGATTTCGACGACCGGCTGCGCCCCGATGTCGGCAGTCGCACCAGGGACGAGACGATGACCGTCGCGGACCGGACCATCCACATCGATCTGCAGTCGCCGCGGCACTGCGTGCTCATCGCCATGCAGCGGCCGAGCCGCGACGACCAGGCCGAAATCGTCAAACTGGGCTACTACCCGGATGATCCGTCGCCGGACGCCTGCGCCACGGCCGCCGCGCTGTTCGCCCCCATCCTCGCGGAGTTGCCCACCTCATGACGATCCAACCGCTGGGCCCCGGTGATCCCGAACGTATCGGCCGCTATCGGCTGCTCGGTGCGCTGGAGCCGACCGTGGGATTCCGGCCGATCCTCGCCGCCGCCCCGGACGATTCCCTGGTGGTCGTACATCAGGCTCAGCCGGAGATGCTCGATGAACCGGACTTTCGAATCCGGCTGCGGCACAGTGCTATCGCTGGCATGCGGGTATCGGGCGCGTCGAACACCACCGTGCTCGATGTCGATGCCGACGAGGAAAGGCCCTGGCTGGCATCGGCGTTCGTGCCCGGCATCCGACTCGATCGAGCGATCCAGACCTGCGGACCACTGCCCGTGCCCGCTGTCCGGGCGCTCGCCGCCGCCCTGGCGACGGCCCTGCGAGCGGTGCACGCCGCGGGTCTGGTGCACCAGCGAGTGCGCGCCGATTCCGTCCTGTTGACAAGGGACAGTGGATGTCTCGGTGAGATCGGCATCACCCCGGCGGCCGGCCCCGCGCCGACCGGAACCGCGACAGTTCTCGGCACCCCGGAGTTCCTTTCGCCGGAACAGGCACTCGGCCTGCAACTCACCCCGGCGGCCGACGTGTTCGCCCTCGGCTCGGTACTGGCCTTCGCCGCGGGCGGCTTCGCCCCGTTCACCGCCCCGTCGGTGCCCTACATCCTGTTCAACATCGCCCAGCGCGATCCCGACCTGAGCCGCGTGCCAGAGCCGCTGCGCGAGTTGATCGCCGCATGCCTGCGCAAGGAGCCGGGCGCGCGCCCGACCCCGGCACAGATCTTGGACTACCTCGGCGGCCCGCCGAGCGGCCCGGCGCCCTGGCCCGCCGACCTCGTCGCCGACATCGACAGCCGCCGACAGCACGTGTCAGCACTGCTGGCCGCACTGCCACCGGTGGTCGCAGCGGACCCGGTGCCCGCGCGCCCACTTCCCGAAGTTGCCGCCGCGGCGATGGCGAGAGTTCGCGCGTGGACGATGGACCACTGGCAGCGAAGCGGCCCGCGGGCCCGGCGCGGACTGGGCGCGGGTCTCGCCGCGCTGCTGCTGCTCGTCACCACGGGCGTCGTCCTGCTCGCCCGTGCCTCCGGCGAACCCACCCCCGTGACCGGTCTCGCCCTCGCCGAGCTGCGCCGCATCGACGCCTGTCCCTGGCTCGACACGGTCATGGGCGACACGGTCCCGGTCGTACCGACCCCATTGCCCAGGGACGCCTGGGAGCTGACGCCGACCCCCAGCTGGGGTTGCCGGGCCGTGGCGGGCAAGAACACCATCGAGCTGACACTCGGTAAGGAGATGGAGTACCTGACCGCACACCAGAGCATCGTCGACGACATCCCGATCATTCATGGCACTCCGCACGGCTGTGTCCGGGTGATCGCGAGCCCGGGCGGGGAACACGAGGCCGGCCTGGTCCTCGACTACACCCAGTACGGCGACGAGACGAACTGCGGCACCGCCGATCACCTGATCGCCGAGTTCGCCCGAACGCTGACGAGCGCACCGCGCGCGGCCGACCGAGGCGACTCCTTGGCCGCCCTCGATCCCTGCGCACTTCTCGATCGCGACAATGTGGCGCAGCGAATCGGCGCCGTGCCGAAGGCACCGACCATCGCAGATGCTCACACCTGCGAGTGGACCGGCGAGGTGGATCTCACTCTCGATCTGCTCCGTACCAGCACGCTCACCAGCGGCGACGAAGTGATCACCACCACCGTTGACGGCTTCCGCGTCTTCCTCGACCAGGGCAGATCGAATGCCATCTGCACCAGAGCCGCCCTCGCACCTGGCTCCGACGAGGAGACGATCGAGATCCAGATATCGGGCATCCCCGATGACCGACGCGACGAGTACTGCGCCGTCGCGGTCGCGGTGCTGCGCGATGTGGTGACAAAGCTGCCCGCGAGCTGAACCCCTTGCGTTCCGCGTGTGATCCGCCGACGGGAGTCGGTAGCGGCCTGGCTCGCCGCGACTTTCCTGCGCCAGGCGATCGACAAGCTCCCCGACCGCTGACCTCCCCCGCCGCGGGGCATACTCGGACCCGGAGACCACCACGAAGGGGTGCGGGATGGATGAGCTCGGGGTTGCGATCGTCGGGTACGGGCTGGCCGGGTCGGTGTTCCACGCGCCGTTGATCGCGGCGGATCCGCGGTTGCGGGTCGCGTCGGTGGTCACCTCGTCGCGGGAGCGGGCCTTGCAGGCGCAAGCCGAGCATCCCGGGGTACGGGTGTGGGCGACGGCCGAGGAGATGTTCGCCGAGGACGAGGATGTCGATCTCGCGGTGATCGCCGCGCCCAACCGCATGCACGCGGAGCTGGCCACGAAGGCGTTGGCGGCCGGGCTGCCGGTGGTCGTCGACAAGCCGTTCGCGGTGACGGCCGCCGAAGCCGAAGCGGTGGTCGAGGCCGCCGAGCGGGCGGATCTGCCGCTGAGCGTGTTCCAGAATCGCCGCTGGGACAACGATTTCCTGACCGTGCGTGGGCTGATGGACGCGGGTGAATTCGGTGAGGTCCGCAGGTTCGAGTCCCGGTTCGAGCGCTGGCGGCCGGTGTCCAAGGGCGGCTGGCGCGAGGTGGGCGCCGCCGCGGACGGGGCGGGGATTCTGTTCGACCTGGGCAGCCACCTGGTCGACCAGGCAGTGGCGCTGTTCGGTCCCGTCACCGAGGTCTACGCCGAGCTCGATCGCCGCCGCCCGGACGTCCAGGCCGACGACGACGCCTTCATCGCCCTCACCCACGCCTCCGGCACCCGGTCACAGCTGTGGATGAGTGCCGTTGCGCCACAACTGGGTCCGCGCCTGCGCGTGCTCGGCTCCGAGAACGGGTACTCCGTGTACGGCCTCGATCCCCAGGAAGCCGACCTGCGCGCGGGCCGCCGCCCCGACGACGGAAAGCCCTGGGGCACAGTCTCCGCCGACAGCTGGGGCACTTTCGGCGCGGGTGAGGACCTGCGCACCATTCCGACGGTCCCGGGCGACTACCCGGCCTTCTACGCGGGCATGGCGGCCACTCTTCTCGACGGTGCCCCGGTCCCCGTGGACCCCCGTGACGCGGTGGAAACCCTGCGCATTCTCGAATACGCGCGCCATGTCGCGGGTTCTGCCGAATCCTGAGCACAAAAAGCGGGGCGATGCCGAACATCGCCCCGCCCGTCCACATCTCAGAGCTTGCGGGCCCGCAGCTCGTGACCCTTCGACGTCTTGCAGCGACCCGATTCCAGATCCCACTGCCAGCCGTGCAGGTTGCAGGTGAGGTTGTTGCCTTCCACCACACCGAATTTCGACAGATCGGCCTTCAGGTGCGGACAGCGTCGCTGAACTTCCCAGCCGTCGAGGTCGATGACGGCGGAATCGTCGTGCGCCTCGGAGAACCAGCCGTCGGCGTAGGCGATGCGCTCGTCGGTGAGGCACTTGAAGAAGGTGTAGAGGAACTCGTTGTAGCCACCGATGCGCCACGCCTGGAAGCGGGTGGACAGGAAGATGGTGTTCACCCAGTCCGGCTCGTTGTCGCGCAGTACGGTGCGCACCAGCTCGGGGGCGATCCGGAAGCCGTAGCGGTAGCGGCCCTCGCCTTCGATCGGCGCGCGCACGGTGCGGTGCGGGAAGTCCAGCACCACCGTCTCCTCGCCGATCACCAGGCCCACCGGGTAGCCGATGCCGTCGCTGATCAGCGCGCTCTGCTTCATGATCGGCTCGAACAGTTCCCGCAGCGGCTCGAGCAGTGAACCCTCGCCGGTCTCCCAGGTCGCCTTCTCGGCGGCCAGCACCGGCGCGAAACGCTCGGCCATCTCGGCGATGTAGGCGGCCTTGTCGCCGTAGATCCGGTCGGGATCGAAGGGGTGGGCCAGGTCGAGGTCCTTGCCGCGCACATCGGCGACCGAGCCGGGAATCATCAGGATGCCACCGGCGTTGCCGTGGATCTCCATCTGCTCGAGGAACACCATCTGGTCGGGGAAGATGTTGCCCTCGTCGCCGCGGTCGTCGTTGAGGTAGCGCAGCTCTTCGTCGAGGAACACCGGCGGACCGGCCGACGGGACGACCCAGGTGGCGCCGACCTGCTCGATGTAGGAGCGAGCGCGGTCCATGCCGCGCTGGCGCTTCTGCTTGCCGAAGTTGGCCTTGGTGCGGGCCGGGATGTCGTAGACGGCCGGATACCAGATGGCGCCCGAGTACTGCAGCAGGTGGATGTCGATGTCGCCGAACGCGTCGTGGATGACGTCCATGTCCACCGGTCGGGCATCGTTCATGTTGAAACAGGTGGTCTCGCCGTCGGAGACGAGGATGCCCGAGTCGCCGATGGGCCCGTCGGCGGGCGCGCGCAGCGCCACGATCATGATGTCGAGCGAACCCTTGGGCCCGGTCACCGTGTGCTTGACCGAGTCCTGGGTCTCGAAGAACGTGGTGAAGCCCAGTGCCTCGAGCTCACGGCGCAGATCCGGCACCGGGTAGTCGGGCAGCAGGATGGTCGCGTCCTTGTTGACGTACTTGCGCAGGTGCGCGGCGTCGAAGTGGTCGCGATGCAGATGGGAGACGTACAGGTAGTCGACATCGCCGAGCGACTCCCAGTCGAGCTGGGTGTTGTCCGGGAACGGGAACCACGAGGCGAAATAGGCGGGATTGACCCATGGGTCGCACAGGATCGTCCCGGCCGTGGTTCGGATGTGGAAGCCTGCGTGTCCGACGCTGGTGATCTGCACGAGCTGTTTCCTCCTACCAGTATCTGATTCGCCGGATCAGGGGCCCTACGTGGTTACGCAAGCTACCGTCTCCGGGCCCTGACTGCTCCGGCGGACCAGCCAACCAGGGTAGTGGCTAAATCGTTACGTCACCGATGCAAAAGCCCTCAGTCGTCGCAACGACGGTATTTGTCCGATTTACGGTGTCGCCCGGAGCAGTGGTCACCGCAGGTGAACTGCCAGGTAGTCGCCACGAATCTGGTCGAATCGTATCTCTTCGCCCACGTAGGAGGTGACATTGCCTACTTTGCCCGAGTCGCCGGTCAAAGGGGGTGCTGAGAGGTTGCCGGTACTCCGGATATCCCAGGTTTCCGGGTTCACATCGCAGGTCAGGGCGATGGCATACTCGGTCTCGTTTGAGTGAAGACGGTTGCTGATGGACTGTCCGAGGTAACGGAGCGCGGTGAGTCGGAGGGTGGCTTCGTCGTAACCGGGCTCGACATCGGTCCGCGTACCTCCGCCGGAACACGGCCGACAGCGCAGGAGCCGGCGGTGGCGCCCCTGCCGGACGCGACGATCTGCGACTACGCTTGCGAACTTGTGGAACCCGTCTACCGGTCGATCATCGGCCTGGCCCGAACCGTCTTCTTCCTCGAAGGTCTGAAGTTCACCGTCAAGGGCGCGGAGAACATTCCCGCCTCCGGTGGTGCCGTGGTGGCGATCAACCACACCGGCTACATGGACTTCACCTACGCGGGACTGCCCGCGCGCACCCCTGGTCGCTACATCAGGTTCATGGCCAAACAGGAGGTGTTCGACAACGCCATCTCCGGCCCGATCATGCGCACCCTCAAACACATTCCGGTCGACCGCACGGCGGGCGCCGACTCCTACAAATCAGCGGTGAAATACCTGCGCGACGGCGAGCTCGTCGGCGTCTACCCCGAGGCCACCATCAGCCGCAGCTTCGAGATCAAGGAATTCAAGTCGGGCGCGGCCCGGATGGCGCTGGAAGCCGAGGTCCCGATCATCCCGATCGTCATCTGGGGTGCCCAGCGGGTGTGGACCAAGGGTTTCCCCAAGCGCCTCGGCCGCACCAATACCCCCATCTCGATCGCCGTCGGCGCTCCCATCAAGCCCTACGAACCCGCCGCCGACCTCACCGCCGAGCTCCGCACCACCATGCAGCGATTACTCGCCGAACTGCAGGAAACCTACGACCACGAGCCCGGCGCCTACTGGGTCCCCAAGCGCCTCGGCGGCAGCGCGCCCTCCCTGGAGGAGGCCACCGCCCTCGACGACGCCGAAGCCGCCGAACGCCTCGCCCGCAAAACCGCGAAAAACGAGGAACCGGACGTCTGACCTCCGCGCCCGCGGCGGGCCTACGCTGAGGCAATGACCACCACGGCGGAGCTGAAAGCCCTGCAAGCGCCGGTGAAGCAGCGGTATCGGGACGACCCGGCCGCCGCCATCACCGCGCTGCGCGCCGACGGCTCCTTCGCCGACCTCGGCATCACCTGCACGGTGCGCACTTTCGCCGGCCCCGTGCGGGCCGGGTTGCACCGCGCGACGGGCGGCGACGGCACCGACGCCTGCTCGGGCGACATGCTACTCGAGGCGATAGTGGCCTGCGCCGGGGTGACCTGCCGCAGCGTCGCCACCGCCCTCGGCCTGCCGATAACCGCCGCCACCCGCCCACGATCCGCGTGAACCGTGCGCTGGTGACCACCTGAGCGCGCGCACCGAGCGTGGCATGGGCCCGACCCGGATTTCGTCTTTCGGGGGGTCAGGCGCTAGAGTTTCTTCTCGCACGAGGAAGTCCCGGCGACCCCGGAACGGCCTCGATGTGCACGCGGATGTAGCGCAGTGGTAGCGCATCACCTTGCCAAGGTGAGGGTCGCGAGTTCGAATCTCGTCATCCGCTCCACGAAGGCCCGGTCGACACTCTGTCGCGCCGGGCTTTTCTCATGGTGCGGCCAGCAGCGCCCGCAGGTCGGGCACGCGCCACCGGTCGACGATGCCAGGGCACCCGCGCAGATACTCGACGATGCGATCGGTGCCCCACCCGTGGGATTCGCGCAGCCCCGCGCCGACCATGGCGAGGTAGCGCGCCGAAGGTCGTTGCGGCGCCACCGTTTCCGGTAGCCACGGCGCGGTGAAGGTCAGGATGGGTACGCCGTCCTCGGTGCCCGCGTGCACCACGGTCTCGTAGCGGCCCGCACCGAGTTCCACCGTGCCGTCGGCGAGCACCCGCGTCGGATCGAAGTCGCCGCCAGGTTCGCGGTACATCTCCTGGGCCTGCAGATCGGCGAACGGCATACCAGAGGTGCTGAACAGCGGGCACGGGCTCACCTCGCGAGGGTCGGTCGGACATGACCACACGCCGAAGCGCGGGCGGGGTGGGTTCACCACCTCGCCCGCGCTCCGGGCGGCTACTGTGCCGTCGACTTGAACCGGCGCAGCCGCAGGCTGTTGCTCACGACGAACACCGAGCTGAACGCCATGGCGGCACCGGCCAGCATCGGGTTGAGCAGCCCCGCCATGGCCAGCGGGATGGCTGCCACGTTGTAGGCGAAGGCCCAGAACAGGTTGCCCTTGATCGTGGCCAGGGTGCGTCGGGACAGGCGGATCGCGTCGGCGGCGGCCCGTAGGTCGCCGCGGACCAGGGTGAGGTCGCTGGCCTCGATGGCGACATCGGTGCCGGTGCCCATGGACAGGCCGAGGTCGGCCTGGGCGAGGGCGGCCGCGTCGTTCACGCCGTCACCGACCATGGCGACGACCTTGCCCTCGGCCTGCAGCCGCTTGACCGTGTCGACCTTGTCCTGCGGCAGCACCTCGGCGATCACCTCGGTGATGCCGACCTCGTCGCCGATGGCGCGGGCCGCGCGGGCATTGTCACCGGTGAGCAGGATCGGAGTGAGGCCGAGCTCGCGGAACTGCGAGATGGCCTGGGCCGAAGTCGGTTTCACCGCGTCGGCGACCACGAGCACGCCGCGTGCCTTGCCGTCCCAGCCCACGGCGACCGCGGTCTTTCCCGCCGACTCCGCTTCCGCCATGGCGGTTTCCAGGCTCTCGGGCAGCGGCTGCGACCAGTCGGCCAGCAGGCGCGCCCGGCCCACGATCACCGCGTGACCATCCACCACGCCCTGCACACCGAGACCCTCGAGATTGGCGAAGCCCTCCACCGGCAGCAGCGTTCCGTGCTCGTCCTGCGCGCCCTTGGCGATCGCCTGCGCGATCGGGTGCTCCGACGAATTCTCCAGTGCTGCGGCCAGTTCCAGTACCTGGCTGCGCAGCTCGCCCTCGGCGGGCAGTACGTCGAGCAGGGTCATCTTGCCGGTGGTGACGGTGCCGGTCTTGTCCAGCACGATGGTGTCGACCTCGCGGGTCGATTCCAGCACCTCGGGGCCCTTGATCAGGATGCCGAGCTGGGCGCCGCGACCGGTACCGACCATCAGCGCGGTCGGGGTGGCCAGGCCGAGGGCGCACGGGCAGGCGATGATCAGGACCGCGACGGCCGCGGTGAACGCCGCCGCGACCGCACCGCCGGTGCCGAGCCAGAAGCCGAGGGTGGCCACGGCCAGCGCGATCACGATCGGCACGAAGATGCCGGAGATCCGGTCGGCCAGCCGCTGGGCCTGCGCCTTGCCGGTCTGCGCGTCCTCGACCAGCCGTGCCATCTGGGCGAGCTGGGTGTCGGAACCGATTCTGGTGGCGCGCACCAGGAGACGCCCGCCGACATTCACCGTCGCGCCGGTCACACTGTCGCCCGCGCCGACCTCGACCGGTACCGATTCACCGGTCAGCATGGACGCGTCGACCGCCGAGCTGCCCTCACTGACCACGCCGTCGGTGGCGATCTTCTCGCCCGGTCGCACGATGAACTCGTCACCGACGGCCAACTGCTCCACCGGAATTCGCGTCTCGACACCGTCGCGGACCACCGCGACGTCCTTGGCGCCCAGCTCCATCAGCGCCCGCAGCGCCGCGCCCGCCTGCCGCTTCGACCGCGCCTCGAAGTAGCGCCCGGCCAGGATGAAGGTGGTGACACCCGCCGCGGCTTCCAGGTAGATGTTGCCGGTGCCGTCCATCCGCGCGATGGTGAATTCGAACGGGTGCGTCATCCCCGGCGTGCCCGCGGTGCCCCAGAACAGCGCGTACACCGACCAGCTGAGCGCGGCCAGCGTGCCCATCGACACCAGCGTGTCCATGGTGGCGGTGCCGTGCTTCAGGTTCGTCCACGCCGCCTGGTGGAAGGGCAGCGCGCCCCAGACCACGACCGGCGCGGCCAGCGTCAGCGAGAGCCACTGCCAGTAGGTGAACTGCAGCGCCGGGATCATCGCCATCGCGATCACCGGGACGGTGAGTACCAGCGAGACCAGCAGTCGGGTGCGCAGGGCGGCGGTCGGGTCAGGTTCGTCGGCGGGGGCCGCCTCGACCTTCGGCGCGGGGAGCGCGGCGCGGTAACCGGCCTGCTCGACGGTGGCGATGAGCTCCTCGGGGGAGACCTCACCGGTGACGTCGACCCGGGCCTTCTCGGTCGCGTAGTTGACCGTGGCGGTGACCCCGTCGAGCTTGTTGAGCTTCTTCTCGATCCGGTTCGCGCAGGAAGCGCAGGTCATGCCACCGATCACCAGTTCGACCTGGCCGGTGCCGGGTGTGTGTGTCGTGGTGGTCATGGCGTGCTCCGTTTCGTTCCTGATGTCGATTCTTGCCGAAGTGTTGCTCGAGTGGGGGAGTGCGGTCAGTGACCGTGGCCCGGGGTGCCGTGGTCGGCGGGCGCGGTCGCCGGGTCGTCGGTGACGACGGTCGCGTCCGGCTGGGCGACCCGCACGGTGAACTCGGCCGTGCGCACCACGCCTTCGTGCTGGAAGTCGAGGAACAGGCGATAGTCGCCCGAGCTCGGTGCGTTCACCACGAAGTCGATGCCGGGACCGGCCACGGTGACCCCGTCGCCTGGCGTGCCCTCGGGGTGCACATGCAGGTAGGCGAGGTCGGCGGCCCGCAGGGCGACCAGGTGACCGTAGGCGCCGAGATAGGGCTGCAAGTCGGTGACCGGCCGGCCGTCACGGCTCACCGAGAGCTTGACCTGCGACGCGGTGCCCGGCGTGACCGTGCCGTCGAGGGTGACCGTGTACCCGTCGACCTGGGCGGTGGTCTTCGGGCCAGGCAGCGCCCGCGCGTCGTAGTTGCCCGCGACCCGCAGATCGGCGCCCAGGGTCAGGTTCGACCCACTCGCCGGCGTGAAGTCGGCGTAGACCCGGTAGTCACCGGCCCGGCTCAGGTTCAGCGGAACCGTCCAGGTCCCGGTCGTGTCCAGCACCGGGTGTACGTGCTGGAAAGCGGCCATGTCGCGCCGGACCACGATCAGGTGCAGGTCCTTGTCGTGGCTGGTGACGTACTGAGTCACCGGTGCGCCGGTCCGGTCGAGAATGCGGAAGCTGGTAGTCGACTGCGCCGCGGCTTGTGTGTTCGGCTGGTCCAGCTCCAGCGTGTAGCCCTGGTCGGTGGCCATGAGGCCACCGGGCAGCTCGGTTGGGGGTGCCACGGCCTCGTGCTCGTCGTGCCCGGCCGGTTCGGCGGGCTCGGGCCCGATCAGGGCACCGACGCCGAGAGCGATCCCGAAGACCGCCGCGAGGCCAAGGGCGAATCCGGCGAACTTGCTTGGTGCGTTCATCGGGATGCTCCGTTCCTGGTGTCAGTCGGCGAGTGAGAAACCGGCCGCGGTGACGGCCTCGGCGAGGGCGGTGCGCTCGGGTGCGCTACCCGCGATGGTCACCGTGCCTTCGGCCAGATCGACATCGACGCCGGTGACACCGGGCAGCGCGCCGACCTTGTCGCGCACTTTGCTGGTGCAGCAGCCGCAGGTCATGCCGGTGACGGTGACAGTGGTGGTGCTCATGGGCGATCTCCTCGTGTCCGTGTTGGTACTTACCATACCCCCCTAGGGTACTGTGTCAAGCGGCGGCCTCGATCTTGTCCGCGGTGGGGGTTCGCAAGGTCGCCGCGGCGATTCCCGCGCCCGTCAGCGCCAAGACGCCCGCGCCGAGGAAAGCTGCGGAGTACCCCTCGGTAAGTGCCGTGGCGTCGCCGAGTTTCCCCGCGCCGAACGCGGCGGCCACCGCTGTCATCGCGGCCAGGCCGAGCGCCGAACCCACCTGGTAGCTGACATTGACGATCCCCGAGGCCAGACCGCCCTCCTCGGGTCCTGCCGCCGAGATGGCGGTACCGAGCGAGGGGATGAAGGCCAGCGACATCCCGCCCGCGGCCACCAGCGAAGCGGGCAGCACGTCGACCCAGAAATTGCCGGTCGCCCGCACCAGTGACATGAGTCCGAGTCCGAGGCCGAGCACGATCAGCCCGGTGACGATCATCGGCTTGGCGCCGAACCGCTGCATGGCCCGCGGCGCGAGCACCACCATGCCGAGCATGATCAGCGTGGTCATCGGTAGCAGCGCCGCACCTGACGGGAACGCGCTGTAGCCGAGCACCTGCTGCAGGTAGAGATTCAGGAAGAACCACATCGGCACCCATGCCGCCGCCAGCGCGAACTGGGCGAAGTTGGCCGCGGCCAGGTTCGGCGCGCGGAAGATGCTCAGCCGCATCAGCGGTTCACCGCGCCGCGACTGGATGGCGACGAAACCAGCCAGCAGTGCCGCGGCCAGCGCCAGTGCTCCCAGTGTCTGTCCCGAAGCCCAGCCGACCTCCGGCGCCTGCACGATCGCGTACACCGCGGCCGCCAAGCCGGCTGTCACAGTGACAGATCCGGCGAGATCGATCGACCCCTTGCGTGCCGGCGCGGCGGGCATCAGCAGCGGCACCGCGATCAATGCCAGGATCGCGATCGGGATATTGATGTAGAAAACCCAGGGCCAGCTGATGTATTCGGTGATCACACCGCCGAGAAACACGCCGGCGGTGCCACCGGCGGGCGCGGCGGCGCCATACACGGCGAGCGCTTTGGTGAGTTCCCGCGGAGATCCGCCGAACAGCACCATCAGCAGGGTCAGCGCCGAGGGGGCGATCAATGCCGCGCCCGCGCCCTGGATCGCCCGGCCCGCCAGCTCTACGCCGACACTGCCCGCCGCGCCGGCGAGCACCGACCCGACGGCCAGCACCACCCAGCCCGCGCTGAACACTCGCCGCGCACCGAGCAAGTCGGAGAGCCTGCCGCCGAGCAGCAGCAGGCCGCCGAAGGCGACCACGTAGGCATTGAACACCCAGGTCAGATTGCCCGGCGTGAAGCCGAGGTCAGCCTGCATCTTCGGCAAGGCGATCCCGATGATCGAGGTGTCCATGATGACCATGAACTGCGCGGCGGCGATCACCGCCAGCGCCCACCACTTCCTGGTGGATACCGATTGTGTAGTCACGACTTTCGTCCTTTCGAGTGGAGAGCGTCTCGTGGCGGTACCATACCCCCCTAGGGTATCTAGGTGTCAAGACGTTGGCTGAAGGGACTTCCGCAATGAGCGAGACCGGCCCGCTGGGTGGCGGGCCGGTCTCGGTGATGTGGCGGTGCTGTTCGGCTACTCGCTCGCGTGCAGGTTGCGGGCCGTGGGTGAGGTGGGTGTCGTGGTCGGGTCGGGGGCGGTGCCGAGGAGTCGGTCGGCCGTGCCGGAGGTGGTCACCGTGAACCAGTAGTGCTCGTTCTTGTAGTGGTGGTGACGGTGGTTGCGCCAGACCGCCCGGTAGAGGGCATGTTTGGGCTTGTAGTCGGTGTGGATCAGGTAGTGGGTCCACTCGTAGAGCAGCCCGAGGGTGCCGACGGTGAGCAGGAAGGTCAGGCCGAGACCGAGTCGAGGGAAGGCGAGCAGCGCGATGGCGAGCAGGGCGGCGATGGTGATCGCGAGTGACTTGGGCGGGATGAAGATGAGCGGGGTGTCGCGCGGGTCGACATGATGTGCGCGGTGCTTGCGCGCGAGTTCGCTGTCAAGCGTGAGCGGACCGAGGTGGCGCGGCCGCCAATGCAGCACGGTAACGTGAATGATCCACTCCACCAGCGGAAACGCGGCGAGGATGAGCACCGGCACCAGGGCGTCGGTGCGCTGCCAGTCGCCGACGGCGATCCGCGCGACCAGCGCGATGCCGAAGGTGGCGGCGATCATCCACGGGGAGGGATGGCGGACGAACTCGCGCGCCGCCTCGGTCAGCCCGAGCCCGCGGCGCACGGGCCGCGGGGTGTCGCCGCCGCGCGACGGCGTGTTCGGGCGAGCGCTCCGCACGGGGGGAGTCGCCGTCTCGGCGGCGTCGCCTGGTCGGGCGGCGGGCGGCGGGCTCGCGGTGGTGGTGTCGCGCGACGTCGTTGTCGGCCGACGGTCAGTGCTCATGATGGTTCCTCAGGTGAAATTCACGCCCCGTCGAGGGCGTGGATGAGAGCGATGGTCGCCGGTCCGAGCAGTGCTCGCGCGGATTCGGCGGCCCGGTCCGGCTCGCCCGCGTCGATCGCGGCGGCCAGGTCTCGATAGGCGTCCCCATTGCCCACCTCGGCGGACATGATCGGCGCCAGCGCCGCCAACGCTGGTTCGTAGGCGGCGCGCAGCATGGAATACATCAGCCGGAACGCGATCGAATCGGCGAGATCGAGGACGTGCTCCCAGAACTCGAGCGCGAGCCGTTGTTGGATGAGTGGATCCGACTCCGCGACAAGCGAATCGACGGACTCGTGCAGCAGAACCAACCCGCGGTCGACGTCTGCCTGCGGCGGACGAACTCCCGCCCCGTCGAGCGCGGCGCCGATAGCTGCCGGACTGGTGACGTTCGCGCCGCCGACCGCCCCGGTAGTGGCTGGACCGGCGGCGGAATCTGGGCTGGTGGTGGTAGTCCGGCCGACGTGCGACCTGGTCCGACGCACTCGCGCCGCGGCGAGTTCGGCGATCTTCGGACCGTTGTGCAGCCGCGCTTCGAGAATGCTTCGAGCGACGGCGGGGTCGATGGTGTCACCGCGCAGGAGCAGGCGCGGCAGGACCTCGAGACCGGCGCTGCGCCGATAGTCGAGCACGGTGGTCGCCTCGCCCTGCCGCACCGACACCAGCCCCGCCGCCGCGAGCCGCTGCAACGCCTCCCGCACCGCGGGTCGAGAAACCCCCAGCGCCTCCGCCAGCTGTCGCTCACTCGGCAACGTGCTCCCCGCCGCCAATTCCCCGCCCAGCACCTCGGCGGCGATCTGCTCGAAGACATCACCGGATACCGACCGCTTCACCACAGGAGTCCAAGCCATGACTCCACTCTGACACCCAACAGGTAAGTGGTCAAGTGGTCAGACCAGTAGTTCGGAACCAGCTCAGCTGGGGTCGGACCCCCGGATGGCGGACAGCCAGGTGAAGGTGGCCGCGCCGACGGTGGTGGCCGCGACGAAGGCACCGAGCCCGCCGTCCATGACGTACACCCACAGCAGGCCGACGAAGGGGGCGCCGATGGCGGACTGGAGGTCGAGGATCAGCCGGCGGCCGAGGCCGAACACGGGCGGCTCGGTGGCGCGAGTCGGATTGTCGATGAGCTTGCCCGGCGGCTCGGTGGTGCGCACCCGCCCCGAGGGAAACAACCGCAGCCCATCACTCACGATCGCCCCACCACTCACCGACACTTCGCTGGGGACGAATGTGGACAGCTCCGGTGCGTAGAAGACCGGCACCCACTCCCCAGTCCCGACCTCCAACCACGACCGGCTGACCAGCCGATGCTGCTGCCGAACCCGCCGCCCCCGCACCACCCCGACAGCGCCCAGCCCCACCGGCAGAATCCCGAACGCGATCCCCAGCTGCCAAGCGGTATAACCGAGCACGGCGAGCGCCACCACCGCCAGCCCACTCACCTGATCCAGATCCGCGAACGGCGCCCACGCCGCGATCACGACGAGGGTGCCGCTCGTGACCAGCAGCGGATAGGTGAGCGCCCGCACCGGCCCGGAACTCACCGCAGGAAGCCGACCTTGGTGTAGTCGGGCGAGGCGAGACCGAACGCGCCGTAGTTGGCGAGGTTCTCGCGCACCGCGTAGGTTCCCGAAGCCTGTTGCAGTGGAATCGAATAGCCCTCGGCGAAGATCACCTGATCGCACTCGTTGGCGAGTTCGCGCGCCTTGTCGGGGTCGAGTTCGGAAACGGTCCGGTCGATCAGAGCGTTCAGTTCGGGCGAGCCGATACGGGCCTTGTTGGACTGCAGATTGTTCGGATCGTAGGCGTAGATCTGCGGCAACGCGCTCAGCGGGAGAACGCTACCGCCCCAGGTGAACTGCGCGAGTTCGAAGTTGCCCGGATCGATCACATTCTTGAACAGACCGCTCCCTGGCACGGTCTCGATGCTCATCTTCACCCCGATCTGTGCCAGGTTCTGCTGCACGATCTGCGCGGTCTGGACCCAGCCGTCCTGCTGGTACATCACGTTGCGCAGCTCGAGCCTGCGACCGTCCTTCTCCCGAACGTCGCCGTTGAGTTTCCAGCCCAGGTCGTCGAGCATCGCGGCGGCGCCATCGGGGTCGAACGCGATCGGTGCCGAATTGTCCTGGTAGCCCTTCTGGCCCTGCATGAAGATGTGATTGTTCAGCGGCTTCGGATCATCGACGACACCGTTCTGGGAGGCGTTGACGATGCCTTGCCGATCGATCGCCTTGGAGATGGCGATACGTACCTTCGGGTCCTCCAGCAGGGAGCCCGGCGCACCGTTGAAAGTGATGTGCGACCAACTCGGCTCCGGCGTCCGGCGCAGCACCACCCCGGCCGCCTGCTTGGCGCCGGTGACGTTCTCGATGCCGGACATGTACGCGATGTCGAGTTCGTTGTTCTGGATGGCGGGCAGCCACGCCGTACTGTCGAGCACGCTCAACGTGATGGTGTCGAGCTTCGGGGTGTCGCCCCACCAACTCGGGTTGCGGTTCAACGTGATCCGGTTCTGTCCGCGGTCGATCCCGCTGACCTGGAACGGGCCCGCGCTGACCGCGAGACCGTTGCGATCGCGGTCGTTGAACGCCTCGGGCGTCTCGGTGGTCGCCTTCGGGTACAGCGGGCTGAACTGGCCCTGCCACTCGGCGTACGGCTGGTTGAAGGTGACCACGACCTGCCGGTCGTCGACACCGCGTTCGACCTTCTCCACTCGCTCGAAACCACTGGTGAAGGCCACCAGATAGGCCGGGTCACGCCCACTCAGCGCCGCCGCTTGAGCGGCGAAATCCTCCCATGTGATCGGTGTGCCGTCGGACCAGACGGCCTTCGGGTTGATGGTGTAGGTCACCTGCTGTGGATCGGTGCCGGTGAGCTGGATGTCGGTGAAGTAGTCGTGATCGATCGACAACTCACCGGCGGCGTCGCTGCTGAACGGCGACGGCAGCACCGGCGAGATCACCTCCGAGGTGCTGTCGGACGCACCGTCGACATGCAGGTAGTTGAACGTCTCCGGGAACGAGCTGAGCACCAGCCGCAGGTTGCCGCCCTCGCGCAGGTCGGCCACATCGCGGGGGTTGATGTCGTTGGTGCTGCCGATGGTCGCCGACCCCGGGGTGAAATCCCCGCCATCGGAGGAACAGCCCGTCAGAATCAGGCCGACCGCCACACACGGAATGGCGAACCGTGTGCCGAGCGAGCGAATTCGCATGGTTGGTCCTTCCTGTTCGCGCACGGTGGATCTCACTCGACGAAACCGATCTTGGTGTAGTCGTAGGAAGCCAGCCCGGACGCCCCGTAGTTCGCGAGGTTCGCCCTGGTCGCGACCGTACCCGCGGACTGCACGATGGGCAGGGAGAAGCCCGACTCGAAGATGATCCGGTCGGCCTCGTTGGCCAGTTCGATCGCGCGGTCCGGGTCGAGTTCGGAAATGGTCTCCTCGATCAGCGCGTTGAGCTCAGGAGATCCGATGCGGCCCTTGTTGCTCAGCGGGTTGGCCGGGTCGTAGGCGTAGATCTGAGGCAGCGCGCCGAGCGGGAAGATGCTCTTGGCCCAGACGAATTGGGCGATGTCGAAGTTGCCCGGGTCGATGACATCGGTGAACAGGCCGTTGCCGGGGTAGGTCTCGATGATCAGTTTCACGCCGATCTGGGCCAGGTTCTGCTGGGCGATCTGCGCCATCTGCGTCCACACATCGGCCTGGTACATGACATCGCGGATCTCGAGCTTGCGGCCGTCCTTCTCCCGGACGTCGCCGTTGAGCTTCCAGCCCAGCTCGTCGAGCATGCGGGCTGCCGCTTCGGGGTCGTACGACACCGATTCGGCGTTGTCCTGGTAACCCTTCTGGCCCACGAGGTAGAGGTGATTGTTCAACGGCTTCGGGTCGGCGACCACGCCCTGCTGGGTCGCGGTGGCGATCGCCTGCCGGTCGATGCCCTTGGAGATCGCGATCCGCAGCTTCGGATCGGCCAGGATCGAGCCGGGCGCGCCGTTGAAGGTGAAGTGCGAGAACCGGTTCGCGGGTGCGCGCCGGACGGCGACGCCGGGGGTGTTGGTCGCCGTCGTCACCTCTTCGATGCCGCTGAGGGCGGTGGCGTCGAGTTCGTTGTTCTGCAGCGCGCTCAACCGTGCCGCGTTGTCGAGGACGCTGAAGGTGACGGTGTCGAGTTTCGCGGTCTCGCCCCACCACTTCGGATTGCGGCTGAGCACCACCCGCTGCTGGGCACGATCGATCGAGGTGATCATGAACGGACCCGACGACAACGGCATCTCGTTGCGGAACGCCGTATCGAACGACTCGGGAGTCGCGGTGCTCAGCCGCGGGTAGAGCGGATTGAACAGGCCCTTCCACTCCGCGTAGTGCTGGGCGAAGGTCACGATCGCCTGCCGGTCGTCGACTCCACGTTCGACCTTCTCCAGCCGGCTGTAGCCCTGGCTCGCCGCGATCTTGAAGGCGTTGTCGCGACCGCTCAGCGCGTTGGCCTGGGAGGCCAGGTCTTCCCAGGTGATCGGCGATCCGTCCGACCAGACCGCCTGCGGATTGATCGTGTAGGTGATCTGCTGGGGATCGGTGCCGGTGAGCTCGACCTCGGTGAAGTAGTCGGTGTCCACGGTGAGCTCACCGGCGGCGTCGGCGTTGATCGTGCCGGGCAGCGTCCAGCTGACGATGTCGCTGACCTCGCCGTCGGAATCGACATGACTGCTGTTGAAGGTCGCGGGGAACGAGGTCAGCGCCAGCCGCAGGTTGCCGCCGTCGCGCACGTCGTCGCGGTCACGGGGGTTGATGTCGTTGGTGGCCCCGATCGCATTGGTGCCCGACTGCACCTGCGTCTCGGAGCCACACGCCCCGAGCACCAGGGCCACGGCAAGAGCTGGTGCCGCGAAACGAAAACTGGCCCGACGCGGCCGAACAGGAGCGCTCATTTCAGGAATCCGATCTTCGTGTAGTCATAGCTCGCCAACCCCGGCGAACCGATGTTGGCGAGGGTGGTGCGGGCGCCGACGCTGCCGTCGGACTGCATGAGAGGCAGGGAGTGGCCTTCTTCGAAGACCTTGCGGTCGACCTCGTTGGCCAGTTCGAGGACCTCGGCCGGGTCGAGTTCGGTGAGGGTGCGTTCGATGAGGGCGTTGAGTTCGGGGGAGCCGATGCGGCCGAAGTTGGCCTGCAGGTCGTCGGGGTCGTAGTAGTAGATCTGGCGGATGCTGCTGAGGGGGAACGGGTCGCCCTGGAAGATGAATTGGGCGGCGTCGAAGTCGCCGGGCTGGATGACGTCGGTGAAGAAGCCGGCGGCGGGCTTGGTGTCGATGGTGAGGCCGACGCCGATCGCGGCCAGGTTCTGCTGGATGATCTGGGCGATCTGGACCCAGGTGGGGTCGTTGTACATCACGTCGCGGATGACGAGCTCGCGGCCGTCCTTCTCACGGATGTCACCGTTGCGGACCCAGCCGAGCGCGTCGAGTTCGCGGGCGGCGGCCTCGGGATCGAAACCGAGGCTGTTGTCCTGGTAGCCCTGCTGGCCCTGCAGGAAGATGTGGTTGTTGAGCGGCCTCGGGTTCTCGACCAGTCCGTTCTGCATCGCGGTGACGATGCCTTGGCGGTCGATCGCCTTCGAAATCGCCACGCGCACACCTTCATCGGCCAGGATCGAGCCGGGGGCGCCGTTGAAGGTGATGTGGCGCCAGCGATTACCCGGCGCGCGCCGAACCACCAGGCCCTCGGTGCCGCGCACGGTCTTCACCTCGTCGATGGTGTTCAGTCGCACGAGGTCGATTTCGTTGTTCTGCAGGGCCTGCACCCAGGACGAGCTGTCGAGGGCGCTGTAGGTGATGGTGTCGAGGACGGGAGTCTCGCCCCACCAGTTCGGGTTGCGGCCCAGGGTGATTCGGCCCTGTGCGCGGTCGGTGGCGGTGATCAGGAAGGGCCCGGCGGTGAGGCCGGGGGCGTCGAGCAGCCCGGTGTTGAACGACTCGGGTGTGCTGGTCACCGATTTCGGGTACAGCATGCTGTTGCCCGCGAACTGGCCGCGCCAATCGGCGTAGGGCGTGCTGAAGGTGAGGACGGCCTGGCGGTCGTCGACCCCGCGTTCCACACTCTCCACGAACTCGAAACCATTGCTGATCGCGATCAGATACGCCTTGTCGCGGCCGCTGAGCGCATTCGCCTGCGCGGCGATGTCCTCCCAGGTGATGGGCGAGCCATCCGACCACACCGCATCCGGATTGACCGTGTACGTCACCCGCATCGGGTCGGTGCCGGTGAGCTCCACCGAGCTGAAGTAGTCGGTGTTGACGGTGAGCTCGCCCGCGGCGTCGACCATGAACGCGCGCGGCATCATCGCCCAGGCGATCTCACCGATGTCACCCTCGTTGCCGTCATTGGACAGCGTGTTCCAGTTCGCCGGGTAGCTGGTGATGGCCAGGCGCAGATTGCCGCCCTCGCGCAGCGCATCGCGATCCTGGGGATTGATGTCGCTGGTGGTGCCGATCGCGTCGCTGAGCCCCTCGGCCGACTCCGCACCGGACCCGCAGGCCGCCATGATCATCCCGGCGGCGACCACCACGGCGGCACACCGCAGCCTCGTACCGTGGGCGCGTAGGCGTCGTGATCGCATGGCATCTCCTGGAAGTCTCAGCCGCTGACCACGGGCTCGGGAACGGCCGCGATCAGCGAGCGGGTGTACTCGTGCCGAGGATCGGCGAAGATCTGCTCCGCCGGGCCGGATTCGACGATCTTGCCCCGCAGCATCACCGCGATGTCATGGGCCAGATTGCGCACCACCGACAGGTCGTGCGAGACGAACAGATACGACAGCCCACGCTCGGCCTGCAGGTCACGCAGCAGATTCAGCACGCCGGCCTGGATCGAGACATCCAGCGAGGACACCGGTTCGTCGAGCACGAGCAGCTGCGGGTCCAGCGCCAGCGCCCGCGCGATGCTGACGCGCTGCTTCTGACCGCCGGAGAAGTCCGACGGATAGCGGTCGGCGTGCTCGGGCCGCAAACCCACCTGCCGCAGCAGCTCGGGCACGCGCCGGTTGATCTCCTCGCGCGGGCGGCCGTCGATGCGCAGCGGTTCGGCCAGCACGTCGAAGATCGGCAGGCGCGGGTCGAGCGAGGCGCTGGGGTCCTGGAAGACGATCTGCATCTTGCGGCGGATCTCGCGGATCCGAGCCTTGGTCAGGGTGGCGACATCGTTGCCGAGCACCTCGATGCTGCCCGACTGCGGCCGCGCCAGATCCATGATCTGCGACAGCGTCGTCGACTTGCCCGAGCCCGACTCGCCGACCAGCGCCAGGGTGCGGCCCGCGCGCACGCTGAAACTGATGCCGTCGACCGCGCGTACCTCGCCGGTGCGCCTGCGCAGCAGCACGCCGGAGGTGAGCGGGAAGACCTTCACCAGGTCGGTCACCCGCAGCACCACCTCGTCGTCGGTGCGGTCGGCGTGCGGCGGGGCGGTGATCTCCTGGCGATAGGCGTCGAACAGTTGTGCCGTGCCCACCTCGGCGGTGCGGACACAGGCCGCCGAGTGACCGGGGCCGAGCTTCTCCAGCGGCGGTTCGGCCACCGCGCAGTCGTCGATCGAGATCGGGCAGCGCGGCGCGAACGAGCAGCCGCCGGGTAGCGCGTGCATGGCCGGTGGGGCGCCGGCGATCGGGATCAGCGGGGCGCGCGCCGGGCCGTTCATGCGCGGGATGGAACCCAGCAGGCCAACGGTGTAGGGCATCCGCGGCGCGGTGAAAAGCTCGGTGACGGGCGCGGTTTCGACGATGCGGCCCGCGTACATCACCGCCACCCGGTCGGCGACGGTGGCCGCGATACCCATGTCGTGGGTGATCATGATGACCCCGGCCCCGGTGATGTCGCGGGCCTTGCGCAGCAGGTCCAGGATCTGGGCCTGCACCGTCACGTCGAGCGCGGTGGTCGGTTCGTCGCAGATGATCAGGGCCGGATCGTTGGCGATGGCCATCGCGATCACCACGCGCTGGCGCATACCGCCGGAGAACTCGTGCGGAAAGGCTCTGGCACGCGCCCGCGCGTCGGTGATGCCGACCAGCTCGAGTAGTTCGATCGCGCGCTCACCGGCCTCCGTGCGGCTCATCTTGCCGTGCGCGAGCAGCGCCTCGGCGATCTGATCGCCCACCCGGTAGACCGGCGTCAGCGCCGAGAGCGGGTCCTGGAAGACCATGCTGATCGAGGAACCGCGCAGCTTCGACATCTGCTTGTCGCCGAGGCCGAGCAGTTCGCGGCCGCGCAACCGGATCGAGCCGTGCACGCGCGCCTGCTCGGGCAGCAGCCCGATCACCGCCAGTGACGACACCGACTTGCCCGAGCCGGACTCGCCGACGATGGCGAGCACTTCGCCGTCGGCGACGGTGTAGTTCACCCCGCGCACGGCGTCGACGCGGCCCTCCTCGCCGGGGAACGAGACTCGAAGGTCGGTGACCTCGAGCAGCGGTGCGGTCGATGTCGTCATCGCTTCTCGGCCTTCTTCAACTCCACCCGCGCCTGGTCGGTTTTCTCGCCCACCTCTTTGCGCGCCTTGCGCGCACCCCGCGCACCGGGATCGAAGGCGTCGCGCAGTCCGTCGCCGACGAGGTTGGCGCACAACACGATCGTGACCAGCAGACCACCGGCGAACAGGAACAACCAGGGATAGGTGAGCGCTGATTTGGTCCCCGCCGCGATCAGCGAGCCCAACGACACATCCGGCGGCTGCACACCGAAACCGAGGAAGCTCAAACCGGTTTCGGCGCTGATCGCCGCGCCGACGGCCAGCGTGGTGTCGATGATCAGGATGGAGGCGATGTTCGGCACGATGTGGCTGAGGATGATCCTGCGGTTCGACGCGCCCATATACCGTGCGGCCCGCACGAATTCACGATCACGCAGGCTCAGGGTCAGGCCGCGCACGATGCGCGCGGCGATCATCCAGCCGAACACGCTGAGCAGCACGATCAGGATCAGGATCGACCCCGAACCCTTGGTGCGCGGGGCGAACAGCGCGATGATGATGAAGCTGGGCACCACGAGCAGCAGGTCGACCAGCCACATCACGGCCCGGTCGGTCCAGCCGCCGAGCAGTCCGGCCAGCGCGCCCGCGGTTGCGGCGATCACGCTGGAGAACAGCGCCACGCAGAAGCCGATCACCAGCGATTTCTGCAGGCCGCGCAGGGTTTGGGCCAGCACGTCCTGGCCGATCTGAGTGGTGCCGAACGGGTGCTCGAGACTCGGTGGCTTCAGCAGCGCGGTGTAGTCCATCTGCTGGTAGTCCCACGGCAGCAGCGGTGGCAGCGCGAAACTGACCACCACGAGCAGCCCCAGGATCACCGCGCCCACCACGGCGGGCTTGTTGCGCAGAAACCGCCGCCACACCAGCTTGCGGCGTCCGGCCGCGGCGACTTCCGGCGCGCCGACGACGATCAGTTCGGTCTCGGTCAAGCTGCGTCCTCTCGGCGTGAGCGGGCGCCCTGCGTGGTCACGCAAGCTACCGCCTCCGGGCGCTGACCGCTCATGCCACCCGCACCCTGGGGTCGAGCAGCGCGAGCGCGATGTCGGCGAGCAGGCCCGAGATCAACACCACCAGCCCGGCGAACGCCGTCACCGTCACCACGACATAGAGGTCCTGGGCATTGATCGAATCCACCAGCCACTCGCCGACACCGTGCCAGCCGAAGATCTTCTCGGTGAAGGTGGCGCCGGTGATCAACGCGCCCAGGCTGTAGGCGAAGAGGGTGGCCATCGGGATCAGCGCGGTGCGCAGGCCGTGTTTGTAGAGGGCGCGATTGCGGGTGAGGCCCTTGGCGCGGGCGGTGCGGATGAAATCGCTCTGCAGCACGTCGAGCATGGCATTGCGCTGGTAGCGGCTGTATCCGGCCATGGCGCCCAGCGCCAGCGTGAGCGTCGGCAGCACGAGATGCTGGACCCGGTCGAGGAGCTGGTTCCACAGCCCGTGCACCTGGGTGGCCGATGTCTCGCCGGTATAGAGGAAAATCTGTACGCCGGTGGTCGTATTGACCTGTAGCGCACCGTATTTCAACAGTGTGGCCAACAGGAAGACCGGGGTCGACAGGATCAGCAGCGAGATCACCGTCGAGAAATAGTCACTGAACTTGTACTGCCGGATCGCCCCCGCCGCGCCGATCAGCACACCGAGCACGGTGCCGATGATCGACCCGAGGATCAGCAACCGCAGACTCACCGCGACCCGCCTGCCCAGTTCCTCGCTCACCGGCTGACCGGCCAGCGTGGTCCCGAAATCCCCCTGCACGACCCCGCCCAACCAGGTGAGATAGCGCTGCGGGATCGGCTCGTCGAGATGCAGTTGCTCGGCCTTGGCATCGATCACCGACTGCGGTGGGCGCGGGTTGCGCTGCTCGAGACTGTCGAGCGGGCGGAAGGTGAGCGAGGCCAGACTGAAGGTCAGGAACGAAGCCAGCAGCAGGAGCACGACGTAGTTCAGCGCGCGCCGCAACAGGAAGCCGGTCATCAGTCCCCTCGGGAATCGGGTAATGAGGCCCTGATCATAGGGACAGTCCGCGGTCCCCGCGTGGCGACTTGCGGCAGGATGGAACGGATGACGCCCCTGCACCCGAAACCGCGCCTGGTGGCCACCGATGTCGACGGCACGCTGATCGACGCCTCGGAGAAGGTCTCGCCCCGCACCAAGGCCGCCGTCGGCGCGCTCGTCGCCGACGGCGCCACCTTCGTGCTCGCCACCGGCAGGCCGCCACGCTGGATCGATCCGGTCGTCAGCGAACTCGGCTACGCCCCGCTGGCGGTCTGCGGCAACGGTGCGGTCATCTACGACAGCGCCACCGACCGGGTGCTGTCGAGCCACGCCCTCGACGTGGAGACGCTGGCCTGGCTGGCCGAGATCGCCGAACACGCGCTACCCGGGTGCGGGCTGGCCACCGAGCGGGTCGGCGCCAGCGCGCACGACGCGGCGACGCCGCAGTTCGTCAGCTCGCCGACCTACGAGCACGCCTGGCTCAACCCCGACGACACCGTGGTCTCGCACGCCGAGGTCATCGCCTCGCCCGCGATCAAGATGCTGATCCGACTGCGCTCGGCCCGCTCCTCGGCCATGCGCGCGGCCCTCGCCCCGCTGGTCGGCGACCGCGCCGAGATCACCTACTCCACCGAGAACGGGCTGATCGAGGTGGCGGTGCCCGGGGTGACCAAGGCGTCCGGGCTGGCCGAAGTCGCGCGGCGGATCGGCGTCGAGGAGAACTCGATCGTCGCGTTCGGTGACATGCCCAACGATGTGCCGATGCTGACGATGGCGGGGCACGGCGTCGCCATGGGCAATGCGCACCAGGAGGCCCGCGACGCCGCCGATGAGGTGACCGCGAGCAACGTCGACCACGGTGTCGCCGTGGTCCTGGAACGCTGGTGGCGATAGCCCTGGACCGGTGATCACCACGCTCCGGTGGCGGTGGGAAAATGACAAGCAGCCGGTGCCGCTCTCGGCGGCACCGGCTGCTCCTTCGCCATGACCGGGGGTTAGCCAGTCGGGGCGGGCTCCGTGGCGACCGGCGGGTCTGCCGGGGCCGGTTCGGCGGGCTCCTGTGGGCCGGCGAGCTCGTCCGGAGCGGGGCCGGCGGGTGCGCCCTCCTCCGCCGGTGTCGCTGGGTCGAGCGGGGTTTCTCCCTCGCCCGGGGCGGTCGGGCCGGTCGACGGCACGGGCTCGCCGTTCATCTCGGCCTTGTAGGTCTCGTCGTAGGTCTTCCAGAAGGTGGTGACGATGCCGGTGAGCTCGTTGAGCACCAGCGAACCGTTCTGGAAATCGGTGCGAAGACCGTCGGGGACGAGGTAGGAACTGCCGGTCGGCAGGCCGAGCACGCCCGAGTCGGCGCCCAGGCTCAGATACCGGTCGAGAATTGCCCCGACCACCTCGAAGACCTGGCCGTTCTCACCCGAGAACACGAACCCGTTGGCGAACTTCGCGTACTCACGGCCCTGCGCGCCCGACAGCAGATCCGACTGCGGCGCGCCGAGCGGGCCGTCGACTCCACCGCGGCTCACCCAGTGCTTGGCGATGGCGTTGGAACCGGACAGGCCCAGCAGCTTGTCGACCAGTGCGCCCAGCTCGGCCATGTTGCCCTGGGGTGCACGGGCTTGCTGACTGGGCGGTCGATTGTTGGGTGTGGCAGGTGAGGTGTAGGTGGTGGAATTGCCCGCCGCGATCCCGCGAATGCGGTCCATCAGCGAGTAGAGGGCATCGCCGGGGCAGTCGGTGTTGCCGACATCGCGGTGGGCGAACACCACCGGCAGGTCGACCGCCTCGTTCAGCGCGTAGGGAGTGAACTCGGTGCCCTCGGAGTACATGGTCGTGTAGCCCTTGGGATTCAACCCGCCGACCTTGGTCCGCCAGCCGACGAACTTGCCCATCGCGTTGATCGCCTCGGTACTCGGCTGCTGGGTCTGGTAATTGCCCATCAGCGCCACCCCGGCGGTGTTCTCGTTGAAACCACCGGCGTGCGCGCCCTGCACCGCGCGGTCGAGCCCGCCGTAGCGGCCCTCGAAGATCTGGCCGTACTGGTCGACCAGGGCGTTGTAGCCCATGTCGCACCAGCCGAGGGTCTGCGCGTGATAGGCGTAGATCGCCCGGACGATGCCCGCCGACTCCGCGCGGCTGTAGTCGTTGCGGCCCGCCGTGTGGTGCACGGTGATACCGCCGAGGCCGTCGTCGTAGGTGGGTTCCTGGCAGCGGATCGACTCGTCGGCACCCCACTGGGCGCGGGTGATGACCTTCGGTCCACCGCCGGGCAATGCCGCCGCGACATCGTTGAGCGCGGCATCGATCGCGGCCCGGCCCGGATTGATCAGGATGGCTGTGAGCGCGGCCTCGGTGAGATGGGCCGGATCGTGTTCGGGTCCGGCGGTCGGCTTGCGGGTCACCAGCATCTGCACGGCGGTGGTCTCGCCGACGTAGATCGGCTCGGTGCCGGTCGGCGCGTCGGCTGGGGCCTGATCGTTGGCCCTGGTCTCCAGCGGATCGGCGTCGTACCAGGGACCCCAGGTGCCGTCCTGCTGACGAGCACGCAGCTTGGTCGTGGTGTTCACCAGATCGCGCGCGGTGATGGCGACCATGCTGAACGGGGTCTCCTGGGTGAGTTCCTTGACCTGCGCGCCGACCTGGTCGATCACATCGGCACCGACCGCGCCCGGGGCGAGTGCGGGGGTTTCCGGGGTGGTGCCGGGTTCCAGGTTCGCCGGGTCGGCGATGAAACGCATACCCGCGGGGCGGTTCTGGGCGACCGGTGCGCCTTCGGGGGCGGTCGCCGTCGGCGCGGGTGCCCCGGGTGCCGGTGCCGCGGGGGCGGGTTCGGCCGGCGCGGGTGCAGCAGGGTCGGGCGTCTGGGCCGGGGGTTCGGTGGAGTCCGGTGCGCCGGGTGCCTGGGCGCCCGGTTCTGCCGGTGCGGGATCGGCGGCCTGCGGCGCGCCCGGTGCGGGCTCGGTCGCGGGTGTGTCGGGGGCCGCGGGTGCGGCGGGGTCGGCGGGGTCGGCCGGTGGTGCGGCGGGCGCCGGTGGCGCGGCGGGCGCGGCCGCGGGGGGAGCCGGCGCGGCGGGTGCTGGGGGAATGGGTGGTCCGGTCGGGACCGCGGTGCTCGGGGCCGGAGCTCGACCCGGCACCGCCGCACCCTGGGCGGGCGCTGGTTCCGTCGTCGGTGCCGCGGCCGGCTCACCCGGGATCCGCGGCAGGGGGATCTCGGTCGGCAGCTCCACGCCCGGCGGCACCGGCAATCCCGGCGGGACCGGGATCGAGGCCGGTATCGGCAGCATGCGCAGGTCCGACAGATGCAGGTCGGGCAGGTCGAGACCGGTCAGCTCACGCAGCGGGACCGTGATGTCGGGAACCGAGGTCAGCGCCACCTCGGCCAGCTGGGTCGGCACGGCCGCGAGCTGGGAATCGTTGGCGCTGCGGTAGTCGGTCGAATCGCTCAGGGCGAACGCGCCGATCGGTGCCGCGACTACGAGGGTGGTGACCACCGGGAGCACGTAGGAACGCTTCGGCTTTCGGTATCGCACGTGCCTCTCCAATCAGGTCGAGCGGTGTCTTCTGCGGCTGGCGCCGCGCGTTCTCGGCCCTGACGGGCCTCGCTTCTTCCCTCTCCCACCGGGCACCCCTTCGTCGCACCCTCTGGTCGGTCCGGAAGCGAGGCGGGCCGAGAACGGTGTTGCTGCGGGTGGCGCCGATGGTCTTCGGCGGGCCGCGCAGTGTCGACGGGCAATTACCGGCAAGTGATGCTTGCTTCCTCTAGCCTCACACATCACACTAGTTAACATACGTCACACATCTAAACCTCAACTCGAGGTTTATGTGATTGCTCGAATGTAGCCTTCGGATCCCGCTCGGCGACGACGACATGCCGACGCGAGCTTCGCCGGTCGAACCCCGAAACCGTGGGAGCGCAGTATGAGAGCGGACACCAAGATCAACCGCACCACCCGGCGCGGCACCCATCGCCGCACCATGCCGATCATCGCGACCGTACCGTTGCAGGTACTGGTCGGCGGTACCGCGCTCGCGGTGACCGGTGCGATCGGACTGTGGCAGATACTGCCAGGTCAGGTCACACCGACAGTCGGCGCGGGGCATGGTCGCGGGATGAGCCAGGTCGGCGCTTTCGACAACGCGCGGGCGGGGTGGAGTGCCGAGGACATCCTCGGGCACTACTACCCCGGCGCGACGCTCGGCCAGGTCGGGCCAACCACGATCGGAGTCCGCCTGCAAGCACAGGACGACGCCACCCTCGACACCTACGCCGCCGCGGGCGCGCAGGTCGCGGGCCGGATGATCGGTCCCGGCGAAGCCGCCCACCTCACCCCGCTGCCCGACGGCGGCGCGAATGTCGTGGTGACCTCGGGCTGCGACGGCGAAGTGCTCTGGCAGGCCGCCACCGACGACCCGTTCGTGTATCCGGTGCACCCCGGTGCCGGAAGGCCGGTCGAGGAGCATCTCACCCTCTGCGGCGGCACCGGCTATCGCGGCGCGCTCGGTGTCGCGCTGGAGGGCGGTGCGTACCGGACCGTCAACGAGGTCGACCTCGACGACTATCTGGCGGGCGTCCTACCATCGGAAATGCAGGCCAACTGGGCCGATCAGGGCGCTTTCGAAGCGCTGCGCGCGCAGGCGATCGCCGCCCGCTCCTACGCGCTCGCCGAGAATCGCTACGGCTACGCGCGGACCTGTGACACCACCGACTGCCAGGTGTACCCCGGCACCGTGAAGGAAGACGGGCGCACCACCGAGGCCGTGGCCGCCACCACAGGCACCGTCCTCCTGCGCGACGGACTCATCCTGCGCTCGGAATACTCCGCCGCACCCGACGGCGGGCGGCCGGCCGATATCGAGACCTTCGCCGTCGGCCCCGCACCCCACGAATTCGTCCCCCCCGCGCCGATCCCGCCCGCGCCGATCGACCCGACCCATCCCGACCTGACCATCGAGGCGCTGGCGGGCGAGACGGTGATCGACACCGAGTACCGCCGGATCGGCGGCCCGGAGAGCGCGATCGGGGCACCGATCGGCCCGGAAATGCTGCTCCCGCAGCGCGTGGGCACCTACCGGCTTTACACGAACGGCGTCATCGTGGCGACGGAAGCGCTCGGCGCGCAGGTGGTCGACTTCACCACCCTGCTCGAACTCGTCCCCGACCTCGGCGACCAACTGCCACCGTCCGCCTCGGGGAGTCCGCAGTTGACGACGCCGGAAGGTTCACTGCCCGATGTCACCTCGCCGGAGGGCATCGCTCCGGAGGGAATCGATCCCGGCCTCGCCGCTCCAGCTCCCGTCGGGGCTGCGTTCCCCACCCTTGACGAGGTGTACGGACCAGCGAATCCAGCTGTGCAAGGTGTATCCGCTGTGGAGTAGGTGAGCGCTCGCACCGCACCGGATCGCGGCACCTCCGGTGGGCCATGGCGGCGGCCTGCGTATTCGGCTGTCGCACGGCCCGCACCGGCACGTCGACTTCGGCCCCTTGTCCGCTCGCGGGAGGGCGCGGCCGTCGAGGTCGCAGACGGCGCGCATGATGGCGCCCGCCGCCCAGGAGGCATGCGCCGCGCTGACCGCGGCGGCGGGTGGCGTGGCTCAGTCGAGGGCGGTGTCGTCCAAGGCGACGGCGAGGGTGCGCAGCAGGTCGGCGAGCTGGGTGCGCTCGGTGGCGCCGAGGGTGGCGAGCAGGCGCTGTTCGTTGTCCATGTGCAGGGGCAGCAGGCGATCGACCAGCTCGCGGCCTTCGTCGGTGAGCTGGACCAGGATCGAGCGGCGGTCGCCGGGTGACGGGCAGCGGCGGACGAGCTGCTTGGTCTCCAGGCGATCGATCCGGTTGGTGATCGCGCCCGAGGTGACCATGGCGGCGCGGTTGAGCGCGCCCGCGGTGAGGCCGGTGCTGCCGCCGGAGCGGCGCAGGGTGGCCAGCACATCGAACTCCCAGAATTCCAGGCCGTGACCGGCGAAGAAGCGTTTGAGGTCCTGTTCGAGGACGCGCGAGAGCCGGGTGATCCGGCCGATGACCGCCATCGGTGACACGTCGACATCGGGGCGCTCGATGGTCCAGTGCTCGGTGATCAGGTCGACGGCGTCCCGCATCCCATTTCCTCTCGGTTGAGTATCTCAACATTCATCTACTTGACGCTGAGGCATCTCCGCGAGTAGATATTTCAATGTTGAGATTATCAATGAGGAGTGAACATGACGACCGCAACCCGCTCCACCGGCTACGCGGGCACCCTCGCGCTCACCGCCATCACCCCGATCGTGTGGGGCTCCACCTACGCCGTCACCACCGAATTCCTGCCCCCGGATCGTCCGCTGTTCACCGCCCTCCTGCGCGCCCTGCCCGCCGGCCTCGTGCTGTTGGCGCTGACCAGAGCGCTACCGCACGGTCACTGGATCGGCCGCACCGCCGTGCTCGGCGTGCTCAACATCGGCGCGTTCTTCCCGCTGCTGTTCCTGGCCGCGTACCGGCTGCCCGGTGGTGTCGCCGGTGTGCTCGGCGCCGTCGTGCCGATGTTCGCGCTCGCGTTCGCGGCAGTGCTGCTGGCCGAGGCGCCGACCCGGCGCACGGTGCTCGCCGGGGTCATCGGTGTGGTCGGGGTGGCGCTGGTCGTCCTGCGCGGCAATGCCGAACTGGACGCGATCGGCGTACTGGCCGGGCTGACCGGTGCGGCCTCGATGGCGGCGGGCACCGTGCTCACCAAGAAGTGGGGACGTCCCGATGGGGTCGGACCACTGGCGTTGACCGGTTGGCAGCTCACCGCGGGCGGCCTGTTCATCGCCCCGCTCGCCGTGCTCATCGAAGGCGCGCCACCCGCCATGGACGGTCGCGCCATCGGCGGCTACCTCTACCTCGGCATCGTCGGCACCGCGCTCGCCTACTGGCTGTGGTTCCGTGGAATCTCCCGTGTGCCGGCTACTTCGGTCGCGTTCCTCGGCCTGCTCAGCCCGGTGTCGGCGGCGGTCATCGGCTGGATCGCCCTGGGCCAAGCACTGACCGTGCTGCAGATCCTCGGTCTGGTCATCGCCCTCGCTGGCACCGTCCTCGGTCAGATTCCGCCGAAGTCGCCGCCGGCCGCCGGGGATGCGTTGCTGACGCGACACAGCGGAGGTCGAAGTCGGTCGCGCGCCTTGACCTTGACGTAGCGTCAACTTGCAGACTGGTCTCACCGACGAGAAGGGGGAGGTCATGGCGAGTGAATGGTCCATCCAGGATCTCGCGAGAGCCGCGGGTACCACCAGCCGCACGCTGCGCCACTACGGCCAGCTCGGTCTGCTGGCACCGAGCCGGATCGGCGCCAACGGCTATCGCTACTACGACCAGACCTCCCTCGTCCGCCTGCAGCGCATCCTGCTGCTGCGCGAACTCGGCCTCGGCCTGCCGGTCATCGCCGAGGTCCTCGCCGGTGAACAGGACACCGCCGACGCGCTGCGCACCCACCTGGAACTGCTTCGGCAACACCAGGACCGGATCGCGCGGCAGATCGAATCGGTGTCGACCACGTTGCACAAGACAGAAAGAGGTGAACCCCTCATGGCCGCAGAGGTTTTCGACGGCTTCGACCACACCCAGTACAAGGACGAGGTGATCGATCGCTGGGGCAAGGACGCTTACGACAGCGCCGACCGCTGGTGGCGTTCGCTGTCCGAGGACAGCAAGAAGGCGTTCCAGCAGACCCAGCTCGACATCGCCGCCGACTTCGGGAAGGCCCACGCCGCCGGACTTCCCGTCGACGGCGACACCGTCCAAGCGATCGTCGCCCGCCACCGCGCCTGGCTCGGCGACGGCACCCAGGGCCGTCCGGTGACCGATGAATACCTGCTCGGGCTCGGCGAGATGTACGTCGCCGACCCGCGATTCCGTGGGAACTACGACGTGCACGGCGACGGCACCGCCGAGTACATCCTCGAGGCCTTCCGGGCATATGTGGCCGGAAAGTCCGCCTGACCAGTGACATTGATGGTCGAGGTGCGGTAGAGGGGCGAATCGGTAAGCTTCCTCGCGGCGTCCCGAGGTGTTCGCCGACATCGCGGTCGGGTGGGGCGCGGTCGGGTATTCCGGCTCACCATGTCTGCTCGACTGTGGCCGCGTCCGGGGCGGCCACAGCAGGGTGGTTTTCGGGGTGGTGGCGTGGGGAATCCTGATCATGGCCATGCTGGGGTCGTCGATGGATCGAAACCGGGCCGACGCGCGCGGTTATCGGGCCGGACCACCCTCGGTCGGCCCGTCCGCCGCACAACTGAGGGCGACGAGTGGCGGGGGCAGTGGTGGAGCAGGGACGGTTCGGTGCGGTCGGTGCGTTGACCGCGGGTTGGCTGGGTGCGCTGGTCGGGCTGGCGGGGCTGATCGTGGCCGGGGCGACGGTCGCGATGCGGTGGGGCGGGCGGAATATCGAACTCGACTACACGACGGCGGGGATCGTCGGTGGGCTCGGGACGGTGTACCTCACCGGCGGCGTGCTGTTGGTGCGCAGGCGGATCGCGGGGCGGCGGGTGCTCGTGGTGATGACGGGGTTGATGAGCGCGGCGACGCTGCTGGTCGTGGCGCTCAACGCCACCAGTCACGGGGTGCGGTTCGGGCCGCTGGACTGGTGGCTGGCGCTGAACGTGGTGATCCTGGCGCTCGGTGTGATCGAACCGACGCGCCGTTGGACCACCACGCGGTAGCGGGACTCGGGATACCGTTGGCGATCATGGTCGTGCGGGAGACGAAGTCGACAGTCGGTGAGGTGACGGCGATCACCGCCGTGTGCCTGGCGGGAGTGGCCGCGGTGGCCAATCTGATCGGGGCGTTGGTCCTCGTGCGTACCCACCTGCGCGATCCCGGCCTGCTCGACGACTCGCTGATGCTGTTCACCACCCTTGCCGCGCTGCTGGCGGCGATCGCGTTCGGCTACGGCGCCGTGCTGCTCGCCCGTCGCGACGAGACCGGTCGCTGGATGTTGATCGTCGCCGCGGGAACCCAGCTCGTGCTCGGGCTGTTCGGCCTGCTCGCGACGCTGGTGAACTTCGACTCCGAGTACGGCATCCACTGGTTCGCCGCCGAGCCGGTCCTTCGATCGATCGTGGTCGGCTTCGGCGGGGTACCCGGTGCCGTGACGGCGATCGTGAACCACAGCTGGGCGGCCGGACTCTCGGCGGTGGCGCTCGGCGCGCTGGTTCTACTGCCGGCTGCCCTGCCGTGGACGGCCTCGTACACCGCCGCGCGCCCGCGCCCGGATGTCGGTACGGCCGTATAGTTTTGGCAGGTCGGTGCCCTGAATCGGGCGCCGCGACATCGGGAAGACCGGTGGCGCAACGGCTCGAGGAGGGGGACACCGATGGGGTATCCGTACGGCCCGCAGCAGGGCCACGACCCGTACGCGGGGCAGGGCTACGCGCAACCGGGCTACGTCGACCCCTATGGCGCGCAACCGGGCTACGCCGACCCTTATGGGGCCCAGCCCTATGGCGCTCCGGCTTACGGCGTCCCGGCCTATGGCGCAGTGCCGCATCCGGGCTACGGCCAGCCGCGAGCCGGTGGCGGAACGGCGATCACCGCCGCGGTGATCGCCCTGCTGCTGTCGCTGCTCGGCTTGGCCGGGATCGGCATCGCGGCGGCCATCCTGCTCGGCACCGAGTCCACGAGCGCGACCGATGCCGCCGGCCGCGAGGAGGTCACGGTGGCCATCGCCCTCGGCGCGGTGCCCGCCCTGCTGCTGTTCCTCGGTTCGGTCCTGCTCTTTCGTCGCAAAACCGCAGGCCGGGTGATCCTCATCCTGCTGTCCTCGGCCTCGCTGATCTTCACCGCGATCTCGATCGTGGCGACTGTGAGCACCGAGGGTTCCGATGGACTGGGATTCCTGCTGATCGGTGGCATCGTCACCGGCTCGATCCCCCTGCTCCTGCTGCTCCTCGCCGCCGCGCCGTCGACCGGCCGCTGGATCAAGGCAGGCCGCCAGCCCGCCTACCCGTACTACTGACACAACGATCGATAGAGGGGGAGACCGATGGGGTACCCGTATGGCCCACAACAGGGCCACGACCCGTACGCGGGACAGGGGTACGCGCAGCCGGGCTACGGCCCCATTCCCTACGGCGAGGTGCCCGCCTACGGTGCGCAGACCAACGCCGCGCCCGGCTACGGGGCACCGGCTCACGCCGTGCCCGGCTACAGCGCTCCGGCTCCCGGCGCGCCCTTCCACGGGGCGCCACCCCACGGCTACGGCGTGCCCGGTTACGGGCAGCCGCAGGTCAGTGGCGGTACCGCGATCTCCGCGGCCGTGATCGCCTTGGTGTTGTCCCTGCTCGGCGCGCTGTCCACGGCGAGGACCGCCTCCGTCATGGAGCACCTCGACGGGCGGATGGCCAACGACACCGAGCTGCAGCTGCTCGCGTCCGGCGGGGTCAGTGCGGCACTGTTCCTCGGGTCGATCCTGCTGTTCTGTCGTAAGCCCGCGGGCCGCGTGCTCGTGATCGTCGCGTCGGTGTCCGGACTGTGTTCCGCCGTGATCGGCATCATCATTGCGATGGAGAACAACTCCGAGTCCGACCTCGAACTGAACCTGGCTCCGGTCATCGTCACCGGTCTCATCGGCGGCGGCATCTCCCTGCTGGTGCTGTGCCTGGCCGCGGCCAAGTCCACCGATCGCTGGATCGAAGCGGGTCGCCGGCGCCCCTACCCGTATCGCTGAGGCCAGCAATCACGCAGGAGCGTCCGGGGGCTGGGGGTTCGCTACCTCGAGCCCCTCCGATCCGACCAGGTCAGCGCTCGGAAGGTGACTCCACCGGGACAATCCGCGGTCTTCCGATACGCTGGGCTCCCGTGACCGCCGCATCGTCCTCGGGTAACTCCGTCAACGCAGCTTCTTCCGCCCCGGCCAACCAGTACGACCTGATCGTGGTCGGCTCCGGTTTCTTCGGCCTGACCGTCGCCGAGCGTGCCGCGAACCTGCTTGGCAAGCGGGTACTGGTGATCGACCGCCGCTACCACCTGGGTGGCAACGCCTACTCCGAGCCCGAACCGGAAACCGGTATCGAGATCCACAAGTACGGCGCGCACCTGTTCCACACCTCGAACAAGAAGGTCTGGGACTACGTCACCCAGTTCACCGAGTTCACCGGCTACCAGCACCGGGTGTTCGCCCTGCACAAGGGCCAGGCGTACCAGTTCCCGATGGGCCTCGGCCTGATCTCGCAGTTCTTCGGCCGGTACTTCACCCCCGACGAGGCAAGGGCGCTCATCGCCGAGCAGGCCGCCGAGGTCGAGACCGGTGACGCGCAGAACCTCGAGGAGAAGGCGATCTCGCTGATCGGCCGTCCCCTCTACGAGGCGTTCGTGCGCGACTACACCGCCAAGCAGTGGCAGACCGACCCGCGTGAACTGCCCGCGGGCAACATCACCCGCCTGCCGGTGCGCTACACCTTCGACAACCGCTACTTCAACGACACCTACGAGGGCCTGCCCAAGGAGGGGTACACGAAGTGGCTGGAGAACATGGCCGCCTCCGAGCTCATCGAGGTGCGCCTGAACACCGACTGGTTCGACGTGCGTGCGGAGGTCCGCGCCGCCAGCCCGGACGCGCCCGTCGTCTACACCGGCCCGCTGGACCACTACTTCGACTACGCCGAGGGCGAGCTGGGCTGGCGCACCATCGACTTCGAGACCGAAGTCCTCGACACCGGTGACTTCCAGGGCACCTCGGTGATGAACTACAACGACGCCGACGCCCCGTACACCCGCATCATCGAGCCGCGCCACTTCCACCCCGAGCGCGACTACCCGACCGACAAGACCGTCATCATGCGCGAGTTCTCCCGCTTCGCGCAGACCGGCGACGAGCCGTACTACCCGATCAACACCCCCGAGGACCGTGCCAAGCTGCTCGCCTACCGCGAACGCGCCAAGCGGGAGACCGCCGAGCAGAAGGTGCTCTTCGGCGGCCGCCTCGGCACCTACCAGTACCTGGACATGCACATGGCGATCGGTTCGGCGCTGACCATGTTCGAGAACGTGCTGCGTCCGCATCTGGAATCCGGCGCGGCTCTGGTGGATCCGGCGTGAGCGGTCAGCGCCCGGAGGAGGCGGCCCGCGTAGCCACGCAGGGCGCCCGAGCACGCCAGACAGGAGACAGCGTGAGCGCGCCGATGCTCGCCGAGGTGACCACGCAAACCCGGGCCAAGTCGCTGCTGCAGCGCGTCATCCTGCCGCGCCCCGGCGAGCCGCTGGACGTGCGGACCCTCTACCTGGAGGAATCCACCACCAACGCCCGCCGCGCGCACGCCACCAGCCGGACCGCGCTCTCGATCGGCGCGGAGTCCGAGGTGTCGTTCTGCACCTACTTCAACGCGCTGCCCGCCAGCTACTGGCGACGCTGGAGCGTGCTGAACTCGGTGGTGCTGCGGCTGGAACTGGCCGGTCATGGCCGGGTCGACGTCTACCGCTCCAAGGCCGACGGATCGCGAATCCATGTGCAGGGCAAGGAGTTCGCCGTCGCCCTCGCCGGACGAGCTCAGGCCCCGGAGGAGGCAGCGGAGCGTAACCACGGAGGGGACAGCGAGTTCGGCCAATTCGATACGGTCGAGGACTCGGTGGTCGTGGAGTTCGAGACCGATCTCGGCCCGTTCGAGGACGGCGGCTGGATCTGGTTCGACATCACCACCGACACGGCGGTGACGCTGCTGGCCGGCGGCTATTACGCACCGCGGGAAGCGCCGGGCAGCGGCACCATCGCGGTCGGGATGCCGACGTTCAACCGTCCCGCCGACGCGGTGAAGACCCTTGGCGCCCTTGGCGCCGACCCGCTGGTGCTGGAGAAGATCGCCGCGGTGATCATCCCTGACCAGGGCACCCGCAAGGTCGTCGACGAGCCCGGATTCGCCGAGGCCGCGGCGGTTCTCGGTGACCGGCTGGCCATCCACGACCAGCCCAACCTCGGCGGTTCCGGCGGCTACAGCCGGGTCATGTACGAGGCACTCGAATCGACGAGTGCCGAGTTCATCGCCTACATGGACGACGACATCGAGATCGAGCCCGACTCGATCCTGCGCGCGCTGGCCTTCTCGCGCTTCGCGAAATCGCCGCTGCTGGTCGGCGGGCAGATGCTCAACCTGCAGGAACGCTCGCACCTGCACGTGATGGGCGAGGTCGTCGACCGCAGTATCTTCATGTGGAGTGCCGCGCCCAACGTCGAGTACGACCACGACTTCGCCAGGTACCCGCTCTCCGACCGCGACAACTCCAAGCTGCTGCACCGGCGCATCGACGTCGACTTCAACGGCTGGTGGACGTGTGTGATCCCGAGGCAGGTGGCCGAGGAGATCGGCCAGCCGCTGCCGCTGTTCCTCAAGTGGGACGACGTCGAATACGGCCTGCGCGCCCGCGCCGCCGGCTACCCCACGGTCACCCTGCCCGGTGCGGCCGTCTGGCACATGGCCTGGTCCGACAAGGACGACGCCATCGACTGGCAGGCCTACTTCCACCTGCGCAACCGCCTGGTGGTCGCCTCGCTGCACCTGCCCGGTGACGGTAAGCCGATGGTCGTGAACACGGTCAAGGCCACCCTCAAGCACCTGCTGTGCCTCGAGTACTCGACCGTGGCCATCCAGAACGAGGCGATCCGCGACTTCCTGGCCGGGCCGGAAGGACTGTTCGACCTGCTGCCGACCGCGCTGGGCAAGATTCACGCGATGCGCAAGCAGTACCCGGACGCGGTGGTCGTGCCGTCCTCGACGGAACTGCCGCTGGCCAGCCACCACGGCGTGGGCGCGGTGGGCGAGCCGGGTAATCCGATCGCCAAGATCGCCCGCCTGGCCAAGGGCATGGTGCACAACTTCCGCAAGGCCGACCCGGTCGCCCACGAGACCCCGCAGCTGAACGTGCCGACGCTGGACGCGCGCTGGTTCCTGCTCTCGCAGGTCGACGGCGTCACCGTGACGACCGCCGACGGCCGCGGCGTGGTCTACCGCAAGCGTGACCCGCGCAAGGCCGCCGAGCTGCTCAAAGAAGCCTTGCGCCTGCGCAAGGAACTCACGACCCGCTTCCCGGAGATGCAACAGCGCTACCGGGCCGCGCACGCCGAGCTGACCAGCACGGCGGCGTGGGAGAAGGTCTTCAGCAAGACAGGAACCGCGAAGTGAACGCGATCAATCCGGAACTGCCCGAGCTGGACGTGCTCGACGAGGGCTGCGGCGGCGCCTGCGCCTGCAGCGGCGAGTACGAAGAGGTGCCGGTCGAGGTCGCGATCCTCAACGCGGTGCAGGGCACCATCGGCACCAACCCGGCGGTGGTCTCGGCCGCGCGCGGCATGTCGCATTTCGGCGAGCACGCGCTGGGCTGGGTCGGCATCGCGGCGGCGGGCTGGCTGGTCGACAAGCCGCGCAGGCGGCAGTGGGCCGGGGTCGCGGTCGGCGCGGTCGGCGCGCACGCCGCCTCGATCGTGATCAAGCGGATCGTCCGGCGCCCGCGCCCGAACGACCCGTCGGTGCAGGTCAACGTGTCGACGCCGAGCAAGCTGAGTTTTCCGTCCTCGCACGCCACGTCCACCACGGCGGCGGCGGTGTTGCTCGGTAGGTTGACCGGGCTACCCTTGCCTGCGGTGCTCGTCCCGCCGATGCTGCTGTCCCGGGTCGTGCTCGGGGTGCACTACCCTTCCGACGTGCTCGCCGGTTCCGCGCTGGGGGCTGCGTCGGCAGCGGCCGTGCTCGCCGCCGAAAAGAGACTCCGACCTTGACCGCGACCGAAAGAACCTTGGCTGAGATGAGCGAAGAACCGTCCGCCGCCGTCCTGGACGAGGCTGTTGTGAAGGGCCCGCCGAAGACGCTGCTCGGCGGTGTCGTCAAGGCGATCCGCCCACGTCAGTGGGTCAAGAATGTCCTCGTGCTCGCGGCGCCGCTGGCCGTGGGCCCGGAAGCGGTCAGCGATGTGGGCGTGCTCGTGCACGTCGCGATCGCCTTCGTCGTGTTCTGCATGGCGGCCTCGGGCATCTACCTGGTCAACGACTCGCTCGACGTCGATGCCGACCGGGCGCATCCGACCAAGCGGTTCCGGCCGATCGCGGCGGGTGTCGTCCCGGTCAACCTGGCTTACGGACTCGCCTCGATCCTGCTGATCGGCTCGATCGCCGCGTCGCTGCTCGCCTCCTGGCAGCTGGCCGTGGTGATGGCGATCTACATCGCCATCCAGCTCGCCTACTGCCTGGGTCTCAAGCACCAGGCGGTGCTCGACATCTGCATCGTCTCCTCGGGGTTCCTGCTCCGCGCCATCGCCGGTGGCGCGGCCGCCGGTATCGCCCTGTCGCAGTGGTTCCTGCTGGTCATGGCGTTCGGTTCGCTGTTCATGGCGGCGGGCAAGCGCTACGCCGAACTGCAGATCGCGCTGGAGACCGGCGCGAAGATCCGCAAGTCCCTCGAGTACTACACACCGACCTACTTGCGCTTCATCTGGACGCTCGCGGCCACCGCCGTCGTGATCTTCTACGGCCTCTGGGCTTTCGAGCAGGCCGAGCTGCGTGACACCCAGTGGTACTCCATCTCGATGATCCCGTTTACCATCGCAGTCCTGCGTTACGCGGTCGACGTCGACGGTGGCGAGGCCGGTGAACCCGAAGAGATCGCGCTGGGGGACCGCATCCTGCAGTTCCTCGCTATTGCCTGGATCGGAGCGGTAGGTGTCGCTGTCTATCTCACCTGACGAGATCGTGGTAGCGGAGCAGAAGTCAACCGAATACGAGCGGCTACCCGGCGACGACGAGTCGGCGGGTCCGGCCGCGCGTTTCACCGTTGTCTCCCGCGCCACCCTCGTCGGTGGGATCGTGCTCACCGTCGTGCTGTTCACGATCGGCGCGTGGCAGCGGCGCTGGATCGCCGACGACGGTCTGATCGTGCTGCGCACGGTGCGCAACCTGCTCGCGGGCAACGGCCCGGTGTTCAACATGGGGGAGCGGGTCGAGGCCAACACCAGCACGGCGTGGACCTATGTGGTCTGGTTCTTCAGCTGGCTCACCCAGGTCCGGCTCGAGTACGTGGTGCTCGGCGTCGCGCTGACGGCCTCGGTGCTGGCGGTCGTGTTCGCGATGCTCGGCACCGCGCGGCTGTGGGGCGGTAGCGCCGGTCAGCTGTTGATCCCGGCCGGCGTGCTCGTCTACATCGCGCTGCCGCCCGCCCGCGATTACGCCACCTCCGGACTGGAGAGCGGGCTGGTGATCTGCTGGGTCGGGCTGCTGTGGTGGCTGATGATCCGGTGGAGCCAGGCCGCGGTGGTGCGGGTGCCGAGCCTGCTCGGGCTCGCCTTCCTGGCCGGTCTCGCCCCGCTGGTCCGGCCGGAGGCCGCGCTGATCGGTGTCGCGGCTCTGGCGATGATGTTCCTCGCCCCGATGCCACAGTTCCGGTTCGGCCCGATCGTGCTGCGCGCGCTGATCGTGGCCGTCGCCGGCATCGTGCCGATCGCCTACCAGATCTGGCGGATGGGCTACTACGGCCTGCCCTACCCGAACACCGCGGTCGCCAAGGACGCGGGCGGGGCCAAGTGGGGGCAGGGCTTCACCTACCTGTGGGACCTCGTCGGGCCGTACCACCTGTGGATTCCGCTGTTGGTGCTGCTGGTCGCCGGGCTCGTCGTCGCGGTGAACCGGGGGTTCCTGGTCCGACCGCAGTGGTCGGTGGCGGCGCTGCGGGGCTGGCTGCGCTCGCCGAGCGCGGTCGTGGTGATGGTGCTCGGCAGCGGGGTCCTGCTCACGCTGTACGCGATCCGCGTGGGTGGCGACTTCATGCACGGTCGCATGCTGCTGACCCAGCTGTTCCTGTTGCTGCTTCCGGTGGCCGTGGTGCCGATCCGGCTGCCGCGCGGCCTCGTCCGGTCAGCGCCCGAAGGCGGCAGCACGCGCAACCACGCGGGGCGCCCGGGCGAGGCCGATCGGCCCAGCGGGTTGCGCGCGTTCACCAGGGCGAACTGGTCGTTCGCCGTGCTGCTGGTCGCGCTGCTGGGGACCGCGGGCTGGTCGATGTTCGCGGCGAGCACCACCGCGATCACGACCGGAACCAAGATCCGTTCGTCGGGCATCGTCGACGAGCGCGTGTTCTACGTGCTCAACACCGGCGTAGACCACCCGATCCGCGCCGAGGACTACCTCGACTACCCGCGCATGCGGGCGATGGTCGCCGACATCGCCGCCAATCCCGACGGTGGATTGCTGCTGAACTCGCCCTCCTACACGTTCTGGTACGTCGACCCGCCCCCGGAGCCCATCCCCGAGGGTGGGGCAGGGCACACGGTCTACTTCCTCAACCTGGGCATGACGAGCATGAACGTGCCGCTGGATGTTCGCGTGATCGACCCGATGGGCCTGGCCTACCCGCTGGCCGCGCACTCGGACCGGCTCGAGGACGGCCGCATCGGCCACGACAAGAGCTTGTACCCGGACTGGGTGGTCGTCGATTCGGGCATGGTCGACCTGCATCCGTGGATGCCCTGGTATATGGACGAGGAATGGGTCACCCAGGCGCGCACGGCGATGAGTTGCCCGGAAACGCAGGCGCTGCTGCTGTCCACCCGCGACCCGCTGACCTTCGATCGGTTCAAGCACAACCTGCGCAATGCGTTCAGTTTCGCGAACTACCGGATCGACCGTGTTCCGAAGTATGAGATCCAGCGGTGTGGGTTGGTCGATCCGTTCCCCGAGCCACCGCGCTGAATCTGTTTTCTTGCGTCACACTGGACCCACCGAGTACCCGGGGACCCAGTGGTTACACCCCTTGGCCAGGCGTTTCCGAGTGGCGTACGCCGCTAAATCACTTTTCGGTAACGCCTGGCTATCGATGTAGCGATATGGTCAACGAGAACCTCGCCCGTCGGCGCACTGGTGTGCCGGATGTCAGTCGGCGGCATTTGCAACCGCGGTTCCGCGCGAACCGCATGAGGAAAGGCCCAAAACAGAATGCGTGGCGGACGTCTGAGAACCAGGGGAGCCAGCTGGCTCAAGCGGGCAGCATTGGTTTCGTTGGCGGTTGTGCTGCCGCTGGGAGCATCGGTGGCCGGTCCTGCCGGAACCGCGTCGGCGGCTTTCAACCCGGATGGTTTCGATTTCTGGGTCGACTCCGAGATGGGCCCGATCAAGTCGCGGATCTTCCGCGCCGCGGACGGCAACACCGGTCGCGTGGTGTACGCGCTCGACGGTATGCGCGCCCGTGACGATCTCAGCGGCTGGGAGATCGACACCGAGGTCGCCCGTGCGCTGACCGCGAACAACATCAATGTCGTGATGCCGGTCGGCGGCCAGTCCAGCTTCTACGCGGACTGGAACGCGCCGAGCAACTTCTTCGGCATCGATGCCGGTTCGGGTGGCAGCTCGACCGGTTCGGCGGCCACCGGTTCGGCGATGACCGGTTCGTCGATCGCCCCCGCTCAGGTGGCGGGCAAGAAGAACACCTACAAGTGGGAAAGCTTCCTGACCAACAACCTGCGCAACGCGCTGGCGCAGCGGCTGGGCTTCAGCCCCAACCGCAACGGCGTGTTCGGTCTGTCGATGGGCGGTTCGGCGGCGCTGACGCTGGCCGCCTACCACCCGGACCAGTTCAGCTTCGCCGGTTCGTTCTCCGGCTACCTGAACATCTCGGCGCCGGGTATGCGCGAGGCCATGCGTGTCGCGATGGTCTCGGCCGGTGGCTTCAACATCGACGCGATGGCGCCGCCGTGGGGCCCGCAGTGGCTGCGGATGGACCCGTTCGTCTTCGCGCCGCGGCTGGTCGGCAACGGCACTCGCGTGTGGGTCTCGGCCGCCAGCGGTATCCCGGGCGCGGGTGATGTGTCCAACCCGATGGAGATCGTCCAGGGCGTGCCGCTGGAGCTGCTCGCGATGGTCAACAGCCGCGCCTTCCAGGTCCGGATGGCCACCCTCGGTGGCGGCAACGCGCACTTCGACTTCCCGATCACCGGCGTGCACAACTGGCGCAACTGGGAGGCCGAGGTCCACCGCATGATCCCCGACCTCTCGGCGAACATCGGCTGAGTTCTCGGCGGCTGGCGCCGCGGGGTTTTCGGCCCTGTGGGCCTCACCCCCGAAGGGCGATACTGCGCCTTCGGCGTTCCGTCTCGCCCTTCGGGGGCGAGGCGGCCGAAAACCCGTTCGAACGAGAACCCGCTCCGTGCCACCGCACGGAGCGGGTTTTCTTCGTTTTCGTCACGATCCGACCGAGAGCTGGTGACGAATCATGACGGAGAAGTGACTGTGAGTTGTGCTCACGGTCACTTTCCAGCAACATGTAGTGCGTTCGTCACCGATTGATACACAGTGAGCATGCGTCGAGGTTGAATCGTCCGTTTTGCCCTGGATTGATCCATCTCGGCGCCCGATGAGGGATCCGACTGCGTAGCTCGGGGTTTGCGCATTCGGTCTGCGAGAAAGGTCTGATCGAATGCGTACACTGCGCCGCAAGCGTGGGCCCGTGAAGACCGCGGCACCGGGTTCCTGGGTGCGGCGCTGGGCCGTAGGCGTCTCCATGGCACTGCTGGTGCCGATCGGCACGGCGGTCGGTGGCGGCGTCGCCCCCGCGTCGGCGGCGTTCAATCCCGCCGCGTTCGACTTCTGGGTCGACTCGCCCGAGATGGGCCCGATCAAGTCCCGCGTCCTGCGCGCGGCCGACGGCAATACCCACCGCGTCGTCTACGTCCTCGACGGCCAGCGCGCGCCGGAGACGCTCAACGGCTGGGAGATCGAGACCGACATCCCCAACGCGCTCGCCGCGGCCAACATCAACGTGGTGATGCCGGTCGGCGGCATGTCCAGCTTCTACGCCGACTGGAACGCGCCGAGCCAGTTCTTCGGCATTCCGGCCGGCGGCCCCGGCGGTTCCGGTTCGGGCGCGGCCGACGCGTTCTCCGGCGGCCCCGGCAAGAGCTACCGCTACACCTGGGAATCGTTCCTCACCAACCATCTGCGCAACGCGCTGGCCCAGCGGCTGGGCTTCAATCCGAACCGCAACGGCGTCTTCGGCCTGTCGATGGGCGGCTCGGCCGCGCTGACCCTGGCGGCCTATCACCCGGACCAGTTCTCCTTCGCCGGTGCGTTCTCCGGTTACCTCAACATCTCCGCGCCCGGCATGCGCGAGGCCATCCGCATCGCCATGCTCGACGCGGGCGGCTACAACGTGGACTCGATGGCACCGCCGTGGGGCCCACAGTGGCTGCGGATGGATCCGTTCGTCTTCGCCCCCAACCTGGTAGGCAACAACACCCGGTTGTGGATAGCGGCCGCCTCAGGCCTGCCGACCGATACCGACGGCCCGAACATCGGCACCGTCAACGGCATGGCGCTCGAGGCGCTCGCGCTGGCCAACACCCGCGCCTTCGAGGTCCGCATGGCCACCCTCGGCGCCCGCAACGTCCACTACTCGTTCCCGCCGTTCGGCATCCACTCCTGGCGCAACTGGAATGACGAGGCGCTGCGGATGATTCCGGATATGTCGAACAACATCGGCTAGTCCGTCCCGATCAGGAATCGCCCGGCGCATTCCCGCGCCGGGCGATTGTTTTCCGGCGCTCGCCGGGCTGAACCGGAGGTTCACGGCCGCTGAGCTCGGCCGATCGACGCGAGCGGCGCACCGATTTCGAGAGCCGAGTTCTGTTGGCCTTGCAGTTGATTCAGGTCTCGAATATTCTGCGGCGAGCGTAAGTGTGACCAGATCGTTGTTTCACCTGTCTGATCGGCCGGATTGTCGGGGTCCGCCCGTCGCGTCGAGACGAGACTGGCATGCCACAACAGCAGAAAGAGAGCGGAATTCACATGCGTTTCGGCAGGGCCACCGCGCCGAAGGGTGACCACTCGGGCACGTCCCGAGCAGTAGCACCTCGTGGTTGGCGTAATCGAATTCTAGCTGTCGGCGCAGCGGCCCTCGTGCTGCCGCTCGCCGCGGGGGCGGCCCCGACCGCGTTCGCCGCCCCGGTGTCCGCACCGGTGCTGCGGGCGCCCGCGGGCGGGTACGAAGAGCTCATGGTGCCGTCGAAGATGGGCCCGGTGAAGGTCCAGGTGCAGTGGGCGCGCCACGGTGGCACCGCCGCGCTCTACCTGCTCGATGGCCTGCGGGCCCGCGACGACCGCAACGCCTGGTCGTTCGAGACCAACGCGCTCGAGCAGTTCGCCAACGACAACGTCACCCTGGTGATGCCGGTCGGTGGCCAGTCCAGCTGGTACGCCGACTGGACCTCGGCGAGCAACACCAACGGCCAGAAGACCACCTACAAGTGGGAGACCTTCCTGACCGAGGAGCTGCCGGCCTTCCTCGAGGGCTACGGCGTCTCCCGCACCAACAACGCGGCGCTCGGCCTGTCGATGTCGGGTCCGGCCGCGCTGCGGCTGGCCGCCCTGCACCGCGATCAGTTCAAGCACGCGTCCTCGCTCTCGGGCCCGCTGAACTGGAACGCCCCCGGTATGCGCGAGGCCATCCGCGTGATGATGCTCGACGCCGGTCGTTTCAACGTCGACTCCATGGCCGCGCCGTGGAGCCCGGCGTGGCTGCGGATGGACCCGATGGTCTTCGCGCCCGAGCTGCGTGGTCTGCCGATGTACATCTCCGCGGCCAGCGGCCTGCCCGGCCAGCACGACCGTCCGGCCGGTCTGGGCGGGGCCTACAACACCGCCAACGCGATGGGCATCGAGGTCATCTCGATGGTGAGCACCAGGGCCTTCCAGTCCCGGCTGAACACCCTCGGCATCAACGCGGTCTACGACTTCCCGTCCAACGGCACCCACTCGTGGAAGTACTGGGAAGACCAGCTGTGGAAGGCGCGTCCGCACATCCTGAACGCACTGGGCGCCTGACAGTTTTCGCCCAGCAACACTGAGAAGACCGGTCCACCCGCAGGGTGGGCCGGTCTTTTTGCTGTGCGTGGCCCTCGCGTGTCTTCCCCGGTTATCGTCCTGCGCTGCGGTACAACCAACGGTGAGGCTGGTCCCAGGGCGGGGATGAGGAGGTCGCGTGTGTTGAAACATCGTGTCCGAGCGCCGATGCGGCGAATCCTCGGAATCGCGGCCATGACCGCGGCCCTGCTCGCACCGGCGCTCGTCGTTCCCGCCCAGGCGTCCGCGGCCACCGCGGCGGTCCAGCGGGTGGAATGGCTCTCCGATCGCCGGGTGGCGATGTGGGTGTTCTCGCCCGCCATGAACACCCCGATCCAGGTGCAGATGCTGTTGGCCAGGGACTGGAACTCTCATCCCGACGCGACATTCCCCCTGCTGCTGATGCTGGACGGTCTGCGCGCGCAGGACGATGAGAACGGCTGGACCAAGGACGCCGATGCCGAGGTCTTCTACGCCGACAAGAACGTCAACGTGGTGCTGCCGGTCGGCGGCCAGGCGAGCTGGTACTCCGACTGGATCTCACCCGACAACGGTTTCACCTACAAATGGGAGACGTTCCTCACCAAGGAACTGATTCCGGTGCTCGAACGCGACTGGCGCACCTCCCAGGTGCGTGGGGTGCAGGGGCTTTCGATGGGCGGCACGGCCGCGATGAATCTGGCCGGCCGCAATCCGGGCCTGATGAAGTACGCGGCCTCCTATTCGGGCCTGCTCACCACTACGACGCTCGGTATGCCGCAGGCGATCCAGTTCGCCAACAAGGACGCTGGCGGGTTCGACGCAGGCGCCATGTGGGGTCCGCCCGGTGGCCCGGAGTGGGCCGCGCACGATCCGTACCTGCTGGCCGAGAAGCTGGCGGGCGTGAGCATGTACGTCTCCAGCGGCAGCGGCTTGGCCGGTACCCATGACCAACTCAGCACGATGCCGCTGATCAGCGAGAACTGGGCGGGCACCGGCTTGGAGATCCTGGCCAGGATGTCGACCCAGAACTTCGTCACCAAGCTGGAGAAGCTGTCGATTCCGGTGCAGGCGAACTACCGTCCGGCAGGTACCCACACCTGGCCGTACTGGGATTTCGAGATGCGCCAGTCCTGGCCCCAGGCGGCCGCGGCGCTAGGCACCGATCCCGGTGGGACGGACTGCACGCTCGGCGGCGCGATCGAGGCGGTGGCGACCGCGGCCGACTGGCTCGGCGGCTGTCTGACCGCGGAGTACCCCGCGGCCGGTGGCGTGGTGCAGGACTTCCGCAACGGCCGGGTGTTCCATTCCGCCGCGACCGGCGCGCACGCGGTGGCCGGGCGGATCGGCGGCACCTACGCCGGCGTCGGCGGTCCCGACTCCCCGCTCGGCCTGCCGACCGGCGGCGAGCACGGCCTGCCCGACAACCGCGGCCGGATGCAGACCTTCGAGCACGGCTCGATCTACTGGACGCCCGCCACCGGCGCGCACGTGGTGCGCGGCGCGATCCTCGACGCCTGGGGCGAGCAGGGCTTCGAGGGCGGACCCGCCGGCTACCCGGTGGCCGCCGAGGCACCGACACCGAGCCGCGAGGGTTCGGTGCAGTCCTTCGAGCACGGTCCGATCTTCTACAGTGCCGCCACCGGCGCGCACCGGCTCGAGGGCTTCATCCTGGACAAGTACGCCGAGCTCGGCTTCGAGAACAGTCCGCTGGGCTTCCCGGTGGCCGAGGAGGAGCCGTTGAAGGACTTCGGCCGGTACGCGAGGTTCGAGGGCGGCAACATCTACTGGAGCCCGCTCTCGGGTGCCTGGTCGGTGCGCAACGGCGCGCTCGCCGACGCCTGGGGCGCGCAGGGCTTCGAGAACGGCAGGCTCGGCTATCCGGTGAGCGACGAATTCACCGTCCCCGGCGGGACCCAGCAGAATTTTCAAACCGGGTTCATCGTGGTGCGGGACGGCAAATCCGAAGTTCACGGGGTGTGAGCTCGGACTGAGAACTCTCTGAGCATCCTCGCGTGGAACGCGAAGTGGTTGGTAGTCCGGCTAGCCTGGTCAGCGACCGCTTCCCTGACGAATGATCGAGGAAAGACATCTTCATGCATCGGATCCCTGGCAAGGTAGCCGGATCGGTCGCGGCCCTGGCTGCCGTCGCCCTGTTGTCGGCCTGTGGTGGCAACGACTCGACCGCGTCGCAGACGCCCACTCTCTCCTCGAGCGCGGCCGCGTCGACGACCTCGGCGGAGGTCATCACCCCGCCGTCCGAGGCCGACCCCACGCCGTCGGAGTCGCCGGACTCCTCGGTTCCCGAGCAGCCGCAGACCGCGCCGGAGGGCCAGCCGACCCCCGCCGGGCCGGTCACGGGCAACGATCAGGCATTCCTCGACGAGCTGAGCAAGAACGGGATCAACCCGGCCGATCCGTCGGTCGCGCTGACCGCGGCGAACTACATCTGCCAGACCCGCGCCACCGGCGCCAGCGACGCCGACATCGCCACCTTCGTCGCCGCGATGGCCGGCACCGATCCCGCCTTCGACGAGTCGAAGATGGATGTCAACAAGGCAGCTGAGATCTACATCGCCGCCGCGACCGCGACCTACTGCTAGTGAACGCCCGTCCGACGCGACGCGCCCGCAGGTTCTGGCCTGCGGGTTGTCTGACCGTGCTGGCACTGCTCGTGCTGGTCGTGATCGTCATCGTGCTGCTGTGGTACCTGCTGGCAGGCCGGTTGCGCGAGCCGGGGCCAACGCCGCCCGGCCCGCCGCCGCCGACATCGCAGTCGGCGGACTGTCCCGATGTGATGCTGCTCTCGATCCCGGGTACCTGGGAGTCGGCCAGCAACGACGATCCCTACAACCCGACCGCGAACCCGATCTCGCTGATGCTCAGCGTGAGCGGGCCGCTGCGCGCGCAGTTCCCCGAAGACCGGCTCGAGGTGTACACGGTCCCGTACGTGGCCCAGTTCTCGAACCCGATCGCCATCCCGCCGGACGGGCAGGCCTCCTACAACAACAGTCGCACCGAGGGCACTGCACGGGCGACCGACATCCTGGCCCAGCGGCACCAGCAATGCCCGCTGACCACCTACGTGATCGCCGGGTTCTCCCAGGGCGCGGTGATCGCCGGTGACGTGGCCGCCCAGATCGGTGCCGGCAACGGCCCGGTGCCCGAGGACAAGGTGCTCGGGGTCGCGGTCCTGGCCGACGGCCGCCGCACCGCCGACACCGGTCCTGGCCAGCCCACCGAGATCGGTGATCCGCCGCCCACCGGTCAGGGCGCCGAGGTGGCGCTCAAGGGCGTCAATGTCCCTGGCATCAGTATGACCGGCCCGCGCCCCGGCGGGTTCGGCACGCTGGCCCCGCGGGTGTACTCGATTTGCGCGCCCGGCGACATGATCTGCGACGCGCCGCGCGAGGCACTCAATCCGGCCAATGCGCTGGGCAGTCTGGCCGCGCTGATCCGCTCGGCGGGGAACCCGGTACACGCGCTGTACGCGACCAACACGATCGACGGCAACGGCACTACCGCCACCCAGTGGACGGTGAACTGGGCGGCCGGGCTCATCGAGGGCGCGCCACACCCGCCGCATTCCTGAGGCCGCGGTGTTCCCGGCGGGCCCGGAGGCGGTTGCGGAGCGCCCTCGGGGGACACCGCCGATCGGAACAGCCTGGCGGAGTTGTCACAGTCACAGCGGGTGCGTGATTGCCACCGATCATGCCTCGCTGTGACATCCGCACTCCGATCCGCTCGCACGCTGTAAAGTGCGCTGGTGTTCGAGCCCGCATACACCGCACAGCCAGGAGCGAAGAGTTCATGACCGAAGCTGCCGCACCCGTCGGTGAATTGACCGCGCTGGGTACGCCGCTGCGTCCGTTCCGCTTCGGAGCGGCCGGAGAGGGCAACAAGCAGGAGGGCGGCGCTCGCAAGTTCGTGCAGACCGCGCAGCAGGCCGAGGAATACGGGTACGACACGTTCTTCGTCCCCGATCACCTGGGCGACCAGATCGGCCCGATCGCCGCGCTGGGCGCGCTCACCCAGGCCACCGACAAGATTCGCCTCGGCACCTCGGTGCTGGCGAACGGCCTGCGCCACCCCGTCGTGCTGGCCAAGGACCTGGCCACCATCGACGTGCTGTCCAAGGGCAGGCTCGAGGTCGGTGTCGGCGCGGGCTGGATCAAGGAGGAGTTCGACAACGCGGGAATCCCGTTCGAACGCCCCGGTATCCGGCTGGAGAAGCTCGACGAGTCCCTGACCATCCTGGACACGCTGCTGCGCGGCCAGGAGTGCAATTTCGAGGGCAAGCACTACCAGGTGCGCGGCATCAAGGGCACCCCCCGGCCGCGCCAGGGTCCGCGTCCGCCACTGTGCTCCGGTGGCGGCGGCCCGAAGATGCTGGCGCTGGCGGCCAAGCACGCCGACATCGTCTCGATCGTCCCGCAGACCACCCAGAACGGTAAGGGCCTGCTCTCGGGCATTACGCTCGAGAAGACGATCGAGAAGGTCAACATCGTCAAGGAGGCTGCCGGTGACCGGTTCGCCGACATCGAGCTGAACTGGGCCATCACCGCCATCGTCATCACCGACGACCGGGAGAAGACCGCGGAGATGGCGTTGAACGCGATCGCCCGCGGCCTGCACCCGGATCTCGAGGTCGACGTCGAGCTCACCGTCGAACAGATTCTGAGTTCGCCCTACGTCGCGATCGGTACGTTCGAGGAGATCGCCGAACAGATCAAGCGTGTGCGCGAACTCACGTCGATGTCGTATGTGGGCATCTTCCCCACCCAGATGGACGCTTTCGCGCCTGTCATTCCGCTGCTGCGGGAGGACTGAGCGGGGGTTCTCTGTAACATGACTCTGGTTTGAGAACATCTAGCCGATAGCGGTCTACCGCGCAGACCGCTCGAAAATCCGCCAGGTAGTCAGGACGCACGCTCGGTGTGGTCCTGCGGGCCGGTGGCGATAGCGAGTCGGGGCCTCACAGGTGTCAGCGCCGTAGTGCGTTGCGAAAATTCACCGGTGTCCGGGCCTCGGAGGAGAAGAAGGAATGGAAGAGACTTTCGACGACTACCTGGACGAGACCGGGAACATCATCATTCCCGAGGGTCGGACCCTGGTCGATCACGTCGAGAAGCACACCCGTAACGACGCGAACACGCTCGCGTACCGCTACATCGACTACTCGCGGGAACGCGATGGCGAGGTACACGAGCTGACCTGGCAGGAGTTCGGAGTTCGGCTGCGCGCGGTGGCCGCTCGCCTGCAACAGGTGACCAACCCGGGCGACCGGGTCGCGATCCTCGCGCCGCAGGGCCTGGACTACGTGATCTCCTTCTTCGCCGCGATCTACGCGGGCACCATCTCGGTGCCGCTGTTCGATCCGGACGAGCCGGGCCACACCGACCGCCTGCACGCCGTGCTCGGCGACTGCGAGCCCTCGGCGATCCTCACCGCGACCTCCTCGGCCGCCGGTGTCCGCCAGTTCTTCCGCTCGCTGCCCGCCGCGCAGCGTCCCCGGATCATCGCCGTCGACGCGATCCCCGACACCCTCGGCGAGTCCTGGATCCGCCCCGACACCGCGATCGACGACATCGCCTACCTGCAGTACACCTCGGGCTCGACCCGGGTGCCCGCCGGTGTGGAGATCACCCACCGCGCGGTCGGCACCAACCTGCTGCAGATGATCAACTCGCTGAACATGAACGAGAACTCGCGCGGTGTCACCTGGCTCCCGCTGTTCCACGACATGGGCCTGTTGACGGTGATCCTGCCCGCGGTCGGCGGCAAGTTCATCACCATCATGTCGCCGAGCGCGTTCGTACGCCGCCCCTCGCGCTGGATCAACGAGCTGGCCGCTGTCTCCGACGGCGCGGGCACCTTCGCGGCCGCCCCGAACTTCGCGTTCGAGCATGCCGCCGCGCGCGGTGTGCCGAAGGCGGGCGAATCGCTGGATCTGTCGAACGTGATCGGTCTGATCAACGGTTCCGAGCCGGTGACGGTCTCGTCGATGAAGAAGTTCAACGAGGCGTTCGCCCCCTACGGCCTGCCCAAGACGGCGATCAAGCCGTGCTACGGCATGGCCGAGGCCACGCTGTTCGTCTCCGCGACCCGGTCCGAGGACGAGGCCAAGTACCTCTACGTCGACCGGGACGAGCTCAACAAGGGCCGGATGGTCCGGGTGGAGCAATCGGCCGACAACGCCATTGCCCAGGTCTCCTGTGGCTACGTGGGGCTGTCGCAGTGGGCCGCGATCATCGACCCCGAGTCGGTGGACGGCCCCGATGGCGGCCGCGAGCTGCCCGACGGTCAGGTCGGCGAGATCTGGCTGCACGGCAACAACATGGGCATCGGTTACTGGGGTCGCCCCGACGAGTCGACCAGGACCTTCCGCAACCGGGTCGCCGAGCGGCAGCCGGGTGGACACACCGAGGGCACCGACGCCGACGCGGACTGGATGCGCACCGGCGACTTCGGCGTCTACTTCGAAGGTGAGCTGTACATCACCGGTCGCGTCAAGGACCTGGTGATCGTCGACGGCCGCAACCATTACCCGCAGGATCTGGAGTACTCCGCGCAGGAGGCGTCCAAGGCGCTGCGGCCCGGTTTCGTCGCCGCCTTCGCGGTGCCCGCCAACCAGCTGCCCGCCGAGGTCTTCGCCGCCGACAGCCATTCCGGCCTGAAGTTCGACGCCGACGACGCGTCCGAACAGCTGGTCATCGTGGCCGAACGTGGTCCCGGTGCCGGTAAGGCCGACCCGGGCCCGATCGCCGACGCCGTGCGTGCGGCGGTCTCGCAGCGCCACGGCGTCACCGCTCGTGACATCCTGCTGGTGCCCGCGGGTTCCATTCCGCGGACCTCCAGCGGCAAGATCGCCCGGCGGGCCTGCAAGGCCGCCTACCTCGAGGGAACGCTGCGCGGTGGTTACACCCAGCAGGCTTTCCCCGATGCACCAGAAGAGTAATCGGCAGACCAGGTAGGTGATGACGCCCGGCATGACACGCATGCCGGGCGTCATTCCACGGCGCGCCCCGTACGCAGACAGGTAGCTTGAGGAATTGATGGCAAATAACGACGGCTCCCAGAATGACAACGAGGGCACGCCCGCGCCGAGCGGTGAGCTCTCGGTCGCCGAGGTGCGCGACTGGCTGCGTAAGTGGGTCGCCGAGGCGACCGGGCAGTCGATCGAGGCGATCACCGTCGACCGGCCGATGGAGGAGTTCGGGCTGGCCTCGCGCGATGCGCTCGCGCTCGGTGGGGACATCGAGGACTACGCGGGGGTCACGCTGGCGCCGACGGTGATCTATCAGCATCCGACGATCGGGTCGCTGGCGGAGATCATCGTCCATGGTGAGCCGGAGCTGCCGTCGGAGGAGTCCGAGGACTACACCGCCGCGTACACGCCGAGCGAGGCGCACGACATCGCCGTGGTCGGCCTGTCGACCCGGCTGCCGGGTGCGGGCACCACGCCCGAGTCGACCTGGGAGTTCCTCATCGGTCGCGGTGACGCGATCCGTGAGCTGCCCGAGGGCCGCTGGGACGAGTTCCGCGGCGACCCGTCGGTGGCGCAGGCCATCGAGGCGGGCAACACCCTGGGCGGCTACCTGGACCAGGACGTCGTCAAGGGCTTCGACGCCGAGTTCTTCGCCATGTCCCCGATCGAGGTCGAGCGGGTCGACCCGCAGCAGCGGCTGATGATGGAGCTCACCTGGGAGGCGCTCGAGCACGCGCGCATTCCGGCCAGTGAGCTCAAGGGCGAGCAGGTCGGCGTGTTCGTCGGCTCGTCCACCAGTGATTTCCAGCTGATCGCCTCCCTGGGGCTGGGCGATCGCGATCCGAGCCTGCCGGTGTCGGCGGAGGGATACGCCCTGCTCGGCGCGTCGACCGGCGTCATCGCCAACCGCGTCTCCTACTTCTTCGACTTCCGTGGCCCGTCGATCACCGTCGATACCGCCTGCTCGTCGACCATCGTCGCCGTGCACCAGGCGGTGCGCGCGCTGCGTCAGGGCGAGGCCGATGTGGCGCTCGCCGGTGGCGTGAACATGATCCTGGCGCCCGTCATCACTCTCGGTTTCGACCAGAACGGCGCGGTCGCCAAGGACGGGCACATCAAGGCGTTCTCCGCCGATGCCGACGGCATGGTCCGTTCGGAGGGCGCCGGACTGGTCGTGCTCAAGCGCCTGACCGACGCCGAGCGCGACGGTGACAACATCCTCGGCGTGATCAAGGGTTCCGCGGTGAACTCCGACGGCCGCTCCAACGGCCTGTTCGCGCCGAACCCGGAGGCCCAGGCCGATGTCCTGCGTGCCGCCTACCGTGACGCGGGCATCCGGCCCTCCACGGTCGACTACATCGAGGCCCACGGCACCGGCACCCCGATCGGCGATCCGATCGAAGCCGAGGCGCTGGCCCGCGTCGTCGGTCGCGGCCGCGAGGCCGACAAGCCCGCCCTGCTCGGCTCCGCCAAGACCAACTTCGGCCACCTCGAATCCGGTGCGGGTGTCGCCAGCCTCGCCAAGGTGCTGATGTCGTTCCAGCACAACGTGATTCCGCCGAACATCAACTACGCGGGCCCGAGCCCCTACATCCCGTTCGAGCAGGCCAACCTCGAGGTCGTCGCCGAGCCCACCGAGTACCCCCGCTACAGCGGCGTCGCCACCGTCGGCATCTCCGGCTTCGGTTTCGGCGGCACCAACGCGCACGTGGTCCTGCAGGAATACGTGCCCAGTGTCGTGCCCGACCAGGTTCCCGAGGTCACCGCCGAGCAGGTGGCCGAGGCCGAGCTCTTCGACGGCGAGGAGACCACCGACGTGGTCGCCGAGGCCACCGCCATCACCGAGGTGGCCGCGGCGCCCGTGCTCGAGTGGGACGGCGAGCGCGCCGAGCCGCTGCCGGTGATCCTGCCGGTCTCGGCCTACCTGCCCTCGCGCCGCAAGCGCGCCGCCACCGAGCTGGCCGACTGGCTCGAGGGCCCCGGCAAGGACGTGCCGCTCACCGACGTCGCCCGCGCGCTGGCCAAGCGCAGCCACCAGCGTTCGCGCGGTGTGGTGCTGGCCAAGACACACTCCGAGGCCGTCGCCGGTCTGCGCGCCATTGCCGAGGGTAAGCCCGGCGCCGGCGTGTTCACCGCCGATTCCCCGGCCGCCGCCGCGCCGGTGTGGGTGATGTGTGGCTTCGGCGCGCAGCACCGCAAGATGTCCAAGCAGCTGTACAACGAGAACTCGATCTTCCGCAAGACCGTCGACCAGGTCGACGAGCTGGTGCAGGACGAGGCGGGCTACTCGATCCGCGAGATGTTCCTCGACGACGAGCAGGACTACGACGTCGGCACCTGCCAGGTCGGCATCTTCACCACCCAGCTGGGCCTGGCCGCGCTGCTGCGCGCGCACGGCGCCGAACCCGCTGCGGTGGTGGGTCATTCGATGGGCGAGGTCGCGGGCGCCTACATCGCCGGTGGCCTGAGCCTCGAAGACGCGGTGCGCGTGATCTGCGCCCGCTCGCGCCTGATGGGCGAGGGCGAGCAGATGATCACCGACGACGATGTGCGCAACATGGCGCTCGTCGAGCTCAGCGCCCACGATGTGGCGCAGCTGCTGCCGAAGTTCCCGGATGTGGAGGTCGCGGTGTACGCCGCGCCGACCAACACCGTGATCGGCGGCCCGCGCGAGCAGGTCGAGCAGATCGTCGCCGAGGTCGAGGGCATGGGCAAGTTCGCCCGCATCCTGCCCACCCGCGGCGCGGGCCACACCTCGCAGATGGACCCGCTGCTGGGCGAACTCGCCGCCGAACTGGCCGGCATCGAGCCGACCTCGCTGAAGGTGGGCCTGTACTCGACCGTGCACGAGGGCCTGTTCTTCAAGCCCGGCTCCGACCCGATCCACGACGAGCCCTACTGGGTGAAGAACATGCGCCACAGCGTGTACTTCACCAACGCGGTGAAGGCCGCCGTCGATTCCGGGCACACCACCTTCCTCGAGCTGGCACCCAATTCCGTCGCGCTGATGCAGGTTCTCGGCACCACCTTCGCGGCGGGCGTGCACGACGCGCAGCTGATTCCGACGCTCAAGCGCAAGGAAGACGAGTCCGCCGGTGTCATCGGCGCGCTCGCCCAGCTCTACGTGCACGGCCACGCCGTGAACCTGAGTTCGCTGCTGCCGCAGGGCGATTACGCCGACGTGCCGCGGACCTCGTTCGTGCGCAAGGAGTACTGGCCCAAGGCCAAGATCTCCTCGGGCGGCAACTCCCGCGTGCCCGGCGCGCACGTCGCCATGCCCGACGGCCGCCACGCCTGGGAGGTCCAGGCGTCCTCGGTCACCGATCTGGCCGCGCTGGTGAAAGCCGCTGCCGCCCAGGTGCTCTCCGATGTCACCGTGGCGGTCTCGCACCCGCACGGCGCGCTGCCGAGCACCGGCACGCTGACCACCACCCTCACCCCGCACCTCGGTGGTGCCTCGGTGCAGGTGCACGCCAAGTCCCCGGTCGGCTTCGCGCTGCTGTTCGACGCGGTCGTCACCTCCGGTGCCGCCCTGCCCGAACCCATTGCCGCCGTCGCCGTTCCGATCACCGACACCGCCGCCGCGCCGACCGCCGCCGAGCTCGCCGTCGCCACCAGCGACCGCTGGAACCCCGACACCGGCGAAACCGTCGAGCAGCGACTGTGCGTCATCGTCGCCGAATCCATGGGCTACGCCGTCGAGGACCTCCCGATGGAAATCCCGCTGATGGAACTCGGTCTCGACTCCCTGATGGCGATGCGCATCAAGAACCGCGTCGAATACGAGTTCGACATCCCGCAGCTGCAGGTCTCCGCCGTGCGCGATGCCAGCCTCAACGAGGTGTCGAAGGTGCTGCGCTACGCCATCGAGCATCGTGACGAGGTCGCGGCGATGGCGGAGAAGCAGGCTGCCGCCAAGGCCGCGGGTGAGGATGTCGAGCTGGGTGTCGACGCGAACTTCGTCGAGGCCGCGCGGGCCGCGATCGCCGCGGGTGACGATCCGCTGGCCGCCGCGAAGAAGGCGGGTGCCGAGCTGCCGTCGGAGGCTGCCGGGCAGGCTTCGGATACCACTGCCGCTGAAACGGTTTCGGATGCCGCTTCGGCAGGTGAAGCCGGCGAGGCCGAGCCGATCGCGGCGGGAGCCGGGGCAGGTGCTGCGGACGCCGCCACGGCAACCTCCGCTGCCGAGTCCGCGCCGGTTGTGAACGGCGCAGCCGCGCAGGCGATCCCCGATGTGGACTACTCGGCCCCGGCGGGTGACGAGGACAATGTTCCGCCGCGTGACGCCGCCGAGCGTCTCACCTATGCCAGCTGGGCTGTCGTCACGGGCACCTCGCCCGGCGGCATCTTCAACACCCTCCCGATCCTCGAAGAGGAGGTCGCCGAGAAGCTGGCGGCCCGGCTCACCGAGCGGGTGGGCGCAGAGGTGACGGTCGACGATGTTCTCGACGGTGAGACCATCGAGCAGCTCGCCGATGTGGTCCGTCAGCTGCAGGACAGTGGTGCCGATGTGGACGGGTTCGTCCGTCCGCTCCGTGCTCGTTCGGAAGGGTCCGACGCCACCCCGGTGTTCGTCTTCCACCCCGCGGGCGGCAACACGCTGGTCTATGAGCCGCTGCTCAAGCGCCTGCCTGCCGACACCCCGATGTACGGCATCGAGCGCGTCGACGGTTCCATCGAGGAACGTGCCCGGCAGTACCTGCCCGAGCTGCGCAAAATCCAAGGTGGCGGCCCGTACGTGCTGTACGGCTGGTCGCTGGGCGCGGTGCTCGCGATGCAGGTCGGCCAGTTGCTGCGTGAGGAAGGCGCCGACGTGCGCTACGTCGGCCTGATCGACCTCGCGATGACCGTCGAAGACGAGGACAACAGCCCCGAGGAGCGAGTCCGCCGCCTCGAGCGTTACCAGGCTTTCGCGAAGAAAACCTACAACGTTCCCGCCGAGCTCGATCGCGGCCAGATCGAAGAACTTGCCGCTGCCAGTGACGCCGAGCAGTTCTCGATGATCAGCGACCTGATCAAGCTCTCCGGCGCGAAGATCCCCGGCGGTGTGCTCGAACACCAGCGCACTTCATGGATCGAGAACCGCGCACTGGCACAGGTGCAGCCGCGCAAGTACGACGGTGATGTCGTGCTCTACCTGGCCGATCGCTACCACGACGGGGCGATCGAACTCGAGCCCCGCTTCGCCGACCGCAAGCCCAATGGCGGTTGGAACGAATATGTCTCGAATCTCGAAGTCGTCCACATCCCGGGCGACCACCTGCAGATCGTCGATGAGCCGCGTATCGGCCAGATCGGTGCCGACCTTGCCGCGAAGCTCACGAGGATCTCCGCCGAAGGGAGATAAGTGAGCACCACCGCCGAGAAACTCGCGGATCTGCACCACCGGCTCGACCTTTCCAAAGAACCCGCGGGTATCAAGGGGATAGAGAAGCGGGCGCGCAAGGGGATCCCGAGTGCTCGGGCCCGGATCGACATGCTGATGGATCCGGGTACGTTCGTCGAGATCGGTGCGCTGGTTCGCAAGCCCGGCGACCCGACCGCGCTCTACGGCGACGGCGTAGTGGTCGGGCACGGCCTGGTCGACGGCCGACCGGTGGCGGTGTTCTCCCACGACCAGACCGTCTACGGCGGTTCGGTCGGTGAGGCCTTCGGGCGCAAGCTGTGCGGGATCATGCAGTACGCCTCGAAGGTCGGCGTGCCGCTGGTCGGCATCAACGATTCCGGCGGTGCCCGCGTGCAGGAGGCGGTGAGCTCACTCGCCTGGTACGCCAACATGGCGCTGGCCGTCGAGCCGCTGTCCGGCATGGTCCCGCTGGTCTCGATGATCCTCGGCAACTGCGCGGGCGGCGCGGTGTATCAGCCGATCAACACCGATGTGGTGGTCGCGATCGAGTCGGCGCACATGTTCGTCACCGGCCCGAAGGTGATCAAAGAGGTCACCGGCGAGGACGTGAGCCTCGAGGAACTCGGCGGCGCCCGCACCCAGGCCCAGTACGGCAACATCCACCATGTCGCCAAGGACGAGGAAGCCGCGTTCACCTGGGTGCGCGAGTACCTGAGCTACATGCCGACCAGCTGCCAGGAACTGCCGCCGATCGTGAACCCCGGGATGGAACCGGAGATCACCGAGTCCGACCGCGAGCTCGACGGCATCATCCCCGATGCCGACAACGCGGGCTACGACATGCACGACGTGCTGCTGCGCATCTTCGACGACGGTGAGTTCAAGGAGATCAGCGCCGAGTCGGGCACCAACATCATCACCGGCTTCGCCCGCGTCGACGGTCGCGCCGTGGGCGTGGTCGCCAATCAGCCGATGGTGTCGGCCGGAGCCCTCGATGCCCGGGCCTCCGACAAGGGTTCGCATTTCGTGCGCCTGTGCGACGCGTTCGAGATCCCGCTGATCTTCGTCGTCGACACCCCCGGCTTCCTGCCCGGTGTCGAGCAGGAGAAGATCGGCGTCATCAAGCGCGGCGGCCGCTTCCTGTTCTCCTTCGTCGAGGCTTCGGTCCCCAAGATCACCCTGGTGGTCCGCAAGTCCTACGGCGGCGGCTACGCGGTCATGGGCTCCAAACAACTCGGCGCCGACATCAACCTCGCCTGGCCCACCGCCCGCATCGCCGTCATGGGCGCCGAAAGCGCGGTGAGCCTCATCGGCGCCGCCCAGATCGCCGCCGCCCCCGAAGACCAGCGCCCCGCGGTCCGCCAGCAACTCATCGACTTCTACAACGCCACCATGGCCACCCCTTGGATCGCGGCCGAACGCGGCTACATCGACGCCGTCATCGAACCCTCGACCACCCGCCTCGAAATCCGCCGAGCCCTGAAGTTGCTCCAGGACAAGAAACTGCACCGCAACCCCCGCAAACACCACGTCTTCCCGCTGTAGACATGGCGGCGTGAGATTCAGATCTTGCCGAGGTCGATCTCCACGGGGAAGGGTGCGGATGCCTCGATCGCACCCGTGAACATCTCACCGGTCCGGTACAGCCCGGTGGCGGGGTCGAGGACGTAGGTATAGATCAGCGGGAGGCCGGTCGCGGCCTGCTCGACTCGCCAATAGAAGGCAATGCCCGCCTTGGCGTACTGATCCACCTTGACGATTCGATCGGTGGTCTCCGATCCAGGTGAAACGACTTCGACGACCAGCAGTACATGCTCGGGACGGGTCGGCGTGACATCGATCGTGTCGGCACGATAAACCACCACATCGGGGCGCCGATTGGTGAGCGGGACATCCTGGAGCCGGACGTCGAAGTCGGTGTCGGCATTCCACTCCGGCCCGGCCGCGACATCGAGAGCGTTCGCCAGGATCCGAGCCAACCGATTGTGCCGCTTGGACGCACGGGGGCTCACGGCGACCATCCCGTCCACGATTTCAATACCCGCGCACTGCTCCGCTGACCAGGAGTCGTACTCCTGGGTCGTGATCTGCTCGCGCATCCACGCGGGGACTGTGGCAGTCATGGCGCACCCTCCCAGACATCATCGAGACGGGCCTGAAACCCGCTGGATCCAATCCAATCCAGCAGAGGAAGTCAGCGGGTCGGTCGAACTCGCTCGGACATGGAGGCGATCCTGGCCTGCAGTCGGCGGGTGATCTCCTCGGTCGGCCCGGGGATGACGGTGAAGTTGTCGGTGTCGTGGTGTTGCATCAGGTAGCGGCCGTCGTCGGGGTAGTCCAGCCACAGGAACGCCGAACCGTCGGTGGTGGGGCGGGCGTCGATCTCGAAGCCGGGGTAGACGGTGATCTCGCCGGTGCCGGTCCGGGGACGTTTCAGGAAGCGCTGGAGTTTCTCGGTGGGCGACAGGCGGGTGGGGTGGCGCGCGTGCACGGCCGCGTCGAGGTCGCTGCGCCGTCCTTCGAAGCGTGGTTCGCCACCGCCGGGGCAGCGGGGGAGCAGGGCGACGATTTCGGCCGCCACCGAACTTGCGGGATGGCGATTGAGGGTTATGTCCCCGCCGCCACGCCGATCGCGTTCCGAATACTGCACCGCGACCACGGCTTCGGCATCAGCGATCCCGACATGGATGCCGATCGTCTGTGCTTGGCGCGGTCCGTGAAACCCTTGGATCTCCACCCGTACGTGCGGTTCCAACAGGATTTCCAGCGTGCGATGCAGGGAATCGTCGTAGACCTGCTGCAGGTTCTGCGCACTGCGCGCTCGCCTGCGGGCGTACTCGTCTGCGGTTTCCGGGAATTCGGCGCGGTAACGCAACGGGTAGGGCAGCCGGTCGCGACCGTTCGCCTCGAGGGCGATGCTGAAGCCGAGACTGTCCAGTTGCCAGCGCGTTTCGTTGCTCATTCGCCGATCACACCGCCTGGCGGCAGGGTCGGCGGGAGCTGGCCGATGAGTTCGCTCTCCCGATCCTGGATCAGGTAGTCCGGGATCTTGTGCTCGCTCTCGTCATCCTTGCCCCCACCGCGGCCGCCGCCACCCATCATGCCCGGCATGCCGGACATGCCGCGCCCAGCCGCGCCGCCCGCGCGTCCCGCGGCCGCCGCCGCGGGCGTGCCCGTCGACGGCGAACCGGGCAGACCGCGACCCGCGCCCGGAGCGTGCGCCCCCGCGCCCAGTCCGGGAGATCCGCTGCCCGCTGTTCCCCCGCCGCCACCCGGCGCGCCGCCGCTGCCCGGTATGCCGCCGCCCGGCGTGCCGGTGCCAGTGGCGCCCGGTGTGGTCGCGGCCGGTGTCGTCTGCCCGGTGTCGGGTGTGGTCGCGGCGGGTGTGGTTGCCGCGGGGTCGGTGTCTTCACCAGGCGCGTTGTCACCGGAGTTGCCATCCGGATTCTCCGCCGTCGTCTGCGGAGTGGTCGTCTGTGGCGTGCCCTGATCCCCGCCACCGGTGGAACCGTTGGAGCCACCGGTGGTGCCACCGCCACCAGTGAAGGGGCCGCGACCATCGCTGGGGAGGCCGTCGCCACCGATCGTGTTCTTGGGGACGGCGAGAACCGGCGTCTTGGTATCGGTGATCTCCGCCTGCGGCTTGTAGACGCGCTCCAGGATCTCCTGCGCGGCCCGTTCGGCCTCGTCGGCCCGGAACTGTTCGCCCTTGAGCCAGTCGGTGAACGGGATCGCACCGAGCAGCTTCTCGTCCCACGACACGTCTTTGGGCTCGTCGATCGCCATCTTGGCTTGCTGCAGCGCACCTTCCATCAGGTCGATGCCGTTGGCGACCATCTGGAACGTCGTCGGCAGCTTCTCCGCCTCCGTCGCGTATCCGCGCACCCCGTCGATCGCGGCATTGGCGGCCGCGCCGTCCCAGCCGTCGTTGATCGCGGTATCGATCTTGGTGCGAAAGCTGGTCACGGCGTCGGACATGCCGGACACCAGCCGCCGCCAACCGTCGGCGCCGGCATTGATCTCGGCGGCCAGCACCCCCGGCTGTCCTCCCGTGCCGTTCAACGCATCCCAGATCGCCTGATGCGAAAGAGAGGAGAAGCCTTCCAGTTTGCCGGTCAGCACAGCTTGCGCGTACGTGCCGTCGAACCCCGATTCGAGCCGTCCGCGTTCGGACTCGATGATCTCGCGATCGCCACTCACGGCATCGTTGGCCGCGATGCCGAGTTCACCCCGGGCAGTGGCGTCGTCGTGGGCGGCCTTCTGGTTGTCGTAGATGGCCTTGCCCTCGGCGGCTACGGCGCCGACAGCGACCACCGCGGCAGCGATCAACGGCAGCGGCATCAGATCCCCTCCCCGTTCGCGGCGATGTCGCCGGCATTCTGGCCGTCGACGGCCTGTAGCTTGCCGATCGCGGCAGCGAAGGTGTCGCGCATGAGCTGGGCGATCTCGATGTGTTGGGCGAGACGGCCTGCGGCGGAGTCGGTGGTGTCGTCGGCGCTGCCGGAAACGGCTTTCGCTTCGAATTTTTGCCGGAGCAGGATGGCGGATTCGAGGCCACCCCATCCCGAGAGATGCTCGAGTCGATTTGTATCGCGCTTCAGGTCCTTGAGGTCCATCACGTACTGTTCGCACGCTGAGCGCAGGGACTCGCCGAGGCCTTCCTCCATACGAAAGTTGCCGGACACCGCCTGTTGCTTCAAATTTCGCCAGTATGCCGCCTGGTCTGTCATTGCTCCCCCTCTACTTTGGCAGATTCGGCTCGAGGGCAGCCGCGTACTGAGCCGCCAGATCGCACTGGTCACCTGTCCGGTTGTCTTCGTCGGACAACCACGTAGCAGCTACCTCGAACATGCCCTGTTCTGCTTCAAAGGCCACATAGCAGGCCTCAGGGTCGTTCTTCTCCCGGAAAATCAGTCCCGGTCGGTTGCCGACAGTGGTGTCGCGGAGATCAGTGACGCTCTCCTTGACCCGAGTCTCCGCGAGAGTGTGGCTGGTGGAAAAGACGTCGACACGTTGGCTGCCGACCCCGTAGCGATTGTCGAGCGACTTCCAATTGCATACACGCCAGGTCGACACCCCCGTCGGCGGATCTGTCAGCACCCGCTTCGTCGCCGGATCCAGCCCCGCCTCCAACAGCGCATCATCACCCAACTCACTACACACGTTGAACACGATGATCTTCTCCAGATCCCGCGTCGTGGTCGTAGGCTGCGCCGACCCGGACTCACCCCCACCACAACCGCTGACAACAGCCGCGACGACGACAGCCCCGACAGCCGTCCGCATCAGATCAGCGCTTCGCACAAGCTCTCCCCAGTTCCTCGAAACCACGTCCACTCACCAAGTTGGACGCACCACGCCCCCAACCGGTTCCCTCGACACAGCATCTCATCGACTGGCCTGACCCTACCGCCCACCGGTCGACCACCCCCAGTTCCCGTGCCTCATCACGGCCCGGTCCCAGCCGCGGCTCAGACGTGGTTCCCGATCAAGGGAGGTCGAGGCTGGAAGGATTGGCGCCGTTGGGCGAATCGTTGCTTGTATCGTCCGCCATGAACCACTCGTTCATCTTCCCCAGATCGTTGAGCTCACTACCGAGTTTTCGACCTTCCAATCCGAGTGCAAGGTCGGTTGTGAAGGCGGAAGCGAGTCCTGCCGCACGTGAGATACCTGACGCGAGTGGGCATCGAATGGTTCCCTGTGGCGGCCAGGCGGTGCCGTCACCGTAGGGGTTCCGAACCCGTCGCGTTGAGGAGGGGGCGCTGGTTCGGTCGCAGCCGCAGTACCCAGGAGAGCCGTACGGGCAGTTCAACAGTCCACGGCAGGGGTGGCAGGAGTCTCCTTCGGAGGACGTCCGCTACCGGGGTGTTCTGCTTCCCCGCTACGTCGAGTACATCGTCGAGCCCGTTGTGAGAGCAAGAAGCAATTGAACGGGCAACGCGCACAGAACAATGCTGTCGCCGGAGTGTTACGTACGCGTGGACAAGCCACGGCCAATGCGTTCGGAGAACCTGAAACGCACATTTCAATCCAGTATGGTCACACGGCAATGGGGGTCCGAAATCCCCTCCAGTGGAGTACGGCTCAGTGAGCCTTTTCATTCTGCCGCCGCGGCCTGACGCTCGCGGGTCCTGAAGTGCTCCGATCGCCTTGACGAGCCGAGTCGTCTCGTCGGGACAACAACACGGCGGCGGATCACCGCGGCGACGAAGCGTCGGGTCGAAGATGACAACGGCAGCGCGGCAAGGTAAACAACAAGTGAAGCCTCTGGTGGACGATTCGGTGTGGTAATCAGCTCTTACCAGGGGCTTCGCCAGTGCGCATCCCGAGTCGCAGGTCAGTCATGCTGCGGTGCAACATGGTCCAGCGACAGGATGAAAGGGCTCAGTGACATACATCACGCATGGGAGCCATGTGGGTGGCGGGCGCGTCCAAGAGAGTATGGATAGTCGTCTGTTGTGGACGAACGGCACGGAGTGACCAGGGCGGCGGCCCGTCGAGCGAATGTGGGACCTGAATAGTGCGAAAAGCTTCTTCATATAATTTCACTGTTGATCCAGATGATATCGATCTGGCGGCGCGGGGACTGTGGAAAATCGCCGAAGACAATTCCCGTGCGGTCTCCTATTCGGCGGAGTGGCTCGATGTGCAGAGCAGCGGAGGCGAGATCATCACTCCGGTGCTGGAACAGCTGCAGGCAGCCTGCGACGTCATGAAGGCGAACTATGAGCGGCTGGGGCGGGTCACCGATTCGTCGTCCACCGAGCTGACCAATGCTGCAAAAATGTACCGAAAGACCGACAACGCCTCGGCCGAAGCGCTCGACCGTACCTACGTTTCCGAGTGAGGGCTGACAAATGTCGAGCAAATTGAGCACCTACAACCCCAGTGCGTACCCGATCGACAAGCTGACCACTCCCACCAGCTCAGATCCCGTCCCGGACTTTGTTGAGCTCATCATCGCAGGAAACGGTGTCAGTCTGACATACTACGCGAATATGATCATCAAGGGAGTTACTGGAACCGATCTCATCGGAACCATTACCAACAAACTCTCCGGCGACTGGGCCGCTTTGCAGCAGTCAGCAGGCGCGATTCGAAACCTGACCGAATACAATACCGCGTACCACAATTCGATCGATACTGCGATGAGTAATGTCGAGGACTCGTGGAAGGGCAACGCGGCCGACAGCGCGCGCGATTTCTTTTCCGAATTGACGGCTGCTCTGGACAGTCAGATCGACCCGATGAACGAGGTCGCCGACGCGCTCGACGAATTCGCCCTCGCCTCGTACGGCATGGCGAACGGTATCGCTGGCGTAGTGCAATATCTCGGCGATCTCGTCATTCAGCTGGTCGTGACCTGGGCGGCACAGGTAGCTGCGGCGAGCAGTGTGGTCGGTGCCCCGGCGGTGGCCGCACTGAAGGCGGTCGAAGCAGCGATCCTCGCCTTCATGGCGCTGAAGGTGGTGCAAATCATCAGCATGATCGGAAACATCGTCAACGGCGCGGAGGCGATGATGGGCTACCTGCACGCCGGTGGATCGGCAATTCAGGCTGCGGAGGTCCCCGAATTGGCATCGTCCTCCTACGACCATCCCGGAGTGTGACATGAAGCGCGACAACGAGCCGATGCTCGATCTCGCAGGTGGCGATATCGGCATGTCGAGGCATCTCGCCAAGGCGCTGAAGATCCTGGCCGACAGCGATATCGACAAGGGTCTGCAGAAGCAGTTTCGTGACATCGCCGAAGGCAAAGCGAGTATGCGCGACCTGGCACAGAGCGAAGCCTTCCTGCGACTGTCCGACGCTGTTGTGCCGAAAGCGCTTGCCGATGTCGCGAACACGCCCGCCGACGAGATGCAGCGGTGGGCCGCCGCCGGTGAGGCGATTCTGGAGCGGTATCGCAACGAGGTACCGGATGAGTCGGCCGAGCCGATGCCGGCGGGGGAGCCTTCCTCGGGCGAGCCCGCGCCCAGTGCTCACGTCGGGCAGGAGCCCAAGGTCGTCCCCGGTACGCGCAAGCCCAATCGCGATCGGATCGTCACGCCCGATGAGCCCGACGACGATGACCTCTACTACCAGGACCGGCGCAACAAGGGCTGGCTGCAATGACCGGCAGCGTGACTGTGTGACAAAGCAAGTCATAGTACCGCGGTTCTACTATCAACCCAACCGCGAAGTCGCGATCCAAGTGCACCCGCGGAATTCCTTTACGTACCAACCGAATCTGTCTCCGCGGCCATGGACTAATCCCGGGGACGCCACCATTCGATTGCGTAGGTGTCGACAGCCGCTGTCGGATACCGCGCAGCACTGGCAGAAGCGGGGGTACGAGTTGCACGTGGCGCCGCTGGAACTGGAGATCGCTGAACCGCTGCCGAACATGTGCAGTCGGCACGGCGAGCCCGCGGTTGATCGGCACCCGTTCCGGGCGATCTTCTACGAGACGCAGACTCATCCCCGGTTCCATCTGCCCTCGCCTGGTGATCGGCGGGAGGACTTCACCAGGATGGAGTGGAATCGAGCCGCGCCGGTGTCGACGATCATCGTCGGTGACTGGCCGGTCTGCGCTCAGTGCATGCACGCCGCGATCCGCTATCGTAGACTCGCCCGAGCGCTGTGGACGGTGCTGGCGATCATCGCGGTTCCCGCCATCCTGATGGCGGTGATCGGTGGACGCGGATACCAGTGGCCGATCGAGCTCTCGATGTTGCTCTGCCCGGCGGTGATCCTCCTCCCGATCCTGATTCGCCGGCTGGTGGGCGAGCAGGAGGAGCCGGTGAAATTCCGGCCCATCTACGACGAACGATTCGCCTTCGTCGAGGCCGAGCCGCGATTTCGCGCCGCGATCGAGCAGTCCAGGCGGCGCCATCCACCGCGCACCGCCTGATCACGGCATCTGAATGTGGGCCGCCACCAAGCGGGTGACGGCCCACAGTCGACGTCGAGAGATTAAGCCACGGTGGCGGATTCGATGATGACGTCGTCGACGGGGACATCCTGGTGGGGGCCCGCGCTGCCGGTGGTGACGGCGGCGATCTTGTCGACGACCTCGGTGCCATCGGCGACCTTGCCGAACACCGCGTAGCCCCAGCCCTGGCCCTGGGGGGCCGAGTGGTTGAGGAAGGCGTTGTCGGAGACGTTGATGAAGAACTGGGCGGTGGCCGAGTGCGGGTCGTTGGTGCGGGCCATCGCGACGGTGTACTTGTCGTTCTTCAGGCCGTTGGTGGCCTCGTTCTGGATCGGCGCCTGGGTGGGCTTCTGCTTCAGGCCGGGCTCGAACCCGCCGCCCTGCACCATGAAACCGGGGATGACGCGGTGGAACACGGTGCCGTTGTAGTGGCCGGTGTTCACGTAGTTCACGAAGTTGGCGACCGTGTTCGGCGCGGCCTGGTCGTCCAACTCGAGCACGATCGGTCCGTAGTTGGTTTCGAGATTCACCTTGGTCATGGGGTCGAGTCTAGGGAGGGGAGGGGTCCGGAAGGGACCGGGGTCCGGCGGGCGCGTCGCATCGGGGTGTTTCGCGCGGGGTACCCGTGCGCGGCACCCGGCGCGAATATTGCCTACGATGTGGGGCGGAACCCGCGTGCGAGTGAGAGACGCACGCGGGTTCCTTTTTATGGCCCCGTCACCTCATTTCCGAGTTTCTCCCCGGAATTGTCAGGGACCGACCGTGATCGGCACCGACGGGGTGGTGGTGTTGGTGACCTGGTAGGTCCCGGTCACCGATCCGGTGGTGGCGCTGGTCGGGCAACCGAAGCTGCCGGTCACCTTGATGGGCGCCGGGGAGTTGGTGGCCTGGACCGTCGACGGGGTGCCGTTGGTCCAGGTGCCCGCCAGCGCGGCCGGCGCGGTGGGCGCGACGACCACCTTGCACGAGGCGAACCCGCTGGTCTGGATGACCATGCCGCCGGTCGGGACGTTGATCGTCCCGGCGATCGGCGACCCGTTCTGCCCGGTGATCGACCAGTTGCCGCTGGTGGTCACCGTCGCGCTCACGCCCCACATGCTGGTGGAACAGCCGGTGAAGGTGGGCGCGCTGATCGGCACGGTGACCGGGCCGCTCGGGTTGGTGTTGCCCGGCGCGGCGGGCACCGCCCCGGTCGCGGTGGAGGTGTTGCAGGTGATGGTGACACCACCCGCCACGGCCTTGACCACGCCCTGGTTGGTGGCCTGCACCGCCGCGCCCGCGGGCGTGACGGTGGTCGAGGCCTGGGCCGCGGCGGGGCCGATGCCGAACGACGCCGCGGCCACCGCACAGCCGGCCGTGGCCAGTGCGGTGCGAGCGAAGAATCTGCTGCTGTCCATGTGTACTCCTTGGGGAAACGACAACTTCGGATGTGAAGTTGTCGTGTTTCAAGAATACGAACAGCCAATTTTTGCAGCGGGTTGTTCACGCCTACCATTTCATTCGGGAACCGTCGCGTTTCGGCCGCCGCGACAGCGAGCAGCATTTAAAATGCGCGACCGTTACCAGGCGTAACGGTTACCTCGGTTTTTATCTATATGCATGCTGCACACTGGTAGTATCGGAAAACTCCTGTGTCGTTCGCGCCTGATTCCCGACCGCACTGGCCGGAACTCGATCGATAGCGGATTCGCATGACGCCGAAACCTCTGGGCGCGCGTCATCCCCTTCTCGCTCCCTGCAGGCGGCGAGCGTCGAACGCTTAATGAAACGTTTAATCTTCACATCGCGGTGCGGGTCCGGCCCGGCAGCATGGCGTGCGGACCCTCACAACGACCTGGGTGCGGATACCATGTCGAACCGTGCCAGACGCCGTAGCTGTTCTCCCCAAGCCACCCGCAGAACCGGTGGCTGCCGCGAAGGACTTCCGGATCGCGCGATGGATCGCGATCATCGCCGGAATCCTCGGCGCCGTGTTCGCGGTGGCCACACCGTTTCTCCCGGTCAATCAGACCACCGCGGAACTGAGCTGGCCGCAGAACGGCAGCCTCGGCAACATCGATGCGCCGCTGATGTCGCAGGTGCCGATCGATCTGAACGCGACGATCCCCTGCGCCGCGGTCGCGCAGTTGCCCGAGCAGGGCGGCATGCTGTTGGCGACCGCGCCGCCACAGGGTGATCGCGCGGCGCTGGAGGCGCTGTTCGTCCGCGTCTCCGACACCTCGGTCGACGTGGTCGACCGCAACGCGGTGGTCGCCTCGGCGGATCGCGCGGCGATGGATCAGTGCTCGGTGATCGTGATCAGCTCCGACCACGACCGCACGACGGCCGAGTTCCAGGGCATGACCAGGGAGATCGAGCGTCCGATCGAGGGTCAGCCGGGTGCGGTCGAAACCGTGCGGGTCCCGGTGGCGGGCGAGCTCGGTGGTGACCTGCGCCCGCAGGTCGTCGGCGTGTTCACCGATCTGCGCGGTGACGTGCCCGAGGGTCTGTCGCTGACCTCGACGATCGACTCGCGATTCACCTCCAGCCCCTCGGTGATCAAGCTGATCGCGATCATCGCGGCCGTGCTGTGCACACTGCTCGCGCTCGGCGCGCTGGCCCGGCTCGACGGCAGCGACGGGCGTGGGCACCGCCGGTTCCTGCCGAGGAACTGGTTGCGGCCCACCGGAGCCGACGGCGCGGTGATCGGCACGCTGCTGGTGTGGCACTTCGTCGGCGCGAACACCTCCGACGACGGCTACATCCTCTCGATGGTGCGGGTGGCCCCCGAGGCGGGCTACATGGCCAACTACTTCCGCTGGTATGGCGTGCCGGAGGCGCCGTTCGGCTGGTACTACCACGTCATCCAGGTGTTCGCCGAGGTCTCCACGGCCAGTGCGTGGGTGCGTCTGCCCGCCCTGTTCTGCGCGATCCTGTGCTGGATGGTGATCAGCCGCGAGGTGGTGCCGCGCCTCGGCAACGCCGTCAAGCGCAGCCAGGTGGCGCTGTGGACCGGTGGCCTGGTGTTCCTCGCCTTCTGGCTGCCGTTCGACAACGGCCTGCGCTCGGAGCCGATCGTCGCCCTCGGCGCGCTGCTGACCTGGGTCTCGATCGAACGCGCCATCGCCACCGGCAGGCTGCTGCCCGCGGGCATCGCGGTCCTGATCGCGGCCTTCACCCTGGCCGCGGCACCCACCGGCCTGATGTGTGTCGCCGCGCTGCTGGCCGGTATCCGGCCGCTGGTGCGGATCGTGGTGCGGCGTCATCGCCAGTTCGGCACCGTGGCACTGCTCGCGCCGATCGCCTCGGCGGGCCTGCTGGTCCTTGTCGTGGTCTTCGGCGACCAGACTTTCGCCGGCATCCAGGAGGCCAACCGGGTTCGTCAGGCCACCGGCCCGAATCTGGCCTGGTACGAGGACTACCTGCGCTACTACTACATGTTCGTCGAGACCGTCGACGGCTCACTGGCCCGCCGCTTCGCCTTCCTGGTGATGCTGCTGTGCCTGTTCACCACGCTGCTGGTGCTGCTGCGCCGCCGTCAGGTGCCCGGTATCGCCTCGGGTCCGACCTGGCGGTTGATGGGCGTGGTCTTCGGAACGATCTTCTTCATGATGTTCAATCCGACGAAGTGGACCCACCACTTCGGCGCGTACGCGGGCATCGCCGGTGCGCTCGCCGCGGTGACGGCGGTGGCCGTCTCCCAGAGCGCGCTGCGCTCACGCAAGAACCGAGCGATCTTCCTGGCCGGACTGTTGTTCGTGCTCGCCCTGTCGTTCTCCGGGATCAACGGCTACTGGTACGTCTCGAGCTACGGCGTGCCGTGGTTCGACAAAGTCATCTCGGTGCGCGGTATCCACTCCAACACGGTGATGCTGATCCTGTTCGGCGTGGCATTGGCCCTGGTCGGCTGGTACGCGCTGCGCGAGGACTATGTGAAACCGGTGCCGTCGGTGCGGACCGCGCGCGGTAGGCGCATCCGCAAGTTCGCCGCCATTCCGCTGACGGTCGTCGTCGGGCTGATGGTGGCGCTCGAGGTGGCCTCGATGGTCAAGGGCGCGACCCAGCAGTACCCCGCGTACTCGCTGGCCCGCTCCAATATCGAGGCGCTCGGCGGCAACGCGTGTGGCCTGGCCAACGAGGTGCTGGTCGAGCCCGATCCCAACAGCGGCAGGCTGGACCCGATCATCGACCCGGCCCGCCCGTTCGACGACCCGAACGATCCGCTGGCCGGTCGCGGCTCGGCGGGCTTCAGCCCCAACGGGGTGCCGGGCGACCTGTCCGCCGACGCGGTGGAGGTGAAGCCGGGTACCGGCAACACCAGCAACCAGTCGGTCGGTGCCGCCTTCGCCGAGGGCGAGAGCGCGGGCACCGGCGGTGGTGAGGGCGCGCTCGGCGTCAACGGGTCGACCGTGGCCCTGCCATTCGGCCTCGATCCGGCGCAGACGCCGGTGCTCGGCTCCTACCAGGAGGGCGTGCAGCAGCCCGCGAACCTGCAGTCGGCCTGGTACGGACTGCCGGAGCGCTCGGCGGACTCGCCGCTGGTCGTGATCAGCGCGGCGGGCCGCATCCACTCCAAGACCGACACCGGCAACGACACCTACGGTCAGCTGCTGCTGGTCGAGTACGGCACCCGTGATCCCGACGGCAGCGTCACCCCCCTGGGTAGCTACCTGCCCCGCGACATCGGCCCGTTCCCGTCGTGGCGCAACCTGCGCGTGCCGCTGGCCGACCTCCCCGCCGAGGCCGACGCGGTGCGCATCGTGGCCAACGACCCGATCCTGATCGGTGACCAGTGGCTGGCGTTCACCCCGCCGCGGGTGCCGAAGCTGCAGACGCTCGACACCTTCATCGGTCGCGACCAGCCGGTGCTGCTGGACTGGGCCGTCGGCCTGCAGTTCCCGTGCCAGCGTCCGTTCTCGCATCGCAACGGTGTCGCCGAGGTGCCGAACTACCGCATTCTGCCGGACCGCCCGCTGGCGATCTCGTCCACCGACACGTGGCAGGCCCAGGAGTTCGGCGGCCCGCTCGGCTTCACCCAGATGCTGGCGAGCCGGGTCACCATCCCGACCTACCTGAAGGATGACTGGGCTCGCGACTGGGGTTCGCTGGAACGCTACGACCAGTACTACGACGCCGAGCCCGCCCAGCTCACGACCGGGACCGAGACGCGCGGCGGTCTGTGGAGCCCGGGGCGCCTGCGGGTGTTCTGAGCCGGGCCCGGACAGTAGAAGGGGCGGACCACCCAGGTGGTCCGCCCCTTGTGGCCGTCATGGGGTGCAGGAGTCAAACGTTGAGCATGCGACGGGTGAGGTCGCGGCGTAATACCTCTTGCGAAGGCAGTCTTTCCAGCACCCGCATCACGGCCGGTCGTAGTTCCTGCTTCTCGTCGTCGCTGAGCAGCTCGACGAGATCTCGCAGATCCATGTCATCGAAGGCTCCTGTCATACCCACAAGGGTACGTGCTCAAACGTGACCGCGAAATGCCTTCGGCCCTTCCTTTACAGGTGCTTCATCAACTTGAAATCTCAACGGACACAGGCATTTTCATTCGGCGCACGCGCAACTGCCCGCCCACTGCCCTTGCGCTGCCGCAGTCCCTACTTCGCCCGTATGCCAGGCTCTTTCGCCCATCCTGTCTGATCGATCACACTCACCGAGATCTCCGCGGGCGGCGCGGACTCGTAGGGCGTGAAGCGCTCCAGCGAGCCCCAGTCCCGGCCGAGATCACGATCGAGATAGGTGGGGACAGTCTCGGCCCGCAACAGCAGACCTGTCCACCCGAGCGGGCCGCCGCCGATGTCGTCCTGCCAGGCGTTGGACGCGTCGGAGCCGACGCGGTCGGGCAGAATCCGCCACTGCGGTGCCTCGGCGACCCCGTCGTGGTGCTCGAACGGACGCTGGCAGGGGAAGGCGAGGCCGACGTGCCAGTCCAGCAGCACCGGATCGGTGCGGCCGACGACCGCGTCGAGGGTGGCCAGCCTCGGCAGCCGCGGCGGGGTCACCGCCAGCCACTGCCGCTGGGTGATGTCGTTGTCGACGGCGACCAGGCGCACCGCGTCGACGCCCGCGGGCAGCTGATCGATCGGCACTCGCAGGTTGCGCCACGACGGCGCGGGCCCGATGTCCATCGGCATGATCGACCCGGACACCTCGACGCTGCCGTCGGCGGCCCTGGTGCCGTATTCCAGCAGCAGTTCCTGGCCGTAGTGCACGACGCCGTCGGTGTCGATGTAGCGGATGCGGCCCGCCGCGGTGACCACCAGCGCCTGATAGGCCGGGTCGTCGCGCACGGCGTCGGACAGGTCGACGCGGTACCACTGTGAAGTCAGCCCGGCCTGCTGCTGCACACCGTCCTGGTAGGAGCCGAGGACGGGCGTGCGGGCGGGGTCGAGACCGAACGGCAGCGCCACGGTGCTGCCGTTGATGCCCGATTCGGCGCTGGTACCGCCGCCGGTGCCCGCGCCGGTGGTGTTGGTGGTCTTGTTGGCCGAGTCGTTGTCGACCGAATTGGCCCCGCCGACCACGGTTTCGTCGGCGTCGGCGGTCAGATCGTCGGCCACGCCGTTCGGGGTGAAGCCGGTGGATTCGGCGGCCAGCCCGTCGCCGGGCGCACCGTCGTACGGGGTGAGCAGGGAATCGGCCGTATTCGTCTCCACCAGCACGTCATCGGCCATGGCACAGGTGTTGCCGCGCAGCGCCTCGATGTTCGACTTCGCGATCGAGTAGGCCGGGTACTGGGTGATGGCGCCCTTGGCCATCGACGCCACCTCGAACAGCACGAGCAGCGCCGCCGCGATGGTCAACGGCATGGTCGCGAACCGGTCGAAACGTGGTGCGCGGGTGGGCTTTCGATAGGGGTCGCGCAGATGGAAGTAGAGCGCGAGCAGCAGGGCGAGCACGCTGAGTGCGAGGAACAGCGTCGACACGCCCTTCCCGGCGATCAGCGGCGCCTTGTCCCAGAACGGCACGCCGTAGCTGGAGACGTACCACCAGCCGTTGGAGCCGGTGAAGGTCATCGCCAGCAGGAACAGCACCGCCGCGGCGAACAGCGCTCGATTGCGTGGTGCGCGAATACCGTTGACGCCCACCGCGACCGCCGCCAGGGCCGCCAGCGAGCCCGCCAGGCCCGCGTAGACGCCGAAGTGGTGGGTCCACTTGGTCGGCGTCCACATCATCAGCAGCATCGCCGCGAACACGACGCCGAGGATGCGCACCGACGGGCCGCGCGAGGTGCCCGGAATCCGGCCCTTGCGCAGGACCTGCAGGATGCACACGAGCAGGCACAGCACCATCACCAGCACGCCGAAGCGGCGCGCGAGCGAGCCGTCGGGGGAGAGCATGAACAGCGAGTCCCAGCGGGTGCGTTCGTCGAACCAGGCGACGTTGGGGCCGACCAGGGTGCGGACGCGGGTGGCCTCCATGACGGTGGCGAGGGTCTGATCGGCGAAGACGACAATCAGCACCAGCGTGCCCGCGGCGAGACCGGGGGCGAGCAGGGCGGCGTACCGGAAGATGGTCGAGCCCAGTGAGCGTCGCTGTCCAGCCGCGGCCGTGCCGGCCAGGTCGGCGGTCTCGGATTCGCTGTCTGTGGCAGCCGCGACGCCCTTCCCGGCTGGGCGATTCGCACCGGACGCGATATCCGTCTCGCCGAATCCCGCTCGATCAGCGGCGATCTGGCGTGGCAGCACACCCTGTGCCCGCTTGATGATGATCTGCATGACCGGGCGCGTCCCGGCGATCAGCGCCGCGATACAGATCAATCCGGTCGGCCCGGCGGCCAGCGAGAACGCGGCGATCAGAATCGCCAGCGCCGCGGGCAGCAGTCGTCCGGTCGCGATGGCGCGCTCGATGGCGCACCAGGTGAGCAGCGCGCCCGCCGCGATCAGTGGTTCCGGGCGCAGGCCGTTGTCGTAAGGCAGCCAGAAGGCGAGGAACACCAGTCCGGCCGTCCACAGCGCCACCTTGTCGCGACGCACACGAGCGCCGAGGCGCGGCAGCACTTCCCGGCTGATCACCGCCCAGCAGACCAGTCCGGCGAGCAGGGCGGGCAGGCGCATCCACGGGCTGGCGTCGGAGATCTTGGTCATCCAGGCCAGCAGTTCATAGGACCAGCCGAACGGTGCCTCCGGCACCCCGAACCAGCGGTAGTAGTTGGCCATGTAGCCCGACGGACCCGACGCGCGCGCCATGTTCAGGATGTAGCCGTCATCGGAGGTGTTGGCGCCGATCACATGCCACAGCAGCAGCGTGCCGACCACCACACCGTCGGTGGGGGTGACCCGCCACCAGTGCCGCGGCAGGAACCGGCGGGCCCGGCGACCGTCGGAGGTGTCGAGCAGGTGCAGCGCGATCAGCGCGATGACCGTGAACACCGCGGCCGCGATCATCGCCGCCAGCTTCCACGGCGTCGGCGTCGAGGTGAACCGGGAGTCGATGTCGGCGTGCAGCCGGGCGCCGGTGAGCGCGGCCTCGTCGAGGTCGGTGAACACGCCCACGATCTGCGGTCGTTTGTCCACGGTGACGGTGTTGCGGAACGGCGTCCCGTCCTCGCGGGTGGTGCCGACGAACTCGACGGTCGTCGCCTCGATGGTCGAGACGATGTCGATGCGCTCGCAGTCGGCGATCTCGGCGATCGGCGCGGACAGCATCGGCACATCGCGCGCCTGCACCGCGAGCACCCCGTCGCGCGCGGTCACGCTCAGACCGCGCGCGGTCTGCCCCGACTCGACCGGGATCGTGGTGAGCAGGGTGGTCGTCTGCGCGTCCTCGGCCCCGGGCAACCCGCTCAGCATCGAACACGGCAGCTGGGCGTCCAGCTGCTGCGGCACATACGACACCAGCGGTGCCTCGACACTGGTCGCGCCGGGCTGCGGCCACTCCAGGCTCGCGCGGTCCTGGCGCACCGGCAACAGCGGCGCCAACAGGGCAAGCACGAACCCGAGCAGCCCACAGAGCAGGGCGATCAGGCGGTATCGGTTGAACGCTCGTTCAGATCGGTCCGGTCGCACGGGGGTTGATGCTAGCCATCGAACCTGTGCGCGCGTCGGCGCCGCGTCCCAAAGGTGTTATCCGGTCATCTTCGTCGACCAGTCGAGCTGGGTTCTGATCCAGTCGGGGATCTCCGCGGCGGGGCGGGGGAAGGCGTCGAATTCGGCGCGCAGGTCCTCGACGGAGACCTCGGGCATCCAGTCCGCGACAGTGCCGGTGGAGTAGGTGGCCTTGTAGCGGGTGGGGCCCGCGATGAAGATCTCGGCGCTGAGCCAGGCGCCGGTGTTCGGGTCGTAGGACATGCGCTTGTGGTCGGCGAGGTGCGCGAGAACCTCGGGCGGGGGCACCAGGTTGGCGACGGTGCCGTCGCGCTGCTTGGTCTGCACGCCGGCCACGGTGTGTCCGCCGATCTGCAGCGACCACAGCAGGACGAATCGCTGGCCGGGCGCGAGGATGGCGATCGTCGCGTCGATCACGGCCCGTTCGATCTCGGCGAGCGAGCCGAGCGGCTCACGAGGTGCGGATTCGGTGCCCGCGCGCGGCTGGCGTGGCATCAGGAGATCGATCCGCTCGGGTCGGCTGAGCGTCATAGCTATACCTCTGCATCCGTACCGATCAGCACTACCAAAACTGATTTCGGTCGGCCGAACTTTCCAACATTTCGCAGCGTACTCGCCCCGCTACACCAATCGTGCGGTTCGTTGACACTGACCGGACATATTGTGGTCTATCGGGCTCCCGCACACCAGTGGCTACCGGGTGTCCATGAACACAGGACTATTTCAGGCGGCCGAGGCGCGGAGCGCGAACCAGCCGTCGCGCGGGTCGGCGAAACCGTGATAGATCAGCGGAACGCGCTGGTCGATCGCGAAATATCGATAGACCGCGGCCATCGCCTGACGGATCGAATGCGCCTGGAAATCGTCGATGCGGCGCGGGCCGATGCGGCGCTCGGGCAGCAGTTCCAGCCGGGTCAGCTCGGCCGGATCATCGACGTCGAGCCCCCAGGGCGCCGGTTCCTCGATGAGGTGATCGTGCAGCACGGTCCGCGCGGTGGGCGGATCGTGGCGCGGTCCGGCGAACGCCACGCGCTGGGCGCGGGCGAGGCCGCGGGTGCTCAGTGGCGTGCGCACGGCCTGGATCAGGTCGATCAGTTCGGCGTCGGGTTCCGGTGTGTGTCCGGCGACCGGCGCCTGTTCGAGCAGATGCAGCATCTGTCCGCCGCGGACCAGCGGTTCGGGCACCAGGAAGACGCTGATACTCGGGCAGGTGCAGTTCATCCCGGTGAGGCACACCCTCGTGTGCGACGGATCGGACATACGTCCTCCTCCGGTAGCGGGTCGGCGGTGACCCGACGTGCAGGATCGAAGATTCCAACGCCATCCGCCGGTGACCGGCGGGCGACCGTGCCGCACATGTCAGTGTAGTGCCGTCGAGCGGCCCGGACAGGGCGGATGGGCAAGGTGGGAACCGTGCAGCGGATCGAGCCAGGATTCGACGGCGTGTGATCCGAGGCGTCAGCGGCGGACGGTGATCAGGGTGAAGGGGCCGATGTCGGTGGTGGTGAAGGCCGGATCGGTGAAGAGGGCGGCGGGGAAGGTGACGGTGTAGCGCTTGACGTTGGGGTCGTTGGGGTAGACGTCTTCGGCGAGGCGCAGGGTGTAGTTGTCGCCGTCGCGGCGGAAGAGGAAGGCGTCGGGGGCGCGCCACGGGGCGGCGGACAGGGCGTCGAGGAGGGCGGGGGAGGAGTCGAGTTCGCTCCAGGCGGCGATGGTGTCGGCACGGCCCTTGAAGTCGGCAAGGGGATTCGCGTAGTGCGAGGTGAGGGCCTGGAAACCGAAGTAGGGGTAGTAGGCGAGGAAGCTGGTGTCGGCGGTCAGGACGACGGTTTCGCTTTGTGGATGGCCGGTGTGGGCCAGGATGGCTTCGTCGACCTCGTGGTAATAGGCGACTGCGGAGGGCTTGCGCTGGTCGGCGCGCTCGCCGTAGGTGCCGTCGGCATCGGGGACGTCGGTGGGCACGGTGTCGGTGTAGGCGGTGTCGATCTCGTGGGTGAGCACGGTGGGAATCGACTGCGCGAAGGCCAGCGCGCCGAGCACGGCCACCACCGCGGCCGTGGTGCGCAGCGGGGCGGGCTCGTTCAGTGCCTGATAGACCGCGCGTCCACCCTCGACGAAGCCGAAGACGCCCGCCGCGGCGAGGAGGGCGAGCAGCACCGGCTCCAGCCGGAACGACAGCAGCGTGGTGCCGGCCGCGGTCGCGGTCATCGACAGCAGGGTCCACAGGTAGATCGCCACGACCCCGATCCCCAGCGCCTGCGCCCGGCGCGAGGACCCGGCGCGCACGACCAGCCACAGCACGCCGATCAGGCACAGCCCGCCGCGCAGGGAGAACTCCAGCATCGGGAAGGCCAGCTGCGCACCGGCTTCGGGCAGATAGTGAAACGCGCTACCGGACGGAATCTCGGCCCCGGACACCATCTCCAGCAGATACGGCGCCCACACCACCAGCGCCAGCACTCCCGAGATCGCGCCGATCGCCACGAGGCGGGTCAACGATGCGATCGCTGCCCGCCACGGCGCCGAGTCGGTCCGCGGTGCCTCCGTGGCCGTCACGACCGCGCCCGCCGGGCCGGATGGTGCACCCGTCGTGGCGGATGATGTGCCCGCGAAGGCGGATGCGTCCGTGGACTCGGACCGGTCGTCCGCCGCGTCAGCCGAAGCCGCCGTGGCACTGTCCCCGTTCTCGCTGATCGCGGCGGTCTTGCGCGCCCTGGCCGAGGCCGAACGCGAGGCTCGTCGGTCGGCCGTGCGCCGCGCGTAGACGGCCAGCACCGCCGCCAGCACCGCCATCAACACCACGGTGAAGGCCGCGATCGCGAGATACAGCGTGTAGAAGCAGGCCGCGACGCCGAGGAACAGTCCGGTCCCGAGCACCGCGCCCCAACCGCCGCGCCCCGACGGGCGGTGCAGGGCGCCCCAGGCCAGGATCAACACCGGCGGAATGAACAGCACCAGCACCGCGCCATAGGCTTCGGGCGAGGCGTAGGCCAGCGTCATCGCCGTCACCGCGGCGGCGGCGCCCACCGCCAGATCGGCGCGCACCAGCTGTGTCCACAGCACCAGCGCCACCACCGCCGCCACCGCGAGCAGCCCGATCGAGTACGGCTTGAACACTTCCCAGCCGTCCATGCCGAGCACGTTGCCCACGCGCCCGCCGAGCCAGAACCATCCGGCCGGATAGAACGGGGGCATGTCCACGTAGTTCATGTCGCGCAGCGCGGCGCTGTCGGTGAGGCGCGTCAGGTACTGGGTCCGGAACTCCTGATCCACCGAGATGCCGAACAGGTACAGCTTGGTCGCGGCCAGCGGCATCCCCAGCGTCACCGTAACGAAGCCCGAAATCCCCACCCAGGACGCCAGTTTCGCCACCACCGGCCACTTCCGCAGCCGGATCAACGCCACCGCGACCGCCAGCAGCGCCACCGCGACGAACTGACCGACGGTCGTCAGCGCCCGAGTCACATGGGAGGAGTTGAACGCAGGCCACTGCACCGCCGAGAACGCGTACAGCCCGACCACGGTGACCACCAGCGCCACCAGCGCACCGACGGCCGCCTCCGCGACCCCCGCCCCGATCCTGCGCCCCGGCCGCACCTGTTCGTTGGTCGTCATCGGCGCGCAATCCTCCGGATCCACTCAGCTCCACGGTCCGGGTCAGCCTAGTGGAGCCCATCCGCCGGCAGATGCCCCTGTCACGTCCGGGCTCAGCGCGACCGCGCCAGTTCGCGGCGGAGCCGGCCGGCCGACCACCCGAGCAGCTCGACACACCGCTGAGCCGACAACTCGCGAGTCCAGTTGGATCGGTCCGTCGTGAACGTTGACTTCCTGCAGTTCGGTCGCGAACTCGGTCGCGGTGACGAAGTCGTTGTCGTCGCGGACGATCCAGCCCGTAAATGAAACTGCCGCCCCGTTGGTGACGGGGCGGCAGTTCTTCGGAGCGGGGTGCGGCCTAGATGGGCAGCTTGCGGAAGATCGGGCGGGGGACGTGGCGCAGGGCCGACATCAGGAAGCGGGCCTCGCCCGGGGTCCACACGATCTCGGTGCCCTTCTGCGAGGCGTTGACCGCCAGGCGGGCGACGTCGGCGGGGTCGACGGTGAGGGGAGCTTCCTTGGTACCGGTGGCCTCCCAGTGCGCCTTGGTCGCCGAGGTGCGGACCTGCATCGGGCGCACCACGGTCACGCGGGGGCCGTGCGGGCGCAAGGCCTCGCCGAGACCGAGATAGAAGCCGTCGAGGCCGGCCTTGGTGGAGCCGTAGACGAAGTTGGAGCGGCGCACGCGCTCACCGGCCACCGAGGACATCACGATGAACCGGCCGTGGCCCTGCGCCTTGAACTTGTCGCCGACCAGCACGCCCACCGACACACCGGCGGTGTAGTTGATGCCGACGGTCATGACCGCCTTGCGCTGGTCCTGCCACAGCTGTTCGGCATCGCCGAGCACGCCGAAGGCGACGATGGCGACGTCGACGTCACCGGCGGCGAACGCCGCGTCGACGACCTTGGGGTGGGAGTCGGTGTCGAGCGCGTCGAAGTCGATGACCTCGACCTGGGTCGCCCCGGCCGCCTTCAACTCGGTGACGGCGTTGTCGAGCAGCGGATCGCCGGGCAGGTTCGCCAGGATGATCCGGGCCGGGCTCTTGCGCAGGTACTCGGCGCAGATCGCCAGCCCGATCTCGGAGGTGCCGCCGAACAGCAGGATGGTCTGCGGGTTGCCAACTGCGTTGATCACTGGAGCTCCAGCCTCCTGGCCATATCGGACATGAAAACGCCGTTCGGGTCGACGCTGCGGCGGACCTTGATCCACTCGTCGATCCGGGGGTACATCGTGTGGAACGCCTCGGCGGAGGTACGCGAGTCCTTGGCGGTGTAGAGGCGGCCGCCGAATTCCATCACGCGCCGGTCCAGGTCGCTGACCAGCTCGTTGAGGCCGCGCCGGATCGGGAAGTCGACGCAGATGTTCCAGCCGGGCATCGGGAAACTCAGCGGTGCCGCGTTGCCCTCGCCGAACAGCTTGAACACGTTCAGCGCGGAGATGTGCCCGGAGGCCTGGATGTCGATGATGATTCGCTTGAATTCCTCGACGGCCTCGGTCGGCACCACGAACTGGTACTGCAGGAAGCCCGCGGGTCCGTAGGCCCGGTTCCACTCCGCGATCATGTCGAGCGGGTGATAGAACTGCGTCAGGTTCTGGATCTTGCCGGTGTAGGTGCCGCCCATGGCGTAGTACGCCTCGCCGACCGCGCCCAGCGACAGCCGGTTGGCCGACCAGCTGGGGAAGATGTTCGGGACGGTCAGCAGCTGCGGCGCGTCGAACTTCAGCGGATTCTTGCGCAGTTTCTTGGGCAGCTCGTCGACCTTGGCCAGGCGGCCACGGGTCAGGCAGGCGCGACCCAGCTTCGGCAGCGGGTTCATCACGTCGAACCAGGCGCTCGAGTAGGTGTAGTCGGCTTCGCTGCCGTCGCTGTGCACGGCGATGGTCTCGTCCAGCGTCGAGGTCTTGACGCCGTCGTTGAGGAAGTACGCGGTCTCGGTGGGCGCCATCTCGATGGTGGCCCGCAGGATGATGCCGGTCAGGCCGTTGCCGCCGACGGTCGCCCAGAACAGCTCCGCATCCTCGCTCGGCGAGATCGTCCGCACTGACCCATCGGCGGTGAGCAGATCGATCGAGCGGACGTGATTGCCGAAGCTGCCTTCGCTGTGGTGGTTCTTGCCGTGGATGTCGGAGGCGATGGCGCCGCCGATGGTCACCTGACGGGTGCCGGGTAGCACGGGCACCCACAGGCCGAACGGTAGCGCGGCCTTCATCAGCTGGTCCAGGCTCACGCCGCCGTCCACATCGACGATGCGCGTGTCGCGATCGATGCGGTGGATGCGATTGAGCCGGGGCATGTCGATGACGAGGCCGCCCGCGTTCTGCGCGTGATCGCCGTAGGAGCGGCCGAGGCCGCGCGCGATCACGCCACGGCGCAGGTGCGCTGGCTTGGCGTCGTTGTCCTCGGCGACCATGCTCACGGCCTGGACGATCAACTCGGGATCGCTGGTCGAGAGAACTTCGGCGGAGGTGGGTGCGGTGCGACCCCATCCGGTGAGCTTGCGGGTGCGCGTAGGGAGCGCAAACGGCCCATCGTCGGTGGTCGAAATGTTCTCGGACATCGGCTTAGAGGCTACATGCATGGCGAGATACGCGGCCCGTCTCGTAGTCTTCCTCACGTGCAAGCCCAACCGCATCTGCCCCTGCCCGCCGAAATTCCCCTGGTCGACGAGCCGGGCGGGACCGATGTCGACCTCAAGACGCAGATCGTGCGGTTCACCCTCACCGGCGGATTCGCCGCCGTCGTCGACTTCGGGCTGCTCACTCTGCTGTCCAATGTGCTCGGCGTCCCGGAGATCCTGGCCAAAGCGATCAGCTTCGTCGCGGGCACGACCACCGCGTACCTGATCAACCGGCGCTGGACCTTCAACGCCGAGCCCAGCCGGGCGCGGTTCATCGCCGTGATCGCGCTGTACGCGGTGACCTTCGCGGTGCAGGTCGGGATCTACGCGCTGCTGTACTACGCGCTCGCCGACGAGTGGTGGCGCCAGCCCCTGGCGTTCGTCATCGCGCAGGGCACGGCGACCGTCATCAACTTCGTGGTGCAGCGCGCGGTGATCTTCAAGATCAAGTAGGTCAGCTGGCCTTGGCGGCGGGGGCGTGCTGCTTGCCCGCCTTGACGCCGAAGTAGTCACCGCCCTTGGCCCTGACGTTGTCGGTGCCCCACTCGCGGCGGTCGCGCGCGACCGGGACCATCTGCGGAATGTGCTTGCGGCAGTGGATGTAGGCCTCTTCGACATCGACGACGACCCACACCTGCGACATCTTCCCCCGTTCCGGGGGCGGCAGATCGTCGACGGCCGCGCGCAGCTCGCTGTCGGCGACCATGCGTGCCTTACCGTTGACGTGCAGCCCGATCAGGTCACGGACGAAGTCGATCATCAGGATCCCGACGTGCGGGTTCTCGAGGATGTTGCCCAGGCTGGCCATCACCCCGTTACCTCGGTACTCGGGGTACGCAATCGTGCGTTCGTCGATCACGTGCAGGAATCCCGGTGTCCCGGCGCGGAAGCTGGCATCGCATTCGCCGTGGGCGTCCGCGGTGGAGACGAAGGCCATGTCCATCCGGGCGACGAATTCGGTCATCGTCGGATTGAGATGGTCGAGTACCTGGTCGTCGTAGAAGCGTTCGGCCCGTTCCGTGGTGCCCAACGTGTCCTGTAGCTCGTGCTCTCCGTCGCTTCCGACGTTTCTCTCGGGCATCGGGGCTCCCTCTGCTAGCCGACCGGGCGTTGCGGCCCTCGCGCCGAAACCCCCCGCTGTGGCCGCAATCTCATCCAGTGTAGGGGAGCATCACAGGCCGTGGGGCGTGTCCATTGTTGCGAATGGGATGAAAGCCAGGTTTGCGCAACGGTTTCCGGGACCGGACTGATCAGGCTGGTCCTACCGTCACCGGTACCCCGTTGAACACGGCGGTACCGGAGATCGCGTCGACCACCGAATCATCGGTCAGCACATTGGCATTCACGCCCGCGGTCGCCGAGGCCACCGACTGGGTGGTACTCGCGGCATGGCCCCAGCCGTGCGGCAGGCTCACCACGCCGGGCATGATCGTGGGCGTCGGTTCCACCTGGACAGTCAGCGATCCGGCCGCCGAGGTGATCTCGGCCTGCTCGCCGAGACCGAGCCTGCTCGCGTCGTCGGGGTGGATCTGCAGCGTGCAGCGGTTGGACCCGCCGACCAGTCCGGCGATGTTGTGCATCCAGCTGTTGTTGGACCGCAACTGCCTGCGCCCGATCAGCACCATCTCCGGTGTGCTCGCCATGAGCCCGTCCCGCAGACGCGGCACATCGGCGAGGAGCTGCGGCGGGGCGAGCTCCACCCGGCCCGACGCGGTGCGCAGGACCCCGGGCAGACGCGGCCGCAGCGGTCCGAGGTCGATGCCGTGCGGGTTGTCCAGCAGGGTCTTCAGGCTGAGGTCGCCACCGTTCCATTCGCCGTAGGGACCGAGTTTCACCATCAGATCGAGGCGCTGTTCGGTGGTGTCGGCGCCGGTCAGCTCGTCGCGGCGCTCGCTCATGCCTGCCTTGTGCAGCATGCCGGCGATCACCAGTTCGTCGACCACGGCGATCGGGCTCTCCGCGCCGGTCCCCGCGTGCGGCTGCCCGCTGACGGCGGCGGCCAGGCGCGCGATCACCGCCGATTCCGATGGCCTGCCGTCGAGCGCGACCAGCGGCGGCGAGTACCTCGCGTAGTTGCGGACCGCGAACTGCAGCAGCGCGAAATCGAAGTGCGGCGACTGCACCGAGCGCGGCGGCGGCAGGATGACATCGGCGTGCCTGGTCGTCTCGTTGACGTAGCGGTCCACGCTCACCATGAACGACAGTCCGGCCAGCCCCTGGTCCAGCCGGTCCCCGCTCGGCGCGCTCAGCACCGGATTGCCGGCCACGGTCACCAGTGCCTTGATCTGCCCCGCGCCCGGCGTATCGATCTCGTCGGCGAGCGTGGCGACGGGCAGCTCGCCCATCGCCTCCGGCAGCCCGCGCACTCGGCTGGTCCACCGGCCGGGCCGGAACGGCCTGCTTCGCTGGACCCCGCCCGCGGCCGCCGCGGCGAACATGGCGCCGCCGGGGGAGTCGAGATTGCCGGTGAGCGCGTTGACCGCGTCGACCAGCCACTGGGTGAGCGTGCCGAACTCGGCGGTGCAGGTGCCGATCCTGGCGTAGACGGCGGCCGTCGGTGCCGCGGCGAGGTCGCGGGCCAGCGCGCGGATGGTCGCCGCGGGGATCCCGGTGCGCGCGACCACCGCGTCCGGCGGGAAATCCTGGGCTGCCGCGCGGAGCTCGTCGAGGCCCTCGACCTCGACGCGAACGTCGACCAGCTCCTCGGCGAACAAGACGTGCACCACCGCGAACAGCAGATACGCGTCGGCGCCCGGCCTGATGAACAGGTGCTCGTCGGCGACCGCCGCCGTCCGCGTCGCCCTCGGATCGACGACGACCAATCGCCCGCCGCGCGCCCGCAGCGCCTTCAACCGGCCGGGGAAGTCCGGCGCGGTGCACAGCGAACCGTTGGATTCGAGCGGATTGGCCCCCAGCATCAGCAGGTAGTCGGTGCGATCGAGGTCCGGCACCGGCACGGTCAGCGGATCACCGAACATCAGTCCGGCGGCGACCTGCTTGGGCATCTGATCGGCGGTGCTCGCGGTGTAGATGTGCCGGGTGCTCAGCGCGCGGATCAGGGCGGGCAGATGGAGCGCCCCGGCGACGGTGTGCGCATTGGGATTGCCGAGGTAGATCCCGGTCGAACCGCTGCCGTGCGCGGCGACGACCTCGGCGAAGCGGGCCGCGATCAGGTCGAACGCCTCGTCCCAGCCCGCGGCGCGGAAACCGGCGCCGTCGCGGATCAGCGGGGTGGCGACCAGGTCGGGGTCGTCGTCGAGCTTGCCGAAGCTGGCGCCCTTCGGGCACAGGAAGCCCTTGCTGAACGGATCTTCCCGATCGCCGCGCACCGAGAGCACGCGATCGGTGTCGTCGAGGGTCAGGGTGAGACCGCAGACGGCCTCACACAGTGGGCAGGTGCGCAGCAGTGTTCGCGGAGCCATGATTCATGCTTACGCCGCGCACCCCCGTCCCGTTCGGAAACGCCGAAAACCCGCGATCGCGACGTCGGGGAAACGTCGCGATCGCGGGTTCGGTGGTTTCGGGTGCCTAGCAGGCCACGGTCAGCGCGGTGCGCTTGGTGCTGGCCGCGTTGGTGCGGGCCGCGGCCGCGCGCACGGCCGCGCCGAGCGCGACGACCGGCGGGATCCAGCGCGCCTCGGTGGGCGCGACGCTCCAGGCGGCCGAACCGGCGGCCAGCAGGGTCGGCGGCAGCGGGATGCTCGCGCCGTCGGTGTGCACGATGACACCGGCCTCGCGCATCGCCTCGATCGCCATGGTGGCCTTGCGGACACCGGTGACCAGGTGGATCTCGCGACGCTCCTGGCCCGGGATCTCGATCACGGGACCGGAGAGATTGTTGGCGCGCAGGAAGCGGCGGACCGCGGCGGCCATGTCACCGGTGACCTCGATGGCGCTGAGGTCTTCGTCGGTGATCAGGCACAGGCCGTTGGCCGTTTCGGCAACCGTCCAACCAAGCGCGGCGTACTCCTGCGCGGCGGCACCCTTGTCGGTGCCCATGGTGGTGGTCGGAAACGTCGTGCGCACTGTGTTCTCCATTCCCCGAATGCTGTCGTTCCTGCGTTCATGGGTCGTATCGGCTCGGGGTGGCCGCGGTGTTACGCCGTTACCGAAAAATGTCCGAGACTGTCGGGTTCGTCTCAGTTTCGCAACCTTCGCTATCGCAGGGTGGGTTCGATCCGGGTTGGCGTAGGGGCCGAAACGGGGCAGGATTCGGGCTATGACCGAAGTGCCGGGCACCACCCCGTCGTCCGAGGAGGATAGCGAGGAGTTCGAAGCCGAATCACGCTGGCTCTCTTGGAAAGAGACCGATGTGAAGCGTTCGGCGGCCAAGTCCGACCGCGCCGGTGCCGACAGCGACGTTCCGGAGGAAACAGACATACCACGCGATGCGGGCTTCGATGACCCGTTTCGCAGCACCGGTACCGCCAAGGAGTGGGCCGCCGAGGCGGCACGCTCGCTGCTCGACGTGCAGTTCCGCAGGCCGGCGACCAGGACGTTGCTCCCACTGGCCTACATCCTCGGCGTCGTGTCCTTCGGCATCGGCCTGCCGATCGCGCTGACGGTGCTGATGTGGAAGGCATCGGCTCTGCTCGGCATCCTCGCCGCGCTGGTCGCGGTGCCGCTGGGTCTCACCATCGCCGCCTCGGTCCGCCTGATGCTCGAATTCGCCGACAACGCCGCCCGGCTCGCGGGCCGGGTCGAGCACATCAGTGAGCTGGCCGACGGCCTGTTCCAAGCCCTGTCCGATGTCGCCGAGCCGGTGAACCAGCTCTCCGAAGACGTTCGGGCCGTTCAGTTCTGGCGATTCCGGAAGAAGAAGTAGTCCTGCGCGATGTCCGATTCATTGTGAAACAATCCGTCCGCAGATCTGATGATGCGTCAGCTGCGTACGGCGGTCTCCGGATGAGATGGGGGAGACCGGATTTGGATACAGGGGGGAAGTATGGCTTCACCACAGGGCGTCACGGGTTCGACGATGCCGCGCAGGCAGTTGGGCAGGCACTTACGTGACCTGCGCAATCGTGCGCGGATGACGACACGGACCGCTGCGGCGCAACTGGAATGGTCGGAAGCGAAGATCTGGCGGATAGAGACGGGGCAGACCTCGTTGCGCAGCCTCGACGTGGAAGCCATGTGCAAGGTGTATGGCGCACCGGCCGATCTGGTCGAACCGCTGGCGGCCTTGGCCCGGGAGACCAAGGCGCGGGGCTGGTGGACGGGCTACGGCGATGTGATCGCGGAGGGATTCGAGGTCTACATCGGCCTGGAGGAGGCCGCGACGGGCCTGTCGCTCTACGAGGACGGCCTGATCCCCGTGCTGCTGCAGACCGAGGACTACGCCACGGCGCTGCTCGAACAGACCGTCCCCGGTCTGACCGAGGCCGAACTCGAGCGCAGACTGCGGGTGTTGCGGGCGCGACAGGCGCTGCTCACCCGCGCCGAGTCGCCGTTGCGCGTGCACGTCGTCCTGGCTGAGGCGGTGCTGACCAGGCGAATCGGTGACCACAAGGTGGTCGCCGCCCAGCGCGCGCGGTTGCGCGAGCTGGCCGAGTCGGACACGGTGCGGATCCAGGTGGTCCCCGCGGACACCGGCTACCACGCGGGGCTGGAATCGGGCCGGTTCGTGATCCTCGACTTCGGGGTCGACGACTCGGTGGACAGGCCGGAGCCGCCGGTGGTCTACGTCGAGACCTTCGCCGGTTCGGCCTACCTGGACAAGCCCAACGACCACGACCGCTTCCGCGACGCCTTCGCCGACATCGTCGCGGCGGCGTCGGGCGAGGTGTAGTCGCTCACCAGGAGCCGGCGAGCACCGAACGGTGGGTGGGCAGGGCGTGATCGTAGAGCGCCCTGCCCTTGTCGGTCAGGTGGACGAAGATCGCGCGGCGGTCGTCGGCGCACATCGTGCGTTCGACCAGTCCGTCGCGTTCGAGCCGGGCCACGGCGCGCGAGAGCGCGCTCTGGCTCAGGTAGATGTCGCCGGCCAGCTCGGTCATCCGGTACTTCTGGCAGGCGGCCTCGACCAGGCGATCGAGTGTCTCGAATTCGCTGAGCCCGATGCCGTGTCGTTGTTGGAGCGCCTTTTCCAGCGCGCAGCTCACGGCGGCATGCCGATCGAGCAGTGCGCGCCATTGACCGACCAGCTCGGAAGGCGCCTCGTTGCGCCGAGCTGATGTGGTGGCCGGGTTCGACATGCGGCCATCTTAGTGTCCCCAGCCTGTCCATGCAACGGCATTTTATGTGTTGGCAATTAATGCGTGCGCATGTAATGTCCTCGACCATGACTTCGCCAGCAACGCTGTCGGCCGCCGATCAGGCAGCCGATCCGACCAGGTGGCCCGCCCGGCTCTGGGCCATGCTGATCACCCTGTGCATCGTTCTGTTCCTCGACGGTCTCGACGTCTCGATGATCGGTGTCGCGCTACCGTCCATCGGCGCCGAACTCGATCTGTCCACCTCCACCCTGCAGTGGCTCATCGGCGGCTACGTCCTCGGTTACGGCGGCCTGCTGCTGCTGGGCGGGCGCACCGCCGACCTGCTCGGACGCCGCAAGGTCTTCCTGATCGCGCTCGCCGTGTTCGCCATCGCCTCGCTGATCGGCGGCCTGGTCAGCGACCCGATGCTGCTGATCGTCACCCGCTTCATCAAGGGCCTCGCCGCCGCGTTCACCGCGCCGACCGGCCTATCGATCATCACCACGACCTTCGCCGAAGGAAAGGCGCGCAACAAGGCGCTGTCGGTCTACACCGTCTTCGGTGCGGGCGGCTACTCCATGGGCCTGCTGTTCGGCGGCCTGATGACCGGGATCGGCTGGCGCTGGACCTTCCTGCTGCCCGTCCCGATCGCGCTCGCGGCCCTGGTCTCGGCCTACCTCCTGATCCCGAAGGACGGACCTGCCGAAGAAGGTGGCCACGACCTGCTCGGCGCGTTGCTGTCCACCTCGGGCATGCTGCTGCTGGTCTACACCGTGGTCACCGCGCCGGAGGTCGGCTGGGGCTCGGCCCGGACGGTCATCTCCTTCCTCGCCGTGATCGCCCTGTTCGCCGCGTTCGTGATCACCGAGCAGCGGGTGAAGCACCCGCTGATCCGGCTGAGCATCCTGCGCAAGGTGAGTCTCGTGCGCGCCAGCCTGGCCGTCGTCGCGCTCGCCGGTTCCTACTTCAGCTGGCAGTTCATCGTCACCCTGTACCTGCAGGACACGCTGGCGTGGTCGCCGCTGAAGCTGGCCATGGCGCTGCTGCCGGTGGGTGTGCTGGTGGTCGCGTCCGCGTTCTTCTCCGACAAGCTGATCGACCGCTTCGGTACCGGCCCGATCATCGCGGTCACCCTGTCGGTGATGGCCATCGGCTACCTGCTGTTCCTGCGGATCGACACCGCGCCCGGCTACCTGACCATGCTGCTGCCCGCGATCTTGCTGATCGGCATCGGCTGGGTCGGTTTCCCGGCCATCAATGTGCAGGCCACCAGCGGAATCGACGACGACGAGCAGGGCCTGGCGGCCGGTGTTCTGCAGACCTCCATGCAGGTCGGCGCGGCCATCGTGCTCGCGGTGACCACCGCGATCGTCACCTCCGGTGTCCACCAGGGCAACTCGCCGCAGCAGATGCTCGACACCTACCGGCCCGGCCTGGAGTTCGCCGCGGGCATCACGATCGTCGGCGCGCTGGTCGCGCTCACGATCTTCCTGCCGCCGATGTTCCTGCCGCGCAAGCCGGTCGCCGAGGAACGTGACGAGGACACCAAGGAGCTCGAACCGGTCGGCTGATCCGGCCCGAAAACGCCGAACGGCGCCACTTTTCGCAGGTGGCGCCGTTCAGTGTTTCACGTGGATCAGGAAAAAGGCGGGGCCGCTTCGTCTTTCGCCGACCGGATGTAGGTCAGCGGACGGCCGTCGCGGCCCTCGGTGGGCCACTCGATACCCAGGCCGGAGTCGAAAGCATCCATGTCCCGGTCGAATTCGGGAGAGTACTCGAGCGAGCACAGGTAGGTCACCGTCGAGCGGTTCTCCAGGGAGAGGATGGCATGGCCGAGACCCTCGGACAGATACACCGAGCGGCGGTCGACGTCGTCGAGCAGCACGCTGTCCCAACGGCCGTAGGTGGGCGAGCCCGGTCGCAGGTCGACCACCACATCCAGGAACGCGCCACGCACGCAGGTCACGTACTTGGCCTGACCGGGCGGATCGTCGGTGTAGTGGATCCCGCGCAGCACTCCGGCCGCCGAGACCGAGGTGTTCACCTGGTGCAGGTCGAACGGGCGGCCGGTGGCCTTCTCGAACTCCGAGGCCTTGAACGACTCGCAGAACATGCCGCGGTCGTCGCCGAGCAGGCGCGGGGTCACCACCCACGCGCCGGGGATGGACAGTTCCCGAAAATCCATGCGCTACCAGTCTTTTCCGCGATCGATCAGGTCGAGCAGATAGCGGCCATAGCCCGAGCGCACCATCGGTTCGGCTAGTTTGCACAGCTGTTCGTCGGTGATCAGGCCGCGCCGCCACGCGACTTCCTCCGGCACGCCGATCTTGAGGCCCTGGCGTTCCTCGATGGTGCGCACGTAGTTGGCGGCATCGAGCAGCGAGTCGAAGGTGCCGGTGTCGAGCCAGGCGGTGCCGCGCGCCAGCACGTCGACGCTGAGCTTGTCCTGATCAAGATAGGCCCGATTGATGTCGGTGATCTCGTACTCCCCGCGCGCCGACGGCCGCAGCTCGCGGGCGATCTCCACCACGTCGTTGTCGTAGAAGTAGAGGCCGGGGATGGCGTAGTTCGAGCGCGGGACCTTCGGCTTCTCCTCGATCGAGACCGCGCGGCCCCGCGCGAACTCCACCACGCCGTAGGCGGTCGGGTCGCTGACCCAGTAGGCGAACACCGCGCCGCCGTCGATGTCGTGGAACCGCTCCAGGCTGGCGCCGAGGCCGGGGCCGTGGAAGATGTTGTCACCGAGCACCAGCGCGGCCGGTTCGGTGCCGATGTGGTCGGCGCCGAGGACGAACGCGCTGGCCAGACCGTCGGGGTTGGGCTGGACGACATAGCTGATCGAGATGCCGAACTGGCTGCCGTCACCGAGCAGCCGCGCGAACGCCGCGGCATCGTCCGGGGTGGTGATCACCAAGATGTCGTCGATGCCGGCCAGCATGAGGGTCGACAGCGGGTAGTAGACCATCGGCTTGTCGTAGACCGGAACGAGCTGCTTGCTCACTCCGCGCGTGATCGGGTGCAGCCGGGAGCCGGTGCCGCCCGCCAGGATGATTCCGCGCATGGGAGGAGTCTATGGGCGGCCGGGGCGGCGGGCGTGCCGGGTTGGCCTGGCCGGTCACTTCGGGGTGCCGGGCTCGGCACGATCTGATCACGGAGGTTTCGAAGGTTGGCGTGTCGGGCGATTACTGGTGCAGAGACGACGTTCATCTGATTGGGTGAGCGTCGATGTGTGAAACATCACTGTGTTAGATGTCAGCGTCGACATCCGATCCGGGGCTCCCGGGGTGGGGTCGACGCGCCAGCTGTGAGGTAGGTGCGCGATGGGAGCGACCAAGATCGCCGGAACCGGTGTGCTGAGCGGGATCGTGCCCGCTGCCCCGGTGACCAGCGTCGAGCGGCCTGATCAGGGGATCGTCGTCAACTCCGGGCAGATGAGCACATCGTCGCGGGTGTTGATGGGCGCCTGCCTCGGCGTCATCGGGCCGCTGCTGCGCACGGTCCCGATCAACCGGACGACCATTCCGATCGGTGCCGTCGCCGTGGACCTGCTCTCGCGGCTGCGGCCCGAACCGCACGGCATCGAGCGCGAGCAGATCCAGCTCGACGGTTTCCGGATGGAGATGGTGCGGCCCGCGGGTGGCTCACGGGCGCTGCGGCACGGCGCGGTGCTGTATCTGCACGGCGGTGGCTTCGCCGTCTGCGGCCTGCAGACCCATCGGGCGGTCGTCGCCGGGCTGGCCCGGCGCACCGGTCTGCCCGTCCTCAACGTGGAGTACCGGCAGCTGCCCGGTTCGATCAGCGCCTCGGTCGACGACTGTGTGCTCGCCTACCGGTGGCTGCTGCGCCACGGCGCCGACCCGGCCCGCATCGTGTTCGCCGGTGACTCGGCGGGTGGCTTCCTCACCTTCGCCTCGGCACTGCGCGCCCGCGAGATCGGTTTGCCGCTGCCCGCGGCGCTGATCGGGCTGTCGCCACTGCTCGACCTGGACTACCGGGCCAAGGAGAACTACGTCAACGTCCGTCGCGACGCCTACATCCCGCTTGCGGGGCTGGAAGCCGTCGTTCGTCTCGGCGCCGAGGCCGAGGGTCCGCTCGACCCGGCGTTGTCGCCGGTCAACGCCGACCTCACCGGACTGCCGCCGGTCCTGCTCATCGCCGCCGAAGACGAATTGCTGCGCTACGACTGCGAACTCATGGCGCATCGCCTCGCCGCGGCGGGCGTGCCGACCACGCTCGAACTGTGGCGCGGCCAGGTGCACGCTTTCATGAGCATTCTGCCGAGCATGCCGGAGAGCCGGTCGGCGCTCGGCCGGGTCTCGAAATTCGTTCGGGCGGCGCTGGAACCGGCGCAGCGGGCCCGCACCGCCTGAGGACGGCTCGGCCGGTCCGACCGAGTCGCTCGCAGACGTCGAACGGCCCCAGCTCGCAGTACTGCGAGCTGGGGCCGTTCGGGTTCAGTGTCCGGCGAGATTACTTGGCCGGCGGGGTGAAGGGCGCGTTGATGGTGGTGAAGTACTGAATCACGGCACCGATCGCGACCGGCGCGGTGATGAGGATCTGACCGGTGAGCGCGCCGAGCGAGCCCATGGCCAGGATGCCGCCGATGCAGCCCACCGCGGCGGCGGGGATGAACGGCCCGAACAGGCCGACGATGGTCGCCGAGGCGATGGTCGCGCCGGCGATGCCGCCCAGCACACAGCCGACAGCGCCGCCGCCGATGCCGCCGACCAGGGCGCCGATCCCGGCACCCATCGAAATGGTGGAGGTCATGCGGCTCCACGCGGCGGTCTCGCGCGCGTACTCGCTCTTGAACTCAGCCTGGTCCTCGAAGGGGAGGGCGACCGGCTTGTAGACGGCCTTGGCCGGGTCCAGCTCGGGGGTCAGGACGGCCTTGTTGCCCGAGATCTCCGCGGCGATCGGGAACTCGAACTCGTCGAGACGGAACGACAGCGGGGTCGCGGCGACGGTCGTGCCATTGGCGGCCTTGACCTTGAACGCGCCTTCCTCGACGACCAGTGAACCGGCGTCGGTGGTGATCACCGAGGTGCCGTTCACTTCCTCGGCGGTGAAGTTGATCGGGGCGGCCTCTACGACCGGGGCCGCGTTCACGGTGCCGGCGGCGACGCCCATGGCAGCGATCAGCAGCGCCGAAGTGGCGGCGAATTTCCTCATCAGCATTTTTGTTGAACCTCGATGTTGGAGCTTTTCGGAGGGGACTCGATGATCCAAATCCCCTGCAGCCAACGAGTGGTGAACCCGGCATGACCTTCCATTCAAATTCCGTTCACTGCTGATGCCCCGGGGTCTGTGCGGCGTCGGAAACCTGAGTACCGACCGGGCATTTTCTCAGGAAAGGAGACCCCTGGTTTTAACCTAGAGCGGGTTACTGTGATGGACATCACTTCTGGGGTGTTCGGGTGCTCGGTCATCGTTGCCTCGGCACCGGTTCGTCGTCAGCGGGCACGTATCGTTGACCTGGTGCGAGTGCTCGTAACCGGCGGGGCCGGGTTCATCGGTGCGAATTTCGTCCAGCAGACCGTGGCCACGCGCCCGGACGTGGGAGTGACCGTGCTCGACGCGCTCACCTACGCCGGTAATCGCGCCTCCCTCGACCCGGTCGCCGACCGAATCGAGTTCGTGCACGGCGACATCGCCGACCTCGACCTGGTCGACAATCTGGTCAGCGGCGTCGACGCCGTCGTGCATTTCGCGGCCGAATCGCACAACGACAACTCCCTGGCCGAACCGTGGCCGTTCGTGCAGACCAATATCGTCGGCACCTACTCGCTGCTCCAGGCGGTGCGCCGTCATGACGTGCGCTACCACCACGTCTCCACCGACGAGGTGTACGGCGACCTCACCCCCGACGATCCCGCCTTCACCGAAACCACCGCCTACAACCCGTCGAGCCCGTATTCGGCGACCAAGGCCGGTAGCGATCTGCTGGTGCGCGCCTGGGCCCGCTCGTTCGGTGTCCGCGCCACCCTGTCGAATTGCTCCAACAATTACGGCCCGTATCAGCACGTGGAGAAATTCATTCCGCGACAGATCACCAATTTGATCGACGGCGTGCGGCCGCGGCTGTACGGCGCCGGTCATCAGGTGCGCGACTGGATTCACGTCGACGACCACAATCGCGCGGTCTGGGACATTCTCGACCGCGGCCGAATCGGCCGGACCTACCTCATCGGCGCCGAGGGCGAACTCGACAATCTCAGCGTCGTCCAGCTGATTCTGCGGGCCTTCGACCGTGATCCCACCGATTTCGATCACGTGACGGATCGCCCCGGCCACGACCAGCGCTACGCCATCGACGCGAGCGTGCTGCGCGATGAGCTCGGCTGGTCACCGCGCTACGCCGATTTCCGCGCCGGGCTGGCCGACACCATCACCTGGTACCGCGAGAACGAGAACTGGTGGCGGCCCAAGAAGGCCGATACCGAACGCGCCTACGCGGCCGCGGGCGAACAGACGTTGTGACCGCGCACCGTCATCCGGGGGATCATCCCCAGATGACGGTGTAATACGTTGCGGCGGCGGCGATCAGCGCGAAGACCGAGGCGAAGGTGACGGTGATCGCCGTCCCGCGCGTCGGCGTCACACCGTCGGGATTCGTGAGCCGCAGAGGCACCCACCGCGCGACGACCGCGAGGCCGACGATGGCCAGCGGGACGAAGTACCGGCCCTGCACGCCGTCGATGATGTAGAAATCGACCGGCGTGAACGACATGTACAGCGTCACATAGATCATCGCCACGCTCGCCAGCACCGTGAGCGCCACGATCAGCGTGCGTCGGAAAGTGGCTGTCGCGGTGTTCATTCGATCGGCGATGCCGAAACTCACCGCGAAGGCGATCAGGCACGCCAGCATCGATACCGCCGGCACGTCCACATACGCGAAACCGAGTTCACCGAAGAACTGGGTGAACCAGCGGTGATCGCGCAGCGCGATGCTCTCGCCGAAGGTGTGCACGAAGCCCACCGGGTCACCGAGGATGCCCGCGAGCTGGTCGCCCGGACGCACCTGGCCCCACTGGTGCGGCGGGCGCATCAGGCTCATGCCGTCACCGGTCGGCGCGGCGATCTTGGTCCAGGCCAAGAACAGCGCGGCACCGGTCGCGGCGAAGGCCCAGGGCAGGAACTTGAGTTTTCCGGCGAGGCCGAGCCGGTCGGCCGGAACGACCACGACGAGCATCGCCAGCAGCACATAGGTCGGCTTGCTCAGGGGCAGCGCGATCGTCGCGGCCAGCAGCGCGGCGGTCTCCACCGGGCGCAGGCGATCACCGACGAACAGCGCCTTGAGCAGCAATGCCGACACCATGATGGCCAGGGCGTTGGTGAGCGTGTCCGCGGTGACGGTGCCCGCCTGGAACAGCGCGATCGGCAGCACCGCGACGGTGAACACCAGCCACTGGCTGCGCCGCTCGCGCAGCGCGTAGAGCGCGAACCCGACCACCGCCAGGTAGGCCACCAGGCCCGCCAGCCGGGTCAGCAGGTACATGCCGCCCACATTCAGGTCGAGCGCCTCACCGAGGCGGATGCCGACGGCAGCGGGCACGTACGGCACAGGAGAGTAGGCGGCGGTGTTGGTGAACCACATCTGCCGGGTCTCCGCGGAGATCTTCGCGGCGCCGAGCCGGTCGTAGGCGGCCGGGTCGGCAACCATCGCGAAGGGCTCTTCGGGGTTGTCGTTGTAGTCGTGGAACGCGTAGCTCATCAGCGCGTCGACGCTCACGGGGATCTGCCCGCCGTAGGCGACCCCGCGATCATCCTCGATCTCCTGCGGGAACACCCCGCCGTGGGCGACCTGGTAGGCGCGGCCGAACTGGGTGAGCTCGTCGTGGCCCCAGAACGGCGGGGTCAGCACGGCGAACAGCGCGCCGAAGACGGTGGCGACCACCGCGAACGCGACGGTCGCGGCACCGAATCGCCTGGTCAGCGACTGGATAGGAGCGAGCGCCCGATCCTTGGCCGAGGGTGCGGGAGCAGCGGGCTTGCTGAGCTCGACGGTGGCGTCCGGCTCGGTCGAGGTGGTCACCGATGGTCTCCGGTCGCGAGGTCGGCGTTCACCCCGGCGGCCGAGTAGCGCAGGTAGACCAGTCGCGCCGTCTCGTGCCGGGACCGGCGGATGCCGTCGAGGATGAGTCCGGCGGTCCAGGCGAGGCTGCCCAGCAGCATCAGTGTGAACGCGAAGAACAGCGTCGGGAACCGCGCCACCTCGTGGGTGTTGTAGAACTCGATCACGATCGGGACGGTGAGCACGAGCGAGACCAGCCAGGCCAGCGTGCCGAACAGGCCGTAGAACGCCACCGGCCGCTCGTGCCGGGCCAGGCCGAGGATCAGCGCCAAGATCTTGGTGCCGTCGCGATAGGTGCGCAGCTTGGACTCGCTGCCGGCCGGGCGGTCGCGGAAACCCACCTGCACGGCGGTCTGCGGTACCCGCAGGTGCAGCGAGTGGACCGTCAGCTCGGTCTCGATCTCGAACTCGCGCGAGACCGCGGGGAAGCTCTTGACGAATCGGCGCGAGAACACCCGGAAGCCGCTCAGCATGTCCTCGACGTTCTCGCCGAACACCTTGCCGACCACGCCGTTGAGTACCTTGTTGCCGGTCTCGTGGCCGGAGCGGTAGGCGCTGGCGTCGGTGTCGTCCTGCTTGCGCACGCCGAGCACGTGATCGTAAGGGCCGTCGAGCAGCGTCTTGATCATCAGCGGGGCCGCCGAGGCCTCGTAGGTGTCGTCGCCGTCGATCATCAGGTAGACGTCGGCCTCGATGTCGGCGAAGGCGCGGCGGACCACATTGCCCTTGCCCTTGGTGTGCTCGTAGCGCACGATCGCCCCGGCTTCGCGAGCGCGGTCGGCGGTGCGGTCGGTGCTGCGGTTGTCGTAGACGTAGACGACGATCCCCGGCACGGCGGCCTTGAGGTCGGCGACGACCTTGGCGACCGCGGCCTCTTCGTTGTGGCAGGGGACCACGGCGGCAATGCGAAGCTCGGTGGAGTCCACCCGGGTCAATCCTCGAATGTAGGCATCAATGGGTCACCGGGAGGGTACACAGCGTGTGTCCTGTTCGCGCACCCGGTTCCGCGAGCTTAACGCGGGGGCGGAAGCGCTCTCGGTGTACGGTCGGCCCGTGTCCCAGCCTGATCCGCCCGCCTCCGCCCCGATCGCCCTCACGTCGAAGGTGATGACGGCCCTGCGGCAGGGTGCGGCGTTCCTCGTCGTCGGGGCGATCGGGTTCCTCGTCGACGCGGGTACCTACAACCTGCTGGTGTTCTGGGACGGCGGATTCTCCTTCGGGGAAGGTGTGCTCTATCACGCGCCACTGCCTGCCAAGATCATCGCGATCGCGGTGGCGACGGTGGTCACCTACTTCGGCAACAAGTGGTGGACCTTCGCGCACAAGAAGACCGACAATCCGGGGCGCGAATACCTTCTGTACTTTCTGTTCAACATCGTCGCGATCGGACTGCAGCTCGGCTGCCTCGGCTTTTCCCGCTATGTGCTCGATCTGTCGTCACCGCTGTCGGACAACATTTCCGGCACCTTGATCGGTCAGATCGTCGCGGTGGTATTCCGGTATTGGGCCTATGACAAATTCGTCTTCACCGGTTCCTCGGTTACCGAGGAGCAACACGCGCGGGGTGCGGCAACGCCTCACTGACAGCGCGACGGCGCCGCGCGATTGATATCCTCACCCCCGCCCGCGGCGACGCCCCCTTTCTTTACGTGACTGCCTGCGTCGGCGCAGTCGATACCGAGAATTTCGAGGACTTCATGGAGCAGTCGGCTACCCAAGCCGTGACCGAATCGAACGATCGGCGCGAGGCCGCGCCCGCATCGCTTCGAGCCGAGCACTCAGCGCCCGAACGGCTCGTGCTGGCCAGGGGCATCTTCACCGGGCCGTCGGCGCGGGTGAGCGACGAGCTGTACGCCGTCGTCAAGGGGGGCGCCGCGATTCGCGAGCGGCTGGCGCTGCATCTGCCCAAGGGCGCCTCCGCGCACACCAACACCTACTTCGGTCGCTTCGCCGCCAGCTACTGGCAGCGCTGGACCACCGTCACCGAGGTGAGTGTGAGCGCTCAGCTCACCGTCGGCAACAAGGCCAACGTGCGCCTCGTCGCCTCCGACATCGCGGGCCACCGGCGCATCATCGCCTCGCTGGTGGCGACCAGCAGCGGCGTCGTGAGCCTGACCGCGCCGCTGGATCAGTACGTCGACGGCGGCGCGCTGTGGCTCGAGTTCGACGCCATCGGTGGCGAACTCGGCATCACCGACCTCGCCTGGACCGCGCAGGCGCCCGAGCGGGTACGCCCGGTCGCCATCGCGATCTGCACGTTCAACCGCGCCGAGGACTGCGCGCACACGGTGGCCGCGCTGGCCTCCGATCCGACCGTGCTGGCCGCCATCGACGCGGTCTACGTCGTGGACCAGGGCACCGATCTGGTCGAGAACCGGCCGCTGTTCCAGCGGGTGCGGCCCGACTTCGGCGACAAGCTGCGCTACATCCGCCAGCCCAACCTCGGTGGCGCGGGCGGGTTCACCCGCGGCCTCTACGAGGTGTCGGCGGCCACTGCCACACTGGGCGGCAAAGCCACCGCGCACGCCGACGTCATCCTGATGGACGACGACATCCTCTGCGAACCCGAGACGGTCCTTCGGCTGCGGGCCTTCGCCAACCTCACCGTCGAGCCCACCCTGGTCGGCGCGCAGATGCTGTTCCTGCTCAACCCCGACTACCTCAATGTCGGCGCCGAGGACGTGCACCTGCACGAGCTCAAGCACGGTCAGAAGGTGCCCAAGGCGCTGCGCAACACTTCCATGCTCAAGAAGAACCAGGAGCGTCGCGTCGACGCGGGCTACAACGCCTGGTGGACCTGCCTGATCCCGGCCGAAGTGGTCGCCGAGATCGGCCTGCCGGTGCCGATCTTCTTCCAGTGGGACGATGTCGAGTACGGCGTGCGGGCGCGTGAGCACGGTTTCGTCACCGTCACCCTGCCCAACGCCGCGGTCTGGCACGCCGACTTCTACTGGAAGGACTACGACGACTGGGCGCGCTACTTCTCCACCCGTAACTCGCTCATCGTCGGCGCGCTGCACACCGACCTGGACGGCAAGGCGATCACGCGCGAGTTCTTCCGCACCATCGCCGAGCACCTCGTCGGCATGCAGTACGGCCTGGTGCACACCACCCTGCAGGGCATCGAGGACTTCCTGAAGGGCCCGAAGGTGTTGCGCGACGGCGGGATCGACGCCCTCGCCGCCGCCCGTGCCACCCGCAACGACTACCCGGAGACGATCAAGCACCCCGCCGCGACCCCGCCGGTGAACTCCGCCGACATCCAGGTCCGCCGCGCCGGCGGCGAACCGAGCCGGGTCACCCTCGTGCTGATCAAGCGCGCGATCGGCCAGTGGACCGGACGCACTCAGCACGGCCTGATCGGCGTCACCCGCGAGGACGCGCACTGGTGGCACATCGGCCTGTTCGACCACGTGGTGGTCACCGACGCCTCCCAATCCGGCGTCCGTGTCCGCATCCGCGACAAGGCCCGTGCCCGCGCTCTGCTCATCCGCACCTACCGCACCTTGCGCAAACTCCGCAAGGAACTCCCGGCCCTGCAGGCCGAATACCGCGCTGCCGTCCCCGAACTCACCAGCCGCGAGAACTGGGCCCGCCTCTACGGCATCGACCCCAGCTGAACCCTTGCCCACCACGCTCCGGTGGCGTCGGCTCTCGGCCGTTGCCGCCACCAGAGCGTGGTGATCACTCGCCCAGTCAGCGGTGACCGCGGGCTCGGTAGTGGCGGCGCTGGAATTTGGTGATGTCGCGCCAGACCTTTTCGCGTTCGGCGGCCAGGCGTTTGTCGGTTTTGGCTGCTTGGTACTCGTTCTCCTTGGCGAGTTTGCGGTAGCTGGCCAGGCGGCGTTCGGGCAGCGTGCCGTTGTCGACGGCGGCCAGGACCGCGCAGCCGGGTTCGGACTCGTGCGCGCAGTCGGTGAAACGGCAATCGGCGGTGAGGGATTCGATATCGCTGAAGGTCTTGCTGAGGCCCTCGGCGGCGTCGTGGAGGCCGATGCCACGCAGACCTGGCGTGTCGATCAGCGTGCCGCCCCCGGGTAGCGCCCGCAATTCCCGGTGCACGGTGGTGTGGCGGCCCTTGCCGTCGACCGCGCGCACCGCGTTGGTGGCGAACACCTCCTCGCCGAGCAGCGCGTTGGCGAGGGTCGACTTGCCCGCGCCGGACGGACCGATCAGCGCGACGGTGCCGTCGAGCAACGCGGTCAGCACATCCAGCCCCACCTCGGCGGCGGCGCTCACCGCGAGTACCGTCGCACCGGGCGCGATCGCGCGCACCACGTCGAGTGGGATGTCCTCGGCCGCATCGGCTTTGGTGAGCACCACGATCGGCTGGGCGTTGCTCTCCCAGGCGAGGGCGAGCATGCGCTCGATCCGTCCGAGGTCCACATCGCCGTCGGCGGCGGTGCAGATCAGCACGGTGTCGACATTGGCGGCCAGCACCTGGGCGACGGATCGACCCGAGACCGACGACCGGACGATCGCTGAGCGTCGCGGCAACAGTTGTCGCACAGTGCCTTCGGAGTCGAGGCCGACCCAGTCGCCGGTACACAGACCGGTGAGGTCGCGGGTACAGGTGGCCCTGGCCGGTCCGCTCGGTGTCGCCACATCGCATTCGCTGCGGTCCATCCGGACGATCCGGGCCGGTGTGCGATCGGGGTCGAGCTGGGGGAGGTATTCGTTGGCTACGGCTTCGGTCCAGCCGTAAGGGACGAGACGGTCGTAGTCGACCATGATGGGTAATCCTTCGTCGGGTGCCGAACCCGAACGAGCGGATTCAGCGAGGTGAGGTGATGTCCGGAGCAACCAGGGCGGGTGCACAAGCGCGCCGCCCGGGCACGGCAATCCACACGTGTGTGCTCACGGACATCCACCTCCTCTCCAACGTTCGACCTCGACTCTGCCCCACGGCCCGAGGACTCCGCAACTGATTTTCGTACCGCCGGGAGTAGCCGCCCCCCGGTGGTCACGGCCGAGCCGCGACCAGCTCGGCCCGACTACGGCACGAAGATCTCGACCGACTGCGGCAGGTTCGGCCGGTCGGTGCGGACGGTCAACTGCACCCGGCCCGGTCCGGTGTCGGCGAGCACGATCTCTGGCGAATTGTTCGTGCGCGCGGCGGGGACGAACCGGGTCACCGAACCGGTGTTGCCGTGGTCGAGGTTGTGCCATTCGACGACGAGGTGCACGTCGCAGGCCAGCACGGTCGGCGCCCAGGTGCCCAGCGGGGAGAAGCCCTGGCCGATCCGCAACACCACCGCGTGGGCGGCGCCGGGTGCCTCGGTGTACTCGGCGAGTGGGCCGTCGAACGCGTTGCCCGACACGTTCAGAATGCCCACGCAGACGCCGTCGCCGAGGAAGGCGACCGGGGCGGTCCGTACGTCGGTCATCGCGCAGGTACGCGGGCCCACATTGGACCAGCCGAGCCGGCAGGGGTCGGCGGCGTGCGCGGTGCCCGGCGCGGCGAGACAGAGCGCGGCGCCGGCGAGCACGGTCGCCGCGGCGGATGCGAAACTCTTTCTGAAGGTCACATCTCGCATCGTAAGACGGAACCGCCGCTCTTTACCAGAGCGAACTACCCTGAGTTTCCGGGGCTATTCGGGTTTGCCGAAATGCTCGTTGCGGCCAAGGGAGCGCAGCCGGAACCATTCCTTGAGTCCGGCCGGATCGCGGCGGGTCACCAGGAAGAACCAGGAGAAGCGGATCCACTCCTGCGGCAACAACTTCCGCATGCCCGGCTGTGACATCAGGTAGCCGCGGTTGCGATAGGTGAAATAGCGCTTCACCGGGTCGTCCGGGTATTGGGTGTGCATACGACCGCCGAGGATCGGCTTGAATTCCTCGGCGCCGTTGGGATGCAGGTAGGCGGTCTGCAGGCAGGTGCCGAACGGCAGACCCGAGCGGACCAGCCGACGATGCACCTCGACCTCGTCGCCGCGCACGAACAGGCGCAGGTCGGGCACGCCGATCAGGTCGACGGCCTTGGCCGAGATCAGCGCCCCGTTGAACAGCGAGGCGATGCCGGGCAGGAAGTCCTCGTCGCCGAGCTCGGAGCGCAGCCGCCGCCACACCACGCCGCGACGCAGCGGGAAGGCGAGACGGTCGGGTTCGTCGATGTCGCAGACCACTGGCGAGACCTCGACCAGATCGTGCCTGCGCGCGCAATCGATCAGCGTGGCCAGCACCTCGGGGCCGTCGGGGCGGCCGTCGTCATCGGCCAGCCAGACCCAGTCCGCGCCGAGGGTGAGCGCGTGCAGCATGCCGAGGGCGAAACCGCCCGCGCCGCCGAGATTGTGCCGCGAACCCAGGTAGGTCGCCTCGATCGGCTGCTGGGCGACCAGCTCCGCGACCGCGTCCTCGTTGGCGTTGTCGACCACGATCAGATGGTCGACGGGCCGCGACTGCGAGGCCAGCACCTTCAACGACTCGGCCAGCAGTTCCCGGCGCTTGTGCGTGACGACCACCGCGACGATCCGCGCCTGGGGGCCGGTCTCGGTCCGCAGATCGGCCAGTTCCGCGCCCTCGGGCAGCTCGGCGTCATCGGGCAGGACCGCCGCGGGTTCGACCGGGGCATCGGTCGCTTCCAACCGGTCGGTCATGCTGAACCCGCCGGGCACACTGGGCTGGCTCTTCTCCGGCCGTTGACCGCTCATGCGGTAACTCCGGGCATGCTCGGACGGCCTCCGTGGTTACGCTGCGCTGCCGCCTCCGGCCGTTGACCGCTCATGCCTGGTTCTGCTCCAGTTCCTTCTCGCCCGTCGCACCCTCGGTCTCCAGTTCACGCAGCACCTGTGCCACGTGATTACCCGCCTCGGGACCCTCGTACGCTCGCACAACTTCTTCGATTCCGCCGTGCAAGCGGATCTGCCCGTGGTCGATCCACATCGCGGTATCGCAGAGCTGGGCCAGGAACTCGTTGGAATGGCTGGCGAAGACCAGGATGCCCGAGCGCGCGACCAGCGACTGCAGCCGGGTGCGGGCCTTCTTCATGAACTCCGCGTCGACCGCGCCGATGCCCTCGTCGAGCAGCAGGATCTCGGGGTCGATGGAAGTCACCACGCCCATCGCCAGCCGCACCCGCATGCCGGTGGAGTAGGTGCGCAGCGGCATCGACAGGTACTCACCGAGTTCGGTGAAATCGGCGATCTCGTCGATCTTGGCCAGCATCTGCTTACGCGTCTGCCCGAGGAACAGACCGCGGATGATGATGTTCTCGTAGCCGGAGATCTCCGGGTCCATGCCGACACCGAGGTCGAACACCGGGGCCACCCGGCCGCGGATGCGGGCACTGCCGCGCGAGGGTTCGTAGATACCCGACAGCAGCCGCAGCAGCGTCGACTTGCCCGCGCCGTTGTGGCCGACCAGACCGATCCGGTCGCCTTCTTTCAGCGAGAGGTTGATGTCGCGCAGCGCCTCGACGACCACCACATCGGAGCTGTTGCGCCCGATCGCGCCGCCCGCCTTGCCCAGGAACGCCTTCTTCAGCGACCGCGACTTGGCGTCGAAGATGGGGAACTCGACCCACGCCTCATGGGTTTCGATACTCACACGGCTCATCGGAGTCTGCTCCTAAACCCAGTACGGGACGCGGGCACGGTACTGCTTGAGCGCCAGGATCGCGACGATCCAGCCGATCAGCGTGATCACGCCGACGATCACCCAGTGCCGCAGCGCCGACGGTTCGCCCAGCAGGGGGGCGCGCACGATCTCGAGGTAGTGGAAGGTGGGCACGATCTCGACCAGCCGGGCGCGATCGCTCATCCCGCCGACCGAGTTCTCCAGCGCCTTCGTCGACCACATGACCGGGGTCAGCACGAACAGCATCAGCGTCATCGAGCCGAGGATCGGGGCGATGTCGCGGTAGCGGGTGGCGAAGATGCCGAACGCGATCGAGATCCACATCGCGTTGAGGAACAGCAGCAGGACCGCGGGGATCACCAGCAGCACCGAGGCGTCGAGATCACGCCAGATCGAGAACACCGCCAGCAGCAAGAGGTAGATCGCCGCATTGTGGAGGAAGAAGAGGAATTGTCGCCACACCAGTCGATAGACGTGCACGCTCAGCGCCGAGGGCAACTGCTTGATCAGACCCTCATTGGCGATGAATACATCGGAGCCGTCGAGAATCGCGGCACTGATGACATTCCAGACGATCAGGCCGATCGTCACATAGGGCAGATACTCACTGATCGGCTGATTGAGCAAAGTCGAATACAGCAGGCCCATCGCCAGCGCCTGCAGACCGGTCGCGATGGTGATCCAGAACGGACCGAGTACCGACCGGCGATACCGCTGCTTGATGTCCTGCCAGCCCAGCGACAACCACAGCTCGCGTTGATGGAGGCCCTCGCGCATGTCCTTGAACGCGCGCTTGAACGTCTGCGAGTCCGACACCATCGGGGTTGTGACGACCAGCGGTGCGTCGGCTGTGTGCTCGGCTTCGGCTACTTCGGTCAGCTCGCGCTGGACGTCGGTGGCTGAACCGTCGGTGTTGTCTTCGGAAGGCACGGGGCTCTCTTCGGGACGCGCGTCACTCTGGTCGGAGACCGATTCGGGGCGAGCGGAGGCGGCGGGCACGGTCCCCGACACTACAGTGTTGTATTCCGGCTGGCGCCGGGTGTTCGCGGCCCCGAGGGCCCCGATCTTCCCTCCCGCCGGGTACTCCTTCGTCGCACCCTCTGGTCAGTCCAGATCGGGGCCGGCCGCGAACCCGCCTTCGGCGGTTCAGGGTGACCGGCTCTACAGGTATTGCCCGCCGCCGACGTGACCGCCCGCTTTGGGATCGACGGTGTGCATGCCCGGCGGCAGCGCCCCTTGACGCATCTGTTCGAGCTGGGCGCGCGCGGCCATCTGCTGGGCGAACAGCGCGGTCTGGATGCCGTGGAAGAGGCCCTCCAGCCAGCCGACCAGCTGGGCCTGGGCGATGCGCAGTTCCGCGTCCGAGGGCACCGACTCCTCGGTGAAGGGCAGGGTCAGCCGTTCCAGCTCCTCGCGCAGCTCGGGGGCCAGGCCCTGCTCGAGCTCGCGGACCGAGGACTTGTGGATCTGCTTGAGGCGCGAGCGGCTGGCGTCGTCGAGCGGTGCCGCGCGCACCTCTTCGAGCAACTGTTTGATCATGGTGCCGATGCGCATCACCTTGGCGGGCTGCTCGACCATGTCGGCCAGCGACTCGCCGCTCCCGTCGTCGGCCTTCTCGTCGTCGGGGACGACCTGTCCGGTGAAGGCGGCCGCGCCATCGGCGTCGGCGGGCACGGTGAGCGGACGGCCGTCGGGACCGATCACGACGATGGATTCGGGGACATCCTCCGAGTGCGTCATATCCCCATCATTGCGTGTGTGTCGGCTTCGCGCGAAAACCCCCACGCGGTTACCCCGCGAGGCCCGCTGCCCTTAAAGTGGCCTCCATGACTTATGACGTCGCGAGGGTTCGGGGCCTGATACCGTCCCTCGGCGACGGCTGGATCCATCTTGACCCGCAGGCGGGGATGCTGGTTCCCGATTCGGTATCGCGTGCCGTCTCAACGGGTTTCCGTACCTCCTCGTTTTCGCACATCGGCCGCCACGGTGCGGCGACACGCAGCGGCGCCATTCTCGACGCCGCCCGCGAGGCGGTCGCCGACCTGGTCGGCGGAGATCCGGCCGGCGTCGTGCTCGGACCCGATCGTGCGGTGCTGCTGGCCTGGCTGGCGGAATCGCTGAGCTCGCGCCTTGGCCTCGGTACCGGCATCGTGCTCTCGCGCCTCGACGACGAGGCCAACGTCGCGCCGTGGCTGCGCATCGCCAACCGCTACGGCGCGCACGTGCGCTGGGCCGAGGTGGAGATCGAGACCTGCGAGATGCCGTCGTGGCAGTTCGAGGAACTGATCGGCCCGACCGCGCGCCTGGTCGCGCTCACCGCCGCGTCCCCGATCGTCGGCTCCGCGCCCGCGGTCCGGGTGGCCGCCGACCGGGTGCACGACGTCGGGGGCCTGCTGGTCGCCGACGCGTTCGGCGCCGCGCCGTACGCGCTGATCGACATCGACGAGCTCAACGCCGATGTGGTGGCGCTGAGCGCACCGTCGTGGGGCGGCCCGCAGGTGGGCGCGCTGGTCTTCCGCGACCCGGCCTTCCTCGACCGGATCCCGTCGATGTCGCTCAATCCCTATGCCAAGGGCGCTGAACGGCTCGAGGTGGGCGGACACCAGTACGCCCTGCTGGCCGGGCTCACCGAGTCGATCGACTTCCTCGCCGCGCTCGACGATCGCGCCACCGGCACCCGTCGCGAGCGGCTGGAGATGTCGATCACCTCGCTGCAGGACTACCACGATCAGCTCTTCGATCATCTGATGCAGGTGCTGGAGAAGGTCGAGGGCCTCACCGTGATCGGCCGCGCCTCCACCCGCATCCCCACCGTCAGCTTCACGATGGCCGGGATGCAGGCGGAGAAGGTGGCGGCCAAGCTCGCCGACAATCGGATCGGCACGGTCAGCGGGGTGCACGGCGGGAGCCGGTTGCTCGACGCGCTCGGGGTCAACGACGAGGGTGGCGCTGTCACCATCGGGCTGGCTCCCTATACGACTCGCTACGAGATCGACCAGCTCGGCCGCGCGCTCATCACCCTCGAGTAGACCCGCCGACCACCACCGGTGACGTCGGCGTCGCGGTCGGCGACCGGCCCTCCCGCGGGGTGACCACGAGCGCGGTCCCGACCGCGTCGGTCAGTCGCGGAGACGCAGGATCACCTTGCCGAAGGTGTCCGGCTCGTCGAGCATCTCGTGTGCCCGCGCCGCCTCCGCGATCGGCACCTCCGCCGAGATCACCGGAACAACGTCACCCGCGGCGACCTGCGGCCACAACTGTGCTCGCACCGCCGCCACGATCTCGGCCTTGCTGCCGACGCCGGTCCGCGGCCTGCTGCGCACATTGGTGGCGTGCACCGTGCCCCACTTGCGCAGCAGCGCACCCAGGTTCAACGTGCCGTTGACGCCGCCCTGCATGCCGATCACCACCAGCTGCCCGTGCGGGGCCAGTGCCTCCACATTGCGCTCCAGATACGTCGCGCCCATGTTGTCGAGAATGATGTCGGCACCCGCCGGCGACTCGCTCGCGATCACCTCGACGAAGTCCTGCGTCCGATAGTTGATCAGCACCTCGGCCCCCAATTCGGCGCACCGGGCCAGCTTCTCGTCCGACCCCGCCGTCACCGCCACCCGCGCACCGCACCGCCGAGCCACCTGAATCGCGTGCGTCCCGATCCCACCCCCACCACCGTGGAGCAACACCAACTGCCCAGCCCGCATCCCCGCGGTCATCACCAGGTTCGACCACACCGTGGCCGCCACCTCGGGCAGCCCCGCGGCTGCGACGGGATCGAGCCCGTCCGGGATCGGCAGCAGTTGGGTGGCCGGCACCGCGACCACCTCCGCGTACCCGCCCCCCGACAGCAGCGCGCACACCCGATCGCCCACCTGCCAGTCGGTCACTCCCGTCCCGAGCGCGACGATCGTCCCCGAACACTCCAGCCCCAACACCGAACTCGCGTCAGCGGGCGGCGGATACAACCCCCGCCGCTGCAACAGATCGGCCCGGTTCACCCCCGCCGCGATGACCTCGACCAGAACTTCCCCTGGCCCGGGCTCCGGATCGACCGTCACGGTCCACTCCATCACCTCGGGCCCACCGAACCCATTCAACTCGATTGCGTGCATGGATACCGATCCTCCACGCGCCGATGCCCGACCGCGAGCACCCACACGGAAATATCGTCACCGATCTCGCACGGCTGCCGGGGTCAGTTCGGCCCGGGTCGATCGGAGGCGGCGGTGAGGCTGCGTACGAGCAGGTCGATGACCGCTCGCTTGTCCGCGTCGTCGCGCTGATGGGTGAGAAGTCCTTCGATGACGAAGGTCCCGATGGCCGACATGGCCGGGAGGTCGGTCTCGGTGACTCCAGCGGTGCGGAGGTTGTCGGCGAACAGCGCGTCGGCCAGCTGGTGGAACGCGGTGTGCCAGGTGTCGATGGCGGGGGAACTCGCGGCGCGGGCGTGCACGGTGTTGACGAGCCCGCGCAGCTGCTCCAGCTGGTCGACCACCCACAGCAGGCGGTCGTTCAACGACAGGCTGTCGATCGCCGCGTAGGCGGCGAGTGCCTCGGCCAGGACGCGGTCCAGGACCTCGATGAGCAACTCGTCCTTGTCCTTGAAATACCAGTAGATCGTATTGACAGTGACTCCCGCGCTCTTGGCGATCCGCGCCGTGGACGCGGATTCGAAGCCGTCGTCGATGAGCAGGCGTTGCGCGGCGGCGATGATCTCCTCGCGCTTCTCCTCGCGATTCTGCGGGCGTCGATTCCTTGGCACTTCACCACCCTATCTTGAGCGGCACTCAAGAAGGCGCTACGCTTCTTGAGCGACGTTCAAGATCTTTCGAGATGAGGCTGGTTCCCATGGACACCGACAACGCGGCCGCCGAGCTGCGCCGGCTCGACACCAGCGAGCTGCTCGCGCTGTTCACCGATCTGGAAGCCCCCACGATCGCCGAGATCGACGGCGAGTACACCGCCGCCCTGCTCGCCCAGCCGAATCTGTTCGCCATGGTGACCGGAAAAGTGGCCGTGGCCAACCCGCTCGGGCCGTGGCTGTGCAAGGCATTCCGGCCCGTCGACGCCAACGGCGGGCGCGGCTACAACACCTTCCGCGAGTTCGGGCGGGTCCGGCAGCGCTACCCGATGCGCACGCTGATCGCCCCGTCGCGCTACGACGGCGCCCCGGCCTACACGCTCGTCTATCGCGCCTACACCTCGATGTGCGGGTCGATCCACATGGTGGACGAGCTACGCCGTGCCGCGCCCGGGGTCTACCTGGGCATGGGCACCTGGGGATTCACCGACGCTCAGCGTCGCGTCCCCCGGCCCTTCCTGCTCACCGGCCCGGTCGGTGAGTACCGCGGCGACATCGGCACAGCTCGGCCCGACTTCACCCCCGGCCCCCGCGAGCTGCCCGGCCCACCTGCCTGACGACCCCCACCTCTCGACCCCCACCCGAGCGAAGGAACCATGACCACATCCCCCCGCACCGCCCTGATCACCGGCGCGTCCGCCGGCATCGGCGCGGCATTCGCCCACCATCTGGCCGCAAGCGGCTACCAGCTGCTACTCGTCGCCCGTCGCGCCGATCGCCTGCAGGAGCTCGCCACACAGCTGGCCGAACGCCACGATGTGCGCTGCGAGGTTTTCGCCGCCGACCTCACCGACCCCGCTGCCCCCGCCGCGATCGTGGACCACGCCGAACAGCAGGGCCTGGACATCGACGTCCTGATCAACAACGCGGGCCTGTCGGGCAAGACCGCGTTCGCCGACACCCCGTGGGACGCCCTGGCCGGGGAGATCCAGCTGATGGTGACCGCCCCGACCGAACTCGCCCACCTGGTCATCCCCGGCATGAAGGAGCGCCACTGGGGCCGCATCGTCAACCTGTCCTCGGTCGCCGCGTTCGCCCCACCCGGCGCCGGCCTGCTCTACACCGGCGTCAAGTCCTACGTCCTCAACGCCTCGCAAGCCCTGGATATGGAACTCAAACCCCACGGCATCCATGTCACCGCCCTGTGCCCCGGCTTCACCCGCACCGAGTTTCACGATGTGATGGGCACTCGGGACAAGGCCGACCACCTGCCCGGCATCCTCTGGCAGCAGCCCGACGCCGTCGTCACCGAGGGCTGGGCAGCCGTGATGAAAGGCAAACCCGTGTGCGTCCCGGGTACCGTCAACAAGATCTCCGCCGCCGTCATGAAGCCCCTGCCCATCCGCCTGGGCTACCTCGTCGGAAAGACCTTCAACCCCTTCAAGGACAGCTGAAGTCGGTCACCTCTCGGGTGCCGGCCCAGCGCCCCAGTCGCCCGCCACGACGATCCGCACCTGAGCTGGTCGCGATGGCGGGCGAGCCCGGAATCGCGACGAGACGGACGGCTCAGCTAAGATCCCCCAGCAGGGAGATGTGGCAGAGCGGCCGAATGCACTCGCCTTGAAAGCGAGCGTGGCGTAAAAAACCACCGGGGGTTCAAATCCCTCCGTCTCCGCCATTGTCGGGTCGGGGCCTGACGAAACACTTCGTGCCGGGCCCGCCCCGTCTGCAGATTGTGAGTCGTCATCATCGAGCGGCGACGAATGTGTGCGAGGGGGAATTCTCATGACCGGTCCCGTGCCCGGGTTCGCCGTTCCGGCGCCGCCACAGTTCCGCACCGTCCCGGGCCAGACCGGGATCACCGTCTACGCCTGGAAGATGCCGATCGCCTTCGGCATCGGGGTGAAGATTCGAGTCAACGGCTATCCGGTCCCGAATGCGCAGTGGGGGGCCAACTTCGTGCCGGGTCCGCCCGGTGTACACACGGTGACCGTCGATTCGAGTCAGCTGGGGATGGAGTACGGCGGCGGCGCCGTCGCGCTGCAGGTTTTCCCCGGATACGCCACCGAGGTCCACTACACGGCGCCTGCGAACACGTTCGCGAAGGGCGCGCTCACGCCCGAGCGCCGGAGTGCGCCCGGTCAGGTGCTCGGCTACATCGGCATGGCTGTCTGCGTCCTGCTCCTGGCGTTCTCGGTGTACCGGTTGGTCAGCTGATCGCCCAGCCGCCGCGCTCGCGGTGGCCGCGAGTGCCCCGGCCGATCACCGATGATGCCCGGCCGGGGCGGCGAAGGTGCCGTCCGTCACCTGACTAGGTCCGGCGCGGATCGTCCTGCACTCCTTCGGTTTCCACGCGTTCCTTGCGTACGGTGCCGGACACCTGCTGCTCGTCGTCGACCTCGTCGACCGCCAGCCGCACCCGCTCGACGGGAACGGCCTCCTTGTCGACGTGCACCTGATCGGCGTGCAGAAGGACCTCGCGTTCCTCCTCGCCGATCTCGGTCGGCCCGCGCTCGCCGGTGATCGGCTCACGTTCGACGCGGACCTCCTCGTGCGTCGTGGGCACCGTGAAGGTCTGCTCCTCCTCCACGACGTACTTGCGCAGCCGGGCGGTGCCGACCTCCTCGCTGTCGGTCTCGACGCGCAGCTGTTCCTCCGAGCGGATGACCGAATCCTCGGCGCGTTGGCCGTGCGTCATCGGTTCGTCGGCACCGGGCCGAATCTGCTGACGGCCGTAGGTGTTCCAGCCCGCGGCCCGCGGATCGACATGGTAGTGCGCGAACAGTTCCTGCTCGGCTGCCGGACTGATCCGGCCGCCCTCGTCGAGATGCGGCGCGGATTTCACCTCGTTCTTGTCGACTCGAAGGCGCAGCGCGTCCTGGTCGGGTTGGTGCTCGGCGCCGGCCAGCGGCACCAGGGAGTCGCCGTGGAACAGCCCGGTCGAGACCGAGGCCCAGGTCGGCGAACCCGTCGCGTTCTCCAGATAGATCTGCTTGACCTTGCCGATCTTCTCGCCGTGCGCGTCGTACGCGGTCGCGCCGATCAGGGAATCCAAGGTTGCTCTGCTCATCGTGATCCCTCCTACCGGGAGCCATCCGGGCTCCGCTGGGTTGTTGGTGATCAGCTACGTGGCAGCAAATACCCGGTCGGTTTCGGGCCAAACACCCCCGGTCAGGGGCCGGATTCACTCAGTCCCTGCGGACGAAGTTGGGGCGCACGTCCAGGTCGGGCGGGTCGTAGTAGCGGTGGAAGGTGGGCGTGAGTCCGGAGGAGATCGGCGGGTTGACCCAGCTCCAGTCGGTGGGACAGGCCCGGCCGGCGGATTCCTCGCGCTGGACGTGGTCGCAGAACTGCTTGGCGACCGTGTGATGGTCGACCATGTGCACTCCCGAGGTGCGGAAACTGTGCAGGACAGCGTGATTCAGTTCGATCAGGGCCTTGTCGCGCCAGAGCGTGCGCACCGATGAGGTGTCCAGACCCATCATGTCGGCGATCAGGGGGAGCATGTTGTAGCGGTCGCTGTCGCTGAGATTGCGCGCGCCGATCTCGGTGCCGACGTACCAGCCGTTGAACGGGGCGAAGGAGTAGGTGACACCGCCGACCTCGAGGTCCATGTTCGAGACCGCGGGCAGCGCATGCCATTTCAGGCCGAGCCCGGCGAACCACGGGTAGTCGGGGTGGCTCAGCTCGACTTCGCGAACGAGTTCGCGGGGGACGTCGAAGTACTGCAGGTCCTCGGTGGGCGTGCTGATCAGAACGGGCAACACGTCGAAGGGTGTCCGCTCGCCGTGCCAGCCCAGCGCGAGTGCCTGCTCGGTGGCGGCGATATTGGCCGGATCGCCGGTGACGGTGCCGTCACCGTTGCGGTATCCGGCATAGCGGATCAACTGGGAACTCTCGATGCGGTATTCGGCACCGCCGGGATCACGCGGGGGGCCCACCGTGATCATCGACTGGATGGCGCCGCCATTGGTGGCCAGTCGTAGATGTTGCCAGCACACTTCGGAAAGCTCGTGCGCGGAAGTAACTCGGCGCGCGTCGAGCAGTTTCAGCGACCGCCAGTGTTTGCGGCCCACGCAGCGAGCGTGGTTGCGCCAAGCCAGTTTCGCGCCGATCAATATCTCCTCGGCGGTCTGTCGATAGGTGCCGGTTTCGCGCAGTTCGGCGAGTGCGCCGAGGCGTCGCTGGGTGGGCAGATGCCCGAGTTCGGGGTTGCGGAAGAACTCGTCGCATTCGCGCAGCCGACGGTCGAGCTCGGTGTCGGGTGTGGTGACGAGATCGCTCGTGTCGTCCAAAGTAGGTGCGGTGGTGGGCTTTTCGCAGACAGCAGGGCGGGAGCGTTGGTTCACGGTACATCTCCGGTCGGGCAGCGGGTGCAGGGCCGTGCGGGCGGACCCGAGATGCGGGTCGATCGCCCGCCGAGAACACTCCGCTCGACCGGTGGCGCGCGCCGACCAGGTAATCGACCGATCATCGCCCCGTGCATATTCGTCCTGTTCGAACACCGAAATCAGCGTGAGATCAGCCTACGACCGGTGTGCTGGCGGTGTGCTCGAAATCGCGGTAATGCCCCCTGGACTCGCGTCAAGGGATGCTGACCGTGTGCTGGTCTGACGGAATGGGGCGGCCTCCGGGCCGGTGGCGAAGGCGAGGAACTGGTCGTTCTCGTGCGGATCGCCGATCGTCACCCGCACGCCGTCTCCGGCGAACGGGCGGACCAGTACCCCCGCCGCCGCACTGGCCTCGGCGAATTCCACGGTGCGCGCGCCCAGCGGCAGCCACACGAAATTGGCCTCGCTCGGTGGCATCGCATAGCCCGCGGCGAGCAGCGCCGAGCGCACCCGGCCGCGCTCGGCCACCAGCAACTCGGTGCGATCGAGCAGTTCGCCACGCGCCTCCAGCGAGGCGATCGCGGCCGCCTGCGCCACCCGGTTCACGCTGAACGGGATGTGCACCTTCAGCAGCGCGGTGATCACCTCGGGATCGCCCACCGCGTATCCCACCCGTAGTCCGGCCAGACCGTAGGCCTTGGAGAAGGTGCGGAGCACGACCACGTTCGGCCGGGTCCGCGCGATCTCGACGCCGTCGGGGCGCGTCGCCGGGGTCAGTCGCAGGTACTCGTAGTAGGCCTCGTCGAGCACGACGAGCACGTGCGCCGGCACCCGGTCGAGGAACCGCTCCAGCTCGGCACGGCCGTGCGCGGTGCCGGTCGGATTGTTCGGGTTGCAGACGAAGATCAGCTTGGTGCGCTCGGTGACCGCCGCGGCCATCGCGTCCAGATCGTGCAGATGGCCCTCGGTCAGCGGCACCGGCACCGCGGTGGCATTACCCACCTGTGTGACGATCGGATATGCCTCGAACGAGCGCCACGCGAAGACCACCTCGTCGGTGGGTGCGTCGCAGGTGATCTGCACGAGTTCCTGGCACAGCGCGACGCTGCCGCAGCCGACCGCGACCTGGGCGACACTCACGTCGAGGAACCCCGCCAGCGCCGTCCGCAGCTCGGTGACCTGATTGTCCGGGTACCGGTTGGCCTGCTCAGCGGCCTCCGCGATCGCCTTGGCCGCGCTGGGCAGCGGGCCGAAGGTCGTCTCGTTGGACGCGAGCTTCACCGCATCGGGGTGGTTACGACCGGGAACATAGGCCGGGATGGTGGCGAGGTCGGGCCGGATGTGCGCTGTCACGCCTCCACCCTACGATGATCGGCCGGCTCGGCGCGCGGCGCGGCCGACAAGGTCTACCCAAGTCCAGTTCCGGCGCCTACGCTGGGTTTATGCCGGGCACTTATGACGATGTCGCCCCACTCCGGCCGGTGGAGCCCACCGCCGAGGCGCGCGGCGTGGACACGATCGGATCCGCGAGCCGCACCGGTGTGCCCATCACCGTCGTCGAGCCCGAGCGCATTGCCCGCGGTGGCATCGTCGTCCTGCACGAATCCAGGGAATTCTCGCCCCAGCTGCGCGAGTTGATGAAGTCGCTGGCGTTCGAGGGCTGGATCGTCATCGCCCCGCACCTGTTCGACCGCAGCACCGACGATGGAGTGCGCGAGGTGTTCGGCGAGGAACTCTTCGACGATTTCGACGCGGGCTTCGACTGGCTCACCCGCCGCGGGGTCTTCCCCGACACCATCGGCGTCCTCGGCTTCGACACCGCGGGCACCGCCGCTTTCCTCGTCGCCACCAATCGACCGATCGGCGCCGCGGTGAGCGTGGCCGCGCCAGGCATCCTCGAGCCGCTGCCGGATCAGGACACCGCCTTGGTCGATGTCGCCGCCGATCTCCAGGCGCCCTGGCTCGGCCTGTTCGGCGCCGACGACCCGGCCACCCCGCCCGAGGCCGTCGACCGTCTCCGCGACGCGACCGCTCGCGCGAATGTGGCCAGTCTCACCATCAGCTACTCCGGCCTCGGCCACCGCGTCGATCGCCCCGATCCCGACGACGATGCTGCCGCCGCGATCCAGATCGATTCACAGACCCGCATCTACGACTGGTTCGACAGCAACTTACGCTGATTGACCAGGCGTTTTGGACTACCATGACTGCTCGTGTAATCTTCATTCCCGGCGGTTCGACAAGGACCGGTGCCCTCGAAGAGAAGGCTCCAGGAGGCGTGCCAGAGCGGCCGAATGGGACTCACTGCTAATGAGTTGTCCCTTCACGGGGACCGGAGGTTCAAATCCTCTCGCCTCCGCCACACCCCGGTTCGCCGGGTAACAACTGAAGACCATGCGCCCGTAGCTCAACGGATAGAGCACTTGACTACGGATCAAGAGGTTAGGGGTTCGAATCCCTTCGGGCGCACAACAATTCGCCTCCTACCAGTGCAAACCGGTAGGAGGCGAGTTTCGTTTCCGGGTGATCCGGGCAGGATCACCTACTTTCCCCTTGCAAACGAACCCACACTTTCCGGGATATGCGAGCCGGACCGGTGGCAACGCCCAGGTGGCGTCGGACCCGAGGAGCTCGTGGCGGGGCACACAGGCACGGGCGAGTACCTCGAGAACGCGCACTGGGTCGCATCCGTACATGCCCGCTCCGAATGCGCAATTGGCTTCGACGACCGCCCACCCGCGTCCTTCGATGAGGCCGACATCGATGACATCGGTGGGGCGCCACCAATGTTCCTCACTCGGTGGGTTGTTCGGGCGCGAAGGATTCGAGGGCGCCGACGCCGAGGGCGGCGTTCTGGCACACGGAGTTGACGACGCGAGGTTGTGGGCCCGAGTTGACGCCGACGGCGTTCGCCGCGGCTACGCCTCGGGTAGTGGCCCTGGCCCACGACCAGTTCTTGTTGGTCGCGCGGGCGACGGCGGCGCAGTAGCCGCTGGCGGCGGTGACATACGGTCTGCAGTCGCTTTTCTTGCAGGCCTTTTTCGCGGCCTTTTCAGCGGCACGTTGGGTCGGGTAGTTCCATGCCGCGGCGGTTACGCCGGTCTGGCGCGAGATGGCGATCGACGCGTAGAGGGTTGATTCGGCCGATGCGGGGGCAGTGGTGACGGTGGCTCCGATCCCTGCCAGGGCTACGACCGAGGCGAGCTTGAAACCAAGTGTGGCAAGAGATTTCATGCACTTGATGATCGGCGGTGGCGGTTGTGGAATTCTTGGCGGCGGCTGTTGGCCGGATCGCTATTTCCAGGCGGGCAGTGGCGGCAGCGGCCCGGTGAGGTCGCTGCCCGAGCTGCGGCCGAGTAACCAGGCCAGCAGGGCGGAGGCTGGGCCGAGGACGGTGTGGTGGGGGCGGCCAGGGCCTACGGTGGCGATGAAATCGGTATCGGTGGACTGGATGTCGAAGGTGGGGGTGGCTGCGGGGAGCACCTTGGCGGACAGGTCGATGACGGCTTCGGGGAGCAGGCGGGCGACGAAGGCGGCGGGCCAGTCGGCGGGGGTGTAGCCGACGTCGAGGTCGACGTGGTGGATCTCGGTCTCGCGCAGTCGCATCCACGGGATCTGGTCGGCGGTCAGCTCGCCACCCTGGCGGTTGCGCACCACCGCGTGCCAGTCGGCGGCGGGCATCGTGGTGGCGACCGCCTGCCAGCGGTGCGCCGAGGCGGTGAAATCGTCGTGCTGCACCTCCAGCGAGCGGGGTGCGCCCGCGACGATGTCGGCATCGCGCACGGCGCCGCTGGGGTACTGCGGGATCTCGATGCCGGTGCGCGCCCAGAGCAGCAGGTTCAGCAGGCTGTCGGCATTGCGGGACAGATGGGCGAGGACATGGCCGCGCGTCCAGCCGGGTAATTGGGACGGCTCGGCCAGCGCCGCGTCGGTGAGCGTCCCGATCGCGGTGTCGAGGCGTGCGGTGGAGGCGGCGACCTGGGTGAGCAGGTCGGTGGGAGTAGCCGTTTCGCTGGTCACGGGGTCGAGCGTAGTTGCCCGGGTCCGCGCGCATCGGCATTCAACCGGTCCTGATACCGGCCTGTGGACAACCGTGAACCTGTGGACAACTGTGCGGATTTCGCCATCGAGGCCAGCGGCCAAGAGCACCGCCGTGTGAGGATTCAACCAGCGATGATCGCGGCGGCGGCCAGGGTGCTGGTCAGCGCGTGTGGGTGATGCAGTTGCGGAAACAGGCCGCTGTCACCGCCGCACGTGCTGTCGCCGGGATCGCAGTCGTGCAGGGGGAACAGTGCGTCGGCGATGGTCGAGGCACCGAAACACAGGAGGGCGACCCAGCCGATCGTGGTCAGCCGACGGCGCGGGAAGACGAGCAGTCCACCCGGCGCCGACCCGCGACCTCACCGGTGGATCGGGCGCGTCGAGTCGCTCGCACGTGGTTGCGTCAGCGTGCGCACAGGTTGTTGTCAGGTTCACCGGGCAGGCTGGACACCGAAACGATCGGGAGGTCCAGATGAGCTACGTGATGGCACTGGCAGGGTTCGCCACGGTCTCGGCGATGGCGGTGTCGAGCTACATCGCGGCCAACGCGCCACGCTCGCTGGTCAAGGTGCGGGTGCACAGCGACCCGCGTCGGCGCTGATCGCCGATATCAGCCGGTCGAGCCCTGATTCCGGCGAATCAGGGCGACGATCTGTTCAGCGGCGGCCTGGGGGTCCTCGTGTTCCCACACCCGCACGACCCGCCAGCCCGCTGCGGCCAGGGTGGCGTCGGTGGCACGGTCGCGGGCCACATTGCCAGCCAGTTTGTCGGCCCACCATTGCGCGTTGTTCTTCGGATCCGTGGCGTGTTCCGGGCAGCGATGCCAGAAACAGCCGTCGACGTAGACGGCGACCCGCTGGCGGGGAAACACCACATCCGCGCGGCGACGCTGCCCCTTGATGGGCGGACGATCGACGAAATAGCGCAGGCCCGCGCGATGGAGTTCGCGCCGCAGCGCCAGTTCGGGTGCGGTGCCGGTGCGCCGCTGCTGGGACATGCGCGCCTTGGTCGCGGCGTCGATCGGTGCGGGACGGCTCGGGGTCGACCGGGGCGCCGGAGTCTCGTCCGATGGCCGGTCGGCACCGCGCCGCGCGCTCATGCCGCCCAGCCGCCCATGCGGTCGAGGTGGTCGCGGACATCGTCGAGGAAACCCGGCGGGAACCGTAGGTTTCCCATGGACGTGCGGCGCAGGAAGCCCGCGGTGGCGCGGGGCGAGAGCAACCGGGGTTCGGTGAGGAAATTCTTCAGGTCTTCGTAGGGCTCGTGGACCGGCCAGGTCGACAGCGGGACGCGATGCACGACGCCCGCCCGACCCCAGGCCGCGGTCGGCCACGGCTGGCCGGGGCGCAGCGGTTCGCCCTCGGTCAGCGCGGTGAGCGGGGCGGCCAGTCGCTCGCCGACCCAGTTCGCCATCCGCACACTCACCGCGTTACCCACCAGCTTCCAGCGATGCCCGTGCCGCACGCCGGGCACGTCGAGGGCTGGCGCGGTCCACTCGGCGTCGAACCCCTGTAATCGCTCGCCGTCGACGATGCCCGGGGTGACGATCTCGCCCGCGGGCAATCGGACCGCGGGCGGACTGGCGATCCCGAGACCCGAACCTCCTTTGAGGGTCGGCACCGCGTTCACCGCCCAGCCGAGCCCGCGCACGCCCTCGGTCCAGTAGAAGCCGCACGGATCGCGGTCGGGGTCACCGTAATCGCGCGGGCCCGCGTCGTCGCCGAACAGGACCGGACGGGGGTCCTCGGTGCGCGAGGCCAGCATCAGCACGCGCTGACGCCGCTGCGGCAATCCGAACGCGCGGCCGTCGACGACCCGGTACGCCCACATGTACCCGAGTTCCTCCAGCGCGGTGGTGATGTGACGCATGGCCGCACCACGGCCGAGTTGGAGCATGAACGGGACGTTCTCGATCAACAACCAGCGTGGACCGCGTTGCCTACGGACCAGGCGGAACACCTCGTCCACCAGACCCGAACGGCGACCGGTGATTCCCGCGGTCCGTCCGGCCTGCGACAGATCCTGGCAAGGGAATCCGGCGGCGACGAGTTCGGTGCCGGCGGGGAGGGAGCGCAGGCGGGTGATGTCGCCGTGCAGCGGGGTATCGGGGAAGTGGGCGGCGAGCACGCCCTGTGCGCCGGGGTCGATCTCGCACAGCAGCTCGGACGACCAACCATTCCTGCCGAGGCCGAGTTCGAGTCCGCCGATCCCGGCGAACAACCCGACCATCCGCGTCAAAAGAACTCCTGTGTTCGGAGGTCTGCCGTTCAGCGACCCGCTGTTCACGCCTGCGGCGCATTGTATCGGGCGGCGAACGGTGGGCCGGGGCGTGCTCGAGGGCGGTTGCCCGGGACGGGGGCGCGGGTTGTCTTCGGAGGGGCAAAGCGGCCCTACAGCGCGGATCGTCGGGCATTGGCGCGGGCTGGGGTGGTGTTGACGGTGGGTTCTGCCGGGTGGTGGATCGGGACTGGTTGTGGCTGGTGGGAGTGGGTGAAGCCCGCTCCGGGTGGCCGGAAAATCAGTGGCTCGAGGATGGGGTGCGGTGCCACTGTTGTTGAACCGACTTGTCGGACCCCGGTGCGAACATCACTGGGCGTCCGTTCCGGAAACCCACCATCCATCGGGCATCAAGGGGGAGTTTTGTCTGTCACGTCAGATCTGGTGGCCGCCGATACGGAGGCCGACAGATCGGGTCCGCTCGCACCGAAGTCGACCGGGGGAATGCGGTCGCTGCGGCGGTTTCTGCCCTACCTGCGCAAGCATCGGGTGCCGCTGATCGCGGCCAATGTGCTCGCGATTCTCGCCACCGGCACCGCGATCGCCATTCCGCTGGTGATCGCGAGCGTGGTGGACGGGCCGATCGCGCACCGCGACTTCGTCGGCCTGCTCGGGCCGGTTGCGCTGATCCTGCTGCTCGGCTCGCTCGAATCGTTCGGTATGTGGGGCAGACGGTGGCTGGTGTCCAAGCCATCGACGTTGTTCGAGATCGAGATGCGGGCCAAGCTCTTCACCCAGCTGCAGGCACTGTCGATCGGACGGCACGACGGCTGGCAGTCCGGTCAGCTGCTCTCGCGCGCGATCGACGACCTCGCGGTGCTCCGGCGGTTCGTGGCCTTCGCCGGACCGTTCCTCGTCGTGCACAGCGTGGTTCTTCCGGTCGGCCTGTTCGCGCTGTTCGCGATGAACTGGCAGGTGGGGCTGATCTTCACGGTGCTCTCGCTGCCGCTGACGCTGTTCTGCGTGCGATTCGTGCGCCGGTTCGAGGTGGCCTCGCGGCGTTCGCAGGACCAGTCCGGCGATCTGGCGACCATCGCGCAGGAATCCGCGCAGGGTGTGCGGGTGCTCAAGGCGCTCGGTCGCGGCCGATTCTTCGGCGCGCGTTTCACCGCGCTTTCGCGCGAACTGCAACGCACCGAACTGGAGAAGGTGCGCCTCGACGCGACCCTGTGGGCGGCCATGGTGATGCTGCCGACGGTCGCGATCGCGATATCGCTCGGCGTCGGCGGCTACGCGGTCGTCCAGGGCACGATGACGCTGGGCACGATGGTCGCGACCATCACGCTGGCCACGTTCCTCCAGTGGCCGATCATCTGGACCGGTTTCCTGCTGTCGGAACTGTTCGAAGCGCGTACCGCCGCCGACCGGTTCTGGGAGATCATCGACGCCCCGCTCGACATCGCCGACCCGTCGCGGCCGGAGCAACTGCCCGCCGGATTACGCGGCGAACTGGTCATCGACGGGGTCCGCTTCGGCTACCCGCGCGCCGACCACGGCCCGGAACACGTTGTGCTCGAGAATGTCTCGCTGCGGATCCGCCCCGGGGAGACGGTCGCGCTGGTCGGCGCCACCGGCAGCGGCAAGACCGCGTTGCTGGAGCTGATCCCACGGCTCTACGACGTCGACGCGGGCACCATCACCATCGACGGCATCGACATCGCCACCCTGCGCCTGGCCGATCTGCGCCGGGTGGTGACGGTGGCTTTCGAAGAGCCGGTGCTGTTCTCGGCCAGTGTGCGCGAGAACGTGGCACTGGGCGATCCGCGCGCCACCGACGCCGATGTGCGCCAGGCACTCGACATCGCCCAGGCCACCGAGTTCGTCGACGCGCTGCCCTGGGGACTGGACACCAGGATCGGTGAGCAGGGCATGAGTCTGTCCGGCGGGCAGCGCCAGCGGCTCGCGCTGGCCAGGGCGGTGCTCATCAGCGACACCGCCGCCGAACGTGGCCGGATCATGGTGCTCGACGACCCGCTCTCGGCGCTGGACGTGGACACCGAAGAGCGCGTGCAGGATCGGTTGCGCACTGTTCTCGCCGACGCCACCACGCTGCTGGTCGCGCACCGGCCGTCCACCGCGGCGCTGGCCGATCGTGTCGCGCTGCTCGCCGACGGCCGGATCGTCGCCGAGGGCACGCACGAGAGATTGCTGCGCAGCGACAGCCGCTACCGCGAACTGATGGGAGGTGAAGCATGACCACGAGCACGAAAACGCCGGAAACCACTGTGCTGCAGGAGGAATCCGATCTGGCTGCCGATTGGCGCGGTATCGCCAAGGAGGACGACACCGTCACCGGCACCGGAAACCTGGTGTTGGCCGGGCGATCTCGACGTCTGTTGCTCGATCTGGTGCGGCCCTACCGCAAGCAGGCGGTGCTCACCTTCGTGTTGATCCTGCTCGACAACGCGGCCAAGGTGTCGCTGCCGCTGTTCGTGGCCTACGGCCTCGATCACGGCATCAGTCAGGGCCGACAGGGCAATTGGGCGCCGATGGTGCACACGGTCGTCGGCTTCGTCGCGGTGACCGTGTGCTCCGGTGTCACCACCTTCTGCTTCCTGCGGGCCTCCGGGTCGCTGAGTCAGCGGGTGCTGTTCGATCTGCGGGTGCGCGCGTTCCAGCACACGCAGAAGCTGAGCGTGGCGTTCCACGAGAAGTACACCTCGGGCAAGGTCGTCACCCGGCTCACCAGCGATATCGAGGCACTGCAGGAACTGCTCGAAGGTGCGCTGAACGAGGCCTTCGGCGCGATCCTGTCGGTGGTCACCATCGCGATCCTGCTGGTCTGGCTCGACCCGATGCTGGCCTCGATCGTGCTGCTCGGATTCGTGCCGCTGGTGCTGGTCACCCGGTGGGCGCAGCGGCGCCAGCGGGCGGGCTACCGGCGCACCCGCGGCGCGATCGCCCGGGTCGTCGTGCAGTTCGTCGAGGCGATGAGCGGGATGCGCGCGGTGCAGGCGTTCCGCCGCGAAGCGCGCAACCAGGAGGTACTCGGCACCGAGGACGCCGAGTACCAGCGGGCGACGACCACGGCCATCCGCGGCATCGGCGACTACGTCGGCCTGTCCAACTTCATCGGCAAGCTGACCACGGTGATCGTGCTGCTGGTCGGCGCCTGGCAGGTGATGGAGGGCAATCTGGCGATCGGTGTGCTGGCCGCCTACCTGCTCTACCTCGACCAGTTCTACGGCCCGCTCGACGAATTGGCCCAGGTGTTCAACTCCTACCAGTCCGCCGCGGCCGCCCTGGAGAAGATCTCCGGTGTGCTGGAGGAGGAGCCGTCGGTCGCCGAGCCCGCGGACCCGCGCAGCCTCGAGAAGGCCACCGGCGCGGTGCGGATGGACCAGGTCTGGTTCGGCTACCACGACATCTGCGTGCTGCCCGAGTTCGACCTGGACATCCCGGCCGGTCAGGTAGTGGCCCTCGTCGGCGCCACCGGTGCGGGCAAATCGACGCTGGCCAAACTGCTCACCCGGTTCTACGACCCGAGCGGCGGCACGATCACCTTGGACGGGGTGGATCTGCGCCGCCTGGTCGACGCCGAACTACGCAGGCACGTCGTGATGGTGACCCAGGAGGCCTATCTGTTCTCCGGCACCATCGCCGACAACATCCGGCTCGGCAGGCCCGACGCGACCGACGCCGAGGTCGCCGCCGCCGCGCGGGCGGTGGGACTCGACGTGTTCGTCGACCAACTGCCCGACGGGTACGCCACCGACGTGCGCACCCGTGGCGGCAGGCTCTCGGCGGGGCAGCGTCAGCTGGTGGCCTTCGCTCGGGTGTTCCTGGCCGATCCGGCGGTCATCGTGCTGGACGAGGCCACCTCCAGCCTCGACATCCCGGGCGAGCGGCAGGTCCAGCACGCGCTGGAGACGCTGCTGCGCGACCGGACCGCGGTGATCATCGCGCACCGGCTGTCCACCGTCGCCATCGCCGACCGGGTGCTGGTGCTCGACGGCGGCCGGATCGTCGAGGACGGGGCACCGCGGGAGTTGATCGCCGGGCAGGGCCGCTTCGCCGGGCTGCACGCCGCGTGGCGGGATTCGCTGGTCTGATGGCCCCGTGTTGTACAGCGGTGGGGCTGGTGTCGCTTACCGTAGAGAGGTGACGACCCCAGCCCCGGGCCCGGCCGCAGGCCCCACCGAGAACCGACCACCGTCCCGGTGGCCGTCGGTACTCACCTGGCGTGCCCACGACAACACCCGCATGGAATCGGTGCGCGTCACGGTGAACGGCAACCGGATCAGGGCGGCGGGCCGGATGATCGGCAGCGCGGGCGAGGAACACCCGGCGTTCAGCGCCTCCTACGACCTGGTCACCGACGAGGCGGGCGCGACGCGGCGATTGTCGCTGCGTACCACCACCGCCGCCGGTGAACGCCATGCCTCGATCTCTCGCGACGAGGAGAACTACTGGCTCGTCGACGCGGGCGGCACGCACGTGCGCTCCACCTTCGCCGGCGCGCTCGATGTCGACGTGGTGCTCAGTCCGTTCTTCAACACGTTGCCGATCCGCCGGTTCTGTCTGCAGAACGCAGTCGGTGACGTGCAGGTCCCCGTCGTCTACGTGCGCCTGCCGGATCTGCTGGTGCAGGAGGCCGAGCTCACCTACTCGAGCGCGGCCGACGGCATCAATGTGCTCTCGCCGGTCTCCAGCGCCACGCTGACGGTCGATCCGGAAGGATTCGTCCTCGACTACCCGGGGTTGGCCGAACGGGTGTGACGCCGGAACTGCTGACGCGGAGCGGGATTCGCCGTGCGCTGAAGACGACGCGCGACGTCGACCGGGGATTCAGAGGGCGCGGAGCACCCCACCCTGCTGACCGGCTCGATGCAGGTCTGCGAGCCAATCGCCGACGCCAGGGGCGATGCCGGTGATGTCCCACTGGCTGCGGCCCTCGTAGGCGGTGCGCCCGCGGTAACCCGCCTCGACAAGTTCGCCGAGGGTGCCGTCCGCGCGCAGTGCGTCGCGGGCGGCGACCAGCGCGTCGATGGTTTCGTCGAGCACCCGCTCGAGTGCGGTGGCGTTCGGTTCGCAGATCGCGCGCACCAGGTCGGGGGCGGTCCCGGCGACCCGGGTGCCGTCGCGGAACGAGCCGGCCGCCAAACCCAGTGCCAACTCCCCGCCCGCCGCGCCTGCCGCCGCGAGCGCTTCGGCGAGCACATGGGGCAGATGCGAGATCCGTGCGACGGCCCGATCGTGTTCCTCGGCGACCACCGGAACGACCACCGACCCGCAGTCCAGCGCCAGCCGAACGACCCGCAACCACGGCTCGACCCGCGTGCCCTCGTCCACCCCGACCGCCCACACCGCATCGCGGAACAACTCGGGATCGGTTGCCGCCCAGCCGGACTCGGAGGTGCCTGTCATCGGATGCCCGCCGACATAGCCGGCCTGCAAGCCCTGTTCGCGCACTGCGTCGGCGACTGGCACCTTGATGCTGACCACATCGGTCAGCGGGCACCACGGCGCGTGGACGGCGATCTCGGCCAGGAGGCGCCCGACGGCAGGCATCGGCACCGCGAGCACCAGCAGCGCGTCGGCCGCCGCGGCCCGTCGCAGCACCGCGGACAACTCGCCCGAGACATCGAATCCGTCACGACGCGCCGCTTCGATGCCGGACTCGGACCGGTTGTAGCCGAACGCCTCGTACCCGGCCGCGACCGCGGCGCGCAGCAGTGAGCCGCCGATCAGGCCGGTTCCGAGGACACAGACAGCAGCACGTGGGTCGAGGGTCACCGGAACAGATTGGCACACGAGTTCATCATTGCGGGCGGGACAGACTACCGTTTGGTCCATGGCAGCACAGCGCTCGAGCACGAACAGGGCGACGTCGGATGACGACTTCGACGTCGAAGGGTTCGCGGTGGCGGTGGTCCGTGAAGAAGGCACCTGGCGGTGTAGTCCCCTCAGCAACGACGCGCTCGTCGATCTGTCGGTCGCCGAGACCGAGCTGAAGGCATTGCGCAGTTCAGGCGCGGTGTTCGGGCTGCTCGACGTCGATGACGAGTTCTTCATCGTGTTGCGCCCCGCGCCCAGCGGCACCCGCCTGCTCGTCTCCGACGCGACCGCGGCGATCGACTACGACATCGCCGCCGATGTCCTCGACGCGCTCAACGTCGAGATCCCCGACATCGATCCCGACGAACTCGACGACGTCGAACCGTGGGAAGAGGGCGACCTCGGCGTCCTCGCCGACCTCGGCCTCCCCGAACCGGTCCTCAGCGTGATCCTCGCCGAGACCGACCTCTACCCCGACGAGCAGCTCGGCATGATCGCCCAGCGGCTCGGTTTCGCCGACGAATTCGCGGCGGTGCTGGACAAACTGCCCAGGTGACCGACCACACCGTGTCCGATCACGACATGGTGCGCGCCGCGATCGCGGCGGCCGCCGCCGCCGACCCGCGCGATGTGCCGGTCGGCGCCGTCGTCTTCGACGCCGGGGGTCGCGAGCTCGCCCGCGCCGCGAACGCGCGGGAAGCACTCGGCGACCCCACCGCGCACGCCGAGATCCTGGCCCTGCGCCGCGCCGCCGCCGTGCACGGTGACGGCTGGCGGCTCGAAGGCGCGACCCTCGCCGTCACCCTCGAACCCTGCACGATGTGCGCGGGCGCGCTGGTCGCGGCCCGCGTCGGGAAGGTGGTCTTCGGGGCCTGGGAACCCAAGACCGGCGCCGTCGGCTCGCTCTGGGACGTCGTGCGCGACCGCCGCCTCAACCACCGCCCTGAAGTCCGCGGCGGAATCCTCGAGCGCGACTGCGCCGCCCTCCTCGACAGTTTCTTCCGAACCCAGCGCTGACCAGCCGATTTAACGATCCTGGACCCCCTCCGGTATCGTAGGCGGCGGTGGCGTGTCCGAGCGGCCTAAGGAGCACGCCTCGAAAGCGTGTGACGGGTAACCCCCGTCCGAGGGTTCAAATCCCTCCGCCACCGCCAAGAAGCCCTCACCTGTTCGCCCAGGTGGGGGCTTCGTCGTTGGGTGGGCGGTGTGGCCGCCATCGGTCAGATCGGGTGCGGAGATGCCTGAGCTGTGCCCTGTCGGGCGCGGAAGGCGTTGCGGTAGGCGGAGGGGGAGGTTCGCAGGGACTTGGCGAAGTGGTGGCGGAAGGTGACGGGGGTGGCGAAGCCGGCCGCCGTGGCTACTTCTTCGACGGGGGCGTCGCCGGTTTCGAGCATTTCCAGGGCGGCTTGGATGCGTTGGGCGATCAGCCATTTGCTCGGAGTGGTGCCGGTCGAGCGGACGAAATGGCGTAGGTAGGTGCGTGGGGACAGGCCTGCGATGTCGGCAAGGTCGGGGACGCCGATCGGGTCGGCGAGGTGTTCGATGGCCCAGGTGAGGCTGCGGGCGATCGGGGCGTCGAGTGGTTCGGGAGGCATGGGCGACTCGATGTACTGGGCTTGGCCGCCCGCGCGGTGGGGCTGGATGACCAGGCGTCGGGCGACGGCGTTCGCGACGGCGGTACCGAGGTCCTTGCGGACCAGGTGCAGCGCGAGGTCCAGGCCGGCGGCGCAGCCCGCGCTGGTGAGGATGTCGCCCTCGTCGGTGTAGAGCGGTTCGGGGTCGACCTCGATGGCGGGGTAGCGCTCGCGCAGCAGGTCGGCGTAGCGCCAGTGGGTGGTGGCGCGCCGGCCGTCGAGCAGGCCCGCGGCGGCCAGGGCGAACGCGCCGGAGCAGATCGAGACGACCCGGGAGCCCCGGTGATGGGCCAGTTGGAGTGCCTCGATCAGCGCGGGGGAGGTCTCGGCCCGCGGATCGGCGACGCTGGGGACGACGACGGTGTCCGCGGCGGCGAACTCGGCCAGCCCGTGCGGACTGCTCAGCGTCGCCCCGCCGATCACCCGGATCGGCTCGGGTGTCTCGGTGCACACGGTCAGCTCGTACCAGGGCTGATCGATGTCAGGCCAGACCAGACCGAACACCTCGATGACGATGCCCGTCTCGAACGAGGTCATCCCGTCGTACGCCAGAACCGACACTGTCGAAGCCATGTCTGAATCTTAGCGATAGTCGTCACCTACGCCACTTCTTCCGAGCTCGCGAAGCTCGGACGATGAAGTCATGGTGAAGTACTTGAAGGAATTCGCCCTCGGCATCCACGCCGCCAACGCGATCCGTCACGGCAACCGACCACCGGCCCGTGCCAGGCAGCCTCGCCCGAACGGCGCGCGACCGTGTGCCCAAGTGCCACAAGATCATCCAGGGTAGAGGCGTCGCGGTACTTGTCGGCGGCGTGATCAATCCAGGTGAGGGTGCCATTTTGTCGGGTGTTCACTCGGGACGGCACTGGCCGCGGGGCCGGACGTAATAGACTGGGAGTACCGAAATCCGGGAAGGAACGATGTCTTATGCGCGGGCGACAGCCGCCACCCGCGAAGTCCGGGATCGGGCTCGGGGGGAAGCTTCTGGTTCTTGTCGTGCTCGGATGGGTGGCCGTCGGGCTGCTCGCGGCCGGGCAGCGGCAGTACTTCGCGCAATTGCCCCGGGAATGCGCGGATTGGGCGACCATCGCGGTGACGGCGGCGGCGGGGCCGGCCAACTATGTGGGTCTCAATCCGCGGGTCACCCAGTGTCAGGTTCCGCAGCCGAGTCAGTAGGCGCGCGGGCGGTTGCACGCCTCGAACGCGAAGAAGGGGCCATCCGGTCGGACGGCCCCTTCCGCAGGTCGGTGTCAGGGATTCGTGTCGACGGGTGTCTTCTGCGGTTGCAGCTCCCGTAGCCGAGCGCCCTCCACATCGATGTCGGGCACGATCTTGTCCAGCCACTGGGGCATCCACCAGGCCCACTTGCCGAGCAGGACGAGCAGTGCCGGGATCAGCACCATCCGCACGACGAAGGCGTCCAGCGCCACACCGGCGGCGAGCGCGAAGCCCATCGACTTCGCGGTGACATCGGTTTCGAGCAGGAACGAGCCGAACACCGAGATCATGATGATCGCCGCGCAGGTCACCACGCGCGCACCGTGGTGATAGCCCTTCACCACGGCCTCGGTGGGCGTCGCGCCGTGCACGAATTCCTCGCGCATCCGGGTCACCAGGAACACCTGGTAGTCCATGGCGAGGCCGAACACCAAGCCGATCAACATGATCGGGAGGAAACTGACGAGGGGATGTGGGTCCTCGATCAGGCCGAGCTTGCCCTCCTGGAAGATCAGCACCGTCGCGCCGAAGGTCGCCGCCATCGACAGCAGGAAGCCGAGCGCGGCGGTGAGCGGGACCAGGATCGAGCGGAACACCAGGATCAGCAGGATGAACGCGGCACCGGCCACGATCGCCATGTAGGGGACGATCTTGCTCAGCAGCACGTGGTCGATGTCGGCGTAGATGGCGGTGGTGCCGGTGATGCCGTAGGACATGTTGTACTGCTCGTTCAACGCCGCTTCGGCATCGCGCGCCGACTGTACGAGATCCTTGGTGGACTGTGCGTTGGGACCGGACTTGGGGATTCCGTTGAGCAGCGCGCCCGCCCCGTCTTCGCTCATCTGCGGCTCGGTGACCAGATCCATGTCGGGGTAGGAGGCGAGTTGGGCGCGCAAGGCGTCCAACGCCTCCGGACGCTGGTCGGCGGGGGTGTCACTGAGGTCGACGGCCACCTGCAGCACGCCGTTGCTGCCCTCGCCGAAGCCCTCGGTGCGCAGGTCGTAGGCCTGACGGACGGTGCTCGTCTTGGGCATGCTGTCCTCGCCGGGCAGACCGAGATTCAGGTTGAGCGCGGGTGCGGCGAGCAGACCGAGCACCACGATGGCCAGCACCATGGTGATCGCGGGCGCCTTGGCGATCACCCGCGCGACGCGGGTGCCGTTGGTGACGATGCTGTCGTCTTCGGGATCGTGCTGGGCGATCACCGGCAGCTTCGGTCTGAACAGTGACTTTCCGAACGCGCCGAGCAGTGCCGGCATCAGCGTGATGGCGGTGAGCACGGCGAACGCGGCCGCGACGGCGCCACCCAGACCCATGAACGTCAGGAATCTGACCCCGACGATGCTCAGGCCGACCAGCGCGATGATGACGGTGAGTCCGGCGAAGACGACCGCCGAGCCCGCCGTACCCAGCGCGGTGCCCGCGGCTTCCTCGGCCGAGTCCTGCACGGCGAGTTCGTGTTTGTACCGGGAGACGATGAACAGCGCGTAGTCGATCGAGAGCGCGATGCCGATCATCGAGGCGAGGAACGTGGTGAAGCTGGGCACCGAGAGCGCCGAGGTGGACAGGAAGATCAGTGAGGTCGCCGCGCCGAGGCCGACGATCGCGGTGATGATCGGGACGAACGCGGCCACGATCGCGCCGAACGCCACGACCATCACCACCAGGGCGACGGCCATACCGATCAGCTCGGACTTGCCGCTGGGCATCTCCTGTTCCATCGCGATGGTGCCGCTGATCTCCACGGTCAGCCCACCTTCGCGCGCGGCCTCGCCCACGGCGTAGGCGGCTTCGCGATCCTCGGCGGTGATGTCGGCGAAATCGGTGATGGTGAACGGGACGCTGAAGAAGGCGACGGTCTCGGGCGCCTCGGTGTTGAGCACGTTCAGCGGCGCGCCGCTGCACGTCGAGGGATCGGGTTGCTCGGTGAGACAACCCATTTCCTCGGTGGCGGTGATCGGATCGATGATCGGTTCGGAGTGGTCGACGATGTCGAGCCCGTCGAGCCGCTCGATGATCCCGGTGATCGCTGCCCGGTTGGCCGGATCGGTGAGCTTCTGCCCGGCGGGTGCCCCGATGACATAGGTGCCGGTGACAGCGTCGAAGGCGAAGGCCTCCGACATGCCGGGGAAATGTTCGTCGAGGATCTCGGTGGCCCGTTCCGACGGCAGGTTCGGCATGCTGAAGTCGTCGGTCATCGGCTTCTGCAGCTGGGCGCCGAGACCGCCGAGCAGCAAGAACAACAGCAACCAGGCGGGTAGCACGATCCATTTGCGGCGAAAGGCCAGCTTGCCCCACCGGTACAGATAGACGGACACGGAATTCTCCTCGCGGTGATCGGTGCAGAGCGCGGATCGGGAGGTGGAGCCGGTCGAGCTAGCCCCGAGTCTGCTGCCCGGTCGGTGCGATATCAAGCACCCGCTCACGCCAGTGGCGAAACAACACGACCCCGCAATCCGGTGACGGATTGCGGGGTCGTTGGCGTCGACGCAGGTCAGCCGACCGGAACCGGCTGCTTCTCGATATCGACCTTCTCGGCGCGCAGCTGCTCGAGCTTGGCGCCCTCGACGTCGATGTCGGGCAGGATGCGGTCGAGCCACTTCGGCATCCACCACGACCACTTGCCCATGATCACCAGCAGGGCGGGCACGATCACCATGCGGACGATGAACGCGTCGATCGCGACACCGACGGCCAGTGCGAAACCGAACGACTTCGCGGTGACATCGGATTCCATGATGAACGAACCGAACACCGAGATCATGATGATCGCCGCCGCGGTGACCACGCGGGCACCATGGTGGTAACCGGCCACCATCGCTTCCTTGGGCGACTTGCCCTGCACGAATTCCTCGCGCATGCGGGTCACCAAAAACACCTGGTAGTCCATGGCGAGACCGAACACCAAGCCGATCAACATGATCGGCATGAAGCTGACCAGCGGTTGCGGATCCTCGATCAGACCGAACGCGCCCTCCTGGAAGATCAGCACGGTCGCGCCGAAGGTCGCGGCCATGGAGAGCAGGAAGCCGAGCGCGGCGGTGAGCGGGACCAGGATCGAGCGGAACACCAGGATCAGCAGGATGAACGCGGCACCGGCCACGATCGCCAGGTACGGCAGGATCTTGCTCAGCAGCACGTGGTCGACATCGGCGTAGATGGCGGTGGTGCCGGTGATGCCGTACTGCATGCCGTACTGCGCGTTCAGTTCGTCTTCGGCGCCGCGCGCTTCCGCGACCAGGTCTTTGGTGTCCTGGTTGTTCGGGCCGGACTTCGGGACGCCGTTGAGCATGACGCCCTGCTTGTTCTCGCTCCACTGCGGCTCGGTGACGTAGTCCATGCCGTCGTAGGACTCGAGCTTGTCGCGCAGCGCGCCGACGGCGGCTTCGCGCTCGCCCTCGGGCACTCCGCTGAGGTCGGCCGCGACCATGAGCACGCCGTTGCTGCCCTCACCGAAGCCCTCGGTGCGCAGGTCGTAGGCCTTACGGATGGTCGAGGTGGTCGGCATGCTGTCTTCACCCGGCAGACCGAGGTTCAGATTGATCGCCGGGGCGGCGAGCGCGGCGAGCGCGCCGATGGCGATGACCAGCGCGATCCACGGGCCCTTGCCGATCAGGCGGCCGAAACGCTGACCGAGGGTGACCGAGTTGTCGTCCTCGGGGTCGTGCTGGGCGACCAGCGGCAACTTCGGCTTGAACAGCGACTTGCCGAAGGCGCCCATCAGGGCGGGCATCAGGGTGACGGCGGTGAGCACGGCGAACCCGGCCGCGATGGCGCCACCGAGACCCATGAAGGTCAAGAACTCCACGCCGACGATGCCGAGCGCGCCGAGCGCGATGATGACGGTCAGACCGGCGAACACCACGGCCGAACCGGCGGTGCCGAGCGCGGTGCCCGCGGCTTCCTCGGGCGAGTCCTGCACGGCGAGTTCGTGTTTGTACCGGGAGACGATGAACAGCGCGTAGTCGATCGAGAGCGCGATGCCGATCATCGAGGCGAGGAAGGTGGTGAAGGCGGGGACTTCGATCACCGAGGTGCCGAGCAGAATCAGCGAGGTCGCCGCGCCGAGGCCGACGATGGCGGTGACGATGGGCACGACCGCGGCGACGAGGGCGCCGAAGGCCACGACCATCACGATCAGCGCGACACCCATGCCGATGATCTCGGACTTGCCGCTCGGCTGTTCCTGCTTCATCGCGATCGAGCCGCTGAGCTCGACGGTCAGGCCCGCGTTGCGGGCTTCGGCGCCGACGTCGAAGGCGGCGTCACGATCGGCGTCGGTCACATCGGTGACATTGGGGATGGTGAACGGCACGGTGAGCACGCCGACGGTGTCGGGCGCGGTCTCGTTCAGCACGTTGAGCGGGGCACCGGAGCAGGTCGACGGGTCAGGGGCCTCGAGGCAACCCATCGCGTCGGTCATCTCCACCGGGCTGGTCAGCGGCTTGTCGTGATCGACGATGTCGAGACCGTCGAGCTTGGCGATGAACGCGTCGATCGCGGCGCGATTGGCCGGATCGGTGAGCTTCTGGCCTTCGGGGGCGCCGATCACGTAGGTGCCCGCCACGGCGTCGAACTCGAACTGTTCGGACATGCCGGGGAAGTGCTTGTCGAGGATCTCGTTGGCGCGGGCCGAGGGCAGCTCGGGCATGCTGAAGTCGTTGCTCATCGGCTTGCTGAGAGAGAAGCCGACGGAGCCGAGCAGCACGAACAACAGTAGCCAGACCGGCAACACGATCCATTTACGGCGGAAAGCGAACTTTCCCCATCGGTACAGGTATACGGACACGAGGGTGCTCCTAGCGCGAAGAACTCGGGTGGGATCAGGCTCGTAGACAGCACACGCGGGCCGCCGCTGACGGTCCCGCCTCCACATCGTCGTTTTCTGCCTACCGTGCGGTAGGTAGACTACCGAGACGGTAAGTGGAGGGGCAACCTCGATATCGGCGGTCCCGGATGAGTCACACCGAATGATGGGAAGATCTGCGCATGGCTGCCCGACACACCAACGACACCGTCGCCGCAGGTGGAGGCACCAAGCAGGCGATTCTCGATGCGGCGGTCCACCTGTTCGGGGCCAAGGGTTTCGAGCAGACGAGCCTGCGTGAGGTCGCCGATATGGTGGGAATCACAAAGGCGTCGCTCTACTACCACTACGCCTCGAAGCTCGACCTGCTGCTGGCGATCATCGATCCGATCATCGATCACATTCGCGACATCGTCACCGACATCGACGCCGTCCCCTACGACGACGAGGGTATCCGCGCGGTGTTGCGCACCTATCTGCGCGGGATGATCCGGCACCGTGCCGCGGGCGCGCTGTGCGTGCGCGACACCGCCGCCATCGTCAACGCCATCGCCGACCGCTATCCGGATCTGATGGAACCCACCAGGGAGCTGCGGCTGTGGCTGGCCGGACCCGAACCGACCGACCAGCGTCGCCTGCGCGCGTCGGCCGCGATCGAGGTGCTCGGGGTCGCCCTGCTGTCGACCGAGCTCGCCCCGGGCGTGGGTGACGAGGTGGTCGAGAAGACCCTGCTCGACGCGGCCACCTGCGTACTGACCGGCTGTGTCAACTCGGCATGATCGGGCGGCCCGCGTGGTCACGCCGCGCTACCGCCTCCGGCCGCTGACCACTCCTGCCCGGGGCAGCGCGTAAGTTCGACCCGTGCATATCACCGCCAGGGTCGACTACGCGGTGCGAACGTTGCTCGAGCTCGCGGCTGCCGACGGCGTCGTCAAGGCCGAGTCCATCGCCGCCGCCGCCCAGATCCCACCGAAGGTGCTGGAGTCTGTGCTGGCCGAGCTGCGCCGGGCCGAGCTCGTGCTCAGCAGGCGCGGTCCCGACGGCGGCTACCGGCTGGCCAGGCCCGCGCCGCAGATCTCGGTGGCCGATGTGATCCGCGCGGTGGAATCGCCGCTGGCCTCGGTGCGCGGGCAGCGACCCGAGGACGTGCGCTACCCGGGCGCGGCCGAGCCACTGCAGCAGGTGTGGATCGCGCTGCGGGTGAACATCCGCGCCGTGCTGGAGAACGTCTCCATCGCCGATATCGCCGACAACCAGCTGCCCGGCTTCATCGCCGAGCTCGTATCCGACCCCGGAGCGTGGGCGCGTCGCGAGCCGCGGACCTCCGCGGGGGCATGAGTACTCCACACCCCCCGGTTATCCACAGGTCGAGTAAAACTACGGGGCTTCACACTTCCCCACGCGGTAGCCTGCGACCACCATGTTGATCACCCTGCTGCGGACCTATCTGGCCCCGTACCGCGCCCAGCTGGCCGCGGTCCTCGTCCTCCAGCTGATCGCGGTCATCGCGATGCTCTACCTGCCCAGCCTCAACGCCGACCTCATCGACGACGGCGTCACCAAGGGCGACATCGGCTTCATCTGGACCACCGGCCTGTGGATGCTCGCGGTGAGCTTCGTGCAGATCGTGGCCTCGGCGGCCTCGGTGTACTTCGGCGCGCAGGCGGCGATGGGAGCCGGGCGCGACATGCGCGGCGGGGTACTGCACCGGGTCGAGACCTTCTCGGCACGGGAGGTCGGCGTGTTCGGCGCGCCCTCGCTGATCACTCGCTCCACCAACGACATCCAGCAGGTGCAGCTGCTCATCGTCATGTCGGTGACGATTCTGGTGATGGCACCGATCATGTGCATCGGCGGCATCGTGATGGCGCTGCGCGAGGATCTCGGGCTGTCCTGGCTGCTGCTCATCGCGGTGCCCGCCCTCGCGCTGTCGATGGGCACCATCGTGGCCCGCATGGTGCCCGGCTTCCGGCAGATGCAGACGCGCATCGACGAGGTCAATCGGGTGCTGCGCGAGCAGATCACCGGCATCCGGGTGGTGCGCGCCTTCGTGCGCGAGCGCCAGGAGATCTGGCGCTTCGGGATGGCCAACCGGTCGCTCACCGATGCCTCGCTGCGGGTCGGCAAGCTGGCGGCGCTGATGTTCCCCACGGTCATGCTGATCAGCAATGTCACCGCCGTCGCGGTGATCTGGTTCGGCGGGCACCACGTCGACGAGGGGACCATGCAGATCGGTTCGCTCACCGCGCTGCTGTCCTACATCATGCAGATCCTGATGGCCGTCATGATGGCCTCGTTCCTGGCGATGATGGCCCCGCGCGCCGCCGTCTCGGCCGACCGGATCGCGGCCGTGCTCGAAACCGAGTCCTCGGTCCGCCCGCCGCGGCTGCCGCAGCCCTTCGCGGGCGACCCGGCCACCGTCGATGTGCAGTTCGCCGAATTCGCCTATCCCGGCGCGGAGAAGCCGGTGCTGCGCGGCATCCGCTTCCAGGTCGCGCCCGGCACCACCACCGCCGTCGTCGGTTCCACCGGCTCGGGCAAGTCCACGCTGATCAACCTGATCCCGCGGCTGATCGATGTCACCGACGGTGCGGTCCATGTCGGCGGCACCGATGTGCGCCACCTCGATCTGGAACTGCTGCGCGGCGGCATCGGCCTCGTTCCGCAAAAGGCGTACCTGTTCTCCGGGACCATCGCCACCAACCTGCGCTACGGCAAGCCCGAGGCCACCGACGAGGAACTGTGGCACGCGCTCGAGGTCGCCCAGGCGGCCGATTTCGTGCGGGAGATGCCGCAGGGGCTCGATACCCCCGTCGCCCAGGGCGGGACCACGGTCTCGGGTGGTCAGCGACAGCGACTGTGCATCGCCCGCGCGCTGGTGCGGCGGCCGCGCGTCTACCTGTTCGACGACTCGTTCTCCGCACTCGACGTGGCCACCGACGCCCGCCTGCGCGCGGCGCTGAAGCCGGAGACGTCCGACGCGGCGGTGATCATCGTCGCCCAGCGGATCCAGACCATTCGCGACGCCGACCAGATCGTCGTGCTCGATGACGGTGCCATGGCCGGCCTCGGCACACACGACCATTTGATGCAGCGATGTCCGCAGTACCGCGAGATCGTCGAGTCCCAGCTGAGTGTGGAGGAGGCTCGATGAGGCCAGGCGCGCCGGGCCCCGGAGCCCCGGGGACCAAGCCGAAATCGTTCGGCCCGTCACTGAAGCGGCTGCTGCGCAGACTCGCTCCCGAACGGTTCACCGTCGGCGTGATCATCGCGCTGGTGATCACCGCCGTCGTGCTCAACACGCTCGGCCCGTATCTGCTCGGCAAGGCGACCAACCTCGTCTTCGACGGTTTCGTCGGCAAGGAGCTCGACCCCGGTCTCAGCAAGGAGCAGACCGTCGAGCTGCTGCGTCAGCAGGGCGAGAACACCCGCGCCGACATGCTCTCGGCGATGAACGTGATCCCCGGCACCGGCGTCGACTTCCATGCCGTCGGCCAGGTGCTGATCCTGGTGCTCTCCCTGTACGTGGCCGCCTCGGTCTTCGGCTGGCTGCAGGGCTATCTGCTCAACATCGTCATCAACCGGACGGTGAAGCGGTTGCGCGACGAGGTGGAGAACAAGCTGCACCGCCTCCCGTTGCGCTACTTCGACACCGCGCCCCGCGGTGACGTGCTCAGCCGCGTCACCAACGACGTCGACAATGTCTCGCAGAGCCTGCAGCAGACCATGAGCCAGCTGCTGGTCTCGCTGTTCACCGTGGTCGGCATCCTGATCATGATGTTCTGGATCTCGCCGCTGCTGGCGCTGATCGCGCTGCTCACCGTGCCCGCGGCGATCATCGTCACCGCGCAGATCGCCAAGCGGTCCAAGCCACACTTCGTCGACCAGTGGAAATTCACCGGTGAGGTGAACGCCTCGGTCGAGGAGGCCTACACCGGCCACGAGATCATCACCGCCTTCGGCCGCGGTCGCGAGGTCGGCGAGGAGTTCGACAAGCGCAACCAGAAGCTCTATGACGCGAGCTTCAAGGCGCAGTTCATCTCCGGCCTGATCATGCCCGCGATCATGTTCCTCGGGAACATCAACTTCGTGTTCATCGCCCTCGTCGGCGGTCTGCGGGTGGCCACCGGCAACCTGTCACTCGGTGAAGTGCAGGCATTCATCCAGTACTCGCGCCAGTTCAGCCAGCCGCTCACCCAGATCGGCGCGATGGCGAATCTGCTGCAGTCCGGTGTCGCCTCCGCCGAGCGGATCTTCGAGATCCTCGACGCCGAGGAACAGAGCCCGGACCCGCTGGTGGAGAACCAGCGTCCGGTCGATCGCGGGCGCGTCGAATTCGAGGGGGTGTCCTTCGGCTACGACCCGCAGACCCCGATCATCGAACGACTCTCGCTGGTCGCCGACCCGGGCCACGTCATCGCCATCGTCGGGCCGACCGGCGCGGGCAAGACCACGCTGGTCAACCTGCTGATGCGGTTCTACGAACTCGACGCGGGCACCATCACGATCGACGACGTCGACATCACCACCATCACCCGCGACCACCTGCGCTCGCGCATCGGCATGGTGCTGCAGGACACCTGGCTGTTCAAGGGCACCATCCGGGAGAACATCGCCTACGGCAACCCCAACGCCTCCGAACACGACATCCAGGCCGCGGCCCGCGCCGCCTACGTCGACCGATTCGTGCACTCCCTGCCGCGTGGCTACGACACGGTGATCGACGAGGAGGGTGGCGGAGTCAGCGCGGGAGAGAAACAGCTGATCACCATCGCCCGCGCGTTCCTGGCCAAGCCGTCGATCCTGATCCTCGACGAGGCGACCAGTTCGGTCGACACCCGCACCGAACTGCTGGTCCAGCAGGCCACTGCGGCCCTGCGCCGCGATCGCACGAGTTTCGTGATCGCGCACCGGTTGTCGACGATTCGCGACGCCGACCTGATCGTGGTGATGGAGAAGGGCCGCATCGTCGAACACGGCAACCACGAACGCCTGCTGACCGAGCGCGGCGCCTACTACCGCCTCTACAACGCCCAGTTCGCGGCTGTGTTGGATTGAGCGCTGGCGCGCTCGAGTTCGCGCCCCCGGCGGTCCCGACGATCAGGCACCGTGGCTTGCTCCTTCGTCGCGTACGCCACGGCGCCTGATCGTCGGGACGGGCGCGAACCGCCGACTGCGTCGGCGATCCCTCCTCGAGGTCGGGATATGCGGGGTTGGGTTTGTTGGAGCGGTGGCGGGTTCGGGGTTCGCGTTGCTGGGCGGTCCTGTTGATCGGGCACTGTTGCTTGCTCCTTCGTCGCCTGCGCCACGGCGCCTGATCGTCGGGACGGGCGTGAACCGCCGACTGCGTCGGTGGACCCTCCTCGAGGTCAGGTCGTGCGGGGGTGGGAGTGCGGTCGGTGAACGGGTTGTCAACGGGCTGGACGAATGGGTGCGTGCGTGCGGGCGGACCTGGACAGTTGGGCTGGGGGTTTCGCTCGGGGCGCGGGTGCCCGTCAGATGTGCGGTGGATGCTCTCGAGGTGGGGTCGTGCGGGGCTGGGTCTGGTGGGTGTCCAGGGACTTGGCACGATGAGTGGGTGGCTGATTGCAGTGAGTTCGCGTTCGCGGTGGGTACCCGTCTCGATGGTGGGCGCCATGGTCGGACCGGGGTGATCAGTACCCCGCACGGGGAGATCGCCACGCCCGCCTTCATTCCGGTGGGAACCAAGGCCTCGGTGAAGGCGGTTCTGCCGGAGGCGATGAAGGAGCTGGGCGCGCAGGCGCTGCTGGCCAACGCCTATCACCTGTACCTGCAGCCCGGCGCGGACATCGTCGACGAAGCGGGCGGGCTCGGGAAGTTCATGAACTGGCCGGGGCCGACATTCACCGACAGCGGTGGCTTTCAGGTGATGTCGCTCGGGGTCGGGTTCAAGAAGGTGCTCGCGATGGAAGCCGTCGACATCCGCTCCGATCAGGTGATCGCCGCGGGCAAGGAACGGCTGGCCACCGTCGACGACGACGGGGTCACCTTCCGCTCGCACCTGGACGGCTCCAAGCACCGGTTCACGCCCGAGGTGTCGATGGGCATCCAGCACGAGCTCGGCGCCGACATCATGTTCGCCTTCGACGAGCTGACCACGCTGATGAACACCCGTGGCTACCAGGAGAAATCGCTGCAGCGCACGCACGAGTGGGCCCAGCGCTGCATCGACGAGCACGAACGTCTCACCGACAAGCGGGCCCACCGCCCGTATCAGGCGCTGTTCGCGGTGATCCAGGGCGCGCAGTACGAAGACCTGCGGCGCAAGGCCTGTCGCGAGCTGGAGACGATCCGCGGCAGTGGCGGAACGGAATTCGACGGCTACGGCATCGGCGGTGCGCTGGAGAAGCACAATCTGGGCACCATCGTCGGCTGGTGCTGCGACGAGCTGCCCGAGCACAAGCCGCGCCACATGCTCGGCATCAGCGAACCCGAGGACATGTTCACCGCCATCGAGAACGGCGCGGACACCTTCGATTGCGTCAACCCCTCGCGGGTGGCCCGTAACGCGGCGATCTACGTGGACGAGGGCCGGTTCAACATCAACACCAGCCGGTTCCGTCGCGATTTCACCCCGATCGACGAGAACTGTGACTGCTACACCTGCGCGCACTACACCCGCGCCTACCTGCATCACCTGTTCAAGGCCAAGGAGATGCTCTCGGCGACGCTGTGCACGATCCACAACGAGCGGTTCACCGTGCGGCTGGTCGACCGGATCAGGGCCAGCATCGAGGGCGGCTACTTCGACGCGTTCAAGGCCGAGTTCCTCGGGCAGTGGCAGGGCCGGATCAAGGCGCCCGGGTCGACGTCGTCGTGACCCGGGCGCCGCGCGCTCAGTCGTGCAGCGCGTCGCGTTTCGCCGGGGCGTAGGTGGGTTCGGACTTCTTGAGCAGCGCGATCACCCGATAGGTGACGGGCAGCATCACCACCTCGCACAGCGTCTTCCAGAGGAAGCCGATGATCACGAAGTTGACGAACGACTGCCAGGTATCGATGCCGATGGCGGTGGCGGCGATCGAGCAGAAGATGAGGGTGTCGGCGAATTCGCCGATCACGGTGGAACCGATCAGCCGGGCCCACAGGTGCTTTTCCTTGGTGCGTTCCTTGATCAGCACCAGCGTCGCCGAGTTCAGCAGCTGGCCGACGAAATACCCGGCCAGGCCGGCGAGCACCAGTTGCGGCGTGGTGCCGATGACGGTGCGGAAGGCGTCCTGGTTGTCGTAGAAGCCCGCGGGTGGCAGCTGGATGGCGATCGCGAACGCGCCCACGGTGAGCAGCAGCGCGGCGAAGCCGGTGTAGATGGCGTGGCGGGTGGCGCGGAAGCCGTAGACCTCGCTGAGCACATCACCGAGGATGTAGGCCAGCGGGAACAGGAAGAAGGCGGCGTCGGTGGTGATCGGCAGGAGTTGCAGTGGTCCGAGCATCGCCGAGTGGTCGGCGAAGAACTCCACGCCCTTGGTGGCGCAGATGTTGGAGATGATCAGCGTCGCGGTGAACGCGGCGACGATGACCGGATAGAACCCCCGCGCAGCCTGGGCGAACGCCGCATGGTTCGGCGCGGGGTGCCCAGTTTCGGTGGGTTTGTCGAGAGCGTTTGCATCAGTCACGCCCTCTATCCAACCAAGGTCGCGCCGCGCCACGGGCCCGGGTTGTGGAATAGGCTGTAGTAATGACGAATCCCGGCGATTCCGACGAGTGGTGGAAGCAGTACGGCGGCTCCGGCGTGTCGCCGGAGTCCGGCGCGCCGGGTTCGGTGCCGCAGTACCCGACCGCCCCGCCGTCGCAGCCTTCCCAGCCGCAGTCTCCCAGCTACCCGTCGGCGCCGCAGTACCCACAGCAATCCGCTCCGCCGCCCTCGCAGCCGCAGTACCCGAACTACCAGCAACCGCAGGCGGGGGCGCCGCAGTACCCGCAGCAGCCCGGCTACGGCGGGTACCCGCAGGCCGGTGGCTACCAGCCCTATGGCGCCTACCCCCAGCCGCAGGGCACCAATGGTCTGGCCATCGCCTCGCTGGTGACCTCGCTGATCGGCATGTGCACCTGCATCGGATCGATCGTCGGCATCGTGCTCGGTGTGATGGCGCTCAACCAGCTCAAGGAGCGCGGTGGTGAGGGTCGCGGGATGGCGCTGGCCGGCATCTGGATCGGTGCGATCACCCTGGTGCTCGGCCTTCTGTACGTGGTGTTCGTGATGGTCCTCGGCTTCGCCGGCGGGTGGGAAACCACGTCGACCTACTGACCCGCACAGACGACAACAGGGGCGCTTCCGGATTCGGAAGCGCCCCTGTTTCTTTGCGTCAGCCGCGAATCAGCCCTTGACGACCTGCGTGCCGCCGGCGAACTTGTCGTGCCAGCCCTGCTTGTTCGGGTCCTGGGAGATGGTGACCATGATGTAGATCGCCAGACCCAGACTGGCCAGGCTGCCGATGCAGGGGACCGCGCCGACGGCGACGAACAGGTTGCGCTTGAGCGACTGCTCCGGCGTCAGGTTCGGGGCGCCGCCGGGGGCGACGACGCGCAGCCCGAGGATCTTCTTGCCCAGCGAGGTGCCCTGGGTGACCTCCATGGCCACGAAGTAGCCGTAGAGCGCCAGCGAGCCGATGAATCCGGTTGCCAGCTGTACCGTGTTGCCGGAGAGGACGAGCGAGAGCACGATCGCGATCGGGATGCTCACGATCAGGTTGTCGATGATGCGCGCACCGATCCGGATGCCCAGGTCGGCCGGGGTGACCCCACCGAATCCCTGCTGCCCGTAAGGGTCCTGACCGTAGCCCGCTTGCGGGTACGCTTCCTGCCCGTATCCGGGCTGTTGCTGCTGCTGGCCATAGGGATCGGCGCCGTAGCCGGGCTGAGGCTGGCCATAGGGCTGCTGCTGTCCGTATCCCGGCTGCTGCTGGCCGTAGGGATCCTGGCCGTAGCCGCCGGGCTGACCGCCCTGCGGGTACTGGTTGGGGTCGTAACCACCGCTGGTCATAGATTCGTCCTCGTCGTGATCAGTAGATCGGTCGATGCGTACGTTACGGACATCCCTCTGGTCGGAACAACCCGATAGGCTCGAGTATCCATGGTTTTCCGGGGATGTGTGTGGGGTCGAATACTTCGCGGAGCTCCGCTGTGGTCCGCGCGGAATACCCGAGCGAGTCGGCGATCGCGCTCAGTACGCCCTCGGGCGTGTTGCCCAGCGCGCGTTGATCCGAAAGGCTCACTGCCCCGTCACGTTTGGCCAATCGCTTGCCCTCCTGATTGAGCACGAGCGGCACGTGGGCGTAGGTCGGCGCGGCGTGTCCGAGTAGTTCGGCGAGGTAGGCCTGGCGGGGCGTGGACGGCAGCAAATCGTCACCGCGCACCACCTGGTCGATGCCTCCGGCGGCGTCGTCGACCACCACGGTCAGGTTGTAGGCGGGGATGCCGTCACCGCGGCGCAGCACCAGATCGTCGACGGCGCCGCGATAGCGGCCGTGCAGCTGATCGATGATCTCGTAGTCGGTGACCTCGGCGCGCAAACGCAGGGCGGCGGGCCGACCTTCGGCGCGCCGGACGGCGCGCTGCGCCGCGGACAGGTGTCGGCAGGTGCCCGGATAGGCGCCCATCGGGCCGTGCGGTGCCGTGGCGGCCTGCTGGATCTCGCGTCGGGTGCAGAAACACTCGTAGGTGTGTCCGGCGGTGATGAGTTCGGCGATGGCCGCCGCGTAGGCGGGCAGACGCTCGGACTGGTGGACGACGGGACCGTCCCAGTCGATGCCGATGGCGGCGAGGTCGTCGAGTTGACGCTCGGCGGCGCCGGGCCGGACCCGGTCGAGGTCGTCGACCCGGAGAAGAAACCGCCGCCCGGTGGTTCGCGCGAACAACCAGGCGAGCACGGCGGTGCGCAGGTTCCCGATGTGCAGCTCACCCGACGGGCTCGGGGCGTAGCGGCCCGCGCCCGGAGCATGGCTGGTCGACACTGCACCCATTCTAGGTGGATTCGGCGCGCAGCCTCGGCCGCAGCCGGTCCTCGGTGATCTCGGCGCCGGAATCGAGGGCGCCGAGCAGCTCGCGCGCGTGCGCGATCAGTCCGTCGCGGTCGACATCGTGGTGCTGGGCATTCGCCGGATACACCGTGAGCCGCTCGCTCGCGCGGCGCAGGAGGGTGCCCGCACCCTTGCGGTTTCCGCGCTGGATGTGGGTGATACCCACCGCGTATTGCGCCAGACCCTGCCAGAGCATCCGCTCGGCTACCGGCCCGTTCTTCCATGCCGCTTCCAATACCTCGTGCGCGTTGAATGCCAGACCATCGTCCAGCAGTTGCTGAGCGAAGGTCAGAGTTTGCTGGGGTGACAACTCGAGGTCGTCCGGAATTCGGGTCACTCCGGCACTGCCGGGCGGCAGTGGCCTGCCGAGTCGGTCGCGGGGACGGTCGTTGCGGGCACGACCTGCGGCGTCGCGGTCACGGGAGATCATTCCCCCATGATCCATGTCTGCTCACGATGGTGCCCATGGGGCGGGTGAGGTATCGCGGAAAGTGACGTATCACGGACTAATCACACCGGTGCAAAAGTTGATGTGTCAGCGGGCATTGGAATGGGTAAGGGTGGCTGGCAATGGTCCCGCAAACGTGAAACTTCGCAACATTGGCAAAAGGATATGAGAAAGCAAATTCTCATCCGCAAACTTGCGGAAGACCTGCTAGTGTCTCTTCCGCGGGGGCAGCCCCCGGAGGCGGAAACGCCTCGATGCGCTGGTTCGTGCCGGTTGGTTGCGCGTGCCGTGTGGCAGTGTCTGTGTGCCACGAAGTAACTCGTCGGTCGCGCCGGAATCCGAAATATTGCAGCGATTCCAGGAGTAATCCCGTTCTCGATGACACAAAGGAGCAAGTGCCGTGGGAGTTGATGTGACGAACGCTGTGTGGCGGAAGAGCACCTACAGCGGACCTGATGGGAACTGCGTGGAAGTGGCCTTTCTGCCGGGCGCCGAGGTGGCGGTCCGTGACACGAAGGATCTCGGCAGCGGCCCCATCCTGGCCTTCGGACCGGGAGCGTGGGACGCCTTTCTGGCCGACGTCAACTCGGGAGTGTTCAGGCAAGACTGAATCCGCACCATGCGCGTCGCGCAGGCAGCCCCGGCCCCGGGTCGGTAGGACTCGGGGCCTTCTCGTCGGTGGCCTATCGTGGCCGGATGACGAGGATGGCCCCGCGCGACGCGACGATGTTCTGGCTGTCGCGCCGCACCGCCAATGATGTGTTCCTGCTCTACTCTTTCGCCGAAAACGCCACTGCCACCGATGAACTCCGCGCATTCGTCGCGGCGCGCGCCGCGCGCATTCCGGATCTGCGGATCCGGTTGCAGGAGATTCCGGGTGACCTCGACTATCCCCGGTGGATATCCACCGAATTCGTCGCCCAGCAATTCGTCACCCATCGGCCCGAGGGCCTGTCGTGGCACAGTCTGCTCGATCGCGTCGGCGAACTTCTGGGCACCGGCCTCGATGCCACCGAATACCCTTGGCGCATCCATGTTTTCCGCGCGGTGCGGGATGCGCCGGGGTGGTCAGGTCCGGTACTGGTGGCTATCCTTCAGGTTTCCCACGCGCTGGCCGATGGCACCAGGGCTGCCGCGATCGCTCGTTCTCTCTTCGGTTCGACATCCGAGGTTCTCCACAGCTCTCCCGTTGCGCCTGTGGATAACTCGGGAGACCACCCCGCCGTACCAGCGAAGACCCCCACGCGGCCTGTGTATTCCTGTGGACAAGTCTGTGGATGGACCCCGCTGACAGCGGCCGTGAGTGTGCTTGGGGTACTGCGGTTTCCCCAGCAGGCAGCGGAAACCATCTGGCGTGGTCACGCCGCCTATCGCGCACAGCGGGAGCTGGCCGAGCGAACCGCGACGGGCGAGGTCCCCGCGGCCGCAACCGGGTTCGCGCCCTGCGCACTCAACCCGGCAACGCCGGTCGCCGGTCACCGAGTCCGCTTGCTCGTCGTCGACGCGACCGAACTGCGCGTTCCCGGCCGCACGGTGACTGTCGTTGCATTGACAGCGATTTCACGCGCACTCACCAGCTGTCTCGCCGAACGCGGCCAGCGCCCCGAGCGACTCGGTACCGCGCTCCCGATGGCGCTGCCCAGTCAAGGCGCCGCGCGCAACAACTACCGCGGCCTGTCGATCGACCTGCACATCGAGGAACCGGACCTGCGCCTGCGCGCCACCCTGATCGCCGACGGCCTCGCCACCCGCCGCGACCGAGCGCTCAATCCACTACTCGCCGCGCAGGATCGCGTGAGCGAGGTGGTGCCGGCCGTGCTGGCCGTGCGCGATGTCGAGCGCGCCGATCTGCACAGCGTGCCCGACGCCCTCGACGGCAACACGGTCGTCTCCAGCGTCTACCGCGGCGCGGCCGATCTCGCCTTCGCCGGTGCGCCGGTGCTGTTCACCGGTGGCTTCCCCGCGCTCGGCACGGTCATGCACCTGACGCACGGCGTGCACGGCATCGGTGAAAAACTCACCCTGTCGGTACATTCCGATCCCCGGGTGCTGCCCGACCCGGATCGCTACCTGGAGCTGATCGCCGAGTCGCTGGCCGCCGTCGTCGCCGCGCACGGTTAGTGCTTCCCGACGGTCCTGGCCAATTCGATGCTGACCGCGCGCAGCGCCGAGTGCAGCGCGGTCGCGGGGTCGGTGCCCGCGGCCTCGCCCTCGACCAACCCGTCGATGCGAAACGGGCAGAAATAGCCGGTTCCGGTGTCGCCCTGGTGCGGTCGGCCGATCTCGATGAGCGGATGTCCCGCGCGGTGCGCGGCCGCGATGGCCGTGGCGAGCGCGGCGTCGGCGGCGCGTGGGTCACGTCGGCGGGTGCGCGGTAGCGCGGGCACGGATTGGGAGTGGATGCGTTCGTACCAGGCGATCACCTCGGACGGTGCTGCGCGCGTACCGGTTTCGTAGTGACCGAGCGCGGCCCTGCTGTACGGGACGCGAGCCGCCAGCGCGGTCAGGGACAACCCGGATTCTTCGCGTAGCTGTCGCAACCGCGCTCCGACGATGGTGGTCGCGCCGTTCCCCTGCTCGCCCCGACTGGACATGAGGCCATCGTAGAGAACTGTAGACGTTTGTAGACGCTTTTTGCTGTCCAAAAGGTCTTGACGGCGACCATACTTTTCACCGGTGGCTTCGTCATCACCATACCGCGCCACCCGTGCGGCAGTGACTCGTTCGGAGGGGACCGATGGACATCTACGTGTGGATTGCTCTGGGGCTGTTGGTGTTCGGGGCGCTGACCCGCTACCTATTACTCCTGCCGCCCCCGGAAACCGCCGCACGCCCGAGCGTGGCCGACATCCGGCTGCGGCTTCAGGCCGAGCGCGCCGTCCCCGGCCACGACTCGACGATGCCGTCGGTGCGCAACAGTTCCCACAGCAGCTTCTCGGCGTCGGACTTCTCCCTGGCCAGCGCACTCCAGCCGCGGACGAGGCCGTCGCCGCCGGATTTCGTCGTCCACGAGCCGACGGCGTGAGCGCCTTGGGGGTGCAGCGAGTAGTAGATGGTGCCGACCGGGAACGCGATGTCCATGCCGCGAACCCAGCCGGTCAGTGCGTCACCGTCCCACACCCGCATCTCGCCACGGACCTGCGCGACCGGCTCCGCCTCCGCCGCTGGGGTTTCCGCGTCCGAGTCGAGCAGCAGATGGTCACCCTCGTGCCGGATGTTCACCGCGGCCACCTCGACCTGCTCGCCGTGCTTCGCCGCCTTCTGCCAAGCCGCCCACCACCGACCGGCCAGGTCGACGCGGTTGTCCACAATCCCCGCCAACTCGGCCAGCGAGATCTGCAACGCCTCGGCCAGCCGGATCGCGACCGGCAGCGTGGGCGACTGCTCCTCGGATTCGTACCGGGTGATCTGTCGCGAGCTCACCCCGATCGCGGTGGCGAGCGCGGGCTGCGACAACCCGAGCAGCCGCCGCCGCTCCTGGATCACCTTCCCCGTCCCGGTGTTCATACAGTCATCGCCTCCATCGCTGGCCCCTACCGTCACACCCTGCTGGACACATCCGCACCAGACCCGCCGACCTCGCGCGCCGCCCTGCGCGATCACGAAGACCGCTGGCGCGCCGCGCATGCCGACTGCGTGGCCGATTCTCCCATTTCTTCGCTGCAGCAGGCCCGTTTCGTGCTGACTCAGCACGACGGGTGCGGTCCGCGCTGCCTGCAACACCTGGCGGCGACGGCCTACAGCACCGGTTTGATCGACGACATCTGAGCCTACGACGCGCGGTGAGGTGCTCGGCGCGCGCCTGTGTAACAGGCGACACGTTGACGAACACGTTGCGAGGAGCCGAACCCCCTTCGCACGCCATTACCGTCGTGGGTATGAGTGTGGACCCTGAGGTGGAAGGCGACGGCGGTACGGCCACCGAGCGCCGAGGTCTGCGTTCCCGGTGGCGGCTGCGCCGCCCATTCATCCTGCCGTCGCAGCGCGCGACGGCCGACAACATCGTCGCCGCGCCCACCCCGCTGCAGCCGATCGACCTCACCGACGACGCCGAGGTGTCGCAGGTGCTCGATCTCGCGGTGCGGGTGGGCGAGGTGGTGCTGGCCGCGGGCACCGGTGTCGGTGACACCTCGGCGCAGGTCCGGTTCATCGCCTCGACCTACGGCCTGGACAGATGCGATATCGACGTCACCTTCGACGCGATCCGCATCACGGCCGACCGTGGCCCCCGGCTACCACCGGCCAGCGACATGCGGGTGGTGAAGTACCGCTCGCTCGACTTCACCCGCCTCGCCGCGGTCGACCGGCTCACCCGACGGATCCGCAGCCAAGTCGTCCCCGTCGACGAGGCGCATGCCGCACTGGACGAGATCGTCTCGGCGCGGCACCCGTATCCGCGGTGGGCCTCGACCGCGGGCTGGTCGCTGCTGGCGGCCGCGATCGCGGTGCTGCTCGGCGGCGGGCTCGTCCTCGCCGCCATCAGTTTCGCGACCACCGCGCTGATCGATGTGGTCAATCGGGCGCTGCACCAGCTCGGTCTGCCGATGTTCTTCCAGCATCTGGTCGGCGGTGTCATCGCCGCCGCGCCCGCGATCGCGCTGGCCTCGATCAGCGATCACTGGCGCGCCGACGCGGCGCTGATCGTGGCCGCGGGCATCACGGTGCTGCTCAGTGGGCAGCAACTGGTCGGTTCGGTGCAGGACGCGATCACCGGCGCGCCGATCACCGCCGCTGCCCGCATGCTCGAGGTGCTGATGATGACCGGCGGCATCATCGCCGGTATCGGTCTGGCGCTGCGGGTGTCGACCATGCTCGGGATCGCGGTGCCCGAGATCGCGGCCTCGGCCGGGCGCGACACCGAGTATCTGGGGATCAAACTCGCCGCCGGTGCGGTGGCGGCGATCGCCTTCACCCTGGCCTGCTACGCCGAGCGGCGAGCGCTGCTCGCGGCCGGGCTCAGCGGCGCGGGCGGCACCTTGGTCTTCCTCGGCGCGCAGGACATCGGCTTCGGCCCGGTCGTCGCCTCGGGCATGGCGGCCACCGTGATCGGGCTGGCCGGTGGTCTGATGGCGCGGCGCGCGCTCACGCCGCCGCTGGTCGTCGCGGCCGCGGGAATCACGCCGCTGCTGCCGGGTCTGAAGGTGTATCGCGGCCTTTACGCCCTGCTGGAGGACGAGTCACTGATCGGGTTCAGTCAGCTGGTCGGCGCGTTCGGCGTCGGCTGCGCGCTGGCCGCGGGCGTCATCCTCGGTGAGTGGTTCGACCGGTTGCTCAGCCGCCGCGGTACCCCGCGCGACTTCGACCCGACCTATACCAGCGACCGCTGACCTAGGTGCTCCGCACCAGAGTGCGTGGACCGTCGGCCGCGGTCTCGGCGGGCGCCGGGTCCTGGACGCGGGGTTTGCCCGCCGCCCAGCGCATCTGGCTGCGGGCCGCGGGCGCCTCGGTCGCTGCGGGGATGACGAGCAGCGCGAGCGTCGCGCCGTTGCTGCCCACGAGGTGCATGATGCGCGAGGCCTGCTCGCCGGTGGTGCCGGTGCCGGGTTCGCTGCTGTTCCAGTCGAATCCGAGCCGGGCCAACTTGCCGATGCGCGGTCCGACCGCGGCCACCAGTTGGTGCAGTTCGGTCATCGGCTGATCGGTACGCGGCCACCAGGCGCCGTCGATCGGGCCGGTGGTGGCATCGCGGTCGCGCAGCATCAACCGGATCGGCCCGGTCGCGTCGCGACCGATGCTCGTTTCAGGTGCTGTATTCACTACGGATGTTTTCTTTCTCAAGTCTGTGCGGTCGACGCCGTCAACGACATCGACCGGCGCACGCCGTCCATCTGGGCCGGGCGCGAAGGTTGGGTACCCACTCCACTGTGTCGGCACGCACTTCTTTGTGAGGTGCGGCGACGCCGGTGGGTGGATGTGGTGGGGATCTCCCGCACCATCGGGGTTCACTCTACGGATGCCTACCGACAGATCCACCGATTAAACGAACAGGGCCCCGACCGGCGAACCGATCAGGGCCCTGCTGTGGCGGAGGATAGGGGATTTGAACCCCTGAGGGCGTTAACCCAACCCGCGTTCCAGGCGAGCGCCATAGGCCACTAGGCGAATCCTCCGTGGAGCAGCATAGCGGCAGCGGTGCCCCGGTGTAAAAACGGGTCGGGTCGGCGAGGCCGGATCCGGGCACTATACGGCTGCGTACACTGAGTGCCCCGGCCGCTCTTGCTGCGGTCATCGTCGAGCGATATGAGGTGGGACACGTCGTGGGCGCCGCGCGAACTCCCCGAGCCAGATGGGTCGAGGAAGGTCTGCGAGTGCTGGCCGCCTCGGGCGTCGACGCCGTCCGGGTGGAGGCGCTTGCCAAGCGCATCGGCGTCACCAAGGGTGGGTTCTACGGATACTTCGCCGACCGCGACGCCCTGCTCACCGAGATGCTCGACGAGTGGGAGCGCGAGGCCGTCGACCAGGTGATCGACCAGGTCGACCAGCCCGGCATCGACGCCAAGACCAAGGCCAGGATGGCCGGACTGCTCACCTTCTCCAGCCAGCGGCTGCTGCCGATCGACCTCGCGATCCGCGGCTGGGCCCGCCGCGACACTGCCGTCGCCGAGCGTCTGCGCCGGGTCGACAATCGGCGAATGGCCTTGCTGCGCGAGACGATCGGTGAATTCTGCGATGATCCCGACGAAGTCGAGGCGCGCAGTCTGCTCGCGTTCTGCGCGGTCATCGGCGGACACTTCCTCGCCGCCGATCACGAGGGCCGCACCCGCGCCGAGGTGTTCGATCGGGCCACCGACCTGCTGTTCGACACCCGTGATCGCTAGTGCGCTCGTTTACCGCTACACTGGCCGACGGATCCCGCGCGGCGCGCATCCTGTGAACTCCCCCAGGGCCGGAAGGCAGCAAGGGTCAACGGGCTCTGCCGGGTGCGCGGGGTCCCCTTAAATCTCTCAGGGGTCCCGCCGGATCGATCCGCCTACGCACCTTCGCAGCGTGCGAGCCCGATCCGGGCCCGGATACCCCACCGATTCCGAGCAACCGCCGGGTAACGTTGCTGCTACCCCCACCTTGCTGCTTCGAAAGGCTGCCCAGGATGCCCCGGCAAACGCAGATCGGTTTGATGAGCCACGCGGAACTCGTGTCAGAGCACGAGTCGCAGAACGCGAACTATGCGACGCTCAAGACTGCGAAGCTCACGCTGGATCTCACCCGAGGTAAGCCCTCGCCGGAGCAATTAGACCTGTCGACGCCGCTGCTGTCGCTGCCCGGCGACGGCGACTTCCGCGACGGTTCCGGCACCGACTGCCGCAACTACGGCGGCCTCACGGGTCTGCCCGAGCTACGCGCGATCTTCGGCGAACTGCTCGGCATCCCGGTCGAGCAGTTGCTGGCGGGCAACAACGCCAGCCTCGAACTCATGCACGACATCATCGTGTTCTCGATGCTCTACGGCACCCCGGACTCACCGCGCCGCTGGGCGGCCGACGAGCCGATCAAGTGGTTGTGCCCGGCCCCGGGTTACGACCGGCATTTCGCCATCACCGAGGCGCTCGGCATCGAGATGATCACCATCCCGATGCGCCACGACGGCCCCGACACCCGTGCCATCGCGAAACTGCTCGCCGAGGACCCACAGATCAAGGGCCTGTGGGCGGTGCCGAACTACTCCAACCCCACCGGCGTCGTCTACTCCGAAGAGATTGTCCGCGAGCTGGTCTCGCTGCCCGCCGCACCGGACTTCCGGCTGTTCTGGGACAACGCCTACGCGGTGCACCCGCTCACCGACACCGCCGCGCCGGTGCTCGACGTGCTCGGCATGGCCGCGGCGGCGGGCAACCCGAACCGGCCGCTGGTCTTCGCCTCCACCTCCAAGATCACCTTCGCCGGTGCCGGCGTGAGCTTCTTCGGCGCGTCCAAGGCCAACATCGACTGGTACCTCGGGCATGCCGGGAAGAAGAGCATCGGCCCCGACAAGGTCAATCAGCTGCGGCACCTGCGCTTCTTCACCGACGCCGCGGGCGTGCGTGAGCACATGCAGAAACACCGCAAGCTGCTCGAGCCCAAGTTCGCGCTGGTTCGCCGGATCCTCGAGGACCGCCTCGGCGCCTCGAAGGTGGCCTCCTGGACCGAGCCCAGGGGCGGCTATTTCATCAGCCTCGACGTGCTGGAGGGCACGGCGGCGCGGGTGATCGCGCTGGCCAAGGACGCCGGCATCGCGTTGACCGCGGCCGGTTCGGCCTTCCCCTACAGCACCGATCCCGAGGACAAGAACATCCGTATCGCCCCCAGCTTCCCGCAGCTGCCGGAACTGGAGAAGGCGATGGAAGGGCTCGCGACCTGCGTGCTGCTCGCGGCCACGGAGAAACTGCTCGACCAGCACTGACCGTGCGGCCGGGCACGTTCGCACGTGCCCGGCACCGGCTCAGTTCGGCTTGTGCACCAGTGTGCCGAACAGGGTGACCGAGATGTGGATGTCGCCACGGTCGGCGCCCGCCTGCAGATCGACGATGAGCTGGTCGCGCTCGGCGCTGGTGATCACCCCGCGCAGGGCGGCCAGCCCCGCGATCCTGGTGACCAGCGCACCCGCCCCCACCGTGCGATCCTGCACCAGTGCGTGCGAGCCGATCCCGTCGACGACCAGGCCGGCCCCGCTGAGTAGCCCCGCGATCCGGCGCCCCGACAGCGGGTTGGTGGTGGACGAGATCAGGGTGTCGATCACGGCGCCGACCACCCGCTGATCGCCCGGGTGCACGATCGCGGTTGCCCAGTCGGCATCGACCACCACCGCGCGACCACCCGGCCGCAGCACCCTGGCGATCTCGGCCGCCGCCCGCGCCGGCGCGGTGAGGTGCTGGAACACCCGCTCGCACAGGACCGCGTCGAAGCTGTCGGTGCCGAAGGGCAGACCGTAGGCGTCACCGGAGACGAAGGCCGCCGTCGAGCCACGCTCGGTGCCGCGCCGCTCGGCCGAGGCCAGCAGGTTCGGATCGGGTTCGACACCGACGGCCGTGCCGGTCGGCCCGACCGCGTCGGCGAAGGCGAACACCTCCGAGCCGGTGCCGGAGCCGATGTCGAGCGCGGTCTCGCCGGGGCGCAGCGCCAGCGCGTCGTGACTCCAGGTGCGTAGCGCGCTCATCCCCGGCTGGGTGACTTCCAGGTCGTGCGCGTCGATCAGCTGATCCTGGCCCGCTTGATCGAAGCGGGCGGGTCGTGGGCTGTAGTTGGTCATGCGTACCGCCATCATCGAGATATCGAGACTGTGTGGGCGCGGTTCGGTGGGCGCCGTAGTCCTCGGGAGCATGGGTCATGAGGGTACTAGTGAAATGTGTCACGATGAACGCATGACTCGTACGCTGTGTCTGGCCCAGGACCCCGAGGCCGACGAACTCCTCAGCACCGATGATTTCGCGTTGCTGCTGGGAATGCTGCTCGATCAGCAGTACCCGATGGAACATGCGTTTCGCGGTCCCCGGAAACTCGCGGAACGCATGGGCGGATTCGATCTGCGCCGGATCGCCGAGGCTGATCCCGCCGACTTCGAGGAACTCGCCGCGACCCCACCCGCCATCCACCGCTACGGCCGGTCGATGGCGCGGCGTGCGCAGGCGCTCGCCCAGTACGTGATCGAGCACTACGACGGCGTCCCCGCCGGGATCTGGACCGACGGCGATCCCGACGGCAAGGAGGTGCTGCGCAGGTTGCAGGAACTGCCGGGGTTCGGCGCGCAGAAGGCGAAGATCTTCCTCGCGCTGCTCGGCAAACAGCGTGACGTGCGTCCCACCGGCTGGCAGAAGGCCGCGGGAGCCTACGGTGACGAGAACTCGCGACGTTCGGTCGCCGATGTCGTCGATGCCGAAACACTCGCCGAAGTAAGGGAATTCAAGAAGCAGGCCAAGGCCGCCGCGAAAACGTCCGGGTGAATCACCATGATCGATGAGCCCTGCACCCCGTCGGCCGAGTAGCAACACTCGGTCGCCCGGCGAAGCCTCATTCGGGTCATCGGGAGGCGCAATCGGCCAATTCGTGCGCTGCCACGTCCCACGTGTAGGAACACCCACCACGGCAGCAGCCTGTACTTCTACGTCCGGGAGATCGCGGGCATCGCGGTCACCCTCGACGGCCGGGTGCACACGCATTCACCGGTTACCGGCCCACGTGGCTCGGGCGTTCACACAGAGTACTCAGCTGCCGCCCACCGACCTTCGGATCAGTGAGTTCGGTGGGAAGGTGCAGGAATTCGCGGCGGTGGTCACCTCGCTGAGCGCGCTGTACGCCGATCCGCTGGCTGCTGTGCGACGAGTCCGAACTCCCGAACATCCCATTCGCTGTCGTTCAGCGGGGGTTGAAGGCGCCTTCCAAGGCCGTGATGAAGAAGGGGAACTGGGAGGCGAAGCGGTGCAGGTTGTGGTCTCGGTCGTAGCCCGCGAACCAATAGAGGCCGGGTTGGGAGTCGGCGGAGGGGTCCATGTCGCGGAAGGTGCGGATCCAGTTGTCGGCTCGGCCGCTGATGAGGGTGTAGGGCAGCGCTCGGGAGAAGACTGTTTCCTGGTCGATGGGGGGGATCTGGTCCCGGGCGATGGTGTCGAGGCCGCGCTGCATGGCGCGGACCCGGCCTGCGACGGTGTCGCCGAAGGGGGTTCGGGTCGGTAGGTAGTTGGGGAGCAGCATCGCGGCGGCACCTGCCAGGGCGATGGCGACGCCCACCAGGGCGTGGCCGGAGGTCAGGGCGAGCACGACGGTGGCGACGGCGCCGACGACGATCAGGGCCCCGCCGATCCAGCGGGGCAGTGCGCGCTGCTTCGGGTCGGCGAAGGCGCCGGTGGCGACCGCGTCGGCGCGCATGGCGGCGCGGATGGGGTCGAGTTGCACGCGGCCGGGGGCGCGTAGTTCGCGGACGGCGACGGTGTCGGTGCCCTCGGGCAGCAGCATGTCGTAGACGGCGCGTTCGTAGTCGCGGAGCTGGTCGTCGGGGGCGTTGACGCGGCTGATCCGCCAGTCGTCCTCGCCGCGCGCGTTCACCGGCGTGATCCACAGGTAGCGCCGCGCCGCGAGATCGACGACGGTGGCGGCGATGTCGACGGGATCGACCTGCGCATCGAGCAGCAAGCCCGCCTCGCCGGGCAGCACGCCGTCAGGGGAGGTGAAGTCCACCCGGCCGCCCTGCTGGACGAGCGGATCGAAGTTCGCACCGCCCGCGGTCGCCGTGGCGGCGCGCTTGCGGGCGGCCAGCAGGTAGGCGAACATTGCCGCCAGGGCCAGCAGTAGCGCGCCGAAGGCGGCGTAGACGGGCGCGGTCAGCGAGAACGCGCCCGCCGAACTGCCGTCGCGGATATCGGCATTGGCGGGCACCGTGCTGGGCGGCATCTGCAGGGTGAGATCGATCGCGTCGCCCTTGCGCAGGTCGGTCTGACTCAGATACAGCACGCCGTCGGGTTCGACGTGTACATCGGCGCACGGCCTGGAATTGCCCGCGGGGCCGAGTTTGCAGTCGACGATGCCCATCTGGAAGCTCGGGCTGATCACCGAGACGTCCAGTGCGGCGATATCGGCGTTGAGCACGCCAAGCCAGTGGAACACCTGGGTGCCCGGTGCGTCGGAGACCGTGTTGTGTACGGAGTAGGTGAACTTCGATTCACCAGGGTTGGCCTCGACGACGAACTGATCGTTGGCCGTCGTCGCGGTGCCCGCCCCGGTCGCGGTGACGTCGGTGACCTTGAACACCCGCTCGACATCGTCGCCGATCTTCAGGCGCAGCGGCAGTGACATCGTGAAGCTGCCATCAGCGGGCACTCCGACGGTCTCGACAACCTCGAGCACGCCGTCATCGGTGAGGGTGAGGTCGGCGGTGATCGTCACACCGGCGGGTGCGGGCTGCGTGTGGGCAACCGGGGCGGCCGCGAACAAGCCCGCTGAAGCGAGCAGCAGCGCGCCCGCGGCGCCCCCCCGAAAAGTCAGCATGGCTGCTTACTCTAGACAGCTTGCTATTCTGCGTCAGCGGCTGTCGGCGACTCAGGAGACGAGGGGGTACGGGGGAGTGACCCAACCACCGTACGGTTATGGCCCACGCGGGCCTGGTGGACGACAGGTTCCGCCGCCTCCTGGCTATGGGCCGCCCCCGGGATATCGCCCACAACCCGGATACGGTCCGCCCGGATACCCGCAGCCGCAGAGTTATCCACAGGGCTACGTACAGCGTCCCCCCGGCCCACCGCCGGGATACCGGCCACCGCCGATGCCGTACGGTCCGCCCGGTCGTCCGACTCCGCCACCGCGCAAGAGCGGCGGCGGATTCCTTTCGACGCTGATCGTGATCATCATCGTCGTGGTGGTCGGTGGTCTGGTGCGCTACGCGGTGAACACCGGTTTCGACGGGGCCATCGGCCCGAGACCGACCACGACCTACACGCCCGGGTCCGGTGAAGCCCCCGCCGCGACCGGTGACAATCCCCTGGTCACCGACACCGACGGCACGCTGGTGCCCGCCTCCTGCGACTACGCGCCGTGGGGCACCCAGGTGGAGCGGGCTCGTGCGTTCTTCGAATCGGCCGCGGTCTGCCTGGAGGCGGCGTGGAAACCGGTGATGGAGCGGAACAGTCTGCCGTTCGAGGCGCCGACGCTCAGCGTCACCGCCTCCACCGCGGGCATCACCACCCCGTGCACCGGCTCGACGAGCAATTTCGCCGCCTTCTACTGCCCGGCGAACAAGACCATCTACATGCCGATCAGCCAGCTGCAGACCGACTACTTCCGCGACAACTGGATCGTGTACCTGTCGGTGTTCGCGCACGAGTACGGCCACCACATCCAGGCGCAGTCGGGCATCCTGATCAAGGCCAACAGTGAACGCCGCGCCGCGGGTGTGCACTCGGACAGGGGGTTGGAGCTCTCCCGCCGTGTCGAGTTGCAGGCCAACTGTTTCGACGGGATGTTCATCTCCTCGACCAGCGACGGCGGCTCACTGACCGCCGATCAGGTCGGCCTGGCCACCGAGGACTCCTACGGTCGTGGCGATCGCGTCGGTGACATGCGCGATCACGGCTCGTCCGAGAACGGCGGCCGGTGGTTCGAGAACGGTCTCGCGCACAATCTGACCTCGCGCTGCAACACCTTCACGGCATCCGCGAGCGAAGTGAGCTGATTCGGTTTGTCCCAACCGCCCGGCTACGGCCCCTACGGACCTCCCGGGGTGCCGCCGTACGGCCATCCGCAGCAGGGCCGAGGGCCCTACGGCTACCCGGCGCCGTACGGCAGGCCGATGCCGCCGCCGTACCCTCGGCCGTTGCCGCCGCCGTACGGCTATGCGCCGCAGGGGTATCGGCCGTATCCACCGCCGCGCCGTGGCGGCTCGGGCACGCTCGGCGCGGTGCTCGCGGTGCTGGCGGTCTTCGGTGTCGTCGGGACGCTGCTGGTCGCGGTGGGGATCTCCGAGCAGTCTTCGCGTGACGTCGCCATGACCACCCCGCCCAGCTTCACCTACACCCCGCATTCGACGGTGCCGACGACGGCGACGGCCGCGCCCAGCGCGACCACCGCGCGCACCTCGGCACCCACCACCGCGCCGACCACGGTGAAACCCGTTGGCCCGCAACCGGTGATCGCGCTCGGTCAGCATCCGATGTTTCACGACGACAGCGCGTACCTGCCCAATATGGACTGCGACCTGCCGCGCTGGTCGACCGACGCCGCCACCGCCACGGCGTTCTTCGCCGCGGCCCAGGTGTGCCTCGATCAGATGTGGCGCACCAACCTCGCCGCCGCGAATCTGCCGTTCAGCAGTCCGGGGCTGGTCGTCACGGAGAGGCCGGGGGAGCTGTCCTCACCGTGTGGTGGCGCCAGCAGCGACGCGTTCTACTGCAGCGCGTCGAGCACCATCTACATGTCGACGGCCGGGCTGGTCATCAACAACACCCCGTTTCCGCCGATGGAGGCGTTGTCGATCTACGCCCATGAATACGGGCACCACGTGCAGGGCATCACCGGGCTGCTGCAGGCCTCGTCGAACCAGCGCCGTGGTCAGGGCGCCATGTCGGACGGCGGACTGGAGACCTCACGCCGAATGGAGTTGCAGGCCAGCTGTTTCGGTGGGATGTACATCGGTTCCGCGGAGGCGGGCGGTTCGTGGACCTCGCAGGAGGGCTACGCCGCGGTCCGGCACAACTACGACCGTGGTGACGGCAACGGCCGCCACCGCGATCACGGCACTCCCGAGCACAACGGGAACTGGTACAACCACGGCTATTCGAAGAACCGCAACTTCGAATGCAATACCTGGCTGGCCCCGGCCAACGAGGTCAGCTAGACGCGGTCAGCGAGCCCGACTTGTCCTTCGCCACCGCGCGTGCGCCGCGCTTGCCGGGAACGGGCAGGTCATCGCTGTCGGCGAGCCATTCCGCTGTGGTGAGCCAGCGGCGCTGGGCGTGGGCGTCGGCGACGTCGAAGAAGACGCGACGGCCGCGGTCGTCGCGGGTGTCACGGGCCAGGGCCGCCCAGCTCGGCGGCCTGCCGCGCTCGGCCGTGTGCGCGATGACGAAGCCCGCCACCAGCTTGCCGATCATGTTGACCGGCTTCTGCGAGACCCGGTTGCCGTACTTGGTGGTGTGCCAGCGCCGGGCCGGGCACAGCGAACCAGCGCTCGCGTTCGAGGCGATCCAGCCCGCACGCTGTGCGCGTTCGATCAGCCACAGATGCTTGACCGCCGAGGGCGCGATCTCGCCGACCCGCTCGGCGATGAGTTCGGTGATCTCGGCGTCGGCGAGGATGTCGCGCCGAGTCGGGCCGATGCCGTGATCGGCCCAATGCGCGGCGGCCAGGCGGGCCAGGATGCGGCCGAACTCGTCGATGCTGCGCTGGGCGCGACGGCCGAGGCGTTCGATCCGTTCGGCTTCGCGGCGCATCTCGTTCTGCGCGGTCAGGGTGCGAATCGCCGCCATCGTCGGCACCTGCCCGCGTTCGAGCAGTTGCAGGATGGCGGCCGCGGTCGCCGGATCCGCCGCGGCGGCGACGGGTAGCGAATCGCGTTTGATGTCGAAGTCCTGGGGGCTGATCGCCCGGCTCAGCAGTCCGACCGCGGCGTTGTCGCCGGCGAAGTCGGTATGGGCCAGCCAGGCGGCTGCGATGTCATCACACGACAGCACGGTGAAACGTTCCTCCGGTCGGTGCGGTGGGGGAGCGATCGGTGCGCGAAGGTTGTGCCCCGGTCGGGATGAGGGACCGGCCGGGGTCACCAACCTGATGAAGGTTTGGCCACCGAAGTTGCCGAGATCCACGGTAGCCAGACGCTTGCGCCGCTGTCACGATGATTGACGCTTTCGTTACATCCGGAATGCGATCGTTAAGCGGGGACTAGGTCTGTATTACCGCCATAACCAGGGTTGACTGTCGGCCGATGGCGCGAGTAGCTGCTCCTGCAGCAGTCGATAGCTCACCTGTTGCACCTGAATGACCCGCTTTGTCCATACTCTCCAGACCGCGGTATTCAATGTGATTCACATCACATTACTGACGGCCACGGGTTTTCGGCCGCCTCGCACCCGAAGGGCGAGACGGAACGCCGAAGGCGCAGTATCGCCCTTCGGGTGTGAGGCCCTCAGGGCCGAAAACCCCGCGGCACCAGCCGCCAAAAAATACTGTCGGATGTAGTCGGTAGCCTTTGGCCGTGGCTCTGTACCGGAAGTATCGACCGGCGACGTTTGCTGAGGTAGTGGGGCAGGAGCACGTCACCGACCCGCTGAGTATCGCGCTGGACACCGGGCGGATCAGTCACGCGTACCTGTTCTCCGGGCCGCGTGGTTGTGGAAAGACTTCCTCCGCACGGATTCTCGCGCGCTCGCTGAACTGCGTGGACGGTCCGACCTCGACGCCGTGCGGCACCTGCGCGTCCTGTGTGGCGCTCGGGCCGGGCGGCTCGGGCAATCTCGACGTCATCGAGCTCGACGCGGCCAGCCACGGTGGCGTCGACGACACCCGTGAGCTGCGTGACCGGGCGTTCTACGCGCCGGCCGAGTCGCGCTATCGCGTGTTCATCGTCGACGAGGCGCACATGGTCACCACGGCCGGTTTCAACGCGTTGCTCAAGATCGTCGAGGAGCCGCCGGCGCATCTGATCTTCATCTTCGCCACCACCGAGCCGGACAAGGTGCTGCCGACGATTCGTTCGCGCACCCACCACTATCCGTTCCGGCTGTTGCCACCGGCCACCATGCGCGGGCTGCTCGGCAAGATCTGCGAGCAGGAGAACGTGCCAGTGGAAGAAGCGGTGTACCCGCTGGTCATCCGGGCCGGTGGTGGTTCGCCGCGCGACAGTCTGAGCGTGCTCGACCAGCTGCTGGCCGGTGCCGGACCCGACGGGGTCACCTATCCGCGCGCGGTCGCGTTGCTCGGCGTCACCGATGTGGCGCTGATCGACAACGCCGTCGACGCGCTGGCCACCGACGACGGCGCCGCCCTGTTCGGCACCATCGACCAGGTGATGGAGGCGGGCCACGACCCTCGCCGATTCGCCGTCGACCTGCTCGAACGCCTGCGCGACCTGATCCTGATGCGCGCGGTCCCCGATGCCGTCGACCGCGGCCTGGTGGCCGGCCCCGGTGACGTCCTGGACCGGATGCGCGACCAGGCCGGCCGCATCGGCCCCGCCACCCTCACCCGCTACGCCGAACTCCTGCACGAGGGCCTCGGCGAGATGCGCGGCGCCACCGCCCCCCGCCTCCTGCTCGAGGTCATCTGCGCGCGCATGCTCCTGCCCTCGGTCTCCGACACCGAATCCGCCACCCTGCAGCGCCTGGAACGCCTGGAACGCGGATTCGCCGGGGGCGCCGTCCCCCCTGCCCGCCCGGTCTCCGCCTCGAACGACACCCCTGCCGAACGCCCGGCCCCTCGTTCCGCACCGCCGGCGAGCGGCGGCGGTCGTCCCCGCGGCGCTGAACTCCTCGCCGCCGCGCTCGCCGAAAAGGACGCCGCGACCCGGCCCCCCACCCCGGCGCCCCCGCGCGACGCACAGGCGGCCATGCCGCCGTCGCCTGGCGCCGGTCCGACTACGCAGTCGCCGTCACCGCCAAGTGCGGCCCCATCGGCACCAACCGCACAGTCGCCTGCCGCAGGTTCGTCGGGGCCTCGGTCGGCGTCCGCTTCGTCTGCTGCTGAGCGGTCCGCGCAGGTCGCGCCGGCCGCCGCTGGTTCGTCGGCCCCGGTCGATCGGTCGGCGCAGACCGCGCCTGCTGCCGCTGTGCCGGTCGTGCCCGCGGATGCCGCCGCGCCTACTGCTGCCGCGCCTACTGCTGCTGCCGCGCCGCCTGCTGCTGCGGCTCCGGTGGCTCGGTCGACGCCGTCCGCCGGTGGGCCGGCCGCGCCGGTCGCGGAATCCGAGGCCACTGTTACCGCGCCGCCTACCGCTGGTTCCTCGGCCGCCCCGTCGGCACCGTCCGGTCGGGGCGCCGCGCCTGCTGGTGAGCCGTCCGCGGAGACCGCCGCACCCGCTGACGCGCCGCCAGTGCAGGCCGCGCCGCCCGAAGTCGCCGCGTCGGCTCCGCGAAACGAGCAAGGCGACACCGCGATCTCGGAGAAGGTCGCTGCTCAGCCAACTTCGGTCGGCGAGATCGCTCCGCCGACAGTCGATCCGCGCGCGTCGACTGTGGAACCGTCGGCGGTGCAGGGTGATTCCCGCAACCGGGTGACGCCGGACCGGCGGCCTACTGCGCCGGATGGGACAGCCCCCACGCAGACGGAGGCGCGGGTCGGCACCGCGCCGGAGCCGAGCGCGCCGGCCACCCAGCCGTCGACCGGAGGGTCGGCCGCGCCTGTCGAGGATCTGCTCGGTGTCGTCGAGGCGGCGTGGCCGGAGATCAAGGGGAAGGTGCGGGAGTTCGGGGCGACGTTGCAGGCATTGTTGTCCGGGGCGGCGGTATCGCGGGTGGACGGGGGCGTGGTCGTCTTCGCGCATCAGAGTCCGCCGTTGGCGCAGCGATTGTCGGATCCGCGCAATATCGACGCGGTGCGGTCGGCGGTGCGGGCGGTGCTCGGGCGGGAGCTGGATGTGCGCTGGGAGACGGGGATGCCCGCGCCTCGGCCCGCGCCGGTGGTCAAGGGCTCGGGTGCGCCGGCGCGGGGGCCGGGGGAGGACAAGCCCGCGGCGCGGCCGCGGTTCTCGCGGCCGAGTCAGGCCAAGGGCAATCAGGGACGTCCGTCCGGCCAGAGCGGGCCGGGCGAGGACGACATTCCGCCACCGGACTTCCCCGACCTCCCCGACGACCCCGGTCCGGAGGAAAGCTACGGGCCTGATTCGGGCCGGTCGGGCGGCGAACCGGGGCGCGCGGGCAAGCCGGGCGGTGGTGTTCCCGCGCCGCCGACGCCGGAGGAGGAACAGGAGATGCTGGCCGCCGCTGCGGAGCCGGTGGCTCCGGGTGATCGGCAGGACCCGGACGAGGTCGCCCTGGCGTTGCTGCGCGACGAGCTCGGAGCAAAGAGTCTGGATGGTTGACAGTCGCCGTCCGTACCGCGTTAAGTTAACCGGAGTTCGCACACCACGGTAGTATGAACGGGTGGCCGGGAACACCGGATGGGCATGGTTCTATGCTCCGCTGGTGCTTGCCGGGATTTGTACGGCGTCGAGACGATCGGTCGTGGCGTTCGTGCGGCCACCGCACCCCAAGGAAGGAAACACTCCGATATGACCACAGAGGCCTACATCTACGAGGCCATCCGCACTCCGCGCGGCCGCGGCAAGAAGAACGGCTCGCTGCACTCGGTCAAGCCGATCGATCTGACTGTTGGTCTGATCCAGGAGCTGCGTGGCCGCTTCCCGAACCTCGACGAGGACCAGATCTCGGACCTGATCCTCGGCGTCGTGACCCCCGTCGGTGACCAGGGCATGGACATCGCCCGCACCGCGGCCACCATCGCGGGTCTGCCCGACACCGTCGGCGGCTTCCAGCTCAATCGCTTCTGTGCTTCCGGCCTCGAGGCCGTGAACCTGGCGGCGCAGAAGGTTCGCTCCGGCTTCGACGATCTGGTCATCGCCGGTGGCGTCGAGTCGATGTCGCGCGTGCCGATGGGCTCCGACGGCGGCCCGTGGGCGCTGGACCCGGCCACCAACTACGACGGCTACTTCGTGCCGCAGGGCGTCTCGGCCGACCTGATCGCCACCATCGAGGGCTTCACCCGCGACGATGTCGATGCCTACGCCGTGCGTTCGCAGGATCTGGCCGCCGCGGCGACCACCGGCGGCTACTTCGCCAAGTCGATCGTCCCGGTCAAGGACATCAACGGCCTGGTCGTGCTGGACCGTGACGAGCACATGCGCCCCGGCACCACCGCCGCCGACCTCGGCAAGCTCAACCCCTCCTTCGCCGGTGTCGGTGAGATGGGTGGCTTCGACGCGGTCGCGCTGCAGAAGTTCACCTACATCGAGAAGATCAACCACGTCCACCACGGTGGCAACAGCTCGGGCATCGTCGACGGCGCCGCCCTGGTGCTGGTCGGTTCCGAAGAGGCCGGCAAGAACTCGGGTCTGACCCCGCGTGCCCGCGTCGTCGCCACCGCCACCTCCGGCGCGGACTCCACGATCATGCTGACCGGCCCCACCCCGGCCGCGCAGAAGGCGCTGGCCAAGGCCGGTCTGACGATCGAGGACATGGACCTCGTCGAGATCAACGAGGCGTTCGCCTCCGTGGTGCTGAAGTTCCAGAAGGACCTGAACGTCCCGGACGAGAAGCTGAACGTCAACGGTGGCGCGATCGCGATGGGCCACCCGCTGGGTGCCACCGGCGCGATGATCACCGGCACCATGGTCGACGAGCTCGAGCGTCGCAACGCCCGCTACGCGCTGATCACGCTGTGCATCGGTGGCGGCATGGGCGTTGCCACCATCATCGAGCGCGTCTGATCCCCGGCCGAACTTTCTCATAGGAGAGAACAAAAACTATGACTGACAACATCATCGGCTGGGAGAAGGACGCCGACGGCGTGGTCGTCCTCACCATCGACGACCCCAGCCAGGGCGCCAACACCATGAACGACGCGTACCTCGCGTCGATGAACGCGACCGTGGAGCGGCTCGAGGCGGAGAAGGACGACATCACCGGTGTCATCCTCACCTCGGGCAAGAAGACCTTCTTCGCCGGCGGCGATCTGAAGAACATGATGAAGGTCGGCCCGGACAACGCGGCCGAGGTCGTGCAGATGGTCACCGACGTCAAGGCTCCGCTGCGTCGCCTCGAGCAGCTCGGCAAGCCGGTCGTCGCCGCCATCAACGGCGCTGCCCTCGGTGGCGGCCTCGAGATCGCGCTGGCGACCCATTACCGCATCGCGGCCGACGTCAAGGGTTCGGCCATCGGCCTGCCCGAGGTCTCCCTGGGCCTGCTGCCCGGTGGCGGCGGCGTGACCCGCACCGTGCGCATGCTCGGCCTGCAGAACGCGCTGATGCAGGTGCTGCTGCAGGGCCAGCGTCACCGCGTCACCAAGGCCAAGGAAATCGGCCTGATCGACGAGGTCGTCGCCACTGTCGAGGAGCTCGTCCCCGCCGCCAAGGCGTGGATCGCGGCCAACCCCGAAGCGGCCCAGCCGTGGGACAAGAAGGGCTACCGGATTCCCGGCGGCACCCCGTCCACTCCGGCCTTCGCGGCGAACCTGCCCGCGTTCCCGGCCAACCTGCGCAAGCAGATCAAGGGCACCAACATGCCCGCCCCGCGCGCCATCATGGCCGCGGCGGTCGAGGGTGCGCAGGTCGACATCGACAACGCGCTGGTCATCGAGGGCCGCTACTTCACGAGCCTGCTGACCGGCCCGGTCGCGAAGAACATGATCCAGGCGTTCTTCTTCGACCTGAACCACATCAACGGTGGCGGTTCGCGTCCGTCCGTCGCTGATGTGCCCAAGCGCGACATCAAGAAGATCGGTGTCATCGGCGCCGGCATGATGGGCGCGGGCATCGCCTACGTCTCAGCCAAGGCCGGTTACGAGGTCGTCCTCAAGGACGTCAAGCTCGAAGCCGCCGAGAAGGGCAAGGCGTACTCGGAGGCCATCGAGAAGAAGGCCCTCGCGCGTGGCAAGACCACCCAGGAGAAGTCCGACGCGCTGCTGGCTCGGATCACTCCGACCGCCGACGCCGCCGACTTCAAGGGCGTCGACTTCGTGATCGAGGCCGTGTTCGAGAACCCCGAGCTCAAGAACAAGGTCTTCCAGGAGATCGAGGACATCGTCGATCCCGACGCGCTGCTCGGCTCGAACACCTCGACCCTGCCGATCACCCTGCTCTCGGAGGGCGTGAAGCGCTCCGAGGACTTCATCGGTATCCACTTCTTCTCCCCTGTGGACAAGATGCCGCTGGTGGAGATCATCAAGGGTGAGAACACCTCCGACGAGGCGCTGGCCCGGGTGTACGACTACACCCTCGCCATCAAGAAGACCCCGATCGTCGTCAACGACAGCCGTGGCTTCTTCACCTCGCGCGTGATCGGCACCTTCATCAACGAGGCCATCTCCATGGTCGCCGAGGGCATCGACCCCTCGACGGTCGAGCAGGCCGGTCTGCAGGCGGGCTACCCGGCCGCGCCGCTGAAGCTCAGCGACGAGCTGAACTTCACCACCATGCAGAAGATCTACAAGGAGACCCAGGCCGCGATCCTCGCCGCGGGTGGCGAGCTCAACGCCGCTTCCGCCGAGACCGCCAAGGTCCTCGACACCCTGGTCGACAAGTATGACCGCACGGGCAAGCTGGGCGGCGCGGGCTTCTACGACTACGCCGACGGCAAGGCCACCGGCCTGTGGGACGACCTGCGTTCGATCTTCAACTCGAGCCGTGAGCTCCCGGAGGGTGTCACCTTCCAGGACCTCAAGGACCGGATGATGTTCGCCGAGGCCATCGAGACCCAGAAGTGCTTCGACGAAGGCGTGCTCACCAGCACCGCTGACGCGAACATCGGCTCGATCTTCGGCATCGGCTTCCCGGCCTGGTCGGGTGGCTCGCACCAGTTCATCGTCGGCTACCCCGGTGGCCAGGAGGCCTTCGTGGCCCGCGCCGACGAACTGGCCAAGAAGTTCGGCCCGCGCTTCGAGGTCCCGGCTTCCCTGCGCAAGTAAGTCGCCGACAGCGCTTTCACGGCGCTGATCTGCACGAACGGCCCCGTCTCGCCATCGCGAGGCGGGGCCTTCGCGGTGGTCTGGGTTGGATACACCGGAACTCGGCATCCGAAGGCCACGGCTGAACGTTGTTGAGTTCCAGTCCGACCCGGCGCTGCGGCCGACACGCGCGCCAACGATTCTGGCGGACAACCGTTGCCGCCACAGCATCGAATCTCCACCCGATGGATGCCGAATCGCGCTAGCTTGGATACGTACGGACAAATCGGGTGTGCCCGATGGGTCTGTATGCCGACCGAGATACGCCGGTGACGCCGATTCGATTCGTGAGGTGGTCACGTGGATCCGCAGCAGACGCGCACAGCGAATACGCAGCGCCAGCGGGCTCCCGGCGAGGTCGATGAATCAGTGGTCGCGGAGCTCGAGGCCATGGGGCTGACCGGTGCCAAGGAGATCGGGCGCGGCGGGTTCGGCGTGGTGTACCGGTGTCTGCAACCCGCGCTGGATCGCGTGGTGGCGGTGAAGGTGCTGTCCTCGGAGATCGATGCGGAGAGTCGAGAGCGGTTCCTGCGCGAGGAACAGGCGATGGGCAGGCTGTCGGGGCACCCGAACATCGTCGACATCCTGCAGGTCGACGTGACCGAGACCGGGTTGCCGCTGATCGTCATGCCGTACTGTTCGCGCGGTTCCCTGGAGCGTCTCATCCATGATCGTGGCCCGCTGACCTGGGCGGACACCCTGCGCGCCGGGGTCAAGCTGGCCGCGGCGATCGAATCGGCGCACCGGGCGGGCATCTTGCACCGAGATGTGAAACCGGCGAATGTGCTGATCAGCGGATACGGCGAACCGCAGCTCACCGATTTCGGCATCGCCCGTATTCCCGGTGGTTTTCAGACCTCGAGCAGCTTGATCACGGGCTCGCCCGCGTTCACCGCGCCGGAGGTGCTCCAAGGCCGTGAACCGACCGTGCAGTCCGATATCTACGGGCTGGGTGCGACTCTGTTCGCGCTGCTCACCGGTCATGCCGCCTTCGAACGGCAGGCGGGGGAGAAGGTGGTCGCGCAGTTCCTGCGGATCACCACCCAGCCCGTGCCCGACCTGCGCGATCAGGACATCCCCGACGATGTGGCCGCCGTGATCGAGCAGGCCATGTCGTCCGAATCCGCCGAGCGTCCCGCCTCGGCCTACGCATTCGGTGAGCTGCTGCGCGAGGTCCAGCGTGCCCATGGGCAGATGCCCGACGAGATGGCCCTGCTCGACACCGAAGAAGACACCGATGAGTCCGCTCCGGAGGTTTTGAAGGCCGTCACCGCCCGCCGCAGCTGGCCGTTGACCCTGCAGCCCGCGGGTGCCTCGGTCCCGATGCGCACCGCCACCACCGGCCCGACCGGCACCCTGCCGCCGACCGCGGCCACCAAATTCCGGCCACCGACCCCGGCCCGCGAGCCCTTCCCTCGCCAGCGCCTGCTCGATGTCCTGCGCGAGGGCGGCAATCGCCGGCTCGCCCTGATCCACGCGCCCGCCGGTTTCGGCAAGAGCACCGTCGCCACGCAATGGCGGGCCGACCTGGTCGCCCGCCACATTCCGGTGGCCTGGCTCGGCGTCGACCAGGACGACGACAGCGAGATCTGGTTCCTCGCCCACCTCATCGAAGCCATTCGCCGGGTGCGTCCCGATGTGGGCGCCGGCCTCGAACAGGTGCTCGAGGAGCGGCCCGCCGACGCGGTCGCCTATGTCATCGCCACCCTCATCGACGAGATCCACGCCAGCGACCGCCCGGTGGTGGTCTTCGTCGACGACTGGCATCGCGTCCGCGACCCCGGCGTGCACCGCGCCATGGCGACACTGCTCGACAACGGCTGCCACCATGTCCGTTTCGTGGTGACCAGTCGCGATCAGTCCGGACTGCCGATCAGCAGGCTGCGGGTGCGCGACGAGCTGGTCGAACTCGGCGCGGCGGCGCTGCGGCTCACCGAGGCCGAGACCCGCCAGATCCTGGTGGAGCGCAACGGTTTCGCGCTCACCGACGAACAGATCGAGCAGATCCACCTGGCGACCGAGGGCTGGCCCGCCGCCATCCAGCTGGTGAGCCTGACCCTGCGCGGCAAGGCCGATCCGGTGCAGCTGCTGAGTTCGCTGGCCGAAGGCGGCCACGGCCTGCGCGAATACCTGGCCGAGAACGTGCTCGACGCGCTGGAACCGGAGCAGCTCGAGTTCCTGATGGCGATCTCGGTGGTCGAACGGGTGAACGGTTCGCTGGCCGGGCTACTCGCCGAGGTCGAGGACGGCGCGGCGCAGCTGGAACAGGCCGAGCAGCGCGAGCTGTTCGTGCACCGGATCGAGCACGATCCCGAGTGGTACCGGATGCAACCGCTGTTCGCCGAGCACCTGCGCGCCCGGCTCGAGCGCGCTCACCCCGGACGCTCGAAGGTCCTGCACCGCAAGGCCGCTCGCTGGTACGCCGAGCATCAGTTGCTGCGCAAGTCGGTCGACCACGCGCTCGCGGCCACCGACCTCAAACTCGCCGCCGACCTGCTCGAGAGCGGCGGCATGGACCTGATCGACGGCTCCCGGCTGGCCACCCTGCTCGGCAGCGTCTCGAAACTGCCGGTCCAACAGGTGACTTCACGGTCCAAGCTGCTGATGGCGGTCGCCAGGGCGAACATGAACCTGCAGCAGACCGGCTCCGCGCGCACCGCGCTCGGCAGGCTGTCGAATCTGCTCGCCCGCGGGTCCGCCGGTGGCCCCGAGGACGCCGAACAGCGCTGCGCCGCGACGGTGCTCGACGCGGCGGATCGGGTGGCGCACGACGACACCGCCGGTGTGGCCGACAAGCTGGCCGCCTGCCTGGCCGCGCCCGACGATCTGCCCGCGTGGATCGTCTCGACGGCGGCCAACCTGATGTCGTTCGTGCGGCTGTGCGAGTTCGATTTCGCCGGGGTGACCGCGATGCAGGACTGGGCCACCGAGTTCCACGATCGGTCCAAGGACCCGCTCGGCCCGGTGTTCGGCCTGTGCGCCCGCGGTGACGCCGCCTACGAACAGCTCGACATCACCACCGCCACCGCCTGTTTCGAGCAGGCCTACGAGGTCGCCCGCACCAGGGCCGGTCCACGTTCGGACGCCGTGCGCGTCGCGGCGGCGCTCCTGGGCGAAGTGGCGTATCGCCGGGGGGATCTGACCCTGGCCGACCGGCTGCTCGACGAGAGCCACGAGCTGCTCACCCGCGTCGGCCCGGTCGACTTCCTCGTCGCGACCTTCGTGATCGGGGCCAGGGTGAAGGCCGCGCTGGGCGATCAGTACACCGCGGCGGCACGCCTGGACGAGGGCGCCAGGGTGGCCGAGTCGAATGGACTGGCCCGGTTGGACGCGCACGTGCGCGCCGAACGGTCCCGACTCGGCCTGCCCGTCGGTGACACCGACCGCTTCCCCACCGACGTGACCGGTAACGGCGCGCGCCGCAAGTCGGGCGCGGTCGCCCTCATCGCCGAGGCCCGAGAGTACGCCGATATCCGGGCGCTGATGACCGAGCAACGGCTGCGGGCCGACGACCGCGCCGCCCGCCACGCGCGCGTGCTCTACTCCCGCGTGCTCGACCAGGACCGTCCCCGTGCGGAATTGGACGCCACCCTGCTGCTCGCCGAGTGTCTGGCCGCCGCGGGATGGGTCGGCGAGGCGACCGGGCTGGTGCTGCCGGTCCTGCGCACCTGCGCCGAACTCGGCTGGACCCGGCCGCTGCTCGACGCCGGACCGGGTGTCGTCGGCCTGCTACACGTCCTGCGTACCCAGGCCCACGACGGCCACCAACACCCGATCCTCGACGACCTACCCGGCCACTTCCTCGCCGAACTGCTGTGACCTTCGCGGGCGGCGGACGGCCTACGGCTGCCACCAGGGGCGCAGCGGCACGTCCCAGCGACCGTCGCGTCCCAGCTTCACGCCGAGCACATGGTGCAGCTGCACCACATCGCGTTGGAAGCCCAGGCGGCAACCCGCCATGTACAGCCCCCACACCTTCGCGGTGCCCTCGCCGACCTCGGCCACGCACGCGTCCCAGTTCTCGACCAGGTTCTTGCACCATTCGTGCAGGGTCAGCGCGTAGTGCTCGCGCAGGTTCTCCTCGTGCAGCACCTCGAGCCCGACGTCCTGGGCCTCGGAGACGATGCGGCCCGAGCCGATCAGCTCGCCGTCGGGGAACACGTAGCGGTCGATGAAATCGCCCGCCTTGGTGGTGCGGGTGTTGTCGGGGCGGGTGATGCAGTGGTTGAGGAACAAGCCGCCGTCGCGCAGCTTGTCCTTGATGTAGCCGAAGTAGAACGGGTAGTTGTGCACGCCGATGTGCTCGGTGAGCCCGATCGAGGACACCGCGTCGAATTCGCCCTCGGGAATGTCGCGGTAGTCGCTGTACCTGACTTCGGCCAGCTCACCCAGTCCTTCTTCGGTGATCTTCTGCTGCGCCCAGGCCGCCTGCTCGGCCGACAGCGTCGCACCGATCACCTTCACCCCGCGTTTGGCCGCGTAGCGGACCATGCCGCCCCAGCCGCAGCCGATGTCGAGCAGCCGGTCGCCCTCCTGCAGGCGCAGCTTCTCGAAGATCAGCCGGTACTTGTTCTCCTGCGCCTGCTCGAGCGTCCAGTCGGGATCGCCGTAGACCGCGCAGGTGTAGGTCATCGACGGGCCGAGCACGTACTCGTAGAAGGTGTTGGAGACGTCGTAGTGGTGGTGGATCGCCTCGGCGTCCCGAGTCTTGGAGTGGCGTAGGCCCTCCAGTGCGATTCGGCGCCAGCGCGGCAGCGTCTCCTGCGGCGGCGGAGCGATCGGCTTGAGCCGCTCCCAGCCCAGCGAGCGGGCGATGGTGACCAGCGACAGGGCCGAAGGACGATGGAACTTCATGTCCTGCATGGCCTTCAAGATGTCGTACGGGTCGCCCGGATGCACGCCCTCGGCGACCATGTCACCGGCGATGTAGGCGCGCGCCATGCCGAGGTCGCCCGGCGCGGTGGCCAGGTAGTTGATCCCGCGCGGCGTCTTGATGTCGAGGGTGTAGGGCGCATCGGCCGGCCCGGTCGCGCTGCCGTCGTAAGCGGTCAGGCGGATCGGGACCTCACCGTCGATGAGTGTCTCGACCACCTCGGCGATGCTGAGGCGGGCTCCCAGCTCGGGGAGCCCCACGGATTTGTCTGCACGGTCCTTGAATGTCGTCACTTGCGTTGCACCGCCTTCGCATACAGATTCAGCAGTCGTTGGTCCGGGTCGTAACGGGTCTTCAGTTCGGTGTAGGTGGCGCCGCCGTAGAGCTGGGCGAATTCGGCTTCGCCGTAGTAGGAATCGGAGTACAGCGACTTGTGTCCGTCGAATTCGGACACGACCTTCTCGATCGCGCGGTTGGCCGCCCCTTCCGGTTTCCCCTGATCGGACGGGACCGCCGACCAGAATCCGACATTGACATAGGTGCGCTGCGGTTCCAGCGGATACAGCGGCCACGGACGGTCCTCGTCCGTGGCCGGGGCACCGTCGACCGCGCGCAACCGCAACGGGCACAACCAGATCGGCTCGATCGGTATTTCCCGCAGGAACCATTCGACGAAGTCGGCGGTGTGCTGCACGGGTACCTCGATGTCCTGCACCACCCGTTCCTGCGGCGGGTTGCCCTTGCGGGCCTCCAGCCGGTCACCGATGTGGTACTTGCGGTCGAGGGCCACGAGCTTCCAGTAGAAACTGCTGCGCCGGTAGGCCTTCGGCCAGAATCGGCGGATCTTCGGGTTCTGGGTGCCGAAGGCGCGCGAGCACCAGAACCAGTCGGTGTCCCAGCGCCACAGGTAGTCGTGGATGGTCAGCCGGTCGCGTTTCACCCCGTCGGCGTGCTGGAGTGAGCGGTAATAGATGTCCATGCCGGTGTAGTCGCTGACCGGGCCGGGTTCGTCGGTCTGCCTGCCCAGGGTCAGGTAGGACTCCTCGGCGGTGAACACCACACCGTCGAGGTAGTCGACGCGCTCGCCGTCGTGACTGCGCTCGGTGACGATCCTGGCCAGTTCCGATTCCAGTGCGCGCAGATCGTGGAAGCGCAGATGACGCAGCGCGACGTAGGGCTGGACGGGTTCGAGCTCGATCTTCAAGCGGACGGAGTAGCCGAGGGTGCCGTAGGAGTTGGGGAAACCGTGGAACAGCTCGGCGTGCGCGCCGTCGGGGGTCGCGGTGATGATCTCGCCGGAACCGGTCAGGATGTCCATCTCCAGCACGGATTCGTGCGGCAGCCCGTTGCGGAACGAGCTCGACTCGATCCCGAGACCGGTGACGGCGCCACCCAGGGTGATGGTCTTGAGCTGGGGCACCACCAGCGGTGCCAGGCCGTAGGGGAGGGTGGCAGCCACCAGATCCTCGTAGGTGGTCATGCCCGCGACATCCGCGGTTCTCGCGACCGGGTCCACCGCGATCACCTGCCCGAGGCCCGAAACGTCCAGCCCGGGCGCGGTGGTGGCCGCCCTGGCTCGGAACAGGTTCGACGTCTTCTTCGCCAAGCGGACGACGGCACCGGGCGGAATGGCACGATAGCTTTCCAGCAATCGCGCCACACCCGCTCGATGCGCGGCATAGCCGGACTCGCGCGCGGCCGGATCGTGACCGGCCCTACCCAAAAGACTCACTGCCACGGTTCGACGCTAGTACGACCCTGGTCGCCGGGCCACCCGATACTTCCGCGTCGCCACGAAATGTCACGCATATGTATCCGTTATCGCCTCCCTGGTCGGGCGATCGGTTGGGGGACAGGGCAGGATGTAACCCGGTCGAGATATCGCACCCCGACAAGGAGTCAACAGTGGGACAGGTCAACGCCAGCAGTTCGATCGTCGTCGCAGCGGATCCGCAGCGCGCGCTCGAAGCGATCGGCGACTACGAGACGATCCGGCCGCGCATTCTCTCCTCGCACTACCGCGACTACAAGGTTGTCGAAGGCGGCAAGGGCGCGGGCACCGTGGTGGAGTGGACGCTGCAGGCCACCGAGAAGCGTTCCCGCAACGTGCGCGCGAGCGTGACGGTGTCGGATTCCCTCCTCACCGAGCGGGATGCCAATTCCTCCATGGTCAACACCTGGACCGTCACCCCCGAGGGCGCCGGTTCCCGAGTCACCATCCGCACCACCTGGCAGGGCGCGGGTGGCGTCTCGGGCATCTTCGAGGGCATCTTCGCTCCGCTCGGCCTGAAGAAGATCCAGGCCGAGGTGCTGGGCAACCTGGCGCGCGAGCTGGCCTGAGCTCAGTCCTTGCCGATGTCGAAGAGATTTCCTTCGGGGTCGGCAAGGGTGGCCCAGACCTTGCCGTACTCGTCGAAGTCGGCGATGTGTTCGGCGCCGAGGCCGACCGCGTGTTCGATGGACTCGAGCCACTCGGCGGTGTGGAAGTCCAGGTGGATCGAGTTCTTGCCGGGTGTCCGCTCTGGAACCTGGGTGAACATCAGTACCGGTGACACGCCCGCGGTCGCGCCCACGGTGGCGAAGAACTCGTTGGCATCCGGGTCGACGGCGCGGTCGAGCAGCCGGGCGTAGAACTCGGCCAGTGCGGCGGCGTTGTGGCAGTCGAACGTGACATTGCCGAGGTCGAGGGTCATTCGTCTTCTCCTTCGGTGATGGGCCAACACACTTCGGTGCGGTAGTCGGCGGGGTCGTCGGTGCGGTCGGGTCCGACGAGATAGCGCTCGCGGACCGGTTCGTCGGGTACGGCGGTGTCGTGCTCGGCGACGTGGCTGCCGAGTGCGCCGTAGGTGCGGTCGAAGTCCTCGAACGCGCCGGTGTGCACGGTGACGGCATAGCGGTGCGCCGGGAAGTCGGCGACGGTCAGACCCGAGATCGGGACGAAGTCGGCCCCGGGCGGCAGCGGCACGTACGCGGTGACCGACCCGTTGTCCTCGGTGAAGAACTCGGTCGAATAGGTCGCGCCCGCAACACCTCCCGGGGTGATGCCTGCCTCGAGCAGGGTCACATAGAGCTGTTCGAACGTGGTGGCACACCAGTCGGCGATGCCGGACCGATCGACCTTCTCGGTGACGGTGAGCGCGGTGAACGCCGGTTCCACGCGATAGTCGACCTTCGGTGGTGCGGCGGGCACGGTGAGCAGCGCGCGCAGCGAGGCGACCACGTCCCTGGTGCGCTGCAACTCGGCTTCCATCCTGGTCAGGTGCTCGCGCAGCGCGGCATCGCGGTCGGCGGGATCGGTGGTGGCGAGCACCGTACGGATCTGCGGCAGCGGCATGTCCAGATCGCGGAGCCTGCGGATCAGATGCGCCTGCTCCACCTGGTCGACCGAATAGCGGCGATAGCCGGTGCCCGCGTCCACCGCGACCGGCTCGAGTAACTCGATCGCGTGATAGTGACGCAGGGTCTTGACGCTCAGGAGGGTGAGGCGGGCGAATTCGCCGATCGCCACGGTGGCTGTCATGGAGACCAGACAACACCCTCCAACGAGGGGAGAGTCAACCCGCCGATCAGGCGGGGGCCAGGACGAAGGCCGCGATCAGGGGCCAGTCGCCTTCGCGCCACCAGGAGTACCCGAACCAGACGCCGGGGCTGACCTCGCGGATCTCGTCGTAGACCTGCGGGGTGGGGGAGGGGGCGTAGTTCAGTGCCCAGGTGGGCCCGGCGTCGAGGATCGACGGGGCGCGGTAGACATCGGCGGGAAAGGCCTCGATCCCGGCGCCGGTGACCCGATTGGTCAGCCAGCCACCGTCGGGGCCGGTGTGGAACACCTTGCCGATCCAGAGGGCGGGGGCGACGCCGGTGAGGTTCGTCGGGCGGGTCACCCAACCGTTCACGACGCCCATCGGCACGGCGCCCGCCTGCGAGTCGCGGTAGATCTGATCCTGCTGGGTGACGCTGCAGCGAAAACGCAGCGAATCGATGGTCGCCGCTGGATTGCCGGGATCGACAACGCAGCCGCCGCCGTAATCGGCGACTCCGGCGCCGGGCTGGGCCGACGCGGTGACGGGGGTGAGAACGAGCAGGCCGACAACGGATGCGCACAGGGCCGCGGTGGTGACCAGGCGCGCGCGGATGGCATTCATCGTATTCTCCCTACGGTTGCTGAACCCGGGCCCGACCATGTTCGATCGTAGGCGGATAGGCAACGAGCGGAACCGATGCGACAGTCCAGCAATCAATCTGTTATCCGCTCGGCTGCCGACGACAGCCCGGCCGGTAGGTGGGTGTGCAGGGTCGGATGTGGGACCATCCCCGCGACGCGTCAGTACTAGGCTGAAACGCGACGGACTTCTCAGAGAGGACTTGTTGTGCAACCCGGTGATGGTCAGTTCGACATGCAGGCACTTCTTGCCCAGGCCCAGCAGATGCAGCAGGCGGTGATGCAGGCCCAGGCCGAGCTGGCCGAGTCCGAGGTGCAGGGACAGGCCGGTGGCGGTCTGGTCCAGGCCACCATCAAGGTGAGCGGCGAGATCACCGCTCTGACCATCGATCCGAAGGTCGTCGATCCCGAGGACGTCGACGGTCTGCAGGACCTGGTGATCGGCGCGGTCAACGACGCGATGGCCAACGCGCAGAAGCTGGCGGCCGAGCGCCTCGGCCCGCTCTCGGCCGGTCTCGGTGGCGGTTCGCTGCCCGGTCTGCCCGACTTCTGATGTATGAGGGTCCGGTTCAGGATCTGATCGACGAGCTGGGCAAACTGCCCGGCGTCGGTCCGAAGAGCGCGCAGCGCATCGCCTTTCACCTGCTCGGGGTGGAGCCGCCGGAGATCGACCGGCTGCAGGCCGCGTTGCAGAAGGTGCGCGACGGCGTGCAGTTCTGTGTCTCGTGCGGCACCGTCGCCGACGGCGAACTGTGCCGGATCTGTGCCGACCCGCGCCGCGACCGCACGATGATCTGTGTGGTCGAGGAACCCAAGGACGTCCAGGCGATCGAGCGCACCCGCGAGTTCCGTGGTCGCTACCACGTGCTCGGCGGTGCGCTCGATCCGCTCAGCGGTGTCGGTCCCGATCAGCTGCGGATCCGGGAACTGCTCACCCGCATCGGCAATCAGGACGACGGCGTCGACGTGAGCGAGGTGATCATCGCGACCGACCCGAACACCGAAGGCGAGGCGACGGCCACCTATCTGGTGCGCATGCTGCGCGATTTCCCCGGTCTGTCGGTCACCCGGCTGGCCTCGGGCCTGCCGATGGGCGGTGACCTGGAATTCGCCGACGAGCTGACCCTCGGCCGCGCCCTGTCGGGCCGACGGGCACTGTAGCGGTCAGAACTCGACGCGGGTCCAGCCGGCCGCGTCGGCCACGTCGGACTTGCCGGTGGTCCATTCCCAGATGATTCTCGCCACCTGCGCCGGATCGTCGATGGTGGTGCCGAAGTGGCGCTCCGGCGACCCGTCGCGGTATTCGAGGGTGTAGGGACCGTCGGGATCTCGATAGGTCTGGATGTAGCTCTGGTCGCCACGTTCGACGATCAGGTACGGGTTGGGGTCGGCCAGGCCGGCCACCCAGCGGTACGCCAATTCCTCGGTGAGATAAGGGAATTCGCCCGCACCGCCGTGAGTGACGGCGACCGGCACGTAGCCGGCCGGGTCGATCAGCCAGGACAGCTGAGGGTCGTAGACGGCGTAGCCGCGCGGGGTGGCGAGGTCGAAGAGCAGGTTGCGGACGAAGCCGATCGCGTCGTAGGGCGAGGGCACGTAGAGCGTGTCCCCACTGGGACCGCCCACGGATTCGACGCTGAGGAACGTGTCGTCCACCGGTAGCTCGCTGTTGCGGGCGTTCAACTCGATGGTGATCTCGGCGATCGCCTCGGACTCGGGCAGACCTTCCTGGGCGGCCAGGTACGCGTCCACCTCGTCGACGGAGCTGGCGACGCCGGACGGCAGAAGAATGTGGTCGTAGCTCACGGCCCCCACCCTACGGGGCGGTCGGTTCCTGGAAGGCCGCCAGGCCGAGCCCGCGGCGCCGGCCGCCACCACTATTGTGCGGCTGTGTTGCCTGCGGGTTTCGGGTTGGTGCCCGTCGGGAAACTCCGGTTTCGTCGGCCCGCGTGGCGCGGGTGGTCTGTGGTGAACTGGGTCATGGGTATCAAGGTGTCACTCGAGCACCGGACCGCGTACTCCTTCGATCGGCTCGTCGAGGTGCATCCACACGAGGTCCGGCTGCGGCCCGCGCCACACTCGCGGACACCGATCGAGGCGTATTCGCTCCAGGTGTCACCGGCCGAGCACTATGTGAACTGGCAGCAGGACGCGTTCGGTAATTTCGTTGCGCGCCTGGTGTTTCCGGAGCCGACGCGGGAGCTGTCGATCACCGTCGGGTTGATCGCCGATCTCGAGGTGGTCAACCCGTTCGACTTCTTCGTCGAGGACTACGCCGAGTACTTCCCCTTCGGCTACCCCGACGCGCTGGCCGACGACCTGGAGCCGTATCTGCGCCCGGTCGACGAGGGCGAGCCGGGATCGGGGCCGGGGGACCTGCTGCTGGACTGGGTGCGGGTGCACCGCGCGCAGGGGCGGATCCGTTCCATCGACTACCTGGTGGAACTCAACTACGCGCTGCGCAACACCGTCGACTACACCGTGCGGATGGAACCGGGCGTGCAATCGCCGGACCACACGCTGCGCGCCGCGCTCGGCTCCTGCCGTGATTCGGCGTGGTTGCTCGTCGGCATCCTGCGTGAGCTGGGGCTGGCGGCACGCTTCGTCTCCGGCTACCTGGTGCAGCTGACCTCGGACACCCCCGCCCTGGACGGACCGTCCGGGCCGAGCGCCGACTTCACCGACCTGCACGCCTGGACCGAGGTGTACCTACCCGGCGCCGGGTGGATCGGCATGGACCCCACCTCGGGTCTGTTCGCCGGTGAGGGCCACATTCCGCTGGCCGCGACCCCGCATCCCGGCGCCGCCGCGCCGATCACCGGCGCCACCGGAATCACCGAGGCCACCCTGGATTTCAGCAATGTGGTGCGCCGGGTCCACGAGGACCCGCGAGTCACGCTGCCCTACACCGAATCCCAGTGGGAACGCATCACCGCCTCCGGCGCGGCCATCGACGCGCGGATGGCGGCCGCCGACGTCGGCCTCACCATGGGCGGCGAGCCCACCTTCGTCTCCATCGACGACCAGATGAGCGCCCAGTGGACCACCGACGCCGACGGGCCCCACAAACGCGAACGTGCCGTCGATCTCGCCGACCGTCTCCGCTCGATCTACGCCCCCACCGGGCTGGTCCAGTACCGCCAGGGCAAGTGGTATCCCGGAGAGCCGTTGCCCCGCTGGGAGATCGCCATCGCCTGGCGTGCGGACGGGGAGCCGGTGTGGAAACGCCAGGATCTCCTCGCCGACCCGTGGACCCCGGTCGTGGGTTCGGCGCCGGGCACGGTTGTCGGCCGGTCGTCCGACGCGGGTGCCTCATCGAGCGCGGTCCGCCCGCCGAATCCGAAACCAGACGATTCCGGCGGCCTCGGCTCCGCGATGTCGACCGCAGGCCGACCCGTCGACGGCAAGCAGATCGCCGCATCCCAACCGCTCAACGCCGCGCCTGTCCGTTCGGCCGGTGCGCAGCCGCTCCACGCCTCGACCGGGCTGCTGGCACCACAGAATTCGGCCGCTGATGCCGATGCGGCGAAGTCGCTGATCGCCCACATCGCGGGCACGCTGGGTCTCCCCGACGGACAGGTGCGCCCGGCCTTCGAGGACCCTCTGGCTCGGCTCGCCGCCACCGTCACCGCCCCCTACGGCGAACCGCCCGCGGCCGATCTCGATCCGGTCGCGGATTCCCCCGAGGCTCGCCGCACCCTGCTCGGCCGCCTCGACGAGTCCGTCAATGAGCCGACCGCCTTCGTACTGCCCATCCATCGCAGAGCTGACGGCGCGGGCTGGGCCAGTGCCGATTGGCAGTTGCGCCGCGGTCGCGACGACGACGGTGGTCCGGGGCGGATCGTGCTCGCCGACGGTGATTCCCCTGCGGGGCTTCGTCTTCCGCTGAACTCGGTATCCTGGCACACCCCGCCGGTACTCCCCGAGGCCGATCCGCTCTTCCAGGGCCCCCTGCGGCTGCCGCGCGAAGAACCACCGGCCGTGCTCGAATCGGCGGACTTCACGCCGACCACCGCGCTCGTCGCCGAGGTCAGGGCGGGCCGGTTGCATGTGTTCCTGCCGCCGGTCACCGAGCTGGACGACTTCCTCGACCTGATCGCCAAGGTGGAACAAGCCGCGGCGGCGATCGGTCAGCCGGTGGTGCTCGAGGGCTACGCGCCGCCGAGTGACGCACGCCTGCACACCTTCTCGGTGACGCCCGACCCCGGCGTGATCGAGGTGAACATCATGCCGACCAGCTCCTTCGCCGAGCAGGCCGACGTGCTGAGCACCCTCTACGAGCAGGCCAGGCTGGCCCGGCTGAGCACCGAGTCCTTCGATGTCGACGGCACCCACGGTGGCACCGGCGGCGGCAATCACATCACCCTCGGCGGGATCAGTCCCGCGCGCTCACCGCTGCTGCGCCGCCCCGATCTGCTGGTCTCGATGCTCACCTACTGGCAACGTCATCCGGCGCTGTCCTACCTGTTCGCCGGTCGCTTCATCGGCCCGACCTCGCAGGCGCCTCGCGCCGACGAGGGGCGCGAGGGCGCGCTCTACGAACTCGAGATCGCCTTCGCCGAGATCGCCCGCCTCACTGCCGAGCAGGCGGTGGGTGCGGCCACGCCGTCGGAGATCCAGTCGGCCCCTTGGCATATCGACCGCGCTCTGCGACACCTGCTCACCGACCTCACCGGCAACACCCACCGGGCCGAGTTCTGCATCGACAAGCTCTACAGTCCCGATTCCGCGCGCGGTCGCCTCGGGCTGCTGGAACTGCGCGGCTTCGAGATGCCACCGCACTTCCAGATGGCGATGGTGCAGTCCCTGCTGGTTCGCGGCCTGGTCGCCATGTTCTGGGACCAGCCCTACCGCGCCTCCCTGCTCCGCCACGGCGACAACCTGCACGGCCGCTACCTGCTGCCGCACTTCCTGATGAGCGATATCGCCGAGGTGGCGGCCGACCTGCGCGCCAACGGCATCGACTTCGACACCAGCTGGCTCGACCCGTTCACCGAATTCCGCTTCCCCCGGATCGGAACGGCGATGATCGGCGACGTCGAACTGGAACTGCGCGGCGCGATCGAACCCTGGCTGACCCTCGGCGAGCAGACCACCGGCCAAGGCACCGCCCGCTACGTCGACTCCTCGGTCGAGCGTCTCCAGGTGCGTGTGGTCGGCGCCGACCGCGGCCGCTACGTGGTGACCTGCAACGGCATGCCGATTCCCCTGCTGGCCACCGACAAGACCGACGTGCAGGTGGCCGGAGTCCGCTACCGCGCCTGGCAACCTCCGAACTCCCTGCACCCCTCCATCACAGTCGACGCCCCCTTGGTCTTCGACCTGGTGGACGCCGCCACCGGCCTGTCCCACGGCGGCTGCACCTACCACGTCGTCCACCCAGGTGGTCGCGCCTTCGACGACGCCCCCGTCAACGCGGTAGCCGCCCAATCCCGCCGAAATCGCCGTTTCGAAGCAGCCGGACATACGGTGAACCCGATGGACCCCGCCGAACTCCGTGCGAAAATCGCCGCACAGTCGACCGACCTGGGCGCGCCAGGCATCCTGGACCTACGCCGCGCAAGAACCGTGTGGAACTGGACAACCAACAGATAGCAACCACCTACAGGAAAACCGATCCACCCCCACCCAGCCACGCACATCCCGACCCCGAGGAGGGATCGCCGACGCAGTCGGCGGTTCGCGCCCGTCCCGACGATCAGGCGCCGTTTCGTCCGCGACGAAGGAGCAAGAAACGGTGCTTGATCGTCGGGACCGCCGGGGGCGCGAACCTCGAGCGCGCCAGCGCTCCAACAAACACAGGAGGCCCTTCGGTGACTGAGCGCGACGAGGCGCTACGGGACGGGAACCGGCAGCCACCGGGCATCCGAGCCCAGGTGGCCGAACAGTTCGCCCGGTATCGAGCCGAGAGCAAGAGGGGGTCGCGGTTCGACGAGTGCGGCAGGCCGACCGAGACCTACTACGACGAGCTCGTCGACGGGCGCGGCCGGGTCAGGTCGATGTGGTCGGAGCTGTCGGCCGACTTCGTCGACCAGGGCACCGGCGGGATCAGCCGAATCGACCACCGGGTGCGCAGGCAGATCGAGGACGACGGCGTCACCTACACCGAGGTCGGCCTCGGCGACGACACCGCCACCCCACGCCCCTGGCGCCTCGACCCCATCCCGCTGCTGGTCTCCGCCGACGACTGGACCCGCCTCGAAACCGGTCTCGTGCAGCGCTCACTGGTCCTCGACGAGGTCCTCACCGATGTCTACGGCCCGCGCAGGCTGCTGAGTTCGGGCCTGCTGCCGCCGCAGGTGGTGTTCGGCAGCACCGGTTATGTCCGTGCCGCGCACGGCATCATGATCCCCGGCACCCACCAGTTGTTCCTGCACGCGTGTGACATCAGCCGCTGGAGCGACGGCCGGTTCCGGGTGCTGGCCGACTGGGCACAGGCTCCCTCGGGCGCCGGGTACGCGCTGGCCGACCGGCGGGTGGTCGCCGAGGCCATTCCCGAGGCGTTCGAGCACGCGGGCCCGCGCCCGCTCACCCCGTTCGCCCGCGCCATGCGGTTGATGCTCGAGGAAGCCGCACCCGAGCTGGCCGATGGTGCGGAACCGGTGGTCGTGGTGCTGAGCCCGGGCTCGCACTCCGAAACCGCGTTCGATCAGGCGTATCTGGCGCAGATGCTCGGATTTCCGCTGGTCGAGAGCGCTGATCTGGTGGTGCGCGACGGCGCGCTGTGGATGCGCTCACTGGGCAGTCTGGAACGGGTCGACGTGGTGCTGCGGCGGGTGGACGCCGAGTTCTCCGATCCGCTGGATCTGCGTCCCGATTCGCGCCTCGGGGTGGTCGGGCTGGTCGAGGTGCTGCGCCGTGGTGCGGTCACCGTGGTGAACACCCTCGGCAGCGGACTGCTGGAATCGCCCGCGCTGAGCGCGTTCCTGCCGCGCATCGCCCGCTCGATCCTCGGCGAGGACCTGCAGCTCGACGGCACGCCCGCATACTGGGGCGGCGATGACACCGAGCGCGCGCACCTGGTGTCGCACGTCGGTGACCTGGTCATCCGGTCCGCCGTCGACGGGTCGACGATCTTCGGTCCCAGCCTGGCCGCGGCCGAACGGGACGAGCTCGCCGCCCGGATCGAGGCCGAGCAGTGGAAGTGGGTGGGCCAGGAACCCGCCGAATTCTCGGTCGCCCCCGCGGTCGAAGACGAGGCCGGGATCGCGCCGGTGCCGGTCGGCATGCGGCTGTTCTCGCTGGCTCGCCGCGGTGGATACACCGCGATGTCGGGCGGGCTCGGTCAGCAGCGGATGCGGCTGGAACCGACCCGCAGCGTGATCAAGGTGGCGGCCAAGGACATCTGGGTGCGCGCCGCCCCCGCCACGGCGCCCGCCGTGGGCGCCGAGGCCCCGCACGAGGAGCGCCTGCGACGCGCCGTGCCGGTCGTCGAGGCGATCAGCTCCCCGCGCGTGCTCAACGACCTGTTCTGGATGGGCCGCTACAGCGAACGCGCCGAATCGGTGGTCCGCTTGCTCGCCGCCACCCACGACGTCTACCAGGACTACCGCTACCGCCCCTGGCTCGACGGCGCCGAGGCCCTGCCGATCCTCATGCGCGCTCTCTCGGTCACCACCGGAACCGTCGCCCCGGAATCGGTGCTGCCGAGTGCCCGCGCGGCCGCCCTGGTCCGCGTCCACTCGCCGATCGAGGCGACGACGCCGGGACCCGCCGTCGACCCGGAATCGGCTGCGGCACCCGTCGGTTCGCCGGAACCCGCGGCAGCGCGACCTTCCCCGGCGCCGACCCGCGACCCCGATGCCTCGGCCGCCGAGGTGTCGGCACGAGACGACGGGGACTCGGGTGCGGCTGAATCGGATACCGACGACGCCGACACCGAGTCGCCATGGGAGCGCGCGGGCACCAGCGCTTTGGCTCGTGCGCTGCGGACCACGGGTACTACGGCCGAACGCGGTGCCGAGCCGGTGGCAGCGGGCGAACCGCCCATCGCGCGAACCAGGCAGACGCAGGGGCAGTTCACCCATCGAGCAATGGATTCCAGTGGTGAAGGCGGAGCCACGCGACGAGCGGTGGCCGGCGCGTCGGCCGAGGGGTTCCACTACCTGGCCGCCCTCACCGGCAATCGGGAGTTGCCGGGATCGTTGTCGCATGCCGTCGACCGCTATGGCGCGGCCGCGCGTGCCGTGCGTGACCAGCTCTCCGGGGACACCTGGATGATCGTCGGCGCGGTGGACCGCGCGCTGGCCGAATTCCGCAGTGCCAACAGCGAACAGGAGAACGCGCTCTCGGCGGTGCACTCGTTGACGTTGGCCGCGCTGCTGTCGCTGTCGGGGATCGGCGCGGAATCGCTGGTGCGCGACACCGGCTGGTACGTCACGGATATCGGCAAGCGGGTCGAACGCGGACTCGCGCTCACGTCGCTGTTCAATTCCGCGCTGACGCAGGCGAAATCGGCGGAGGTCGAGCGGGTGGTGGCCGAGGCGGTGCTCGCCGCCACCGAGTCGGCCGTGAGTTACCGTCGCCGCCACCGCGGTTCGGCCCACGTCGCCGCGCTGGCGGGCCTGCTGCTGTTCGACCCGGGAAACCCGCGCTCGCTGGTGTATCAGCTCGACCGCCTCGAAGCCGACTTCCAGGCGCTGCCGGGTGGTTCCGGCGCGTCCCGGTCCCAGCGGCTGCTCGCCGATGCCCAGCGCATGCTGCGCCGCGTCGACCCGGCCGATCTGGAACAGACCGACGACGACGGCGTCCGCACCGAACTGGTGGAGCTGCTGGAAGGGGTGCACTTGCGATTGCGCAAGCTGTCCGAATCGTTCGAGACCACCAAACTCGCTGCCCCGGCCAGCATCCAGCCGCTGTGGGGCAACACCAGGATGGTCGGATGAGCAGGCGTTATCGGGTGGTGCACCGGACCACCTACAGCTACTCCGACGAGGTCACCAGCTCCTACGGCCGCGCCTATCTCACCCCGCGCGAATTCGCCGGGCAGCGCTCGCTCGAACACGACATCTACATCGACCCGGTGCCCTCGGACCGTTCCGTCGGTACCGACGTCTACGGCAACACGACCACGTATTTCCATGTGACAGCCGAACATCGCAAGCTCGAGGTCACCGGCGAATCGCTCGTCGACGTCGACGGTGCCCATCCGGCGACGATCGAGGGCGCCGACATCCCGTGGGAATCGGCGCGGCCGAGCACTACCACGGGGCCGCTCGCCGTCGAGTTCACCCTGGACCTGCTGCCGGCCGAGATCACCCCGGAGGTGGTGGCCTACGCCGCGCAGAGCTTCCCGCCGGGTCGCCCGCTGCTCGCGGCGGTCACCGAGCTCAACACCCGCATCCACGACGATTTCCGCTACCGCTCCGGCTCGACCACGGTGAGCACCAGCGTCGCGGACGTGTTCGCCGCGCGCGAGGGCGTCTGCCAGGACTTCGCCCGAATCGGCGCCGCCTGCCTGCGCGCGGTGGGCCTCGCCGCCCGCTACGTCTCGGGGTATCTGGCCACCGATCCGCCGCCGGGCAAGGAACACATGGTCGGCGTGGACGCCACCCACGCGTGGGCCGCGGTCTGGCTACCCGGCGCCGACGAGACCGACCGCGCCGGCCGCTGGATCGCCTTCGACCCCACCAACGACCAGTTCGCCGACGAGCGGTACGTGACGGTGGCGTGGGGTCGCGATTATCAGGACGTTCCGCCCCTGCGTGGCATCATCTACACCGACGCCAAACAGTCCACAATCACGGTTTCGGTCGATGTAGCCCCGGTGGAGGTGTAGTCCCTTGCGTGATTTCGTGTGCCCGAACTGCGGTCAGCAGTTGGCTTTCGAGAATTCGGTCTGTCTGTCGTGCTCGAGCCGGCTCGGTTTCAGCCTGCACGAGCGTGCCCTCGTGGTGATCGGTGATCCGCCCGGTGACGCGGCCGTCGACCACGCGGGCGGTGTCGTCGACCGCGATCGGTTCCGGCTGTGCGACAACCTGCATGTGGCGCAATGCAATTGGCTGGTCTCGGAAGGGAACGCCCCCGGGCCGAAGCTGTGTGCCTCCTGCGCACTCACCCGGACCAGGCCCAACGATGCCGACGTGGCCGGTCTGGCCGCCTTCGCCGAGGCCGAAGCGGCCAAGCGGCGGTTGATCTTCGAACTGGCCGAACTCGGCCTGCCGATCGTCGGGCGTGACAGCGACCCGCACGGCCTGGCCTTCGACCTGCTCTCCAGCCGCACCGACGGCGTCATGACCGGTCACGTCGACGGGGTGATCACCCTCGACCTGGCCGAGGCCGACGACCCGCATCGTGAACAGTTGCGCATCGAGATGGCCGAGCCCTACCGCACCCTGCTCGGCCATTTCCGCCACGAGATCGGCCACTATTACTTCCCGGTCCTGGTCACCGAGGACGACGAGTTGCGACGCTTCCGTGATCTGTTCGGCGACCCCTTCGCCGACTACCAGGCGGCACTGGACCGGCACTACTCCCAGGGCGCGCCCGCGGGCTGGGAACGCGACTACGTGTCCTCCTACGCCACCATGCACGCCGCCGAGGACTGGGCCGAGACCTTCGCCCACTACCTGCACGTCCGCGACACCCTCGACACCGCGGCCGCCTTCGGCCTCGCCCCCGCGGGCGCCACGCTCGACCGGCCCCAGGTCGGCCGCGCCGGATTCGACAAGATCATCGAGCTGTGGCTGCCGCTGGCCTGGTCGCTGAACATGGTCAACCGCTCGATGGGGCGCGACGACCTGTACCCCTTCGTCCTCCCGGAGCGGGTGCTGGAGAAGATGCGCTTCGTGCACGACCTGTGCACCGCCACCGCGCCGGAGGCGCTCGCCTCGGCGTAGACGCGCGGTGATGCCTCGCGATTTCTGGTGCGACCGGGGTCACATTCAGCTATCCTCCCACTTTGAGACGATCGCGTCTCAGAACCCGGCGGTTCCCGCGTCCGGGCTGCTCGATGAGGATGGCTATGAACTCTCCCTTGGTGTCCGTCGGACTCCCGCTGGCACTCGCGGTGATCATGTTCGGACTCGGTCTGTCGCTGACCGTCGCCGACTTCACCCGGATCGCGAAGACCCCGCGCATCGTCGCCATCGCCCTGATCTGCCAGGTGCTCCTGCTCCCGGCGATCGCGTTCGGGCTGGTGCTGCTGTTCGGGCTGTCGCCGATCCTCGCGGTCGGCATGATGCTGCTCGCCGCCTCGCCCGGCGGGACCACCGCGAATCTGTACAGTCACCTGTTCCGTGGTGACGTGGCGCTGAACGTGTCACTGACCGCGGTCAATTCGGTGATCGCGGTGATCACCGTGCCGGTGGTGACCAACTTCGCCATCGGCTACTTCGAGCCCGACGACGGTGCCGGTTCGCTCGGACTGCAACTGGGCAAAGTGGTGCAGGTGTTCGCCATCGTGCTCGTGCCGGTCGCGATCGGCATGCTGGTGCGTCACCTCTGGCCCGCGTTCGCCGATCGGATGGACCGGCCGGTGCGCATCGGTTCGGCGCTGGTCCTGCTGCTGGTGATCGTGGGAACCGTCGTCGCCGAACGCGACACCCTCGGTTCCTCGCTGGCCGACGTCGGCGCCATCGCCGTGGCCTTCTGCCTGTTCAGCCTGACCATCGGCTACTTCGTACCGCGCCTGCTCGGCGCGGCCGAAAGGCAGTCCATCGCGTGCTCGATGGAGATCGGCATCCACAACAGCACCATCGCCATCACCATCGCCATCAGCGTGCTCGACAGCACCGAGATGGCGATCCCCGCGGCCGTGTACGGCGTGCTGATGTTCCCGCTCGCGGCGATCTTCGGCTGGCTGATCACTCGTCGCCGGGTGCGCTCGGCACCGGTCACCGTCGAGTGAGCTCTGAACCCGGAATCGGCTGCCTCCAGTACGCGGTGGACACCCCGCGCTGCTGATTCAGGCGCGGAGGCGTTCCCTGCGGAGGCGGGTGACCTCGGGGAGGTCGAGAGGGGACAGTTCGGTGGCGGGGATGCCGAGGGCCTTGGCGATGAGGTGATCGGCCAGTTCGGGGTTGCGGGCCAGGGCCGGCCCGTGGAGGTAGGTGCCGATGACCGAGCCCTGGACGACGCCTTCGGTGCCGTCGCCGACACCGTTGCCGACGCCGCGGGTGACCCGGGCCAGTGGCGTGGCGTCTGGGCCGAGGGTGGTGCCGCCGCGGTGGTTCTCGAAGCCGGTGAGGGGGGCGGAGAGGCCGTCGAGCAGGGGGGTGGTGGTGACCTCGCCGATGGCGCGGACGTCCTGGGGGGCGGTGGTGACGTCGAACAGGCTCACGCCATCGACCTTCTCGCCCGCCGAGGTCTCGTACCAGTTGCCGAGCACCTGGATGGCGGCGCAGATGGCGAGCACCGGCGCACCCTTGGCGGCGGCCTGCTGCAGGCCGGGGTACTTCCGCAGGTGCCGGGTGGCCAGGCGCTGGGCGGAGTCCTCGGCGCCGCCGAGGGTGTAGATGTCGAAGGAGTCGGGGACCGGGTCGGCCAGGGTGATGTCGATGATCTCGGCGTCGTAGCCGCGCATGCGCAACCGCTGCCGCAGGACCAGGGCATTGCCGCCGTCGCCGTAGGTGCCCATCACATCGGGCAGCACCAGACCGATACGGATGGTCGAGCTCATGCTGTGGCCTCCTCGTGGCATGCTCGGGCGCCCCGCGTGGTTACGCGAGCTGCCGCCTCCGGGCGCTGACCGATCATGCCAGTGCCTCCAGGTCGCGGTTGAGGTCGCGGAACGCGGTGTAGTTGGCCAGCACCTCGACGTGGCCGGGCGGGCACGACTCGATGGCACGCACCGGATCGGGGATCAGCGTGTGCTCGACACCGGCGTAGGTCAGGCGCACGGCCAGGTCGGTGCCGCGCTCACCCGAGGCCACCACCTGCACGCCTTCGAAGTGCTCGAACCGCACGTCCCACAGCCACGACAGGTCCTCACCGTCGGGCACCTGCCCGTTCACCGCGATCACCAGGCCGGCCGAGGTCGGCTCGATCATCGACAGCGCTTCCTGCCAGCCCGCGGGGTTCTTCGCCAGCAGCAGCCGCGCGTCGTGCTCGCCGACGGTCACCGTGCGGTAGCGGCCCGCGATCTCGCGGACGGTGCCGGTCGCGTCGGTCGCCTTGACCGCGTCGGCGCCCAGCGCCACCGCCGCCGCCACGGCCTGGGCCGCGTTGCCGCGGTTCGCCCGGCCCGGCAGCGCCAGATGCAGGGCCGCGCGGAAACCGTCGGGCCCGCACAGGTCTTCGCCCTCGAGCCACCACTGCGGTCGCGGCCGATGGAAATCGGCGCCGGTCGAACGCCAGTTCTCGCCCTCCCAGACAATCGGCTCGCCACTACGCGGGCAACTCGTCGCGTCGACGGCCCAGCCGCTGCCCGCCGACACCCACACGACCTTCGGATGGTCGTAGGCGATGGAGGCGATCAGCACGTCGTCGCAGTTGGCGATGACCACCGCGTCGGGATGACGTGCCAGCCCGGCGCGCAGCTTGCGCTCGATCATGTTGATCTCGCCGACCCGGTCGAGCTGGTCGCGGCTCAGATTCAGCAGCACGATGGCGGCGGGGTCGAGCGCGTCGCTGACGTGCGGCAGATGCAGCTCGTCGACTTCGATCGCGGCCAGCGCCACACCGGGGTGCACGCTCAGCGCGGCGACGATGCCCGCGTCCATGTTCGCGCCGTCGGCCTGCGTGGCGACCGCGCCCAGCGTGCCGAGGGCGGCGGTGGTCATGCGGGTGGTGGTCGACTTGCCGTTGGTGCCGGTGATCAGCACCGTCTGCCTGCCGCGCCCGAGCTGGGTCATGATCGTCGGATCGATCTTCACGGCGATCAGGCCGCCGATCATCGAACCCTTGCCGCGGCCCGCCTTCTGCGAAGCCCACGACGCTGCCGCCGCCGCTCGCAAAGCCAGGCGCCCACGCACCGAGATGTCTGCCACGCCGCGAGTCTATGTGCGCGGTGTCGCGGTCCGCGTGCGGGAGCGGTGTGAGCTGCGTCAGACGGGCACGTCGAACATGTTGGGCAGGCCCTTGGCGTAGCGATCCGCGTCGATGACCCGCAGCGGTTCCAGCTCCGGCGTGCGACGCAGCGTGACGATGTCGCAGCGCGGCGCCGACGAGCCCGACACGTCGAGCAGCGCGTTCACCGCGGCGCGCGCCGATTCGTTGGCGCCCTCCATGGTGGCCAGGTCGACATCGGTGCGCACGTAATCACCGGCCAGGAACAGGTTTTCGATCGGGCCGTGCGCAACAGGTCGCGAGTCCCAGGAGCCGGCGGTGTTGATCAGCAGCGGATCGGCGTTGGCATTGCGCGCGCCCTGCCAGGTGATTCCGGGATCGAGGAACCACGAGTGCACCTCGGCCGGGCGCAGCAGTTGTTCGCGGTCGTTGAGATGGGCGGTGAGCTGGGCCCAGACCTCGCGGTAGATCTCCTCGTGCGTGCATGCCACGGCGGGTTTGCCGTAGAGCACGCCGGGGGTGTGCCAGTCGGAGATGTCGATCGAGAGGCAGTCGGCGACCGTGCCGTCGCCGAAGGAGCTCAGCTCGCGGGTCCACAGCTGGTTCTGGCTGATCGAGGTGAGCGACCACGGTGAATCCACGTATGCGGTGTGCCCGCGCGCAATGTGCAGTGGGCTGCGGAAATAGATCTGAATGCCGTTCATCCAGTCGACGAACAGCCGGTCCATCGCCGCGAATTCCGGTGCGAGCGCGAGTATCTGCGGCGACCACAGCTTGCGCGCCTGCTCGACCGGCAGCGCCACCACGTAGTGGTCCGCTTCCACCATGCCGACGCCGCTGATCCGCGCGCCACCGATGCGCTTGTCGCGCACCACGAGTTCGGTGACCCGCGCGCCGAGCTCGAAGCGAACGCCCAGTCCGCGCAGGTGCTCGACCCACGGATCGATCCAGGCGATATTGGTCGCGTTGTTCAGCACCCGGTCCAGGCCGCCGTCGTTGCCGATGCCGAGCGGATTGCCGAGGAACTGCTCGCCCATGCCGCCGATGGTGCGGGTGCTGGCCAGGTCCGCCTTGGCCGCGACCATGATGCTGGTCAGCGAGCGGGACACGATCGCGCGGAACTCGTGCGAGCGCTGGTGTCCCCGCACGAAGTCGTGCCAGGAGGTGTGTTCCCACTGGCCGAACCGGCGGGCCTCGCAGCTGCTGTTGAACACCAGCAGCCGGTTGGCGAAAAACGCGCTCTCCTCGGCGGGCATCCTGCTCAGCGTCGTGATGGCGCCCGCGAGGGTCTCCCTGATCGCCTCCGGTGTGGTCGCGGCGGGGAAGCCCTCCCCGGGCAGGGCGAGAGTGATGTCGTCGCCGTCGTGACGGGAGAAGCGCGCCTCGGGAACCGTGACGAGGTTGTTCCACACGCCCTCGGCATTGCCCGTGACCGGAATCCGGCGCATCGTGTCGGGCAGGTTCTGATAGAAGCCGGGGAAGAAGCGGAACCCGTGTTCACCGGGGAGATCGGGTCGGCCGTCGCGACCGGTGCCGGGCACGCCGACGCTGCGGGCCTTGCCACCGAAGGCCCGCGCCTCGTAGACGGTCACCTCGAACCCGCGCTCGATCAGTTCGTGCGCCGCGCTCAGCCCGGCGACGCCACCACCGAGGACGGCGACCCGGCGTCCGCGAGGGGCGCCGAGTGCGACACCGGGCGCTCCCGCTACGGCCCCCGCCGATGCCACCCCCGCTGCGACCGTGCCACGAAGAAAGGATCTTCGCGAAACGGGCCACCGCTGTTCCGCCATATACTGTTCAGCTGCCTTGCTCGAGTATTGCCTGCGATTTGCTACCACTCTAGAGCGCGGCGAAGACCTGGCTGTTGCGACCTGTGTGCCGTTCGCCCGCGCCTGATACCGACCGGTCGCGCGGAAAACGCAGCGCGCGATCGGTCACATGCTAGCCATAACGTGCGCGATCGTGCGTCGAATTGGACGTTAGACCTGGATGGGGCGTGGGCTCGGCGCGGGTTCGGCCGTCGGGCGGGCGCCGCGAGTGGTCGTCGCCGCGAAGGCGCCCGCGATCACGATCACGCCGCCCAGGAGCGCGGCCACCGTCGGCTGCTCGCCGAACGCCATCCACGCCGCGGCGATGCCGACCACCGGGACGAGCAGCGTCAACGGCGCCACCGTGCCCGCCGGATAGCGGCTCATCAGATAGGTCCACAGGCCCGAACCGCACACGGTGGCGAGGATCGCGATGTAGGCCAGCGCGCCCAGCGCGGGCAGGCCCGCCGCGGAGAAGGACGCGCCGAGCGCGCGCAATCCGGTATCAGGGCCCTCGACAACCATCGACAGCGCCAGCATCGGCACGACCGGCACCACCGACATCCACAGCGTCAAGTGCAGCGGATCGACGCCGGGGGAGTCGGCACCGGCCTTGCGCGCGCCGATGTTGCCGAAGGCCCAGCCCAATCCGGCCGCCAGGGTCAGCAGCACGGGGAGCAGCGTGGCATGCGCCATCCGGTCCGCGCCGATCACGACCATCCCCAGCACAGCGACCACCAGCCCCGCGATCTGCACCGGCCGCAAGCGCTCGCGCAGCAGGACCGCGCCGAGCAGCACGGTGAACGGCGCCGAGGACTGCAGCACCAGCGAGGCCAGCCCGGTCGGCATGCCGACGCGCATCGCGGTGAACAGGAACGCGAACTGCAGGATGCCGAATCCGGTGCCATAGAGCAGTAGCCACCGGGTGCGCACGGCCGGACGCGGGATGAACATCAGCACGGGGATCGCGATGACGGCGAAACGCAGGGCGCCGAAGAAGAAGGGCGGGAAGTGATCGAGGCCGATCCGGATGGCGAGGAAGTTCAGGCCCCAGAGCACGACGACGGTCAGTCCGAGGAGGCGATCGCGGGTGGTCACGTCCCTATCGTGCGGTTCGCTAAGCATCAGGACAATCGAATAAAAGTTGACTGATAACGTAGATTTACTTCATGTTCTCGATCGAGCGGCTGCGGATCCTGCGCGAACTCGCCGATCGCGGCACGGTCGCCGCCGTCGCCGAGGTGCTCTCGATGACGCCGTCGGCGGTCTCGCAGCAGTTGAAGGTGCTCGCCAGAGAGGCCGGGGTCGCGCTACTCGAACCCGATGGGCGACGGGTCCGCCTCACCGATGCCGGGCAGGCACTGGTCCTGCGTGCCGACGACGTACTCGCCGCGATGGAGCGCGCCACCGCCGAGATGGCCATCTACCGTGGTTCCCCGCGCGGTCAGGTGCGGGTGGCCTCGTTCCCCTCCGGCGCCGCCCTGCTGCTGCCGCCGGTCTTCGCCGCGCTGGCGGGCAGCGGCGTCGAGATCGTCGCCGGTGATGAGGACCTGCCGCCCACCGAGGCGCCGAAACTACTGGCCGACTACGACATCGTCCTGACCCATCGCGACGAACGCGCGCCCTCGTTGACCGGGCCGCGGCTCTCGGCGCGGGTGCTGATGCGCGAGCCGATCGATGTCGTCGTGGCGCCGACCCATCCACTGGCGGGCAGGCGATCGGTGCGACCGGAGGAACTGGCCGAGGAGACCTGGGTGAGCGTACGCGGCGGCTTCCCGGTCGACGACGTGCTCGAGTCCATCGCCACCGTCACCGGGGTGCAGCCACGGATCGGGCAGCGGCTCAACGATTTCCGGGTGATCGAGACCGTGGTGGCATCGGGCTACGGCGTCGCGCTGATGCCGCGCTTCGCCGTCGTCCATCCGGCGCTGTCGGTACTGCGGCTGGCCGGGGTGCGCGCGGCGCGGGTGTACGAGATCGTCACCCGGCCGCAGGCGCACCGGCGCCCCGCGATCGCCACGGTGCTCGATGCGTTCGAGACCGCGGCGCGCGGGATGAGTTAGGACCTCAGAACTGCTGGCCCGGCTGGTAGGGCTGCTGTCCCTGGTAGGGCTGCCCCTGCTGGAACTGCTGGCCCGGCTGGAACGACTGCTGTGGCGGCTGCCCGTGGTAGCCGAAATCGTCGGCGACCATGGCGGCCAGTTCCAGCAGGGCCCGCCGGGTCGGCTTGCTGACCAGCTCGAGGTCGATCTCGGCGCCCTCGGCCAGGTGATCGTCGAACGGGACGATCTGCACGGCGCGGGTGCGGTCGAGGAACAACTTGCGCAGCTGGTCCAGGTCGACCGTCGAGGCGCCGCGGCGCGAAGCGTTGACCACCACGACCGTGCGCTCGACCAGCTTGCTGTAGCCGTGGTGATCGAGCCAGTCCAGCGTCGCCGAGGCGCTGCGGGCACCGTCGATGGCCGGGGAGGTGACCAGCACCAGCGAGCTCGCCATGTCCAGCACACCCGACATCGCCGAGTGCATCAGACCGGTACCGCAGTCGGTGAGGATGATGTTGTAGAACGACTGCAGGATGCCGATGGCCTTGCGGTAATCAGCCTCGCTGAAAGCTTCCGACACCGCCGGATCCTGCTCGGAGGCCAGCACTTCCAGTCGGCTCGGGGCCTGCGAAGTGTGCGCGCGAACATCGGAGTAGCGGGTGATGTTCTGGTCTTCGAGCAGGTTGCGCACCGTCGAACGGGTCTGGCGCGGTACCCGATGGGCGAGCGTGCCCAGGTCGGGGTTGGCGTCGATGGCGATCACGCGGTCACCGCGCTGGGAGGCGAAGGTGGACCCGAGACCGACGGTGGTGGTGGTCTTGCCGACACCACCCTTGAGCGAGAGGATCGCGATCCGGTAGTCACCGCGCACCGGCTGGTTGACCCGCTCACCCAGATCACGATGGACGACGTCGGCCGCCGACTCACCCGGGTTGATCACACCACCCGAGGCCTTGTGCACGGCCCGGCGCCACCCGCTGCGCGGCGCCTTGCGCGCCCGCTTGAGCAGGTTCAGGTCGTTGACCGAATGACCGGGCTGGCCCGGTGCGGCCACGTGCTGTGGTTGGAACGGCTGATGCTGCTGACCCGGTCCGCCCTGTCCCCACTGCGGGCCGGGCGGGGCGACCAGCGGCGCGGGCTGACCGGGCAGGTGCCCCGGTGGCATGCCGCCCTGCATCGGCGGCTGATACATCGGCGGTGGCGGCGGTGCCCAGCTGTAGATGGCATCGGACTGCGGCGGTTGCGCCTGCTGCTCCTGGCCCGGGTACTGCGGCTGCTCCTGACCGGGGAATTGTGGCTGTTCGGCGCCCGGATACTGCGGCTGCTCGGCGCCGGGGAACTGAGGCTGTTCGGCGCCCGGATACTGCGGCTGCTCGGCGCCGGGGAACTGAGGCTGTTCGGCGCCAGGGTACTGCGGCGCAGCGCTCGGGTAGGGCTGCTCGCCGGTCGAATGCGGGCCGGGGTAGGGCTGCTCACCGGGCCCCGGCTGGCCCTGCCACTGCTGCTCGGGCGCGTTCACCAGGGGATGCGCGCCACCGCTCTGATACGGATCGGGCACCGAATAGGTGTTCTGCGCGAACGGACCCGGCGCGAAACCTCCGGGCTGGAACACAGTGGTCTGCTCGGCTGTCCCCGCCTGCGGCTCGAGCTCGGCACTGGGCTGCTCGGGCTGATCGGTACGCTCGCCGACCGCTTCGGCCGTCGCGGCGGACTCGATGTCGGCTTCGGTCGCGGTCTGCACACCGGTGGGACCGGACGCAGCCTCGGCCGTATCTGCCGACGGACTCTGCAGCCAGGGCGGAGAGGTCGGATTGTGGTCGTTGTTGGTCACAGTTCCCCCACTTGCTCGCTGAACGAGCAGGAAGCTCGGCGCTGAATGTGCACCAAAACGCTAGCACGGAGCAAATTGCTCTGCTGTGGCGTGCTTGTGGGCTTCGGGGTCTACCTGTCCAAGGTGGTATACGGCTGTGTTTGTTGGAGCGCTGGCGCGCTCGAGTCGCGGCCCCTGGGGCGACCGGGATGTGAGTCATGGCATGACAAAGGCCGAGCTCCGTGGTGGACGGAACCCGGCCTTCGCGATGGCGAATCCGACTAGCGGTCGGCGGCCCGGTTGACGGCCGAGACGACGGCGCGCAGGGACGCGGTGGTGATGGAGGTGGCGATGCCGACGCCCCAGACGACCTTGTCGCCGATGGCGACCTCGACGTAGGCGGCGGCCTGGGCGTCGTCGCCGGCGGACATCGCGTGCTCGCTGTAGTCGAGGACGCGCACGTCGAAGCCGACGGTGGCGATCGCGTCGACGAAGGCGGCGAGCGGGCCGTTGCCGGAGCCGGTGATCTCCTGTTCGACGCCGTCGACCTTGACGGTGGCGATGATGGAGTCGACGCCGCCGTCGATCTCCGAGGCGGTCACCTTCTGGCGCATCCGCTCGAGCGGCAGGACCGGGTTCAGGTACTCGGTGGCGAAGACGTCCCACATCTCCTTGGGCGTCACCTCGCCGCCCTCACCGTCGGTGATCGCCTGGATCGCCTGGGAGAACTCGATCTGCAGGCGACGTGGCAGCACCAGGCCGTGGTCGGTCTTCATGATGTAGGCGACGCCACCCTTGCCGGACTGCGAGTTCACCCGGATCACGGCCTCGTAGGTGCGGCCGACGTCCTTCGGGTCGATCGGCAGGTACGGGACCTCCCAGACGATGTCGGCCACGTCGGCGTTCTGCGCGTCGGCGGTCGCCTTCATCGCGTCCAGGCCCTTGTTGATGGCGTCCTGGTGGCTGCCGGAGAACGCGGTGTAGACCAGGTCGCCGCCGTAGGGGTGACGCTCGGCCACGGCCAGCTGGTTGCAGTACTCGACCGTGCGGCGGATCTCGTCGATGTCGGAGAAGTTGATCTGCGGGTCGATGCCGCGGGAGAACATGTTCATACCGAGGGTCACCAGGCAGACGTTGCCGGTGCGCTCGCCGTTGCCGAACAGGCAGCCCTCGATGCGATCGGCGCCGGCCTGGTAGCCCAGCTCGGCGGCCGCGACGGCGGTGCCGCGGTCATTGTGCGGGTGCAGCGACAACACGATCGAGTCGCGGCGGGCCAGATTGCGGTGCATCCACTCGATCGAGTCGGCGTACACGTTCGGCGTGGCCATCTCGACGGTCGCGGGCAGGTTGATGATCAGCGGCTTGGCCGGTGTCGGCGCGATGATCTCGGAGACCGCGTCGCAGACCTCACGGGCGTAGTCCAGCTCGGTGCCGGTGTAGGACTCCGGGCTGTACTCATAGCGCCATTCGGTGTCGGGGTAGCGCTTCTCGATCTCCAGGCACAGCGCGGCGGCGTCGGTGGCGATCTTCTTCACCGCGGCACGCTCGGCGCGGAAGACCACCCGACGCTGCAGGATCGAGGTGGAGTTGTAGAAGTGCACGATCACGTTCGGTGCGCCGCTGCACGCCTCGAAGGTGCGCTCGATCAGTTCGGCGCGGCACTGGGTGAGCACCTGGATGGTGACGTCGTCGGGGACGGCGCCGTCTTCGATGATCTCGCGGACGAAATCGAAATCGGTCTGGCTCGCGGCCGGGAAGCCGACCTCGATCTCCTTGTAACCCATCCGCACCAGCAGGTCGAACATGCGGCGCTTGCGGGCGGGGCTCATCGGGTCGATGAGGGCCTGGTTGCCGTCGCGCAGGTCGACGGCGCACCACGCGGGCGCGCGATCGATGATCTTGTCGGGCCAGGTGCGGTCGGGCACCGCGATCGGTTCGACCTCTTCGGCGAAGGGCCGGTACCGGAACGCGGGCATCGACGAGTTCTTCTGCTGGTTCCAGGCGGGCTGGTCGGCCGGTGCGGGTTTGCCGGGGGCCGAGATGGTGCGCGATGCGGATACGAATGCGTCAGCCGAGGACATGCAAGTTTCTCCGTGGGTGTGGTGGATTCCCTGATGGGAGCGGGTCGACCGGCGCGTTGGAACCCCGCGACGGGAGCCGGTCCGAATCAGGACCCGTCGCGGCGGCCGAGAAGAAGTGCCCGCTGCATGATTCCCCGAGCTTACCGCGTACCCACCCCCACGGGTAAGCGGCCTGGGAAATATGGTCGCTACGGGGATGCCACCGGATGACCGGTACGGTTTTCAGCGAAACACACGCTTGTACGGACCATCGCGTCCGACGAGACGTCACAAAGGAATTCGGATGACTTGGCTGGAACAGTTGCTCGTCCTGGCCGCGGGTGTCGCCGCGGGCGGCATCAACACGATCGTCGGATCGGGCACCCTGATCACCTTCCCCACCCTGCTTGCCTTCGGTTTGCCGCCGGTGACCGCGAACGTCTCCAACACGATCGGCCTGGTCCCTGGCTCGGTCAGCGGGGTCATCGGGTACCGGCGCGAGCTGGCGGGTCAGCGCTCCCGGTTGGTGCAACTGGGCACGGCTTCGCTGCTCGGCGGCATCACCGGCGCGATTCTGCTGCTGGTGCTGCCCGCGGAGGCGTTCAAGGCGATCGTGCCGGTACTGATCATCGCCGCGCTGATCCTGGTGGTGGTGCAGCCGCGGCTGGCCGCCTGGGTGAAGCGGCGCCGGTCCGACGACGATGTCGCGCCGCCCGCGCACGGCGGACCGATTCTGCTGGTCGCGGTCTTCGGCACCGGCATCTACGGCGGATACTTCGGCGCTGCGCAGGGCGTGCTGCTGCTCGGGCTGCTGGGGGTGTTCGTGCACGAGGACATCCAGCGGCTCAACGCGGTGAAGAACGTGCTCGCGCTGATCGTGAACGCGGTCTCGGCATCGATCTTCATCGTGATCGCCGAGGTGAACTGGCAGGCCGTGGCGTTGATCGCGGTGGGGTCGATCATCGGTGGTCAGCTGGGGGCACGTGTGGGGCGGAAGCTGCCGCCGAATGTGTTGCGGGCGGTGATCGTGGTGGTGGGAACTGTTGCGGTGGTGCGGCTGTTGACGAGTTGACTTTGCTGTGTTTGTTGGAGCGCTGGCGCGCTCGAGTCGCGGCCCCAAAGGGCCGCCGGTCAGGCACCGTTGCTTGCTCCTTCGTCGCGTACGCAACGGCGCCTGACCGGCGACCCGGCCGCGACCGGCCACTGCGTGGCCGCCGCTCCTCGGGGTCGCGGGTGCGGGGCTGGGAGTGCGGACATGGCGGACTCGAGTGGTGCCGTGTGGCTGGGAGTGCGGGAGGTGGCCGACTTCGGGCGGGGAGTGTGGCTGGGAGTGCGGGAGGTGGCCGACTTCGGGCGGGGAGTGTGGCTGGGAGTGCGGGAGGTGGCCGACTTCGGGCGGGGAGTGTGGCTGGGACTGCGGGAGGTGGCGGACTCGGGTGGTGTGGCCGGGGCGGTCGTGAGCTGTGACAAATGTCCCCGCTACCGGGGGGAGTATCGGTAGCTACGCGGTATTCTGCGCTCGGCCATGCGTGATGAGGGAGGTGGCCTGGTGCACAGACGTGCCTTCTTCAAGGCGGCGGGACTGGCGACGATCGCCGGTGCTGTGGGGACGACGCTGATCAGCGGTTCGGCTTCGGCTGATCCGCGGGCGGGGATGTTCCGCACCTGGGTGCCGGAGATCTTCGAGCCGATTCCCGATGCGCCGGAGCATTCGCCCGCGATCGTCATCGGGTCCGGATTCGGTGCCGCGGTGACCGCGTTGCGGCTGGCGCAGGCGGGCGTCGTCAACACCGTGCTCGAGCGTGGGTCGCGCTGGCCCAACGATCCGTGGCGCGAGATCTTCACCGGGGACGACCTGCCCGACGGGCGCGGGTTCTGGCATCGCACCAGCTTCACCGGCGTCACGAAGGTGCCGATGAGTTTCGGCCGGTTCGGCGGTGTCCTCGATGTCACCGAGTATCCGGGCATCGATGTGTGGCGCGCGGCCGCGGTGGGCGGTGGCTCGGTGGTGTTCACCGGCGCGATGGTGGCGCCCGAACGCAGGCTCTTCGACCAGGTCTTCGGCGGTGTCGTCGACTTCGGCGAGCTGGAGCGGGTCTACTACCCGCGGGTGCGCCAGATGCTGCGCCTGGATCCCATGCCCGCCGACATCTACAACTCCGCGCCGTTCGCGCACTCGCGCGCCTGGGACGAGCAGGTCCGCGCCGCCGGCTACCAGCCGGTGCCCAACGATTCGATCTTCACCTGGGACGTACTGCGCGGCGAGCTGTCCGGCGCCTCCCGGCCCTCGGCCACCGTGGCGCGCTCGAACCTGGGCAATTCCAACGGCGCCAAGTTCGACCTGAACCAGAACTATCTGCGTTTCGCCGCCGAGACCGGCAAGTCGCAGGTGTATCCGGGCCATCGGGTCGACAGCATCGCCCAGGAGCCCGGCGGCAAGTTCGTGGTCACCGTGACGAAACTGGCCCCGACCGGTCAGGTCCTCGGTACCCGTACCCTCACCTGCGACAAGCTGTTCCTCGGCGCCGGTTCCGTCGGCACGTCCGAGCTGCTGGTCCGGGCTCAGGCCACCGGCACGCTGCCCGATCTCAACGAGCACATCGGCGACGGCTTCGGCACCAACGGTGACGTGGTGCTGGCCCGCGGCGCCAGCTCACTGTCCGGCAGCGGCCAGGGCGTGCCGAGCGCCAGCCGCATCTACGACGAATCCGGCACCCCGCTGACCCTGGAGAACTGGTACATCCCGGGTATTCCGTTCGAGACCGGCGCGCTCGCTTCGCTCGGCATGGTGCTCGACCCGGCCAGGGCCCGCTTCGCCTACCACCGGGGTGCCGACACTGTCGGCCTGAACTGGTCGCGGGGCGCCCAGAACGCCGTCGTCGACGCGGCCCGCACCGTCGATCGCCGGATCGCCGAGCGCGCCGGTGCGCTCGCCGAGTACGGTGCGCTCGGCTACGACGCGAACGCCGAGTTCACCGCGCATCCGCTCGGTGGCGCGGTCCTCGGCAAGGCCACCGACGCCTACGGTCGCGTGCACGGGCATCGCGGCCTGTATGTGATGGACGGCGCCGCGATCCCCGGCAGCACGGCGACGGTGAACCCGTCGCTGACCATCACCGCGCTGGCCGAACGCAATATCGAGGCGATCCTGCGCGGCTGAGCGCGCGAACACGCCCCCGACCGGCGCCCGCAACTTCCAGCGCGGCGCCGGGGAACCAATTAGCGTGGGCAACAGCAGAAGCCGGGCCACCACCGGCCGACCTCGCGGGCAGTGCGGCCCGACACCGCGGCCCCGGCCGCCAGACGCAGCAGGAGAACGGGTGGTCTCACCAGGTATCGAGCGGGTCGAGGCATTGCCGGACGTGCGGTCCAAGACACCCTCCCTGCGCACTGACCTGTTGATGCTGATCCTGGCGATCATCTCGGTGGTGCTGGTCGTGTGGATCACCTTCTTCCCCGTCGCCGGCTCGACCTATCGCACGATCGTCGTGATCGACTGGACGATCTGCGGGGTCTTCCTGCTGGAATTCCTGTGGCGGTGGCGCCGGGCGGGCTGGCCGTGGACGTTCCCGTTCGTCTACTGGTACGAGGTCCTCGGCATGATCCCGGTGACCAGCCCGCTGTTCCGCGGGTTCCGGTTGCTGCGGATCGTGGTGATCCTGATCCGGCTCGGCCGGGTGGCCGACCGGGCGCTGGGCGAGCGGGTCACCGCGACGATCGTCAGCCGGTTCGTCGGCACCATCGTCGACATCATCAAGCGCCCGATGACGGTCGCGATCCTCGACGAGGTCTCCACCGTCCTGCGCGCGGGCCACTACACCAAGAACATCGCCGCGGCGCTGGAGGAGAACCACGCCGAGGTCGACCAGATGATCGTCGACCTGATCAAGAACGACCCGGCGACCAGCAAGCTGCGCTACGTCCCGTTCCACGACGACATCATCCGGCTCGTCGCCGACACGGTCTACCGCATGCTGCGCCAGCTACTCGACGATCCGCGAACCGACGAACTCGTCGCCGACATGCTGCGGGAGAATCTGGACCAGATCAACGACGCCGTGCGCGCCGGGATCAAGGTCCCGCCGGCCCAGCGCGGCGCGACGCCCGCCGAGCACGGCGTGCGTCCTCACGTCGGCTACACGAAGCGTTAGCTGACCGCGAAGCCCTCGACCTCGGGAAAACGTTCGGCGAAATCGATGAAGTTCGCGACGGTCTCGTCGTTCATCCGGCGCAGGGTGCGGTTGAACAGGATGCCGGGGACGGGCAGCGGCAACTGCAGTTCCACGTGGAAGTCGACCTCGGTGCCCGCGGCGCTTTCCAGCAGGTCGAACGAGCCTCCGCCCTTGGAGCCGCGACTGCTGTCGACGACGTTCCAGCTCACGCGATGTCTTTCCCAGCTGTACTCGAGCACCTGGTCGTCGGCGTAGTTCATGAAGTGGGACGTGACAAAGACTCGACGCGGCCTGTTGTCGGTGTCGCGTGGTCCGACCCGGACCTTGCTGTAGGCGGCGGACCAGTCCGCCAGTAGTTCGACGGCCAGCAGCGCGTCCATCACCTGATCGATATCGGCGTCAACAGTGAAGCGGATGTCGGTTTTCGAGCGCATCGTTGTCTATCCTCCGAACCCCCGCTGTCTTCCGGGCCCGATTGTGCACAGCTGTCGCAGTGATCGTCAACACGTCTATGGTCTGGACAAACGACCGGTCAACTGGCTATGACCCGCGCCACCGCGGCCTCGATCAGCGCCGTGCTCTGTTCTTCGGTGAAGATGCCGGGCAGCGTGAGGTGCTCGAGAATGAGCCAGTTCAGGGCCAGGTAGAGCAGCAGCACCGTCGTCTCGTCGCCGGGTTGGCCCGACGCCAGGTGGTTGCTGACATTGACGTCGAGGTCGGCGCGGACCCGCTCGGTGAGCACCGCGCGCAGTTCGGGCCGCCGGGTGGCCTCCAGCCGGAGTTCGAGCAGGGCGAGGTAGGCGGTGCGGTGCCCTTCCAGGCGGCCGACCACCTCTTTCATCAGCGCGGTGATGTTCTCCACCGACTTCGGCCCCTCGGTGACCAGGGCCATCGTCTCCTCGGTCGGCTGGACCACCTCGTAGAAGCGGACGCCCGCCTGCGTGAGTAGCTCATCGCGGTTGGCGAAGTAGTTGGAGGCGGTGCCGGCGGGCACGCCTGCCTGCTTGTCCACGGCGCGGAAGGTGAGTCCGCGGGCGCCCTCGGCGGCCAGTACCTCGATGGCCGCGTCGAGCAGGGCTTGCCGTCGTTCGGGATTCGTCCGCACTTGACACCACTCCGATTGTAGTACTATGTTGAAATCACTACAAACAGAGTACTACACATTGGGCGGTAACCATGCGAAAGCTTGTCTACTACATCGGCGTCTCCCTCGACGGCTACATCGCAGGTCCCGGCGGCGAGGTGGACTTCTATCCGACGCCGCCGAGCTACATCGAGTGGATGACGCCCGAATTCCCCGACGCCATGCCGACCCACCTGCGTCCCCATGTCGGGCTCGATCCCGAGCTGCCCGCCAAGCACTGGGACACCGTGCTGATGGGCCGGGGCACCTACATCCTCCCGGGCGAGCATGTCGAGAGCCCTTTCCAGCACATGAAGCAGTACGTCGTCTCCTCCTCGCTCGACCAGGCCGAACACCCCGGCGTGGAGATCTTCGCCGGCGATCCGGTCGAGCTGGTGCGCGAGCTCAAGCAACTCGACGGCAAGGACATCTGGCTGTGCGGCGGGGGCAACCTGGCCGGACAGCTCATCGACGAGATCGACTCGATGATCCTCAAGACCTATCCGGTCGTCGCGGGCGACGGCGTCTCGGTCTTCGGCGGCGTCTTCAAACCGACATACTTCAGTCCTGTGCGCCGCAAGGAATTCGACAACGGTGCGCAGGTCACCTGGTTCGAACGGGGCTGATTCCGGCGGGCGTCCACAAGGTGACGAGCGTGTGTCGTTTCCGCAGGCCGGGGAGGTGGCGGCGAATCCGGTGGACGGTGGCCGGTACTCTTGGTCGCTGATAGCAGCTCGATACCCGATCGTGAAGGACCGTTGCCGTGGCTCTCGTTGTTCAGAAGTACGGAGGATCCTCGGTGGCCACCGCCGAGCGGATCCGGCGCGTCGCTGAACGGATCGTGGAGACGAAGAAGCAGGGGCACGACGTGGTCGTGGTGTGCTCGGCGATGGGTGACACCACCGACGAGCTGCTCGACCTCGCCGAGCAGGTCGCCCCGGCCCCGCCTGCCCGCGAGATGGACATGCTCCTGACCTCTGGTGAGCGCATCTCGAACGCACTGGTGGCGATGGCCATTCACACCCTCGGCGCCGAGGCGCGCTCGTTCACCGGCTCGCAGGCCGGCGTGATCACCACCGGCGCGCACGGTAAGGCCAAGATCATCGACGTCACCCCCGGCCGCCTGCAGGAGGCGCTCGCCGAGGGCCAGATCGTGCTGGTCGCGGGCTTCCAAGGCGTGAGCCAGGACAGCAAGGACGTCACCACGCTGGGCCGTGGCGGTTCCGACACCACCGCCGTCGCGCTGGCCGCGGCGCTCAAAGCCGATGTCTGCGAGATCTACACCGATGTCGACGGCATCTTCAGCGCCGACCCCCGCATCGTCGCCGACGCGCAGAAGCTCGACAACATCTCCTACGAGGAGATGCTGGAGATGGCGGCGTGCGGCTCGAAGGTGCTGATGCTGCGCTGCGTCGAGTACGCGCGCCGCTACAACGTGCCCGTTCATGTCCGGTCGTCCTACACCGACAAGATCGGCACCACTGTTTTCGGATCGATGGAGGACATTCCCGTGGAACAGGCAATCCTGACCGGCGTCGCGCACGACCGCAGCGAGGCCAAGGTGACCGTCGTCGCCCTGCCGGACGAGCCGGGCTACGCGGCCAAGGTGTTCCGTGCGGTCGCCGACGCCGAGATCAACATCGACATGGTGCTGCAGAACATCTCCAAGGTCGACACGGGCAAGACCGACATCACCTTCACCTGCCCCAAGACCGACCTGGTCCGCGCGGTGCAGATGCTGACCAAGCGCCAGGACGAGATCGGCTTCGCCGAGATCCTCTCCGACGACCACATCGGCAAGGTCTCCCTGGTCGGCGCGGGCATGAAGTCGCACCCCGGCGTCACCGCCACCTTCTGTGAGGCGCTGGCCAACGCGGGCGTCAACATCGACCTGATCTCCACCTCGGAGATCCGCATCTCGGTGCTGGTGCGCGACACCGAACTCGACGAGGCCGTGCAGGTGCTGCACAAGGCCTTCGATCTCGGCGGCGAAGAGGCCGCTGTTGTCCACGGCGGAACGGGGCGCTGACATGATCGAGTCAAGCGCGAAGGCGGCAACGGAGCGTAACCACGTAGCGCTCCCGATCATGTCGAAAGGGCACTGAATCATGGGCGTACGTGTAGGAGTCGTCGGCGCGACCGGACAGGTCGGCGCCGTCATGCGCAAGCTGCTGGAAGAGCGCGACTTCCCGGCCGACGAGGTGCGGTTCTTCGCGTCCGCGCGCTCGGCCGGCAAGACGCTGCCGTGGCGCGGCGGCGAGATCGTCGTCGAGGACACCGAGACCGCCGATCCCTCGGGTCTCGACATCGCGCTGTTCTCGGCCGGTGCCACCATGTCTCGGGTCCAGGCCCCGCGCTTCGCCGCGGCCGGTGTCACCGTGATCGACAATTCCTCGGCCTGGCGCAAGGACCCCGAGGTACCGCTGGTGGTCTCGGAGGTCAACCCCGAGGCCACGCGCAACCTGGTCAAGGGGATCATCGCCAACCCGAATTGCACCACGATGGCCGCGATGCCGGTGCTCAAGCCGCTGCACGACGTGGCCGGCTTGCAGCGGTTGATCGTGTCGTCGTACCAGGCTGTTTCCGGTTCGGGTCTGGCCGGTGTCGAGGAGCTCGCCTCGCAGATCCGCGCGGTGGCCGACGATGCCGAGAAGCTGGTGCACGACGGGTCGGCCGTGAATTTCCCCGCGCCGAACAAGTACGTCGCGCCGATCGCGTTCGATGTGATTCCGCTGGCGGGTGCGCTGGTCGATGACGGGTCGTTCGAGACCGACGAGGATCAGAAGCTGCGCAACGAGAGCCGCAAGATTCTCGGACTGCCCGAACTGCTGGTCTCGGGTACCTGTGTGCGCGTGCCGGTGTTCACCGGGCACTCGCTGTCGATCAATGCCGAGTTCGCCGAGCCGCTTTCGGTCGAGCAGGCCAAGGAACTGCTGGCCAAGGCGCCCGGTGTGCGGTTGGTGGATGTGCCGACGCCGTTGGCTGCCGCTGGGCAGGACGACTCGCTGGTCGGGCGGATTCGGCAGGATCCGGGTGTGCCGGGTGGGCGTGGGCTCGCGCTGTTCATCTCTGGGGACAATCTGCGTAAGGGTGCTGCGCTGAACACGATTCAGATCGCGGAAGTGTTGTTGAACGACCGCTGATCGGTGTTTGTTGGAGCGCTGGCGCGCTCGAGGTTCGCGCCCCCGGCGGTCCCGACGATCAGGCACCGTTTCTTGCTCCTTCGTCGCGTACGCAACGGCGCCTGATCGGCGGGACGGGCGCGAACCGCCGACTGCGTCGGCGATCCCTCCTCGGGGTCGGGATGTGCGGGGCCGGTTTGTTGGAGCGGTGGCGGGTTCAGGGTTCGCGTTCCTGAGCGGTCCTGTCGATCGGGCACCGTTGCTTGCTCCTTCGTCGCGTACGCCACGGTGCCTGATCGGCGGGACGGGCGCGAACCGCCGACTGCGTCGGCGATCCCTCCTCGGGGTCGGGATGTGCGGGGCTGGTGGTGCGGTCATGGCGGACTCGAGTGTTGGTGATGTGCTGGGTACGGGTGTGGCTAAATCGTTCGAGGGTGGGGCGGGCGGGCTGTTAGTTTTGGCCGATGGCGCAACCTCATTCGCATGTGTTTCTCGGTGACCGGCTCGTTCCCGCCGATCAGGCGACCGTGGGGGTCGCATCTTCGGCTGTGTTGTACGGGCTGAGCGTGTACACGGTGTTTCCGGTGCTGGTCGAGGGCGGGGCGCGGCATGCGTTTCGGTTGGCTGATCATTTTCGCAGGCTCGAGGAGTCGTGCAAGATCATCGGGATCGATCGGTTCGCGCAGGAGTGGGACTACGCGCGGTTCGAGGTGGGGGTACGGGAGTTGGTCGCGGCCAACGCTCCTGCCGATGACGTGTTCGTGCGGGTGAGCGTGCATGTGGTGGAGTCGATTCCGGGGACACGGGTGCGCGGGTGCGCGATTCAGGTGAGCATGTTCGTCTATGACGCGGTACCGATCGTGCCGCAGGACGGGATGCGGTTGAAGTCGAGTCCGTGGCGGCGGATTCCGGACAACGCGATTCCCTCGCGGGCGAAAGTCAATGGGGCGTATGTGAATTCGGTGCTGGCCAAGCAGGACGCGATCGACAGCGGCTACGACGATTGCGTCTTCCTGGACGGTGGCGGGCATGTCTGTGAGCTGTCGGCGGCCAACATCTTCCTGGTGCGCGGCGGCACGCTGATCACGCCGGACGTGTCGTGCGACATCCTCGACGGGATCAACCGCCGCACGGTGCTCACCCTCGCCCGCGAGGAGGGAATCCCGGTGCGGGAGCGCACGGTCGACCTGACCGAGCTCTACATCGCCGACGAGGTGTTCGTCACCGGCACCTCGGCGGGCGCGGCGCCGGTCTTCGAGATCGACGGGCGCGCGGTCGGCGCGGGCATCGTCGGACCGGTCACCACGGCGCTACGCAAACGGCACGCGGCGGCGCTGCGTGGCGACACCGAGCACGGCTGGGTCACTCCACTGTCTTGATGCCCGGAGTGCGCGGGTCGTCGCCGAGGCAGACCAGGATCGCGCAGCCGGGCGGGATGCTGGCGAACGGTGGGGCGAGCGGCTGATCGAGGCAGTTGAAGACGGTGCAGCCGGGGTAGGCGCCCTTGCCGATCCCGAACACCGCGAGCAGGATCTCGGCGTCGAACAGCTTGCTCGCCTCGAACTCCAGCGGTGGTTCCACATACGGCTCGGCCACCGGCACCGGGGTGTCGGTGAACGCGGCGAACAACCGCCGGAAGAACTCGTGCGGCAGTTCCTCGGGGTGCGCGATCACCCCGCGGGCCCCGTGCTCGGTGATGTTGCCGAACGCACCCGTCCACATGACCATCAGGTCGAGCTCCGGCATGAAGAAGACGTTCTGCAACGCCAGACCCGACATGAAGAAGGTGTCGGGCGGCAGGAAGTCCGGCGACTCGGCACAGTCGGCACCCACCCAGAACAGATACCCGTAGCACCTGTTCTGTGGTGACGGTGTGCGCGCCTTGCGCAGATAGTCGTCCGAGATCACGCGTTCGGCGCCCCAGCGACCGTCGTTGGCCACGAGCAGACCGATCTTGGCGAGGTTGTTGGGCGGCATCAACAGATGGGCGTACCCATAGGTGAAGCCGGACCGGTCGCGCGCCCAGTAATAGTCCTCGCCGGCGATGCCGAGCGGACCGAACAGCTCACGCTGCGCGAAGTCCTGCAGCGGTTCGCCGACGGCCAGCTCGATCACATACGACAGCAGATCCACATTGCGCTGGCTGTAGCTGAACGTGGTCCCCGGCGGATTCGTGAGCTCCACCGCGAGCGCCTGCACCGCACTGTGCGGATCGACCGGAATCACCGCGGTGATTCCTTCGGTGAGCACCCCCACCTTCATCCCGGAAGTCTCGGTGAGCAGGTTCTCCACCGTGATCGCCCGATGCGCGGCGTCACCGAGCCCAGGGGGCAGATACCGATCGATCGGCGCGTCGATCGCGAGTTTCCCCTGATCGGAGGCGATCCCGGTGAGCAGCGACACCACCGACTTGGTGACACTCCAGATGTTCCACGCGACATTGCCGGTCTCCTCGTTGCGCGGCCCCTCACCCACCAGGCAGTTGTGCCGGAACACTTGCACATTGAGCCGATTGCGCGAATCCGCGAACTGCAACGCCTCCGCGAGCTTCGCCGGATCCAGCCCCACCTGCTCGGGCATGGCCCGCTCCAACTCCCGGCCCGAGGTCACCGAGCACTCCACCCCACCCCGCGGAGCCGCGTGAACCGGCGCCGCGAACAGGCTCGCCGAAACCAACGCCAACGCAACAATGCCCGAGAAAACACCCCTGCTGTGCCCCATGCGGGCGAGAGTAGCCCCGCCGATCCACCGTAACCCGTATAGCGGGGCCGCCGAATCCCCTGATCATCGGTACGTTCATCTACCCGTAAACCCCCGAACACGACGAACGCCGCCAGGTCGATGAGGGAGACCTGGCGGCGTATGATCGCGGGCCGTCACAGGGACGACCCGTCAGGGTGTCGACGCCCCACAAGCGCCTCTCGGCGAGTGGTCGCTCGTAGCGACAATGGGGTGAGGCCCGGGGCTGTTCGGACGCCGACAGTGGTGTTCAACCGGGTGGCGCGGCGAACTATTCCGCGCCTCCGATGTGATCCGGGCTACTGGTCAGAAGTTGCTGAACCAGTAGAGCAGGCTCGCCAGTACCCAGACGATCAGCGTTTCCATCGTCGTTCTCCTCTTGTCGGTACTTACATCATCGCCGAAGAGGGCGCGGATGCGACAAGTTGTTCTTAAGAAGCTCTAGAGACCGGCACCGCATTCTATCTGCAGACACCGGAACAACCGGGTCCGATCGGTCTCGAGGGGTGATCGGTCGGACCCGGCGGTGCAGACCAGAAGGTGGCTCTTCCAGACGCTGAAGACGCACTGCCGACGGTAACCACACCGACGGACTGGGCCGGACATGTTCCAGGGGTGTCGTGGGGTACACCGACCGGGCCGGTCGACGCGGGGTGACCGGCCCGGTCAATGTTTCTGTAGGTAGGCCACCCAGCCGCCGTGTTCGGTGATGTCGGTGGCGGCCACGGCGGCGTCGTAGCTGCACGCGAAGCCGATCACCGAGCGGCCATCGGCGAGTTCGATGCTGGTCAGGGCCATGGGCGGGGGGAGTTCGGCCAGGAATCGGCCGAGTCCGCCGGGGGAGACGAGGAACAGTTCACCGCGGATCGGCGCGCCGAGGCCGTCGCCGTGGCGCACCAGGCCGGGCTTGGGCGGGACGGTGTCCAGGGCGGTGAGCCGGTAGGCGTCGGTGGTGGTGATCTCACCGGTGAAGCGGGCGCCGAGCTGTTCGAGCTGCCAGTGCAGCGGCTGGCCGCGCAGGTGGGCGCCGAAGACCGCGAGCGGGACGCCGGTCCGGACGAGCAAGGGCGCCTCGGGTTCTCCGGCCAGCAGCGCCGCCAGGTCGACGGCGCGTTGGTCGGCGAAACCGGGGACGACGAAGGTCACGCCGAACGGCAGCCCATCGGCGGTGGGCACGCCGGGGACGGCGACGGCGGCGAGGTCGAGCAGATTGCAGAAGTTGGTGTAGGTGCCGAGGCGGCGGTTGATCGCCACCGGATCGGCCGCGACCTCGGCGATCGAGGGGTGCTCGGTGGTGGTCGGGATCAGCAGACCGTCGTAGTCGGTGAGCAGCGCGGTCGTGGCGGCGCGGGCGACGGCGAGGGTGTCGAGATCGGCGGCGAAGAGGTGTGCGTCGAGTTGCCCCGCCGCGCTGATGATGCCGGCCACGGTCGGGTCGAGCCCGGCCGCGCCCTTGCTGACGAACTCGCCCACCGCGGCGTAGCGTTCGGCCACGATGGCGCCGTCGTAGAGCAGCCGCGCCGCTTCCAGCAGTTCGGAGATGTCGATCTCGGTGATCGTGGCGCCCCGATCACGCAGGGTGGCAACGGTGTCGGCGAACGCGGCGCGGTAGGCCGGACTCAGTGGCTCGAGATCGGCTGGGCGCGGGATGGCCACCTTCGGCCGCGGGGACGCCGCGAGCGCGACATCGGCGGGCCAGACCCGGCTGCGCGGGTCGCGCGGTTCGGCGCCCGTCAGGGTCGCGGCGGCGGTGACGGCCAGGTCCAGGTCGGCGGCGAACACGGTGACCGCGTCGTAGTCGGCGCAGGCCGGGACCACGCCGTGCGCGGGAATCACGCCGAGACTCGCCTTGATCCCGACGATGCCGTGCAGTGCGGCCGGCACCCGGCCCGACCCGGCGGTGTCGGTGCCGAGCGCGATATCGGCGATCCCGAGGGCGACGGCCGCCGCCGAACCCGAACTCGACCCGCCGGCGATCAACTCGGGACGCAGGGCGTTGCGCACCGCGCCGTACGGGCTGCGGGTGCCGACGAGCCCGGTCGCGAACTGGTCCAGATTGGTCTTGCCGAGGATCAGCGCACCCGCCTCGACCAACCGCGCGACGGCCGCGGCGGATTCAGCGGCCGGGTAGGCGAATTCGGGGCAGGCGGCGGTGGTCGGCAGACCTGCGACATCGATGTTGTCCTTCACCGCGACGAGCAGCCCGGCCAGCGGCAGGTTCGCACCCTCGGTGAGCCGACGCTCCAGCTCGACCGCCTCGGCGGTCAGCTCGTCGCGCGGACGCAGCGTGATCCACACCTCCGGCCGGTCCACCTCGGTGATCCGCGCGTACGCGGCGGCGACCCGGGCGGTCACCGAGGCGTTGTCGAGTAGTCGTGCGGTCATGTCAGTCGACTCCGATCACTGCGAGAGGGGTTCCGGGTTCCACCTTGGTCCCCGGTGCGGCGAGCACTTTCAGTACGACGCCACCGTCCGGTGTTGACACCGGTAGTTCGAGCTTCATGGCTTCGAGCACCGCTACGGTGGCGCCGGCGGCCAGGCTCTGCCCCTCGGCCACGTCTACCCGCCACACGTTGCCGGTCATCGGCGCGGTGACGACGGTGGCGTCGGCGGGGAGCCCGGCGAGGGGGTCCACGGTGGTCTCGACGACCTGGTCGACGGTGCCGCCACGCTCGAATTCGCCTGACTCCTGCCAGGCTTGTCGCTCGACGGCGAAGGCCGCGGCTTGCGTGGCCTCGAACTCCGCGATCGAGTCCGCGTCCTCGGCGAGCAGGCGCAGGTGGTCGGCGAGGACGAAACTGCCCTCGGTCACCTCGGCCTCGAAGCGACCCGCGGCCGCGGCGGCCCGATACTCGAGCAGCTGCTCGGGATCGACCGGCTCCCAGACGATCCGGTCGAAGAACCGGAACAGCCACGGCGTGCCCGACTCGAACGGCGCGCTCTGCCGGTAGCCCGACCAGATCGGCACGGTGCGGCCGATCAGCTGGTAGCCGCCGGGCGACTCCATGCCGTACACGCACAGGTACTTGCCGCCGATGCCGACGGCGTCGGACGGGGTCCAGGTGCGGGCGGGGTTGTACTTGGTGGTCACCAGACGGTGGCGCGGATCGAGCGGAACCGCCAGCGGCGCACCGAGATACACATCGCCGAGACCGAGCACCAGGTACTCCGCCGAGAACACTGTGTCACGGACCTGCTCGATGCTGTCGAGACCGTTGATCCGGCGGATGAACTCGATGGTGGAGGGCAGCCACGGTGCGGTGTCGCGCACGCCACTGCGGTAGCGGTCGATGGCCTCGACGATGGAGGGGTCGTCGAACGACATCGGCAGTCGGATGGTTCGGCTGGGCACCACCAGCGCACCGGTGGCGGGCAGGTCGTCCTCGATCTCGGCGAGGGTGCCGAGTAAACGGTGCTGCGGGAGGACCTCGGGATCGAAGTGGATGTGCAGCGAGCGCACGCCGGGGGTGATGTCGACGATGCCGGTCAGGCCGCTGGTCGACAGCGCTTCCGACAGGGCGTGCACCCGCATGCGCAGACCGAGATCCAGTGCCATCGGCCCGTATTCGACGAGTACGTTGTCGTCGCCGCCGCGTAGATAGGCGACCTGCGGGCGGTCGCCGTCAGCGGCCCTGCTGCGCAGGATGCCTCGATCACGCAGCGCCACACCATGATCGGGCACCAGATTGCTCGCCCGCGACGCCGGATCGGCGCGCAGCCGTTCGGCGCCGGACTCGTCGACGGGGACGAACCGGATCGTGTCGCCGGGACGCAACTGACCGAGCTTCCAGCGCTGAGCCGAGACGACCGTCAGCGGGCAGGCGAAGCCGCCGAGGCTGGGGCCGTCGGGCCCGAGCAGGATCGGGGTGTCGCCGGAGACGTTCAGCGCGCCCACGCTGTAGGGGTTGTCGTGCAGGTTCGACGGATGCAGACCCGCGTCGCCGCCGTCGGTGCGTGACCAGGTCGGTTTCGGGCCGTCGAGGCGGATGCCGGTGCGGTTGGCGTGTGCGCCGACCTTCCATTCGGCCCCGTAGAACTGGGTCATGTCGTCGTCGGTGAAGTACGACGGCGCGGTCTGCGGGCCCTCGCCGACCGCCAGCTGCCAGCCGTGGGTGAAATCGGGTCGACGCTCGACCGGCACCGCGGCGGTCGGTGCGCCGGTGTCGGGTTGCAGGCCGAGGACATCGCCGGTGACCAGCGCGCGTCCGGTGATGCCGCCGAAGCCGCCGAGGGTGAATGTCGCGGCGCTGCCGTGATAGAGCGGCGCGTCGATGCCACCGCGGATGGCCAGGTAGGTGCGCAGTCCGGTGTCGGCGGGCGCGCCGATCTCGAGTACGGCCCCTGCGGGGAGCTCGATCGGCGTCCACATCGGTGCGTCGGCGCGGTCGACGGTCACCGGGGTGGGCGCGCCCGTGACGCAGATCGTCACCGGCGCGGTGAAACTCAGCTTCGGGCCCTGCAGTGTGCATTCGAGGCCGGGCGCGCCCGCCGGATTGCCGACGGCGATGTTGGCCAGCGTGAACGAGAGATCGTCCATCGGACCCGACGGCGGAATTCCCACCTGCCACAAGCCGATTCGACCGGGATGGTCCTGGATCGTGGTCATGGTGCCCGCGCGCAGAACCTCGGCACGGCGGGTGGCCGGGACGATGCCGGTCATGGTCGCGGTGCTGTGCGCCGCGGCGAGGACGACGGGATCGACCGCGGCGTGGCGCAATTGGGCGAGGTTGGTCTGCACGCCGTAGAGCGCGGTGTCGGCCAGCGCGTCGCCGAGCGCGGCGAACGCGTCGGTGCGGGTCGGGCCGGTGGTGATGATCTTGGCCAACATCGGGTCGTAGTGCGAGGACACTTCGGTGCCGGTGGCGACCCAGGTGTCGACCCGCGCTCGGCTCGGGAACCACGCCTCGGTGATCAGCCCGGCGCTGGGCCGGTAGTCCTGGCCGGGGTCCTCGGCGTAGACCCTGGCCTCGACCGCGCTGCCGGTGAGCGCGGGGCCCGCGTCGGGCAGGTCGTCGAGCATGGCCGCGTCGCCGCCCGCGAGACGCAGCATCCAGGCCACCAGATCGACGCCGGTGACGGATTCGGTCACCGGGTGTTCCACCTGCAGGCGGGTGTTCACCTCGAGGAAGGAGGCGGCGTCGCGCTCGATGTCGTAGACGAACTCGACCGTGCCCGCGGAGCGGTAGTCGACGGACTGGGCGAGCAGCCGTGAGGTCGACAGGAGTTCCTCGGTCAACTCCTCGGTGAGTCCGGGGGCAGGTGCTTCCTCCAGGACCTTCTGATTGCGGCGCTGCAGCGAGCAGTCCCTGGTGCCGAGGGAGACCACGCGGCCGTGTCCGTCGCCGAACAACTGCACCTCGACGTGGCGCGCCTTGGCGACGAACCGCTCCAGAAACACCCCGGCGGCGGCGAAATTCGCGGCGGCAAGGCGCTGGACCCGGGTGAACGCGGTCCGCACCTCGTCGGCGTCATGACAGGCCTGCATGCCGATGCCGCCGCCGCCACCGACAGCCTTGAGCATCACCGGCAAGCCGGTCCGCTCGGCCTCGGCCACGGCGTGCTCGGCCGAATCCAGCAGTCCCGAACCCGGAATCAGCGGGACGCCGACCGCACGCGCGGCCTCGCGTGCGGTGTGTTTGTCGCCGAACACTTTCAGCTGCTCCGGCGTCGGACCGACGAAGGCCAGTCCCGCCTCGGCCGCCGCGGTCGCGAATTCGGCGTTCTCGGAGAGGAATCCGTAGCCGGGATGGATCGCGCCCGCCCCAGTGACCAGGGCGGCCTCGATGACACGATCGGCCAGCAGGTAGGACTGGGCGGCCGGGCCGGGCCCGAGCAGGACCGCGGCGTCGGCGTGGCGGACGTGTGGGGCGGCGGCATCGGCCTCGGAGTAGACGGCGACCGTCTTCAGCCCCAGCTCGCGCGCGGAACGGATGATGCGGCAGGCGATCTCACCGCGATTGGCGATGAGCACCGTGTCGAAGTGCAAACTCACTACCTCGCTCCTTGGAAGACTATTCGGCCATCGACATGGCGGCGATCGCGCGGGAGATCCGCTCGAGGACCACATCCAGCGATTCACCGATGTGGGTGTGCAGGAGTTGGTAGCCCAGTGCCAGTTCGTCGGCCAGGATCGCGTCGAGGATGCCGAGGTGCTCGGAGATGGTGGTCTCGATGCGGTTGTTGACCATGAAGTCGTACATGCGGACGTGGCGGATCCGTGAGTTCACCGACAGTAGCGCTCGCACCATCTCGGCATTGCCGGCCGAGGTGAGCAGCGCGACGTGGAACTCCTCGTCGACCACGACGAACCCCGGCTGCTGCTCCGGCGGATCGGCCTGCAGCGTCAGCCAGCGCTCGCGTTCGGCCAGCAGCAGCGCGCGGTCATGGGTGAGGTCGGGGTTGGTCATGATCCGGGCCACGCCGCCCAGCTCGAGCGTCAGCCGCAACTCGTACAGATCGCGGATGCGCGGCACACTGGGACGGACCGGGCTGAAGCCGAACTCCTCGCGTTGCAGCAGCCCGTCGGAGCAGAGCATGGTCAGTGCCTCGCGCACCGGCGTCCGGGAGATCCCGAATCGGGTGGACAGTTTGGGTTCGGTGAGCCGCTCGCCGAACTTGATCCCGCCGTTCATCAGCTCGCCGCGCAAGGTCTCGTAGACCACGTCCCGCAGCGGTTTACCGGTGGCCTCGGCCGGTGTCTCCATCGATGTCGACATGCCTGTATACGCTATTGACCTCGCGTTTCTCGGCGGTGACCCCACGTTATGAACAGGTAAGCAGGACCTCACAGCTCACCTCACCGCGAGGTCACGGCGTAGGAGAGCAGAACTCAACCTTGCGCAACACCGGAGAACCCTGGCTGACACATCCCCGACCCAGGCTGGTTGAGGAATTCCGCCGCCACAAGGAAGGGCGATCCATGAACGACCCCCACATCGTGCTGCTCGCCCTGATCGTCGGCCTGCTCACGGTCATCGCCCTGACCGTCTGGTGGCCCAACCCCGCCGAGCGCGACAACCCCCACCCCGACCCCACCGAGGCCCCCGAACCACGCCCCTGACCCGACACAGCGAAAAGCCCCTGACCAGCGAACTGATCAGGGGCTCTTCGGTGTCTCAACCAACACGTCGGGGTGACAGGATTTGAACCTGCGACCTCTTCGTCCCGAACTATGGAGTTCCGTAAAAGACCAGTTCAGGGCGATTCTTGGTCGTGTTGGCATTGTTGGCTGACCTGCGGGTCTGTTGTTGGCGCGGTTGGGTGGCGCGGGGGAGCTGGGGCGCTGCTGCGTACCGTCTGCGTACCGTCTGCGTACCGGCTGTCGGTACGCACGCGGGTCGCGCTTTCTCGGCTGCCGGGCTTGGGAGGTACTGCCGCACGAGCTTCGCTCGCTTGCCTCCAAGGATCTATCTGCCGCGGTTCGGTCGGTCGGCTGCATCCCCAACTGTTTCTTTGGCCCTTCCTCCGAAGGCAAAACGAGTGCAGGCGGTGGGTTGCTCAAGGGTGGCCGCAGGCCATCGGCGCAGCCGACGCGACGCAGGAGCGCCCTTGAACTGCCCGCCGTCTGTGCTCACGATGAGACGCCGAGGAAGGGCGAACCTCTCATGGTTTCGGTAGTCCGGCAGCCGGTTTGGCCGTGGCACAAAGTAGCGAAAACCCCGCGAAAACCCCGCACCAACTTGTGACGTCGCCGCGACACGAAAACCACCACCCGATTAGTGGTGTGAGCTGGGCTTTAGGGCGGGATTTCTGCTCACTCCCCACCCCCACCCAGTTCGACATCTCATCACCCACTTCGTGTCCAATGAGATGTCGAACTGGGTGGGGGTGGGGAGCAATCAGAAATCAAAGATCAAATAAGAGATGGGTGGGGTGGTGGTTGAGAGAAAGAGAAGTGGTGCAGTGAGGTGGTATCGGTGGGTTTGCGAGGTGGTTGTGTTGTGAGTCGGTGTCGGTGGTGTAGTCAGGTGTGTGGCTGGCGGTCTAGTGCCGCGGCTGTTGTGGTTGGTGCGGTGCGTAGTGCGCGTGTCGGTGGGTGCGTGGTGGCGCGGTTCGCGTAGCGGTCTGGGCAAGATGGCGCGGTGCGGTCAGGCGGGGGTATCGCGGCCGGGGGCCGCGCGGTCCTTCGCGGGGGCGTCGTGTCGGTCTCTCGCGGCGTGGCCTGCTCGATGGCAATCACAACGACAACGAGCATCAAGGGCGCCTGCGGCGTCGGCTGCGCCGATGGCTACGCAACCCTCGACGCCCGTCGCCGTAGTGATCGAGTTGCCATCAGGCCACACCGAGAGGGACAGAAACCACACAGACCGGCTGTCGCTACGGATCGAGATCGCGCCGAGGGGCGCGGAAGGGCATTCCGCTCGCCGCGGGGGCAGGCCGCCCAAAAGGGTGGGCAGACAACAACCGGCTGACGTGCGGTTATTGCTGGAGACGAGAGCGGTGACGGGAGAGTGCACGGTCCCCGAGTAGATGTAGTGGCATGACGCTTTACGACCTGTTGAAGATTCCACGCTCGGGAAAAGACCGAGTTGAAACGCTGGACGAGTTCCTGGCCGACCCGCGAGTTGCCCAACTGCAATGGCCGAGGGATGTCGTGGATCAATGGCTATGGGAGCACGGCGATAACCCGGAGTTCCTCGACGACTACGGCACCTTGGCGTTGGAGGCGGTGCATTGGACTCTGGAGCTGCGTCCGCTAACAGAGTTGGTGCATGTACCAACGGGTCCGAGTGACGGCGATGTGTTGGAGATAAACGCGAAGTCCCACGAGCATTGGGTTCGAGGGCGTCTACCCGAGGTCATGGAAGCGTGGGAGACGGACGGAACGTGGCTGCGGCCACCGATTCTCATCGCCCGCGCCTTGCTCGACCCACCAGCCAGCGGTCTCCAGGTCGTTGAAGGCCGGACCCGTATGGGTGTACTACGCGGCCGTCATCGTGCCGGACTCCATGTCGCGGGCCGTCACAGTGTCTGGGTAGGGCGCTAGTCGCGCAATCACTGCTCTATAAGGCAGTTTGGCGGTTGCCGGGCAAAACCCCGCCACTCAGGGTAAGCGAATGAGCAGGTAGCGAGCGATTTCCGGGCGTACTGGGTGGCCACGGATTCGTGACTACACGGCGAGGGCATCCAGTAGCTCGAGCATCGATGTAATCGTGGACTCTGGCTGAAGGCTGGCGAACCGCTCGGCCTTGCCTGATTTATTTGCCAGCGCGACGCACGAGACACCAGCAGAGTGCCCGGCTACAACATCTGACATCGAGTCACCGACGAACAGCGCGTCATCGGGCTGCACCGACAGCTGCCGCAGCGCGGTTGTGAGCAGGAACGGACTGGGTTTTAGGAGGTCAACTCGAGTACCTGGCCGACCGACGATCACGCCCACGGTAGATCGAAGCCCCAGGCGCCGAAGGTAGCGATCCGCCGCTGCCGCCGAGTTGTTCGTTACGACGCCAACCCGGTACTTCCGTGCGGAAAGCGCACGTAGGACTTCCTCCGCGCCTGGGGTTGGATCGGCGGTATCCACCGCGGCGCATTCAAGGTCGCGGAACCTCGCTTCGATCGCGACCAGTGACTCGCCGTCGCGGTGGTCGGCAGCATGACGCAGAACATCAAACGGGTCGTTTGCTGCGCGGACTGACTGCGGCAGGTGTTCGGCACCGGCGATGGCAACTAGCTCCGTCGCTACCTGCAGGTCGGTGATTGAGCTGAATACTGCGCAGATTGGCCCGTCGAAATCCAACAGAACCGTCCTGCGTGCACGCAGAAGTTCGGCCAGCGGGCTCACGCGTCGTAGTCCTTGGCCACCGAAGTCCAGATGCTGTCGAACCACAGCTGTGATTGCGCAACGAACTGGCTGCCTGTCGAATCAGGATCGTTCGTGGAGCTGAACTCGAACAGCGTGGCGTCCTTGCCCATGAGGTCCCATATCGCCGTTGTTGCCCCGTTCAGCGGCACCTCGTGCTCAACAACGGGGTAGTACCCGAAGAACGCGGTTGCCCTGTTGAACAGATACAGCTTGAACTGGGGCGGTGCTGGCCAAACACGCACAGATGCGGATGCACTTGAGACCAGGCCGAGGCGACCGAGTTCCAACACGGTGTCGATGACGGCGAGGGCGTGCCGCTCCATGATCCTGTTCGCCCGGCGGCGGAATGCGGGACTGTCGGCCAGAGTGCCTACCTCGGCGGGGAGCGCCCACGGGACCGCATCGTCAGGAACGAGCAGACGGACCGACAGGGTTTCGGGACGAAGGCGGCCATGTCGGATCTTGTCGAGCGGTTCGGCAATCGCGCCGTTCAACGTCTCGCCGGAGAACCCGGCGAAATCGATCGTGACGTTGGGTTCTTCGAATGCTCTTTCGAGATGCGGACGCAGGCCAACTGGCCGCTCGGTTCGCTCGCGCACGAAGACGCCGCTGCCCTGTCGCGACACGACGAGCCCGTCATCCCGTAGCACTCGGATCGCTTGCTGAATGGTCATTCGGGCCACGCCATACCGCTGCGCGAGTACCGGGCCTGACGGCAGCTTTTCGCCGGGCTCGAATGTGCGGGTCAGGATCGCGGCGCGCAGGGCGTTGGCCACCTGCTGATACGGGGGACGGGGGTCGTCCGGGTCGAGTTCATCCATATGTCCAGCGTATCGAGGTTCTGCGAATTGGCCTAGGCAAGCTAGGCCGAAATGCTTGTGTTGGCGGGCGTGGACGAGTTACGATGAAGTTGGCTAGTCAAGCTAGGCAACTAGCCAGGCTAGACAAAAACTCCCCCGCCGTTGAAGCGGCAGGGGAGCCCTCACCGGAGGCGAGTTCGCACCTCGCTCCGGCATCACTTCCCATCCCTCACAAGGAGTCAGAAGCATGTCCAGTGTAGATCCGTCTTCGCAGTCCAGCACCACCGGCAACGGCTACTCCCGTTGGTTCGGTACCGGGCTCGGCGGAGACGCCATCACCACCGAGCACGAGCGCAACACCATGACGAACCGGCAGCTGCAAGAGCAGTTCGGGCGCGGCACCGCCGCATACGCCGAGCGTTCCGGCGCCCGCAGCGAGGTCCGTCCCGCCGCGCCGGAGGTTGAATACTTCAAGGTCAACGGCCTGTACATGGCTACCGACGGAATCGATATCGAGCCCGCCCAGCGCGCCGAGTTGGACGACATCGCCCAGAACGGCACCGTGCAGGACAACGGTCGTGTCCGGTTCGGCTACCACGCCGATCTCGCCGAAGCCGACCTGGTGACGATGCCGACCGAACAGCCCGCCCGCAGCGCGCTTGCCGCCTACGTCGGTTCGGGCAACGCTCTCGCCGACGCCGTCACCCGTCAGGCCGAGCGAGACGGGCACGACCGGTGACCGCCGCAATCCGGAAGGGCCGTCACCAGAGCGCGGCGAATGAACGACTGCGAGATGCGGTGTTCAATGCGCGGCTGACGCCGAATCAGCTGGCCGAAGTGGTCCAGGTCGACCCGAAGACCGTGCAGCGGTGGATCGGTCAAGGCCGTATTCCGTACCCGGTGCATCAGCACTCGATCGCTGTCGCGCTCGGCGTTCCGGAGCACGAACTCTGGCCCGACACCTTCCAGCAGAGCCGGTACCTCACCGCGAATCGTGCACCGAACCGCCCGCCGGTCGTGCCCGAGGAGTACGGCGAAGAACTCGGCGGCCCCCCACCGGATGGCCGGGTATATCAGGCCATTGACTTCATGGAGCCGCGAGAGCGGATGCGTGAACTCATGAGCTGGGCGCCCGCTCCTGCCGCCCGCTCGGCCCTGGCCGACTACCGCGGCTCCGGTAACGCGCTCGCCGACGCGGTAGCACGCCAGCAGGGCACCCGCGAAGCCGACTACGACCGGTAGCCAGCCGACCGCGAGTCTCGTGCCGCATCGGCCATCGATGCCCGCGCGGCACGAGCCTCCTACCGCCCGCCGGTTATGCCGGCAAAACCCCGCCGCCGCCCTCGCGGCACTCAGTCCCATTGCCCGGCAAGCTGTTTCGGCTTGCCTGTTCAGGGAGCACACCTATGCCTATCAAACTTCGGCGGGCGACCGCCGGACACCGCGTAGACAGCCGCATTTCGTGGCTGGACACCCGGTGTCAACCGCTGGACACCGCGACTCGGCCCGTCCAGTCGACTGTCTACCCCGCCCGCAGCGGGACCACCGACACCGCTTCGCAGCGAGAGGAGAACCCACGATGACACGTCACATTCTCGGTGCCCGCGACATGACCGGGTTGACGATCCTCGCCCAGATGTACGGCGCACCGATGGATCTGGTCGCGTCTATGCACAGCGTCAGCATGCGCTCGGCATACCGGATGGCGCAGCGCTGGCGCGATACCGGGATGGTTAGCGGGCTCAACGTCCGACCGGTCCCCGGTCCGGCGTGGGTGTTTCCCACCCGCACGACCGCTGAGTCGTTGCTCGGGTTCGAGGTGCGGCACTGGGCTCCGTCGCCGAAGCAAGCGGCGCATGTCGCGGCGGTGTTCGCCGTCCGTACCGCGTTGACCGGCCTGGACCTTGACCGGTGGACCTCGGAACGTGTGCTGCATTCCGAGGTCGGTGCCACCGAGGCCGGTAAGCGGCGGCCCCACATCCATCACGGCCGCTACAGCACCAGATCAGGCGAGTTGTGGGCCGTGCAGGTCGAGTTGATCCGCAAGGCCCCATCGGTGACGAAATCGGCCATGTACCGGGCGTTTCAGGCCGCGCAGGCCGCCGGATGCGACGGCCTGGTCTTCTACTGCCGAGGCGAGCCGGTGAAGCGCGCGGTTCGGGAGGCAGCCGCGGGCCTGGACCTGACCGGCGGACCGCGTATGCGGTTGGCCGACCTGGACGAATTGCTGGCGCGTCCGGTCTCCCCGGCCGAGCAGCGGCCCGACCTGACCGTCATCCCCGGCGGCGCAGCTACCGCCGAGCACGGCAAGGCGGCATCGCTGTGAGTAGACGCCGCCTGACACCAGCGTCCGGCCGACCGGACACCAGTAGACAGCCACTCAACACCACTGGACAGCAAGTAGACACCGCGCCGACCGGACTAGACGACCGCGCCGGAACGCCGCTCACCGACTGGACACCAGTAGACGACCTCCCCGCCGACGACTCGACGTCGCGTACTCATCGAACCGAGGAGAACACCACGATGGACACCACCAGTGACCGATACCTCCAAGCCAAGGACTGCGAAGCCCTGACCGGAATCCCCGCGGGAACGTGGCGGTACTGGGCGCACATCGGCTCAGGTCCGGTGAGCTTCAAACTCGGTCACCGCCGCGTCTGGCGCGAGTCCGTGATTCTGGCGTGGATCGCTAAGCAGGAGCAGGCCACCGCGACCGGCGGAGCTGCTTGACCATGGCCGCACGACGGAACCGCCGCGCCGGAGTCGAAGACCTCTGGACCAAGGACGAACGCCAGCCGGACGGCACGGTGCGGCGCGTTCCGTCCAAGCTCTACGGCAAGGGGAAGCGCTGGCGCGCTCGCTACGTCGATGACGACGGGCACGAGCACTCCATGCGCTTCGCCAGGAAGACAGACGCACAGACCTGGCTGGACGGGCAGGTGAGCACCATCGTGCAGGGGAGTCACGTCGCGCCGTCCTCCGGCCGCGAGGTGATCGCCGAGGCGGGTAAGCGCTGGCTCGACGTCCAGGCGCACCTGAAGGAGACGACCAGTTCCACGCGGGACTACACCTGGCAGGCGCACGTCCTTCCGCGCTGGGGTACCAAGAGCCTCAAGGACATTCGGAAGACGCACGTTCAAGCGTGGATCGCCGAAATGGTCGCCGCGGGGGTCGGTGTACCCACCATCGAGAACGCGGTGGGGATGCTCCGCATGATTCTCGAATCGGCGGTGGATGACCGGCAGCTGCCGTCGAACCCGTGCGCCGGGGTGAAGCTTCCGCGACGGCAGCACCGGCCGCACGGTTACCTGACTCACGACCAGGTCGAGCAGCTCGCTCGCGAGGTCGCCGAGCAGGGGACCGTGATTCGGTTCCTCGCTTACACCGGCCTTCGGTGGGGCGAGATGGCAGCGTTGAAGGTGTCGAACTTCGACATGCTTCGGCGCCGGGTGAACGTCCTCGAGGCGGTGGCCGAGGTGCGTGGGCGGTTGGTCTGGTCGACGGCGAAGAACCATGAGCGGCGGTCGGTGCCGTTCCCGGAATTCCTCGCCGTCGACCTGGCCGCGCTGATGGTCGGGCAGAGTCGCGATTCGCTGGTGTTCCGGTCGGTGAAGGGGAAGACGCTGCGGGTATCGACGTATCGCCCGCGGGTGTTCGACAAGGCCGTCGAACGTCTCCAGGTGGCGGCCCGCGAGGCTCGGGCGGAGGAGTTGAAGAGCGGCCAAGGTCTCAGGACGCCTGAGTACCCGTCGCTTACTCCACACGATCTTCGGCACACCGCCGCCTCGCTCGCGATAAGCGCCGGCGCGAATGTGAAGGCGATTCAGACCATGCTCGGGCACAAGTCGGCGGCGCTCACGCTCGACACGTACGCGGACCTGTTCCCGGACGATCTGACCGCGGTCGCGGAAGCGCTTGACCTCGCGGCGCGTACCGCCCGAGCGGGCACTGCGTACCCACTGCGTACAGTCCCCGGAGCGGGGGAGTAGACGACCCCGAACAGCAAAGAACCCCTGACCAGGAATCCCAGGTCAGGGGTTCTTTTGTGTCTCAACCAACACGTCGGGGTGACAGGATTTGAACCTGCGACCTCTTCGTCCCGAACGAAGCGCGCTACCAAGCTGCGCCACACCCCGTGAGGCGAACCTGAAGTAGCTTACAACGCGCGGATGTGAAACGTTAAATTGGCTGGTCAGTGCGGTGCTACAGGGCGCGGATGGAGCTGAAGATGCGCTTGGCGGTGGCGGCGTCGACGGCGTCGGGGACGCCGGTGTCGGCCACCATGACCATGACGAAGCTGCCGTCCTTGGCGCCCTTGAAGGCGTAGGTGTAGATGGAGTAGGTGGCGGCGCAGCCGGGCTCCGGGTCGGGGACGGTGCCGGTGGTCTCGGTGAACATCCCGCTGATCGTGCCGTCCATGGAGCGCAGCGGCTCGGCGGGCTGGGGGGTGCCAGTGGAGCCGCCGTAGGCCAGTGGCGCGGTCTTGGTGCCGAGTTCGGCGCCCGCCTCGGCGTGGTCGCTGAGCTTGGAACCGGTGAGCAGGGAGACCGTGCGGGTGGAACCGGGGCAGTAGTCGCGACCGTCGGAGGCATAGCCCTTGCCGATGACGGAGTCACCCGGTGGCTCGCCGAAACCACCGATGGTCGATTCGGTGGCGACGTTCCAGCTCGGCGGCACGTCGTAAGCGGCGCCGCGGTCGGGGGAGGCCACCACCTGGTAGCCCTCGATGAGCGGCTCCTGGCCGGCGGCGGCGCCGGTCGGCGTGGTCGTGGTCGCCGTCGGCGCGGACGTCGGTGACGGCGCCGGGGTGGTGCTCAAGGCACTCACCATTGACGGGGTGGCGCTCGCGCCGGCGGCGGTGTCCGGCGCGTCGTCGCTGCGGCTCACGGCGACCGCGGTGAGTGCGGTGCCACCGATCAGGACGGCGGCGATGCCCACCGCGACCCAGATCCCGGCCTTTCCACCGGATTTCGGTGGTCCCGGCGGGTACGCCTGACCGAAGGACTGCGCGCCGCCGTGTTCGAGCGCCGGAATCTCGCCGTACTGCTGGTGCGGTGGTTGCTGAGTGGGCGGCTGTTGCCAGGCGGGTGCGCCGAACATCGCCGGACTGGGCTGGCCCCACGGCTGGCCTGGATTCGGTTGTCCCGCTGCCGGATTCCACTGCTGGCCCGGATTCCACTGCGGCGGCGCGCCCCACGGCTGCTGGCCGCCTGCCCACTGCTGGTTCGGATCCGACTGCCCGGCAACCGGATTCGAACCGGGCCACTGCGCGGCCGGGTTGCGCAGTTGGGTCGGGTCGGCCTGGCCGGGTTGCCACGGCTGGCCTACCGGCGGATTCGTTCCCGGCCATGGTGCGGCGGGGCTGCGCAGCTGGGTCGGATCGGCCTGCTGGTCACCCGAGGGATTCGCCGTGGGCTGACGCAGCTGGGTGGGGTCCGCCTGCTGGGCGGCAGTGCGATGGTCCTGCGGTCCAGCGGGCGACCACGACGCCTGTGGCTGGTCGGGCGACCATTGCGTGGCGTCGGGCAAACCGGGCGGCGGACCCGACCCCTCCCAGCTCAGGCCCGGTGGCAGCCCGGCACCACCGGGCTGCCACACGGCCGTCGGGTCGGGTGCGTCCGGATTCTGCTGTCCCGCGGCGGAACCGTCCGGCGGACGCTGCCATGGGTCGTCGGGCTGGTTCGGCGCGCCGAATCCGCCGAACATGGTCGGGTCGTTGCGCCGGTCGTCGGATCCACTGCTCACGGTCGTCCCCTAGTGACTGAAAGTCGTTCGGGGCGACCTTAGCGGGCGACGGCCTGCGAGGTGGAAATGCCATGGCCGGTGTCGGCGGAGGGACGCTTGGGCGGTGCGCCGACCAGGGTCAGCAAGGTCGCCTCCGGGCGGCAGCAGAAGCGGTACGGCGCCCACGGCGAGGTGCCGATGCCCGCCGAGACGTGCAACTGAGTGTGCGCGCCCCATTGGGAGGCGCCCTTCACCCGGGACTTGTCGATGCCGCAATTGGTCACCAGCGCGCCGTAGCCCGGCACGACCAGCTGACCGCCATGGGTGTGCCCGGCCAGCACCAGGTCGTAGCCGTCCTCGGCGAACCGGTCGAGCACCCGCGGCTCGGGCGAGTGGGTCACGCCGATGCTCAGCTGTGCCAGCTGGTTCGGCGCGCCTGCCACGGTGTCGTAGCGATCGCGCTGCAGGTGCGGGTCGTCGACGCCTGCGCTGGCGATGCGGATACCAGCGACTTCGAGGTCGCGACGGGTGTGGGTCAGATCCAGCCAACCGCGCTCGGTGAACGCGGCGCGCAGATCTTTCCAGGGCAGCGGATCGCCGTACACGCGGCGATGATCTTTCTTGAAATACTTCAGCGGATTCTTCGGCACCGGCGCGAAATAATCGTTCGAACCGAACACGAACAAGCCGGGACGAGCCAGCAGCGCACCGAGGGATTGCACAACGGCGGGCACGGCCTTCTGATGCGAAAGATTGTCGCCGGTATTCACGACCAGGTCGGGTTCGAGCCGATCGAGTTCGCGCAGCCACTGCTGTTTGAGCTGCTGCCCCGGCATCATGTGTAGGTCGCTGATGTGCAGAATGCGCAGCGTGGGCGAGCCGGGCGCGAGCACCGGCATCGTCGCTTCGCGCAGGACGAACGCGTTCCGTTCGATCAGCGTGGCGTAGCCGATGCCTGCGGCGGCGGCCCCGGCGGCTCCCAACGCGGTTCGGCGGACAGCGGACGTCGAGATAACGGGCATTTGCCCAGCATAGGCGACCCCCTCCCGGATCGGCGCGTGTGTTTCCGCACAAAGGATACGAATTTCTCGGCGACCGGGCGCGAATTGGGCACTGCGATGAAAATGTGATGGGACTCCAGACGGCGAACAGCTACCGTGAGGCGCATGTCGGAACTGAAATCGCAGCTGCGTGCGGATATGACCGCCGCGTTGAAAGCCAAGGACACCCTGCGTCTGTCGACCTTGCGGATGGTGCTCGCCGCGATCCAGAACGCGGAGACCTCGGGAACGCAGGCGCACGATCTCTCCGACGCCGAAGTCGTCGCCGTGTTGCAGAAGGAAGCCAAGAAGCGCAACGAGGCCGCCGTCATCTACGAGCAGAACGGGCGTGGCGAACTGGCGGCGAACGAGCGCGCGGAGGAAGAGGTCATCGAGGACTACCTGCCCACCCAGCTGAGTGAGGCAGAGGTGGCCCAGGTGGCCGACACCGCGATCGCTCAGGTCGCCGAGGAGATCGGCGAACGGCCGGGGATGCGGCAGATGGGTCAGGTCATGAAGGCGGCGACCGCGATCGCCCAGGGCAAGGCCGACGGGTCGCGGCTCTCGGCCGCGGTCAAAGCCCGGCTCTGACCGATACGACGAAGGGCCGCCGTCGGATCGACGGCGGCCCTTCGTCGTGTGTTCAGCGTGGCACCGGAATGGGGATCGGTGGCAGTCGCGGAATCTGTGGCAGACCGGGGATCGCCGGCGGCGGGGCCGATGGCTCCGCCGGTGGGGTGGTGGGCGCGGGGACTCGGACGGTGCCGTCGCTGATGTAGATCGTGACGACCGAACCAGGAATGGCCGCGCCGTTGGGCGAACTGCCCATCACCGTGCCCTTGGGCTGGGACCCCGAACTGGTCACCGAGGTCACCTGGAAGCCGGCGCCGGTCAGGATCGAGGTGGCCTCGCCCTGCGACTTGCCCGCGACATCGGGAACCTGGGAGTTGTTCGCGCCGCGCACGTACTTGTCGTCGACCGGGGGCAGGCTCGGCGGCGGATAGTTGCCGAGCACGGGCATGATCGCGTTGAACCAGGTGCGCGCGGGCTCGTTACCGCCGAACAGGCTACCGCTGCCACAGCTGCGCAGCGGGAACGAGCAGATCTCGCCGGGGGTCGGGCTGTCGCCGTAGACGTAGACCGCCGAGGCGAGGCTGTTGGTGAAGCCGAGGAACGCCGAGGAGTAGTGCGCCTCGGTGGTTCCGGTCTTGCCCGACATCGGTGCCGACCAGCCCGCCGACTGGGCCGCGGCCGTCGCGGTGCCGCTGGTGTCGTCCTTGCTCATCGCGTTGGCGAGGGTGTTGGCCAGGCCGGGATCGACCACCTGCTCGCACGCCTGCTGGGTGAGCGGGACATTCTTGCCGTGCCGGTCGACGACCTCGTGGATCGGCGACGGCGGGCACCACTTGCCGCCCGAGGCCAGGGTGGCGGCCACGTTGGACAGCTCGAGCGCGTTGATCGCGAACGGGCCGAGGGTGAACGAGCCCATGTTGTTGTTCTTGATGTGCTCGGCCAGGCTGGCGTCGCCGTAGCCCGAGGTCTTCGGCCGGGTGTAGGACCGCATGCCGAGTCGCACCGACATGTCCACCGCGGCCTCGACGCCGACGTCCTGGATCATCTTGACGAAGGTGGTGTTGGGCGAGGTGGCCAGCGCGTCGGTCACCGACATCGATCCCGGATAGGCGCCCGCGTTCGAGACACACCAGGCGTCGGCGGGGCAGCCGGGCGAGTTCGAGTAACCCATGCCGCGCGCGGCGTAGGTGCCCGGCACGTCGAGCTGTGCGGCGATGCCGAGGCCCTTCTCCATCGCGGCGGCGGTGGTGAACAGCTTGAAGATCGAGCCGGCGCCGTGTCCGGCCATCATGTACGGCTGGCCGAGCAGGGTCTCGTTGGCGTCGCGATCGAGGCCGTAGGTGCGGCTCGACGCCATCGCGAGTACCGGGTGGGCGTCCTGGCCGGGGCCGATCACCGACATGACCTCGGCGATGTCGTCGAGGTTGGGATCGGCGAACTCGTTCACCGACCGCTTCACCGATGCCTGCAGGGCGGGGTCGAGGGTGGTCTTGATCAGGTAGCCGCCCTTGTCGACCTGCTCGCGGCTGATCCCGGCCTCGGCCAGATACTGCAGCGCGTAGTCGCAGAAGAAGCCCTTGTCGTCGGCGGCGATGCAGCCGCGCGGCAGGCCCTTGGGCTTGGGCAGCACGCCGAGCGGTTCCTCCTTGGCCTTGCGGAACTCCTCGGCGCGGTGCGGGATGTTCTGGATCAGGGTGTCGAGGACGGTGTTGCGCCGGTCGGTGACGCCCTTCTCGTTGGTGTAGGGGTTCAGCTTGGAGCTGGACTGCACCATGCCGGCCAGCATCGCCGACTGGGTCATCGTCAGCTCGGCCGCGTCGACGCCGAAGTAGGTCTGCGCGGCGTCCTGGATGCCATAGGAACTGTTGCCGAAGGGCACCAGATTCAGATAGCGGGTGAGGATCTCGTCCTTGCTGAGCTCGCGGTCGAGCGTGAGCGCCATCCGGATCTCGCGCAGCTTGCGGGCCGGGGTGGTCTCGATCGCGGCGCGGCGCTCGGCGTCGGTCTTGGCGACGACGAGCAGGTTGAAGTTCTTCACGTACTGCTGGTCGAGCGTGGACGCGCCCTGCTGCACTTCCCCGGAGGAGGTGTTGGTCAGGAACGCGCGCAGCGTGCCCTGCCAGTCGACGCCCTTGTGGTCGGCGAAGCGCTTGTCCTCGATGGACACGATCGCCAGCTTCATGTTGTTGGAGATGCGATCGCTCTCGACTTCGAAGCGTCGCTGCTCGTAGAGCCAGGCGATGGGCGCGCCACTCGCGTCGACCATGGTCGACACGGCGGGGACCGTGCCCTCCACCAGTTCGGCGGACACATTGTCGACGGCGTCGGCGGCTCGGTTGGAGATGAACCCGAAACCACCGGCCAGAGGGAACAACAACCCAGCGACGAGCACGGCGGCGAGCGCGCAGCTGCCAGCCAGTCTCCCGAGCGTGTGAGTGATCGGCACGAGCCCAGCCTAAAGGGTGGCGTGTCGGTGTTCACTGCTGTGCCGCTCGACGGGTGATGTCCGGTCGGTGCCAGGGGGGTTGCTCGGGCGTGTCAACAAAATGATCACATCGGCGTGTCGCGACCGGCCACGCCGGTGAACAGCGCGACTGCCCGTCTGATCGCGGATTTGAATGGACGGCCGTACCAAAAAATCGGGGGGCGGTCTTGCGCAAGCGCCATACCTTTACCTAGATTGAGAACCCAGTGTGATAGAGCTAACACTCAAAGTGGAATGTGGTGCGGACCGCAGCGGTAGTTGGGTTGCTGTGAATCCGTGCTCGCGATTCTGGAGCGCCGCACAACGGTGTTCGGACTGCAAAGGGGCACATCAAATGCACATCACAACCCCCATCGCTCGACTGGATGTAGAGCAGGCCGAGGCAAGGATCGCTTGGGTTGCCCAGGCGCGATGCAAAGAAGTGGACCCTGATCAGCTGTTCGTTCGCGGCGCGGCCCAGCGCAAGGCGGCAACCATCTGCCGTCACTGCCCGGTACTGATGCAGTGCGGCGCCGACGCGCTCGACAACCGGGTGGAGTTCGGCGTGTGGGGCGGGATGACCGAGCGACAGCGACGTGCCCTGCTCAAGCAGCATCCCGACGTGACGTCGTGGGCCGACTTCTTCCAGGCCCAGCGGCAGCATCAGGTGGCCATCTAGCAGTCGAGACCGGACCGTTATCACACACGGCGCCGAGACCGCGGGGTTTGCGGAATCGGCGCCGTCGGCCGGTGTTACGGGGTTGTGAGCTATAGCCGAATTGCCTGAATTGTCAGGCGGAGGCGGGTGGCTTGCCCGCCAGCTGGTCACCGACCGCGCGCAGGGCGTCGAGGTCGGAGACCTCGAACGGCAAGGCGGTGACGGAGACGATCGGCACCCGGGGATGTGCGCCGGTGAAGCGATGCAGCAGCCGCTGTTCGCGCTTGGCCGTCGCCACCCGCTCCGCGTGGATGCGCAGCACCGCGGCGGTGCGCGGATCGGAGTCGGCCAACTGGTCGGCCGCGGTCAGCGCGCGCTCACCGGACAGTCCCGACAGCGCGGGGTGCGTCCGGTTGAGTACCAGCCCGGCCAGCGGCATCTGCTCGGTGGAGAGCCGGTCGACGAAGAACGAGGCCTCCCGCAGCGCGTCCGGTTCGGGCGCGGCGACGACGAAGAAATGGGTGCCCGGCTTGGACAGCATCGCGAAGGTGCGTTCGGCGCGATCCTGGAATCCGCCGAACAGCGACTCCAGCGACTGCAGGAAGGTCGAGGCGTCCTTGAGCATCTGCCCGCCGACGATGGTCGAGACGCCACGCATCGCCAGGCTCATCGCGCCGGTCACGAACCGTCCGACACCGCGACCGGGCGCCATGATCAGCCGGATCATCTTGCCGTTGAGGAAGGTGCCGAGGCGTTTGGGGGCGTCGAGGAAGTCCAGCGCGTTGCGCGAGGGGGGCGTGTCGACGACGATCAGGTCCCACTCCTTGCGCGCGGCCAGCTGGCCGAGCTTCTCCATCGCCATGTACTCCTGCGTGCCGCCGAACGAGGACGCCACCGTCTGATAGATCGGGTTGGCGAAGATCTGCTCGGCCTTGTCGGGAGTGGTGTGTTCGAGCACCATGTCGTCGAAGGTGCGGCGCATGTTCAGCATCATGGCGTGCAGCTCGCCGGGGACCTCGGGACCCAGTTCCACCCGCTGCGGAGTGTTGTCCAGATCGGCGACACCCAGCGACTGGGCCAGCCTGCGGGCCGGGTCGATGGTCAGCACGACCACCTTGCGACCCGCTTCGGCGGCCCGTAGCGCGATCGAGGCCGCGGTGGTGGTCTTGCCGACACCGCCCGAACCGCAGCAGACGATGACCCTGGCCAACGGGTCGGCGATGATCTGCGAAACATCCAGCGCCGGCGGGGTGGTCACTTGCTCGCTCATCGCACTCCCTGCGCGGATAGCTGTTCGGCCAGTTCGTACAGGCCGCCGAGGTCCATGCCCTCGTTGAGCGCGGGCAACGACAACTGGGGGACATCGATGCGCGCCAGTTCGGCGGCGCTGGCGTCCTGGGCGGTCAGCGCAGTGGCGTGGTCGACAGCCTCGGCGATCAGGCCGTCGAAGTCCGGGTCGGGCAGGGTGATCCCGGCCTCGGCCAGGCTCGCGGCGATGGCGGTGGTGTCGAGGTCACCGGCCACGGCCGCCGCGCGATCTTCAGGGGTGAGTTGCCCGATGGCCGCCCGGTTGACGATCACCGTGCCGATCCGCAGATCGTTGGCGGTGAGCTCGGCGATCGCGTCCGCGGTCTCCTGCACCGGCAGCGCCTCGAGCAGCGTCACCAGGTGGATCATCGTCTGATCCGAGTGCAGCAGCTTGGACACGCCCTCGGCCTGCGAGGCGATCGGGCCGCCCTTGGCGATCTCGGCCATGGCCTGGGTGACGTCGAGGAAGCCGGCGATCCGGCCGGTCGGCGGCGCGTCGACGACGATGTCGTCGAAGGCGGGCTTGCCGTCCTTGCCGGCGCGCACCACGCATTCCTTGATCTTGCCGGTGAGGATCACATCCCGCAGGCCCGGCGCGATGGTGGTGACGAACTCGATGGCGCCCATCCGGCGCATCGCCCGGCCCGCGAAGCCGAGGTTGTAGAACATGTCGAGGTATTCCAGGAAGGCGTGCTCGATGTCGAGGGCCAGCGCCATCACCTCGCCGCCGCCGTCGGCGGTCGCGATGCGCGTCTCGGTGGGTGGCAGCGGCGGCCGGTCGAACAACTGCGCGATGGACTGGCGGCTCTCCACTTCGACCAGCAGCACCTTGCGACCACCCGCGGCGAGCGAGAGGGCCAGCGCCGCCGAAACGGTCGACTTTCCGGTGCCTCCCTTGCCGGTCACGTAGTGCAAGCGGGCCTTGGCCGCGCGCTGTGGCCATCCGGTCGACGGTTCCGGAACCGACGAAACCGGCTCTGCTGTTGGTGCTCCCACGTGGCCGAGCCTATAACCCGTTTCGCTCCGATGTTCGGGGTGCGCCCTAAACTCACCCCATGAGTGAAGTCACCCTGTGGGAGTACGCGACCGTGCCGCTGTTGACGCACGCGACTAAGCAGATCCTCGATCAGTGGGGCGCCGACGGCTGGGAGCTGGTCACGGTGCTGCCCGGTCCGACCGGCGAGCAGCACGTCGCCTACCTGAAGCGGCAGAAGTAGCCGTGGCCACCGCGTGGAAGGACGCGCTCGACCGGTTGGGCGTCACCTTGCCGCCGGTCGCCGCCCCGGTCGCGGCCTATATTCCGGCCGCGCGGACCGGTTCGCTGGTGTATACCTCCGGTCAGCTGCCCTTCGTCGATGGTGAGTTGTCGGCGGTCGGCAAGGTCGGCGCGGAGGTCGACCTGGACACGGCCAAGGAGGCCGCGCGGCTATGCGCGCTCAACGCGCTGGCCGCGGTGCACGACCTGGTCGGACTCGACCAGGTGGTCCGGGTCGTGAAGGTCGTCGGGTTCGTCGCCTCCGCGCCGGGATTCTCCGATCAGCCGATTGTGATCAACGGCGCATCGGAATTCCTGGGCGAGGTGTTCGGCGAGGCGGGCGTCCACGCGCGCTCGGCGGTGGGTGTCTCGGAGCTGCCGAAGAACACGCCCGTCGAGGTGGAATTGATCGTCGAATTGGACCAAGCAGTCGGATAGGCAGCCGTCATGGCACTGGAACATCCCGCGTACGGCCAGGTCAGGCAGGTCACGGCGACGGCGGCGGTGCTACTGGCCGACAATCCGTCGCAGATGACGCTGGACGGCACCAACACCTGGCTGTTGCGCGATCCCGGCAGCGACTCCTACGTCGTGGTCGATCCGGGTCCGAAGGACAAGAAGCACGTCGCCGCGATCGTCGCGGCGACCGGCGGGCGGATCGCGCTGACGCTGATCACCCACCACCATCACGATCACACCGGCGGTATCGATCACCTGGTGAAGGCCACCGGGACGCCGGTGCGGTCGGTCGATCCGGCCTACCTGCGCGGCGAGGTGACCCCGCTGGTCGACGGCGAGGTCATCGAGGCGGCGGGTGTGCCGATCACGGTGCTGGCCACCCCCGGCCACACCACCGATTCGGTGAGCTTCCTGCTCGACGACGCGGTGCTCACCGGTGACACGGTGCTCGGCGTCGGCACCACGGTGCTCGAATCGGCGCCCGGCGCGCTGGCCGCGTTCCTCGCGTCCTTGGAAACGCTGCGTGAGCTCGGTGCGGGCAAGGCACTGCTGCCCGCGCACGGTCCCGATCACCCCGACCTCGCGCCGGTCGCCGAGTACTACCTGGCGCACCGCCGGGAGCGGCTCGACCAGGTGCGGGCCGCGCTGGTCGAATTGGGCCCCGACGCCGGGGCTTTCGCGGTGGTCCGCAAGGTGTACGCCGATGTGGACAAGCGGTTGTGGCCCGCGGCGCGCAGTTCGGTGCAGGCACAGCTGGAGTACCTGCGGGCCGAGTAGGGGCCTGAGCATCAGCTGGGCGACCTCCGTGCGGTGTGCACGGAGGTCGCCCAGCTGCGTCATGACCAGCTTCTGGTACGACGACGGCACGCCGGAACCACCCTGGTGCGGACGAGGCCCTCTCCTACGGAGCCGCACCGGTGGTCCCGGCGTGCCGAGACGTCGACGTACGTACTACGCGATCAACGAGCGCGGCGGGCCAGACGCTCGGAGTCCGAGATCAGCACGCTCTTGCCCTCGAGACGCAGCCACCCGCGATGGGCGAAATCGGCGAGCGCCTTGTTGACGGTTTCCCGGGAAGCGCCGACCAGCTGGGCGATCTCCTCCTGGGTCAGGTCGTGGGTCACGCGCAGCGCGCCCGCTTCCTGGGTGCCGAAACGCTGTGCGAGCTGCAGCAGCGCCTTGGCGACGCGACCCGGCACGTCGGTGAAGATCAGGTCGGCGAGGTTGTTGTTGGTGCGGCGAAGGCGTCGGGCCAGTACGCGCAGCAGCTGCTCGGCGATCTCGGGCCGCTGATCGATCCACGACTTGAGTGCGTCGCGGTCCATCGTCACCGCGCGGACCTCGGTGACCGTGGTGGCGGTCGAGGTACGCGGGCCGGGGTCGAAGATCGACAGTTCACCGAACATGTCGGACGGACCCATGATGGTCAGCAGGTTTTCCCGGCCGTCGGGTGAGCGACGACCGATCTTCACCTTGCCCGTCGTGATGATGTACAGCCGATCGCCGGGTTCGCCCTCGTTGAAGATGACGTGGCCGCGCGGAAAATCTACGGGCTGCAGCTGCTTGGCGAGCGCGGCCACCGCGGTGGGCTCGACGCCTTGGAAGATGCCTGCTCTGGCGAGGGCCTCGTCCACGAATGTGCTCCTTATGGGGATATGGCTTGCGAACCGGCCGAGCGAATCGACCAACAGCGCAGTCTACGCGGCATCTCGGCGGCACAGTGACAGACACCACGTAAAGAGTGGATTGCGCGATCTGCGCACACTGTGAACGGGCGGTGCGCCCGAGGCGAAATGTTGGTCAGCTGGCCCGCGCCACGTCCAGGTCGTCGGCGCGTGAGCGGCGCTTGCGCACCCGCGCCACCGCGGCGGGCAGGCCGAGCTTCGTCAGCTCTTTCACTTCGGCGTTGCTGGCGTTGTCCAGGTACTGCTGAACCTCTTCGTCGGGTTCGAGAAGCTTACGGAGCCGATTCTCGACCCGCTCCATCCCCAGCGCGAACAGCATCAACAGCACTGGGAAGAGCACCACAGCGAGTCCTTGCATGACAGGCAGTAAACACGGTCCAGGTCTCAGATGGAACACAGCGGGCAAACTGACCGGCCAAGCTTGTCGGGGCGGTTCCGTATGGTGGACAGGTGCCCGTTTCTCCCGCTACCGCAGCCACCGGCGATGCCGATTCGGCCGCGGAAACGCCCGCACGGCCCACCGGAATCTCCGCCGCGCGCAAGCGCAAGAACCGCGCGCTAGCGGCGGAAACGCGGATCGGACTGGTCCGCAGGGCGCGCCGGATGAACCGCACGCTCGGCGAAGCCTTCCCCGGCGCGCACTGCGAGCTCGACTTCACAACGCCGCTCGAGTTGGCCGTCGCGACGATCCTGTCCGCCCAGTGCACCGACGTCCGCGTGAACCTCACCACTCCCGCGTTGTTCGCCAGGTATCCCAGCGCGCGCGCCTACGCCGAGGCCAACCGTGCCGAGCTGGAGGAATACATCAGGCCCACCGGGTTCTACCGGAACAAGACCAGTTCGCTGATCGGGCTCGGTCAGGCTCTCGAGACGCAGTACGACGGTGAGTTGCCTCACACGATGGCGGAATTGGTCAAGCTTCCCGGCATCGGACGCAAGACTGCGAATGTCATCCTCGGGAATGCCTTCGATGTGCCGGGTATCACGGTCGACACGCACTTCGGCCGCCTGGTGCGCCGCTGGAAGTGGACCGGGGAAGAGGATCCGGTCAAGGTCGAACACGCGGTCGGCGAGCTGATCGAGCGCAAGGAGTGGACGATGCTCTCGCATCGGGTGATCTTTCATGGTCGCCGGGTGTGTCATGCGCGCAAACCGGCATGCGGTGCCTGCGTGCTCGCCAATGATTGCCCGTCCTTCGGTACCGGCCCGACCGATCCTGCCGTCGCGGCCACGCTGGTGAAGGGTCCTGAGCGCGAGCATCTGCTGGACATGGTCGGCCTGTGAGCGAACCTGCCCCATCGCCGCTGCGGCGGCCCGCACTGCGCTGGGCGCTCGCCGCGCTGATTCTCGTCACAGCCGCCGCGGTGGCGCTGTGGCCGCGTGGCGGTTCCGACACCGCCGCGCCGATGACGCCGCCCTCATCTCAGCCCACGGGCGTGTCGGCGCAGGAACGCGCGGCGGCCGGACTGGACCCGTGTCCCGTCCCGGCGCCCGATGTCCAAGGTGCCGGTCCGCTGGCCGGGCTGACCCTCGACTGCCTGGCCGACGGGTCGTCCGGCGATCTCGCCGCCGCCCTGGCGGGCAAACCCGCGCTGCTCAATCTGTGGGCCTACTGGTGTGGCCCCTGTGCCGTGGAACTGCCGCACCTGCAGGAATTCGCTCAGCACGCCGGCTCGGAACTCACCGTGTTGACCGTACACAGCGATCCCGACGAGGCGAAGGCGCTGGCGCGGCTGAGTGGTCTCGACATCACCCTGCCCGGTGTCTCTGACCCGCAGGCGAGCGTGCGTACCGCGGTCGGCGCCCCCGCGGTGCTGCCGATCTCGGTGCTGGTGCGGGCCGACGGTTCGATCGCGAGCGTCGAAGTGCGTACCTTCACCGACGTGGCCGACATCGCCGACACGGTGGCGGACAAGCTCGGAGTTCGGATCGCGGTATGACGAAGGGTGCGGATGTGCGTGGTGTAGCGGGACTGGACGATTCCGGCCTGCCGTCCTGGTTGCGTCCCGCGATCAGAACCGGCGGCCCCGACGCCGCCGACACCCTCGCCACCTCCCGCGCGCTGCGCCGGGCCATGTCGATCACCGGGAAGCCGCGCCAGGCCGCCGTCCTCGTGCTGTTCGGTGGTTCACCCGAACCCGACCCCGGCGCGCCGGGTGGCCTACCCGCCGACGCCGAGGTGCTGCTGACCCAACGGGCATCGACGATGCGTCAGCACGGCGGCCAGATCGCCTTCCCCGGCGGCGCCGAGGACCCCGGCGACGACGGCCCGGTCGGTACCGCGCTGCGTGAGGCCGTCGAGGAGACCGGCCTCGACCCCGCCGGCGTCCAACCTTTCGCGGCGCTGCCGAAGCTGTTCGTGCCGCCGTCGAAGTTCGACGTGACCCCGATCCTCGGCTATTGGCGGGAGCCGAGCGCGGTCCGCGTGGTCGACCTGGGCGAGACCGAACGTGTCGTCTGTGTACCGCTGACCGAATTGCTCGATCCGGCACACAGATTCATGGTGCGTGGCAGTCTCGGCTACCAGAGCCCCGCGTTCCAGGTCGACGGCATGCTGGTGTGGGGACTCACCGGCGGTATCCTCGCCGGCATCATCAAAACAGCTGGGTGGGAACGAGACTGGGATCGGGGCGACGTGCGTGACTTGGAGAGTTCGCTGGCTGCGGTCGGAATGACCCTGTGAGCGAGCGTAGCGAGCGGCAAATCGACACAGCCGCCATCGCGGTCATACTGGAGCCGAGCGCCGGCGAGGCGCAAGGATGAGCGCGTCGGCATGGCTCGATATCGCGGTGGTGCTGATCGCGCTGGTCGCGGCGTCCACCGGCTGGCGCCAGGGCGCGGTGGCCTCGGCGCTGGCGTTCTTCGGGGTCGCGCTCGGCGCGGTCGCCGGCATTCTGATCGCGCCGCACATCCTCCAGCACCTCAGTGAGGGCCGCAGCCGGGTACTGGGCGGCATCCTGCTGATCGTGCTGCTGGTGATCATCGGCGAGGTCGCGGGCATGGTGCTCGGCCGGGCCGCGCGGTCGGGCATGCGCCATCCCGTGGCGCGTGGGGTCGACAGTGTGGTGGGCGCGGTGCTGCAGGCGGCGACCGTGCTGGTCGCGGCCTGGCTGCTGGCGTTGCCGCTGGCCACCGCGTCGCAGCCGGGTGTCGCGGCCGCCATCAACGGGTCGCGGGTACTCGCCGACGTCAACGCGGTGGCGCCGAGCTGGCTGCGCAAGCTGCCCAACGAGTTCTCCAAGCTGCTCAACACCTCCGGGCTGCCGGATGTCATCGGGCCGTTCGGCCGGGCGCCGATCGCCGCGGTGGAACCGCCCGACCCGAGCGTGCTCGCCAGCCCCGTCGCGGTCTCACTGCAACAGAGTGTGCTGCGCATCCGCGGTACCGCCCCCAGTTGCCAGCGGGCGCTGGAGGGCTCGGGCTTCGTCGTCGCGCCCGAGCGCGTGATGACCAACGCGCACGTCGTCGCGGGGACCCAGAGCGTGTCGGTCGATACGGCGCGCGGCGCGCTCGAGGCGAGCGTGGTGCTGTTCGACCCATCCAAGGACATCGCGGTGCTCGCGGTGCCGGGTCTGACGGCGCCCGTCATCCCGCGGGCGCCGCAGCCCGCCGGTTCGGGGGAGAGCGCGATCGTGCTCGGCTATCCGGGTGGCGGGCCGTACACGGCCAGTGCGGCGCGGGTACGCGAGACGCTGGATCTCACCGGGCCGACCATCCATCGTGACGGCACTGTCGAGCGTGAGGTGTACACGGTGCGCGGTCAGGTTCGGGCGGGTAATTCCGGTGGACCGCTCGTCGACACCGAGGGGCAGTTGCTCGGTGTGGTGTTCGGCGCGGCGGTGACCGATGACGACACGGGGTATGTGCTGACGCTCGATGAGGTCGGTGGTGAGCTGGCGTCGGCGCCTGGTGTGAGTACGCCGGTGGATACGGGTGCGTGCGTTCTGAGCTGAGTTCCGCTTTCGCTGGTTCGCTCTCGTTCTGCCTGGTAGTGCGTGGTCGGTGGCGGGTTTAGGCGTTGGTGTGTGGTTCGGGACTGCGTGGGCGGTTCTCGAGTGTTGATGTGGCTGGGAGCGCGGGAGGTGGTTGCTGGCTCAGGGGGAGACGAGGTCGTCTTTCGGGGAGCCGTTGACGCCGTTCTGTTCGCGCCAGCGGGTGGTGAGGACTTCGTTGACCCGGATGGGGTTTTCCTGGTGGGCGTAGTGGCCTGCGTCGGGGATGGTCACCAGGGTGCGGTGGGGGGACAGGCGGGCGCCGCGGCGGACGGTGGCGGGCAGGAGGTAGGGGTCCTGCTCGCCGCGCAGGGCCAGCACGGGGATGTCGATGGGGGTGCGCATGGTGGCCATGAAGCGTTTGCCGTCGGGGCGCCACTGGCTGCGGAAAGCCCAGCGCTGGTATTCGAGGGCGCTGTGGGCGGCGCCGGGGATGCGGATGGCCTCGCGCATCCTGGCCGCGGTCTCGGTGAATTCGGCGCTACGTGACCAGGATTTGCCGACACGGGCGCGCAGTAGCCGCTCCACTTCGGCGCCGTTGTCGCGGGTGAGCAGGTTCTCGGGGTAGCGCGGCAGCTGGTAGCGCAGGAAATCGGGGAGCCAGGTGGCGCGCTGGGCGGAGTCGCGCAGGACGGCGCGTTTGAGCGCGGCCGGATGGGGCGAGCTCACCAGGGCGATCGAACGGACCAGCCGGGGATGCAGCACCGCGGTCGCCCAGCAGACCAGTCCGCCGTCGGCATGGCCGACCAGGGTGGCCTCGGTGTGGCCGAGGGCGCGGATGAGGCCGGCGATGTCACCGGCGAGGGTCCAGCCGTCGTAGCCGCGCGGCGGCTTGTCGGAATCGCCGTAGCCGCGCAGGTCCACGGCGACGGTGCGATAGCCGTGGTCGGCCAGCCCGGTCAGCTGGTGCCGCCACGACCACCAGAAGTCGGCGAAACCGTGCAGCAGCAGCACCAGTGGCGCGTCGGAGCGCTCCGGCGTGTCGGCTTCGACGACGTGGAAACGGATCCCGTTGGCGTGCACATCCCGGTGGGTCCACGGTCCGCCGTAGCGGACGCTGGAGGGATCCGGGAATGAGTTGGACGACACGCCGATCGAGCCTAGTGGGCGGGACCGGCCGTGGCGACCGGGCCCACCCGGCGCGTCATCGACTGCTCGACTTCTCCAGCGACGGCGTGTGCTCGCGATGGGCCAGCGCCTGCGGCAGCACCTCCGCGGTCTGTTTGAGCGAGTCGATCGTCTTCTCCGGCGCGCGGACCTTCTTGACCTTGCGGTACCCGAGGAAGGCGAGCAGCGCGGTTGTCAGCACCATCAGCGCGAACACGATCAGGAACGCGGCCCAGCGGTCGAGCCACACGGCGATCAGTTCGGCGAGGAAGAAGAAAAAGAAGAACGAGCTGAACAGCAGCACCGTCAGGGCCAGAACGAAGAACACACTGCCGGTGAGACCCTTGCGGATCTCGCCGGTGACCTCGGCCTTGGCCAGTGCCACCTCGGCGCGCACCAGCGTCGACATCTGCTCGGTCGCGTCGCGGACGAGGCTGCCGACGCTGGCGGATCCGGGCGGATTCGCGTCGGTCAACGGGATGGAAGTGACCGTGCGACCGTCATTTCCGCCTTGGGTGTAACTCAACTTCGTCGACCCTTCTCTGTCCGTTTGTGCTCGTCCGCATCGCGGCGCGCCTGGTGCACACGTCCTCGGCGCAACAGTAGCGCCGATCCGATCAGCGACGCAGCCATGGAGGTCACCAGGACCGCGGCCTTCGCCAGATCCATGGCGTCGGTACCGACCTCGGTCAGCGCGAGTTCCGCCACAAGCAGGCTAACGGTGAACCCGATCGCGCCGAGTACCGACAGGGCGAACATGTCGCGATTCCCGAGTCCGGCGGGGCGTTTCACCCAGCCGAGCCGGATCATCAACCAACTGACTCCGAAGATTCCGATCACCTTGCCGAACAGCAGTCCGCAGATGATCGCCAGCGACAACCGGTCGGTGAACAGCGAACCGAAGACCGCGCTGTTGAGCGGTACGCCGGAGGCGAACAGCGCGAACAGCGGTACACAGAACCCGGCCGAGATCGGCTGTACGACATGCTCGAGGTGGGTGGCGGGGGCGGTTCGCTCGCCCGGATCGGTGCGCACCCTGGTGAGCAGACCGAGCGCGACACCGGCCAGCGTCGGATGAATGCCCGCCTCGTGCAGCGCGTACCAGCACACCAGCGCGACCGGGAGGTAGAACAGCGGCGTGTGCAGACGTCGCCGCTGTGCCAGCGCCCAGGCCGCGCAGCAGGCCAGTGCCACGCCCAGCCACAGCATCGACAGCGTGGCGGTGAACAGCACCGCGATCACGACGATGGCGAGCAGATCGTCGACCACGGCCAGACTCAACAGGAACACCCGGGCGCTGGGCGGAATCCGCGAACCGGTCATGGCGAGCACCGCGAGTGCGAAGGCGATATCGGTGGCGACGGGGATGGCCCAGCCCCGGTCCATGCCGGGCACGCCGTAGCCGATCGTGAACGCGATCAGCGCCGGGACGATGACGCCCCCGACCGCCGCGATGACCGGCAGCGCGGCCCGCTTCGGATCGGCGAGCTCGCCGACGGCGAACTCGCGTTTGAGCTCGAGCCCGGCGACGAAGAAGAAGACCGCGAGCAGCCCGTCCTTGGTCCAGTCGGCCAGCGTGAGATCCAGGTGCAGGGCGGGGATACTCAGCTGGGTGTCGACCATCGTCTGATAGCTCGCGCCCCACGGCGAGTTCACCCAGATCAGGGCGACCGCGGCGGCGATGAGCAGCAGCGCGCCGCCGACGGTCTCGGTACGGAGATATCGGGTGAGTTCGGAGCGAACACGGGTGATCAAAAGGCAGGCCTCTCGGCAGGGGTCGACAACGCCGTGAGCATGGCCCGACCAGCGGGTTCACGCTCGCATGTCGACCAGACTTCCCGGCACACCGAGGTCGACTCTAGCGGGGACGGCCGGGATCACCGGTCATCCCCGTGCCCGCGACTCAGTTGTTCGCGCTACGGATCGCCTCGAAGACTCCCGGATCGACCAGCGTGGAAGTGTCGCCGAGCTCGCGCCCTTCGGCGACGTCACGCAGCAGCCTGCGCATGATCTTGCCGCTGCGTGTCTTGGGCAGCTCCGGCACGATGTGGATCTCTCGCGGCTTGGCGATCGGACTGATCTGCTTGGAGACCTCGGCCTTCAGTTCGTCGACCAGACCCGGTCCCGCGTTCGGCGCCGCCTCGCCGGTGAGGATCACGAACGCGGCGATGGCCTGACCGGTGGTGTCGTCGGTCGCGCCGACCACCGCCGCCTCGGCCACGGCCGGATGTCCGACGAGGGCGGATTCGACCTCGGCGGTGGAGATGCGGTGCCCGGAGATGTTCATGACGTCGTCGACGCGACCGAGCACCCAGAGATCGCCGTCGGCGTCGAGCTTGGCGCCGTCACCGGCGAAGTACCAGCCCTGCTCGGCGTAGCGCTCCCAGTAGGTGGTCCGGTAGCGGTCCATGTCGCCCCAGATCCCGCGCAGCATCGACGGCCACGGCTTGTCCAGCACCAGATAGCCGTTGGCCTCGGTCTCGCCGAGCTGCACCGGTTTGCCCTCGTCGTCGACGACCTTCGCCGAGATCCCGGGCAGCGGGCGCATGGCCGCGCCTGGCTTGGCCGCGGTGACGCCGGGCAGCGGCGAGATCATGATGGCGCCGGTTTCGGTCTGCCACCAGGTGTCCACGATGGGGGTCTGGTTGGCTCCGATGACGTCGCGGTACCAGCGCCAGGCTTCGGGGTTGATGGGTTCGCCGACGGATCCGAGTAGGCGTAGTGAGCTCAGGTTGTGGGTGTCGGGGATGTCGCGTCCCCATTTCATGAAGGTGCGGATCAGGGTGGGTGCGGTGTAGTAGATGGTGACGCCGTATTTTTCGATGATCTCGAAGTGGCGGTGTTCGTTGGGTGAGTTGGGGGTGCCTTCGTAGACGACTTGGGTGGTGCGGTTGGCGAGTGGTCCGTAGACGATGTAGCTGTGTCCGGTGACCCAGCCGATGTCGGCGGTGCACCAGTAGATGTCTTGGCCTGGTTTGTGGTCGAAGACGTTGTGGTGGGTGTAGGCGGTTTGGGTGAGGTAGCCGCCGGTGGTGTGCAGGATTCCCTTGGGTTTTCCGGTGGTGCCGGAGGTGTAGAGGATGAACAAGGGATGCTCGGCGGGGAAGGGTTGTGCTTCGTGGGAAGGCGAAGCGAGGGAGACGGTTTCGTGCCACCACAGGTCACGCCCGTCGGTCCACGGCACCTCGGTATCGACCCGGCGCACCACCAGCACGTGCTCCACCGACGACGGCACATCACCCTTGGCGGCGAGCGCCTCGTCCACGGCCTCCTTGAGCGGTGCGGGCTTGCCGCGCCGCCACTGGCCGTCGGTGGTGATGATCAGGCGGGCCTGCGCGTCGTCGACCCGCTGGCGCAGCGCGCTCGGCGAGAAACCGGCGAACACCACCGAGTGTGTCAGCCCGAGCCGTGCACAGGCCAGCATCGCCACGACGGCCTCGGGCACCATCGGCATGTAGATGGCGACCCGGTCGCGCGCCTCGAGCCCGAGTTCGGTCAGATAGTTCGCCGCGCGGGAGACCTCTTCGAGCAGTTCGCGATAGGTGATCGCGCGCGAATCGCCGGGCTCGCCTTCCCAGTGGAGGGCGATCTGGTCGCCGTGCCCATCGATGACGTGGCGATCCACGCAGTTGTAGGCGACATTGAGCTCGCCGTCGCCGAACCAGCGCGCGACCGGGGCCGCCGACCAGTCCAGTACCTCGGAGAAGGGTTTGTGCCAGTGCAGGCGGTTGGCCTGCTCGGCCCAGAAGCCGCCCCGGTCGGTCTCGCCGCGGTCGTAGAGGGCGGCGCCCGCATTGGCGGCGGCGGCGAACTCCGTGCTCGGCGGATACGAGTCCTGATGTCCTGCAGCGGTTTCGGTCATGTCGATTCAGCCTCACATGCCTGGTGCGGTCGGGTCGGTCGCGCGGGCGCAGCCCCGCGTCTTCGACAGTAGTCAACACCGCTGGGCCTCGTGGCTGTTGTCTCGGTGAGGTTTCGCGGGGTGGCCGCTTCGCACTGGAATCGCTGGTCGCGGGCGTATCGTTGAGTGGTGCGAAGTCGTGCGGCAGGTATCGCGGGGAGGGGACGTCGATGGATCGGATCGATGCGGAGCGGGCGGCCGAACTGGAATCGCGGCGGCGCCGGGCGCACACGCCCGCGGCGAAGCGACTCGCCGAGATGTTGTGGCCGGATCGGACCTGGCCGCGAGTGCGCGGGTTGCATGTGGCCGTCGGCTTCGGGGTAGGCGGCCGGTAGCCTCGTACTTCGTGACTGATCCGCTCCAGCCCCTGGTCGACCTGCCCGGCGTGCGCGAGGCCGCCGACAAGGCCCGCGATGCGCTCGCCGCGGTGCACCGGCACAAGTCGAACCGGCGCGGCTGGGCGACCACGGCTGCCGAGGCGGCTGTGCGCGCCGCGCGGTCCTCTGCCGCCATCGAGGGCGCGAGCACCGATCTGCCCGCCGACGGTCAGGTCAGCGATCCGGTGCTCGCGGGTGCTCTGCGTGTCGGCCAGGCGCTCGACGGTGACGCCCTCAACAACCTCGTCGGCACCTGGCGCCGAGCCCCCCTGCAGGCATTGGCCCGGCTGCACCTGCTCGCCGCCGCCGACCTGGTCGCCGATCAGCAGGAACTCGGTCGCCCGCGCTCGTCGCCGGGTGTGGCCGAGCGCCTCGACCTGCTCGCCCAGACCGTACAGACCAGCAAGGCCCCCGCCCCGGTGATCGCCGCGATCGTGCACGGCGAGCTGTTGACGCTTCGCCCCTTCGGTACCGCCGACGGCGTCGTCGCGCGCGGTGCCTCGCGGCTGGTCGCGGTGGCGAGCGGGCTGGATCCGCACAGCCTCGGCGTGCCGGAAGTGTTCTGGCTGCGACGCCAACAGGCCTACCTCGACGCAGCGGCCGGGTTCGGCGCCGGCACGGCGGAGGGAGTCGGCGGCTGGGTGCTGTTCTGCGCGGGCGCGCTGGAAGACGGAGCCCGCGAGGCGAACTCGATCGCCGACGCCGCCGCCGCGGGCTAGGTCTCCCTGCACATCGAAACGGGCGGCGTAGCCGACTACTCGACCGCACCGCCCGCTAGCACGGAACACCCGGTTACCAAGCGTGCTGAGGTGGGTTGTGTTCGGTGGCCTCGGCGATCACCCGAACCCCGCCGGTTCATCCCCGCAACCTGTGCGAGGCCTTCGCCGACGACCGCTCGAATTTCGCAGGCCCACAACTCTGCTGCCCTTGTCGCGGCGCGCTCCGCGTGGGTGCCTGGCGTCCGTGCTGGGAAGGGTGGGATGGGAGGCGAAACCTTCTCTTCCGGCTCCGTCTTGGCCTTCCGTCCTTCCGTGCCTCCATTCTTACACTGTGATGGCACTCACATCAAGTGTTTCGAAAGCATGACCGGATGCCCGTGAAATCGGCGTGTCGCCGGGCGATCCGTGCTGTGTGCGTCGCGGCTACGTCGCAGGTCAGCGTCGCTTGCGCAGCAGTCGGTAGCTGATCGCGCCCGCGATGATCGCGCTGAGCCCGACGGCCGCGGTGGCGGCCACGGTGGTGCTCGACGGCGCTCCGAATCGCGACCACAGCGACACCGGATTGGAGAACGTGAGCACCGGCCAGCCGCGCGCGGCGGCCTCCTTGCGCAGCGCGCGATCGGGGTTCACCGCGGTCGGGTGGCCCACCGCGCTCAACATCGGCAGATCGGTCATCGAATCGGAGTAGGCGTAGCACCGGGACAGGTCGTAACCCTCAGTGGCGGCCAGTCTTTCGATCGCGGCCACTTTGCCCTCGCCGTAGCAGTAGAACTCGATGTCACCGGTGTACTTGCCGTTCTCGACCACCATCCGGGTCGCCGCGGTGTGTGAGGCGCCGAGCACCTCGGCGATCGGGCCGACCATCTCCTCGCCGGAGGCCGAGACGATCACCACATCGTGTCCACGGATCTTGTGATCGGCGATCAGATCGGCGGCCTCGGCATAGATCAGCGGGTCGACGAGATCGTGCAATGTCTCGGCCACAATGGATTTCACCTGTTCCACATCCCAGCCCGCGCACATGTTGGCCAGGTTTGCCCGCATTCGTTCCATCTGGTCGTGATCGGCACCGGAGAGTAAGTACAAAAAGTGCGCGTAGCTGCTCTCCAGCACCGCCCGGCGGTTGATCAGACCCTGTGCGTAGAACGGTTTGCTGAACACGAACGCGCTCGACTTCGCGATCACCGTTTTGTCGAGATCGAAGAAGGCGGCGACGCGCCCGCCCGGCACCGGCGCTCGGCCGCTGTGGTCGAGTCTTGTGTCCGGAGGCGATGTCTGGTCACGTTCGGCCGTCACGTCAACAGAATAGGCACGCGCCGCACACGATGGGTGAGCGACCGTCCAGGTGTGCCCGAAAGGGTTTGCCCCGGGGACGCCGGACGCCGCGAATCGCCGGAGAATGTCGGCGAACGCTACTTGCGCCCCCGCCGGGGGATGGGTGTAGTATTGCTGGCACCTGGACATCGTTCCAGGCGCGTTCAGCCCGACCCCCCGGGGCTGAACCCGACGGCCCCAGCCTCCTCCCCCCCGGCTGGGGCCGTCCTCTATTTCCGGGACGGTTCTCGAAAGTTCTCCACACCCCCGAGTTATCCACAATCGGCCTTCGGTGACTGTTCGAGATGTCCGGGCTGCGCCACGCTGAGCTGCATGAACCAAGCCGCTCCGCGCACCGCCCCCGCACCCTCGCTCGCCCCCGCACTGGTCCTCGTGCGTGACCACCGACTGCGCGCCGAAGTACGCCGGGTCGCCGCGGCTGCCGAACGGACGACCGACGAACGGGCCTTGCCGGTCGGCAGACACGCGTGGTCGGGGGCAGGTTTGGTCATCCTCGACACCGCTGCGGCGGCGGCCGCCGTGGCAGCGGGCTGTCCGCGAAGAGCGGGGATCGTGCTCGTCACCGAAGGGGAACCCGCGGTGCCCGATTGGCAGGCCGCCACCGCGGTCGGCGCCGAACGGGTGGTTCCGCTACCCGCGGGTGCTGTGGCGCTGGTCGAGCAGTTCGCCGAGCACGCCGAGGCGCGCAGCGGCGACGGGGTGGTCGTCGCGGTGGCTGGTGCCGGCGGTGGCGCGGGGGCCACGACCCTGGCTGCCGCCACCGCGCTGCGTGGGGCGGCGCGTGGCCTGCGGCGCGACACGGTGCTGATCGACGGAGCGCCGCTCGACGGCGGGATCGACCTGGTGCTCGGGATGGAGAACGTCGCCGGGCTGCGCTGGCCGGATCTGGTGATCGAGGACGGGCGGGTGTCCGCGGCGGCGCTGCACAACGCCCTGCCCGCCGCGGGGCCGGGGTTGGCCGTGCTCTCCTGTGGACGGTCGCGGCCCGCGTCCGGCAGTGGTTCCGCCGGTCGCTCGCCGACCGAGTTGACCCCGGCCGCGGTGCGCGCGGTCATCGAATCCGGCAGGGCCGCAGGGGATCTGGTTGTCTGCGATGTCTCCGGTGAGCGTGGGGCGGCGGCAGACGCGATGCTCGATGCCGCCGATCTGGTGGTGCTCGTCGTCCCCGCGCGGCTACGTTCGATCGCCGCCGCCGAGCTGGTCTCGGCTCATCTGGAAGAGCGAAATCCCAATCGGGGCTTGATTGTTCGTGGCCCAGCGCCCGGCGGGTTGCGTGGCGCCGAGGTGGCCGAGCTGCTCGGGCTGCCGCTGCTGGCCGCGGTGCGCGGGCAGGCCGGGCTGGCGTCCCGGCTCGAACGCGGCGGGCTCAGCGTGCGTAGGCGCGGTCCGCTGCGTGACGCGGCCGACGCGGTACTCGCCGTGGTCGGAGCCGATCCGCGATGACCACCTTCGTCACCGCCGACCTGCTCGAACGCGTCCGCGAACGCCTCGCCGAACACACCGGCGTCCCCGACGCGGCCCAACTGGCCGCCGCCATCCGCACCGAAGCCGGCGGCGTGCTGGCCGACACCGACCTGCTGCGCGCCCTGCGCCTGCTGCAAACCGAGATGACCGGCGCCGGGCTGCTCGAGCCACTGCTGCACGATCCGCGAGTCGCCGACGTGCTCGTCACCGCGCCGGACTCGGTCTGGATCGACCGCGGCCGCGGTCTCGAACACACCGATGTCCGCTTCGCCGACGAAGCCGCCGTCCGCCGCCTCGCCCAGCGCCTCGCTCTCGCCGCCGGTCGCCGGCTCGATGACGCGCAACCCTGGGTCGACGGCAAACTCGCAGGCACCGAGGCCATCCTCGGCGACGCGTTCGGCGTCCGGCTGCACGCCGTTCTCGCCCCCGTCGCCCACGATGGCACCTGCCTGTCGCTGCGGGTGCTCCGCCCGGCGACCCAGGGCCTCGACGCGCTGGCCGCCGCCGGTTCCGTACCACCGGAAGCCCGTCGACTACTGGCCGACATCGTCCGAGCGCGCCTGGCCTTCCTCGTCGTCGGCGGCACCGGCGCCGGCAAGACCACCCTCCTGTCCGCGCTGCTTGCCGCGGTCGACCCCGCGGAGCGAATCATCTGCGTCGAGGACGCCGCCGAGCTCGCCCCGGTCCATCCCCACGTCGTCCGGTTGGTGGCCCGCACCGCCAATGTCGAGGGGGTAGGCGCGGTCACCGTGCGCGACCTCGTCCGCCAGGCCTTGCGCATGCGCCCCGACCGCATCGTCGTCGGCGAGGTTCGCGGCGCGGAAGTCGTCGATCTCCTGACCGCCCTCAACACCGGCCACGACGGCGGCGCGGGCACGGTCCACGCCAACTCACCCCAGGAAGTCCCCGCCCGCCTGGAAGCCCTGGCCGCCCTCGGCGGCATGGACCGCGCCGCCCTGCACAGCCAACTGGCCGCCGCCGTGCAGGTCATCCTGCACGTCCACCGCCGCGCCGACGGCACCCGCGGGCTCCGCGAAATCGGTGTCCTCGAGCGCACCCTCGAAGGCATCCACATCACCCCCGCCTGGCGCTCCGACGACCTCCCCGCCCCCGGCGCCCCCGAGCTGGCCCGGCTCATCGAAAGGCGCATCGGATGAGCGCTGTGCGTGCTCGGCTCGGGAGCGGGTGGTCAGCGCGGGTCCGGGACGGTCGAAGTGCGGTGAACGCTCGTGGTGCGAGTCGGGTGACGACGCGACTGTTGACGCGGTGTGGACAGGTGTGGACAGGTCGGTTTGTTCGTGCTGTGGGTCGACGGGGGAGGAGGAACTGGTGGAGGTCGGGCTGTTCTGCTGTGCGGTCGCGGTGTTGGTGTTCCCGTTGGCGGGTGGACAACGGCGGTTCGCGCGGTTGTTCGGGTCGCCGCGCGGGAGCGCACGCAGGCGCGTCCCTGTGGAGTGGTGTGTGGGAATCGCGATGGGGTGCATGGCTTTCGGTCTCGGGACCGGTGTGGGGCTGGCGGCACTCATGCTCGGAGTCACTGCCGTGGTGCGGAATCGGCGTGCGGGAGCCGAGCGGGAGCGACGGCTCGAGTGCTCCTATCTACTCGCTGGGCTCGAGGCCGTCGTCGGTGAACTGCGAGTGGGCGCGCACCCGAGCGCTGCGGCCGAATCCGCGGCGGGGGAATCGCGAGGCGAAGCGGCACGTGTTCTGGCGATCAGCGCGGGTCGCAGCAGACTCGGCGGCTCCGGCGCCGAGGGCTGGGTGCATTCGGATTCGGTGGTGGCCGAAGAACTCTCGCGGATCGCCGCTGCCTGGCGCGTCGCCGAGGAGTACGGCCTCGCGCTGGCCGAGCCACTCACCGCCGCCAGAACCGACCTGCTCGGCCGCATCCGCTTCCGCGCCCGCACCGAAGCCGCCCTGGCTGGAGCTCGAGCCTCCGCCACCGTCCTGGCCGGTCTTCCCCTGGTGGGCATCGGCCTCGGCCAACTGATGGGCGCCGCCCCTCTATCGGTCCTCTTCGGCTCCCCGGCAGGCAACCTCCTACTACCCCTGGGCGCAGCCCTCGCCTGCTGTGGATTGCTGTGGACAGATGTGATCACCCGCAAGGGCGCAGCGTGAACCTCACTCCCTGGCAACACGTTCGACCATGAGCAGGGGTAGGTCAGCGGCGTCGAGCCTGTCGTACCGCGTGGCGTCGAGTCGGCCGAGGCGTGCGGAGGCTGTGCACAACTGCGCAGCGCTGTGTCTGGTCGAGGCGGTGGGTGGATGGGCAGCGATAGCGAGGTTGTCCTCGGCAAGGCCGGGGAACCACGGCAGGCGGTCGGCCGGGTCTCGGCGATGCGAGGAGCGGCCGCTGTGGACAGGTGGGGACTATCCGATATCGAGGGAGGGATTGCTGTGTGGAACTTGGCCGGGGCGCCTGCACCGGCGGCGATGCTGATCGCCGCGATCGCGGTGGTGTTGATGCCGAGTCGGGTGGCAGTGCGTCGGCGGGCGCGTGTGCTCGGGCCGCCGACGCAGGGAAACGCGGAGCCGCCACCGGCGGCGAAGGCTGATCCGCTGGGATCGGCATCGGCGTTCGATCTGCTGGCGGCCTGTCTTCGTGCGGGATTGCCGATGGCCGCGGCGGCGCGGGCGAGTGCGCCAACCGCCCCGCCAGTACTGCGTGCCGCCCTGCTCAGGGCAGCCGATCTGCTCGCGCTCGGTGCCGATGCGGCCTCGGCGTGGGAGCGTGCCGCCGCGGATGCGGCGGGATCCGCGGGTGCCGACGAGGTGGAGTCGCTGGCGAGGATGGCCCGCCGCTCGGCGCGCTCGGGCGCCTCGCTCGCGGCGGCGGTCGGCGAACTGGCGACACAGCGCCGCGAAGCGGTGGAGGACGCTGCCGTGGCCCGTGCCGAACGCGCGGGCGTCCTGATCGGCGGCCCGCTCGGGCTGTGCTTCCTCCCCGCCTTCGTCTGCCTCGGCATCGTTCCGGTCGTGATCGGCTTGGCGGACCGAGTACTCGGCGGAGGTGGCCTGTTGTGACCGGCCTCGACGAGGTCGGCGAATCGTCACCGCGCGGACCAGCCGCGCGGTGGGACAAGAGAGGGGATCACGATGACTTTCGTCCGCACCGCGTACACGGGGGCACGCGCCAGATTCACGCGCCTGCTGATCGACGACGACGGGATGAGCACGGCAGAATATGCCATCGGCACGATCGCGGCCGCGGCGTTCGGCGCGGTGCTCTACGGGGTAGTGACCGGGGACAGCATCGTCAACGCGTTGACCCAGATCATCGACAAGGCGCTCGGTACGAGCGTGTAAAGCCTTGTAGTGCAAAAACGCTCGCTGGAGATGTGGGTGCGGTGACGGTCGAGGCCGCCATCGCCCTCGCCGCGCTGGTGTCCACGGTGGCGCTGTGCGTCGGCGCCCTGCTCGCGGCATCGACCCAGGTGCGCTGTGTGGACGCGGCCCGCGCGACCGCCCGCCTCGCGGCTCGCGGCGACACCGCGCGGGCGATCGCCGCCGGCAGGGGCGTCGCGCCCTCCGGCGCGACGGTCGAACTCCGTACCGAAGGCGACCGGGTCATCGCCGCCATCACCGCGAGCACTCCGCTGCTCCCGGGCCTGCGGTTGAGCGCCCAGGCCGTCGCGGTCATCGAACCCGGAGTGGGGCGGTGACCGCGACGGAAGGCCGAGGTCGTCGCGGTCAGGGAACCGGGAGTCGGGCAGCGGCTGCGACGCACGGCACGTGTGGATGGCGAAGCGGGGTGTGGACAGCGGGCCGAGGTGCGAACGGGGACACCGGCGGTGCGCACGCGGACAGCGCCGGTGCGACGGCTCACGCGGGCGGCCTGACCAGTGACGCGGGCGGTGCCACGGCCTTCGCGTGTATCGCGCTTGCGGCACTGATCGCTCTGACGCTGTTGATCGGCCAGGTAGGTGTGGCTGTCGTCGCGCGACACCGCGCGCAGGCGGCGGCGGACCTCGGCGCGCTTGCGGCGGCCGGCGTGCTGGTGGAGGGGCCTGAGGCGGGCTGTGCGCGGGCAACGGAGCTTGCGCGGCGGATGGGTGCGCGGGTGGCGCGGTGTGTGGTCGAGCACTGGGATGTGGAAGTGACGGTAGAGGTCACAGTGACGCTCGGGATATTCGGCAATCGCACGGTTGGCGTGGCTGCACGGGCGGGACCGGTGGACGACACTGCGTGACCGGGAAGTGTTATCACTGGCCAGTGGTTGTTCCGCATCGAACTAATCCGCCATTTACTGGAATACCCCTAAAGCCATTTCATGCGCATTGTTTGATACAGGCGAGAAAAGTATGAAAACAATGGCCCACCGACTCGACTACTAGCCGTTGGCTATGGGTCAGTTAACAGAAGAGTCGTCCTCTTTATTCGTGAAGTGGTCGGTTGTGGGCGGGTCCACGCTGGTCAGCACAACTTCGGACAAGTGACCAGTAACCGTGGAGCGAGGTATGGCAGCGGTCACGCCAGCGCAGCGATGGCATCACGGTTCGGACGGGGCTCCCAGCTCGCGCAGAACGGCACCCAGCAAGCGTGCTGCGGCGTCCTTGTCCAGGGGATTGTTGCCGTTGCCGCACTTGGGTGACTGCACGCACGACGGGCACCCCTCCTGGCATCCACAGCTGTGGATGACGCTGAGCGTCGCGGCCAGCCAGTGCGCGAGCTGGGCGAATCCGCGCTCGGCGAAGCCCGCCCCACCGGGGTGTCCGTCGTAGACGAACACCGTCGGCGCGCCGGTGTCGGGATGCTCGGCGATGGACACGCCACCGATGTCCCAGCGGTCGCAGCCCGCCACCAGGGGCAGCATCCCGATCGCGGCGTGCTCCGCGGCGTGCAGGGCGCCGGGGAGCTGTTCATCGGTGATCCCGGCGGCCGCGAGCAGCCGGGGCGTGACGGTATAGAGAACGGCCTTGGTGCGCAGGGTGTGCGCGGGCAGGTCGAGTTCCACCTGATCGAGTACCTCGCCGCTCACCAGTGTGCGCAGGTACCCGACTACCTGGTTGGTGACCGCGACCTGCGCGGATGCCGTCGTCAACGACCCGAATACCCGTTCTTCGATCACCGCTTCGATGCTGATCGAGGTGATCTGGCGGGCGCTGGTGGTGAACCCGGGATCGACCTGGTCGACGAATGCGACGCCACCGTCGAGGTCGAGTTCGTCGACCAGGTAGGTCTCGCCCTGGTGCAGGTGCACGGCACCTTCGTGCAGGGTCGCGGGTGCACGGCCCGCGTCGGCGGTGCCGAGCAGTCGGCCGGTCTGGTTGTCGACGACGGCGATCGGTGTGCCGAGCCCGCCGCGCACATCGACTGCGTCGTGCGGGTGGGTTCGGGCGGTGACATGCCAGCGTGCGGACTGGCCGCGGATACCGGGACGGCGTCGGATCAGGCCCTGTTCGGCCAGGTCGACCAGCACTTCCGTGGCGCGTAGCTCGGTCACCTCGTCGTCGGTGAGCGGGAGTTCCAGCGCGGCACACAGCAGCTGGGGGCCGAGGACGTAGGGGTTGTACGGGTCGGTGATGGTGGCCTCGATCGGCCGATCGAGCAGTGCTTCGGGGTGGTGCGCCAGGTAGGTGTCGAGCGGATCGTCGGTGGCGACCAGCACCACGAGTGAGCCCTGCAGCCGTCTGCCCGCGCGGCCGGCCTGTTGCCAGAAGGAGGCGACCGTGCCCGGAAAACCGGCGATGACCACGGCATCGAGGCCGGCGATGTCCACGCCGAGTTCGAGCGCGTTGGTGCTCGCCGCACCGAGCAGCGTGCCCTGCGACAGCGATCGTTCGAGCTCGCGCCGGTCCTCGGCCAGGTAGCCGGCGCGATAGGCGGCCACCCGTTCCTGCAGCTCGGGCGCGGTTTCGGCGAGGATGCGCCGGGCGTCGAGCGCGATCAGTTCGGCGCCGCGCCGGGACCGGACGAAGGTGAGTGTTCGCGCGCCCTCGGCGACCAGGCTCGCCATGATCTTGGCGGCCTCGCCGGTCGCGGTGCGCCGCACCGGCGCGCCGTTCTCCCCGGTCAGCGCCGTGCTCAAGGGCGGTTCCCACAGTGCGACGGTGCGCGCGCCCCGGGGTGAGCCGTCCTCGGTGACGGCGGTGACCGGCGCGCCGATCAGCTTGCCCGCCGAGGCGGCTGGGTCGGCGCTGGTGGCCGAGCACAGGATGAACACCGGGTCGGCGCCGTAGAACCGGGCGAGCCTGCGCAGCCTGCGCAGCACCAGTGCGACATGCGAACCGAACACGCCCCGGTAGGCGTGGCATTCGTCCACGACGACATAGCGAAGATTGCGCAGCACCCGCGCCCACCGCTGCGGGGAGCGCAGTATGCCCACGTGCAGCATGTCGGGATTGGTGAAGACCCACCGCGCGTTGGCCCGTACCCACTGCCTGATCTCGGCGGGAGTGTCGCCGTCGTAGCTCGCTGGATGCGCCTCACGCAGGGCGTTGTCATGGATGAGGCTGCCGACGGTCCGCAACTGATCGGCGCCGAGCGCTTTGGTGGGGGACAGGTACAGCGCGGTGGCGCGCGGGTCTTCGTGCAGGGCGGTGAGGACCGGCAGTTGGTAGCCCAGTGATTTCCCGGAAGCCGTCCCCGTACTCACGACGACATGATTTCCCGCCACCGCCAGCTCCGCCGTTCGGGTCTGATGGGTCCACGGCCGTTCGATTCCGCCCGCTTCGAGCGCGGTGACCAGCTCCGATGGCACCCAGCGCGGCCACTCGGTGGTGCGGGCGCGCCGCGCGGGCAGTTCGGCAACATGGGTCAACGGGTGGCCGCCCGAGGCCGCGTCGACGAGGACACGATTCAGCAACGATCGACCGTAGCTTTCGTTCGATCGTGGCTTGCGGACCTCGGTCCGGTCGGTCGGATTCATCGTTCGGCCCTCTCGCGCCACGCCGGAAGTGTGAAACGTGTGTGTGTTGCAACCGCGACCTGCGATTTCGTAACCCAATAGCGACCTGGGTCACAGCAAGTTTGCTGGAAGCTCACCCGGTTATCATGAAGCAAACAGACTGGAAGTACGGATTCACCCAATCTCTCCCTTACCTGCACATTCGCAAGATCAAGAATTTTGCAAATTGTCGGTAACTCGACTGTTGAATTGGTTGCAGACATGGTTCACTGGGTCTCGGTCGCAAGCTTCTGTGTTCGAGGGACGGATCCAAAGTCCAACCATCAGCAGGATCGATGTTGCGAACGCCGTGCTCAGGCTTTCCTTGCAGGGGGACCAACGGTACAGCGGTCGGAACGGACCCGGTGGACGAACCCAGTTGTCCGCCGTTCCGGTAAGAAAGAGAAGGAACAGAATGGCACAGGGAACTGTGAAGTGGTTCAACGCGGAGAAGGGGTTCGGCTTCATCGCGCCGGAGGACGGCTCCGCTGACGTCTTCGTCCACTACTCGGAGATCCAGGGCACGGGCTTCCGTACCCTCGAGGAAAACCAGAAGGTCGAGTTCGAGGTCGGCCAGGGCACCAAGGGCCCCCAGGCCACCGGCGTTCGCGCGCTCTCCTGAGCTGCGAATCGAATACACACCCGTCCCCCACCTCCGTTCGCGGAGGTGGGGGACGAGCCGTTTCCGGGTAGAGTGGCCCGGCACGACGCGTATTTCTCTCGTTCTCGGCCGCCTCGATCTGGACTGACCAGAGGGCACGACGAAGGCGTACCCGGCGGGAGGGGAGATCGAGGGAACAGGCCGAGAACCCGCGGTGCCAGCCGCCGACGACACGGCTACCCAGGTGCGCAGGGTATAAACGTCACTGGTGGCGATGTCGATCATCGCGCCGACTGCCCCAGCCGCGCACCGAGCGGACCTCCCGACGCGCGGATCTAGAAGGAAGGTGTTCGCCGGTGGCAACACGAGACCGCAGTTCAGCCGACCAGGGCCGTCCCCTGCGTCGTCTCGTGATCGTCGAGTCCCCGACGAAGGCCCGCAAGATCGCGCCCTATCTCGGCCGCAACTACACGGTCGAGGCATCGGTGGGCCACATCCGTGACCTGCCGCGCGGCGCTGCCGACGTGCCCGCCAAATACAAGGGGCAGTCCTGGGCGCGCCTCGGCGTCGATGTCGACCACGACTTCGAGCCGATCTATGTCGTCAGCCCGGACAAGAAGGCCAAGGTCTCCGAACTCAAGAGCCTGCTGGCCGACGCCGACGAGCTCTATCTGGCCACCGACCCCGACCGTGAGGGCGAGGCCATCGCCTGGCACCTGCTCGAGACTCTCAAGCCGAAGGTCCCGGTCCGCCGGATGGTCTTCCACGAGATCACCGAGCCGGCCATCCTCGCGGCCGCCGCCGACACGCGCGAACTCGACAACGATCTGGTCGACGCTCAGGAGACCCGTCGCATCCTCGACCGTCTCTACGGCTACGAGGTCAGCCCGGTCCTGTGGAAGAAGGTCATGCCCCGGCTCTCGGCCGGTCGCGTGCAGTCCGTCGCCACCCGGGTCATCGTGCGGCGTGAGCGTGAGCGCATGGCGTTCCGCTCCGCCGAGTACTGGGACATCGCCGCCAAGCTCGATGCCGGGGTCGACGAGTCCTCCGATTCGACCAACCCGCGTACCTTCGGCGCGCGCCTGGTCCAGGTCGAGGGCGATCGGGTCGCCACCGGCCGTGATTTCGGTTCCGACGGTCAGCTCAAGTCGGCCTCCGGGGTCGTCGTGCTGGACGAGGCGTACGCGCGCAGGCTGGCCGAGGCGCTCGACGGCGCCGACCTGGTCGTGTCCTCCGCCGAGGCCAAGCCGTACAGCCGCAAGCCATATCCGCCGTTCATGACCTCGACACTGCAGCAGGAGGCGGGCCGCAAGCTGCGCTTCACCTCCGAGCGCACGATGCGGGTGGCCCAGCGGCTGTATGAAAACGGCTACATCACCTACATGCGTACCGACTCCACGACGCTGTCGGAGTCGGCCATCGCGGCGGCGCGGTCGCAGGCCACGCAGCTCTACGGCGCCGAGTACGTCTCGCCGACGCCGCGTCAGTACACCCGCAAGGTCAAGAACGCGCAGGAAGCGCACGAGGCGATCCGTCCGTCCGGCGACACCTTCGTGACCCCCGGTCAGCTGGCATCCAAGGTCGACCAGGACGAGTTCAAACTCTACGAGCTGATCTGGCAGCGCACCGTCGCCTCGCAGATGGCCGACGCGCGCGGCACCACGCTCACCCTGCGCATCACCGGCACCGCGCGGACCGGCGAACAGTGTGTGTTCTCGTCCTCGGGCCGCACGATCACCTTCGCCGGCTTCCTCAAGGCCTATGTAGAGAGTGTCGACGAAGAGGCGGGCGGCCAGTCCGACGACGCCGAATCGCGCCTGCCCGCGCTGGAAGAGGGCCAGGGCGTCACCGCCGTCGAGCTCACCCCCGACGGCCACAGCACCAACCCGCCCGCCCGCTACACCGAAGCGTCGCTGATCAAGACCCTCGAAGAGCTCGGCATCGGCAGGCCCTCGACCTACTCCTCGATCATCAAGACGATTCTCGATCGTGGCTATGTGTACAAGCGCGGCAGCGCGCTGGTGCCGTCGTGGGTGGCCTTCGCGGTGGTCGGGCTGCTCGAGGCGTACTTCGGCCGGCTCGTCGACTTCGACTTCACCGCGGCCATGGAGGACGATCTCGACGCGATCGCCGGTGGCCGTGAGCAGCGCGGAAACTGGTTGTCCAGCTTCTACTTCGGCGGCGATCACGGTGCCGAGGGTTCGGTCGCGCGCTCGGGCGGACTCAAGAAGATGGTCGGCGAGCAGCTCGACGACATCGACGCGCGAGAAGTCAACTCCATCAAGATGTTTCGCGACGAAGAGGACCGCGATGTCGTGGTCCGCGTCGGTCGGTTCGGACCGTATCTGGAGCGGATGGTCGTCAATCCCGATGACCCGGACGGTGATCCGATCTCGCAGCGGGCGAACCTGCCCGACGATTTGCCGCCGGACGAGCTGACGCCCGAGGTCGCCGAAAAGCTGTTCTCGACACCGCAGGAGGGTCGTTCGCTCGGCGTGGACCCGGTATCGGGGCACGAAATCGTCGCCAAGGAAGGGCGTTTCGGTCCGTACGTCACCGAGGTGCTGCCGGAACCGCCCGCGCCGGACCCGGCCGCGGCGCCGGCCAAGAAGACCACCAAGAAGGCCGCCGAGGTCAAGCCGCGCACCGGTTCGCTGTTCAAGTCGATGGACCTGGCGACGATCACCCTCGACGACGCGCTCAAGCTGCTGTCGCTGCCGCGCGTTGTCGGCGCCGATCCCGCCTCGGGCGAGGAGATCACCGCGCAGAACGGCCGCTACGGTCCGTACCTGAAGAAGGGCACCGACTCGCGTTCGCTGGCGACCGAGGACCAGCTGTTCTCCGTCACCTTGGACGAGGCGTTGAAGCTCTACGCCGAGCCCAAGCGGCGTGGTCGGCAGGCGGCCAGCGCGGCCCCTCTGCGCGAACTGGGCAAGGACTCGGCCACGGACAAACCGATGGTGATCAAGGACGGTCGGTTCGGTCCGTACGTCACCGACGGCGAGACCAACGCCAGCTTGCGCAAGGGCGACGAGGTCGAGTCGATCACCGACGAGCGCGCCTCCGAGCTGCTGGCGGATCGCCGCGCGCGTGGTCCGGTGAAGAAAGCGGCGAAGAAGACCGCCGCGAAGAAGGCGCCCGCCAAGAAGGTGGCGGCGAAGTCGGCCGCGACCAAGACGGCCACCAAGACCGCGGCCAAGAAGACCGCCGCGAAGAAGACGACCGCCAAGAAGGCCCCGGCGAAGAAGGCTGGAGCCAAAACTGTCGCGGCAGAAGAGGACTGAGCCCGACAGCGCATCCAAGCTGGATTGATACCGCCGACGTCCGCCGTTCGCGTGCGGCTGAGCGACGCAGCTCGGCGTCGATTGTGAACGGTCCACGTCGAACTGAACCTGTGATCACCAGGCACTCATGGTGGTGCTTCTCGGCCGATGCCTACCTGAGCGCCTGGTGATCAACGGTCCAGTATCGAGGGATCGTGCTCGACGTCGTACTGACGGGCCGGTCCAGGTGATCGCATCGACCGTCCGCTGAGGGTGTCGTAGGGCGCGACTAGGGTGTGTGCCGTGGCAGGTGTCTTCGATCGACTGGTCGGCCAGGACGTGGTCGAGGCGGAACTGACCGCCGCCGCGACGGCGGCGCGGGCCGGGGTCGTCAGTGGGGCGATGACGCATTCGTGGCTGTTCACCGGGCCGCCCGGCTCGGGGCGTTCGGTGGCGGCGCTGTGTTTCGCCGCGGCTCTGCAGTGCACCGACCCGGACATCGTCGGCTGCGGGCACTGCCACGCGTGCACCACGACGATGGCGGGGACGCACGGTGACGTCCGGCGCATCATCCCCGAGGGGCTGAGCATCAGCACCAAGGAGATGCGCGCGATCGTGCAGATCGCCGCGCGCCGTCCGAGCACCGGGCGCTGGCAGGTCGTGGTCGTCGAGGACGCCGACCGGCTCACCGAGGGCGCGGCCAACGCGCTGCTGAAGGTGGTCGAGGAGCCGCCGGACCGCACGGTGTTCCTGCTGTGCGCGCCCACCGTCGACCCCGAGGACATCTCCGTCACCCTGCGCTCACGCTGCAGGCATGTGCATCTGGTGACACCGTCGGTCCCTGCCATCGCGCAGGTGCTGCGGGAACGGGACCAACTGGACGCGAAGACCGCCGATTGGGCGGCCGCGGTGAGTGGCGGCCACGTCGGCCGGGCCCGACGACTGGCCACCGACGAGGACGCGCGCACACGCCGTCAGCGCGCCCTCGCCCTGGTCGGCGCGACCGAGCGACCCGGCGCCGCCTACGCCGCCGCCGACGCACTGGTGAAGTCGGCCGACGACGAAGCCAAACTGATGAGCTCCGACCGCGACGACCGCGAACGCGACGAACTCGCCACCGCCCTCGGCGCGGGCGGCACCGGCAAGGGCGCCGCCTCGGCCACCCGAGGCTCGGCGGGCATCCTCAAGGAACTGGAACGCCGCCAGAAGTCCCGCGCCACCCGCACCGGCCGCGATGCCCTCGACCGCGCCCTCATCGACGTCGCGGGCATGTACCGCGACGCCCTGGCCATGCGTTTCGCCGGCCGCGGCGCCACCATCACCCTCACCCACCCTGACATGGCCGCCGAGATCACCGACCTCGCCACCAATGTCCGCCCCGAGGGCCTCCTCCGCAGCATCGACGCCGTCCTCGCCTGCCGAGAAGCCCTCGACCTCAACGTCAAACCCCGCTTCGCCGTAGCCGCCATGGTCGCCACCCTCATCGCCGCCCGCTCCACTTGACCACCCGTTTTCGCGTTCTGCCCGCTCCCGCGATAGACTCTCGTCGCCGAAAGGCACGCCGCCTTAGCTCAGTCGGTAGAGCGCTTCACTCGTAATGAAAAGGTCGGGGGTTCGATTCCCCCAGGCGGCTCCAAGGCCAAAGGTCCTTTCCGGTTCGCCGGGGAGGGCCTTTGTGGTTCCTGACGACGGCTCCTCCGTATCTCGCCGAAGCGGCTGTCCATGCCCGCGACGGCCTCACGCTGGACTCGTTCGAACACATCCGTGTAGATGCCGGTGGTGGTGATCGAGCTGTGCCGCGAGGTCCGCCGCACAGTCGCCGTGAGGACACCCCGAGCGGACAGCGGGCTTGCGCACGAGTGGCGCAGATCGTGCAGGAGGATCGGTCGGACACGAGGTCATCGAGGTGGCGCTTCGACCGCTTCTGAACTGCCTCGGAGGATGCCCCGAAAACTGAGGCCGTCGTTTTCCCGCAATGTGACTTGCTTGTGTTTCATACTTGCGCGGCCGACACGTTGATATCGGCGGAGATGAGGAACACAGTTGATACGCTCAACAATCGCAGCCATCGTATTGGCAATGGTGTCATTGATCGCTACCGGCGGCGTGGCCTCGGCGGAACCTGCTGACCGCGACACGGTCGCGAGCCCGTCCGCCTCCAGTGATTCAGATGACCTCGGCAGCGTGGTCGGGATCCCCCTTTTCCTCCTGAGCAACTTCATCCAGAACCAGATTTGTACGTTGGCCAGTAGCAGTGGCGCGGAGCCGTGTCAGTATCGCGGCCCGGGCTAGGCACATCGCGGCCGCCCGCTCGACCTCGTTCGGTCCTTTGGTTTTCGGCCGCACCCTGCCTTGGGGGCTGCTTCTGCCCTGAAACGCCGAGAAGGCCCCCGACCGAGGTCGTGGGGCCTTCTGTGTGACTCCTGAGCCGATCGCCGTTGACCGGACTCGGGAGACCTGACTCGGGTCAGCGGGCGGCGACGTTGCGGCGGGTGGCCCGAGAGTTCTGGGTGGAGCGCAGGATCTGCCGCAGCACGCGGTCGAAGGCATCAGTGTCTTCGATATTGCTGAGGTGGCCGTGCGGCAGGACGTGGAAATCGGCCAGATGACCGGTGCGGCGCAGGATCTCGACCAGCGGGCGGGACATGCGCTGCGGGAGCAGACGGTCCTTGGCGCCGGCGACCACGGTGGTCGGTACCGTCAGGTTGGCCGTGCCCTCGGACAGATCCATATCGGCCATCGCCGCGGCATGACGGCCACGGGCGAGCGGACGGCAGGAGCGGATGATGCCGATCGCGAAGTCAACCTCTTCGTCGCTGGCCTCCGGTGTGAGGATGCGGTTGCGGAAGACCTGCTCGGTGACCCAGCCGCCGGGGATCGGCAGCGGGGCGAACAGCAGCGACTCGCTGACCGGCTGCGGCATGCGCACCGGCGCGCCGAGCACGGTGACCGGATGTGTCGCGATGGTCAGCTGCTTGTTCAGCAGCGGCAGCAGGTCGGTTTCCCCGCGGATCTCGCCGTTGGCGGTGTTGGCCAGCAGCACCGCGGCCGCGCGCTCGCTCACCTGCTCGGGATGGTGCTTGGCCCAGGCCTGGATGGTGAGCCCGCCCATGCTGTGCCCGGCCAGCACGGCCCGCTCGCCCGGACGCAGCGTCGCGTCCAGGACGGTGGCGAGATCGTCGGCCAGGGTGTGCTCGCTGGGTGCGACGGTGCCGAGGGTGGACTCGCCGTGCCCGCGCTGGTCGTAGCTGACCACCCGGTACTCGCCGGCGAAGGCGTTGATCTGCGGGTTCCAGTACTCGATGCTGCACGCCCAGCCGTGGATGAGAACCAGGGCGGGGGCGGTGTCGGGACCGTAGACGTGGACCCGGAGGTCGGCGCCGTCGGCGGTGGTCACCGGGACGACCCGATGCTCGGCGGTGGGAGCGTTGAGCTTCGCGGTGGCGAAGCTGCGGGTCCGCAGCGCGGCACGGAACTGGGCGGTCAGTGCGCCGGTCTCGAGGTGAGAGACCATGGATCGCGCTGCCGCGAACGTCATCATCGACTTCGCAAGCATGTCGGCACTCCTTTGTGTCGTAGGCCACCGTACAGTGCGTGCTGGGGTGCTAGCTAGTGTTAGCGGGTCAGAGTGTCTCATTTGTTGTCGAGGTAGTTCGCTGACACACCGACACTGTGAGATCGCCTGGAATCGACGGAAAAGTACGGCGAACCGAGGCGGTCCATGGGTGTACTGGCGGCGTCGCGGGGCCGCCAGTACCGTATAGACGTGGACAGCACGCCAGTCACGGCCGCATTCTCCGGCGCCGATTCGAGCCAGGAACCCGTTCCGGTCTGGCGTCGGATGGCGCCTCCGCTGATGGCCGCGGGTGTCGGCATCGGCACGATGGTGCTGCTGCACTTCCGCGATCCGCACGTCGAGGGTTCCTATGGATTGTGTCCGGTGTACGTGTTGACCGGGGTGTACTGCCCTGGCTGCGGTGGTATGCGGGCGATGCACAATCTGACCGACGGCCGGGTCCTCGACTCGCTGCACAGCAATGTGATGGTGTTGCCGCTGGTACTCGCGTTCGCGGTGTTCGTCGTGTACTGGGCGATCCGTGCCTTCCGCGGCCAACAGTGGCGGCTGCCGCGATTCAGCGCGGTGACGGTCTGGTCGTTCGTCGGCCTGCTCGCCGTCTATACCGTGTTGCGCAACACGCCGTGGGGAACCTGGCTCACCCCGGTCTGAGACTGGAAACCGCGCCGGTCAGCGGGCAAGCTCGAACCATGCGCGATTCACTGAAGGATCGAGTCCGGCAGAAGTTGCAGCGCCAGCTCGCCGAGGACGGCCCCGACCCCGAGCGCGACGACACCCGCGGCATCTCGGTGTCCGACGATCTCGAGGCGCTGGAGATGGTGCCCGCCGACGATCCGCTCATCGAGGAACTGGCCCAGCGCTATCTGGTGTTCTGATGCCCCTGCCCGCCCAGCGGCGGTAGCTGCGGCAACGGTTTGGTGCCGAGCCAGATCGCGAACAGCCCGCGCAGCGGCGCGACGCTGTAATGGCCTGCCAGATCGACGAATTCCTCGGTGGTCACCGAGGAATGGCGGTAGCGCGCGGTCCACTCCCTGATCAGCTCGAAGAACAGGTGGTCGCGCAGTTCCAGCCGCAGGGCGTGCAGGGCCAGCGCGCCGCGCTTGTAGACGCGGTCGTCGAACATGTCCTTCGGGCCGGGATCGCCGACGACGATGTCCTGCGGGTGCCTGGCCAGATTGGCCCTGGCCGCGCGAGCCAGCTGGTCGGCGCTCGGCCCGCCCGCGGCCTCCGCCCAGATCCACTCGGCATAACAGGCGAAGCCCTCGTGCAGCCAGATGTCGCGCCACTGCTTCAGAGTCAGGCTGTTGCCGAACCACTGGTGGGCCAGTTCGTGGGCGACCAACCGCTCCGAGCCGCGCTTGCCGTCGCAGTGGTTGGCGCCGAACACCGAGATGCCCTGCGCCTCGATCGGGATGTCGAGCTCGTCGTCGGTGACGACCACGGTGTAGCTCTCGAACGGGTACGGCCCGAACCTCTCGCTGAACAGCGCCATCATCTCGGGCTGACGGGCGAAATCGTGGTCGAAGTTGGTGCGCAGCCGCGGCGGAACCACCGCCTGCATCGGCACCGGCTCGCCGGCCGCGCCGACGCGGTATTTGCGGTAGCTGCCGATCTGGATGGTCGCCAGATAGCTCGCCATCGGTTCGGGCGCCTCGTAGACCCAGGTGGTCTGGCTGGCCTTGGCCTGTTTGCGGACCAGGGTGCCGTTGGCGAGGGCGTAGAACGGGCTGTCGGTGGTGATCGAGATGCGGTAGGACGCTTTGGAACTCGGATGGTCGTCGCAGGGGAACCAGGAGGCGGCGCCATTGGGCTGACTGGCCACCAGCGAGCCCTCGGTGAGTTCCTCCCAGCCGACCTCGCCCCACGGCCCGCGCACCGGTTTGGGGGTGCCCGCGTAGTGGACGATGATCTCGAGGACGCCACCCGCGGGGATCTTCTGCTGCGGGGTCACCGCGAGCTTGCCCTGCTGATGCGCGAACTTGGCGGCCTTCGACCCGTTGACGAACACCTTCGACACGGTCAGCGCCTGCGACATGTCCAGGGTGAACCAGGGGCGCACCGCGGTGGTGACCGCGATGACGACCGTGCGACCGGAGAGCCGGTTGCTGGCCGGCTTGTAGCTCAGTTCGAGCTCGTAGCGCGAGACCCGGTAGCCGCGATTGCCGTTCTGCGGTAGGTAGGCGTCGATCGGGTCCTCGTAGAACTTGCTCCGCATCAGGCGGCCCCGCGCTGCCTCGACTCCAGCGTCGAGACGGGCTCGGTCCACGGCGAGATCGGGTTGCCCCACCAGCGCGTCGACGGCGGCACCACATCGCCGCGCATCACCAGGGACGCGGGTCCGATGGTGGCGCCCGCGCCGATGTGGGCGGCGGGCAGGGCGACGCAGTGCGGGCCGAGGGTGGCGCCTGCCTCGAGGATCACGGTGTCCATGGACATGATCCGGTCGTGGAAGAGGTGGGTCTGCACCACGCAGCCGCGTTCCACGGTCGCGCCGTCACCGAGTGTCACCAGGTCCGCCTCCGGTAGCCAATAGGACTCGCACCATACCCCGCGGCCGATCTTGGCACCGAGTCCGCGAAGCCACAGGTTCATCACCGGAGTACCCGTGGCTGCGCGGGCGAACCAGGGCGCCGCGACGGTCTCGACGAAGGCGTCGGAGACCTCGTTGCGCCAGACGAACGAGCTCCACAGCGGGTGCTCGACGGCCCGGATTCGCCCGACGATCAACCACTTCGCCGCGACCGCGATCGCCCCGGCGACCGCACCGGCCGCCATCAGCACCAGGCCCGAAACCAGCGCGGCGACAAGATAATCGGTGTGCTGGGCGATCAGGGCGAGCACGAACAGCACGCCGAGGCCGATGGCGAAGGTGATCATCACCGGGATCAGCCGGCAGGTCTCGACGACGGCGCGGGCCAGCTTCAACCGCAGTGGCGGATCGAAAGTGCGTGCGGTATCGGAGGAGTCGGTGTCGCGGCGCAGGCGCACCGGCGGGCTGCCCAGCCACGACGAGCCCGCCTTGGCCTTGCTCGGCGCGGCCGAGAGCACCGCGACGAGACCGTTCTTGGGCACTCGCCTGCCGGGCGCGGTCATGCCGGAGTTGCCGAGGAAGGCGCGCTTGCCGACCTTGGCCTCGCCGATGCGCAGCCAGCCGCCGCCGAGTTCGTAGCTGCCGATCATGGTGTCGTCGGCGAGGAAGGCACCGTCGGCGACCACGGTGAACTTGGGCAGCAGCAGCACCGTCGAGGCCTCGACGTTCTTGCCGATCCGGGCGCCGAGCAAGCGCAGCCACAGCGGGGTGAGCAGGCTGGCGTAGAGCGGGAACAGGAAGGTGCGCGCGGAGTCGAGCAGACGTTCGGTGGCCCACACCTGCCAGCCGGTGCGGCTGCGGACCGGGTGGTAGCCCTCGCGCAGGCCGATGCCGAGCAGGCGGACCGCGAGCACGGTGGCGGCGGCGTACACGCCGAGGCTGAGCAGGGTCGCGACCGGCAGGATGGCGAAGCCGCGCAGGGCGGCGGCGCCGATCGTGGTCTCCTCGCGGACCCACCAGGCGATGAAGGTGCCGCCGACGGCGAGGCCGAGTACGGGCATGGCGGCCAGCGCCATCGACGAGATGCCGAAGACCAGCAGCCAGTGCCTGGCGCGTTCGGGGGTGTGGTCGGGCCAGCGGCGTGGCGCCTTGCCGGTCTTCGCGGCGGGGGAGCCCGCCCAGCCCTGTTCGCCCTTGACCTTGCCCGAGACGGCCGAGCCGGGGGCGATCTCGGCCTTCTTGCCGATCTTGGTGCCGGGCAGCAGGATCGAGCGGGCGCCGATCACCGCGCCCTCACCGATGATGATGCCGCCGATGTGCACGACGTCGCCGTCGACCCAGTAGCCGGACAGGTCGACCTCGGGTTCCACGCTGGCGCCGTCGCCGAGTTCGAGCATGCCGGTCACCGGGGGCAGGGTGTGCAGGTCGACGCCCTTACCGATCTTGGCACCGAGCGCGCGGGCGAACGGGACCATCAGTGGTGCGCCGGACAGGCTTTCGGCGCCGCTGGCCTCGGACAGGCGGACCGCCGCCCACAGCCGCAGGTGGACCCAGGAGCCGCGGGGATAGGAGCCCGGCCGCAGTCCGGCCAGCAGGACTCGCGCGCCCGCCACGCACAGTGTCATCCGGCCGATCGGCGAGATGAACAGCACGAACGCCAGCACGATCCACCACCACGACAGGCGCGGCAGCCACGGCAGCGAGCCCGACCAGGCGGCGATGCCCGACACGACGGTCAGCCAGGTGACCCATTGCAGACCGGTGAGAGTGGTCAGCGGGATCGTGGCCAGGACCTGGGTGAGCTGGGCGCGCCGGGGGGTCGGGGCGACGACGCGGGTGTCGACGGCCGCGACCGGCGCGCTGCCGTCGAGCAGTTCGACCAGCGAGCCGAGCCGGGGGTGGTCGTAGAGATCGGCGACGGTGACGTGCGGGAATCGCTCGCGCAGCGCGCCGACCAGCTGGGCCGCGGCCAGCGAACCACCGCCCAGGTCGAAGAAGTCGGCGCTCAGATCGGTGGCCTCGGCACCGAGGATGGCGTCCCAGAGCCCGGCCACCCAGGCCGCGGTACCGCCGAGACCGGCCTCGGGCGCCTCCTCGGTGCTGGGCAGCGGCCAGGGCAGTGCGTCGCGGTCGACCTTGCCCGAGGTGCGCGTCGGCAGGTCGGCCACGATCGCCAGGCGCGGGACCAGCGGAGCTGGGAGTTGTTCGGCCAGCATCTCTCTGGCCTTCTTCACGTCGAAGTCGGGTCCGGCGCCGGTGAGGTAGCCGACCAGGATCTTGTTGCCCGCCTTGGTTGTTCGGATCGCGGCGGCCGCGCCGCTGATCCCGGGCAGGTGTTGCAGGGCGTTGTCGAGTTCGCCGAGTTCGATGCGGCGGCCGCCGATCTTGATCTGGTCGTCGGCGCGGCCGAGGAAGATCAGGCCCTCGCGGTCGTTGCGCACCAGATCGCCACTGCGGTAGGCACGTTCCCAGCCCAGCGAGGGCAGGGGCGCGTACTTCTCGGCGTCCTTGGCGGGATCGAGGTAGCGGGCCAGGCCGACGCCGCCGATCACGAGTTCGCCCGATTCGCCCTCGGCGACGGGGTTGCCCTGCGGGTCGACGACGGTGAGGTCCCAGCCGTCCAGCGGCAGGCCGATACGGATCGGCATCCCACCGTCGAGCAGTGCGGCACACGCCACGACGGTGGCCTCGGTGGGGCCGTAGGTGTTCCACACCTCGCGCTCGACTCCGCCCGCGAGGCGTTCGGCCAGTTCCGGCGGCACCGCTTCGCCGCCGAAGATCAACAGCCGCACCGACTCCAGCGCCTCGGCGGGCCAGGTCGCGGCCAGCGTCGGCACAGTGGAGACGATGCTGATCTCGCGGCGCATCAGCCAGGGGCCCAGGTCGGCGCCGGTGCGGACCAGGTCGCGCGGGGCGGGGACCAGGCAGGCGCCGTGGCGCCAAGCCAGCCACATCTCCTCGCACGAGGCGTCGAAGGCCACCGAGAGGCCGGCGAGCACGCGGTCGCCGGGGCCGATCGGAGCGCGCTGCAGGAACAGTCGCGCCTCGGCGTCGACGAAGGCGGCGGCGTTGCGATGGGTGACCGCGACGCCCTTCGGGGTGCCGGTGGAGCCGGAGGTGAAGATGACCCAGGCGTCGTCGGCGGGGGTGGGCAGGGTGTTCCAGTCGGAGAAGTCGGTGTGGCCCGCGGCGGCGGTGGCCGACTCGATGCCGTCACCGGTGGCGATCGCGCTCACCCTTGCCTCGCCGAAGACCAGTTTGGCCCGTTCCTCCGGGTCGTCGGCGTCGACGGGGACGTAGGCGGCGCCGCAGTAGAGGACGGCCAGGATGGTCACGTAGAGCGCGGCGCTGCCCGAGGGCATCCGCACGCCGACCCGGTCGCCGGGGCGCACGCCCGCCGCGGTCAGCTCGGTCATCCTGGCCTCGATCGCGGTGATCAGTTCCAGGTAGCTGAGCACGACCGCGCCGTCGTCGATGGCCGGTGCGTCGGGATGGGTGAGCGCGGTGCTGGTCAGGATGTCGACCAGGGTGCGCGGCGGCGCGGCGAGGTCGGCGCGCAGCAGCGGATCGCGCAGCAGTCCCGCCGCGGCCTCAGCGTGTGGCTCGAGCATGGCGCTCAGTCCACCTCTCATCGGTTGACCCCCATCGGTGGTGTCTGTTGTTTCACGGCCGGGTTACCAGGGGGCAAACGGGATGGTCACCGGATGCCAACGGTACCCGCCGGATGGTGTGGCTCGCGGCAGCCGCGAGCGGGCGTCATCGCTGGATCACGACGCCGCGGGTGGTGGTTCGTCGAGCGCGGTGCGGACCAGCCGGTGCAGGGCGGCCTGCTCGTCGGCGTCCAGCGGTGCCAGAACGCGGGCCGTGGCCTCGGCGATGATCTTGTCGGTGCGCTTGCACTGCTTGCGCCCGGCCTCGGTGATCCGCAGCCGGTACTTGCGGCGGTCCTTGCCGTCGCGGGTGCGTTCGACCAGGTCGGCGCGCTCGAGTGCGTCGATCAGGCGGACCACTTCGCTGCGGTCGATGCCGAGTGCGTCGCCGACCTTCTTCTGGGTGAGGTCGGCGTTCTCCGCGATGAAGGTCAGCACCCAGTGATCGCGCAGCGGGATGCCGATCTCGGTGTGCAGCGCCTTGGTGAGCCGTCCGAGCGCGTACACCGGGTAGCGCGGCAGGCCGCGGACGGAGTTCGAGTTCGTGGACATGCCGGTCACCTTAGCAAATAGTGGAGTAGGTCAATCATTTGGACTGTCCATCATGGGTTGCCCCGATGGTTTCACCGACGGCGACTGAGGGGCAATTCGGTGGCAATCCGGGTGACGACCAGGCCGCCGCCCGCAGTGGGCGCGGCAAGCGCGGACTCGCCTCACCCTTTCGGGAACGAGTCCCTGAGCCGACGGGATTTTCGTGATGACTGTACTTTTGGCGGCTGGTGCCGCGGATTCTCGGCCTGGAAGCCTCGATTCTTCCCTTCCTGCGGGCACTCCTTCGTCGCACCCTCCGGTCAGTCCAGAATCAAGGCGGCCGAGAATCGACCCAGCATGCGCTCTCGCCTCGGTGTCCGGCGCCGACCTGCAGGTACCGCTCGTGCAGGGCGGCACCAGCGCGTACGCCAACTTCGACCACGCCGCAAGCGCGCCCGCGTTGACGCAGGTCACCGACCGGATCTCGCAACTATTGCCGTACTACGCCAGCGTGCACCGTGGCGCCGGCTACGCCTCGCGGATCTCCACCGAGTGCTACGAGGCCTCGCGCGGCACCGTCGCCCGGTTCCTCGACGCCGCCGACGACCAAGCGGTGGTGTTCACCCGCAACACCACCGACTCGCTGAACCTGCTGGCCGGGTGCGTGCCGGGGGAGACCGTGGTCCTCGACATCGAGCACCATGCCAACTTCCTGCCGTGGACCGCGCGCGGGCGGCGGGTGGTCGAAGCCGCCGACACCGTCGAGGAGACGATTCGACGGGTCGTCGCCGAACTGTGCAGCAAGCCCGCCGCGCTGCTCGCGATCACCGGGGCGTCCAATGTCACCGGTGAGGTGCTGCCGCTGGAACGCTTGGCCGACATTGCCCACCTGTGTGGTGCGCGCATTCTCGTCGACGCCGCGCAGCTGGCACCGCATCGACGAATCTCCCTGCGTGAGAGCGGAATCGACTACCTGGCCTGCTCCGGGCACAAGCTGTACGCGCCGTTCGGTGCCGGTGTACTCGTCGGTCGACGGGACTGGCTGGATGCGGGTGAGCCGCATCTGGCCGGTGGCGGTGCGGTGCGCGAGGTCGGTGTGGCGCGGGTCGAATGGGCGTCCTCGCCGCAGCGTCACGAGGGTGGGTCGCCGAATGTGCTCGGCGCGGCCGCCATCGCCGCCGCCTGCGAGGCGCTTGCCGCGTTCGATCCCGCCGAACTCATTGCGCACGAACGGTTCCTGGCCGATCGGCTGCGCGGCGGACTGACCGCGATTCCGGGAGTCTCGCTGGTCAACATCTGGTCCGACAGCGCCGATTCCGTCGGGATCGTCGCCTTCACCGTCGCCGACCACGCGCCAGGCAAGGTCGCCGCCTACCTCTCCGCCGAACACGCCATCGGCGTTCGCGACGGTCGCTTCTGCGCCCACCCCCTGCTCGCGAGGCTCGGCCTCGACTCCGCCCTGCGCGCCAGCGTCGGCCTCGGCACCACCTCCGCTGATGTGGACCGGCTGATCGGTGCCGTCGCCACTTTCGTCGAGTCCGGGACGTCCTGGGAGTACACCGTCACCGACGGGCTGTGGAGCCCCACTCCCGAAACCCGTCCGCTCACCGCGGATGCACCGGTGGGTGCTGCTGCCTGCCTGATCGGCTGAGGGCGCGCTCGCGCGCGGCTCGGAGGCGAATTTCTTTGTGTCGCCGCAACCACCCGACCAGTGGGCTCGCCCGCAGCGGACGTCGAACAAGAAACGACGCTGGCCGGTGGTTGCCGGCATCGGCGCCGCGGGTGCGGTCGGTCTCCTCGTTGGTGTCGGCGTCGGGGACGAACCGTCCTCGGTCGCGCACACCACGACGATCCGAGTGGTCGAAACGGTCACTGTCACCCCGGCCCCGACCACCGTCGAAACCGGCGCAGTCGAGACCACGGCCGAAGAAGTCCCGGTGGCGCCGATCGCACCGGCCCCGCCGACCGCCATCGAGGTGCCACCGCCGCCGCCGACAGTCGAAGTCTCCGCTCCACGCGTCGCGACCGTCCCCACCCAAGAACCGCCACCCGCCCCCACCGTCTACTACAAGGACTGTGCCGCGGCCCGCGCCGCCGGAGCCGCACCCCTGTACGTGGGTGACCCCGGCTACCGCTCCGGCCTCGACCGCGACAATGACGGGATCGCCTGCGAATAGGGCGTGCGCCGTTCCTGGTCGTGCCTATTCGTCGTAGTGTCCACCGACGGCGATGACGACGACCTCGGAATCTGTGACGTAGTAGATCAATCGATGTTCTCTGGTGATGCGGCGCGACCAATTCCCTGCCAGTTGGTGCTTCAAGGGCTCGGGCTTTCCGATACCGGCGAAAGGGTCGGTCATGACGGCGGCGATCAATTTGTTGGCTGCCTCGAGGACAGTTCGATCCCTGGCGAGCCAGGATGTGTACGTCTCCCACCCGTACGCGCTGAACGCAAGCTTGCGCTCAGGCATCGGGATCGATCAGCTCGTGAGCCTCGAACTTGCCATCGCGGGCATCGCGGGCAGACTCAAGGAGTCGGACTCCGCCATGGGTTGCGAGGACGTAGAGGGTCTCCTGGATGGAGTTCCAATCCGACTCGGCAACGAGCACGGCGTTCTCGCCCGACTTGGTGACGACGGTCACGGTGTCGTGGTCGTCGTTGACCTGCTGAACCAGCTTGAAGAGGTTCTGGCGGGCGGTGGAAATCGGTAGTGCAGTCATGCGAGCCTCACTGGTAGTCGTACGAAATATTGTACGACTATCGGGGCTCGGGTGTCGAGCGCAGTCGGGTGGTTCGGCTCAGTCGAGGTCCGCGTCGAGTGTGTCCCAGGTGATGATGACGGTGAGTGGGTCGGTGATCTCGATCGCGGTGGGACTGTGGGAGCGGAAGCGGGTTTCGGTGGAGATGTAGGCGCCTGCGGTGTTGAGGCGGAGGATTTCGATGGACTTCACGCGGCCGTCGTTGTTCTCCATGCGGACGATCCAGTACTGCTCGATACCCAGGCGCGCGTATTCCGCCCGCTTGTCCACACAATCGGCGGTGATCGTCGCTGGTGACACCACTTCGGCAACGAGGAGGGTGTCTGCCGCCGTCGGTTTCGCCTTCCACTTGTCGCGCGGGTCCTCGATGCAGCGGTACACGATGGCATCGGGACGGCGGAAGTTGAAAGGAACCTCGGAGACCAACGGACCAACACTAGCTGTAGCGCGCTGGCTGACGGCCTGATCAGGTGTCGAGGGCGGTGGGGCGGTGGTATTTGCCGTTGTAGTAGAGGAGGGGGGCGGCGGAGGGGGAGACGTCGGTGTCGTCGTGGACCCGGGTGACCAGGCCGACAGCGAGGGTGTGGTCGCCGATGTCGATGAGGTTGTGGATGGTGGTGCGCAGCCAGATCGGGGTGCCGTGCAGGACGGGTTCGCCGGTGTCGAGGGTGGTCCAGAGGGCTCGGTCGGTGAAGCGGTCGGCGGCGGTGCGGGAGAAGCGGTGGGCGAGGTGGTGCTGGTGTTCGCCGAGGAAGTGGATGACCACCGAATCGGCGGCCCGCAGCGCCTCGATGCTCGACGAGGTGTGCGCGATGTTGAACGACACCAGCGGCGGTTCCAGCGACAGCGAGGCGAACGAGGTCGCGGTGAAACCCACCGGTCCGGCCGCCGACCCGATCGTCACCACGGTGACCCCGGCCGGATAGTGCCGCATCGAACCTCGATACTGCTCGGCCGTGATCGGGCTCAGATCGTCGGGAACCACCAGTTCGTCCGGAGAACGTCGCACATCACCCACCGCCCCAAACTACGCCCGGGCTCCATCGGTTTCCCAGCGTCCGCGCTGTCGGGTAGATCCAGATCACTCGGCGGGCGCTGGATCGTGCGAGCCGGACATGGACGTAATGATTACGTCAATGCATCGTTGCGAGGTGTTGTATCTCATGCCCGTCCTGTCGGCCGCCGACGAGTCGGTGCTGGCTGAGGTCGATCTGATGCGCGAAGCGCTGTCGTACGAGCTGCAGGGCGTGCCCGCGGTCTGAGCGGGCGGACTGCAGAGGTTTTTGACCGCCGATGCGGTGTCGGCGCGAACTGGATCGAAGGATTCAGGGTCTCGACGGTCGATGTGCAAGACCTGATCGCGGGTGAACGGGATATCGACGTTTCGGAGGAGAATCGGGCGGAGACGTCCGCGTTCGCGCGGATGATGACCTACATCCAGACGTTGCACGATGTTGACGACTTCGCCTACAGCGCGGGTTTTCTCAATGCACTGCACTGGATGTTGCAAGGGCATCGGCACACGATGCGCAAGCCGGCTGGGCAGTGGCGGCACGGACCGGTCTACGTGACCAGTGCCCGCAATCCGCAGATCGCTGCGTACACCGCGCCGCCCGTCGAGCAGGTTCCCGCGCTCATGGCAGAGCTGGTCGACTGGCTCAACGAGCCTTCGTCGTCCCATCCTTTGGTGCGTGCAGCGATGGCGCATTTGCACCTGGCCTCCATCCACCCATGGGCTGATGGCAATGGGCGGATGTCGCGGTCGCTGCAAACGCTGATGATTGCGCGAGAGGGTGTGCTCGCACCGGAGTTCTCATCGATCGAGGCATGGTTGGGTGAGCCTGGGAACACTCGGGAGTACTACCAAGTTCTGAATCGCCGGGGTAGCGAATTCCGACCAGACCAGGATGTCGGTGAATGGCTCCGGTTCAATCTGACCGCGTATCACCAGCAGGCGCAGGCCGTTCGGATCCGAGTCGAAAGTTCACGCCGCGTGTGGGATGCGGCGTCGGACTACCTGCGCGATACCGGTTCTGAGGAACGGATCGTTTCCGCGCTGCACGACGTGGCGATGGCAGGCCGTGTTCGTCGCACGCGCTATGAGTCGCACGCGCTATGAACAGGCAGAGGGACTGAGCACCCAACAAGCACAGCGTGACCTTCGCGAACTGGTGCAACGGGGTGTGTTGTCGCCGGTCGGTCGTACCAGGGCTCGGTATTACGTCGCTGGTGAGCGTTTTCCCGAAGCGATGCTCGAGATCGCGCGGACTCCCACCGCGTTGGTCGACCCTTACCAGGACCGCGGCTGATTCAGTCGACCTCGATCGGCAACCCCGCGGTGATGCGGACCAGTTCGCGGAAGTTGGTGCGGAACACCGTGTTCGGGTGACCGCCCGCGGCCCAGACTTCGCGGTGGTCGGCGAGGGCGGTGTCGACCCAGGTGGGGAGGTTGGTGGGGTGGCCAACGGGGGCCGTGCCGTCGATGGGTTGGCCGGTGATGCGTTCGATCAGGGCGGTGGGGGCGGGGGTGAGGGTGCCTTCGAGGCGGTTGCCGGTGCGGGCGAGGTCGACGCGGTGGTGGCAGGCGACCAGGAGCAGGACGGGGTCGTCGTCGAGGAGGAAGACCTGGGAGGTGATGATCGCGGTCGGGTGGATGCCCAGGGCGCGGGCGGCGTCGGCCGCGGTGGCGGTGGGTGTTTCGGGCGAGACGAGGACGCCGTGATGCCCGCGGGCGATGAGCGTGTCGGCGACGCGGCATGCGACCGCCGGTAAAGACGACCTGCGCATGAATCCAGAGTAGGTCGACAACGGCGAATATGGCGGGGGAGTACGTATTTCGGGTTGCCCAAGGTACGCCGGGCCGCGGTTCTTACTCGTGGGTCAGGGTGGGGAACCGGCGCGGACCCGGCACCAGCGATAATCACCCCATGACTGATTGGCAGGCTTTTACCGTCGAGATCGCCGACCACGTTGCTCAGGTCACCCTGATCGGGCCGGGTAAGGGCAATGCGATGGGACCCGATTTCTGGCGTGAGCTGCCGGAGATCTTCCGCGCGCTCGACGCCGATCCGCAGGTGCGGGCGGTGGTGCTCACCGGCTCCGGGAAGCACTTCTCGTTCGGGCTCGACCTGGCGGCGATGGGCGGTATGCTCGCGCCGGTGCTGGCCGACGACGCCAAGGCGGCGCCGCGCACCGAGTTCCTCAAGGTGATCCGCAGCATGCAGGACTCGGTGACCTCGGTGGCCGAGTGCGCCAAGCCGGTGATCGCGGCTGTGTCCGGCTGGTGCATCGGCGGTGGCCTCGACCTGATCGCCGCCGCCGACATCCGGCTGGCCAGCGCCGACGCCAAGTTCAGCCTCCGGGAGGCGAAGGTGGCCATCGTGGCCGACATCGGTTCGCTGCAGCGCCTGCCGGGCATCATCGGCGAGGGCAACCTGCGCGAGCTGGCCTACACGGCCAAGGACATCGACGCCGTGCGCGCCGAGCGGATCGGCCTGGTCAACGAGGTGTTCGACGATCAGGAGGCGGTGGTCGCGGCCGCGCACGCGATGGCGCGCGAGATCGCCGAGAACCCGCCGCTGGTGGTGCAGGGCATCAAGGACGTGCTCGAGCAGCGGACCAGCCCGGCGGTCGCCGAGGGGCTGCGCTACGTGTCGACCTGGAACGCGGCGTTCCTGCCGTCCAAGGACCTCACCGAGGCCATCACGGCGGTGTTCCAGAAGCGCGCCCCGGAGTTCAAGGGCGAGTAAAAACGGTTCAAACGGTTGCCCCGGTGACCGTTCTGTCTACATACTTGCATCACACAACTAATTGTTTGATGCAAGTAAGGGTGAGGCATGAGCGAGATCGAGCCGTCGATCGACACCATCGCGACCCAGCTCGTGCGGCTGCACCGCCTGCGTGATCGCGCGCTGGCCCAGGTGAAGGACCGCTCCGGGATCGACCCGGCGGGCTTCGTCGTGCTGTTCCGGCTGGTGTGCGACGGGCCGATGCGCTCGGGCGCGTTGGCCGAGGCGGTGCACTCGGACGCGTCGACGGTCAGCAGGCAGGTCGCGCAACTGGTCGACCGGGGGCTGGTGGTGCGCACCGCCGATCCCGTCGACGGGCGCGCGACCGTGCTCGAGGTGACCGAACGCGGCCGCGAGGTCGCCGCGCGCATCCGCGTGCGCAGGCAGGAGAGCGTCGCCATCGTCACCGAGCAGTGGTCGGCCGAGGACCGCGCGAGTTTCGCCGCGCTGTTGACGCGCTTCGTCACCGACTACGACCGCGCGCGCCCGCTGCTGAACGCGGTCCAACCCGCCCTGACTACCGGGACGGAGGACCATTCGTGACCACCACCGCGGCGCCGGTGCAATCACCCGCCGGCTTCACCCATCGCCAGATCCTGACCGTGCTGTCCGGGCTGATGCTCGGCATGCTGTTGGCCTCGCTCGATCAGACGATCGTGTCGACGTCGATTCGCACCATCGCCGACGACCTGGGCGGCTACTCGCTGCAAGCCTGGGCCACCACGGCCTACCTGATCACCGCGACGATCAGTACCCCGCTCTACGGCAAGCTCTCGGACATGTTCGGCCGCAAGCCGTTCTACCTCACCGCGATCGGGCTGTTCATCATCGGCTCGCTGCTGTGCACGCTGGCCGGGTCGATGTACCAATTGGCCGCGTTCCGGGCCTTTCAGGGGCTGGGCGCCGGTGGCCTGATGTCGCTGTCGCTGGCCATCATGGGCGATATGGTCGGGCCCCGCGAACGGGCCCGCTACCAGGGCTATTTCCTCGCGACGTTCGGCATCTCGAGCGTGCTCGGGCCGGTGCTCGGCGGCCTGCTCGCCGGCCAGGACACCATTCTCGGCATCACCGGCTGGCGCTGGGTGTTCCTGGTGAACGTGCCGCTGGGCCTGCTGGCCCTGGTGGTGGTGACCCGGGTGCTGCACCTGCCGCGCACCCCGCACGCCACCCACCGCATCGACTTCGGCGGCGCGCTGGTGCTCGCGGTGGGTCTGGTGCCGCTGCTGATCGTGGCCGAACAGGGCCGCGAATGGGGTTGGAGCAGCACCGCTTCGGTGGCTTGCTATGTCATCGGCACACTGGGCGTCCTCGGGTTCGTGGCGGTGGAGAAGTACATGGGTGACGCCGCGCTGATCCCGCTGCGGATCTTCGGCAATGTCACCTTCGCCCTCGGTGTGGTGATCTCGTTCGTCGTCGGCGCCGCCATGTTCGGCGGCATGCTGCTGCTGCCGCAGTACCTGCAGGTGGTGCGGGGCGCCGGGCCGACCGAGGCGGGTCTGCAGATGCTGCCGATGGTGCTCGGGTTGATGATCGGCTCGATCGTGTCGGGTCGGCTGATCTCGAAAACCGGTCGCTACCGGGCCTTCCCGGTGATCGGCGCGACCATGCTGACCCTCGGCCTGTTCCTGCTGCACCTGCTCGACGCCGACAGCCCGCTGTGGCTGGCGATGATCTTCATGGCCTGCGCGGGCTTCGGCCTCGGCAACCTGATGCAGCCGCTGACGCTGGCCCTGCAGAACGCGCTGCCGCCCAAGGACATGGGTGTCTCGACCGCCTCGGCGACGTTCTTCCGGCAGATCGGCGGCACCCTCGGCGCCGCGGTCTTCCTGTCGATCCTGTTCTCGCTGCTCACCCCGAACATCACCGAGCAGTTGCAATCCTCGGCCAACGACCCCGCCTATCGGCAGGCCATCGTCCAGGGTGCGCAGAGCGCGAATCCGGCCGACGCCGCGCTGGCCAAGGGCCTGCTGGCCAACGACACGTCGGCGGCCGGGCAGGTACTGCAGGACAGCTCGATCATCCAGCAGCTGAATCCAGAACTGGCCAAGCCGTTCCAGGTGGGTTTCGCCGACTCGATGTCGACGGTGTTCCTGGCCGCCGCCGGTGTCGCGCTGCTGGCGCTGCTGCTCGTGCTGTTCTGGAAGGAAGTGCCGCTGCGCACGACGGGTGGCATCGAGGCGGCCGGCGACGCCAAGGCCGCCGAGGGGGCCGGTGCGCTGGCCGAAACGATCGCGCAGTCGAGTGCGCCTGCCGCGGACCCGCACGACGGTGCGAAAGCAGGCCGTCGCACGAGGTCTGGGGCGCCTCCGGGCTGATCGCCGGATCGGCGGCGGGTGCGTCACGCGCCCGCCGCCGCTGACGTTCCCTGGTCGACGAGCCGACCGCTCGGTACGATCCCGGCTGCGGCACTGGTCCCCTCGCGCTCGGTCGGCAGTTCTCGAGCCTGGGGCCGGATTGTCGGGTTCGGAGTTGTCGTGAGTAGGGATTTGCCAGGATGCTGAAGTTCGCCGTGCTCGGTGAGGTCCGCGCCTGGCGGGGCGAGGCCGAACTCGAGCTCGGGTCGCGACAGCAGCGGGCCGTACTGGCCGTACTGCTGTTGCGCGGCGGCCGGTCGGCGACGGTGGACGAACTCATCGACGGCGTCTGGGGCGAGAATCCCACCACCAGTGCCGTCGGGGCGTTGCGCAACCACATCCTGCAGCTGCGCCGGGTGCTCGAACCCGATCGCGCCCCGGGAGAGCCCGCCCGCGTGCTGGTCGGCCTCGGCGGCGGGTACGCGCTGCGCTTGCCCGCGGGCCGGGTCGACATCGAGCAGGTCGACGAGCTGCTCGACACCCTGCGCGCCGACCCGGAACCCGACCCCGACACCGCGCGCGGCATCCTCGACACGGCCCTGTCCCACTGGAACGGCACTCCGCTGGCCGGACTGCCCGGCCCCTTCGCCGAACACCGTCGCGCGCACCTCACCGACCGGCGGCTCGCGCTGCTCGAACAGCGCGGTGAACTCGACCTGCGTCGCGGGAACTACGGCCAGGTGATCGCCGAACTCACCGCGCTGTGCGCGCAACATCCACTGCGCGAACGTCCGCGCGGGCTGCTGATGACCGCGCTGAATCACTCCGGCCGGCAGGCCGAGGCGCTCGCCGTCTACGCCGATACGCGGCGCGAACTCGTCGAACAGCTCGGCATCGAACCCGGCAGCGACCTCGTCGAACTGCACCGTCGCATCCTGGCCGGGGAGCTCGCCGCGCCGCGCGAGGCCGTGGCGCCCGAGCGGCAGCGGGCGGTGCAGCGGGTGGCGCAGCTGCCCGCCGATGTCGTCGACTTCACCGGCCGCGCGGAGGTGGTCGAGCTGATCGCGGACCGGCTCACCGCCGACGGGCCGGGGGTGCCGGTGTGCGCGATCGGTGGCATGGGCGGGATCGGTAAGAGCGCGCTGGCGGTGCACGTGGCGCATCGGGTGCGCGGGCGGTTTCCCGACGGGCAGCTGCATGTCGACCTGCACGGTTTCGCCGTCGACCGGGCAGGCGGTGGCGCCACCGCGCCCGACACGCTCGGTGACTTCTTGCGCGCGCTGGGTGTGCCGGAAGGTGAGCTGGCCGCGAGCGCCGCGGAACGGGCGGCCCAGTTCCGCAGCCGCCTCGACGGCAAACGCGTGCTCGTCGTGCTCGACAACGCCCGCTCGGTGGACCAGATCACGCCACTGATTCCCGGCACTTCCGGTTCGGCGGTCCTGGTGACCAGCCGTTCGGCGCTGCCCGAATTGCCGGGGACCACCGCGGTCCGGCTCGAGGTGCTCACCGAGGCCGAGGCGCGCAGGCTGCTGGCCGGGATCGCCGGGGCGGCCAGGATCGAGGCTGAACCCGAGGCCGTCGCCGCGGTGCTGGACGCCTGCGGTGGGCTGCCGCTGGCGGTGCGGATCGTGGGGGCCCGGTTGGCCGCGCGGCCGGCCTGGACCGTGCACAGCGTGGCCGAGCGATTACGCGACACCGCCGGGCGACTCAGTGTGCTGCGCACCGGGGAACTGGCGGTGGCGGTGGCCTTCCGGATCAGCTACGACCAACTCGACGCCGCCCATGCCCGCGCGTTCCGGATGCTCGCGGTGCCCGAGGTCGACGAGATCCGCACCGAGGGCGCGGCCGCGATGCTCGGCATCGACGCCGCGCGGGCCGAGCAGGTGTGCGAGGAACTCGTCGATCTGAATCTGCTCGAGACCACCGCTCCCGGCCGCTACACCTATCACGATCTGCTGCGCCTGTTCGCCAGAGAGCTGCCGTCCACCGGCAGCGCCGACCCGCCGCTCACCGCGCTGCGCAGGCTGCTCGACTTCTATCTAGCGACCATGAAAAACGTTGTTGCCGTGTGTAATCCGGGTACCAGGCTACCTGAGCACCTGCGACCGACCATGTCGGCGGGATTGCGCTTCGCCGACGAGTACGCCGCGCAGGTCTGGCTGGCCGGGGAGCGGCACAACCTGGTCTCCCTCTATCGCCAGTGCGCGGAGGTCGGCGGGCCCGTACTCGCCCCAGCCGCCGATATCGCCTGGGCCACCGCAGAACTCATCGACGGCGGTGCGAACTGTCTCGAGGTGGCGCGAGCGCTGGAGGAACTGCTCGATGCCGCGCTGCGGACCGGTGACCGCTCGGTGGAGTGCCGGGTGCGGGTCGCGCTCGGTGCGCTGTTCGCGTATTCGCTGGGGGCCTTGCGCCAGGGGCGCGATCACCAGCGGATCGCGCTGTCGCTCGATCGCGGCACCATCAGCGATGCCAGGCTCACCGCCTTCGCCGCCCAACTGTTGGCGTCCTCGACCCGGTGCGGCTCCGAAACCGCTGCACCGCTTGCCCATTCGGCCAGGGCGATCCGGTTGGCGCGCCGAGTCGGTGACCGCGCGGTCGAATGCGCCTGTCTGGTGCACGAGGCGAAGACGCTCTCGGACGCGGGTGACTTCGCGGCCGCGCGTGAACGGGCGGTTCTCGCCCAGCGGATGGCCGTCGAGCTGGGCAATCGTTCGCTCGAGGTGATGGCGACCCACGAACTCGGGGTCACCCTGGTCTATCAGGGGCGCACGGCCGAGGGGGTGCGGGTCTGCGAGGGCGCGGTGGCGCTGGGCCGGGTCGGCGGGAACGAGCTGCGCCTGGGCTGGGCGCTGTCGAGGCTGGCGCACGTACTGCTGATGGCGGGGCGCGCGCGGGACGCCGAACCCGTCGTCCACGAGGCGATCCAGGTACTCACCCGAGCCATCGGCCCGCTCATCAGGGCCAGGGTGATGGTGCTGCAGGGGTTGATCGAGAGCGCGCAGGGCAAGGCCCAGCAGGCCGAGGACTGTTTCGGCGCGGCGGCGCAGGCTTTCGAGTCGATGCAGGACCCGCACCTGACCCACGAGCGACTCGACGCCGAACTCGAAGCGCCGATCATGGTGCTGCTGCACGACCATCTTGCGGCACTGCGCGCGCGGCGCGTCATCGCGGCGTCATAGCGAGATCATCGCGCGGGTCCGCGGGTAGCGGTGCGGTAGCGAACAGTGTTGTTCGCGCGATAGATTGGGTTGTGTACCCGGACCCGCGTCGTCGCCGGGGGGTCGGCGGCACTGCCGGGTAACGAAAACGGGAAGTCCGAAAGCTCTCGGACTTCCCGTTTCTCGTGGGTGGTCGGCTCAGTGGCCGGATTCCTTCAGCCGGGTGAAGGACTCGTCGATGATCTTCTCGGCCTCGGCGCGGTTGAGCCACTCCGAACCCTGCACGAACTTGCCGGGCTCGAGATCCTTGTAGCGCTCGAAGAAGTGCTTGATCGCCGACAGTTCGAACTCCGAGACATCGCCCAGGTCCTGGATGTGGTCCCAGCGCGGGTCGCCCGCGGGCACGCACAGCACCTTGTCGTCGCCGCCTGCCTCGTCGGTCATCCGGTACACGCCGACCGGACGGGCCTCGACGATCACACCGGGGAACACCGATTCGGGCAGCAGCACCAGCGCGTCCAGCGGATCGCCGTCCTCGCCGAGAGTGTTCTCGATGAAGCCGTAGTCGGCCGGGTAGCCCATGGAGGTGTACAGGTACCGGTCGAGCTTGACCCGGCCGCTCTCGTGATCGACCTCGTACTTGTTCCGAGAACCCTTGGGAATCTCGATGGTGACGTCGAACTCCACGCCATCTCCTTGCTCGTTCGATGCTTGTCGTAGCCGAATCGCCAGATCGTTCTGGGGAACCGTTGCGCAACGAGGATAGTGTGGTGTGCTGGAACACCGGTGCGGCAGGCGGCCCAGCGCGCAGTCGAAGCGTGTCGGACGGCGCCCTAGGGAGAGACGACGGTCGTGATCGGTCGAGGCGAGGAAAATCCGGGATCACCGGCGCGGCGTGGCCGTGGCTGGATCTGGCTGTCGGCGGTGGTCGTGGCGGTATTGCTGATCGCGGGCGGTTTCGCCGCCATCGCGCAGCCATGGACCCCGGAATTCCGGCACGGCGGATTGACCGTGGCACCGCCGCCGAACAGCGCGCCACCGCAGGCGGAGATCACCGCGGCCAGGTCGGACGCGCCCGCGCCGACCGTGGAAGGGATCGGCGCGGCGCTCGCGCCCGTGATCGGCAATCCCGATCTGGGCGCCTTCGCCGGTCAGGTCAGTGACCCGAGCAGCGGCGCTGTGCTGTGGAGCCAGGATCCGACCAAGGCGATGATCCCCTCCTCGACCGCGAAGATCATGCTGGCCGCGGCCGCGCTGCTCACCCTGCCCGACGACCAGCGGCTCACCACCAGGGTGGTCGCCGGTGCGCCGGGCGAGCTGGTGCTGCTCGCCGGTGGTGATCCGACGCTGACCACCGTCGAGACGGGCGGTTACTACACCGACGGCGCGCGGATCGCGGATCTGGCCGCGCAGGTCAGGGCGGCGGGCACGCAGGTCACCGCGATCGTCGTCGACATCTCCGGTTTCACGGGTCCGACCATGGCCGCGGGCTGGGACCCGATCGACATCCCCGAGGGTTCGATCGCCCCGATCGAAGCGATCATGCTCGACGGCGGCCGTTTCGATCCGTCGGCCGACTACTCCCCGCGCTCGGCCACCCCGGCCCTCGACGCCGGTCGCGCGCTCGCGACCGCGCTCGGCGTCGATCCCGCGGCGGTGCGGGTCGGGCAGGCCGCGCGCACCGGCGCCGAGCTCGCGAAGGTCCAATCGGCGCCCCTGCGAACTCGCCTGCACGACATGATGATCCGCTCCGACAATGTGCTCGCCGAGGCTGTCGGACGGGAACTCGCGCTGGCGACCGGGCACGAACCTTCCTTCGCCGGTGCCGTCGCGGCGACCACGGCGGCGCTGACGGCGGCCGGATTCGATGTCACCGGACTGCATCTGGCCGACAACAGTGGCCTCTCGGTCGACGATCGGGTGCCCGCGCGCCTGCTCGACACCATCATCGCGACCGCGGCCAAGCCTACCGGCGATGCGGCCGTGGTGCCGGTCGGAACCCAGGCCAGACCCGAAAACGACCCGCGCGCAGCGGCTCTCGCGCCGCTGCTGGACGATCTGCCGGTCGCGGGCGGTACCGGCACCCTCGCGCCGCGCTTCGTCGTGCAGAACCGGCACGGGGCCGGGTGGGTGCGCGCGAAGACCGGAACTCTGAGCGTGGCCAGCGCGTTGGTCGGGTATGTGCTCGACCGTGACGGCCGGGTGCTGACCTTCGCGCTCATGTCCAACGATCGCTTGCCGGAGGTCAGCAGGCCCGCGCTCGACACGGTGGCGGGCGCGCTGCGCAACTGCGGATGTTCCTGAGAGCGGGTGGCTATGACCGAGGGCAAGTCCAAGAACTCCGGGTTCAGCGGAGCCGTCGACTGGCGGTTGGCCGCGCGCACGGGGGCCCTGCTCGCGCCCTCGGGCCCGCGAACCTCACGGCAGAGCGCTGAGCAGATCGTCGTGGAGCTGGCCGACGCGTCGATGCGGGCCGAGGGGCCGGTGCGGGAGGTCAGCGGGCTGCTCGACGACCGGCCGGTGCCCGAGGCCAGGATCGTCGACCGGCCCGGTTGGATCGCCGCCGCGGCCGACTCCATGTCGGTGCTCACCGGCATCGAGACCACCGAGAGCGGCAAGCTCGTCGGCAAGCCCGCCGGAATCCAGGCCGGGACCATGCTGGCGTTCCTGTCCACCGCGATCCTCGGTCAGTACGACCCGTTCACCGGCGAGGACGGCACGTTGCTGCTCGTCGCGCCCAACATCCTCGGCGTCGAACGGGCGCTGCGGGTGAATCCGTCCGACTTCCGGCTGTGGGTCTGCCTGCACGAGGTGACCCACCGGGTGCAGTTCTCCTCCGCGCCCTGGCTGGGCGACTACATGCGTACCAATGTCGACACGCTCAGCGCGGTCGGCGAGGAACCGATGAGCGAACTGCTCGCCCGGCTGGTCGGCGAGGTGAAGGCCCGCCGTGATGGGTCCACCGCCGACGACCCCAACAGCAAGGGGATCGTCGGGCTGCTGCGCGCCGCCCAGGCCCCACCGCAGCGCGAGGCGCTCGACCGGCTGCTCATGCTCGGTACCCTGCTCGAAGGCCACGCCGACCACGTGATGGACGCTGTCGGACCCGCTGTCGTGCCGACCGTTGCCCAGATCCGCGCCGCGTTCGACCAGCGCAGGAAGAAGCCGACCAACCCGGTCCAGCGGCTGCTGCGGGCGCTGCTCGGGGTGGACGCGAAGGTCGCGCAATACGTGCGCGGGAAGAAGTTCGTCGACGCGGTCGTCGAGCGGGTGGGCGTGCCGGAGTTCAACACGATCTGGACGAGCGGGGAAACGCTGCCCCGCCTCGACGAGATCGACGACCCCGACCGCTGGATCCGCCGCGTCCTCGCCTAGTGACTGAACCGTTGATCACCAGGAGCTGGTGGTGTCGGCTCCTCGCTCGAGCTCGGTAGCCTGCAGGCATGGGACAGGCGGGTAGTCGCGTGGTGGCTGGAATCCGGTGGTGACGGCGTACAGCAGGCGGCTTCCGGAGACCGCGGCGGTGCTCGCGGTGCGGCGGGGGGTGCGGGCGTGGGTGATGGCGCACGGTGGGCGGGTGCCGGTGGTGGTCGGGCTGTCCGGCGGGGCGGATTCGCTGGCGTTGGTCGCGGCGGCGGTGGTGGAGGCCGGTGCGGTGACGGCGGTGGTGGTGGATCACGGGTTGCAGGACGGCTCGGCCGCGGTGGCACAGCGGGCGGCGGCGCAGGCGAGGGCGTTGGGGTGTGTGGCGGCGCTGGTCTTGCCGGTCGAGGTCGGGCGAGATGGGGGAGTGGAGGCGGCGGCGCGGGTGGCGCGGTACGCGGCGCTGGAATCGGTGCGGGACGGGCGGCCGGTGCTGCTCGGACACACGCTCGACGATCAGGCCGAGACGGTGTTGCTCGGGCTGGCTCGCGGGTCCGGCGGGCGGTCGATTCAGGGGATGGCGGCATGGAATCCGCCGTGGGGACGACCGTTGCTGGGGGTTCGGCGGGCGCAGACCGTGCGGATGTGCGCCGACCTGGGTCTGCGAACCTGGGACGACCCGCACAACACCGACCCCCGCTACACGAGGGTGCGAGTGCGCAATGAGGTGCTGCCACTGCTCGAGGGCGTGCTCGGCGGTGGGGTGGCGCAGGCGCTGGCGCGCACCGCCGACCAGTTGCGAGAGGACGGCGCGGTGCTCGATGCCGCCGCGGACGAATTGCTGCGTGCCGCGCGCACGACCGTGGCCGGGGATGACCGGTCGGTTGTCGCTGATTCCGTGCCGTCGGCAGGCGGCAGCGTCGCGCGGCCAGCCGCCGTTGTCGATTCGGAGGGCAGACCGGTATCACCGGACGCTGGTCCCGTGCCGGCGGAGAGCGGCGGTGTCTCACCAGGCTCTGGTGCCGGTGCGCCCGAGGGGGAGGCGGGGGCCGACGCGGAGCTCGCTGTGCTCGGCAGTGGCGACGGTGACACCGATCGGCCGGTCCTCTCGATCGAGATCCTGGCCACTGCGCCCGCCGCATTGCGTCGCCGAGCCGTGCGGACCTGGCTGGTCGGGCAGGGGATCACCGGGCTCGTGAACGCACATTTGCTGGCGATCGACGAGCTGGTGAGCAACTGGCGCGGGCAAGGTGGGGTGGCGGTGGGTGGTGGGGGTGGGGCCCACCGGTTGGTCGTGACGCGCGAGCATGGCACGCTGACGGTGCGGGTACAGCCGCGCACAGTTGCCACATGATGGATCGGCCCGGGCCGGGATCGACACCACGAAGGGACACCAACTTCCGTGTACGGAGACGACATCGCTTCGGTACTGATCACCGAAGCGGAGATCAAGGCCAAGACCGAGGAACTGGCCGAGATCATCGCCAAGCGTTACCCGCCGGATTCCCCCGAGGGTGACCTCCTGCTGATCGGTGTCCTCAAGGGCGCGATCTTCTTCATGACCGACTTCGCCAGAGCGCTGCCCATCCCCACCCAGCTCGAATTCATGGCCGTGTCGTCCTATGGTTCGTCCACGTCGTCCTCGGGCGTCGTGCGCATCATGAAGGACCTGGACAAGGACATCGCGGGCCGCAATGTGCTGATCGTCGAGGACATCATCGACTCCGGTCTCACGCTGTCGTGGCTCAAGCGCAACTTGTCCACCCGCAACCCGGCCTCGCTGGAAGTGGTGACCCTGCTGCGCAAGCCCGACGCGCTGCGCACGCCGGTCGACGTCGCCCACGTGGGCTTCGACATCCCCAACGAGTTCGTCGTCGGCTACGGCCTCGACTACGCCGAGCGCTACCGCGACCTGCCCTACATCGGCACGCTCAACCCGAAGGTCTATTCGTAATCCTGGAGCGCTGGCGCGCTCGAGTTCGCGGCCCCGAGGGGCCGCGAACCGGCCGACTGCGTCGGCCGCCGCTCCTCGAGGTCTCGGGTGCGGGGTTGGGAGGGCCCGGCCGTCGCGGTTCGCAGATCGACTTCGAGTCAACACCGCGACCTGTGAACTGTGGCTGGTCAGCTGACGACGCGTTCCAGCGCCTGCAGATCGGCTTCCAGTGCTCGGAACAGCAGGTACGAGCCGACGAAGGCGATGATGCCGCCTACGCAGAGGACGCGGACGGCGAGGATCACCGAAGGGATGTCGCCCGCGGGCAGGAAGGTCAGGCCCGCGACGGCCAGCAAGGGGACCGAGGCCGCCACGGCCAGGTACCAGGTAGAGCGACGGCTCAGTCCGCGCAACCACGTACCGTCGTCCTCGCTGATCTCGCCGTGTCGCAGGAAGACCGGGTAGACACAGCGGACCAGATAGAACGACACGAGGAAGAACGGGTAGGCGACCGCGACCGCACCACACACCAGCAGCGAGGCGAGGAAGTGGACGACCGCGCGGCCAGGAACGTCACCGCTGGCCAGCTGCAACGCTATCGGGAAGGTCAGCCCGGCGAGCGCCCACAGCGAGAACGCGACGACAACCGCCCGGTCACCGAACCGCAGGGTGTCGTGGCGGGCGCGGCGCAGCGTGGCGGGGTCGTAGCGGCGGCCATGGCGTAGACCGCGTGGGACCCCGAGCACGAATCTGGACAGGTAGATCAATAGCGCGGCGCCCGCTGGGAAGAAGACCAGGTTCACGCCGGCGGTGATGATGATGAAGGTGCTCTGTGCCGATTCCCCGAGGCGGCTCACCACCAGCGACTGATTGTGCTGGATATTGTACCACGATGCCAACGCGTTCGGAATACCGATCGCCAGCACCAGCACCAGCAGCGGCCACCGGCGCAACTGCAGCCGCCAGCTGCGTGGCGGCGGATCGACCAGATCGCGTGCCCTCGCGTCCAGGCACAGGTCGAACTGCTTGGCCAGTACCGCGCCCTCGCTCCAGCGCCGCGCGCGATCCGTTTCCAGGCAGGTCAGCAGGACCCGGCGCAGCGCGGACGGACAGTTGTCGGGCACCCGGCCCATCGCGACCGGATCGACCCCGCCGGTGCGGCGTTCGAGCATCGCCTCGAGCGTGGTCTCGTCGCCCTTGCCCTCGGCCTCGGCGGTGCTGTCGTCGAAGGGCTTCGCGCCGGTCAGCAGTTCCCACAGCACCACGCCGAGGGAGTAGATGTCGGCGCGGGTGTCGAGGTCGGCGGCGGTGCGGGGCAGGCCGGAATGGCAGGCTTCCAGCTGCTCGGGCGACATGTAGGACAGTGATCCGCCGAAGTAGGCGACGGGGCTGGTGCCGGCGACCTCGCGGCTGAAGCTGATGTTGAAGTCGGCGAGCTTGGGCACGCCCTCGGCGGTGAGCAGGACGTTCGCCGGCTTCACGTCGCGGTGCAGCACCCCGTGGGCGGCCGCGTAGTCCAATGCCTCGGCCAGTCGGCGGCCCAGCCAGGCCACGGTCTCGGGCCAGCTCAGCGCGGCCAGTTCGGCGCGCACGCTGGAGTCGGTGGGGCGGATCTCGCCCTTCTCCTCCATCGCCGCGTCCACCGCGTCGAGCAGCAGCTTGCCGCTGCGGCCCGCGGGCGGGGTCGCGCGCACCCAGCGCAGCAGGCCGAGCAGCGTGCCGCCGGGCAGGAATTGCATGTAGAGCAGGCGCAACCGGCGTGACCCGGAGGGCGTCGAGCCGGTGTCGAGGAGCTGCTGGTCGAACACGCGCACGATGTAGTCGTGGTCGAGCTGGGCCAGGGTCTGTGGTTCGGTGCCGCGGTCGGCGGAGATCTTCACCGCGACCAGCCGCTGCATCGAGCGCTGCCTGGCCAGGAAGACCCGCGCGAACGCACCGGCACCGAGCCCGGTCAGCAGGTCGAAGTCGCCGATTTGCTGGCCGATCTCGATCCGGTCCAGTGGCTCGAACGCAGCGGCCATCGAGTCGGCCGCGGTGGCCGCCGCGGTGGCGGTGAGATCGAGCTGCGGGCTGGTCATCTCGGTACTACGAACCGAGTCGGGGGGATGGTTCACCGTCGCGTCGAGGTCGTCGGCGCGGTGGGTGCTCTGCTCGAGCTCGTCGCTGTTGAGCAGTGCACGCAGACTCGCGGCCTGATCGGGGTACTCGCGGAGGCAATCGCGTGGGTCGACCCGCTCGCCGCTGTGCCTGCGGATGACGAACTCCTCGAACACCAGCCCCGGCGGCAGGGTAGCCACCTCGAGTTCGGGGAACTCCGCGCAGTAGTGGATCAGCCGCTTGCGCGTGACGGCCTCGCCCGCGTGATGCAACCACCGGTGCCGCAGATCGACCCGGATCAACTCGTGCAGCGCGTGCCTGCGCAGGGTGCGCGCGTCGGGCAGGAACTCGGCGATCTCGGGCGGTTGCTCGGTCGCCGAAGTCCACGCGGCGGCGAACGCCTCGATCATGTCGACGCGCACATTCGTGGCCCGACCGGCGCTCGAGTCGGGTCGTTCACCGCTTCCGGTGCTATCGCTCATCATCGGACCTCAAGGTTCGCGCGGATCGGTTCGAAATTCCTTCCGCCACACCCGACGTCATCATGCCCCGAGCCGTACTCGAAATGATAACTTGCGCCTCTAGAGCAGATCACCCGAATTCGACGACCATGCGACGGGGGCGAATCCGCAGATGCACGATGACCTCACAGCGGTAGCATGGGAGTCCGTCGACGACGACGGCGTGACGGACGCTGAGGTGACCATGGGTCCCGGCGAATACCCCATCGGCGGTCCCGCGGCGGCACTCGCCGCGCGGGTACGCGCTGGCACGATCACGCCCGCCGACGTGGTGACCGAGGCACTGGCCCGGATCTCCTCGGAGAATCGCAAGATCAACGCCTTCACCGTCGTGCGCGCCGACCGGGCCCGCGCCGAGGCGCGGGAACTGGCCGCCCGTGACGACCTCGATGAGCTGCCGCTGGCCGGGGTGCCGGTCGCGGTGAAGCAGAACATCGCGGTCGCGGGGGAGCCGACCCGCGCGGGTTCGGCGGCCACCTCCACCAGCGACGAGAGCGTCGATCACCCGGTGGTCGCGCGGTTGCGGGCCGCGGGCGCGATCGTCGTCGGGTTGACGGCGATGCCCGAACTCGGGATCTGGGGCAGTACCGACGAGGACGGACGTGTCACTCGTAATCCGCGCGATGTCGGTCGCAGCGCGGGTGGGTCATCGGGCGGTGCGGCAGCCGCGGTGGCCGCCGGGCTCGTGCCGATCGCGCACGGCAACGACGGTCTGGGCTCGATCCGGGTGCCCGCCGCGGCGTGCGGTGTCTTCGGGATCAAGCCGGGTCGGCAGGTGGTGCCCTCGGCGATCGGCGCCGATTCCTGGGCGGGCCTGGCCGAGAACGGGGTGCTCGCTACCACGGTCTCCGACGCGGCGCTCGCGCTGTCGGTGCTGGCGGGCCGCTCGGACCTGGCCGAGCTACGCGCGCCACAGCGACTACGCATCGGACTGGCCGTGGCTCCGCCGTCGCGGCTGGTCCGCATGGATCGGCACTGGACGGCGGCGGCGCGCACCGCGGGTGCGCGCGCGGCGGCGGCCGGACACCAGGTGGAACCGGTCGAATTGCCCTACGGCGACGCGGCGCTGGCGATGCTGCTGCGCTGGCCGACCGCCGGTCTGGCCGACGCGGCCCGGCTACCGAACCCGGATCTGCTCCAGCCACGCACCCGGCGTCATTTGGCGTTGGGCCGGCTCATCCGGCGCCTGCGGCTGGTCCGACCCGATCAGGTCGACCGGACCGAGGCCAGAATGCTGGAATTCTTCGAAGACTTCGATGTGGTGATCACCCCCACGCTCGCGGCACCGCCGCCCAAGGCCCGGCAGTGGAGCAGACGCGGCTGGGCCGCCAATGTCATCTCCTCGGTGCGCTACGCACCGTTCACCGGCCTGTGGAATCTGATCGGCTGGCCCGCCGCCTCGGTGCCGATGGGGGTGCACCCGGAGGCGCACACCCCGCTGGCCGCGCAACTGGCCGGACCACCGGGAAGCGAGGCCAGCCTGCTCGGCCTCGCCGCCCAATTGGAACTGTCGAACTAGACCGCGACCGGCTGCGGCTGGATCTGCGGCTCGGAGAAGCCGCCGTCGACAGCGCGGCCGGCGAACTCCAGGATGGTCGGACGGGTGTCGTCGGCACGCCAGGCCACCGCCAGCTCACACGGGGTGAGCCCGGCGACCGGTCGCGCGGTGAGTCCCGGCCAGCGGTACATCGGGACGTTGTTCTCCGCGAGCAGGCACACGCCGAGACCGAGGCTCACGGCCTCGAGCTTGTCCTCGGGGGTGGCGGCCTCGGCGCCGATCTTGGCGGCCCGGCCGCCACGGGCGTCGTTGCCGAGCCAGAAGTCACGCACCGCGCCCGCCTCGGTGGGCAGGGCGATGAAGGGTTCGTCGAGGAGATCGGCGAAGTCGATGCTCTCCTGCTCGGCCAGCGCGTGGTTCTCCGGCAGGAGCACCCAGCGGGGCTCGGTGCGCAGCACCTGCCAGCGGTAGCGGTTGGGGTCGGGCAGCGGCAGCCACACCAGCGCCAGGTCGGCCTGGCGACCGGCCAGGCCGCTGGACGGGTCGTTCCAGGAGGCGGCGTGCAGGGCCAGGCGGTGTCCGCTGGCGCTCTCCAGGTCGTTGAGCAGACCGCGACCGAGCGCGGACTGGATGCCGACGCGCAGCACCTCACCCGCTTCCTGCAGGGAGACGTTGGTGACCTCCCACAGTTCGAGGATCTTGCGAGCCCCTTCGAGCAGTTCCTTACCGGCGACGGTGAGGGCGACACTGCGCTGGTTGCGGTCGAACAGGACCACGTCGAGCTGGCGTTCGAGCTGGCGGATCTGGCGTGACAACGTCGGCTGAGCGATGTGCAGCCGCTGGGCGGCGTTGGTGAAATGCAGTTCCTCAGCGACGGCGACGAAATACCGCAGATCGCGCAAATGCGGGTCCATAGCACCTTGCTATCAGAATCGGTCGGGAAAATCCAGCCAAAACGGGCAAGGAAGTTCGCGTAGGTGGATCAAAACAGTCACCAGGTTGGTATTGCACAGCATATGGCCTGGCATGGTGTGCTGCATCATCGAGGCGTCATTTGCTCGCCGAGAGCGGGTGCCGCGCTGTGGAAGTAGCGCAGCTGGGCGGTTGACCAGCGCAAATGCGGTCGGATTCACACCTGGTCCGGTGCGGTGTGGCGCATCACCGGGTGTGCGGAACCGGCCACTGACCTCTGCTCGCCCTGCGAGCAGTGAAGTTGATCACAAACGGGTTTCGGGGCACCCGGTTTCGGGCCGCCACGAGCTGGTCGCCGCGACCCGGAACTGGCCTATCTGCCGTCTTTGAGCCGCAGTATCGCGGGCAGATCGACGCGACGGAGACCACGTGCGCCCGCAGCCCGCATCGCACCGAGCATGACGAGCAGCTTGTTCATGTCGTACGGATACCAGAACAGTTCCTTGGCCATCGTCGGCAGCCTCGGCCGCGTGATCGCCTGCGCGCGGCAGTACTTCCGAATGCCGGCCGCACCACCCCAGCGCGCGCCGACCCCGGACTGTCCCCAGCCGCCCATCGGCATGGCGAAGTTGAACAGGTTGGAGAACACGTCGTTGATGTTCACCGCGCCCGCGTTCAGCTGCCTGGCGACCTGCTCGCCACGCGCCTTGTCACCGGTCCACACCGACGCCGAAAGCCCGTAGATCGAATCGTTGGCGAGCCGGATCGCCTCGGCCTCGTCGGCCACCTTCATCACCGGCAGGGTCGGCCCGAAGGTCTCCTCGGCGACACACGACATCGAATGGTCGACATCGACGAGCACGGTCGGCTCGAAGAAGGTGCCGACCCCGGTGCGCTTGCCGCCGGTGGTCACCCGCGCGCCAGCGGCGACGGCCTCGTCGACATGACGCTGCACGATCCGAACCTGGTTCTCGTTGGCCAGCGCGCCCACGTCATTCTTCGACTCGCGCCCGTCGGCGCCTTGGCGCAAGGCCGCGACCGCCGCGGTCAGTGTGGCGACGAACTCGTCGTACACCGGCGCCTCGACATAGACCCGCTCCACCGAGATGCAGACCTGCCCGGCGTTGAACATGCCGCCGAAGGCGATGCCGTGCGCGGCCCGGTCGATATCGGCGTCGGCCAGCACGATTGCCGGGTCCTTGCCGCCGAGTTCGAGGCTGTAGGGCACCATCCGCTCCGCGCAGGCGGCCGCGATCTTGCGGCCGGTCGCGGTGGAGCCGGTGAACTGGACGTAGTCGGCGTTGTCGACCACGGCGCCACCGGTCTCACCCGCACCGGTCACCACCTTGAACACCGGCGGCGCGCCGATCTCGGCCCAGCCGCGCGCCAGCTCCACCGCTGAGAGCGGGGTCACCTCCGAGGGTTTGAGGATCACGGCGGCACCGGCGGCCAGCGCGGGGAACACATCGATCGCGGGCATCGCGAGCGGGAAGTTCCATGGCGTGATGACCCCGACCACCTGGTACGGACGGTAGGCCACGGTCAGGGTCTTCAGCCGACCCAGCGGGGTGTGCGGGGAGGGATGCTCGTCGCCGAGGAACTTCGCCGCCCTGCGCGCGTAGTAGCCGAGCAGGTCGACGGCGAAGGCCGGGTCGATGAGCGCGTCCGCGCGCGGCTTGGCCGTCTCGGACTGCAACACGTCGGCCAGATGCTCGGTGTTGTCGATCAGCCAGTCCTGCAGCTTCAACAGCCACTGCTTGCGTCCCTCGGGGCCGATCGCCTCCCACTCTGGCTGGTAGAGGCGCAGTTCGCGGACCGCCGCCGCCACCTCGTCGGGCGTGGTGATCGGGACGGATCCGCTGCGATCGCCGGTCGCCGGATTGCGTACCTCGATGGTCGCGGCGCTCTGGTCGAGTTCGGTCACTTCGTGCTCCCCACTGCGTTGTGTGAATCAGTTCACCATCTATCAGCCTGGCACAATGAGAGCGCGGATTCTTGGCCGTTCACGTCAACGAAATCGGATGTTGTAGTGCCTGGAGAACAAAATCGGGAAAAGCTGCGCGGCTGGTTCGCGGAGTTCGTCTTCGAGCTGCTGCGCGCGCAGACGATGGAGGGCATCGTCGCCCGGCTCGACGCGGCCGTGCTGGCCGGCGTCCCCGAGCTCGACGATCCCGACATGCGCCGCGACCTGGCCGCCAGCACCCGCGCGCACGCCAGGGTGGTGCTCAGCGGACTGGCCAGCGACACCATCGAGCTGGTGCTGCCCGAAGAAGCCCACACACTGGCCAGGACCATCGCCCGACGCGGCCTCGACGTGCGCGTGCTGCTGCGCGTCTACCGGACCGGTCTGACCGAAGTGTTCGCGGTGATGACCGAGACCGTCGCGCAGGGGCAGGTGCCGCCCGAACTCGAGCGAGCGGTGCTGATGCGCATGTTCGAACGGTCCACCACCTGGATGGGCCTGTCGGTGGAGGCGCTGACCGGCACCTTCATGGCCGAACGCGAACGGGTGCTGCGCGACGCGCTCAACACCCGCACCGAGCTGGTGCACGCGTTGCTCGCCGGAACCGAAGTCGACGTCGACCAGGCCTCGATCGCCCTCGGCTACCGGCTGGCCAGGCGGCACCTCGCCTTCGTGCTGTGGACCGGCGAGGCGGGCGACGACTCGGCCCTGCTGCTGGACCGGGCCGCCACCAAGATCGCGTCGACCCTCGGCGCGAGTGGACTGCTCACCGTCGCCGCCAGCGCCAGCGGACTGTGGGCCTGGGTGGGCGCCGAGGACGAGATCGCCGAACGGATCGCGGGGTGCGAGGTGCCGCAGCCGGTGCGGGTCGCGTTCGGCACGCCCGGCGCGCAGGTCGACGGATTCGCGGCCAGCCATCGGGAAGCGGTGGCCGCGCGTCGCGTCGCCGAGCACGGCGACCGGGCCGTCACCAGTTACCGCGAGGTCGAGATCGCCTATCTGGCCGGCGTCGACGCGACCGCCATGCGCGGGCTGATCGCCCGGGAACTACGCGGGCTGACCGGCACCGACCCGGCCGCGGTCCGCCTGCGGACCACGCTGCACGCCTACCTGCGCGCGCAGCGCAGCCCGGAGGACGCGGCGCGCCGGCTGGGCGTGCACAAGAACACGGTGCGCTACCGGATCCACCGCGTGGAGGAACTGCTCGGACACCCGGTGGCCGAGCGGGCGCTCGCGTTGGAGATCGCGCTCGATTGTGTCGAGGCCTACGGAGTCTCCTGAACCTCGGCATCACGAGCCGCGATCCGCCGCAGCGGCGGTTCGGACGGCGGCGGGACCCGGCGATCGGGCAGTTCGGCGAGCAGTGTCGTCGTGGCCGCGGCGATGGCGGCGACGGCCTTGTCGACCGCGGGTTTGGTGGTGCTGCTCAGCCCGGAGATGCCGCCGACTTTGCGCACGTATTGCAAGGCGGCAGCGTAGATCTCCTGCTCGGTGGCGGCAGGCTCCAGACCACGCAAGACGGTGATATTTCTACACATGACAGAACAATAGACTGTGTGGCAGATCACGGCAGGACAAGAGGGAACTGCCGAACGGCACTAGACTCGGCCGCATGCCTGCCAGGGGAGTACCAGCGCTGACCACTTTTCCCTACCCGGAACTGGACGAGCGCGAGGAAGATCACTGGTCCGGCGCCGGTGTGAGCGACGACGAACTGCGCGCGCTGGCACTCGGTGCCTTCTACTCGACCCGCTGGGACGCCTTCCACGACGCCGTGCTGCTCGGCCCCGAACGCGAACATCCGCTCGGTGACCGTCGCGAACTCGCCATCGACACCCTCACCGGTGCCTGGGGCATCACTGATGGCACCGAGGCCCGCGCCTCGATGGAACAGTTGCTCGAAGGCATGCACGCCCCGCTCTACGCGCTGGTGCACCCACTGGTCATGGCCTCGGTCAACGCCAGCGAGCGCGACCGTTTCGGTGAGCGCGCCGACCGGCACCGCGCCTTCCTCCGTCAGGTCGGCTCGTTCCGCGGCATGGACAATCCCGAAGCGCTGGTCCGCGACTACGACATCTGGGCCCAGGCCATCAAGATCGGTTTCACCGAACACCTGTCCCGCCCGCTGCCCAACGACATCCACGCCTGGGACCTGGCCCGCGTCGTCGCCGTCGCCAGAATGGCGTTCACCGCCGGGTACCTGGAAGCGGACATGGCCTGGGAGTACGTCATGCGCGCGCTCCCGCCCGCCCAGCGCCGCTACCGCAACTGGCGCCAGTTCGGCGACGCCTACCTGGCGGGCTGGACCTATTGGCAGGCCACCGAGGACCTCGCCGAACTCAAGAACGGCGGCGTGGACCGGCGAATGGAACTCCTACGCCTATGGACCCGCCCCACCAGCCCATGGCGCCGAATCGAACTGAACGAACCGGAACAGAAGACCGAAACCGAAGCATCAGAACCGAACTGACCACCCAACTCAACCACGACGACGGGCCCGGCGAGGCCGCGAACTCGCACGTGCCGGCGCTCCGCGAACAACACCCAAATCCGCCATGACCGCACTACCAGCCCCGCACATCCCGACCTCGAGGAGGGATCGCCGACGCAGTCGGCGGTTCGCGCCCGTCCCGACGATCAGGCGCCGTGGCGTACGCGACGAAGGAGCAAGCCACGGTGCCTGATCGTCGGGACCGCCGGGGGCGCGAACTCGAGCGCGCCAGCGCTCAAAGACTCCGCAGTATGCCGCGGCCGTAGCGCTGGAACTGGGTGTCGTCGACCATGCCGAGCGAATGCCGCTCGACCAGCAGTTCCCATTCCGCGTAGAGCTGGGACACACCGGGATCGGCGGGTCCGGCGGCGCCGTCGGCGGCCTGCCTGCGCACGGCGAAATTGACCGCGCAGGTGACCCGTTCGATATCGGCGCGGTCGACCCCGGCGAAATGCAGGGTGCGATTGCCGTCGCTGACATCCATGCCGGAACCGCCGTGTCTGGTGTCGACCTCGCCGGGTGCGGACCGCGCGCCTTCGACGGTCCGGGCACCGAGAATCGCGGGCACGGCCAATTCGTAGGCGTAGCGATCGCCGTTGCCGATGGAGATGAACAGCAGCCGGGTGGTCGTCGCCGCGAGCAGGCCGGTGCCCGAACCAGCGGGTGCCGCCGCGACGGCGATGGCCGTTTCCAGCACGTACTCATCCGGGGTGACGTAGCGATGCAGCGCGGTGACCGCCGAGCGGGCCTCCTTGCGCGGCGCCATCCGGCGCACCGCGCGCTCGACATCGGCGCGAACCGGACCGGACTTGCCCCACTCGGGTGCGGGCGGGGTGAGATCGGGCGCGGCGACATCGATACGCTGGGTCGCCATGATCTGATCGTTGATCCGGTCGACGATGCCGACCGCCGCAGGCACGTCGTGCTCGGCGATCAGGACGGGCAGCGGCGTACGGTCGGCGGGGACGCCGGTGAGCACGGGGGTGGGATAACGCAGGAAGATCTCGATCACCACCGCGTCGTCGGCGCGACGGTTGAGACGCACCTTGAGCAGATCGGCGATGGGCACATCGAGTACCCGTTCGCCATCGGTACCCGGTCGCAGGACGGTGAGACGTCCACGGCCGTGGCGCAGAATCGCTGTGGGTGTTCGTAGCTCGACGATGTCCATACCCCCTGCGCTGTAGTTGTGTCGTCGCCCACGATAAGGCGGGCATGACATGATTGTGGCCACTTGCAACAACCCGGTCGGGGCCTTCGGGAACCTCTCCCGTTCTCCGACCGTTTACCAGTGCAACTGCACCAGCAGCCGAACTGCGCGATGTATCGACTAGACCGTACGCGGTAACGTGGCATGTCCGCATCCGAAACCCGCCGATCTCGACGCTTCGCTAGGCACACCCGGAGAAATAACCGGAAAGGACTGGGCCGTCCGGCCGACGCTCTATGAACCGCAAGACAGTGTTTCGCACTTTGGCGATCATCTCGGGCATCATGCTGATGATCTGGCTGTTCAGCTTCCTCGGCGATGACACGCGCGGCTGGGAGAGTGTCGACACCTCCGTGGCGCTCAGCCAGCTCGAGGACAAAGCCAACGTCAAGCAGGTGCAGATCGATGACAAGGAGCAGCAGCTCCGCATCGAACTGAACAATGGCAACGAGGCGACCAACAACAACACCAAGATCGTCACCAAGTACCCCGGTGGCGGTGAGAACTCGGCGAAGATCCTGGACGCGGTCCAGGCCTCCGGCGCCGAGTACGACACGGTGGTCAAGCAGGAGAGCTGGCTGTCCCAGCTGCTGCTGTTCATCGTGCCGATGGTGCTGCTGGTCGGCCTGTTCATCTTCGTGATGTCGCGCATGCAGGGCGGTGGTCGCGGCGGCATGATGGGCTTCGGCAAGTCCAAGGCCAAGCTGCTGACCAAGGACATGCCCAAGACCACGTTCCAGGACGTGGCGGGCGCCGACGAAGCGGTCGAAGAGCTCTACGAGATCAAGGACTTCCTGCAGAACCCGGCCCGCTACCAGGCCCTTGGCGCGAAGATCCCCAAGGGTGTGCTGCTGTTCGGCCCGCCCGGTACCGGTAAGACGCTGCTCGCGCGCGCCGTCGCCGGTGAGGCCGGGGTGCCGTTCTTCACCATCTCCGGTTCGGACTTCGTCGAGATGTTCGTCGGTGTCGGCGCCTCGCGGGTGCGTGACCTGTTCGAGCAGGCCAAGCAGAACAGCCCCTGCATCATCTTCGTCGACGAGATCGACGCGGTCGGCCGTCAGCGTGGTGCCGGGATGGGCGGCGGTCACGACGAACGCGAGCAGACCCTCAACCAGTTGCTCGTCGAGATGGACGGCTTCGGTGACCGCACCAACATCATCCTGATCGCGGCCACCAACCGGCCCGACATCCTCGACCCCGCGCTGCTGCGCCCCGGCCGGTTCGACCGGCAGATCCCGGTCGGCAATCCCGACCTCGCGGGTCGCCGCGCGATCCTGCGGGTGCACTCCGCGGGCAAGCCGATCGCGCCCGACGCCGACCTCGAGGGCCTGGCCAAGCGCACGGTCGGGATGTCCGGCGCCGATCTGGCCAACGTCATCAACGAGGCCGCGCTGCTCACCGCACGCGAGAACGGTTCGCTGATCACCGGCGAGGCGCTCGAGGAGTCGGTCGACCGCGTCATCGGCGGACCGCGGCGCAAGAGCCGCATCATCAGCGAGCACGAGAAGAAGATCACCGCCTACCACGAGGGCGGTCACACGCTCGCCGCGTGGGCGATGCCCGATATCGAGCCGGTCTACAAGGTGACCATCCTGGCTCGCGGTCGCACCGGCGGTCATGCCATGACGGTGCCCGAGGACGACAAGGGCCTGATGACCCGCTCGGAGATGATCTCCCGGCTGGTGTTCGCCATGGGTGGCCGCGCGGCCGAGGAACTGGTGTTCCACGAGCCGACCACCGGCGCGTCCTCCGATATCGATCAGGCGACCAAAATCGCGCGCGGCATGGTCACCGAGTACGGCATGAGTGCCCGCCTCGGCGCGGTCCGCTACGGCCAGGAGCAGGGCGACCCGTTCGTCGGTCGTTCGATGGGCGTGCAGGCCGACTACTCGCACGAAGTGGCCCGCGAGATCGACGAGGAGGTGCGCAACCTCATCGAGGCCGCGCACACCGAGGCCTGGTCGATCCTGAGCGAGTACCGCGACGCGCTCGACGCGCTGGCGACCGCTCTGCTCGAGCGCGAGACCCTGCACCGCAAGGACCTCGAGCTGATCCTGGCCGATGTGGTGAAGCGCCCGCGGATCACCGCCTTCAACGATTTCGGTGACCGGCACCCCTCCGACAAGCCGCCGGTGAAGACCCCGGGTGAGCTCGCTGTCGAGCGGGGCGAGCCGTGGCCGCCGCCGGTGCCGGAGCCGGTGCCCAACGGCGCACCGTCGTTGGAGAAGCCCAACGGCCACCCGCCGCAGCAGCCCTACGGTCAGCCCCCGCCGCCCGCCGCCGGTTATCCGCTGCCCGCCGCGCCGACCCAGGCGTTCCCGCGCCAAGGCGGCACCCAGGGTTCGCGGCCCGATTACGGTGCCCCGGCCGGCTGGTCGGCACCGGGGTGGCCGCCGCGCGAGGAGCAGCCGCAACAGCCGCCGCAGGGCCAGGGCAATCCCTGGGGACGGCCGGAACAACAGCAGCCTCGCCCGGGGTTCCAACCGTGGGGCCAACCGCCCGCCGCGCCGCCGCAGCAGCCTGCGCCCGGCACGGAACCGGAGAACAACGACTGGGACGGGCCGAACGGCCGCCAATGACGGGCGGCCAACTACGCTCGATCGTCGGATGCCGGACGAGTACCGGCGTCGACATGTGGAGGTGCGGAGAAGTTGTCGGCCAACAAGAAGGTCGCTGAGCCAGCCAGCAATGGGTCGGGCGCAGACCCGGCCGGTGAACTCGGCGCGACCAGCCCGGCGCAGTTGACGGCGTTGGCGACCGGCCGTCCGTTCGATCAGGCGCGGGCCGAGAACGCGGTCCGTGAACTGCTGCTCGCAGTCGGTGAGGACCCCGATCGCCCCGGCCTCCTCGATACCCCGGCCCGGGTGGCGCGCGCGTACCGGGAGATGTTCGCCGGGCTCTACACCGAGCCCGACGCGGTGCTGGCCACCACCTTCGACGAGGGGCACCAGGAACTCGTGCTGGTCCGCGACATCCCGATGTACTCCACCTGTGAGCATCATCTGGTCTCGTTCCACGGCGTCGCGCACGTCGGCTACATCCCCGGCACGCACGGCCGGGTGACCGGGCTGTCGAAGCTGGCCCGCGTCGTCGACCTCTACGCCAAGCGTCCGCAGGTGCAGGAGCGGCTGACCAGCCAGATCGCCGACGCCGTGATGCGCAGGCTGGACCCGCGCGGCGCGATCGTGGTGGTCGAGGCCGAGCATCTGTGCATGGCGATGCGCGGTATCCGCAAGCCCGGTGCGAGCACCACCACCTCGGCGGTGCGCGGCCTGCTGCAGACCAACGCCGCCTCGCGATCCGAGGCGCTGGACCTGATCCTGCGCAAATGAGCGAGCCTCTCGTGGCCGTGCGGGGCGGACGCTCGTGTGTGGTCATGGGCGTGGTCAACGTGACCGCGGATTCCTTCTCCGACGGTGGTCGTTATCTCGATCCCGAGCGCGCGATCGCGCACGGCATCGCGCTGTACGAGGCGGGCGCCGACATCGTCGACGTGGGCGGTGAGTCGACCAGGCCGGGTGCCGACCGGGTCGACCCGGCCGCCGAGATCGGGCGCGTGGTCCCGGTGATCCGCGGGCTGGTCGCCGCCGGTGTGCCGACCAGCGTGGACACCATGCGCTCCGAGGTGGCCGAGGCCGCGCTCGAAGCCGGTGTCGCGGTGGTCAACGACGTCTCCGGTGGTCGCGCCGACCCGAACATGGTGAAGGTGGTCGCCGCCGCCGGGGTGCCGTGGATTCTCATGCACTGGCGCGCCGGGGCCGACTATCGCCACACCGGTCCCGCCGACCACTACGACGATGTGGTGGCCGAAGTGCGCGCCGAGCTGGCCGCCCAGGTGGACCTGGCCGTGGCCGCCGGCATCGCGCCCGAGCGGCTGATCCTCGATCCAGGCCTCGGCTTCGCCAAGAACGCCGAGCACAACTGGGAACTGCTCGCCGCCCTGCCCGAACTGGTCGCCGACGGCGCACCGATCCTGGTCGGCGCCTCCCGCAAACGCTTCCTCGGCGCACTGCTGGCCGATGCCGACGGTCCACGTCCGCCGGACGGCAGGGAGACCGCCACCGCCACCGTGTCCGCGCTCGCCGCGACCCATGGCGCGTGGGGGGTGCGGGTGCATGATGTGCGTGCCTCGCTGGACGCGATCGCCGTCGTCGACGCGTGGCGTCGAGCCACTGCCGCCCGAGGAGTCATCCGATGAGCTCACCGCTGCTGCCCCCGCCCGCCGACCGGCCCGCCTCCTCGCGGATCGAGCTGCGTGGACTGCGGGTGTTCGGCAGGCACGGCGTCTTCGACTTCGAGCGGCGCGACGGCCAGGAGTTCGTCGTCGACCTGACGGTGTGGGTGGATTTCACCGCGGCCGCCGCCTCCGACGATCTGGCCGACACCGTCGACTACGGCGCGCTCGCCGAACGCGCGGTGCGGATCGTGGCCGGTCCACCGCGCGATCTGATCGAGACAGTGGTTTCCGAGATCGCCGACGACGTGATGGCCGACCCGCGGATCGAGGCGGTGGAGGCGGTCGTGCACAAGCCCTCGGCCCCGATCCCGCACACCTTCGCCGACGTCCGGGTGGTCGCCACCCGGTATCGCACGGTGGCGCCGGGGGCGCGCCGATGAGTCGGGCGGTGCTCTCGATCGGCGCGAATCTCGGCGACCGGCTGGCCAACCTGCGCAGCGTGCTCGACGGGCTGGGGAAGCGCGCGCTCGCGGTCTCGCCGGTCTACACGACCGCGCCGTGGGGCGGTGTCGACCAGGACGACTACCTGAATGCCGTTGTCGTGGCCGAGGATCCGAGCTTCGATGACTATGCCTGGCTGCGCTTCGGGCAGGAGCTCGAGCAGGCCGCAAACCGGGTGCGTGCGGTGCGTTGGGGCGCGCGCACTCTCGATGTCGACGTGGTCCAGTGCACCGACGACACCGGCGCGCCCATCGCGCGCGATACCGATCCCACCCTGATCCTGCCGCACCCGCAGGCGTATCGCCGCGCCTTCGTGCTCGTGCCCTGGCTGGCCGTGGAACCGGCTGCGCGGCTGCTCGTGGATGGCGTCGAGGTGCCCGTCGCCGACCTGGTCGCCGGGCTCGATCCGGGCGAACGGGCCGGGGTGGTGCGGACCGACCTGGCGCTGCGCGACGAGAGCGCGCATCCGTGCTGAAACCCACCCGGCTGCTCGACCTCGCGCTCAACGTGGTGGTGGCCGCGGCGGTGGCCTGGGTCGCCACTCGCTTCGCCTACTCGACCTTCCCGTCCATCTCGGTGCTCGCCGGTGCCTCGCTGCTGCCGGTCGCCGCGATCGAGGCGGCGCTCGGCTTCGTGATCAAGGCCAGGATCGCCGATGAGCGCATCGGTGACGGGCTGCGCGAGATGCATCCGATCAATGTGGCGCGCGCGGTCGCGCTGGCCAAGGCCTCGCTGCAGGTGGGTTCGCTGGCCACCGGCGTGTGGCTCGGCTTCCTGCTGTGGGTATTCCCACAGCGGGGGACCGTGGGGGCCGCCGCGGCCGATTCGCCGGGCGCGGTGGTGGGTCTACTCGCCGGTTCGGCCCTGGTTGCTGCGGCTTTGTGGCTCGAGTACTGCTGCCGGGCTCCGGAGGATCCGCCGGACGAACCGGCTACCACATAGCAACTTGCAGATGGAATCGCCATGGGCTTTGGTGGGCCGACCAGCCGATTCCGGCTACCCTGGCCCACATGGTTTCACCCTCCCGTAGCACAACGCCCCGTCGACGGCGGGACGACGCGGGAAAGCTCTTCGTCGGCCTCATCATCGCGCTCGGCCTGACAGCCAGCGTTTTCCTCGTCTTCAGCGACAACCTGCACTACGTCAGGATCGGCCTGGTAGCGGCACTGTGGGCGGCGGTGCTCGGCGCGCTCGCGGCCACCCGCTACCGCAAGGACGCCGCGGTCGACAATGCGAAGGTGCGCGATCTGCAGACGGTGTACGAGTTGCAGCTCGAGCGCGAGATCAACGCCCGGCGCGAGTACGAGATGGGCGTCGAGGCGCGGGTGCGCGCCGAGGTCGGCGCCGACGCCACCGAGATCGCGGCCCTGCGCGCCGAGCTCACCTTGCTCCGGCAGAACTTGCAGGTCCTCTTCGACGGCGCGCTGCCCGACGAGCGGCCCGCGCTGCAGGCCGACGCCTTCCGCATCGACGCGCTGCCCAGCGGTGGCTTCGACGCCTTCGACGAGCCGGAACGCGATTTCGACGATAGCCCCGAGGATGCCACCGCCGCCTGGTTCGGCCCCTGGCAGCAACCGCCCAGCGCACTCAAACCCGTCTTCATGCAACCGGTTTCGGCCAATTTCGCCGACCCCTACGACGACCCGGTCACCGCGGAGACCTCGGCCGTTCAGCTCGACGAATACGCCGAGACCCAGGAGTCCGAGCCTGCGCCGGAACCAGCGCCGGCGAAGTCCTCGAAGACTCCGCCGCCGCGCCTGTCCGCCCCGCACACCCGTCAGGTGAGCGATACGGGTCTGCCGGTCGACCCCAGCAGCACGTCGGGGAATGGCTCGCCCACCGAGTCTCCGGCCGAGCCTGCCGCCCAGCCGTCGACTCCGGTCGAGACGGCCGCGAACGTCCCCGCGGCCGCTGCCTCCTCGAACCCTCCCAGCGCACCCGCCGGGGACACACCCGCGGTGCCGGCCGCTGATGCACCTGCGGCGAACGCTGTCACCGAGCCGGAGCAGCCTGTCGCCGACAAACCGGTGCCGGCCAAGCCTGCTCCCGCCCCGGCTGTCGGGACCAGCTCGCGCCGCCGTCGTCGTGCCGAATCCGAGGACTCGCCTCGCCTGTCCGTGGCGGACATCATGGCCAACCTGCAGTCGGAGTCTCGTTCCTGAGCGCATCAGGAGTGCGGGAGCTGCAGTATGAGTGGGCTGCGGATCCGGGGTTTGCCTGCACAGGGGGGTTTACGGGGGGCTTCGGCGAACATCGCGATGTAGATCACGCTGGTGGCCCGTGGCGTGGCGTGTGTGTCGACCGCTACTCTCGACTCGTAACGTCTGGTACCTGCTCGGCAGGACTGGAACGCGAAAGTCGAGAGGACAACGTTGACCTCTAGAAGTGTCAATTCCGATGGCGCGAACGTCGGTGTCGACCCTGCGCCCGCACGGCTGACGGTGGGAATCGTCTCGGCGGGACGGGTGGGTTCGGCGCTCGGAGTCGCGCTCGAGCGTGCGGGCCATGTGGTCTTCGGTGTCGCCGCGATCTCGGATGCCTCGGTGCACCGGGCGCAGTCGCGGCTGCCCGAATCGCAGATCCTGCCGATCGAACAGATCGCCCAGCGCAGCGAACTGCTGCTGCTCGCCGTCCCCGATGCCGAATTGGCCGGGCTGGTTCGTGGTCTGGCGAGTGCGAAGGTGGTTCGCCCTGGCACGATCGTCGTCCACACCTCCGGCGCGAACGGCGTCGGTGTGCTGGCTCCGCTCACCGAACAGGGCGCTCTCGGCCTGGCCGTCCATCCCGCGATGACCTTCACCGGGCACGACGAGGACATCGACCGCCTTCCCAATGCCTGCTTCGGCGTCACCGCGGCCGACGAGGTCGGCTATGCCATCGCGCAGGCGCTGGTGATCGAGATGGGCGGCGAGCCGGTGCGGGTCTCGGAGGAACACCGCACGCTCTACCACGCCGCGCTGGCCCACGGCAGCAATCACCTGGTCACCCTGATCGTCGACGCGGTGACCGCCCTGCGCGCCTCGCTGGCCGGACCGGGCCTGCTCGGTCAGCCGGTGGTCGACGACCAGCCGGGCGGCCTGCCCGAACGCCTGTTGGCACCGCTGGTCTCGGCCGCGCTCGACAACGCGCTGCGCCGCGGCAAGGCCGCGCTGACCGGCCCGGTCGCTCGCGGTGACGTCGACGCGGTGGCCGCGCACCTGACCGCACTCGATGCGGTGGACGAGCGCCTGGCCGCGGCCTACCGCGCCATGTCACTGCGCACCGCCGAACTCGCCCAGACCAATCCGGCCCTGCTGGACCTACTCGCCGAGGAAGGCCACTGATGGAACCCGTAGAAGTCCGTCACCACCAGGGCGGCGCCAGGGTGAGCGGCGCCTATCAGCCCGGCGCGCTCACCGTGCACCACGACCCGGAGGTCGTCGCGACGGTGACCAAGGCGCTGCGCGGCGCGGGTCGCACGGTCGGCTTCGTGCCGACCATGGGCGCACTGCACGAGGGCCATCTGCAGCTGATCCGTCAGGCCAAGCGCACCAATCAGGTCGTGATCGTCTCGATTTTCGTCAACCCGCTGCAGTTCGGCCCCACCGAGGATCTCGACGCCTACCCGCGCACCCTCGACGCCGATCTCGACCTGCTGCGCACCGAGGGGGTCGAGCTGGTGTTCGCCCCGAGCGTGTCCGACATGTACCCCGAGGGCCCGCGCACCACCGTGCTGCCCGGCCCACTCGGCGCCGAGCTCGACGGCGGAACCCGTCCGACGCATTTCGCCGGCATGCTCACCGTCGTGGCGAAGCTGCTGCAGCTCACCCACGCCTCCGAGGCCTACTTCGGTGAGAAGGACTACCAGCAGCTCACCCTGATCCGGCAGATGGTGCGTGACCTGAACTTCGACGTGAAGATCGTCGCCTACCCCACGGTCCGCGAACCCGACGGTCTGGCGCTGTCCTCGCGCAACCGTTACCTCGACGCGTCCGAACGCGAATCGGCGCTCGCCCTCTCGGCGGCGCTGGCCGCGGGCAGGCATGCCGCCGGTCTGGGCCCCGAGGCCGTCGTCGCGGCCGCCCGCGGGGTGCTCGGCACCGTCGACGGCGTCGACCTGGAATATCTCGAACTGCGCGATGCCAACCTCGGCCCCGCCCCTACCGCGGGCAATGCCCGGCTCCTGGTCGCGGCCAGGGTCGGCCAGACCCGCCTGATCGACAACGCTCCCCTCGTGCTCGGCGCCCAGATCGACGGACACCCCGACGCGAACTCCCTGCCTGCCTCGCAGGCGCAGTAGAAAGGCGACGACGATGTTGCGCACCATGATGAAGTCGAAGATCCACCGCGCCACGGTGACCCATGCCGACCTGCACTACGTGGGCTCGGTGACCGTCGACCAGGATCTGCTCGACGCCGCCGATCTGCTCGAGGGTGAGCAGGTCTGCATCGTCGACATCGACAACGGCGCCCGCCTCGAGACCTACGTGATCGCGGGCGAGCGCGGCTCGGGCGTGATCGGGATCAACGGCGCCGCGGCCCATCTCGTGCACCCCGGCGACCTGGTGATCCTGATCGCCTACGGCCAGCTCGACGAGGCCGAACTGCCCGACTACGCCCCCAGGGTGGTCTTCGTCGACGAGCGCAACCGTCCGGTGGAGCTCGGCGCCGACCCGGCGCACGCGCCCGAGGGCTCCGGCCTCACCTCCCCGCGCTCGCTGTCGTTCGCCTGACCGCGGCGGGGACGAGATGCTGCTGACGATCGACGTCCGCAACACCGGCATCGAGCTCGGCCTGTTCTCCGGCCTCGGTGAGCACGCGAAGCTGGTGCGGCACTGGCGGATCCACACCAACCCGCTGGTCACCGCCGACGAGTTCGCCATGCAGGTGCGCGGCCTGGTGGGCACCGACATCGACCAGGTGGTCGGCGTCTCGGCGCTGTCGACCGTGCCGCCGGTGCTGCGCGAACTGCGCACCATGCTCGTGCGGTACTGGGGCCATGTCCCGCACGTGCTGGTCGAGCCAGGGGTGCGGACCGGCATTCCGCTGCTGGTCGACAACCCCAAGGAGGTCGGCGCCGACCGCATCGTCAACTGTCTGGCGGCGTTCCGCCACTTCGGTGGTCCGGCGATCGTGGTCGACTTCGGCACCGCGACCTGTGTCGACCTGGTCTCGGCCAAGGGCGAGTTCCTCGGCGGCGTGATCGCGCCCGGCGTGGAGGTGTCCACCGAGGCACTGGTCGAGCGCAGCGCGCTGCGGCGGGTCGAGCTGGCCCGGCCGCGGTCGGTGCTGGGCAAGAACAGCATGGAATGCATCCAGTCCGGCGCCGTGTTCGGTTTCGCCGGCCTGGTCGACGGCCTGGTCGACCGCATCCGCGACGAGTTCGACGCCTTCGCCGGTACCGATGTCACCGTGGTGGCCACCGGTGCGGGTGCGCCGCTGATCGTCCCGGAATCGGAGACCATCGACCAGCTCGAGCCGCATCTGACCCTGACCGGCCTCCGTCACGTCTACGAGCGCAACAAGAAGTGACCGCGCTGTCTGCTACACTCACGCTCGTGTATTTCCGTGTGAGCGCCCAGGAGTGTTGTCGAGGCTGACCTGCCTCGACCGTTCGAGGCTGCCGTTTCCCTCGACCGATCTCACCTCCTGGAGATGCGCTCATGCGTTCCTCTGTATTTTCCCTTTCCTCCGCGCGCGACCGTGCCGTCGCTTCGGCATTGCCGACCCGGCTGCGTCCCGCCGACCTGCTGCGTCTCACCGACGAGGGCGCCGAAGACGTGCTCGCCGGTCGCTACGACCACCTACTCCCGGTCGACGGACTCTGGCCCGCCGAGCAGCGCTGGGCGACGCGACTGTCACATGACGACGAGGTCGACGTCTGGCTGATCAGCTGGACCCCGGGAGAATCCACCGAATTACACGATCACGCCGGTTCCCTCGGTGCGCTCACCGTGCTCAGCGGCGCGCTCGAGGAATTCCGCTGGAATGGCACGGAGTTGTGCAGGCGCACCCTCGCCGCTGGTGATCAGGCCGCGTTCCCGATCGGCTGGGTGCACGATGTCGTGCGCACGCCCGCCGCGGAATCGGTCGGTCCGCTCGATCCCACGCTGAGCGTGCACGCCTATTCCCCGCCCCTGTCGGCGATGTCGTATTACGAGGTGACCGGTCACGGCACCCTGCGGCGAACCACAACCGTCCTCACCGACCAGCCCGAAGGTGACCTGTGATGAGTCGTTTGACGATTGATCAGATGCTCGACAACGCCCGCGCCCAGCTTCGCAGGCTCTACGTCTACGACGTACCCGCCGCCTTGGCCAGGGGCGCGATTCTGGTCGACATCCGGCCCGCCGCCCAGCGGGTGCGCGAAGGATCGTTGCCCGGCGCGCTCGTCATCGAACGCAATGTCTTGGAATGGCGCCTCGATCCGACCTCCTCGGCGCGTTTGTCGCTGGCCGCCGATCACGACGTGGAATGGATCATCTTCTGCTCGGAGGGATACACCTCGAGTTTGGCCGCGGCCTCGCTGCAGCAGCTCGGTTTGCGCCGCGCCACCGACCTGATCGGTGGATACCAGGCGTTGAAGTCGGCGGGCCTGCTCACCGTCGGTATCGGCGTCCCTCACTTCGCGCGCGAAGTGGACTCCCTGGCTTCGCTCTGAACGTCGCCGACGCCCAACGCTTTTCCCCAGGTGCGTCCGGTTCGGGCGCACCGCGCTGTGACGAAGCCTTCATCGCGGCGGGGTTTAATCGCCGGCGACGCCGGTTTCCTCGTCGTCGAGGGCGGGCGGCGCGCAAATCCAATTCGGGCGCACGCTACTGTTATCGGATGTGAGCACCCCTAACCCCGCCGAGCCCGGTCGCGCCGCCAGTTCCGCTGCGGACAGTGATGTCCCCGAGCAGGTACGGATTCGCCGCGAGAAGCGGGAAAGGCTGCTCTCCGGTGGCGGGGAGGCCTATCCGGTGGTGGTGCCACGCACGCACACACTGGCCGAAATTCGGGCCGCCTACCCGGATCTGGAGCCCGATACCCAGACCGGCCTGCAGGTCGGTGTCGCCGGCCGCGTCATTTACATCCGCAATACCGGCAAGCTGTGTTTCGCCACCCTGCAAGAGGGCGACGGCACCAAGCTGCAGGCGATGATCAGTCTCAACGGTGTCGGCGCCGACGCGCTGGCCGCCTGGAAGTCCGATGTGGACCTCGGCGACTTCGTGTTCGTACACGGTGAGGTCATCTCCTCGCGCACCGGCGAATTGAGCGTCATGGCCGATACCTGGTCGATGGCCGCCAAGTCGCTGCGACCGCTGCCGGTGGCGCACAAGGAGATGAACGAGGAGTCGCGGGTCCGGCAGCGCTATGTCGACCTGATCGTGCGTCCCGAGGCCAGGGAAATGGCCCGTACCCGTGTGAACGTGGTCCGAGCGCTGCGCAACGCGCTCGAGCGCCGCGGTTTCCTCGAGGTCGAGACACCGATGCTGCAGACCATCCACGGCGGCGCCGCCGCGCGTCCGTTCGTGACCAACTCCAATGCGCTCGACATGGAGTTGTTCCTGCGTATCGCACCGGAACTGTTCCTCAAGCGCTGTGTGGTCGGTGGCCTGGAGAAGGTCTTCGAGATCAACCGGAACTTCCGCAACGAAGGCGCCGACTCGACGCATTCTCCCGAGTTCGCCATGCTGGAAACCTACGAGGCATACGGCACCTACGACGACTCGGCGACGATGACTCGGGAATTGATCCAGGAAGTTGCTCGAGAGGCATTCGGTACCCTGCGTGTGACCCTCGCCGACGGTACCGAATATGATCTCGGTGGCGAGTGGACGACGGTCGAGATGTATCCGTCGCTGTCGGAGTCGATCGGCGTGGAGGTCACTCCGGAAACCACGGTCGAGGAATTGCTGGCGCTCGCCGAACGGGTCGGTCTGGAAATTCCGGTGGGCAAGGGCTACGGTCACGGCAAACTGGTCGAAGAACTGTGGGAACACGCGTATGGCGACAAGCTGTACGCGCCGACTTTCGTCCGCGACTTCCCGGTCGAGACTTCTCCGCTGACCCGTCAGCATCGCAGCAAGTCCGGCGTCACCGAGAAGTGGGACCTCTATGTTCGCGGCTTCGAGTTGGCCACGGGCTATTCGGAGTTGGTCGACCCGGTGATCCAGCGGGAACGGTTCGTCGATCAGGCGAGGCTGGCCGCCGCGGGCGACGACGAGGCGATGGTGCTCGACGAAGACTTCCTCGCCGCGATGGAACACGGTATGCCGCCGACCACCGGAACCGGTATGGGAATCGATCGCTTGTTGATGGCACTCACGGGTTTGGGAATCCGGGAAACGATCCTGTTCCCCATTGTGCGGCCGACTAGTCGCTGACCAGTGAATTTGCGGGGTGAAGGCCCCGTGTTGGAAATTTCGCAATTCGGGGTATTCTTGCCTCGGGTATTCGGCCTGGAGGCAGGCTTGACGATTTCGAGAGGACGTTCATCTCATGGCAAAGAAGGTCACCGTTAGCCTGATCGACGATGTCGACGGTGAGTCCATCGCGGACGAGACCATCGAGTTCGCTATCGATGGGGTGTCGTACGAGATCGACCTGTCGGAGGCAAATGCGGCGCGCCTGCGCGAAGGTCTGGACGAGTGGGTCGCCAACGCGCGCCGCGTGAGTGGCCGTCGCCGGGTGAAGGCAGCCGGCGCGCCCGTGCCGCAGGGCAAGAGCCGCGTTTCCATGGACCGCGAACAGAGCGCCGCAATTCGTGAATGGGCCCGCCGCAAGGGGCACAAGGTCTCGGCCCGCGGCCGTATCTCCGCCGACATCACCGAGGCTTACAACAAAGAGGTCGGCAAGGGCTGAGTTATCGGCGGCGCGGGCGCCGCGGTGTTCGCGGCCCCGCCGGTCCCGACGATCAGGCACCGTTGCTTGCTCCTTCGTCGCGTACGCAACGGTGCCTGATCGTCGGGACGGCCGCGAACCGGCCGCTGCGCGGCCGTCCCCTCCTCGAGGTCGGGGAGGGCGGGTCCGGTTTGGGTGGGATCGTGAAATGTTGTCAGCCACTGCGTGATTCGTGAGCTCGGGTCGGAGCTTGTGGGTGCGGGGTGGCATCTTGGTGTCTCGGGGGGCTTGGCGTGGGGGCGGGGGTCAACGCGTGTTGGTCGGCCCAGGAGTCGACGGGTGGGGCGTTAGACTGACTGACGTGCTTACGGTGTTTCGACTCAGTGCTGTCGGGTGTCCCGACCCGATTTCGGGCGCACATGGGTAACTCGCCGGGCACGGGCCAACTCACCCCGCACCTCCCCGCGGCCGCCAACGTGACGGCCGACCCTCCTGAGTCCGGCCAGAATCGTGGAGAGGCGGATCGGAATCGCGGAGAGGCGGATCAGAGTCTCGGGGAGGCGGCACAGTGACTGCGTTCGTGGGGTCTTTTCTTCGGTACACCGATGACACCGGGCGTCAGCACGAGTTGTCGCTGGAGCCGGAGCGGCAGCGGTTCACCATCGGGCGCAATGTGCAGGCCGATCTGGTGCTCGGGTGGGACGCGGAGGTGTCTCGGCTGCACGCGGCGGTGGAGTATCTGGGCGCGCACTGGACGATCGTCGACGACGGGTTGTCGCGAAACGGGACGTTCGTCAACGGGGAGCGGCTGGTCGGGCGGCGGCGGTTGAGTCCGGGGGATCGGATCCGGGTGGGGACCACGCTGGTGCACTTCTTCGATTTCGGTGGAGTCGTCGACGACGCGACGCATACGGCGTCGGGGACGACGATTCCGACGATGCGGTCGCTCACCGAGACCCAGCGGGCGGTGCTGATCGCGCTGTGCCGGCCCTACAAGCACGGGACGGGGTTCGCCACGCCTGCCTCGAATCAGCAGATCGCCGAGGAACTGTTCCTGTCGATCGATGCGATCAAGACGCACCTGCGGGCGCTGTTCGCGAAGTTCGGCGTCGAGAATCTGCCGCAGAATCAGAAGCGCACGCGGTTGGCGGCGCTGGCCATGCAGAGCGGGATGATCTCCGATCACGATCTGTGAGTCGATCGCGTAGGTCGGCGAGCGCCTGAGCCATGTCGGCGGTGGGCGCTGAGGGGTTGACTCGACGTAGCGCCGGAGCACGGGCAAACGAGGCTTCGGGACACGAGTCAGGAGACCTCTCATGTTCGAAGTTCGGTTGGCCGCCATTGTCGTGGCACTGGTCAGTACGGGGCTGACCGCCGGGGTGTTCTACGCGTACGCGATCTCGGTGATGCCCGCGTTGGCGCGCACCGGTGATCGCACGTTGATCGATGTCATGCAGAAGATCAATACCGTGATCATCAATCCCTGGTTCATGATCGGCTTTCTCGGCACGGTCGGGTTCACGGCGCTGGCCGCGGTGCTGCATCTCGGGTCGGGGCATCGCTCGACGCTGATCTGGCTGGGAATCGCCTTGGCGCTCAACGTGGTCGCCTTCGGGGTGACGATCGCGCTGAATGTGCCGCTCAACGAGGCGCTGGACGCGGCGGGTGATCCGGCGGCGATCGCCGACACCGCCGCGGTGCGTGCCGAGTACGAGGCGGACTGGGTGCGCTGGAACGTTCTGCGCGCGGTGCTGCACACGGCGGCGTTCCTGGTGCTGTGTGGTGCCGTGTTCGTTGCCGGTGTGCAGCAGGGCAAGTCGAGTTCGGAGGCCGCCGGTGTGGTTGCCGGACAGCCGGTTTCGCAGGTATCGGCCGCTTCGGTGGTGGGTGGGCAGGTCCAGGCGCCGTACCGCCACTGATGGCGATCTGCCAATAGCGCCGCGCGATCACTGGAACGTGTTCCATGATGCATGGAACACGTTCTAGTGAGGAGTCGTTTCATGCGACGTAGTTCGAGATCGTTGCTGGTACTGGCCGTCGCGCTGCTGGCATGGGGGAGTGCGGGCACGGCCGCCGCGCAGTATCCGGTCGACTACAACTTCTTCGCCGGGATCGCGCCGGAGCTCAGCACGCCCGGTGGGTCACTGCCCGGTGCGAACGATCCGGGGTGCGTCCCCTCGGCGGATCATCCGAATCCGGTGGTCCTGCTCCACGGCACCGGCGGTGGGGCGCAGACGAATTGGGGCTTGTACGCTCCGCTGCTGGCCAACGAGGGCTACTGCGTGTTCTCGCTCACCTACGGCGCCTACGACCTGCCGTGGCCGGTCTCGGCGGTCGGCGGGATGCGGCCCATCGAGCAGAGCGCGGCCGAGGTGGCGGCCTTCGTCGACCGGGTGCTGGCGAGCACCGGCGCCTCGCAGGTCGACTTCGTCGCTCATTCGCAGGGCAATATCGTCGGCAACTACTACATCAAGCGGGTCGGCGGCGCGGACAAGGTCGGCAAACTGGTCGCGATCGCCCCACCCTGGCTGGGGACCAACGCGCTCGGCGCCGCCGATATCGCGCACTTCAGCCGGGCACTCGGGGCCGGACCGGCCTTCGACGCCGTCGCGACATCCTTGTGCCAGGCCTGTGGACAGATGTTCACCGGCTCGCCGTTCATGACCGCGCTCAACGCCGACGGTGTGTACAGCCCACAGGTCACCTACACCAATATCGTCTCCGCGATCGACGAGCTGGTCGTACCCCATACCTCGGGTCTGGTGCCGGGACCGAACACCACCTCGATCGTGGTCCAGGACGGCTGTGCCCAGGACTTCTCCGAGCACCTGGCCATCGCGGGCAGCCCGCGGGCGGCCGGTCACGTCCTCAACGCCCTCGATCCGGCCCGTCAGGCCCCGGTGCCCTGCGTGTTCGTGCCGCCGTTCACCGGTTAGACCCGCCGCCCGAAGTTTCGCTGTAGGCAAAACTGGGGAGGAAACGAATGCCGCGACGTGCGCGTTGTGAGTGAATGACCATGTTGTCGCCGGTCATCAATAGGGTGGACCGGCGGCATCACGATCCCCCGCCAACTAGAGTGGATGGCGGGGGCCGCAACCCCCGGGCTTCATGGCAGGCTGACAGCGACAGTTGTCGGTCCGACGCCCTAGGTTGTACCGAGCACACTGCGGCGTCTGTTGCCAGAATGTCGGAGCAGGAGAGTGAGGGAGCGATGTTCGAGAGGTTCACCGACCGCGCGAGGCGTGTCGTTGTCCTGGCCCAAGAAGAGGCCCGGATGCTCAACCACAACTACATCGGCACCGAGCACATCCTGCTTGGGTTGATCCACGAGGGCGAGGGTGTGGCGGCGAAGTCGCTGGAATCCCTCGGAATCTCGCTGGAGGGTGTGCGCAGCCAGGTCGAGGAGATCATCGGGCAGGGCCAGCAGGCGCCGTCCGGGCACATCCCCTTCACCCCGCGTGCCAAGAAGGTGCTGGAGCTGAGCCTGCGCGAGGCGCTGCAGCTCGGCCACAACTACATCGGTACCGAGCACATCCTGCTCGGTCTCATCCGCGAGGGTGAGGGCGTTGCCGCCCAGGTTCTGGTCAAGCTCGGTGCCGACCTGAACCGTGTCCGCCAGCAGGTCATCCAGCTGCTGTCCGGGTACCAGGGCAAGGAGCCCGTCGAAGGCTCCGGTTCGCGCGGTGAGGCGGGCACTCCGTCCACTTCGCTGGTGCTCGACCAGTTCGGCCGCAACCTCACTCAGGCCGCGCTCGAGGGCAAGCTCGACCCCGTCATCGGCCGCTCGAAGGAAATCGAGCGCGTCATGCAGGTGCTGAGCCGCCGCACCAAGAACAACCCGGTGCTGATCGGCGAGCCCGGTGTCGGTAAGACCGCGGTCGTCGAGGGTCTCGCTCAGGCCATCGTCAACGGTGAGGTCCCCGAGACGCTCAAGGACAAGCAGCTCTACACCCTCGACCTGGGCTCCCTGGTCGCCGGCAGCCGCTACCGCGGTGATTTCGAAGAGCGCCTGAAGAAGGTGCTCAAGGAAATCAACACCCGCGGCGACATCATCCTGTTCATCGACGAGTTGCACACGCTCGTCGGAGCGGGTGCGGCCGAAGGCGCCATCGACGCGGCCTCGATCCTGAAGCCGAAGCTGGCCCGTGGCGAGCTGCAGACCATCGGCGCCACCACCCTCGACGAGTACCGCAAGTACATCGAGAAGGATGCCGCCCTGGAACGCCGTTTCCAGCCGGTGCAGGTGGGCGAGCCGACCGTCGAGCACACCATCAACATCCTCAAGGGCCTGCGCGACCGGTACGAGGCGCATCACCGCGTCTCGATCACCGACAGCGCGCTGGTCGCGGCGGCCACTTTGGCGGACCGCTACATCAACGACCGCTTCCTGCCGGACAAGGCGATCGACCTCATCGACGAGGCGGGCGCGCGCATGCGCATCCGCCGGATGACCGCTCCGCCGGACCTGCGCGACTTCGACGACAAGATCGCCGATGCCCGTCGCGAGAAGGAAAGCGCGATCGACGCGCAGGACTTCGAGAAGGCCGCGCGCTTGCGCGACAAGGAGAAGCAGCTCGTCGCCAAGCGTGCCGAGCGGGAGAAGCAGTGGCGTTCCGGTGATCTGGACGTCGTGGCCGAGGTCGACGACGAGCAGATCGCGGAGGTGCTGGCCAACTGGACCGGTATCCCCGTCTTCAAGCTCACCGAGGAGGAGACCACCCGTCTGCTCCGCATGGAGGACGAGCTGCACAAGCGGATCATCGGCCAGGAGGATGCCGTCAAGGCCGTCTCCAAGGCGATCCGCCGCACGCGCGCCGGTCTGAAGGATCCCAAGCGTCCTTCGGGCTCGTTCATCTTCGCCGGCCCGTCCGGTGTCGGTAAGACCGAGCTGTCCAAGGCGCTGGCGAACTTCCTGTTCGGCGACGACGACGCGCTCATCCAGATCGACATGGGCGAGTTCCACGACCGCTTCACCGCTTCGCGCCTGTTCGGTGCCCCTCCCGGGTACGTGGGCTACGAAGAGGGCGGCCAGCTCACCGAGAAGGTGCGGCGCAAGCCGTTCTCGGTGGTGCTGTTCGACGAGATCGAGAAGGCGCACCAGGAGATCTACAACACCCTCCTGCAGGTGCTCGAGGACGGCCGTCTCACCGACGGTCAGGGTCGTACGGTCGACTTCAAGAACACCGTGCTGATCTTCACCTCGAACCTGGGCACCTCCGACATCTCCAAGGCGGTCGGCCTGGGCTTCACCCAGTCCAACGCCGAGGGCTCGAACTACGAGCGGATGAAGCTCAAGGTCAACGACGAGCTGAAGAAGCACTTCCGCCCCGAGTTCCTCAACCGCATCGACGACGTGATCGTGTTCCACCAGCTCACCAGCGAGCAGATCGTGATGATGGTGGACCTGATGATCGCCCGCGTCGGCAGGCAGCTGAAGAACAAGGACATGGCCATGGAGCTGACCGATCAGGCCAAGAGCCTGCTCGCCAAGCGTGGCTTCGACCCGGTTCTCGGCGCCCGTCCGCTGCGTCGCACGATTCAGCGCGAGATCGAGGACCAGCTCTCGGAGAAGATCCTCTTCGGCGAGATCGGCGCCGGCCAGACCATCACGGTCGACGTCGACAACTGGAACGGCGAGGGTCTCGGCGAGGATGCCAAGTTCACCTTCACCAGCAAGACGAAGCTGACCAAGGCCACCGCGACCGACGACAAGCCCGAGGTCGTCCTCACCGGTGCTGCCGAAGGCACGGCCCCCGAGGCCGCCTCCGGCGAGTAACCAGCTGAACCGACAAGCCCGCTTCCGGCACCACGCCGGGGGCGGGCTTGTTCGTATCGCGGGGTTGGTACCGTGAATTCAGAAGTGGGTTCGCCGTGAGGGGTGTGCTGTGACGCTGGTCGATCCGGATGCGCGCGGTCTCGAGGATGTGCTCGCCGGATTGCAGTGGCGGTTCGCGGGGCGCGACGAATTCGTGCTGTCGACGGGGCAGTGGCAGCACTTGGCCGGGGAGCCGTGTGCGCTCTTCGTGCTCGACGGGCTGATCAGGATCGAGGGGCTGGGGGAGGCCGAGGATCTGGCGAGTGGGGATTTCCTGTTCGTTCCCGGGGGCGACCGGTTCGCGATCAACGCCATGTCGGACGGGGTCGTGCTGTGCGTGCGGCTGGTGCCGGTCACCGTGGGCAGCGCCATGGCCGCCCTGCCGCAGCGGGTGCTGCTCACCGAGTTCGTCGGGCATTCACCGCTCGCCGCGACGATGTTCGGCCACCTGGTTCGACAGTGCCCCGATCCGTTCGGCGTGCAGGGCGACCGGGTCGCGACGCTGATCGCCGCCATGGCCGTCGAGGCGTGGCACACCCGCGGCTGCGCGCCGAAGCGGTGGCTGTTGCGGGTGAACGAACCGGGCGTGGCACGGGCGGTGGCCGCCATGCACGCCGACCCAGGCCAGGACTGGACGGTCGCGGCGCTGGCCAGGATCGCGTTGGCGTCGCGGTCCGGGTTCGCCGCCCGATTCCAGGCCGCGACCGGACACACTCCTGGCCGCTATCTGACTCGGCTTCGGCTCGATCGTGCCCAGCGCTTCCTCGCCGAGAAGGACGCCTCGGTGGCGAACGTGGCCCGCCGCCTGGGCTACAGCTCCGAAACGGCGTTCGGCCGAGCTTTCCGCCGCCACACCGGCCACACGCCATCGGAGTGGCGGCGTGTGGCCGGTGTGAACTCGTAGAGTGCGCGGTGCGGGGCCGCTACTGCCGCGCCCGGGTCAGCGAAACCCGGACCAGCACGCCGCCGGCCACCGCGGCCGCCGCGGCGAGCCAGTAGGTGGGGGCGAGGCCGATGCCGTCCACGCCGCGTCCGCCGACCGCGGAGCCCAGGATGATCGCGGTCTGAAAACCGGCCACCACCAGTCCGCCGCCGGCTTCCATCCGGTCGGGCAGCGCGCGCGCTACCCACACCTGGACGAGATTCAGGATGCCACCGAACGCTGTGCCCCAGAGGACCACGGCGAAGTAGCCGAGGGCGGGTACGGGGCCCGAGGCAATGATCGCGACCAAGGACAGGCCGATGGTGAAAGGAACCGCCACCAGCAGAATGCCGAGGTGCCGGTCGGCCAGTGAGCCGAGGACGAAATTGCCGATCAGGCCGCCGATGCCGAACAGTGCGAGCAGCACCGGAATCACCGTGGGACCGGCACCGAGCAGCTCGTCCAGGGCGGGGCGTACGTAGGTGTATCCGGCGAAATGGCCGCCGATGACCGCGACCACGCCGATCAGGCCCAACGCCACCCCCGGTGACCGCAGCGCGCCACCCAGCGCCCCGAACCCGACCCCCTGGCTCGGTGTGATCGGCGGCAGCATCAGCCGCACCGCGACCGCCGCCGCGACCGCCAGCCCCGCCGCGACGACGAACGCCGTCCGCCACCCCGCGTACGCGCTCAGCAGCACGCCGAGCGGCACACCGGCCACCGTCGCGACCGTGGTCCCCGCGTTCACGATCATCATCGCCTTGCCGAGCCGGGCCGCGGGCACCAACTGTGCCGCGACCGCCAATGCCATCGACCAGTACCCGCCGACGGCGACACCGAGCAGCAACCGCGCCACCAGCAACAACGCGATGTTCGGCGCCACCGCCACCACCAGGTTCGACACCGCCGCCGCGATGGTCAACACGATCAACAAGGTGCGCCGATCGAGTCGCGGAAACACCGACCCCAATCCCAGCGCCGCGGCCAGTGCCGTCAACGCGGTCGCGCTCACCGAGAGCCCGACCACCCCCTCAGCCACGCCGAGATCGTTCGCGATCACGGTCAGCACACCGGGCGGCAGGAACTCCGCGGTCACCAGCGAGAAGCTGCCGAGAAACATTGTGAGCAACGCGGGCCACACCCGGCGGCCCACTCCGGGCGCCGCGGCGCCACCGGTCAAGGTCGTAGTCATGCCAGGGACAACAATCGCAGCCTGGGCACCGCCCGACCGAAACGCCAAGCCGCCCAACCCAAACGCCAGCTTTTCGGCCGCCACTGGAAGTGCGCCACCGCCGCCGATCGTCGGGGCCGGACTCGCCTCGGAGCGGATCGAAATCGACATCGGCGATGGTCAGCCGAGAGCGCAAGCCGCGTGTCCCGGATCCCTCATCCGGTCGCACTCTCGTTCTGCTCGGAGCCCGCCCGCGAGGCTGTCTCGGCCCGCTGGGATTCCACGGGCGAGGAGGCCTCGGTCCGGACAGCCCGCGGAGCGGCAGGTGTGGTGCTCACCGGGCGAGTGGGCAGCCGGGCCGCCACCCGGAACCCGCCGGAGGGCCGCGGCCCGGCGGTCAACGCCCCGCCCAGCGCGTGGGCCCGCTCCCGCATGCCGATGATGCCGTTCCCACCCGGGCCGGTGCGCCCCGCGGTGCTGGTGGGTCGGGTGTTGTCGATGGTGATGTCCACCGATTCGGGGGTGTAGCGCAGGGTGATCGTGGCGTCGGCGCCGGGCGCGTGCCGCACCACATTGGCCAGCGATTCCTGGACGATCCTGGCCGCGGCCACGTCGATCACGCTCGGCAGCTTCTTCGGGGCGCCGATGATCTTGGTGTCCACGGTGAGCCCGGTCGCGCGGGTTCGCGAGAGCAGCGTGTCGAGATCTTCGAGGGTGGGTGTGGGCATCCGCGGCGCCGGGCGCGGCGGCGGGTCGACCGGCGGCGGGGCAGCAGGCGAATCCTCGCGCACCCCAACGGGTTCAGGCGGATCGGGCAGCACCGCTGTTCCGCTGCGGATCGTGTGCAGCAGTGTGTGGACCTCGGCCAGCGCCTCCTTGGAGGTCGTCTTGATGGTCGCCAGCGCGGCCGCCGCCTGCTGCGGCTTGCGGTCGAAGAGCTCGAGCGCGACCGAGGACTGCACATTGATCAGCGAAAGACTGTGCGCGAGAACATCGTGCAGCTCACGGGCAACGGCGAGACGCTCCTCGACGCCCGCCCGCGCCTGTTGCGCCTGCTCGTCGCGCTGGGCGGCCTCGGTCTGCTGCCTGCGCGCGAGCCCCACCGCGCGTCGCTGCCGCACCCCCTCGGCGATCCCGAGGAGCACCCCCGTCCACGCCAGTAGCCCGAACACCGGCCAGACCCCGGTCTCCCGCCCGAGCAGCGCGGGGATCGGCCACACCATCATCAGAAAGCCGAAGGCGACGACCGGGTAAGTGCGCCAGCGTGATCCGGTACCGGCCGCGGTCAAGAAGGCGATCACCGAGGACAGCAGGATCGGGCCGTAGCCGTAGTTGCCGAGCACATAGGTCACCGCGGCGAGCAAGGTCACCAGCAGGACCGGCTCGGGTAGCAGGCGCCGAAATCCGAGCGCGATCGGACCCGCGAGCAGCAACAGGTACGCGAACGCGTCGAGCGAACGCACCCCGGTCTGATGCTCGTTCGCGCCGACGCTACCGACGACCTGGATCACCGCGACGACCACTGCCAGGCCCCAGTCCTGAACGACCGAGCCACGCTCCCACTTCGCAGACGCTCCCACCTCTCTCACCCTATTGCGTGCACCAGCCGTCCGCGTCGGCCTGCGCCCGGAATTCCGATCGGCCCCGCCGGTCCCGGCGACCGCCGCCGCGCACCGCGTCCGGTTTGCCCACCGATCGCCGGTCGATCCGTCCGCCGCGCCGCGTAGTGCCGAAGTCGCCTCGAGACGCAGGCGCGCAACTCGGCGGCATCGTGTCGGCCCGCGTCACCGATCCCGAGTGACGCTGTCGCACACCCGATGCGGTGATCGCCCGGTCACGGCCGGTAGAGTCGGCTGATGGACCAGCCAGTTCGCCCCCCGGACCTGTCCACGCGGCCGCACGAGCTCACGGTCGAGCGCGTGATGAAAGCCTCGCCCGGCCTGCTCTACGCGGCCTGGACCCAAGGCCTCGACCTGTGGCTGGCCGTCCCCGGATCGGTGCTGATGCGTCCCGTGGTGAACGAACCGCTGTACTTCGACACCGGCTCGGCCGACAAGCGCAATCCGCACTACGGCCGCATCCTGACGCTGGAACCGGACCGCCGGATCGAGTTCACCTGGGTCACCGCCGCCACCGACGGCGTCGAGACCGTGGTCGCCGCGGAGTTCCGCAAACAGCCGCGCGGCATCCGGCTGCGGTTGCGCCACTCCGGATTTCCGACCGCCGCCGTACGCGACCTCCATCAGCAGGTGTGGCCCGAGATGCTGGAACGTCTCGACGAGGTCACCAGTGCCGCCCCATGAACCGCGCGTGCGCGAGTAGCTTCGTAACCGGATCGCACGCACCCGAAGCGAAAGGATTGTGAATGCCTACTCGTAGTGCACGAACCACGTGGGCAGGCGGGCTGCAGGATGGCTCGGGCCAGGTCGAACTGGTCAGCTCCAACGTCGGCAAGTTCGACGTGAGCTTCCCGCGCCGCGTGGCCGACACGGCCGAGGGGACCAGCCCGGAGGAGCTGATCGCCGCCGCGCACTCGTCGTGCTACTCGATGGCGCTCTCGGCCGAGATCGCCAACGCGGGCGGCACGCCGGAGAGCCTGGACGTGACCGCCGACGTGACGCTGGGCCCTGACCCCGAGGGCGGCTTCCGGATCAGCAAGATCAAGCTGACCGTGCGGGCCGTCGCGTCCGGCATCGGCGCCGAGGGCTTCTACGCCGCGGCCACCGCCGCCAAGCACGGCTGCCCGGTGAGCAAGGCGCTCGCCGGTGTCGCCGAGGTGGAACTGGACGCCGAGATCATCTGATGTGGCGCCGGGCACGCGTGCGGTCTCGCGCGTGCCCGATCAGCGCTGGGTGAACCAGCGATGGGCGGCCGGGGTGTACATGGCCGGGATCGCGATCACCACGGCCAGGACGTGCACGGCCCGCAGGCTCGCCAGCACGGTGGACTCGGGGGTGTACCCGGCGAACAGCGTGCCGAAATCGTCGGTCGACAACACGACTGCCAGCGGCTCGATGATCAGCGAGACCAGGCCGACCACACCGATACCGACGGTCAGCACCGCGCGCGCGACGCGACTGCCGTTGAGCATGTACAGCGCCACCCCGACGACGGCCAGATAGATCGCGAGCCGGGGCAACAGCCCGGTCGCGGTGGCGCCGAACTCGCCGCCGCCACGCACCGCGCGCAGCAGGCCCTCGGCGACACCGGCGCCGAGCGCGGTCACCAGTCCGGCGAACGCGAGGGTCACCGCGCGGGGGCGGATCGCGCGAACAGCGGGAGCGGAAACGGAAGAGGCAGTGTCGGTCATGACACCGACACTGCCTTTCTCGTATACGCCTCAGGATCACCCTGCGGTAGCGACCTGCTCTGCTACCGGAGTGCTACGCCGAGAAGCGAATTCGGTGAGCGCGGCGAACGCCAGCCCCAGACTCGCCCACAGTGTGGCGGTCTGCGCGAGCGAGGCCACCCGGAACTCCCACAGCAGCGACGCCGGAAAATCGTCGGCCACCTCGTTCACACCGGGCAACACGAGGTAGCCGACCGTGGTGACCAGCACGAACGCCGCCACCCCCGCGATCAACCGGACTGTGCCCAGCTGACTCGCCAGCGCACGGTAGGCCGCGACACCGGCCGTGACCGCGAGCAGACCGAGCACGACGGCGGCCACCCACAGCCAGGTGCGATCGTTGATGGTGTCCGGGTCGCCCACCGCGGGTGGGTTGGCCGGGTACTTGAAGAAGGGCACCGCGACGATCGCCGCCCACGCGAGCACCGCGCCGGTCAACACCAATCGTGGTCCCGAGAGCGTGCTGAACCGCCGGGCGAGATTGATCGCCAGGGCGAACAGCGCGCCGAATGCCATCCCGGCCAGACCGAGCGCGAGGAACTGGCCCGCCTTCTGCCCGGACCGGCTGACCTCCGCCTCGTCGCCGTGGGAGTGCCCCCCGGTGGCTTCTTCTTCGCCGTGACCGTGCTCTGCCGGAGCGGCGGCCTCTTCGATGGCGATCGCGGCGTCGATCCTGGGCTCGCCGACGAAATAGCCCACCGAGGCGGCCAGCAGGCCGGCGATCAGACCGGCCAGCAGGCCGCGCAACAGCAGGGTCTTCAGTGAATCGGTCAGTGGCACGGGACGCCCAGCAGATGACGTCCGTCGTGCATCAGCTCGTGCAGGAACATCCCGCTGCGCGAGACGGCCCCCTGATCGAAACCGACCAGGTACAGCGTGAGCAGAGCGAGCAGAACGACACCGACCGTGACGAGCACGGTTGCCAGGTTGTCGAGGCCGGTGTCCCGGCTGGGTGAATGCGCGATGGCCATTCGGTCCTCCTCAGGGATACGCGTCCCATGGTCGAGTGTGGTGCGCGGGTGCCGGTGTCTGGCTCTCCGGCACCGGGGACCCGGTACGTGGATGACAGTGGCGCGACCGCTCCGGATTCACACCGGATTACCGCGCACCCTCGCGTATGTTCACTCGAACTGTGACAGTCGCCCTGCGTCTGGTCAATACGACCGCGCGCGTGTCCAGCGGAAACGCCGCTATCAGCCCTTGGCTGGGACGTCGAGGACGACCTCGAACTCGAGCAGCGAGGCCCCGGTCGACACCGGCTTGGGCCGCTCGCCCTCGCCACCGTTGCCGGCGTGCGCCGCCCGCGCCGGACCATCGCGCCACGCGGCGAAGGAATCCTCGGAATCCCACTGCGTCACCACGAAATACCGGTTGTCACCGGCGACCGGGCGCAGCAGCTGGAAACCGAGGAAACCGGGGGAGTTCTCCACCGCGTGCGCACGCGCGGCGAATCGCTTCTCCAGCTCCGGGCCGGCACCTTCGGGAATCTCGATCGCATTGATCTTCACAACAGCCATGACCCGACAGTATCTGCGCGCGTTCGAGCGCGGGGCGCGCGGCCCTGACAGGCGTCGAGCACGCAGATCAGCAACCCGGACAGCACGCGTTCTCCGGCACAATCGGCAGGGTGTTGTACGACGAAGGGGGCACCGGCGCCCCGATCCTGCTCCTGCACGGCTTGATGGGCAGCGCGCGCACCTGGACCGATCAGTTGCCGTGGCTGCGCGCGCACGGGCACCTCTACACCGTCGATGCCGCCGGGCATGGTCGCGTCCCGCCCGCCGAGCTCACGACCGAGGCGTTTGTCGCCGATCTGGCCGAGCTCACCGCCGAGATCGGTGAACCGATGGTGATCGTCGGGCACTCGATGGGCGCGCTGCACGGTTGGGTCTTCGCCGCCACCCACCCCGATCGGGTGCGTGCCCTCGTCGTCGAGGACATCGCCCCCGATTTCACCGGCCGCACCGCCGCGCACTGGGCCGCGCTCATCCACTCCTGGCCTCAACCGTTCCCCGACGAGCAGGCGATGCTCGACTACTTCGGCCCGGTCGCGGGCCGCTACTTCCTGCGCGCGTTCACCAGCGCCCCCGACGGCTACCGGCTCCACGGCGCGGTCGACACGTTCCGCGCGATCTCCGAGGAGTGGGGCACCCGCGATTTCTGGACCGAATGGAAGTCGCTCACGGTGCCCGCCCTGCTCATCGAGGGCGAGCACACCATCACCCCGCCGGGGCAGATGCGGACCATGGCCGAGGTCCATCCCGACGCGGAGTACGTGCGCATCGCGGGGGCCGGCCACCTCGTGCACGACGAACAGCCCCAGGCATACCTCGAGCACGTCACCTGCTTTCTGAACCGCGTCCTCCCGTAGCGTCGGCCCTCGGTCAATCCGCGCCGCCCTCGCCCGCGAGAGCGAAGAGGCCGTCGTCGGTTTGCTCGATGAGGCCGTCGACGAGGAGTGAGTCGAGGGCGCGGGCGCGTTGGCCGGGGTCGCGGGTCCACGCCAGGTCAAGGCGGATCTGCTCGACGGGGCCGCTGGCCGCGCGCAGGACGTCGAGGAGCCGTCCGCGCGCCTGGCGGTCGGTGCCCTCGTACTTCTGCACCTTGCGGGCCACCGCGGCTGCCGGACGACCCGCGTCGACCCACGCGCAGTTCGGCAGTGGGCACTGTGCGCAGCGGGGATTGCGGGCCGTGCAGACCAGGGCGCCCAGTTCCATCAACGCCGCCGAGAACTTCGCGGCGTGCGGTACGTCGGTGGGCAGGAGCGTCTCGGTCTCGGCGAGATCGCGCGCGGCAGGATTGCCCGGCTCGCGTCCGTGCACCGCCCGCGCGACCACCCGTCGAACATTGGTGTCCACCACGGGAACTCGCTGACCGTAGGCGAAGCAGGCCACCGCACGGGCAGTGTAGGCGCCGATGCCGGGCAGGCTCAGCAGCACGTCGACATCGGTGGGGACCTCGTCGCCGTGTTCGGTGGCCAGCACCCGCGCGCACTCGTGCAACCGCAGCGCCCGTCGCGGATAGCCGAGCTTGCCCCACGCGCGCAACACCTCGGCCTGCGAGGAGGCCGCCATCGCCGAGGGCACCGGCCAGCGCGCCACCCACTCGCGCCAGATCGGCTCGACCCGGACCACCGGAGTCTGCTGCAGCATGATCTCGCTCATCAGGATGTGCCACGCGCTGGCTTCGGGGCCGCGCCACGGCAGGTCGCGCCCTGTGTCGGTGAACCAGTCAACGAGGACGTCCGCGTCGATACTCACTGTTTCCGTTCCGCCTCAGCCAGGCTCTCTTTGCCGACGCGTAACGCGGCGGACTCGCTGGTAACCATCGGCCTGTGCACAATGGTCGGTATGCCTGGTTCAAATCCGATAAGCGCCTGGAAGTCGCTGCGCGAGGGCAACGAGCGCTTCGTCAACGACACCCTGCTGCATCCTAGCCAGGGCGCCGCCGACCGAGCCAAGCTCGTCAGCGGTCAGCACCCCCACGCGATCCTGTTCGGCTGCGGTGACTCCCGAGTCGCCGCCGAGCTGATCTTCGACCAGGGCCTCGGCGACATGTTCGTGGTCCGCACCGCGGGTCATGTGGTCGACAGCTCGGTGCTCGGCTCGATCGAATACGGCGTCGAGGTGCTCAACGTTCCGCTGATCGTCGTGCTCGGCCACGACAGCTGCGGCGCTGTGAAAGCCACCATCGATGCGCTCGACGGCGGCGAGGTCCCCGGCGGCTTCATCCGCAGCGTGGTCGAACGGGTCACCCCGTCGATCCTCATCGGTCGCCGTGAAGGGCTCACCACCATCGACGAATTCGAGGCACGCCACGTCGAGGAGACCAGCCGTCTGCTCATGCAGCGGTCGATGATCATCTCCCAGCGCGTGGCCACCGGCCAGTGCGCCATCGCCAGCGTCACCTACAAGCTCGCGGACGGGCGGGTGCACCTGCGCCGGACGGTCGGCAATATCGGCGAGGTGGTCTGAACCGGACGAACCAGTCGGGTTCAACGCCGACACGCCGAGGTCATCGAGCGCACGTCCCCGCGCTGCGCTTACCGTTGAGGCGTGCTGGAACCGAATGGACCGCTACCACCGGAGATCTACTGGCGTCGCCGGGCACTCGCCATCGGCGTCATCGTCGTCGCGCTCGCACTGGTGATCTGGCTCGTCACGCTGGTCGCGCGCGGTGGCGACTCCTCCGGCGACCCCGAGGCCGCCGCGACGACGTCGTCGTCCACGACCGCCACCACGTCGTCGGCGTCGAGCAGTACGAGCGAGGCCAGTGCCTCGGCGACACCGAGTGAGTCGGCCACACCGACCACCGATCCCGACGGACCACCGGCAGAGCCGTGTACCGATCAGTCGCTGGCGTTGAAGGTGACCATTGGCCAGCCCACCTATCGGGTGGGTGACCAGCCCAGCTTCGGCACGGTCATCACCAACATCTCCGCCACGCCCTGCGCCCGCGATCTCGGCGCGGGCCCGCAGTTCCTCGTCTACACCCTCGACGGCCAGCGCCGGTTGTGGGCGAGCGAGGACTGCAATCCCGCCGGTCCGCCGGAGATGAAGACGCTCGACGCCGGTGAGCAGCTGTCGTACAAGGGCACCTGGTTCGGCACTACCTCGCAGCCCGAATGCGCCGGCGACCGACTCCCGGTCCCCGCGGGCGCCTACATGGTGGTCGCTCAACTCGGCGCCATCCGCAGCGCCGCGGAGCCTTTCAACCTGGCGGAATAGTTGGAGCGCTGGCGCGCTCGAGTCGCGGCCCCTGGCCCGGCCGCGACCGGCCGACTTCGTCGGCCGCCGCTCCTCGGGGTCGCGGGTGCGGGGCTGGGAGTGCGGTCATGGCGGACTCAGGTGGTGCCGGGTGCGCTGGGAGTGCGGTCATGGCGGACTCGAGGTATCCGACCTCGTGACGGTTGCTGACCGGGTGCGCGCGCATTGTCCGGGTGCGCCGTAGGTCACATGTTCAGGTTCGGTGGATTTGCAGAGTTCGCAGGATGGGGCCGGGTGTCAATGGCTATTGGCGCGGAAATGGCGTGACAGCGCGGAATTCGGGGTTTGCCGCGGCTATTCCACGCCGACCGGTTCGCGGGGTGCGCGAGATTTGCGGAGTTCGGCCAGGCGTAGCGCGGAACGCAGGTCGCTCACCTCGTGGATACGCATCGAGCCGATCTTGGTCTTCTCCGAGCCGGGCGGGACGAGCGCGGTGGTGAAACCCAGTCTCTCGGCCTCGGCCAGGCGCCTGGTGAGCCCGGTGACCTTGCGAACCTCACCGGCCAGACCCACCTCGCCGAGGATCACCCAGCCCGCGGGCAGCGCGATGTCGGCCTCGGCGGAGGCGATGGCGAGCGCGATGGCCAGATCGGCGGTCGGTTCGAGCAGACGCATCCCGCCGACCGTGGCGGCGTACACGTCGTGCTTGCCGAGAAACACCCGTCCCCGGCTCTGCAGCACCGCCAGCACCATCGCCACGCGGTTGTAGTCAAGACCGCTCACCGCCCGACGCGGCTGCGGGATCTCGGTCTTGACGGTCAGCCCCTGCACCTCGGCGACGAGCGGGCGTTTACCGTCCATCGCCACCGTCACCGCCGTGCCGGGCACGGTATCGGTGCGGTGGTGCAGGAACAGCCCGGACGGATCGTCGACACAGGCGATGCCGTCCTCGTGCAGTTCGAAACAGCCCACTTCGTCGGCGCTGCCGAACCGGTTCTTGATGCCGCGGACCATCCGCAGCGAGGAGTTCTTGTCGCCCTCGAACTGCAGCACCACGTCCACCAGGTGCTCGAGCGTGCGCGGCCCGGCCACATTGCCGTCCTTGGTGACATGGCCGACCAGCAGCACCGCGATCCCGGTGGCCTTGGCCAGCGAGGTCAACGCCGCCGTCACCGCGCGCACCTGGGTGACACCGCCGATCACCCCGTCCACCTCGGGCGCCAGCATGGTCTGCACCGAGTCGACCACCAGCAGTGTCGGGCGCACCTGTTCCACATGTCCGAGCACGATCGACAGATCCGATTCGGCCGCCAGATACACCCGGTCGTGCACCGCCCCGGTTCGGTCGGCGCGCAGCCGCACCTGCCCCGCGGACTCCTCGGCGGTCACATACAGCGCGGTCGCCTCGCGCTGGGCCGCCCACCGGAAGGCCACCTCGAGCAACAGCGTCGACTTGCCGACGCCGGGTTCACCCGAGAGCAGCACCACCGAGCCGGGCACCACACCGCCGCCGAGCACCCGATCGAGCTCACTGACCCCCGTCGACCTGGCCTGGGTGACCTTGGAGTCGATCTGCGACAGCGGCGCCGCCGCGGTGGTCGGCAGCATGGCGCGCCGTCCCGGTGCCGCGGCGGCCGCCGAGACGGCCGCCTCGTTCACCGTGCCCCAGGCACCGCAATCCGGGCACTTACCCACCCATTTGGACACCTCGTGCGAGCACGCGGAGCAACGGAAGACTGCTTTGGACTTGGCCACACGCGCACCCTACGGACCCGTCCCGACAAAAAGGAGCAGCCGCCGCGGTGGACCGCGACGGCTGCTCGATTCGGCTGACTCAGTGCCCGCCGCCGCTGCCCTCGGGCGCGGGACCGGACTTCTCGTTCTCGATGCGCTCGACCTCGGCGGCGTCGACCGGGACCGACACCTGCACGGTGCCCGCGTCCTTGAAGTTGAAGGTGACGTTGTAGGTCAGACCGGGGGAGATGGCCTCGGTCAGGCCGGTGATCTCGATGGTGGCCGGGTCGGCCTCCGGGTCGATGGACGGGGTGTCACCGTCGGTCGTCGTGGTCGGTGCGGCGGTCGTGGTCGGTGCGGCCGAGGTGGCGCCGTCAGCTCCCGACTCGGTCGTGCCCGGAGCCGCGACCACGGTCTGCTGCGGAGCGAGCACGAACGTGGTGTCACCCGTGGGGCCGGTGATGCTGACCTGACCCAGATCGGTGCTGATGCTGGTCAGCTCATCGGTGACCGTCTCGCTGTTGTTGACGATCGACAGCGCGAGCACCGCCTTGCCACCCTTGTCGTGCTCGGCGGTGGCCTCCGGGTACACGATGAACACGTTGCGCAGGGCGATGTCGCCGATGTCGGCGTTGTTGCCGTTGATGGCGGCCGCCTGCGACGAGGTCTGGGTGTGCTGACCGGCGCTGCAGCCGGTCAAGGCGAGGCCCGCGGCAGCGGCGAGCGCGGCAACCGTCACCATGCGACGTCGCGCCGACGGGGCGGTCACAGCTTTCAGGGCAGTCACGGTTTGTCCTCCATGTCGACCGGGCTCACTCCGTTCCACACGGCGGATCGGAGGGTAGTAACTAGGCAGCGTAGTAGTTCGCTTCGCGCGCGTGGCGGCGGGGCTCGCGACGCGCGGGCGCGGAAGTAACAGTTCGGTGTCCGGAGCGGAGTTGCCCGATCGGTGCCGGGCGGTACGCTCCCGCTATCCGGTCCCTGTGCTGGTCGTTAACCCGTTCTGGCGCAACGCAATGCACACCGATTCTTTCTTGTCAACCCCTACGATGGCCTCGTTGTGGCCCTGACCTGCACAGTTGATCGCGCCGTTATCGAGTCGCATGTTAAACTGTGAACATCGAAAGGGGCACGGGACACATGATTTTTAAGGTCGGAGACACCGTCGTTTACCCCCACCACGGAGCGGCGCTGATCGAAGCAATCGAGACCCGCACCATCAAGGGTGTGCAGAAAGAGTATCTGGTCCTGAAGGTTGCGCAAGGCGACCTGACCGTTCGGGTTCCCGCGGAGAACGCCGAATATGTCGGCGTCCGTGACGTCGTCGGCCAAGAAGGTCTCGACCGCGTCTTCCAGGTGCTGCGCGCGCCACACACGGAGGAGCCGACCAACTGGTCCCGCCGTTACAAGGCCAACCTCGAGAAACTCGCCTCCGGCGATGTGAACAAGGTGGCCGAGGTCGTGCGTGATCTGTGGCGTCGTGAGCAGGATCGCGGGCTGTCCGCCGGTGAGAAGCGGATGCTTGCCAAGGCTCGTCAGATCCTCGTCGGCGAGCTCGCGCTCGCCGAGGGCACCGACGACGGCAAGGCCGAATCGCTGCTCGACGAGGTCCTCGCCGCGGCTTCCTAGAGTGCGACCTGTCGTAGCACTGGTCCCTGCCGCCGGTCGCGGCGTGCGCCTGGGTGAACCCACCCCGAAGGCGTTCGTCCCGGTCGGCGGCATACCTATGGTCAAGCTGGCTGTCGAGGGGCTGATCGCGTCCGGTGCGGTGCACCGCGTCGTCGTGGTCGTCCCCGCCGAGCTCCTCGACGCCGCGACCGCACTGCTGTCCACCACATCACTGCCCGGCGGTTCGATGCCCCCTGTGCCGGTGCAGGTCGTTGTCGGCGGTGCCGAGCGCACCGATTCGGTGCGCGCCGGAATCGCCGCCGCGCCCGACGCCGAGGCCTATCTCGTGCACGACGCCGCACGCGCGCTCACTCCGCCGGAGCTGATCGCACGGGTGGCCGCCGAGCTGCGCGCGGGTGGTCGCGCCGTCGTGCCCGCGCTGCCCGTCGTCGACACCGTCAAAGCGGTCGACGACGCGGGCATCGTCACCGGCACCCCCGATCGCGCCCACTTGCGCGCCATCCAGACACCCCAGGGCTTCGCCGCCGAGCTGCTGCGTCGCGCCTACACCACCGAGGTCGGCGCCACCGACGACGCGGGCCTGGTCGAACGCCTCGGCGTCGCCGTGCGCACAGTCCCCGGCGACCCGCTGGCCTTCAAGATCACCACCCCGCTCGACCTGCGCCTGGCCGAGGCGTTGCTCGCCGACGATGCCGCCCAGCGGGCACCGAGCGCCCGATCCGAACAGGCGGTCGCCCGATGAGAGTCGGCATCGGCAGCGATGTGCACCCCATCGAGCAGGGCCGTCCCTGCTGGATGGCCGGTCTGCTGTTCCCCGATGCCGATGGCTGCGCCGGGCACTCCGACGGTGATGTCGCCGCCCACGCCCTGTGCGACGCGCTGCTCTCGGCGGCCGGCCTGGGCGATGTCGGCGCCGTCTTCGGCGTCGGCCGTCCCGAGTGGGCCGGGGTCACCGGTTCGGCCATGCTCACCGAGGTCCGCAGGCTGCTGGCCGAGGAGGGTTTCACCGTCGTCAACGCCGCGGTGCAGGTCATCGGCAATCGCCCGAAGATCGGCCCGCGCCGTGCCGAGGCGCAGAAAGTGCTCGGCGAACTGCTCGACGCGCCCGTCTCGGTATCGGGTACCACCACCGACGGACTGGGCCTGACCGGTCGCGGCGAGGGCATCGCGGCCATCGCCACCTGTCTGCTCACAGCGTGTTCGTAGCCCGAACGGGCTTCGACGTTCCACCGCGCCATCGCACCCCACGCCGCTTCATACACCATCGCCGCCGTCGCGGCGAGTCATGAACCAGCCGGTCAACCCCACTCTCATCCCACCGACTAGGATCGAATGCCGTGACCTTGCGCCTTTTTGACACCGACACGCGGACCCTGCGGGAATTCACCCCGCTGGTCCCCGGCCGTGCCTCGGCGTATCTGTGTGGGGCCACCGTGCAGGGCCAGCCCCATATCGGTCATGTGCGCAGTGGCGTCGCCTTCGACGTGCTGCGTCGCTGGCTGCTCGCGCACGATTACGACGTGCTGTTCATCCGCAATGTCACCGACATCGACGACAAGATCCTCATCAAGGCCGCCGAGGCGGGTAGGCCCTGGTGGGAGTGGGCGGCGACGCACGAGCGCGCCTTCGACGCCGCCTACGCGACGCTCGGTGTGCTGCCGCCCTCGGCCGAGCCGCGCGCCACCGGCCACATCACCCAGATGGTCGGGCTGATGGAACGGCTGATCGAGCGTGGGCACGCCTACGCCTGCGATGGTGACGTCTATTTCGACGTGCTCAGCTGGCCGAATTACGGCGAACTGTCCGGCCACCGGCTCGACGACGTGCACCAGGGCGAAGCGCCCACCCGCGGAAAACGCGATCCGCGCGATTTCACGCTGTGGAAAGCGGCCAAACCGGGTGAACCGAGCTGGCCGTCACCGTGGGGCCCCGGCCGCCCCGGCTGGCACCTGGAATGCTCGGCGATGGCCGAGTTCTATCTCGGACCGGAATTCGATATCCATTGCGGTGGAATGGATCTGGTTTTCCCGCACCACGAGAACGAGATCGCTCAGTCCAAGGCGGCCGGTGACGGTTTCGCCCGTTACTGGTTGCACAACGGCTGGGTGACGATGGGCGGGGAGAAAATGTCGAAGTCGCTCGGCAATGTGCTCTCGGTACCGAATGTGCTCACCCGGGTCCGCCCGGTGGAATTGCGTTTCTATCTGGGCAGCGCGCATTACCGGTCGATGCTCGAATACTCCGACAAGGCGCTCGACGACGCGGTCGCCTCGTATCAGCGCGTCGAGGCCTTCGTGCACCGGGTGCTCGATCGCGCGGGTGAGGTGCCGATCGGGAAATGGACCGACGCCTTCGCCGCCGCGCTCGACGACGATCTGGCGGTCCCGAAGGCGCTGGCCGAGATCCACCACGTGGTGCACGAGGGCAACCGCGCGCTGGAGGCCGGTGCGCTCGAGACCGCGGTCGAGCTGGCGGGCCAGGTGCGCGCGATGCTCGGCATCCTCGGCGTCGACCCGCTCGACCAACACTGGTACACCGCCGCCGACAACTCGGCGGCGCTCGACGCGCTCGACGTCCTGGTCCGCTCCGAGCTGGACCGCCGGGCGGGCGCGCGAGCGGAGAAGAACTGGGCAGAAGCCGATGCCGCACGGGATCGGCTCATCACCGCGGGTATCGAGGTCACCGATACCCCGCAGGGGCCGGAATGGTCGCTGGGCGCGGCTAGCGGAAAGGCGAACTGATGGCAGGCAATTCACAGCGACGCGGAGCGGTTCGGAAGGGCGGTACCAAGAAGGGTGCCGTCGTGGGCACCGGTGGCAAGCGCCGCCGGGGGCTGGAGGGCAGGGGCGCGACCCCGCCCGCCGTGGAGCGCACCAAGCATCCGGCCGCCAAGCGAGCCGCGGCCGCCGCCAAAGCCAAAGCGGCACAGGGCCGTCCGACCGGTAAGTCCGGGGTGCCGCGTGCGGGGCGCAAGTCCGACGAGGGGCCCGAGTTGGTGCTCGGCCGCAACCCGGTGCTCGAGTGTCTGCGCGCCGAGGTCCCGGCGACCGCCCTCTACGTCGCGGTCGGCACCGAGAACGACGACCGGCTTTCCGAGAGCGTGCAGCGCGCCGCCGACCTCGGCATCTCCATCCTCGAGGTGCCGCGTACCGATCTGGATCGGTTGAGCGCCAACGGGATGCACCAGGGCGTCGCCCTGCAGGTGCCGCCGTACCGCTACGCCCATCCCGACGACCTGATGGACAAGGTGAAGACCTCGGGCGAACCCGGCCTCGTCGTCGCCCTCGACAACATCTCCGACCCGCGCAACCTCGGCGCCGTCATCCGCTCGGTCGCCGCGTTCGGCGGCCAGGGCGTGGTGATCCCGCAGCGTCGCAGTGCCAGCGTCACCGCGGTGGCCTGGCGCACCAGCGCCGGTGCGGCCGCGCGGCTGCCCGTCGCCAGGGCGACCAACCTGACCCGCACGCTCAAGGACTGGGCCGCCCAGGGCTTCCAGATCGTCGGCCTCGACGCGGGCGGCGACACCACCCTCGACGAGTTCGACGCCAGCGTCCCGACGGTGGTCGTGGTCGGCTCCGAGGGCAAGGGTCTCTCGCGCCTGGTGCGGGAGAACTGCGACTCGATCCTCGGCATCCCGATGGCCGGTCCGGTCGAGTCCCTCAATGCCTCGGTCGCCGCCGGTGTCGTCCTCGCCGAGATCGCGCGCCAGCGGCGTATTCTCTGAGCTGTGTTTTTTGGAGCGCTGGCGCGCGACCGGCCGACTTCGTCGGCCGCCGCTCCTCGGTGTCGCGGGTGCGGGGTTGGGTGTGATGGGAAGTGTTGGCGTGCTCGGGTCGCGGCGGCCTCGAAGGGCGCGGGTGTGGAGCTGGGCCATACTGCGTAGGCGCGGTACGGCGTCAGGTGCCCTCCGACACAGTAGAATTCGAAGCCGTGGCCATTCCCAATCAGCCGATCGGCGAGACGGTCGAGCACCCGCAAGCCAACATGATCCTCGTGCTCGGGTTGATCAGCCCGTTCTGCTGCGGGATCCTCGGCCCGATCGCCTGGGCGCTCGGCAAGCGGGCGCTCAACGATATCGACGGGTCCTACGGCAGGCTCAGCGGTCGGCCGCAGGTGCTGATCGGCTATGTGGCGGGGATCATCGGCAGCATCCTGATGCTGCTGATGGCCCTGCTGTACCTGCTCGGTTCGTGCAACGGGAACTTCTGAGCGTCAGTCCAGCCGTGGTGGCTCGCCGGGCGCGTCCCAGGCGGGCCACTCGGCGCTGATGCTGCCGGTCCAGCTCGGCTGACGGCGTTCGCGGAACGCGGCCATCGCCTCGCCGCCGTCGACACTCTTGGCGACGTGCGCATTGAGCTCGGACTCGAGCTGCCCGACGACGGCCGGGGTCATCCCGAGACCCTCCCAGAGCAGTCGCTTGGTGAGCGCGACCGGCAGCGGCGCGGGTCCGCCGGCGATGTCCTGGGCCACGGCCAGCGCGGTCGTCAGTACCTCGGCGGCGGGCAGGCTGGCATTGGCCAGCCCCATCGACTTGGCCTCGTCACCGTCGAAGGTGCGGCCGGTGAGCATGATGTCGGCGGCATTGGCCAGCCCGGCCAGCCGCGGCACCGTCCAGTGCGCGTAGCCGTCGGCCAGCACGCCGCGGCGCACCTGACTGAGCCCGTACACCGCGTCGCGGGCGAAGTACCGCAGATCGCACTGCAGGGCCAGCGCCAAGCCGATTCCGACGGCGTGGCCGTTGACGGCGGCGATCACCGGTTTGCGCACCTGCCACGGCGGCGGGTCGAGGGTGGCACTCACCTCGCCCGCCCGTGCGGACAGGTCGGCGCCCGCGCAGAACGCGGGCGCGGTGCCGGTGATGACGACGGCGCGGATCGCGTCCTCGGCGTCGCATCGGCGGAGCGCGGCGCTGAGTTCGGCGGCCATCGTCGGGGTGACGGCGTTCTGCTGGGCGGGACGGTTGAGTGTCAGCACGGCGACTCCGGCGGAGACGTCGACGAGCAGTTCCGAACTCATGGGTCCGAATGGTACTAGCGGCGACCGGTCGGCCTCGGAGGTGGAGCGGTCATTCGCGGAGCAGATGGCGGCCGATGGCGTACTTGTGCACCTCGGTCGGCCCGTCGTAGAGGCGGAACGCGCGCATGTCCCGGAACAGCATCTCGACCACGGTCTCGTCGCTGATCCCGATCCCGCCGAGGACCTGCACGCAGCGATCGGTGACCTTGAACAGCTCCTCGGAGACGTACGACTTGGCCATCGACGATTCGTGCCTGGCCTGGTGCCCCTGGTCCATCAGCCAGCAGCTGTGCCAGATGGTCAGCCGGCACTGGTGCAGCGCCACCTCGTTGTCGGCGAGCATGAACGACACGCCCTCGTGCTCGCCGATCGGCTTGCCGAAGGCGGTGCGCGTGCGCGCGTAGTCGATGGCGATGCTCTGCGCCCGTTCGGCGGCACCGAGCCAGCGCATACAGTGCGTGAGCCGTGCCGGTGCCAGCCGCAGCTGGGCGTAGCGCAGGGCCTGCCCGGTGCGGCCGAGCACGGCCGAGGCGGGCAGGGTGAGGTTGTCGAAGCGCACCACCGCGTGCCCGCCGACGTAGTTGCGGTCCATCGTGTTCATGAGCCGCTCGATCACGATGCCCGCCGCGTCACCCTCGGTGAGGAACAGCGTCGGCCCGGCGGGCAGGTGCGGGTTCTCGGCCAGCAGGGCCATGATGATCCACGTCTTGGCGCCGTCGGCACCGGTGATCAGCCACTTGCGTCCGTTGAGCACGAAGTTCTCACCGTCGAACACGGCTTCGGTGCTGAGCTGGCCGGGATCCGAACCCGCCCCACCGGGTTCGGTCATGGCGAACACCGAGCGCTGTTCGCCACGGATCACCGGCATCAGGTACTGATCGACCTGGTCCGGGTCGGCGATCTTGCCGAGCAGGAACATGTTGCCTTCGTCGGGCGCGGCGCAGTTCATCGCGACCGGCCCCAGCGTCGACCAGCCCGCGGCCTCGTAGACCAGCGCCTGCTCGAGATGGCTGAGCCCGAGACCGCCGTATTCCACGGGTGCCTGTACGGTCAGCAACTTCTCGGCGCGGGCCAGTTCGACGAGTTCGGCGCGCAGGTCGTCGGTCGGCCCGTGTGCGGTGAGCCGGGGATCGCGCTCGAACGGCACGATCTGCTCGGTGACGAAGTGGCGGACCCGATCGCGCAGCGCCGCGAGATCGTCGGGCACGGAGAAATCGATCATGGGTTGCATTGTGCGCGGCGCCACCGGCGGCCCGTGGCCGTTTGGGCGGGTCGGGTCAGCGCGCGGGCGCGAGTTGGCGTTGCCGGTGGCCGACGACCCGGCACACCAGGTAGATGGTGAACGAGATCGCGGTGACGAAGGTCGACACCGGAACGCCCGGTGCGAGCGAGAGCAGCAGCCCGCCCACCGCGGCCACCTCGGCGAAGATCACCGACAGCACGGTCGCCCGCATCGGGCTCGAGGTGACCTGCGCGGCCGCCGCTGCCGGGGTGATCAGCAGCGCGAGTACCAGCAGCGCGCCGACGATCTGCACGCCGAAGGCGGCGGTGATGCCCAGCAGCACGGCGAAGACCACCGACAGCGCCCGCACCGGCACCCCGCGCGCGATCGCGACCTCGGGATCGGCGCTGGCGAACAGCAGCGGCCGATACACCACCGACAGCACGGCGAGCACCAGCGCGGTGCAGGTGAGCAGCAGCGCGAGCCCGTCGTAGCCGACGCTGGCGACCTGCCCGGTGAGCAGCGAGAACTTCGACCCCGCGCGGTCGGGAGCCAGCCAGAGGAACAGCACCGACAGGCCCAGCCCGAACGAGAGCACCACCGCGATCACCGAATCACGTTCGCGCGCACGGGAACCCAGCCAGCCGAAGAGTACGGCGGCGACCACCGAGCCGGCGATCGCGCCGAACCCGATCCCGACGCCGAGCAGCAGCGCGGCCGACGCGCCGGTCAGCGACAACTCGCTGGTGCCGTGCACGGCGAACGACATCTGCCGCATCACGATCAGCGGCCCGATCAGCCCGGCCAGCAGGCCGAGCAGGGCGCTGGCCAGCAGCGCCTGCTGGACGAAGTCGTAGCCGAGCAGATCGATGGTGATGCCGAAGTCGAACATCTGCCCGAAGACCCTGGTGAGCTTGTCCATCAGGCCGTCCCGCCGAGCGCGTCCATGTCGTCGCCGGTGCCGACCACCACCAGGCGCCCGCGCACCCGCAGCACCTCGACCTCGGTGTTGTAGAGCTCCGAGAGCGTCTCCGAGGTCATCACCTCGTCGGGTGTGCCGATCCGGAACTCGCCGTCGACCAAGTAGAGGACCCGGTCGACCAGCGGCAGGATCGGGTTGATCTCGTGCGTCACGAACAGCACCGCGGTGTCGTGTTCCCGGCGCCGCCGGTCGACCAGTTCGGCGACGAGGCGCTGATTGGCCAGATCGAGGCTGAGCAGAGGCTCGTCGCACAGCAGCACCGACGGATCACCGACCAGCGCCTGGGCGACCCGCAGCCGCTGCTGCTCACCGCCGGAGAGGGTGTCCAGCGGCGCGTGCGCGAAGCGCCGCGCCCCGACCGCGTCGATGGCCGCCTCGACCCTGCGCGCGCGTTCGCCGCGGCGTCGCCAGCCCAGGCCCCACCGATGCCCGTCGACCCCGAGGCCGACCAGATCGACCCCGCGCATCTGCACGCCGGCATCGATCGTCTTCTGCTGCGGTACGTAACCGATGCCGGAATTGCCGACGCTGGCCTGCTCGCCCGCGACCTGGGCTGTGCCGGAACTGAGGTCGAGCCTGCCGAGCAGCACCCGCAGCAGCGAGGTCTTGCCGGAGCCGTTGGGGCCGAGGACCGCGATGAACTCGCCCGGTGTCACGTCGAGGTCGAGGTCGCGCCACAGGACGCGCTCGCCGAACGACAGCGTGGCCGCGCGCAGGCGGATCGCCGCGTCGGCGGTGTCGGCCTGCGCGCGGACCGTGGTGGTGGTCTCGGACAGCGCTGCTCCTTCGGTCATCGGCCCCGGCATGGTCAGTTCAGTGCTGCGGCGAGCGCTTCGGCATTGGCGGTCTGCCACTGCACGTAGTCGACGCCCTCGGGCAGGGTCTCGGTCAGCTCGACGATCGCGATGCCCGCGTTCTCCGCGGCGGCCCGCAGGTCCTGGGTGATCTTGTCCTGGGTCTGGGTGTTGTAGATCACGGCCTTCACCTGGTTGCCGGTGATCAGGTCGCGGGTGGCGGCCACGGCGGCGGGCGAGGGGTCGGTCTCCTGCTCGATCGCTTCCTGGAACTCGTGCGGTGTCTTGTCCTGCACGGTCGCGGCCAGCAGCAGGTAGTGCGCCAGCGGCTCGGACTGGGCGACGGGCGCGTTCGGGTGCTGGGTGGCGATGGTGCCGGTGATGGCGCTGATGCCCATCAGCTGATTCTTGAAAGCGACCGCGCGGTCGGTGTAGCCGCCCGCGTTGGTGGCGTCGATCTCGCCGAGTTCGGCGGCGATCCGGTCGGCGACCGCGGCGACGGTGGTGACGTCGTACCAGACGTGCTCGTTCTCGTCGCTCTTGTCCGAGCGCTCCTCGAAGGCTTCGACGGTGCGCTTGTCCTTGCCCGAGATGGCCTTCTCGATGAACTCGTCGTAGTGGCCGCCGTTGAACACGACCAGGTCGGCATCGCTGATCTTGGCGGTGTCGGAGGCCGTGGTCTCGAACGAGTGCGGGTCGGCGGCGGGGTCGCTGATGATCGAGGTCACCTCGATGTCCGGGCCCGCGACCGCGGTGGCGATGGAGCCCCACACATTGGTCGAGGCGACGATCGAGAGACCGTCCTGATCGTCGGAGCCGCTACCGCAGGCGGTGAGGACGACCGCGGTCACCACTCCTGCCGTGAGACCGGCACAAATGCGGGCGAATCGAGTGTTCACGCGGAGCTCCTGGCAGTGCTGATCCAGGGCACGTGTGCCCTAGATCATAATGGAAACCGTTACCGTTTTAGATTAGCAGGATCTCTGCTGATCAGGCGAACGAGGCGGCTGGTCTCGTGAGCACATGGGTAACTCGCCGGGCACCGGCCGACGTTCCCTGTCGAGAACGTCGGCCGGTGGCTGGAGGCTCCCCGCGCCTAGATCTGGCCAGAAGTCACGGGGAGGCGGATCTGCTGGCTGAGCAACTGGGCGCAGCGCAGGAGCCCGAGGTGGCTGTAGGCCTGCGGGTGGTTGCCGAGGGAGCGTTCGGCTACCGGGTCGTACTCCTCGCTGAGCAGGCCGGTGGGGCCCGCGGCGGCGACGAGCTGGGCGAACAGGGCCTCGGCATCGGAGCGACGGCCGATCAGCAGGTACGCCTCGACGAGCCAGGCGGCGCACAGGTGGAACCCGCCCTCGCCGCCGGGGAGGCCGTCGTCGTGGTGGTACCGGTAGACGGTCGCGCCGCTGCGCAGTTCGGCCTCGGTCGCCACCACGGTCGCCGCGAAGCGCGGGTCGGCGGGGTCGATCAGGCCGCTCAGGCCGATGTGCAGGGTGGCCGCGTCCAGGTCGGTGCCTTCGTAGGCGGCAGTGTAGGACTGCACCTCGTCGTTCCAGCCCTTGGCCTTCACCTCGTCGGCGATGGTGTCGCGCAGGGTCACCCACTCGGGGGCGGCGGGGCGGTCGAAGCGCTCGGCCAGGGTCAGCGCGCGATCGATCGTCAGCCAGCCCATCACCTTGGAGTACACGTGATGACGCGGGTTGCCGCGGATCTCCCAGATGCCGTGGTCGGGCTCGGTCCAGCGCCGCTGCACCGCCGAGACCATGGCGTGCACCAGTTCCCAGTCGGCGTCGGGCAGCGCCTTGCCCGGTTCGGTCGCGCCCTGGCGCTCGCGCTCCTGGGCCATCGAGGTGATCAGGTCGACGATCGGCCCGAACACGTCGAGCTGCACCTGCATGTTGGCCGCGTTGCCCACCCGCACCGGCCGCGAACCGGCATAGCCGGGCAGCAGGTCGATGACGGCCTCGGGCGGCAGCGTCTCGCCGTAGATCGTGTACAGCGGGTGCAGCCGCTCGGGACCGGGCAGCGTGGCGAGCACCTTGTGCACCCACTCGAGGAATTCCTCGGCCTCGGTCAGCGAGCCGAGCGTCACCAGCGCCTGCGCGGTCAGCGAGGCGTCGCGCAGCCAGCAGTAGCGGTAGTCCCAGTTGCGCACGCCGCCGATGTCCTCGGGCAGCGAAGTGGTCGCGGCCGCCAGGATCGAGCCCGACGGGCGGTGCACGAGCCCGCGCAGGGTCAGTGCCGAGCGCTTCATCAGGTCCGGCTTGAGCGGGGGCAGCTGCAACCCGGCCGCCCACTGCGACCAGTACTGCTCGGCGATCTGCCGACGCTGCCGTTCCGGCGTCATCGACGGGGCGAGATCGGCGGTACCGCAACGCAATTCGAGCACAACCGGCTCCACGGAAGGATCGACCACCGCGCGCGCCTGCTCATAGGTGCCGTCGGAGACGATCTCCCACTCGACACCGGGAGAGCGCAGCACCATCGGGTCGTTGGTGCCGCTGACCCGAAGCCCGTTGCGCACGGCCTCGATCCGCACCTGGACCTGCCCGAACTCCGGTCGCGGCGCGAAGGTCACGACGGCCTTCGCGTCGCCGGTGATCACCCGGGTCAGGTCGGTGCGGTTGGGTGCCACGTCGTGCGGCAGGTAGTCCACCACACCCAAACTGGCCCAGCGGGTTTCGACCGTCATCGTGCCGTCCACGTACCGCTGCGACAGCGGCAGTCCGGCGCGTTCGGGTGCCACGGTGAAGTGCCCGGCCGCGTTGCCGCCGAGCAGATGCGCGAAGACCGCCGCCGAATCCGGTTCGGGATGACAGAACCAGGTCACCGTCGCGTCGGGGGTCAGCAGCGCGACCGAGCGCGGGCTGGCCAGCATGGTCAGCCGCTCGATGCGCGGGGCGCTCGCCCCCGCCAGCCAGGTCCGGCGCTCCTCGGCCAGGAAGGCCAGCGCCCGAGCCACGTCCTCGGTGGACTCGACCCGCAGCTTGGCCAGGCTCTCGCCCTCGCCGACCTTGATCCCGACGTCGGGGCCCGAGAGTACCCGGAACGCCTTCTCGTCGGTGACGTCGTCGCCGAAGAACACGGCGGCCGAGGCGCTTTCCTGGTGCCGGATGGTGTCCAGGGCGGTGCCCTTGTCGGTGGGGATCACCGCGAGCTCGATCACCGCCTTGCCCTCGGTCACCTGCACGCCCACCCAGCAGGCGGGGCCCTGGCGAACCGAATTCAGTGCGCGCCTGCCGATCTCGGGGCTGGCATTGCGCACGTGCAGGGCGGCGCTGGCCGGTTTGGTCTCGACCGTCACGCCGGGGTTCTCGGCCGCGATCCGCGCGAACGCGGTCTGGATCTCGGCGAGCAACTGCTTGGCATCGTTGTCGATGGCGTGCACGAAGCCGACGTCGAACTCCGAGCCGTGGCTGCCGATCAGCTGCACCTCGACCGGCAGGCGCGACAGCGCGGCCAGATCACGTAGTGCCCGACCGGAAATCACCGCGGCCGTCGTGTTCGCCAACCCCGCCAGCGCGCGTAACGCGCTCACCGATTCCCGTTGGGGAAACGCTTTCGCGGGGTCGGACACGATCGGGGCAATAGTCCCGTCGTAGTCCGAGGCAACCAAGAGCCGTGGCACGCGCGCAACCGACGCCAGTGCACGGCGGACTTCCAAGGGCAGATCCTGTGCGCTCACGCATCCAACCTAGTGATGGGAGGAGTTGATCAGGGGGCGCGAAAAACAATACTGCGTCAATTTTGCCGCGCGGACGGCGCGGCGGGTTGTGCGCTCGCGTGGCCGACGCTCGCTCGCGATCTCGCGGCTAATTCCGGGCTCCCAGCCGATGGCGCGGGCAGGCGTCGGCCGAGCTCACCGCGCTCGCGGACCGGTCGGCGAGGCGCGCGGAGCTGGTAGGTGCGCTGTTACGCATATGCGACGTCGGCTATGCATCTTCTCACTGGAAGGCGCACAGCCGACGTGTGTCAACAGGCGTGGGCGATTTGTGACGATGTTGCCGCGGTATCGGCGGTGTCGCGGTGCTACCCGCGATCGCCCAGCAACAGATCGACGGTCAGCTCGAGCCGTTCGGTGACATCGGTCGCGGAGGCGCGGCGGGTGAGCCACGCGACAAGGTTGGACAGCCACACATCGGAGATGACGCGGGCGATGGCGAGCTGGCGGTCGTCGGGTTCGCCGTCGCTCATGGCGCGGGCGAAGACACGGTCCATCACCTTGCCGACCCGGTCCACCTCGGCGGCCGCGGAGGCGTCGGCGAACATGAACGCGCGGGTCATGGCCTCGGTGAGCAGCGGGTCGCGCTGCATCATCCGGGTGATCTGGGTGAGCAGGCCGTGCATGCGCTCGGACGGCCCGTCGCCGGGTAGTGGCCTGCGCTTGCCCTCGAACTGCTCGAATTCCCTGGCCAGCGCCGAGACCAGCAGGTGGACCTTGGACGGGAAATAGCGGTACAGCGTGCCGACGGCGACATCGGCGCGCTCGGCGACAGCGCGCATCTGCACGGCGTCGTAGCCGCCCTTGGAAGCCAACGCGAGCGTGGCGTCGAGAATGCGCTTGCGGCGTTCGCGCTGTGCGGAAGAACTCAGCTCGTCCTCGGACAGTGTCGTCACGGTGGGCGTGGGGGCAGGACTGTCCATCGTGGAAACCCTTTCGCTGCGTTCTTTTCGTCGGCGGTGCCGCACGCCACTGTGCGCCTGGAGCATCCGTCAGTGTAGGTCTCTTGACTTACACCCGGCCCAGATATTAGAACATGTTCTAGGAGTGGGAGCCACGCCGGAAGGGCGGATTTTCTTGTGACCATCGCCACCACTGACGAGCATAAAGCCGCCGCGGAGTCGCTGCGGGGCTGGGCGAGTTCGGTCGCGCCGATTGCAACAATGCGGGCCCGCGGTGCGGGCAGCTGGCAGGAGTATTGGCCCGCGTTGTCGGAGTTCGGCCTGTTCGGGGTCGCCCTCGACGAGGAGCACGGTGGCCTCGGCGGCACCGTCGCCGACCTGGCCGTGCTGCTGGAACAGACCGCCGCCGACCTGGTCGGCGGTCCGGTCCTGGCCACCGCGCTGGCCGGATTGATCACCGAGGGCACTGTGTCCGACGGCACGCCGTGCGCGGTCGCCGTGCCGACCGCGGAATTCACCGCCACCGCGGTGGGTTCGGATGCCGACGGCTGGACCGTCACCGGCACGTGGGATTTCGTCTACGGCGCCGACCAGCAGACCCAGGTCCTGGTTCCGGCGACCACCGAGGACGGCACCCGCTGGTTGCTGATTCCGCCTGCGGCGGTGACGATTACGCCGCTGGCCAACTCGGACCACACAGTGCCGCTGGCGCAGGTGAGCGCCACCGGGGCCGCGGCCGCGTCGAGCTTCGCGCCCAGCGTCGATGTCACCGACCTGTTCGTCACCCTCGCGGTGTCGGAGCTGGCCGGGATCGCCGGCTGGTGCCTGCGCACCGCGGTCGACTACGCCAAGGTTCGTGAGCAGTTCGGCAAGCCGATCGGCAGTTTCCAGTCGATCAAGCACCTGTGCGCGTGGATGCTGTGCCGCACCGAGCTGATCCGCGCCGTCGCCGCCGACGCGGCCGCCGCGATCGACTCCGGCGGGGCCGAACTGCCCATCGCCGCCGCCGTCGCCGCGGCCACCGCGCTCGACGCCGCGGTCGACACCGCCAAGGACGCCATCCAGGTGCTCGGCGGCATCGGCTTCACCTGGGAGCACGACGCGCACTTCTACCTGCGCCGGGCCAGCGCCCTGCGGCAGCTGCTCGGCGGATCGGCACGCTGGCGGGCCAGGGTCGCCGAGCTCACCAGGGCCGGGCAGCGTCGCACCACCGGCGCCGAGCGTGTCCTCGGCGACGCGACGGCCGACGCCGACGTGGCCGCCGAGATCGCCGACATCGCCGCCCTGCCCGCGGGCGAACAGCCTGCCGCGCTGGTCAGGGCGGGTCTGGTCATGCCGCACTGGCCCGCGCCCTACGGCCGCGCGGCCGACCCGATGACCTGCCTGCAGATCGCCGAACAGCTGCGCCGTGCCGGTCTGGAGACCCCCGACCTGGCCATCGCCGGCTGGGCGGTGCCGACGCTGCTGCGGTTCGGCAGCCAGGCCCAGATCGACCGTTTCGTCCGCCCGACGCTGCACGGTGAGGTGATCTGGTGCCAGCTGTTCAGCGAACCCGGCGCCGGTTCCGATCTCGCCGCCCTGCGCACCACCGCCGAGAAGGTGGACGGTGGCTGGGTGCTGCGCGGTCAGAAGGTGTGGACCTCGCTGGGCTCCACCGCGAACTGGGGCATCTGTCTGGCCCGCACCGATCCGGCGGTGGCCAAGCATCGCGGGATCAGCTACTTCCTCGTCGACATGCGCACCGCGGGCGTGCAGGTGCGTCCGCTGGTGCAGATCACCGGCGAGGACCGATTCAGCGAGGTCTTCCTCGACGACGTGTTCGTCCCCGACGACTGCCTGGTCGGCGCGCTGAACAACGGGTGGAAGATCGCGCGCACCACGTTGTCGGCCGAGCGGGTCGCCATGGGCGGCGGTGGAATCGGTGGCGCGCTCGAAACGCTGCTGGACCGTTTCCCGCCCGGCGGATGGGGAACTGAACTGCGGGAGGACCGTTTCGGCGCCCTGATCACCTCCTCGATCGCTGGTTCGTTGCTCGAACAGCGGATCGCGGTGGCGACGATGGCCGGAGTCGACGCGGGCGCCCAAGCCAGCGTCCGCAAGCTCGTCGGTGTCCGGCATCGCCAGGACCTGGCGGAATACGCCTTGGAACTGACCGGTCCGGAAGGTTCTCTGGATGGCGACGCTCTGAAAGAATTCTTGCTCACACGCTGTCTCTCCATCGCGGGCGGTACCGAGCAGATCCTGTTGACCGTGGCCGCCGAACGGATTCTCGGCCTGCCGCGCGATGCGGACAGTTAGCTCGATGAGGGAGGACGCCGTGGACTTCACCCGCGACGAAAGTGCCGACGCCGTAGCCGAGGTGGTCGTGAGCCTGCTCGAACGAGAGCAGGCGCGCGACATGGAATTGTGGCCCAGTCTGATCGACTCCGGCTTGCTCGCGGTCCCTGTGCCCGAGCGCTTCGGCGGCGACGGCATGGGTCTGCTCGAGGTGTCGGCCCTGCTCATGGAGCTGGCCACCGATGCCGTCGCGGTGCCCGCGCTGCCGACCTTCGGGTTCGGTGTGCTGCCACTGCTGCCGGTGCTGTCGGACGCGCTCTCCGAGCGCGTGCTGGCCGAGGTCGGCAAGGGCATCGTGCTCACCGCCGCGCTGAACGAACCCGGCGCGCCGTTCACCACCGCACCCGCCACCACCGCGGTCCGCGCGGGCGAGACGGTGCGGATCAGCGGCCGCAAGGTCGGCGTGATCTACGCCGAGCAGGCGCGCTGGATCCTGGTGCCCACCGATGCCGGTGTGGCACTGGTGGATTCGGTCGCACCGGGACTCGAGATCATTCCGGTCGCCGGTTCGGCGGGCATCCCGGAGGCGACGCTGGTCCTCGACGAGGTCGAGATCCCGGCCGACCAACTGCTGCCCGACGCCCTGCCCGGCCTGCACCGCCACGCCCTGGCCACCATCGGCGCGGTCGCCGACGGCCTGCTCAAGGGCGCGCTCACGCTCACCGCCGAGCACGTGCGCACCAGGGAGCAGTTCGGCAGGCCACTGGCCGAGTTCCAGGCGGTGGCCCAGCAGATCGCCGACCTGTACGTGGTCTCGCGCACCCTGCACGTGGCCGCCGAATCGGCGTGCTGGGCGCTGGCCCAGGACGATCCCTCGCCCGAGCACCAGGGGCGCATCGACGAGGATCTCGACGTGCTCGCCTACTGGGCGGCGTCGGAGGTTCCGCGCGCCATGCAGCACTGTCACCACCTGCATGGTGGGCTCGGGGTGGATATCACCCACCCGATGCACCGGTACTACTCACAGGCCAAAGACCTCGCCCGTCTGCTCGGCGGTGCGGGCCTGCGGCTCGACCTTCTGGGGGCAAGATGTTCATCGATCTGACCGCCGAACAGCGGCGGTTGCGCGAGGAATTGCGTTCCTATTTCGCCGATCTCGTCACCCCGGCCGAGGCCGCGGCGATGGCCACCGACCGGCACGGCGACGCCTACCGCGAGGTGGTGCGCCGGATGGGCCGCGACGGCTGGCTCGGCGTCGGCTGGCCGAAGGAGTTCGGCGGCCAGGGTTTCGGCCCGATGGAACAGCAGATCTTCTTCAACGAGGCCGTCCGCGCGGATGTCCCGCTGCCGCTGGTGACGCTGCTGACCGTCGGACCCACCCTGCAGAAGTACGGCACCGACCTGCAGAAGAAGAAGTTCCTGCCCGGAATCCTGTCCGGCGACATCCATTTCGCCATCGGCTACTCCGAGCCGGAGGCGGGCACCGACCTGGCCGCGCTGCGCACCACCGCGGTGCGCGACGGCGACGGTGACTGGATCGTCAACGGGCAGAAGATCTTCACCACCGGCGCCCACGAAGCCGACTATGTCTGGTTGGCCTGCCGCACCGGCACCGTCGAGTCCCGGCATCGCGGCATCACGATCCTGATCGCCGACACCAAGGACCCCGGCTACTCCTGGACGCCGATCATCACCTGCGACGGCGCCCATCACACCAACGCCACGTACTTCGACGACGTGCGAGTACCGGCGGAGATGCTGGTGGGCGAGGAGAACCGCGGCTGGCGGCTGATCACCACCCAGCTCAACCACGAGCGGGTGAGCCTCGGTCCGTCGGGCAAGATCGAGCAGCTCTACGACCGGCTGCGCGACTGGTCGGCCGAACACGACCTGCTCGGTGAGGCCGAGGTTCGTCGCGCGCTCGGCCGGGTGCGCACCATGGTGCGGCTCAACGAGCTGCTGAACTGGCAGGTCGCGGCCGCCGACACCAGCGCGGCGCCGAACGCCGTGATCGCCGACGCCTCGGCCACGAAGGTGTTCTCCACCGAATCGCTGCAGGAGGCGGGCCGGATCGTGGAGGAGATCATCGGCCGCTACGGCGATCCCGCCGAGCCGGGTACCGCCGAGCTGCTCGGCTGGCTGGACCGGCGGACCAAACAGAACCTCGTCGTCACCTTCGGCGGCGGCGTCAACGAGATCATGCGCGAACTGGTCGCCTCGGCCGGGCTCGAACTGCCGCGCGTGCCCCGATGAGCGAGGAGCGGCGCGTGCCGGAAAGTATTGCCCCCGAAGATGTTCCCGAAGCCCTGACGAAGTTGTCCGCCGCCGGTGCGTCCGCGCCGCGCGCCGGGCGCGACCCGGTGAACCAGCCGATGATCAACAACTGGGTCGAGGCGCTGGGCGACACCAATCCGATCTATGTCGACGACGAGTCGGCGCGGGCCGCCGGCCATCCCGGCATCGTCGCCCCACCCGCCATGGCGCAGGTGTGGACGATGAACGGCCTGCACGGGACGCGCACCGCCGACGACCCGCTCGGTCTGGCCACGCAACTGCTCGACGACGCGGGCTACACCTCTGTCGTGGGCACCAACTGCGAGCAGACCTATCACCGCTACCTGCGGCCGGGGGAGGAGGTGACCGTCTCCAGCAGGCTCTCGGAGTTCAAGGGCCCCAAGCGAACCGGACTCGGCGACGGTTGGTTCCTCACCTTCACGACCAGCTGGCATGTCGGTGACGAGCTCGTCACCGACATGTTGTTCCGCATCCTGAAATTCGCGCCCGCCGCTCCGGCCGACGAGGCGTCCGCCGAGTTCCTTGCCGCGCCCGCCGAACGGGTCGGTCCCGTGATCTCGCGTGACACCGAGTTCTTCTGGGCGGGAACCGAAGTCGGCGAGCTGCGGATTCAGCGGCTGCCCGACGGCACCCTGCGCCATCCGCCGATTCCCGCGCTGTGGCAGGACAAGGCCGAGCCCACCGACTACGTGGTGGCCGCGGGCACCGGAACCGTGTTCAGCTTCGTCGTGCATCACGCGCCGAAGGTCCCCGGCCGTGAGCTGCCCTTCGTCGTCGCCCTGGTCGAACTCGACGAAGGGGTGCGCATGCTCGGCGAGCTGCGCGGCATCGACCCGGCCGAGGTCGAGGTCGGGGTGCCGGTGCGCGCCGACTTCGAGAAGCTCGCCGACGGAACAGTGCTGCCCTTCTGGCAGGCCCAGCGGTGATCGCCGCACCCCGCGACGACCGGCCCGGCAACGGGCACCGGTACGTCGCTCGGGGTCGCGCCGTGCCGATTCGCCCTGTCCGTCCGGAAAGGACCCGCAAGTGACTACCACCATCGATCCCGCCGCCATCGCGGTGGGAACCGCGCTGCCGGAGTTGGTGATCCACGCCGATCCCACCTTCGTGATCAGCACCGCCCTGGCCACCCGGGATTTCCAGGACGTGCACCATGACCGCGACAAGGCGGTGGCGCGCGGTTCCAGCGACATCTTCGTCAACATCCTCACCGACACCGGCCTGGTGCAGCGCCTCGTCACCGACTGGGCGGGCCCGCGCGCGCTGGTGAAGTCCATCGCGCTCCGGCTCGGTGTGCCGCTGTATGCCGGTGACACCCTGACCCTTTCGGGCACCGTCACCGAGGTGTCCGGCGCGCAGGTCACCATCGACGTGCGCGGGCGTGACAGCCTGGGCGAGCACATCACCGCCACGGCGGTCATCGTTGTGCCCGAACTGGCGGTGCCATGAGTACCGCAGCGCGCGGCGATTCCCAGGGCCGCACCGGTGGCCGCGATCGTCTCGGCGATGACATCAGTGCTACCGACACCGCCGTCGTGCCCGAACTGGAGTTGAAATGAGTACACCACCGCGCAGTGATTCCCAGGGTGGCGCCGGTCTGTCCGGGCGCGCCGCGATCGTCGGCATCGGCGCCACGGACTTCTCCAAGGACTCCGGTCGCAGTGAGCTGCGCCTGGCCGCAGAAGCGGTGAGCGCCGCACTCGCCGATGCCGGGCTCACCCCCGCCGACGTCGACGGCCTGACCACCTTCACCATGGACACCAACACCCAGGCCGCCGTCGCCAGGGCGGTCGGCATTCCGAGCCTGAAGTTCTTCAGCCACATCGGTTACGGCGGCGGCGCGGCGTGCGCGACCGTGCAACAGGCGGCGATGGCCGTGGCCACCGGTGTCGCCGATGTGGTGGTCGCCTACCGCGCGTTCAACGAGCGTTCCGGCGCGCGGTTCGGCCAGTTCTCCCCGGCCCTGGCCGCCGCGCCGACCTCCTCGGGTATCGACGCGGGCTGGGCCTACCCGCAGGGTCTCGGCACGCCCGCCGCGCAGGTCGCGATGGTCGCGCGCCGGTACATGCACGTCACCGGCGCCACCAGTGCCGACTTCGGCGCCGTGGCCGTGGCCGACCGCAAGCACGCCGCGGTGAACCCCCACGCCTTCTTCTACGGCAAGCCGATCACCCTGGAACAGCACCAGGATTCGCGCTGGATCGCCGAACCGCTGCACCTGCTCGACTGCTGTCAGGAATCCGATGGCGGCGTGGCGATCGTGGTCACCAGCGCCGAACGTGCCCGCGACCTCCCGCAACGACCGGCTGTCATCGCGGCCGCCGCCCAGGGGTCCGGCGCCGATCAGTACGTGATGACCAGCTACTACCGCGACGCCATGACCGGCCTGCCGGAAATGGGCCTGGTCGGCGACCAGCTGTGGGCGCAGAGCGGCCTGACCGCCGCCGACATGCAGGCCGCCATCCTCTACGACCACTTCACCCCGTTCGTCCTGATGCAGCTCGAGGAACTGGGGTTCTGCGGTCGCGGCGAGGCCAAGGACTTCATCGCCGACGGCGCCATCGAACTCGGTGGCCGCCTGCCGCTCAACACCCACGGCGGCCAGCTCGGCGAGGCCTACATCCATGGGATGAACGGCATCGCCGAAGCGGTGCGGCAGATCCGCGGCGCCTCGGTCAACCAGGTCGAGGACCTGGAACGCATCCTCGTCACGGCCGGTACCGGCGTGCCCACCTCGGGGCTGGTGCTCACGGCGTAGCGGCTACCAGCTTCGGTGCACGGCGCCTTTTGCCCCGGTCACCAAGCTGCTCGCCGGCACGTCCTCGGCGACGACCGCGCCCGCGGCGATCACCGAGTCCCGGCCGATGCTGACCCCGGGCAGAATCATCGCGCCCGCCCCGATCCACACGTTCTCGGCGATGTCGATCGGTGCGCCGGTGAGGAATTCGCGCCGCTCCCGCGGGTCCACCGGGTGACCCATGGTGATGAAGGTGGCCTTCGGGCCGATCATCACGCCGCTGCCCAACCGGATCCCCGCGTAGTCGAGGAACGTGCATCCCTGATTGATGAAGACCCGCTCGGCCAGGTCCAGGTTGAGGCCGTGGTCGGTGTAGAAGGGCGGGTAGATGGTGAGGCCCGCCGGGAGCGATCGGCCGAGGATCTGTTCGAGGAGCGCTGTCTTGCCCGCCTCGTCGTCGAAGGGTGCGACGTTGAGTCTGGAGGTCAACTCGGTGACCTTCAGCACTCGCTCGTGCATGGCCCGGAATTCGGCGCCGAGCACGCGTTCGCCGCGGGCTAGAAGTTCGGGGTCGTGGATCAGCATGAGTGGATCGCTCGCCATCGCCCGATTCTCACCCCACCCGGATTCGTAGGCTCGACAGGGTGATTCCCTGCCATCTGGTCGACGTCCATGTACTCCTTGTTCGTGAGGACCGAATCCTGTTGAGCCTGCGCCGCAGCGGTGACAAGTACGACCATCGCTGGCACCTGCCCTCGGGCAAGCTCGAAGTCGGTGAATCCGCCGCGACCGGTGCGGCCCGCGAAGCCGCCGAGGAGGTGGGCGTCACCATCGACCCCACCACACTGCGGCTGATCCACGTCGCCCACGTGACCGCCCCCGGCCGCGACGCCCGCCTCGGCCTCTTCTTCCGCACCGAGGACTGGGTCGGCGAGCCGATCAACCGCGAGCCCGACAAATGCTACGAGCTGCGCTGGTTCCCACTCGCCGCCCTCCCCGCCGACCTCATCGAATACTCCGCCCTCGGCATCACCGCCCTCACCACACCCACCCCCTACTCCGAACTCGGTTGGCCGGGACACTGATCGGTGACCCGGGCGGCTACACACCGTCCGGATCCAACACCCCCGGCCGACGATGACTGGAACGCGGCGATGCTGGGGAGGTGTGTCCGCCGGGACTTCAGGGCCCAGGGGGCTCAGGCCGGTCGCTGTGCGCTCGTCAGGAACGAGGTGAGGGGGCGAGCGAGTTGAGTGACGCTGTCCGGGGTGCCCGTTGTCGAGTCCGCGCGGAGGCCGGCGAACCGGTCGAAGACCAGGCCCTCGAGGAGGGCGAGGAAGTCGCCGGCGGTGGCGCGCGGGTCGTCGGTGCCGAGGGCGGTGAACAGTTCGGTGGCGCGGTCGAGGGAGAAGAGGCTGCCTGCCAGCCGGACGTTGAGGTCGGGGTCGGACAGGGTTTCGATGATCAGGGCGTGGCGCGCTTCGACGAATTCCACGTCGACGACATCGGCGACGCCATGCTCATCGCCCGGCTCATCGACACCCTTTTCGCCGACCACCGGACCCTCGTCGTCACCTCGAACTACCCGCCCGCGGATCTCCTCCCCAACCCCCTGTTCCACGACCGGTTCCTCCCGACCATCGACCGCATTCTCGCCAACCTCACCGTCGTCACTCTGGACGGACCTGTCGACTACCGCGCCCTCGCCGTCCGCCGTGACCACGGCTTCGCCACCGGCCATTACATCCTCGACCCGCCCGAACAGGCAGCTGTCGGCCCTCGCCGACGGCATCTTCGGCCTTCGGCACGCCTCGACTCGCGTGACCCGGCAGTCCCGGTCTCGCGGCGACGGGATCTGCCACCTCCGGCACGCCGCGATACGCGCGAACACGCAGCCCCGGGTGGCGCACCCGCCGATGAGGTGGGGGCAATCGCATCCGGCCTGCCCGCGGATGTGGCTACCGGGCGAGGCGGGCCCTGCCCCCGCGCCGATGCCGCTCCTGATTCCCACGGTTCACACTCGCTCGTCGCCCTGGGTGACGGTCGCACCGTCCGTGCCCACGCCGTCGAGGGCGACGCCGTCACCTTCGACTTCGAGGACCTGTGCGGCACCCCCACCAGCGCCGCCGACTACCTCCACCTGGCCAGGCGGTTCCACCACTGGATCCTGCGCGCCGTCCCATCCCTGCGCGACGTGCCCCCGGATTGGGCGATGCGGCTGGTGACTCTCGTCGACATCCTCTACGACGCCGACCTGCCCTGCACGATCCACGCCGCCGAGCCGGTCGCCGAACTCACCGCGGGCGTGCCGACGATCCCGGATCTGGCCCGCACCGCCAGCCGTCTTTGTGAATTGTCACAGGTCGACGCGAAGAATGTTCGCACTGCTCAGCGAGCCTGGGTAGGGCGAGGGGGACAATGAAGGGAGAGGAAATCCAAAAGCGCCGATTTCCTCCCGAGCGAACCACTCGGCATGTAACTATGTGGCTGTTTTGTGCAGTCTCTGGGGTTTGGTGGTACAGCTGTGATCGGGGTGAATCAGCCCATACCGCGGGCGGTCGTCGTGATCGCGCTGATCGTCGCGGCGACCATCGCGTTGCAGGGCACCCTTCCCGGTGCCGGCGAGGCGTCGAACTCCACGCCGTCTCCACTGCTGGTGGCGGTGATGCCGGTGCTGCTGTTGGTCTCCATCGTCATCCTGGTCGCCGGAGTGATCGCCAGTCAGCATCGTCTTCCCTTGGCGATGCCGCAAGCCGAGCGCGATGAACTTCCCCAGGTGCAGTGGCGCAAACTGGCGCTGCTGGTGCCGTTCTCGATCGCGGTCGTGGCGCTGGTCTTCGCGGGCGGGGTCACCGCGCTGTTCCTGCTGCCCGGCGCGCGACCGATGCGACCAGCCGCCGAGACCCTGCCGGAAGGCTCCGGCCCGGTACCCACGCCGACGGGTGCACCAGCCCCCGATCCGACCGCCGGTCCCACTCAGCTCACCGGAACAGCGCTGCTGATCGCGGCGGTGCTGGCCATCGTGCTGATCGCCGTCGCCCTGTTCGGCCTGATCGTGGTGGCCGTCGCCGCGCGCCGCGAACCCGCGCCCGCCGCACCGGAGCTGCCCGACGCGACACCGGACGAGGTCGATTCCCTCACCAGGGCCGCCGAGATGGGCCTGGCCGCGATGAACGCGCCGGGCCAGGACCCGCGCACCGCCATCATCGCCTGCTACGTGGCCATGGAACGCGGCCTGTCCAGTGACCGCGCCGCCCGCCCGCAAGCCTCCGACACCCCGATGGAGGTCCTCGCCAGGGCCTTCGAAAGCGGTGTGCTGCACGATGCCTCGGCCCGCGAGCTGGTCGCGCTGTTCGAGGAGGCGCGGTTCAGCCCGCACTCGATGCTCGAATGGCAGCGCATGCGCGCCGAACAGCTCCTGCGCATCGTGCTCACGGACCTGCAGCGAAGGTTGGTCCCGGCATGAGTGGTCAGCGCCCGGAGGCCGTAGCTCGCGTCACCACGCAGCACGCCCGAGCATGCCCAGGGGGTGCGGTGTGAAAGAGCAGACGGTGGAACCGAGCGGGACGAGCCGGGTGTCGGTGATCGTGACCGCGATCGTCGTGGTGGTGTTGATCGAGGTCGTGCTCCTGCGGCTCGACCGCGATGTCCTGCCGCTCGCGGTCGCCCTCCCGGTCGCCGTCGCGCTCGCCACGCTGCTGTGGTCGTTGCGGCACCGCGTGGTGCGCGAGGAACCGCTCACCGAGTACATCGACAACGGACCGGCGGAGATGCTCGGTCGCTGGCACGCCCGCGCCGAGATGCTGACCGCGCGTGCGGAGGGCACCCGCGCCGACTGGGATCGCCACCTGCGGCCGTTGCTCGCCAAGGAATTCGAGTTGTCCACCGGTCTGCGGGTCGCCAAGAACCGCAGGGCCACCGAAGCCGCCGGTCAACTGCAGTTCGGTCCCGAACTGTGGCGTTGGGTGGACCCTGCGAACTCGGCATTGCGCGACCAGACCGGTCGCGCACCGGGTAGGGAGGCGCTGGACGAGATCCTGCGCCGATTGCAGACGATGTGAGGGGTTAGAGGCCACCGATGACCATGCCGTTGAACGTGACCGTCCAGCGCTCCGACGCCGTGCTGCGTGAACTGGGCCGAGTCGTGGTCGGCAAGCGCGATGAGATGCAGCTCATCATGATCGCCGTGCTGTCCGGGGGACATGTCCTCATCGAGGATCTGCCAGGTCTGGGCAAGACGCTGATCGCGCGATCCTTCGCGGCCGCGCTCGGGCTCGATTTCACCCGCGTGCAGTTCACGCCGGATTTACTGCCCGCTGATCTGCTGGGCTCGACGATCTACGACATGTCGTCGGGCCGCTTCAATTTCCGGCGCGGGCCGGTGTTCACCAATGTGCTGCTGGCCGACGAGATCAACCGCACCCCGCCCAAGACCCAGGCGGCGCTGCTGGAGGCGATGGCCGAGGGCCAGGTGAGCATCGACGGCGAAACCTTCCTGCTTCCACAGCCTTTCGTGGTGCTCGCGACCGACAACCCGATCGAGTACGAGGGCACCTACCCGTTGCCGGAGGCCCAGCTCGACCGCTTCGCCATCCAGCTGCGGCTGGGCTATCTGTCCGAGCAGGACGAGACCCAGATGATCCGGCGTCGGCTCGAACGCGGTTCCACCCCGCCGCAGGTGGGCCAGGTGGTCGACGCGCAGGGCCTGATGGAGATGCGCCAGTCGGTCGAGTTCGTCACCGTGCATCCCGACGTCGTGAATTACGTGGTGGCTCTCGCCTCGGCGACCCGCAGTCACCCGCAGGTGGAGGTCGGCGCCAGCCCGCGCGCCGAACTCGACCTGGTACAGATGTCGCGGGCGCGCGCCCTGCTGCTCGGGCGCGACTATGTGATCCCCGAGGACGTGAAGGCGCTGGCGGTGCCCGCGATGGCGCACCGCATCACCCTGCGCCCGGAGATGTGGGTGCGCCGCATCCGTGGCGAGGACGTCATCGCCGAACTCCTCCGACGGCTACCGGTGCCCCGCGCCACCAGCACATGAAGCACCGCGACGAATCCAGGACGGTCGAGGTCGACCTGCGGTGGCGGCCGGCCCCGTTGGTGTTCATCCTGGCCGGGTGTGCGGCGGCGGCACTGGTCGTCGCGGTGCTGCGTGGACAGTGGCAGCTGGTGGTCTTCGCCGCCCCGATGCTCGGCGTGCTCGCCACCGCGCCGTGGCAGCAGGCGCCGACGCGCATCCAGGTCGACGGCAGCGGCACCGTGCGCTGCTTCGAAGGCGAGGTGGTCGGCTGCACGGCCGCCGCGTTCGTCGAACGCGGACACGCCCTGCTGCGGATGACGGCGCTGCCGCTGCCCGGTCTCGATCTCGAGGTCGAGGAGGCGCACGATTCCGGCGGCGCGCCCGCCGGAATGCGGCTCGGGCTCTCGGCCACCCGCTGGGGACGGTATCCGGTGCAGGTCACAGTGGCGGCGCTGAGTCCGGCCGGGCTCGCGGTCGCCACCGCCGAACTGCCCGCGGCCAAGCTGTATGTGTACCCGATCGCGGACCCGAATCGCATGCGGTTGCCGCGCACCGAACTTCCCGATCGCATCGGCACCCATCTCACCCGCAGGCACGGCCCCGGCGTCGAGTACGCCGACATTCGCGCCTACGCGCCCGGCGACCAGCTGCGCACCGTGAACTGGCCGGTGAGCGCGCGCCGCGGACGGCTCTACGTCACCGAACGGTTCACCAATCGCTCCGCCGACGTGGTCGTCCTCGTCGACACCTCGATGCAGGCACCCGGCCCGGCCACCGACTCGCTGGAACTGTCCGTGCGCGGCGCGGCGCAGGTGGTGCAGTCGACGCTGCAGGCCGGTGACCGTACCGCCGTCGTCTGCCTCGGCGATTCCCCGCGCTGGCTGCGCCCCGACATCGGCCGCAGACAGTTCTACCGGATCGTCGACACCGTTCTGGGCGTCGGTGACGAACACGTCGAGACCACCGGCACCCTGGCGCCGCACGCCGCGGTGCCGATCGGCGCGATCGTCGTCGCCTTCTCGACGCTGCTCGACACCCAGTTCGCGCTGGCCCTGATCGACCTGCGCAAACGCGGCCACGTGGTGATCGCGGTCGACGTCCTGCGTGGCACTCCGTTCGCCGACGGCCTCGATCCGACCATGGCCAAGATGTGGCAGCTGGAACGGGCCTCGATGTATCGCGACATGGGCACCGTCGGCGTCGACATCATCGCCTGGCCCGACGACACCCGCCTGGACCAGGCCATGCGCCTGCTGCCCGATCATCGCCGAACGGTACGGGTGCGCCGATGACCAGATTCCTCGCCCTGCTGGCCGGACTGCTGTTGGTCTCGGCCGTCGCGCTGATCAACCCGCCCGTCGGTGCGGCCGCGCTCGCCCTGGTGATCGTGAGCTGGTGGTGGCGACCGGCCGCCGTCGTCGCGGTGCTGGTGGCGATCGGCGTCATCGCCTTCGCCGACATCGGCGTGATCGCCTCCGCCGCGACAGGTCTGGTGGCCACCACCTATCTGCTCAACGCCGCCGTCCTGCACGCCCCCGAAGGCGTGGTCCCGACAACGATCCCCTCGGTCGGTGGTGCCGTCCTGTTCGCCATCGCCGCCACCACCGCGGCCCTGGTCCCCGTGGAAATCGCCTGGGCGCCCCTGGCCGCGCCGGTACTCATCGTCCTCATCTACGCCCTGCTCATCGGCGGGCTCACCCCCAAACCAAGATCACCAGGCCCGGAGGGCGGTCAGCTTTCGGCTGATGCCGCCACCAAGACCTGGTGATCAACAGTCCAGTTCAGGCGATGCGCAGAACCACGTCGCCGAGGACGGGGGAGTCCGCGCGTTCGGCCACGGTGACGGTGGCGATGAGGTCGTCGGCTTCGCGCCAGACCTTGATGTGCAGCGTCTCGCCGGGGTAGAGGACGCCGGCGAACTTGGCGCGGAAGCCGCCGACGCGGGTGGCGTCGCCGTCGAGGAGCGCGTCGGTGAGCGCCTTGCAGACCACGCCGTAGGTGCACAGGCCGTGCAGGATCGGCGCGGGAAAGCCTGCGCCCTTGGCGAATTCGGGATCGGAGTGCAGGGGATTGCGGTCACCGCAGAGGCGGTACAGCAGAGCCTGCTGCGGCAGCGTGGGGGTGCTGAACTCCGCGTCCGGCGCGCGATCGGGGAGCGCGGTCTTGGTGCTCGGGCCGCGTTCGCCGCCGAAACCGCCCTCGCCCTTGGCGAAGATCGAGGACCGCACCGTCCACAGCGGTTCGCCGTCGGAACCGATGACCGTGTTCTCCTGCACGATCACCGCGTTCGCGCCCTTGTCCCAGATCTCGCTGATCCGGCCGGTGCTGGTCGCCTTGCCGGTGGCCGGAATCGGCTTGTGCACCACTACTTCCTGGTGTCCGTGGACCACCTTGGCCAGGTCGATCTCGATGCCGGGGAAGCTCACTCGCGGCGGCTCGGTCTCGCGCAGGGTGGGCGCCACCGTCGCGAAGGTCGGTAGCACCTGGGGTGCGCGGTCATCGAGATAGGTGAGTTCGACCGGGTCGCTCGGGTGCGCACCGGCGCCGAGGCCCAGGTGGTAGAGCTGCACGTCGGTCGGGGTCCAGCTGAACTCCCGGCTCGGCAGCGCCGCGCCGAGCGCGATCTGTGTGTCGATGGGCATTGCTCACTCCTGCGAGGTCGGGATCTGCTGATCGATCGTCATGCGGCGTCCTTGGCGGCGGCGATGTCGAGCACCGCCAGGTAGGCGAAGGTGATGGCGGGGCCGATGGTGGCGCCGGGGCCCGCGTAGGTGTGGCCCATCACCGGGGCGCTGGTGTTGCCCGCCGCGTAGAGGCCCTCGATGACCGAATCGTCTTCGCGCAGTACGCGACCCGAGGTATCGGTGACCAGGCCGCCCTTGGTGCCCAGGTCGCCGGGCACCATCTTGGCCGCGTAGAACGGGCCCTGTGACAGCTCGGCCAGGCACGGGTTGGGCTTGACGGTGGGATCACCGTAGTAGCGGTCGTAGTGGCTGTTGCCGCGGCCGAAGTCCTCGTCGGTGCCCGCGGCGGCGAAGCCGTTGAACCGCTTCACCGTGGCCGCGAGGTTCTCCGCCGGCACGCCGATGCGCTCGGCCAGTTCCTCGATGGTGTCGGCCTTGACGATGTAGTCGTTCTCCAGCCAGCGCTTGGGGAACCGCTGACCCGGCTGCAGACCGGCGAAGATGTAGCGATTGCGGTAGCGCTGATCGAAGACCAGCCAGGCGGGAATGTTCTCGCCCGGACCCGCGCCCTGCCCGTACTCACCGCCGTACATGGTGTGCACCGCCTCGACATAGGGCGCCGACTCGTTGCCGAACCGCTCGCCCCGGTCGTTGACCATGATCGTGCCGGGCAGATTGCGCTCGGCCAGGGCGAACCACGGCTTGCCGCCCTTGAAGATGGTCGGACCCCACCACGCGTCCTCCATGAATCCGACTGTCGCGCCCGCTGCCATACCGGCCACGATGCCATCGCCGGTGTTGGCCGCGGCACCTGTTGTCCACTCAGTGGTGATCGGCTGACGCTGGTACTTGGCCCGCATGTCGGCGTTGTGCTCGAACCCGCCGGTGCCCAGGACCACGCCATAGCGTGCGGAGAAGGTCGTCGGCTCGCCGTCGACGACGGCCTTGACGCCCGTGACCCGCCCGTCGGTGATCACCAGCTCGGTCAGCGGGGTGTTGAGCAGCACCGGCACCCCGGCATCGAGCAGACCCTTGCGCAGGGCGGCGATGATGGCCTGGCCCATGCCGAGCAGGTGCTTGCCGGTGAATTTGGCCCAGTAGGTGCGCGCGCCGACCCGCATGGCCCGCATCATGCCCTTGGGATGGCGGCGGATCAGGTTGAGCCGGACGAAGTCGGCCTGGGTGACCACGACATTGAGGGGAGCCTTGGCGTAGGCCGGTTCGAGGTTGGCCACCTCCGCGCCGAGGACCTTGGCGTTGAACGGCTTGGGCTCGCAGGAACGGCCGGAAGCGCGTCCGCCCGGCGCTTCGGGGTAGTAGTCGGAGTAGCCGGGGACCCAGTTCATTTTCAGTGGGCTGTGGTCGAGGACGAAGTCGAACGCCTCGGCGCCGCGATCGAGGTAGGTGTCGATCTTCTCGGCGGGCACCACGTCGCCGATGATGCTGTGCAGATAGGTGCGCGCGTCCTCGCGGTCGTCGGGCCGACCCGAGGCGAGCAGCGCCTTGTTGCCCGGAATCCACACGCCACCGCCGGACCGGGCCGTCGACCCGCCGTAGTGCGCTGCCTTCTCGAGCAGTACCACGCTCAGTCCACGGTGGGCCGCGGTGAGCGCGGCCGTCATCCCGGCGGCGCCGCTACCGACGACCACCACATCGTATTCCCGATCACTCATGTAGAACACGTTATAGAAGCAGTCCTCGGTTTGGCAGAGGTTTGTCTCCCAAGAAGTGGAACGTGTTATAGAAATCACCTGTGGATGCGTTGTATTGTCAGGTGAACAGCTGACGCTCGACTGCGAAACCGGTTACAGTTTTGGCGTCCAGAACCTGCGGCTGTGCGGCCAGACCGCCCCGCCGTGCCCGTGCTGCCTAGGAGGTCCGCGTGCTGCCCGACGCGGTACGAACTCAACTCGCCGATGAACTCGCCCGTGCCGAGGACGAGCGAGTCGCCGTCTCGCCGCTCGTCGACCGGTATCCCGACATCGATGTCGTCGATGCCTACGAGATCCAGCTGCTCAACATCCAGCGCCGGTTGCGCTCCGGCTCGAAGGTGGTCGGCCACAAGGTCGGCCTGTCGTCGAAGGCGATGCAGCAGATGATGGGTGTCGACGAACCCGACTACGGGCACCTGCTCGCCGAGATGGCGGTCTTCGAAGACGTCCCCGTCGAGACCTCGCGCCATCTGCTGCCGCGGGTGGAGGTCGAGGTCGGTTTCGTCCTCGGTGCCGACCTGCCCGGCGAGGACTGCACCGAGGCCGATGTGCTGGCCGCGACCGTGGCCTACGCCCCGGCGATCGAGTTGATCGATTCCCGGATCAAGGACTGGCGGATCGGTCTGGCCGACACCATCTCCGACAACGCCTCCTCGGCCGGATACGTCCTCGGCAAAGAGCGCGTCGCACCCGGTGACATCGACATCACCGCCATCGACGCGGTACTCACCCGCAACGACGAGGTCGTCGCCGAGGGGCGTAGCGACGCCGTGCTCGGTGATCCGCTGATCGCGGTCGCCTGGCTGGCGCGCAAGGTCGCCTCCTTCGGAGTCCGGCTGAAAGCCGGGGACATCGTGCTGCCCGGTTCGTGTACCCGCGCCATCGACGCCCGCGCCGGGGACACCTTCCATGCCGAGTTCACCGGGCTCGGTTCCGTCCGGCTGAACTTCGCCTAGGCCATCACCGTGCTCAGGTGGCCGAGGACGTTCACCGGAGCCGACCATCTCGCCGGCTGTGCCGGCTGCCCATAGGAGGCCAACCGTGTCCAACGGGACCGTCACCGCCGCGATCGTCGGATCCGGCAACATCAGCACCGACCTGCTCTACAAACTCCTGCGCTCGGACAAGATCGAGCCACGCTGGATGATCGGCATCGACCCCGACAGCGAAGGGCTGAAGCGGGCACGGGGGCTGGGGCTGGAGACCTCGGCCGAAGGCGCGGACTGGCTGCTCGCGCTCGACGAGAAGCCGGACCTGCTGTTCGAGGCCACCTCCGCCTACGTGCACCGCGCGTACGCGCCGAAGTACGAGGCCGCGGGCATCCGCGCCGTCGACCTCACCCCGGCCGCGGTCGGACCGGCGGTGATCCCGCCGGTGAACCTGGACTCGCTGCGGGACGCGCCGAACGTCAACATGATCACCTGCGGCGGGCAGGCCACCATTCCCATGGTCGCGGCCGTGTCCCGGGTCGTGCCGGTGGCCTACGCCGAGATCGTCGCCTCCGTCTCGTCGGTGTCGGCCGGTCCCGGCACCCGGGCCAACATCGACGAGTTCACCAAGACCACCAGTCGCGGTGTGGAGACCATCGGCGGCGCTGCCCGCGGCAAGGCGATCATCATCCTGAATCCGGCCGAGCCGCCGATGATCATGCGCGACACCATCTTCTGCGCCATCCCCGAAGACGCCGACCGCGACGCCATCGCCGAGTCCATTCTGGCGATGGAGAAGTCGATCCAGGAGTACGTGCCCGGCTACCGGCTGCTCAACGAACCTCAGTTCGACGACCCGTCACTGGTCTCCGGTGGCATGGCGAAGGTGTCGATCTTCGTCGAGGTCGAAGGCGCCGGTGACTTTCTGCCCCCGTACGCGGGCAACCTCGACATCATGACCGCCGCCGCCACCCGCGTCGGTGACGTGCTGGCCGATCAGATCATCTCGGCTCGGGTGTAAGGAGAATCGACCATGAGCACCAAGCCCTTCTCGGCTGAACTCGACGTCCGCGTCACCGACACCTCGCTGCGCGACGGCTCCCATCACAAACGCCACCAGTTCACCGTGTCCGAGGTGCGCGATATCGTCGCCGCCCTCGATGGTTCGGGCGTCCCGGTCATCGAGGTGACCCACGGCGACGGTCTCGGTGGTTCCTCGTTCAACTACGGGTTCTCGAAAACCCCGGAGCAGGAACTGATCAGGGTCGCCGCCGAGGCCGCCAAGCAGGCCAAGATCGCCTTCCTCATGCTGCCCGGCGTCGGGGTCAAGGAAGACATCAAGATCTCCCAGGACAACGGCGGCAGCATCTGCCGCATCGCCACCCACTGCACCGAGGCCGACGTCTCCATCCAACACTTCGGGCTCGCCCGCGACCTCGGCCTGGAGACGGTCGGGTTTCTCATGATGGCCCACTCCACTACCCCGGAGAACCTGGCCAAGCAGGCCCGCATCATGGCCGACGCGGGCTGCCAATGCGTCTACGTCGTCGACTCCGCGGGCGCCCTCGTGCTCGAGCAGGTGTCGGACCGCGTCTCGGCCCTGGTCGCCGAGCTCGGCGACGACGCCCAGGTCGGCTTCCACGGTCACGAGAACCTCGGCCTCGCAGTGGCCAACTCGGTCTACGCTGTGCGCGCGGGCGCCACCCAGATCGACGGCTCGGCCCGCCGCTTCGGCGCGGGCGCGGGCAACCTGCCGGTCGAAGCCTTCATCGGCGTCTGCGACAAACTCGGCATCACCACCGGCGTCGACTTCTTCGCAGTCACCGACGCCGCCGAGGACGTCGTCCGCCCCGCCATGCCCACCGAATGCCTCCTCGACCGCCAAGCCCTCATGATGGGCTACGCCGGGGTCTACTCCAGCTTCCTCCGCCACGCCGAACGCCAAGCCGAACGCTACGGCGTCTCCGCCGCGGAAATGCTGGTCCGCGCGGGCAAACGCAAACTCGTCGGCGGCCAGGAAGACCAACTCATCGACATCGCCCTCGAACTCCAACGCGAGAACACAGCCGTAGCCTCGGCCTGATCACCTCGCCCCGACGGCGTGACCCGACCCTGGGTCACGCCGTCTCGCGTCACCAGCCGAATCCGACCGAGCCGCCGTGGTATTGGTCGCTGTCAGCCGCCTGGCCATTCAGCCTTGGCGGGTACTTACTGGTTGCCGACGGCGGTTTGGCCATTCAGCCTTCGCGGTACTGGCTGCCGGGAGCCGCCTGGCGATTCGGCCTCGGCGATACTGGTCGCCGGCCTCACCCGCAAGAACGGCCCCCGAGGCGCCACGAACTAACCACCGAAGGCGCCCTCCTGGCCGAATCCCCCCAACCCCTCTGGGACTGGGCCCAACACCGAACCCCCACCCGTTGAAGGGGCCCACATAGCCAAGTTGTTCGATGCGGCTGAGCCCAATCGGCGCTCGCGATGGCTGGACGACTGATCATCAGGCATTCACGCAAACATCGCCCGAGAGCGAAAAGCCCTCAGTGCCTGGTGATCAACTGTCCAACCTCGAATCCGTGGGGATGTCGGTGGGGTGGTGGACGATCTCGCGGCATGGGGGTATTCGATGAACCGTTTATCGGGTCGTGGGCGGTGGCGGCGGGGTCGGTCACGCGGTACCGGTTGCGGCTCGACTTCGATCGGGTCGCGCCGGATGTATACACGCGCAAAGGCGTAGAGCTGGACGCGATAGGCCGGGCCAAGGCGGCGGTCCAGTGGACCAAGGGGGAAGGCGTGCTCGTCGGTCGCGCGGCAGCGGCACTGCACGGGGACAGGTGGGCAGACCGCGATCAGCCGGTTGAGATCGCCTTGCCGCGGCATCGCCACGCGCCGCCGGGCATCACCGTGGTGCAGGTCCCGCTCGCTCGACACGAGCGGTGCGAAGTGGATGGCTATCCGGTTACCACGCCGATTCGCACCGCATTCGACCTCGCCCGGAAGCTGCCTCGCGAACGGGCCGTCCCGGCACTCGACGCGCTGTGCCGCGTCACCGGGCTCGCACCGTCCGCAGTTCTCGATTTCGCCGATGGTTACCCGCGTGCGCGCGGTTGCGCTGCCGTACGTGCGGTGCTCGAGCAGGTCGATTCCGGCGCGGAGTCGCCGCAGGAGTCGCTGACCCGATTGCTGCTGGTCGACCATGGGCTGCCCACTCCTACCACCCAGATAGTGGTTAGGGACATCGCCGGAGAGTTCCTCGCCCGCCTCGACATGGGTTGGAAGAAGTGGCGTGTAGGGGTGGAGTACGACGGCGCCCAGCATTGGACCGACCCGGTTCAGCGTGCGAAGGACATCGACCGCCTCGCGGTCCTCGCCGAGCACGGCTGGCAGATCGTCCGAGTCGGCGCCGACCTGCTACGCAACCGTCCCCACATCATCATCGACCGGGTCTCAACCGCCCTGAACACCCGCGGTGCTCGATTGGACGACTGATCATCAGGCATTCACGCAAACATCGCCCGAGAGGGAAAAGCCGTCAGTGCCTGATGATCTTGGTGGCGGGGGATATTCGCTGGACGGCGGGCGGTGCGCTGACGCTCGTAGGCACCCGCCCAGCGGCCATCGGCCACCGCTTCTTCGATGGCCGCGTACCCGGCGGGTTGCATGTGTCCTGCCGCGATGAGGGCTTCGGCTTTGGCCACGTTGACCTGGGACCACGGGCTGCGGGTCCGTCGGGGCGAGTAGCGCTGCAGGTAATGGTGGGCGTCGAGGGAGCGCCGGTGGCTGTCGATCCAGCCGTGACACAGGGCGCCGTCGAGGGTTTCGGTGATCGTCACCGAGGGTTCGGGGGCGTTCTTCTTGGCGATGCGCACCCACACCTCGGTGGCTGTCGCGTGATTCCCGGCCAGCCAGGACGACCACTCCGCGGCGTCGGCGCACACGATGTATTCCACATCCATACGTCGATCATCCGCCGCAAACTACTCAAGAAGTGAGCACTTTGAACCGAGAAAACGGGTGCGGCCGCGCACTGTGGTGGCGGCCGCACCCGTCGGACTCACAGCCAGGTGTCGAGGCTGGTGGTCGTGAGGAAATGGTCCAGGTCCGCGCGCCAGGGCGCGGGGGTGGTCTTGTCGGGTTCGATGCCGGTGTACTGGCCCCGGTAGAACAGCAGCGGGCGGCCGCCGGTGGTCGCCGATTCCGAGAGGGCGTGGACCCGGCCGATGACGATGTAGTGGTCACCGCCGTCGCTCACGGAGTCGACCGTGCACTCGATGGTCGCCAACGAGCCGTCGAGCACCGGGACACCCAATGCGGAGGTGTGCCAGGCGACTCCGGCGAACTTGTCGGTCTCGCGGGAACCGAACCGCGCGCAGGTCGGCTGCTGCTCCTCGGAGAGCACGTTCACGCAGAACCGGCCCGCCGCCTCGATCGCCGCCCAGGACCGCGACCCCTTGGTGGGGCAGAACAGCACCAGCGGCGGGTCGAGGGACAGCGCGGCGAAGGACTGGCAGGCGAAGCCGATCGGCTCGCCCGCCGGGTCGAGCGCGGTGATCACGGTGATGCCGGTGCAGAACTGCCCGAGCACCGTGCGGAACTGTCGGCCGTCGATCGCCGGCGTCTGTTCGGTCATGTCGCTGGCCGCCATTTCCTATTGCTGCTTGAATCCGACGGTGAAATCGTGACCCCACAGGCTGACCGCGGTCGATTCGCGGGCGATCCAGTCGTCGTCATCGACTTCCAGTCCCTCGCAGCCGAATTCGATGTCGAACCCGCCGGGAGTCTTCATGTAGAACGACAGCATCTTGTCGTTGATGTGCCGGCCGAGGGTGGCCGACATCTTCACCTTCTTGCGCAGGGCGCGGTCCAGGCAGAGGCCGACGTCGTCGGAGTTCTCCACCTCCACCATCAGGTGCACGATGCCGGTCGGATTCGGCAGTGGCAGGAACGCCAGCGCGTGATGGCGCGGGTTGCAGCCGTAGAAGCGCAGCCAGGCCGGGTCGCCGTCGGCCGGACGGCCCACCATCTGCGGTGGCAGCCGCATGGAGTCGCGGAGCCGGAAACCGAGGACGTCCTGGTAGAAGGCCTGCGCCGCGGCATCGTCGGTGCAGGTCAGCACCACGTGGCCCAGGCCCTGCTCGGCGGTGACGAACTTGTGGCCGTAGGGGCTCACGAAGCGGCGGCCCAGGTACTGCGCGCCGTAGAACGCCTCGAGGGTGTTGCCGGAGGGATCTTGGAACCGGATCATGCCCTCGACCCGGCGCTCGTCGAGCTCTTCCTTGGTGCCCTCGGTGAAGGCGACGTCGGCCTTGGTCAGGGTCTCGCGCAGCTGCTGCAGGCCGGGGCCGTCGGTGACCTCCCAGCCCGAGACCAGCAGCCGGTCCTGCTCGCCGGGAACGATCACCAGTCGCGCGGCGAAATCGTCCATGCGCAGATAGAGCGCGTCGGGGTCGATCCCCTTGCCCTCCATCATGCCGAGCACCTTCAGGCCGTACTCGCGCCAGGCCGCCATGTCGGTGGCCTCGATGCGCATGTAGCCCAGGGCACGAATACTCATCGCTTGTCTCCGAGGAAATCGATGGTGAGCCGGTTGAACTCGTCGAACTTCTCCAGCTGCGCCCAGTGCCCGCAGCCGCCGAACACGTGCAGCTGCACCCGTGGGATCACCTTGGTGGCCACGAGCGCACCGTCGAGCGGGTTCACCCGATCCTCGCGACCCCAGATGAGCAGCACCGGCTGACGCAGCTTGTACGCGTCACGCCACAGCATGCCCTTCTCGTAGTCGGCACTGGCGAAGGACTTGCCCATCGCCTTCATCGCGGCCAGCGATTCGGGGGTGTTGGCCAGGGCGAACCGCTCGTCGATCAGTTCCTCGGTGACCAGCGACTGGTCGAAGACCATGATTCGCAGGAACTTCTCGAGATTGTCCCTGGTCGGTTCATAGGTGAACTTCGAGAGCAGCTTGACGCCCTCGGTGGGGTCGGGTGCGAACAGATTGGTGCTCAGCCCGCCCGGTCCCATCAGCACGAGCTTGCCCGCGCGGGTGGGGTGGTCGAGCGCGAAGCGCACCGAGGCGCCGCCGCCGAGCGAATTGCCCAGCAGGTGCACGCGGTCGGTGATCTCGAGGTGGTCCAGCAGGGCCAGCAGCGCATTCGAGCTGTGCACGAAGTACTGCGGATGATCCACCGGCTTGTCGGACTTGCCGTACCCCGGCTGATCAGGCGCGATCACGTGATAGTGCTCGGCGAGCACCGGGATGTTGCGGGCGAAGTTCGACCACGCCGAGGCGCCGGGCCCGCCACCGTGCAGCAGCACGATCGTCGGCCCGTTGCCCACCCCGGCTTCGTGGTAGTGCAGCTTCAGTGAAGGGGTGACCTGCGCGAAGCGTGAGGTCGATGTGTAGGTCAGTTCAGCGGTCTGGGTCATCGGCTACACCATGGCGTCGGTGACGGGCAGCCCGAACTCGTGCGTGCCGTACATGACGTAGGCGCGCTCGGGATCGTTGGCCGCGTGCACGCGCCCGGCATGGGCGTCCCGCCAGAAGCGCTGCAGCGGAGTGCCATTGGCGAGTGCGGTCGCACCGGAGGACTCGAAGAGCTTGTCGATCGAGGCGATCACCCGCCCGGTCGCGCGCACCTGATCGCGGCGGGCGCGCACGCGCAGATCGAACGGCACCTCCTCGCCGGCCACCAGCAGCGCGTACTCCTCGGCCACATTGCCCGAAAGCTGACGCCATGCGGCATCGATGTCGCTGGCCGCCTCGGCGACGCGCACCTTGGCGAACGGATCGTCCTTGGCCTTCTCCCCGGCGTAGGCCGCGCGCAAGCGCTTGCCCTGGTGCTCGACGTGCGCCTCGTAGGCGCCGTAGCCCATGCCGACGATCGGGGCGGAGATGGTGGTGGGATGGATGGTGCCCCACGGCATCTTGTACACGGCATCCGGATTCTGTTCGAGCCCCGGCGAGCGCCCCTCGCTCATCGCGCGGAAGCTCAGGAACCGGTGCGTCGGCACGAAGACGTCTTCGACGACGACGGTGTTGGAGCCGGTGCCACGCAGGCCGACCACGTTCCACACGTCGTCGATGCGATACTCCGAGCGCGGGATCAGGAAGCTGCCGAAGTCGACCGGCTTGCCGTTCTTGATCACCGGACCGCCGAGCACCGCCCAGGTGGCGTGATCCGAGCCCGAGGACCAGGCCCACGAGCCGCGCACGATGTAGCCGCCCTCGACCGCCTGACCGGCGCCCATCGGCGCGTACGAGGACGAGATCCGCACGTCGGTGTCCTCGCCCCAGACCTCCTGCTGGGCCTGCTGGTCGAACAGCGCGAGGTGCCAGTTGTGCACGCCGATGATGCCGGCCACCCAGCCGGTGGACCCGCAGGCGCTGGCGATCTTGCGGACCGTGTCGTAGAAGACGACCGGGTCGGCGGCGTGCCCGCCCCACTGCGTGGGCTGCAGCAGCCGGAAGAACCCGGTTTCCTGCAGCGCCTTCATGGATTCTTCGGGAATGCGGCGCAGGTCCTCGGCCTCCTGCGCGCGCTCACGCAGCGTCGGCAGCAGGGCCTCGACCCGTTCGGTCACTTCTTGCGTCATATCGGAGCCCGCTCCTACCTTGTCGGATCGACAACCGGTTCTTGTTCGCCTCTGAGATTAGAACAGGTTCTCATTTCTGTCGAGAAGATCGCCCTACCTCGGATATAACAGGAGTGAAGAGGGAAGTTCGCTGGACAGCTAGCGTGAAGCGGCCTCGTTTTGTAACGTGTTCTAGTGAACAAGGAGGGTTCGGGATGGCAGTCAACCCCAAGGTGAGGGAACTCGATGTCGGCACGACGCCGACCAGGTTTGCGCGTGGCTGGCACTGTGTCGGCCTCGCGAAGACCTTCCGCGACGGCAAGCCGCACGCGATCGAGATCTTCGGGACCAAGCTCGTGGTCTGGACCGATACCAACGACGAGATCCGCGTTTTGGACGCCTATTGCAGGCATATGGGCGGCGACCTGAGCATGGGCACGGTGAAGGGCGACGACATCGCCTGCCCGTTCCATGACTGGCGCTGGGGCGCCAGCGGTAAGTGCACGTCGATTCCGTACGCGCGCCGTGTGCCGCCCCTGGCTCGCACCAGGACGTGGACCACCCTCGAGCGCAACGGCCAACTGTTCGTCTGGCACGACCACGAGGGCAATCCACCGCCCGAGGACGTCACGATCCCGCACATCGAGGGTGCCTACACCGACGCGGAGGGCAACCCGAGCGAGACCCACGACAGCGGCTGGACCGAGTGGACCTGGAACCAGATGGAGATCCAGGGCGCCAACTGCCGCGAGATCATCGACAACGTGGTCGACATGGCGCACTTCTTCTACATCCACTTCGCCTTCCCGACGTACTTCAAGAACGTCTTCGAAGGCCATGTGGCGACGCAGTTCCTCGAGACCAAGGGCCGTCCCGATGTGGGGATGGCGGCCAAGTACGGCGGTGAGACGCTGCTGAAGTCGGAGGCGTCCTACTTCGGTCCGTCGTACATGATCAATCCGCTGGTCAACATCTACGGCGGGTACCAGATCAAGGTGGTGCTGATCAACTGTCACTACCCGATCTCGCAGGACTCGTTCATGCTGCAGTACGGCCTGACCGTCGAGAAGCCCACGGGCATCGATGACGCGACCGCCGAGAAGCTGGCCACGTCGATGACCGAGTTCTTCGGCGACGGCTTCCTGCAGGACGTGGAGATCTGGAAGCACAAGTCCAAGGTCGAGAACCCACTGCTGTGCGAGGAGGACGGACCGGTCTACCAGTTGCGCCGCTGGTACGAGCAGTTCTACGTCGACGCCGACGAGGTCACCGAGAAGATGACCCAGCGCTTCGAATTCGAGGTCGACACGACCAAGGCCAATGTGGCCTGGGAGGCTGAGGTGGCGGAGAACCTGCGCCGCAAGCGCGAGGCCGAAGAAGCCGAAGCGGGCGTCTGAGATGACCCCCACCTGGGCCAAGGCACCCGACTTCGCCGATCAGCCCGCGCGGCAGGCCGCGGTGCGGGCCCAGACCACGGTCGACAAGCAGCACTACCTGGACGAGGGCCTGACACCGCTGCGGTGTCAGGCCTGCCAGGCCGGCGTCCTGGTCCGCAAGTCCAGTCAGCACCAGACCTCGGTGCAGTGGACCGAACGACCCGACACGCACTGTCCGGTCTTCGCTCAGCTGTCCGCGCACGGCGCACGGCCCGGTCGGCCGGAATCGTGTCCGTCGCTGGAGAAGTCGATCAAATGGGCAGTCGACGAGGGTGTGCTCGAGGTGCCCGAGTAGTCAGCTGAACGGAGTGCGCGGGCGGTCCTGCAGAACGCCGTCGAGGTAGATGTCGACCTTCTCGTTGTAGAAGCAGGCCAGGCCCGCGACCTTCTGGCTCTCCGGCAGTGGGGTGCGATAGATCCACACGATGTCTTCGTGCACCGCGTCGCCGACCTGGACGTTCCAGTAGTCGGCGGTGCCCTTGTACGGGCAGCTGGTGTGCGTGTCGGAGGCGACGAGCAGATCCATCCGCACATCGGGTAGCGGCAGGTAATACCTTGCGGGCAGACCTGTTTCGAACAGGATGCGCGGTGCGGACGAGTCCGCGACGGTGACGCCGTCGACCTCCACCCGCACGTTCCGGGAACTGCCGAGGATGTCGATCCGGGCATACGGATCACGCGGGTGGACGAAGATCGGCTCGTCTTCTTCGAACCAGTCGAAGGTCTCGAAGTCCAGGCGCACAGCGTCTTTCAGCTCCGTCAACGGTGAATCGAGATACCGTAGCGCGGCGCCGTCGGCCCGCACGCCGTCGATCACCACGTCGTACCCGGTGGAATCGCCACGGCTGGTGGAGTGTTCGGTGATCCCCTTCGGTTCCAGGTCGGCCTCGAGGTCGGTGAGCGGCAGATAGTAGGTCGGGTAGTACGGAATCTCCCAGACGAGCAACGGCCGCAGCGTATCGGCCACCAATCGCCCGCGCAGATACACCCGCACCCGCTTCTGTCCGGCTTCCACCCTGACTCGCCCGCGCTGGTCCTCCGTCATGCCATCGACGCTACGCCCGCCGGCGCCCGACCTCGAGGAGGGCAGGCCGATGCCCATGAACGCGATCACGCTCGCGAAGGCGACGGCCCAGACGGCCTGGGGTTGTCCGGTGGACGGGGCGGTGGTGGCTGCGGCGGCGTCGTCGCGAGTCAACTGGGGATGCTCATCGGCGCTCCTGGTTGCTGCACTGATGACCGCGGGCAACCGCGCGCAGGGCTGTCAGCAGGTCGTTCATGTCGTTGTCGAGCCGGATCAGCCGATCGAGATCGAAATCGGCGAGTCCGGGGGCCATGGCGGCGGCGTAGGCGCGCCTGGCCTCGACGAGGCGGGTCCGGCCCGCCGGGGTCAGTTCGACGAGAACTGCCCGCGAGTCGCGTGGGTCCTTGGTGCGGGTGGCGAATCCGTCGGTGACGAGTCGGCCGATCAGCGCCGTTGCCGCCGGTTGTGAACATCGATCGATTCGGGCGAAGTCGCTGACCCGCAGGCCGCCGTGCTCGTCGAGCACGGCCAGGGCCCGCAGGACCGCACGGGGCAGATCGTCGTCGCTGATCGTCCCGGCGAGCCGGGTGAGCCGACCGGCAGTGACCAACAGGTCGACCACGATGTCGTCCGGGGAGGGCTGCTCTGTCTGCTGCACGCCGTAGATTATTGCATAAGCTAACTATCTAAATCGAGCACAGGTTCGCTATGGGTAGCTCTGCCGGTGGTCGCGGTTCACCGTGATGATCTCGTCGAGGGTGTCGCGGGTGCGCAGCAGTTCGGTGATGCGCTGGTCGAGCTGTTCGCGTTCTTCGAGCAGGCGGGCCCAGGTCTCGTCGGTCTGTTCGGCGCTGGGTTTGTCGACGCACGGCATCAGGTCGACGATGGTGCGGCTCGACAGTCCCGCGGCGTAGAGCCGCTGCAACAGGTGGACTCGCGCGACGGCGTCGTCGGTGTAGGTGCGCTGTCCGCCGCTGCTGCGCGTGCTGGCCAGCAGTCCGTGCTCCTCGTAGTAGCGCAGCGAGCGGACGCTCACACCCGCCTGCTCCGCCAGTTCGCCGATTCGCACTGTGACCTCCCTCATGAATGTAACACCTGACGTAAATGGTAGGTCCTAGCGTCGAGGTATGACAAAGACACTGTTCGAGGCTTACGACCTGGCCGGACTTCGGCTGCCGAACCGTATCGCAATGGCCCCGATGGGCCGGGTCCGCTCCGGGGTCGAAGGTTTGGCGACGCCGTCGATGGCCGCCTACTACGCTCAGCGCGCGACCGCGGGCCTGATCATCTCCGAGGGCGTCCAGCCCAGCCTGCTCGGCCAGTCCAATCCTCGGACGCCGGGGCTCCACACCGACGCCCAGGTCGACTCGTGGAAGCAGGTCACCGGCGCGGTGCATGCCAACGGCGGGCGCATCTTCGCGCAGCTCATGCACGGCGGCCGGATCGGTCACCCCGACACCACGGGCATGCAACCGGTCGGCCCCTCGGCGGTTGCGGCGCGCGACACGATGGTCTTCACGCCGACCGGCCCGCAGCCCGCTCCGATCCCGCGTGCCCTGACCACCGCGGAGGTCGGCGACGAAGCGCTGTCCTACGCGCGCGCGGCTCGCCGGGCGATCGACGCGGGGTTCGACGGTGTCGAGTTGCACGGCGCCAACGGGTATTTGATCGGGCAGTTCCTGTCCAGCAATGCCAATCTGCGCACCGATGGTTACGGCGGCTCGATCGCGGGGCGGATCCGTTTCGCGGCCGAGGCGGTCGCGGCCACCGTGGACGCCATCGGCGCGGGCCGCGTCGGCATCCGGCTCAGCCCGGGCGCGGGTATCTGGGACGCGATCGACGAGGACGTCCCCGAGCTGTACGGGGCGCTGCTGGCCGAGCTCGCCACCCACGACCTGGCCTATGTCCACCTCGAGGCGACGGCCGACGAGGAAACCCTGGTCGGCCTGCGCCGCACGTGGCCGGGCCGCCTGATCGTCAACCCATCGATCCCCGGCGGCCCCGTCCCCGCCGACCGCAAGGCCGCCGAACACTGGCTCGACCTCGGCGCCGACGTGATCAGCTTCGGCCGCGCGTTCCTCGCCAACCCGGACCTCGTCGAGCGACTGCGCGCTGACCTGCCCCTCGACGAGGCCGACGAGGCGACCTATTACACCGGAGGCGATACCGGCTACCTCACCTACGGCGCCTACCGGTATCCGGCGGCAGGCTAGGCGGCGGCTACCGGGCGGCGGCCTGTGCCGAACAGTTCGGCGGTGGCATGGGCGCGCTTGAAGTAGAGGTGGGCGTCGTGTTCCCAGGTGATCGCGATGCCGCCGTGGAGCTGGATGGTCTCGGCGGCGACGGTCGAGAACGTCTCGGTGCAGTGCTGACGGGCGACCCAGGCGTCCTCGGCGACGGTGGCGCTGTGCTCGGCCACGGCCAGCGCCGCCGCCAGCGCCGTCGATTCCGCCGACTCGACCAGCACGTACATATCGGCCATCCGGTGCTTGAGCGCCTGGAAACTGCCGATCGGGCGACCGAACTGCACGCGTGAGGCGGTGTACTCGACTGTCATCTCGAGGCAGCGGCGGGCGGCGCCGACCTGCTCGGCGGCCAGTGCGGCCCAGGCGATCTCACGCAGACGTGTGCGCAGCTCGGCCGGGTCGCCGGTGCCGAGGCCGGTGGCGGGGGTGTCGGCGAAGGTGATGGTGGCGAGTTTGCGGGTGGGGTCGAGCGCCGGAGTCGGGGTGATGGTGACGCCCGGTGCGCCTGCTGTCGTCTCGAACAGGCCGTCGTCGGTCAGGACGAGCAGCAGGTCGGACTGCGCACCGTGCAGCACGTAATGCGCTGTCCCGCTGAGAGTTCCGCCCGCAGCCGAAACCCCGGCCACATCCCAGCCCTCGGCATCGGCCCAGCACAGTGCCGCCGTGCGCGACCCGTCCGCCAGGTCCGGCAGGAGCCGGGCGCACGCCTGCTCGTCGCCGGACAGCAGCACCGCCTGCGCCCCGAGCACTGCCGATCCGAGCATCGGCACACCCGCGAGCGTCCGTCCGAGTTCCCCGACCACGAGCAGGGATTCGACCAGCCCGGCGCCCGCCCCGCCCCACTCCTCCGGTACCGCCAGCGCCGCGACCCCGACCTGCTCGCACAGCATCCGCCACAGTGCCGGGTCGTACCCCAGCTCACTGCCCATGGCGGTGCGCAGAGCAGCGGGCGTCGCGTGCTTGCTCAGTAGCGCCCGCACGCTGGTCCGGAATTCGAGCAGTTCATTCGATGACATGAGATTCCTCAACAGTGGTCGTCAGCTTCGCGGCCCGCAGGTCCGCTGTCGGTGGGTCCGCCGGCGGACCCGATACCGCGCCCCGCCGATCGCGCATTTCGACGCGGCGAGGGCAGCCGGTACCCCCGCCTGCGCGCGCCGAAGCCGCCCCGCCCCGACCTGGACGATTGATCACCAGGCGCTGATGGCTTTTGCTACTCGGCCGATGCTTACCTGAGCGCCTGGTGATCAACGGTCCAACATCGACCCGAGGCGAACCGAGCAGGGTCCGTCGGGCTCGCCGCCACGTCGAGGCGCGTCCTGATGCCGAATCGATCACCGATCCACCGTGCGTCGAGCTGCTCGGCGCCCAAGGGCGGCGTGGGGACTCGGGGTGGACGATCCGCGACGATGGCGACATGGTGTTCAGCTCGCCGGTCGGTCGCGCAGGGCGGTGGCGATGCGGGCGCGGTGGAAATCGGCGGTGCCCCAGGCGGTGCGCAGGGCGGTGACGCGGGTCAGCCACACCGACAGGTCGTATTCGGCGGTGTAGCCGATGGCGCCGTGGACCTGGAGGCCGGCGCGGGCCGCGCGGTGGGCGGCGTCGCCGCAGGCCACGAGGGCCGCGGAGACGTCGCGGGTGCGGTCGGGGGAGTCGAGGGTGAGGGCGGCGCGATACAGCAGCGGTTCGGCCAGGTCCAGGGCGATCAGGACGTCTGCGAGCTGCTGCTTCACCGCCTGGAATTCACCGATCGCCCGGCCGAACTGCTTGCGCTGCTTGGCGTAGTTCGTGGTCTGGTCGAGGATCGCTCGGCCTGCGCCGAGCAGCTGTGCGGCACAGGCGAGGACGCCGTGATCGAAGGCGTAGTCGATCGCCTCCTGGACGTCCTCACCGTCGGCGACCAGCTCGTCGGCCGTGATACCGAACAACTTGCGCGCCGGGTCGATCGAGGCCAGCGGGCTGGGCACGGATGCTCGCGCACCGGTGCTGCCGGAACCGGACGCCGGTGCGGCGCTGCCGCCGGATGCGTCACCGGCGGCGCCCGCAGCGGCTTGGCCGGGTGCGCTCGCCGCATCGGCGGCTGCGGCGTTCGTGGGATCGACTGCCTCGCCCGAATCGGGTGTACGGCGCCCCAGGCTGATCCGTCCGTCCCCGGCGACGAGGACGAGGTCGACGGTTTCGGCATCCAGAGCAATCGAACGCTGCGGCTCGTCGAAGGCGATCGTGCCGAGCAGACCGCCGCCGGTGAGCGCGGGCAGCCATCGCCGGGCGGGCTCAGGATCCGGCAGACCTTGCAGCAGAGCCGGAATCACGGCCGCGGATTCGATGGTCGGCCCCGGGACAGCGGCCCGGCCCAGTTCGACCAGCGCGACGGTGAGATCGACCGGCGTCGCCTCGGCCCCGCCGTACTGCTCGTCGACGAGCAGACCGAACACGCCCATCTCGGCCACCTGACGCAGCAGCGCGCGCCCTTTGCCGGTGTCGCCGTCGGCCCACGCGCGGACCGCCGCGGGTACCTGTCCGGCGTCGAGGATCTTGCGCAGCTCCGCGGCGAAGTCGAGCTGTTCGGTGCTGAGCGCGAATCTCATCGCGGATCTCCTGTGGTCGGGCGGGTGGCACGGCGCGCTGGGTCGCTCGTCTGGGTCATCGCCTGCTCTCTCTCGGCAGGCCGAGGATGCGTTCGGCGATGATGTTGCGCTGGATCTCGTTGGTGCCCGCGTAGATCGGGCCGGAGAGGGAGAACAGGTAGCCGTCGGTCCAGCGGCTCTGCTGTTCGGCGGCGGGGCCGAGCAGGTCGAGCGCGGTCTCGTGCATGGCGATGTCGAGATCGGACCAGAACACCTTGGTGATCGAGGATTCCGCGCCCAGCTGGCCGCCGTCGGTGAGCCGGGTGACCGTGCCGAAGGTGTGCAGGCGATAGGCCTCTGCCCCGAGCCAGGCGTCGACCACCGCGTTGCGGGCGGCGGTGTCGCTCGGGTCGGCGGTCTCGCGCCACAGCTCGATGATCCGCTGCGCGGTGGCGCTGAACCGGCCAGGGCTGCGCAGCGACAGGCCACGCTCGTTGCTCGAGGTGGCCATCGCCACCCGCCAGCCCTCGTCGACCGCGCCGATCACATCGCGATCGGGCACGAAGACATCGTCGAGGAAGATCTCGGCGAAGCCGGGCTCGCCGTCGAGCTGCGGGATCGGCCGCACGCTCACGCCGTCGGCCGAGAGCGGGAACATCACATAGGTCAGCCCGTGATGACGCTGTGCCTCCGGATCGCTGCGGAACAGGCCGAACGACCAGTCCGCGTAGGACGCCCGCGAACTCCAGGTCTTCTGCCCGTTGAGCAGCCAGCCGCCCTCGGTCCGGCGCGCGGTCGACCGCAGGCTCGCCAGGTCGCTGCCCGACTCGGGCTCGGACCAGGCCTGCGCCCAGATGTCGTCACCGCGCGCCATCCGCGGCAGGATGCGCGCCAGCTGCTCGGGGGTGCCGTGCTCGAACAGGGTGGGTGCCAGCAGGAAGATGCCGTTCTGCGCCACCCGGCCGGGTGCGCCCGCGGCGTAGTACTCCTGCTCGAACAGCACCCATTCCAGGATCGAGGCGTCGCGCCCGCCGTATTCGCGCGGCCAGGACACCGCCGAGAGCCGGGCCTCGGCCAGCGTCGCCTCCCACTGGCGGTGCGCTTCGAAACCCGCCTGCGTGTCCATGGAGGGCAGCGGTGCGCGCGGGACGTGGGTGGCGAGGAACTCGCGCACCTCCAGCTGGAACTCCCGGACGGCCGGGTCGATCTCGAGATCCACTTACTTGCTTCCGTTCTGTTCGGTCGCGGCGTTCTTCATCGAGCGGGCGTTCATCCCGCCGAGCGAATCGGCGCCCACTTCGGCGTTGTGCGCGTGCGCGAAATGATGCAGTCCGAAGACCGAGTCCATGCCCGAGCGCATGCCCATCAGGTCCTCGGCCTGGTTGACGGCCTTCTTGGTGAGCGCGAGCCCGAATTGCGGCATGGTGGCGATCTTCTCGGCCAGCGCCATGGTCTCGGTCGCGAGTTCCGCGCGCGGCACGACCCGGTTGACCATGCCCCACTCCTTGGCCTGCGCGGCATCGAAGCGATCACCGGTGAACAGGAACTCCTTGGCCGCGCGCGGGCCCATCACCCAGGGATGCGCGAAGTACTCCACCCCGGGAATTCCCATCCGGACAACGGGATCGGAGAAGAACGCGTCGTCGGAGCAGACGATCAGATCGCACACCCAGGCCAGCATGAGCCCGCCCGCGATACACGCGCCCTGCACCATCGCCACCGTCGGCTTGGGGATTTCGCGCCAGCGCCTGCACATGCCGAGGTACACCTCGGTCTCGCGGGCGAAGCGCTGATCGCCACCGGCGCGGTCGACGTGGTCCCACCACAGCGCGGCCTTGTTCTCGTAGTGCGCGTCGTGGTCGCGCCCCGGCGTGCCGATGTCGTGCCCGGCGCTGAAGTGTTTGCCGTTGCCCGCCAACACGATCACCTTGACCTGCGGGTCCTCGACGGCCCGCACGAACGCGGCGTCGAGGGCGTAGGTCATCTTCGAGTTCTGCGCGTTGCGGAAATCGGGCCGGTTCATGGTGACCACGGCGACCGGCCCGCGCACCTCGTAGGTGATGACCTCGGTCTCGGATTCGGGACTCACGACTTCTCCTCACGTAGCTCACGTTTGAGCACCTTGCCCGCCGCGCTGTAGGGCAGCTGGTCGCGGAACTCCACGAGCCGGGGGACTTTGAAATTGGCCAACTGGGTCGTGGCGTAGGCGATCACCTCGTCGACGGTCAGCGTCGAGCCGGGCTTGCGGACGACGAAAGCCTTGCCCACCTCGCCCATCCGGGTATCGGGCACGCCGACGACCGCCGATTCGGCGACCCCGTCGAGCCGAGCGAGGGTCTGTTCGATCTCGGCGGGATAGACGTTGAATCCGCCGGTGATGTACATGTCCTTGAGCCGGTCGGTGATCTTCAGATAGCCGCGCTCGTTCACCACGCCGATGTCGCCGGTGTGCAGCCAGCCCTCGGCGTCGATCGCCTCGGCGGTGGCTTCGGGATCGTCGAGGTAGCCGAGCATCACATTGGGGCCGCGCAACAGGACTTCGCCGGTGTCGTCGAGGCGGAGTTCGAATCCGGCCATCGGGCGGCCGCAGGTGTTCGCGATGGTCTCGGCGTCGTCGTCGGGGCGGCACATCGTGCCGAAACCGGCGGATTCGGACAGCCCGTACGCGGTGACGACGACATCGAAGTCGAGTTCGTCGCGCATCCGCTCGATCAGCACCACCGGCACCGTCGCCGCACCGGTCACCGCGACCCGCAGCGAGGACAGGTCGTGTTCGGCGCGCCGGGGATGCTCGAGGATGGTCTGGTAGATCGTCGGCGGTCCGGTCAGCACGGTGATCTTCGCGGATTCGATCAGCGCCAGCGCGGCGGGCACGTCGAAGGTGGCCTGCGGGACGATCGTCGCCCCGGTGACCAGGCAGGCGAGGATGCCCGCCTTGTAGCCGAAGTTGTGGAAGAACGGCGGGATCATCAGGTAGCGGTCGCCCGCGCGCACGGTGGAGCATTCGACCCAGCCCCGCACCACGTCGAGCGCCTGCCGGTGCGCGACCAGCGTGCCCTTGCTGCGTCCGGTGGTGCCCGAGGTGAACAGGATGTCGGCGATGTCGTCGGGACCGACCTGCGCGGCCCGCTCCTCACCGACTGCCTCGGTGACCGTCGCGGCCTGTTCGATCAGCTCGGCCCACGGGAGAGTGATGCGCGCCGATTCCGTCTCGGTGGCGGGGTTCGCATCGCTCGGGCTGGACGCGTCCCCTCGCGATGCGGCCGCGGCCGCCGAGGCATTGGTCGGCTCGCCCTCGACCGGGATGACAACGACCGTCCCGATGCCCAGTTTTGGCGCCTCGGCCAGCAGTTCCGCCGCCCGATCGCGCCCGAGGAACGGCCCGGCGACGAAGATCGCCTTCGCGTCGACCCGGCCGAGCACGTCCGCGGCCTCGGCCGCCACGTACCGGGTGTTGAGCGGAACCAGCGCGGCGCCGACGGAATGCGCGGCGAGCGCGGCGACGACCCAGTGGTGGGTGTTGGGCGCCCACATCGCGACCCGGTCGCCGGGGGCGATGTCGCGGGCGATCAGCGCGCGCGCGAGGACGCGCACCCGGTCGAGCAGCTCGTTCCAGGTCAGGCGGGTCGCGCCGTCGATCAGGGCGGGCTCGTCCGGGTGCGCCGCGGCGATGTCTCGCAGCGCCTGCGGGGTGGTCTGTGCAGGGGTTGTCACGGGGTCCTCACCGTTGTGCGGTCGCTGTTCTTGACGAAGCAGCTAACAAAGCAAGTGCTTGGTAGGTTATCCTATCGTTGTGGGTGTGATCCAGAGCTCAGATTCCGATACCGTGACCTCCGACGCGGAGTTTTGCGCGGAAATACGCGATTGGCTCGCCGAGAATCTCGCCGGCGAGTTCGCTGACCTGCGCGGCACCGGCGGACCCGGCCGCGAGCACGAGTTCTTCGAACAACGTCTGGCCTGGGACCGGCATCTCGCCGCCGCGGGCTGGACGTGCCTTGGCTGGCCCGCCGAATGCGGCGGCCGCGGGGCCAGCGTGCGCCAGCAGGTGATCTTCCACGAGGAGTACGCGAAGGCCGACGCGCCCGCGCGGGTCTCGCACGTGGGTGAAGAGCTGCTCGGCCCGACGCTGCTGGCCTTCGGTACCGAGGAGCAGAAGCGGCGCTTCCTGCCGGGCGTGCGCTCGGTCGGCGAACTGTGGTGCCAGGGTTACTCCGAGCCCGGCGCGGGCTCGGACCTGGCCGCGGTCGCGACGACGGCCCGCCTCGACGGCGACAAGTGGGTGATCAACGGGCAGAAGATCTGGACCTCGCTCGCCCACGTCGCCGACTGGTGTTTCGTCATCGCGCGGACCGAGCGCGGCTCGACCCGGCACCACGGCCTGTCCTACCTGCTGGTCCCGATGAACCAGCCGGGCATCGAAGTCCGTCCGATCGAACAGCTCACCGGCACGTCCGAGTTCAACGAGGTGTTCTTCGACGACGCCGTCACCGACGCCGACCTGGTTGTCGGCGCACCGGGCGAGGGCTGGCGAATCGCCATGGGCACCTTGACCTTCGAGCGCGGCATCTCCACGCTCGGCCAGCAGATCCGCTTCGCCCGCGAACTCGCCGACATCGAGGCGCTGGCCCGCCGCACCGGCGCGGCCGAGGACCCGCTGATCGCCGACCGGCTCGACCGCGCCTGGGTGGGCTTGCGCGTCCTGCGCGCCCACGCGCTGCGCACCATGAGCGAAGACGCCGACGACGCGGGCGGCGCTTCGGTGTCGAAGTTGTTGTGGGCCAACTGGCATCGCGGACTCGGCGAACTGGCCATGGCGGTGCAGGGCGCCGCCGGGCTGGTCACCGGAGACGACGACATGACCGCATGGCAGCGGCTGTATCTGTTCAGCCGCGCCGACACGATCTACGGAGGTTCGAACGAAGTGCAGCGCAACATCATCGCCGAGCGTGTGCTCGGCCTGCCGCGGGAGGCGCGCCCGTGACCGGCCCACTGTCCGTTCCCCCGGCGTCGATCCCCGGCCACGGCCTGCTGGCCGGCCGTAAGGCCGTGATCACCGCCGCCGCGGGCACCGGCATCGGCTCGGCCACCGCCCGCCGGCTGCTCGAGGAAGGCGCCGATGTCGTCGTCTCCGACTGGCACGAGCGCAGGCTCACCGAGACCGCTGAACTGCTGGCCAAGGAGTTCCCGGAGCGCACGGTCGCCGCGGTGGTCTGCGATGTCCGCGACACCGCCCAGGTGAATCAGCTGCTCACCGAGGCCGCCGCCGCGCTCGGCCGGATCGACATCATGGTCAACAACGCGGGGCTCGGCGGCGAGACCCCGGTCGTCGACATGACCGACGAGCAGTGGGACCAGGTCCTCGACATCACCCTCACCGGCACCTTCCGCTGCACCCGGGCCGCGCTGGGCTACTTCCGCGGCGCCGGACACGGGGGCGTGCTCGTCAACAACGCCAGCGTGCTCGGCTGGCGCGCCCAGCACGGCCAGGCGCACTACGCCGCGGCCAAGGCGGGCGTCATGGCGCTCACCCGGTGCAGCGCGGTGGAGGCCGCCGAGTTCGGCGTGCGGATCAACGCCGTCGCGCCGAGCATCGCCCGGCATCCGTTCCTCGACAAGGTCAGCTCGTCCGAACTGCTCGACGCGCTCAGTGAACGCGAGGCGTTCGGGCGCGCCGCCGAGCCTTGGGAAGTCGCCGCGACCATCGCCATGCTGGCCAGTGACTACACCTCATACCTGACCGGTGAGGTGGTCTCGGTGAGCAGTCAGCGCGCATGATCAGGGCGGATGGTTCCCGAACCAGGGAACCAAGCAGTTGCTTGGTTGTACGATGTCGGGTGTGACCGCACCCGATACCGTGAAACGCACCCGCCGCGCCGAACTCCTCGACCTCGCCGCCGACCTGTTCGCCGAGCGTGGCCTGCGGGCCACCACGGTACGCGATATCGCCGACTCGGCCGGGATCCTCTCGGGCAGTCTCTATCACCACTTCGACTCCAAGGAGGCGATGGTCGACGAGATCCTGCGCGGTTTCCTCGACGACCTGTTCGGCCGCTACCGCGAGATCGCCACGGCCGGGCTGAGCTCGCGAGAGACGTTGGAAGCCTTGGTGATCGCCTCCTACGAGGCCTTCGACCGCCACCACGCGGCCGTAGCGATCTACCAGGCCGAGGCCAAGAACCTGCGCGACGTCGACCGGTTCGGCTACATCCGCGACTTCAACACCGAGTTCCGCGACCTGTGGCACCGGGTGCTCACCGCCGGTGTCGCCGACGGCAGCTTCCGTCCCGAACTCGACGTGGAACTGGCGTTCCGCTTCCTGCGCGACACCGTGTGGGTCGCAGTGCGCTGGTACACCCCCGGTGGTCCGATCACCGTGAAAAACCTTGCCCAGCAATATCTCACCATCGTGCTCGACGGGCTCACCGTGCCCGAGAGCGGTCCGAAGTAGGAGTTCCCCATGACCGACGAGCGTCGCCCGTACACCCCGCTGCGACAGGCCTATGTGATCGACGCGGTGCGCACCGCGGTCGGCAAGCGTGGTGGCGCGCTCGCCGAGGTACACCCGGCCGACCTCGGCGCCGCCGCGCTGCGCGGGCTGGTCGAGCGCACCGGGATCGACCCGGCTGTCGTCGACGACGTGATCGTCGGCTGTGTCGACAACATCGGCCCGCAGGCGGGCAATATCGGCCGCACCATGTGGCTGACCGCCGGCTACCCCGAGGACGTCCCCGGCGTCACCGTCGACCGGCAGTGCGGTTCCAGCCAGCAAGCCATCAACTTCGGCGCGCAGGCCATCATGAGCGGCACCGCCGAGGTGATCGTGGCGGCGGGCGTGCAGAACATGAGCGCCATCCCGATCTCGGCCGCCATGCTCGCGGGCAAGGAGTACGGCTTCGATTCCCCGTTCGTCGGCGCCACCGGCTGGGACTCCCGCTACGGCACCGGCGAGGTCTCGCAGTTCCGCGGCGCCGAGCTGATCGCCGAGAAGTGGGGCATCACCCGCGAGGACATGGAGCGCTGGGCGCTGCGCAGCCACGAACGCGCCCGCGCCGCCATCGCCGGGGGCCGTTTCGAGGCCGAGATCGTGCCGGTCGGCGAGTTCACCGTGGACCAGGGTCCGCGCGAGACCAGCCTGGAGAAGATGGCGACCCTGCCGCCGCTGGGCGAGGGCAGCCCGCTCACCGCGGCGGTCGCCAGCCAGATCTCCGACGGCGCTTCGGCGACCCTGCTGGCTTCGGAGTGGGCCGTGCGGGAGTACGGACTGACCCCGCGTGCCCGCATCCACCACGTCAGCGCGCGCGGCGCCGATCCGATCTTCATGCTCAGTGCCCCGATTCCGGCGACCCAGTGGGCGCTGGAGAAGACCGGGTTGACCATCGACGACATCGACGTCATCGAGATCAACGAGGCGTTCGCGCCGGTGGTGCTGGCCTGGATCAAGGAGATCGGGGCCGATCCGGCGAAGGTGAACGTCAACGGTGGCGCCATCGCGCTGGGTCATCCGCTCGGCGCGACCGGCGCGAAGCTGTTCGCGACCCTGGTGCACGAGCTCGAGCGCGTCAACGGACGCTACGGCCTGCTCACCATCTGCGAGGGTGGCGGCACGGCGAACGTGACCATCATCGAGCGGCTCGGCGCGGCGGAGTAGCCGGCGGCGGTTGCCTGACCTTGCGAGCAATCGGTCGGTCGTCCAGACTGAAAGGTTGCTCGCCCCCGGTTTCGCGATAACACGTTGCCGCAGTGGGTAAGCCATGTGCTGAAGTGGTGCCGGATGGTGCCACTCGTGAAACAGGGACAGGAATTTCCGAATGGGTTACCCGCCACCGCCCAACCCGTACCAAGGTCAGCCGTATCCGGGCCGGCCGATGCACGGCCAGCCCTATCCGCAGGCGCAGCCGATGCCGGGTCAGCCGTACCCGCAGGGCCAGCCCTACCAGCAGCAGGGGCAGTCCTACCCGTACCAGCAGGGTGGACCGCAGTACGGTGCGCCGGGTGGTTACGGCCAGCCGCCTCGCCCGTCCGGCGGCAACGGCGGCAAGATCGCCCTCATCATCGGTGGCGCGGTCATCCTGATCGCCGTCGCGGTCGGCGCGTTGTTCGCGCTCGGTGGCGGCGGTTCGATCGGCGGTGGCGGCTATGACACCCCGCGCGCGGCGGCTCAGGCATGGGTCGACCAGAAGGGCGACCTCGAAAATCTGGTGTGTGCCGCCGATCGCGACGAGATCGCGAAGTACGAGAACCAGCCCACGCCGACCGGGGTTCCGTCCGGCGGCGACCTCCCGAAGACGACAACGACCTTGCGGAGCGTGGATGTCGCTTCCGGGAGCAAGTCCGGAACCTTCACCACGGCGATGAGCATGACGATTCTCGGCCAGCAGACCACCTCGACCGCGACCTATGACCTGGTCGAGGAGGGCGGAAGCTGGAAGGTGTGCGGAATTCTCGACCCGGACATCACGACGGAGTGAGCTGACGAGACGGCCCTCGGCGGGGCGCCGGGGGCCGTCGGCTCGTTCGCCACCAGAGGGTCACGACCTTCCATCGCTCGAGCATGCCGGGCACATCGCAGGGCGTCCAAGGACTGCGGACCGTCCCCGTGCCTCTGAGCGGATATCCCCTGTTCCCTACGATGAAGCGGTGAAGGTGCTCGGTGCGTGCCCGCTCGACTGCCCCGACGCGTGCTCGTGGGTGGTCACCGTCGAGGACGGAGTCGCGACCGGCTTGCGGGGGAACAAGGAACACCCGGTCACTCGCGGCGCGCTGTGCGTGAAGGTGAATCGGTACCTCGAGCAGGTGGGGGCGCCGGATCGGTTGCGGTATCCGATGCGACGGACCGGGCCGAAGGGATCGGGGCGATTCGAGCGGATCAGCTGGGACGACGCGCTCGACGAGATCGCGAACCGGCTCACCGGCATCATCGACGAGTTCGGCGGCGAGGCGGTCTGGCCGTTCCACGGCACCGGCAGCCTCGGCTATCTCCAGGGCATGGAGGGCTATCCCGGCCGACGGCTGTTCAACCTGCTCGGCGCCTCACACCATCGGCCGACCATCTGCTCGGTCGCGGGCAGCGCGGGTGTGCGCTACACCCTCGGCACCTCCGGTGGGATGGATCCCGAGGATCTCGCCCAATCGAGACTGATCCTGCTGTGGGGCACCAATCCGCTCAGCTCTGGCCACCATGTGTGGAAGTTCATCCAGGACAGCGGCGCCTACCTGGTCTCCATCGACCCGGTCCGCACCAAGACCTCCGAACGCTGCGACGAACACCTCGCGCCGCTGCCCGGTACCGATGCGGCGCTGGCTCTCGGCTTGCTGCACGTGATCGTCGCGCGAGGCGCCCAGGACGACGCCTTCATCGCCGAGCACACCGAGGGCTGGCCCGAATTCCGCGACCTCATCGCCGAATACACCCCGGAGCGGGTCGCCGCGATCACCGGACTCGCGGTCGAACAGATCGTCGGACTCGGTGAGCGCATCGCCCGCACCAGGCCCACCGCGATCCGTGCCTCTCAGGGCATGCAGCGGCACGCGGGCGGCGGCATGGCCCTGCGGGTGCTCGCCTGTCTGCCCGGCGTCACCGGCGACTGGGCGATTCCTGGTGGGGGCCTGCACTATTCGACGAGCGGGCACTTCCGCCTCGACCTCGCCGCCCTGGTCCGCGACGATCTCCTGCCGCATCCGGTGCGCACCCTGTCGATGACCAAGCTCGGCGAGAACCTGCTCGAGACCGAGAATCCGCCGGTCAAAGCGCTGTTCGTGATCGGAGCCAATCCGGTCGGCTCGAATCCGGACCAGCGCAGGGTGATCGAGGGGCTCTCCCGCGAAGACCTGTTCACCGTGGTCCTCGAGCATTTCGGCACCGACACCGTCGACTACGCCGACATCGTCCTGCCCGCCACCATGCAGCCCGAACACCTCGACGTACTCGCCGGATACGGCCACCTCTACCTGATCTGGAACGAGCCGGCCATCGAGCCGCCGGGCGAATGTCTTTCCACCACAGAGACTTTCCGCCGCCTCGCGCGCCGTCTCGGTCTCACCGAACCGGCCCTCTACGACTCCGACGACGAACTGATGCGGCAGTTGCTCACAGGCCACGATCTCGACCGGCTCCGGGCCGACGGCTTCCTGAAGGTCCAACCCGGACCCGTCCCCGCGGGCACACTGCAATTCGTCTCCGCGCGTGCCGAACTCGCCGGACATGACCCGCTGCCCGCCTACACCCCACCCGCTGATCCGGGCGACGGCCTCGTACTCATCTCCGCCGCCTCCCAGTATTTCCTGAACACCATCTTCGGCTCCAATCCCGAATTGCGGCGCCGCGCAGGCGAGTCCCGCATCACCCTGCACCCCGACGACGCGGCCGCCCGCGGCATCACCGACGGCGCCCCGGTCCGCGTCGCCAACGCCCGAGGCTCCTTCGACTCCATCGCCGAGATCTCCGATCGCGTCCGCCCCGGCGTCGCCGCCACTCCCAAGGGCCGCTGGGCCAAATTCTCCGGCGGCGCCACCGTCAACGCCACCATCGCCGAACGCGATGCCGACTACGGCGGCGGTGCGGTCTTCCACGACAACCGCGTCGAGGTGTATCCGCGGTGATTCCCGGAGCGCGGTGGTCACTTCACGCTCAGCGTGTGCCGTCTGGCTCCACGGCGGAGGAAACCGAAGCGGTCTGAACGAGAGAAGCGCCGGACCGGATGCGCACTTCGTGGGTGCTGCATCCGATCCGGCGCTCGGCCGCCCAGTGTGCTGACAGTGGCTTGTCGTCAGCGGGGGTCGACGACCGGTTCGGTGGTGAGTGCCGCGACGGCGGTGATCCGCTCGACGGCGTCGGTGACGATCTGGTCGATCAGCTCGGCCACGGTCGGCAAGCTGTCGATGATGCCGGTGACCTGGCCCGCGGGCAGCACGCCCGCGTCGGTGCGGCCCTCGACCAGACCGGCCTTGGTGAGCATGGCCGAGTTCGCCGCCATCACGACCTGCGACCAGGTGAGGTCCTTGGTCTTGCGCATGGCCAGGCCGTCACGCATCAGGGTCGACCACTTCATCCCGGTCATGGACTTGAACTTGGCCGCATTGCCCACCGCCGCCGACAACCCGCGCCAACCACCGGAATGCTCCAGCTTCTCGACCAATTCGGTGTTCAGCATCCGGTGCGGCATGCCGTCGACCTTCACCGACACCACCGTGTCACCCAGTCCGCGCGCCAGGTACTCCTGCTTCACGGCCTCGGGAACCGTGCTCTCCTGGGTGAGCAGGAAGCGGGTGCCCATCGCGACCCCGGCGGCACCATAGGACAGCGCGGCGGCGAGACCGCGCCCGTCGAAGAAGCCGCCCGCCGCGACCACCGGAATGTCGACCGCGTCGAGTACCGACGGCAGCAGCAGCGTGGTGGCGACCGGACCGGTGTGCCCACCGCCCTCGCCACCCTGCACGATCACCGCGTCGGCACCCCACGATGCCACCTTCACCGCGTGCTTGGCCGCACCGATCGAGGGAATCACCACCACACCGGCATCTTTGAGCCGGGCGATGAGCTCCTTCTTCGGCGCGAGCGCGAAGGACGCGACCCGCACCTGCTCCCGGATGAGCAGCTCGATGCGCTCGGTGGCATCGGTCGCGTCGGCGCGGATGTTCACGCCGAACGGCTTGTCGGTGAGCGACTTGGTCTTGGCGACCGCCGCTTCCAGCTCCTCGAAAGTCATGGTGGCCGAGGCGAGAATGCCGAGACCGCCCGCGTTCGCGGTGGCCGCGACCAGCCGAGGACCGGCGACCCAGCCCATCCCGGTCTGCACGACCGGATGTTCGATCCCGACCAGCTCGGTCAGCGGAGTCCGCAGTCGCGCGCTCACGCCGCCACTTCCTTCTCCCGGAAACCCTTGGGGTCGAGAACGGTTCGGATGATCCGCAACTCCTCCTCGGTCGGCAGCCGGGTCTCGCCCGCCTCGGCGAGCCCGGCGATCTCGAAGGAGGTGTTCTCGGCGACCTCGTCGGCGCCGACGCCCGGGTGCAGCGACAGCGCGCGCAGCGTGTGGTCGGGACCGTTGAAGTCGAACACGCCCAGATTCGTCACCACGCGATGCAGGTGATGGAATCGGTATGCCGGATTGTCGGGATCGACGCGGTCGTAACCGATTCCGGAGATGATGTCGACCTGGTCGACGAACACCCGCTTGGTGTGGCGCGGCACGAAGTAACTGGTGGCGTGGTTGATGGTGTTGCCCGGCGCGCCACGCACACCGAACATCTGCCGCTTCGGCTGCTGCAGCGGACCGAAGGCCGACAGGTTCTGATTGCCGAACCGGTCGATCTGATTCGCGCCCATCACCACATGCCGACGACCCGAGGCGACCACGTCGAACACCTTCGAGAACGGAATCCAGCCCTCCACCGGCGCTTTGGCCCCGATCGCGGGAACTTCGGCGAAGAACAGCGCCTCGCCGTCGGACAGCAGCAGGTCGGGTTCGAAGGTGAGCCGGGCCAGCCGCGCCCCGATGGTGGTGACCGTCGACATCGGGCTCGCCATGATCTCGCCCGCCCCACGGAAGATCTCCGCGGCAGCGACGACGCAGACTTCGGCACGGGTGACACTCATAGTTTCTGCTCCTCGGCGAAAGCGTGGACAGCGGCCTGGTATTCGGTCTCGGGCACATCGAGATAGCGGCCCTTGAACTCGGCCCAGGACTCCGGCGTCTGCGCGGCGGCCACATAGTGCTTCTGGAACTTCTCGTCGCGTCCGTAGCTGCCGGAGAAGGTGAAGTGCGCGCCACCGGGCGACTCCACCACGCCGTCGACCAGCATCCGGTTCAGGATGATCGCCTGCTGCGGAACGGCTTTCACCAGCTCCTCGGTCTCGACCAGACGATCGGCCGAGACATAGCGCCGCTCGGCGGCCAGACAGTAGAGGTCGTCGAAGTAGGGATCGACGCCGGTGTAGGCGGCATTGCCGTGCTTGTCGGCCAGATCCAGGTGCACGAACGCCGCGTCCAGATTCAGCGCGGGCATCGCCACCAGGGTCTCCACGCGCCCGTCGGCGGCGGGATACGGCGACGGGATGGTCGCGAGCTCGCCCTCCCAGAAGTCGAGCACCGCCGAACCGAGCCCGGCCCGGATCGGCAGGAACGGCAGCCGGGCCGCGGCCGCCTGCAGCCCGCACTTCACCATGCCCTCGTCCATCTCGCGCACGGTGATCGCGCCCTCGGTGCGCGCTTTGGCGAACCACGGATCGTAGAAGGGCGCCGAATCCAGCGAGACGAACCCGTAGTACGCCTTGCGGACCTTGCCCGCCGAGCACAGCAGCCCCAGATCGGGCCCACCGTAGGTCACCACGGTCAGGTCGGTGACATCGGAGCGCAGCAACGCGCGTACCAGCGCCATCGGCTTGCGCCGCGAACCCCAGCCGCCGATGCCGATCGTCATTCCGCTGCGCAGTTCGCCGACGACCTCGTCGAGCGTCATCCTCTTGTCGCGCATGGTGTCTACTTCTCCTTCTTCTGCGCGGCGAGATCGTCGTCGAAGCGCGCCCTGATCTCGTCGGCCACACCGGCGAGGTTGAGTTCCATCGTGAAGCCCTGTTCGTAGCGGTAGGACCGGTGCACGTCCTGCACATCGATGCCGTTGAGCGCGCGCTTGGCCGCCCGGATCACCCGGCCGTCCTTGTCCGCGATGTTCTTGGCGACCTCCATGGCGGCGGCATCGAGTTCGTCGCGCGGCACCACCTTGTAGACCGAACCGAAGTGGTGCAGCTGCTGGGCGGTGAGCTTGCCCGCGGTGTAGAACATGGTCCGCATCAGATGCTGGGGGACCAGTCGCGCCAGGTGGGTGGCCGCGCCGAGCGCGCCACGGTCCACCTCGGGCAGGCCGAAGGTGGCGTCGTCGGAGGCCACGATGACATCGGAGTTGCCGACCAGGCCGATGCCGCCGCCGAGGCAGAAGCCGTTGACCGCGGCGATCACCGGCACCTCGCAGTCGTAGACGGCGGCGAAGGCGTCGAAACAGCCGTGGTTGGCGCGGATCAGCGCCGTGTGGCCGACATCGGCGTTCATCTCCTTGATATCCACGCCGGCGTTGAAGCCGCGCCCCTCGGCGCGCAGCACGACCACGCGGGTCCGTTGATCGCGCCCGGCCTCTCTGACCGCATCGGCCAGGGCGAACCAGCCATCGGACGGTAGTGCGTTGACCGGCGGATAGTCGACGGTCACGACGTCGACGCCCTCGGTTTCGGTGTGACGGTGTATCCCCATCGCGGTGTCCCATCGTGCACGCCTCGGCGAACCCGAGACAAAGCAAGCAATTGCTTGGTAGGTTAGCATGGTGGCTGTAGAAATCGACCTTTCCGAGCAGATCGTTCTGGTGACCGGCGGTGTGCGCGGCGTCGGCGCCGGAATCAGCCGGGCCTTCCTCGCCGCGGGCGCGACGGTGCTGACCTGCGCCCGCAGGCCCGCCGACGAACCGATCACCCTCGGCGATCGCGGCACCGAACACTTCACCTGCGATGTGCGCGACGCCGACGCGGTCGCCGCGCTGTTCGAGCAGATCCTCGACCGGCACGGCCGGATCGACCACGTGGTGAACAACGCCGGTGGCGCGCCCTTCGCGTTGGCCGACGCCGCGAGCCCCCGGTATCACTCGAAGATCGTCGAGCTGAATCTGCTCGCCCCCCTACTCATCTCGCAGCAGGCCAACGCGGTGATGCAGAAGCAGGACGCGGGCGGGTCGATCGTGATGGTCACCAGCGTCAGCGGGCACCGGCCCTCGCCGGGCACCGCCGCCTACGGCGCGGCCAAGGCCGGCCTGGACAACTTGGCCACCTCGCTGGCCGTCGAATGGGCGCCCAAGGTGCGCCTGAACTCGATCGTGGTCGGCCCGGTGGAAACGGAACTGAGCCACCTGCACTACGGCGATGCCGACGGCCTGGCCGCGGTGGCGAGCACCGTCCCCCTCGGCCGTCTCGCCAGCCCCGCCGACGTCGGCTCGGCCGCTGTCTTCCTTGCCTCACCGCTGGCCGCCTACATCAGCGGCGCCGCCCTGCTGGTCCACGGCGGCGGCGAACGCCCCGCCTTCCTGGACGCCGCCAACGCGAACCACTGACCGCCACCACCCCACACTGAACACCAAGAGCCACCCACTCCCGCGACTGAACACCCCCACCTCACACAACAACGCCACCCACCCAACCCACTCACCACGGGTTTTCGGCCGCCTCGCATCCGAAGGGCGAGACGTACCGCCGAAGGCGCAGTATCGCCCTTCGGGTGCGAGGCCCCCCGGGCCGAAAACCCCGCGGCGCCAGCCGCCAACAAACACAGGAGCTTCACAATGGATGATCAGCAGCAGATCTGCGCGGGACGCACGGTGATCGTCACCGGCGCGGGGCGGGGGATCGGTCGCGCGCACGCGCTCGCCTTCGCCGCGGCCGGTGCGCGCGTGGTGGTCAACGATGTGGGCACGGCGCTCGACGGTGCCGCGACCACCGAGACGCCCGCGCAGCTGGTCGTCGACGAGATCGTCGCGGCCGGGGGTGAGGCGGTGGCCAACTATGACGATGTCGCCGATTGGGAGGGTGCGCGCAGGCTGATCCGGCAGGCCGTCGACACCTTCGGCGGGCTCGACGTGCTGGTGAACAATGCGGGCTTCGTGCGCGACCGCATGCTGGTCAACCTCGGCGAGGACGAATGGGACGCGGTGGTCCGCGTGCACCTCAAGGGCCACTTCGCCACCATGCGTCACGCCGCCGAGTACTGGCGCGGAGAGTCGAAAGCGGGTCGCCCGGTCGATGCCAGGGTGATCAACACCAGCTCCGGCGCCGGCCTGCAGGGCAGCGTCGGGCAGGGCAACTACGGCGCCGCGAAGGCGGGTATCGCGGGACTCACGCTCACGGCGTCGGCCGAGTTCGGCCGCTACGGCGTGACGGTGAACGCCATTGCCCCCGCCGCCCGCACCCGGATGACCGAGACCGTGTTCGCCGACACCATGGCCGCCCCGGATTCCGGCTTCGACGCGATGGCTCCGGAGAACATCTCGCCGCTGGTCGTGTGGCTCGGCAGCACCGAGTCGGCGGGCGTGACCGGTCGGATGTTCGAGGTCGAGGGGGGGAAAGTGGCGTTGGCCCAGGGCTGGCGGCACGGCGCTCCGGTCGATCGTGGCGCCCGCTGGAACCCAGCCGAGCTGGGTCCGGTGGTCGCCGAACTGATCGAGAAGAGCGTGCCGCCGGAGCCGGTGTACGGCGCATAGCAAACTCTCCGGGTGTGGGCTGTGGGAAAGATCCCCGGCCTGCGCTTATGGGGAGTAACGCAAGTTCAGGGGGCTGGACGACTCTTGCCCCCTCCTGCGGGCATCCGGCAGTGGGTTTACTATGGGCTACTGTTCGTCGATCCCGGAATGTGTCGCGACCGGGGGTAATTCTGCGCTGAAAACATAAGGGGATGATCTAGCGCATGGCCATTGGTCGCATGTTGCGCGTTTTTGCCGCTTCGAGTGTGCTGGCCGGCTGTGCTCTACTCGGGCCTGCGGCCGCCGTCGCAGCCCCGGGTAACCCATCGGCTCCTGCCGAGCAGGTGCCGGGGAATGGAAGCAGTGGTCAGGGCGACAGCGGCCAGAACCCTGGTGGCCAGACCCCGGGGAACGGTCTTCCTCGTGAGCTGAGACTGCCGGGAAACGGCAGCAGTGACGGCCCGGCGCAGGGCACACCCGCTGACGGCCAGGGCGCGGCCCCCGTTGAGCCGCCATCGGGTGCGCCGGTTGCAGACGACGAGTGGGCACCGCTCACGATTCCAGGGCAATCACCCGCCGACATCCCGAAGAAAGAGGTCGCGGGCACCGGTTCCGCGTCGGGGTCGGCCGCTGTCGGTTCGGCCGCGGGCGCGGGTTCGGCAGGCGCCGCCGCGGTCCTCGGCACCGGTTCGGCTGGTCTCGGCGTGCTGCTCGGTACCGGTTCCGCGGGTGTCGGCGCTCTGCTGGGTACCGGCTCGGCCGGCGCCGCCATCCTGCTCGGTACGGGTTCGGCAGGCGCTGCCGCGGTCCTCGGTACGGGTTCCGCCGCCGGCGCCGCCGTGCTCGGCACCGGCTCCGCCGCAGTCGGTTCGGCCGCGGCGGGTACCGGTTCGGCCGCCCTCGGTACCGGCTCCGCTGTCCTCGGAACAGGTTCTGCCGCAGTCGGTTCCGCCGGTGTCGGCTCGGCGGGCGTCGGTTCCGCCGGGGTGGGATCGGCCGCTGTCGGTTCGGCCGCTGTCGGCTCCGCGGCGGTGGGTTCGGCCACGCCGCTGCTGTTGCTGCTGATCCCTATCCCGTCGGTTCCCGCGGCTCCGGCCTTACCGCCCCTCGCCATACCGCCTTCCCCTGCCGCGCCCTCGGTGCCCGCCGTGCCGAATGTCGCTGTGGCGGCGCCGGTTCCCGCTGCCGAGGCACCCGCCCCCGAGGCGCCGCCCGCGGCCACCGCCGCGGCGCCGCAGGCCGCGCCCAGCCACGAGGTCATGCCGACCAGTGACAACAGCGGGCTCCCCGAGCCGAAGCTGCTGTCGGTGATCGGCGGCCTGATCGCGCTGACGCTGGCCGGAACCGGTTCGGGCGCGGTGAGTTTCCAAGGTGCCGCGGCCGCCCAAGCGCGGGTGAACGCGGCGCGTGCCGAATTCTTCGGACCCAGGTCGTGAGGGGATCTTCGATGAGCAGGAGCAAGACCCAGTCCACCTCGCGGTCCTACCGACGCGTCGCCGCCGCGGTGGACGCGGTGTGCGCGGTCGCCGCCGATTTCGACGCGACCACCCTCGATGAGGTGGTCGCGGCGGTCTCACTCGAACGCGACCGCGAAATCGAGATCACCAGTGCGCAATTGGGCCCCGGTGTGTGTGGGCAGCGCCGGTTCTATCCGGAACGCGACATCATCGTCCTCGCCGACGCCCTGCCCAGCCGCGACCACACTCTCGCCCACGAACTGGGCCACATCGTCTTCGACCACGAAGGCGCCCCCGCGGTGGAGACCACGCTCGAGGTCAGCGACGACCTGATCGCCTACATGCTCAGCCAGCGCGCGCACGCCCAGATCGTCGACGACGGTCTCGACGATCTCGCCGAGTGGGAGGCCGAGACCTTCGCGGCCATGCTGATGACCCGGCTGCGCGTGTTCAACAACCGGGGCGCAGGCGTCTCGGTCCTTCGATTCGATGAGGCACTCGGATGACACTCTGGTTGACAGCCCTGCTGGTCTGGGTTGCCGCGGGTGCGCGAGTGGGTCGTGTGCTGGTCAAGCCCGCGACAACCGCTCGCGTCGCCATCGTCGTCGCGGTCGCGGCCGTCGCGCTCGCCGCGACCGTCGCCATCCCCGACATCGCGGTCGCCATCGACAATCTGCTGCCCGGCGGGGTGCGTAGCGGGTGGTTGTCCACCGGCATCGTCACCTCGGCCTGGATTCTGTTCACCACCGCGACCTCGGTGGTCGCCTCGGCGGCCTGGCCGGTGGTGTCGCGGCGCAATCTGCGCCAGGTCGCCCTGGTCGTCTACAGCATCGGCGCGCTCGCGATCGCCATCACGCTCGGCTGGTCGTTCACCTTCGGCTGGATCGTGGTCGCCCTCGCCGCGGTGTTCATCGTGACCACCGGTCTGCGCAACCTGGACTGGACCACGCTCGGTCGTGGCATCGCGATCTACACCGCGGGCACGGCGCTGGTCGCCGTCCTCGCCGTCGCCAACGCGGGCCGCGGTTTCTCCGACGCCGCGCCCACCCCGCCCGGTGAACCGACCTGGGGCTGGCAGGCGTGGGAGATCGCGAGCCTGCTGATCGCCTTCGGCGCGGTGTCGATCGTGGTCGAGCTGTGGTGGCGGGCGCGGATCCTGCTGCGCCGGATCCGGCCGCTGCACCGGCTGATGGTCGCGCGGTTCCCCGATGTGGTCGCCCCCGAGCAGAACGCCACTTCGACGCAGCTGAAGGCCTCCGATCACGTTGCCCAGGTGATGGACGCGTTGTATCTGCTCTCCGGCAGCGGCATCCTGATCCCTGCGGCCGGTGAGCCCCCGGCCTCGGTGCCCGAGCGCGCCGCGGTGGTCGCGGAGTGGGCACGAAATCCGTTGGGGGAGTTGTTCGTCGACGCGCGCTGGATCGCCCCGCCGCCCGGCGTGAGTCCTCGTGGCTGGGTGTTGGCGCTGGCGAGCGAGTACGACGCGGCGGTGGCCGCCGCGGGCACGGCGCCGCGCGGTGCGGCCGCCACCAACTGAGGAGAAACCAAGAAAACGGGCCTGAGCTGGTGATTTCTCACCGTCTCAGGCCCGTTGTCTGCGTATCCGATATGTCACGGCCGCACCCAGGACACCATCAGGTGCGTCAGGTCGGCCGGTGTGTGGATCCTATTCTGTTCCGTCCGGAGGAATTTCGGGCAAGCCTTCGCTGGCCCGCAACTTCTCCGCCATCGAGGTGAGCAGATTCTGTGATTCTTCGGAGAGGTCGAATGCCCTGCTCGACAGTCGACGCAACCCGTAGCCCTGCAGCTGCGCGAGCAGCTCCAGGTCGTGATCGATCTTGGCCGCGTAGATGTCGTTGAAGAAGTAGTCAGGCTTGACCTTGAAGAACTTCGCCAGGGCGGCCACCGTCTCGTCAGACGGGTTCGTACGTTGTCCCGACCGCAACTGCGAGAGATACGGCTTCGAGATCGGATGCCCGGAGGCAGTCAGCGCAGCCGCAACCTCTGCGTTGGTGTGCGGCTTGCGCCCCGGGGGATGCACGGTTTCGAACAGCTTGTTCAGCCGCGCCGCGAAATCAGCCATTGTGAGCCGCCCAATTCCCTTCACTGTACTAACAGTCGTTATCTCGGATACGTATCATTGATATTAGCGGCTCAGTAACTGAAAACCTACGCCTGATTCGGGATTTCTCTGCGGATTCCCTCGCTCACCTGCGTGCAGGGGCGGTGGTGGCCGCGTTTGCGGGTCACGCCAACGACTCTTGTGGAGCCGGAGGGTGCCCGGGTTCGTGCCCGTCGCGGGGCTCTTCTACCACAACGTTGTAGTAGCTCAAAGATAGCTGATGTCTCATCTTCCCCCTCGCCCCCTTGATTGTGTGGCGTACGACACGTTCCGGGCGCCCTGGGATGAATGTTCAACCTGGGCGCCCGGTTTCGGTGAGGGTCAGTCTACAGGCGCTCGATGATCGTGCCGGTGGCGAGTGCGCCACCGGCGCACATCAGCACCATGGCGGTCCCGGCGCCGGTGCGCTCCAGTTCGTGCAGCGCGGTCGTGATCAAACGTGAACCGGTGGAACCAACCGGATGCCCGATTGCGATCGCACCGCCGTTGACATTTACCCGTTCCATGTCCGGCTGATGTACAGAAGCCCACGAAAGTGCCACCGAGGCGAATGCTTCGTTGATCTCGAATACATCGATATCGCCGATCGACATTCCGGAGCGCTCGAGCAGTCGCGTGCACGCCTGTACCGGGCCGTCGAGGTGGAACTCCGGCTCGGCACCGACCAGGACCTGGGTGTGGATGCGCGCCCGCGGCCGCAAACCCTTTCGGCGTGCGACGGTTTCGTCCATGAGCAGGACCGCGGCGGCGCCGTCGGAGATCTGCGATGACGTGCCCGCGGTGTGCATGCCGTCGGCCACCACGGGCTTCAGTGCGGCCAGGCCCTCGCGGGTGGTCGCGCGCAGGCCTTGATCGCGGGTCACCTCCGCCTTCTCGCCGGTCAGTGCGCCCTCGCTGTCGAGCACGGGCGCCGAGACCGGGAGCACCTCGCGGTCGTAGCGGCCCTCGGCCCACGCCTTGGCCGCCAATTGCTGTGAGCGCAGGCCGAATTCGTCGATGTCGGCACGGGTGATGCCGCGCCTGCGGGCGATGCGCTCGGCCGCGCCGAACTGGTCGGGCAGATCGATCGACCATGACGCGGGCCGCCGCGGTCCGGCCTCGGTGCCGACATTGGCGCCCAGCGGCACCCGGCTCATCGCCTCGACGCCGCAGGCGATACCGACCTCGATCGCCCCGGTCGCGATGAGGCCGGCGACGAGGTGGTTGGCCTGCTGGGCCGAGCCGCACTGGGCGTCGATGGTGGTCGCGCCGGTCTGCCAGGGCAGGCCCGCGTGCAGCCAGGCGGTGCGGGTGATGTTGTTGGACTGCTCGCCCGCCTGGGTGACGCAGCCGCCGATCACCTGCTCCACCTCGGCCGGGTCGAGTCCGGCCCGGTCGAGCAGGCCGCGCTGGGCCAGGCCGAGCAGTTCGGCGGCGTGCAGTCCCGAAAGTAGCCCGCGCCGTTTCCCGATCGGAGTACGCACGGCTTCGACGATGACGGGTGTTCCCATCTGATTCTCCCTCGTAACTGCAACAAGTTCTGTTCTATGGCCCAGGGTAAAACCGTGAGGTTCTTCCGTCGCGGCTACCCCTGTGCTTGAATGATTGTAGAACGTGTTTCAGTTTGTCGAAGGAGACATCTGGTGGTAGATCCGCGCAATGAAGCCACGGGCACGCAGCCGAACCTCCCCGAGGGGTTCGATGTGACCGACCCTGCCATCTACGCCGAGCGTGTCCCGGCGGAGGAGTTCGCCGAGCTGCGCCGGTCGGCGCCGATCTGGTGGAACCCGAAGTCGCCCGACGTCGGTGGTTTCCACGATGACGGCTTCTGGGTGGTGAGTAAGCATGCCGACGTGAAAGAGGTCTCCCGTCGCAGCGACGTGTTCTCCACCTACGAGAACACCGCCATTCCCCGGTTCAACGACGACATCACCCGCGAGCAGATCGAACTGCAGCGTTTCGTCATTCTCAACAAGGACGCGCCGGAGCACACCAAGCTGCGCAAGCTGATCGCCAAGGGCTTCACCCCGCGTGCGGTCAACGGGCTGCGGGCCGAGCTGTCGGCGCGCGCCGAGAAGATCGTCAAGGCCGCCGCGGAGTCCGGCGGTGGCGACTTCGTCACCCAGGTGGCCTGCGAACTGCCGCTGCAGGCGATCGCCGAGCTCATCGGCGTCCCGCAGGAAGACCGGATGAAGGTCTTCGAGTGGTCCAACGATATGACCGGCTACGACGATCCCGACAATGTCGACGTCGACCCGGTCACCGCGTCGATGGAGCTGCTGGGCTACTCGTACCAGATGGCCGAGGCCAGGAAGGCGTGCCCGGCCGATGACCTGGTCACCACCCTGATCGAGGCCGATGTCGACGGTGAGTCGCTCACCCCGGAGGAGTTCGGCTTCTTCGTCATCGTGCTGGCGGTGGCGGGCAACGAGACCACCCGCAACGCCATCAGTCACGGGATGATCGCGTTCATGGAGAACCCCGACCAGTGGGAGTTGTTCAAGAAGGAGCGGCCGGCGAGTGCGGTGGACGAGATCATCCGCTGGGCCACTCCGGTCACCTCCTTCCAGCGCACCGCGCTCGAGGACACCGAACTCGGCGGCGTGCAGATCAAGAAGGGTCAGCGCCTGGTGATGCTGTACCGCTCGGCCAACTTCGACGAGGACGTTTTCGAGAACCCGGAGAAGTTCGACATCATGCGCCAGGACAACCAGCACCTGGCCTTCGGCGGCACCGGTGCCCACTTCTGCGTCGGCGCGAATCTGGCTCGCCTGGAGATCGACCTGATCTTCAACGCGATCGCCGACCATCTGCCCGACATCACCAAGGTCGGCGACCCCAAGCGCCTGCATTCGGGTTGGCTCAACGGCATCAAGGAACTGCCGGTCGACTACAAGACCACCACCTCGGGGTGCCCTGTCGCCCACTGATTGCCAGCAAACGAATAACGGCCCCGGACGGAAATGTCCGGGGCCGATATTCGTTGTGGATATTCAGGACACGGCGCGAGTAGTGGCGACGGCGCGCTCGACCTCCCAGAAGGCGCGCAAGGCGGCGATCTTGCCCTCGGCATCGACCTTGTAGGTGAAGACCCCTTCGGCGTCGATCACGTGCCCGCCGAGGGTGGTGCGGATCAGGCCGGTGAAGGCGATCTCGTTGCCGCAGGCGAAGGAGTCCTCGAAGCGGAACTCGATCGACTCGGTCATCGCGATCGCCTTGTCCCAGAACGCGCCGATCGCCGCGTGGCCCCGGTGGCCGACGCCGTCGGGGTCGAAACCCGACGGACCGACCGGGTCCTCGACGATGCCGTCCTCGGCGAACAGGGCGACCCAGGCCGCCTTGTCCTTGGCCCGGACAGCGGCCTGGGAAGCGAGACCGGCGGCGCGTGCCGAGCGGTCGAGAGCGGTCTCGGTCATGACTTCACCTTCGCGACGATGGGATCGGCGATGTACTTCTCGGCGAACCGGCGCAGCGATTCCTGCTTGGCGGCGAGCTCGCCGTCGAACCCGATCCCGTCCATCAGCCACGGCACCACGATGGTGTCGGTGACCCCCGCGTCGGCCAGATCCTGATAGCCGTCGCGGCCGTAACGGTCGATGCACACGGCCTGGATCTCGAACGGTTCCGCGGACCTGCCGTACTCGGTGCGCAGGTCGTTGAGCGTGGCGATGGTGGTTTCCAGCTGCTCGAACTTCATCATCGCCGAGGTCCAGCCGTCGCCGACGCGGGCGGCGCGGCGCAGGGCGGGGCCGGTGTGGCCGCCGATGTAGAACGGCACCCGCTGGCTGGGCGCGGGGCTCATCTGCAGCGAGTCGAAGTTGTAGAACTCGCCGTGGAATTCGACCATGCCGCCGTCGAGAACGAGCTTGATCACCTCGATCATCTCGTCGACCCGCGCGCCGCGCCGCTCATACGGCACACCGCACCACTCGAATTCCTCTGGTGCCCAGCCGATTCCGACACCGAAGCCGAACCGGTTGCCGGACATGTTCGCCAGCGAACCCACCTGGCGGGCCAGCAACAGTGGATTGCGTGAACCGAGCTTGAGGACGTTGGTGTAGAACCGCAGCTCGGTGGTCACCGCCGCCATGGCCGCCGCCGCGATCAGCGGGTCGACCCAGGGCGTCTCCGGTCCCCAGAACCGGCTGCCGTCGGGGGTGTAGGGATAGTCGGCGGCCTGGGACTTCATGTAGAACAGCGAGTCCGGCAGGCCGATCGAGGTGAAGCCGCATTCCTCGGCCGTCTTGGCCAGCTCGGTGAGCTGGTCGAGTGGGCTCAGCGCGATTCCGAGAGTGAACTTCATTCCGGACGCTCGCTTCCGACGACCCACATCGCGAAGTACTGGGAGCCACCGCCATACGCGTGTCCGAGTGCCTTGCGCGCGTCGGTCACCTGGTAGGCGCCGGCCCGGCCCATCACCTGCTTGGCCGCCTCGGCGAAGCGGATCAGGCCGGAGGCGCCGATCGGGTTGGACGAGAGCACGCCACCGGACGGATTCACCGGGATGCGACCACCGATCTCGGTCTCGCCCTTGTCGGTGAGTTTCCAGCCGTCGCCCTCGGCGGCGAAGCCGAGATTCTCCAGCCACATCGGCTCGAACCAGGAGAACGGCACGTAGATCTCGGCGACGTCGATCTCCTCGAGCGGGTCGGTGATCCCGGCGGATTGCCACAGCGCGGCCGCCGCGTCGCGGCCCGCCTGCGGATTGACCTGGTCGCGACCGGCGAAGGTGGTCGGCTCGGTGCGCATCGCCGTCCCGTGCACCCACGCGACCTTCTTGCCCTCGGCCTCGACCGCCGCCGCGGCCTCGGCATTGCCGATCACCACTGCGCAAGCGCCATCGGAGGAGGGGCAGGTCTCGTCGAAACGAATGGGGTCCCACAGCATTTGGGAAGCCAGCACCGATTCGAGGGTGATGTCGGGCTGATGCAGGTGGGCGAGGGGGTTCTTCGCGCCGTTGCGCCGATCCTTCACCGCCACCATGGCGCCGATGTGCATGGGCGCGTTCGAGCGGCGGATGTAGGAGCGCACGTGCGGGGCGAAGTAGCCGCCCGCACCCGCGCCCACCGGCATGGTGAACGGCACCGGAATCGACAACGCCCACATGGCATTCGACTCCGACTGCTTCTCCCAGGCGATGGCGAGCACCTTGCCGTGTACGCCCGCCTGCACCAGGTTGGCGGCGACCACGCCGGTGGAGCCGCCGACCGATCCGGCGGTGTGCACGCGCAGCAGCGGCTTGCCGATGGCGCCGAGCGCCTCGGCGAGATACAGCTCCGGCATCATGACGCCCTCGAAGTAGTCGGGCGCCTTGCCGACCACGACGGCGTCGATATCGGCGATGGTCAGGCCGGAGTCTTCGAGTGCGCGATCGATCGCCTCGCGGCACATGCCCGCCATGGACACGTCGGAGCGTTTTGTCACGTGATGAGTTTGGCCGGTGCCGAGCACCGCTGCGGGGAAGCCCTGCGTCCGCTGACCGTTCATCGGTCCTCCGATTCCAGAACGGCGACCAGGTTCTGCTGCAGCGCGGGGCCGCTGGTCGCATGAGCGAGAGTCCGGTTCGCGTCGCCGGAGATGATGGCCGTGGCGGCGTTGCCGATCCGTTCCAGGCCCGCCGCGAACATCGGGTTGCCCGCGAGCGGACCGCCGGACGGATTGACCCGGGTGTCGGGGGACAGGCCGATCGCCTCGGCCAGGATCAGCTGTTGATGGCTGAACGGCGCGTGGAGTTCGGCCAGGTCGAAGGTGGTGTCGCCACGGGTGGCGGCCGCGGCGGCCCTGGTGGTGGACGGTGAGCGGGTCAGGTCGCGACCACCGAGTGCCTGGGCGTCGATGTTGTGCGCCATTCCGGTGATCCACGCCGGGCGCTCGCACAGTTCGCGGGCCCGATCGCCGACCGCGAGCACGATCGCGGCGGCACCGTCGGTGACCGGCGCGATGTCGTGGGCGCGCAGCGGATCGGCGACATAGGGTGCCGCCAGCAGGGCTTCGATGTCACCGCCGGCGACGGCGGCCATCTCCTGTTCGGTCCAGCGGCCGGCGTCCAGCCCGGCCCGCGCCTGCAGGCCCGCGATCGAGACGGCGTCCGGCCACAGCGGCGCGACCAGGTACGGATCGAGCTGCATGGTCAGTACCTGCTGGATGGACTCGGCGGCCGAGGACTTGCCGAAGCCGTAGACGAGCGCGGTCTCGGCCTGGCCGGACAGCAGCTTCACCCACGCCTCGTACAGGGCCCAGGCCGCGTCCATCTCGACGTGCGACTCGTTGATCGGCGGCACGGCGCCGATCGCGTCGACCGCCGAGATGAACGAGAAGGCCCGGCCTGCCAGGAAATCCGAGGACCCCGAGCACCAGAAGTCGATATCGGACTTGGTGATGCCGAGATCGGCGTAGAGCTGCTGGAAGCACGGCACGAGCATCTCGACGCCGTTGGTGGTGCCGAAGGTCTCCGGCACATGCGGTGCGTGGGCGAACCCCACCACCGCGATTTCGGGAATACTCAACGTCGCCTCTCAGAGGTGGTGCTGGTAGGACTCGTACGGGGCATCGGCCTCGCCGGTCGGGCGGAAGTGATCGATGTTGGCCAGGGCGTGGCCCCATTCCTCGCGCGGCTTCCACACGGCCTCGACTCGCATGCCCATCCGCACCTCGGACGCCTCACAGCCGAGAACCAGGTGCAGGAACGGGATGTCGGCGCCGTCGAGGAGCACATAGGCGGCCACGTACGGCGGCTTGATGCGCTGGCCGAGGAACGGCACGTTGACGATGCAGAAGGTGGTCACCGTGCCCTTGTCGGGCAGCTCCACCAGATCATCGGTGGGGGTGCCGTCGGTCGGGTTGGCGCCGCGCGGCGGGAAATACACCCGCCCGCCCGCCTCGGAGCGTCCGCCGATCAGTTTGCCTTCGGCCAGACCGCGCAGGTAGACGCTCTCCTGAGGGGACGCGGTGTGCTTGTAGCTCAGATCGACGGGGGTGGTCACCATGGTGACCGGCTCGGCGGTGTCGTCGGTGGGTGGCGCTGCCGCGGCGGCCTCGCCCGGTTCGAAGCAGGCGATGTCGGTGATGCTGCCGGTTGGCTCGTCGGCCCACCGGGCGCGCACGCGCATGCCGGTGCTCAGCTGGGTCGGGTCGGTGACGTCCAGCGCGTGCAACAGGGCCGTATCGGCGCCGTCGAGCTGGATCAACGCCCAGGCGAACGGGCGGTCGAACGGCTGGCCTGGCAGCGGTTCGGGCACCCATGTCCATGACTGCACCGTGCCGGTCGGCGCGACCTCGACCAGCTCGGCCAGCGGGGCCGAGGTGATCGGGTCGTACTCCTGGGCGGGCACCAGCACCCGGCCGTCACTGCCGCGAACGCCGAGTATTCGGCGTTCGCGCAGTCCGGTCAGGAAGGCGCCGATGATAGGTCCGACGGATCTGGTGTAGTCGAACTGCACCCGGAGGGGTGCACTCAATACTTCCACTGCGGTATTCCCCTGGGTCACGATATCGAGTAGAACAGGTTCTTATTCTGCTGGCAAGGATTCGCCGGAAAGGGCGTCGGTCATGAAATTCGGACTGCAACTCGGTTACTGGGCTGCGCAGCCACCCGCCAATGCCGGCGAGCTGGTGATCGCGGCCGAGGAAACCGGCTTCGACGCCGTGTTCGCGGCCGAGTCCTGGGGCTCGGACGCCTTCACGCCGCTGGCCTGGTGGGGGTCGAGGACCGAGCGGGTGCGCCTGGGAACCTCGGTCGCGCAGCTGTCGGCGCGCACCCCGGCCGCGGCCGCGATGCACGCGCTCACCCTCGATCACCTCAGCGGCGGCCGGGCCATCCTCGGTCTCGGTGTCTCCGGCCCGCAGGTGGTGGAGGGCTGGTATGGCCAGCCGTTCGCGCAGCCGCTGCGCCGCACCCGCGAATACGTCGACATCGTGCGCAAGGTGCTGGCCCGCGAGGCTCCGGTGACCTCCGAGGGCAAGCACTACGGGCTGCCCTACGCCGGTCCCGGCGCGACGGGACTGGGCAAACCGCTCAAGCCGATCGTGCATCCGCTCCGTGCCGATCTGCCGATCTGGCTGGGGGCGGAGGGGCCGAAGAATGTCGCCCAGACCGCCGAGATCGCCGACGGCTGGCTGGCGATCTACTACGCCCCGCGCCTGGCGGGCATGTACAACGAGTGGCTCGACGAGGGCTTCGCGCGAGCGGGCGCCCGCCGTGGCCGGGCCGATTTCGAGATCGCCGCCAGCGCGCAGGTGGTGCTGACCGATGAGCCGGCGGCCGAGATCGAGCGGATGCGCTGGGTCACCTCGCTCTACATCGGTGGCATGGGCGCCCCAGAGCTGAACTTCCACGCCCAGGTGTACAAGCGGATGGGCTACGCGAGGGAGGTCGACGAGATCTCGGCCCTGTTCCAGGCGGGTCGCAAGGCCGAGGCCGCGGCGGCGGTGCCCGACGAGCTGATCACCGACACCGCGATCTTCGGCACCGAGGACCACGTGCGCACCCGGCTGAAGGAATGGGAGGACGCCGGGGTGACGATGATGCTGATCTCGGTTTCGGACGCCGATCAGATGCGTCGGCTCCAAACCCTTGTATCGACCTAGAACACGTTCTAAATTCGATGGGGTGAGCAGCCAGCAGACAACGGAAGTCCTCGGACTGTGGAATATCGCCGCGGCCGATCCCGAGCGGATCGCCGTCGTCGACCCGGACGGCAGGGAGATCAGCTATCGAGAATTGGCCACTCTCGCCAACCGCTACGCCAACGGCCTACGCGGGATCGGATTGCGGACCGGCGACGTCGTGGTCAGCATGCTGCACAACGGTGTGGAGGCGATCGCCGCGTATTTCGCCGCCTACCAGGCGGGTCTCTACATCGTCGCGGTGAACTGGCACCTCACCGCGCCGGAGATCGCCTACATCCTCGGTGACAGCGACGCCTCGGCCTTCCTGGCCAGTGAGCGTTTCGCCGCCACCGCGGCCGAGGCCGCCGACCTCGCCGAACTGTCCGCCGACGCCCGCTTCGCGGTGGGCACCATCCCCGGCTTCCGGCCGGTGTCGTGGCTCGGCGCCGCCGACACCGGCAGGCCGGACGAGCGTTCGGTGGGCGCGCCGATGCTCTACACCTCGGGCACGACCGGGCGCCCCAAGGGCGTTCGCCGCCCGCTGACCGGCGCCGACCCCGATGTGGTTCCGCCGCCGAACAAGGCGTTCTTCAGCCTGTTCGACCTCGCGCCCTACGACGAGCACGTGCACATCTGCGGTTCGCCGCTCTATCACACGGCCGTGCTGAACTTCTCCACCATCTCGATCCAGTTGGGGCACAAGCTCGTCCTGATGGATCGCTGGGACGCCGAGGACATGCTCCGGCTGATCGAGCAGCAGAAGGTGACGCACAGCCACATGGTGCCCACCCAGTTCCATCGCCTGCTCGCGCTGCCGGAGGAGGTGCGCGCCCGCTACGACGTCTCCTCGTTGCGCAGCATGGTGCACGGCGCCGCGCCGTGCCCGCCGCAGACCAAGCGGCAGATGCTCGAGTGGTGGGGTCCGGTCGTCACCGAGTACTACGCCGCCACCGAGGGCGGCGGCACGGTGATCAACGGGACCGAATGGCTGGAAAAGCCCGGCTCGGTGGGCAAGGCCTGGCCGTGGTCGGTGATCAAGGTGCTCGACGAGGCCGACGGCACCGAACTGCCCGCGGGCAAAGAGGGCCTGGTCTACATGAAGATGGGCGCGTCGAGCTTCGAGTACCACCACGCCAAGGAGAAGACCGAGGAGGCGCGCGTCGGTGACCTGTTCACCGTCGGTGACATCGGCTATCTCGACGAGGACGGCTACCTGTTCCTGTGCGACCGTCGCTCGGACCTGATCCTGTCCGGCGGAGTGAACATCTACCCGGCCGAGATCGAAGGCGTGCTGATGAGTCACCCGAAGGTGGCCGACGTGGCGGTTCTCGGTGTGCCCGACCCGGATTGGGGTCAGCAGGTGAAGGCCTTCGTCCAGCCGGTCGACGGTCTCGCCGGCGACGAGGCGCTGACCGCCGAGATCCTCGAGTTCGCCGCCGGTCAGCTCGCCAAGTACAAGCTGCCCCGCACGGTCGAATTCCGCGCGGAGCTGCCCCGAGACCCCAACGGCAAGCTGTACAAGCGCCGCCTGCTGTGAGAGCTGTTCCCGCTCAGGCGGCTTCGCGCCACTCCGGCGGCAGTCCGAAGAGCGGGAACAGCCGCTGGGTGTCGAGGAAGAAGTTGAGTCCGGCGATGGTCTCGCCCTCGAGCTCGAGCACCGTGATCGACCACGGCACCCAGACACCGGGCTCCTCGCTCGGCTTGTAGTGGCCGAAGGCGGGCAGGCCGTTGGCGCCCGCCAGCGGCACCATCCGCGAATCCCGGCACGCGCTGCCGGTGCCGAGCATGAACGCGGCCACGTTCGCCGGACCGGAGATCCAGAGATCGAACGGCGGCATGGACAGTGCCACATCGGCTTTGAGCAGGGTGGTGAGCGCGTCCATGTCGTAGGACTCGAAGGCCTGGACGAAATCGTCGATCAGCTTGCGCTGGCCGGGATCGGACTCGTCGAACCCATCGGTGACCGTCGGCGACACCTTGGACATGGTGGCCCTGGCGCGCTGCAAGGCGCTGTTCACCGACGCGGGCGACATCATCAGCGCCTCGGCGGTCTCACTCGCCGTGAAGCGCAGTACCTCGCGCATGATCAGGATCGCGCGCTGGGTGGCGGGCAGATGCTGACAGGCGGCGACGAAGGCCAGGCGCAGCGTGTCCTTGGTCGAGGCGTGCTCGGCCGGGTCGGCGCCGAAGGCGAGCGCGTTGGGAATGGGCTCGATCCACACGTAGTCCGGCTGCGGGGCAGGCAGCGGTGAATCCGGGCGGCCCGGCCCGTTGAGATCCATCGGTCTGGCTCGGCTCTGCGGCCGGTCGAGCATGTCCAGACAGATGTTGGTGGCGATCTTGTACAGCCACGAGCGCAGGCTGGCGCGGCCCTCGAACGAGTCGTAGGAGCGCCAGGCGCGGGTGAAGGTCTCCTGCACGGCGTCCTCGGCCTCGAAGGAGGAGCCGAGCATGCGGTAGGCGTACGCGCACAACTCGCGCCGGTGCGTCTCGAATTCGGCGAGCACGTCGGGATCGGGGCCGGTGGTCGCGGTTGTGGCGTCGGTCATAGCAGTCACGATGCCACAGGGGTCTGACAGCCAACAGAGAGAATTTTCGCCGGTCCGATGAATCCGGAACCGTTGCCGCGTCTACATGAACGAGACAGCAACAACGCGCTTCCGAAAGGTTCCCGCCATGAGCAGCAAGATGATCTTCATCAACCTCCCCGTCGCCGATCTCGACCGGTCCAAGGGGTTCTACGAGGCGCTCGGCTGGAAAGTGAACGAGGATTTCACCGACCAGAACGCATCCTGCATCGTGGTCGACGACAACATCTGCCTGATGCTGCTGACCAAGGACTTCTTCACCACATTCAGCAAGCGCCCGATCGGCGACACCGCCGGCACGATCGCCGCGGCCTACGCGCTGTCGCTGGGTAGTGCCGCGGAAGTGGACGCGTTGACCGAGGCCGCAGTGGCTGCGGGTGCCTCCGAGGAAGTGAACGACGACAAGCGGGCCGAGGAAGCTCAGGTGGGTATGCACGGCCGCACCTTCATCGACCCCGACGGCCACCAGTGGGAGCCCTTCTACATGAACTACCCGGGGGCGTAGTCCCTGCTGAACCTCAGGGCGCAGGGCACTTGTCCTGCGCCGTCGAGGTGCTTCTCAGGAGCCGGTGAAAGTGGGCTTGCGCTTTTCGGCGAAGGCTCGCGGCCCTTCCTTGGCGTCGGCTGATTTGAACACCTCGATGCCGATCTTCGCCTCGATCGGGAACGCCTCGTTCTCCGGCATGCCCTCGGTTTCGCGCAGGGTGCGCAGCATCGCCTGGACGGCGAGCGGGCCGTTGTCGGCGATCAGGCCGGCCAGCTCCAGGGCCTTGTCGAGGGCGGTGCCGTCGGGGACCACGTGGCCGATGAGGCCGATCTCCTTGGCCTCGGCAGCGGTGATGTGGCGACCGGTCAGCAGCAGCTCAGCGGCCACCGTGTACGGGATCTGCCGGGCCAGCCGCACCGCGGAACCACCCAGCGGGAACAGGCCCCAGCGGGCCTCGGAGACGCCGAACTTGGCGCTTTCCGCGGCCACGCGCAGGTCGGTGCCCTGCAGGATCTCGGTGCCACCGGCAATGGCCGGGCCCTCGACCGCCGCGATCAGCGGCTTGGACAGTCGCCGCCCCTTCAGTAGCGCGGGGAGGTAGGCCGGGTCCCAGCCGCCGCTGGATGCGGTGTCCCCCGGATGCTGCGAGCTCATCGCCTTCAGGTCCATCCCCGCGCAGAAGGCCCCGCCCGCACCGGTGAGGATCGCGACGCGGATGTCGGGATCGCTGTCGACCTGGTCCCAGGCGTCGCGCATGATCGCCATCATCTCCCCGGACAGCGCGTTGCGCGCCTCGGGACGGTTCATGGTCACGATGAGGACGTGGTCGCGCTTCTCGACCAGGCAGTGGGCCATCTGGATATCTCCTGACATTCGACTCTTGTCAGAAACAGTAACACGTTCTATTTTTAACACTGTGAGCTACAACATAGCCGATCTCGTCGAACATGCCGTCGACTTGATGCCCGACCGGATCGTGCTGGTCGGCGAACATCGAGAGTCGACCTACGCCGAACTGGAGGAGCGGGCCAACAAGTTGGCCCACTACCTGCTGGAACAAGGCGTACGTCCAGGCGACAAAGTCGGGATCTACTCCAGGAACACCGTCGAGGCCGTCGAAGCGATGGTCGCCATCTTCAAAGCCAGGGCGGTGATGATCAACGTCAACTTCCGCTATGTCGAGAACGAGTTACTGCACATCTTCGAGAACTCCGACATGGTCGCGCTCATCCACGAGCGCCGCTACACCGACAAGGTGGCCGGGGTCAGGGACAAGGTGCCCGCGCTGAAGACGGTCATCGTCGTCGACGACGGTACCGATGCGCCCACCGCGCCCGATTCGGCGGAATTCGAAGCGGTACTCGCGGCTTCGTCGGGCGAACGCGACTTCGGAGAGCGTTCCCCGGACGACATCTACATGCTCTACACCGGCGGCACCACCGGCCTGCCCAAGGGCGTGATGTGGCGCCACGAGGACGTATGGCGCGTCCTCGGCGCCGGCATCAACTTCGTCACCGGCGAATACGTCAAGGACGAATGGGAGCTGGCCAAGGTCGGCGCCGCGAATCCGCAGATGGTGCGGTTCCCGATCCCGCCGATGATCCACGGCGGCTCCCAATGGGCCACCTTCCACAGCCTCTTCGGCGGTGGCAAGGCCGTGATGATCCCCGAGTTCAGCGGGCACGGCGTCTGGCAGGCCGTCGACAAGCACGGGATCAACCTGATCTTCATCACCGGTGACGCCATGGCGCGGCCGATGCTGGACGCCCTCGCCGAGGGCAACCCGGAAACCGGAGAACCCTACGACCTCTCCACGCTCTATGTGCTGGCCAGCAGCGCGGCGCTGTTCTCCCCGGCGCTCAAGGACAAGTTCCTCGAGCTGCTGCCCAACCGGATGATCTCCGACTCCATCGGCTCCTCGGAGACCGGCTTCGGCGGTCTGTCGCTGGTCGCCAAGGGCGCCAACCACACCGGTGGCCCGCGCGTGAAGATCGACGCCGCCACCCAGGTGCTCGACGAGGACGGAAAGCCCGTCGAGCCGGGCTCCGGCGTCGTCGGCATGCTGGCCCGCAGCGGACATATTCCGCTCGGGTACTACAAGGACGAGGTGAAGTCCGCCGCGACCTTCAAGGAGATCGACGGGGTCCGCTTCGCCATCCCCGGTGACTACGCCCGCGTCGAGGAGGACGGCACCGTCACCATGCTCGGCCGCGGCTCGGTGAGCATCAACAGCGGCGGCGAGAAGATCTACCCCGAAGAAGTCGAGGGCGCCCTCAAGGCTCACCCCGACGTCTTCGACGCCCTCGTCGTCGGCGTCGAGGACGAACGCTGGGGCCAACGCGTCGCCGCGGTCGTCCAGTGTCGCGGCGAGAGCCGCCCCACCCTCGCCGACCTCCGCCCGATCCTCACCCAGGAGATCGCGTCCTACAAACAGCCACGCAGCCTGTGGTTCGTCGACGAGATCAAACGCTCACCGGCGGGCAAGCCCGACTACCGCTGGGCCAAGGCCCAGACCGACGAGCGCCCCGCCGACGAACACGCCGACGCGGGCTCGGCCTAACCCGCGAAACACCCGGTCCGCCCAGCCTTCTCGCTGGGCGGACCGTTCGGGTTGCGTGCGGATGAGCGGTTGATCCTTGTCGGCATGAGCGGCGAGGCGAGCAGGCACGGCCGTAGATGCCTCTGGTGACGGGTTGTCTTTGGAGGACCGCTTCTTCCGCTGCAGTCGATTGCCGCCCGTGCCTCTCGAGCGACCTCCGGGTGCTGACGGATTTTGCCTCGCAACTGGGTCATCTGGAAGTCACGCCGAGAGTCGTCCAGCACCTTCTGCTACCCAGGGCGAGGTTCCGCGAGCTGCTCGTGAGACGAAACCTTCGCCGACGGCAGGTGCGGTCGCTTGAACGGCTTCCCGTCCAGCAAGTCCTCCCAGGCTCTCGGGTACGCACACCTGGACATGTGCTTCTGGGGAGCCGTTCTCCTTGTCCCGCCCGTAGTCGGAGCGCAGGAGCTCGTTCGTCTCATCTGCATCGGACCAGAGCGGCACAGCCACGCCGCGACCATGAGGTATTTCGACGAGGAGTCTTGGCGTCAACACCGCCTCGGCCACGTCAGTACATGTCTAGCGCGAGTGTGGACGTCAATAATCTCACTTATCACCTCGATAGTTACACCCAGAGCGTCGCTATCGATGATGGAGATGATATTATTGACGAATGAAACGTGAGGAGCGAATGCTGGCGCTGGCCGACTTGGCTGGCGCTCAGTGGGGGCTGTTCACCTCTACGCAGGCCGCTGAGTCCGGGTTTGCGGCGCAGCAACTCAAGCGCCTGGCCGATGCGGAGCTGATCTCACGGCTACGACATGGTGTGTACCGGTTGACCGGTGCCCCGCAGACTCCGCAGGATCTGATCCGTGCCGAGTGGCTGGCGTTGGAACCGGGGCGGCTGGCGAGGGATCGGCTCGATGACGAAACCCCGATGGGGGTGGTGTCTCACTGTTCGGCCGCGCTGCTACAGGATCTGGGTAATGTCGACGCCGACCTTCACGAATTCACGGTTCCGCGGCGGCGCGGCACCCGCAGTCACGACGTGAAGTTCCACGTCCGCGAGTTGGCTCAACAGGATTGGCATCTGGTGGCGGGCCTGCCGGTCACGCGTCCGTTGCGCACGGTGGTCGATCTTGCGGCGGCACGTACGGATGGTGGGCATCTGGCCACGATCGTGCGAGATGCGATTCTGACCAATGACACGACTCGAGACGAGCTCGCGGAAGCGCTGCGCCCCTACGCCCATCACTACGGAATGGCGCTCGGCGCCGGGCATGATCTGGTTCGCAGTTTCATCGGCCAGGCGGGTGTTCCCGAGTCGGCCCTATCCCTGACCCGACCTGATCTTGCGGCGGATTTTGCTTTTACCGACGGCGAGCGTAGGTTCCTCGCCCAAGTCAAGGCTTTCATGGACCGGAGTGGGCCCGGCCTGGGACCGCGCCTGAATGAGCGACTTGGTGTGGCCGGTCAGCGAGGCTTCGCGCCCGGCGAGGACTCGGAGTTGACGAGCTTCCTGCTTTCGCTCGGTAGTCGCACTCCTGCTGAACTGCAGGCGGTATGGGCTCTCGTGGCCGCTATCGCCGGTGATGAGTCGAAGGGCATCGCGGCCGCAGGGCGACCTGTTGGCTTGGAAGTGGGTTCGCGCTCGGCGCGGTCCGGGTTCGATCATGACGACGACAATCGGGGTGGGGATGAGCGCAGCGGCGAGGAAGTGTCCGACCGATCAAGGGTTCCAGCGGGCGATCAACGATCGGATCGCGAAGCAGGCGCGTAAACTAAATCGCCCGTCTAGCGAGCTGCACAGGGAGTTCTTCATGCAGCGGATGCTGGCGCGAGTGTTCGTCGATCCGTTCGGACCTTGGATTCTCAAAGGCGGTACGTCGCTTCTGGTTCGGATACCCGGCGCTCGCCACAGCCAGGATCTGGACTTGTTGCATCCTGATGCAGCAGCTGAGGTGTACCCCGATGTTGGGCGTCAGTCCGCTCCAGCATTTCCCGATCGATCTGACAGCCGGTAAGCAGTTGATCGGGCAGGTCGATTTGATAGCGCCGACGCCGACGATCGAGATCGAGGATGTCGAGATGCCACCGAAGTTCGCGTGCTATCCGCTGGTGGACCAGATCGCCGACAAGTTGTGCGCGATGTACGAATTCCATGGTGAGGCCGGGGATCCGTCGACTCGGTATCGTGACCTCGCTGATCTGTTGCTGATCATCCGTACCTCGGATTTCGACGCGGGCTTGTTCGGACTCGCGTTGGATCACCAGCGTCGGCACCGGATGTCACTCGAGCTTCCTGTTGCTATTGGTGTCCCTGGACCTGCTTGGAATGCGTCGTATCCTGCGTCGGCTCGGCTGGTGAAGGGACTTCCGGAGGAGTTGCACCAGTTGGCGGTTGCGTTGGAATGCCTCGCTGTGTGTATGGATCCGATCTTGGCTGGCCGTGTCACGGTGGGAAAGTGGGATCACACGGCGCAGCGGTGGAGTCGATCGACGGATCCCTTCGGTGGGCTCTAGCGGTTGCCGAGTTCGGAGAGTTGGTAGGCCATGGTCCTGCGGACGGTGGGGATGCGGGTGAGCAGGTTCAGGGCGGTGTTGCGGAGGGCTCGGGTGGGGCGGGTGCGGAGGGTCATCATGCGGGTCATGCGGTCGGTGAGGGCGACGACCTCGAGGGCGATCGGGCGGCGGACCTTCTCGTAGGTGTCGAGGAGGGAATCCGGTTCGCCGGCCTGGACTTTCGCCAGCAGGGTGCCGAGGAGGGCGGCGTCCTGGATGCCGGTGTTCATGCCCTGGCCGCCCGCGGGGCTGTGGACGTGGGCGGCGTCGCCGGCGAGGAGGACGCGGCCCGCGCGGTAGTGGTCGGCGACGCGGTGGTGGACGCGGAAGCGGGAGCTCCACAGGACCTCGTGGACGCGGATCTCGCCGTCCGGGCCTCGGGCGGCGAGCAGCTGCTGGATGTCGTCGAGGGTGGGGTGTTCGGGGGCCTCGTCCACGGTGGCGACGACGCGGTAGCGTTCGTTCGCCTGGTCGGGGAGCGGGGCGACCACGGTGGCGCCTTCGGGGGACAGGTGCAGGGATACCTCGTCGCGTGGTGTCGGCCAGCTCATCCGGACGTCGGCCAGGATGAACGACTGGGGGTAGGAGTCGCCGGTGAAGCCGATTCCGGCCTGCTCGCGGACGATGCTGTGCATGCCGTCGGCGCCGATCACGTAGTCGGCGGTGATGGCACCGGGCTGATCGGCGCCGTCGACGTATTCGACAGCGACACTGCCCTTTTCGTCGATGACCCGGGTGACGGTGAACGGCCGGTGGACCGTGCCGCCCAGTTCGCGCAGACGCTCCAGCAACACCTGCTCGGTGACATCCTGCGGCACCAGCAGTGTGTACGGGAACGCGGTGGGCAGATCGCCGAATCCGATGGTGGCCAATGACTTCGCGCCGTCGTGCAGGTGGAAGGTCGACACCTTGTTTCCGCGCGCGGCGAGCTGATCCGCGATACCGAGTTCGTCGAGCACCTCGAGCGTCCTGGCGTGCACCACGGCGGCACGAGAGGTGTTGGCGCCCACGGCCAACCGGTCGATGAGGACGTGGTCCACGCCCGCTTCGGCGAGCGCGATCGCGGCGGTGAGCCCGGCGGGCCCCGCGCCGACGATGACGACGGAGGTGGTGGCGGGCAGCGGGGTGGTAGTCATTTCGACTCCTCGGTCAACGTTTGTTTGCCAACGCTTGTAGGCACAACGGTAGACCCAATCGTGGAGGGAAGTCAACAGGTGTTGGCCTACAATCGTTGGCATGTCATCCGCTGAGCAGGAGCACCCCGTTCGCCGGTCCGATGCCACTCGGGCCGCCATCCTCGCCGCCGCCCGCGCGCGCTTCGCCGCCGACGGCTACGCGAAGGCCACCATCCGCGCCATCGCCGCCGACGCCGCGATCGACCCGTCGATGGTGATGCGCTATTTCGGCAGCAAGGACGGCCTGTTCGCTGCCGCGGTCCAGATCGACCTCGACCTCCCCGACCTGTCCACCGCCGACCCCGACGCCATGGGCGAGCTGCTGATCCGCCATTTCCTGGCGATCTGGGAAGACGGCGACAACACTGTCCTGCTGATCCTGCTGCGCACCTCGATCACCGACGACGCCGTCGCCCGCCGAGTCCGCGAGATCTTCGCCGCCCAGGTCCTGCCCGCCGTCCTCCGTTTCGGCACCCCCGCCGACGCCCCCCACCGCGCCGCCCTCATCGTCACCCAACTCCTGGGCCTCGCCCTGTGCCGCTACATCCTCGAGATCCCCCCGGTGGTAGCCCTCACCCCACAACAAATCGTCACCGACATAGCCCCCACCCTCCAGCGCTACCTGACCGCGGCGCCGATTGATACATCGCGAGTAGGGTGAGGACGTGGACCAGCCGAGGGAAACTGCGGATGGTAAGCGCCGGTTCGAAGAGGAGGCGGCAGTGCGCGTGCTCCGGGCAAGCGGCGAGCTGAATCGCCGACTCGCGGAAGGTGTCAGCGCGGCTGGGCTCGTGCCGGACAAGGCCGACAGCGCGCGCACCGACGATCAGGTGAGCGCGCTGTCCGAAGACTTCGCGAGGCGCCATCGAGGCCTGTTGAATCGCCTCGCCGAGTAGGCGTGCCGATCGATCGGGTTACGAGGCGAGGAGCGGGCCGTACTTCTGGCGGGCGGCTTCGCCTGAGGTGCCGACTTCGGCGCCTATGGTCGACCATGGCACGCCACGCTCTCGTGCGGCAGCGACGCCGTCGATGACCTGGCGTTCCGCCTCCGCCCTCGCGACCACGGCAGCGCGAAGAGCTGCGAGGGCGGAGGGGTCGCGCTTGTCGTCTGCGCGCGGCTCGTAGTTCTCGAATCGCCGCGCCAGGTCGTCGGCGTGGGCGAGGATGTCTTTCGTGGTACGTGGCATGTTCATCACCTCAGAAACTTCGGCCGGGCTTCCATAGCGTGGATGATGACGTGCGAGTCGGTACTGGTCACGTAGCCGATTTCCAGCATCGTCGCGTCCATTGCCGGTCCGATGAGCATGATGAAACCATCATCCAGATCGAACGCGGCGAGCGCGTTGTTGAAAGCGTGCACCATGTCGCCGGAGTCGATGCCGTGCTTGTAGGCACTTGACGCGATCACCGGCTCCGGCTGCATGATGACAAGTTACCTTGCCATCATGCGAGCCGCAAGGCCTAAGCCAGTTCCGCGCCGAGGGCGAGGAGGTGGGGGGTGGCGCCGCCGAGGGCGAATTCGTTGTGCTTGGCGGCGGTGAAGTAGTTGTGGACGATGTGGTCGCGGTCGATGCCGATGCCGCCGTGAACGTGGATGACGGTGTGGGCGACCCGGTGGCCGGCGTCGGCGGCCCAGAACTTGGCGATGTGGATGGACTCGGCGGCGGGGAGGTTCTCCGCGACGCGCCAGGCCGCCTGGGTGACGGTCAGGCGCAGGCCCTGGACGTCGATGTAGGCGTCGGCCAGGCGCTGGGCGACGGACTGGAACGCACCGATGGGCTTGCCGAACTGTTCGCGGGTGCGGGTGTAGTCGGCGGTGAGTTCGAGCGCGCGTTCCAGGGTGCCCAGCTGCAGGGCCGACAGGCCGAGCCAGGCCTGTTCGCGCAGCCAGGTGAGGATGCCGGCGCCGGATTCGACCGTGCCGACCAATTCCGCTGGGGTGGAGTCGAATTCGACGAGGAACTCGGGGGCGAGGTCGACGATCGACTGCGCGGTGCGGCTGACCGAGGTGTGATCGGGATCGAGGGCGAACACCGCGACGCCACCGGAGGTGCTGGCAGGCACCAGGATTCGCTCGGCCCGATCGGCGAAGGGGACGGTCGTCGCGGTTCCGGTGAGTGCCCAGGTGTCGCCGGTCGCGGTGGCGGTGAGACCGGGCGTGCCGGTGGTCGCGAGATTCTCCTCGGCCAGTGCGGCCGTCAGGACGATCTCGCCCGCACCCGCCCGCGCCGCCAGTGCCCGTTGCGCGTCGTCACCGAACCGGGCGAGCGCGCCCGCGCCGAGCACGATCGACCACAGGTAGGGCACCGGGGCCACGGAGCGGCCGAGTTCACGCAGGATCGCGGTCTGCTCGAGCATCCCGAAACCGCCGCCGCCCTGGGCTTCCGGCAGCGCCGCGGCGAGCACGCCGGTCTCGGCGAGCGACTTCCACAGCTGCTCGTCGAAGCGGCCGTCGGTGTCGAGTTCGCGCACCCGGTCGGCGGTGACCAGCTTGGCGCAGATCTCGCCGGTCAGCCGGGCGAGATCGGTCTGGGCTTCGGTGGGAGTGAAATCCATGAGGGGATACCGGCTTTCGGGATCAGCGGGCAGCGGCGGGCTGGCGCAGGGCGGTCATGGCGATGATGTCGCGCTGCACCTCGTTGGTGCCGCCGCCGAAGGTGAGGATCAGCGCGGCCCGGTGCATCCGCTCCAGCCGGCCGTGCAGGATCGCGCCGGGGGAGTCCTGGCGCAGGTAGGCGTGCGGGCCGACGACTTCCATCAGCAGCCGGTAGGCCTCGGTCGCCAGCTCGGTGCCGTAGACTTTGCAGGCCGAGGCGTGCCACGGTTTCGGCGCCGCCTCGCCGCCCAGGTCGGCGCGGCTGGCGATCTCCCAGTTCAGCAGCTTCAGGTATTCGACCTTGGCGTGCACGCGGGCCAGATTGAGCCGGACCCATTCCTGGTCGATCACGCGCTTGCCGTCGGGCGTGGTGGTCTCGGTGGCCCACGCGATGGTCTGCGCGGTCGAATGCGACAGCGGTCCTGCCGAGGTGAGGGCGACGCGCTCGTGATTGAGCTGGTTGGTGATCAGCGACCAGCCGCCGTTCTCCGGACCGACCAGCGACGACGCCGGCACCCGCATGTCCTGGTAATAGGTGGCGCTGGTGTCGACGCCGGACATGGTGTGCACCGGCGTCCAGGAGAAACCGGGGTGATCGGTCGGCACGATGAGCATGCTGATGCCCTTGTGCTTCTTGGCGGTGGGATCGGTGCGCACCGCCAGCCAGACGTAGTCGGCGTAGGCGATGAGGCTGGTCCACATCTTCTGGCCGTTGATGACGTAGTCGTCACCGTCGCGCACCGCGGTGCTGCGCAGCGAGGCCAGGTCGGTGCCCGCGCCCGGCTCGGAGTAGCCGATCGAGAAGTGCAGTTCGCCGGCGGCGATCTTGGGCAGGAAGAACTTCTTCTGCTCCTCGGTGCCGTACTGCATGATCGTCGGCGCGACCGAGTTCAGCGTGAGGAACGGCACCGGCGCGCCCGCGATGGCCGCTTCCTCGACGAAGATCAGCTGATCCATCGTCGTGCGGTCCTGACCGCCGTATTCCTTCGGCCAGCTCAGCGTCAGCCAGCCGTCGCGACCCATGTCGCGCACGACCTCTTTGTAGACGTCGCCGGACCCGTACTCGCCGGTGGTCATGCTCAACGCCGCGCGACGTTCGGGCGTGATCAGGCGGGCGAAGTACTCGCGCAGCTCCGCGCGTAATTCTTCCTGCTGCGGCGTGTACGCGACGCGCATGGGTTCCTACCTCGGTATCTGGCTGCGAAAACGGATGGGGGCGCGGCGGTGCGGGGTCGGCCCCGCCGAATCCGATCATTGCATATGGACTGGAACATGTTCCAGTATTGACAGGGATTGGATGGCTGTTCCGCCCCGTGAGCAGCACTGTCTGGGTTAGTCTCGCCGAGACCGCGAGGAAGGAAGTTCCCATGAAGATCATCGTCGATTTCGACCGGTGCGAAGCGAACGGCATCTGTGTAGGAATCGCCCCTGACATGTTCGAACTCGATGACGACGATCTGCTGCACGTGTCCGAGGGCGACGTGGCGCCCGATCGTGTCGCCGATGCCGAGGAGGCCGTGGCGCAGTGTCCCAAGGCTGCGCTGAGGTTGTCGTGATCGGCTCTTGTCGGATTGTGGAACACGTTCTAGAGTCGGCCCGATGAGTGTGACGCAGATTTCACTGGAGGGCCGGGTCGCCATCGTGACCGGCGCCGGCGCCGGTCTCGGTAGGGCCGAAGCGCTGGCCCTGGCCTCGGCGGGCGCGGCGGTGGTGGTCAACGACCTCACCGAGGACGCGGCCGCCGAAACCATCGCCGCGATCCGCGAGCTCGGTGGCAAGGCGGAGTTCGTCGGCGGTTCCATCGCCGAGCGGGCCACCGCCGACGCGCTCGTTTCCACCGCGCAGGAATCACTGGGCGGGCTCGACATCGTGGTCAACAACGCCGGTATCACCCGCGATCGCATGCTGTTCAACATGTCCGACGAGGACTGGGACGCCGTCATCGCGGTGCACCTGCGCGGTCACTTCCTGCTCTCGCGCAATGCCGGTGCCTACTGGCGCGCCGCGTCCAAGGCGGCGGGCGAGCCGGTCTACGGCCGGCTGGTCAACACCTCGTCCGAGGCGGGTCTGCTCGGTCCGGAAGGTCAGGCGAACTACGGCGCGGCGAAGGCGGGCATCACCGCACTCACGCTGACCGCTGCGCGCGGCCTTGCCCGCTACGGCGTGCGTGCCAACGCCATCTGCCCGCGGGCGCGGACCGCGATGACCGAGGCGGTCTTCGAGTCGGCGCCCGAGGGCACGGTCGACCCGCTGTCCCCCGAGCATGTGGCCAAGCTCGTCGCCTATCTCGCCTCGCCCGCCGCCGACGCGGTGAACGGTCAGGTGTTCGTCGTCTACGGGCCCATGGTCGCGTTGATGGCCGCGCCGACGGTCGAGCAGCGCTTCGACGCCGACGGCGCCGAGTGGGCCGAATCCGACCTCGCCGCCGCCCTCGGTGGCTATTTCGCAGAGCGTCCCGCCGACCACACCTTCTCGGCCCGCGCCCTGCGCGATCTGGGCTGACCCGCCCCTCGGTGGTTTGCCCGATGTTGGCTCGCCGCGCGCCACGATGAATCTGTCACCTCAGTTGTGTTGATCACCGGTCCAGCTGTTGGTAGACATGAGCGTCGGGGTGTGTGACGGCTCACAGGAGGGCGTACGAGTTCGATCAGCATTCGTTTCAGTTTTCTCGACAGATTTCGAGAAAAAGTCCTGGTCTAAGTCACCTGAAATGGCAGACATTAGTGGGAACGTGTTCTAGTCTTTGGTCAGTCTTCAGATCGGGGTGGCGGTGAAGTACGGGTACGCGGACATATCGGTCCGCCCGTCGAACAAGGAGGAATGTGCATGAATGACCTCCTTGCTGTCCCGTTGCGGGCGGTCGGCGGATTCTTCCAACTCAGTGCCGATGTGGCGCGAGCATCCTTCCGTCGACCGTTCCAATGGCGCGAATTCATCGACCAGGCGTGGTTCATCGCTCGCGTCTCGATCGTGCCCACCCTGTTGGTCGCGATCCCGTTCACGGTGTTGGTGGTCTTCACCCTCAACATCCTGTTGCGCGAGATCGGCGCCGCCGACCTCAGCGGCGCGGCCGCCGCGTTCGGTGCCGTCACCCAGGTCGGACCGATCGTCACGGTGCTGATCGTGGCAGGCGCCGGTGCCACCGCGATCTGCGCCGATCTGGGCGCACGCACGATTCGCGAAGAGATCGACGCGATGATGGTGCTCGGCATCGACCCGATCAGCCGACTGGTCGTGCCGCGCGTGCTCGCCTCGATGTTCGTGGCGCTGATGCTCAACAGCCTGGTCTGCACCGTGGGTATCGTCGGCGGCTTCGCCTTCTCGGTCTTCCTGCAGGGCGTGAACCCGGGCGCGTTCGTCAACGGCATTCCGCTGCTCACGAACCTGCCCGAACTGATTTTGTCCGAGGTCAAGGCCGGCCTGTTCGGCTTGATCGCCGGAATGGTGGCCTGTTACCTCGGTTTGCAGGTGAAAGGCGGGCCGAAGAGTGTCGGTGACGCGGTCAACCAAACAGTCGTGTTCGCCTTCATGGCGCTGTTCGTGGTGAATGTGGTCGTCACCGCGATCGGCCTGAAATTCACGGTGCGGTGACCACGGTGGCATTCGTAGTTCGCAGTAAGTTCCCGCGCACGGTCCGCCGTTTCGAGCGGACCTCGAAATCGCTGGATTCCCTGGGCGACAAGGCGATCTTCTTCGTCAAGGCCCTCGCCTCGGTGCCCCGCGCCCTGGTGCACTACCGTACCGAGACCATCCGGCTCATCGCCGAGATCAGCATGGGCACCGGCGCGTTGGCCGTGATCGGCGGCACCGTGGTGATCGTCGGATTCCTGACGCTCATGGCCGGTGGCACCATCGCGGTGCAGGGCTACAGCTCGCTCGGCAACATCGGCGTCGAAGCGCTGACCGGCTTCTTCGCCGCCTTCCTCAACGTGCGCATCGCGGCCCCGGTGATCTCCGGCATCGGCCTGGCCGCCACCATCGGGGCAGGCGCGACCGCCCAGCTCGGTGCCATGCGGGTGGCCGAGGAGATCGACGCACTGGAATCGATGGCGATCCGGCCGGTGCCGTTCCTGGTGAGCACCAGGGTGCTGGCCGGCATGATCGCGATCATCCCGCTCTACGCGCTGGCGGTCATCGCCTCCTTCCTGGCCAGCCGCTTCGCCACGGTCGTGATCTATGGACAGTCGGCCGGCGTCTACGACCACTACTTCTCGACGTTCCTCATCCCGAGCGACATCCTGTGGTCGTTCGGGCAGGCGATCGTGATGGCGCTGGCCGTGATGCTGATCCACACCTACTACGGCTTCACCGCCGCGGGTGGTCCGGTCGGCGTCGGTGTCGCGGTAGGCAACGCGGTGCGGGCCTCGCTGGTCGCGGTGGTCATGGTGACGCTGCTGATCTCGCTGGCCATCTACGGCACCTCCGGCAACTTCCACCTCTCGGGATAGCGTGATGGACACCAATAGGATCGTCGCCGCACTGCAGGGCGGGCTGGGGCGAAAGCTCGCCGCGCTCGGGCTGGTCGGTGTGCTCGTCGCGATCACGGCGCTGGCCCTGGCCATGTTCCAGGGCGCGTTCACCAGCACCGCGCAGGTACTGGTCGACGCGCCACGCTCGGGCCTCGTCCTCGACCCCGACGCCAAGGTGAAGGTGCGCGGCGTCGAGATCGGCCGGGTCGCCGCGGTCGACCTCCGTGACGACGGTGCGCAGCTGCGGCTGGAGGTCGACCCGAAGCAGCTGAAGCTGGTGCCGGCCAACGCGGGTGTCGACATTCGCTCGACCACGGTGTTCGGCGCCAAGTACGTGAACTTCATCATCCCCGACCAGCCCGCCTCGGTCTCGCTGGCACCGGGCAGCACCGTGGCCGCGAGCGCGGTGACCGTCGAGTTCAACACGCTGTTCCAGCACCTGTCCGACGTGCTCGCCCAGGTGGAGCCGGAAAAGCTCAACGCGACACTGACCGCGTTGGGTACCGCCTTGGAAGGCCGTGGCGACAAGCTGGGCGATCTGCTGGTGCGCTCGGATCGCTATCTGCGCGAACTCAATCCGTACCTGCCGACGCTGCAGTCCGATCTGGACAAGACCGCCGCGGTGACCAACCTCTACGCCGAGGTCGCCGACCCGCTGTTGCGCACCGTCGACAACGCGACCGTCACCTCGCAGACCATCGCCGAGATGCAGGGCCAGCTCGACGATGTGCTGGTCAACGTGATCGGGCTGTCCGACACGGTCGGGGCGGTACTGCGCGAGAACGAACACGACCTGGTGACCGCGCTCGACCTGCTGCGGCCGACGACGAGCCTGCTGTTCGAGTACGCGCCCGCGCTGAGCTGCATCATCGACGGGCTCGGGCCGCTGATGCCGATCGCCGAGGAGATGTTCGGTGGACGGCTGCCCGGTGTCGGCATGAACGCCAGCTTCATGCTCGGCGCCCAGCCCTACTCCTACCCCAACGACCTGCCCAAGGTGAACGCCACCGGCGGACCGCGCTGTGAGGGTGTGGTGGACCGGGTGCCGAACAGCCACTCGGACTATCTGGTGACCGACACCAGCCAGGGCGCGCCGTACGCGCCGAGCACTCGGCACGAATTCCACGGGATGCCCAAGGTGTTCCAGCTGCTGTTCAACGGACTGCCGGGAGTGACGGAGTGAGGAACACGGGGACGACGATCAAGCTCGCGATCTTCACCGTGGTGATGACGCTGGTGTTCGCCGGCCTGGCGATCGTGCTGAGTCAGGCCAGGTTCTCCGCCGAGACCGGCTATCGCGCGGTGTTCACCAGCTCGTCGGGCATGCTGCCCGGCGCGAAGGTGCGCATCGCCGGGGTGCCGGTGGGCTCGGTGACCTCGGTGAAGGTAGGCGAGGACAACCAGGCCCACGTGAAGTTCGATGTCGACCGCAAGTACTCGCTGCTGGCGAGTACCCGCCTGGCGATCAGGTACGAGAACCTCGTCGGCGATCGCTACCTGGAACTGCTGGAGGGCCCCGGCTCGTCCCAGCGGCTCGCCGGTGGCGCCACCATCAGCACGGAGCAGACCTCACCGGCGCTGGATCTGGACCTGCTGCTCGGTGGGTTCAAGCCGCTGCTGCGGGGACTCGACCCCGACCAGGTCAACGACCTCACCGGTGCGCTGCTGCAGATCTTCCAGGGGCAGGGCGGCACGCTGGTCTCGCTGCTCAACAGCGGCGGCAACTTCGCCAAGACGCTGTCGGACCGGGACGCGCTGATCGGCAGCGTGATCGACAACCTGAACACCGTGCTCGCCACCATCGACGACCGCGGCGACCAGTTCGCCACCACGATCGACGAACTGCAGCGCCTGGTCAGCGACCTGTCCGCCGAGCGTGACCCGATCGGCGCCGCCCTGCCGCGGATCGCGGGCGCGACCCAGGAGATCAACGATCTGCTCGTGCAGGCCCGTCCCGATCTGCGCAACACCATCGAGCAGACCGGCCGGCTCGCCACGAATCTCGACGAGGGCTCCGATCACCTCGAGTGGGTGCTCGGAAAGTTGCCCGAGACGTACAAGAAACTCATCCGGATCGGCGCCTACGGCTCGTTCCTGCAGCTGTACATCTGCGGTACCAACATCCTGATCAGCGGCCCCGACGGCCAGCCGATGGAAGTTCACATGCCGGGTCTGCAGGTGACCGGAAGGTGCGCGCCCAATGAATGACAACACATCGCCGTCGGCGACGGTCGGTATCGTCGGCATCGTCTTGGTGGTGACGATCTCGCTCGCGACCCTGCAGTTCTCCGATCTGCCGTTCATCCGTTCGGGTGCGACCTTCACCGCGAACTTCCTCGACGCGGGCGGTCTGGTGCCGGGTGACCCGGTGCATGTGGCCGGTGTGCGTTCCGGCGAGGTGCGACAGGTCGGCCTCGACGGTGACAAGGTCCTGGTGAGGTTCGACCTCGACGAGTCGATCGTGCTGGGCGAGAAGACGACCGCCGCGATCAAGACCAATACGGTGCTCGGTCGCAAATCGCTGGACGTGGTGCCGACCGGCCCCGGCGCGATCGGCGCCGACGACACCATCCCACTCGACCGCACCACCTCGCCCTACTCGCTCAACGAGGCGCTGAGCGATCTCGGTGGGACCGTGCGCGACCTCGATCTGGATCAGGTCGACGAGACCCTCGACGTCCTGTCGGCGGCCTTCGCCGATACGCCCGGCCCGTTGCGCAACGCCCTCGACGGCGTCACCGCCCTGTCGCGCAGCATCAATGTGCGCGACCAGGCGCTGACCGACCTGCTGGCCCGGGCACAGAATGTCACCACGATCCTGGCCGACCGCAGCACCCAGCTCAATACGCTGCTCCTCGATGGCAACGAGCTGCTCGGCGAGCTCGATCGGCGCCGCGCGGCGATCAATCAACTCGTCGTCTACATCGATGATGTGGCCCGGCAGCTCTCGGGCCTGGTCGCCGACAACGAGCCGCAGATGAAGCCGACGCTGGACCGCCTGAACTCGGTACTGGCCCTGCTTCAGCGCAATGAGCAGAACCTCAACGAAGCCCTCGACGGTCTCGGCCCCTACGCCGCCGCGCTCGGTGAGCAGGTCGGCAACGGGCCGTGGTTCAACGCCTACGTGGTGAACGCGACCAGTACCCAACTGCGCGGGCTCGTCGACGCGCTGGTCTGGCCCGAGCAACTGCCACAGGACCTGATCGACATCTTCACCCACCCCAGGGCGCCCTACATCGCTCCTGCCGAGGAGGATCCGCCGCGATGAGCTTGACCCAGCAGGTGCGCGGGCTTCCGCGCTGGACGATCGCGGTGGCGGTGGTGGTGATCGCGGCGCTGGTCGCGGTCGGTGTCTACCTGGTCACCGGCGGTGGGAAGAACACGGTGACCGCCGCGTTCACCTCGACCACCGGCTTGTACAAGGGCGATGAGGTGCGGGTACTCGGCGTCACCGTCGGCAGCATCGACTCGATCGAACCGGGCAAGGGCCAGTCCCAGGTGAAGATGAGCATCGACCGCAGCGTCGACCTGCCCGCGGACGCGCGTGCGGTGATCATCGCGCCGTCGCTGGTGTCGGCTCGGTTCGTGCAACTCGCGCCCGCCTACACCGGTGGCCCGAAGTTGGCCGATGGGGCGCAGATTCCGATCGAACGCACCGCGGTGCCGGTGGAGTGGGACGAGATCAAGGCCGAACTGACCAACCTGTCGGTGGCGCTGGGCCCGGTCGGTGAGGACGAGCAGGGCTCCTTCGGCCGGTTCATCGACACCGCGGCGGACAATCTCGACGGCAACGGACAGAAGTTCCGCGACACCCTGCGTGAGCTGTCCGCGACGGTGACCACCCTGTCCGACGGGCGCAACGACCTGTTCGGCACCATCCGCAACCTGCAGCAGTTCGTCGAGGTGCTCTCGGCGAGCAATGAGCAGATCGTGCAGTTCAGCGGTCGGCTGGCCTCGGTGTCGTCGGTGCTGGCAGGCGCGTCGGAAGAACTCGGCGTGGGACTGGAGGCCCTCGACGTGGCGCTGGCCGATGTGCAGCGGTTCCTCGAAGGCTCCGGCGGCGAATTGACCGAGGGCGTCGAGCGGCTCGCCGATGTCACCCAGACCCTGGTCGACAAGCGGCCCGAGATCGAACGAGTCCTGCACTCCGGCCCGACGGCGATGGTGAACTTCTACCAGCTCTACAAGCCCGCTCAGGGCTCGCTCACCGGCGCGGTCGCGCTGAACAACTCGGCCAATCCACTCAGCTTCCTGTGTGGTTCGATCCGGGCACTCGAGCACAACAATTCGGACCGGTCCGCGGATCTGTGCGCGGAGTTCCTCGCTCCGGTGATCAGTTCGCTGGCCATGAACTACGTGCCGATCATGGCCAACCCGGCCACCGGCGTGACCGCCTTCCCTGAGCAGCTGGTGTACAGCGATCCGAGCCTCGAGGGCCAGGTCCAGCAGAACCAGGCACCCGCCGCGGCGCCGATCACCGTGCCCGAAGGACTCGCCGGGCTGGCCGTTCCAGGAGGACAGCGATGAGACGGCAACGCATACTCGCGGGCGTCGCTCTCGGCGTCGCGGTGGCGCTCGGCACCACCGGTTGTCAGTTCGACGGGCTCAACTCCCTGCCCCTGCCCGGCTCCGAGGGGCGCGGGCCCGGCTCGTACGCCGTGCAGATCCAGATGCCCAATGTCACCACGCTGACCCGGAATTCGCCGGTGCGCGTCGATGACGTCAACGTCGGCAACGTCACCGGGATCGAGGTCGAGGGCTGGCACGCGCTGGTCACGGTCTCGCTCAACCCCGAGGTGAAACTGCCCGCGAACGCGGTCGCCAAGATCGGCCAGACCAGTCTGCTCGGCAGCAATCACGTCGAGCTGTCGGCGCCGACCGATGTGCCGCCGACCGGGCAGCTGCGCGGCGGCGATGTCATTCCGCTCGAGCGGGCGGGGGCCTACCCGACCACCGAGCAGGTGCTGTCCTCGCTGTCGGTGGTGCTCAACGGTGGTGGGATCGCGCAGCTGGAGACGATCACCACCGAACTGAACGCGATGGTGAACGGTCGCGAGGCCGAGATCGCCGACCTGCTCCCACAGCTCAACGAGCTGACCACCGGTCTGGACCAGCAGACCGGCAGCATCATCGCCGCGATGGAGGGCCTGGACCATCTCGCGGGCAAGCTGGCCGGTCAGCGTGATGTGCTCGCCGAGGCGATCGAGCAGATCCATCCCGCGCTCACCGCGCTGGCCGACCGGTCGGCGAACATCACCAGGGCGATCACCGCGCTCGGTGAGCTCGGTGATGTCAGCGAACGACTCATCCAGACCAGCGGCGAGGACCTGGTGGCCAACCTGCGCAGCCTCGGTCCCGTGCTGCAGACGCTGGCCGACACCGGAAACAACCTCGTCGTGGCGATGGGCATCCTGCCGACCTTCCCCTTCCCGATCAAGAACATCGACAACGCGATCCTGGGCGACTATTTGAACCTGTACATCACCTTCGACCTGACCGGCAGCCGCCTGGACAGCAACTGGCTCACCGGCACACCGCTGGGCGGCCGGTTCGGTGGTGTCGAGGGCGTCGTCGGTTCGTTCGCGCCCTCGACCGCGACCGATGCGGCTGACCCGGCCACCGCGCCGTTCGAGGCCCCACCGGCACCCGGGCCCGCGTTCGAGCTGCCCGGGCTACCGCCGATCCCCGGCCTGCCGGCCATTCCCGGTCTCACCGCGCCGCTGCCCGGCCAGGAAGGGGCAGGACGATGAAACTCACCCGATTCGTACGCATCCAGCTCGCGATCTTCTCTGTGCTCACGGTGGTCGGTCTCGTCGTGATGAGTGGCAGCTACCTGCAGGTACCCGCGATGTTCGGCATCGGCCGGTACGCGGTGACCGTGCAGCTGGCCGCCACCGGTGGGCTCTATCCCACCGCCAATGTCTCCTACCGTGGCCAGAACATCGGCAAGGTCGAGGCGGTGCGGCTCACCCAGGCCGGTGTCGAGGCGGACCTGTCGATCGACAGCGACTACAAGGTGCCCGCCGATTCCAGCGCGTGGGTGCGCAGTGTCTCGGCCATCGGCGAGCAGTATGTCGACCTGGTGCCCACCGAGCAGCCCGCCGACGGACATCTGCGCGACGGCTCGGTGATCCCGGTGCAGCGCACCCAGCTGCCCCAGGATGTCGGCACGATGCTGGATCAGGCCGACAAGTTGCTCGCCACCGTCGCCGACACCCGGCTGCGTCAGGTGATCGATGAGGCGTTCCACGCGTTCAACGGCGCCGGACCCGACCTGCAGCGGTTCATCGACTCGGCGGCGCTGCTGGTGCAGCAGGCCGAGGACGACATCGAGCCGACCAAGCAGCTGCTCGACCAGATCGGTCCGCTGCTGGACACCCAGACTCGTTCCGCCGACGACATCCGCTCCTGGACAGCGGATCTGGCCACGCTCACCGATGAGCTGCGCGAGCGCGATCCGGCCTTGCGAAACCTGTTGAACAACAGCCCTTCCGCGATGGCGGTGGTGAACGCGCAGTTCCAGGATCTGCGTCCGACCCTGCCCTTGCTGGCCAGCAACCTGGTGAGTCTCGGGCAGGTCGGGGTGACCTACAACGCGAGCCTGGAACAGCTCATGGTCGTCTTCCCGCCGCTGATCGCGGCGCTGCGAACCACGATCCGCGGGCCGATCCAGTACGGCGTGATGGTCGATTTCATGACCGTGCTCAACGACCCGCCCGCCTGCACCACCGGGTTCCTGCCCGCGGATCAGTGGCGTCAGCCCAGCGAGCTGAACCAGGTGGACACGCCACCGGATCTGTACTGCAAGGTTCCCCAGGACTCGCCGCTCGCGGTACGCGGCATCCGTAACACGCCGTGTATGGAGTTCCCCGGCGCCCGGGCACCCACGCCCGAACTGTGCCGGACCGGGTTCGTGCCGGAAGGCAACAACCCGCCGTTCGGACCGGTCGAGCCGGTCGCTCCGGCGTCGGCACCCGCAGGCGCATCGACGGGTGGTATGACCCCCGCCGCAGCGCGCCCTTATGATCCGTCCACCGGCAGCTATCTCGGTACTGACGGACGCACCTACCGCCAAGGTGACATCGCCACGGATGGTTCGGGCACCGTCCCGGCCAGCTGGCAGGCGATGTTGGAGGAGCAACAACGATGAACGACAACGACAACCGCCGCCCGCGCAGGCGGGCCGCACGCTCGGCCGGTCCGCCGGTCGAGGAGACGGCCGCCGAGACGGTCCCCGCGTCCGAGGACTCCACGGTGAAGCTCGCCGAGGCGGCGGTGAAGTCCGAGGATGTCACCGTGAAGTCCGCCGATGTCGCGGTGAAGTCCGAAGACGTCGCCGTGGAGTCCGACGACGCCACCGTGCCGCCCGCGGCGAGCGAGCCGGTCGACCTGGGCAAGTCCGCAGAGGACGAGGCGCCCCGCTCGCGCGGCCTGGTGCTGGCACTCGCCGCCGCGATCGTGCTCGTGCTCGCCCTGGTCGTCGGCGCCGGGTTCGCCGCCTTCACCGCCTACTCGGCGAACCAGGACGAAGACCTGCGCGCGCAGTACACCGAGACCGCCCGCCAGGCGGTGCTGAACCTCACCACCATTCGCGCCGAGACCGCCAAGGAGGACATCGACCGGATCCTGTCGGTGGCTTCCGGTGACTTCAAGACCGAGTTCGACGGTCGCGTCGATCCGTTCATGGACGTCGTCAAGCAGGCGAATGTGGTCTCCACCGGCGAGGTGGTCGAATCGGGCATCGTCACCGCCGATGACGAGTCGGCGCAGGTGCTCGTGGCCGCGAAACAGATGGTGAGCAACAACGGCTCGCCCGAACCGCAGTCGCGCCAGTACCGGTTCCGGGTCACCGTGTCGAACGCCGACACCGGGATGACCGTGTCGAAGGTGGAGTTCGTCGGATGAGTCAGCGTATGAAGATCGTCTTCGGCGGCCTCGCCGCTCTCGGCCTGATCGCCGCGATCGTGCTCGGTGTCAGCGGCTACCAGGTCTGGCAGCACGACCGAACCGAGCAGGCCCGCACCGACGCCATGAGCGCGGCCGGCAGCACGGTCAGCGCCATGTTCACCTACGAGTCGGCCACCGTCGACACCGAGCTGCCCAAGGCGGCCGACGGCCTGACCGAGTCCTTCCGCAACGACTACCTGCAGCTGATCAACGAGGCGATCGCGCCGGGCGCCAAGGAGAAGCAGCTCACCGTCGAGGCCACCACCCAGGCCGAGGGCGTGGTCGAGGCCGACCCCGAGCGCGCCGTGGTGCTGCTCTACCTGAACCAGCTCACCACCAGCAAGGACACCCCGGACGGCACCATGTCGGGCAGCCGCGTGCGAGTGTCGCTGGAGAAGGCCGACGACCGCTGGCTCGTCGCCCAGGTGACGCCGGTCTGATCCCGGCGTGGATCGAGCCGGACCATCGTGATCGGGGTAGCGGGTGAGGAGGGACCGCTGGTAGGTCGCGCCGGTTCGATCGCCGAGACCAGGCGGGGCGCTTCCAGCCGGGTCAGGAATCGGTGCGGGGGAGGCGGACGGTGAAGGTGGTGCCGATGCCCGGAGTGCTGGTGACCTCCACGGTCCCGCGATGGGCGGAGACCAAGGCCGCGACGATGGACAGGCCGAGTCCGGTGCCGCCGCTGGCGCGGGTGCGCGAGGCGTCGGCGCGGTAGAAGCGCTCGAAGACGCGAGCGGCGTCCTCCGGGGCAAGACCAGGGCCGGTGTCGGCGACCTCGAGGCGGACTTCGTCCTCGGTCGGCGTGAGCCGGACGGTGATCGCCGTGCTGTCGGGAGTGTGGGTGCGGGCATTGTCGAGCAGGTTCGTGAGGACCTGGCGGAGGCGATGGTCGTCGCCGAGTAGCTCCAATGTGCCAGTGCCCTCGGCTATCTCGAGGGCGATGTGACGGTTCTGGCCCTCGGCCGCCGCGACCGCGCGGGCGCTGTGCACGGCGTCGCCGGCGAGGGCAAGCAGGTCCACCGGCCGCAGGTCGACGGGGCGTTGCGCGTCGAGCCGAGCCAGCATCAGCAGGTCTTCGACCAGCAGTCCCATGCGCTGTGCCTCGTGTTCGATGCGCCGCATGAACGTCGCCGGGTCGTCGGTGGCGCCCTGGCGATACAGCTCGGCGAAGCCGCGGATCGTGGTGAGCGGGGTGCGCAGTTCGTGACTGGCGTCGGCGACGAAACGGCGCATCCGCGCCTCGGATTCGCGCGCGGCCGCCTCGGAGGCCTCGGTGGCGGCGAAGGCCTGCTGGATCTGGGTGAGCATGCTGTTGAGTGAGCGCGACAGCCGGTCGACCTCGGTGTCGTTGCCACGCACCGGAACCCGGCGGTCCAGGTCGCCCTCCGCGATCGCCGCCGCGGTGGCCTCCACCCGGCGCAGCGGGCGCAGACTGCCGCGCACGACGAAGTACGCCACGATCGCCAATGCGGTCAGCACGATCGCACCGACCAGCAGCTGCAGGACGATCAGATTGCGCACCGTTTCGATGTTCTCGGCCAGCGGCCAGGCGACCGTCGCCGATGCCTGGCGCCCGTGCACGGTCAGCACGCGCCACTGGTCGGTGGAGTCGACCGAACCCACCGTGACCGGTTGCAGGGCGGGCGGATCGGGCAGCGCGGGCGTGGCATCGGTACCGAAGACGTTGTCCTGGGTGATGCTTCGGGCTCCGTCGGAGCTCTCGGCCCGCAGGTAGTAGCGGCCGGGCGGCTGCTGGCGGTCCGGAGCCGGTACGGGCAGCGGGGGCGCGGGCAGCCCGATGCGCCGCTCCCATTCGACCGCGGCATCGGTCAGCTGCTGATCGGTGCGGCGCTGCAGCGAATTCTCCATCGCCGTGGTCACCACGAAACCCGAAGCGACCACACCGAATCCGGCCAGGACGACGAGCACCAGGACCAGCGTCACCCGCAGCGGGATCGCCGCGAAGCCACGGGCGAGGCGTGCGCGCACTCCCGCGGCGCTCATCGTCCGTTCGGCTCGCGCAGCACGTACCCGACCCCGCGCAAGGTGTGGATCAACCGCTGCTCACCGGTGTCGACCTTCTTGCGCAGGTAGGACACATAGGTCTCCACCACCCCCACCTCGCCGCCGAAGTCGTAGCGCCACACGTGATCCAGGATGCGCGGTTTGCTCAGCACGCTGCCCGCGTTCACCAGGAAGTAGCGCAACAGCGTGAACTCGGTGGGGGACAGGGCGACCGGCTCACCGGCCTTCCACACCTCGTGGGTGTCGTCGTCGAGTTCGATATCGGCGAACCGCAGCCGGGTGTCGGCCCGCTCCGGATCCACCCGGCCCGCCCGGCGCAGGATCACCCGCAACCGCGCCACCACCTCCTCGAGGCTGAACGGCTTGGTGACGTAGTCGTCGGCACCGAGGGTGAGTCCGGTGATCTTGTCCGCCACCTCGTCGCGGGCGGTCAGGAACAGCACCGGTGCGTCGATACCGTCGGCGCGCAGGCGGCGCAGCAGGCCGAAGCCGTCCATGCCGGGCATCATCACGTCGACGATCAGCGCCTGCGGCCGGAACGTACGGGCGCGGTCCAGCGCCTCGGCGCCATCGGCGGCCGTGGCCACCTCGAAGCCCTGGAAGCGCAGGCTCACCGCCAGCAACTCCACGATCATCGGTTCGTCGTCGACGACGAGCACCCTGGCCTCGGGCGCACCCGGCACACCGCTCATGGGTTCATGGTCCACCACTCGGCTGGGAAGTGGCTGGATCGACGCTGTGAGGTCGCTGTGTGCTCTCGGCTACCGCGATTCGGGGTAGCCGTCGGAGTCGCCGAGCAGCGCCGAACCCGCGACATTGCTCTGGGAGAGGGCGTCGAGGAAGGCGCGGGCCCAGCGTTCGACGTCGTGGGTGAGTACCTGGCGGCGCAGGGAGCGCATCCGGCGGCGCTTGGTGTCGCGCTCGTCGTCGAGCGCGCCGACGATGGCGTCCTTGACGCTGTCCAGGTCGTGCGGGTTGCACAGGTAGGACTGGCGCAGCTCGGCCGCCGCGCCGGTGAACTCGCTGAGCACCAGGGCGCCGTTGAGGTCGCTGTGGCAGGCCACGTACTCCTTGGCGACGAGGTTCATGCCGTCGCGCAGCGGAGTGACCAGCATGGCGTCGGCGGCGACGAAGAAGGCGATCAGTTCCTCGCGGGGGATCGGGCGGTGCAGGTAGTGCACGACCGGGTAGCCGACCCTGGCGAACTGGCCGTTGATCCGGCCCACCTGACGTTCGATGTCGCCGCGCATCTTGATGTAGCTCTGCACGCGCTCACGGCTCGGGGTGGCCAGCTGCACCATCACCGTCTCGGCCGGGTCGATCCGGCCCTCTTCCAGCAGCTCCCACAGCGCGTTGAGCCGGATGTCGATGCCCTTGGTGTAGTCGAGGCGGTCGACGCCGAGCATGATGTTCTTCGGATTGCCCAGTTCGGCGCGGATCTTGGCGGCCCGCTCCCGCACCGACCGGCGCCGCGAGTGCTCGTCGAGTTCGGCCGAGTCGATCGAGATGGGGAACGCGCCAACGCGCACCGTGCGGAAACCCACCTGGACCACGCCCAGCTTGGAACGCACGCCGATCGTGCCCCGGGACGTGGGCTGACCGGCCAGCCTGCGGGCCAGATACAGGAAGTTCTGGGCCCCGCCGGGTAAGTGGAAACCGATCAGATCGGCGCCGAGCAGGCCCTCGACGATCTCGGTCCGCCACGGCATCTGCATGAACAGCTCGACCGGCGGGAACGGGATGTGCAAGAAGAAGCCGATGGTCAGGTCGGGGCGCAGCATCCGCAACATCTTGGGCACCAGCTGCAGCTGGTAGTCCTGCACCCAGACGGTCGCGCCTTCGGCGGCCACCTTCGCGGTCTCCTCGGCGAAGCGCCGGTTGACCTCGACATAGGCGGCCCACCAGGCCCGGTCGTAGACCGGGCGCACGATCACGTCGTGGTAGAGCGGCCACAGTGTGCCGTTGGAGAACCCCTCGTAGTAGTCCTCCACCTCCTGGGCCGTCAGCGGCACCGGGTACAGCTCGAGGCCGTCCTCGATGATCGGCTCGACCTCGACGTCGGGCACCCCGGCCCAGCCGACCCAGGCTCCCTTGTTGCTGCGCAGCACCGGTTCGAGCGCGGTGACCAGCCCGCCGGGGCTGCGCTTCCATCTGGTCGTGCCATCGGGCAGCCGTTCGAGATCGACCGGAAGCCGGTTGGCGACTACTACGAAGCCCGAGCCCGCACCACTGGGAACGACGGGTTCGGTGTTCTCGGACGGGCGGTCGTTGGACTGTTCATCGATCATTGGTCCACTCACGCATCCTTCGCGCGTCGCAGGGGCCGCTTTGAGGTTGTGGTTCGTCTTCGCGGGGTCAGCTGGGGCCGATGCCGAGCATCGACAGCAGCATCCGGCACTCGTCGGCGTCTTCGGCGTATGCCGCGACGACGCGCTGTGCCTGGCGAGCGGTCTCGTCGGCCAGCGGCTCGAGCTCGTCGTCGGCGATGTCGTTGGCGCTGCTCTTCGCGGCCATAGTCGTTCGTCCTCCCGGTTTTCCTACGCTCTGCGTGCGAGTAGTCAATACTATCGGGCGCCGGTGCACAGCCGTTGAACTCCCGACCCGATCACCCCGCCCCGGTGCAGTGTCGTGGCGTGGCCGTTACCGTGGATTCCGATCAGCAACTTCAGGAAAGGTTCTTCCATGCCACTGGCCACGGTGAACGGCATCGCACTGAACTATCAGGTCAAGGGCGACCGTACCAAGGGCACCGACGTCAAGGGTGGTGGTCCGCTGGTGGTGTTGATCATGGGCACCGGGTCGCCGGGCCGGGTGTGGGAGCTGCACCAGGTTCCCGCCCTGGTCGCCGCCGGATATCGGGTCTGCACCTTCGACAACCGCGGCATCGCGCCGTCGCACGAGGCGGCGGGTGGGATGGCCATCGAGGAGCTCGTCGCCGACACCGCCGCGCTGATCGAGCTGCTCGACGAGGGTCCCGCCCTGATCGCGGGCACCTCGATGGGCGCGCGGGTGGCCCAGGAACTGGCGCTGGCCCGCCCCGACCTGGTCCGCAAGGCCGTGTTCATGGCCGGGCACGCTCGTCTGGACCAGTTCCAGAAGACACTCTCGATCGGCGAGCAGGACCTCGACGCCGCCGGCGTGCAGCTGCCCGCCAAGTTCGAGGCCGCGCTGACCGCGGTGATGAACCTGTCCCCGGCGACCATGGCCGATGCCAACGCCGCGCGCGATTGGCTCGACCTGTTCGAGTTCACCGGTGGGGCCGCCACCCCCGGTATCCGCGCCCAGCGGGCGATGGACCACGAGTTCAACCGCCTCGCCGCCTACCGGGCGATCACGGTGCCCTGCCTGGCCATCGGCTTCGCCGACGACCGGATGATCCCGCCCTACCTGTCGCGCGAGGTCGCCGAGGTCATCCCCGGTGCCAGGTACCAGGAGATCCCCGATACCGGGCACTACGGCTACCTGGAGCGACCCGAGGCGGTCAACAAGATCCTGCTCGATTTCTTCGCGGCCTGATCCGGCGGGCCGGAGGCGGTAGCGCAGCGTGACCACGCAGGCCCTCGCGAGCAGGCCCAATTCAACCCTGCGTGAGGTAACTGCCTACCAGTAACAGTTGCCTTGCTAGGGTCGACACAACGCTCGGGGCTTCGCGCCCCGGAGCGATCCCGTACACAGCGCCAGTATCCAGTGAGGTGAAATGAGCACCAACCCCTTCGACGACGAGGACGGCCGCTTCTTCGTTCTGGTCAACGATGAAGAGCAGCACTCCCTGTGGCCCGCATTCGCGGAGGTCCCGGCGGGTTGGCGTGTCGTGTTCGGCGAAGAGAGCCGGGCCGCGTGCGTCGAGTACGTCGAGAAGAACTGGACCGATATGCGACCCAAGAGCCTGCGCGACGCGATGGCCGCCGACGATGCGGCCCGCGCCCAGTCCTGACCAGTAACTTCCGATACTGCGTCCGGGACACTCGCTGAGTGCGTCACCGCGTGGCACCGATCTCGGTGTCACGCGGCAGACGTGCCCGGCTATGATGGTCGCTGCCCTCCGGGGCACTGCTGGTAACCCGCCTCCTTAGCTCAGTGGTAGAGCACCGCTCTTGTAAAGCGAAGGTCGTCAGTTCAATCCTGACAGGGGGCTCGACAACGGCCGGTCCAGATCTTCGGGACCGGCCGTTTCGTGTTTGGACCCAGGATGGCTGGCCTCTGATTGAGCGTCTGGTAAGTGCCGCCGGTACGGTGGTGTCGAACGAAGCAAGGGGGGAACAGTGGCTTCGAAAGAGCTAGGTGGTCAGCAGGACTTCACTCTCATCCCTGATGAGGTGACCGATGCCGGAACCTATGTACAGCAGGTGGCCGAAACGCTTGTCAATGGTCTGGCCTCACTCGATGTCGATGTGAATTCGTTGTTGACATCATGGAAGGGGACATCCGCCGACGCCTACTCGGACGGGTGGATCGAGGTTAAGCAGGGGGCCGACACTGTCTTGGCCGCGTTGGCCGCGATGGCCGAGTCGCTCGGCGTCACGAGCCGCGTCCTCAACGATCAAGACACCTCCCGCGCGAGCCAGACCAGCGCACTGACCAACTCGCTCGATCTTCCGGAGCTGTGATGGTCGAGAACGCGCAACCCTTCCAGGTGAGCTTGTCCGAACTGGAGCAGATCGCTGCACGTGCCGGTGGGTTCGTTGGTTTCCTCAACGACAGTCTGGACGGACTGCAGCAGCGTATCGAAGCTGTTCAACAGAACTGGAGCGGTGCCGCCGCTGACGCGCAAGCAGATGCGTTCCGGCAATGGGTATCCGGTGCTACTGATGTCGCAGAGGGAATCGAGGCGATGCGGCAAGCCGCCACGGACGCGCACAACCGCTATACCGCAGCAGTTGCGGCGAATCTGCAGATGCTGGGTCGAGGGTAGGTTTTTACGGTGGGGGATACACTGATTGTCAATCCGCTGATATACACGCTGGCGGGAAGCAATCTGCATACCTACGCGAGAGAGTTTCACAAACTATTCTCGACGCAAATGTCTGCGCTCAGCGGCACCGGTGGTATGGGCGGCACTGCTGGTGTGGCCAAGGAGTGGTCTGCATCGTATGATGCTGCCGTCCTCGAGGTCGAGTCATTGGCGAAGCTTCTGGTTGAAGCCATGCAGAACTATTCCGAGGTGCTCCAGCAGGTCGGATACAACTACGCACTCGCAGATTATGAAAAAGGTACCGGTAGGCCCGAGCCAGCCGAGCCGGTTGACCTCGGGCCCGCGTGGGGGTCATGCTCGCCTCCTCCTCCGTCCGCCGGGGGTCCCGGTAGTGGCTTGAGCGATGAAATTGGCCTGGCTGCATCGGTGCTCAGCGATTTCGGTGTCGCGATTCCCGACAGTGATCCGGACAAGTTAACCACCAGTGCTGAAGTGTGGGAGAAATTGGCTGGCGCCGAAGGCGCGGTTGAATTGCCGGAACTGATAGGTGGTATAGCCCAGAGTTTCGAGTCCGAGACTGCGCCAGACATTTCGGCGATAGACGAGGACTTGAATGAAATTAAACGTGCAGCTACCGATCTTGTAGCCGCATTCGGTGAGATCGCTGCCATGTGTAGGAATCAAGCTGATTCGATAAAGGAAATGCGAAACAAGATTTCCGGTCAGCTCAGCGCTTTGGCGGCGGACCCGGTATGGACTGTTTCGACGAATCTGGTGACCCGAACGGTCGGTGGCGTGGTCTCTGCGATCTTCTCCGCAGAAGCTGTTTCAATATCTCCTACGCTTGCGATATCGGATAGAATCAAAGTTTTTGCGAATACAATAGCGGGGCTGGTCACCGCGATCGCCTTTGTTGCACGCTGGGTTATCAAAGCCCTCTCCGCCTTGGGCGGGGTTATCCGTGCTGCTTTGCAACGCATCAAAGATCTCGGGAGGAAGATCGCCGAGCGCTTCAGCAAGAAGAAGAAGCTCAATGACTTGTTCGACGGTCGTACGCCGAAAGCGAGCGAGCTTGAGACGTATGCGAAAGAGCAGGGCTGGGTTCGGTCGCAAACTGATAATGGTCCGATCAAGTACACTGATGAAAACGGTGTTGTTCGCATGACTATTAAGAAAGGAAGTGGGAGGGCGCCGGGTAGCAGTAATCCGCATGTTGAGCTTCGAGATTCCACCGGCCAGCGTATTGATCCTTCAGGTAATCCCGTGACGCGTAAGAGTCCAGGTAATCATACTCCGATAGATTGGGACCTCAATTGATGACGAACTACTCGAGCCTCCCTGGTCTTGAGGGGCTATACTTGGAAGACAGCTATGTCCTGGCGATTCTGGAAACCGATTCTGAGCTGAAGTTCGATCTTGACGCTGTCCTGACGCAGAAGAGTCCGGACTATCATGCACCTTTGCCGGGTGAACAGTACTGCTACCAAAGGGGAGTGCTGGTATTTTCCGCTGTCCAGTCGCGTAAATGGGATTCACGGTCCACTCAAACTTTTCATGATGCGACTGGAGATGAGGACCTTGGAAACATCGATACATTCGTGTTTGACGGCGGGGTCTACAAGCTGGAAGGTGACTGGGGTGAAGTAGAGCTATACAGCGACAAAGCCCCAACTTTTATTCCACAAGCAAGCATCTGAGACCTATTTCCGTGCTCATCGTCGATGCCGCTTGTCGTTCAGTTGGGCGTGCACGGTGCAAGTAATTTTCTCAGTCAATAACCCATTGACTAACCCGCCATGTCGAGAAGCTACGCCGCGTCCGTGACCTTATGGCCGAGAAGGACCTCAGCACTCGCGACCTCGTGTTGTTCGGGTTTGTGGGGCGGACAACTCCCACGCCGATTCGTGGTCGCGCCCGGGGCCTGGTCGATCAGGCGGTTCGGGTCGGCGGAGGTGTCCAGGTAGGGCGCAGTCGGGATCGAGCTTCGGCGCTTGGAATACCCGGTCCGCGATGGTGTTGGATTGAGCACGTCCTATCGAAGGAGAGTGCCGGGTGTCGTTTGTGATGACCGCTGCGGAGCGTGAGGCGTTCCTGTCCGCCGTCCATGTCGGGGTGCTTGCCGTGGAGCGCGAGGGGCGGGCCCCGCTGGCTGTGCCGATCTGGTACGCGTACGAAGACGGCGAGATCCTGCTGTGGATGGAACGCGACACCGTGAAGGATCGCTCCATCCGCCGGGCCGGACGATTCAGCTTCGTGGTGCAATCCGAGACGGTGCCCTACCGGTATGTGACTGCGGAGGGGTCGGTGATCTCCGCCGACGTACCGCCTACGCGTGCGCAGGCGCTGTCCATCGCCAGTCGCTATCTCCCGGAGGGAGAGGCTGCCGCCTACGTGGACGCTGCTCTCAACGAGAAGTCGGTGCTGGTCCGTATGTGTCCGGAGAAGTGGTTGAGCAACGACCAGAGCAAGGGCTGATCGCTGGCCGGAGGTGTTGGTCGCTGTGTTGCTACGAAGGAAGGATTTCCACGAAGTTCGGCGCAGCATTGTTGGCCAACAGGCAGGGATCTGTCGGTGATTTGTCGTCAACGAACTTGCTGGCCTGCAATGTGATTGTCCCCTGACTACTTCCGAATGCTATTCCGCACTGATGCGGGGGGTCCCAGGTGCCAAGGAGATACTGCAGCCCTTCTCGGCCAGCTACGGTGACGATCTGAAAGTCGTGCAGGTAGTCGTTCTCGCGAAACTGCTGCACGGTGTTGGTGGTGCTGAAGAGGGATATGAAGTAGCCGTCGGCCGTCCACTCACAGCCCTTCCACTCTGGCCGCGGCGACATGAACGGGTTGTCGCCCTTCGTCGTGGGATCAGCACCCACGGCTTGTATCACGCTGTCTGGCACAGTGCACGGATCAAACAACTGTTCCTTGGTCAGCGGGCTGAGCACCGCCTGTCCATCGACAGTCGCGGAGCATCCGGCGAGCACCACCACAGCAGCACACGCCGCGGCTGCCAGGCCGGTCAGTCGCATCGTCTCTCCCTTCGAGGGTTCAAACGCCGGACTGGTCATCGTCGCGTTCGGATATCCGGCGCTGTCGCTTTGACCTCGATGCCGACAAATACTTCACGAAGTTGGTCGCCAGAATGATGATGACGAATGACAGGAGCCAAAGGAGAAAAGATTCCATACTCTCGAAAATGGTTTACCTTCTTGGGTCGGTTGTCAGGGGTGCATTCCCGAGCGGCGGCGGCGTTCGTTGCGGGCTTTGGCTCGTTCGGTGAAGGCTCTGACGCGGTCGGGGGCGATTGTCGCGAGGATCAGGGCGACGAGGGGGACGCCGAACAGGCCGGTGGGGATGATCAGGACCAGGTCTTCGGCTGCGCGCAGGGGGCTGTGGTAGACGTGCGGTCTGGCACCGATATTGATCAGGCGTGGGCGTGCGGTGACCGTCTCGCCTGTGTTCACTGTGTACAGCCACACCTGGGTGCCATCGGGGACCACTCGGCCTTCGCCTGGTCCGCCGCGGCCGATGCTCGAGCCCGGGGTTCCCTTGGTGACCTCGACCTGAATGGGTTCGCCGTAGCCGAGCCAGTAGGCGAGCACGTTGATCGGTTGGCTCGCGAAGAACAGGGTGGCGGAGGCGAGGCACAGGCCGAGAGCTCCGGTGAACAGGATCGTCAGGATGCGCTGATTCGGGGTCTTGGCGCCGGACATCACCAGGCCGTTTCGCGGTCGCGGATGGTTGCCTTGTCGATCATGCGATTCAGTTCGGTGGCGATGTGGTCGGCGGTCGCGGGGGTGGCGATGACGCGTTCGCCCTCGTGGACGAGGTAGCGGCCGTCGTCGAGGTAGTCGACCAGTTGGAGGGTGGTGCCGCCTTCTTTCCAGCCGTCGAGGGCGGGGCCGAGGTCTACGCGGAATTCGGCGTAGGTGCGGAAGGGACGTTTCAGGAAGTTCAGCGCGCGTTCGCCCTCGGTGCGGTGCATCGAATATCGGTCGGGGGTGGTGGTGATGTCGTCGCGGTGGACGTTGATGCCCTGGTTGGTGCCGGGGCCGACCGAGGGGAGGATGCCGATGAGGCGTTGGACGACCGAGTGCGCAGGACGCAGGTAGATCAGGATGTTGCCGCCCTCGCCGTACTCGGCGCCCGGGATCTGGGCCGCGACCACGCCGTTGCCCGACTCGGTCGCGGCGCAGGCGCGAACCATGCGCTTGCGGCCGTCGAGCCGGTGGCCGAACAGTTCGATCCGCACGTCAGGATGGGCCAGCGCGTGCAGAGCGTGGTAGAGCGACTCGTCGGTGCCGATCTTGGCGATCAGCGAATCCGCGGCCAGCCGGCACTGCTGATCGAATTCGACCTGGGTCTCGCAGCCGGAACGGAACGTCAGCGGCCACGGCATCCGGTCGCGACCGAGGGTTTCCCAGGCGACCCAGAACTCGAACGGGGTCAGCTCCCAGGTGTCGGTCATGCGTCGCCGCCGATCACGGGAGGAACGTGCAGGCGGTCCGGGCCGAGCAGTTCCTCGTGCACACCACGCAGGTAGTCGGGGGCGTTGTGCTCGTTCTCGTCGTCCTTGCCGCCGCCGCGCGCACCGGGGGCACCCATGCCGCCCATGCCGGTCATACCCGCGCGACCGCCCGCCGCGCCGGTGCCGACACCCGCCGAGGCGGCGAGGGGCTGATTCTGGCCACCGCCGGGCAGGCTCTGGCCCGCGCCAGGCATGCCGCTGCCGCCCGAACCGAGACCGCCACCGCCGCCTCCGCCTGAGCCGAGGCCAGCGCCGCCCGTGCCGAGGCCGCTGGGGACGGTGCTCGCCGGGGTGGTCGGGGCCGTGCCGGCCGGAGTGGTCGCGTTCGGGTCGGTGGTCTCGGGGGTTGTCGTGCCGTTCTCCGTGGTCGACGGATTGGTCCCGTCGCCGGGGTTCTCGGTGCCCGGGTCGGTGGTGGACGGGTCTTCCGGGTCTGTCGTGGTGGGCTGCGTGCCGCCGCCGGTGGACCCGTTCGAATCGTTGCCGCCGTTGGTGCTGCCGTCCCCGTCGGTCCTCCTGCCGCCGCCATCGTCGATGACCGGATTGTCCGACTGCGGTTTCGTGGGTTCGGGGACCTTCGGAACCTGGGTATCGGATTGCTCGGCGACCGGCTTGTAGACGGTTCGCATCACCTCGTTGGCGGCTTCCTCGGCCGCCGCCGCACGCCCATTGCTGGTGCTGTCGATGAGGAACCCGCTGCCCGGGGCCAGGTAGGAGACGAGGATTCCCATCTTCGATTTGGTCTGATCGTCGGACTCGTGCGGTACCGAGTACCTCACCTGATTGAAGCCCGAGTACGCCTCTTCCATCTTGTTGCCGATCAACGAGGCTGCCTGGTCGACCTTGTGGACCTCGGCGAGGTAGTTCTTGGTGCTGGTCAGTGCGGCTGTCGCTGCGCTGCCCGCCCAGCCGCGCTCCATTTCCTTCTGGATGTTGTCGTGGAAGGCTGTGGCCTTGGCTGTCGTGTCGGTCGCGAGCTGTTCCCAACGCTGAACGCTCTCGGACATCTCGGTGAGACCGATCGAATCGACGAATTCCATGATCTTCGAGTGCGGCATGCCGACGAAGGATTCCATCACCGGTGGCACCACCTGGGGCGTGTATTCGCCATCGAAACCCGAGGAGAGGGCCGCGTTGTCGCCATAGATCCGAGTGCGCTCGTTGTTGCCGTTGGCCTGGGCGTCCAATTCTGATTGGGTTGGCTCGATATCGGAATCGAACAACGACGAGAGACGTTCCCTGAGCCGGTTCGGTGAACTGACTGTCACCGCCGCGTTGCCTAGCTCATTCATAAAATTCGAGAACGACATGATTCCCCCCTGAGGTCAGTCGAGATTGTTGGTCTGCTGCTTGATCGCCAACTGTGTGGCCTCATCGCAGTCCTTGTACGCGGCACCAGCTTTTCGGTACATGTCGGCCATGGAGGCAAGTATTTCTTGGTGTTGACGGATTGCGTCGGTGTAAGAACCGGAACCCGCACCGCCGTTGGCCAATTTGGCAAACTTGTCCCCAAGTGTCGATGCCGACCTTAGATTTCCGAATGACTCGATTGAGACAATGAGCTGTGCCCTACGTCCTAAATCGTCTAGGTCCCTGCTGTATTCATCGCACCACTTTGCACATCGTTCGGCTGCGTCGTACTCGATTATCAGCCTGCCGGCGGTTGCCTCGCCGGCGAGGGTTTGGAATTCTTTAGCAACCGCATTTGCATCTGCCATTGATGTGTCTTTCTGGTGTCACCATTTCGCTATTCTGGAAGGACTTCAACAAAACTTGGAGCAGCCGTATTAGCTACTTCGCATGGGTCGGTTGTCGACTTGCTGCTCAATGCGCGACCTACCATCAGGGTTATCGTTCCCTGGCTGGAGCCGAACGCAATTCCGCACTCTTCGGGTGGATTGCTCTCGCCAATTAGGTACTGAAGTCCCGGCCTGCTGTTGACGGTCACATCCTGGAAGTCGTGAAAGTAGGTATTCTCGCGGAATTCCTGTGGGGAATTCGTCGTCGACAGAAGTGACAGGTAGAAGTCGCCAGCGCGCCACCCGCACCCCTTCCAGCTGGAGCTCGGGGCTGAGAACGGGTTGTCGTCCTTCGACGCCGGATCGGCCCCCGCCGCCAGTAGCACCTCATCCGGCACGTTGCACGGATCGAACAGCTGCTCCTTCGTCAGCGGAGCCCCACTGACCTCCGCCTGCCCATCCACACTCTCGGAGCACCCGGCGAGCGCCAAAACCACAGCACACACCCCGGCGGCAACGCCAACCAGTCGCATCGTCTCTCCCCTTCTGAACAAACCCACTCGATGACTTTGACGCACGACCGACCGTTTCGGTTCCCCCTGGTTCCGCATCAGTCCGGAACGCCTGCCCCGTAGCCCAACTCGCGCAGAGCGGCCTTGATCTTGGTCTGGGCTTCGTCGAGGGATTCGGGGGAGGGGTTGGTGTCGGCGCCGGAGATGTCGAAGTCGCCCATGGTGTAGGCGGGGAAGACGTGGGTGTGCAGGTGGGGGACCTCGAGCCCGGCGATGAGCAGGCCGGCGCGAGGGGCGTCGAAGGCGATGCGGACGGCCTGGCCGATCTTCTGGGCGACGCCGGTGAGGCGGGCGAAGACCTCGGGGTCGACGTCTTGCCACTGGTCGATCTCGGCGCGCGGCACGATCAGGGTGTGACCCTGGGTGACGGGGGCGATGGTGAGGAAGGCGACGAATTCGTCGTCGGACCAGACGAAGCGGCCGGGCAGTTGGCCTGCGATGATCGCGCTGAAAACGGATGCCATACCGGCGAGCCTAATCAGACGGCGATGAAATGCGACAGGATGCCCTGCACCTCGTAGATGTCGACCTGACGGTTGAAACGCTGCTTCACCGGCTCGTCTTGGCTGCTGATCCAGATGTAGAGCTCGGCGTCGAGGTCGAAGGTGCCGGCGGTCTCGACGGCGAAACGCGAGATCGAGCGGTAGGGGATGCTGTGATAGCTGACCTTGCGGCCGGTGACGCCCTGCTTGTCGATCATGATCAGGCGGCGATTGGTGAACAGCATCGCGTCGCGCACCAGCAGGAAGGCCGCGTAGACCTGCTCGCCCTGGCCGAACAGTTTGGCGTACTCCTGCTGGGCGGCACCGGGCTCGATGCGTCCCGCGTTGCCCATCATCCCGTCGAGCAGACCCATGCTGTGCTCCCATCGCGCGATGTCGGCGGGCGTTATGCCACGCTAAGGCCATTGTCCCCCAGCTGAACCCGATGCGCGGGCACGTGGGTGGAAATCCCGGCCGCGGGCCGTGCGAAGGGGCGCAGCGGTGCGCGACTAATCTTGCTGCCGTGCGCGTACTCGTCATCGGTTCCGGAGCCCGTGAACATGCCCTCGTCCTGGCGCTGCGCCGGGATCCCTCGGTGACGGCGGTGATCGCGGCCCCCGGCAACCCGGGGATCGGTCAGCACGCCGAGCTGCGCGCGGTCGATCCGTGCTCGGCCGAGGCCGTGGTCGCGCTGGCCGCCGACGTCGCCGCCGACCTGGTGGTGATCGGGCCCGAGGTGCCGCTGGTGCTCGGTATCGCCGACGCGGTGCGCGCGGCCGGGTTCCCGGTGTTCGGCCCGTCGGCCGATGCCGCGCGGATCGAGGGTTCGAAGGCGTTCGCCAAGGATGTGATGGCGGTGGCCGGTGTGCGGACCGCGCACAGCGAGATCGTCGACAGCCCGGCCGAGCTGGACGCGGCGCTGGACCGCTTCGGCCCGACCTGGGTGGTCAAGGACGACGGGCTCGCCGCGGGCAAGGGCGTCGTGGTGACCGACGATCGCCGCACGGCCCGTGATCACGGTGCCGAACTGCTCGAACAGGGTCATCCGGTGCTGCTGGAGTCGTTCCTCGACGGGCCAGAGGTGTCGCTGTTCTGCCTGGTCGACGGCGAGACCGTGGTCCCGCTGCTGCCCGCCCAGGACCACAAGCGCGTCGGCGACGGCGATTCCGGCCCGAACACCGGCGGCATGGGCGCCTACACGCCGCTGCCGTGGCTGCCGGAGGAGACGCTGACCGAGATCGTCGAGGACGTGGTGAAGCCGGTGGCGGCCGAGCTGGTCGCCCGGGGCAGCTCCTTCTCCGGCCTGTTGTACGCGGGTCTGGCGATCGGCGCCCATGGGCCCGCCGTGGTCGAATTCAACTGCCGCTTCGGCGATCCCGAGACCCAGGCCGTACTCGCCCTGCTGGACAGTCCCTTCGCCGAACTGCTGCACGCCACCGCGACCGGTCGCCTCGCCGAGATCGACCCGCCGCGTTGGAAGGACGGTTCGGCGATCACGGTCGTGCTGGCCGCGGAGAACTACCCGGCCCGGCCGCGCACGGGTGACGTGATCAGCGGCGCCGAGGACGGTGCCCTGGCCGGGGACACCCTGGTGCTGCACGCGGGCACCGCTCTGCGCGAGGACAGGGCCCTGGTGTCGGCGGGTGGGCGGGTACTCAATGTGGTCGGCGTCGGCGCCGACCTCGCCCAGGCCCGCGAGCGCGCCTACGCCCGCCTCGAGCGAATCAAATTGCCCGGCAGCCACTTCCGCACCGACATCGGCGCGACCGAGGTCGTCATCCCCGAGCGCCGCACCAGCTGACCCGACATCGGACGGTTGTTCACCACGCTGTGGTGGTGGCGGCCGAGAGGCGAAAGCCACCAGCGCGCGGTGATCAAGGGTCCAGTCGCGTCATCCGCCACGTCGCGTGACGGCGATGCGCGATCAGGTCAGGCGGAGTCCGTGCATCGCCAGCCAGACCTGCGGGTCGACGTGCTGGTTGTTCTGGACGATCTCGAAATGCAAATGGGGACCGGTGGAATCGCCGCGGTTGCCGATGCGCGCGATCTGCATGCCCGCCGGGACGCGTTCGCCCTGGGAGACGAAGAAGTCGTACATGTGCCCGTAGACGCTGATCGTGCCGTCGTCGTGCCGGATGCGAACCCACAGGCCGAACCCCTGGGCGGGGCCCGCCTCGATCACCGTGCCGTCGGCGACGGCGTAGATGGGGCTGCCGATGGGGGCGGCGATGTCGATGCCACGGTGCATGGTGCCCCAGCGTGAGCCGAAGCCCGAGGTGAACGCGCCCTTGGCGGGCAGGCTGAACCCGCCGGTGGACGGGGTGGAACCCGGAGTGAGCACACCGGGGACGACCGGCGCGCGCTCGCCCATCCAGTCCTGCCATTCGCCCGACGCCGCGGCCGCGGCCTCCGCTTTCGCCCGCTCCAGGGTGGCCCGCGCGGCGGCGGCGACCACGGCGGCCTCGCGACGCTTCTCGCCCGCGGCGATGGCGTCGAGCATCGGCCGCACCGACTGCGGGTTCTGCTGGATCTGCGGGGGGTAGGCGATGGCCACCCGCTGCGCCTCGCCCGGCGCCAGCGGACGGTCACTGAGTGCGGCCCCGAACTGGGCGTCGGCCGTCACGAACAGTGCGACCACCGCCACCCCGGCGATCAGCACCCGCCGCTCGATCAGCGTCGCCCGCACCCGCTCCTGACTCGGCCGCCGCTCCCACAACTGCTCGGCCCGCGTCCTCGGCCGCTCCCAGAACACCTTGCGGAACTCGCCACCCCGAAGGTCACCAACGACCTCGCTGACCGTCGGATAATGGTCGACCCATGCCGAAACGCGATCGCGCACAGCTACTTTCGCTGGCAGTTGGCTACGCCAATCCGCCCGCAGCACAAGGCCATTGACCATCCGGCTGCGCTGGGCAGTCGCGCCGCGCGGGTCGGGCAGAGCGCGACTCGGAAGGCCATTCGCGTTGTTCGCGCTGTTCTGTGGTGGGGTCGTGTCGTTGTCGGGCTGGTCGTGACCGTCCGCGTCATCGGCGCTGTGCCGGCGCGGCGAATTCGTGTCGTCGTCGGGCCGACCGTCACCACTCGCCACGACCGCGTTGTGCCCTGGTGCGGCCGCGTCGGCTGATGCGGGCTCGACGCGGTCGGCATCGACGAGAGTCACGTCCCGCGCGGTTTGTGTCCGCTTCATTCCGCCCCCCACCCCCGGCGCGCCCACCTCGGCCGCGTCGGTGGCTGCGTCTTCGCTGTTGGAGCCATTGTGCCGACCATATCTGTGCGTGCGCGCGAGCGGGTGCTCTACCGTCTCTCGGGTGTCCAGAGAATCGCGCCGGTCGACCATCCCCCCTTTCTACGTGATGGACGTGTGGAAAGCGGCGGCCGAACGGGCCAGGTCGCACGCAGATGTGCTGGTCCTGGCGGCGGGGCAACCCTCGACCCAGGCGCCGGCGCCGGTGCTGCGGGCCACCAGGGCCGCGATCGATCACGAGTTGCTCGGCTACACCGAGACCTTCGGCATCCTGCCGCTGCGCGAGGCGATCGCGGAGCATCACAGCGCGACCTACGGCTACGACGTGCACCCGGACGAGGTCGTGGTGACCACCGGGTCCTCCGGCGCGTTCACGCTGATCTTCCTGGCCGCCTTCGACGCGGGCGACACGGTCGTGGTGGCCCGCCCCGGCTACCCCGCCTACCGCAACACCCTGACCGCGCTCGGCTGCACCGTCGTCGAACTCGACTGCGGCCCGCAGACCAGATTCCAGCCCACGGTCGCGATGCTCGAGGCGTTGCCCGAACCACCCGCGGGCCTGGTGGTGGCCAGCCCGGCCAACCCGACCGGCACCATGATCGACCCGGCCGAGCTGGCCGGGCTGGCCCGCTGGTGCGAACAACACGGGACGCTGCTGATCTCCGACGAGATCTATCACGGCATCACCTACGCGGGCGCGAGCACGCCCACCTCGTCGGCCTGGGAGTTCTCCCGTGCGTCGGTGGTGATCGGCTCGGTGTCGAAGTACTTCTCGATGACCGGCTGGCGGCTGGGCTGGATGCTCGCACCGGCCGACCTGCGCCCAGCCTTGCAGCGGCTGGCCTCGAACATGACCGTGTGCCCGCCCGCCATCTCCCAGTACGCGGCGGTGCACGCCTTCGGCGCGGAAGCCAGGGATGAACTGGACGGGCACGTGCGCCGCTACGCGCGTAACCGGGCGCTGCTGCTGGAGGGTCTGCCCGCCCTCGGTATCACCGAGTTGGCGCCCGCCGACGGCGCCTTCTACGCCTACGCCGAAATTGGACATCTGACCGATAATTCCCTCGCCTGGTGCGCCGACGTCCTCGCCGAAACCGGTGTCGCGCTGGCCCCCGGGCTCGACTTCGACACCGTGCACGGCAGCCGCACCGCGCGCTTCTCCTTCGCAGGATCCACAAACGACATCTCCGCAGCGCTGGAGCGTCTCGAGCGGTACTTGAAGGCTTGATCCGGGCCGGTGTCAACAGTGATGTGCGACAACAACTTTGCCTAGTACGAACACTTCCGGACCGGGATGCGGTAAAACTCAGTTATCCCGAATTCCCAGCGTTTCCCCGATGACGATTGCGCACGGTTGAACTGATGATGACTGGCACGATGGCACGGTGACCACCGCAACGACCCCGAAAGGCGAACGACGTCGCCAAGCTCTGGTGGCGGCGGCGGCTGAACTGTTGCTCGAAGGCGGCTTCGACGCCGTGCGACATCGCTCGGTGGCCTCGCGGGCAGACCTTCCGCTCGCGTCCACCACCTACTACTTCGAATCACTGGAAGATCTGATCGCGCGCGCCGTCGAGTTCAGCGGGGCGATCGAACTCGACGCCATGCGCCGCCGGGTCGGCGAGGTCAGCCACCGCAGGCGCGGCACCGACGCGACCGTCGACCTGGTCCTCGACCTGCTGGTCGGCCCCGACGACGGCGACCTCGACGCCCGAGGTCAGCTGATCGCCCGCTACGAGCGCTCGGTCGCCTCCGCGCGCCACCCCGAATTACGCGAGGTCCAGCTCCGACTACGCACCCAGCTCGAAGACCTGCTCGCCGACGTGCTGCGCCGCTCCGATCGAGTGGTGCGCCCCGAGCAGTTGCGCCGACTGGTCGCCGTGGTCGACGGTGCGGTGGTCGCCGCCCTCATCGAGGGCCACCCCGAACCCCGCCGCCCCGCCCGAGCCGGACTGCTGGAAATGATCGACATCGTCGCCCCGCCCGTGGTGCCCAACATGATGCCCCAGCAGGCCGAACGGGTGCGCCAACTAGACTGAGCGTTCGTGAGCCTCGTCCCGAATGTCCTCGCCACCCGTTACGCCAGCCCGGAGCTCGTCGCGCTCTGGTCACCCGAGAACAAGATCGTGCTCGAGCGGCGGCTGTGGCTCGAGGTGCTGCGGGCGCAGTCCGAGCTCGGGATCGACGTCCCCGCCGGAGTGCTCGACGACTACGAGCGCGTGATCGACCGGGTGGACCTGGCCTCGATCGCCGAGCGCGAGCGGGTCACCCGCCACGACGTGAAGGCGCGCATCGAGGAGTTCAACGCGCTCGCCGGGCACGAGCACGTGCACAAGGGCATGACCAGCCGCGACCTCACCGAGAACGTCGAGCAGCTGCAGATCCGGCTCTCGCTCGAGCACGTGTACAACCACGGCATCGCCATCGCGGCGCGGCTGGCCGAGCGGGCCGCCGAGTACCAGACCCTGGTGATGGCGGGTCGCTCGCACAATGTCGCCGCGCAGGCCACCACGCTCGGCAAGCGCTTCGCCTCGGCCGCCGACGAGGTGCTGGTCGCGCTCACCCGCGTGCGTGAGCTGATCGAGCGCTACCCGCTGCGCGGGATCAAGGGCCCGATGGGCACCGCCCAGGACATGCTCGACCTGCTCGACGGCGACGCGGGCAAGCTGGCCGCGCTCGAACAGCAGGTGGCGCGCCACCTCGGCTTCGCGACCGTGTTCACCAGCGTCGGCCAGGTGTATCCGCGCTCGCTCGACCACGATGTGCTCTCGGCGCTGGTGCAGCTGGGCGCCGGACCGTCCTCGTTCGCGCACACCATTCGCCTGATGGCGGGCCACGAGCTGGTCACCGAGGGTTTCCAGCCCGGCCAGGTGGGCTCCTCGGCGATGCCGCACAAGATGAACACCCGCTCCTGTGAGCGCGTCAACGGCCTGCAGGTGGTGCTGCGCGGTTACGGCTCGATGGCCGCCGAGCTGGCCGGCGCGCAGTGGAACGAGGGTGACGTGTTCTGCTCGGTGGTGCGCCGCGTCGCGCTGCCCGACGCGTTCTTCGCCATCGACGGCCAGTTCGAGACCTTCCTGACCGTGCTCGCCGAGTTCGGCGCCTACCCGGCGGTGGTCGCGCGCGAGCTCGACCGGTACCTGCCGTTCCTGGCCACCACCCGCATCCTGATGGCGGCGGTGCGCGCGGGCGTCGGTCGCGAGACCGCGCACGAGGTCATCAAGGAGCACGCGGTCGCGGTGGCGCTGGCCATGCGCGAGCAGGGTCGCGAACCCGATCTGCTCGATCGCCTGGCCGCTGACGAGCGGATGCCGCTGGACCGCGCCGCGCTCGACGCGGCGCTGGCCGACAAGTCCGCCTTCATCGGCGCGGCGGCCGACCAGGTGTCGGAGGTCATCGCGCAGGTGCAGAAGCTGGTGGAGGCCAACCCCGAAGCCGCGCGCTACTCGCCGTCACCGATTCTGTAGGCAGTCCGCGAACCCGCGGCGCCAGCCGCAAGAGGACACTGTGAATCCGTACACGATCTTCGCCGATATCATCGCCGGGTCCGCGCCCGCGTCCAAGGTCTACGAGGACGATGATGTCCTGGCGTTCATGGACATTCGCCCCGTGACGCCCGGACACGTCCTCGTCGTCCCCAAGGCCGCCGCACCGAGCCTGGCCGATCTCGATCCCGTGTTGGGCGGCAAGCTCTTCCAGGTGGGTCAGCGGATTGCCGCCGCGCTGCGGTCCAGTGAGGTGGCCGCCGACGGCGTGAACTTCTTCCTCGCCGACGGCGTCACGGCCGGGCAGGAGGTCTTCCATGTGCACCTGCACGTGATCCCGCGAACGCCCGGTGACGGCTTCGGTCTGCGGGCCCGGCCCACCTCGCCCGCGCGCGCCGATCTCGACTATCTCGCCGGTTCGATTCGGGGTGCGCTCACCCGCTGACCCGCGCATCGGGCGAACCGGGCATTGCAAACCGGGGAGTTTGCTGGAGAAACGCCGGGGCCGTGAAATACCTCACATGCGCGTGCGCGTGGGTTACCTTGGACTGTCATTGGCTTGCGGTAATGGAGGGTAGGTCGTGCGTCGTACAGGTGTTGCTGCTTCAGTGCTGGCTTTCGCCATCGCGTTGATCGGACCGGCGGTCGTGCACACGGCACCCGCGGCCGCCGCGGATTTCGTCGCGGTGAACTCGCTCAGTGCCACGCGGACCGCGATCACGGTCGCCTCGCCCGTCATGGGCCGCACCATCGATCTACATGTGCTGCACCCCGCCGGTGGTGGGTCCCGCCCCACCTACTACCTGCTCGACGGGCTCGACCCCGGTATCGGCCAGAGCACCTGGACCAACGCCACCGATGCCGAAGCCTTCTTCCGTGGCAAGCACATCAACGTGGTCCTGCCGATCGGCGGGCAGGCCAGCTACTACACCGACTGGATCACCGACGACCCGCAATTCGGCCGGTACAAGTGGGAAACCTTTCTCACTCAGGAGCTTCCGGGCCTGATCAACGCGCGGTTCGACGGCAACGGTGTCAACGGCATCGGCGGCCTGTCGATGGGCGGCAACGCGGCCTACATCCTCGCCGCCCGCCACCCCGGGCTGTACCGGGCGGTCGCCGGATACAGCGCGTGCCCCGACACCGCGATGGCGGCGAGCGCGATCATGTTCTCCATCGCCACCAGGGGCGGCGACCCGGGCAACATGTGGGGCGCGCCGGGTGGTCCCGAGTGGGCCGCGCACGATCCGGCGCTGATGGTCGAGGGGCTGCGCGGCAAGGCGCTGTACATGTCCACCGGCACCGGCATCCCCGGCCCGCACGAGGCCCAGCTCAAGCCGCAGCTCGCGGAGAACATCTTCCTCGGCGGGCCTATCGAACTCGGCGTCAACACCTGCATGGTCGCCTTCGACCAGCGCCTGCGCGCGGCCGGGATCGGCGCCAAGATCGACTATCACCCGGTCGGCACCCACTCGTGGTCCTACTGGCAGGACGCGCTGCACGCGTCCTGGCCGACCATCGGTCCCGCGCTCGGGGCCTAGTTGTAGGGGACCGGCGGTGCCGTCTCGGTCATGGTGTCCTGCCAGGTGATGGTGCCATCGGCCTCGTCGACGTAGGTACCGGTGCACTCGCCGTCGGCGGCCGCGCCGAGCTCGGCCAGCAGGGTCGGATCGGCCACCTCGACGATGTGGTCGAAGCCGGTGCCGCTGCCGAGGATGCCGTCGACGTACACCCGGCACTGGCCGCCGTCGAGTCGACCGTCGGCCCATTCGCCCGAGCTCTGGAGCACGGTGTATCTGGTCTTGCCTGGGGTGTCGTCACCGGCATTGAGCTGGGGGAACAGATCCGAGTACACGCACGCGTCGTAGCCGTCGGCCGGGCCTTGGGTGCAGCCGCCGGGTGAGCCGTACTGGGCTGTGCCGATCGCGATGGAGGAGTCGACGAGCGGGTGCCCGCCCAGCTCCGCGAGGAACCACCGTGCGCTGACCCCGCCGACGCTGTGGCCGACCAGCGCCACCTCGTCGGCCTCCTCGGCGATCGAGGTGACTCTCGCGCGGATGAGTTCGGCGTCCTCGCGCAGGAGCCTGCCGGGCGCGTCGATGTAGTGCGTCTCGAAGCCGCGCTGCTCGAGTGCGGACCGCATCGGCTCGAACAGGCTCGCCCAGACCGGGCCGCCGGCATAGAGCTGCTGACCAGGCACGATGAACGCGATCTTGCGCGGCGCCGGTGGTTCGGCCTGCGCGGTGACGGCGCCCAGGGCGAGCACCGAGAACGCGGCGAACTGCGCGGCGACGACGAGTCGCACGGTCCTGCCCATGGACGCCTCCTGGTCATTTTGCTTTGGGTACCCTAACATTGCCTGCTCCATCGACCGCGGCCGAGTTGGCGGGCCGGGGTGGGGCGCGGCGACTACGGTGGACCCATGGCTGGCGAGAATCAGACGGTGTCGGCGCCGATCGCGAAGAAGGTGCCCTTCGAGCGCGTGCACCACGGCGACACGTTCGTCGACGAGTACGAATGGCTACGGGACAAAGAGGATCCCGAGGTCATCGCGTACCTGGAGGCCGAGAACGCCTTCACCGAGGCGCGGACCGACACCTTGCAGCCGTTGCGGGACAAGATCTTCGACGAGATCAAGGCCCGCACCCAGGAGACCGACCTCTCGGTGCCCACCCGGCTGGGCGAATACTGGTACTACTCGCGCAGTTTCGAGGGCAAGCAGTACGGCGTGCACTGCCGCTGTCCCATCGACGCCGAGGCCGACGGCATCGACGCGTGGACCCCGCCGCAGCTCGAGGTGGATCCCGCGAGGTCGTCGGCGGGCCCGGAGGCGGCAGCGGAGCGTGACCACGCAGGGCTCTCGGCGACCTCGCAGATGTACCCCGTGATCGAGGGCGAGGAAGTGCTGCTCGACAGCAATGTCCTCGCCAAGGGGCTCGACTTCTTCGCCCTCGGCGCGTTCTCGCTGAGCCACGACGGCAACCTGCTCGCATACTCCGTCGACAGCACCGGCGACGAGCGCTACACGCTGCGGATCAAGGATCTGCGCACCGGCGACCTGCTGCCCGACGAAGTGGTCGGGGCCGCGCCCGGGGCGACCTGGTCGCTGGACGGCACGCACATCTTCTATCAGACCGTCGACGAGTCGTGGCGCCCCGACACCGTGTGGCGCCACCGCATCGGCACCGGCTCCGATGCCGATGTGGCGGTGTTCCACGAGCCCGACGAGCGGTACTGGGTGAGTGTGGGCGCGACCCGCTCGGAGAAGTACCTGATGATCTGGCTCGGTTCCAAGATCACCACCGAGGGCTGGGTGCTGGAATCGGACAACCCCGAGGGCGCGTTCCGGGTGCTGCTGCCCCGGCGCGAAGGCGTGGAGTACTCGGCCGAGCACGCGGTGATCGGCGGCGAGGACCGCTTCCTGATCCTGCACAACGACGTGGTCGACGGGGTGAAGGCGGAGAACTTCGTCCTCGCCGAGGCGCCCGCCACCGATCCGTCGGACATGACCATCCTGATCGGCCACCGCGAGGACGTGCGGCTCGAGGACATCGACGCCTTCGCCAACCACCTGGTGCTCGGCTACCGGCGCGACGCCCTGCCCCGCATCGCGGTCTGGCCGCTGTCCCCGCAGGGCTACGGGGAGCTGACCGAGCTCGAGTTCGGGCTCGAATTGTTCTCCGCCGGTGCGGGTTCGAGCCCGGAATGGGAGCAGCCGACGCTGCGGGTGGGCGTCACCTCGTTCATCACCCCGATGCAGGTGTTCGACTATGTGCCCGCGACCGGAGAGCTGCTGCTGCGCAAGGAGCAGCCGGTGCTCGGCGGGTACAACGCCGACGACTATGAGCAGCACCGGGATTGGGCCCTCGCCCACGACGGCACCCGGATCCCGATCTCGCTGATCCAGCGCCGCGGGCTGCCCGCGGGCCCGAAGCCGATGCTGCTGTACGGCTACGGTTCCTACGAGGCGAGCATCGACCCGTCGTTCTCGGTGTCGCGGCTGTCGCTGCTCGATCGCGGCATGGTGTTCGCGGTGGCGCACGTGCGCGGCGGCGGCGAGATGGGCCGGCTCTGGTACGAGAACGGCAAGACGTTGTCGAAGATGAACACCTTCACCGACTTCGTCTCCGTCGCGAGCCATCTCGTCGACACCGGGGCCACCGCGCCGGACCGGCTGATCGCCGACGGCGGCAGCGCGGGTGGACTGCTGATGGGTGCGGTCGCCAACCTGGCGCCCGAACTGTTCACCGGCATCCTGGCCAACGTGCCCTTCGTCGACCCGCTCACCTCGATCCTCGACCCGTCGCTGCCGCTGACGGTGATCGAGTGGGACGAATGGGGAAACCCGTTGGCGGACAAGGACGTCTACGAGTACATGAAGTCGTACTCGCCGTACGAGAACGTCGAAGCCAAGGACTACCCGGCCATCCTGGCCATCACCAGCCTCAACGACACCCGCGTGCTCTACGTGGAACCGGCCAAGTGGGTCGCCAAGCTGCGCGACACCAAGACCGGTGACAACGAGGTGCTGTTGAAGACGGAGATGAGCGCGGGGCACGGTGGCGTGAGCGGGCGCTACGAGAAGTGGAAGGAAGTCGGCTTCGAGTACGCCTGGGTGCTGGACAAGGTGGGCCTGGCCGACGCCTGATCGGCACGCCCGCCGACTTCGCGCACCCGCACCATCGGCACCGCTCCCGAGCCCGTGCGCGGGTGTCGCATGGGCAGAAATGGTGCGGCGTTCGTCGGTACGTCATCGGCGCAGCACGCGGGCGTCACCTCGGGCTGTCACCGTGGAGGCATGAACGCCGAGGTGATCGTTTCCGTATCGGGGATCAGGGACACCACCCGCGATGCCGCGATCGAGTTCGCGGCGGAGATGGATCAGCGGGATGTGCGGCTCTCGCTGCTGGTCGCGCCTCGGTTGAAGGGCAAGTACCGGCTGGCCGACGACCCGGCCACGCAATCCTGGTTGCGCGGCAGGCGGCACGCGGGCGACGCCATCGTCCTGCACGGCTACGACCAGGCCGCCACGAAATCGCGCCGCGCCGAGTTCGCGAACCTGCCCCGGCACGAGGCCACCCTGCGGCTCAAGGCCGCCGATCGGGTGATGGAGCAGGTCGGACTGCGGACCAGGTTGTTCGCCGCGCCCCGCTGGGACGCCTCGGCCGGTGCGCTGGCCGCGCTGCCCGAGGTCGGCTTCCGGCTCGCGCTCGGCCTGACCACCATGGTGGATCTGGAACGCGATGTGGCGCAGCGGGCCCGGGTGTACGGGATCGGTGAGGGTTTCCGTGCCGAACCGTGGTGGTGCCTGGCTCTGGTGATGGGTGCCGCGCGCACAGCGCGCCGGGGTGGCGTCGCGCGCCTGGCGATCTCGGCCTCGCAGTTGCAGCGCTCGGGACCGCGCCAGGCGATGCTCGACGCGGTCGACCTGGCGCTGTATCACGGTGCGCGCAGCGAGGTCTACCGCTGGGAACCGTTCCCCGCCATCAGAGCCGCCTGACCGCCACCGCCGCGCACACACATCGGCGATCAGGGTGCGCGGCGGTGGCTGGGCAACGGAACCGTCGGGGTCGCGTCATGGGTGAAACCGCCGACCTCCGCGCGGGTCATGGGGGTACGCCGTGGATTTCGGGTGAGCTGGTCGAGGCCGCGCCGGATGTCGGCGAGCAGCAGATCGACCATGTCCAGGGTGAAACCGTGCCGGAAGACCGCGCGCATGATGGTCTCGTCCTGCCGGTCGGCGGGCAGTGGATAGGCGGCGATCAACCAGCCGCGGGAGCGAAGATGGTCGGACACGTCGTAGAGGCTGTACTCGGCATCGGCCGCCAGACGCCACGACACCGCGGCGATGCCGTGCTTCGGCTGACCGCCGTGGATCAGCTCGAACGGGCCCAGACCGCTGATCCCCTTGGCGAAATGCTCGGCGACCAGGTGGATCGCCGACTGCACCCGCGTGTAGCCGATCCGGCCGAGCCGGATGAACTCGTAGTACTGGGCGATGGCCTGACCGCCCGGGCGGGAGAAGTTGAGATTGAACGTCGGCATGTGACCGCCGAGGTAGTCGACATCGAAGATCAACTCCGGGGGCAGATCGGCGGCCTCGCGCCAGATCGCCCAGCCGACGCCGAGCGGGGCGAGACCGGTCTTGTGCCCGGAGGCGTTGATCGACTTCACCCGTGGTAACCGGAAGTCCCACACCAGATCCGGCGCGGTGAAAGGAGCGAGGAAGCCGCCGCTGGCGGCGTCGACATGGATCGGGATGTCGGGACCGCCCGCGGCGTGCAGCTGGTCGAGCCCGGCACTGATCGCGGCGACGTCCTCGTACAGGCCGGTGAAGGTCTGGCCGAAGGTCGGCACGACGGCGATGGTGTTGTCGTCGCAGTAGGTCGCCAGATCGTCGGGGTGCAGGGTGTAGCGGTCGCCGCGCAACGGCACCTGCCGCAGTTCGACATCGAAATAGCGGGCGAACTTCTCCCAGCAGACCTGCACCGGCCCGCACACCAGATTCGGCGTGCCGGTCCCGCCGCCCGCCCGCCAGCGGAACTTCGCCGCGAGCCCGCCGAGCATCGCCGCCTCGCTGGACCCGGTGGTGGAGGTGCCGAGAGTGCGCGCCGGGCCGGGGGCGTGCCACAGATCGGCCAGCATCCGCACGCAGCGCCGCTCCAACTCGGCGGTCTGCGGGTATTCGTCCTTGTCGACGATGTTCTTGTCGATCGATTCCGCCATCAGCCTGCGCGCGTTGTCGTCGACCCAGGTGGTGCAGAAGGTGGCCAGATTCATCCGTGAGACGCCGTCGAGGAGCAATTCGTCGTGCACGATCTCGTAGGCGACATCGGGGAAGAGCTCGTAGGCGGGAAACCCGTCGTGTGGCGCCGGACGGGCGAAACCGGGAAGGCTGAAAAGGTCGTGCGGATCGGGGTTCTCGGCCACGGGACCTCCACTCGTCAGTGGTGCGCTGCCAGCTGATTGCTCCGCGAGCATTCTGCAACGATTCTGTCCTGTATGCGCTTGTTTCGCGCCTTTCTCGAGGATGCTCAACAGTTACTATTCCTGAGCAGTTGATCCAGGGTTTCCGCTAGTTGTGCAGACACAGCAGGAGGCAGCGCTGATGACCGGCTCCGCGACCAAGGTCGCGACGACGACGAAATATCTGTCCTGGGTGACATTGGCGCTGATGACCACGAGTTCGGTGGCCAGTCTGCGATCCGCGCCGACCATGGCCGTCTACGGGCTCGCCTGTGTATTCCTCTACATCATTCCCGCGATCCTGTTCCTGATGCCGACCTCACTGGTCGCCGCGGAACTGGCCTCGGGCTGGCAGGGCGGTATCTACAAATGGGTCGGTGACGGACTGAACAAACCCCTCGGCTTTCTCGCCGTGTGGTGCCAATTCGCCATGACCATTTTCTACTATCCGAGCCTGTTGGCTTATGTGGCAAGCACTTTCGCCTACATCATTCATCCCTCGCTCGCCTCGAACGGTGTGTATGTGGCGATCGTGATCATCACCATCTACTGGGCCGGTGTCTACGTGTCCTCGCACGGCACCAAGACGGTGGCCGGATTGTCGAGCATGGGGCTGATCATCGGCACCCTGATTCCCGGCACGGTGCTCGTCGTGCTCGGGTTGGTCTTTCTCGCGCAAGGCAATGCGTCCGCGGCGCCGATGGATTCGAGTCATCTGCTGCCCGCGTGGGCGGGGTTGGCGAGTCTGGTGCTGATCGTCAACAACTTCCTGTCCTACGCCGGCATGGAGATGAACGCGGTGCACGTGTCGTCGCTGCGCAATCCCGGCAAGGAATTCCCCAAGGCGATGTTCCTCGCCGTCGGTCTGGTGCTGGTGATCTTCATCCTGCCCGCGCTGGCCATCAGCTGGGTGGTGCCCGCGGCCAGCCTGAGTCTCACCGCCGGCGTGATGCAGGCCTTCGACGGGTTCTTCAGCCACTTCGGGATCGGCTTCCTCACCCCGATCGTCGGCATCGCACTGGTGGCCGCGGCACTGGGCGGCATGCTCACCTGGCTGGCCGGACCGTCCAAGGGGCTGTTGCTGATCGGGCGCAGCGAGGGTTATCTGCCGCCGATCCTGACCAAGCTCAACAAGCACGGCGTGCAGCAGAACATGCTGGTGGCCCAGGGCGTGTTCACCACCTTGATCGCCCTGCTCTACGCGTTCATCCCGAATGTCTCCAGCGCGTACTGGATTCTGTCGGTGATCACCACGCAGGTGTATCTGATCATGTACGTGCTGATGTTCGCGGCGGCGGCCAGACTCCGCAAGACCAAACCCGACCATCCCCGCGGCTATCGCGCACCCGCGCTGTACGCGCTGTGCGGGCTCGGCGCGGTGTCCTCGGTGGCCGCCTTCACGATCGGGTTCGTTCCGCCCTCGCAGTTCGGTGCGGGCAGTCCGCTGATCTATGTGCTCATCGTCGGCGGTGGCATGAGCGTCGTCGGCCTGTTGATTCCCTACCTCTTCTATCGAAACCGCAGGGACAGCTGGAAACTCGACGTCCCGGAGGGTGAGAAGGTATGACGACCGGAGACGCTCCCGACCGCACGCGGCGCTGGATCTACCTCACCGCCGGTGCGCTGCTCGTGGTGTTCGCCCTGATCGGGTTGTTCACCTTCAGCGAGATCCGCCAGGACACGCAGAGCCAGGCCAAAGCCCAACAGCTGCACGACAATCTGATCGCCGCCGGTCTCCCGGCACCGGATCCGCGGATCATCGCCAACTCGCTCGGCGCGGACGGCGGCGCGGTCTGCCAGGACCCGGATTCCCCGCTGATCAGGGCCAGATATCAGGCCGCCATCAGCAACGGCGCGTCCGGGCCGGGCCAGCGACCGGTCATCGGCTCCAACGACAGCACCCAGGCCGTCGCGCAGGCGCTCGCCGTCTACTGCCCCGATCGCCTGCCTGCCTATCTCGACCACCTCGGCACCCTGAAACTCGACGACACCACGAAGTAGAGGCGGGAAGCGATGTCCACCGAAGCAGATCTGCGCGCGCGGGTGTCCGGCCTGATGGATCAGGCGAAAAAGGATCTCACCCAACTGGTTTCGTTCCCATCTGTCGCCGACCCACGGCAGTTCCCGCCCGAGGGCTGTGCGCGGACCGCCCGGTGGGTCGCCGACGCGTTCGCCGCGGTGGGGCTGACCGAAGTGAGCCTGCACGAGACGCCCGACGGCAGCACCGCCGTCATCGCGTCCAAGCCCGCGCCGCCCGGCGCGCCCACGGTGTTGCTGTACTGCCATTACGACGTGCAGCCCCCGCTCGACGACGACGCCTGGCACACCCCGGTCTGGACGCTGACCGAGAAGGACGGCCGCTGGTACGGGCGCGGCGCCGCCGACTGCAAAGGCAACATCGTCACCCACCTGACGGCCCTGCGCGCCATCGGACCCGACTTCCCGATCGGGATCAAGGTGGTCTCGGAAGGGTCGGAGGAACAGGGCACCGGCGGACTGGAGAAGTTCGTCGTCGCCAACCCCGACCTGCTCACCGCCGATGCGATCCTGGTCGCCGACTGCGGCAACTTCGCGGTCGGCGTGCCCACCTTCACCCAGACCCTGCGCGGTTTCGTGAATGTGGTGATCACGGTGCGAACCCTGGCGGGACCGATGCATTCGGGCATGTTCGGCGGACCGGCGCCGGATGCGCTGGCGGCCATGATCCAGCTGCTCGCCTCGCTGCGCGATGCCGAGGGCAACACCACCATCGACGGCCTCACCAACGATCAGCGCTGGACCGGCGCGCAGTACCCGCCCGCCGACTTCCGCGCCGACGCGGAAGTGCTCGACGGCGTCGACCTGATCGGCGGCGGCACCGTCTCCGACATGCTGTGGGCGCGGCCCGCGCTGACCGTGCTAGGCATGGACGTCCCCGCCGTCGTCGGCTCCTCGGCCGCGATCCAGCCCAGCGCCAGGGCCAGGCTCAATCTGCGGATCCCGCCGGGCACCGAGCCCAAGGCCGCTCACGAGCTGCTCGAACAGCATCTTCGCGCGCACCTGCCCTGGAACGCCCAGCTCGACATCGAACTCGAATCGCTCGGCGAGCCGTTCGTCGCCGCCGAGCACGGTCCCGCTCGTGACGCGCTGGCCGCGGCGATGGCGACCGCCTACGGCCGCGAGGTCACCACCGAGGGGCAGGGCGGATCGATTCCGCTGTGCAATGTCTTCGCCGACACCTATCCGAAGGCCGAGATCATGCTGATCGGCGTGGAAGAGCCGAAATGCCTGATCCACGCACCGAACGAGAGCGTCGACCCGAGTGAGATCGAGCACATGGCGCTGGCCGAGGCACTGTTCCTGACCAGCTACCACCGCTGACTCAGAACTGGCCCTGGTCCTCGGGCTGGATCACGCGGAACTCGGTGCCCGCCGGGGCCATCTCGCTCAGTCGGCCGAAGTAGATGCCCTGGGCCGAGGGGTCGATGATGCCGTAGTGGATGGGTAGCGCGGTGCGGGGATTGACCGCTCGCAGGTAGTCGACGGTGTCCCAGATCTTCATCCACGGGGCCACCGCCGGGATGGCGAGCACACCGACCGGCACCGGCGGCACCCACAGCGAGTCGCCGGGGTGGACCAGCTGGGCCGGGTCCGCCGCGGTGCCCAGCTGGAAGACGGTGTTGTCGACCACCGGGATCTCCGGGTGGATCACCGCGTGCCTGCCGCCACCGCCGGTGATCTGCAGGTCCCCGAGTTCGAGCACCTGGCCCGCCGAGACCGGCTCCCAGCCCTCCGCGCGCTGCTGGGCGGTCTGGGGATCGGAGAGCAACCGGGCGCCGGGGTTGGCCTCGATCAGCGCCTCGATCCGGTTCGGGTCGATGTGGTCGGGGTGCTGGTGGGTCACCGCGATCGCGTCCAGCCCGGTGATGCCCTCGAAACCGTGCGCGAACGAGCCGGGATCGAACAGCACCTTCGCGCCGTTGAGCTCCACGAGGATGCAGGAATGGCCGAAGTGGGCGATGCGCATGTCCCGATGCTATCGCCGCCGGTCCCGACGGGCCCGGAGGCGGAAGCGGAGTGTGGCCACGGAGGGTCCGTGGGGGCCGGCGCCGTGGAACACAGCCGCCAGCACCCCGGAAGGCGGGCGCGACCGCCGGGTCAACTAGGATTTCCGAGGTAACCCCCCACACCACATGAGGAGCAACGCGTGGCACGAGTCGTGGTCGAGGTCATGCCGAAGGCCGAGATCCTGGACCCCCAGGGACAGGCCGTGGTCGGTGCGCTCCCGCGTCTGGGATTCGCTGGAATCTCGGATGTGCGGCAGGGCAAGCGATTCGAGCTCGAGGTGGACGAGAGTGTCTCCGACGCCGAGCTCGAGCAGATCGCCGAAGCGCTGCTCGCCAACACCGTGATCGAGGACTGGAAGGTCGTTCGGGTTTCATGAGCGTGCGCATCGGCGTCATTACCTTTCCGGGCACGCTCGATGATGTCGACGCGGCCCGCGCGGTGCGGTTGGCCGGTGCCGAGGCGGTGAGCCTGTGGCACGCCGATGCCGACATCAAGGGTGTCGACGCGGTCATCGTGCCCGGTGGCTTCTCCTATGGCGATTATCTGCGCTGTGGCGCCATCGCCCGGTTCGCGCCGGTGATGGGTGAGGTTGTTCGTCAGGCGGGCCAGGGTCTGCCGGTGCTCGGGATCTGCAACGGGTTCCAGGTGCTGTGCGAGGCGGGGCTGTTGCCCGGTGCGTTGACGCGCAATGAGGGGCTGCACTTCATCTGCCGGGATGAGTGGTTGAAGGTTGAAGCCACTGACACCGCGTGGACGTCGCGGTATGAGGCGGGGGCGCAGATCTTGGTGCCGTTGAAGTCGGGTGAGGGGCGTTATCAGGCTTCTCCCGAGGTGCTCGATGAGCTCGAGGGGGAAGGTCGCGTGGTGTTCCGGTACGCGAGTGACAACCCGAATGGGTCGCAGCGGGGGATCGCGGGGATCGCTTCTGCCAATGGGCGCGTTGTCGGGTTGATGCCGCATCCTGAGCACGCGACCGAGGCGTTGACCGGGCCCAGTGATGATGGGTTGGGGATGTTCTTCTCGGTGATCGATAGTCTGGTGGGGGCCTGACTCGAGTGCCGAGGTGTGTCCCGAGGCGGGGGAGGGGTTCTCGCCTAGGGGAGTTTGTCGATGATGGTGAAGTCGACGCCGCTGGCTTCGGCCAGGAATGTGGGGCCGGTGGCCTGGTTTCCTCGGAAGCCGTGGCGGGACGCGGGGCTGTCCAGGGTGATTCCGTCGGCCAGATGGGCCGAGATCGTGGGGACGTCGAGGGTGCCGATGGTGTCGGCCAGGGCGTGTAGTAGGTGGATCGACTCATAGGTGGCGTTGCTGAAGGTGGTCAGCGCGGGGGCGAAGCTGCCCTGGTGTTCGCGGTAGCGGTCTCGGCGAGCGCGGCCGTCGGTGAGGTGATCGTCGAGGAAGAAGCTGGATGCCACGAAGAGGTTGGTGTTCGCTGACGGGCCGCCGCTGAGCAGGACGTTCTCGTCCACGGCGGGGCTGAGCCTGGGCAGGATCGGCGGCAAGCCCGCGGTGGTGAACTGGCGGTTCAAGCGGGCCGTGTCGGCGCCGACCAGCAGGACCAGGACGGCGTCGGCCAGGAGCAGCACCGGATCGTGCAGGAAGGCGCGGAAATCGGTGGTGCCCAGGGGGACATAGCGCTCGACGACGATGTCGCCGGGGGCGGGGAGAGCTCGGCGGAGGGCGCGGGCGGTCTGGCGGGGCCAGATGTAGTCGTTGCCGATGACGGCCCAGCGGCGTACGCCGAGTTCGCGGGACAGCCAGGCGGCGGCGGGGACGATCTGCCGGTCGGGATGTTCGCCCACCAGGAGTACGCCGGGGCGTTCGTCGGGCAGGCCCTCGTGGTCGGTCGCGTACAGGTAGGGAACGCGGCCGTCGACGGCGACGGCGACCGCGCGGCGCACGGCCGAGGTGTGCCAACCAGTGATCGCGCCGACCATCCCGGTGGCCATCAGGGCTTCGACCTCGGCGGCCACCTCGTGCGGTTTCCGGCCGCCGTCAATGGTTGTGAGCCGGATTTCGCGGCCGAGAATTCCTGTGCCGCTATTGATTTCATCGACAGCCAAGGAAATGGCGGCGGTGCACGACGGCGCGATGATGCCACCCGGGCCCTGAGTGGGCACGATCGAGAGAATCTCGATCGTTTCGTCCCGGCTCTCGTCGAACGTGGGCATTCTGTACCCTATCGCCTAGTGCGAGAGGTGGGAATGTCGTCGGTGTCCATCATGAGTGGTTATTCCACGCTGCACGGTGCTCTGCGCTCGGCGGAGCGTAATTGGGTCGGTCAACTCGAATCCGCGTTGACAGCGGACAATCTCACGGCGGATCACTGGGCGATTCTGTCGCAGTTGTCCACCGACGATGGGGTGACCATGTCGGAACTGGCCGCCCACGCGCGGCTCGCCCCGTCCTCGGCCACCCGCCACGCCGACCATCTCGCCGAACGCGGCCTGATCTTCCGGGTCGCGGCCACCGACGATCGTCGGCGCATCCTGATCGGGTTGAGCAGCCTCGGCGCCAAGCTGGTCGGCCGGATTCGCGCGCAGGAACAGTACGCGGAAGAGGAGCTGCGGGGCCGGCTGGGCGCTCGTCGCTACACCGATCTCGTCGCCGCGCTGTCGGTCATCGCCGAACTCGAGGACTGAGCCCGCCGGGCCCGGCGCCTAGGATCGCCGTCATGCCGGTATCTCTGACAGCGGCCACGGCCAGCGGACTGTGTGCCTTCATCGATGCGTCACCGTCGCCGTTCCATGTGTGCGCGACGGTGGCGGCCGAACTCGACGCCAACGGCTTCACGCCCTTGACCGAGGCCAAGGCGTGGGAGCAGGCCAGTGGCAAACACTATGTGGTGCGCGGTGGTTCGCTGATCGCTTGGTCCGATATCGCGGACACGCCCGCCGAGCCGTTCCGGGTGGTCGGCGCGCACACCGACAGCCCGAACCTGCGGGTGAAGCAGCACCCCGACCTGGCTTCGGCGGGGTGGCAGCTCGTCGGGCTCGAGCCGTACGGCGGGGCGTGGCTGAACTCCTGGCTGGACCGGGAACTGGGGCTGTCCGGGCGGTTGAGTGTGCGCGAGGGTGCGCGGATGCACGATGTGCTGGTCCGCATCGACGAGCCGATCCTGCGGGTGCCGCAGCTGGCCATCCACCTGTCCGAGGACCGCCGCGGAGTCACCCTCGACCCGCAGCGGCACGTGAACGCGATCTGGGGGATCGGTGGCGCGCCTGTCTCGTTCCTCGATTTCGTCGCCGAGCGGGCCGGGGTCGCCGGCGCCGACGTGCTCGGCTGGGAACTGATGACCCACGACCTCGCACCCAGCACCCTGGTCGGGCGCGACAACGATCTGGTGAGCGCGCCCCGGCTCGACAACCAGGGCACCTGCTACGCCGGACTGCAAGCCTTCCTGGCCGCGGTCGACGAGCCGGGCGCGGCGACGCCGGTCTTGGTGATGTTCGACCACGAGGAGGTCGGCAGCCAGTCCGATCGCGGCGCCCAGTCCGATCTACTGCCCGCGGTGCTGGAACGGATTGTGCTCGCCCGCGGCGGCGGCCGCGCGGACTACCTCGCCGCGCTCGCCGGTTCGGTGGTCGTCTCCGGCGACATGGCGCACGCCACCCACCCGAACTACCCCGAGCGCCACGAACCCGCGCACCGCATCCAGGTCGGCGGTGGGCCGGTGCTCAAGGTCAACCAGAACCTGCGCTACGCCACCGACGCGGCCGGCGCGGGGGCGTTCGCGTTGGCGTGCGCGCAGGCCGGGGTGCCGTTGCAGCGGTACGTCCATCGCGCGGACCTGCCGTGCGGGTCGACCATCGGCCCGATGACGGCCGCCCGTACCGGTATCTCGACTGTCGACGTGGGCGCGCCGCAACTCGCCATGCACTCGTGCCGTGAACTCATGGGTGCCGCCGATGTCCCCGCCTACGCCGCGGCCCTTGCCGCGTTCCTGACGCCGGCGGCGGACTGAGCGAACGACCTATCGGGTCGTGGTTCGGCCGGGCGGGAGTGCGAGCGCCACGCTCAGGCGGTGGCGACCTCTGGCTCGGCCGACTTCTTGGCGGGGCGGTAGGTGATCACCGCGAACACGATGACCGCGAACGTGGCCCACACGTAGCTGCTGCCCACGATCTGCTGCCACCAGGTCCAGTCGAGTTCCTTGCCCTCCGAATGCGGCAGAAGCCACTGTGGGCCGACCAGGAACATGAGGGTGAACACCGCCACGGCGGCGGTGAATCCGCGCGAGCGACCGCGCACGACCAGATCCACGGCCACGACCAGCGCGGGCGCCACCCACACCCAGTGGTGCGACCACGACACCGGCGAGACCAGCAGGATCGCGGCGGCGTTGACCAGCAGCGCGGCCACCTCGTTGCCCGCCTCGATCAGCCGGTACATCCACACCGCGGCCAGCGCCACGGTCAGCAGCGACAGCGCGATCCACAGTCCGGTCGCCAGCGACTCGTCGATGCCGAGGCGGAACAGCGTGCCCTTGATCGACTGGTTGCCCGCGAAGTACGGCGTGCCGATGCGGCCGGTGTCGGAGACGGTGTGGAACCAGTATTCGACCGAGTCGCGCGGGAACAGCAGGAACCCCACGCCCACCGCGCCCGCCGCCGAGACCACCAGCGTCGCCGCGCCCTTCCAGTCCCGGCGCAGCAGGAAGTACAGCAGGTAACCGGCCGGGATCAGCTTGATCGACACCGCGATGCCGATCAGCATCCCGCGCGGCCAGAATGGCTTGCGGACCAGCACGTCGATGACGATCACGGCCATCAGGACCAGGTTGATCTGGCCGAAGTTGAAGGTCTGGCGCACCGGCTCGAGGAACTGAGCGAACCCGACGCCGGCGATGACCACCGTCAGCACCGCCATCCGGTCGAGCTCGGGACGCACCCGTACCAGCACCAGCCACAGCGCGATACCGAGGCTCACCACCGAGGTGGCGAGCACGACCAGCTCGGCCACCGCCAGGGGCATCAGCGCGAGCGGTACGAAGAACGCGGCGGCCAGCGGCGGGTAGGTGAACGGCAGGCCGAGCCCGTACACCGGCGGCATCGGCCCGTACAGGTCGCCGCCGTCGAGCCACACGCGCGCCCCGTTGCGGTAGACCTGCAAGTCGATGTACCCGCTCCACCAGTGCGCGAGCACCGAGACGAGCACCGAGACCGCGAACAACCCGATCGCGGCCGCCAACCAGCGCTTCTGCCGGGTGTTCGGCGGTTGGGGCGAAGGTTCGGGAGAAGTGGTACGTGGTCCCGCGTCATGCGCGGGACCAGGCTGCGTGACCTGCTCGGCAACTCCCGGACTTTCGTTCACGGGGCCAAGACTAACGGGTGCCGACCCAGCCGAAGCGCGGGTGTGATCGGGCCAGCATTAGACTCATGACCTGAAGTTCCTCCCCGGCCGAAAGGACCCTGGTCTCCCGTGACACTGCAGGTCGACACCGTCGCCACCGCCGCAGCCACCCCGGATGCTCCGCAGCCGTACAAGGAACTCGGTCTCAAAGACGACGAGTACGCCCGCATCAAAGAGATTCTTGGCCGTCGGCCCACCGATGCCGAACTGGCGATGTACTCGGTGATGTGGAGCGAGCACTGCTCCTACAAGTCCTCCAAGGTGCACCTTCGCTACTTCGGTGAGACCACCACCGACGAGATGAAGGCCGCCATGCTGGCCGGCATCGGCGAGAACGCCGGTGTGGTCGACATCGGCGACGGCTGGGCCGTCACCTTCAAGGTCGAGAGCCACAACCACCCGTCCTACGTCGAGCCGTACCAGGGCGCGGCCACCGGCGTCGGCGGCATCGTGCGCGACATCATGGCGATGGGCGCGCGCCCGATCGCGGTGATGGACCAGCTGCGCTTCGGCGCGGCCGATGCCGATGACACCCGGCGCGTGGTCGACGGTGTGGTGCGCGGTGTGGGCGGCTACGGCAACTCCCTCGGCTTGCCGAATGTCGGCGGCGAGACCGTCTTCGACGCCTCCTACCAGGGCAACCCCCTCGTCAACGCGCTGTGCGCGGGCGCCATGCGGGTGGAAGACCTGCACCTGGCCTTCGCCTCCGGCGCGGGTAACAAGATCATCCTGTTCGGCGCGCGCACCGGCCTCGACGGCATCGGCGGCGTCTCGGTGCTCGCCTCGGACTCCTTCTCCGGCGAGGAGACCGGCACCGGCCGCAAGAAGCTGCCCGCCGTGCAGGTCGGTGACCCGTTCACCGAGAAGGTGCTCATCGAGTGCTGTCTGGACCTGTACAAGGCCGGCCTCGTCGTCGGCATCCAGGACCTCGGCGGCGCCGGACTGTCCTGCGCGACCTCCGAGCTGGCCGCGGCCGGCGACGGGGGCATGCACATCGACCTGACCAAGGTGCCGTTGCGGGCCAAGCGCATGACCCCCGCCGAGATCCTGTCGAGCGAATCGCAGGAGCGCATGTGCGCGGTGGTCACCCCCGAGAACGTGGACGCCTTCATGGCCGTCTGCAAGAAGTGGGATGTGCTGGCCACCGTCATCGGTGAGGTCACCGACGGTGACCATCTCGTCATCACCTGGCACGGCGAGACCGTGGTGGACGTGCCGCCGCGCACCGTCGCCCACGACGGCCCGGTCTACGAGCGCCCGGTGCGGCGTCCCGACACGCAGGACGACCTGATCGCCGACACCACCGCCAACCTCACCCGGCCCAAGACGGCCGACGAGCTGCGCGAGACCCTGCTCACCATGATCGCCAGCCCGCAGCTGTGCAGCCGCAAGTGGATCACCGAGCAGTACGACCGCTACGTGCGCGGCAACACCGTCCTCGCCGAGCACGCCGACGCGGGCGTCGTCCGCATCGACGAGTCCTCGGGCCGCGGCATCGCGCTGGCCACCGACGCCTCGGGCCGCTACACCAAGCTCGACCCCTACACCGGCGCGCAGCTGGCGCTGGCCGAGGCGTTCCGCAATGTCGCCACCACCGGCGCCACCCCGAAGGCCGTCACCAACTGCCTGAACTTCGGTTCGCCGGAGGATCCGGGCGTGATGTGGCAGTTCCAGCAGGCCGTGCGCGGTCTCGCGGACGGCTGTGTGGCCCTTGGTATTCCGGTGACCGGCGGCAACGTCAGCTTCTACAACCAGACCGGCAAGGACGCCATCCTGCCCACCCCGGTGGTCGGCGTGCTCGGCGTCATCGACGATGTGCACCGCCGCATCCCGACCGGCCTCGGCCTGGAGCCGGGCGAGTCGCTGATCCTGCTGGGTGAGACCCACGACGAGCTCGACGGCTCGATCTGGTCGCAGGTCGTGCACGACCACCTCGGTGGCGTGCCGCCCAAGGTCGACTTCGCCCGCGAGCAGCTGCTCTCCGAGGTGCTCACCTCGGGTTCGCGTGATGGCATGATCTCCGCCGCGCACGACCTGTCCGAAGGCGGCCTGGCGCAGACCGTCATCGAGGCCGCGCTGGCCGGCGAAACCGGTTGCCGCATTGTGCTTCCCGAGGGTTCGGACCCGTTCGTGCAGCTGTTCTCCGAGTCGGCCGGGCGAGTGCTCGTCGCGGTGCCGCGCTCGGAGGAGACCCGGTTCACCAAGATGTGCGACGCGCGGCAGCTGCCGTGGGTGCGTATCGGCGTGGTCGATCAGGGCTCGGATTCGGTCGAGGTGCAGGGGCAGTTCTCGGTGACACTCGCCGAATTGCGGGAGGCGTTCGAGGGCACGCTGCCTAAGCTGTTCGGAGCGCACACCTAGTCAACGGATGAGGAGTCGAGCTTGACCATCGATGATGCGAGCTCGGCTCCCGCTCCGGCTGCGGCTCCCGCTCCGACGGCGCCTGCCTCCGACAAACTCCGCGTAATCCATCTGGTGGAGCGGTTCTTTCACCCGAACTACACCGGCTTGATCGTGGCCACCATGTTCTTCGGCTGGTCGATGACGCCGTCGCTGTTGCCGCGCGGCTGGTTCTTCCAGGGTCTGGTCAGCGGGATCAATGCCACCATCGGCTACGGCCTCGGCTGTGCGCTGGCCTGGGCGTGGCGCACAGGGGTGCTGCCACGGATCACGTGGCCGGACCGGGCGCGGACGGCCTGGGCGAAGCGGCCGAGCTGGACCGGGCTGGTCGTGAAAACCGCCATCGTGGCGGCATGCCTGGTGTTCGCGATCCTGATGACCGCCAAATCCGCGGGCTGGCAGCGCGAGATCACCGACCTGATGGGCATGGCACCGGTATCGGACTCAGTGGCCGGCTACCTGCGCACCACGCTGCTCGGCGCGGTGGTGGTGAGCCTGCTGATCTGGATCTCGCGCGCGGTCGTGCGCCTGGTGCGGTGGATCACCCGCGGGCTGAACCAGTGGGTGCGGGTCCCCGCCTCGCTGGCCCGGCCGCTCGGCGTGGTCATCGTGGTGGTGGCCGCGGTGCTGCTGTTCAACGGCGTGCTGGCGAAAGCCTTCTTCACCGTGGCCAATTCGGCGTTCAGCGCCCGCAACAGCCACACCTCGGCGCACGCGATCCAGCCCACCCTGCCCGAACGCTCCGGGAGCCCGGCCTCGCTCGCGCACTGGGACACCCTCGGCTCGGAGGGCCGCTGGTTCGTCGCCAACGCGCCGACGCCGCCGGCGATCGAGGAGGTCACCGGAAAGCCTGCGCGCGAACCGATCCGGGTGTACACGGGTCTGGAATCGGCGGCCGGGTTCGAGGCGCAGACCGATCTGGCCGTCGCCGAACTCGATCGGACCAAGGCCTTCGAGCGCCAGGTTCTCGTGGTGATCAGCACCACCGGCACCGGCTGGGTCGACACGATCAGCGCCGAGTCGATCGAGTTGATGTTCGGCGGTGACACCGCGCTGGTGGCGACCCAGTACTCGTATCTGCCCAGCGCGCTGTCATTCCTGTCCGACCGCGACAAGTCGATGTCGATGGGGCGCTTGCTGTTCGACAAAGTGTACGAGCGCTGGGCGGCGCTGCCCGAGGACAACCGGCCCAAGCTGCTGGTCTACGGCGAGAGCCTCGGTTCGCAGGGATCGGAGGGCGCGTTCTCCGGCCTTGCCGACATCCGCAACCGCACCGACGGCGTGCTGTGGGTCGGCCCGCCCAATTCCAACCGGCTGTGGTCGGAGTTCGTGCGGCGTCGCGATCCCGGCACCGAGGAGATCACCCCGATCTTCGCCGATGGACTGTCGGTGCGTTTCGCCGCCAGTGCCGACCAGCTCGCGAAACCTTCGCCGAACTGGACCGAACCGCGCATCGTCTACCTGCAGCACGCCTCCGACCCGGTCGTCTGGTGGTCGCCGGACCTGTTGTTCAGCCAGCCCGACTGGCTGCGCGAGCAGCGCGGCCCCGATGTGTCGCCGTCGATGTCGTGGTATCCGATCGTCACGTTCTGGCAGGTCGCGGCGGATCTGCCACGCGCGCAGACAGTTTCGGACGGCCACGGACACAACTACGGCAATCTGGTGCCCGACGCGTGGGCCGTGGTGGCCCAACCACCGGACTACACACCGGAATTGGCGACCCGGATCAGCGCGTACCTGATCGAGTCGATGGCCACCGAACGTCAGCTGAAGTGAGGAACCGGGGCAGCGCCGAACCCCTCGATCGGGGCTGCCCCGGTTCGCTCACGACACCGTCTTGAACGGATTGTGTTCGGCGATCAGCTGTTCGATGCGCGCCTCGTCCAGTCGAGTCATCACCGACTGGGTCTCCTGCTGGTCGCGCACGACCTTGGCGAGGGTGAAGCAGCTGGTCACCAGGAACAAGCCCGACATCGCGAGGAACGCGCGCTGCCAGCCGTCCAGTGGCAGATAGGCGATTCCGGCGCCGGTCCCGAACAGGCTGACGGCGAACGCGATCGCAGCCTGGGCCATGTAGGCCGAGGTGTTCTTCGGCTTGGCATTGGGTGTGCTCATGGTCTCAGTGTGCGGGCATCGTGAGGTGTCCAGACGCGTACAACTACTCGAGTTCGGCTAGGTGTTATCGGCGACTGTCACCCCCGACCGCCATACTGTGTCAATGTCCGATGGCGCTTCGACGGTGGCGACGCTGCGTGCGCGCGGCGGCCTTCTCGTGCGCCGCGTCGAGCAGATCATCGATCTCAACTACGTCGGCCTGGTGCTGGCCACGCTGTTCTTCGCGCTGTCGGTGACTCCGTCGCTGGTCCCGCGCGACTGGCTCTTCCAGGGCCTGATCAGCGGTATCAACGCCGCCATCGGGTACGGGCTCGGCTGCCTGCTCGAGTGGTTGTTCCGGCGGTGGGTGCGGGCGCGGATCCCGTTCGCCGTTCCACAGGGGAAGGTGCGGTACGCGATCAAGGCGACGTTGGTGGTCGTCTGCGCGCTCACCGCGGCGCTGATGCTGGTGCAGTCGGCACGCTGGCAGCGCGAGATCACCTCGCTGATGGGGATGGAGGGCACCACCACCTCGGCCTACCTGCGCACCGGGCTGCTCAGCGCGGCCGTCGGGGTGGCGGTCGTCGCGGCCTACCGGACCCTGCGGGTCCTCGTGCTGGTGCTGGCCCGCCAGCTCAACCGCTGGGTGCGGGTACCGAGGGAACTCGCACCCGCCGCCGGGCTGCTCGTGCTGGTGGTGTTCACGGTGACGATCGTCAACGGTGTCGCCTCGCAGGCGTTCTTCGCCGTCGCCAACTCCGCGTTCAGCGTGCGCAACGACCGCACCTCCGAATACGCGGTGCAACCGTCGAAGCCGGAGCGCTCGGGCAGTCCCGCCTCGCTCGCGGCGTGGGACACCCTCGGGTTCGAGGGGCGCTGGTTCGTCAGCAAGGGACCCGACGCCGAGCAGATCACCGCGGTGACGGGACAACCCGCGCAGGAGCCGATTCGGGCCTACGTGGGGCTGGAATCGATGAGCGGCGAACAGACCGCGGCGCAACTGGCTGTCGCCGAACTCGAACGGATCAAGGCGTTCGAGCGGAAGGCCATGGTGGTGGTCACCACCACCGGCACCGGGTGGGTCAACGGGATGGCCGCGGGAGCGGTCGAGTACCTCTACGGGGGCGACACGGCGATCGTCGCCACCCAGTTCTCGTATCTGCCCAGCGTGCTGTCGTTCCTGTCCGACCGGGAGAAGGCGGCCGCGGCCAGCCGGGAGCTGTTCGACGCGGTGCATCAGCGGTGGCTCGCCGAACCGGCGGGGCAGCGGCCGAAACTGTTCGTCTACGGCGAGAGTCTGGGGTCGCAGGGTTCGGAGGAGGCCTTCGAGGGTCTTGCCGATCTGCGCGAGAAGGTCGACGGCGCGCTGTGGGTGGGTCCGCCGAACTCGAATCGGCTCTGGAGCCAGTTCGTCGACCGGCGCGATCCCGGCTCGCCGGAGGTGACGCCGGTGTACGCCGACGGGCTCGTCGTCCGATTCGCCGACGACGCGGATGATCTCGGGCCAGCGGATACCTGGCTGCCACCCCGCATCGCCTACCTGCAACACCCCTCCGACCCCATCGTGTGGTGGTCGGCGGATCTGATCTTCACCCGCCCCGACTGGTTGCGCGAGCCACGCGGTGCCGATGTGTCGACCCAGATGCGCTGGGCGCCGTTCGTGACGTTCTGGCAGGTCACCGCCGATCTCACCAATGCCCAGGGCGTCGTCGACGGGCACGGTCACCGGTACGGGACGCTGGTGCTGGACGGGTGGTTGGCGGTTGCCGCGCCGCCGGGGGTGAGCCCGGAGGTCGTGGAGCGGATCCGGATGTCGCTGGAATTGTCGGAGGTCTACGAGCGGGTGGTGAAGTGAGGCGGGTGTTCGGTGGGGTACGGGTTGCGCCGCCGACCGGGGAGGTGCCGGATGCTCGGCGGCGAGCCGCCGGTCGGCTTCGTGAATGGGCTACCGGCTCGAGTGGCGGCACCGAATCACGTCCGAACATCGGAACTGCTGCAGCGCTGGGGCTTCCGCTGCTGTGGAGTAATCGAGTACTCCCCGCGCTGGAGCTTTCGCTGCGCGGGCGCACCGCGGCGAATGTGTTGTTCGCGGCCGGATACACCTCGGTGTTCCGGGGCCGTCCGAATTGGTTCTCGGCGAGTGGGTTTCGGTGGGGCATCGGTAGTTCGTCGGTGGTGCTCGCGGGTTACGTTGTTGCGCTGTCGATTCCAGCGCTGCGGCGATTTCCGCTCGAGATCGCCGAGCGAGTCCCGGAGACCTCGACGCTGGAGTGGATCGCCCTGCACATCCCGGTCGGCACGGTGCTGGCCGAGGAAGCTGTCTTCCGCGGCACCCTCGACCCGCTGCTCGACGACTCCCTCGGTTCGTCGGCGCCGGTGATCGGCGCGCTCGACTTCGGCCTCTGGCACATCCAACCCGCCAGGGCCGCAGGTGATCCGGTCGCGGTGACCGTGCTGGCCACCGCCGTCGCCGGACTGATCTTCGGCGAACTCCGCCGCCGCTCTGGCAGCGCCACCGCACCCGCCCTGCTGCACCTGGCGATCAATGCCGGGGGAGCGCTCGCGCCCGTCGCGGCGCGGTGGATCGACCTCAGGCGATAGGGCGAGTCCACTCGACATCGCGTCGGGAATGGGTCGGCGGTCGCCGGCTCGGCAGCTCGCGGTCAGGCGGTGGCGACGAAGCCGGCGACCGCGTCGGTGAAGGCGTCGTTGTCGTCGCCTGCGGCAGTGTGGGCGGCGGTGCCGATTTCGGCGAGGCGGGCGTGCGGGGCCAGGGCGAGGAAGGCGGCGGCGCCCTCGTCGCTGACCACATCGGATTTGCCGCCGCGAACCAGGAGTACCGGGATGGTCAGGGCGGCCGCGGCGGCCTCCATCTCCTCGATGCGCCCCTCGGGGTTGGCGTCGACACCGGAGATGAGATCCGGGTCCCAGTGCCAGTACCAGCGGCCCTCACGTTGACGCAGATTGCGCAGCAGACCGTCGGCATTGTCGGGGCGCGGGCGGTGCGGCATGTACGCGGCCACGGCGTCGGCCACCTGGTCGAGGGTGTCGAAGCCGTCACGGTGCCTGCCGAGGAAGTCCATCACGCGCGCCACACCCGCCGACTCCGAGCGCGGCACGATGTCGACCAGCACGAGCGCGCGAACCGCACTCCCGCCCGGTGTCGCGGTGGCCAGCAGCCCGGTGATCCCGCCCATGCTGGCGCCGACCACCACCGCGCCCGTCTCGGCCGTCGCCCCGAGCTGGGCGAGGATGGCGTCGAGGTCGGCGACCATGGTGTCGCGGGAGTAGTCGCGTACCGGCGACCAGTCACTGTCACCGTGCCCGCGCGCGTCCACCGCGACCACCCGCATCCCCTGCGCGGCCAGCGCCCGCCCCGTCCGCTTCCAGGAGTGCCTGGTCTGGCCGCCACCGTGCAGCATCACGACCAGCTGACCGTCGGCCGGGCCGAAGCTGTCGGCGACGAGGGTGAGTCCGTCGACACCGCGCAACCGCAGCGTCGCCGGTTCCAGGGGATCGGTGAAACTCGACATGGGATGAATGTACGACTTCCCGGATGGCGAGCGCAGGGTGGTGTCCCAAGTGGTGGGTCGCCGCATGGACGCCAATCCAGCGCCCTACCACTACCTGGCGGCGAAGTCCGGTCCGGTTCCACCGCCGCGTGCTTGTTGGTTTCGGTGGTGCTTGGTTCTGGGAGAATCAAGGACCCGTGCGCCGTGGCGGGAGAGGGATTCGGTCCAGGTCTTGGGCGAGCACGGCACCGGGGAAATCGGCCTGTTCCAGGAACAAGGGGTCGTCGGCCTGGACATAGCGTTCGGAGAAGTGGGTCAGGACAAGGGTTTTCACGCCGCAACTGCGAGCGACCTCGCCTGCCTGGCGCGCTGTGAGGTGTCCTCGCTCGTGCGCATGGGCGGTCTCGGAGTCCAAGAACGTCGACTCGATGATGAGCATGTCCACACCATCGGCGAGCGCGAACACGTTGTCGCACAGGCGCGTATCCATCACGAACGCCACCTTCTGCCCCGGCTTGGGTGCCGTGCACTCCGCCAGCAGCACCCCCGACAGATCCCGCACCGCTGCCCCGGAGATGCCGTGCGCCCGTAGTCGTTCGGGCAGAAACGTCCGCCCATCCGGTTCGGCTAGACGGTAACCGTAGGTGGGGATGCTGTGTTCGAGCGGCATCGCGGTGATCGTGAACCCCTCACCCTGCAGGGTCTCACCCGAACCACTCACCGGATGTTCCACCAGCGAGGGCTCCCCGAAATAGCTGGTCGCGTATTTCAACCGCTCCCAATATTGCGCACCCTCGGCCGGAAACACCGCATGCACATCATGCGGAACCCCATCCCGCCCCAGCCGCTGAACGATCCCGGGAACACCGAGCGAATGATCCCCGTGAAAATGCGTCACACACAGCCAATGCAACTCCGTCGCCGAAGCTCCCGCGAACGACATCTGCCGCTGAATCCCCTCCCCGGGATCGAACAGCACCCCTTTCCCATCCCACCGCAGCAGATACCCGTTGTGATTGCGGCGGCGAGTGGGCACAGCTCCAGCCGTGCCGAGCACGACGAGTTCCCGTGACGACATCGGACCATCCTCGCCGGTGGCACGCGGTTGTGCCACGTGGGTTTCCGCGGCCGAGGCTCAGGAGTTGGCCAGTTGGGATGCCCGTTGGAACGTCACGCCGAGTACGGCCCCGATGTCGCGGACCGGAACGCCCTCGGCAGCCAGTTGCCGTGCGGTCGCGGTTGCGACTCGCATGGCGTGTGCCTCCTGCCGGGCAGCCTCGGCACGCGCTTGCGAGACTTCTTCGGCCGCGGCTGTGACATCGGTTTCGCCCACGTGTGCGGTGACGACGAGCTCGACAGTCGAAGGAGCGACGTCGGCAACCGTACAGATGTAGTCGGTGGCTTCCTTGGCGATGTCGGCATAGCGCCGCGCCTGGGTCAGGCCTTCGATATTGCCGTTGACACCATCCAGCTGGGGAATTCGGATCATCCACCAGCGATCGTCTCGGGACACATCGATCCGGTAGGTGGTCATTCTTCCTCCGTGCATTGAGCCTGGCACTGGGCGATCGCCTTGCTGACGGTGCGGACCACGCCCGGTGACTGTGAATTGTGCCCGGAAGCCACAGTCACCGTGACAACTCTGTGTGTGCAGATCCACATGGTGTGGCTGCCTTTGCCGCGGCGGCTGGTGAATCCGGCTGCAACGAGGCGCTTCAGGGTGGTGCGCGTAGGTCCGATGCAACCACCACGGTAGTCTAGGTCAGTAGACGAAAACAAGTCTAATCAGATGGACAGATCGGGCATTTGGTGGTGGCGTTCGGGAGGGGTCGCGGTGGGTAGGGTCGATTCGTGGCTCGAGGTGTGGTGGATCCGGCGGCGGTGCGGGCAGCGGTGATCGCGGTGGGGGACTGGCTGCGTGATGGGAGTGTTCCCGCGCCCGAGCGGACGGTGTTGGGGGCCGCGGTGCGGGGGACGGCGCGGGCGCTGGCGGGGAGTGCGCCGGGGCATTCGGTGGAGGTGCGGGTGCCGCCGTTCGTGGCGGTGCAGTGCATCGCGGGGCCTCGGCACACCAGGGGGACGCCGCCGAATGTGGTCGAGACTGATCCGCGGACCTGGTTGCTGCTGGCGACCGGGCTGCTGGACTTCGACGACGCGCTCGAGTCCGGGGCGCTGTCGGCGTCGGGGTCGCGGGCGCGCGAGATCGCGGCGTGGCTGCCGATCGTCGGGGTACGGACGACCGAGCAGTAGCTCAGGCCGCGGCCTTCTTGTCGATCAGGTTCTCCCGGTGCAGACCCTTGTAGTCGTAGTACTTGGTGATGGCGACACCGCCGACCAGGGCGAGGAGCAGACCGAGCAGCGACATCCAGATCCCACGGCCCAGGCCGGCGGTGTAGTCGGATTCGAAGTACAGGATCGAGCGCATGCCCAGGTAGACCTGGTGCATCGGCTCGAAGTCGGCCAGCCAGGCGATGTATTTCGGGGTCGCCTGGATCGGGACGGTGCCGCTCGAGGAGGGCAGGCCGAGGATGACGAAGACGGCCAGGTTGATCAGCAAGCCCGCGGTGCCGAAGGCGGCGAGTGAGGCCATGCAGGTCAGGCCGACCGCGACCAGCGCCAGCACCGAGAACAGGAACAGCTGCGTCGGCTGGTTGCCTGCCACGCCCAAGATCTTCGCCACGATCAGATAGAGCAGCGAGATCACCACGGACACGACGACCATCACGCCCCACTTGATCAGCAGGGTGTGCAAACGCGAGATCGGCGTCGGCGGGTAGTGCACGTACCAGGGGCCGTACTCGGTGGGCTGGAAGCCCAGTTGCGCGTCGACCATGGTGTGGATGACCATCGCGCCGACCACGCCCGCCATCAGGATCAGCAGCGCGTAGAAGAAGGCGGTCAGGCCAAGGCCCGCGCCCTGGCTCAGCGGTCGCCAGTCCTGCTCGACCACGTGGATGGGCTGGGCCAGCGTCAGCTCGGCGGCGCCGGAGATCTGCGGCGCCGACGCGCCTTCCGGTGTCGCGGCGAGCGTGTCGCGGACCTGGGCGGTCAGTTGCTGCCCGACCTGCTCGTTCACCTCGGTCAGCGCTCGCGCGCCGATGCGGGTCACGATGCCCGCGGAGTACGGGCCCATCCCGGGATTGCTCTGCACGGTGATGATCGGGCGCTCGATCTCGCCGCCGACCACGCTGCCAACGCCGAGAATGCCCAGCCGTTTGCTGAAGTCGCTGGGGATGATGATGGCGCCGTAGATCTGGGCGGTGCGCATCAGCCGTTCGGACTCGCTGATCCCGACCACTCTCAGGTCGATCTGGTCTTCGGGCAGGCCCGCCACCAGGGCGTCGGCCACCTGCTCGCCGAAGTTCACCTGCTCGGTCCGGCCGTCGATGTCGATGGTGTCACCGACGTCCTGATTGACCAGCGCGATCGGGAAATCGTGCAGATTTCCCTCCGGATCGGAGATGTAGGCCAGATACATGACCCCGAGCAGGGACAACACGATCGACAGGACGACGGTCGGCGCCAGCACGATCCGGACCCAGCGCCCGCGGGAAATCCGGGGTGTGTCCAACGTCGCTTCCCCACGCGACGACGAATCGGAATCCTTCGGTACCGAAGCGGCGTTGTCCACGGGAGACGCTGGGGAATCAGCAGGTTCGTGCGCACTGTCTTCGGTGGTCACGATCGGCACGGTAACAGCTGTTCCCCCGGAATTCGCGTGATCACTGCTCCTCGATTGCGCCGGGTTTGCGCCGTGGTGCACGTCGAGACCCGATTCACCCGTAGAATGACGGGTGCCCCCAGCCCGCCCGAACAGGGAGCACACGGTGACCGACGCCGATCGCACGATCGACAGCACATCCGCACTTCTGGACGAGCCCGAGAACGAGCCCCGTGAGGAGTGCGGCGTCTTCGGCGTCTGGGCTCCGGACGAGGATGTCGCCAAGCTCACCTATTACGGCCTCTACGCGCTGCAGCATCGCGGTCAGGAAGCGGCGGGCATCGCCGTCTCCGACGGCTCCCAGATCCTGGTCTTCAAGGATCTCGGCCTGGTCAGCCAGGTGTTCGACGAGCAGACCCTCGCCGCCATGCCGGGGCACATCGCCGTCGGTCACTGTCGCTACTCCACCACCGGTGGGGTGACCTGGGAGAACGCGCAGCCGATCTTCCGCACCACCGCCGTCGGCTCCGGCCTGGCGCTGGGCCACAACGGCAATCTGGTGAACACCGCCGAATTGGCCGGGCGCGCACGCGAACTCGGTCTCATCGGGGCGGGCGTGGTCAACGGCCGCCCGCAGATGACCGGCGCCACCTCCGACTCCGACATCGTCACCGCGCTGCTGGCCCACGCCTCCGCGGACTCCAGCATCGAACAGGCCGCGATGGAGCTGCTACCCCAGCTGCGCGGCGCGTTCTGCCTGACCTTCATGGACGAGCACACCCTCTACGCCGCGCGTGATCCGCACGGTGTGCGTCCGCTGGTGCTCGGCCGGCTCGACCGCGGCTGGGTGGTCGCCTCCGAGACCGCCGCGCTCGACATCGTCGGCGCCTCCTTCGTCCGCGAGATCGAGCCGGGCGAGCTGCTCGCGATCGACGCCGACGGTGTGCGCTCGATGCGGTTCGCCAATCCCGAGCCCAAGGGTTGCGTCTTCGAGTACGTCTACCTGGCGCGTCCCGATACGACGATCGCCGGTCGCTCGGTGCATTCCACCCGCGTGGAGATCGGCCGCAAGCTGGCCAAGGAACATCCGATCGAGGCCGACCTGGTGATCCCGGTGCCCGAGTCGGGCACCCCCGCCGCGGTCGGGTACGCGCAGGGTTCCGGCATTCCCTACGGCCAGGGCCTGATGAAGAACGCCTATGTGGGCCGCACCTTCATCCAGCCCAGCCAGACCATTCGTCAGCTGGGTATCCGGCTCAAGCTGAATCCGCTGCGCGAGGTGATCCGCGGCAAGCGCCTGATCGTCGTCGACGACTCCATCGTGCGCGGCAACACCCAGCGCGCGCTGATCCGTATGCTGCGCGAGTCCGGTGCGCTCGAGATCCACGTGCGCATCGCGTCACCGCCGGTGAAGTGGCCCTGCTTCTACGGCATCGATTTCGCCTCGCGCGCGGAGCTGATCGCCAACGGCACGGGCGCCGACGACAGCTACGCGGACATGGTCGAGAACGTCCGCCGCTCGATCGGCGCCGACAGCCTCGGCTACATCTCCACCGACGGCATGATCGCCGCCACCGAACAGCCCCGCTCCCGCCTGTGCACCGCCTGCTTCACCGGCGAGTACCCGATCGAGCTTCCCCAGGAAGCCGCCATCGGCAAGAACCTCCTCGAAGGCATGCTCTCGGGCAAGCCGGAGGCGAAGCTCCTCGGCGAGAACGTCAACGTCGACGCGCTGAGCCGCCCGTAGTCCACCACCCCGTTCACAGCGGCCGAGCCACCCATTGAGCTGGGCCGGCACGGGCAAGCCCATCGGGCGCCGCGTGGGCGCGCTGCAACGCCTCGGCGTGGCCACGGGCTCATCCGTGGCCACGACAGCACCGATTGTCCGAGCCCACGTCGAACAGCGCGGGCGCCGGGCCGAGATCGGCGCCACATTCGCCACCGAACTGGAACAATGAGCCAGGAGCCGCACGACAGCTGGACAGGCGGATCACTTAGAGTTATCAGGCATCTATCCGCCGATTCGGTTTGGAGCTTTCCCCCACAATGACTGAACAGACCCCCAGCGGTGCAGGCGCTTCCTACGCCGCGGCAGGCGTGAGCATCGAAGCCGGTGACCGCGCCGTCGAATTGTTCGGACCATTGGCGAAGAAGGCCAGCCGACCCGAGGTGCAGGGCGGCATCGGCGGATTCGCTGGTCTGTTCGCGCTCAAGGGCGGCTACCGTGAGCCCCTGCTCGCGGCCTCCACCGACGGCGTCGGCACCAAGATCGCGGTCGCGCAGGCGCTCGACAAGCACGACACGGTGGGCCTCGACCTGGTCGCCATGGTCGTCGACGATCTGGTCGTCTGCGGCGCCGAGCCGCTGTTCCTGCAGGACTACATCGCCATCGGCAAGGTTGTCCCGGAGAAGGTCGCCGAACTGGTCTCCGGCATCGCCGAGGGCTGCATCAAGGCCGGTTGCGCGCTGCTGGGCGGCGAGACGGCCGAACACCCCGGTCTGATGGATCCCGACGACTACGACCTGTCCGCCACCGGCGTCGGCGTCGTGGAAGCCGACTCCGTGCTCGGCCCCGACCGCGTGCGCCCCGGTGACGTCGTCATCGCGATGGGCTCCTCGGGCCTGCACTCCAACGGGTACAGCCTGGCCCGCAAGGTGTTGCTCGACATCGACCGCATGTCGCTCACCGGCTACGTCGAGGAGTTCGGCCGCACCCTCGGTGAGGAACTGCTCGAACCGACCCGCATCTACGCCAAGGACTGCCTCGCGCTGATCGCCGAGACCGACGTGCGCACCTTCTCCCACGTCACCGGTGGTGGCCTGGCCGCCAACCTGGCGCGCGTGCTGCCCGCCGGCCTGGTCGCCGAGCTCGACCGCGGCACCTGGAACCCGGCCCCGGTGTTCAAGCTGATCGCCCAGCGCGGGCGGGTCGAGCGGCTCGAGATGGAGAAGACGTTCAACATGGGCGTCGGCATGGTCGCGATCGTCGCCCCCGAGGACGCCGACCGGGCGCTGGCCGTGCTCACCGCGCGTCACATCGACTGCTGGACGCTGGGCCAGGTCAAGAAGGCCCCTGACGCCGACGCACCGCGTGCGGTGTTGCTGGGCGATCACCCCAGGTTCTGACACACCGAGTCCACCACTGAGCCGGGTCGCATGTCGCGACCCGGCTCACGTGTCTGTGGATTTGCCCCGGCGACGGGTCGGCTACCCGATAGAGGTGGTCGGCTCGGGGAGGTCGGGGCCTCGAGGCGGCGAACACGACGAGCGTCCTGTGTGTGCACAGGACGCTCGTCGTCTATTCGGATGTTCGCCGCACTACTTCCATGCGAGCCTGGCGACGCTGTACCGAACAACGGCTGAAGGGGGAGGCCACCCAGGCCTCCCCCTTCACCGGCATTCGGTCAGCGGCGCCAGCTGTCGTAGTCGTCGTCCTCGTTGTTCCAACGGGACGGCGACTCGTCTGCGTCGTGCTCATCGGAAATCACTCCGCCACTCCTTGGTTGAGAGTGGAGCGGAGTGCTATCCGACAGCTCGCGCTGAAGGCTCGCGAAGTCGGTCGGCGCGGAGCTGTACTTGAGCTCACGTGCGACTTTGGTCTGCTTTGCCTTAGCCCGGCCACGGCCCATGGCTGACCCCCTCGCGTCACTGCGGGGCGGCCTGGGGTTTGTTGGCGGCCCCGTTCGAATTAATACTCTTCCTGACAGACACTTTAGCGTGTGTCAGGCGGTCGCGCTCCCAGGAGTCGGTGAAGAGCTACCGAACCGGTGCCGTTTGCCCCCACTTCGCCGAGTCCGCCCGGTCTCAGACCACCCCCGGAATCGCGCGGATCACACCGACTCTGGCGTCGCCGCCGAGCACGGCGGTGGCCGCGAGCTCGGTGTGCTGGTCGGTCCAGTCCACCCCGAGTCGGCGCAGAATCGCCAGCGTCAGCGGCATCCGAGCCCGGTCGTGACCGTCGTCGATCTTGTACGCGAAGGCCCTGCCGTCGGGGAGCGCACCCGCGTGCACGCCGTCGGCGCCGATCTTGCAGAAGAGTCCGGGGGTGCTCGACATGACCAGGAGATCCGGTCCGCTCGTGCCGGAAATCACTCGCGGATTCGCCCGAACGGCATCGGCGATCCGGCGCGGCGCGGTGCCGGGTTCGGCCGTGGTGAACCCGGCGAAGGCGCGCGCGAGGTTGATCAGCGAGACGGGCACGATCGGCAGGCCGCAGCCGTCGATGCCCAGGTCGGTCTCCGGTTCGCCGGTGACGTCGGCGATGGTGGCTACGACCGCTTGCTGGAGCGGGTGTTCGAGGTCGAGATATCCGGTGCGCGGCCAGTCGTTGATCGCGCAGGTCGCCAGCATCGCCGCGTGTTTGCCCGAGCAGTTCATGTACAGCGGGCTCGCCCCGGCGCCGGTGAGCGCGGCGGCGCGAGCGATCTCGGCGAACGGCAGGTCCGGTGGGCAGGCCAGGTCGGCGGGGGTGCAGCCGAACCGGTCGAGCAGCCTGCGGACCAAGACGAGGTGGTCGGGCTCGCCGAAGTGCGAGGCGGTGGTGATGGCGAGTTCGGCGTCGTCGACCGGGTCGAAGCCGTTGCGCAGCAGGGCCAGCGCTTGCATCGGCTTGTTGGTCGAGCGGGGGAAGATCGGGCCGTGCACCTCACCGAGTTCCAGGGTGGGCGTGCCGTCGGCGTCGAGGACGACGACCGACCCGCGGTGCACGCACTCGCGAAAGCCGGAACGCACGACCTCGACCAGATCCACACTCATGCGGTGCGCTCCCCTCGCGTCTCGGTCGCGATCACGACCTGGCCTCCACCCGGCGTCCGGCGCGAGAGTGCCGGTCGATCTGCATCCGCACGTCCGCCGAGATCGTCGGTTCCTCCTCGCGCAGTCGCTCGAGCAGCGCGGGGTCGGCGCCGGTGAACAGGTCGCGCACGGTGATGCCGTGTTCGGGGACGCGCACCACGCGGACTTCGTCGCCCGCGCCGATGGTTCCCTCGGTGAGCACGCGGAAGTAGCAACCGGTGTCGGACCGCAGGGCGAACCGCTTGACCCACTGGCGTTCGCCGGACCACTGCTGGAAGGTCGCGCAGGGGACGCGGGGCCCGCTGACCTCGAGCAGGGTGTCGCCGATCGCCCAGTGCGCGCCGAGCACGGCGTCGCTGGCGGGCAGGCCGCTCAGGCGCAGGTTCTCGCCGAACCAGCCCGCGGGCAGTTCGCGGTCGAGTTCGCCTGCCCAGCGGGCGGCGTCCTGCTCGGCGTAGGCGTACACGGCCTGGTCGAGGCCGCCGTGGTTGACGGTGTCGCAGCTGTGATCGCCGGCGAGGCCGAGCGCGCGGACCGCCACGCGACCCTCGACGGGTCGCTTGTCGATGGCGCTGCGGCCGACGCGGCCGCGCACCTCGATCTCGGCGTGCACGACACACACGGCCTCGACCCAGCCGGTGTCACCGACGCGCGTGATCGGTCGGCTCATCGCCCGCGCAGCCGGTCGACGGCGGCCCTGCCCGCCTGGACGGTGTCCGCGGCGGGAATCGAGTCGGGGTCGATGGCGGCGGCCATGCTGCCGACCACCAGTTCGGTACCGGCGGGCACCGACCGTTTCACCAGCGCCAGCGCGATCGGCCCGAGCTCGAAGTGGTCGACGACCGTGCCGAGCCGGCCGACCGTGCGGCCACCGGCGGTGACGTCGTCACCGATCGCGGGGCGCTCGTCGGCCGAGCCGTCCAGATGCAGCAGCACGAGATTGCGCGGCGGCTTGCCGAGATTGTGCACCCGGGCGACGGTCTCCTGCCCGCGGTAGCACCCCTTGTCCAGGTGCACGGCGCCATGTTCCTCGGGCCCGCCGATCCACCGGGCCTCGTGCGGGATGGTGCGCTCATCGGTGTCCACGCCGATCCGGGGCCGCAGATCGGCGACTCGCAGCGCCTCGAAGGCCCACATGCCCGCCGGTTCGGCGCCCGCGGCGGTGAGCTTGCTCCACCAGGCGCCGAGTTCGGCGCGCGGGATGATCAGGTCGAAGGAGTCCGGGCCCGGCCACGGCATCCGCCGCAGGAAGCCGCCCGGCACGGCCACGGCGGCGTAGATCTCGGGGAGTTCGGCAATGCCCAGCGCGGCCAGCAGCCGGTCCACCTGCGGGCCGAGCAGGCTCAGCACGGCGTGATCGTCGGCGACCTCGGGCTTGGCGTCGGCCCAGAAGACCATCTTCCGCAGGAACGACAGCAGTTCGGGGCCGCGGTCGGCCTCGGTGTCGAGCCAGACGGTGCCGTCGAGGTCGGTGAGCACGAAGTGGTGCTGCACGCGGCCGTTGAGATCGAGGTCGAGATTCTCGGCGCTGCGCCCGTCGGTCAGCGCGGTGAGGTGCTGGCTGGTGATGGTGTGCAGCCAGCTCAGCCGCTCGGCACCGGTGATCCGGGCGACGCTGCGATGGGAGCGATCCACGACCGCGACCCGCTGCGCGGCGGCCTTCTGCTCGCCGAACGGATCGCCGTAATGCCAGGCGACCGCGGCGTCCGGGGAGCCCGGTGCGCCCGCGACGGCACCCGGAGTGAGGAGAACAGGACTGGGGGCGACGACCACCGACACATCAACCACTGTAGGCCGCCGCGCCGAGATGCGCCGCAGCCGGGCGTCGGATTCGTGGCAGCCGTAGGCATAACGGAGCTATAACGCCTACGCTCGTCACATGGGAGAACGGGTACTTGTGACACTCGACGGCGCGCTCGCTGATGCGGACGCGCCGTTGCTTTATGCCGACGATATCGGCGCACTGCGCGGCGACGGAGTCTTCGAAACCATCTTGGTGCGCGGCGGTACGGCAACCGCGCTGGAATTTCATCTGGCCAGACTCCGGCGCTCGGCGCAAGCGCTGGAACTGCCGGAACCCGAACTGTCGAAATGGCGCGCCGCGGTCGAACGCGCGGTCAAGGAATGGGGTGCCGACGACGAGGGCATGGTGCGGCTGATCTACACCCGCGGCCGCGACTCCGAATTCGACGCGCCGCGTTCGGAGCTGGCGCCCGAGGACCCGAAGCCCACCGCGTTCGTGCTCGTCTCCCCGGTTCCGGCGCGGGTGGCCACCGCCCGCGCCGAGGGCGTGAAGGTGATGTCGCTGGCGCGCGGCATCTCGGTCGACCTGGCGCAGGCGGCGCCGTGGCAGCTGCTCGGTGCCAAGACGCTGTCCTACGCGACCAACATGGCGGCCCTGCGATTCGCCCGGCGGATGGGTGCCGAGGACGTCATCTTCCACAGCACCGAACACAAGGTGCTGGAGGGTCCGCGCTCGTCCGTGGTGATCGCGCGGGGCAAGGAATTGATCACCCCGCCGGCGAAGAGCGGTGTGCTGCCGGGAGTTACTCAGCGTTCGCTGTACGCGGTCGCGGAGAAGGCGGGCTGGGAGTGCAAGTACCAGACGCTGTTCACCGCTGACCTGTTCGACTGCGACAGCATCTGGCTGCTGTCGAGCATCACGGTGGCCGCGCGGGTGAACCAGCTCGACGGTGTGCGCATGTCAGCGCCCGACAACGTTCAGGAGATCATCGACCTGGTGGACAAGGGGATCGAACGACCGGGCGCCATCGGCGACTGGTGAGCCGTGCGCGGGGCGCGGGTGGGCGTGCCCCTGCGGGGATTCGAGCAACTTCTCGGCGTGTCGTGGCGGTTGTCACGCTTTTCGTCCGCACTTCTCGGCGTACGATCTACTACAACATGTCGTAGTAGAGGCTGGAGGGTCGGATGGACACGCTGGACGTCTCCCGGTGGCAGTTCGGGATCACGACCGTCTATCACTTCATCTTCGTCCCGCTGACCATCGGTCTGGCACCGCTGATCGCCATGATGCAGACCGCGTGGGTGGTCACCGGCAACGAGCGCTGGTACCGGCTCACCAAGTTCTTCGGGAAATTGTTCCTCATCAACTTCGCCCTCGGCGTCGCGACCGGCATCGTGCAGGAATTCCAGTTCGGGATGAACTGGAGCGAATACTCCCGCTTCATCGGCGACGTCTTCGGCGCGCCACTGGCGCTGGAAGCGCTCATCGCCTTCTTCATGGAATCGACGTTCATCGGCCTGTGGATCTTCGGCTGGACGCGATTGCCCAAACTCGTGCACCTGGCCACGATCTGGATGGTCGCCATCGGCGTGAACGCCTCGGCCTATTTCATCGTCGCCGCGAACTCGTTCATGCAGCATCCGGTCGGCGCGCGCTACAACCCCGAGACCGGACGCGCTGAGCTGGAAAGCATTTGGGCGCTGCTCACCAACAACACGACGCTGGCGGCGTTCCCGCACGTCATCGCGGGCGCGTTCCTGACCGCGGGCACTTTCGTCGCCGGGATCGCGGGCTGGTACATGGTGCGCAACGCGCGCAGCGGTGACGCCGCCAAGCTCGACGAGGCGCGCACGATGTGGCGGCCGGTGGGGCGGGCGTCGCTGGTGGTGGTCGCGGTCTCCGGCGCCGCGCTGATCTTCACCGGCGACATCCAGGGCAAGCTGATGTTCGAACAGCAGCCGATGAAGATGGCCTCGGCGGAATCGCTGTGCCACACCGAGACCGACCCCGAATTCTCCATCCTCACCGTCGGCACGCACAACAACTGCGACAGCGTCACCCATGTGTTGCAGGTGCCCTATGTGCTGCCGTACCTCGCCAAGGGCGAGTTCACCGGGGTGACGCTCGACGGCGTGCAGGACCTGCAGGAGACCTACAACGTGCTGTACGGGCCGGGTGATTATCGGCCCAACCTGTTCGTCACCTACTGGTCCTTCCGCGCCATGATCGGTCTGGCGGCGGGCTCGGTGTTGCTGTTGCTCGCCGGTCTGTGGGTGACACGCGGCGGCAGAGTGCCCGATCAACGCTGGTTCTCGTGGCTGAGCCTGCTCGCCATCCCCACCCCGTTCCTGGCCAACAGCTCGGGCTGGGTGTTCACCGAGATGGGGCGGCAGCCGTGGGCGGTGGTGCCCAATCCGACCGGGGACCCGAACATCAGGATGACGGTGCAGCAGGCCGTGTCCGACCACGCGCCCGCGACCGTGCTGTTCTCGCTGGTGGTGTTCACGCTGCTCTACGGTGCGCTCGCGGCGGTGTGGTTCTACCTGATCCGGCGGTACGTCATCGCCGGACCGGACGCGCCGGCACCCGAGCCGACCGACGAGCCGGACGATCCGGACACCGGCAGACCTGGCAAACCGGAAGAACCCGTCGAACAACTGTCGTTCGCGTACTAGGAGCCCGTGATGACTCTGGAACTGTTCTGGTTCGTGCTGATCGGGGTGCTGTTCACCGGCTACTTCGTGCTCGAGGGCTTCGACTTCGGGGTCGGCATGCTCATGCCGATCCTCGGGAAGGGCTCCGACAAGCGGCGACGGGCGGTGCTCAACACGATCGGGCCGGTCTGGGACGGCAACGAGGTCTGGCTGATCACCGCCGCCGGCGCCATGTTCGCGGCGTTTCCCGAGTGGTACGCGAGTCTGTTCTCCGGGTTCTATCTGGCGCTACTGCTGTTGCTCGTGGCCTTGATCCTGCGGATCTGCGCCATCGAATATCGCGGCAAGATCAACGATCCCCAGTGGCGGGCCTGGTGCGATATCGGCATCGGGGTCGGCTCGTGGATTCCGGCGCTGGCCTGGGGCTGGCTCTTCGCGAACATGGTGCGCGGGGTGCCGTTGAACGAGAAGAAGCAGATCGTCGGGTCGGTGTGGGATCTGCTCAGCCCCTACGCCCTGCTGGGCGGGCTGGCGACCGGCATCCTGTTCGCGCTGCACGGCGCGGTGTTCCTGGTCCTCAAGACCGGTGGTGAGGTGCGCGAGGACGCCCAGCGGACCGCCCGGCTGCTGTTGATCCCGACCGTGCTGATCGTCGGTGCGTTCGGTCTGTGGACCCAGCTCGCCTACGGCACCGGCTGGACCTGGGCCGCGCTCGGCGCCGCCGTGTTCGGACTCGTCGTCACCGGGGCGGCGAACGCGGTGGGGCGCGACGGGTGGGCCTTCGTCGGCACCACGCTCACCGTCATCGCCGCGACCGTGCTCATCGTCGGCTCGATGTACCCGAATGTGCTGCCCTCCACCATCGATCCCGCCTTCCACCTCACCATCGACAACGCGTCCTCGACGCCGTACACGCTGAAGGTGATGAGCTGGGCGGCCGTCATCGCCACGCCGGTGGTGCTGATCTACCAGGGGTGGACGTACTGGGTGTTCCGCCAGCGCATTCGGGTCGAGCAGATCCCCGCGCCGATCGGCCTGCCCCTGAGCAAGGACTGACGCGATGGTGTCGGCGACGCAGCGTTCGGCTGCCGGGCGGCGACCCGTCGACCCTCGTCTGTGGCGGTACGCGCGGGCCGCCCGGCCGCATCTGGTGGTCGCCGTCGCGCTCGCGCTGGTGATCACGGCGACGATCGTGGTCATCGCCCTGATGCTCGGTCGCGTCCTCGCCGGGGTCATCACCGATCCGGACACGCGTGACTTCGGTTCCTGGACCGCAGAATTGGTGACGCTGGCGGTCGCTGTCGCGGTGCGGGCGGTGGCGAGCTGGTGGCAGGCCCGGCTCGCGCATCGCGCCGGCAGCGTGGTGGTCGCGGAGCTGGAGAACGCGGTGCTGCGGTCGGGCGCCGAGCTGACCCCGCGCGAACTCGACGCGCGCCGCACCGAGATCGCCGTGGTGGTCGGCAACGGGCTCAATGGCTTGCGCGGCTGGTTCACCGGCTATCTGCCCGCCCTGCTGCTGGCCTGCCTCGTACCGCCGGTGGTGCTGGTCGTCATCGCCCTGCACGACGGGACCTCGGCCCTGATCGCGGTGATCACCGTGCCGTTGATCCCGCTGTTCATGGTGCTCATCGGGCTGCTCACCCAGGGGCGCGCCGAGGCCACCCTGGCCGCCACCACTCGGCTGTCGGATCAGATCCTCGATCTGTTCGCCGGGATGCCGACGCTGCGCGCGCTCGGACGCGAAGGTGGCCGTGGCCCGGGCATGGCCGATCAGGTACGGGCACTGGGGGATTCGCTGCGGCGCCGGACCATGCGCGCGCTGCGGATCGCGTTCCTGTCCTCGATGGTGCTGGAAAGTCTCGCGACACTGAGTGTCGCGTTGATCGCGGTGGCGATCGGGCTGCGGTTGGTGTACGGCGAGATGACACTGTACGCCGGTTTGGTGGCGTTGATTCTCGCGCCGGAGGTGTACTGGCCGTTGCGACAGGTGGGGGAGAAGTTCCACGCGGCGCAGGATGGGATGGCGGCGGCGGAGAAGGCGTTCGCGGTGCTGGAACCCGGAGCCGGGACGGCAACCGCTGGTGTTGATCGAAATCTCGGGGAGGGCGTGTCATCGGCCGGAGCCGATGTCGCCGGAGTGTGGGACGTGGTTGCCGGTGGTCGAGGTTCGCCCGCGGCGCACGGTGACCTCGCTGCGGCGCAACGCGAGTGGGGGCGTGGGTCGACCGGTGTCGATGCTTCGGGGGACAGCCAGGGTCCGGATACTCCCCTCGGGGTCCTTCGCGCGGCCGAGATTGGCGAGCAGGGCCCCGATGTGCCGGACGGCGTTGCCTCGGCGAGGCGCGGATTCCACAGCGGAGCGCACGCGGCGCCTGGACCGCGAATCTCGCTGCACGGGCTGACCATAGGGGCGCGGACAGGCGCCGCACCCGATCTGCTGACCGCCGATCTCGCCCCCGGGTTGGTGACCGTGCTGACCGGGCCCAACGGATGCGGGAAATCGACGACGCTGCAAGCGATTCTGGGCCTCATCGAACCTGATGCGGGGGCCGTGCTGGTCGACGGCGTCGATGTGCGCGATCTCGATCAGGACGCCTGGTGGAATCGCATCGCCTGGTTGCCGCAGCGGCCGGTGCTGGTGCCGGGCACGCTGCGCGAGAACGTGGAATTGCTCGGCGCCCGAGCCGACATCGAGTCGCCCGGTGCGCCCCAACTGGTCGACCACATCGAACAGATCAGCGCCGCAACTGGATTCGACGAGGTACTCGACGAGCTACCCGACCGCTGGGACACCATCGTCGGCCAAGGCGGCACTGGTCTGTCCCTCGGTCAACGCCAACGCCTGGCGCTCACCCGCGTCCTCGCCGCCCACCGTCCCGTCCTCCTCCTCGACGAACCCACCGCCCACCTCGACGGCGCGAGCGAACACCGCGTGCTCACCACCCTGCGCAGCCTCGCCGCCGCAGGCGCCACCGTTGTCGTCATCGGCCACCGCCCGACGGTGTTGGCCGTCGCTGATGTGATCGTCGAGGTGGAAGAGAACACCGACCGCGACGGTCCCGGCGATGACGATCCGCCGGTCGACGTCTCCTCGGTGCGCGGACGCTCGGAGGCTGGTTCCGGGAGTCCGGCGGGGCACGGATTCGCCGCCAACGGTTCGTCAGGCGCTGGGGATGACGTCGCTGGAAATCGGGCAGACGTGGCTGGTGCGGACCGAGCCGGCGGCTGCGGAGCGGATGTCGGCGACAGTCGAGGTGCGGGCGGGACGGATACCGCGCCGCGTGGCAAGGACGGCGGTGATGCGCTGGGCACAGGTGGGATCGACGCGGTGCGCAGCGGGGCAGTCGGTGGCGTGCGGGGCGGGTGGGCCTCGTGAGGGCGGCGCGGCGGGGGTCGGTGGTGGGGGATCTGCGGGAGATGTGGGGGCTGCTCGGGTTGTCGCCGTGGCGGGTCGCGGTGGCGATCGGGTGGGGGGTGCTGGCGCTGGGCAGTGGGCTCGCGCTGGCGGCGCTGGCGGCGTGGTTGATCGCGCGGGCGTGGCAGATGCCGCCGGTGCTGTATCTGAGCGTGGCGGTGACGGCGGTACGGGCGCTGGGGATCTCGCGCGGGCTGTGCCGGTATCTCGAACGGCTTGCCACGCACGATGTGGCGTTGCGGGCGATGACGTCGGCGCGGACCACCGTGTATCGCACGCTGGCGCAGTCGGATATCTGGTGGCGGCGCGACAGGGTCTCGTCGTCGGGGGACGACGGTCGAGTGGTGGTGGGGCTCGCCGGGAAGGCGGTGGGCGTCGGTAGCGGTAGCGAGGTGGCCGCGCCTGCGTCGGACAGGTCTGGTTCGGTGGCGGAGTTCGCCGGGGACGCGGTGCGCGGTGGGGAGGCTGGTGCGCGGGGCCAGACCGGCGAGGTGGCGCGTGAACTGCGACGCGGGGAGGTGCTGGTTCGGGTCGGGGCCGATATCGACGACCTCGGGGCCGTGGTGGTTCGGGTGCTCGTGCCGGTGGCTGTCGCGGTGATTCTGTCGCTGGCGGCGGTGGGGTTGATCGCCGTGATCTCGGTGACGGCTGCGGTGATTCTCGCGGTCGCACTGGCGGTTTCGGGGATACTCGCGCCGTGGTTGTCGGGGGTGGCGGCGCAGGAGGCCGAGCGGGCGGTGCGGGCCGATCGGGCCGAGTTCACCGCCGAGGCGATGACCGTGCTCGATCACGCGGCCGAACTGCGGGTCGCGGGCCGGCTGGACGCGGCGCTCGCGCGGGCGGACAAGGCGACTCGGCGAGCCGTGGCCGCCGAGGACGCGGCTGCCTCCCGAAGCGCCTGGGCCGCCGCGGCGACCCCACTCTCGATCGGTGTCAGCGCGTTCGGCGCCCTGCTGGTCGGCATCGCGGCCTACGGCCCCACCGGCGGACTCCCCGGCGGCATGACGCCGATGGCCCTCACCATCCTCGTCCTCGTCCCCCTCTCGGCATTCGAAGCCGTCGCCGCCCTCCCCGCCGCCGCAACCACTCTCACCACCTCCCGCGCCGCCCTCCACCGCCTGCGCAGCGCGGCACCGGACGTCACCGAGAGCACGGCAGCTGGTGGCGCGCTCACACCTGATGGTCCGGCCGCAGGGCGCGTGGCAACAGCTGGGGACAGGGCAGCTGGGGCCGAGGGAAAGGCGAGCGCGGTAGGTGGCGGCGCTGCGCCGACTGTGCGCGCGGTGCCGGAGATCGCGCTGCCGGAGGGGCGGCGCATGGCCGTGGTCGGTCCCAGCGGCTCGGGAAAGACGACGCTGTTGATGGCGTGGGCCGGGTTGTTCGGCACCCCGCGCGATGGCGTCACCTTCTTCGCCGAGGACGCGCATCTGTTCGGCACATCGATCCTGGAGAACCTGCGCGTCGCCCGCGGCGACATCACCGATGACGAAGCCGAAAACGCCTTGCGCGCAGTCGGTCTCGGCCCATGGCTCGACACCCTCCCGAACGGCGTGCACACCGGTCTCACCGCGGGCGCCGCCGCCGTCTCGGGCGGTCAGCGCCGCCGCATCCTCCTCGCCCGCGCCCTGCTCGCCCCCGCCCACACCCTTCTCCTCGACGAACCCACCGAACACCTGGCCGCCGCGGAGGGAGAACAACTCCTGCGCGACCTCCTCGACGCCGACAGCGGCCTCGTCGCCCCCGACCGCACCGTCGTCGTGGTCACCCACCAACTCCCCACCGACCACCACGCCGACACGGTCGTCACCGTCGACCCCACCGGCACCTGCCATGTAACCCACCCCCGCAGCTCGACCACCTGATTCGGCGAGTGGCCCCGGCGCGATCGACCACTTCGCCCGCGGATTTCGCGGTCCTGCGCGCTGGGTCCCACCGGACGAACTCGCCCAGGTCAGACGCACCATTAAATCAATTGCCGCCTCCGCCCCGCCCCACTAGATTCATCAGTACACAAGAGAGGAGGTGGTCTGAAGAATGTATGTTCAACGGATGCGTGAGGTGGCTGCCCGCTAGCAGCACACCCTGCGGGATTTCCCCAGCGGTGCGCTGAGCGCGAATCCCAAGCAGTCACCCGACCCCCGAGCCCCCGGCAGATCCAACCGGGACCGTCACGTTCCCTGGAACGCGACGATATGGCTCGGGGGTCGCTCCATGTTCGGAGGAAAACCTGCTGCTAGCTGCGCTGAGGTGCCGCTACGATGTGAGGATGAACGCTGAGCCGCTACCTGACGAGGTGGATGAGGTGGATGCGCCGCCTGAGTGGTTGGCGCCTGCGGGGGGGTACACGGCCGAGAAGTTTCTTGCGATGCGCGGACTGCCGAAGCACACCGAGTTGATCGATGGGGGATTGGTCTTCGTGAGTCCGCAGCGCAAGTGGCACCGTCGGGTGATCTCGATGATTCGCGGGCAGTTGCGCACTCAAGCGCCGGATGAATGGCGAGCGGACCGCGAGATGGCAGTGCGGCTCGGATTGCGGCAGATGCCCGAACCCGATGTGTTGGTCGTCAGCGCGGAAGCATTCGGTCGCGAAGACCCTCAAAGCTATTACGAGCCAGCCGATGTCGCACTTGTCGTCGAGGTGGTTTCGCCCGACTCCGAGGAGCGTGATCGCGACACGAAGCCGTTCAAGTACGCCAAGGCGGGAATTCGACACTTCTGGCGGGTCGAGCGGGGTGACGGCGAACATGTCATCGCTTATGCCTACGAGCTGGACCCGGCCACCAGCCGGTATGTCCCCGTAGGCATTTTTCATGATCGGTTGACCATCGGTGTCCCGTTTCCGATCGACATCGATCTGACTGCCCTCGAGAACTAGCGGCCGAGCAGCTCAGCCGATGTAGCGCTGCAAGCGGGCGGAGAGGCGGGGCTCGAGGGCACCGTCGGGGTTCACTCGTTCTTCGACGTAGGCGAGGTCGCCGCCCTCGACGATGCCGTAGAGGCGTTTGGCGCCGCCGACGACGGAGCCGGACTGGCTGCGGATCACCACGTCGGTGGCCAGTTCCCAGGATGACTGGGTGCGGGCGGTGCCGTAGAACAGTTCGACGATGCCGGAGCTGTGGGTGAGCAGGAGTTCGAGCATCTCGGCGTCGCCGTCGGTGCCGACTCGCCAGAAGCCGCTCTCGCGCAGGTCGGGGCCGGTGTAGGTGCCCTCGGTGTCGAGTTTCCAGGTCCGCGATTCCCAGGCCAGGTATTCGCCGCCGTCGTGGGAGACGATGATCTGCTGACCGAAGTGGTAGTCGCCCTCGGTGGGGTGGTTGCCCTCGCCCTCGCCGCGCCACACGCCGACCAGCGGCAGCAGGGCCAGCATGGCGTGGTTCAGATCCGGACCCTCGCGCAGATTCGCGGTGTCGGGGGGCAGGGGAAGATCCGGCAGGACCGAAATGTTTCGGACGCCGGTCTGTTTGGCTCGTTCGGCGGCGACAGTGACCGCCTCGTCACCGCTGCGACGCTCGGCCGGAGCGTCTGCTACTTCACTCGCTCGCTCGGCCGGATCGGAACCCTCGCTCGCGAGCCCGCTCATGACACTGAATCCATGGAGTCATGTGCGATGGCCTGCGTGGTTACACCGCGCTGCCGCCTCCGGCCACTGACGCTCATGACTCGGTGAACAGCCGGTAGAAGACGTAGAGGCCGAACCAGCCGATGAGGATCGACACGGCGATGAGGAGAATCTCGAAGAAGAGGACCACGATCGAATTCTAACTACTCGACGGACAGGACACGACAACGGCCCTGGCGGTTCCCGCACAGGAACTACCAGGGCCGTTGTGAGGTATTACTTCGCGACCGCGACATCCACCGAGTGGATGCCCGCGCCCTCGGGGCTGACCTCGGCCGAGCCGTTGCCCGAGGCCGACAGCGCGCGCAGGGTCCACGAACCCGGCGCGGCGAAGAAGCGGAAGTCACCGGTGCCGGAGGCGACGACCTCGGCGGTGAAATCACCGTTGCCGTCGAGCAGACGCACGAACGCGCCGCCGACCGGCTGACCGTCGATGCTCAGGACGCGGCCGGTGATGACCGTCTCCTTCTCCACGTCGACGCCTGCCGGGATGGCCTGACCCTGGGTAGGTGCTGCACACATGGAATTACGCTCCCAACTCGATAGGTGCACCGACGAGCGAACCGTATTCGGTCCAGCTGCCGTCGTAGTTCTTGACATTCTGGTGGCCGAGCAGCTCCTGCAGCACGAACCAGGTGTGCGAGGAACGCTCACCGATGCGGCAGTAGGCGATGGTCTCCTTCTCGCCGTCGAGGCCCGCGTCTTTGTACAGCTCGGCCAGCTCGGCGTCGCTGCGGAAGGTGCCGTCCTCATTGGCCGCCTTGCTCCACGGCACGTTGATGGCGCCGGGGATGTGGCCGGGACGCTGGCTCTGCTCCTGCGGCAGGTGGGCCGGGGCCAGGATCTTGCCGGAGAACTCGTCGGGCGAACGCACGTCGACCAGGTTCTTGGCGCCGATGGCGGCGATGACCTCGTCGCGGAACGCGCGGATGCTCAGGTCGGGGGCGGCGGCCTTGTACTGGGTGGCCGGGCGGGTGACCGCGTCACGCGAGAGCGGACGACCGTCGAGCTCCCACTTCTTGCGGCCGCCGTCGAGCAGCTTCACATCGTTGTGGCCGTACAGCTTGAAGTACCAGTAGGCGTACGCGGCGAACCAGTTGTTGTTGCCGCCGTAGAGCACGACGGTGTCGTCGTTGCCGATGCCGCGAGCCGACAGCAGGTCGGAGAACTGCTCCTGGTTCACGAAGTCGCGACGAACCTGATCCTGCAGGTCGGTCTTCCAGTCCAAGCGGACGGCGCCTTCGATGTGGCCACCCTCGTAGGCGGAGGTGTCCTCGTCGACCTCGACGAAGACGACGCCGGGGGCGTTGAGGTTCTCTTCGGCCCAGTCAACGGAGACCAGGACATCGGAGCGAGCCATGTTGTTCCTTTCAGAGATGACGTGCAGGGGGTCAGTTCGGTGCCGGGGTCGCGGAACTGGCGGCAGCCCCGGAGGAGGCAGCCTGCGTAACCACGGAGGGATAACCAGTTCCGTCAGACGGTGCTGCTGTCGTCCGGCGGAAGCGGGCGACCAGCGGATAGATCTGGCAGCCCAGGCAGACCCCGAACGCCGCGTTCAAGAACGCCGCGAACAGGGCGAAGCCGGCGAACACCGCGCCGACGATCGAGGAGCCGAGCGCGAAGCCCAGCAGGGAGAGACCGGCGAACGCGAAGCCGAGCAGCTGCGCGAAACGCAGCGGCGGCACGGGCTCGGTCTCGGTGGTCGGACCGAGCCGCGGTGCGACGAACGCCGCGTAGAGCCGACCGTAGGGGTGCTTGGCCGGACCGCCGCTCGCGCCGATCGCGAAGACCACGGCCTGCAGGCCGATCAGGATCGCGGCGACGAGGGGGGAGAAAGCGGCGGCGACCAGCACCAGAACCAGCACGCCGGTGGTCACCCAGGCCACGAAACGCGGCCCACGGACATCGACGCGAGGTAGGGAATCAGTGGACTTCGGGGAGGTGGTCATGTGCGTACTCCTGCGCTGAGATGAGTCAGTTGACTTCGGATCTGCCAGTTCGCCGGGGGATCGAGACGATCACTCGCGCGGCGGACATAGGTCGGCGTCAGGAATCTCGGGAGAGATGCCGACCGTTCAGCGGCACAGGCAGCAACAACCACCGAGGCGACACAGGTCAACTGTGCGGCGTCGGGTGAGCATCAGCTCGTGGTCGGATTGCACGAGAAGTAGTTTACCCGGTCTCCCAGGGAAATGGGCAAGCCCCCTCGACCAGGGGGTAGATCACACTGTCAGCGGCTCGAGCGCGGTGCGCAGATCGCTCGCCTTCGGGACGCCGGAGATGCGGAAGCGTTCCTTGCCCTCGGCGTCGAAGACGAAGGTGGTCGGCAGCGAGAGGACATTGAGCTCGCGGGCCAGGGCGGGATCGGCGTCGATGTCGATCTCGATGTCGCGCGGGGCGTTCGGGGAGCCGGACAGTTCGGCGGTGACCCCGGCGACGACGCGGCGCACCGCGTCACAGGGGCCGCACCAGTCGGCCGAGAAGTGCAGCACCGCGGGAGCGGCACCGGTGACTCCGGCGGCGCCGAGCAGGCGGGCGCGCTGTTCGGTCCGCGGGTCGAGAGTGGCCTCGCGGACCTGGCCCTGATTGCGCCGCAACAGCAGGCCCACCACGAGGGCGGCCAGCACGGTGACGGCGAGGATGACGACTTCGATCATGGTTGCTGCAATCGGTCCAGGTCGATGGTGACGTTGCGGCCGATGCCCTCGACGACGATGTGTCCGCCGAGCGCCGACACCTCGGTCGGCGTGACACCGAACGGCAACTCCTTGGTATCGATGGTACGGCTGAATCGCGCGAGCACCGCCTCGCGATCGGCCTCGGGGACCTCGGACTCCTTGGCCGTCGACACGTCGGTGGGGCCGCCGTCGCGGTCGTGGTAGAAGCCGGTCGCCTGGATGCGGATCAGGTCACCGTCGAGCAGCAGTTCCGCCTGGACCCGCACGGGTATCCGCTTGCTGGTGCTCGACGGGATGACACCCGCGGCCAGAACGCGCCCGTTCGCCGCGGTCGACAGCGTGCCGGTGAGCACGAGTCCGCCCGCTGTCGTCATGCCGGAGCCGCCGGAGCCGCCGGTGCCGTCGGACTTGTCCGCGGGGCGGGTGTGAACCTGAAGGTCGGGGATGCCGAAGAGCATGCCCAGTTCGGTGGGCTCGATCCGCATGCGGGCGTCGACCCGTTCGACCTGCACGCTGCCCGCGGTGCCGTCGAGCAGCCTGCTCACGGGGGCGTGCAGGCCGTTGAGGGAGGCTTCGATACCGATCTCGCCGGGAATGTCGGGGCGCATGCTGCGCGCGCGGATCGTCACGCCGTCGTAGCGGCCGCTCATCGCCTGGGCGGTGAACGGGAAACCGTGGAAGGTCACTTCGGGGTCGGCCGACAGCTCGGCTCCGGCTCGCAGCTGCCGCGAGACGTGATATTCCGTGTAGGCGGCGGCGCCGAAATCGATGACCACCGCCAAACCGGCCAGGCACAACAGCCCGATGATCAGCTTGCGCATGCTGAGACAGTAGCGGCTGGTGCCGCTCCTTCGTCGCGCCCTCCGGTCAGTCCAGAAGCGGGACGGCCCGCGACCGAAGGATATTCGCAACACAGACGCCTTGTGACACCCCCATGTTGCGAGGTCATGCCTTCTTAGGGGCTAATGTTGCACACGACTTACCTGTGTTTCGGCGACGTAGCTACGCGGCTGCTGTCGTCCGCGGAGCCACGAGATAGGAGGAGAGCCCGGTGGAGCTGCTCCTACTGACCTCCGACCCCAACCCGGATGCGGTGCTGCCATCGTTGTCGCTGCTCGCGCACAACGTCCGGCCCGCGCCGACCGAGGTGTCGTCCCTGCTGGAGGCGGGTAGCGCGGATGTCGCGCTGGTCGACGCCAGAACCGACCTGGCGGCTGCCCGTGGTCTGTGCAGGCTGCTCGGCAGCACCGGTTCCTCGGTGCCGGTCGTGGCCGTGCTCACCGAAGGCGGCCTGGTCGCGGTGAACGCGGACTGGGGCCTGGACGACATCCTGCTGCCCGGCACCGGGCCCGCCGAGCTCGACGCGCGACTGCGGCTGCTCGTCGGCCGCAACGGTGGCGTGGCCAGCCCGGAGAACACCGGCAAGATCACCCTGGGTGAGCTGGTGATCGACGAGGGCACCTATACCGCGCGGCTGCGCGGTCGCCCGCTCGACCTCACCTACAAGGAATTCGAGCTGCTCAAGTACCTCGCCCAGCACGCGGGCCGGGTGTTCACCCGCGCCCAGCTGCTGCAGGAGGTGTGGGGCTATGACTTCTTCGGCGGCACCCGCACCGTCGACGTGCACGTGCGGCGCCTGCGCGCCAAGCTGGGCAGCGAGTACGAATCGCTGATCGGGACCGTGCGCAATGTCGGGTACAAGGCGGTGCGCCCGGCCAGGACGGCCGCGGCCAAGGGCGAGGCGGTGACCTTCGCCGACGACGATGCCGAGGGCGAAGACGCATCGCTGGCGCCGGTCAACGGCACCGCACCGCAGCAGTAGTCGCGGCCCGAGCGCGCGGATCGAGGAGGACGGCTGATGCCGGACGCAGCAACCCTGACCTGGACCGAGCGGGTCGAGCCGTCGGCTGCTGAGCAGGTCCGCGCGTTGCTCGGCCGCGCCCGCGCCGCCGATGGCGTCGCGCCGGTCTCCGAGCAGGCGGTGCTCTCGCTGGCCGAGGCCGACCCGTCGACCAGGCATCTGCTGGCCGAACGGGCGGGCGAGTTGGTCGGCTACGCGAATCTCGCTGCCGCGCACGACGATCATCCCGCGATGGCCGAAGTCGCCGTCGACCCGTCCGCCCGCGGTGCCGGTGTCGGCACCGAGCTGGTCCGGGCCGCGCTGGCCGAGGGTGGTCCGGGCGCCCGGGTGTGGGCCCACGGTGACCTGCCCGCGGCCAAGGCGCTCGCGGCGGAGCTCGGGCTGGCCACGGCGCGGGAATTGTGGCAGATGCGCCGCTCGCTCGCGACTCCTGAGCTACCGGAACTGGCGGTGCCCGACGGCCTGGTCCTGCGCGCCTACGCCGGGCCCGCCGACGACGCCGAACTGTTGCGGGTGAACAACGCGGCCTTCTCCTGGCACCCTGAACAGGGCGGGTGGACCGAGCGCGACATCGCCGCGCGCCGCGACGAGTCCTGGTTCGATTCGAACGGCCTCTTCCTCGCCTTCGAGGCCGACGATCCGACCCGATTGCTGGGCTTTCACTGGACCAAGGCCCACCCTGACGCCGCGCCGGCGGGTGAGGTGTACGTGGTCGGCATCGATCCGGCGGCGCAGGGGCGTGGCCTGGGCCGACTGCTGACCCTGGCCGGACTGCGGTACCTGCGCGACACCGGATCGTCGGAGGTGTTGCTCTACACCGAGGCCGACAACCAGGCCGCGGTGCACACCTACACGCGGCTCGGGTTCACCCCGGCGCACATCGACGTCGCCTACGCGCTGCCCTGAGCGGCGGTGCGAGGCATCTCACATCCCGCTGTGTAGCTCCGGCGTCGCTGAACGGCATGCCGCCGACCGGCTACTTTCGAGTAAAACTGGGGCAAACGTCACATATACCGCCCCAATCGCGCCGGGCTGTTCATTCTCCGTTAACCCGCGTCGGGCCAACTGTCAACCGGGTGAACCTACGTTACTTCTGGGCGGCACTGATCGCCGCCTGCGTGCACGCGTCGAGTGGCGCTGCGCACTGCCCAGCTCGCCCGGGCCGGTGAGGGACCGAGCGAGTCACCCCAGTTTCGTCGGAGGAAAAGTGAACTTCAAGCGCACCAGTGCCCTGGTCGGCGTCTTCGCCGCGGGCGCGTTGTCCCTGACCGCCTGTGGCAGCGACGAGAACGCGAGTGACAACGGCTTCACCGCCAACGCCACCGTCGAGTGCGGCGGCAAGGACGCCCTGAAGGCCAGCGGTTCCTCGGCGCAGAAGAACGCCATGGAGCGCTTCGTCGCCGCCTACGAGGCCAACTGCGACGGCCACACCCTGAACTACACCTCGAGTGGCTCGGGCGCGGGCGTCAGCGAGTTCATCGGTGGTCAGACCGACTTCGGTGGCTCCGACTCCCCGCTCAAGGCCAGCAAGGACGAGCCGGCCAAGGCGCAGGAACGCTGCGACAGCCCGGCGTGGAACCTGCCGACGGTCTTCGGTCCGATCGCGCTCACCTACAACCTCGACGGTGTGACCGACCTGGTCCTCGACGGCCCGACCGCCGCCAAGGTCTTCAGCGGTGCGGTCACCACCTGGGACGCCCCTGAGATCAAGGCACTCAACCCCGACGCGGCGCTGCCCGCCGCGCCGATCGCCGTGATCTTCCGTTCCGACGAGTCGGGCACCACCGACAACTTCCAGCTCTACCTCGACGCCGCCTCCGATGGCGCGTGGGGCAAGGGCGGCGGCAAGACCTTCAACGGTGGCGTCGGCGAGGGCGCCAAGGGCAACGAGGGCACCTCGGCCGCGGTGAAGAACACCCCGAACGCGATCACCTACAACGAGTGGTCCTTCGCCAAGGCGCAGAACCTGTCGATCGCCGAGATCATCACCTCCGCGTCCGACGAGCCGGTGGCGCTGACCAGCGAGACCGCGGGCAAGGCCATCGACTCCGCCAAGATCATGGGCGAGGGCAACGACCTCATCCTCGATGTCAGCTCGTTCTACATGCCGACCGAGACCGGCGCGTACCCGATCGTCATGCCGACCTACGAGATCGTGTGCTCGAAGTACGCCGACGCCGAGACCGCGACCGCCGTCAAGGCGTTCCTGACCTCGGCACTCTCCAACGGTCAGGAAGGCCTGGAAGACGCCGGCTACATCGCGATCCCGGAGAAGTTCAAGACCAAGCTGACCACCGCGATCGACGCCATCTCCTGATCGCTTAGTAGGCCATGACCATGCACCCTGAGGTGACCGCGGCGGGCTCGTCGGATTCGACGAGCCCGCGGGCGGCCGGAGATACTGCGACTATGCCGACCGAACCGAAAACCGACAAGGCCCCGGACTCGGGTCGCGTCAGCCGCCTGAACGCCGAGACGATCTTTCGGTGGGCGGCCACCGCGGCGGGCGCGACGATCGTCGCGGCCATCGCGTTGATCGCCTTGTTCCTGCTGATCCGCGCGGTTCCCTCGCTCAGGGCTGACGAGGTCAACTTCTTCACCAGTACCGAATTCTCCACCGGCGATGCCGACAACCTACGCTTCGGTATCCGTGACCTGTTCATGGTCACGGTGCTCAGCTCGGTGTTCGCGCTCGTCGTCGCGGTGCCGATCGGTGTCGGCATCGCCCTGTTCCTGACCCATTACGCGCCGTCGCGGCTCGGCAAGCCGTTCACGATGCTGGTCGACCTGCTCGCCGCGGTGCCCTCGATCGTGTTCGGTCTGTGGGGCTTCCTGGTGCTGGCGCCGCAGATCTCGCCGGTTCAGCAGTTCCTCAACGACAACCTCGGCTGGTTCTTCCTGTTCTCCGAGGGCAATGTCTCGATCGGCGGCGGCGGCACCATCTTCACCGCCGGTGTGGTGCTCGCGGTGATGATCCTGCCGATCATCACCTCGGTGTCGCGTGAGGTGTTCGCACTGACACCGCGTGCCCATATCGAGGCGGCGCAGGCGCTCGGCGCCACCAAATGGGAAGTCGTACAGATGACCGTCCTTCCCTACGGGCGCAGCGGCGTGATCGCCGGTTCCATGCTCGGCCTCGGCCGAGCGCTCGGCGAGACGATCGCGGTGCTCGTTGTGCTGCGTACCGCGACCGTGCCGGGTGAATGGTCGCTGTTCGACGGTGGCTACACCTTCGCCTCCAAGATCGCTTCGGCGGCTGCGGAGTTCAGTCAGCCGTTGCCGACCGGTGCCTACATCGCCGCCGGCTTCGTCCTCTTCGCGCTGACCTTCGTCGTCAACGCGCTGGCCCGCTTGGCTTCCGGCGGAAAGGTGAACGGCTGATGGCCACCACAACGACCCTCGACAAGCCGCTCAAGGCGCCGACGTTTCGGCATGTCAGCAAGAGTCGGCGGATCAAGAACAACGCCGCGACCGGCGTGGTCACCGCCTGCTTCCTGATCGCGCTGATCCCGCTGGTGTGGGTGCTCGGCCTGGTGATCACCAAGGGCATCAGCTCGATCGTGTCGGCCGACTGGTGGTTCTTCTCGCAGATGGGTGTGCTGCCGGATCAGTCCGGTGGCGGTGTGTACCACGCGATCTACGGCACCATCGTGCAGGCCGCGGTCGCCTCGGTCATCGCGGTGCCGCTGGGCATCATGGCCGCGGTCTTCTTGGTCGAGTACGGCCGTGGCCGACTGGCCAAGGTCACCACCTTCATGGTCGACATCCTCGCCGGTGTGCCCTCGATCGTGGCCGCGCTGTTCATCTTCGCGCTGTGGATCGCCACCCTCGGCATGCCGCAGAGCTCCTTCGCCGTCTCGCTGGCGCTGGTGCTGCTGATGCTGCCGGTGGTCGTGCGCAGCACCGAGGAAATGCTCAAGCTGGTGCCCGACGAACTGCGTGAGGCGTCCTACGCGCTCGGTGTGCCCAAGTGGAAGACCATCCTGCGGATCGTCATCCCGACCGCCGCTCCCGGCATGATCAGCGGCATCTTGCTCGCGCTGGCTCGCGTGATGGGTGAGACCGCGCCCGTGCTGGTGCTCGTCGGCTACTCGAAGTCGATCAACCAGGACATCTTCAACGGCAACATGGCCTCGCTGCCGCTGATGATCTACCAAGAGCTGGCCAACCCGGAGCCCGCGGGCCGCGCACGTGTCTGGGGTGCGGCGCTCACCCTGATCCTGCTCATCGCGTTGCTGTACCTGGCCGCGGCCGGCGTCAACAAGCTGCTCACCCGGAACCGATAGAAGCGAACGGAAGACTCCCATGGCCAAGCGGATCGACGTCAAAGATCTCAACATCTATTACGGCAGCTTCCACGCCGTGTCGGACGTGGACCTGACCGTCCTGCCGCGCAGTGTCACCGCCTTCATCGGTCCCTCCGGTTGCGGTAAGTCCACCGTGCTGCGCTCGCTCAACCGGATGCACGAGGTGACCCCGAATGCCCGGGTCGAGGGCGCGGTGCTGCTCGACGGCGAGGACATCTACGGTTCGGCGATCGACCCGGTCGGCGTGCGACGCACCATCGGCATGGTGTTCCAGCGTCCGAACCCGTTCCCCACCATGTCGATCAAGGACAACGTGGTGGCCGGGCTCAAGCTGCAGGGTGTGCGCAACAAGAAGGAACTCGACGAGGTCGCCGAGCGCTCGCTCAAGGGCTCCAACCTCTGGAACGAGGTCAAGGACCGGCTCGACAAGCCCGGCGGCAGCCTCTCCGGTGGTCAGCAGCAGCGCCTGTGCATCGCCCGCGCCATCGCGGTCTCGCCCGACGTGCTGCTGATGGACGAGCCCTGTTCGGCGCTGGACCCGATCTCCACCCTGGCGATCGAGGACCTGATCACCGAACTCAAGAAAGAGTTCACCATCGTCATCGTCACCCACAACATGCAGCAGGCCGCACGCGTGAGTGACCAGACCGGCTTCTTCAATCTCGAGACCCAGGGCAAGCCCGGCAGGCTCATCGAGATCGACGACACCGAGAAGATCTTCTCCAACCCGGCCCAGCGCGCCACCGAGGACTACATCTCCGGCCGCTTCGGCTAGCAGCAACTCGAGCAACGAACGGCCCCCGTGCGAAATATCGCACGGGGGCCGTTCGCTATTGCGATGCCACGGCTTTCGCCGACGCCGTGGACCGACCACGTTCCCCGCGCGCCGGTCCGTACACGGGGAACGCAACAGCGGTCAGCTGGTTTCGAGATCCTTGTCGGCGGGGAGGACGCCGGTCACCAGGAAGATGACTCGGCGGCCGATCTCGACGGCGTGGTCGGCGAAGCGCTCGTAGTAGCGGCCCAGCAGGGTGACGTCGACGGCGTGTGCGACGCCGTACTGCCACTCGCGGTCCATCAGGAGGGTGAACAGGTGGCGGTGGAGGTCGTCCATCGCCTCGTCGTCCTGGTTCAGCTGGGCGGCGCGCTCGGGATCGCGGGTCTCGAGCACCTCCTTGGCGCCGGCGCCCATGCTGACCGCGATCCGGCCCATCTCGGCGAAGTAGCCGTTGACCGATTCGGGCAGGGCGTGGGCGGGATGGCGACGACGGGTGACCTTGGCGACATGCAGGGCCAGCGCGCCCATCCGGTTCACGTCGTTGACGATCTGGATCGCGCTCACCACCTGGCGCAGATCGCCCGCGACGGGCGCCTGCAGCGCGAGCAGCGCGAAAGCCTTCTCCTCGGCCTCGGCGATCATCACCGAGATCCGATCCTGCTCACCGATGACCTGCTCGGCCAAGGCCAGGTCGGCCTGCAGCAGCGACTGGGTGGCCTGTTCCATGGCCTGGCCAGCGAGACCGGCCATCTCGCCCAGGAGGTTGGCGAGATCGGCCATTTGCTCGTTGTAGATGACACGCATGATTGCAGACACTAGTGGGTACTCCGACCGCTGTCACCCAACGTTGGGTTAATGCCACATGGCAGTGTCGTGGCAGCTCAGAGCGGTCGCTACTGGCAGGTGTCGTCCGCGGCGTTCATGTGCTCGAGATCCGAGGGCAGCGCGATCGGCCCGGCGCTGTGCGGCTCGCCGATCGGCACGTTCGGCAGCGGCTCGCCGATCCCGGTCGCGGTGCGCACGACGCCGTCGTAGTCGGAGCCGAGTACCACCTCGACGATGCTGCCGAGTTCGTCGGCCTGCTCGAGGCTCGCGCCACGGATGGTGCTGGCGACCGTGGCGGCCTCGGCCTCGTGACCAGCCGCGAAGCGGACCTTCGACGACTCGACGGTGCCGCCCGCGTAATTGCCGGTGCTATAGATCTGGAAGCCCTGGTTGCTGAGTCTGGTCGTGGCGGCGTAGGCCGCGCCCGACTGCATCGAGCCATTGGAGACCAGCAGCGACACCGTGCTCGGCGATACCGCGTACTGCGTCGGCGGTGTGGTCGGCGGGCTGGAGTTCGGGCTCACCACTTCGGGGGCCTTGGTCTCGCCGGGCAGCGGCTGATCGTCGATGATCGCGCGGAAAATGGCCTTGATGTCGGTCTCGCGCGGGATCTCGTTGCCGTAGGAGGTGGTGCCCGCGGTCGGGATGGTCAAGAAGGTGACCGCGCCCGCGTCCATCTTCTGCAGTGAACGGCCGAGCAGCAGCAGGTCCTGCGGGGTCACCCGGTCGACGAAGGTGTGTTTGGTGAACTCCTGGATGAAGCCGTTGAGCGTGCCCGGATCGAAGAGCACCCGGCTCGACAGCGTGCTGCGCAGCAGCGAGGCGAGGAAGCGCTGCTGTCGGTTGATTCGGTCGTAGTCGCTGCGTTCCTCACCGACCACATGTCGCGCGCGCACATAGTTGAGTGCCGTCTTGCCGTCGACCCGCTGCTTGCCCGAGGTCTCCAACACGGTGCCCAGCACCCCGTCGATGATCGGCTTGGTCGAGCACACCTCGACATCGCCGATCTGGTCGACCATCGCCTCGAAACCGGCGAAGTCGATACCGATGAAGTGGCCGATGTTGAGGCCCGACATCTTGCGGACCACGTCCACCAGGCAGCGCGGCCCGCCGAGGGCGTACACCGCGTTGAGCTTGTCGCCCATCGCCGAGGGGAACTTCTGGTCGGTGTAGGTGGCCTGGTCGTTGTCCCAACCGGCGCACTGCGGACGCGTGACGTCGAGATCGCGCGGGAACGACACGACCACTACCCGGGAGCGGTTCTGCGGGATGTGCACCAGCATCACCGTGTCGGCGCGAGCGCCCTCGGCGTCCGCGACGGTGCCCGCTCCCACCTCGGCATTCGCGCCCGCCCTGGTATCGGTGCCGACGATCAGGTAGTTCTCGTCGCCGAGCTGCATGTCACCGTCGAGCACGTCCGCCACGTCGCCGTCGAGCGCGGAGACCTGGGTGAAGGCATTGCCGGTGGCGCGCAGGTAACTCCAGCCGCCGCCGGTGACGACCAGCGCGAGCACCGCGATGAAGGTGAGCGAGACCCGGCCCGCCATCCGCGCCTGCTTGCGGCGGCGGCCGTCGACATCGGGGCGCCGTGGCGGCGCGGCGGACGCGGTCTTGACCGGCTTGGCCCGCTGGGGCGGGGCGGTGGCGTCGGTGATCGCGGGCAGGATGTCGGTGACCGGATCGGGATCGCGGCCGCTGACGGGCAGCGCGGTCGTCGCGGTGCGGTCGGCGGGCGAGGGGGCCGAGCCCGCGATGTCGCCGACGACCGGGGAGGCCGCGGCGCGAGGGGCGACATCGGGTCGTGGGGTGGGGCGCGGGGCCTGCTCGCGGGCGCGGCGGCCGGCGCGGGAGGCAGGGTCCGGCTCGGGGCCCTTGGTGCGGCGACCGCGTCGGGTCCGCTCGCTGTCGACCCGGTCGACCAGGTCCTGCACGGTCAGCGGCGCGGCGTTGGGGTCCTGTGCGGAGTCCGCGTGCCGGGAACGCCGTGATCCGGTCTCCGGCTGCTCGGTGGGCTCGGCCGTCGGATAGCGCTCCCAGGGGGCGCGACCTCCGGGCCGGGGCGTACGCCCGCGCCGATCGTCACCCACCAACGAACCTCACTTCTCTAGCTGCCGCAGCATGCGCGTCATCGTCCGGCGCCGAGTCGAATCGGAGTCGAACGATGTCCGCAATGATAACGATTCCGCCACGAGTGGCCACTCCTGTGCACAGTAGATTCGCCGACGATCTGTTTGCGAAGCTCTGACCGGCGCCGGAGCGCCCGGTCTGTGCGCGGTGTTCAGCCGCCGCTGTGCATCACATCGGCGGCGGCGGGGACGGTGTCGTCCTCCGGGTCGTCGAGCCAGCCCTCGGGCAGCACGACCTTGGTCTGCGGCGAGCCCTGGCGCCCGCGCGGGCCGAGCGCGTCGGTGGGGAAGGGGACGGTCGGGTCGAGTTGGCCGACGAGGTCCTCGATCTGGGCGAGCCGGGAGACGGTGGCGAAGCTGCGGCGCAGCTGCGAGCCGACCGGGAAACCCATCAGATACCAGGCCATGTGCTTGCGGATGTCACGCATGGCCTTGTCCTCGCCGTCGTGCTCGGTGAGCAGGGCGGCGTGGCGCACCAGGATCTCACCGACCCGGCCCAGCGTCGGACCGTCGGGAATCGGTTCGCCGCGCAGCGCTGCGCTGAGTTCGGCGAACAGCCAGGGGCGGCCGAGACAGCCGCGGCCGACGACGACGCCGTCACAGCCGGTCTCGCGCATCATCCGCAGGGCGTCCTCGGCGGTGAAGATGTCACCGTTGCCGAGCACGGGGATGGTGGTGACGGCTTCCTTGAGCCGGGCGATGGCCGACCAGTCGGCCGCGCCGGAGTAGAGCTGGGCCGCGGTGCGCGCGTGCAAGGCCACCGCGGCGGCGCCCTCGGCCTCGGCGATGCGGCCGGTGTCGAGATAGGTGTGGTGGTCGTCGTCGATGCCGATGCGGAACTTGAAGGTCACCGGAACACCGGCCGGTTCGGCCGCCGCGACCATCTCGCGGACGATGTTGGCGAACAGCCTGCGCTTGTAGGGGAGCGCGGAGCCGCCGCCGAGCCGGGTCACCTTGCGGACCGGGCAGCCGAGGTTGAGGTCGATGTGGTCGGCCCAGCCCTCGCCGACGATGATGCGCACCGCCTCGCCGAGGGTCTTGGGATCGACGCCGTAGAGCTGCATCGAGCGGGGATGCTCATCGGCGTCGAACGACATCATGTGCAGCGTCTTCTCGTTGCGCTCGACCACCGCCCGGGCGGTGATCATCTCGCAGACGTAGATGGAGGTGGCGCTGCCGAACTCTCGGCACAGTTTCCGGAAGGCCTGGTTGGTGATGCCCGCCATGGGTGCGAGCACAACTGGCGGATCGACCGCGTAGGGCCCGATCCGCAGCGCCGTCGGGGCCTGGGGCATCGTGATGGTCACGCACGCCATTGTCTCATCGCACGAGGTCGCGGCCCAAAACACCCGGGTGCCGCCGGTCACTGTGATCGATATCGCCCCTTACGTGTATCGCATGGTTACAGCATCATTGTGACGTGGAAAGGTGAGCAACGCCGCAGCATCCGCTCGACGGTGTGCGGTCGGGGGTCGCCAGCTCAGTACCCTGTGATTGCTGGCACCGCCGCCTCCGGCGGTGCGCTGTCCCCACGCAATCGGAGAAGACCACCCATGGCCGAACCCACCGACGACGCCACCGACCTGACGAAGACCACCGCCGAACCGGCCCCCGCGCAGAAGGGCACGGTCGCGGTGCGAGTCTCGTCGCTGATCGGCGGTGCCGCGATCGCGGTACTCGCGATCGTCGCCATCGTGCTCGGCGTGCTGCTCGGTTCGGCTCGCTCGCAGATCTCCGACACCGAGGCACAGGCCGCCGACGACGCCAAGGTCGAGCAGATCGCCCTCGACTACGCGGTCGGCTCGGCGACGCTGAACTACCAGGACGTCAACGCCTGGGTGGCCAACCTCAAGGCCGGCACCTCGCCGGAGCTCTCGGGCAAGTTCGAGGCCACCGGCGCCAAGCTCGAGCAGATCATCATCCCGCTCGAGTGGACCTCCTCGGCGACCCCGATCACCGCGAAGGTGATGTCGCGGGAGGGTGCGGCCTACCAGGTGGCCGCCTTCGTCGACGTGAGCACCACCAATGCGCAGAACCCCGACGGCCTGCGCAACACGGTCACCTACAACATCACCGTCGACGCGGGCCAGGACTGGAAGATCACCGACGTCGGCAGCGCCGACGGCACCCTGCCGATCAAGTAGCCCGCAGCCGAAAGCGCCGCCCACCGGAATCCGGTGGGCGGCGCCGTGTCGTCGAGAACTAGACGGAGGCCATCTCGCGCTTCTTCGCCTCGCGGGCGAGGCTGCGGTCGCGCTGCTCCTCGAACTTGATCACGTCCTGGCTCAGCTTCTCCAGGAAGCCGGCCAGGCGCTCACGGGTGGCCTCACCGCGGGCGGTGAAGTCGGTGCGCTCGAAGACGTTCCACTTCTTGAGCACCGGCTGCACGACCTCTTCGAGGTGCTGGCGCAGGTCGTAGATGCCGTGCTTGGCCATCAGCACGCCGTTGCGGCGGAAGTTCGGCATCCCGGCGCCGGGCATCTGGAAGTTCTCCACGATCAGCGAGATCGCTTCGATCGTCTGATCGGGGGACAGGTCCATCGCCGCGCCGCACAGGTTGCGGTAGAAGATCATGTGCAGGTTCTCGTCGGCGGCGACGCGCTGCAGCATGCGATCGGCGATCGGGTCGTCGCAGACCTTGCCGGTGTTGCGGTGGCTCACGCGGGTGGCGAGTTCCTGGAAGGTCACGTACGCGACCGAGTGCAGGAAGCCCGCGTCGACCTCGGCGGGCGAGGCGAACCCGTTGGTCATGTGGATCATCCTGGCCTCTTCGAGGGCCACCGGATCCACGCCACGGGTGACGACCAGGTAATCGCGCATCACGATGCCGTGCCGGTTCTCCTCGGCGGTCCAGCGACCGACCCAGGTGCCCCAGGCGCCGTCCTGGGAGAAGTTCTCGGCGATCTCACGGTGATAGGACGGCAGATTGTCCTCGGTGAGCAGATTGGTGATCATCGCCGCCTTGGCGACCTCGTTGAGCGAGGACTGCTCGGGATCCCAATCGATGCCGCCCATGGCGGCGAAGTTGCGACCCTCGTCCCACGGGACGTAGTCGTGCGGATGCCATTCCTTGGCCAGTGACAGGTGCCGGTTGACGTTTTCTTCGGCAACCGGCTCCAACTCGGTGAGTAGTTCGAGTTGAGTCAGATCCCTTGCCATGTAAAAACCCTTCGCTGTCGTCTTGCGGTCGTACGTCGCGATGCGGCCATACCTTACGGCACCGTAGGTGTGATGCGAAACGCAACGGAGCGGATTTCCAGCGAAGTTGAGCAACGCCACAACGCCGGAATCAGCCGCTAGGTCTTGCTGACGAGTCTAGGCGTACGGCCCGCAGCGTAGGGACTATCGCTGCGGGCCGCGCGGTGTTAGCGGTGACGCGCCGCGACCTTCAGCGCTTGCCGCCGAGCAGGCCGCCGAGGACGCTGCCCAACGCCCCGCCCGCGTTCTTCGACAGCGCCTCGCCGATCGCGCCGCCGATCCCGCCGCTGTTGCTGCTGCCGCCGAGCAGGCCGCCCAGCAGATCGCCGAGTCCGCCCGAGGACTGCGGCTGTGCCTGTGGTGCCGGTGCGGCCGCGCCGCCACCGGTGAGCTGCTTGGCGAGGTAGGCGAGCACGATCGGGGCCAGGATCGGCAGCAGCTTGGCGACCAGGTCGTTGCCGCCGGTGCTCTCGGTGGCGCCGAGGGCGCTGATCACCGTGTTCTTCTCCTCGCCGAAGACGTTGTCGACGATCTTCTCGCCGTCGGCCACGTCCACCTGGCCCAGATCGACCGAGCCCGAGCCCTCGACGAGACCGCCGTGGTGGTCGAGCGCGCCGAGCAGGGAGGCCGCGCCCTGCGGTTGGGCCGCATTGGCCTGCAGGCCGCCGAGCAGGGTCGGCAGCGCGGCCTGTACTGCGGTGGTGGCCGTCGCCTGGTCGACGCCGAGTGAGTCGGCGATCTGGGCGATCGGCACTTGGGAGAGCAAATCATCGAAGGAAGTCATCGGCTCCACCTGATAGAGGTCGTGCCCGGTGAGTGCCCGGGTCGCGCTCAGGGTAGGTGAATCGATCCGGAATCCGGGGGTTTCGGCGGCGTCTGCCGGTGGCGCGTCGCCACGTGAGGCTGGTCACGTGGCCTGCTCGGTGCCCCCTGTAGGACTCGAACCTACGACCTAGTGATTAAAAGTCACCAGCTCTACCAACTGAGCTAAAGGGGCGCGGTGGGCAGTCTAGCGGACACCTCCCCGTGGGGCCGAACAGCCGTCTCGACCGGGGCGGTCGCAGACTGGATCGGCCCTGGTCGCCCCGGTAACGAAGTCGGTGGAGTCCGCGATTGCCGGTAAACAGCTGGTGCCCAGCATCGTTCACACTTCCCGTTTCGGGCGGGTATCGAATACTGTTGTATCGCAACAGCTTTCGACGAACAGGGATGTGTGACGGATGAGGTGGTCCGATCCGGGCGCCGGTCTCGCGACCGTTCGGCGAATCCCGGCGGTCGTGGACGGGGATTCCTCGGCCGGTCAACCGGGCTGTGCGAGTGGAGAATTCGTAGCCGATGAAACCATTTCGGTTGCGCCCCGTTTGCTGCGTTGGATAACCGCGCCGGATGTTCGGACAGGTGCTTCATTCGCCGCATGTCGGCTCTGGAATGCGGGTACGGTGATCGCCTGGTGAATTTCGGGACAATCGCCGGTGCTGCGTATTCCGACGCGCCGGTGCCGAGTGCGGTGTCGCGGAATTCATCGGGAGTTCGCAGTGCCGGGGTGATCGTGAAGGGTGCGCGAACTCTCGGCAAAGGGGTAGGCGCCGCAGGAGGAGGCGGTTCTCGCAGGGCAACCGGCCGGTGGGGTACCGGTCACGTTGAAACCACTATTCGCGCCACCGGTCGATTGTTGATCGATGGCGGCGAGAAGGTTCGGAGGCGTTTCGAGCATGGCACGGCAACAAGAGCGGGCGCGCCGGACACGCGCGGCGATCATCAAATCCGCGGCCGTCGAGTTCGGGAAGAGCGGATATGCCGCGGCATCGCTCAACCGGATCCTGGAGGGCTCCCGCGCGACCAAGGGGGCGATGTACTTCCACTTCGATTCCAAGGAGGATCTGGCGCGCGCGGTGCTCGAGACCGCGGTCGAGCGGTATCGCCTCTGCGCGGAACGCTGGCTGGCGCGCACCGATCTCGGTCCGCTCGACGTCCTGCACGGGATGGTCGATGAGATCGCGCTCCGGCTCGAGCACGACACCATCGTGCAGGCGGAGTACCGGCTGGTGATCGAACCCGACTTCCATCGGGACACGGGCAACGGCGGCGGGCGGATCGTCGGCCGGGCCACCCGGGTGCTCGCGGTGCGCGCGATCGATCACGGCCAGCTGCGCGCCGACGCCGACCCGGATCGCTTCACCCGCACTCTGTCGGCGGCGCTGGCGGGCCAGCGCTACCTGGTCGACCCGATCGCCAACGGTTCGGCCGCGGATCTGCGCGCGCGCTTCGCCGAAGTGCTCGAGGTGATCGTCGAGGCGATGGCCACTCCGCTGTGGATCCAGAGCTTCCGCGCCGACGGCTGGCGCGCCCAAGCCCGTCTCGATGACCTCGGTTTGGGTGTGTGACCAGTCGATTTGGCAGACTGCGCACACCTGTCATAAGCTATGCGAGCTCCCAACGGAAACGTTGAAAGCCGGTCCGGAGAGATCCGGGACGAGCCCCCTTCGTCTAGCGGCCTAGGACGCCGCCCTTTCAAGGCGGTAGCGCGGGTTCGAATCCCGTAGGGGGTACAGTCCTCGGACTGTGTAGCAGTACAGCAAGGCCCTGTGGCGCAGTTGGTTAGCGCGCCGCCCTGTCACGGCGGAGGTCGCGGGTTCGAGTCCCGTCAGGGTCGCAAGTCAGCGCTGGAGCAATCCGGCGCTTCGCGTATGGCATTCAGTACGGGTGCCTGCGGCCAGGTAGCTCAGTTGGTACGAGCGTCCGCCTGAAAAGCGGAAGGTCGCCGGTTCGATCCCGGCCCTGGCCACCACAAAAGACCAGCCCTGCGGCTGGTCTTTTCGCATGCTGGCAGCAGCATGCAGCAAGGCCCTGTGGCGCAGTTGGTTAGCGCGCCGCCCTGTCACGGCGGAGGTCGCGGGTTCGAGTCCCGTCAGGGTCGCAGCGAAGTCCCCTCACCATTCGGTCGAGGGGACTTCGGCGTTTCCGCGTCAGCGGTGGTCGATGCTGGTGATGCGGTAGCGGCCGTCGACGACTTCGGTGGTGCGCATGGTCTGGTGGATCTTCTCGACGGCGGAGTCGCCGGGCCACTGCTGGTGGACGGTGACGTGCCAGATGGTCGGGTCGGCGGAGTCGCCGCGGGTGATGTGGATGCAGTACTTGACGCCGAGGGGGAAGGTCTCGATGCCCGCGGCGAGGGCGGCCTCGTCGCCGACATGGGCGTCGTCGGTGACGTAGGTGCGTGCCTTGGCCGCGTCCCGATCGACGTAGTAGCTGTATTCGAAGCCGAGGATGGCGCCCTGCGGGGTCGCGGTGTCGCCACGTTCGGCGCTGATGGTGATGGAGTCGCCGCGGAACTCCTCGCAGCCGGTGAGGGCGTGCGCGGGCAGCGGGGGCGTACTGGTCGCGGTGGAAGCCGTTGTGCGGGAACCGGGTACAACGGCCTGCTTGGCCTGCGCGGCCTCGTCACCGGGCCCGAGGAAGATGTTGGCGGCCAGGCCGAGCGCGACGACGAACACGAGTGCGCCGACGATGCCCTTCACCGCGGCCGCGGCCTTGGTCCGGCTGCCGCTGTCGTCGTAGCGCTCGTCGTCGTATTTCTTGCGTGGCCGCCGCGCGATCGGGCCGCCGCCGCCGAAGTCCTTGAGGCGCGGCAGCACCGGCATCTCCACGCGGTCGCCGCTCTGCTCGGTGGCGGTGTTGGTGGCCCAGTCGTTCCAGTCGACATCGTCACCGCGGGTGGGTTCGGCGGCCGGGGTGACCTCGTTCCAGTCGTTCCAGTCGCCGGTGAAGCCGTCGTCGTCGGCACCGCGGTAGACCGGTGTGGGAGGAGTGGGCGGCGGAGGTGTCCGATTGTCGAAGGGCTCCGGTTCCGGCGGCGGCCAGATCTCCGGATTCGTGCCGATCGTCTGCGGTTCGGCCTCGCGCCGCCGTCTGCGCCGCCGCTTGCCCTGCGGGCGGCGACGAGACGGCGACGCGTCGTCCGGCGACGAGAAATAGGCCCCGAACGGATTGTCCATCCCGTGTCCTACGCGTTCGCCGGGACGACTCCCGGCTGACCGTGCCGCGGCGCGGCCGAGGGCCGCTCGGTCTCCTGATCCTGCTGCGGGCGGGCCGCGGGGGGAATCACCCCGCCCTGGACCGCTGGCGGTTGCTGCTGGGTGGGTGCCTGCAATGGCGGGCTCGGAGTCGGTTGCGGCGGTTCGACCCTCGGTGCCTGAGCGGCGGGCGCCGGGGCCGCCGGAGCGGCCGGAGCCGCAGTTTCCGGCTTCGTCGAGGCACCACCACCGGTGGTCGGGCCACTGAGTCCGGCGAAGGGTCCGCCGCCGCCGTTCGTGGCCGGCGGCGTGGTGGTGCCGGGTGTGGTCGCCGCGGGGATGGTCGCGCCGTTCTCCGCGCCGGTGACACCCGCGGCGAGCGTGTCGATCCCGGTGGCGGCCAGGTCGGCGCCCGCGTCGATGCCGTGCATCGCGACCTCGGCGATCTTGTCGATCAAGTGCGTGCCGAACTGGACCCCGGCATCGATGGCGGCGGTGCCGAGGGAGACCCCTCCGTTGATCAGTGCCTTCTGCAGCGCGATCTGCGCGTCGGCGGCGGGATCGCCGGTGGTGGTGGTCGTCGCGCCGAGATCGGCGTAGGTGTCGGTGCCACCCCGGCCGAGCACGTAGACCCCCGGGGCGACCTCGGTGGCGCCGCCGGGCACGGTGACGCCGTTGGTCCCGCCGAGATCGCTGGTGAGGCCCCTGGTGTCGCGGGTGTACTGGTCCATGTCGGTGCTGGCAGTGCCGACCACGCCGACGGCCTCGGAGATGGCCTCCTCGGCCAGCGCCACGATCGCGTCCAGGTTGTTGCCGTTCACCGCGGGAGCGGCGGCCTTGGCCTTGGCCCGGAAGTCGGCGATGATCGCGTCGACCTTGGCGGCGGCGCTCGCCTGGGTCGAATGCGCCTGGCCGAGCAGGGTGCTCAGCCGTTGGCCGCGATCGGCCGCCGCCGATACTTCGGTGGCGGTTCGGCGCAGGGCCGGTGTCGCGGGTGCGGCGGTCGCGGTCGACTCGAGGGCGTGCAGCCCGAGCCGGTGTGGGTCCTCGGTCGCCGTGGTCGCGTTCGACGCCGAGGTCAGCGCGGCGACGACCGTGGGATCGGGATCGGCGGAGGTGTTGGTGCCGAGCGATTTACGCAGCTCGAGCAGCGGCACCTCGAGCAGCGCGACCACCGGCGCGATCTTGGCCTCGGCCTCGGCCGGGGTGATCGTGCTCAGCGTGGTCTCGGTGACCAGTGATCGGGCCATCAGGCCACCTCGCTCTCGGCCGCGGCCAGCGCGTCCGCGACACCGGTGTCGATCCCGGTGACGGTGGCGCCGAAGCGGTTCAGGATGTCCTGGTAGGCGGTGACGAGATTGCCCGCCGTGCTCAATGTCGACGCGTGCTCGCCCGCGGCCTGCGCCCAGGCCGCGGCGAACTCGCGACCGAGCACGCCGAGCCCCGACAGGTCGACTCCGGCCGCGGTGTTCGTGTCGATCGCCGCGGTACCGAGTAATTCCGAAACCCGGGCTGCTGCACGCTGATAAGCGTCGAGCGCTGACGGGTCGAATGACATTTCTGCCATGACGTCTTCCCCTTCACGATCGCGAGTGCCCTCACTCCCGGCAGGAAAAGCGTAACCACCGCGGCGCGTTCATGGGGAAGACCAGGACTCTTTTCTGGCCAGAAGGGTGCGCGAGTGCCGCCGGGTAGGGTCATTCCAGTCATGGGTTCCCTGTTGCTCGCGTTGTTCGGCTTCGCGCTGCTGGACGCGCTCGACGTGCTGATGGTGGCGATCACCACCGCTGTCATCGCGGACAGTCGGCTGGCTCGGCGATCGCCGGTGGTCGGTGGGCTCAGCCTGCTCGGGGGCGTCTTCGTCGTTTCGGTCGCCTTCGGTATCTGTACGGTGCTCGGGATCGATTTCCTGGTTCGGCTGGTCGACTTCGAGCTGACGCCTGCCCTGCGGTACTGGGGGGAGCTGCTGATCGGTCTCCTCCTGATCGGGGCCGCCGCGCTGCCGACCGGCACGACGACGTCCACCGGCCGTCGCTGGGTGCGGCCGGTGCGCGAGAAGCCATGGCTCATGGGTGTGCTCGGCGGCACCATCGGCCTGGTGAAGATGCCGACCTCGGTGCCGTACCTGGCGGCCTTGGCGCTGCTGTCGGCGCAACGTCCGCTGCCGGTGGGGTGGCCGTTGCTCGTGGCCGCCTACTGCGCGATCGCCCTGCTCCTTCCGCTGCTCGTGCTGGTGCTGGCCCTGCGCAACACCCCGCGTGCGCGCCGGGTGTACCGCGTGCTCGTGCGGGGCGTCACCCGCTATGGGCCGCGCACGATCCGGGTGCTTTTCGTCGTGTTCGGCCTCGTGCTCGTGGTCGACGCGCTGGTCCACGGCGGTGAGCTGTGGTGAGCGGCCCGCCCGGCCGCTCAGGAACCCGTCAGGTGGATCGAGTACCGTCATCACGAATCGATGACGTGCCACGGCGCCCACATGGTGGGACGCCGGGCGATACCAGGTGAGCAGGGAGGGCGACCCTTGAGGGTTACCGTTGTTGTGCCGACCTACAACGAGCGGGAAAATCTGCCGGTGGCGGTGGAACGGCTGACGGCGCTGCCGGTGTCCGATCTGCACGTGCTGGTGGTGGACGACAACTCACCCGATGGTACGGGCGAGGTGGCCGACAAGCTGGCCGCCGAGCTGCCGAACGTGGTGAGTGTGTTGCATCGCACCGAGAAGGACGGCCTGGGCCGCGCCTACATCGCCGGCATCACCCAGGCACTGGCCGACGGTGCCGATGTGGTGATCCAGATGGACGCCGACCTCTCGCACCCGGCCGAGGTGATCCCGGCCATGCTCGAGCAGCTCGGCTCCGAGGATGTCGGCGTGGTACTCGGCTCCCGCTACGTGCCCGGCGGCTCGACCGCCGAGGAGTGGAAGTGGTACCGCAAGGCCCTCTCGGCCTGGGCCAACTTCTACGTGAACATGATCCTGCGGCTCGGGGTGAAGGACGCCACCGCCGGTTTCAAGGCGTGGAAGGCCGACACCCTGCGCGCGATCGACGTCGCCTCGATCCGCAGCAACGGCTACTCGTTCCAGGTCGAGATGAACTACCGCGCGATCAAGCGGGGTTACACCCTCGCCGAGGTGCCGATCCGCTTCGAGGAGCGCACCGTCGGCGCCTCGAAGATGAGCCTGAAGGTGCAGCTGGAGTCGGCGCTGATGCCGTGGAAGCTGCTGTTCGGCCGCTCGGTCTAGCCACGACACGACGATGGCCCCGCCGCAATCCGGCGGGGCCATCGGTCGTTTCCGGGGTCACTGCGTGGTGATGCTGCGTCGCACCCCCTCCAGCGCGACCACGATGACCGGAACCAGCACCACGTGCATCACCGACAGGGCGACGGTGGTGGCGGCGTCGAAGCCCGCGGTCAGGGTCAGGCCGATGGTCGCGATCGACAGCACCGAGCCGACGACCTCGGCGACCCGCAGTACGCCGCTCCACCGGTAGGCGATCAGCACCGCGATGGTCAGGCCGATCAGCAGCGGCACCGCCGACAGGATGATCACCCCACCGGGCGCCACATCGGTGACGGTCTCCCCGTCGACCACGGTGAACGACCCGCCGGCGGCGGCGCCGATGCCCCAGACGATCAGATTCAGGATGACCGCGGCGACCACGCCGCCCAGCACGGCGACGGGCCGGGTCAGCGCGGGCAGCGAACGGACGGTGGTGGTTTCGGCGATGGTGCTCATGATGTTCTCCCTCATTCGGTGGTGAGACAATCATGGAACCTAAACAAAACTTTAGGTCAAGCGTTGATTTCGACTCGGCCGCGACCCCTTCCCGAGACGCTGGTCACAGTCCCTGGCCGACGCGTATACGACAGGCCGTCGTAGCATGGCGACGTGCGTTCACCGACGGATCACACCGCCCGCTTGCGCGGTGCCGCCGTCGGTGCCGCCTCCGGTGCCGTCGCCGTCCTCGCGCACGGACTGGGCGGGGCGAGCGCCGTTCCCAGCGGTTCCTCGCTGACGCTGCTGTTCGCCGCCTGCGCGCTGATCGGCGTCGTAGCCGCCGCGCTGCCCCGGGGAAACACCTCCGCGATGACCATGACGGTGCTCGCGATCGGCCAGGGCATCGGACACACCGCGCTCTCGCTGGGCCACGCCCAGCACGCGCACACCTACTCCGCCGCGATGCTGCTCGCGCACCTGGTGGCGATCCCGGCGGGCGCGCTCGCGATCCGCGCCGCCGAGCTCGGGGTGCGCCGGGCGCTCACCAGCGTGCGACAGCTCGTGCGTGGGCTCGTCGCGCCGCCGGTCGACCGGTGCCCCGCGCTACCGATCGTCGCCGAGCGCGCGGTGGTGCGACAGCTGCTCCTGCGGCCGGGAATCGGCCTGCGGGGGCCGCCGCGCGCCGCCGGACACCCAGCTCACCCCGTACCGGCGTAACCACGCCGTCGAATCCCGCCGTCCCGGCGGTCGATTCGCTGTGCCGAACGCCGGTCCGGGCTCACCCACACCCGATGATCGGAGTTCTCCGTGTCGCAATTCCCGCGTACCCACCTGCGCTCACCCCGCCTCGCCCGCCGTCTCGGCGCCTCGGCCGCTCTGTCCGTGCTCGCGGTGTTCGCCACCGCCTGTTCCGATGCCGAATCCGTCGCCCCGGTGGCGGCGGGGGAGCGGATCAGCATGAGCGATCAGTGGATCAAGGCCGCCGATTCCGGCATGTCCGCCGCCTTCGGCAATCTCGAGAACACCGGGGACGAGCCGGCGACCCTGGTCGCCGCCACCAGCCCCGCCTCGGATCGTGTCGAGATCCACGAGGTGGTGCCCGACAGCACCGGTGCCAAGACCATGCGCCCCAAGGAAGGCGGCATCACCATTCCGGCCAAAGGCGTGGTGACCCTGCGGCCCGGCGCCGACCACCTGATGTTCATGGATCTGAAACAGCCCCTGCGCACCGGCTCCGAAACCTCGGTCACGCTGAGCTTCTCCGACGGTTCGAGCACCGTCGTCACCGCGCAGGTCCGCGACTTCGCCGGCGGCAACGAGAACTACGCGCCCGGCACCGAGCACGCCTCGCACGGTGGCTGAGCTACCCGGGCTCTCCCGGCGACGGTTGCTCGGCGGGGGAGCGGTGGCGGCGGGTGCGGTCGGAATCGGTTGGGGCGCATCGGGTCTGGTTCGGCGCGAACCACACGGCGACGACGGGCTCGACGTCGTCGCCTTCCATGGCGCGCATCAGGCCGGCATCGAGACCACCCCGCCCGGCCACGCCGCCTTCGTCGGCTTCGATCTCGCACCCGGTGTCGACCGCGCCGACATCATCGGCCTGCTCCGGATCTGGACCGACGACGCCGCCCGCCTCACCAGGGGCCTGCCCGCGCTCGCCGACACCGAACCGGAGCTGGCGGCGCGTCCCGCCCGGCTCACGGTCACCGTCGGCTTCGGCCCCGACCTGTTCACGGTCGCCGGCTTACCCGAGCGGCGCCCGCCCTGGTTGCGCCCGCTGCCCGCCTTCCCCATCGACCGACTCGACCCGGCCTACACCGGGGCCGACCTGCTCCTGCAGGTGTGTGCCGAGGAGGCCACCACGGTCGCGCACGCGGTGCGGGTGCTGTCCAAGCACGTGCGCTCGCTGGTGACGGTGCGCTGGGTGCAGCGCGGGTTCCGGGACGAGCCCAAGGGCCAGACCATGCGCAACCTCATGGGCCAGGTCGACGGCACGGTCAACATCGCCGCGCGCTCCGTCGACTTCGATCGGCTGGTGTGGGACGACGGAACGGCGATGCCGTGGCTGGCGGGCGGTACCTCGCTGGTGCTGCGTCGCATCGCCATCGACCTCGACACCTGGGACGAACTCGACACCGATGGCCGCGAACTGACCGTCGGCCGTCGGGTGTCCACCGGCGCGCCGCTGACCGGCGTCGACGAGTTCGACGAACCCGACCTGACCGCGGTCGACCGCTTCGGGATCCCGGTGATCCCGCCGTCGTCGCACGTGGCACGGGCCAGGCACACCCATGACGGGGAACGGTTCCTGCGCCGTGCCTACAACTACGACGACGCGCCCGGTCCGGGTCAGCTGTCGAACTCGGGGCTGCTGTTCGCCGCGTACCAGCGCGATGTCGACGTCCAGTTCCTGCCGGTGCAGCAGCGGCTGGCGGAGGTCGACGCGCTGAACGAATGGACCACGCCCATCGGTTCGGCCGTGTTCGCGATCCCGCCCGGTGTCGCGGAACCGGGCGGCTACCTGGGTCAGCGCCTGTTCGAGAGCTGACCGAATCCGGCCGGGCACCTTCGCGCGCCCGGCCGGACCGGGTCGTGCGTCGCCGTCGGTGAGCTCCGGGGCCCTCGCGCTGCCGTGGGGTCAGTCGGGCTGCGGCCAGTTCAGGATGGTGTGTTCGAACAGCTGGCGGACCTGCTCGACCCGCTCGTCCAGGTCGGCGGGGTCCCAGTCGCTCACGTCGATCGGTGCGAGCACCGCGACGTCGACCACGCCCGAGCGCGCGATCGGCGAATCCCGCCAGGCGATTTCACCCGCATTGCGGATCACCACCGGGATCACCGGCACGCCCGCCTTGATCGCCATGTGGAAGGCGCCCTTCTTGAACGGGCCGAGACCGGGGGTGTGCGAGCGGGTGCCCTCCGGGGCGATGCCGATGGACAGGCCGTCACGCAGGGTGGAGACCACCGGCGCGAGCGCGGCTTTGGCGCCGGCGGTGTCGGCGCGGTCGATGAAGGTGACGCCGACGAACCGCATGATCGGCCCGAACAGGGGGTGGTTGGCGAGTTCCTTCTTGCCGATGCCGGTCACCGCGCCGTCGAGCACCTTCGGCACGATGATCACGTCGAACTGGCTCTGATGGTTGAACAGGAACACCGCGGGCCGGGGGGCACGGGCGTTCTCGGCACCGACCACGCGCAGCTGGACGCCGATACTGCGCAGTGTCGCGGTGGTGGCGTCGTGCATGAGCGCGTCGGCCATCGCCTGGCGCCTGCCGGTGTAGGACTTGCGCAGGATGCCGACGATCGCGCCGCCGATCAGCGCGGCGAAACCGGCCACCGTGCGCAGGTAGTCGAGTGGCCGCGGCGCGCGGCGCGGCCGGAAGGCGAGCGTGGGCCAGTCCCGGTCGGCGGCGAGCGCGGCCAGCGCGGGATCGGGATCGATCACGGTCGGCGCGTCGGCCAGGTCGAGGAGGGGCTGGTCGGTCGCGCTGTCGGCGTACACGTAACCGATCTCGAGCCCACCCGCCGCCGCGAACTCCCGGACCGCCTCGGCTTTTCCGTTGCGCCACAGCGGCACACCGTCGGTGTGCCCGGTCAGCACACCGTCCTCGGCCGCGAGCCGGGTGCACAGCACGTGCTCGATGCCGAGCTTGTCGGCGACGGGCCGCACCTGGAACCGGGTGAGTTCGCTGACCAGCACCACGGTGTGCCCGGCGAGCTGGTGTTCGCGCACGAGCTGCCAGGCCTCGGGGAACAGCCGCCCGTAGATCTCCCGGCCGAACGCCGAGCGACCGAGCTGCTCGAGTTCGTCCTCCGCGGCGCCCGCCCAGGTCCGCTCGACGGCTTGGAGGAAGCGGCCGTAGTCGCCGTCACCGCCGCCGCGGCGGATGCCGCCGAGCAGGGTGGCCCGGCGCGCGTCACCACGACCCGTCATTCGGCGCAGCGGACCGCGCCGGGGCAGTTCGTCGACGACGGTGCCGCCGAAGTCGAACACGGCGGCGACCTGTGGTCCCTGCGGCCCGGAACGGATGGCGGCCGTGGCCTCGGTGAGTGTGCTCATCAGATCGTGGTCCGGTTCGACGGATCGAGCGAGGCGACGCGGGCGATGCGTTCACCGAGATCGCGCAGGCGCTCGGCGAATTCGCGCCGTCGCTCGATCAGCTCGGCTTCGTCACCGGGTGCGGCGGGGGCGATCAGGCCGTGATTGCCGGCCAGTTTCCATGCGCTGGTGAACAGTTCCGAGGACACCGATTCGGGACTGTGCAGGCGTTGCTGCAACAGCATCTGCCGGCCGACGGCCACGCACTCGTCGATGAACTCCTTGCGGTCGATCGTGGCGTCGGCCGAACGCGCGACCAGCCGCTCGGCCACCACCAGCTGCGCGTCGAAGAACGAGCGGAGCACGCGATGGGCCATCACGAAGCCGGAATCGGTGAGCGCGGCGAGGAATTGGCGGTCGAGCCGGTCGTCGGGGGTGTGCTCGTCCCATTCGGGCACGATCAGGCGCACCTCGTTGATGATCTGGTCGGCGAATTCCTGGCGCTCGGGGAAGAAGAACTCGAACTTGAGCAGATCGCGCAATGCGAAGGCTGCCTTCCACGCGGAGCGCAGCGGGTCGTCACCGGGGGCTTCCACCGCGGTCAGCGCGGCCAGTTCGAGAATGGCCCGGTTGACGAACCAGTGCACCGCGCTGTTGCGGTAGAACGCCGCCTCCAGATGCGCGCCGGGTTCGATCGCGTAGACCGGTTCCAGCCCACCGCGATACACCGTGACCACCCCGGCGAGCGCGAGCTGTTCGAGCACCACCCGCAGGCCCTGTTCGTCGCGCAGGGTGGACAGCTCGCCGCTGGGCAGCGCGCGCAGCGCGATGTAGCCGAGCACCGGGTCGAGCACCGTGCGCACCTGGCCGAGGGTGAGCGCGCGCTCGTGCACGCCGAGCAGAGCCAGCGTGACCAGCGCGTTGACCGTGATCGGGGTGACCTCGTTGATGCCGACCGCGATGTCGAAGGCCAGGCGCTGCACGGCTTTGCGCTCGGTCTCGCCCAGCGCCGACTCGTCGGGGACGCTGGTCGTTCCGGTGGTGGTGTCGCGCAGCGGGATGGTCAGCGGGCGCTGGTCGAGGGGGTCGCCGTGCGCGCCGAGGCGTTCACGGGCCGACAGGGGTTCGCCGAAGCGCACATACACGTGTCCGGCCGAATGCTGTTGGCTGCGCACGTATCTGGCCAGCCAGGCGATGCCCTCGGGCTTCTTGGTGCCGCCGGACTGCTCGCTGGCGATGGCGCCGAGTTCGTTGAGTCGCTCGTAGGTGATCGAGACCGGCACCAGCAGCACGTCGTCGACCCGGCGTGAACGCACCGCGGCGGCAAGGAAATTGAGCAGGCCGTAGCGGGGCGGGCGCAGCTTGCCGGTCCTGGTTCTGCCCCCTTCGAAGTACCACTCCATGTTGAAGCGCTTGGCCAGCAGATAGGCGAAGTACTCCTCGACGACGGCCTTGTACACCTCGTCGTCGCCGAAACTGCGCCGGATGAACACCGTGCCCGTGCGCCGGGCGATCGGGCCCATCGGCCAGAAGTTGAGATTGGCGCCGCCGATCACGTGGTTGGGCGGGAAGTCGTTGCGCGCCAGCACATCACCGAGCACGAACGCGTCGACGTAGGAGCGGTGCGAGGGCAGGAAGACCAGCGGGTACTTGCGGTTGAGCTTGCGCAGCGCGTCCAGGCCGCGCAGGTCGGTGTCGACCTTCCAGGTCGAGGCGTGGATCGGGCGCATGGCCTGGGTGAACAGGTCCGAGACCAGCCTGCTCTGCGCGGCGACCAGCTCGCGCAGCGCCTTGTCGGCGTTGCGGTACACCTGGTCGGGCTCGGCGCCGGTCTCGTCGGCGATGTAGTCGAGTTTGCGCTGGAATTCGGGGGTGTCGAGGATCTCCTCGGCGACCAGCTGCGGCACCTTGTAGCGATCACCGATGACGGTGCGTTCGGCCCGCTCCAGCGCCACGACCGCGGCGCGGACCACCGCGCGGGCGAAGGGATCGGCGGTGCCGGCGCGCAGCAGCGCGGCGGCCTCGGGGTTGTTGGCGCGCAGCGCGCTGAGTCGGGCCGGGGCACCGACGAGCACCTGGTGGCGGTCGGGTTCGCTGCGCAGCAGCCTGCGCTGCACCAGTCGGTTGGGCTTGCGCGGGTTGGTGAGCAGCGCCAGATCGGCGAAGGTCACCCGGCGCACACCGTCGCGTTCGGGCGGCAGCCACAGCACCCGGACCGGGACGACGAGCGGGTCGTCGTGCCGGCTGACCAGGCGTTTGGTGATGGCCTTCGCGTCGAGGTCGAGCTGGGTCACCGGCGCGGTCGAGTCGATGTCGCGGCTCAGGCCACCCTCGGCGATCCAGGCGCCGATCACCTCGCGTTCGACGCCGGAGGCCGCGTCGACGAGTGCGACCACCGAATCCGATGCTGGTCCCGTTCGCGGGCCGCGCCGCCCACCCTCAACCGTCATGGTTCCATTCAAGCCCGAGTACGGCCATCCCGCATCGGACTTCGTCGACAGGCGCGTCGCCGCGCGCCGGAGTCGCGCCGAATCGGTCGAGTGATGCCAACCGTGTTCGGCGTTGGCACGGCTTCTCCGCGGCGGATCGTCTGCCGCGCTCGACCTGCTCCACGGTTAGCTTAGGCAAGCCTATCTTATGAGCTGCGTCTCTCCCCGGTACTGTGGCAACGTCCACCGGAAAGCTGTACCGCCCGACCCGCCCGCGACACCTGGATGTATTGATGAGCACAACTGCCGAAAAGCTTGCCGACCTGCGCGAAAAACTCGAACTCGCCAAGGAACCGGCCGGCGAAGTCGGAGCTGCCAAGCGGGCGCGCAAGGGTATCCCCTCGGCCCGCGATCGCATCAACATGCTGATGGACCCCGGCACCTTCGTCGAGATCGGCGCCCTCGTGCGCAACCCCACCGACAAGAAGTCGCTCTACGGCGACGGCGTGGTCACCGGGCACGGCCTCGTCGACGGACGCCCGGTCGCCGTGTTCTCGCACGACCAGACCGTCTACGGCGGCACCATCGGCGAGATGTTCGGCCGCAAGGTCGCCGCGATCATGGACTTCGCGGGCAAGATGGGCTGCCCGCTGGTCGGCATCAACGACTCCGGCGGCGCGCGCGTGCAGGAGGCCGTCTCCTCGCTGCGCTGGTACGGCGAGCTGGCGACCATGATGGAACCGCTCTCGGGTTCGGTGCCGATGGTCTCGCTGATCCTGGGCAACTGCGCGGCGGGCGCGGTGTACCAGCCGATCTGCACCGATGTGGTGGTCGCCACCGAGAGCGCGCACATGTTCGTCACCGGGCCGAAGATCCTCGAGGAGGCCATCGGCGAGAAGGTCGACATGGAGGAGCTGGGCGGGGTCTACAACCAGGCCGCCTACGGCAACATCCACCACGTCGCCAAGGACGAGCCCGCGGCCTTCGACTGGGTTCGCACCTACCTGAGCTACCTGCCGTCGAGCTCCACCGAGCTCCCGCCGGTCATCAACCCCGGCCTCGAGCCCGAGCTCACCGACTCCGATCTGTCGCTGGACAAGCTCGTCCCCGACTCCGACAACATGGTCTACGACATGCACGACGTGCTGCTGCGGATCTTCGACGACGGTGAGTTCCACGAGGTCGGCGCGGCCGCCACCGAGAACCTGATCACCGGCTTCGCGCGCGTGGACGGCCGCCCGGTCGGCGTGGTCGCCAACCAGCCGACCGTGCTCGCCGGCGCGCTCGACGCCAAGGCCAGCGACAAGGCCTCGCACTTCATCCACATCTGCAACGCCTTCGAGATCCCGCTGGTCCTCGTGGTCGACACCCCCGGCTTCCTGCCCGGGGTCGAGCAGGAGAAGGCGGGCGTCATCAAGCGCGGTGGCCGCTTCCTGTTCGCCTATGTGGAGGCCACCGTGCCGAAGGTCACCGTGGTGATCCGCAAGGCCTACGGCGGCGGCTGGGCCGTGATGGGCGCCAAGGCGCTGGGCTGCGATGCCTACCTGGCCTGGCCGACCGCGCGCATCGCGGTCATGGGGGCCGAGAGCGCCGTGGGCCTGACCCAGCGCAAGATCCTCGACGCCACCCCCGAGGAGCAGCGCGCCACGGTCCGGCAGCAGATGGTCGACTTCTACAACGCGACCATCGCCACCCCGTGGATCGCCGCCGAGCGCGGCTACATCGACCGCGTCATCGAGCCCTCGGCGACCCGGCTCGAGATCCGCCGCGCGCTGAACCTGTTGCGCGACAAGAAGGTCGTGCGTTACCCGCGCAAGCATCACCTGCTGCCGCTGTGATCGTCGCGGCGCCGGTGCGAACCTCGCACCGGCGCTTGCCGATTCGCGCTTTCGCCTGGCCGAACTAGACTTCCGCGGGTGAGCAAGTGGACTACCGCGCAACTGCCAGACCAGACCGGCCGCACGATCATCGTCACCGGTGCCAACAGCGGTCTCGGCGCCGCCACCGCGCGGGCACTGAGCGAGGCGGGCGCGCGGGTGGTCCTGGCCTGTCGCAATGTCGCCAAGGCCGAGCGGGTGGCCGCGAGCCTGCCCGGCCAGAGCGAGGTCCGTGCGCTCGATCTGGCGAATCTGAACTCCGTGCGCGCCTTCGCCGACTCGATCGAGCGCGTCGACGTGCTGATCAACAACGCGGGCGTGATGGCGCTGCCGCTGCACCGCACCGCCGACGGCTTCGAGATGCAGTTCGGCACCAACCACCTCGGTCACTTCGCCCTGACCAACCTGCTGCTCGACCGGATCACCGACCGCGTGGTGACGGTCGCCAGCGGCGCGCACCGCATCGGCAAGATCAACCTGGACGACCCGAACTGGGAGCGTCGCCGCTACGACCGCTGGCTGGCCTACGGTCAGTCCAAGCTGGCCAACCTGAGCTTCGCCTACGAGCTACAGCGTCGCCTGGCCGGTGAGGGTTCGGCGGTGGTGTCGGTCGCCGCGCACCCCGGCTACGCCGCCACCGATCTCATGTCGCACACCGAGTCCATCCAGGACCGGTTCATGTGGCTGGGCAACCGCATGTTCGCCCAGAGCGCCGAGCAGGGCGCGCTGCCCTCCCTGTTCGCCGCCACCGCCCACATCGAGCCGGGCGCGTTCTACGGCCCCGACGGCTTCCTGGGCCTGCGCGGTTACCCGACGCGCAGTGCCAGCAGCGCCGCGTCGAAGGACCGCGTCCTGGCCGGCGAGCTGTGGGAACTCTCGGAAAAGCTCTGCGGCCTGATCTGATGTCACACCCGTGAGCGCTCCTTCGTCATCTCGGTGAACCCCTCAGGGCCACGACGAAGGAGCCATCATGGAACCGCGCTTCAACCTCTACGCCAACCCCGTCTCCGCCAGCTTCACCAAGCGGCTGATCATGGCGAGCAAGGTGCTCGAGGACTCCACCTTGCCCAAAACCACCTACGAACTGGTCAAGATCCGGGCCTCGCAGATCAACGGCTGCGGCTACTGCACCGACATGCACACCAAGGACGCCGCCCACGCGGGCGAATCGGCGGTTCGGATCAACCTGGTCGCCGCCTGGCACGAGGCAGGTGTCTACACCGAGGCCGAGCGCGCCGCTCTCGCGCTCACCGAGGAGGCCACCCGCGCCGCCGACGGCGGACACGTCACCGACGACACCTGGGACCAGGTCCGCAAGCACTACGACGATGACCAGATCGCCGCGCTGATCGGTGCCATCGCGATGATCAACGCCTGGAACCGGCTCAACGCCATCGCCCGGACGCCCGCGGGCGACTACGTCCCTGGTCAGTGGGGCTGAGCACCGACTCCGCCGGGGCGACATCGTGCTCCGGCGGGCCGGAAGGAGCGGGCCAAGCGGTGTCGAGCGGGTGTGATGGTCCACACTCCGGGCGAGGGCGCGCGGGTCTGCGCGGATTCACCGGTGGTACAGTCCTTGACATGCAGCGCGCATATTTCTGGTTTAGCGACCCGGCCCTGGGTGGGCCGGTCTGCGACCCTGCGCGCTGACTTCCTCCACCCCGAGCCGGATTCCTGACCGGCTCGACGGGTAGCGAAATTCCGTGGGTCGGCCTTCTACCGAAAAGGACCCACATCTCATGACCACCGCAGCCGACGTCGACGCGCGGCATTCCGATCTCGATGATCAGCGCACCCTCAGCGTGAGCCCCCTGCGCTCGCCCGCCGAGGTCCGCTTGGTCCACCAGATCACCGACGAGCTGGCCGATACCGTGCGCTCCGGCCGCAAAGCCACCGTCGACGTGCTCAACGGCGACGACGACCGCCTCATGGTGATCGTCGGCCCGTGCTCGGTCCACGACCCGGTCGCCGCGCTGGACTACGCCCGCAAGCTGGCCGCCAAGGCCGAGGAGCTGGGCGACCGGCTGCACGTGGTGATGCGCGTGTACTTCGAGAAGCCGCGCACCACGCTGGGCTGGAAGGGTCTGATCAACGATCCGCACCTGGACGGCTCGTTCGACGTGAACACCGGCCTCGGCATCGGTCGCAAGGTGCTCGTCGACATCACCGCCCTCGGCCTACCGGTGGCGTGTGAGTTCCTCGACCCGATCACCCCGCAGTACATCGCGGACCTGGTCTCCTACGGCGCGATCGGCGCCCGCACCGCCGCCAGCCAGGTGCACCGCCAGCTGTCCTCGGCGCTGTCGATGCCGGTGGGCATCAAGAACGGCACCGACGGTGACGTGCAGGTCGCGGTCGACGGTGTGCGCGCCGCCGCCGCCAGCCACGTCTTCCCCGGCACCGACCTCGACGGCCGCTCCGCGCTGATCCGCACCTCGGGCAACCCCGACTGCCACGTCATCCTGCGCGGGGGCAGCAACGGCACCAACTACGACGCCGCCTCGGTCGCCGAGGCCAAGCTGCGGCTGGAGAAGTCTTCGCTGGCCCAGCGCGTCGTCGTCGACGCCAGCCACGGCAACTCCAACAAGGACCACAACCGTCAGGTCGACGTGGTCACCGACATCGCCGACCGCCTCGCCGCGGGCGAACAGGGCGTCGTCGGCGTGATGCTGGAGTCCTTCCTCGTCGCGGGCCGCCAAGACCTCACCCTCGGCAAGTCCGCTGAGCTGACCTACGGCCAATCCATCACCGACGCCTGCATCGACTGGGACACCACCGCTGCCCAGCTCGACCGCCTGGCCGACGCGGTGGCCGCGCGCCGCGCCTGACCCGCTTCGAGACACGCCCTGGAACCTCCTGTTCCAGGGCGTTTTTCGTGTGCCGCACCGCCTGCAGGTCGGACGGTTGATCACCAGGCTCTGAGGCGAGTATCCGCCGAGTGGCGAACGCCATCAGTGCCTGGTGATCAAGGGTCCAGGTTGACGGGTGACGGGCGGCGAACCGGCATGAGCGATACGCCCGCACTCGCCGTGCGCGACCAACTGCGTGCGTGCGAGTAGGTGGTTGCCGTTCCGGGCGGGGTGGGCGGCAGACTGGGTGGTGATGAAACTGCCTGAACTTCCCGATCTGCCGGTGCGGTCCGCGCTGGGGGAGATCGTCGCGACGCTGGCCGCGCGGGGTGTCGCCGTGCTGGTCGCGCCGCCGGGGACCGGGAAGACGACGCTGGTGCCGCTGGCGTTGGCGGCCGGAACGGCGGGGCGGGTCGTCGTGGCCGAACCACGGCGGTTGGCCGCGCGGGCGGCGGCGGCGCGGATGGCCTCGTTGCTGGGGGAGCGGGTCGGGGAGACCGTCGGATACTCCGTGCGCGGGGACCGGAAGGTGGGCCCGCGAACGCGGATCGAGGTGGTGACCTCCGGCCTGCTGGTACGGCGGCTGCAGCAGGACCCGGAGCTGTCCGGCGTCGACACCGTCATGCTCGACGAATGCCACGAGCGTCACCTCGACGCCGACCTCCTGCTGGCACTGCTGCTCGACGCCCGCGCAGGACTCCGCCCGGACCTGCGCGTCCTCGCCACCTCCGCGACGGTCGCTGCGGACCGCCTGGCGGAGTTGCTGGGCGCGGGGATGGCCGGGCCGTCCGCGCAATCGCCCGCCGGGGAGGCTTGGGGCGCGGAGGTGGTGGTGTCATCCGCCGACGCGGGACCGTTTTCGGCGCGGCCGGAATCCGGTGACGTCGCGGCGCGGCTGGACGGGCGATCGACGGCGCCGTTGGCGTCGGCACCACCTGTCGGCGGGGCTCGGCCGGACCCCGACGGGAGCTCCGCGACGGTGTCACGCCCAGGGCGTGCACCGGTTCTCGAAGTGCGGGGGAGAACCTATCCGGTCGAGATCGGGTATCTGCCCGCGCTGCGCCGGGAGCGGATCGAAGCGCAGGTCGCGCGGGCGACCCGGCACGCACTGTCGGCTGGTGTCGGGGACGTGCTGGTCTTTCTGCCCGGCGTCGGCGAGATCAACCGCACCGCGGGACTTCTGCGCGATCTCGACGATGTGGACGTGGTCGTGTTGCACGGCAGGCTCGGGGGCGGCATGCAGGATCTCGCCTTGCGTCCGGGTGCGCGCCGCCGCGTCGTCTTGTCCACGGCGATAGCCGAATCCAGCCTGACCGTGCCCGGTGTGCGCGCGGTCGTCGACTCCGGGCTTTCCCGTGTGCCCCGCGTCGACCATCGCCGCGGTCTGTCCGGCCTTGCGACAGTGCGGGTTTCGGCCGCGGTCGCCGAGCAGCGCGCGGGCCGGGCGGGCCGTGAAGCCCCCGGTCAGGCGTGGCGCTGCTGGCCCGAATACGAACACCACACCCTGCCCGCCTATCCCGAGCCGGAGATCCGCACCGCCGAATTGACCCGCCTCGCCTTGGAATTGGCCTGCTGGGGCACTCCCGACGGCTCCGCTCTCGCCTGGTGGGACGCCCCGCCGGAGGGGCCGCTCACTCTCGCCCGCACCACCCTGCGCACCCTCGGCGCTCTCGACCCCACCGGCCACATCACCCCCCGCGGCCGCGCCATGGCTGCCCTCGGCTTGCACCCCCGATTGGCCCGCGCCCTCCTCGACGGCGCCACCCGTGTCGGCCCGAAAGCCGCCGCCGAAATGGTCGTCCTCATGGACGACGACTCCCTCACCACCGCCACCGACGCCGCAGCTGCCCTCCGCGCCCTGCGCGCCGAACGCCCACCCCGCTGGACCAAAGAGGTCCAACGCCTGACCCGCCTGGTCACCGAACACCTCCCGTCGGCAGACCCCACGCCCACCTCACACCCGACCCTCGGCCCGAAGACCCCGGAACGCGATTCTTCGAACGCACCGCGCGACGGCACGAATCGCGGCCGAGGTGCGACCGAGGATGCCGCCGCGGCGCGTGGTGCTGTACCCGGCGCATCGGGTGCTTCCACGGGTGTTGGTGCTTCGCGGGGTGGCGCGGCCGGAGGTCCGGGCGCCGTAGTGGCGCGGAGTGCTGTGTCAGGTGCGGCCGGGAGTGCCGCTACAGCGGGTGCTGCTGTGTCCGGTGCGGCGGGTGCGGCAGGGGAAACCGCCGCGTTGTTGATCGCCTTGGCGCAGCCGGAACGGTTGGCGCGCAGGCGATCGGCGGGGTCGTCGACGTATCTCATGGCAGGGGGAACCGCGGTGACCTTGCCGCCGGGTGCTGGTCTCGCTGAGGCGGAATGGCTGGCGGTGGCGGTGGCCGATCGCGATCCGGGGCGGGCGGAGGGGCGAATTCGGTTGGCGGCCATCGCTGATGAGGAGCTGGCCAGGGAAGCCGCGCCGGGGTTGGTGACGCAGGTCGAGGAGGTGCGGTGGGACAGTGGCGATGTGGTCGCACGCCGGGTGGAGCGATTCGGCGCGATCACGCTGTCGGACAAGCCGCTACGCGAACCGGATCGGGCGCTGCTCGCCGAGGCGGTGCGGCAGGGCCTGCGTACCGACGGCCTCGACCTGCTGCGCTGGGATGCCGACGCGCGCACCCTGCGTCAACGTCTCGACTTCCTCCACCGCGCCCTCGGCGCGCCATGGCCCGCCGTCGACGACGACGCCCTGCTCGCCGACCTCGACGCCTGGCTCGGCCCCGAACTGTCCACCGCCCGCCGCCGTCGCGACCTCACGCGCATCGATGCGGGCACCGCCCTGCGCCGTCTGCTCCCGTGGCCGGAAGCCACCCGCCTCGACGAACTCGCCCCCGAACGCCTGGAAGTACCCTCCGGCAGCCGCATCCGCCTCGACTACTCCGCCGACCAGCCGATCCTCGCGGTCAAGGTGCAGGAGATCCTCGGCTGGACCGCGCCACCCGCCCTCGCCGACGGCCGCGCCCACCTCGTCCTCCACCTGCTGTCCCCGGCCCAGCGCCCCGTCGCCGTCACCGCCGACCTCCCCTCCTTCTGGCGCACCGGCTGGTCCCAGGTTCGCGCCGACCTGCGCGGCCGCTACCCCAAACACGCCTGGCCCGAAGACCCCACCACCGTCATCCCACACCGTGGCACCGCCCGCCGCGCCCAGCTGGACAAGTGATCACCACGCTCTGGTGCGAGCATCGCCCGAGTAACCACCGCCGCCACAGTGTGGTGATCAACCGTCCAGGTAATCCGGCCGACTGGTCCGGTGAACACCAGCTTGTGGTGTGGGTTTCGGCCGAGTAGCCGCCGCTACTGCCTGGTGATCGCTTGTCCGGATCGCCCCACGCGCGGCTGGACAGGGCGGAACCGCGCTGATCTTCGAGTGTCAGGCGGCACGGGCGGCGAGGAGATCGCCCGCGGCGCTGAGGATGGGGCGGAAGCCGGCGGTGGTGAGCTGGTGGGTGAGTTCGGCGGGGGTGGGTTTGGGGCTGGTGGAGGGGGCGGTCGGGGCGCCGTAGCCATAGCAGAGCCAGACCCGGCCGGTGGGGGAGAGACAGTCGCGGATCAGGTTCCATTCGGCGTGGGCGGGTTTGGTCCAGAAGACGTTGACGTTCACCGCGAAGATCAGATCGAACCCGTCGGCGCCGCGATCGAGTTCGCCCAGCAGCCGATCCGGCCGGATCGAGCCGATCGCGCCCTCGACGAGCCGGATCTTGCCGGCGGCCAGCTCATCGGGACAGCGCGCGCGGGCGCGAGTCAGCGCGGCCGCGGAGCGGTCGAGGCCGACGACACGGCCCGTACTCAACCGTGCCGCCACCCGCCCGAGTGAGGCCCCTGGTCCAGGCCCCAACTCGAGCACCTGGTCACCCGGGCGCACACCCATGAGATCGGCCAGCCAGTCGAACCGCATGTCATCGGACATCAGTGACCTCGCTCCTCGCGCACGACTTCCCACCTCGCGCACCCGATCGCTCACCCATCAACCCATCGTCGCACCGCACGCTCCGGTGCCGGGGCAACCTGGCGCGCGGCGGGTCGAGCAGCCTCGGCAGTTCGAGTCGGCAGGGCGCGCGCGATCGTCGCTCGACGGAGGGCGTTCGGTGGTCGACCGGAGACCGTTGGGCGTGTGCCCGGTAGTGGGCTGTGTGCTCGGTCGTCGCCGCGCCGCGAGGTCCGGTGGCGGCGGGGCCATGCTGTGGGTGCTGCTCGGCCGCAGCGGACGGGGTCGTCAGCCCGGGAGGACGTGTTGCGGCCAGTCGGCGGGTCCCGGTGGATCGGTGGGGAGGCGGGCGGCGCGCCATTCGTCGACGCGGACGCCGCGCTGGACACTGGCGGAGCGGGCGAGACCCTCGTACTGGAAGCCGTTGCGGCGGGCGACTGCGGCGGATGGGTGGTTGCCGACGAACGCGCGCCAGGCGATGCGGGCCAGCGCGAGGCCATCGGGGGCGAAGCCGAAATCGCAGACCAGGGCGACGGCGCGCGACATCAGGCCTCGACCACGGTGCTCGGGAGTGAGCCAGAAGCCGATCTCGCACATGTCGGCTCCACGGTCGTGGAGCCCGATCATGCCTTCTACCTGGCCGTCCTCGGCGGTGCGGACGGCCCAAACCGGTGTATCGCCCGCCCAACCGGGTGCCACGGCCTTGTCGAGGAACGACTCGGCGTCTGACCGGTGGTACGGGACGGGGATGGTCACCCAGCGCTGCACCTCGGGGTCCTGGCAGCACTCGACGATGCGGTCGATGTCGGCGCCGGTCGGGCGGGTGAGCCAGACCGTGCCGTCGGTGAGCGTGTGCTCGTACATCTGGCCATCCTGGCAGTCGACGCCCGGATTCTCAGCAGGTTTTCCGGTCCGTAGGATCGGCGGCGATGGTTTCCCTTTTTCTCGCCGACCTGTTCGAATCGCATCGAGCTCATCTGCTTTCGGTCGCCTACCGGCTCACCGGAAGTGTCGGCGACGCCGAGGACGCGGTGCAGGAGAGCTGGCTGCGCATGGCGGGGGTGCACCAGTCCGAGATCGAGGACCTGCGCGCCTGGCTCACCGCGGTGGTCGGCCGGATCTGCCTCGACCACCTGCGCAGCGCGGCGGTTCGCCGGGAAGCCTATGTGGGGCAGTGGCTTCCGGAGCCGATCGTCAGCGCTGCCGTGCCCTCGCGCACTCCCGACCCACTCGATGTGGTGGTGCGCAACCAGGACAGCCGGATGGCGGCGATGGTGGTGCTCGACGCGCTCACCCCGCAGCAGCGAGTCGCGCTGGTCCTGCACGACGGCCTGTCGGTGCCGTTCGACGAGATCGCCGAGATCCTGGGCGTCACCGCCGATGCCGCACGGCAATTGGCGGTGCGAGCCCGCGCGACGGCGGCCCGCGCGCCGGAACCGGTCGACGACGAGGTGCACGACGCGGCGGTGCGGCGGTTCCTCGCGGCCCTGGCCACCGGCGATGTCGCAGCGGTGGCGGCCACCCTGCATCCGGACGCCACCTTCACCGCCGACGCGGGCGGTACCACCAAGACGGCGCTCGATGTCGTTGTGGGAGCGGAGAAGATCGCGCGGCTCGCGCTGGGACTGTGGCGTGCACACGAGCGGGACCAGGTGCTGGAGCTGGGTTTCGCGGTGGTCAACGGGCAAACGGGACTGGTGCTCACCGACCCGAATTCGCCCTTCGGGCGGCCGGTGCGCGTGCTCGGCTTCGTGGTCAAGGATCAAAAGATCTGGGCGACTTACGATTTCGCCAACGTTCTGAAATTGTCGGGCGCGCGGTTACGTTGACCCGCATCGGACCGGACCCGCGCGATCCGGTCCGATGCGCTGAGGGTCTACGGGTAGGTGGACCCCCAATTGTGGTTTCCGGTCGACGATCCGAGGTTGAAATCGCCGGTCGAGGAGCCCATGTTGTTGTCCGGTGTGGCCGAACCGGCGAAGTAGTCGACGATCGGGTTGGCGAACAGGTGTTCCTGGATGAACCGCAGGGCCGAACCGGCTACCTCCGACGCAGCCGGTTGCAGGATGAATTCGAGCAGAGGTGAGGCCATGGAGCGCCCCTTTCGATATGCCACCACGCTGTGGTGTGTGAGGTAGAACACGGCGAGGCTAGCTGAGGTTGGGTCACCGCACAATAGCGCAGGTCAACTAGGCAAAACGTTTGTGAAACATAGGTGTTCGCTATCGTTCGGCAACGTCGGTGAAAAGTGGGTTACGCTGCGGGGATGCCGCCTGTGCCGCCCACTGTCGCCCGCCTGCGCCCGTTCGGATCGACCATCTTCGCCGAGATGACCGAACTGGCCGTCCGCCACGACGCGGTGAATCTGGGCCAGGGATTTCCCGACACCGACGGACCGGCGGGCATGCTCGAGGTGGCCCGCGCCGCCATCGCCGACGGGCTCAACCAGTACCCGCCGGGGCGCGGCATGCCGGTGCTGCGCGCCGCGATCGCGCGGGACCGGGCCCGTCGCTACGGCACCGTCTACGACCCGGCGACCGAGGTGCTGGTGACCGTCGGCGCCACCGAGGCGATCAGCGCCGCCGTGCTCGGCCTGGTCGAACCGGACCAGGAGGTGGTGCTGATCGAGCCGTACTACGACTCCTACGCCGCCGCCGTCGCGCTGGCCGGTGCGCGGCGGCGCACCGCGCGCCTGGTGCCCGACGGTGCTCGCTTCGTCCTCGATCTGGACAGTCTGCGGGCCGCGATCACCCCGAAAACCCGTATGCTGGTGATCAATTCGCCGCACAACCCCACCGGCTCGGTGCTCGATCGCGCGGATCTCACCGCCATCGCCGACCTGGCTCGTGAACGCGATCTGCTGGTGCTGGCCGACGAGGTGTACGAGCACCTCGTCTACGACGGCACCGAGCACATCAGCATCTCCACGCTGCCGGGTATGCGGGATCGCACGGTCGTGGTCTCCAGTGCCGCGAAGACTTTCAATGTCACCGGCTGGAAGATCGGCTGGGCGTGCGCACCCGCGCCGCTGCTCGACGGCGTACTCGCGGCCAAGCAGTTCCTCACCTTCGTCGGCGGCGGTCCGTTCCAGCCCGCCGTCGCCCACGCGATCACCGATGAGCACGACTGGATCCGCGAGCTGCGTGACAGCCTCTCCGACAAGCGGCTACGCCTCTCGGCCGCGTTGCGCGACACGGGTTTCGGCGTCTGCGCCAGCTCCGGCGGCTACTTCGTCTGCGCCGACATCCGCCCACTCGGCGCCGAGGACGGCATGGCGTTCTGCCGCGAACTACCCGCTCGATCGGGTGTCGCCGCCGTCCCGATCAGCGTCTTCGCCGACCATGCCGACGACTGGAAACACCTGGTGCGCTTCACCTTCAGCAAGCGCGACGAGACCATCGACGAGGGCGTCCGTCGCCTCCGTGCGGGAATCACGCTGCCCGACCCCACATCACCCGCCCAGGTGGACGGTGGACAAATGGGCGCTCAGGGAGATATCGGCTGAGCAGCGACGCCGCCAGTGCCGGGTGATCAATCGGCCGGCACTGGCGGCGGCGGCGAGTCGAGCGACACCGACTGATGGGCCCGGTGTGGCCGAAATCGCGGCCGCCGAGGTGGGCGGGCCGGTGCCGCGGACCGTCAGTCGCGGGCGTGGCGGGCGAGGGGGGCATGCCATTGATAGTGGCGAGCCAGGAGTCGGAAGCCGATGGCCCCTGCGGCGGCCAGCAGGCCGGTCCAGGCTCGATAGAGGTCGAAGTGCAGGAGGGTGGCGGTGGCGGCGGCGCCGAAGAGGGCGGGGATGGCGTAGAGGTCCTGGTCGGGTCGCAGGACGGAGGGCACTTCGCCGGTGAGGACGTCGCGCAGGACGCCGCCGCCGATGGCGGTGGTCATGCCGAGTAGCGCGGCGGTGGGGGCGGCGAGCCCGGCGTGGTAGGCGATCACCGTGCCGGTGACGCAGAACAGGCCGAGCCCGATGGCGTCGGCGACCTCGAGCGGCCCCTTGGTGAGGCGGCGTGAGGGTGCGATGAAGTAGAGAATGAGCGCGGTGATCAGCGCGGCGTACAGGTAGGTCAGATTCGTGAACGCCGCCGGTGGGGTTCGCCCGATCAACAGATCGCGCACGATGCCCCCGCCGAGCGCCGTCGCGCACGCCAGCACCGCCATCCCGAACAGGTCCAGCCGCTTGCGTACCGCGGCCAGCGCTCCCGAGGCCGCGAACGCGATCACCCCCATGAGCTCGCCACTGCGATGCACCCCCGCCACCGCCGATTCCAGCCCGGCCACCGACGGTCCAGCCGTGACCACCGCCACCAGCACTCCACCACTCACGACACACTCCTCTCGCCGACCCCGATGCAGCGTGACACGTCAGCGGTCGTGGACTCGCATCCACCCGCACCGCGCGTCGCAGGTCACCACGCCCACCGCCAATGCGCATCACCAGGTTGTGGCTGCGGTAGCCACTCGGGCGATACCGCCACCACAACCTGGTGATCGGATGTCCAGCTAGGCGGGGACGGGGCGGGTGCGGTCGGTGGCCACCAGGACCGCGATGGCGCCGAGGGCGGTGCCCATGAGGTAGCGCTGGGTGCGCAGCCAGAGGGGGCGGGCGGTGAGGAAGGCGGCCAGTCCCGCAGCGCCGAGGACGATGAGGGCGTTGACGGTGAGCGCGACGGTGATCTGCACGGCCCCCAGCGACAGGCTCTGCAACCAGAGCGCGCCCATCGACGGGTCGACGAACTGAGGGATCAGCGCCATGTACATGATCGCGATCTTGGGGTTGAGCAGATTGGTCACCAAGCCCATGGTGAACAGGCGCCGCGTCGGGTCGTGCGGCAGTTCGGCGGGGGCGAACACCGAGATCCCGCCCGGCCGGATCGCCTGCCAGGCCAGCCACAGCAGGTACGCCGCACCCGCCAGCTTCACCGCCGTGTACAGCCCCGGCACCACCGCGAACACCGCCGTGATCCCCACGGTCGCCGCCACGAGGTAGACCCCGAACCCGGCCGCGACCCCGGCCAGCGACACCATTCCCGCCCGGCGCCCCTGCGCGACGGTCCGCGACACCAGATACATCATGTTCGGCCCCGGCGTCAGCACCATGCCGAGCGCCGCCGCGCCAACCCCGAGAACCGCCGTTGTCTGAAGCACCTCCAGAGCCTGCCCCGACCACCCGCACCGTGTCGCGGTCCAGTCGACACCTGCTGGACCCCCGTCCGGCTCGGTCACCCCAGCCATCGCCGCTGTCGTCGGTGCCACCCACGGCAGCCACCGCCGCCACCACCGTTGGGCGCGCACCGGCTCGGCCTGGACAGGATCGGTGAGGGCGCGATCGGGTGTCGTGCACAGGCACCACCTTCTTCGCCCAGGTCATGTCGGTCCCGATCCGTACAATCGAACAAGGCCACCCACCGCCCCAAGGACAACCAAGCAGCCGCCCAGCCCGCCCAACGCGCCACCCACGTTTTCGGCCGCCCCGGATCCGAGGGGCGAGACGTAACGGCGAAGCCGGAGTATCGCCCCTCGGATTCGGGGTTACGAGGCCGAAAACCGCGGCGCCAGCCGCCAAAGAACACAGGAGCAACGTGTGACCGACGGTCCTTTGATCGTGCAGAGCGACAAGACCCTGCTGCTCGAGGTCGACCACGAGCTGGCAGGCACCGCGCGCCAGGCCATCGCGCCGTTCGCGGAGCTGGAGCGCGCGCCCGAACATGTGCACACCTACCGCATCACCCCGCTCGCGCTGTGGAACGCCCGCGCGGCGGGCCACGACGCCGAGCAGGTGGTTGACGCGCTGGTGAACTTCTCCCGCTACGCGGTGCCACAGCCGCTGCTGGTCGACATCGTCGACACGATGGGCCGCTACGGCCGGTTGCAGCTGGTCAAGCATCCCGCGCACGGCCTGTGCCTGGTGAGCTTGGACCGCGCGGTGCTCGAGGAGGTGCTGCGGCACAAGAAGATCGCGCCGATGCTGGGCGCGCGCCTCGACGACGACACGGTGATCGTGCACGCGTCCGAGCGCGGCCACATCAAGCAGATGCTGCTGAAGATCGGCTGGCCCGCCGAGGACCTGGCCGGCTACGTCGATGGTGAGGCCCACGACATCGGCCTCGACTACTCCGAGGGCAAGTGGCACCTGCGCGACTACCAGGAGATGGCCACCGACTCGTTCTGGGCGGGCGGTTCGGGTGTGGTGGTGTTGCCGTGTGGTGCGGGCAAGACGATGGTCGGCGCCGCCGCGATGGCCAAGGCCAAGGCCACCACGCTGATCCTGGTCACCAATACCGTGGCGGGCAGGCAGTGGCGGCGCGAGCTGCTGGCGCGTACCACGCTGACCGAGGACGAGATCGGCGAGTACTCCGGCGAGCGCAAGGAGATCCGCCCGGTCACCATCGCCACCTACCAGGTGATCACCCGCAAGTCGAAGGGTGAGTACAAGCACCTCGAGCTGTTCGACAGCCGCGACTGGGGCCTGGTGATCTACGACGAGGTGCACCTGCTGCCCGCGCCGGTCTTCCGGATGACCGCCGACCTGCAGTCCCGGCGTCGCCTGGGCCTCACCGCCACCCTCGTGCGCGAGGACGGTCGCGAGGGTGACGTGTTCTCGCTGATCGGCCCCAAGCGCTACGACGCGCCGTGGAAGGACATCGAGGCGCAGGGCTGGATCGCCCCCGCCGACTGTGTCGAGGTGCGGGTCACGCTCACCGACGCCGAACGGATGGCCTACGCCACGGCCGAACCGGAGGAGCGCTACAAACTGTGCTCGACCGCGCGTACCAAGATCCCGGTGGTCGAGTCCATCCTGGCCCGCCATCCCGGCGCGCCGACCCTGGTGATCGGCGCCTATCTCGACCAGCTCGAGGAGCTCGGCATCGACTTGAACGCCCCCGTGATCACCGGCGCCACCAAGAACCGCGAGCGCGAGTCGCTGTTCGACGCGTTCCGCTCCGGGGAGATCCCGGTGCTGGTGGTGAGCAAGGTGGCCAACTTCTCCATCGACCTGCCGGAAGCCTCGGTGGCGGTGCAGGTTTCGGGAACCTTCGGGTCGCGGCAGGAGGAGGCCCAGCGCCTCGGCCGGCTGTTGCGCCCGAAACAGGATGGGGGACAGGCGCATTTCTACTCGGTGGTCGCACGCGACACCCTCGACGCCGAGTACGCCGCGCATCGTCAGCGGTTCCTGGCCGAACAGGGGTACGCCTACCGCATCACCGATGCCGACGATCTGCTCGGCCCGCCCATCGGCGACGGGGTATGAGCGGCGCGTAGCGCTGATCGCCAGGTCGAATGGGGGTAGCGTGCGATGTGCGAACCCCTCGGCAGATAAGCGGAGGCAACTCCTCCGTAACTTGTGCTAGGAAGGACATCGTGCGCCGTTTCGAATTCGTGGTCGACCGTGAGCACGCGCACGCGGTCAACGAGACGTTCACCGGGTTGCGCCGATTGCGTGTGGTCGCCCTGCTCGTGGCCGGACTCGCCGTCGCCGCCACGGCCGCACTGCTGTGGAGCGGAGAAGCCTGGGGGTATCTGCTCGCCGGGGTCTGCGTGCTCGTCACGGCCATCGCGCTGTGGGTCGCGCTGTGGACGCCGCATCGCTCCAGCATCGAAAAGCTCTACCACGAGGGTGCTCTGGTGCCCGCCGTGGTCACCGACACCGGACCCTACGGCTTCGTCCTGCTCGCCCTGGTCGACATCGCCGAACCCGCCGCGCCCACCCGCAGCTGGGCGCTGATCACCCGCCGGGTACGCACGTTGCCCGGCCACGCGCCGCAACGCGGTGAACGCGTGCCCGCCGTCGCGGTGCGCACCGACCGTGCCCCGCGCCAGGTCGGCGAGCGCTGGCAGCTGGTCACCGCGATGCCGATCGCCTGGGGTACCCGCGACAGCGCGGTGATCGAGCAGGCGCGCAGCGCCATCACCGAGATCGAATGGCAGCTGCTCGCCGAGAACCTCACGCTGGCCACCCGGGTGCGCCGCACGGCCACCAGGCGGCTGCTGCTCGACCCGCGGCAGCTGCCCGACGGCCTGGGCTGAGGCAGCCGCCGCGCGACTGCCACGATGGTCGGGTCAGCGAGACCGCTCCGGCGAAAGGTGTCATCGACATGCGTTGGTCGGCTGTGGTGTGCGCGGTGTGCGCGACGCTGGTGTTGAATGCCCCGCCGGTGACGGCGGATCCGGCGCTGATCGGCGCGCCCGGCCTCGGCGATCCCTACTATCCGGCCGACGGCAACGGCGGCTACGACGTGCGCCACTACGACCTCACCATCGACTACGAGCCGCTCACCCACCACCTGCGCGGCACGGCCCGTATCGATGCCACCGCGACCCAGCCGCTGGCCCAGTTCAACCTCGACTACCGCGGACCCGAGGTGCTGATGGTGACCGTCAACGGGCAGCCCGCGGGCTTCACCCGCGACGGCGAGCAGGAACTGGTCGTCACCCCGCTGGTGGCGCTACCGCCGGGGCTGCCGATGCGGATCATCGTCGACTACGCCGGGCAGACGGCAGACACCGAGGGCGAGGGCTGGACCTGGGCGCCCAGCGGCGGCGCGTTCGCGGTCGGTCAGCCGCACAGCGCCAGTACCTGGTACCCACTCAACGACACTCCGCTGGACAAGGCGACTTTCACGCTGCACGCGCGGGTGCCCGCCGACTGGGAGGTGATGTCCATCGGCGAGCGCACCGAGCACGCGGTGCGTGATGGCCGCCTGCACACGACCTGGGAGGCCCGCCAGCCCGTCATCGGGTACCTGACCACCGTCGCGATCGACCACTTCACCTTCCTGGAACAGCGCAGGGCCGACGGCACTCCGGTGCTGAGCGCTTTCGCCCCGGGCGCGCAGCACAACCGCGAGGACGAGCGGCGGCTGCCGGAGATCCTCGACTTCCTCGAAAGCCTTTACGGCCCCTACCCGTTCGACGTCGCCGGTGGCATCTACGTCGACACGAAGATCCCGTTCTCCCTGGAAACCCAGACCCGCCCGGTCTACGCGCCGTGGGCCGATCTCGACACCGTGGTGCACGAACTGGCCCACCAGTGGTGGGGCGACACCGTGTCGGTGCGGCAGTGGTCCGACATCTGTCTCAACGAGTGCCTCGCCAGTTACACCGCCGAGGTCCTCTGGCCCGAGCGGATCGACGGCGCCGATGTCGACGCGGAGTATCGCGAGCAGATCGCGAAATACCTTGACAAGGAAGGATTCTGGGATGTCGCCCTCGCCAGCCCCGGCGTCGGCAACGAGTTCACCTCCGTCTACTACCGCGGCCCGCTGTTCCTGCACGCGCTGCGCAAGTTCATCGGCGACGACGTGTTCTTCACGGCCCTGCGCGATTTCGTGGCCGAGCATCGCGACGGCAATGCCTCGATGCCGGAGTTCCGGGAATTCCTGCAGAGCCGAACCACCCTGCCGCTCACCGAGTTCCTCGCCGAATGGCTCGACACAACGACCGCGCCACGGGAAGACTTCCTGTTCCCCGGCACCCTGCGTCGCTGAGGGTCAGTCCTCGTCGAGACGGGCGCGAGCGCGGTCCACCCAGCGCTGCATACGGTCGAATTGGCTTCGGGCGGCAGTGGACTCACCGCGTGCGCGATGCTCGGCCGTGCGGGCGAAATGACGTTGCTGTTCAGCGTGTTCGAGCGCGTCGCGCAATTCGGCGATGCGACTCTCGACCTCGTCGAGATCCGATTTCGCCTGACGCGCGGCCGATTCGGCTTCCTCACGGGTCGAACGAGCGGCGTCGAGGGCGGATTCGGCGTCGGCCAACTCCTGCTGTGCCTCGGCACGGCGGGTCGCCAAGGCGTCCTCCTGCGACGGTCCCGCGCGGCGGCGGGCCCGCGTGGCCGACCCGCTCGCCTTGCCGCCGGTGATCGCGACCAGCCCCGCCGGGCCGAAGCCGTCATAGGTCAGCGCGGTCGGCAGGACACCGGCACGCACCCGATCGGCGACCTCGGGATCGGCGAGCGCGGCGGTCAGCGTCTGGCCGACCTCGCGCAGCACCTGCTCACTCGCCGGGCGATCGTGCTCGGCGGCCAGTTCGCCCGCGCGCTTGGTCATCGCGTTGACCACCTGCTGGCGCTGATTGCCCAGCGCGCGCAACTTGTCGCCGGAGAGCTGGCGCTGGGCCGAACGCAGCGCAGCGCCCAGATCCAGCAGCGCCGCGATCTCCGTCGGCGCGTGCCGGGCCAGCAGGTTCACCGTCCATGCCGCGACCGTTGGTTTGCGCAATGCGGTGATGGCCTCGGCCAGCGCGCGGTCGCCCTCGGCCCTGGCGGCGGCGGCCCGTTCGGTGCGGGTCGCCACGAAGACGCCGGGGTCGAGGCCGTACAGCTCGCCTGCGACATCATCGAGTGTCATCGGTGTCGATGGTAACCAGGCGACGGTCCGAGCACGAGCGATGCGGACTTGGGTATCGTCACCGGCGGTCATGTTCGCCTGAACTGTTCGGTGAGTGAGGTTTTCAGTGAAGTACCCAGGAAAGCGACTGTTGGCACGGCTCGTGTTCGCCCCCGTGGCGGCGGTCGCACTGGTCGGGGCGGCCGTCGCGTGCTCGTCGGCGGACGATTCGGCCGCCGGTGACACGGTCGCGGTGGGGTCCTGCGTCGAGGTCACCGACAACGCGGTCGAGGCGATGACCGCGACGCTCGGCGACTGCTCCTCGGCCACCGCCGACTACCGGATCGTGCGCACCGGCGCCGCCCCGCTGACCTGCGCCGCCGACAACGCGACCTTCGACGGCACGGTCGGCACCACCGAGACCGGCCTGTGCCTGGCGCCCAACTTCGCCCAGGGCAGCTGCTACGCCGACGCGGGCACGCGCCCGGCGACCGCGATCGACTGCACGGCGCCGGAGGCGACGTTCAAGGTGGTCAAGCGGATCGACGGGGAGACCGACGAACTGCTGTGCGATATGGACGCGACGCAGTTCCGAACGGTGCCGGATCCGAAGACGACTTTCTGCTTGGCCAAGCCGTAATTTCGGAGGGCTGGCGCGCTCGAGTCGCGGCCCCGAGGGGCCGCGACCGGCCACTGCGTGGCCGCCGCTCCTCGGGGTCGCGGGTGCGGGGCTGGTAGTGCGGTCATGGCGGACCTGGGTGGCTGGGAGTGCGGTAGGTGGCCGACTTCGGGCTGGGGATGTGGCAGGTGGAAGTCGCAAGTGGCGTTGTGTCGCTGGGCGTGCGGGTGGTGGTGGGCCTTGACTGGCACTCAGTCGAGTAGAGCTACTGAGGCTATGCGGTGGAGGGTGAAGTGTCTGGTGGCGCCGGAGACGGGGTCTATGGCGTCGAGTTGGCCGTTGCCCACTCGGAGGGGTTCCACTACGCGTTGGCTGGCTACGCCCTGGGCATCGACGTAGCCGATGTTGACGGGGCGGCCTACTCGGGCGGCCAATTGGAGTAGGGCGAGGGTGGCGGCGGTGCCGGTGCGGGTGCCGTCGGCGCGGACGGATTGGCCGGTGCGGGCTCCGGCGGCGCGTTCGCCCGCGCGGAGTTCGGTGACCAGCATGGTCAGCTGCTCGTCGCTGGGGGAGCTGGGGCGGTAGGGCTTGCGGGCCAGGGGGCGCACGGCGATGCGGGCGCCGCGGGGGCGCAGGTCGACGATGGTGCCCGCGGAATCCTCGCCGGCGGGGGCGAAACCGGCGGCGCGTAGCTGGTCCAGCATTTCGGCGAGGGGAGCCAGGGCGATCGCCACGGTGGGGGCGATCGCGCGCAGGGCCAGGGTTTCGGCGACGGGGGCGGCCAAGACCTGGGCGAGCAGGGCGGGGTCGTCGCTGCGGAGGAAGGACTGGGCCACACCTGCGCGCAGTTGGCCGTGCCTGCGGGCCACGTCGTCGATGAGGTAGGTCAGCGACTGGGGGACGGGGGTGCGGGAGTGGTTGGTGAACAGGGCGTGCAGCTCGGCGGCGGTGAGGCCGGCGTCGAGGGCGCGGCGCACCGAGGCGTCGCTCACGCGGTAGACGGTGGCCGCGCCCGCGGACTCCACATCGGCGACCAGCGCGATCCGGCCGCGCAGTTCGGGGACCAGCGGGCCGGGGGCGATCACGGTCAGGTCGGCCTGGACGAGCACGTGGTCGACGGGCTCGGGGAGTGCGGCGGCCATCTCGGCCTCGGCGTCGGCGATGCTGGTGGTCGCGCCGTGCAGCAGGGCACGCGCCGCCGAGTCCAGGGCGCCACGCCCGAGCAGGCCGACGGTGGCGGCCTCGGCCAGCGTGGCGGTCACCGTGTCGAGGCGGAAGTGCCTGCGCCGCCGCGGCATCCGCCAGGCCAGCAGCTTGCCGATATCGCGCGCGGTGAGCGCGGTGCCGGTGGGGTACTCGGCGAGCAGCGCCAGAATCTCCTGCCGGTCGCGCACGGCGTGCGGTATCCGCAGTTCGGCCGACAGCGCCGCGATCGGCTTGTCGGCGGCATCGCGCAGGCCGATCATCCACGGCATCCGGTCCAGGTCCAGCCAGGCTTGCGCCAGCACCACCCAGCGCGTTGCCGGCGGCGCGTCCAGCCAGGCGTCGGCGGCGGGTGTGGGGGCCCAGAAGTCATCGGTGGAGTCGAGATCGGGCTGTGGTTCCGGCAAGCCCTTCTCGACCAGTTTCGCCGCGGCGAGCAGTTCCAGCAGCAGGCCGGTGCGCTGCTCGTCGATCCCGGTCTGCTTGGTCAGCCTGCGCAACTCGCGCACCCCGAGCCCACCGGCGCGCAGCGCGGGAGCGGGCAGCTTGCCCAGCGCGTCGAGCAGATCGGTGCAGTCGCGCAGCAGCTCACCGACCTCACCGGCGCCGACCGCGTTCACCTCGGCGGGGGTGTGCTTGGTCAGTGCCGGTTTCGGCGGGGCGAGGGCGTGCGGGTCGGTCACCGGTTCGCCGCGCAGCAGCTGTCCGACGGTCACCGGCAGCTCGACGGTCTCGTCATCGATGCGGTGCAGCAGCCGGGCGGCGAGCAGTCGCGGCACCGGCCGCTCGGGTGCGGTACCGGGCGCGGCGTCCCTGGTCCGGCCCCGCGGCCCCGTGGTGGCCAGCTTCTCCAGCAGCGCCCGCTCGGCCGGACTCGCCTGTGCCAGCGCCGCGTTCGCCTCCGGCTCGGTGAGCGCGTCCGGGAGCACGGTCGTCGCGCCGAGCGGCCAGGGGAGGGCTTCGGCGGCCGAGGGAGTCAGGTGCAGGTCGTCCCCGACCTGCCAGACCAGCGCGCGGTCGAGCAGCCGGGTCAGCGCCGCGGTGAACGCGGTCTTGGTGACGCGATCCTTCAGCTGCGCGTGCAGTGTGGTGCGGGTCAGCGGGGTGAGCTCGGAACCGATCGTGCGCGCGTACTCGTTGGCCGTCAGCGCCTCGATGATCGCGAACTCGAGCGTGTCCAGCTCGTCGGCGGCCCGCAACACCGAGGCCCGCTGCTGGGCCCGCACCGCGAGTACCGACATCGACGCGGGCAACGGCACCGCCAGATCGGGGCGCAATTGCAGCAGTTTCACCAGCTGAGCGTCGGTGCGCGCACCGAGCCAATCGGCAAGTGAATCTGTCGCGATCATCCGATCCAGCGTACCTGCAGCGTCGGCAGCCCATGCCCCGGTTCTCGGGCGCCTCGATCTGGACTGACCAGAGGGTGCGAGAAGCCGCGGCGCCAGCCGCCATGTGAACCGCTATGTCAGAATGAGCCGGTGGTGAACAAATCGAAGAAGCCCTACGTCGACAACGGCTGGCCCGAGGTGGCCGACGGCGAGCACGCCGTGACCGAATTGTCGGCGACCCGCGCCGGTAACCTCTCGCCCTTCGGCGAGGACGCCGTGTTTCCCGTCCCGGCGGCCACGCTGCCGTACGTGCACCCCGAGACCACCATCAACCGGGTGTAGTTCGGACGGGAAAGACAAGAGCCCGCATCCTTCGAGGATGCGGGCTCTTGTTGTCTGCGGAGGCGCTCAGGAGGGCAGCAGGCCCTTGTTCGCCTCGAAGAAGTCGATCACGGCCGGGTCCAGCTGAGAACCCTTGGCGGCGTTGACGAAGTCGAGAGCCTGCTGCGGCACGGCGATGCCCTGCTGCTGCACCACGGTGAGGGCGCGGTCCACGGCCTGGAAGACTTCCTGGCTCGGATCCTGCACCTGCGGGGCGGTGACCTCGGGAACCCAGCTCGGGGTAGAGGGCACGGTGCGCTCGGTCGGACCGCTGCTCAGGCCCAGCTTGGCCGAGCAGGAGGGCCAAGCGCCCCAGCCCTGGGAGGCGAGAACCTTTTCGGCGACCGCGATCTGCTGTTCGCGGGTGGCGTTGTGCGCGGAAGCGGCGTACTGCCCGCCGCCGTGGGCGGTCCAGGTGGAGGGCGAGAACTGCAGCCCGCCCTGGTAGCCGTTGCCGGTGTTGATACCCCAGTTGCCGCCGGCTTCACACTGTGCGAGGCGATCCCAGTCGGAGTCGGGGGCCGCGCTGGCGTTTCCGGCGAGGGCTGCACTCGCGGTGCCGAAGATCGCGCCGGTGACGGCGACCTTGGCAACAGTGCGCCCGGTGGAAGTCGGCTTGCGGTGGCGTCCACTCATATCGGGTTTCTTCCTCTCGTGCGCACCTGCATGTGGTCCGGACTGAGAGGTCTCCCGGTCCGCCCTCACCCCTCGATTCCAATCGGGGTCCGGTACCCGCGGGGCGAGGTTCGGTGCGGCGGGCCGGTGGTTCCGGGGGTTGCCCCGGCTGAGAGAAACGGTACGACGGACCGCGGGGAAAGTCACTATTTGATAACCGGCGTGTACGGAGGGGTCTCGGGGTGGTCTCAGGGTCATCCCTGATGCCTTCGCCGCGTCCGCGCAGGTAGCTGCCGTGCCAGGTGTGCGCGACGGTTGCACGCTCACTTCGTGATCATGCTGTTATGTGATGAAGGTCACATACATGCCTGGGTAACGATCCGCCGGGGTAACCGGTTGACGCGTCAGCGGGCGCGGCGGCCCGACCACAGCGCGTATCCCAGCGCGAGCAGGAAGCCCACCGGCACCAACATCGCCAGCAGGTACAGCCACAGTCCCGGCCGCCCGTCGGTCACGAGCGGAGTCGCGAAGATGCCGATCACGGCGAGCACCCCGATCCCGACGAAGGCGACGGCGAGGTGCAGCAGGCGATCACTCGGGCGGCGGGGACCGGGCGAGGCGGGTGGAGGCGAGTTCGTCACCGGTGCACCGTAAAACTGATGTGCTCGCGGTATGGCGACCGGGGTAGACTCTGGGCACATCGCGTCCCGCCTTGTTGTGGGGCGCGTTCTTTTCGCGACAAGCAGACATGTGTAACCCGGGCCACAAGGGTTCGGGTATCGAATGATGAACGGGTGAGCGCAGTGCCGACCGGCCGGGTGAAGTGGTACGACGTCGAAAAGGGCTTCGGCTTCCTTTCCCAAGACGAGGGCGAGGACGTCTATGTCCGCTCGTCCGCGCTGCCCGACGGCGTCGAGGGGCTCAAGCCCGGACAGCGCGTCGAGTTCGGGATGGCCGCGGGCCGGCGCGGGCCGCAGGCGTTGAGCCTGAAGCTGCTCGAGGCCCCACCCACCGTGCGCGGCGATCGTGGCGCGCAGCCCGCCCGCAAGGACGCGGGCCCGCGCAAGTCGCCCGATGAGCTGCACGGCCTGGTCGAGGACATGATCACGCTGCTCGAGACCAAGGTGCAGCCGGACCTGCGCCGGGGCAAGTACCCGGATCGCAAGCTGTCACAGCGCATCTCCGAAGTGGTCCGTGCGGTAGCCCGCGAACTGGACAACTGAGCTTTTGGAGCGCTGGCGCGCTCGAGTCGCGGCCCCTGGGGGCCGCCTGTCAGCGCTCGAGACTCGCGCCTGCGGCGCATGCGCTTCGAGCGCTGACAGGCGACCCGGCCGCGACCGGCCGACTTCGTCGGCCGCCGCTCCTCGGGGTCGCGGGTGTGGGGTCAGGGAGTGTGGGTCGGTTCACATCTCGGGTGTGACGATCGACCAGGCCGCGTGCGGGATGTAGCTCTCGCGGCCGGTGTCGACGTCACGGGCCAGGATCGGGAGCTGGACCTCGATGCCGGCCAGGCGCAGATCCGGTTCCGGCTGGGATTCGATCGTGAGTGCTCTGGCGTGCGCGGGATAGTCGGCGAAGCTGAGCACCCGGTCGACCTGTTCGCCGCCGGGACGCTGGTAGATCAGCTGGATGAGCCACGGGGAGTCGACGATCTCGCTGGGTAGCGAGATCTGCACCGGCATGCCCGACGGCACCCGCAACGGGGTGGTCTCGCCGTAGGTGCAGTCCTCCATCCGGACCGTGCAGTACATGAACGGCGTGACGGTGACGGACTTGCCGTGCGCGTAGGCGGTGATCTCCGGTTCGTGCGCGGGCGCTTTCGAGACGGCGACGGCGACCCACACCGCGGTCACCGCGGCGACGGCGGCCAATCCGGCGCCCACCGAGATGATGATCGTGCGAACGTTGAGCGTGCTCACCAGATGGGATCTCCTGTCCCTCGCGGAACCGGACCGGGATCGACCCGGTCCGGATGGGTATCGGTAACTTCCTGCTCCACATGCTGCGGACGATTGCCGCCGAGACCGGGGAGCAGCGAATGGCCGGTGTAACTGGCGAAGGTCTGCACCAGCCCGATCACCAGGATCACGCTGATCACCGCGAAACCCTTCCAGTACTCGGTCGGCAGCAGCACACCGGCCGACCCGCCGACCACCCAGCTCAGCTGCAGCACCGTCTCGGATCGTCCGAAACCGGACGCGATCGACTCCGGCGGCAGGTCGTCCTGGATCGAGGCGTCGAGCGAGACCTTCGCCAGCGCGCTGGCCGCCGACGCGACCAGGGCGGCGAACGCGGCGCCGAAGAGATTGCCGGTGAACACGGCGAACACCGCGACCGCCGTGCAGGCAGCCGTGCAGCCGAGGACCACCAGCGAAGGTCTGCCCAGCTGCAGTCGCGCGCCGGTCGCGTTGCCGCCGAAGTTGCCGATGGCCGCGGCCGCGCCGACCACGCCGAGCATCGCCGCCTGCTCGGTGGGACTGCCGCCCGACCCCTTGGCGACGAAGGCGACGTAGAAGGTCAGGAAACCGGTGAGCACGCGAATGGAACTGTTGCCCCACAGGCCGGTCACCACCGACCGTCCGAGCGGTTGCCGTCGTTTCCGCGGCGGTACCGCCGACAGTTGGGCCGGCGCGAGGACTTCGGTCTGCGCGTCGTGGCCGTGATAGGTCAGTGTCGCGGGCACCTCGCCCTCGGTGACCTCGACCCAGCGCGGGATGCGCAGGCTCAGATACGCACCGGCGATGGCGAGGCCGGTGGCGAAGACCAGCGCGCCGGTCGACCCGGCGATCACCGCGGCCAGCGCGGCCAGCGCGCCCGCGCCGATCGTGCCGCCGACCAGGCCGAACACGGTCAATCGGGAATTGGTGCGGACCAGGTCTATCTCCGGCGGCAGGACGCGCGGAGTGACCGCGCTCTTGAGCACCGCGAAGGATTTCGAGCCGACCATCATGCACAGCGCCAGCGGATACAGGCCCCAGGTGTCGATGTTGAAGATCAGCAGCACCGCGAAGATCGCGCGCAGGCCGAAGGTCGTGGCCAGGGCCAGCCGTCGGCCACGCTGCAGGCGGTCGAGCAGTGGGCCGATCAGCGGGGCGATCAACGCGAACGGGGCGATGGTGATCAGCAGGTACAGCGCCACCTTGGTCTTGGACTCGGCGGTGGCGCTGGCGAAGAACAACGTGTTGGCCAGCGCGACCGCGATCGCGGCGTCGAGCGCGAAGTTGGCCATGGTGGCGTAGGTGAGGGCGGTCAGGCCGGACTGGTCGGCGCCGTCGGCCTTGGCCGCGCGCTGGAAGGTCGCGAATCCGCGCTCGGTGAGTTCGCGGCTGCGCATGGCGGCAACTCTGGTGACGGTGAGTTTTCGGGGGACGCGCTGTTGGCCGGGGTCCTCGACGGTTTCCTCGGCGCGGGTGAACGGACGGGTGCCCGCGGGGCCGTGGTCGTCGGCCGGGGTGCTCGGCGGCGGGCCACCGGGGCGCGGGCCGGGCGGGATGCGGTGGTCGGGTGTCCGGCGGTCGGACGCGGACCGGCGGTCCGGCGACGGTCCGCGCGCCGGTTCGTCGCGCTGGACCCGGTTCGACGTCGTCCAGCCGGGCCTACCCCGACCGGTGTTCGGCGGCGGGGTCGTCGCGGGGTCGGCCGGGCGATGGCGCCGGAAGATGCCACGGGTCGGTGGCTCGGCGGGCGTATCGGGCCGGGGAAACACTTTGCGCGGCGCACCCGAACGCGGCGGATACTGCCCGAAACCGGGGTGCCGTCCGGGTGGACCCCCGGACGGATCGCGGGGCGTATTGACGTCCCCCCGGCCGTGACTAGCCGAGGTTCCTCCTGGCCCGTGGTATGGACCTTCGGTGGGTTCCTGGTTCACTGAGTCGTGCTCCCCGCTAGGCGGTAAGGCTGACGGACTCTCCGCAGGCGTTTTGCCACTCCGCCCGTCCGGCGGCGTGGATGTTCTTGGCGGCATTGTGGTCGCGGTCGTGTACCGAGTGGCAGGCCGAACACGCCCACTTGCGTATCGAGAGCTGCTTCCTGCCGCTCCGTACGCCGCAGGCGCTGCATATCTGGCTCGACGGATAGAAGCGTTCGACCTTCCAGAAGGCCCGACCGTATCTGTTGGCCTTGTACTCCAGCATGTTGATGAACATGCTCCATCCAGCATCGTGGATCGATTTCGCCAGTCGCGATCGGGCCATACCGGATACGCACAAGTCCTCGACGAACACCGCTTGGTTCTCGCGGATGATCGCAGTGGACTGTTTGTGCGCCCAGTCGCGACGGGCGTCGGCAACGGCCGCGTGAGCCTTCGCAACACGGATGCGTTGCTTGTTCCGGTTCTGGCTGCCGACTCGTTTGCGGGACAGTCCCTGCTGCGCGACCCGGAGACGCCTGGCCGCGCGCCGCAGGAATCTGGGTGAACTGATCGTTCTTCCATCCGAGAGCACCGCGAATGTTTCCAGTCCGAGGTCGATGCCCACTTCGGAGTCGGACGGGGGCATCGGCGAGTCGTCCGTGTCGACCACGAACGACGCGAAGTACCGTCCCGTGCTGTCGCGAATGATCGTCACCGATGACGGATCCGAAGGGAGCTCGCGAGACCACCGAACTGCGAGTTCCCCGACCTTCGCGAGATAGAGGCGTCGATTCGCCCTGATGCTGAATCCGTTGCGGGTGAGCCGGATCGACTGCAGGGAGTCTCTGCGGGACCGGAACCGAGGAGGGCCGACTCTGCGACCCTTTCGCTTCCCAGACAACGAGTCGAACCAATTGCGATAGGCCCGACGCGCGTCTCCGCACGCTTGGACCAAGACCACTGACGCCACCTCTGCGAGCCATGAGCGCTCGGGTGACTTCTTCGCAAGGGTGATGACTCGCTTCTGAACCTCGGTATCGGAGATCCTCACACCCGCCTTGTGAGCGTCCTGCCGCAGCCTGAGGCAATCGTTGAATACGACACGTGCGCATCCGAACGACTGGGCGAGCGCGTTCTGCTGCTCGGGCGTCGGATACACACGGTATCGATAACGCAACTGCACGTCGAGACGATAGCAGCGATGCATGATTGCTCGCTACGGCCGCTGGCGGCGCGGGAGGTTGCCGTAGGTGCCCGAGATCTCCTCTCGGGCTTCTGGCTGGAACTCTCCGTGCACCTGTCACAGTCCAATTCTGGCGCACGCGGGCCGCGGGTGTTCACTCGCGGCGGGGCAATGTCGGACACAATCGGCTATTTCGGGACGAATCGCACTTCGAACAGTCGTGGCCAGTACTTGCCGGTGAGCAGGAATCGGTCGGTTCCCGGGAGGTGCGCGATGCCGTTGAGGACATCGGTGCCCGCGCGTTCGGCAGGGGAGAGCAGCCCGCCGGCCTCGATGACCGCGAGGACCTGGCCGGTGCCGGGGTCTATGCGCAGGATCTCGTCGGAGGGGTAGTTGTTGGCGTAGACGGTGCCGTCGGGGGCACAGTCGAGTTCGTTGGGCTGGAGGCGGGAGTGGCCGGACAGGGTCACCGAGCCGGTTCTCGCGAAGGTCGCCCGGTCGCGGAAGGTGAGGGTGTCGGTGCCGTCGCTCATCACCAGTCGGTCGGGCTGAGCACACAGGCCCCAGCCCTCGCCCTCGTAGGTCACCCGGCCGGTTTCGGCCAGGGTCTCCGGGTCTCGGGCGAAGGCGATGCCGTCCTTCCAGGTGATCTGCCAGACGATGTCACCCGCCTTGGTCATGCCCTCGCCGAACATCTCGGCGGGCAGATCCGCGCGGGCCCGTTCGACGCCGGTGTCCTGGTCGGTGGCTCGCGCGCTCGACACGCCCCACATGCCGGTGCTCTCGTAGCGAATGCCGTCGACGACTTCCAGCCCCTGGGTGAAGGCCTCCGGATCGTGCGGTGACGAGCCGATCACCTCGACGCGCCAGCGCGGCGGGCCCGGCTCCTCGGCGGCCCCACAGGCGGTCGCGGCGAGCAGGCTGACCAGCACAGCGATGGCCAACGAAGTCCCGATGCGGTTCATACGGCAAAATGTATGCCGTGAGCGCAGTATCTGTTTCGGAGTCCGGCGTGCGTCCCGTTCTGGCCGATGCGGCCGAGGCCGCACGTCGTGCGCTCGTCGAGTTGGAACCCGACGGGGTAGGAGTCCATCTGGGGGTGACCGCCGAGGACGACTCGGCAGCCACCCACCGGTTCGAGACGACCCTGGCGGGTTATCGCGGCTGGCAGTGGGCCGTGGTGGTCGCCGCACCGCCGGGGGCCGACCGTGCCACCGTCAGCGAGTCGGCGCTGCTGCCGGGGCCCGATGCCCTGATCGCGCCCGATTTCATCCCGTGGGAGCAGCGGGTCCGCCCCGGCGATCTCGGCCCCGGCGACCTGCTGGCCCCGCCCGCGGAGGACCCGCGCCTGGTCCCCGGCTACGTGGCCACCGGCGATCCGGTGATCGACGAGGTGGCCCGCGAGGTCGGTCTCGGCCGCGTGCAGGTCCTCAGCCTCGACGGTCGGTTGGCGGCCGCCGAGCGCTGGTACGCCGAATACGGCCCCGACACCGAGATGGCCAAGGCCGCCCCCGCCACCTGTGGTCTGTGCGGCTTCTACGTGCCCCTGGCCGGTGCCCTGCGTGACGCCTTCGGCGTGTGCGCCAACGAGATGGGCGCCGACGGCCACGTCGTCCACGTCGAATACGGCTGCGGTGCCCACTCCGACGTGAGCGCCCCCAGCGGCAACGGTTCTCCCCGCTACGAGGCCTTCGACGACCATGCCGTCGATTTCGTCGATGTCGTCCGCGCGACCGAACAGGCGAAGGCCGCCGGTGGCGAGTCGAGCGCCATCGACGGTGATTCCGCCGACCAGCGGGGAGCAGCACCGGTTCCGGCTGACCACACCGACCAGCAGGAAACCGCCGCGACCCAGGCAGCGAGTGCCGACCAGGAAACCACCGAGGCAGCAGCCGTGGAAGCGGCAGCCGCCGACCGCGCCGCCTTCGCCGAAGGCGCGGCACCGGAGTCGGCCGAGGCCGTTGTCGCCGCGGAAGTCGCTGCGAGCACCGAGCAGTCCGAGGCGGCTGGCTTCGAAGCGCCGACCGAAGAGGTGGCGCCTGGATCAGCCGAGGCCCCCGCAGCAGCTGAAGCCATCGCCACCACCGGCGCCTCGGAGGTCGCTGCCGCTGATGTCGATCCGGCGGCTGTGGGAGACGCGAAGACGGGTCAGGCTGTGGCCGACGAAGCCGAGGGTGCCGGGGAAAGCCAGGCAGTGGCCGACGCGGACAGGGCTGGTGGCGCGGAGACGGCGTCTGCTGGTGGTGCGTCGGCAGCGGATGCCGATGCCCAGCGCGCCGGTGAGTTCGTGGAAGAGCACGGATCGTCGGTGGCGCGCTGAACGCAGCGGCGGATCCCTTCGGGACCGCGGAGCTGCGTGCCGGAGTGCTTGCCGCGTGGCGGGATTCGCCGACGCGGTTGCGGGAGGACAGTGCGAGTGAGGCGGATCTGGTGGCCGCGGGCTACCGGGATCGGGTGCTCACCGAGCTCGCACAGAACGCGGCCGATGCCGCGGCGAAGGCCGGTGTCGCGGGTGAGTTGACCGTTCGGGTGCTCGACGGGCGGTTGCATGTCGCGAATACCGGTGTCCCGCTGAGTGTTGCGGGCGTGCACGCGCTCACGGCACTGCGGGCCTCCGGTAAGTCCGGCACCGCCCAGGTGGGGCGGTTCGGGGTCGGGTTCACCGCGGTGCGGTCGATCGGGGACGAGATCGAGGTGCGCTCGACAACCGGATCGATCCGGTTCTCTCGCGCGGCGACCCGGAACGCGCTGCACGACACCGGAATCCGCATTCCCGATGATCTCGCGGCGATCGCCCCACCGGCGCTGCGCCTGGCCTGGCCGGTGCCGACGACCCCCGTCGCCGGCGCCGACACCGAGATCGTCGTCCACCTGCGCGACGACATCGACCCGGCCGCCCTCCTCGCCGCCATGCGCGTCGAAGCGCCCGACCTGCTGCTGGAACTACCCGCCCTGCAACGCATCCGCATCGGCGACGACGAATTCACCAGCACGGTAACCACCCTCACCGCCGGTGCTGCCCGTGACGCCGGAGCTGACCCCGTCTTCGCTGTCGGCGCGCTCACAGAGCTGACGATCGCCCTCCCCTCCGGTGCCCGCCGAACCTGGTGGCAGTACCGCACCCCCCGCGCCCGCTGGCTCCTGCCGCTCCAGAACGGCCGCCCCGTCCCCGCCGCCCCGGACGTCCTGCGTGCCCCCACGCGCTCCGACGAGGGCCTCTCCCTCCCCGCACTCCTCGTCGCCGACATCCCCATGCAGCCGGACCGCCGCCGCCTCCTCCCCGGCGCCCGCCTCTCCGAACTCGCCGAAGGTTACGCGGACTTCGCCCGAGCCCTCCCACCTCGCGACCGCCTGACCCTCGTCCCGACCCCCGCCTTCGCCCGCAGCGAAGCCGACGGACTGCTCCGCGAAGCCGTCATCGCCGAACTCCGCACCCACCCCTGGCTGCCCGTCTGCGCCCCCGCCTCCGCACCCCCGGGCGTCGGCGAATCCGCCCAAGGGGCCGCCAACCTCGCGGCATCCGCAACCACCGTCGGTCCCGGCCACTCCGAAACGCCCGACCTAGCTGACCTTTTCGCGTCCGACGAACCTGCCATGCGCCCTGCGCCGTCGAACGCTCCCGACCTGTTCGCATCCGCCGTGCCCGCAGAGGGCCCCAGGGCGGCAGTCTTCGACAGCTCCGCCCCGTGCAGCCCGCCCACCCGCGCGAGCGCTTTCCCGGATCTCACACCCGAACTGGCCGAACTCCTCACCGAGATCACCGGCCCCCTGGTGATCCCGGAACTCTCCGGCCGCCCCTACCAGGACAAACTGTCGGTCCTCGATGTCCACCGCCTCGGCCCCGCCGCCCTGGCCGAGCTCTCCAGCGGCCTGGACCGCGAACCGCGGTGGTGGCGGCGGTTCTACGCCGCGCTGGAACCCTTCGTCGTCGACACCCGAACCGCCGAGGAGTTCGGCGCGCTCGCCGTGCCGCTCGCGGACGGGCGGCTGGTGACCGGACCGCGCACCGTCGTCCTCGACGATCAGCTCACCGTCGCCGTCCCGGTGCACTGGGCCCGCCTGGCCCACCCGGACGCCACGCACCCCCTGCTGGCCCGCCTGGGCGCCCGCAGCGCCTCCGCCGAGGATCTGCTCACCGATCCCGGTCTGCGCGATCTGCTCGAGCAGGACCCGGCCGACCCGGACACCGTCACCGCGGTCCTGCACCTGGCCCGGTTCGCCTCCTCGGCGGCCCTCCCGCCCTGGCTCGGCCTGCTGGAGCTGTCCGACGACACGGGCGAACCGCGCCCCGCCGACGAACTGCTCCTGCCCGGTGCCCCCCTCGCCGACGTCCTGGTGGCCGACTCGCCCTTCGGCATCGTCGCCGAGACCACCGTCGCCGAGTACGGCGAGCAGGCCCTGCGCGCGATCGGTGTCGGCTGGGATCTCGCGGTGCTCACCGACCCCGACCCGATCGGCCCTGACCACGACCTCGACGACGAACAGTCCTGGTGGGACAGCCTTGCCACGGACCCCCGCGAACTCGTGGCCGTGCGGGACCTGGACCTGGTCGATGACCACCGCTGGCCGCAGGCCCTGCGCCACCTGCTCGCCACCGGTCGCACCCGTGCCCTGCTGGCCGACCGCGACGGCTACACCGCCTGGTGGCTGCACCACCACGCCCACCTCGACGGCATCCCGCTGGGCCGGCTCCGCCACCCCGACGACGCCGAATTCGCCGGCCTGCTCCCGGTGTTCGACGCCGACGGCATCCACGGCACCGACCTCGACGCCCTGCGCCCCCTGCTGGTCCACCCGGACGTGATGTCGGCGGAGTTGGCCGAAGAACTCCTCGACGCCCTCGCCGACCCCGCGAAAACCCCTGCCCCCGAGGTCATCGCCCGCACACACACCCGCCTGGCCGAGGCCGTCGCGTCCGGCGCGCTCGACCCGCGCGAACTCGACCTCCCCGAGCAGGTCCGCGCCCTCTCCGGCGCCGTCGTCGACGCGGGCACCGCGATGGTCCTCGATGAGCCCTGCTTCGGCCTCGTCGTCCCACCCGGACGCCTCGTGGTCGGCGACAGCGCGCACGCCGAGGCACTGGCGACCCTGCTGGACCTGCCGCTGGCCTCGGAGCAGATCAGCGCCGAGGTGCTCGGCGCCGGCCGACACAGCACCTGGGCCGCGGAGCCGCTGGGTGTGGTGCTGCGACAGCTGTGGTCACCACCGGACACGACCGGCGCGCTGGTCCTGCACGACTCGCTGGAAGTGCACCTGCGCGGCGCGATCTCGGGGACCGTGCGGGTGCCGTGGTGGCGCGCCGACGGCGTCGTGCACGTCCAGGTACCGCGGGTCGGTTAGCTCGCGTGCGCGACGACCATCTCGGCGAGCAGATCGAGTTGGGTCTGCACCGATTCGCTGTCGTCGTCGACCAGCCAGCGCAGCACGATCCCGTCGATGACGCTGAGGATGAACCGGCTCAGCGCCGACACCGGCGTGTTCCACTGGGTGCCGGTGGCCTCGCGGCAGTGGTCGATCACCTCGGCGACGGTGTTGTCGTTGAACGTGTACTGCTCGCGGGCGATGGCGATCTTGGCCGGGGTGGCCTCGCCCTCACGCAGCGCGTAGGTGGTGGTCTCGTAGGTGAGCAGCTGTCGCTCGGGGGTCGCTTCGATGTTGCGCCACATCAGTTCGAGGCAGCGGCGCACCAATTTGTGAAGCGCTTCTTTTCCTGTTCCGGCGTCTTCCCATACCGATTCATCGGCATCGACGGAATCGCGCAATTCCATGGACAGTGCTTTGACCAGCTCGGTCATCAGCGCGTCCTTGTTTTCGAAACAGTAATGCACCACACCGAGCGAGACACCGGCCGCTTGGGCGACATCACGGGTGGTCACGCCCGCTACGCCCTTTTTCTCGGCGAGACCGATCGCTGCCTCGATCAGGTGGGCTCGTCGTTCTTCGACGCTCAATCGGGAGGACACGTGTGCGAGTTAAGCGCTCGCGTCGCGAACAGTCAATTCGCCGGTCCGCGGCGAAAATTCTGGACATACGACCAGTTGGTGTGGTTGTCTCCGAATCGGAAGTTGCGAAGGAGTTCCGCTGATGCCCCTGACCCGACGTACCGTGCTCGCCGCCTCGGCGCTGGGTGTGAGCGCCGTGCCTGTCCTCTCGACGCTGGCGGGGGCTCGAATGCCCGGCGCGCAGGCGAGCCCGGAACCCACCGGATTCGAATTCGGGCTCGGTATCGCCGATCTCACCGGCCCGGCCGCGGAATGCGGCATGATGGGCTACTCCCAACTCGAACAGACCACGGCGGGAATTCATCTCCGCCCGCGCGCCCGCGCGTTCGTGATCGGATCGGGCGGAAATCGCGTCGCTTTCGTCGCGGTCGAGAACGGTGCGGTGTTCGGCTCGGTGCACGACGGGGTACTGCGCGCGCTCGCGCGGCGTTTCGGTGACCGCTACACCGAGCGAAATGTCGTGCTCACCTCCACCCACACCCATTCCAGTTGCGGCGGTTCCGCGCACGACTACGCCTACACGTTGGCGACGCTGGGATTTCAACAGCAGGTCTACGACGCCGAGGTGGCGGGCATTGTCGAGGCTATCGTCGCGGCCGACGCCGACTACGCGCCGGGCGCCCTCGCACTGGGCCGCTCGGAATTGCGTGATGCCAGTGTGAACCGCTCCCGCGTGGCCTTCGACCGCAATCCGGCGGCCGACCGGGCGGTGTTCCCCGATGCGGTCGACCCGGCGGTGACCACGATCGTCTTCGCCAGAGCGGGGCGACAGGTGGGCGCGCTCACCTGGTTCGCCACCCACAACACCTCGATGACCAACGCCAACCGCCTGATCAGCTCCGACAACAAGGGCTACGCCAGCTACGCGGCCGAGCATCTCGAGCACGGCGTCCGCCACCTCGACGGCAAGCCCGGTTTCCTCGCCGCCTTCGCGCAGACCAACGCCGGTGACATGTCGCCCAACCTCCACCTCGCCCCAGGCGACGGACCGACCACCGACGAGTTCGCCAACACCAGGATCATCGGCGAACGTCAGTACAGGGCCTCGAAAGCGGCCGTCGCACAATCTGTTCCGATGTCCGGTGCGGTCGCCTCACTGCTGTGCTACATCGACCTCGCCGACCTGAGGATCGACGGCCGCTTCACCCCCGACGGCGCGCCCAAGCGCACCGCGCCCGCCGCCGCCGGTGTCTCGCTGGCCGCGGGCAGCGTCGAGGACGGCCCCGGTCTGCCCGGCGGCCCGATCTCGGAGGGCGTGCGCAATCCGCTGGTCGATCTCCTCGGCGGGATCGACCATCCGCGCCCGGCCTGGCTGGCCGACGCCCAGGCGCCCAAGGCGATCTTCGCCCCCCTCGGCCTGCTCCCGCCGGTGCCGTGGGTGCCGAATGTGGTGCCGATCCAGTTGGTCGGTCTCGGTGGGCTGTATCTGGCCACCGCGGGCGCGGAATTCACCATCGTGGCCGGGCTGCGGGTGCGCCGCGCGGTGGCCGCGACGCTCGGCGTCGACCTCGACCAGGTGTTGCTGCAGGGCTATACGAACAACTACCACCAGTACGTCACCACGCCGGAGGAGTACGACGCGCAGCAGTACGAGGGCGCCTCGACCCTGTTCGGCCGCTACACGCTGTGCGGGTACGTCCAGGAGTTCACCCGGCTGGCCGAGGCGTTCGTGGCAGGCGCCGCCGTGGCCCGCGGTCCGGCGCCCCGCGATGTCTCCGCACTGCAACCGAACCTCGTCGCCGCGCCGGGCCCGGACGCGACGCCGCAGGGGCACGAATTCGGCGCGGTCCTCGTCCAGCCCCCCGCGCGCAGTGCGCGGGGGGACCAGGTGGCGGTCGAATTCGTCTCCGCGCACCCGAAGCACAATCCGCGCCGGGGCGACACCTTCCTCGACGTGCAGCGCCGCACCGGCAACGGGTGGGAGCGGGTGGCCAACGAGGGGGAGTGGGACGTGCGATTCCACTGGCGCAAGGACGGCGACGCGGTCTCGATCGCCCGCTTCACCTGGGACATCCCCGCTGCCGCCCAGCCGGGCACGCACCGCTTCGTGCACTACGCCGACGCACTCGGCGCCGATGGGACGCTCCACCCGGTCACCGGCACCAGCGCGGAGTTCGAGATCACCGCCTAATCGGTGTCGATGCCCACCTGGGCGCCCTTGTCACCGCGGCGGGCCGAGCGCCGCTGGGCCAGGTAGATCGACACCCCGAGCACGCCGACGACCAACCCCATCACACAGACCGGACGCGCGTCGGCCCAGTTCGGGACGAGCCACACCAGCACGGTGGCCAGGGCCCAGGCGGCGAAGCCGGCCAGCACGACCGGACGCGGATCGACCAGGAATCGGGGCAGCTGAGGAATCTCGGGGCTGACGGGTCCGGCGTCCATACCCAAACAGTAGCGGTGCGAAACCCGTCAGGTGGTCCGGGCGTACCGTAGAGTTCTGCACTGTGACAACGCCATCGGACGTCCGTGCCCTGGCCGGTGAGCTCTCACTGGCTGTCGTGCGGCTCACGCGACACCTGCGCGGCCGCCGTGCCGACGCGCAGATCTCGCTCACCCAGCTGTCCGCCCTCGCGACGCTGGCCCGCGACGGCGCCATGACTCCGGGCGCGCTGGCAGGCAAGGAGCGGGTGCAGCCGCCGTCGATGACGCGCGTCATCGCCTCGCTGTCGGACCTCGACCTGGTACAACGCCGACCGCACCCGACCGATGGCAGGCAGATCATCGTCTCCCTCTCGCCCGCCGGTCGCGCGCTGATCGCCGACGAGACCCACGCCCGCGAGGCGTGGATGACCGAGCAGCTGGCGGGGTTGGAGCCCGACCAGCTCGCCGTACTCGACCAGGCCGTCGCGATCATGAACCAGATCGTCGCCGAATCGGAGTGATCAGCCGAAGGTGCGTGCGCGCGCCGCGTCCGCGTCGACCACGTCGTGGCCGAGCGGGAACAGCGACAGTGGCACCAGCTTGAGGTTCGCCCATGCGAACGGCAGACCGATGATCGTGACCGCCAGCGCGATGCTGGTGAACACGTGGCCGAGTGCCAGCCACCACCCCGCGAAGACGAACCAGATCACGTTGCCGATCAGCGAGCCGGCGCCCGCGCTCGGCTTGTCGACCACGGTGCGCCCGAACGGCCACAGGACGTATCCGGCCAACCGCAACGAGGCGATGCCGAACGGAATGGTGATGATGAGGACGAAACAGATGAGCGCGGCGAGCAGGTAGCCCAGCGCCATCCAGAACCCGCACAAGACCACCCACAGGATGTTCAAGATCAACTGGACCAGCTTCATGCTTCCAGCATGCCAGGATTGTCCGGTGGCCGAAGTGATAGACATCGAAGACCCCGCCGACCCGCGGGTCGACGACTTCCGCGATCTGTCCTGCGCCGACCGCAGGCCCGACCTGCCCGGTCGGAAAGGCCTGGTCATCGCCGAGGGCGTCGTCGTCGTGCAGCGGATGCTGGGCTCCCGGTTCACCCCGAGCGCGCTGCTGGGGGTCGGGAAACGGTACGCGGCGCTGGCCGATGATCTGGCCGGGCGCGACATCCCGTACTACCGGGCCAGTGCCGAGGTGATGGCCGAGGTGGTCGGCTTCCATCTCAATCGCGGAGTGCTCGCGGTCGCGCCGCGTCCGGTCGAGCTGAGTCCGGCCCAGGTGCTCGACGGCGCGCGCACGGTGGCTGTGCTCGAGGGCGTCAACGACCACGAGAACCTGGGCTCGATGTTCCGCAACGCGGCCGGTCTCGGCGCGGACGCGGTGCTGTTCGGCGACCGGTGCGCCGACCCGCTGTACCGGCGGGCCGTGCGCGTGTCGATGGGACACGTGCTGCGGGTGCCGTTCGCGCAGCTGCCACAGTGGCCGGATGGACTGGATCTGCTGCGCGAACGCGGTTTCCAGATCATCGCGCTGACCCCGGATCCCACCGCGGTGAACCTGGCCACGGCGATGACCGGCGAGCGCGTCGCCCTGCTGCTCGGCGCCGAGGGGCCAGGCCTCACCGAGGAGGCCATGCGCGCCACCGACATTCGCGCCAGGATTCCGATGTCGCCGGGCACCGACTCGCTCAATGTCGCGACCGCGGCCGCGATGGCGTTCTACGAACGAGTGCGCACGTCATGAGCCCCGGATCCGAAGGCCCCTACCGGGCCCAGCCGGATTCGGTGCCCTGGGTGGCCGGTGGCACCGTCGTCGTGCTGGTCGCCGTGCTCGGTGGGGTCGGGGTGTACGCCTTCGGGTCCGCGCTGGCCGCGGTGCATCCGCTGCTCGCGGTGGCGGTGAACGTGGTGGCCGTGGTGGGCGTCGCGCCGACGGCGTGGCGCTGGCGGTTCACGCCGGTGGTGCGGTGGGTGCTCGCCGGTGCGGCGGCCGGGGTCGCGCTCGGGTGGGTGGCGGTACTCGTCGACCAACTCGTCGGCTGAGACCTCAGCGCTCGGCTGGTCTCACCGCACGCGGTCGGCGCCGCGCAGCCAGCCGAATACCCCGCGTTTGCGCCGGGTTGCCGTGCCCGGCCGGGCCACCAGGGTGGACTTCGTCTCGGGCGCGCGGCCTTTCGGGTACAGCGTGAATCCGCACACCGCCAGATCGGCCGGACCGACGCGGCCGGGCCCACCAGGTGACCGGTAGCCGAAGCCGAGCCATTCGTCGTTGGCCGCGTCGGCGAAGTCGGGCGGATCGAACGGCAGTGACTGCGGTCCGGGACGATCGTCGCTGCGCCACGGCACCGGATGCTCACCCGCCCAGAACGGCCGCTCCCATACCATCGGCAGCCCCTCGTTCTCCAGGATGTCGACCCGGGTGGAACTGAACGAACGCCGGAACTCGCCCCGCTCCCAGTGCGCGAACGCGCCCCAGTGCAGTTTCGCGTCGAACGACATCAGATAGGTGTGCTCGGAGGCGAGCGGGCGCACCAGCAGGTCGGGCAGTTTCGTCGGCCGCACCAGCGCCGCCTCGGCGGTGCACACCACGGTCAACCCCGGATAGCACCCGATGTACACCTCGTCGCGATCCGGGCCCGCGCACCCGTGCAGCGTCCCGATCATGATCGGCCGCACATCGTGCTCGGCGTACAGCTGCCCCGCCAACGCCGCCGCCGCAACAGGATCGGGGTCAGGGTGGGTCCGCAAGACCGCCGAGGGGTCCGCGGTATCGACATACCAAATAGTGGAAGCCGAAATCACGAGCCACCTCCCACCTCGACCGAATCACCAGGTCTCGTAAGAACATGGGTAACTCACCGGGTACGGGCCACGTCTCCCCGCACCCGACCACCGGCCGCCAACATCGCCCGACCCCGCACCTGAGCCTGGCCGAAATTCGCGGAGAGGCGGAACAGCTAGTGCCCGGAGCTTCGGACTCCGAGTAGTACGTCTTCCCACGACGGCATCGGTGCCTTGCCGCGCTTGGGCCGGTTCTGCTTCGGCGCGGGCTTGTCCGGCGTCGGTTCCTCGGTGACCGGCTTCTCCTGCTGTGCCACCGGCGGACTCGGCGCCGCGGGGGCGGCCGGGACCGCGGGCGCGGCCGGAATCGGTGCCGTCGGCGCCGGTACGGCCGGAATCGGTGCCGTGCCACCGCCGGCGGCGACCTGACGCTGCTCGTAGTACTCGTCCAGGGCGGGCTGGGCCGGGCGGGCGGGCGGCCGCGCGGTGGGCGCGACCTGCTCGCGCGGTCGCGGCTCGACCGGGACCGGCGCTTCGATGACCGGCGCCGGGGTCTCCACCGGTGCGGGCAGGATGGTGGCCAGGCCGCGCAGCGCGCGACCGAAGTCGGGATCGATCAGATCGTTGGCGGGATCGTCGAGCGGGGAGACCGAGCCGCCGTGCGCGTCGGGCTGGTAGCGCCAGTGCGCGGCGATCTCGGAGTGTCCGTTACGCCACTGTAATTGGGCGACCCAGAACCCCTTTTCGTCTTTCCAGGCGTCCCATTCGGCCTGTTCGATGGCGTGCCCGCGCTCGGTGAAGGCCGCGGTGACGATCTCGCTCAGCGTTTCCACCGCGGGACCGTCGGGCAGCACCGGGTGCGCTTTCTGCGCCAGTTCGGCCGCCCGCGCGCGTTCGAGCAGCACCGGGTAGGCGAAACGCTCTACTTTGCTTTCCGGCATCCCGGACTCCGCCGTGACCTGCTCGACGGACGCCCCGGCTCGAATACGGGCCTGGATATCGCGAGGACGCATGGACGCCTCCGTTTCGATCTCGATCTGGCCGAATCGTGCGAGGTCGCCGCGCGCCGCCGCGCGGAGCTTGTCGTCGGCGGGCAACCGGAACTTGGTACCGGACTCGGTGTCGCTGCACACGATGTGCGTGGAGTCGGGCGTCACCCCGATCACTCGAAGTTCACGCACCGCTACCTCCCTATCGCGTCGGCTCCGCCTATGAGGACACCGCCCACTTTCCTAGACACTAGTGCACATTACTTGGCCGCGGCAGCAGACACGCACACCGAAATCGCACACCGGGACCGCCTGTCCCGCTAATCTGATCGGCTCACCGCACGAATTCCGGTCGTATACAGGCATTTTGGTGATGGATCAACATCGAATTCGCCGCTGAGATCCGTCGCCGTCGGCGAATATTGCGAACATGCGCAAAGAGCCGGTGCCCGGTGAACCTTTCGGGGTTCACCGGGCACCGGCCCGTATTGCGGTCTTATCTCAGAGCTGTCCGACGACCCAGTCGATCGAACGGGTCAGCTGTGAAACATCTTCCGGATCGATCGCCGGGAACATGCCGACGCGCAGCTGGTTACGGCCGAGCTTGCGGTACGGCTCGGTGTCGACGATGCCGTTGGCGCGCAGGATCTTGGCGACCTGGGCGGCGTCGACCGCGTCGTCGAAGTCGACGGTGCCCACGACCTGCGAGCGGTGCGCCGGATCGGTGACGTACGGGGTGGCGAAGGAGCTCGACTCGGCCCAGGTGTAGAGGCGCGAGGACGAATCCAGGGTGCGCTTGACGGTCCAGTCCAGGCCGCCGTTGGCGTTCATCCACTCGATCTGGTCGGCGAACAGCAGCAGGGTGGCCAGCGCCGGGGTGTTGTAGGTCTGGTCCTTGGTGGAGTTGTCGATCGCGATCGGCAGCGACAGGAAGTCCGGGGTCCAGCGACCCGACTCCTTGATCTCGGCGACCCGCGCCAGCGCGGCCGGGCTCATGATCGCGACCCACAGGCCACCGTCGGCGGCGAAGCACTTCTGCGGGGCGAAGTAGTAGACGTCGGAATCGGCGATGTTCACCGGCAGGCCGCCCGCGCCGGAGGTGGCGTCGATGGCGATCAGCGCGTTCTCCGAGCCGACCGGGCGCGACACCGGGATGGACACGCCGGTGGAGGTCTCGTTCTGCGCCCAGCCGATGAGGTCGACCGAGGGGTCCGAGACGGGCTCGGGCGCGCTGCCCGGCTCCGCGGAGACGACGATCGGATCGCCGATGAACGGGTTGGCCTTGGCGACCGAGGCGAACTTGGAGGAGAACTCACCGTTGGTCAGGTGCAGCGAGCGCTCGCGGATCAGGCCGAACGCGGCGGCGTCCCAGAACGCGGTGGTGCCGCCGTTGCCGAGCACCACTTCGTAGCCCTCGGGCAGCGAGAACAGCTCGCGCAGGCCGTTGCGCACCCGGGCCACCACATCCTTGACCGGCTTCTGGCGATGCGAGGTGCCGAACACGGAGGCGCCGACAGTCACCAGGGACTGCAGCTGCTCCGGGCGGACCTTGGACGGGCCGCAGCCGAACCGTCCGTCAGCGGGCTTGAGGTCGGCGGGAATGGTCGGGAACGCACTGGTCATGGGGAGGAGTTTATTGGAGAGTCGGCGCGCCGTGGTCCGCGCCCCCTCCCCGTGCTCAGGGGCGCGCGGACGGCTGCGTCGTCCGGGTGCGGGGAATTTGCCCTTGCGTCGACCGGCGACGGATTACCCTCCATGCATGAGCCTCGCCGTGGCCGACTCGGGTCGGACCCTGCTCGACCGATGTGCCTGGGCGTTCGGAAGGCGACCCGGCCTGCTGCCCGAGAGCGGGCGCCGGGAACTGCTGATCAGGGGGCTTTCCGCCACCGCCACCGTGCTCTCGGTACGCACTCGGCGTGGCGAGGGTGGCTACCGATTCTCCGTGCGGGTGAAGCTGCCCGGCGAACTGGCCTATGACGCGCGGGTCCGGCAGCGGGTCCGTAGCCAGGATCTGGAATGGATGCGCCCCGGCGACCTCGTCGGCTGCCGCGTCGATCCCGGCGACCGCGAACGGGTCGCCCTGTTCCTCCCTGAGATCCCGGAAACCGGCCGCAGCGCCGCCGCCAAGATCCTGGCCAACGGCCGCCGCGCCGAGGCGACGGTCCTCGCTGTGTCCCCGGTCGCGGCCGACTACACCGGCCGCGAGGACCCGGTACTACGCCTGGACCTGGAACTCCGCGCCTGGGACGAACCGTCACCATGGCGCGTACGCCTGATCCAGCCGGTCCCACTGGCAGCAGTCGGCCAGATCGAATTGGGCACCCGCCTCGAAGCAGCCTTCTTCACCGTCGACCGAGGAGACTCCGTCGCCATCAATTTCGCCGCACTGTCCTGAGTGATCGCCCTCCGCGACGGGTTGCTTCACCTCGAGCACGTGATCGTCGGCGACTCAGTCGTCCTTCGGTGCCTGCGCCCGTTCCCGTAAGACGCGTTCGCCGGCGTCGACGTAGGTGGTGAACAGGTCGGTGACGTCGCGGAGGCGTTGGGTGGCGTGGGGGGTGTCGGTGAGTCTTTCGGCGGAGCGAAGGTTGCGGATGAAGACGCGGGTGCGTTCGTGGCTGGCGGCGAGGAGTTGTTCGAATCCGCCTGCGGCTTCGACGAGTAGTCGGCGGCTGCCTGCGCGCGGGATGGTGCGGGCCAGGCCCCAGGAGACCAGTTCGCGGATCGCGGTGCTCACGGCGCCGGAACTGAGTGAGAGGTCGGCGCGGAGTTGGTCCGAGGTGGACGGGTCGTCTTGCAGGAGCAGATATCCGTAGACCCGCCCGGTCCCGCGCGGGAGGTTCCAGGTTGCCAGCGTGTCGCCCATGGCGTTCACGAACTGTTCCTGATCGGCGTTCATCACTCTCCTCGTTCGGGCGCCGGGTTCCCGAGGTCCCACTGATCGAGGATGCGCAGCAGTGTTCTCGAGGTCGCCTCGGGTGCGTCCCAGGTGAGGATATGGCCCGCGTCCGGGATGACGTGCTCGGTGATCCCTTCCGCCTGCGCCCAGCGCGGCATCGCCGTCGCGATGTTCCCGGTGCGATCCCGCGCACCCCGCACCAGGGCGAGCGGCACCGGGCAGCGGTAGTCGGGATCCGGCTCGACGAATGACACCGTGGCTCGCCACACATCGAGGAAGATCCGCTTGGGCATGCGCGCGAAGATCGCTTCCGTCCTGGCGATCGCGGACGGAGTAACCGCCGACGCCCTCGCCATGAGCCCCGGAAGCGTCCGCGCCGGAATCATCGCCAGCGACGGCGCCGCGAGCCGAAGCGCGAACCGCTCGAACCCCGACAGCGGCCCCGTGTTCCACGTCGAATCCAACACGATCAGCCCCGCCGCCCTCTTGCCATGCGTCCGAACGAACGCCTGCGCGAGATTCCCCCCGAGCGAATGACCAACGAGCACAGCCCGATCGATCTCGCACTCCCGCAACAACGCCGCGAGGTCGTCCAGCGCATCTGCCGCAGCGAACCGCGCTCCCGGCGCGAGGAGCGATTCCCCGTGCCCCCGCAGATCCCACGTCACCACGCGATATCCGCCCGCGGTCAGCGCCTTGACCTGCGTGTCGAACATGGTGTGGTCCATGCCCGCCCCGTGAACGAACACCACGGCAGGACCCTCACCTCCCGTGTCCGCGAACGCGATCTCGGCATTCGGCCGAGCGAGCCGTTGATCTATATTCACCATTCTCTGAATATAGATCAAATTAGAGGCGATTGAATGCGGAGGTCGAAAGACAAGCGCCGGTGGGCAACTGCCCACCGGCGCTCGGTCGGATCAGATCGAGAATCAGCTCTGGCTGATGGTCGACCAGCCCGCGACCTCTTCCGGGGTGCGGGGGCCGGGGCCGGTGTAGATGGCTGCCGGGCGGACCAGCTTGCCCAGCTGCTTCTGCTCGAGGATGTGCGCACACCAGCCCGCGGTGCGCCCACAGGTGAACATGGCGGGCATCATGTGGGCGGGGACCTCGGCGAAGTCGAGGATGACCGCGGCCCAGAATTCGACGTTGGTTTCGATGGCGCGGTCGGGGCGGCGCTCGCGGAGTTCGGCGAGGGCGGCCTGTTCGAGGGCGGCGGCCACTTCGTAGCGGGGGGCGTTGAGGCGCTTGGCGGTGGCGCGCAGGACGCGGGCGCGGGGGTCCTCGGCGCGGTAGACGCGGTGGCCGAAGCCCATCAGCTTCTCTTTGCGATCCAGGATGCCCTTGACCAGCGCGCGGGCGTCGCCGTCGCGTTCGACCGCTTCGATCATCGGCAGGACGCGGGCGGGGGCGCCGCCGTGCAGCGGGCCGGACATGGCGCCGATCGCGCCGGAGAGCGAGGCGGCCACGTCGGCGCCGGTGGAGGCGATGACGCGGGCGGTGAAGGTGGAGGCGTTCATGCCGTGTTCGGCGGCGGAAACCCAGTAGGCGTCGATCGCCTCGGTGTGCGCCGGGTCGGGGTCACCCTTCCAACGGGTCATGAAGCGCTCGGTGACGGTGGTGCACTCGTCGATCTCGCGCTGCGGGACGGCGGGCTGATAGATGCCGCGCGCGGACTGGGCGACATAGGACAGCGCCATCACCGAGGCGCGGGCGAGGTTCTCGCGGGCGGTCTCGTCGTCGATGTCGAGCAGCGGCTCGTAGCCCCAGATCGGGGCGAGCATGGCCAGGCCCGCCTGTACGTCGACGCGCACGTCACCGGTGTGCACCGGCAGCGGGAACGGCTCGGCGGGCGGCAGGCCGCGGCCGAACTGACCGTCGACCAGCAGGGCCCACACGTCACCGAAGGTCACTCGGTTGGCCACCAGGTTCTCGATGTCGACGCCGCGATATCGCAGCGCGCCACCGTCCTTGTCCGGCTCGGCGATGTCGGTGGTGAAGGCCACCACGCCTTCCAATCCGCTGACGAAATCCTGTGGTACCGAGCTGGTAGTCATGGTGACTCTCCTTGCAGGGGCATGCCGATCTCCCTGAACCATAGACCCGCAGGTACCCCGGAGTAACGTCGCCCCTATGCGTGAACTCGACCCTTCCGCGGGGGCCGCGCCCGACGCTGTCACGGGGGCGTCCTCAGAGGCGTTGGCCGACGCGGTGATCTCCGGCGCCGTCGATCTGAGCACCATGCGCGTGGACTACGGCGATCCGCAGGCGGTGCCCGCCATCGAAAACGACCTCGACGAATCGTGGGTGTCGCAGGGCTGGGAACCGTTGCTGCGCCGCTGGATCGACCAGGCGCGCACCCTGGGCGTCGCCGAACCCAACGCGATGGTGTTGGCCACCGTCTCTCTCGCCGGGCCCGCGCCGCGCCCGGTGGCGCGCACAGTGCTGTGTAAAGGGCTCTCGCCCGAGGGCGTCACCTTCTATACGAACTATGACTCCGCCAAGGGCAACCAGCTCGCCGCCGATCCGTACGCCGCGGCGACCTTCCTGTGGCCCGCGCTGGCCCGGCAGGTCCACGTGCGCGGGGTGACCGAGCGGGTGCCCGCCGAGGTGACCGAGGCCTACTGGCAGCTGCGTCCGCGCGAATCGCGGCTGGGCGCGTGGGCGTCGCGGCAGTCGCGGCCCGCGGCCTCGCGCGCCGAACTCGACCAGGCGCTGGCCGACACCGAGACCCGCTTCGCCGAGGTCGACGACATCCCGGTGCCGCCGTTCTGGGGCGGCTACCTGCTGCGCCCCGACGAGGTGGAGTTCTGGCAGGGCAGGCGCGGGCGCCTGCACAACCGGATCGTCGTGCGAATCGACGGCGCGAACACGACGATCGAACGTTTGCAGCCCTGATCTCGGCGGCGCTGCGGACGGTGATGTTGCTGAACGACGCCACCGACGAGATGTGCGGCCGTATGCGTGGCGTGTTCATCGTGGTCGTCGCAGGTGGGCCGCGGATCGGTGATGTTGCCCACGGTTTCGCCGCGGCTGGCCTGGGTACCGCTGTAGCTGCCGCCGGTGGTGGTGTGCTCGTGGTGATCGGGGTGGTGCTGGCGGCGCTGGCATTCCCGGCATTCGTCCGCTACAGGATCACGCGCGCACACGCGGCGGTGTGAGAACAGCGCTGGGTAACCCTGGTTGCTCGTTCGGACCGAACAAGAGTTAGCGTTACATCGAGCGCGCCTGTGCCGACCGCATGGGTGCCTCACGGTTCGGCGCCGGGTTTCAGGGCTCGGCGAGAATCTCAACTAGCCTGAGAGGGATCCTTCCGTGCCCGCTGAGAACATCACCAACGTCGCCGATGACGCCAAGGCGGTACTGCAGTACCCCGGTGGCGAGTTCCCGATCTCGGTCACTTCGGCCGCGGAGGGCAACGACGGACTCGACTTGGGCAAGCTGCTGGCCAGCACCGGTTACGTCACCTACGACCCCGGTTTCATGAACACCGCCTCGACCAAGTCGGCGATCACCTACATCGACGGTGAAGCGGGCATTCTGCGCTACCGCGGGTACCCGATCGATCAGCTGGCGGGCCGCTCGACGTTCATCGAGGTCAGCTACCTGCTCATCTACGGTGAGCTGCCCACCCAGGCTCAGCTCGACGAGTTCACCGATCGCATCCGTCGCCACACCCTCCTGCACGAGGACCTCAAGCGGTTCTTCGACGGCTTCCCGCGCAACGCGCACCCCATGCCGGTGCTGTCGTCCGCGGTCAACGCTCTCTCGGCGTACTACCAGGACTCGCTGGACCCGCGCGACCCCGAGCAGGTCGAGCTGTCCACCATTCGCCTGCTGGCCAAGCTGCCCACCATCGCGGCCTACTCGTACAAGAAGTCGGTCGGCCAGCCGTTCCTCTACCCGGACAACTCGCTGAGCCTGGTCGAGAACTTCCTGCGGATGACCTTCGGCTTCCCGGCCGAGCCCTACGAGGTCGACCCCGAGATCGCCGCCGCGCTCGACATGCTGCTGATCCTGCACGCCGATCACGAGCAGAACTGCTCCACCTCGACCGTGCGCCTGGTCGGCTCCTCGGATGCCAACCTGTTCACCTCGGTCTCCGGTGGCATCAACGCGCTGTGGGGCCCGCTGCACGGTGGCGCCAACCAGGCCGTGCTCGAGATGCTCGACGAGATCAAGGCCAACGGCGGCGACGTCAAGGAATTCATCCGCAAGGTCAAGAACAAGGAAGACGGCGTGAAGCTCATGGGCTTCGGGCACCGCGTCTACCGCAACTACGACCCGCGCGCCACCCTGGTCAAGCAGGCCGCCGACAAGATCCTGTCGAAGATCGGCGGCGACGACCAGCTGCTCGACATCGCCAAGCAGCTCGAAGAGGCCGCCCTCACCGACGACTACTTCGTCTCGCGTCGCCTGTACCCGAACGTCGACTTCTACACCGGCGTCATCTACCGGGCCATGGGCTTCCCGACTCGCATGTTCACCGTGCTGTTCGCGATGGGCCGGCTGCCGGGCTGGATCGCGCACTGGCGCGAGATGCACTCCGAGCCGCTCAAGATCGGCCGTCCGCGCCAGATCTACACCGGCTACGGTGAGCGTGACTACCGTGACATCGCTGGCCGTTAGCCCGAACTGAAACTATCGAAGGGGATAGCCGAATGACCAAGCCGGAGATCGAATTCCAGGAGGGCCCCGCGCCCACCGAACTCGTGATCAAAGACCTCGTCGTGGGCGAAGGCGCCGAAGCCGTGCCCGGTGGCACCGTCGAGGTGCACTACGTCGGCGTCGAATTCGAGTCCGGCGAGCAGTTCGACTCCTCGTGGGATCGTGGCGAGTCCATCGTCTTCCCGCTGCGTGGTCTGATCCAGGGCTGGCAGGACGGCATCCCGGGGATGAAGGTCGGCGGCCGCCGCCAGCTCACCATTCCCCCGGAGCTCGCCTACGGCAACGCCGGTGCGGGTCATCAGCTCTCCGGCAAGACCCTGGTCTTCGTGATCGATCTGCTCGAGGCGAACTGACCCGAAAACATAACTGCGGCCCGCTTTCCAGGATGGAAGGCGGGCCGCAGTCGCGTTCGCTGGCGTGTTGCGTGAATTCGGTTGTGCGAATTTGCTATCAGCGCTGTCATCAGCTACGAATGCTCGTGTCCATGACAGTGAGCTGATCGATTCGCCCGGGGTTCGGGGCTTCTTCGGGGGTTTCGGAAGGAGATTCTCGATCATGTTCCACAGCAAGAGCGTTCGGCACCTGTTGGCCGGTGTGCTGCCGGTGGCGGTGGCGATGAGCCTGGTCGGCGCGGGAGTCTCGGCCGCCGAGTCCGATCAGCAGGCCCGCTACGCCGCCGGGCTGTCCAGTGTGGGCGAGACCGACGGGGTCGGATATCGCAGCACCGTCGCGCCGGACCTGAAGACGGTGTCCGCCTCGCTGGAGGAGGGCCGGTTCGTGCTCGCGCCCGACGCGGGCGGGGTGATTGTCGAGTCGGCCACCGGGAGCCCGATCGGGGAGATCCCCGCCTCGTTCACCACGGCCGCGGGCAATGTCATCGACCTGGCCACCGAGATCGCCGCCGACGGCCGCGGCCTGACGGTGACCCCGCAGATCACCCCCGCCGCCGCGACCGAACTGAAGGACATCGCGACCGTCCCCACCGCCCAGTTCCCGGACCCGGTGCAGAACGGCGCCGCCGCGGGCGCGGGCATCGGCGCGCTCATCGCCGCCGTGGTGTGCTTGCCCTCCTTGATGGCCTTCCTGATCGTCTACGTCCCGTGTGTCGGCCTGGTCGGCCTGCCCAACGCACTCGTCGGCGCGCTGATCGGCGCCGTGGTGGGCGCGGTTGCCCCCGAGGTGATTCCCCAGGTCCTGCCCTGAGCGTGGAAACTGGTGTGGCCCGGTCGATCCGACCGGGCCACACTGCTGCTATTCGCGCACGACCTCTACCGGATCGGTCAGTGCCAGGGCCAGGGCGGACTGCTGGGCCTGGCCGCGCGGGGGCAGGGCGTCGAGGGCCTTACCGGTCTGGTCGGTGAGGTTGCCGACGATGTTCTGCAGCGCGCCGACGCCGCCGGTGAGCTGTTCGATGGCCGAGACGAGCTGGGCGCCACCCTGTTCGGCGAGGGCGGGCAGGCCCTCGGCGAGTTCGGCGCCCTGGGTGAGCTGGTCACGGGCGCTGTTGAGGCGGTCGACGACCGTGCGCAGCAGGGTGCCCAGCTCGGTGTTCGGGTCGACGGCGGCACCGGTCAGCTCGCTGAGACCGTCGAGCTGGGTGCCCGCCTGATTCGACACCCCGCGCAGCGCTTCGAGTTTGGTGATGATGTCGGCGAGCTGCGGGTCACCGGCGAACGGTAGGGCGTGCAGCAGCGGCAGGATCTGGTCGAGGCCCGCGCCGAGTGCGGCGGCGCTGTTCTGGACACCGGCGATGGTCACCCCGGTCGCGTCGAGCGCGTCGGCGAGCTGATCGGCCTGCTTGGCCGCGCCGTCGACGGTCTGGTTCAGCAGCTCGATGGCCGAGGTGAGCTGCCCCGCACCCTCCTTCGCGAAATCGAGGAAGCCGAGCATCTCCTCGGCGCCGCCGCTGAACTGGTCGGCGCCCGCAGCGGCCGCGTTCACGCCCGCGTTGAGCAGCTGCGCGGTGAACTGCACCGAGGTCATCTGATTGCGGGCCTGCGAGACCGCCGCCAGTGCCGCGTCCACCCCGGACGCGCCGATCCGGTGGGTCACCACGTCGACCGCGCCGTTCACGGTGCCCTGATCGGCGCCGTCGTGCGTGGTCACGGTGACCTTGGCGCGCTGGGGGTCCAGGGTCGCCAGCGTGGCCATCGAGGAGGTGAGGTCGGCGGGCAGGGTGATCACCGCGGCGTAGTCACCGGCGTCGATCTCGCCCGGTTTCGCCACCGTCCACTCGTAGCCGCCGGCGTCCTGCACGGCCTTGACCACTCGCTCGCCGGTCGGGCCGGTATCGGCGTTCACCAGGGCGATTCCGGTGGGTGCCGAGTCGGGGCCCGCGCAGGCGGCGACGGCGCCGCCCGCGAGCAGGACAGCGGTGGCGAGGCAGAGCAGACGAAGCCGTTTGTCGATCACGATCGCGACGGTATCGAGCGTCTTCGGTGTCGGTCGTGGGAGATGTCTGAGAGTTCGGTGAGGATGCGCGCCGCCGGGATCCGGCGGTGTGCCGAATCGACCGTGCGGCGATAGCTCGTCTTGATCATTATGGCTTGCGTCACAACAACTCCCGAAGTGCCGGTCGATCCGGTACAAATTTTGGGTCAATCGACATCGAAATTTTTTCGATTCGTCCGGGGGGTTCGGGGATTCTTCGGGGGCGTCGGGAGGGAGTTCATCGAACATGTTCCACCGCAGCATCATTCGTACGGGCCGTCGCGCGGTCGTCGCCGCGCTGCCGCTGGCCGTTGCCGCGTCGCTCGTCACCGCGGGTACGGCGGCCGCCGACGTGACCGTCGAGCAGCAGGCCGGGATCGCCACCGGGCTGTCGAGTGAGGGCGTCGCCGATGGCGTCGGCTACCGCACCGTGGTCGCGCCGGACCTGCGCACCATCTCCGCCACCGTCGACAACGGCCGCTTCGTACTCACCCACGACGCGGTGAACGTGGTCTCCGACACCGGCGCCACCGTCGGCACGCTGCCGCTGAAGCTCGACACCGTCACCGGCAACGCCATCGCGGTGGCCTCGGTGGTCTCCGCCGACGGCAAGACGCTGTCGATCGCCCCGCAGCTGTCCACCGACACCAGCGCCGAGCTGAAGTCCATCGCCACCAACCCCGAAGCGGCCAACCACGATCCCGTCCAGAACGGTGCCGCCGCCGGCGCCACGGTCGGCGCGATCGCCGCGGCGATCCTGTGCGTGCCCGCCCTGGCCGCGTTCATCATCGGCTACGTGTTCTGCGCGATCCCGTCGGTGATCTCGACTGCCATCACCGGAGCGGTGATCGGCGCCGTGATCGGTCTGGTCATCCCGGAGGCCGTGCCGCAGGTCCTGCCCTGATCTGATGGCTCGCCATCGGTAGAACGTCTGCGCGCCCGTGACTTTCGAGTCACGGGCGCGTTGCTGTGTGTGCGGTCAGTCGGTCGAGCGAATCGGCAGGACCAGCACCAGACGCGCGCCGCCGAGGCCGCTGGTCTCGAAATAGGTGCTGCCGCCGTGCAGTTGGGCCTGCTGGGCGACCAGTGCCAGGCCGAGGCCGGAGCCGCCCTTGGTCGCGCGGCTGCCACGGAAGAACCGCTGGAACACGGCCTCGCGTTCGGCCGGAGGGATGCCGGAGCCGTTGTCGTCGACGGCGATGACGATGTGTTCGCCGTGGCGGTGCGCGGAGACGACCGCCTCGGTGGCACCGCCGTGGCGCACGGAGTTGGTGAGCGCGTTGTCCACGGCCAGGCGCAGACCGGCGGGCAGACCTCGGGTCACCAGCGCGGCGTCGGTGTCGATACGCACGGACAGGCCGGGGTTGTGACGCATCGCGTCGTGGGCGGCCTGGTCGCACAGGTCGGCCACATCGGTGGGCACGTGGTCGGCCTCGGCGGTGAGATCGCCGCGGGCCAGCCGTTCCAGCGCGGTGAGGGTGCTCTCCACGCGGGTCTCGTTGCGGGCGAGGTCGTCGAGGATCTCGCGGCGTTGTTCGTCGGTGAGGTCCAGGGTGCGCAGGACCTCGAGGTCGGTGCGGATCGCGGTGAGCGGGGTCCGCAGCTCGTGCGCGGACACGGCGGCGAAATCACGGGCGGTCTCCAGCGCGGCGGCGGTCTCGGCCTGTGCCTCGTCGACGCGGGCCAGCATGGTGTTGACCGCCTCGGCCAGCTTCACGGCCTCGTCGACCCCGGAACCGTCGACCGGTGGCGCCCCGGCGTCGGGGGCACCGAAAGCGCTGCGTGCCGACACCTGCCTGGTCAGCCTCACGATCGGGCCGACCGCGCGCCCGGCGAGCAGCCAGCCGAGCGCCGCGGCGGCCGCCACCGCGATCGCGGCGCCCGCGAGCACCCAGCGTTGTTGATCGGCGGTCGCCCGCGTGGCCTCGGTGGTCGGGATGGCGAGTGAGACGGTTCGCCCCTGCGGCTGGTTCTCCGTGGTGGTCAGCACCCGGTAGGGCTGGTCGTTCACCTCGACGGTCTGCGAGCCGGGCGAAAGATCCGGCAGCTGGGTCGAACTCGACGCGGTCACCTGACCGTTGTCGCGCACGGTGAGCGCCATGGTGGTCTGCAGGCCGGTCAGATTGACGAATCCGGTCGCCAGGACCGGCTCGATCAGCACGATGCGTGAGGCGATCTCGAGCTGCTGATCGGTTTGGGTCACATTGTTGCGTTCGATGGCCTGGAATCCGACGAACGCGGCGATCGAGACGATGATCACCGCACCGGCCGCCGCTGCGCCGGCCACCCGAGTTCGCAGCGAAAAAGATTGTCTCCGACGGCGTTTCGGTGGCGGCTCGGTCATTTCGGTTCCCTGAGCACGAATCCGACCCCGCGAATCGTATGCAGAATCCTTGGCGTGTCATCTATTTCGAGTTTGCGGCGCAGGTAGCCGACGAACACATCGACGACATTCGTATCGGCTATGAAATCGTAGCCCCACACCAATTCCAGCAGCCGTTCTCTGGTGAGCACCACACCCGCATTCCGCGCCAACGTCGACAGCAATTCGAATTCCCTTTTGGTGAGCTCGATTTCCTGCCCGCGCACCAACGCGCGATACCCCGCGACATCGAGTTGCAGCGGCCCGACGGTGATCGCGCCGGGCGCCACCGTGTCGGGCGTGTCGGTCCGGCGGCGCAGCAGCGCGCGGATACGGGCCACCAGTTCCGCGAGCTCGAACGGCTTGACCAGATAGTCGTCGGCGCCGGACTCGAGCCCGGCGATCCGGTCGTCGACCGAGGCGCGTGCCGACAGCACGCAGATCGGCACGTCGTTGCCCATCGCGCGCAGCGCCGTCACCACCCCGGCGCCGTCGAGGACCGGCATGTTCATGTCGAGCACCACCGCGTCGGGCGCCTGCTCGGCGACCGCCCGTAGTGCGGCCGCGCCGTCGCGCGCGACGAGCACCCGGAACCCGGAAAGCCGCAGGCCACGTTCGACCGAGGCGAGGACATCCTCGTCATCGTCGACGACCAGGACGGTGGAGGCAGCGCTACGTTCGGTCACGCCGCAATCCTATTGGCGTGCCCAGCTGTGCAACGGCCGCACCGCTCAGGAAGTCGGGGCCACCGGGTCGCCGTCGCGCTCGGCAGCGGTGTTGTCGGTGGGCGGGGCCGGGGTGCCGAGCGGGGGGTTGGCGAGGATGCGGTCCGAGAGCGCGGTGAGTACCGCCGGGTCCTCGATGGTGGCCGGGGTCTCGACCTGTTCACCGGCGGTGAGCTGGCGGATCGTCTTGCGCAGGATCTTGCCGGAGCGGGTCTTGGGCAGCCCGGTGACGATGATCGCGTCGTGCAGGGTGGCGATCGCGCCGATCTGGCCGCGCACCCGCTCGATCAGCTCGTCGCGCAGCTGCTCGGGATCGATCTCCACACCCTGCTTGAGTACCACGTAGGCCAGCGGCAGGCTGCCTTTGAGCTCGTCGGGCATGCCGATCACCGCGCATTCGGCGATGGCTTCGTGCCCGGAGATCGCGGCCTCGATACTGCCCGCCGAGAGCCGGTGCCCGGCGATGTTGATCACGTCGTCGCTGCGGCCGAGGACGTAGAGGTAGCCGTCCTCGTCGAAGTAGCCGGAGTCGCCGGTGAGGTAGTGGCCGGGGAAGGTCGCCAGGTAGGAGCGGATGAACCGCTCCCGATCGCGCCACAGGCCGGTCAGCGTGCCGGGCGGCAGCGGCAGTCCGATGACGATGTTGCCCTCGACGCCGGTCGCCACCGGATTGCCGTTCGCGTCGAGCACCCGCAACCGGTAGCCGGGTACCGGCACACAGGCCGAACCCGCTTTGACGGGCAGTTCCTGCAGGCCGAGCGGGTCGGCGCAGATCGGCCAGCCGGTCTCGGTCTGCCACCAGTGATCGACCACCGGGCAGTCGTCCCGCCCGGCGAGCAGCACCTCGGAGGTCCACTCGAACGTGGCCGGGTCGAGACGCTCGCCCGCGCAGAACAGCGCCCGCAGCCGGGACAGATCGGAGCGGTGGGCGATGGTGGCTTCCGGGTCGGCGCGGCGGATCGCGCGCAACGCGGTCGGCGCGGTGAACAGCACCCGCACGTCGTGCTCGTCGACGATCCGCCAGAAGACGCCCGCGTCGGGGGTGCCGACCGGTTTGCCCTCGTAGAGCACGGTCGTCGCGCCGATCAGCAGGGGCGCGTAGATGATGTAGGAGTGGCCGACGACCCAGCCGACATCGGAGGACGCCCAGAACACCTCACCCGGGTTGACGTTGTAGATGTTGCGCATCGACCACGACAGCGCGACCGCGTGCCCGCCGTTGTCGCGGACCACGCCCTTGGGCCGTCCGGTGGTCCCCGAGGTGTAGAGGATGTAGAGCGGATCGGTCGCGGCCACCGAGACCGGCTCGGCGGGGGACACCCCGGCGATGGTGGCGTCCCAGTCGACCCAGCGGGCCGCGACGGTCTGCTCCGAGGACGGCAGCACGTCGGTGGCGGGCATCGCGGCGGAGAACTCGATGGTCGGGAACTGCGGCCGCTGCTTGACGATCACGGTGCGCACCGAGGCGGTCGTCGTCAGGTCGAGGGCCTGCATCACGATCGGCGGGTAGTCGACGCGGCGGTGGGGTTCCAGCCCGCCCGAGGCGGTGATCACCAGGACCGGTTCGGCGTCGTCGATGCGGGCCGCGAGCTCGGGCGCGGCGAACCCGCCGAACACCACCGAGTGCACCGCCCCGATACGCGCGCAGGCCAACATGGCGACGACCGCTTCGGGGATCATCGGCAGATAGATCACCACTCGATCACCGGCCACCACGCCGAGATCGCGCATGGCTCCGGCGAATCGGGCTACTTCGTCGAGCAATTCGGCATAGGTATAAACGGAAGTGGTGTCCGTCATAGCGGAGACATATATGAGGGCGGGTTGATCGGCGTGTCCGCCCTCGGCGACGGTGCCCGCTCGCACATGGCGGTCCAGCGCGTTCACGCAGGTATTGAGCCGGGCATCGGGGAACCAGCGAGCCGAACGCTTGTCGGCGGCGTCGAGGATCTGCTGTGGTTCGACATCCCACTCGATGCTCTGAGCTGCGGAGGACCAGAACTCGGCCGGGTCGACCAGACTGGTCTGATAGACCGGCCGGTACTCGTGTTCGGTGTCCAACCCCGTGACTCCCTAGCCTCGCTTCGATGCCCGCTCGATAGATCCTGATGATTGTGGCAGACTTCACGCGACACCCGAGGGGGTGCCGCGACCTTTGGTTTTGCCTGGAACGGGCAGGTCATCGCGCGGACCTCGACCGGGAGTCAGCCAAGAAGTTATTGATCCGTTAGAATCTGATGTCACTTATTCGGGCAGTCGTAGACGCAATTTCTCGGCCAGCCGCAGTTCTCGGCCAGCACCGCCTGGCGAGCCAGCATTGCGCGTGTGGAGGTTCGCTGATGGCGCTTGGTAGACGAGGCCAGTTTGGAAAGTGAGTGGGAGATGCGTGACGCCGCTAGGTCCGGCAGCAAGCGCTGGGCGCTCGGCAACTGGGACCTGCGTTGGAAGGTTACGGCCGTGCTGGCCGTGCCACTCGCGGTCGCGGTCGGGCTCGGCGTGTCGAGAATTACCGCTGAGTTCTCGGAGGCCAACCGGCTGTCGAGCATCAACGAGCAGGTAGACACGATTCCATCGGTCACCGGGCTGAGCGCTACCTCGGCCAGGGTGACGGGTAGCCAGATGGTCCCCGCCGGGCCGGGGGTCACCCTGGTCACCGACCAGGACCTCACCGACCTCGACGCCGCGATCGGCGCGGCCGAGGCCTCACTGGGCAGGCTCACCGACCTGCCGAAGGCACACGACGCGCTCGAGCGGATGATCGCGCAGGCCAAGTCCGTGCGTGCGCAGGGCAAGGCGCTGACCTCCTCGGCCGAACCGGCGCTGGCCGCCGTCGATCAGGTGCGCCGCGACAGCGTGTCCATCGTGGAGACCACCGTCGCGCAGGTGAGCGACCCGGTGATGGACACCGCCAAGCTGCGCCTGGTCGACGCGCTCAACACCCGCTCGGTCCTCGTCTCCGAGCTCGCCGCCATCTCCGAGATCCTGCGTGGCCTGCCGACCGGTCAGCAGAACTACCTCACCGGTGTCGGCACCGAGTTGCACATGCTCGATGTGCTCGCCAACCGGTTGCCCGACGGCAACCAGGTGATCGCCGATCTGCAGGCGCAGGCAGGCATCCGCCAGAACCTGATGAGCGGTCCCGACGTCCAGGCGGGCAAGCTGCCGGTCGGCGAGATGCGTACCTCGCTGTACACCAGTCTCGTCGGCTATCAGGGCCTCGTCGACGAGGCATCCAGGGACATCGAGATCGCGATGGACGATCTCACCTCATCGGCCGCGACCGGTGCCTGGACCTACACCGGCGTCGTCATCGCCACCATCCTCGCCGCGCTCCTGCTGGCTGTGTTCGTCGCCCGCTCGATGATCGTGCCGCTGCACCGGCTGCGCCTGGCCGCGCTGCGCGTCGCCGAATCCGATCTGCCGCACGAGGTCGCCCAGCTCCGCAACGGCGCCGCCCCTGAGGACGTGCCGCTCGAGCCGATGCCGGTGCGCTCCGACGAGGAGATCGGCCAGCTCGCCCGCGCCGTCGACGACATCCACGGCCAGGCGCTGCGCCTGGCCAGTGACCAAGCGCAGATGCGTTCCCAGGTCAACGACATGTTCGAGACCCTGGCCCGGCGCTCCAAGTCGCTCGTCGACCATCAGCTCACCCTCATCGAGGCGATGGAGTACGACGAGAAGGACCCGCGCCTGCTCGAGAACCTCTTCCGGCTCGACCACCTCGCGGCGCGCATGCGGCGTAACGGTGACAACCTGCTCATCCTCGCCGGTACCAAGCAGCGGCGTACCAAGTCCGCGCCGGTCGAGATCGCCGACGTGCTGCGTGCCGCGATCTCCGAGGTCGAGGACTACGAGCGGGTCAAGCTCGGCGCCACCCCACGCGGTTCGCTGGTCGAACCGGCCGCCTCCGACCTGGCGCACCTGTTCGCCGAGCTGCTCGACAACGCGCTGCGGGCCTCCCCGCCGGAGACCGACGTCAAGTTCACCTTCGCCCAGGCCCACGACCAGGGTCTGCTGATCGAGGTGGCCGACCGCGGTATCGGTATGCCGCCCGCGGAGATGACCGACATCAACCGCAGGCTCGAGCAGGCCGCCGAGCCCGGTCCCGACACCGCCCGCCACATGGGTCTGTTCGTGGTCGGCAGGCTGGCCGAGCGGCACGGGCTCACCGTGCGGCTGCGTCCGACCTTCGACACTGCGCGTGATCCCGGCGTCACCGTCACCGTGCACGTCCCGGTCGGCCTGATCGTCGCGGGCGCCGGTGGGCCGATGGTGCCGCCGCAGCAGCTCTCGCAGCAGCAGCGCCCGAACCCGCAGAACCAGCCGAACCCACAGAACCCGCAGAACCAGCCGCCGCCGAGCACCATGCAGACCCGCGCGATCACCCGGACTCCGGGTGGCAACGTGATGGTCACCGTCGACCCCGGTGTCAGCGGCCCGATCGCGGCCGGCCCCGGTGGCGGGTTGCCGCAGCGTCAGCCGGGCAATTCGATGGCGCAGGGGCTGCAGCAGGACGCGGCCGAGCAGTCCTCGCCGACTTTGCGTCCGCCCGCACCCGGTCAGGGCAATGTTCCGCAGCGTGGCAAGCTGGCCGCGGCGAGCCTGCCCAAGCGCTCGGTGACACCGGGCGGACCGCCTCGCCCGCCGGGACAGCCTGGTGCGCCGGGACCGCAGGGCGGCCCGGGTGAGCAGAAGCCCGCCGCGGCGCCGTCGTCGTCCGGTGGTCTGCCGGTGCGTCAGCCCGGCGCCAATGGTGCGCCGTCGCGCGCCGATACGCCGCAGCCGCCGCGTGATGCCGCGCCGCCGCAGCGGGGGAGCGCCCCAGGTGGCCTGCCGCAGCGTTCGCCGGGCGCCAATGGCGCGCCGCAGCGTGATCCGTCCTCGGGTCTCCCACAGCGTGATCCGTCGAACCGCCTGCCCCAGCGTGAGCCGACCGGCGGCCTGCCGCAGCGTGAGCCGACCGGCGGCCTGCCGCAGCGTGAGCCGACCGGCGGCCTGCCGCAGCGTGAGCCGACCGGTGGTTTGCCGCAGCGTGACCAAACCGGTGGGCTCCCGCCGCGTGATCCGGCGACCGGTCTGCCGCAGCGTGGCCCCGGTGCCCAGCGTGATCCGACCGGTGGTCTGCCGCAGCGTGATCCGTCCTCCGGTCTGCCGCAGCGTGGTGGGCAGGGTGGCGCCGCACCGCAGCGAGACTCCGAGCCGGTGCAGCGTGACCCGTCGACCGGTCTGCCGCAGCGCGCGAACCCGGTCAACGGTCTGCCGCAGCGTGATCCGGTACCGCGTCTGCCGCACCGGGACCAGACCGGTGGTCTGCCCCAGCGTGAGCCGACTGGCGGTCTCCCGCAGCGTGACCCCAGTGGTCAGCGTGATCCGGCCACCGGCCTCCCACAGCGTGACCCCAGTGGTCAGCGTGAGCCGACTGGCGGTCTCCCGCAGCGTGACCAGACCGGTGGTCTGCCCCAGCGTGACCCGGTCAACGGTCTCCCGCAGCGTGATTCGACTGGTGGTCTGCCCCAGCGTGATCCGGCTTCCGGTCTCCCGCAGCGCGACGATCGGCCGACCGGTCTGCCGCAGCGCGACCCCGCGGGCCAGCGCCCGGCCGGTGGTCTGCCGCAGCGTGATCCGGCCGACAACGGCGGGCCGCAGCGCTCGCCCGCGTCCGGTCTGCCGCCCCGGGATGCCCCCAACAGCCCGGCTGGGCCGAATGGGCTGCCGCAACGTGCTCCCGGGGCTACTGTGGTACCGCAGGCGAACGCTGAGCCCGGAGTGGCTCTGCCCCAACGGGATCGGGATCCTGCAGGGCCGGAGGGCGCTGCGTCGGCAGGGCGCGATCCGGGTCGGCACAGCTACCGGTCGAATCCGGCCAAGGCTGCGTCGTTCTTCCAGACCAGGTTGCAGCCGGCACCGGAAGGCGATTCCGTCATGGGCGGCACGCCGATCTTCGCGGAGATGATGTCGGCGTGGCTCACGGACGAGAATTCCGACCGGTCCCAGATGGCCGCCGCCTTCGAATCCCCCGGTGACGAAGGATGGCAGGCCGCACGCCGGGCCAGCGAGGCCAAGCCCGAGGTACGGACCGCTGCGGGCTTGCCTCAGCGCAGCCCGGGCGGAAGGCTCGTACCCGGTGGTGTCACCGGTAAGGCCGACAGCACCCCGACCCGTGATCCCGAAACGATCAGGTCCAGCTTGAGTCGTCACCAGCAAGGCGTCCGGGATGGCCGAGCGATGAAGGCAATGAACCTAACCGGAGATAAAGGAGACCGATGAACCCCGATCTAGGTGGTACGAACCGTCAGCTGGATTGGCTGGTTTCGAACTTCGCCAACGAGGTTCCTGGCGTAGCCCATGCCGTCCTGGTCTCGGCTGACGGCCTGCTGATGGCCGCGAGCGCACAGCTTCCGGTCGACCGCGCGGAACAGCTCTCCGCCGTGACCGCCGGACTGGCGAGCCTTTCCGTTGGTGTGTCGAATCTGTTCGAAGGCGGTACGGTACTGCAGTCCGTCGTCGAGATGGAGCACGGCTACCTACTGCTCATGGCAGTCGGTGACGGCTCTTATCTAGCGGTCCTGACCAATACGTCTTGCGACATCGGTCAGGTCGGATACGAAATGGCCTTGTTGGTCGAGCGTGTGGGTCAGACCGTGCAGGCCACGCCACGCGTCACGATGGGTTCCTGATGGTGGGATGGACATAGACGATCACCGCATGGGGAGCTCCGAGCCCAGTCTCGTCCGCCCGTACTCGCTGACTGCCGGTCGTACCAGACCGGCGGTCGAGTTGGCGCTGGAGGCTCTCGTTGCATCGCATCCGGTCGCCATGGAGCGGCAGTTCGAACTGAACAACCTCGAGACGTCCATCGTGGAGTTGTGCAGGCAATCGCCGTCCGTCGCCGAGATAGCCGCCCAATTGGGTATCCCGATCGGGGTGGCGCGGGTACTCGTGGCCGACCTCATCGAGGCCGGTCATGTGCGGGTCTCGGCGACTTTGAAAGACGATTCCAGCGACGATGAACGTCGCGAGCTGATCGAAAGGGTTCTCAGTGGACTCCGGCGTATTTGATTCGACGGCGCAGGTCGACACCCGCACGAGCAAGCCGACTTCGGCGAAGATCGTTGTCGCCGGTGGCTTCGGTGTCGGTAAGACCACGTTGGTCGGTGCGGTGTCGGAGATCGTTCCGCTGCGCACCGAGGCGTTGGTGACCAACGCCAGTACCGGAATCGACAACCTGACCGGCATCCCGATGAAGTCGACCACCACGGTGGCGATGGACTTCGGCCGGATCAGCCTCGCCGACGACTTGGTCCTGTACCTGTTCGGCACGCCCGGCCAGTACCGGTTCTGGTTCATGTGGGACGACCTGATCCGCGGCGCCATCGGCGCCGTGGTGCTGGTCGACACCCGCAGGCTGGAAGACAGCTTCGCCGCGGTCGACTACTTCGAGGCCCGTGGGCTGCCGTTCCTGGTGGCGCTCAACGAGTTCGACGACGCGCCGAAGTACCCGCTGGAGGACATCCGCCAGGCCCTCGCGGTTCCCGCCGACGTGCCGATCATGTCGATCGACGCCCGTCGCCGGGAACCGGCCAAGCAGGCCCTGGTCTCGCTCACCGAGTACGCGCTACGCAAGGTGATGCAGGGCTTCTGAACCGAGACGGGGCTGCCGCGATGAAGGCCGCAGCCCCGCCCTCGTTTCCGGGTCACGACTCCGGTTCAGGGTCTGGTCGTGTCCAGCCCAGGATCATGGCCGGTGCGCAACCACCGGCCCTGAGTGCTGCCATCATCAAGAGCCCGCCCGCGTAGGCGGTGCGGTAGGCGTCGGCTTCCGGTGCGAAGGTCCCGGCGACGATCAGGTATGCCAGCGGCGGCAGCGTCAGTGACTGGGTGAGTGCCAGTCCGACCGAGCGCGCCTTGTTACGTTCGGCGATCTCGAATTCGTCGAGCATCGGTTCCGGCGCGTGATCCTGCCCGCGGAGGCGATGCGCAGCATCGTCCAGCCGGGCAGGAACAGCAGGACGGCGACCGCGACGACGACCGGCGCGGCGGCCATATCCAGCGCGGCCAGCAGCCCGGCCATCGTCAGCCCGAGCAGGGCGATCACGACACCGCCCACGAGCAGGCGGCGACGGGCCTGCGGCCGCCAACTCGTCAGCATCCCCGCGCTGCGCTCCTCCTGGATCAGCCAGCGCGTTCGACTTGGCGGGAAGTCGAAGTAGCAGGCGCTGTTCGCTGTCAGGATGGGCTCTGTGTCAGAGCTTTCAGGTCGGCCGCGCTCGTTCACCCGACGCACCCTTCTCGGCGGCGCGATCGGCGTCGGCCTCGTCGCCACCGCGGGCCCGTCCCTCGCTGATCCGGGCGCGGACGTGGTCGCCGCGCGGACCCGCTTCTTCGGCGCCGCCAATGTCGACCCCGTGACCGGCGCGGTGCGCAGGGATCGGGTGATCCTGTCCTGGTTCGGCTGCACGAGTTTCGCCGCGGCGCTCGGCGGCACCGTGGTTCTGCTCGACGCGTGGGTTCCCCGGGGCATCCACAGCGGATACGTTCCGACCACGGTGGCGCAGGTGGGCGAGCTGCGCCCGGACGCGATCTTCATCGGGCACGGCCACTTCGACCACGCCGGTGACGCGGGCGCCTTGGCGCAGGTCTCGGGCGCGGTGGTCTTCGGCACGGCCGAGCACTGCGACCAGATCCAACGCCAGGTCGACGCGCCGACGTTCCACACCGTGGCGCTCGGTGACGCGCGCTCGACGCCCGGCGAGACCTATCACCACTCGCTCGGCGCGATCGAGGTGACGGCAGTCCGGCATGTGCACTCGGGGCCGAAGCCACCGGACCACAGCGACGCCGGCTCGGCCCCCTTCTTCCCGGTGCCCGACCTGCGCGACGCGATCGCGAACCCACCGGAGCTGTGTGATCTCGTCGCACTCGGGTCGAGCCTGTCCGCCGAGGAAGGCGGCAGCCTGCTCTACCAGTTCCGGATCGGCGGATTCATCCTCACCTGGAACGATTCCGCCGGACCACTGGCCGAGGCCGGGCCCCAGGTGTACGACGTTCTTCGCGGCCTGCCCGCCAGCGATGTGCACCTTGGCGCCATCCAGGGCTTCAATCAGCCGTTCAACGGGCTACGCGATGTCCGCCAGTACATCGAGGCGATCCGGCCCGGGGTGTTCGTACCGAGCCACCACGACAACTGGCTGCCCGGCCTCACCGCCCGCGGTGACACCTATCAGGCCACGTTGCAGGGCGAATTGGACCGGATTCCGGCCGACCGGCGTCCGGCATTGCGCTTCCTCTCCGATCCGGGTGACTACCTGCGACCCGATGTCCTCACGTTCCCTCTCTGAGCCACAACCGCGGTGCGCGAGCTAGGCTCACCGCGTGCGCATGTCGGCGGATGAGCTGCTCGGACAACTACTCGATCCCGGTTCGTTCGTGAGCTGGGATCGGCCACCGGGAGGGCCCGCCGTCTCGCCGCGCTACCGTCAGGAACTGATCGCCGCGGCGCGACGATCAGGCTCCGACGAGGCGGTACTGACGGGCGAGGGGCTGTTGCGTGGGCGCCCCGTCGCTGTGCTCGCTTGCGAATTCGCCTTTCTCGCAGGATCGATCGGTGTCGCCGCGGCCGAACGGATCGTCACCGCGGTGGAGCGAGCCACCGAACGCGGTCTGCCGCTGATCGCCTCACCGACCTCCGGAGGCACCCGAATGCAAGAGGGCACAGTCGCTTTCGTGCAAATGGTGAAGATCGCCGGCGCGGTCGCGGTGCACAAGGCGGCCGGTCATCCGTACCTGGTGTATTTGCGCGATCCCACCATGGGCGGAGTGTTCGCCTCCTGGGGTTCGCTGGGTCACATCACCTTCGCCGCCCCCGGCGCGCTCATCGGCTTCCTCGGCCCGCGCGTGTACGAAGCGCTGTACGGCAAGCCCTTTCCGCCCGGCGTACAGACCGCCGAGAACCTCTACCGCAACGGCGTGATCGACGGGGTGGTCCCCGTCGAGGTGTTCCGCCGGATCGCGCACCGAGCGCTGAGTGTGGCCAGCGGCTCGGTCGATCCTCGCCAGGTGGAGCCGGGATGGGCTGCGCCTGTGCGCAACCCCGCCGGGGCGACGCGAACAGCGGCCGCGATCAGGGGTTCGGCAGCGAATACCGAACCGGCAGAGACGGGCTCGATTGCTGATGTCGGCTCGGTGACGAATACTGCCGCGCCAACGGCAGACTCGATGTCGACCGCCTGGGATTCGGTGCTCAGCACCCGCCGTCCCGGCCGTCCCGGCATCCGCGATCTGCTTCGCCATGCCACCCAACGGGTGCCACTCAGTGGCACCGGCCAGGGCGAGTCCGATCGCACCGCACTGCTCGCCTTCGCGCGATTCGCCGGCCAGCCCTGTGTCGTCTTCGGACACGACCGCTCGGGCAAGGCGGCGGAGCAGACGATGGGACCGGCCGCTTTGCGGGAGGCGCGGCGGGCGATGGCGCTGGCCCAGGAGCTGCGCCTGCCGTTGGTGCTGGTGATCGACACCGTCGGTGCCGCGTTGTCCAAGGAGGCCGAGGAACGCGGGCTCGCCCCCGAAATAGCGCGCTGCCTGGCCGATCTGGTCACCCTCGACACCCCCACCGTCTCGGTTCTGCTCGGCCAGGGCACCGGCGGCGGCGCCCTCGCGCTCCTGCCCGCCGACCGGGTGCTGGCGGCGAGGCATGGCTGGCTCGCCCCGCTGCCGCCGGAGGGCGCGAGCGCCATCGTCTTCCGCGACACCGATCACGCACCGGAACTGGCAGCGGCACAGGGGATTCGATCGGCGGACCTGCTGATCGACGGTGTGGTCGACCGGATCGTCGAGGAGCACCCCGACGCCGCCGACGAGCCGGTCGCCTTCGCGCGACGGATGGTGCTCGCGATCGCCGAGGAACTGGCGGGGTTGCGGACCCGCCCCGTCGCGGAACTGCGGGACCTGCGGCACGCGCGCTACCGGCGGATCGGACTCGCCGGGGTCGTTCACTGACCAGCGCCCCGTTTCCTACCCACTCGGCGACTCGGGGAAACACGCGAGGTCGCGTCGTTGACGCTTCGCCCAAGCACTTCTACGGTCGGAAGGGTGACCTTCCGTAGCGCCAGCAGCCCCGTTCCCACCATCGTGCTCAACGACGGGAACGTGATCCCGCAGCTCGGCTACGGCGTGTTCCAAGTGCCGGAGGACGAGGTCACCGGAGTGGTCGCCGAGGCCTTGCGGGTCGGCTACCGCAGTATCGACACGGCCGCGGTCTACGGCAACGAGGAAGGCGTAGGCCGCGCCATCCGCGCGTCGGGGGTTCCCCGCGACGAGATCTACGTGACCACCAAACTATGGAACGCCGACCAGGGCTACGACAGCACGCTGCGTGCCTTCGACGCCAGCATGCAGCGCCTCGGCCTGGACTATCTGGATCTGTACCTGATCCACTGGCCGGTGCCCTCGGCGGGCCGCTACGTCGACACCTTCCGCGCGTTCCAGGCGCTCAAGGCGCAGGGCCGGATCGGCTCGATCGGCGTCTCCAACTTCCGCGTCATCGACCTGGAGACCCTGATCGCCGACGCGGGTGAGGTTCCCGCGGTGAATCAGATCGAACTGCACCCCACCCTGGCCCAGCGTGACCTACGCCAATACCACGCCAATCACGCCATCGCCACCGAGGCGTGGAGCCCGCTCGGCCAGGGCACGCTGCTGGACAACCCCACCATCGTCACCGTCGCCAAGGAACTGGACCGCACGCCCGCGCAGGTGATCATCCGGTGGCATCTGCAGCTGGGCAACATCGTCATTCCCAAGTCGGTCACACCCTCGCGCATCGCCGAGAACTTCGACGTGTTCACCTTCGAGCTCGACGCGCAGGCGATGGAGGCGATCAACCGCCTCGACAAGGGCAGCCGGGTCGGTCCCGACCCGGCCACCTTCAGCGCCGGTCTCGACTGATCCCCAGATGGCCGGTCAGTTCGGCGGCCGCCGCCCGGCCCGCCCGATTGGCGCCGATCGTGCTGGCCGAGGGACCGTAGCCGATCAGATGGATGCGCGGATCGACGGCAACCTGCGTCGCCAGTCGCCCGGTCATCGTGATGCCGCCGCCGGGCCCGCGCAGGCGCAACGGTGCCAGATGGTCCAGTGAGCTGCGGAAACCGGTGGCCCAGAGGATCACGTCGGCGGGCTGGAAGGTGCCGTCCGCCCAGCGCACGCCGTCGCGCTCGATGCGTTCGAACATGGGCTGTCGGCGCAGCACGCCCCGGTCGCGGGCCGCGCGCAGGCGCTCGTCGAGCGGCAGACCGGTCACCGAGACGACCGAACCCGGTGGCAATCCGCGCCGCACCCGGTCCTCGACCATGGCGACCGCGGCGCGCCCGTCCTCCGGGGCGAAGGGCTCGGTACGGAACACCGGCTCGGATCTGGTGACCCATGTGGTCGACGTCACCCGGGAGATCTCGTCGAGCAATTGCACCGCCGAGATGCCCCCGCCCACCACGACCACGTGCTCGCCGGCGAACTCCTCGGCTGTGCGGTAGTCGCGGGTGTGCAGCTGGCGGCCGGTGAAGGTGTCCGCGCCGGGATAGCGCGGGACGAACGGGCGCTCCCAGGTGCCGGTGCCGTTGATCAGCCCCCGCGTGCGCAGGGTGCCCGCGCCCTCGGTCTCCACGTGCAGCACCTCGCCCCGCCCCGCGCAGCTCTGGCCGTCGGCGGTCCGATCGCACACCACACGCACCGAAATCTGTCGCTGAACCCGCAGGTCGAAGCGCTTTTCGTAGAGCTCGTAGTAGTGCGGCACCGCCGTGGCGGCGGGGGCGGTTTCCGAGCCGGGCGCCAGCGTCTCGGCGAACGACATCCCCGGCAGATCGTGCACCCGGTTCACCGTGGTCAGCGTCAGCGAGGGCCAGCGGAACTGCCAGGCGCCGCCGGGTCCCGGCGCGTGGTCGACGATGCGGAAATCGCGCTCGGGCACCAACCCGAGCCTGCGCAGGTGATATCCGGCCGAGAGCCCGGCCTGGCCCGCGCCGATCACCACGATGTCGAAGTCGCTCGCCACAGCCGCCGATGCTATCGCCTTACCGGGCGTCGACGGCTGGCTGTGGCAGAGTGAAGACATCCACGTTATCCGGTACTTCTGGGGAGGATGCATGCTCGGCGTGACCCGCGACGGTGACGTGATCACCATCGAATTGCAGCGCGAGGAACGGCGCAACGCGCTCAACGCTGATCTGGTCGACCAGTTGCGCGCCGCCGTGCTCGAGGCGGTGAACCAGGGCGCGCGCGCCATCGTGCTCACCGGGCGCGGCCCGATCTTCAGTGCGGGCGCCGACCTGTCCGGTGTGTACTCCGAGGATTTCCTCACCGGTCTGCTCGACATGCTGCACACCATCGAATCCGTTCCGGTGCCGGTGATCTCGGCGATCAACGGCGGTGCCCTCGGCGCGGGCGTGCAGTTGGCGCTTGCCTCGGATCTGCGGGTGATCGAACCCGATGCCTACATCGCGGTCCCCGCCGCCAAGCTGGGCATCTCGGTTGATCGCTGGACGGTGCGGCGGCTGGTCTCGCTGATCGGTGGCGGCCCGGCGCGCACCATCCTGCTCGGCGCCGAATCGGTCTCGGCCGCCGATGCCCATGCCTACGGCTTCGCCAACAAGCTCGGCACCCTCGCCGATGCCAAGGACTGGGCCAAGTCGATCGCCGCGCTGGCGCCGCTGTCGCTGCAGGCGATGAAGCTGGTGCTCAACGACGACGGCACGCGCGATCCGGCCAGCGTCCAGCAGCGGGCCGCGCTGGAAGCGGCCTGGACCAGTGAGGACGCCCAAGAGGGTAGGAAAGCGCGGCAGGAGAAGCGCCCGGCGAAATTCCTCGGCCGGTGACCCGCCTGACGCGTGTGGCCGGGTCGGTGGCGAGCACCGTGGGTCTGGCCTGGGTCGCCCGGGCGGTCTGGGGCCTGCCGACCGCGCTCGGCGCCGGACCGTCGGCGATCGAGCCGACCGCGCTGGGTAAGTCGTCCTACCGGGACGGACGCTTCCACAACACCGAGCCGAGCAGCATGCTCGCCGCGGGCGCGGCGCCCTCGCTGCTGTGGTCGGGACTGACCAAGGGCAGGGTGGGGCGTCCCGCGCGCCCGGTCCCGCTGGTCACTCCCGAACTTCCCGAACAGGCTGCGCCGTTGGCGGTGACCTGGTACGGGCACGCGAGCGCGCTGATCGAGCTCGACGGTTACCGCGTGCTGGCCGACCCGGTGTGGAGCGAACGGGTCTCCCCGTCGCCGCTCATCGGCCCGGCCCGGCTGCATCCGGTCCCCGGGGCGCTGGCGGAATTGCCGACCGTCGACGCGGTGATCATCTCCCACGATCACTACGACCACCTCGACAAAGCCACCGTCGACGAGCTCGTCCGGGCCCAGCACGCGCCGTTCGTGGTGCCGACGGGCATCGGCGCGCATCTGCGTCAGTGGGGCGTGCCCGAGAACCGGATCATCGAGCTGGACTGGGGCGGTTCGGTCTCGCTCGGTCACGATCCCGCCGACCGCGGCCTCACCATCACCTGCGCCGAGGCCAGGCACTTCTCGGGCCGCGGTCTGGTCCGCAACACCACGCTCTGGGCGTCGTGGGCGCTGGCCGGTCCGACCAAGCGGGTGTACTTCGGCGGCGACACCGGCTACACCAAGGCCTTCGCCCAAGCGGGCGCGGTACTCGGACCGTTCGATCTCACGCTGCTGCCGATCGGCGCCTACGACGAGCGCTGGACCGATGTGCACATGAACCCCGAGGAAGCCGTGCGCGCGCACGCCGACCTGTGCCTGGGCGACCCGGGCTTCGGCCTGCTGGTGCCGATCCACTGGGCGACGTTCAATCTGGCCTTCCACGAGTGGTCGGAGCCGGTGCGTCGTCTCCTGTCCGCCGCCGCGGACGCGGGGACCGCGACGGTGGTGCCCAAGCCGGGCGAGCGGGTGGTTCCGAATGACCTCCCACCACGGGTTTCGTGGTGGGAAGATGTGGAGTGAACCTTTCGGCTTCGTGCAGCGACGGGCAATCGCGCCAAAATGGGAAAGGAACATCGGCAGATGAGTTTCGTGGACACCTTGAAGGGCCTGCTCGGCAAAGGCAAGGACACGGTCGAGCAGAACGCGGACAAGATCAACGACGCGGTCGACAAGGCCGGGTCCTTCATCGATGAGAAGACCGGCGGCAAGTACAGCGACAAGATCGAGAAGGGCAAGGAGGCGGCCAAGAAGGTCGTCCCGCCGCAGCCCGGCACCGATCCCGGCCCCGCAGCCGGCGACACCACCCCGAAAGACCCCGGCACCGCTCCCGGCGGTCCCGCACCGACCGATCCGGGACCGAAGGCCTGATTCGGTGCGCGGGGACCGAACCTGATCGGTCCCCGCGACCGAACCGCGTCGATGGTCCGCCGGGAGTTCCGGGGCGCGCCGGGTGAGCCGGCGATCGAGGTTGAGCTCAGCAACCTCGACAAGGTGCTGTATCCGGCCACCGGAACGACCAAAGGCGAGGTGATCGCCTACTATTCGGCGATCACCGAGGCGATGCTGCCGCACATCGCGGGGCGTCCGGTCACCAGGAAGCGGTGGCCGAACGGGGTCGATGATCCCGACTTCTTCGAGAAGAACCTGCCCGAGCACGCGCCCGCATGGATCCACCGCGTCGCGATCGAGCATTCCAGCCGCCGGGTGGTGTACCCGGTGCTCGACTCCGAGGCCGGGATGGCCTGGCTCGGACAGCAGGCCGCGCTGGAAGTCCATGTGCCGCAATGGCGCTTCTACGGTACCGAACGCGGCCCGGCCACCAGGATCGTGTTCGATCTCGACCCCGGCCCCGGGGCCGGGCTGGCCGAATGCGCGCGCGTGGCGCTGGCCGTGCGCGACATGGTCGCCGAGATCGGGATGCGGGCCTACCCGGTGACCAGTGGCAGCAAGGGAATTCACCTCTACGTACCGCTGGACCGGCCGGTGAGCTCACGGGGCGCCGCCACTGTCGCCAAGCAGGTGGCCGCCAATCTCGAACAGCTGCACCCGGATCTGGTGACGGCGACGATGGCGAAATCGGCCCGCACCGGGAAAGTGTTGCTGGACTGGAGCCAGAACAATGCCGCCAAGACCACCATCGCCCCGTACTCGCTGCGCGGTCGCGCCGAACCCCATGCGGCGGCGCCGCGCGAGTGGTCCGAGATCGAGAACGCGAAGTCGCTGCGCCAGTTACGTTTCGACGAGGTGCTCGCCCGCTGGAAAGCCGACGGTGACCTGCTCGCCGACCTCGACCCGCCGCTGCCGCGCCACCCCGACTCGCTGACCAAGTACCGCAGCATGCGCGATCCGCGGCGCACTCCCGAGCCGGTGCCTGCCGATGCGCCCGAGCCGGGGCCGGGTGACCGGTTCGTCGTCCAGGAGCATCACGCGCGCCGCCTGCACTGGGACGTGCGCCTGGAACACGAGGGGGTGCTGGCCTCGTGGGCGGTGCCCAAGGGGCCGCCGACCGAGCCGAAACACAATCGCCTCGCCGTGCGCACCGAGGATCATCCGCTCGAATACCTGCACTTCCACGGCACCATCCCGAAGGGCGAATACGGTGCGGGGGAGATGACGATCTGGGATTCGGGCACCTACGTCATCGAGAAGTGGCGCGAGGACGAGGTGATCGTCGAGTTCGACGGGCGGCGTCTGCAGGGCAGGTACGCCTTCATCCAGACCAAGGGCGATCAGTGGCTCATGCACTACATGCGCGACCAGAATCGTCGAGAAGTGCCGTTGGACAACGGGTCCGGTGGCCTGGCGCGCGGACTGTCGCCCATGTTGGCCACCGCGGGCGAGGTCGAGTCGCTGGCCGCGGGGGAGTGGGCCTTCGAGACCAAATGGGATGGGTTCCGGGTGATCGTCGAGATCGACGACGGTGAGGTCGTCATTCGCAGCCGAGCGGGCAACACGGTCACCGCCAGATACCCGCGCCTGGCCGCGCTCGGTACCGAACTGGCCGGGCACAGGGTGGTCCTCGACGGTGAGGCCGTGGTGCTCGACGACAAGGGGGTCTCGGATCTCGCTGCTCTGCAGGCTGATTCGGCGCGGGCGATCTTCGTCGCCTTCGACGTGCTCCATCTCGACGGCACCTCGCTGCTGCGCAAGAAGTACACCGACCGGCGCGCGGTGCTCGAGGCGCTCGGCAGACTGGCGCCGTCGATGAATGTCGCCGGGTTGCTGCCGGGCTCGGGTGCCGAGGCGATGGAACTCAGCCGCGAGCAGGGGCAGGAGGGCGTGGTCGCCAAGCGGGTCGACTCGGTGTATCAGCCGGGCAAGCGCAGTCAGACCTGGCTCAAGCAGCGCAACTGGCGCTCGCGGGAGGTGGTGATCGGAGGCTGGCGACGCAGTACCGCACGGCCGTTCAAGTCGCTGCTGCTCGGTGTCCCGCACGAGAACGGGCTCGTCTATGTGGGCCGGGTCGGTACCGGTTTCGGCGCGGAACAGCAGCGCCGGATCGCCGCGCAATTGCAGCGCTTACACCGCAAGACTTCGCCGTTCACCAGCGAGATGACCGCCGAGGAATGCCAGGACGCCGAATGGGCGACGCCGTCGCTCACCGGCACCGTGCGCTTCCAGGCCTGGACCGATACCGGGCGGCTGTGGCATCCCGTGTGGGACGGCATCACGAGCGTGCCGGACTGATCCTCGCCACGAAAGCTGTGCCGTTGCTAGGGTGATCGCGTTGTACCCGGTTCGAATCAGCGAGGAGTGCACGGTGGATTTCAAGAACCTGGCGGACAAGGCGATGGACCTGGCCGCCAAGAACGCCGACAAGGTCGACGGCGTCATCGACAAGGCCGGTGACGTGGTCGACGCCAAGACCAGCAACAAGTTCGCCGATCAGGTCGACGCCGCGCAGGCAGCCGCCAAGAACGCCCTGCGCGACAAGTCCTGATTTCCACGGCGGGCCGACCGCCATCGGCCCGCCGTGTACTCGCTGGATAGTTGCTAGTTGGGCTGCTGGGCCCACTGGGTGGTGCCCGGCGGGGCGTTCCAGGTGTTGATCAGGTCCATGCCCGCGACGATCAGGGTGGGGCCGCCGACGACGAGGGTGCCGATGATGCCGCCGACCGTGGCCCCGGTGATGAAGCCCGGGACGACGCCGATGCCGGGGATGATGATGCCGCCGACGATCAGGCCGATGACGGCGCCGAGACCCATGCCGACGAAGCTGCCGATCGCGGTGGCCAGGCCGAAGGTGGATGCGAAGTTTGCCTGCGCCGCATAGTTTTCCGCGGGTGAGGCGACCGGGGTCAGGTTCGGCTTCGCGGCCGCGACGTCCTTGACCGCGGTCAGCTCGAGCACCGTTCCGTCCGCGCTGACCTTGTGTGGCAGCGGGTATTCGAAGCTGCCGTCGCGTACCGAGAGCGGCAAGGACATCAGCGTCGCGCCGGCTTTGTCGCGGATGTCGACAGCGCCGCCGGTGACAGTGAAGACGCCGTCGGTCAGGGTGGTGACGAGGGTGTCGCCGACGACGTCGGTGCGGTAGCCGACATCCGGTGTCACGGGATCGGCATGTGCGACACCGGTACCGACCAGTGCTGCCGCGAGCAGCGGAATCGCCGCTGCGGCGAACTTACGGATGATCATGTGAACGTTCCCATCTGGTTCATCAGGTGACGTGCCCAAACGAATGCGCCGTGATCGTGGCTCCCCCCGAGAAGCTATGGCGGCGCGTGATGCGGTCCAGCTCTGACGTATCGACTCGACCATAGCCCGCTGAAGGGTTGCCGATCAGTGAATTGATGTTTTAAACCTAGATTCTTCCTTGATAATTGCGCGGTCGGGTGGTGGCGCGTTACAGCGCCACGCTCAACCCGACCGCGCCCGCGCACACCGCGACGACGATCAGCAGCGCGACAGCATCACGCCTGGTCGGAGCGCTGGGATGGGCGGTGAGCATGCCGGTGCCGCCCCGCGCGGTGATCGCCTCACCCAGCTCGCCCGCGCGCCGGGTCGACACCGCCATGCACGCGGTGAGGATGTCGATGAGCGGATTGTCGGTCGCGCGGTGCAGGAGATTCTCCTTGGGCCGCAGTTTGCGGGCCGCGCGCAATACCCGGATCTCGTCGAGCAGCAGCGGCAGGCCGCGCAGCGTCAGCGCGACGACCACCGCCCACTCGTCCACCGGCACCCGCAGTCTGCGCAGCGGTGCGCCCAGCTTGGCCAGCGCGGGCGCCACCTCACCCATCGGGGTGGTGAACGCGATCAGCAGCGAAGCGGCGACCAGCACCATGCCGAACACGAAGACCTGCGCGTACGCCAGCACGGCCCGTCCGCCGACGGGCGCGTTCAGCAGCCCGCCCAGGACCACCACGCCCCAGAACCACCACGGCAGCCGGGGCAGCGCGCCGATCGGCAGCCGGGCGAGCACGAAGATCACCACGAGGAACGCGATGATCACCCCGAGCACCGGCCACGACGGCAGGAACATCAGCAGCAGGCTGAGCAGGAAGGCCGCGATCATCTTCGTGCCCGCCCACAGGCGGTGCACGACGCTGTCGACCTGGACCTCACGCAGGAGAACAGTGCTCATCGGACGACTCCGTTCCCCGGCTCGTTGCGCGGTGAATTGTCCAGGCGCCACACGGCTTCCGGTCGTGCGGGCAACAGGGTGGCGCCGTCGGACTCGACCGGCCTTCGCGCACCGGCGGTTTCGACGACGACACCCGCGTCCAGGTGCACCGTACGGTCGCACACCGCGGCCACATCGGTGACATCGTGCGAGATGACGATCAAGGTGAGCCCGGAATCACGCAGGCGGGCAAGCAGTTCCACGATCTCGGCCCGACCCTGTGGATCGAGACCGGCCAGCGGTTCGTCCAGCACCACCACCTGTGGATGACTGGCCACCATCGCCGCCAGCACCACCCGCTTGGCCTGCCCGCCGCTGAGTTCCTCGACCGAGCGGGCGGCGAGGCGACGATCCAGACCCACCGCGTCCAGTGCCCGCCCGACCGCGCCGGAGCCGGTGGCGCGGCCGCCCCAATCGGCGATCTCGGTGCCCACGGTCTGCTTCTGCAACTGCAAGCGAGAATGCTGGAAGGCGAGCGCCACCCGGCCGACCTGCTTGTCGACCGGGCGGCCGCGCAGCTCGCACCGGCCCGAACTCGGTGCGATCAGCCCGGCGATGATCCAGGCCAGTGTCGACTTGCCAGAGCCGTTGCCGCCGACGATCAACAGCGCCTCGCCTTGGCGCACCGACAGATCGACGCCGTGCAGCGCGGGTGCCTCCCACGGAGTGCCGCGGTTGTAGGTGTGGTGCACGTCGGCCAGTTCGAGGATGGTCGAGCCCATCGGGCCGCGGCGCTGATCGCGGGCCGGTGTCGGCCAGCTGGCGAGGTGGTCGACCATCCGGCCGTTGGCGAGGTGGATCACCCGGTCGGCCGCGGTGGCATCGGCCTCGTGGTGGGTCACCAGGACGACCGCGGTGCCGTGGCGGCGGGGTAGCTCGGCCAGCAGTGCGACGAGATCGCGGCGGCCGTCGGGGTCGATCATCGAGGTGGCCTCGTCGGCGATGAGCAGGGCGGGGCGACGCGCCAGCGCGGCGGCGACAGCCAGGCGCTGCTGCTGTCCGCCGGAAAGGGTGGCGGTCTCGCGCTCGCCCATACCGTCGAGGCCGACCTCGGCGAGCAGGCCGTCGACGTCGACCTCGTCGGCCAGTTCCGCCGGCAGGCCCCACACCACGTCATCGGCGACCGAGACGCCCAGGGTCTGGCTCTCCGGTCGCTGCAGCACCAGCGCGGTGCCGCCGAGCTTGCCCAGGCCGGCCGAGCCGGGGCGAGCCACCGCGCCGGAGGTCGGGGGCCGGCCGGCGAGCACCCTGGTCAGGGTGGATTTGCCGGAGCCGTTGTGGCCGACGACGGCGACGAACTCGCCCGGCCGGATGGTCAGGCCGATATCGGCCAGTGCCGGGACGTCGGTGCCGGGATAGCGGTAGCCGACCCCGTGCAGACTCACCGGCAAGGGGTCGATCGGGCGGTCGTCGTCCGGCGAGTCGAGACGGTCACTGCCGGGGAGCCAGGCCAGCCGGTCCAGGACCGAGCCGAGGACGAACCAGGCCACGACGGCGCTCACCAGCACGCCGAGTGCCACCGAGCCGCCCACGTACAGCCACCACCACTGCAGCACCACATCGGTGGCTTCCGAGGCCATCCGTCCGAGCGGCTCCAGCTGGGATTGGCGGCCCGCCAGGTCCTCGATGCCCGCCGCGGTGTTGCGGATCGCGGTGAAGAAGAGTTCTCTGGTGCGGCTGAACACCAGCAGCATGCCGACCGAGAACAAGGCCCACCCCGCACTGGCCACGAGCGCCGCCGCGAGGACCGTGGCCAGGCCACCGCCGCGCCGCTTCACGGTGCCGATGATGCCCGCGACGGTGGCGGCGCCGAAGACGCCGAGCGCGGGCATCATGCCCGCGGCGACGAAGGTGACCAGCCCGGCGGCGATCGTCGCCGTGAGCAGGGCACGCAGGCGGTACCGATGGGCCAGTAAACCCAGCGGGACCGCGGCTACCAGTTGCAGCGCGGCGGCCATGGGGACCAGCGCGCCGACGGTGATCAGGCCGACCGTGAGGCCGCCCATCACGGCGCCGGTGGCCAGTTCGATCGGGCGCAGGGGTCCGCGAGCGAGTTCCGCGGGCTTGTCTCTCACGCGTCCAGTCTGCCAGGGGGTTGTGTGCGAAGCGTGAGAGTAGGTGTGTGGGTTGGGCTGGCTTCAGGTCGGGGGTTCGGAGAGCCAGCCGCCCATGGCTACCGTGCGGAAGTGGGTCGTCAAGGTGTAGGCGTCGTCGATGACGTGCAGGGCCAGGGCGGGGTCGGGGGCGTAGTCCATGACTCGGTGGGGTGGGGTGACCTCCCATGCGCCGCCGAGGACGGAGGCGGTGCTGGGTGCGGTGATCATGGGTTTGCCCGCGAAGGTGGTGGCGATGGGGGAGTGGGCGTGGCCGGTCAGGACGCCGATGATGCGGGCGTCACCCGCGACGACGGCGGCGAGGCGGCCGGGGTCGGCGAGGGCGATCACGTCGACGACGGGGCTGAACAGGGGCTTGGGTGGGTGGTGCAGGGCCAGCAGGATGGGGCCGTCGGGCGGCGCTTCGGCGAGAGCGGCGCGCAGCCAGGCGTAGGTGTCCTCGTCGAGCAGACCGCTGGGTTCGCCGGGAATGCTGGAATCGAGCATGAGCACGGTGAGCGGGCCGACGCGATGGGCGCTGTTCACGGGGGCGGTCGAGGCGGGTTCGCCGAGCAGTTCGGTGCGCAGGGCGGCGCGGTCGTCGTGATTGCCGGGGAGCACGTGGACGGGGATGTCGGCCCGCAGCGCCAGGCGCGCTTCGGCGTACTGTTCGGGCTTGCCGGAATCGGTGATGTCGCCGGTGACCAGGATGACGTCGGGCCGGCGCGGCAGATCGGCCAGATAGGCCATCACCGCCTCCACGCGTTCGGCATTGCGCGCCGTGAGGTCGAAATGGGTGTCGCTGAGCTGAGCCGCCAGGATCATCGGCAGTCGCTTTCTTCTCTGGGATCGCTCCGTTGCGTCAGAGTGCGCCGGTATCGCTCATCGGCACCTCTCAAGGCTAGATGACCTGGTCTTATCCGTCTTCATGAGGCGTACCACGGGGCGAAACCCGTCGGGTGGTCTGTGTCACCTCTCACCCTGGGAATCTCGCCGATCCGGTGCGCTCGGCGAGCTGTTGTAGTACTCGCAGGAAGGTGTCGCGATCGGCGGCGGGCAGGTCGGCGAGCAGACGGCGTTCCTGCTCCTGGATATCGCGCTGGGCGCCCGCGCGCAGGCGGGCGCCCGCCCGCGTGAGCCGCACCAGGTTGACCCGGCGGTCGGCCGGATCGGATTCGCGTTCGAGTAGTCCGCGATGCTGCAGATCGTCGAGGACGGGGATGATCCGCGTCTTGTCCGCCCCGATCGCCTTGGCCAGCGCGGCCTGTGTGTGCACGGGCTGTTCGTCGAGCCCGAGCAGGACGACATAGCCCCACATGGTGAGCCCGTGCCGGTCGAGGACAGGCCGCTCGGCATCGGTCAGCGCGCGGCCCAGTGGCACGAGCATGGCCGCGAGGTCGGGGCGGGTGACTTTCGGCATGCCCGAAATCTACTGGGCGGGGATGGACGACATCCGTACGCCTTGGCAGATGATAAGCATATGCTTATGATAAGCAAATGATTACGATTGAGGACGGCGCGGTATTGCTGGCGCGACACGAGCGTGCCGTGCGGTTGAGTGTCGAAGCGGTACGCGTGGCCGAGGGCTCACCGCTGGATCTCGAAACACCCTGCGCGGGTTGGGATCTTGGTGACCTGCTCACGCACATGAGTACCCAGAACCGTGGTTTCGCCGCCGCCGCGCGCGGCGAGGACGACCCTGCGGTCTGGGAAGCGCGCCGCACCATCGACCCGGTCGGCGATTATCTGCGTTCGGCAGCGGAGGTCATCGCCGCCTTCGCCGCACCCGAGGCCCTCACCCGAACCCTGTCCCTCCCCGAGATCCCACCCGGTCGTTTCCCCGCCCCGCTCGCGGTGTCGTTCCACCTCATCGACAGCGTCGTCCATGCCTGGGACGTCGCCCGCTCCCTCGGCCGTTCCATCTACCTCGACCCCGACCTGGCCCCCACCGCCCTGAGCATCGCCGAAGCGGTCCCCACCGGCGCACCCCGCCGCGGGCCCGACGCCGCCTTCGCCCCCGTCATCGACACCCCCGCCGGATCCGAGACCCTGGATCGCATCCTGCGACTCCTCGGCCGCTCACCCGCCTGGACCCCCGAGTTCGCCGCACTCGATCCGGACCGTTGATCACCAGGCGTCCGCTCTGCCGATACTCACCGGAGATCCTGGGCGATCTCCACACCTGTGGAGGGCTGTGGATGGTTCAGCTGGTCCAGAAGTCACCGAGCTGTTGTGTGGCGGTGTGGAGAAGTTCCGCGCACTCGCCGGCGTCGTCGGTGAGTGGTGCCCAGAAGGCCGGGTCCGGGGTCGCCTCGAGATCGAGCACGGGTGGGGTGAGCCAGTCGGCGTCGAGGCGCAGTTTCCAGGAGTGCAGGTGGGTGCGGGGGTGGGTGGCGGTGCGGTCGAAGAGCGGGTCGCCGAGGATCGGGTGGCCGATCCAGGCGAGTTGCACCCGGATCTGGTGGCGGCGCCCGGTGACCGGCTCCAGGGCGAGCAAGGCGTGGTCGTCGCGACGGGTGACGGTGCTGAACCTGGTCAGCGAGGGGTAGTTCTTCGTGGGGAGCAGGTCGGCGTCCTCGACGAACCAGCGCGCGTCCTCGCGCCGGATCGCCTCGCGCGGTGCGGCGATCCGCACCCGGTTCTTGCGCCCGACACTCAACGGCAGATCCAGCTCACCCCGATCGGGCAGATCCGCCCCCGACACGATCGCCAGATACGCCTTGCGCACGGTCTGCTTGGTGAACTGCCTGGTCAACTGCCCGTGTGCGGCCAGGTCGGTGGCCAGCAGCACCAGCCCGGAGGTGACCTTGTCGATCCGGTGCACCGGATACGCCTGCGTCCCCGCCGCCTGCGCCACCTCGACCAGATCCGTATCGTGCCGCTCCCCGGTGACCGAGATTCCGGCAGGCTTGTTCAACGCCACCACCGCGTCATCGGCGAACACGGTGTATTGCTCGCGCACGCTCTGCCAGTCCAAGTCCACCCGGACACCCTAGAGAACGGTTGTCCCGGCCGGGGCGGCACCTCGGCGCCGAGGCAGACATCCAACTGGTCGGTGCGGTAGACGGCCGTCGTGATCCTGCCGTATCATGTAACTCTCTGAAATGGCTGTCAGCAGGGCGTTTCCCGTCGCTGCCAGTCCTTCTCGGCAAGGACGGGCGTGACGCACATGGGCATCGTTTCCACTCGCTTTCCGGTGACGCGGGGATATCGTGTACCCGTGTTCTCTTCCCTCGCGGCCCGCCCGATCCGATCGCGGATCCTGGTTGCCACCCTGTCGGTTCCCTTGTCGCTGGCCCTGTTCGGGTGCAGCGCCTCGTTCTCGATCGGCGGGCCCGACTACGAGGCGCTCGAGAAGGAGATCGCCGCCGAACTCGACAAGTCCTACGAGTCGATCTCGCGCACGGTCGACTCGGTCGAGTGCCCGCGTCCCGACGAGAAGCCGAAGGCCGGGGAGACGTTCCTGTGTGACGCCACGGTCGACGGCAAGGTCGTGCGCGTCGAGGTGACGGTGGAAGACGACGAGGACAAGGTGCGGTTCGAGACCATCGACGTGGCCTTCGACCTCGCCGACACCGGAAGCAGGCTCACCGCCGACGTGTCCGACAAGGTCGGCTTCCCGGTGACGGTCGACTGCGGCGAAGGCCTCGAAGTCGTTCCGGTAGGCGGCACTTTCACCTGCACGGCCTTCGATGACAACGGCGATTCGGCGCTCGTCGAGATGACCGCGGGCCCCGAGGGCTCGAGCAACTGGAAACTGGTCGAATAGCGGGTTCAGGCCCGCCGGAGGCGGTGGGGGCGAAGGCGGTTGAAGCCGCGGACTCGGACACTGCGCAGGTGGCGGATGGCGAATTCGGGGTGTTCGTCCAGTGCCTCCGCGGCGCCGTCGTCGATGAGGACGTTGCCGGGGCGGGCGACGCCGGTGAGACGGGCGGCGATGTTGACGACCGAGCCGTAGAGGTCACCGAGGCGTTGCAGGACCTCGCCGTAGGCGAAGGCCACACGGAGCTCCGGGGTGCCCCCGACCAGCATGGTCGACTCCTGGATGGACAGCGAGATGCGGGCCGCGTCGGCCGCGGTCTCGGCGGCGAACATCACCTCATCGCCCACGTTCTTGATCACCCAGCCGCCGTTGTCGGTGATGGCTGAGGTGGTGGTGGACTCGAAAGCCTCCAGCAGCGTGGACAATTCGTCGGGATGCAGGTGCCGGGTGAGCCGGGTGAAGCCGACCATGTCGGCGAATCCGACCGCCAGTGTCCGCGTCGACCCGTCCCCGGGCACGTCGGTGGACCGGGCTGCCGCGGCCGCCAGATGCCTGCGCCACACATACGACTGCAGCTGTTCGATACTGGCCATGGTCGATTCGGTGGCCACCCTGACCCGCTCATCGAGCGGAATCGCCGGATCACCCGCCGCCGCCCGCGCCTTGATCTCGGCCAGCACCAGATCGGCCTGCCATTCGGCCAGTCGTGCCATGCCCTGGCCGATGGTCCGCGCGGCCGCCGCCTGCTGCCGGATATCGGCGGCGGCAACGACTTTCATGTTGCGGAAGTTGGTGACCGAGGTGATGTCGAGCTGGGTGTAGTCGACCTCCTCGTCGGAGTTGGCCGGAAACCCCAGCGCCGTCCACAGCCGCCGCGATTCCGCCTCCGGCACACCCGACTGTTCGGCGACCTGCGTCCTGGTAAAGCGACGCGGCCCACCGAGGAGGGCCTCCTCGACGCTGCGCTGCACCAACTCGGTCATTTCGGCGTCCGACATACCGAGACTCTACGACGCGCGACCCCGAGCTCGGTCGATCTCGCCTGGCATCGGGAACCTTCACAAACGCCGCGACCCCGACCACACCCACGCCGGGTCGGTGCCGCTGACCTGGACGGTTTCCTGGACGTGCGCAACGCCGGTCGCATGTGCGTCCTTGGCGGTGCTCTCGGTCCGCGCTGGCACTCGGGAAGTCCCGAGGACAGGCCGAACTCGCCACTGATCGGAGCGACATGAGCACAACGAAACCGCGGATATCACCCGCAACGTGTGACGCGCGGTGGTGTGCTCCGGGCTTAACGTCGCCCCATGGGCTCAGTCATCGGTGATCTGCTTCCCCTGGCGGTGGGTGTGGCGATCTCGCCGATCCCGATCGTCGCCGCCATTCTCATGATCCTGTCCAAGAACGCGGGCGGTGCGGCGAAGGGTTTCGCCGCGGGCTGGGTGGGCGGCATCCTGGTCGTCACCGTGGTGGTGACCCTGCTGTCCGGGTTGCTCGGCTCGACCGAGAGCGAACCGTCGGTCGTGGTGTCCTGGATCAAGATCGTCCTCGGCGCGCTGCTCGTGCTGCTCGCGTTCGAGCAATGGCAGTCCCGGTCGGACACCTCGGTGCCCGGCTGGATGCAGGCGATCGACACTCTCACCGTCGTCAAGGCGGCCGGGCTCGGCGCGCTGCTCTCGGCGGTGAATCCGAAGAACCTGCTGCTGTGCGTGTCGGCGGGCCTCGCCATCGGCGCGGGCGGACTCACCGCGGGCGGTGACATCGTCGCGATCGTGGTGTTCACCCTGCTGGCCTCGACCACCGTGCTCGCGGTCGTCATCGGCTACGCGGTGGCCGCCGACCGACTCGGCCCGACCCTCGACAGCGCCCGGCAGTGGCTGCAGGCCAACAACCACGCGGTGATGGCGATCGTGCTGCTGGTGATGGGCGCAGTGGTGATCGGCAAGGGCGTCGGCGGGATCTGAGGGGGACGGTCGTGAAGTCATTGCCGGTGTTCGAATCGCTGCGCGGGTACCAGCGCTCCTGGATCCGGCCCGACGTGATCGCGGGTCTGACCGTGTGGGCGGTGCTGGTCCCGGAGGCGCTGGCCTACGCCTCGATCGCCGGGGTGCCACCGGTGGTCGGCCTCTACGCGGCAGTGCCCGCACTGGTCCTGTATGCCCTGGCAGGCAGTTCGCGGCACCTGGTCGTCGGCCCGATGTCGGCGACCGCCGCGCTCTCGGCCGCGATCATCGCACCGCTGGCCGGCGCCGACGGCGGCCACTACATCGCGCTGTCGGCCGCGCTGGCCATCGCCACCGGCTTCATCGGCCTGCTGGCCGGGCTGGCCCGGCTCGGCTTCATCGCCTCGTTCATCTCCGAGCCGGTGCTCAAGGGCTTCATCGTCGGCCTGGCCCTGACGATCATCATCGGCCAGGTCCCCAAGCTGTTCGGCGTGCCCAAGCACGAGGGCAACTTCTTCGAACAGGCCTGGGGAGTGCTGCGCGAGCTCGGTGACACGCACTGGCGCACCCTGCTGATCGGCGTGTTCAGCCTCGCCGTGGTGCTCGGGCTGAAACGCTGGCTTCCGCTCGTCCCCGGCTCGCTGTTGGCGGTGTCGCTCGGGATCGTCGCGGTGGCGCTGTTCGACCTCGACGACAAGGGCGTGGCGATCGTCGGCCACATCGACGCCGGCCTGCCCGCGCTGGGAATACCCGACGGGCTCGCGCTGCGCGACTACCTCGACCTGCTCGGTCCCGCCGTCGGTGTGCTGTTCATCGGTTTCGCCGAGGGCCTCGGCGCGGCGAAGACCTACGCCGCCAGGGCCGGGTACTCGATCGACGCCAACCGGGAACTGCTCGGTCTCGGCGCGGCCAACCTCGGGTCGGGCCTGAGCTCGGGGATGGTGGTCAACGGCAGCCTGTCCAAGACCGCCGTCAATGGTGCGGCAGGCGCGAAAACCCAGGTCAGTGGCCTCGTTGTCGCGGTGTTGACCATCCTCACGCTGCTGTTGCTGACCGGCCTGTTCGAGAAACTGCCCGAGGCCACCCTGGCCGCGGTGGTGATCGCCGCGGTCATCGAACTCGTCGACATCGACGCGCTGCGCCGCCTCTACCGGGTGTGGACGCGCCTGCTGGCCAGCATCTACGGCCATGCCGCGCGTGCCGACTTCCTCGCCGCGATGGCCGCCATGTTCGGTGTGCTGCTGTTCGACACCCTGCCCGGCCTGCTGATCGGCGTGGGCGTCTCGATCCTGCTGCTGGTCTACCGCGGCTCCCAGCCGCACATCGCCGAGGTCGCGAAATCCGGCGGCGTCTGGCTGGACACCGCCCGGCACCCCGACCTGCGCACGCGCCCCGACCTCGTGGTGGTCCGGGTGGAGGCCGGCATGTTCTTCGTCAATGCCGACTACGTGAAGGAACGGATCCAGCACCTGTGCACCGATGACACCCGCCTGGTCGTCCTCGATGCCGAGACCTCGCCCGGCCTCGACGTCACCGCCGCGGCGATGCTGCTCGACCTGCGCAACGCACTGGCACACCGGCGCATCGACTTCCGTATCGCCCGTCCGGTAGCCCAGTTCGACGACGCGCTCGACTCGGCCGAAGGCGCCGACGCCCCCATCGGGGTCTACCCGACCGTCGCCGCGGCCGCCGCCGACCTCCCCGAAACCCCGCCGACCCGCTGACCAACATCTCGATGCGGGTACGAGATTGGTAGCAGCGGTAACGTTCTGCCCGGCGCGGCCGACGATCACTTCGACAAAGGAGGAGTTCCATGAAGAAGACGATCATCTCGGCCGCACGGGTTGCGGCCGCTGGCGTTTCGGGTCTGGCCTTCGTCGCGATCGTGGGTTCGGGTGCCGCCCAGGCCGCGCCGCAGGACTGCGTTGTCGAGCGGGATCTCTTCGGCGCGTCGGCCGTTTGCCAGCCCGACGGCGGAAGCAACTACGTGCTGCGGGTCGAATGCTTCGGCCTGTACGCCAGCGGTCCGTTCCCGCTCTACGGGATCGGTCCCTACCACTCGCTCAGCTACCCCTTCACGCCGAGCGGGGAGCGCGTCGGGGCGGCCTGCACGGGTATGGGTCCCGGCGTCGTCGCGGTGACCACCAATGCCTACGTCGAGGTCTACCAGGGCTAGTGATTCCGCTGAGCGGGAGATCGTCGCGTTCGGGTTCGCCCGTCCCGTCGGCTCGATAGGGTCGGCGGGACGAGCGAGCTGGAGGAAGACGTGGGAGTGAAGCAGCGGGCCGCGGTCCAGATGAGCCCGACCGAGATCGCGGAGTTCCTCGATCGCAGCCGGGTACTCACGCTGGCCACCCTCGACGCACAGGGCAAGCCGCACCTGACCGCGATGTGGTTCGGCCACGTCGACGGGGTGATCTATTTCGAGACCAAGGCGAAGTCGCAGAAGGCCGTCAACCTGCGCCGCGATCCCACCCTGACCTGCATGGCAGAAGCGGGCGATACCTACGACCAGCTGCGCGGAGTCTCGATCGAGGGCACCGCGCACCTGATCGAGGACGCCGCCGACGACGAGTACTGGACTGCGGCGATCTCGGTCTTCGAGCGCTACGTCGCGCCCTACACGCCCGAGTCGAGGCCGCTGGTCGAGGCCATGATGAACAATCGCATCGTCGTCCGGGTCGAGCCGAGCAGGACCCGCTCCTGGGACCACCGCAAACTCGGCCTGCCCGCCATCCCGCTGGGCGGCAGCACCGCGGACGTCCAGCCCTGACGGTGCCCGGCTCGCGGCGCGGAGCCGAGTAGGGCGGGGCGATCATTCGGGTCTCCGGGGCGGCTCGGATCAGCTCGCCGAGGCGTCGATGGCATCCAGCTCAGGGCGTGGCCGGTGTGTCCTGCCGGATCAGATCGGTCAGCGCCGCCGCGGCCTCGAGCAGGGCGAGCGATCGGGCGGTGATCGCGATATCTCTGGCGGACAGCGCCGTGTGCAGATCCGCGGCTCGATCGGCTCGTCGCAACTGCGGCAGTACTGCGCGCAGCTGCGGGATCCGGTAGCCGGCTCGTCGCAGCTGGTGGACGATCCTGGCGTCGCGTACCTGTTCGGGGGAGTAGTGGCGCGCACCTGTCGGCGTGCGGTTCGGTGTCACCAAATCTGTCGCGTCCCAATGCCGGAGCGTCGAAGTGGGGAGGCCGAGCGCGGCGGCGAGTTCGGCGATGCTCATCGCGTCGGACTCGCGGACATCGAGGATCGGCTCGGTGGAGATGGCCGCGGCGGCCGCGATGGCCAGCTCGAGGTCGACGCGTTCGGTGTGCAGCCCGGCGTGCACCGCGTCCAGCAGGGCGAGCGCTCGCCCATGCTCCCCGGCGTGGACCGCGCGCAGAATCCGCTTGGCCTCGACCGGACCCGCACCCGTCGCGAGCGCCCGATAGGCCAGCGCGGACCGCAGATGGATCTGCCGGTAGACCCGATGACCGCCGTCGGTACGGTCCGCTCGCGGCAGCACGCCGTCGCGCTCGAGGTCGCGGATCTGCTGCGCGGAGTACCCGGACGCCCGCGCCACCGCGACGGTGCGCCCGACCTGCGACTGTAGTTTCTCCACGCGAAAACCCTAGTCACCGATGGCAAAGTCCACACAAGCACTTCAATGTGACGCTGGAACCATGACGACAGCGGAGATCATCGAATACGTGTCCGGCCTCGGCGGCGTCCTGACGCTGCGCCCGGTCGAGGGCAGCGAATGGCCGGAGGTCAGCTGGGGCGACACCTTCTTCTACTACGCCCCCGACGGCGTCGTCCCGACCACGGGCCAACCCTTCGCCACCATCGTGACCAAGGATTATCCCGACGACCGAACCTCGCGCCTGGACCGCCCTGACACGTTCCGGGTCAACATCGCCGCGGGCAAAGCCGCGTTCACGGAGTGGACCGGCCGCGGCCCCGCCGATGTCGACGCGAGCGTCATCGACACGGTCATCGCCCACCCGGTCTACGGGACCGCGGGCTGGCTGGCCGTCGTGAATCCCGGCGAGCGCACCGATGCCACGGTCCGCGAACTGCTGCGCACCGCCTACGACCGGGCCCGCACCCGCCTCGAGCGGCGCAACCGGTAGCCCGAGCGCGAGGCCGCGCTGACCGACCCCGGCTCGAGATCGCCAGGCCCCGGCGCAGGTCGCCTTTCGGCCGATGCATGCGCCGGAGCCTCGCGATCAACTGTCCACCTCAGGTACTGGGGAGGGTGCAGGTGGCGTCGGCGGGTGGGGTGTGGAGGTCGATGAGGTAGGTGGCGGCGATGTCGTCCACGCAGGGGCTGGTTCCGGCCATCACGATGGTGTGTTGCTCGCCTTCGACGGTCAGCATGGTGCCGCCGAGTGCCTCGGCCAGGGTGCTGCCGCCCTCGTAGGGAGTGCTCGGGTCGCCGGTGATGGAGACGATCAAGGTGGGCGGTAGGTCCTCGATGTGCTGGGCGTAGGGGATGGTCAGGGTCGGGGGCGTGGGCCACGCTTCGCAGGTGTCGCGGGCGCCGAGGCTCAGGTCGGTGCCGGGATCGAGGAAGGGCGCCGCCTCGACGACCGCGTTGCGCAGTTCAGCCGTCTGCTCGGGGGTGAACCGCTGCTCGTCCATGCAGTTGATGGCGAAGACCGCCTCGCCGAAGTTGGACCACCGGCCGTCGGGTGCGCGGCCCGCGAAGAGATTGCCGATCGCGACGAGGGTGTCGCCGCGTCCCGCCTGCACCTCGGCGATGCCGGCGATGATCGCGGGCCAGGCCTGTGCGGAGTACAGCCCCGAGATGATTCCGGCGGTGGCCGCGTCGAAGGTCAGCTCGAAGCCGTCCTTCGCGGGAACCGGCTGGTTCAGCAAGGGCCGCAAGGTCTCCTGCAGCACCTGCGTCGCGCGGGCGGGGTCGGGCCCGAGCGGGCAGTCGGGTTGCTCGGCGCAGTAGGCGGCGAGTTGCTCGAACGACCGCTGGAAGCCGCCGTAGGCGTAGACCCTGCGCTCGAAGGTCCCCTGCTCCGGGTCGATCGCGCCGTCGAGCACCATGGCGCGCACCCGGTCCGGGAAGGTCTCGGCGTAGACGGCGCCGAGCCGGGTGCCGTAACTCTGGCCGAGGTAGCTGAGCTGCTCGTCGCCCATGACCGCGCGCACGAGGTCCATGTCCCGGGCCGCGTCGCGGGTGCCCAGGTGTTCGAGCACGCGCGCACCGCCGGTTCGCTCGGCGCACCCCTCGAAGAGTTCGGTCGTGTCCGCCTCGGTGACCGACCCCGCGGTGCCGACGGTCGAGGTCGGCACCGTCCCGGTATCCAGCTCGGCATCGGTGAAGCAATCGACGGCGGGAATTGACGCGCCGACCCCACGCGGGTCGAAACCGACCAGGTCGAAGCGCTCGGTGATCCTGCTCTCCGCCAGCCCGGTGGCAGCCGTCGCCGCGCCCATCAGCCCCGAGCCGCCGGGACCGCCCGTGTTGAGGACGAGCGAGCCGATCGGGTTCTCCCCGCGCGCGGGCACCCGAAGCAGCGCGATCCGCACGGTCTGGTCGTCGGGCGCGTCATAGTCCAGCGGCACGTCGATCCGAGCACACTCGAAGGTGTCGTCGCTGGTCAGCACCTCGGTCTCGGACGAGGTCATGGCGTAGCCGGCGCACGGCCCGAAGTCGGGAGTCTGCTCGTAGAACCGCGCGAGCTCGGCTGTCGGCGCCGCGGTCGCCGGCTCGTCTGGGCTCGATGCCGTGCAGGCGGCAAGCGTCAGCAGCGCTGCGACCGCGACCGCGATCGGTGGGCGGCGTTTCGGGACTGTCATCGTGCTCCTTCGATTCGGGGCGGTGCGGGGGTCGGGTGCCTCGCCGTCCTCGAGCACCCGACGGATACGCGCGCGCGCAGCTGCGCCTCGTGCTGCTCGTCGGCGGCGGGCCAGCGCGTGCTGCGGAAGACCCCGAGCGTGCGCCGGTCCTCCCGGCGCAGCAGTCCACGGTCGACCAGCCGGTCGCGCACCACCCGCCACAGACCGCCACCGAGCGCGAGCAACAGCGGCTGCACCCGTTGGGTCTTCTCGGACACGGTGTTGAACGCCGACTGCAACAGCGGGTCGGGCAGCGGGCCATTCCCAACCGGAAATACCTTGGGCCCGTTAACTATCCCGCTGTCATCGGTCTCCACCCGGCCGAGCAGCGCGAGCTCGGTCAGCACCGCGCCCCCGAGCGTGTAGTGCAGGGTGCCCGCACCCTGGATGGACGCGCCGTCATCGTCCATCAGCAGCGGCATGAGGTCATCGACGATCAGCAGATCCTCGCCGGGCCGAATCTTGTTCGTCATCGAGGTTTCCTCCCTGTCGGTGTCATCGGCACGGCGCCTGCGGGCCAGGGCCGGAAAGCCCACCATGGCAGGAATCGAGCACCGATCCGGTGGTCGACTCGCCGGGTGGTCGCCGCGATTCGTACTCTCCCATCACACGCCGTCTCGGCCGCACAGGGTGGTGCTGGCGTCACCCTGGTGAAGCTCGAGATCGCGCTGGCGCGCAAACTGCTCCACACCGACCCGAACGCGTCGAGCGGGAACTACGCGGCCTGGCCGCGCTGGCCCGCCGGGTCGCGGACGAGGGCGGTGAACTCACCGTCACCCTCGCCGCGCTGCTCCCGCGGGAACGCGACATCACCGTGCTCGCCGAACCGGCCCACATCGCCGAGATCGCCCACCCGCCACGAAGCCGCCCGCTACGCCCGCGAACACGACTGGCTGTAGCTCGTTGCCCCTCAACCGAAGTGATCGGAGGCCGCGCGAATCGCGGCCGTGATGCGGTCCACGTCGATACGTTCTGCCGTGGGCAGCGGCGCCCCGGTTTCCTCGCGCGCCGCCGCCGCGGCCGACAGCAGTCGTCGAGCGTGCTCGATGTCCCCGGCCAGGGCGGCGGCCCCGGCGAGTCCTTCCTGTGCCAGCGCGATCGCGCGGGGGTCACCGGTGCGCTGGGCCACCGCCATCCCTTCTTCGTGGAAGGCGCGAGCCCCGTCCGGGTCACCGCGTAGTTCGGCGATGAAGCCGAGTTCGGCGAGGCTTTGGGCGATGCCGGGGGCGTAGTCGACGCGGCGGTTCCAGTCCAGGGAAGCCCTGGTGTGCTTCTCGGCGTCGTCGAGTCGACCCTCGCGTCGGGCGCCGAGGCCGAGGCCGACCTCGGCGAAGACGCGGCCGAGCTCGTGACCTTGGCTCACCGACAGTTCGCGCGCCCGTTCGTGCAGCAGTCGCGCTTGCGTCAGATCGCCGGTCAGCAAGGCCAACCGGCCCAGGCCGGACAGCATGTCGGCGACCTGCGGCCAGAGACCGAGTTCTTCGGCCCGGCACAGGCCGTCGTGGCGCAGGCGCGCGACTTCGCCGTAGTCGCCGATGATCTCGGCCCTGCGGGCCAGCAGTTGGGCGGTCCGCAGCTGCCCCCACCGATCGCCGAGGACCGCGAACAGTCGCGCGCTCTCGGCGGCGTCGCGCTCCATGGCCGCGAGGTCGCCGTGCAGCAGAGCGTGGTGCGCGGCACTGCTCAGCGCCGCCGCGATGCCCCAATCATCCTCGGCCGCACGGAATCCGCGCAGGGACCGATGCGCCAGTGTCTCGCTGACCAACTGATCACCACCACCGAGCAACGCCTCGGCCAGCAGCCATTCGATGAGCGCGCGACCTACCGCATCGTCGACCCGATCGAATCCCGACAGCCCGGCGTCGACCAGCGCCGACCGGTCCGAATCGCGGCAGCTGAGCAGCATCAGCGCCGACCGCCAACCAGTGGCCCGCGCCCACGACGCCGTCTCGGCGGGCATGGCCAGCACCGCTTGCAGCAGCCGGATGCCCTCCCCGATGCGCCCGCGCAGGAACCAGTACCAGGCCACCGCGTCGACCAGCCGAAGCGCGACAGCGGAGTCTCCCCGGCGCACCGAATCCTCCACCGCGGAGCGCAGATTCGCGTACTCGGTATCGAGCATCGCGAGCCACCGCCGCTGGTCCGCCCCGCGCAGCCGGTCGCGCGCCTGTTCGGCCAGCTCGGCGTAGAACTCGTTGCGCACCGCGTGTACCAGATCGACCTCACCGGCCTCGACCAGCCGATCCGAGCAGTACAACGCGACCGATTCCAGCAGCCGATAGCGTGGCCCGTCGTCGGTGTCGGTCATCGCGACGAGCGAACGATCAACCAGCCGAGCGACCAGGTCGAGGACCCGCCCGCGCGGCAGATCCGCCACCGCGCAGACCCGCTCGGCCGCGGCCAGCCCGAACCCGTCGGCGTGCACAGACAGTCGTCGCAGCACAGCCTGTTCCGGCTCGGTCAGCTGCTCCCAGCTCCAGTCGATCACCGCCCGCAAGGTCTGCTGCCGCCCCGGTCCGCCCCGGTGTCCGGCGACCAGCAGTTCGAATCGGTCGTCCATCCGCGCGGCCAACTCCCGCACCCCCAGTGCCCGCACCCGGGCGGCGGCCAGCTCCAGCGCCAGTGGAATCCCATCGAGCCGACGACAGATGGTCGCGACCGCCGCCGCGTTCTCCGGGTCGATGGCGAAGCCGGGCGCCGCGGCGGCCGCGCGGGCGGCGAACAAGCGGACGGCACTGAACTTCGGCAAGGTCTCCGCGCTCACATCCCCTGGTGAATAAGGCAATTCGAGGGCCGCGACCGGGTAGAGGGCCTCCCCGGAGACGCCGAGCGGTTCGCGGCTCGTCGCCACCACCCGCAGCCCCGGCACCGACCGCAACAATCGCTCGGTCAGCTCGGCCACCACGGTCACCAGGTGCTCGCAATTGTCCAGGACCAGCAGCACCTCCTTGCCGTCCAGCGCGGTGATCAGCCGATCGTCCGGACCGGCGGGGGAGCGGATGTCGTCGCGGATGCCGAGCACCGCGTGCACCGTGTCCACGATGGTCGTGAGCGAGGCGGCTGTCGCGTCGATCCCCGCCAACTCGACGAACCACACACCATCGTGATGGTCGGCGAGCAGCGTGCGCGCCGCCTCGATCGCCAGTCGCGTCTTGCCGACCCCACCGGGCCCGATGAGGGTGACCAGCCGGTACTCGCCGACCAACCCGCGCACCTCGTGCGCCGCCTCCGCCCGCCCGATCAACTCGGTCAGCTGGCCGGGCAGGTTCGTCGTGGTCACGCGGGGCGCGAGCACGGGATCCTGGGCCAGGATCGCCCGGTGCACGGCGACGATCTCCGGCCCCGGGTCCACCCCGAGTTCGGTGCGCAGCCGCTCCCGCAGGTCGGTGAACCCGGCCAGCGCCTCACTCTGTCGTCCGGAGCGATACAGCGCACGCAGCTGCGCCGCCCGCAATCGTTCGCGCAGTGGATGTTCGGCCACCACCGCCGCCAATTCACCGACCAGCGTGGAGTGTTCGCCGAGTTCGAGCAGTGCCTCGGCCCGCGCCTCCACCGCGGACAACCGAAGTTCTTCCAGCCGAGCGGCTTCGACCGCCGCGAACTCCTGCTCGGCGAACTCGGTGAACGCCGCACCGCGCCACAGCTCGAGCGCGGTGGTCAGCGCCTCGGCCCGCGATCCGGCATCGGTCGCGGCGAGCGCGAGCAACTGCTCGAACCGCCCCGCGTCCACCGCGTCAGCCGTGACATCCAGGCTGTAGCCCGCGGCCCGCGCCACCACCAGCGCGCGGGCCGACGGCTCGGCCGCGGCCAGCGCACCGCGCAGCTGCGACACCTTGACCTGCAACGCCGCCGCCGCGTCCCGGGGCGCGCGCCGCGGCCACAGCACATCGATGAGCCGGTCGCTCGACACCGAACGTCCACGGTGCACGAGCAGCACCGCGAGCACCGTGCGCACCTGCCCGGCCGGAAGCGTCACCGGCTCGCCCTGATCCGTCCACACCATCAGTGAACCGAGCACGCCGAACCTCATGTCCGTGACGATACGGACGTACTCGGACACGGTGTAGGGCGCCTGTAGGAGACGCGTAAGCCCGTCCGGCGATCGTCGTGGAACAACGACTTCCGCCCGGAAAGGCAGATCCGATGAAGACAGACACCCTGCGCGTAGCGATCATCATCGGCAGCACGCGAGCCCAGCGCTTCGGCCCGACGGTTGCTGAATGGTTCCACGGCCACGCCGCCGCCCACGGCGGCCTCGACCTCGACCTGATCGACCTCGCGCACACCGGGCTCTCCGATGTCCTCACCGACGACCCCGACTCCGCGGTCCTGGCCTTGGCGCCGCGCCTCGCCCAGGCCGACGCGTTCGTGGTCGTCTCGCCCGAGTACAACCACGGCTATCCCGCCCCGCTCAAGACCGCCATCGACTGCTATGTCGAGGAGTGGAAGGCCAAGCCGGTCGCCATCGTCTGCTACGGCGGCGTCTCCGGTGGCCTGCGCGCCGCCGAACAGCTTCGCCAGGTGTTCGGCGAACTGCACGCCGTCACGATCCGCGACACCGTGAGCTTCCACAACTGCTGGAACAAGTTCGACGACGCCGGCCAGCCCCTCGACCTCGCCGGTGCGGGCGCCGCCGCGACGGCTCTGCTCAACCAACTCACCTGGTGGGCCCGCGCGCTGCGCGACGCCCGTGGTGCCCGCCCCTACCCGCTCTGATGAAGGACACGATGATGAGACGCCCGGCGACCACCCTGGCCCTACTGGCCTTCTCCAGCCTGATCACCTCGCTGGACTTCACGATCATCTACGTAGCCCTGCCCGATATCGCCCGCGACGTCGGCTTCTCCGGACATTCGATGCAGTGGGTGGTCAGCGCCTACGCCATCTTCTTCGGTGGCTTGCTGCTGCTGGGCGGCCGATCCGCCGACCTGCTCGGCAGGCGACGGATGTTCGTGCTCGGCATGGTCGTGTTCGGCGGCGCCTCGCTGCTGGGCGGCATCGCCACCACCACGACCGCGCTGATCGCGGCCCGCGCGATCCAGGGGATCGGCGCCGCACTGCTGTTCCCCGCGACGCTGTCGCTGGTCAACACCATGTTCGAGGAGGGCAGGCAGCGGATCCGCGCGCTCGCGGTCTGGGCGATGGCCGGTGCGGGCGGGCTCAGCCTCGGCGCCCTGCTCGGCGGCGTGCTGACCAGTGCGTTCGGGTGGCAGGCCGTGTTCTTGATCAACATTCCGCTCGTCGTCCTCGGTTCGGTGGCGGCGTTCCCGCTGCTGCGCCCGGATGGTCCGCGCGATCGCGGACGCGGATTCGACGTGCCCGGCGCGCTCACCGGCACCGTGGGCGTCACACTGCTGGTGTTCACCGTCGCGCAGGGCCCGGAGTCCGGCTGGGGATCGGCGCCGGTCCTCGGTGGCGGCGTGCTGGCGGTGGTGTTGCTGGCCGCGTTCCTGGTCATCGAGGCGCGCAGTTCCAGCCCGCTGATGCCGTTGCGACTGGCCCGCGCACTGGCGCCGGCGCTCGCCGTGATCTTCGTGTTCGGCGCGAGCATGCAGAACATCGTCTACTTCCTCACCCTGTTCCTGCAGAACGTGTGGCGATACAGCGCCCTGGTCACCGGGCTGGTGTTCCTGAGCCTGTCGGTGGTCATCGCGGTCGCGAACTTCGTCGCCGAGCGGCTCATCGGCCGGATCGGCATCCGCACCACGCTGCTCATCGGTCTGCTGCTCGGCGCGGTGGGCGGTGCGCTGCTGGCCGCGGGAATGGCCCTCGACGGGTCCTACCGGACGATCGTGGTCGGCATCCTGGTCTACGGCGCGGGGATGGGCACCGTCTACCCGACGATGTACGCCGCCGCCGGAACCGGTGTCGTCGACCAGGAGCAGGGGACCGCAGGCGGAATGGCGAACACCGCGATGCAGGTCGGCGTCGGCGTGGGGCTGGCGGTGCTCGTCGGCGTCGCGAACGCCGGTTCGGCCGGGCTCGACGGTGAGGCGCTGCGGCTCGCGTCCGCGGACGGTCTGCGCGTCACGGTCGTCGTCGCGGCCGCGCTCACACTCCTCGGACTGCTCGCCGCCGCTTCGTTGCCAGGCCATCGAGCAGTCGACGCGCACAACGATTCCGAAGACGCCACGTCTTCGGTTCCGGTCAGGTCTTGACCTCGAGATTGGTTGAGATCCTAACGTCTTTCACGATCTACGAGAACGGAGAATCATGATGATCGCAGTACTCGGATTGGGCGAAATGGGATCCGCACTGGCAGCCGCCATGCTGGATGCCGGTCACGAGATCACGGTCTGGAACAGGTCGGTGGACAAGGCGGAGCCGCTGGTGTCCGGGGGCGCCCGCCTCGCCGATTCCCCCGAGGCCGCTGTCCGCGACGCCCAGCTGGTGATCGTCAACGTCCAGGACGGCGCCGTCGCGGGGAAACTGCTGGCAGCGGCGGGTACGGCACTGGCCGGCCGAACAGTGGTCAACCTGACCGACGGCCCGTCCGAGCAGGCTGCGGCGGCAGCGGAATTGGTGACCGACCTCGGCGGTCACTACCTGCACGGCCAGATCATGACCATCGCCCCTGGCATCGGCTCGCCGGATACGGTGATCTTCTATGGCGGCCCTCGCGAGGTGTTCGACCGGCACGAACCGGTCCTCCGGATTCTCGGCGGCCGCGGAACCCACGTCTCGGAGGACCCGAGTGTTTCCCTGATCTACGGCATGGCCATCCACGACATCATGTGGGGCCTGCTCAACGGATTCCTCCACGCCGCAGCACTCCTCCGCGACGCCGACCTCCCGCTCACCCGCTTCACCGAACAGGCCGAACCCTCCCTGACCGCCCTGACCTCCCTGTTCCCGATGCTCGCCACCGAGATCGACCGCGCCGAATACGCCACTCCCTACGGCGCGCTCAAACACCACCTACCGTCCATCGACGACCTGATCGCCGAAAGCCATTCCCGCGGAATCGACACCGAACTCCCCACCTACACCAGAAAGCTCGTGGCCGATGCCCTCTCCGCCGGCCACGGCGACGACAGCTACTCCCGTCTGATCGAACACTTCGGTCCCCGATAGCCAAGGAAGCGGGGCTGCGGCATCGCCGCGGCCCCGCCTCATCGTCGTCGGCACGGTCGGCTCCTACACTGGCCGACCGTGCGGGGAGCACCTCGGCACACGCGCCGTCCCGGTGCCGGCGCCGCTGCTGCCAGTGCGTTCGGTTGCCGACGAGGGGCGGCGGTGAGCTGGGAGTCGGGGGCGGGAATGCGGATCATTGGCATCCGCGGCGTGGTCGGCGGACACTGGAGGAATGGTTGACAGAGAGCAGCGCACACCCTTCTACGGGGTGGTGATGATTCTCGCGGCGCTCGGTGCGTCGATGGCGGTCAGTTTCTACGGGCCGACCTGGCTCCGCGTCACGGTCTACATCCTCACGACCATGGTCATCGTGGTGGGTGGCGTCATGACGTTCCGGGACTACTCGCACTGACCTGGCGAACACTCGTCGCCCCGGTCCGTCGGGGCGACGCGTACAGGCGTGGGGCGGCCCGTCCCGTCGGAATCCGGGTGGCTCATCCTTTTCGGGTGAGGCGACATCGCTCGTGCGTGGTCGATGCTGGTGTCCACGCGCGTCGGTTCGACATGCGTGTGTCGGAGACAGCGAAGGAGTTCCGATGACCAGCGACCAAGCGCGCGAGACGGCTGCCCGCGCCTATATCTACGGGTTCCCGCTCGTGTTCAACCTGGACCAGGTTCATCGCTACGTTCGCGAGGGGGTCGGGGCGAATCCGGCAGCCGCGTTCAACACCTTCTCCCACGCCAGGACGCTGGCCGGGCCCGCCGACACCTTCGTCACGATCAACAACGACACCCTGTACTCGATGGGACAGATCGACCTGTCGGTCGGTCCGGTGGCCCTGCACGTCCCCGACACCGCGGGGCGGTACTACGTACTGCAGTTCGTCGACGCCTGGACCGACAACTTCGCCTACATCGGGCACCGCGCGACCGGCACCGCCGCCGGTGACTTCCTGCTCGTCCCGCCCGGCTGGACCGGCGAGGCCCCGGCGGGAACCACCGTCATCACCTTCCCCACCACCGTCGCCTCGATCGTCGGCCGGTGGGCCTGCGCCGGTGACGCGGACCTGCCCGTCGTGCACGCCCTCCAGGACGCGACGACGCTGACCCCGCTCGATCCCGACGCCCGCCCGGCCGGACTGCCGACCCCGGACCCCGCCGTCGACCCGGACCTGTTGTTCCTCGAGAAGCTGCGGCTGTGGTCGCAGGCCTTCCCGCCCGCGCCGCGCGACCGGGAACTCCAGGATTCGCTGGCGCCGATCGGGATCGACCAGGTGGGGCCCTCGCCGTATGTGAATGCCGAGACGGCCGACGCCTTGCGGGCCGGTGTGCAGGACGGCGCGCACAACCTCGACACCGCGCTGAAGCACGGATCCAGCCCAGAGGTCAACGGCTGGACGCTGACCCTGCACGCCTTCGACTACAACCTCGACTACTTCGAGGTCGGAGCGCTCGACGACCCCCGATTCAAGATCGCCGACCCGAAGCTGCGGATCATCGAACGCGCCGCCGCCGCCAAGGGCGGACTCTGGGGCAACCACGCCTACGAAGCGGCGTACATCGTGACCTACCTCGACGGCCAGGGCGCCCAACTCGCCGGCACCGACACCTACACTCTGCGGCTGGACCCGACCCCGCCGGTCGGCGCCTTCTGGTCGATCACCATGTACTCCGTCCCGGATTTCTATCTGGTCGCCAACGCCATTGATCGCTACTCCATCGGCGACCGCACCCCCGGCATCGTCTACGACGACGACGGCGCGCTCACCATCACGATCAGCCACGCTGCCCCCAGCGATCCCAAGGCCCGAGCGAACTGGCTGCCCGCTCCCGCCGGTGACTTCCGGCCCGTCCTGCGGATGTACGAACCCGGCGACGCGGTCCTGGAGCAGACCTACGTCGTCGCCGCGATCACCAAGAACTGACCTGCGCGAACTTCGACACCGCGCCTCAGGAAGGTCGGGTCCCCGATGGTCTCGCTCGCATTGTCGCTGCTCCCGGTCGCGCTCGGCATCATCATGAGCCCGTTGGCGGTGATCGCCGTCGTGGCCGTGCTGTTCTCGCGGCGGGCCCGTGTCAACAGCATCGCCTACCTGGTGGGCTGGGTCGCCGGGATCGTCGTCTCGATCGGCGCCGCCTACGCGGCCCTGGTGGCGCTCGATGTGCACGATCGCCTCGACCCGCCGTTGTGGCTGTCGATCCTGCACCTGATGCTCGCCGCGGTGCTGCTGGTTGGCGCCTGGTACGTCTACACCAGGGAACGCAAGCGTCTGCAGGCGTTGGCCCGCGCCCGCAATCCGGGCGAGATCATGGATGCCGCACCGCAATTGCCGTCGATTCTGCAGTCGATCGAACACTTCACCCCGGCCCGGTCGACGCTGTTGGGTGTCGCGCTGTTCGTGCTGAACCCGATCGATGTCTCGTGTGCCATCGTCGCGGCGTTGACCCTGCGGTTGAGCGATACGTCGATGGCGGACCAGCTCGGGGCCGCCATCGTGTTCGTCCTGTTCGCCTCGAGCTCGATCGCGGTTCCGGTCGGGATGTTGCTGGTGCTGCGGGATCGGGCCGAACCGCCGTTGCGGGCAACGCGACGGTTCATCGCGGGCAATTCGAAGTTGCTCAATGTCGGTCTGCTGGTCCTCATCGCCGTCATGCAGATCAACAAGGGTCTCCAGGGCCTGTGAATTCGACGACACGATCGCCGCGCTCACCCATCAGGTCAGCTCGCCGGCCCCTTCGCCGTCACACCACTGCGGCACCACTCCGAGCCGAGCCCGCCGCCGTCAGCTGTTCAACCGTGCGGTCAGCCCCGTGGACGCAGGGGTGATTCATATACAGACCTGATTCATATATAGATCTTCTGAGAACCTTCTACTCATGATTGATATACCGATCATTCCGAGGACTACTTGCTAAGATCGTTATATGGATCAGATGCGTGCGGTCACCTCAGTCGAGTTCGGCCAGGCCGTGCGCCGCGCACGGGAGCGACGCGGTCTGCATCAAGCGGACCTCGCCGAGAGGCTGGGCATCACGAGGATGACCGTGTCGCGACTGGAACGAGGGGGTCCGGTCAGTATGGAAACAGCCATTCGGGCACTGTCCGAGTGCGGCTACGAGACTGTGGTCGTACCCAAGTTCAGCCGGGTCACCGTCGAGGGGCGGTGACCCAGTGTCCCGCAGAAAGCCCCCCGGTCTGGACATGTGGTTGTACGGGCATCGCGTCGCTCGCCTCACCGAACCGGGCACCTACCGATACAAGCTCGAGTTCACCGACGAAGCGCTGGATGTTTTCGGCCAGGGAGCGCGGGTACTTTCGCTCGCATTGCCTTTCGGCACCAAGGCGGTCGTCGACAAGAGCGGGGCGGGTGGTCGACCAGTGTCCGCGTTCTTGGAAGGGCTTCTCCCCGAAGGGAATCTCCGCCGCCATCTCGCGGCGAGTCTCGGGGTCACGGTCATCGACAAGCTGGAGCTTCTACGAGCAGTTGGGGCTGAATGTGCGGGTGCGGTGCAATTCCTCCCCGAAGGCGAAGAGCCGTCGGCCGGGACGATCAGGGAGCTCGCCGACGACGAGGTGAACCGGCTCGTGGCCGATCTCCCCACCTACCACCTCCCCGAGGGGGCGGTGCCACAGGCATCGCTGGCCGGAATTCAGGACAAGGTGTTGCTGGTTGCGCGACCGGATGGTTCCTGGGGGTGGCCCGAAGGTGGGGCGGTGTCGTCACACATCATCAAGCCTGAACCGCTGGGTGGTGCGGCGGTGCCGCATCTCATTCAGACCGAACATTGGGCGATGTCTGTCGGTCGTTCTGCGGGTCTCGGTGCCGCCCAGACCGCTGTCGAATCCTTCGACGGGCGGAGCGCTCTCGTTGTTGCCCGCTACGACCGGACCCACGACGGAGGAAGGCTGCACCAAGAAGATTTCTGTCAGGCGCTCGGGTTGGACCCGGACGCGAAGTATGAAAGTACCGCTGAATCCGAACGCCTCGGGTCCAGGTTGGGCCGCCTCGCGTCCGTGGCGGCCGACCGTGCGATCGATCCCCAAGCGTTCCGCGTCGACCTGCTGTCGGCGGTGACCTTCAACGTCATCATGGGCAATGGTGACGCCCATTCGAAGAACTACTCCCTGCTGCTCGGCCGCCGCGGCGAAGTTTCACTGGCGCCACTGTATGACTCCGCGCCGGTCATGTATCTGGACCCTCGATTCAAAGGGACGGGCCACATCATCAACGGGCGCACCAGCATCGAGAGTGTCGACGAAGCCGATCTCGTGGCGGAGGCCCGTTCGTGGGGGCTGGCGCCGCGAGTCGCGCAGGAAACGGTCCGGTCCGTGATGGCGAGGGTGTGGGACGCCGCGCACTCGATCGACCTGCCGCCCGGCGCCGAGCAGGTCTCCGACAAGCTCGAAGCTCTGTGGGTTCGGCGCCATTGGGTTGGGCCATGAGGATCATGAGGACCCGAAGCTTCCACCCGTGGCCATGGACGTCAGCCGTTCAACCGTGCGGTCAGCTCGGGGAGGCCGGGGCCGCGCAGTTCGGACAGCGCGGTGGTGCGTCCGCTCACGCCGAGTAGGAGCGACAGTGCGGGTCCGGTGACCTCGGGGCCGTCCCCGAGGGTGAGGTCGGCGTCGTCGGCGATCAGGCGCAGGCCGGCGACGTGTTCCTTGGCGCCACCCATCGACTTTCCGGTACGGACCTGGAGTCGGAGGGCGCGATCGATCGCCTCGATCGGGTAGGTGCCGACGGTGCCGAGCGGGCGGCGGATGTCCTCGCCGTGCACCACGGATTCGACGAGTCGCGTGTCCGCCGGTGCGGGCGGGCCGGAGGTGCGGTCGGCGACCGCACGGAATCGGGCGAGCATCTGCGCCGCCGTGCCCAGCTCGCGTTCGACGCCGTTGCGGTTGTCCCGGTCGAAATCGAAGCGGGCGGCGATCATTCCGCGGAGGAAGCCGAGCTTGGTGGTGAGGGCGGTCGAGATCTGGTGGGCCACTACGTCACGCACGGTCCACCCCGGGCACAGCGACGGGGTGTCCCAGCGCGCCTCGTCGATGCCTTCGAGGTATTCGATCAGCGCGTACCGCTCGGCGTGCACCAGTGGCCAGACGTCGGACATGGCATTCCTTTCGTCGATCAGCGGAAGTAGTGATGATCCTGCACCCAGCGGGCCTGCGGCGACGAGACCGCCCTCGACGTTGCGCAGCGCCTACAGGCGAACTCGCCATCGCAAGGTCGATTTCCGTGGCGCCGGAATACAACTCGGCGCGACCCGGTTCTAACCGATGAAATACTCATAGACAGTTAGTGGGTTGTGGCTGTGCGCGGAGCGAATCTCGCCTGGGCCGGACTGGCGGCGATGACCGTGTCGTTCGGACTGAACTTCACCATGGGCGTGTTCTTCGCCCCGACCGCCGCCGCGTACGGCATCTCGGCGAACGCACTGGCGGTGGCCGCCGCCCTGGGCACCGCGGTCACCGGACTCGCCCAGCCGGGTATCGGCAGCCTGCTCGATCGGCTGGGGCCCAAGCACGTGTTGATCGGCGGGCTCACCCTGATCTCGAGCAGCTATCTGGTGCTGGCGACGGTCACTACGACCTGGCAATTCGTCACGGCCTACATGGTGCTCGGCGGCCTCGGCTTCGCCGCTTCGTCCACGCTCACCGTGACAACCCTGCTCGGGCGGGCGCACGGTGCTCAGGCCGGACCCGCCGTGGCGCGGGCCGCGATCGGCATCAACGTGGGCCAGCTGATCACGCCGTGGGTGGCGACGACATTGTTCGATCCCATCGGCGTACGGGGCACCTTCGCCCTGCTCGGCGCGATCGGCCTGGCCGCCACCGTCGTCCTGTGGCTGTGGTTACCCGCCGATCAGCGGGCCGGCGCCCAGGCCGGCGCGAGGCAGTCGCTGGTTGGCCGGTGGAAAGTGCTGGTGTCGTTCGGTTTACACGCGTCGACCCTGTACGTAGTGGTGCTGATGCTGCCGAAACACGCGGTGGATCAGGGCTGGTCGGTGGCCGGTGCGGGCCGGCTCGTGGCGGTGGCCGCACTCTCTGCCGGGCTGACCTCGGCGGTGATGGCGCGACTGCTGCGGCGCTATCCACCGGAATCGCTGCTGCAAGTGCTGTATTCAGTGCGTCTGGCCGCGCTGCTGCCCGCGGTGTTCGTGCCGGGCGGGCAGGCCCTGATCGTGGTGGCTGTCCTGTTCGGCATCGCCTCCTTCCCCGTCATCCCGCTGACCATGGCGATCCTGTCGCGCGGCCTCGATCCGGTGCGGATGGGCCGCACGCTCGCGCCGGCCTGGGTGATCCACCAGTTCGCCGCGGCCGCTGGGCTCGGCGTCGCCGCCGCCGTGCACGCCCTCACCGACAGCTACCGCGGCTATTTCGCCCTCGGCCTGGTGTTCACCATCGCCGCCACTGTCCTCATCACCCCGGTGCGCAGCCGCGAGCCGGTCACTGTCTGAAAGGAACCACCCGATGTCCGATCTTCCGTCGATTCCGGATTCCCCGTTGGTCGCCGAGGCCACCGAGCTGGTCCGCGCCGCGGCGAGCCCCTGATTTACCACCACTCACGGCGCGTCTACTACTTCGGCGAGCTGCGCGGCACGGCCGCCGGCCTGAACTACGATCCCGAAATCCTCTACGTGTCGGCCATGTTCCACGATCTCGGCCTGACCCAGCACTACCGAATCGACCACCAGCGCTTCGAGATCGACGGCGCCGATGAGGCTCGCCGCTTCCTGCGCGCCCATGGCATCGCCGATTCCCTGGCCGAGCTGGCCTGGACCGGTATCGCCCTGCACACCACGCCGCAGATCCCGCTGCGTATGGCACCGGAGATCGCGCTGGTCACCCGTGGTGTCGAACTCGACGTGCTCGGTATCGGCTACGACGCGATCACCGCCGACCAGCGCGCAGCGGTGCTCGCCGAACATCCACGCCCCGACTTCAAACGCCAGATCCTGGCCGCCTTCACCGACGGCCTCCCCGACCGACCCGACACCACCTTCGGCAATGTCAAAGCCGATGTCCTGACTCATTTCGTCCCGGGCTTCCGCCGCGGTGACTTCGTCGAGGTCATTCAGAACTCCCCCTGGTCCGAGTAGTGCCAATCGGTGTCGGAGTGTGGCTGCGAGGCTGGTCGTGGCCAAGTTCAGCCGGGTCACCGTCGAGGGGAAGTGGCACGGTGCCTCCTTCCTGATTCGGCCTCGGCTGTCCAGGAACACCGATGCGCTCACCAGCCGATCTGGCTGATGGTCGACCAGAGATCGCATCGGTGCGCCGGGGAGAACGAATCGCTCAGGGCGATGCGGTCGCGGCTGAGTTCGAGCGTGGTCGGGGTGGTGGTGGGCCAGGGTGCCAGGGTGGGTGTTTCCGGGCTGCCGGTGTGGGCGAAGTGCGCCCAGCTCTGCTGGATGTGCTGGGAGAGCCGGTCCGCGTCCGGGGGGAGCGGGATCGGCACGCCCATCAGCGCGGAGAAGACGTAGGGGATCTCCGCGGCGTGAAAGGCGCCTGGTAGCAACGGATTCTGACCCAGCGGTGCGTCGTTGAACCGGTACTGCCACACCTGGCCGCCACCACGGCGGGCCGCTTCGGTGGTGAACAGCGCGGGGCAGGCGAAGAAGCCGTCGGTGATGACCTGCTGCTTGGCCGCGGCGGGAGTGTCGAAGTCGGCCACCGGGTAACGGGCGAGGACTCGGTCGCTGTGGTCGCCGAACGAACTCAGTGCCCAGTCCAGGTACTCGGCCGCGGTGGGAACAGCGCCGCGCGCGTAGTCGAGCAGTGCGACGAAGGTCGCGCCTTCGTCGGCGTTGCTGCCGACAATGAGGGGAATCGCCCTGGCCACCCCGGTGGCCAGGGCGTCTTCCGGGGTGCTGGTGACGACCACCCCGTCGCGGACCGGAGTCCACGTAGCGTCCATGGTGTTCAGCATCGTGGTCGGGGAGCTCAGCAGCCGGTCGACCGGCATTTCGCGCAGGCATCGAAGCCGGGTGGTGAAATCGCCGCAGCCGAGGCTCGACGCGTAGTCGGCTGATCGCTGGTAGGCGCGGTCCACGGTCGGCGGCACGAGGGGGCTGCGGGCGCAGGCGCCGCTTTGGATGATGGCTTTGGTGAAGAGGCCGCGTGCGGTGGGCGAGGCGAGCTGCGTGCACACACTCATCCCACCCGCGGACTCGCCGAAAAGGGTGACGTTGCCGGGATCTCCACCGAACGCGGCCGCGTTGTCCTGGATCCAGCGCAGTGCGGCCTGCTGGTCGAGGGTGCCGTAGGTGCCGGTGATGCCGCCGTCGTCCGTGGCGAGTTCGGGCAGGGCGAGGAATCCGAACGGCCCGACCCGGTAGTTGGGGATGGCGACGATCACCTGTCCGTCCCGGACGAGCCGGGCGGGCGAGTCGTACTGGGCGTTGGAGCCGAGCACGAACCCGCCCCCGTAGAGCCACACCATGACGGGAAGTGTTGTCCCCGAGGCATGTTCGGGCACATAGACATCGATGGTCAGGCAGTCTTCGCTCGACGGCTGCAACGCGGGTACATGGGGCAGCGGTGCCGACTGTGGGCACTGGGGCCCGTGCGCGGTGGCGGGGCGAACCCCCTCCCACGGCGGCACCGGTTGCGGCGGGGCGAACCGGTGCGGACCCGCGGTCGAGGCCGCGAATGGCACGCCGAGATACTGGATGATGCCCGCGGACCGCATGCCGTGGATCGCGCCGCCGGTGACGGTCGTCGTCAGTTCGGTGGCCTGGTCACCGGGTGCGGCCCGCGGGGCGGGCGCGGTGAATACCAGCGCGCTGGCCAGTCCGACAACACCGGCGACCGCGAGAATCCGCGCCGGCCATCGACGCCCGGAGATGGCGGTGACGATCCGCATGTGCACTCCCACAGTAGATATACTTTTGAAACAAAAGCATCGTAGGTGGGGCCGTCAGGGAATGGGGGCGTTTTCGGGCGAGATCGTCGGGGAGGCAACGCGTCGCGTTCACGAACCCAAGGCGGTGAGTAGACGCCGCAGCGCCGGAAGCGATGACTCGAGTGCGCGTCGGTCATCGGCAGGTAATCCGTCCAGGGTTTCGCGCAACAGTGCGGCACTGGCCCGGTCGTAGCGATCGAGGAGCCCGCGCGCCCGCGTCGACGCCACCAGCAGTGCCCCGCGTCCGTCGGCCTGGAGCGGGCGGCGCTCGATGAGATCCGCCGCCGTCATGGTTCGAAGAAGGTTGCTGATGGTGGACTGCGCGACCTCGAGTTCCCTCGCCGCCTGGCTCGGTGACAAGCCGCCGGTGGCGACGAGCAGCCGCAGCAACTCGATCTGCGATTCGGGAAGATCGGGCAGCCCCTCCGCGGCCCGGGTCCGCCGCAGAACCGCCCGTCGCAGCGGCCCGAGCAGGGCACTGAGCTGTGCCTCGAGCGGGGCCAGCGCCATGGATTCGAGGCGGTCGGTGCGAATGTCCACCCGCCCATTCTGCCCGGACCGCTAGCACCCGCCTGTCCGCATGCGGGAACGGTCCAGCGATCGCCGGTAGCAGTTCAGTACTCGAGGTCGGCCCAGTTCAGAGTGAGGGGGAAGGGGTGGCCCAGCTCGATCTGGGGATGGACGGTCGGAGACCACTCGCTGACGAGTGCGTACTGGCGCGGCCGCAGCGGTGTGACTCCGGTCGGCAGGTCGGTGGGCGTCGCCAGGACGTAGGTCAAGATGGTGTCGATGCGGCGACCTTCGCGGTCCAGGAGTATCTCCCAGTACTCGCTGATCCCGGCTTCGGCATAGCGGGCCTGTTTGGTCAGCATCTGGCCGATGTGGTTGGACGGGGACAGCACTTCGCCGACGATGACGACGTCCTCGGCGAAGATGGGAGTCCATGGTTCGTCGGGACAGTGGTAGACCATGAAATCCGGGGTCAGAAAGTCGTCCTTGGTACGACTCAGGAAGACATTGGTCTCGGTGTCCACCTGCCAGCATTCGCCGGGGAGGGCTTTCATGCTGCGTCGCGCGGCGTTCTCCAGTGCGTTGCGCAGGCGAGTAGCGAAGCGTTGGTGCTCTGGCGGGCCGGTGCGAACCCAGACCGGATGCCCTTTGACCAGTTCGATACGTTCCGACTGGTCGGGGGGCAGGGCGTTCAACTCGGCCCAGGTCATCCGATCGGGCAGGTGGGGAAGCTCCGTTGACGGATTCGACATCGTCATCCCTCCTCGCGCCAGACGAACTCTGGTGCCCTCGGCAGGGCACACAAAACATGACCAACCGGAAAACGCCTGGTCATAGCTGGTCACTACTCGATCTGAGTGTAGCGTTCTGTTGGGGTGGTCGCGCGACCGAGATCGTCGCGACCTTCGGCTCGCCGCCGCCGACCTGATCGGCGAACTTTCCGTCGGCCATCAAAGCTCACACGGGCGGGGTCGTCCACAAGGCGCTGATCGGGACGCCGGACATGCCGTCTCCGAAGGGGAGTTGCCGGTCGCCGCAGTAGGCGACGAAACCGGCGTGGAAGTGGTCGCCGAGTCGGCGTTGGAGGACGCGCAGGCCCCGGAAATCATCGGTGCGGATGGTTTCGGCGGCCTTGACTTCGATCGCGACGACGCGGCCTGCGTTGTCCTCGAGGATCGCATCGACTTGGTAGCCGTCGCCGTCCCGGTAGTGGTGCAGCCTGGCCATTGTCGTACTCCAAGTGAGTTGGCGGGTCAGTTCGCCGAGTACGAAGGTCTCCACGATGGCGCCGGTGGCCGCGTCGTTGGTGATACCGGTCAGGAGGTGGGCGGCGAGGCCGGAATCGGTGACGGTCAGTTTCGGCGCCGGCTGTAGTTGAGCAGTCCGCTGGTCTGTGCGGCCAGGGCAGCGACGAGGCGACGCATGTCGGAACCTCGTTGGATGTCAGCGACCTGATGCACGTCGCGTCTCATGATGTCGTCGAGGCAGGAACTGAAGAACTGGGCGCGTCGTCGGGGTGCGGTACGGCGGATAGGAAATGGCCGGGCCGTGGGTCGCGATCAACGGCATGTTTGATCGACAGCCACAGGTCGGGACGCGCTGTACTTCGTCGATCATCATCGTGCCGGGGACGTCGGGAAAGGCTGCCGGATCGGCGGCTGCGGACGTGCGGGTCCGCACATCGTCGAGGTAGCGTTTGGTCACATCCGAGGATCCACGCAGGCATTGCTCAGCAAGGGTGCTCTTCCCGGTTTGTCGAGCGCCGTTGATGACCACGACTCGCGTGTCTTCGAGCGCCTCTTTTACCAGTTCAGAGGCCCTGATGCATGTCGCGATCCTACCCCGAGTCGTCAATCTGCCGAAGGTTGTTCCGCCGATCTGCCGAATGCTGCGGCGTCGATCTGCCGGAGCTCATCGATTGGTATCGCCGTCGCGGTGCCCGACCAGGCGGAGGTGGTTGAGAACCACGGGTCGACGACAAGGCTCGGCCGGTGAATGCCAGCGGGTGAGCCCCTGAGTAGTGGAAACCGGCTCAGCAGGAAGTACGCCACGATGACCCGATGCTGGTCGAGAACTCCGGGCATGACATCTACAAGTCGGGTTACAGCCTCGAGTTCGGGCTCGACCTCGAGTGGCCGTCTGCACCCGCGTTGTCCCCGCAGAACCTCGAGCTACAAGCAGCGCATGATGCGGTGGCAGCGGTATCGAGGTGTCACGGGGCTGGGTCGTTCCCCTGGAGTTCGGTGTCGCCCGATCCGTCATCGAGGAGGTCGAGGGCCTGTGGTTGGTGGAGCAATTCGCCGACCGCTACTGGTATCTGAACGTCTCGGGCAGGGAGCCGGAGCCGTTCTACGCGGAGCCGGTCGTGGTCGAGGCCGCCACCATCGACGGGCCAGCGATGACGGCACTGGTCGATGAGGTCCTCACGGCATCCTCGGAGCTGTCGGGGCGCCGACAGCTCGGAGGGGGTGAAATTCACGTGTTCGCAACTCTCGCACGGCTTCCCGACGCTTTGATGCCGGGGACCGGTTCGTGGTCGACGACCTCGACAACAGGGTCCCCAATCTGCGGATCCCCTCCATCGGCGATTCGATCGCCGACATGGCGAGCATGGTCGGGTATCCGACCTTCCTGGGTGAGCGCCTGCTCTTCGGTGGCGCCTTGGGTCTGTTGCTCGCGGCCCGACCCGGTACCCGCTCAGCCCGCGTCTTCGCGGCAACTCGCCTGTGCTCGTCGGGCAGGGTGAGTTGCTGCGATGCTCACTGTGAAGCTTCGGCGTGCGCGCCGATCGACGATGAGGAGATTGATTCATGAAGATCGGACGGATGGCTGCGGGCCTGCTGGTCGCCGCGATCCTCGCGGTGGGCTGCGGGGCGGGCGACAACGACTCTCCGGCACCGCTTGTGCCTGCCTCTGCTCCAGCGGGGCCGGCGAGCGGACCGCAGAGCGCAGCGGTTCCCGAGCAGTTGCGCTTCACCTCGACCACCGTCGACGGCGCCGAATTCTCGGGGGAGTCGTTGGCGGGTAAGGCCGCGGTGTTGTGGTTCTGGGCGCCGTGGTGCCCGACCTGTCAGCGGGAAGCGCCGGGGATCGCCGATGCGGCGAAAGCGCACACCGATGTGCGGTTCGTCGGGGTGGCGGCGTTGGACTCCGAGCCCGCCATGCGCGATTTCGTCGCGAAATACGACCTCGGGTTCTTCCCGAATCTCGCCGATGTCGATGGCACGGTGTGGCAGCGCTTCGGCGTCACTCAACAGCCCGCCTATGCGTTCGTCGGTGCGGACGGACGCGTCGACGTGCTCCGAGGCAGCCTCTCGGAGTCGGAGCTGGCCACCTGGATCCGGCAGCTCGATCGCGGCTGAGTGGATGAGATGAACAGTCAGACAGTCGGATTCGCGTTCGCGGCCGGTCTGGTCGCGGCGTTGAATCCTTGTGGATTCGCGCTGCTGCCCAGTTACCTGACACTGGTGGTGCTCGGCACCGAGGGCGCGCGCACTCGTGTGTCTGCCCTCGGTCGGGCGGTGACCGCGACCGCCGCGATGGCCACGGGGTTCCTGCTCGTATTCGGAACTTTCGGCTTGCTGATCGCACCATTGACCTCGATGGTGCAGCGGTATCTGCCCGCCGTCACCGTGCTGATCGGGGTAGCCCTGGCCGGGCTCGGCGTCTGGTTGCTGACGGGGCGGGAACTGGTCGTGCTGCTGCCCAAGTCGGGGCGCGGAGCCCCCACCGCCCGACTGGGGTCGATGCTGGGCTACGGCATCGCGTACGCGGTCGCTTCGCTGTCGTGCACCATCGGCCCGTTCCTCGCGGTGACGAGTTCGACCTTCCGCAGCGGCTCGGTCCTCGGCGGCATCGCGGCCTATCTGGCCTATGCCGCTGGAATGGCGCTGCTCGTGGGCACTCTGGCGCTCGTGGTGGCCCTCGCGGGTGCTCAGGCGGTGACGAGGATGCGCAAAGTACTGCCGTATGTGTCGCGCCTCAGCGGAGTCTTGATGGTGGTCGCCGGGGTGTATGTCGCCTACTACGGCGTGTACGAACTGCGACTGTTCGCCGGTGCCACCGATGCCGACGATCCGGTCATCGAAGGCGCGGCCTGGATCCAGCAGATCCTGGCCGATGCGGTCGAGCGCATCGGCGCGGTGACGTTGCTGGCCGTTGTCGCCGCATTGATGGTGCTCGTTGTCGGTGCGGCCGGACTCCGTCGCCGACGAAAGAGCAGCAAGATTTCGAGCGCGACCAGCGATCGGGAGTAAGGAGACACCTGGGCCTTTACGTCCAGCAGTTGCCTCGCGCGGAAGCGCGTTGACTTGGAAACGTGCTGACCTGCTGAAATCTGCGGTCGCAGGTTGGTGCCCTCGGCAGGACACGCAAACATGGGCAACCGGAAAACGCCTGGGCATAGCGGATTCCTACACGATCTAGCGATCTCGGATGGCCGGTGCCGATCCTGCTCGGGTTTCCATCTTGGATGTGACCACGACGGGCACATCCAAGATGGGAACGCATGTGACCTGAGGCTATCACTAGGTCAAATGATGATCGAAGCCGACTGCCCTTTGGTTATCGGGTCCCGTTTGAGTCCTTATCTGGGATCTCCGGGAGTTTGACTCTTTTTTTGCTCAATCGTGGTTATCGGATATGGAGTCTGGACGAGGGGATGTGATCGGTATTGCCAGATGTGGTCCAGGATCGTGTCGAGGCTCCGATCACCCGGCGTCATATCGAAACCCATGTGTTCGGCGAACAACCGCCTGGCCGTGGAACCGATGGTGGCGGAGTACTCGGCCTCGATGAGCTCTACGCAGGTTCGTGCAACCAAAGTAGCCATCAGTTTGAGTGCGGCGCGGCGCCCCGTTCGTGACGCGGTGTCGGAATCGGGATCAATTTGTAGCTCGACGAGCAGCAGCCGTGCTCCATCCCACCGCGGATTGGTGTGAGCGTGAGCGAATTCACCGAAAGCGCGATTCAATGCTGCAAGGCGACGCCAGCCAGCCTCGACGATCCAATCTCGCGGGGTAGTCGCCGGATTCGTCTCTAGGCGTTCGGCCTTTGACGGCTTGGTGTGCCAGACCTTAACTCGCGCAATCTGTTCTAAAGTGCATCGGAGCAGGGCCATCGCTCGATCGTCATCTTCCAGCCATAACCAGAACGCCGTGCGGAGAGATGTAGACACCATTGCACAGGCATTCATGAGCTTCGCATTGCCGAAGCTCCATCGAGCGCACATCGCAGCGAACTCGGTCACCAGGGTGATCTGTGTTCCACGATGATGTAGCCCATCGATATCGAAGTCGGACCCGAGAAGCCGCTGCTCGTCGGCCAAGCTGGTCTGTGCTGTGAGCGCGCTGCCGAGACGGTGTGATGCGAAAATGAAGGTCACTATCTCGTCGTCTCGATAAAGTCGCCCGGCGGGCCTCTTCTTCTCAAGCATTGCCATCCGATACAAGTCGGTAAGGTATTGCAAGACACGCGTCGATTCCGGCTTTAACCCCTGGAGGGGCAACAACGGCGCTAGGGCGGGCATCGGAGGCGTGACAGGCCCTCTGGGAGTTGGGTGGTGCTTGTGTCCGAATGCTGTCAATGGATGTGGATCTTCGACTTCGTCTTCGGACTTGCAGGAGAATCGCTTGGGAGCGGCGAAGATGAATTGGGCCAGATCTGGCCGTGAGTATGCGTGCGCGACTGCTGCAGCGATCATGTTGATTTGCAACATGCATAGCGCCATAGCTTCCTCGATACAGCGAACCACCGCGACGGCCTGAAAGGTCATCGCGCGCTCGTCGAGGCGATCTATCGATTCCCATCGGAACGATTCGGTACAGGTCTTTGCGTGGATAAACTCGCTCAAGAATCCATAGATGATCGCCGGGCAAACCTTTCGGCCTTCACCGATATCAATATGATTGTGGTCGAGTGCAGGCTCGTCAGTTGTAACCGGTTCCTCGCCGAACTCGCCGACATCACCGAGAGTTTGATCTACTCGGCGCCATCCGTTCGACTCATCGGCTTCATCGAAAGCTGACCAGACTCGGGCGAGAAGACTTTGGACGGATTCACCCTTGCGGCGTTCCAGTCCAGACCAGGACGCATAGAGCAACGTCCACAACTCCAATTGCTGCCGGACGATGATTGCGGCACCCGCAAACTGACCGACCAGCAGTAGACGACAGGCGGCGATCATGCTGTCTACACCCCAGGCCACCTGATGCAGCCAACCACCGTGGAACTGAACAGGAACACGATCGAACGGCATCCCCAGCTTCCTCAATGCGTGATCTACACCGATCGTCGGACAGATCGAGGACAAACAATCGACCCGATATCTGGCTGGCAGCAGGCTGACGTTGTCCATTCGCAACGTGTACCGAGAGATTAGTGCCGTTGCCAGGCGTTCGAGGCCCTGCTCGGAGACGCGCTCGAAGTCGGCAATCGAGTCGCCGACCTGTCGCGCACGCCGGTTCGCCTTCAGCGACGAACGAAGCTCCTCCTTCTCGGTGAGTGCCCTTTCGCCGGATCGTCGCGCAGCCTTCCGGTTGCTCATTCGTCCCATGCATCAAGTATGTCTTCCAGGGCAAGTGAAATACGCGCTCGGAGAATGTCTCTCGACGCACCCCGTGGGGTGCCGACTCTCCTTCACTGGCCTCTCGGGTCGGAATGCGCTGTCCGAGGTGTGCGATACCGCACGCGGGAATCGGATTTCGTGGCGGCAGACGACCGGGCCCGCGCGGAAATGAGGTGCGTGCGGTGTCTCTTCGCCCGTCGAGGTATCTGCGACCATCAGCGCAGGACATGCTAACTTCTCACGTGGCGAGTTCGCGGGCCTTCCATTCCAGGAAGTCGCGCGCGATGGGCGTGAACTCGACGGAGTCGGCCTCGTTCACGGTCGTGCCCACGCCGAATGCTCCGACAACCACTGCCGCATAACCGTCGGGCAGGCGCTCATTGCGGTGCTCAACGAACAGCGCGCGGTGCTCAGCCGACAGCATGTCCCACCAAATTAGGAGCTGGTCGCGGCGCCGAGTCAGTTCGGCGGCCAGCATCGGTGCGAGGTGCCATTCCTGCTCGTCTTGCGGGTTGTTCACCCATGTTGTCGAGGTGACGACCGGCCCGTGATCACGCACGATCTTGGCCACCAGCGACGGAGGAAGCGGTGTATCGGGTTCAGCCAGCAGAGTCACCCGATCCTCGAGATCGAGGATTCGGAACCACATCGCCGTCCGCGTTTTCGGCTCGTCTTCATGCATACCGCTTAGTACATCAACCGACCCCGACTGGGCGGCGGTGCGGAACGAATCACCGCGTGTCGCGATTCGGGCCTGGCCCGTGCCTCGCCCGACACCGCCGTTGCGCCGCTCGGGAACTGAGCGTCGCCGCGCGGTGGCAGAGATTCTCACCGGTCCAGGATCTTGTCGAGCAGCCCGATCAGCGCGATCGCCACTCCCGCTCCAAGGGCCACTTCGCTCACCATTCCCACCACCGTGCCTGCCGTGCCTGCTGCTCCGAGGATCACGAACCAGCGCAGGGGCAGCCTGCCGGGTTCGGGGTGGGAACCGGACTGGTTCGAGGTGGTGGATGGCACGTGACAAGGCCTTTCGATCTCTAGGACTTCGGATTTGCGGCACTGTGGCCGTCGACATCCAGCGTGGTGTGTGCGGCTGCCACCGTCTACGCTTTTCGATATATCAAAATGACAGGGGATTATCATTTACGACGAGGGTGACGATGCACCCGGCGAAGCGCGGATCAGCGTTCCGCGGGGCAACGGGCCGCAGATCGCGGGCTGGGTGACCGGGGACGGGCAAGGGAACGACGGAGTCGAGATCACCTATGACGACGTCGACGGTCCCTGGGTGTATGCGGTTCACGGTCGTCTGGTGGGCGGCAATCCGATGATCACGCAGTTGACGATCACGCCGCGAGATCCGGGCAACCCGCAGCCGATCAACCAGACCAATTTACGAAAGATGCCATTCAGCCTGGTTTTCGATCGGGTGAAGCGCACGTTGCGGGCCGAGGGAACGCTGCGCGTCTCACAGCTGCGTGGCGACATGCGTACGCAAATCGCCAAGATCGGACGGTCCCGATCCGGCGAGCACTACATTCAGGTTGCCTGGACCTACCTCGAGGCCGAGGCGGCTGGACGTCCACCCCGTCAAGCCATCGCAGAGCACTGGGACGTCTCACCCGTAACCGCCAGTCGCTGGCTCAGCGAAGCACGTAAACGCGGCTACCTCGAACCGTACAGCGCCGGAGTGCCTCGAAAGCCCGTCATCGATCTGTGGGACCGGCAGCAGCAAGTGAACTCGACCATCGAACAGTCAGTGGTCCTCGCATTCCTCGACCGCGTAGTGCAGCGCCACCTAGGCGAGTCGCTGGATACAGCTGTGGCCTCGATTCTGGACACGCTGTTGGCGCTCGGCGCGGAGGCCATGAAGCGCACCGCCTCGATATCGGACGGCAAGGACCTGCTCAGCTCCGAAATGCTACTCAACGAGCTGTTTGCGCGAGCTGAGAGCGACCAGACCGAGGAGGTTCGCTCCGCCGCGCTCGTGCTCCTTGCGGCTCTGATCTCCGAACAGGATTCAGGACACGGTGATGACGACGGTCAACCCGCCAACGGCAACGAGGGCCAACGGTGACGTCGATGACAGACGGCGGAACTCGACGCCGACGGTGGTGCAGGACACCGACCCGTATGGGCGGGGGGATTGTCGCCAGATTCCGAAGCGCTCGGTTGCGGTGCACCTGCTGGCAGTGCGCTGCACTTCATCCGTTGTGAGGTCTTGTTGTCGGTGCTGCCGCCTACGCTGATCCGGTGAGCATGCCATCCATCCCCGGATTCACAACGCCTCCCGCCCGCAATACCCTCGCGGAGCAGTGGAAGAAGCCCAACCCCGAATTACCGGCAGGACTCTGGCCGATAGACCTCCTGCAGTCCGTCACAACCCAGCCCAACGAGTGGCTGACGATCGATCAGTTCACACAGGACGAGGGTGGCACGGACGGACGCGACTGCGTCCTGGTGACTCCTCACGAGACTTCGCTAGTGCTCGAAGGCACAGATTGGGTCGGTCGCGGCCTCGGCTCATTCTCGGTTCAGCACGACGGTGGATTCGAGCATGGCCTCGCGGTGACCGAAAAGGGCACCGAGCTGGAGTTTTTCGTGCAGGTCCGACGTCCAGAAGGAGCATCGCGTCGAATTGTCGACATTGCCCTTCCGTTCCTCTGGTACTGGGACGCGTACCAGATCAACGGTGGCTGGGAGTACGTCGACAGTGCTGGCCGGAAGCATGGCCTGATCCGTTACCGGTGCGTGAAAGACAGCTGGACAGTAGAGGTTCGGGCGCTGGAATTCCGCCAGTACCTGGCTGCCGTGGGTAGGAACGCCGTCATGCAGTTTGACGTCAGTCGGTATTCGGGCGAGGCTGGCTTCGACCACGTCGATGATCTATTTCACAACGAGTGGGCGTATCTGGGGTTCACGGCGGACGCGGACGGATTGATGGGACACCCGGTCTCTCGGATCGTCGGCAAGTACATCCTCACCGGGCAACATGGTCCCCGAGTTCCCCGGTTCGACCAGTACGACCGCGACGACGTCGAGTACCCCGAGTTCATTCACGGCCTGAATCCCGATACCCACGCCCCCCTCAAGCACAGTTGCGACCCGGACGAGCTCGGCACCTACTTCGATCGTGACGACAGCCGGTTGCACTACCTGACGCCTATCTACTTCAAACGGGAGGTGTTGGAGCCGTACGCCGCGCAGCCGACCACCTACCGGATCACGGCAACCCGTTTGAGTTGTCTCGGCCTCTGGAGCGTCAACATCGGCTTCAACTCTGCTGGCCTGGTAGAGGTTTACCTCGGTGATCTCGGACGTGATCTGCCGTCGGAAGAGTGGGGCCGCTGGCTGGCGCACAACGTGTTGCCTGAAGGAACGATGGATGAGGGACGCTTCCGCCGGGACTTCCTTGGGCAGTGGGCCGATTCGAAGGATCTTCCCGGTGATCTCCGCCGAGTCCGCCAGACGGCGGCCCAGGTGTCAGAGGAGCTACTCGGCATACCACTGTGGCGCGAGCTTCCGGAGGAGCACCTTGCCGAGTGGGAGTCGATTATCGGTCCGCTCAACGAAGATCCGGCCTCGCTCGGCAAGTCGCTGCTCCTCCTGCCGATCGTGATCATTGATGCCATCAATCCGGCCCCGTTGAAGATCTACCTTGGTGACGCGGAGAAGGGCGAGCAGTCGATGAAGTTGCTACAGCGCTTCACCGAGAAGCTGGGTGACGAGTCGAACTGCACTGCCATCCTTCGACAGCTCTGGGAGTTCCGCTCGAAGGGCGGCGTGGCGCACTTTGCCGGATCGGAAGCTCGGGCGACTCGGGCGACCCTCGGGATCGAGGGAATGACCAACTTGGAGGCGTTCGAGTCGATCGTTTCGCGAATCACGGACATGCTCAACACCATCGTTCGTCTAATGGAGCGCGCCCTTCCTGCCGATGGGTCTGCTGCACGATGAGGTGACAGTGTGACCTATCAGTGCAGCAGCCCCGGCCAGACCAGCGAGCGGGCGGATAGGGTCGCGGTGTACAAGTACATGCGCCAATGTGAGTGCATGGCCAGGCTGCGTGGCGCCCGACCTTTCGATGTTGGACATGGTCAGTCAAGGCTTTTCAGAGCTGTCGCCCACGGCACCGGTTCGCCTTCGTTGACCCGGATGAAGCGCACGCCCCAGTCGGTGAGGTTGGACAGCGCGGCAGCGACTGGCGGGAACTGGAATTGGGCTGCTCGTCCGTGCGGAACCGCTACGACTGGTAGCCCGGCTCCGACCGTTTCGACTAGCAGCGCCAGTGGCAAAGTGTCGCCGATCCCCGCAGCCCATTTCGCCATGGAACTTGTTGTCAGCGGCGCGGCGATGACCGCGTCGGGCGGCGGAAGCAGGTCTTTGGTGCCGGGGACCTTGAACTCCGACCGAACGGGATGCCCGGTCTGAGCCGCGAGCGCTTCGGCATCGATGAATCGAGCGCCGTTGGGGGAGGCCAGAACACACACGTCCCAACCGTCTGCCTGCGCGAGGGTAACAAGTTCCCCGACGTCCCCTGCCCCACCGGCTCCCGTCACGATCGCGTACAGAACTCTAGTGCGCTCACCCATGCCTCCATCATGGCAGGCGACGGGTGATGCGTCTTCGCCTACAGCGCCACGGCACCGACCCGGGAAGCGAGTTTGCCGAGGTCGCCGGTGACGAGGTCGCGTCCGGCCTTGATCATCATGTGGCCCACCAGTTCCTGCACCGTGTCCATGTTGCGGACCTGTTGAGGGGCGATGCGCTCCGCCCGCAACAGCGCGTCAAGGGACATGGTGTGGTCGTCGCGGGCTGCGGCGGCACGCCCCACCTCTACGAAGTACTGGGCGGCGCGGCCGACGGTCGGCAACGATCGAGGGTCGAGGCGGTGGGCGAGATCGAGCACTCGTTCCGGTGAGTCTTCTTCCATGGCGACGGTCATGTTCCACAACGCCACGTTGGCCGAGCCGAAGGAGATGTTGCCGACGATCGTGGTGGGGTCGTCGACGGTCGAGCGGTCGAGCTGTGCCGCGTACTCGGCGGCCTGGGTGAGGTGATCGTGGGGGCTGCCACCCATGGTGGCGGTGACCAGAGAGGCTTGGAGGTGGAGCATTCCGACTGTTTGTATCTCGGGGGCGGTGGTTGCGTCGGGTCCGACCTGGGCGGCGGTGTGCACGGCGCAGTCCAGGGCAGCCTTGAGGGACTCGGGTCGGGCGAGAAGTACCTGGCTGCGTACGTAGGCGCCCGAGGCGATGCCTTGTCTGCTGTCGATGCGTTTGGCAGCGGATTCGGCTGCTTGCGCGGCTGACCAGGCGACCGCGAAGTAGCCGCGTGCGCGCAGTGCCACCGAGGTCTCGGAAGCGACCTGGGCCAACGCATCCCACGCGGCGCGGCGGTCTCGGGGCTTTCCGCTGTGGGCTTGGCGGTACAGATCGGTGATCGCCGGTGCCAGCAAGGGGCCGAGTTTCGTGTATTCGCAGGCCATTTGGAATTTGGTGATGCGTCGGGCGAGCGCGACGAGTTCGCCGATCTCGCGGACCGGCTGATCGTTTCCGATGTTGCCCGCTGCCCAGAATGCTGTTTCGATGGCGGGCACCGAGGTGTCGAAGTCGTCGGTGGCCGGGCTGCTGCTGGGGAGGATGTCCTCGGTGGTGGCCGAGGCGACGGCCGCTGCCGCGAGGACGAGCAGCTGTCGACGGTCGACCTCGGTTGCTGCGTTTTGCCGGGGGAGCCGGAACCACAGCAGTTCCTCGGGGATGTGCAGAGCTGTTGCCCATTGGACCAGCTTGGACATCTTCTCGGGAGCTTCGCGGGACTCGATCCGGCTCAGGGTCGCCTGGGACATGTCGAGCCAGTTCGCGACGTCGAGTTGGGTGATCGGGGACTTGTGCATGGGGTGGGTGCGGAAGGCGAAGATCACCCGGCCCATGTGCCATGAGGCCAAGGCGTCGCGCATGTGATCGCTGGCCCAGAACTCGGCGGGCATCCCCGGTGCGCCGACAGCGGGTTCTTCTCGCGCGCAGCTACTGCACGCCGTGCCGGTGTTGAATCGGGACATCCGAGTCCCGCACATCGGGCATTCGCGCGCATTGTTGGTCGTCCGCATCATCCGCCCCGCTTCCGCGATCATGGCCGTCCCCAACGGTTTTTCCGACGGTACCACCGGCTCTACCCAGCCCATATGCACCTTCTGCATACACCGGAATTCCCGAGACTCGTTGTGTGTATAGCCAATTCGTGCTCGACGCGGCGATCGTCGGTGTGTCCGATATCAATCCTGCGGAAGGGGCGACATGGCGCTATCACTGTTGGTGCCGATCCTCGGGCCACCGGCGTCCGGAAAGACAACGCTCACGCTAGCGCTGGGCAAGAGTCCCGACCGGCACGTGTTCAGATTGCGCGAACACGTGCCGCCCGAGGTGGTCAGGCAGACCGCCAGCCACGGCCCGCGAGACCTCGGCTGGATCGACGATGACGTCGTCAATCCGGCGGTGCGCCTGTATCTGAGCACCGTGGCCACGGACTCCCGGATCCACACGGTGCTCCTGGACAACTATCCCGGCACCGGCCAGCAGGTCGAGGCGCTGCTCGGGATAGCGCGGGAGCTCGCACCTGGCTGTGCCGTCGAGCCGATCGAGCTCGTGCTCGACGCGCCGGCCAGACGCAAGAGGGCGCGAGCACGTCGAGTCTGCCACCGATGTGAACGCGATCCGGCCGCCGATCCGCGCCTGCCCGCCTCCGCATCGACGTTCGGCGGATGGATCTGCGGGAATTGTGGCTCACTGCTGCACCCGCGGCGAGGCGACGCTCCGTCACTGTTCGCCGCCCGCACCCGACGCCACGACGACACGGTCGAGGACGTGCGTATCGCGTTCGACCGCGCGGGCATCCCCACCAACTCCGTCGACGCCGCCGACGACGCCGCGACCCTCGCACGAATCGTCGAGCCCCTGCTCATCGTGAGGAGCACCACCGCATGACCAGCACAACCCCTCTGGGAGTCCCGACTTTCCGGCCCGACACCTACGGCCACGCCCGGATGCCGCGCAACGCCGGGCAGCGCGAACCGCATCGTGTCGACAAGGTCTCCTATGGCCGGTTCCGCAACGTCTACCTCTACATCACCGAGGCGTGCCAGTTGCGGTGCGAGCACTGCTACATGGGCGAACGGCTCGAGCGGGCGTTGAAGATGACCCCGCAGCAGATCGTCGACACTCTCACCACCTGGCGGCAGCTCGGTGGCGACAAGCTCACCATCCTCGGTGGTGAGCCGACTCTGCACCCCTGGTACATCGACGCCATCCGCGCGGCCAGGACCATCGGCTACAGCCACGTCATCACCACCACCAACGCCCAGGCCATCGCCCGCCGCAAGTTCGCCCAGCTGACACCATCCGACTTCGACTACGTCCAGGTCAGCCTGGACGGCGGCAGCCCCGCCACCCACGACGCGGTCCGCGGCGAGGGCACCTTCGACCAGGCGATGCAGACCAGCGCCGAACTGTGCGAGCGCGGGTTCGACACCCGCATCATCTGCACGGTCAACAAAGCCAACGAGGGTGATGTTCTGCGCCTGCTCGACATCGCCGACGACATCGGCGCGAGTCTGGTCAAGTTCCATGTGTTCTCCACCATCGGCACCGGCCACGGCAATGCCGACATGGCGATGAACCCGCTCGAATGGGTCAGCTTCTGCGACCGGCTCGAACAGGTTGCGCCGCAGTACAAGTCACGGGTGTGGTTCCAGCCCACCTACGCCCGCCGGGACCAGATGGACCGCTATGCCGGAGAGGGCTATCAGGGCTGCATCGGCCGCACGCTCGACCGGATCTCGATCTTCCCCGACGGCCGCTGCTACGTGTGCAGCTACCTCTTCGATACCGACACCTACTACGCAAAGATGCGCGACGGCCAGGTCCTGCTCAACCGCGACAGCGAGATCAACGAGTTCGAGCTGTTCACCAAGCCTCTCGTTGGCAGCGCCTGCGGCGGCTGCAAGGAATCGGCGTGCATGGGTGGCTGCCCGGCCGAGGCGCTGGTCATGGGGGCTTCGTCGTGCTCGGCCTACCCGGACATCGTGCCGGTCTGCCGACTGTGGAAATCCAGCGCGAAACCCGAATAGGAGACACGAATGCACACCATGGAAACCGTCATCGAACCGCTGCGCTCGCTCGACTGGAACGACGTGGAGGCTGTCGAGTCGGCCACCCGCAAGTCCTTCGAACTGCTCGCCGCCCAGAAGTATCTGCTGCGCCGCGAGTTGGCCACGCTGCCCGACAACCCCGATCTCGCCGCACTGTGCGAGCACTACGACATTCTCGACAAGATCGTCCTGCACGACGACCTCGAATCCGGGATCCGGTTGCGCCTGCACATCTTCGGGCCCGGCTACCACGATCGCCCGCACAACCACCGCTGGACCTACGCCAGCCACATCCTGCGTGGCGAATACCGGCACCGGCTCTACGGCGACGTCGAACTCGATACCGAGATCGACGTTTCGAGCCTGCGCGCGGTGCACGTGCGCCAGGAACGAGTCGGGGCCAGTTACGCGCTGCACCACAGCGCTGTTCACGCCGTGGTCGCCGAACCCGGCACCGTGTCGCTGGTGCTGCGCGGCCCTGCCATCAAGGACCGATTCCTGGTCATGGACGCCAAGAACGGCAAGTCCTGGTGGCAATACGGGGCCACGAGGGAATCCCTCGAAGACGCTGCGGAGAAACGTATGTCCCCGCAGCGCCTCGAGGAACTGATCGCCTCGCTCGATGAGTGGCAGCTCATCTGACGAGGTTCAACGACGGTGGGGACCGGTGAGAGAGAGGTCACGGTCCCCACCTTCACCTGTCACCAGCCGAACAGCGACAGCGACGTGCCGGAGGAGATGTGGCCCAGCGCTTCCCGGCAGTAGGGGATCATGTCCGCTGGCAGCGCGTCGGCGGCGAACCACTCCAGCGCATCACACTTGTCGGGTTCCATGTTCGTCGGTTCGCCCTCCCACTGCCGGACCTGGAAGAAGAACGCGACGCGCCCGCCGGACGAGCTGTTGTGCATGATGTGCGCGAACTCGACGTCCTCGGGCGCGATCTGCACACCGATCTCCTCGGCGGCTTCACGTCGCAGCGCCTCGACCACCGACTCCTCGGCCTCGAGATGGCCCGAGGGCGGGTGGAAGGCGCCATCGGCGTACCCGGTGCCAGCTCGCCGGCCGAACAGGATCCTCCCCTGGTCGTCGGTGAGCAGCAGGTGCACATCACCGATGAGGGTGTGCCTTTCAGTGCTGGCCACAGCCATTTCTTACCTCTCTCTCGATGCGCTCGACATGAACGCGAGCACGACCATAAGCCATCGGCGGCCCATGTACTACTGGTCCGCCGTATCGGAATCGGAGACCTCATGTCGCACCAAGTCACCCTCCATCGCAGCGAAGGTCAGCTCCTCGTTGTCCCCAGCCAGACCCCCGAAAACTTCCGCGCGATCATCACTTTCGGTGCGGCAGCCAGGCACGGCCGTCGCGATGCCCGCCTCCCCGAATACCAGCGAGTCGGCTACCACCGTCAGGACTTCGCGACGAACTCCGGTCGCCACCATGTCGAGGAGTGAGATGGACACCACCGATTCGCGGGACTGCGTCCACACCGATATCGGATCATCGGGCTCCCGACATACCTCGAACTCAGCGCCGTGATCGCTGACCTCGCATCACGAGGACAGCCGACCCGTGTAGACGAACCAGTCGACAGGGTCTGAGCGGGTAGGTTGTCCGGTTCAACGCTGTCGATGCGTGCCATGAGGAGCCAACTCGACCCACGGGTTTCCACCAGCCTCACCGCGGTAACCGGGTGTCGAGTTGATCGCGCCCGCGACCGGTTGCTTGACGCGGCAGTAGCCTCGCGACATGACGATCTCGCAGAGCTTCGTGAATATCTGTAGCGACCAACTTTCGACGACGCGAGACTTCTATGTAGATCTATTGGGCTTTCAAGTCAGCTTCGACAGCGACTGGTTCGTGCAACTGCGCGCGAACGACTCCGGGGCAACCATCGGCATCATGGCGCGCGACCACGAACTGGTGCCCGAACAGGCCCGTGGCGCGGCGTCGGGTTCCTACATCACGATTGTGGTCGACGATGTGGAATCGGTCTTCGCGCGGGCTAAAGACCTGTCCGTGCCCATCGCCGAGGAACCGAAAGATCTGTTCTACGGCCAACGGCGGATGCTGGTCATCGACCCCAACGGTGTCCTGGTCGATGTGTCCAGCCCAACCGCACCACCGCCCACCGACCTTGAGTAACCACTGGCCCGCGGCCTAGTCAATACTGGAATCCTCTGACCTGCGTATTTGGTGCTCATCGTCCAGGCGGTGATGTACCGATTTCCGTTCAGCAATTCGTCGTACCTGGTGAGCGGCCTGGCGCTCGTTGGCCTCGTCCACTGCTCGGAGTCGATGCTGTGGTGAGCTTTCCGGAGCTCCGGCGTCTGCTGATAGCGCGTGCTCGTCGCCGACGTGCCGACGTGCCGACGTGCCGACGCGCCCGCGACCGGAGCGTGCGTAGGCTGCCGGACTGGAAGGACTCACACCGCACGAGCTCCGGCACACTGCGGCCTCACTGGCGGTGTCTGAGGGCGCATCGGTGCTGGCGCTACAACGGATGCTGGGACATGACAAGCCGAGCACCACGCTGGATTTCTACTCGGACCTGTTCGACGATGACCTCGACGACGTGGCCACCAAGCTCGACTCGGCCCGCAAGGGGTTTGCCGCTACTGCGGACAAACTGCGTACGGAACAGGCGGAAGGGTCGAACGGTGACGGCAAGAAAGTCGCCTGACCTGCGGAAAGTATGGTGCCCTCGGCAGGATTCGAACCTGCGACACCCGCTTTAGGAGAGCGGTGCTCTATCCCCTGAGCTACGAAGGCGGGGGACCAGCTGTTCGTGGGGCTCGGCTGGCCGAGGTGAGTATAGCGTGGGGTGGGGGTTGGGGGCACGGACCGGGTTGGGGGCGACACGGAAGGTGAAATGGGGGTGGGTGTTCGTGCTGGGGGATCGGTGTTCTAGCGTTGGTTGGTTTCCGCCCCCTGTGGGTGCTCGTGCGAATGATGACGGTTCTGCCTTCTTGTGAGGAGTGCGTGGTCATGGTTGAGCGGCTCGGTGTGCGTCGATGGTGAGGGCGCTGGTGCTGGCGTTGGCGTTGGGCTTCGGTCTGGTGGGGTGCGCTGTCGACGGCGGGATGGTCGATCCGGATTCGGCGTTGTCGGAGCGCGCCGATCAGGATGCCGTGGCGCGTACCGCCGCGCTCGAGGGTGCCGACGCGAACACTCAGACCGACATGCTCACCTTCTATCGGTCCATTTGCGCCTTGCAGACCCGCTACCGTGCCGACCTCCGAACCGACGAACACGAGACCGGTGCGCTCACCCCGGACCGTTACCGCGAGTCGGCGGTCGCGATCCTGGCCACTCGCGCCGCCGCGGCCGACACCGCGCGCACCGCGGTCGACGGCCTGCCGATCCCGAATGTCCTGGCCGACGAATGGCGTTCCGCCCAGGGCGAATTGGTAGCTCTGTTCGACGGCCTCCACCAGGCCGACCACGCCCGCTCCGCCGACATGGCCCGCACCGACTTGGCCGACACCGAGCGGCTCCGCGCGGTCGCCCGAGAACTCCTCTCGGCCTCTGCCCGCCAGATCGAAACCGAGAACCCCCGCATCCGTTTCATCGCCGAATCCCTCCCCGCCTCCAAACAGGTGCGCCGCGAGATCGCCGAACTCCCCGAATGTCGATCGCCCAGCTGAACCAGGAGCAGTCGAATCTAGCTGATAGCATCACATAGCGTCGAGCGCTATGATGGTGAAGTGACCAGGACTATTACCCAAGCCGAGCTGCGAAATGGCAGCGCAGGCGTCATGGACGCGCTGGAAGCGGGTGACGACTTCATCATCACTCGCAACGGGCGACCGGTCGGGGAGCTGCGCCCGATTCAGCCCCAGCGTGATGTGGTGACGTCAGATCTCAAGGCGCGGTTCGCCCGGTTCGCTGGGGCGGCCACCGCCGCTGAGGAACGCGCGGAGATCGACGCTGCTTTCGGGGCTGATCGACTCGATGACTGAGGAATCCGGGTACCGGAATCCGGTGGGCCTGCTCGATACCGGTGTCCTCATCGACCTCGCCCGCGTTGATGATGATCACCTGCCGGTGCGTTCCCGGATCAGCACCGTCACCCTCGCGGAATTGGGTATCGGCATCGCCCTTTCCGCAACTCCAACGGAGTTGGCGTTGCGCTCTGAGCGGATGTCGGAGGTCGAGCACGCTTTCGACGCGCTGCCGCTGTGCAGCGCCGCTGCCCGGCGCTTCACATCGATGGCGAAGCTGGTGGTGGCTGCGGGGCGAAATCCGAAGCCGCGCAAGTTCGATCTGATGATCGCGGCCATTGCCTCTGTCAACGATCTCCCGCTCTACACCAGCAATGTCGCTGATTTCACCGGGCTCGAACCCGTATTGACTGTGGTACCGGTCCCGGTGAGCTGACGATCTTCCGATCACATCGGTTCGGTGATGGGTGGGTCGATTCAGAACCCGTCGAATCCGCCGTCGAAACCGTGGTCGTCGAGGCCGGGGTCGCCATCCCAGGAACCGTCGGTGCCTTCCCCTTCGTCGCCCTGGCCGAGGGAGTCCTCGCCGGTGCCGTTCTCGAAGGCCTGGGCGGTGTAGCCGACGCCGGCCATGCCGGTGAAGAGGCTGGCGAACAGCAGGGCCGAGCCCGCGCCCCAGGCGCCGGCGATCAGGGCGGGTTTCCACCAGGGTTCGGAGTACCAGCCGGCGGGGACGGGGCGACCGGCGACACGGCCGCCGGGGAAGTAGTTGGGGGTGCCCGCGGAGGGGGCGGGGGAGGCGGCGATGCGGCGGCCGTTGTGTTCGACGATCCGTTGCCGGTCGACCTGGCCGGCGATCTCCTGGCCGTCGAGGGCGGGGATCGGTGGTCCGGGGTCCATGTCCATCGCGACGCGGGCGGCGCGGATGTAATAGAGGCCCTCCAGGGCCGACTGCTTGGCCAGGTGCGCCTGCCCGGCGGAGGTGGCTCGGTCGATCTGGCCGCCCGCGGCGTTGTAGCGCTCGGAGGCGTCGGCCAGTGCCTGGCGGGCGGCCTCGTTGCGGGGTGAGAGCTGATAGACCTGCCCGCCGAGCCGTTCGATCGTCACCCTCGCCTCGGCCTGGGCCTGCTCGAGATCGCGCGCGTCACGCTTGTTCTGTTCGGCGCGCAGGTACAGCAACGCGGCCACCGACACGATGACGATCGCGATCAACCACCACAACATCGCGCACCTCTTCCGTTCGAGGTTTCGAGATGCTGTCCAGTTTACTGATCGGTTGCCCGATCGCACTGAACCGTGATGATCAGCGCGTTGCCGGATAGCTCATCCGGCGAGGTGGCGGGCGATCACCAGGCGCTGGATCTGGTTGGTGCCTTCGAAGATCTGCATGATCTTGGCCTCGCGCATGTAGCGCTCCACCGGGAAATCCTGGGTGTAGCCGTAGCCGCCGAAGACCTGCACCGCGTCGGTGGTCACCTTCATCGCGGCATCGGTGGCGACCAGCTTGGCGACGCTGGCCTGGCGTGAATAGGCGAGCCCGGCATCGCGACGGCGGGCCGCGTCGAGGTAGGTGGCGCGGGCGGTGTCGACCGCGGCGGCCATGTCGGCGAGCACGAAGCCCAAGCCCTGGTGATCGATGATCTTGCGGCCGAAGGCTTCCCGCTCCTTGGCGTAGGCGACGGCCTCGTCGAGGGCGCGCTGGGCCAGGCCGGTGGCGACGGCGGCGATGCCGAGCCGGCCCGCGTCGAGCGCGCTGAACGCGATCGACAGGCCCTGGCCCTCCTCGCCGACGCGGCGTTCGGCGGGCAGGAAGGCGTCGTCGTAGGCGGCGGTGGTGGTGGGGATGCCACGCAGGCCCATCTTCTCCTCGGGTTTGCCGAAGCTCAGGCCGGCGGTGTCGGCGGGGACCAGGAAGCAGGAGATGCCGCGCGAGCCCTCGCCGGTGCGCGCGAACAGGGCGTAGAAGTCGGCGCGGCCGCCGTTGGTGATCCAGGCCTTGGTGCCGTTGAGCTGGTAGCCGCCGTCGACGGGGGTCGCGCGGCAGCGCAGGGCGGCGGCGTCGGAACCCGCGTGCGCCTCGGACAGGCTGTAGGCGCCGATGGTTTCCCCCGAGAGCATTCCGGCCAGCCACTGCTGTTTCTGCTCGTCGGTGCCGTAGGTGAACAGCGGATGGCACGACAGTCCGTGCACGCTCACCGCGACGGCGACGGCCGCCCAGCGGCTCGCCAGTTCCTCGAGAACTTGCAGATAGACCTCGTAGGGCTGCGCGCCGCCGCCGAACTCCTCCGGGTACGGCAGGCTCAGCAGCCCGGCCGCGCCCAGTGCCGGGAACACGCCGTCGGGGAAGACGCCGGTCTTCTCGGACTCGGCGACGCGCGGCTCGAGCACCTTGTCGGCGATGTCGCGGGTCAGCTCGATCAGCTCGCGTGCTTCGTCGGTGGGCAGCATCCGGTCAACAGCCATGGGGTCACAGTACGTCCCGCACTGAATTGCGTGCAAGGAAGCACGGAATTTTCCGGTCGTATACTGGCCCGATGCCCGAGCTCCCACCGAACAAGCATCAGGAGAAGAGTCTGCGAACGCGGACGCTGCTGCTCGACGCCGCGATCGAGAGCCTGGCCGAGGTCGGCTACGCGGGCGCCTCGATCGCCGACATCACCGCTCGCGCGGGGGTGACCCGCGGCGCGCAGCTGCACCAGTTCCACACGCGCAACGAGCTTTTCGCGCAGGCGATCGGGCACCTCACCGAGCGGCAGCGAGAAGCCATGCAGCGCAAGGCGAGAACGCTGCCCGAGGACACCCCCGCCGGTGCCGTGCTGGTCCAGTTGGTCACCGCCACCTTCGCCGGTGGACTCGGGCGCGCGGCGGTGGAGCTGTATGTCGGCATCGCCAACGACCCGCCGCTGCGCCGCGAGATGCTGCGCGTGCAGCACGATCTCACGGTGGAACTGCTCGATCGCTGTGCCGAGCTGATCGACGCCCACATCGCCCGTGATCGGCTGGAGAGTACGTTCTGGCTCACCATCAACCTGGTCCGTGGCGCCACCCTGGACGAGATGGTCGGGCGCGATCGGGTGCGTCGCAAGCAGGTGCTGGCCGACTGGACAGCCCTCGCGGAGTCCGCGCTGCGCTGATCCGGCCCGGCGAATCCCGTGCTCCGGACCGCCTCGGTCGGTGGCCCGCACGCTGTCGCGGGGTCGGCATCGCCGTGTCCCGTCGGCCTATTATCTGCGCATGAACGCAGATGGCCGCCTGCCCCTGGACGAGGATCAAGTCGGCCTGGTGGTCGAGGTGTTCCGCATGCTCGCGGATCCGACCCGCGTCCAGGTCCTGTGGGCGCTGGCCGACGAGGAATTGTCGGTCAACGAACTGGCGAACCGAGTCGGCAAGCCGGGCCCCTCGGTCTCTCAGCACCTGGCGAAACTGCGCATGGCCCGCCTGGTCCGCACCCGCCGCGAGGGCACCACGATCTACTACTCGCTCGACAATGACCACGTCCGGCGCCTCGTCGTCGACGCTGTTCACAACGCCGAACATGCGGGTCCCGGTGTGCCCGCGCACCATAGGGGGCCCGATGCCGAGCCGCCGCACAACCGACCGTCTAGTCCACGGTGAGCACAACGACCAGCAGGAATGTTGTCTGAGGAAACAGTCGACGAGGCCATACTTTTCGGTAACATCGCCGTTGGCGTGACTCATGTCACGGCAGGGACTTGAAGGAGCACCGATGCTGAGCACCATGCAGGACGACCAGCTCTCACTGGCCAAACTGCTCAACTATGCCGCCACATTCCAGGGCGATTCGACCGTGTCCACCTGGACCGGTGACGGCGTGCGCACCATGACCTACCGCGAGCTCGGCGCCGACTCCGCGCGGTTGGCCAACGCGCTGCGCGGGCTCGGGATCGACGAAGGTGACCGCGTCGGCACCTTCATGTGGAACAACAACGAGCACATGGTCGCCTACATCGCGGTGCCCGCGATGGGCGCGGTGCTGCACGCGCTCAACATCCGGCTGTTCCCCGAGCAGCTGGTGTTCGTCGCCAACCACGCCGAGGACAAGGTGGTGCTGGTCGACGGCACCCTGCTCCCGTTGTTCGCGCAGTACCTACCGAACCTGAAGACCGTGCGGCACGTGATCGTGGTCAACGGTGACCCCGCCGCGCTCACCGCCCCCGAGGGCGTGACCGTGCACGCCTACCGCGAGCTGCTCGACGCCGAGTCCGCCGACTACGACTTCCCGGTCGTCGACGAGCGCTCCGCCGCGGCGATGTGTTACACCTCCGGCACCACCGGCGACCCGAAGGGCGTCGTCTACTCGCACCGCTCCAACTGGCTGCACGCCATGCAGGTGAACTCGCCCAACGGCATGGGCTTCCAGGGCTCGGACTACGTGCTCGCCATCGTGCCGCTGTTCCACGCCAACGCCTGGGGCCTGCCCTACGCGGCGCTGATGTCGGGCGCGAACATCCTGATGCCGGACCGCTTCCTGCAGCCGGGCCCGCTGCTGGAGATGATGGCTGCCGAGAAGCCCACCTTCGCCGCCGCCGTGCCCACCATCTGGGGTGGCGTGCTGGCCGCGCTGGCCGCTCAGCCGCAGGACATCTCGCATCTGCGCACCGCCGTCGTCGGTGGTTCCGCGGTGCCGCCGTCGATGATGCGCGCGTTCGAGGAGAAGCACGGCGTGCGCATCCTGCACGCGTGGGGCATGACCGAGACCTCCCCGCTGGGCAGCGTCGCGCACGCACCGGCCGGCACCGAGGGTGAGGAAGCTTGGGAGTACCGCTACACCCAAGGCCGCTTCCCGGCCAACGTCGAGGCGCGCCTGGTCGGTGACGACGGCAAGGTCGTCCCCAACGACGGCGAGTCCCTCGGCGAGCTCGAGGTGCGCGGCGCCTGGATCACCGGCTCCTACTACTCGCCCACCGGCGCCGAGATCGACCCGGACAAGTTCGACGACGGCTGGCTGCGCACCGGCGACGTCGGCAAGATCAGCCCCAACGGCTACCTCACCCTGGTCGACCGCTCCAAGGACGTCATCAAGTCCGGCGGCGAGTGGATCTCCTCGGTGGATCTGGAGAACGCGGTGATGGGCCACGTGGCCGTCGCCGAGGCCGCCGTCATCGGCGTGCCGGACGAGAAGTGGGACGAGCGCCCGCTGGTCGCGATCGTGCTGGCCGAGGGCGCTGCCGCCGAGGCCGGTGAGCTGCGCGAGTTCCTGGCCGACAAGTTCGCCAAGTGGCAGCTGCCGGAGCGCTGGACCTTCATCGCCGAGGTGCCCAAGACCAGCGTCGGCAAGTTCGACAAGAAGCGCCTGCGCGCGCAGTACGCCGAGGGCGAGCTGGAAATCGTCACCCTGGGCTGATCCCGGAACGAAAGGCGGGCGTGGAACTTCTTCCATGCCCGCCTTCGTCATTCAGTTGTTTGTTCGATTGTCGGATTCTGTTGTGCGATGCAGTTGTCGGTATTCAGTTGTCGAGGAGAAACGCTGTGGCTCAACAGTTCCGGAGTTCCGGGCTCTGGTTGAGGAGCTGGGCGCGCGGGCTGATGTAGCGCGAGTAGGTCTCGCCGCCGACCGACGACAGCGGGAAGGCCGCGACGCGGTGGCAGTTCTGGAAGGCCAGCTTCACGCCGAAATGCCGTTCCAGACCACCGCGAATGGCATCGGAGGCCAGGGCGCGCAGCAGCTGGCCGCGAGCCACCTCGTCCGGCGGCGGCACCCGGTTGTCGGCGTATTCCTCGTCACCGGCCCGCAGATCGGCGGCCACCCGGCTCACGACCTCCCACGCGTAGGGCAGCGAGGTGCGGACACATTCGACGAACTCGGCATCGTCGATATCGCCCTGTTCGGCACGTTCGAGCAGCGCTGCGGAAACCTCGAGGGACATGGCGCTCTCCTCCTGCTTGGTGTGGTCGGCGGGATGCGATGCCCCTTCGATTCTAGGGCCAATCCACCGTCGGCAACCCTGGATTCATTCCGAAAGCGCTTTCCTCAGTGCGTTTTTCGCGTCGGCTGCCAGCTCGGTGATCAGTTCGCCCGCCGATTGCTCGGTGCTGAGCGAATGCGCTTGCCCCGCCCACAGATTCACATCATCGGAGTTGCCCGCGGCCTTGCCCTCGGCGCGCAGTGGCGCCGTGGCGTAATGAATTTCGGGGTAGGCGGCGGGCGCCGCCGCGGAGTGCTCGACAAGGAAACGGTTGCGGACTCCGCGCGCACGGCGTCCGGTGAACGCTCGGGTCAGCATCGTCGGTTCGGCGGAGCCGATCGCACCGCGGTGCACGGGGTTGGTGCCCGCCTCCGGGCAGCGCAGCAAGGCGGTGCCGATCTGGGCCGCCGCGGCTCCCGCGGCGAGGACGGCGGCCACGCCCGCGCCGGTGGCGATGCCGCCCGCGGCGACGAGTGGCCGCTCGGTGACGACGGCGAGCAGCTGGAGCAGGGTCAGCAGGCCGGGCGGGTCGATCGGGTCCTCGGCCGGGTCGTCGAGGAAGCTCGCGCGGTGCCCGCCCGCCTCGGCGCCCTGCGCGATCAGCACGTCGGCGCCCGCGTCGAGCGCGATGAGCGCCTCGGCGGGCGAGGTGACCGTGACCCACACCTGGGTGCCGACCGCGTGCAGCCGGTCCACCTCCACCGCGGTGGGGCAGCCGAAGGTCGTCGAGACCACCGCGACCGGATCGGCCACCAGCAGGTCGAGCTTCTCGGCCCAGGCGTCGGTGTCGTGCTTCGGGGTGCCGAGGGGGAAGCGGGCACCCAGCTCGGCGAGGTAGGTGGCGTAGGTCGCGGGCTCGGCCACCGGGCCCGGCGTGAACAGATTCACCCCGAACGGGGCCGTGGTCGCCGCTCTGGTCGCGGCGATCTGCGCGGCCACCGCGTCGACGCCCAGGTATCCGGCGGCGAGTTGACCTAATCCGCCTGCCGCCGAGACGGCGACCACCAACTCGGGGGTGGAGGGGCCGCCCGCCATGGGCGCGGCGACGATGGGGACACGCAAGCTCTCGATCACCATGGGCACGAGTCTGGTCCGTGCGGGCGTCGGCGTGGGTGTCCGGCGGCGCGCGTGACCGGCTCGGCAATGTGATCGTTACTGCCCGACACGTCATTTACCTGGGCATTCAGGGCAAAAGGTTGCGGAATGGTCACGGCCGAGTAGAGTTCCCGTCACAACGGATGCCGAACCGTTACAGAAGTTCGGTGGTGGGAACACTCAGGTGGCTCCCGCGCTGGTCGTCAGACCGGTTTCGTTTTCCTTGTTGTCGGACGCTAGGACGAGACCTTGTCGCAGCACCGTGTGGGCCCCGAATCCATCTCCGTGCAGGCCCTGTTGGGTGACACGGGTGCTGGGCGCCCCAATCGGCACCGTGCCGAGCCGTCTCGCACCGATCGGGTGCGCGCCGCCGCCACCGCCGCGGTCGCCGCCGGTGCCCTGGTCGGCACCGCCGCCCAGGTCGCGCCCGCGCTCGCCTTCGCCGCCCCGCTGCTACCGAGCCAGGACGACACCAAGGAATCCGTGGTCCCCGCCGCCGCGCGTCAGGCCGCCGAGGTGAACCTGGTAGCCGCCCGCGAGGCCGCTCCCGCTCCCGAGGCCGCCGCCCCGGTGAACGCGGTGGCCGCGCCCATCGCCGCCCCGGTCGCCGCGCCGTTCGGCATCGGCAACCTGCCGCCGGAGATCGCCGGTCCGCTCGGACAGGTCGAGGACATCCTCCAGGGCATCCAGCACCAGGTCGCGCCGCCGCAGGCCGCCCGCCCGGTCGCCGGCCCGATCAGCTCCGGCTTCGGCGCCCGCTGGGGCGCCATGCACTACGGCGTCGACTTCGCCGATTCGCTCGGCGCGCCGATTCACTCCGTGGCCAACGGCACCGTCATCGAGGCGGGCCCGGCCTCCGGCTTCGGCCTCTGGGTGCGGGTGCTGCAGGACGACGGCACCACCGCGGTCTACGGCCACGTCAACGAAATGCTGGTCAGCGAAGGCCAGCGGGTGAACGCGGGCGATGTCATCGCGACCGTCGGCAACCGCGGCCAGTCCACCGGCCCGCACCTGCACCTGGAGATCTGGGATCAGGGCGGCGCCAAGATGGACCCGATCCCGTACCTGGCCTCCAGGGGCGTGCCGATGGAGTGGGGCCCGTCCTCGCACTGAGCGGGAGAGCGGATTCGTCCGCGTGAGCAGAGTGACGGTGGTCGATTATGACCCCCGTCACTTTGCTGTTCGAACCGGCAACATCGGCTATCACCGCGCCGATACTCCCCTGTGCCCACGGGACGGGTGTCCTGGGAACTGGGGGCTTGCGGCGCGATCCGAGACTGCCTGTCGTCGGCCCTTATGATGGATCGACCGCCCGGCGCGGGCCACCGCGTGTCCAGGCTAGTTGAGAGGTGAATGAACTCGAATGGAAACCGCCCGTCGTTCTGCCCGCGGTAGCCGCCGTCGCCGGTCGAGCAGTCCGACCTTCGGGCAGTTGCTGACGGCAGCCGTCGAATCGGCAGCCGAGTCCAGCGCCATCCGGTTCAACCCCACCGGTGCCCCCGCCGACCAGCGTGAGCTCAGCTATCGCGAGCTCGACGAGCGGTCCTCGCGGCTGGCCCGTGAGCTCATCGCGCACGGGGTCGGCCCCGGCGACGTGGTCGCCATCGGCATCGCGCGCAGCGTCGAGTCGGTGCTCGCGGTCTGGGCGATCGCCAAGACCGGCGCGGCCTACGTCCCGGTCGACCCCAACTATCCGGCCGACCGCATCGCCCACATCGTGTCCGACTCCGGCGCGATCCTCGGCCTGACCATCGCCGCGCATCGGCCGGTCCTCGGGGCCGGTATCGATTGGCTCGAACTCGACGACCCGGCGACGGCCGCGCGCCTGGAGGCCAGGCCCGCGCACCCGATCTCCTACGCCGATCGGCTGCGCACCCTCGACGAGCGCCATCCCGCCTACGTCATCTACACCTCCGGCTCCACCGGCAAGCCCAAGGGCGTTGTCGTCACCCATACCGGTCTGGCCGGGCTGGTCGCCGCCGAGCGGGAGCACTACGGCGTCACCGCGCAGGCGCGCGTGCTGCACGTGTGCTCCCCGAACTTCGACGTCTCGGTGCTGGAGCTGTTGCTGACGTTCTCGGCCGGCGCCACCCTGGTGATCGCGCCGCCGCAGGTCTTCGGCGGATTCGAACTCGCCGACCTGCTGGCGCGCGAACGCGTCTCGCACATGCTCATCACGCCGGGCGCGTTGGAGTCGGTCGATCCGGCCGGGCTGGACGAGTTGCGCACCGTCGTCGTCGCCGGGGACAAGTTCGGGCCCGAGCTGGTGGGCCGCTGGGCGGTCGGCGAGCGCGCGTTCTACAACGGCTACGGCCCGACCGAGGCCACCATCCTGGCCACCAGCACCGCGCCGATGGACCCGGCCGCACCGGTGACGATCGGCGCCGCGATCGCGGGAGTCGGTGCGTTCGTTCTGGATTCGCGGCTGCGCCCGGTGCCGAGCGGGGTGATCGGCGAGTTGTATCTGACCGGTCCCGCGCTGGCGCAGGGCTACCTGAACCGGCCCGGCCTGACCGCGGAACGCTTCGTGGCCAGCCCCTTCGGTGCCGACAACGGTGACCCGAACGCCCGGCTGTACCGCACCGGAGACCTGGTGCGGCGCAGCGAATCCGGTGACGGCGTCATCGAGTACATGGGCCGCTCGGACTTCCAGGTCAAGATCCGCGGATTCCGTATCGAACTGGGCGAGATCGACAATGCCCTCACCGCGCATCCCGCGATCGACTTCGCGGCCACCCTGGGCAAGACCTTGCCCTCGGGCGCGACGGCGCTGGTGTCGTATGTGCTGCCCCGCGCGGGCGCGACGGTGGACGTGGCCGCCCTCGACGACTTCCTCGCGGAATCGTTGCCCGGCTACATGATTCCGGCCGCGATCATGACGCTCGCCGAGATCCCGCTCACCCCGGTGGGCAAGCTCGATCGACAAGCGCTGCCGGAGCCGGTGTTCGCGGCCAGGGAGTTCCGGGCGCTGTCGACGCCGGTCGAGGAGATCGTCGCCGAGGTCTTCGCGGCGCTGCTGACGGTCGGTGACGGCGAAGCCGTGCGGGTCGGCGCCGACGACGACTTCTTCGAGCTGGGCGGCAACTCGCTGCTCGCGGCCCAGGCGGCGGCCAGGATCGGCGCCGCGCTCGATACCAGGGTGCCGGTGCAGACGCTGTTCGAGGCGAGCACCGTGGCCGCGCTCGCGCAGCGGGTCGAACGGCACATCGGTACCGGCTCGGACCAGGCGCTGGTGCCGCAGCCGCGTCCCGAGCAGATTCCACTGTCGTTCGCGCAGCAGCGGATGTGGTTCCTCAACCGGTTCGACGTCACCAGCGCGGTGAACAACATGCCGGTCGCGGTGCGCCTGTCGGGGGAACTCGACGCGGCGGCGCTGCGGTCGGCGGTGCACGATCTGGTGGGCAGGCACGAAGTACTGCGCACCATCTACCCTGAGATCGATGGCCAGGGCTACCAGGTGATCCTGCCGCTCACCGATCCGCGCGCGCTGCCGGAACTGCCGGTGCGCGAGGTTTTGCCCGAGCAGGTGCCCGCGGTGGTCACCGCCGCGGTGACGACCGGTTTCGACATCACCATCGCCCCGCCGATCCGGCTGGAACTGTTGCGCGTCGGGCCCGAGGAGCACGTGCTGGTGTGCGTGGTCCACCACATCGCGGGTGACGGTGTCTCGATGGGTCCGCTCACGCGCGACCTGATGAGCGCCTATCTGCAGCGCGTGGCGGGCGCCGAGCCGCAGTGGGCCCCGCTGGCCGTGCAGTACGCCGACTTCACGCTGTGGCAGCGCGCGGTGCTCGGTGCCGAGGACGATCCGGACTCGGTGCTGGCCGAGCAGATCGGCTACTGGCGCGAGCAGCTGGCCGGTCTGCCCGATCAGCTCGACCTGCCCACCGACCGTCCGCGTCCCGTGCACGCCACCTCGCGCGGCGCCGGATACGACTTCCGCATCCCGGCCGAGATCCACGCCGGGCTCGATCGACTCGCCCGCGGCAGCCAGTCGACGCTGTTCATGGTGGTGCACACCGCGTTGTCGGTGCTGCTGTCGCGCCTGTCGGGCACGACCGACATCGCCGTCGGTACGCCGGTCGCCGGTCGTGGCGACGCGGCACTGGACGACCTGATCGGCATGTTCGTCAACACGCTCGTGCTGCGCACCGAGATCGATCCGGCGCGCGGCTTCGCCGATCAGCTCGCCGTGACCGGCGCGGCCGATGTCGCCGCCTTCGGCCATGCCGATGTGCCGTTCGAGCGGCTGGTCGAGATCCTGGACCCGGCCCGCTCCACCGCGCGGCATCCGCTGTTCCAGGTGATGCTCAGCTTCCAGAACATGGCGCGTACCGCACTGGAACTGCCCGGGCTCTCGGTCGGCGGGGTCGATCTCGACATCCCGTTCGCCAAGTTCGACCTGCAGTTCGAGATGGTCGAGGACACCGACCGCAGCGGCGACCCGCACGGCATCGCGGTCGGCATCACCTACGCCACCGATCTTTTCGACGAGGCCACCGTCGCCGGGTTCGCCGATCGTCTGCTGCGGGTGCTCGACGCCGTCGTCGCCGATCCGACGCGTCCGCTCGGCACCATCGAGGTGATGGAGCCGGTCGAGCGGCAGCGAATCCTGGCGCAGTGGAACGACACTCGCCACGAGCTGGCGCCCGCGCTGCTGCTCGACGGGTACCGCCGCGCGGTCGCCGCGCAGCCCGACGCGGTCGCGCTGGCCTACGAGGGTGCGGAGCTCACCTACCGTGAGTTCGACGAGCGGGTGAACCGGCTGGCCCGGCTGCTGGTGCACCAGGGTGTCGGCGCGGAGTCGCTGGTCGGGCTGGCCGTGCGCCGGTCGCTCGATCTGGTGGTGGGCATGTACGCGATCGTCACCGCCGGTGGCGCCTATGTGCCGCTCGACCCGGATCATCCGGCCGAGCGGATCGCCTACATCCTCGACACCGCGCAGCCGGTCTGCGTGCTCACCACCACCGCCGACGCGGTCGAGGTGCCCGGCTCGACGCCGGTGATCAGTCTGGACACTGTTGCGCTGGAAGGGTTCTCGGGCGCGCCGCTGGCCGCCGACGAGCTGCTCCGGCCGGTGCTGGGGCAGCACCCGGCCTACCTCATCTTCACCTCGGGTTCGACCGGTCGCCCCAAGGGTGTGGCGGTGTCGCACGCGGCGATCGAGAACCAGATCACCTGGATGCTCGCGGAGTATCCGCTCGGCCCGGGTGATGTGTACCTGCAGAAGACGGCGACCACCTTCGACGTCTCGCTGTGGGGCTATTTCATGCCGCTGCGCGGCGGGGCGAAGCTCGTCGTCGCCACCCACGACGGTCACCGCGATCCGGCCTACATCGCTGAAACCATTGCGGCGCACGGTGTCACGACGACCGACTTCGTGCCGTCGATGCTCACCGTGTTCGCCGCGCACACCAGGCCCGGTACGATTCCGACGCTGCGCGAGGTGTTCGTCGTCGGCGAGGCGCTGCCGCCGGAGACCGTCGAGGCGTTCCGCGCGGTCTCCGATGCGCAGGTGCACAACCTGTACGGTCCGACCGAGGCCGCCGTATCGGTCACCTACTGGCCAGCCGGCGAGACCGATCGTGGCTCGGTGCCGATCGGGGTGCCGCAGTGGAACACTCAGGTGTACGTGCTGGATTCGCGGTTGTCCCCGGTGCCCGTCGGGGTCACCGGTGAGCTGTACCTCGCCGGTGATCAGCTGGCGCGCGGTTATGTCGCCCGACCGGATCTGACCTCGGATCGGTTCGTGGCCAATCCCTTCGAACCCGGCGCGCGGATGTATCGCACCGGTGACCTCGTGGTCTGGCGCACACCCACCGCGGACACCCACACGCTGGAGTACCTGGGCCGCACCGACTTCCAGGTGAAGTTCCGTGGCCAGCGCATCGAGCTCGGTGAGATCGAGACCGCGCTGCTGGCCCAGCCCGCGGTGAGCCAGGCGGTCACGATCGTGGCGGATTCGGCCGCCGGTGAGCAGCTGGTCGCCTACGTGGTGCCCAAGCCCGGCGCCGAGATCGAGCAGGCGCCGCTGCTGGCCGCGATCGCGACGACGTTGCCCGCGTACATGGTTCCCTCGGCGCTGGTGCCCCTGGCGGAGTTCCCGCTCAACCCGAGCGGCAAGCTCGACCGCAAGGCGCTGCCCGCGCCGACGTTCACCGCCGGTGCGTTCCGCTCGCCCGCCACCCCCGCCGAGGAGATCGTGGCCGGGGTGTTCGCCGAGCTGCTCGGGATGGCCCGCGTCGGCGCCGACGACGACTACTTCGCCCTCGGCGGCAACTCGCTGATGGCCACGCGCGCGATCGCCCGGATCAACGAGGCGCTCGACGCCGAGCTCGGCATCCGCGACCTGTTCGAGGCGCCCACCGTGGTGGCGCTGGCCGCGCGGATCGGCGCGCTCGGCGGTGGCGCTGCCCGTCCGGCGCTGGTCGCCGGTCCCCGGCCCGAACGGATTCCGCTGTCGCTGGCCCAGCAGCGCATGTGGGTGCTCAACCAGCTCGATCCCACCTCCAGCTCCTACAACATCCCGTTCGCCATTCGGCTGACCGGTGAGCTCGACGTGGCCGCGCTGCAGGCCGCGGTGACCGATGTCCTCGGCAGGCACGAGTCGCTGCGCACGCGCTTCCCAGCGGTTGACGGCACACCGGTGCAGGAGGTCGTGCCGGTGGCCGAGGCGCTGCCCGGTGGACTCGCGGTCGAGACCACCACCGAGGTGCTCGCCACCGCCACCGCGCTCATCGAGGCGGGCTTCGAGGTCTCGCGCGAGGTGCCGCTGCGGGCGCGACTGCTCACCGACGGCACCGCGGCCGACTGGCTGCTGGTGTTCGTGGTCCACCACATCGCCGCCGACGGCGCGTCGCTCGCCCCGTTGGCCCGCGACCTGATGACCGCCTACGTCTCGCGCGCCGCGGGCCGGAACCCGACGTGGACGCCGCTGCCCGTGCAGTACGCGGATTACGCGCTGTGGCAGCGCGAGGTCGTCGGCGCCGACGACGAGCCCGGTTCGGTCGCCGCGCAGCAGCTGGAGTACTGGCGCGATCAGCTGGCCGGGGTGCCCCCGCTGCTGGAGCTGCCGCAGGACCGTCCGCGTCCCGCGGTGCCGACCCTGCGCGGTGCCACCACCGAGCTGCGGCTGCCCGCCGAGGTACACGCCGACCTCGACAAGATCGCGCGCGAACACAAGTCGTCGCTGTTCATGGTCGTGCACGCGGCGCTGGCCGTGCTGCTCGCCCGACTGTCGGGCACCTCCGACATCGCGATCGGCACCGCGGTGGCCGGTCGTGGTGAACGTGCGCTCGACGAGTTGGTCGGCATGTTCGTCAACACGCTCGCCCTGCGCACGACCCTGGATCCGGCCGGGTCCTTCGACGAGGCCGTCGACCTGGCTCGGGAGACCGATCTCGGCGCGTTCGCCCATGCCGATCTGCCGTTCGAGCGGGTCGTCGAGGTCGTCGCACCGGGTAAGGGCAGCGCGCACAATCCGCTGTTCCAGGTGGCGCTGACCTTCAGCAACAACGAGGCGGCCGCGCTCGAACTGCCCGGGCTGACCGTGTCCGCGCTCGAGACCGCGGTGGCGGCCAAGTTCGACCTGCAGGTCGACGTGGAACCGCGATTCACCGACGCGGGCGAGCCCGGCGAGCTGATCACCCTGTTCAACTACGCCACCGACCTGTTCGACGAGCCGACGGTGCGCACCCTCGGCGCGCGCTTGGCCCGCATCCTGACCGCGGTGGCCGCCGATCCGCAGGTGCGCGTCGGTGACATCGACATCCTCGACGCGACCGAACGCGCGCGGTTGCTGGCCGGGGCCGAGCAGGCCCCCGCCCCGGCCGCGCCGACCGGCGGCACCACGCTGGCGCAGGCCTTTGCCGCGGCGGCCGAGGACGATCCGGACGGTCCCGCGCTGGTCTGGGGCGAGGAGTCGCTGACCTACGAGCAGCTCGACGCCCGCTCCTCACGATTGGCGCGGCTGCTGATCGGACGCGGCTTCGGGCCGGGTGCCGGTGTGGCCGTTGATCTTCCGCGTGGCGTCGACTGGGCCGTCGCGGTCTGGGCGGTGCTCAAGGCCGGTGCGGCCGTGGTCCCCGCCTCGGCGCTCGCGCTGCGCGTGGAGCCGACGGCCAAGATCGGGCTCACCATCGGGGCAGCCCCGAGCGGCGACATCGACTGGGTGTCGCTGGCCGATCCGGCGATCCGGACCGAGCTGTCGGTGCAGTCCGCGCGACCGGTGACCTACGCCGACCGGACCAGGGCGCTGCGCGGCGGCGATCCGGCGTTCGTCGGCGCCGACGGTGTGCGCAGCTACGACGAACTCGCCACCGCGGGGGCGCGGGTGCGCGCCGAGGCCGGCCTGACCTTCGAGGCGCGGACTTTCGGCAGCGGTGCCTCCGACGGGTTCACCGCGCTGGTCGAACCGGTGGCAGCAGGCGTGGCGGGCGCGTCGATGGTGCTGGTGCCCGAGGCTGCCGACGGGCTCTCGGCGGTGCTCGCCGAGGAATGGGTGAGCCACCTGTTCGGTGACCGGGCTGGGATCGAGGCGCTCGACACCGCCGAACTCGGTGATCTGCAGGCGCTGATCGCCGACGACACCGCGCCGGGCAACCCCGGCTCGGCCGAGGTGGTCCTGGTACTGGGAGACCTGCGCGCGCCGGTAGCGTGAGCCCGCGCGCCGAGCGTGAAGGCAGTCGAGACACCGAGTTTCGGTGATGGGTGAGGTGGAACAGCGATGACACGACCGACGCGGACCCGACCGGTACGCACCCGCCGCCCCCGGGTGACAGCGCTCGCGCAGCTGTTGGCGACCGCGGTCGAGACCAACCCCGACGGTCTCGCGGTCGTGCTCGCCGATGCCACCCGTACCCTCGGCAGCCTCACCTACGCCGAACTCGACGAGCGGTCCAACCGGATCGCCCGCCTGCTCATCGCACGCGGTATCGGCGCCGGTGACCTGGTGGCCATCGGGATTCCGCGCTCGATCGAGTCGGTGCTCGCGGTGTGGGCGGTCACCAAGACCGGCGCGGGTTTCGTGCCGGTCGACCCGAACTACCCGGCCGATCGCGTGGCGCACATGGTCGGCGACTCGGGCGCGGTCTTCGGGCTCACTGTCTCGGCGGTCGCGGATCGGCTGCCCACGCAGGTGGAATGGCTGGCTCTCGACGGCTCGCGATCGGCTCCGCTGCTCGACGAGGTGTCCGGTGAACCGGTCACCAATGGCGACCGGTTGCGTCCGGTGAGGGCCGAGGATCTCGCCTACATCATCTACACCTCCGGTTCGACCGGTCTGCCCAAGGGCGTCGCGGTGAGCCAGGCCGGGCTGGCCGGGTTCTGCGCCGAACAGCGCAGGCACTATCGGGTCGAATCCGACTCGCGCACCCTGCATTTCGCTTCGCCGTCGTTCGACGCGTCGCTGCTCGAGCTGCTGCTGGCGATCGGTGCCGGGGCGACGATGGTGATCGTGGATCCGAGTGTGTACGGCGGTGACGATCTGGCGGCGCTGCTGCGCCGCGAGCGGGTGAGTCATGTGTTCATCACCCCCGCGGCCCTGGCTTCGGTGGACCCGGCGGGGCTCGACGACTTCCGGGTGGTCGCGGTCGGTGGCGAGATGGTGCCGCCGGATCTGTTGCGGCGCTGGGCGATTCCGCTCGCCGACGGCACGCTGCGGCAGTTCCACAATGTGTACGGGCCCACCGAGACGACGATCGTCACCAATATCAGCGTGCCGCTGCGGCCCGGTGACACCCTGACCATCGGCGGCCCGCTGCACGGTGTCGCCGAATACGTGCTCGACGACCGGCTCGGCCCGGTTCCCCCCGGCGTGGTCGGCGAGCTCTACATCACCGGCGCCCAGCTGACCCGCGGCTACCACGCCCGCCCCGGCCTCACCGCGTCCCGCTTCGTCGCGAACCCCTTCGACCCGGCCGGTTCTCGTCTCTACCGCACCGGCGATCTGGTCCGCTGGACCACGGTGTCTGATGGCGCTGCCCCCGAGGGCCCTGCGGGGTCACGCTTCGCTACCTCCTCCGGGCCCGCCGGGACCAGCGCGGTGTCTGAAGGCGCTGCCCCCGAGGGCCCTGCGGGGTCACGCTTCGCTACCTCCTCCGGGCCCGCCGGGAACAGCGCGGTGTCTGATGGCGCTGCCCCCGAGGGCCCTGCGGGGTCACGCTTCGCTACCTCCTCCGGGCCCGCCGGGAACAGCGCGGTGGCCGCGCTGGAATACGTGGGCCGCAACGACTTCCAGGTGAAGATCCGCGGCTTCCGGATCGAGCTCGGTGAGATCGACGCGGTGCTCTCGGCGCACGAGAGCCTCGACTTCGCCGCCACCGTCGGCCACGAACTCGACAGCGGTGCGACGATTCTGGTGTCCTACGTGCACGCGGCGCCGGGCGCGAGTGTCGACGCCGCCGCGCTCACCGCCTTCGCCGAGCGCTCCTTGCCCGCGCACATGGTGCCCACCGTGCTGATGGAGCTCGACACCATCCCGCTGACCCCGGTCGGCAAGCTGGACCGGCGGGCGCTGCCCGAACCGGTGCTCGAGCACGCCGAGTTCCGGGCACCGACCACGGCGGTCGAGCAGATCGTCGCCGGGACCTTCGCGCAGGTGCTCGACCTCGACGCCGACACCCAGCTCGGCCTCGACGACGACTTCTTCGCCCTCGGCGGCAACTCGTTGCTGGCCACCCAGATCGCCGCCCGGCTCGGCGCGGCCTTCGACACCGATTTCCCGGTGCGGCTGCTGTTCGAGGTGCCGACGGTGGGGGCGCTGGCGCAGCGACTGTCCGAGTCCGCGGGCGCCGGTGCGCGTCCGGCGCTGGTCGCGGGGGAGCGGCCGGAGCGGGTTCCACTGTCGCTGGCCCAGCAGCGGATGTGGTTCCTCAACCAGTTCGATCCGGACTCGGTCGCCTACAACATCCCGATGGCGGTGCGATTGGGCGGCGGCATCGATGTCGAGGCACTGCGCGCGGCCGTCGGCGATCTCGTCGCCCGGCACGAGACCCTGCGCACGATCTACCCCGAGACCGCCGACGGCCCGATCCAGCAGGTACTGGCCGAATCCGCCGCGACCCCGCGCCTGGAAGTACGACCGATCGCCGCCGAACACCTCACCGCCGCCATGCGCGAGCTGGGCTCCACCGGGTTCGACGTGCGCAGCCAGGTGCCGGTGCGGATCGCACTGTTCGAACTCGGGCCCGCGGAATCTGTGCTGGCCGTGGTCGTGCACCACATCGCCGGTGACGGCTCCTCGCTGACTCCGCTGACCAGGGACTTGATGCTCGCCTATGCGGCGCGCTCGGCGGGCTCGGCGCCGGACTGGACGCCCCTGGCGGTGCAGTACGCCGACTACGCGCTGTGGCAGCGCGAACTGCTCGGCAGCGAAGACGACCCGGCGTCACTGGCCTCGGCGCAGCTCGCCTACTGGCGTGACGCGCTGGCCGGGCTGCCCGATCAGCTCGACCTGCCCGCCGACCGGCCACGGCCCGCCGTGCAGTCCTTCGCCGGTGGTCGCGTCCCGATCGAGATCGACGCCGAGACCCACCGCGCGCTGCTGGCGCTGGCCCGCGCGCAGGGCGCGACCCTGTTCATGGTCGTGCACACCGCCCTCGCGGTGACCCTGGCTCGACTGGCAGGCGCCGACGACCTGGCCATCGGCACGCCGATCGCCGGCCGCGGCGAGGCCGCGCTCGACGACCTGATCGGCATGTTCGTCAACACGCTGGTCTTCCGCACCACGCTGACGCCCGGCGAATCGTTCGCCGAGTTGCTGGCCCGCCAGCGCGATATCGATCTGCAGGTGTTCGCGCACGCCGATCTGCCGTTCGAGCGGCTGGTCGAGGCGATCAACCCGGCCCGCTCGACCGCGCGGCACCCGCTGTTCCAGGTGGGCCTGTCGTTCCAGAACCTCAGCCGCTCCGGGCTCGAGCTCGGTGAGACGGCGGTCGAGGGCGTCGATGTGGATCTGGCGGTGTCGCAGTTCGATCTGCACGCCATCGTCGCCGACGCCTATGACGCCGACGGGGTCGCGCAGGGGATCAGCGGTGTGTTCACCTACGCCACCGACCTTTTCGACGCGTCGACCGCCGCCACCTACGCCGACCGTTTCGCCCGCGTGCTCGCCGCGGTGGCTACCGCACCGCAGCGTCCGGTCGACGAGATCGAACTGCTCGCCGAGGCCGAGCGAGAGCGAATTCTGCACAGCTGGAACACGACCGGGCATTCTGTTCAGCCGGCCACGCTCGCCTCGCTGTTCGCCGACACCGCCGCCGCGCACCCGGAGGGGGTAGCCCTGGTGGATGCCGATGGCACCGAACTCACCTATCGGGATTTCGCCGGTCGGGTGAATCAGCTCGCGCGGCAACTGATCACGCTGGGTGTCGGAGTGGAGGACCGGGTCGCACTCGCGATGCGGCGTTCGGCGGAGCTGGTTGTCGCGATGTACGCGGTGGCGCAGGCTGGCGCGGCGTACGTACCGGTCGATCCCGATCAGCCCGCTGATCGGGTGGGGCAGGTGCTCGACACCGCGGCGCCGGTGTGCGTATTGACCACCGCGCGTGACGGTTTCACCCGGTCGACCGGCATCGGCGTCGACGCCGGTGACCCTCCCATCGATCCTCGCCCGGTGGTGGCGATCGACACCCTCGACCTGTCCGCGGTCTCGGCGGCGCCGATCGCGGCGAACGAGCGGATCGGCGTGCTACGGCCCGAGAACACGGCCTATGTCATCTTCACCTCCGGATCCACCGGCGTGCCCAAGGGCGTCGCGGTGCCGCACGCTGCCATCGTCAACCAATTGCAGTGGAAGACCACGGCATTCGGGCTCGGCCGGGACGACTCGGTGCTGTTGAAGACCGCCGCGACCTTCGACCTGTCGGTGTGGGAGTTCTGGTCGGCTGCGGTGAGCGGCGGCCGGTTGGTGCTCGCCGCACCTGACGGACACCGCGACCCGGCCTACCTGCTCGGTCTGCTCGCCGACCGTGCGGTGACCACCGTGCACCTGGTCCCGTCCATGCTCGACGCCCTGCTCACCGAATCCGGTGGCACCCTGCCGTCGACCCTGCGCCGGGTGCTCGCGATCGGCGAAGCACTGCCCGCCGCGACGGCGCAACGTTTCCTCGCGGGCAATACCGCGGCGTTGCACAACCTGTACGGCCCCACCGAGGCCGCCGTCTCCATCACCGACCACCGCGTCACCACGGCCGACCGGGTGAGCGTGCCGATCGGCGCGCCCGAATGGAACAGCCGGGTCTATGTCCTCGACGCCCGCCTGCGCCCGGTTCCCGTGGGCGTGCCCGGTGAGCTGTACCTCGCCGGCGCGCAGCTGGCCCGCGGCTACTTCGCCCGCCCCGACCTGACCGCCGACCGCTTCGTCGCCGACCCGTTTGTCGGCGGTGGCGCGCGCATGTACCGCACCGGCGATGTGGTGGCATGGACAGCCAACGGCGAACTCGACTACCGGGGTCGCACCGATTTCCAGGTCAAGATCCGTGGCTTCCGGATCGAGCTCGGGGAGATCGAGGCCGCGCTCTTGGCCGCGCCGCGGATCGCCCAGGCTGCGGTGGTGGCCCAGCACGATCCGCGTCTGGGGGACCGGTTGGTCGCCTATGTCGTTCCCACGCCCGAGGCCGAACTCGACGCGGCCACCGCCAAAGCCGCGGTGGCCCAGGTGCTGCCGTCCTACATGGTGCCCGCCGCGTTTGTGGTCCTCGGCCACCTGCCGTTGAACGCCAACGGCAAGCTCGACCGGGCCGCGCTGCCCGAGCCGGTGCTGGAACCGCGCCGCTACCGGGAGCCGGTGAGCGAGCACGAGGTCGCGGTGGCCGAGGTGTTCACCGAGGTTCTCGGCGTGGCACGCCCCGGCCTCGACGACGACTTCTTCGAACTCGGCGGCAACTCGCTGCTGGCCACCCGTGTGGTGCACCGGCTGCGCGAGCGCACCGGCACCGAGCTGACCGTGGCCGCGTTCTTCGCCGATCCGAGCGTGGCCGGGCTCGCCGCCCGCCTCGGCGACGGCCACGGCGCGGCCGCCGACCTCGCGGCCGCGCTCTCGGTGGTGCTGCCGATCAAGCGGCAGGGCACCCGCTCGCCGCTGATCTGCCTGCACCCGGTGTCGGGCCTGGCCTGGGCCTATGCCGGCCTGGTGCCGTCGCTGCCCGACGACCTGCCGGTCCTCGGTATCCAGTCGCCGGTGCTCAGCGACCCGGACTTCCGGCCCGCCTCGGCCGCCGAACTGATCGATCGCTATCTCGCCGAGATCCGCGCCGTGCAGCCACACGGTCCCTATCACCTGCTCGGATGGTCGCTGGGCGGCGTGCTCGGCCAGGCCGTGGCCACCCGCTTGCAGGCCGAGGGCGAGACGGTGGCCTCGCTGACCATGCTCGACAGCCTGCCCGGCGCCGAACTCGCCGACTTCCGGGCCGAACTGCGCCATTCCCTGCTCGACCTGGGCATCCCCGAGCATCAACTGCCCGCCGCCGACCGGCTCACCGAGCTCGGTGACGACGCCGTGGCCGCGCTGCACGCGATGCTGGCAGGCGGGCTGCCGATCTCGCGCGATCAGTTCATCGGCATATACCGCGGCGCGCTGCACACGGTCGCGCTGGTCAACGACCTCGCGCCCGACCGCTACACCGGTGATCTCACCTACTTCACCGCACTGCGCAACCAGGGCGCCGACCGTGGCGGGGCCTCGCGGTGGCGGGCTCACATCAGCGGAATGATCACTGACCACCCCGTCGATGCGACTCATCAGGACATGCTCGGTGCGGTGGCGGTTGCCACAGCCGGGCCGGTGATCGCGCAGGTCGTCGCCGCGAGGGCCGGGTAGCGCGATACCTGCCCGTAACGGGAACCAAGCGGTTTACGATTCTGTGGCTAGAGAGTTGGTGTGTCGTGGCGCATACCTCGGCGAGGGTCGGCCATAGCTGGGTAGGTGTGGCTATGCTTTGTCGACCCGGCCCGCCGGACGCGAGAGGTGTATTGGTCTGTGGAAAACCCCCGCCGCTCTGGCCGTGCCGGACGTCGTCGCACTTCCGGCACACCGTTGTTCGGCCAGCTCCTCACGGCCGCGGTCGAATCCGCGGCCGAGTCGGTAGCTGTTCGCGACAACCCGACCGGGGCACCGGGCAGCGAACGACAACTCACTTATCGAGCCCTCGATCAGCAATCCTCACGGTTGGCGCGTGAACTCATCGACCGTGGTGTCGGCGCGGGTGACGTCGTCGCGATCGCGATCGCGCGGTCGATCGAATCCGTGCTCGCGGTATGGGCGGTCGCCAAGACCGGTGCCGCCTATGTGCCGGTCGACCCCGCCTATCCGAGCGAGCGGATCGCCCACATCGTCGCCGATTCCGGCGCGATACTCGGCCTGACCACCGCCGCTCACCGGGCCGCGCTCGGCACCGGGCTGTACTGGATCGAACTCGACGATCCCGTCGTCGCCGAGCGCATCGACGCCAGGCCAGCGCACGCGGTGAGCTATGCCGACCGGGTCCGGCAGATCGACGATCACCACCCCGCCTACGTCATCTACACCTCGGGTTCCACGGGTCGGCCCAAGGGCGTCGTGGTCACCCATACCGGGCTCGCGAGCCTGGTCGCCGCCGAGCGTGAACACTATGGCGTCACCCCGGATTCGCGGGTGCTGCATGTTTGCTCGCCCAACTTCGACGTGTCGGTGCTCGAGCTGCTGTTGGCCTTCAGCGCCGGCGCCACCCTGGTCATCTCGCCCGCGCGGGTGTTCGGCGGTTTCGAACTGTCGGACCTGCTGCGCCGCGAACGCGTGACCCATGTGCTCATCACGCCGGGCGCGCTCGAATCGGTCGATCCGACCGGACTGCCCGACCTGCGCACCGTGGTCGTGGCCGGTGACAGGTTCGGTCCGGAACTGGTCGGGCGCTGGGCCGCCGACGGTCGCGCCTTCCACAACGGCTACGGGCCGACCGAGGCCACCATTCTCGCCACCAGCACCGGACCGCTGCGCCCGCACGCGCCGATCACCATCGGCAGCGCGGTGCCCGGGATGGGGCTGTATGTTCTCGACGCGCGGCTGCGGCCGGTGCCCGCGGGCGTGGTCGGCGAGCTGTATCTGTCCGGACCCGCGCTGGCGCAGGGGTATCTGGGCAGGCCGGGGCTCACCGCGGAACGCTTCGTTGCCTCGCCGTTCGGGCCGGGCAGGTTGTACCGCACCGGTGACCTGGTCCGCAGGCTCGAGGCCGACGGCACGCTGGAATACCTGGGCCGCACCGACTTCCAGGTGAAGGTGCGCGGGTTCCGGATCGAACTCGGCGAGATCGACAACGCGCTCACCGCCCACCCCGATCTCGACTACGCGGTGACGCTCGGCAAGACCATGCCGTCGGGGGCGACCGCGCTGGTGTCGTATGTGCTGCCGCGGGTCGGGCGCACGGTCGACACCGGGGCGCTGGCCGAGTTCCTCGCCGAATCGCTGCCCGCGTACATGGTTCCGGCCGTCATCATGGTGCTCGACGCGGTTCCGCTGACCGCGGTGGGCAAGCTCGATCGGGCCGCGTTGCCGACGCCGGTGTTCACCGTGCGTGGTTTCCGCGCCCCCGCGACGCCCGCCGAACAGGTCGTCGCCGACGTGTTCGCCGCGCTGTTGCTGCGCGAAGGCACCGGTCGGGTCGGTGCCGATGACGACTTCTTCGAACTCGGTGGCGACTCGCTGCTGGCCGCCCAGGCCGTCGCCCGGATCGGCGCCGCGCTGGACGTGCGGGTGCCGGTGCAGGCGGTGTTCGAGGCGCCGACTGTGGCGGCGCTGGCGAATCGGGCCGAGCAGCAACGCGTCTCGGCCCGCGCGTTGCCGTTGACCGCGCGAGCGCGCCCCGTGCTGGTGCCGCTGTCGTATGCCCAGCAGCGGATGTGGTTCCTCAACCGGTTCGATCCGGCCTCGGCGGTGGACAACATTCCGGTCGCCGTGCGGCTGTCCGGTCGACTCGATCTGCCCGCTCTGCGCGCGGCGGTCGCCGATCTGATCACCCGGCACGAGGTCCTGCGCACGGTCTATCCCGTTTGCGACGGTGGCGTGCCCGAGAGCTGGTCGCGCACGGCCACTGTCGAGGGCACGGTGCTCGACGGTGAAGGTCATCAGGTGGTGCTCGCACCCGGTGATCCGGCCGCCGCGCCGGAATTCGAGGTCGTCGAGATCGACGAGAGCGAGCTGTCCGAGGCGATCGCCGCGGCCGCGCTCACCGGTTTCGACGTCACGACCGCGCCGCCCGTGCGGGTGCGGGTCCTCGCGCTGACCGGGTCGGCGGGCGAGGGCCCCGCGACCGAGCACGTGGTGGTGTGCGTGGTCCACCACATCGCCGCCGACGGCTTCTCCTTCGCGCCGTTGACCAGGGACCTGCTCACCGCCTACGCCGAACGACGCGGCGGCGGCGCGCCGCAGTGGCCCCCGCTGCCGGTCCAGTACGTGGACTACACACTGTGGCAGCGCGAACTGCTCGGCACCGAGGACGATCCGCACTCGCTGCTCGCCGCGCAGGTCGCGTTCTGGCGCGAGACCCTCTCCGGCCTGCCCGAACAGCTGGAACTGCCCGCCGACCGACCGCGCCCCGCCGTGGCCAGCCGCGCGGGCGGCACGCTCGACGTGCAGATCCCGGCCTCGGTGCACGCCGGTCTCGCCGCGCTGGCCCGCGAGTACAACGCCACCCTGTTCATGGTCGTGCACACTGCGCTGGCCCTGCTGCTGGCCCGGCTGTCGGGCACCCGCGACATCGCCATCGGGACCCCGGTCGCCGGTCGCGGTGAGCAGGCGCTCGACGAGCTGATCGGCATGTTCGTCAACACGCTCGTGCTGCGCACCGATGTCGACTCCAGTGCGTCGTTCGCCGAGTTGCTCGGCGAGGTGAGGTCGCGCGATCTCGCGGCTTTCGGCCACGCCGATGTGCCGTTCGAGCGGCTCGTCGAACTGCTCGAGCCGGTGCGTTCCACCGCGCGTCACCCGCTGTTCCAGGTGATGCTGACCTTCCAGAACCTGGCCCGCACCGAACTGGCGCTGCCCGGACTGTCGGTGTCGGCGGCCGATTTCACGGTGCCGCTGGCCAAGTTCGATCTGCAGGTGGAACTGGCCGAGCGGATCGGTGCCGACGGCGCGCCACAGGGTATGGCCGTCTCGTTCGTGTACGCCACCGACCTGTTCGACCGCGCCACCGTCGTCGACTTCGCCGATCGCTGGGCGCGCGTGCTGTCCGCGGTGGTCGCCGATCCGGCGGTGCCGGTGGGCGACATCGACGTGCTCGCCCCCGGTGAGCGTGAACTCGTGCTGCGCGAAGGGAATTCGCCCGGCATCGCGGTGCCCGAGGTCACCGTGGCCGATCTGATCTGCGCGCAGGCCCAGCAGCGTCCCGACGCGATCGCGGTGCGAGCGGGGGAGCGGTCGCTGAGCTTCGGTGACCTGCTCGGTCGCGCGTCCGCGCTGGCACGCGCGCTGATCGAACGCGGCGCCGGTCCGGAAACGCTGGTGGCCGTGGCGGTTCCGCGTACCGAGGAGCTGCCGGTCGCGCTGCTCGCGGTGTTGCTCTCGGGCGCGGGCTACCTGCCGATCGACTCCGGATATCCGGCCCAGCGCCTGGAATACGTGCTCGGCGACGCGAAACCCGCTGTGCTGCTGACCACTTCGGCCGAGCGCGAGCTGGTGCCCGCCGCCGACCTGCCGGTGGTGCTGCTCGACGAACAGCACGCCTACCCGGCCACGCCGCTGCGGGCCGCGCAGCGACGCGCGCCGCTGCGCCCCGATCACCTCGCCTATGTCATCTACACCTCTGGCTCCACCGGCCTGCCCAAGGGCGTCGGTGTCAGTCACCGCAATGTGCTCGAGCTGTTCGCCAACACCCAGCTGCTGTTCGAGTTCGACGACACCGACGTCTGGACGGTGTTCCACTCCTTCGCCTTCGACTTCTCGGTGTGGGAACTGTGGTGCGCGCTCGCCGGTGGCGCCTCGGTGGTGGTGGTCGACCACCTCACTTCGCGCTCGCCGATCGAGTTCCGCGCACTGCTCGCCCGCGAACAGGTGACGGTGCTGAGCCAGACCCCGACCGCCTTCGCCCAGCTCGACGAGGCCGACCGCGCCGCGCAGGCCGCCGGTGCGGCCCCGCTGCCGCTGCGCTATGTGATCTTCGGCGGTGAGGCGCTGGACCCGCGCAAGCTCAACCGCTGGTACGACCGGTACGGAACCAGCTCCGCCGCACCGCAACTGGTGAACATGTACGGCATCACCGAGACCACCGTGCACGTCTCGCACCTGCCCATCGCCGCACGTGCGGCGGGTCAGGACGCGGGCGAGCACACCGCGCCGTCGAGCACGGCAGCGGGCGCGACCGAGCTGCCGGGCAGCCTGATCGGGCGCGCGCTGCCCGGACTGTCGGTGGTCGTGCTCGACGACCGGTTGCGGCCGGTGCCCTTCGGCGTCGCCGGTGAGCTCTACATCGCGGGCAACCAGGTCTCGCGCGGATACCTCGGCAAGCCGGGACTCACCGCGACCCGTTTCGTGGCCGACCCGTACGGTCCGCCCGGTGCGCGTCGCTACCGCTCCGGTGACCTCGGCCGCTGGATCGGTTTCCGCGGCGCCCCGACCCTCGAGTACGGCGGTCGTGGCGATCAGCAGGTGCAGCTGCGCGGATTCCGCATCGAACCGGGCGAGATCGAAACCGCCCTGCTCGGTGTGCCCGGTGTCGGCCAGGCCGCGGTCATCGTGCGCACCGACGAGCACGCGGGTGACCGGCTGATCGGCTATGTCGTCCCGGTCGCCGGTGCCGAACTCGATTCGGTCGCCGTGCGCGCCGCTGTCGCCGAGTTCCTCACCGGCTACATGGTTCCCGATGCCGTGGTGGTGGTCGCCGGCCTGCCGCTGACCGCCAACGGCAAGCTCGACCGCGCCGCACTGCCTGCCCCCGAGTACACCGCCGCCACCGTGTTCCGCGCGCCGACCACCCCGATCGAGCTCAGCATCGCCGAGGTGTTCGCGACGTTGCTCGGGGTGCCCGAGGTCGGCCTGGACGACGACTTCTTCGACCGCGGCGGCAACTCGCTGCTGGCCACCAGAGCCATCGCCCGCATCGACCAGGCCCTCGGCGCCGATCTGGTGGTGCGCGACCTGTTCGAGGCGCCCACCGTCGGCACGCTGGCGGCTCGGGTACGCCCCGGCGCGGTCGTCGCGCCGCGCCCGCCGCTGACCCCGGCCCAGGAACGCGGCGTCATCCCGCTCTCGCCCGCCCAGCAGCGGATGTGGCTGCTCAACCGCATCGACCCGGACTCCCCGGCCTACAACATCCCGCTGGCCCTGCGCCTGCGCGGTGCCCTCGACACCTCGGCGCTGCGCTACGCGGTCGCCGATGTGCTGGAACGGCACGAGGCGCTGCGTACCCGATTCCCCGCCGACGGTCCCGACGCGGTGCCGTACCAGGAGATCCTGCCGGTCAGCGCGGTGCTGCCGAACGGCCTCACGGTCGAGGTCTGTGACGATCCGCGCGAACGGGTGATGCGGCTGCTCGCGGGCGGATTCGATGTGGCCGAGCGAGTTCCGTTGCGCGCCGGGCTGTTCACCGTCCCCGATGACGACCCGCTCGCCGAGGAGGAGCACGTGCTCGCCGTGGTGGTGCAGCACATCATCGCCGACGGCGCCTCGCTCGCGCCGCTGGCCCGCGACCTGGTGATCGCCTACCGGGCCAGGGTGGAAGGGCGTTCACCCAGCTGGGCGCCGTTGCCGGTGCAGTACGCCGACTACGCGCTGTGGCAGCGCGCGGTGCTGGGCGAGGAGTCCGACGAGACCTCCACCGCCGCACGGCAACTCGACTTCTGGCGGCACACGCTGGCCGGGCAGACCGGCACCGTGGAACTGCCGCACGATCATCCGCGTCCGCCCCACGCCTCGCTGCGCGGCGCCGACGTGAGCACCACCCTGCCCGCCGACGTGCACGCGCGGCTGGCCGAGGTCGCCCGCGAGCACAACGCCTCGTTGTTCATGGTCGTGCACGCGGCGCTGGCCGTGCTGCTGGCCCGCGTCTCCGGCAGCACCGACATCGCGATCGGCACCCCGATCGCCGGCCGTGGCGAGCCCGAACTCGACGATCTGGTCGGCATGTTCGTCAACACGCTCACCCTGCGCACCGAGGTGGCGCCCGAGCGCGGCTTCGACGAGCTGGTCACCGCGGCCCGCGAGGTGGATCTGGCCGCTTTCGCCAACGCCGATCTGCCGTTCGAGCGGATCGTCGAGGAGGTGGCGCCCACCGGCACCGTCTCGCACAATCCGCTGTTCCAGGTGGTGCTGTCGTTCCACAACACCGAGACGCCGGTGCTGCGGCTGCCCGGCCTCACCATCGAGGCGATGGACCTGGCGGCCCGGCCCGCCAAGTTCGACCTGCAGGTCAATGTGGAGCCGCGCCACACCGTCAGTGGCGAGCCCGACGAGCTCGGCATCGTCTTCACCTATGCCACCGACCTTTTCGACGAATCCACGGTGGCGGCCTTCGCCCGCGGATTCACCGAGATCATCACCGCGGTGGCCGCCGACCCCACGCTGACGGTCGGCGACATCGACCTGCGCGATGCCAGGGAACGAGAACGCGAACTGACCGCGGCGGCCTTCGCTCCGGCGCCCTCGGCCAACGGCGCCGCACTCGCCCAGGAACTGGCCGCCGCCGTCGAGGAGGACCCGGAGGCGCCCGCCCTGGATCTGGGCGAGGCCGAGCTCACCTATCACGAGTTCGACGCCCGCTCCTCGCAGCTGGCGCGCTCGTTGATCGCCCGTGGTGCCGGGCCGGGCACCGGGGTCGCGGTGCGGCTCGATCGCGGGGTGAACGCGGCGGTGGCCACCTGGGCGGTGCTCAAGGCCGGTGCCGCGGTGGTGCCGCTGGTGACGATCGGCGCGCAGCTGCCCGATCGGCTCGAGGTGAAGCTGGGCCTGGCCCTCGACATCCTCGACGCGCCCGACGGGCTGGACTGGTACGACCTGGCCGACCCCGCGTTGCGCGCCGAACTGGCGGCCGAGTCGCCGCGCCCGATCGGCTACGCCCACCGCACCCGCGCCCTGCGCGGCGACGACGTGGCCTTCATCGGCAGCGGCCGCACGCTCAGCTACGACGAGCTGGCCGGTGCCGCCGAGCGGGTCGCCCAGCGCACCGGACTCAGCTTCGAATCGCGGACGCGGGCGGCCGGGCGGCCGGATTCGGTGGCGGGCGTGCTGGAGATCGTCGCGACCGGAATAGCCGGTGCGACGCTGGTGATGGCGCCCGACGACGGCGGTGAGGACGAGGTGAGTCATGTGTTCACCGAGTCGGCGGTGGCCGTGGCCGAGCCGGGGGACGGGACCGGTGCGACGATCGTCGCGATCGGTGAGATGATCGGCAACGCCGGGCAGACGCCTGCGCGGCGCGCGGTGGTAGGGATGGATGGCTAGGTGGAACGAACGCTGGCTGGCTCGCGCTGGGTGCGGGCCGGAGGCAGTGCGCGTCGAGATGGAGCGCGTCGAGAGCGGTACGAGGTGTGCATGACCGGGCAACGGCGAGTCGACTCTATCGAGTGGAGGGCGCTGTCGTGACCCGGGCGAGCAGGACCTCCGGCGCCCGGGCCAGGCAGCGCGGGAAGTCGCTGCCGCAGTTGCTGTCGGTGGCGGTGGAGTCGAACCCTGATGGGCTGGCGCTGTCCTGGTCCGACGGTGTGTCGGTGCCGGTGCGCTGGACCTACGCCGAACTCGACGAACGCGCCAACCGGCTGGCCCGGTTGCTGATCGCGCGCGGGATCGGTCCCGAGGACATCGTCGCCATCGGCATCCCGCGGTCGCCCGAGTCGGTGCTCGCCATGTGGGCGATCACCAAGGCCGGTGCGGCCTTCCTGCCGGTCGACCCGAACTATCCCCCCGCCAGGGTGACCCACATGCTCGCCGACGCGGGCGCGGTCCTCGGCCTCGCGGTCGGCTCGGCCGTCGACCGCTTGCCCGGCACCGTCGACTGGCTGTGCCTCGACCACGAGCCGGTGCGCCGCGCCGCCGACGAGCAGTCCGGCGATCCGGTCACCTTCGCCGACCGGGTCCGTCCGCTGCGGCTGGCGCACCCCGCTTACGTCGTCTACACCTCCGGCTCCACCGGCCTGCCCAAGGGCGTTGTGGTGACCCACGCCGGATTGGCCGGGTACAGCGCCGAGCAGCGCGCGCACTACAGCATCGAATCATCCTCGCGAACATTGCATTTCGCCTCACCGTCGTTCGACGCGGCCGTGCTCGAACTGCTGATGGCGGTCGGTGCGGCCGCAACCATGGTGGTGGTGCCCGCGGGCATCCTCGGCGGTGCCGAACTGGCCGAGGTGCTGCGTCGCGAAGCGGTGACGCACATGTTCATCACGGCCGCGGCCTTGGCCTCGATCGACCCGACCGGGCTGCACGAACTGGTCGTCGTCACCGCCGGCGGCGAGGCGTGCCCGCCGGAGGCGGTCCGGCGCTGGGCCACCGAACTGCCGTCGGGCACCCGGCGGTTCCACGACTGCTACGGGCCGACCGAGACCACCATCGTCACCAATATCAGCGCTCCGCTGGCGGCGGGTGATCCCGTGAACATCGGTCCGCCGCTGCGCGGGGTCACCGAGTACGTGCTCGACGAGCGGCTCGTCCGGGTGCCCGACGGGATGATCGGCGAGCTCTACATCGCGGGCAACGAGCTGGCCCGTGGGTATCACCGGCAGCCTGCCCTCACCGCGGCACGGTTCGTCACCGACCCCTTCGACCCGGCCGGCGGACGCATGTACCGCACCGGTGACCTGGTGCGCAGGCGGGTCGACGGTGCCATCGAGTACGTGGGCCGCAACGATTTCCAGGTGAAGGTTCGCGGCTTCCGGATCGAGCTCGGTGAGATCGACACCGTGCTGGCCGCGCACGACAGCGTCGACTTCGCCGTCACGGTCGGGCACGAACTCGACAACGGCACCACGATCCTGGCCGGCTACGTGCACCCCGCGCCGGGCGCGCGGATCGACCTCGAGCAGGTGCTCGACCATGCCAAGGCCGGTCTGCCCGCGCACATGGTGCCCACCGCGCTGACCGTGCTCGACACCATCCCGCTCACCCCCGTCGGCAAGCTCGACCGGGCCGCGCTGCCCGCTCCCACTCTGCGCGCCAACGAGTTCCGCGCGCCGTCGGGGGCGATGGAGGAGCTGGTGGCGCACCTCTTCACCGAGCTGCTCGCCCCGGCCGAGCCGATCGGCGCCGACGACGACTTCTTCGCCCTCGGCGGCAATTCGCTGCTGGCCACCCAGGCCGCCGCGCGGCTGGGCGCCGAGCTGTCCGCGCGGGTGCCCGCCGGTCACCTCTTCGAGAGCCCCACCGTCGCCGGGCTGGCCGAACTGCTCGAGCCGCTCAAGGGCGCGGGCGGGCAGGCCGCGCCGACGCGCCGCGAGCGACCCGAGGTGATCCCGCTCTCGCCCGCGCAGCGGCGGATGTGGTTCCTCAACCAGTTCGACCCCAGCTCCACCGCTGAGACCATTCCGTTCGCGCTGCGGTTGACCGGGCCCTTCGACCCGCGCGCCCTGCATCACGCGCTCGCCGACCTGGTCGCGCGGCACGAATCGCTGCGCACCTGGTATCCGGTGCTCGACGGTGGTGAGGCCGGTGACGGCGGGGGCCACCAGGTGGTGCTGCCGATCGCCGAAGCCGTGCCCGATGTGCTCCTCGATTCCCTCACCGAGGACGAATTGCCGCTGTGGCTGGCCGAATTCGCCGGTACCGGTTTCGATGTCGCCGCACAGGTGCCGCTGCGGGTGGCGCTGGCCGAACTCGGTCCGCGTGAGCACGTGCTCGCGGTGGCCCTGCACCACATCACCGCCGACGGCGCCTCCCTCGCGCCGTTGCTGCGCGATCTGCTCGGCGCCTACCTCGCCCGCCGCAACCGGTCGCGGCCCAGCTGGCAGCCGCTGCCGGTGCAGTACGCCGACTACACGCTGTGGCATCAGGAACTGCTCGGCGCCGAAGGCGATCCCGATTCGGTGGCCGCGCAGCAGATCTCGTTCTGGCGCACCGAGCTGTCCGGGTTGCCCGACCGGCTGGACCTGCCCACCGATCGCCCGCGTCCGCCGGTGTTCACCGGGCGCGGCGCCGAATTCGGCTTCCGCATTCCCGCGTCGGTGCACACCGCGCTCGCCGCGCTGGCCCAGCGCAGCGGCACCTCGGAATTCATGGTCGTGCACGCCGCGTTCGCGGTGCTGCTGAGCCGGGTCGCGCACACCGACGACATCGCCATCGGCACGCCCGTGGCCGGACGCGGCGCGCGCGAACTCGACGACCTGATCGGCATGTTCGTCAACACGCTGGTGCTGCGCTCGCACGTCGATCCGGCGGCGAGCTTCGCCGAACTGCTGCGGGCGACCAAACGCGCCGACATCGCCGCCTTCGCCAACGCCGACCTGCCGTTCGAGCGGCTGGTCGAACTGCTCGACCCGGTTCGCTCCCAGGCCCATCACCCGCTGTTCCAGGTGGCCCTGTTCTTCCAGAACCTGGACCTGCCGAACCTTCGTCTGCCCGGCCTCGACGCCGAGCCGGTCGAATTCGGCGGCACGGTCGCCCGTTTCGACCTTCAGCTCACCATCGTGCCCGGGGCCGATCCGACCGAGCCGATGGCCGCGTCGTTCACCTACGCCACCGATCTGTTCGACGCCGAGTCGATCGGCGCGCTGGCCGCCCGCTTCGTCCGCCTGCTCGATGTGGCCTCCGCCGCGGCCGACACCGCCGTCGCCGACATCGATCTGCTGACCCCGGCCGAACGTGAACAGACCCTGGTGGCCTGGAACGGCACCGGTCATCCGGTGACGCCGGAGCTGATGCTGGACCCGTATCGCCGTGCGGTTCAGGCGCATCCGGATGCCACCGCTCTCGTCTACGAGGGTGAGGAACTGACCTACCGGCAGTTCGACGAGCGGGTCAATGCCATCGCCCGGCTGCTGATCCAGGCCGGGGTCGGGCCGGAAGGTCTTGTCGGCCTGGCGATCCGGCGCTCACCCGAGCTGGTCGTCGGCATGTACGCGGTGCTCGCCGCCGGTGGCGCCTACGTGCCGCTGGACCCCGACCACCCCGCCGAGCGCATCGGCTACATCCTCGACACCGCTCGCCCCGCCTGTGTGCTGAGCACCCGCGCCGACGCGATCGAGGTACCCGTCGACACCGAGCTGCTGCTGCTCGACGAACTCGATCTCGGTGGTGTGCCGGTGGACCCGGTGCGCCCCGCCGAACTGCGTTCGCCGCTGCGCGGTGAGCACCCGGCCTACGTCATCTTCACCTCCGGCTCCACCGGCAAGCCCAAGGGCGTCGCGATCTCGCACGCGGCGATCCACAACCAGCTGGTGTGGATGCTGGCGAAATACCCACTGGCCCTGGGTGATGTGTACCTGCAGAAGACCGCGACCACCTTCGACGTGTCGCTGTGGGGCTACTCCATGCCGCTGCGGGTCGGCGCGAAACTGGTGCTCGCCACCCCGGACGGGCATCGTGATCCGGCGTATCTGATCGAGCTGATCGCCGAACATCGGGTCACCGTCACCGATTTCGTTCCGTCGATGCTCACGGTGTTCGCCGCCCATGCCGCGCCGGGCAGCCTGCCGTCGCTGCGCGAGGTGTTCGTCATCGGTGAGGCGCTGCCGCCGGAGACCGTCGACGCCATGGCCGCCGTCAGTTCGGCGCGCCTGCACAACCTCTACGGGCCCACCGAGGCGGCCGTGTCGGTCACCTACTGGCCCGCGCGCGCGGGCGCCAGGTCCGTGCCGATCGGCTTGCCACAGTGGAACACCCGGGTCTATGTGCTGGATTCGCGGTTGCGGCCGGTGCCACCCGGGATCGCGGGCGAGCTCTATCTCGCGGGTGATCAGCTCGCGCGCGGCTATGTCGCCCGGCCGGGGCTCACCGCGGATCGCTTCGTCGCCGATCCGTTCGGTGCTGCACAGCGGATGTACCGCACCGGCGATCTGGTGGTGTGGCGTCGCCCCACCGCGAGCGCGCCGCATCGGCTGGACTACCTGGGGCGCATCGATTTTCAGGTGAAGTTTCGCGGGCAGCGCATCGAGCTCGGCGAGATCGAGACCGCACTACTCGGCCACGATTCGGTGAGTCAGGCGGTGGCGCTGGTCGTCGCGACCGAACTCGGTGATCAGCTGGTCGCCTACGTCGTGCCCGCGCCCGGCTTCGCCGCCGATCCGGACCGGTTGCGGGCCGCCGTGTCGAAAACCCTTCCGGTCTATATGGTTCCGGCCTCGATCACGGTGCTCGACGAGCTGCCGCTCAATGCCAGCGGCAAGCTCGACCGCAAGGCCCTGCCCGCGCCGCGGTTCACCGCCCGCGCGTTCCGGGCGCCGAGCACCGCGCAGGAGCGGCTGGTCGCCGAGTTGTTCGGTGAAGTGCTGGGCCGCAACGACATCGGTGCCGATGATGACTTCTTCGCGCTCGGCGGGAACTCGCTGATCGCCACCCGGCTCGTCGCCCGCCTCAGCGCGGCCACCGGTGACCGGGTCGCGGTGCGGACGCTGTTCGAGACCCCGACCGTCGCGGGGCTGGCCGCCGTGGTCGATCCCGAGGGCGCCACCGCGTCCACCAGCGGCCTCGGCACGCTGGCGCGGCCCGATGAGCTGCCGCTCTCGCCCGCGCAGCGGCGCATGTGGTTCCTCAACCGGTTCGACCAGGGCGGCGGTGCGGGCGCCGCCGCCTACAACCTGCCGTTCGCACTGCGGTTGACCGGCAGCCTCGACGTCGTCGCGCTCGGCGCCGCGCTGCGGGATGTGCTCGCCCGGCACGAGGTGCTGCGCACGATCTATCCCGATACCGGGGACGGACCGATTCAGCGGGTGTTGCCTGCCGAGGAGGTAGGACTCGACGTGTCCGCGCACCGCGTGGATCCGGCCGAGTTGGTCGACCAGGTCGGCACGCTCGCTGCGACGGCATTCGACGTCACCGCCGAGGTTCCGCTGCGGGTCCGGCTGCTCGACATCACCGGTTCCGGTCCGGACGCGCCCACCGAGTACGTGCTGGCCGTGGTGGTGCACCACATCGCCGCCGACGCGTCGTCCATGCCGCCGCTGGTGCGCGATGTGACCACCGCCTATCTGGCGCGGGCCGCGGGCCGGGCACCCGACTGGGCGGCACTGCCGGTGCAGTACGCCGATTACGCGCTGTGGCAGCTGGATCGGCTCGGCGCCGAGGACGATGCCGAATCGACCGCCGCTCAGCAGATCGCGTTCTGGCGCGACGAGCTGGCCGGGCTGCCCGACCTGCTCGAACTGCCCGCCGACCGGCCGCGACCCGCAGTGGCCTCGTTGCTCGGCGGGCGGGTGCCGGTGCGCGTCGACGCGGCCACCCACGCCGAACTCGCCCGGATCGCCAAGGACAGCGGTGCGACCGTGTTCATGGTGCTGCACACCGCCTTCGCCGTGCTGCTCGCGCGGCTGGCCGGTACCGCCGACGTGGCGGTGGGCACCCCGGTCGCCGGTCGGGGCGAACGCGAACTCGACGACCTGATCGGGATGTTCGTCAACACCGTCGTCCTGCGCACCCGCTACGACGGCGGCACCGCCTTCACCGACCTGCTCGCCGCCCAGCGCGCCGCCGACCTGGCCGCGTTCGCCGCCGCCGACGTGCCGTTCGAGCGGCTCGTCGAGGTGCTCGATCCGCCACGCTCGACCGCGCGGCATCCACTGTTCCAGGTGGGGCTGTCGTTCCAGAACGTCGACCGCGCGGCGCTCGAGCTGCCCGGACTGCGGATCGCGCCGGTGTCGGCGGATCTGGCTGTCTCGCAATTCGATCTGCATCTGATCGTCGGGGACGGGTACGACGCCGAGGGGACGCCCACCGGCATCGAGGGCTTCTTCACCTATGCCACTGATCTGTTCGATGCCGAGACCGTGGCGGCCTTCGCCGATCGTTTGACGCTGCTGCTCGACGCCGTGGTGCGTGAGCCCGGTGTGGTCGTCGGCGACGTCGACCTGCGGACCGCTGCTGAACGAGCCGCCGAGATCACCAGTGGAGCCGCAGATCTCGCGATGCCCGGTGGCACGTTGGCCGAGCTGCCGGTGCGCGCGCGGCCGGAAGCCGTCGCGCTCGTGGCCGATCTGCCAGAGGGCAGGCTCGAGATCACCTACGCCGCGTTCGAGGCACGGGTGAATCGACTGGCCCGCCACCTGATCTCGCTCGGCGTCGGCCCCGAATCGCTGGTCGCGCTGGCTCTGCCGCGCTCGATCGATCTCGTCGTCGCCATGTTCGCGGTGACCAGGTCCGGTGGCGCGTACGTGCCGATCGACCCCGATCAGCCCGCCGACCGCACCGACTACATCCTGCACACCGCCGCCCCGATCTGTGTGCTCAGCAATGGTTTCCGCACCGATGCCGCCCCGGTGGTGCGGGTGGATCACCCGGCCGTCGAGTCCGCCGATTCCGCACCGATCACCGACGACGACCGTCGTGCGCCGCTGCGCCCGGACAACACCGCCTACGTCATCTTCACCTCCGGATCGACCGGCCGCCCCAAGGGCGTCGCGGTGCCGCACGCGGCGGTGGTCAACCAGTTGCAGTGGTTGCGTGGCGAATTCGGCACCGGCTCCGCTGATGTGTTCCTGCTGAAGACGCCTGCCACCTTCGACCTGTCGGTGTGGGAATTCTGGTCCGCCGCCGCCTGTGGCGGGCGCCTGGTGATCGCCGCCCCCGATGGTCACCGTGATCCCGCCTATCTGGACGTGCTCATCGCCGATGCCGGGGTGACGACGTTGACCGCGGTGCCCTCACTGCTCGACACGTTGGTCGGCTACTGGGACGCACGTTCATCCTCCGCACAGGGTTCGGCCACGCGGGCGGAGCAGCGGAATCCGGCGCACGGCGAGGTCTCGTCGTCGTCCGCGTGGGCCCTGCCCGGTATCCCTGCGCGGGGAGGGGCGTCGGCGCGGGAGTCGTCCCCGGCTGAGGTGTCGAGTTCGGGGCAGCCGCTGGTACGCATTCTGGCGATCGGTGAGGCGCTACCGGGTGCGTTGGCGCAGCGGCTGCTGAAGGCGCTGCCCGGCACCAGGATCGACAATCTGTACGGGCCCACCGAAGCCGCGGTGTCGATCACCGATCACCGGGTGACTGCGGCCGATGTGCTGAGTGTGCCGATCGGCACTCCCGAGTGGAACAGCCGGGCCTATGTGCTCGACGAGCGACTGCGGCCGGTTCCCCCTGGTGTCCGGGGTGAGCTCTATCTGGCGGGTGTGCAGCTGGCCCGCGGGTATCTGCGCAAGGCCGCGTTGAGCGCCGAACGATTCGTCGCTGATCCCTTCGAGCCGGGGGCCCGGATGTACCGCACCGGCGACCTGGTGACACGGGGTGCGGTGTATCCCGTCGCCGGCGCTGCCGGTGGCACTGCGGGCGGCGAGCTGAACTACTTGGGCCGCACCGATTTCCAGATCAAGGTCCGTGGCTTCCGGGTCGAGCCCGGCGAGGTGGAGGCCGCTCTGCTCGCCCTGCCCGGTGTCGTCGAAGCCGCGGTACTGGCCCGCACCGACGGGCACCTCGGTGATCGCCTCGTCGCCTACGTCGTCGGCACCGAACTCGATGTCGCGCAGGCGAAGTCCGCGCTGCGTGCGACGCTGCCCGCCTATCTGGTGCCCGACGCCTTCGTCGTGCTCGACGCCCTGCCGCGCACCGTCAACGGCAAACTCGACCGCACCGCTCTGCCCGCACCGGCCGTCGAGGCCGCGACCTTCCGTGCGCCCGCGACGCCCACCGAGCAGCTCATCGCCGGTGTGTACGCGCAGATCCTCGAGGTCGAGGCGGTCGGCGCCGACGACGACTTCTTCGCCCTCGGCGGCAACTCCCTGCTCGCCACCCGAGCCGCCGCCCGGATCGGCGCCGCACTGGACCGCACCGTCGGCGTGCGCCTGCTGTTCGAGGCCCCGACCGTCTCCGACCTGGCCCTGCGCGTACACCGCTCCGTGGCTGCCGCTGCCCGGCCGCTGGTCGCCCGCCCCCGTCCCGACCGGGTCCCGCTGTCGCTGGCCCAGCACCGCATGTGGCTGCTCAACCAGCTCGACCCCGACGCGACAGTCTACAACATCCCCGCCGCCATCCGCCTCACCGGCGCCCTCGACATCGCGGCCCTCACCCTCGCCGTCGGCGACCTGTTCGGCCGCCACGAGGTCCTGCGCACCCGCTATCCCGACCACGGCGACGGCCCGGAACAGGAAGTCCTCGCCCCGAGCGCCGTACACATCGACCTGACGCCCGTACCGGTCGCCGCCGACCCGGCAACGAACAACGCATCCCGCGCGGACGCGCTCCTCGGAGCTCTGACCGACGAAGTGCGCCGGACGGTCGCCACCGGGTTCGATGTCACCGTCGACCCACCGGTGCGTCTGCGGCTGCTGCGCCTCGGCGCGGACGATCATGTGCTGGTATTCGTCGCCCATCACATCAGCGCCGATGGATTCTCCATGGGTCCGCTCACTCGTGATCTGGTGCTCGCCTACACCGCACGGACCGCGGGTGCGCCGCCCGCGTGGTCGCCGCTACCGCTGCAGTACGCCGATTACGCGGTGTGGCAACGGGACTCGCTCGGGGACGAAGCCGATCCCACGTCCCCGGCGGCGGCTCAGCTGGCCTACTGGCGTACCGAACTCGATGGGCTGCCCGAGGAGATCGCGCTGCCCAGCGACCGGCCGCGCCCAGCGATGCAGTCGTTCGCGGGTGCGACGAGCAACTTCGAGATCGATGCCGATCTGCACGCGGCGTCGGCCGCGCTGGCCCGCGCCGAGGGCGTCACCGTGTTCATGGTGGTCCAGGCCGCGTTCGCGGTGCTGCTCGCGCGGCTCGGCGGGGTCGACGATGTCGCGATCGGTACGCCCATCGCGGGGCGTGGTGCGCGCGAACTCGACGACCTGATCGGCATGTTCGTCAACACCTTGGTCCTGCGCAGTCGGGTCGACGAGGACGCGCCGTTCACCGAGTTGCTGACCAAGACCCGCGATACCGACCTGCGGGCCTTCGCCCACGCCGATGTCCCGTTCGAGCGCGTCGTCGACGCGGTCCAGCCCGCGCGCTCGGCGGGCAGGCATCCGCTGTTCCAGGTGGCGCTGTCTTTCGAGAACCTGGCCCCGGTCGCGCTCGACCTGCCCGGCATCACCGTCGGCGCGCTGGACGCCCGCACCGCCGAAGCCAAGTTCGACCTGCTGCTCACTCTGCGCGAGCTGCCGGGTAACGGTGGCATCCAGGCCGAATTCACCTATGCGACAGATCTGTTCGACGCCGCGACCGTCGACGGTTTCGCCGCGCGGTTCACCCGGGTACTCACCGCCGTCACCACCGACCCCGAGACCACCGTCGGTGCCATCGACCTGCTCGCCCCGGCCGAGTTCACCGCGCAGACCACCTTCGCCGGTCCCGGCGCCGAGCCGGAGCGCACGCTCGCCCAGCTCATGGACGCGGCCGTGCGCGCCAACCCGTCCGGCCTGGCGGTACGCGGCGACGGTCGCGGATTCACCTACGCCGACCTCGACGCCGCGGCCAACCAGCTGGCCCGGGGTCTGATCGCTCGCGGCGCGGGACCGGAAGCCGCTGTCGCCGTGGCGATCCGGCGCTCGCCCGAATCGGTGCTCGCCGTGTGGGCCATCGCCCGCACCGGCGCGGTGATCGTGCCGATCGACCCCGGCTACCCCGCCGAGCGGATCACGCACATGGTCGCCGACTCCGGCGCGGTCTTCGGCGTCACCCTCGCCGCCGAACTCGCCGGACTGCCGACGCTGCCGGGGGAGGGCGACTGGCTCGCACTCGACGACGCGGCCGTCACCGCCGAGGTCGCCGGATACGCCTCCGTGAGCCTGCGCGAGATCGAATTGCGCGCCCAGCCGCGCACCGACAACGCCGCCTACATGATCTACACCTCCGGCTCGACCGGACTGCCCAAGGGCGTCGTGGTCACCCACGCCGGACTCGCCAACTTCTGCGCCGAGCAGAAGGACCGCTATCGCCTCGACACCACCTCGCGCGCACTGGCTTTCGCCTCACCGTCGTTCGACGCTTCCATGCTGGAACTGCTGCTCGCCCTCGGCGGCGCGGGCACCTTGGTGGTGGCACCCGCGGGCTCGGTCGGTGGCGCCGAACTCGCCGAGCTGATCCGCGCGGAAGGCGTGACCCACACCTTCCTCACACCCACTGTCCTGGCCACCCTCGACCCCGAGAGCGTCCCGGGCCTGCGCGCGCTCGTCGTCGGCGGCGAACACGTGCCCGCCGATCTGGCGGCCCGCTGGAACACCGTGCCGCAGCGGCACTTCCACAACGGCTACGGTCCCACCGAGGCCACGATCATGACCACCATCAGCGCACCGCTGCTCCCCGGCGAAGCGGTGCACATGGGCGGCCCGATCCGCGGCGTCCGTGCCCTGGTGCTCGACTCGCGGCTGCGCCCGGTGCCCGACGGCGTCACCGGCGAGCTCTACCTCGGCGGCATCCAACTGGCTCGCGGCTACCAGGATCGCCCCGGTCTCACCGCCGCCCGCTTCATCGCCGATCCCTACCCACTGGCCGACGAGGCCGCGCGCATCCGCTCCGCGTCCGCACTGACGGCGTCGGACCGATCGGCGCCCACCTCCTCGGTGGCCGGATCCACCCACTCGACCATCACACCCGGCGCGCGTCTCTACCGCACCGGTGACTTGGTTCGGCGCCGCGGCGATGTGCTGGAGTTCTTGGGCCGCAACGACTTCCAGGTCAAGGTCCGTGGTCTGCGCATCGAACTCGGCGAGATCGACGCCGTGCTGGCCGCCGCGCCGGGTGTCGCCTGGGTGACCACGCTCGGGCGCGACACCGACAGCGGCGCGACGATGCTGGTGTCGTATGTGCTGGCCGAGCCGGGGGAGCGGCTGAACTCCGCCGAGCTGACCGCGCTGGCCGGGCAGGTACTGCCCGATTACATGGTGCCCGCCGCGATCGTCGTCCTCGACGAACTGCCGCTGACCCCCGCCGGAAAGCTGGACCGGCGCGCCCTGCCGGACCCCACCGCCGCGCGCGGCGAACATCGTCCGCCCCGGACCCCGGCCGAACGCGCCGTCGCCCGGGTGATCGGTGAGGTCCTCGGCCGCGACCGGGTCGGCCTCGACGACGACTTCTTCGCCCTCGGCGGCGACAGCATCACCGCAATCCAGGTGGTCGCCCGCGCCGGCGCGGGCGGTGTGACCCTGCGCCCGCGCGATCTGTTCGACGCCCGCACCGTCGCCGCGCTGGCCGATCGCGCCGAACTCACCGCCGACGCCGCCCGCGGGCCCGCCGCGCTGCCACTGACCGCCACCGCCGCCGCCCTGATCGAGGCCGGACAGGCCGCGGTCGAACCGCGCGCGGTGCTGCTCGAAGTCCCCGCGGACTGCCCCGACGAGGCCGTCGCCACCGTCGCCGCCGCGGTGATGAACCAGCATCCGATGCTGTGGGCCCTGCTCGACCGCACCGGCGACACCCCGGTGCTGCGCATCCCGCCGCCCGAGGAACGCATCGGCGACGCCTTTCGCAGGCTCGCCGCCGCCGACGGTGAAGCCTCGCTGCCCGTCGACGACATCGTCGCGGCGGCCGCCGCCGCGCTCGATCCGGACGAGGGCCGCAACATCCACTTCGTGCTCACCGGCGACGGCACCGGGTCGTCGACCCTCGTCGTCGTCGCGAATTCTCTCGTCCTGGATGAGGTTTCCTGGCGCACGGTGGTCGACCAGCTCACCACCGCGTGGAGCCGCGGCCGCCACGCCGCGCCCGCCGCCCCCGATGCCGGGCTCGGTGACCTGGTGCGCAGGCTCGCCGACTACCCCGCCACGGTGAAGGCGCGCGCCGAACGGGAGTACTGGCACCGCGCGATCCGTTCCAGGGCCGACGAATCCGCCGATCTGCGGCAGCGCAACCGCGTCTCGCTGAGCATCACCGGCGAGGGCACGGCCGCGGTCAGTACCGTCGCCGAGGCCTATCACGCCACCGTCGACGAGGTCGCCCTCACCGCCGCCGCGATCGCCCTGCAGACCGCCGCCGACTCGGACGCGGCCAGGGCGATCGGCACGGTGGTCCGGCTGCGCGCCGATCAGCGCCTGCTCGGCAAACCCCACGCGGAGAACGTGGTCGGCGGCTTCACCACCGACTATCCGCTCGCCCTGCGCCTGGACGGCGTCGACATCAGCGACGCGCTGGTCGGCGGTCCGGCCGCCGGGACGGCGCTGGCCCAGATCAAGGAACTGCGCCGCGCGGTGCCCGCCCACGGCGCGGGTTTCGGCCTGCTGCGCTACCTCGACACCGAGGCCGCCGACAGCGTGCGCGCGCTCGATCGCGGCCGCTTCGCCGTGCGCTTCCGCGATCTGCGCCCGGCCAAGGTGCACACCGACGTCGCCGCCGACGATCTGGCACTGGTCCTCACCGTCGACGCCACCGACGACGGCCTGGTCGTGCGCTTCGACTACGCCACCGCCGTGCTCACCGCGGATGCGGTCAAGGGCTTCGCCGAACACTGGATCCGCGCGCTCGGTGGCCTCGCCGAACACGGATTGCGCCCCGGTGCGGGCGGATTCACCCCCTCGGACTTCCCGCTCGTCCGTCTCGGCCAGACCGAATTGACCCGACTGGTCCGCCGCTACCCACTGCTCGGCGATGTGTGGCCGGTGACCCCGCTGCAGTCCGGCATGCTGTTCCACGCGCTGCTCGCGGAGAACTCGGTCGACCCCTACATCACCCAGTTCGTCCTCGACCTCGACCCGGCCGTCGAAGACGAGCGCCTGCACCAGGCCGCCCAGGCGGTGCTCGACCGGCACGACAACCTGCGCGTGGCCTTCGCCACCGACGCCGCGGGTACGCCACTGCAGGTGGTGGTCGACGACCTCGACGTGCCGTGGCAGGTCATCGACGCCGACGACGAGACCTACCAGCGGATCCGAACCGCCGACCTGGCCAAGCACTTCGACATGGCCACCGCCCCGCTGCTGCGCTTCACTCTCGTGCGCACGCCGGGGCGCGCGCACCTGCTGGTCACCAGTCATCACATCCTGATCGACGGCTGGTCGACCCCGCTGCTGCTGCAGGAACTGCTCACCGCCTACGCCGTCGGCGGCCGCAGCAGGCGCCTGCCCAAACCGGCGCCCTACCGTGACTACCTGGCCTGGCTGGTCGAGCAGGATCTCGACGCCGCCCGCCAGGCCTGGCGCACCGCGCTCACCGGCCTGGCCGAGCCCACCCCGCTCGCGCCGGTCGATCAGGGTCGCGAAATCGCCACGGGCACCGGCGAAACCGGCTTCGAGCTCGCCCCGGCCGACACCACCGCGCTGAGCGAGCTCGCCGCGGGCCTCGGCGTCACACTGAACACCGTGGTCCAGGCCGCGTGGGGTCTGCTCATCGCGCGCCTGGTCGACCGCGACGACGTGGTGTTCGGCGCCACCGTCTCCGGCAGGCCCGCCACGCTCGCGGGCGTGGAACGCATGGTCGGGTTGTTCCTCAACGCCATCCCGGTCCGGGTGCGGCTGCGCCCCGGTGACACCGTCGCCGAACTGCTGCGCAGGCTGCAGGACGAGCAGGCCGCACTGCTCGACCACCACTACCTCGGCCTCGGCGAGATCCAGGAGATCGCCGGGATCGACGCGCTGTTCGACTCGCTCGTGGTCTTCGAGTCCTTCCCCGTCGACCGGGCCGGCCTGGCGCAGGCCGCGTCCGGGTCCGCCGCGGTCACCGGGATGGACGCCGCGAACGGCACCCACTACCCGCTGACCGTGCAGGTCGTCGCCGACGGGCAGTTGCGGGTCTCGGTGAAGTACCTGCGCGATGTGTTCGGCGCCGACACCGCCATCGCACTGGCCCAGCGGCTGTCGATGCTGCTGGCCCGGTTCGCCGGCGACCCGCGGGCCCGCCTCGCCGAGATCGATGTCCTGCTGGCCGAGGAGCGCGCAACTCTCGCCGCGGTGAACGCCACCGACGCACCGGAGCTGCTCGACGAGGCGACGCTGTTGTCGCTGTTCGACGCGCAGGTGGCCCGCACCCCGAACGCGACCGCCCTCGTCGACGGCGAAACCGCCTACACCTACACCGAGTTCGATGATCGCCAGCGCGCGCTCGCCACCGCCCTGCGCGCGCACGGCGCGGGCCCGAACACGCTCGTCGCCATTGCGATGCGGCGCGGCATCGACCTGGTGACCGCGATCTACGCGGTCCTGCGCACCGGCGCCGCCTACGTGCCGGTGGACCCGGATCACCCGGCCGAGCGCACCGAACGCGTGCTCACCGCCGCCGCGCCCGTCTGCGTGCTGACCACCAGCACGACCGGCTTCGGCACCGCCGCGGGCGCACCGGTGGTCGAGATCGACACGCTGGCCACCGGGTCGTCCACCGAGTTCGCCGCGCCGCGACCGGACGAACTCGCCTACGTCATCCACACCTCCGGCTCCACCGGCATCCCCAAGGGCGTGATGCTCACCCACCGGCAGCTGGTCAACCAGTTCCGCTGGGCGCAGCGCACCTACCCGCACGGGCCCGGCGACGTGGTGTTGCACAAGACCCCGGTCACCTTCGACATCGCCACCTGGGAACTGCTGTGGCCCTTGCAGACCGGCGCGACCGTGGTGATCGCCGAACCCGACGGCCACCGCGACCCGGCCTATCTGGCTCGGGTGATCGCCGAACGTGCCGTCACCACGGTGCACTTCGTGCCGTCGATGCTCGACGCGTTCCTCGCCGAATCCGGTGGTGCCGAATTCCCTTCGCTGCGAAGAGTGTTCGCCGCCGGTGAAGCGCTGTCGTCGTCGACCGCGCGGCGCTCCGGTCAGGTGCTGGCCGGGGTGGAGCTGATCAACTGGTACGGGCCCGCCGAGGCCACCGTCGTCACCGCTGCGCCCGCTGAACCGGCTGCCGCCGTGAGCATTCCGATCGGCGCACCCGTCGCCAACACCCGGGTGCACGTGCTCGATCGTCAGCTGCGTCCCGTGCCGCCCGGCACGGCGGGCGAGCTGTACCTCGAAGGCGTGCAGCTGGCCCGCGGCTATCTGGGCGCACCGGCGCTCACGGCCGAGCGGTTCGTCGCCCATTCCGGTGGCGGGCGGCTCTACCGCACCGGTGACGTGGTTCGCTGGACCGCCGACAAGAGCCTGGAATACCTGGGGCGCAGCGACTTCCAGGTGAAGTTGCGCGGGCAGCGAATCGAACTCGGCGAGATCGAGGCGGTGCTGCGCGAGCATCCCGCGGTCCGCCACGCCGCCGTCGCGCTCGTGCACGGGTCGACCGGTGACCGGCTGGTCGGCTACGTGGTGCCGGCCGAAGCGGCCGGGCCCGCAGGGCACGCGACCGGTACCGGTCCGAACCCGGAGACGGCCCCCACGCACCGGACGGGATACTCGATCGCCGTCGGCGTCACCGCCGTGGACGAGACCGCGCTGCTCGCCCACGTCCGCGCGGCGCTGCCCTCCTCCATGGTCCCCTCGACCCTGGTGACCTTGCCTGCCCTGCCGCTCAACGCCAGCGGCAAGCTCGACCGCAAGGCACTGCCGGTCCCCGCCGTCACCTCCCGCCCCTACCGGCCGCCGACGACCCCGCTGCAACGCGCGGTCGCCGAGGTCTACGCCGACGTGCTCGGCGCGGGCAAGGTCGGCCTGGACGACGACTTCTTCGAACTCGGCGGCAACTCGCTGGTGGCCACCAAGGCGATCAGCAGGCTGCGCACCAGGATCGGCGCCGAGGTACGGGTGCAGTGGTTCTTCACCGACGCCACCGTCGAGGCACTGGCCGCCCGGATCGACGCCACCCAGTCCGGCACCGGCGACTACGACCTCGAATCCGACGACGCCCTCGGCGTGCTGCTGACCATCCGCAACCGGGTGCCACACGGCACCGAGGCCGGGGGCCCGCTGTTCTGCATCCACCCGATGTACGGCCTGTCCTGGTGCTACGCCGGACTGGCCCAGTACCTCCCCGCGCGACGGCCGATCTTCGGCCTGCAGTCACCCGCGCTGAGCGAAGCGGGTTACCTGCCCGGCACCCTCGCCGAGATGGCGCGCCGCTACGCCGCCGAGATCAGGGCCGAGCAGCCGCACGGTCCGTACCGCCTGATGGGCTGGTCGCTGGGCGGTGTGCTCGCCCACGCCGTCGCCACCGAGCTGCAGGCGTCGGGGGAGCGGGTCTCGCTGCTGGCCATGCTCGACTCGCACCCCGATATCGACGTCCCCGATTTCCACACCGCGGTGCGCGACGCGCTCGCCGAACTCGGCGTCGACATCAGCGCCGCGCTGCCCACCGCGGGCGTGCGCGAACTCAGCGAGGACGGGCTGGCCGCCCTGCACGCGATCATCCCGGCCAACATGGCCGTGCTCACTCCCGAACGGGTGCGCCGGATCTATCGCAGCGCCGTGCGCTCGGCCGAACTGATCGCCGAGCACCGGCCCGCGGTGTTCCGGGGCAGGCTCGAGTACTTCAGCGCGCTCGGACACGAGACGGCGGCGCGCAATTGGGCCCCGTATGTCGACGGCGAGATCCGCGATCGCCCGGTCGCGGTGGTGCATGATCAGATGACCTCGCCGCAGGCGCTGGCCGAGATCGGTCCGTGCCTGGCCGAGCTGCTCGACGCGGGTGACCGGGCGACCGGGTCACGATGACAGCGCTGGTGCTGATGAGGCATGATGTGACCGCACTGTTGTAGCGATTACTACTTTTGTACCAACCGCATAACACGTAGGGTCTGGCGTGGTGCAAGACGTGCCCTGGGTGACAGGTCGCGGACCGAGTTGGAATTCGAGACGAAGCGAAGGTGCGAAATTGATGCGTCGGCACACCCGACGTCGTGGCTCCCGTGCCGCGGCGATGATCGCGGCAATGGCAGTGGCCGCCGGATTGATGTCCGGTCTCGGCGTCGCACCGGCCTCGGCTGACCCGATCATCGATTCCGGGAGCCTGCTCGCGAACCCTGTCGCCCCGGACGGCTCCAAGATCGTCAAGGCCGAGGTGAAGGACTCGCGCAGCCTGCGGCTGCACGTGTACTCCGCGGCCATGGACCAGAACATCATCGTCGACGTGCAGCGCCCGGCCGACGCCTCGGTCCCGCGCCCCACCCTGTACCTGCTCAACGGTGCGGGCGGCGGCGAGGATTCGGCGTCCTGGGTCGCCAAGACCGACGCGCTCGAGTTCCTCGGCGACAAGAACGTCAACGTCATCCAGCCGATCGGCGGCGCCTGGAGCTACTACACCGACTGGATCCACGACGATCCGGTCGTCGGCCGCAACAAGTGGAAGACCTTCTTCACCGAGGAGCTGCCCCCGCTGGTCGACGGGGCGCTGGGCACCAACGGTGTGAACGCCATCGCCGGTCTGTCCACCTCGGGTACCACCGTGCTCGCGCTGCCCATCGCCAAGCCCGGCCTGTACAAGGCCGCGGCGGCCTACTCCGGCTGCGCGCAGACCTCCGATCCGATCGGCTCGGAGTTCGTCAAGGTCACGGTCGAGACCTGGGGCGGCGGCGACACCATGAACATGTGGGGCCCGCAGGGCTCGGAGGAGTGGGTCAAGAACGACCCCTATGTCAACGCCGAGGGTCTGCGTGGTCTGGATCTCTACATCTCCAGTGGCAACGGTCTGCCCGGCCCGTACGACACCCTCGACGGCGAGTACGCGCTGCCGGGCGCCTATGGCCTGGCCAACCAGATCGTCATCGGCGGCATCATCGAGGCGGGCACCAACTACTGCACGCACAACCTGGCCAACCGGCTCGAGGAGCTGGGTATCCCGGCCACCTTCAACTTCCGTCCCAACGGCACCCACTCGTGGGGCTACTGGAAGGACGAGCTGAAGCTGTCGTGGCCGACCCTGGCCCGCGGCCTCGGCCTGTAGTTCACCGGCTCGACGAAACCGCCTCGGTCGTGACCGGGGCGGTTTCCTTTGTCGACCTACCTCTCGACGTTTGCGAATTGTGGTTAACTTAGGTTGACTGTTCCGACGCCGTCACCCCGGCGGCGCCCGAATGGTCGAGAACCCTGGTTCGCGGAACGGAAAGTGAGTGCATGGTCGCCGATCGCAGTGAGGCCGAACGCGCCTGCGAGCCGACCACCGCGGCGGCGCGGGTCGTGCGCCGCAGGCCCAAGGACCGCAAGCTGCAGATCATGCGGGCCGCCGCCCGCGCGTTCAGCGCCCGCGGCTACTACCCGGTCGGCGTGGACGAGATCGCCGCCGAGGTCGGCATCTCCGGTCCGGCGCTCTACCGCCACTTCGCCAACAAATACGCTCTGCTCGTCGCCGCCGCCGAAGAGGGCGCGCGCGGCCTGCGCGATGTCGCCCGTGCGGCCGACGATCCGGCGCTACCCCCGGCGGCCAGGCTCGACGCGCTGCTCACCGCCGTCGCCGAACACAACATCGACATTCGCCGTGAAGCGGGTCTGTACCGCTGGGAACGTCGGTATCTCGAACGCGAGGACCGTGTCCGCATCCGCGCGTTCTACCGCGAACTGGAGGCGATGGTCGCCGCGCCGATCGCCGAGCTACGGCCCGAGGCGAGCCCCGATGACGTCACCCTGCTCGCCGTCGGCGCGCTCAGCGCACTGGCCAGCATCGCCGCCCACCGCACCACCCTCGCCCACACCAGAATGCTCGCCCTGCAGCGAGCGATGGCCTGGGCGATCGTGCGCGCCGAGCTGCCGCCGACACCGGCCGAGGCCGAACCGAGCAGGCAGAACCGCGGTCTACCGGTCACCTCCAAACGTGAACAGCTGCTCACCGAGGCGATCCGCATCTTCGGCCGCAACGGCTACCACGAATCCGGCATCGAGGAGATCGGTGCCGCCGTCGGCATCAACGCCTCCAGCGTCTACCGGCACTTCGACAGCAAGGCCGACCTGCTCGCCGCGGCCTTCCACCGCACCGGCGACCGGCTGGCCGTGGCCATCGGCGAGGCGCTGGCCGAGGCCGACAACCGCGCCGACGCCGCCCGCCGCATCGCCGACCGCTACGCCCGCCTCACCTTCGCGACGCCGGAGATCATGCCGGTCTACTACGCGGAGTTCAGCAATCTGCCGCAGGCCGAACAGCATCGCCTGCGGGCCATCCAGCGCCAGAACATCCTCGAGTGGGCCAACCTGCTCGACGGTGATCCGGTCGAGGCCCGCTTCCGCGTGCACGCCGCGATCGGTCAGATCATCGACGTCGGCAGGCTGCTGCGCTTCGACTCCCGGCCCGCACAGCTGGACCGGCTGGCCGCCCTGACCGGCGCCGTGCTGCTCGGCGCCGGGTCGCCGGAGGACTGAGGACTCAGCCTCGGCCGTGGCGCAGGCGAAAGAACGCTTTCGCCGTGTGCACGTGGCGCGGGTGCCGGTCGAAAGTCGACAGCCGCACCGGCGCGCGATAGCGCCTGCGGGCGATCGACATGGTCCGGCTGAACTCGTACAGACCCTGCTGACCGTGGCTGTGGCCCTGCCCGTACTCGCCGATCCCGCCGAACGGCAGCGCGGGGATGCCGGTGAAGGCGGTCGAGGAATTCACCGTCACCACCCCGACCCGCAGCTGTTCGGCGATGAACTCGGCGCTGGCGATATCGCGGGTGAACACCGTGACCGCGATCCCGTTGCCCGCCGCGTTCACCCTGGCCACCGCGTCGGCCAGGTCCGCGACCCGGTTCACCACCAGGACCGGGCCGATGCCCTCGCCGGTGATGGCGATGCTCTCCTCGGGCACCTCGGCCAGCACGATCGGCTCGACGTAGGGGTCACGGAACGAATCGAGGCCGCCGAGCACCGCGTGCCCGCCGCGCGCGATCGCGTCGCGCACCTGACGGCGCACCACGTCGACCTGGGCGGCGTTGATCATCGGACCGTAGGCGGCGCGATTGTCGGCGCCCGGACGCAGTGTGGCGGCCCGCTCGGCCACCCTGGCCAGGAAGTCGTCGAACACCGAATCGGCGACATAACAGCGCTGGATCCCCGAGGAGTTCTGGCCCGCGTTGGCCATCGCCCCGTAGACCGCGGCCTCGGCCGCCGCGTCGAGGACGGCGTCGACGTGCACGATCATGCTGCCCTTGCCGCTGTTCTCCACCACCACGGGCGTGAGCGTCTGCGCGCACAGCGCGATCACTTCGCGCCCGCCCGCCTCGGGACCGGCGTAGGCGATCTTGTCGACCTCGGCCCGGCACAGTGCGTTCGCGGTGCGCGAGTCGCCGGTGACCGCCTGCAGAACCGGCTGATCCGGCGCCACCTCGGCCCAGCTGGCCGCCAGCCAGGTGCCGACTCCGGTGGTGAGTTCGTGCGGGGTGAACACCACCGTGTTCCCGGCCGCCATCGCGTAGGCGATCGACCCCATCGGGGTGAACACGGGGTTGTTCCACGCGCCGAGCACCCCGATCACGCCGAGCGGCAGATAACCGAGGGAGGCGTGCTGATTGCGGGTGAACCAGCCGCTGGCCAGCCGCTTGCGGCCGAGGGCGCGCTCGGCGTTGCGGGCGGCCCAGTCCAGATTCTCCACGGCCAGCATCACTTCGAGGATGGCGTCGGCCTCCGGTTTACCGGTCTCCGAGCGCAGTACCTCCACCAATTCGCCGGTGTTGCGGGCGATCTGGCGACGCCAGTCCAGCAGCAGGCGCTTGCGATCGCCGAATCCCAGCTCGCCCCACCAGTTCTGGGTCGCGCGGGCGGTGCGCACAGCGCGGGTGACCTCGGCCGGTCCGTGCACCGGATAGTGCGCGAGCTGTTCGCCGGTGCGCGGGTCGAACGACGTCAGCACGTCGGATCGGCCGGTGGGCGCGGCGGCGCCTGTCGATGCGGACTCGGACATCGGTCACCTCTCACAAGATCGAACACACCCGCGAACGGGCCGGTGAGACGAGTGTTTCCCCGATCGTCAGAGTATGGGCGCCCGGGCGAGTCGACAAGGTCATCGCACTGCCCTTGCACTGCCCACGTGAGCAAGACCACAGGGCCGGGCAAACCACCCGGCTCGGTGCAGAGCGGACCGGGAAAACCGGATGACCGGTAACATCGCGCCGAACGGTATGGATCACTTACCGGGAAGATGATTCCGGGCGCGCTCACCTCGCAGGGGCCGGGCGCACCGGCCGATGGTGGAGAGTTGATGCCGAGTTCGATCTCAGTGGATTCGCCCGTGGGTGGCGTCGCGTCGCGCGACGAGCCCGCAGTGCTGGTGTCCGATGTGCACAAGTCCTTCGGCGATGTGCAGGCGTTGCAGGGCATCAGTTTCCGGGCCGAACGGGCCAGTGTGCTCGGCATCCTCGGCCCCAACGGCGCGGGCAAGACCACCACGGTCAAGATCCTGTCGACGCTGCTTCGCCCCGATTCCGGCACCGCGATCGTGGCCGGGCACAACGTCGTCTCCGACGGCGCAGGCGTGCGCCGCGCGATCATGATGACCGGCCAGTACGCCGCGCTCGACGAGAACCTGACCGGCCGGGAGAACCTCGAACTGTTCGGCCGGCTGATGGGTCTGACCAAGTCGGCCGCCCGCAAGCGCGCCGAGGTCCTGCTCGAGGAATTCGACCTGGTCAGTGCTGGCAAACGCGCGGTGCGCAACTATTCCGGTGGCATGCGCCGCCGCGTCGACATCGCCTGCGGGCTGGTCGTGCGGCCCGAGGTGGTCTTCCTCGACGAGCCGACCACCGGCCTCGACCCGCGCAGCCGCCAGGGCGTCTGGGATCTGGTGACCGCCCTGAAGAACCAGGGCATCACCGTGCTGCTGACCACGCAGTACCTCGAAGAGGCCGACGTGCTCAGCGACAACATCATCGTCATCGACAAGGGCACCGTCATCGCCGAGGGCACCGCCGACCAGCTCAAGGCGAAGACCGGCGGCAGCTACTGCGAGATCGTCCCGCTCGACCCGAGCCGGCTGCGCGCGACCGTGCAGGCTCTCGGCGAGCTGGTTCCCGCGGCCGTGGCCGCCGATCTCGGCGGCGCCGACAAACTGTCCATCCCCGCCCCCGACGGCGCCGCCACCCTCGCCGAGGCGCTGCGCAGGCTCGACAACGCGGGCATCGACCTGGCCGACATCGCCCTGCGCCGGCCCTCGCTCGACGACGTGTTCCTGTCCATCACCGGCCATTCGGGCGGGCACCAGTGAGTGTCTCCGCTCCCGCGGCGACGACCCTGTTCGCCGAGCTTCCCGTCGTGCACCCGAGCAGTTTCGCGCAGTGGCGGGCGCTGACCGGGCGCATCGTGCGCACGATGGCCACCAAGGGTGAGCTCTACGTCGCGGTGCTCACCCCGCTGGTCGTCACCGCCGCCTTCTATCTGCCGCTGCGCTACGTGATGCAGTTCCAGGGCATCGACTACGCGCAGTACGTCATGCCGATCATCGTCCTGCAGACGATGGCGATGACGATGATGTCGAACGCGCAACTCGCCGCGTTCGAAGCGCTCACCGGCTTGAGCGCGCGGCTGCAGACCATGCCGATCGGCTCGCTCGTTCCCCTGCTCTCGCGGGTGTCCGCCGGCATCGTGCGGTCGGTGGTGTCGCTGATCGCCACGGTCGGCTACGGCTACCTGATCGGTTTCCGGTTCACCGGTGGCTGGGAGCAGGCCCTGGTGTTCTGCGGGTTCGCCCTGGCCGTCGGCGTGGTGCTGACGCTGGGCGCCGACGCGCTCGGCAGCCTCACCAAGAATCCCGAGGCGCTCAGCCAGGCCCTCACCCTGCCGATTCTGATCTTCGGCATGCTCTCGACCGGGTTCGTCCCCGAGGACGCCTTCCCGACCTGGGCGCGCGCCTTCGCGCGCAACCAGCCGATCTCCCAGTTCGCGCAGACACTCAGTGACATGGCCGTCGGTCACCTGAGCTGGGCCGGTTCCTGGGTGTCGCTGGTGTGGCTCGGCGGGGCCGCGATGTTGTTCCTCCCACTGGCGGTGTGGGCGAGTGTGAGGCGATCATGACAACGACGACAATGGACACCGCGGCGCAGCTGCCGGTGGTGCACACCAAGCCGGAGTCCTCGGTGTCGGTGTGGTTCACCCACAGCCTGCTCCAGTGCAAGCGGCTGCTGATGGTGTGGCTGCGCGACCCCGCGACGACGATCCAGATCATCGCCTACCCCGCGGTCACCCTGCTGATGTTCCGGATCGTGCTCGGCAACTACATCACCGCCTACAGCGGCATGCCCGCCATCTACGGTCAGGCCGCGCTGCTGACCCTGATCGCGGCCATGACCGGCGCGGTGGTGAGCGCGCTCGGCTTCAAACGTGAGAAGGCGACCGGCCTGCTCAGCCGCTTCTACACGATGCCGGTGAACAAGGCCTCGCTGCTGACCGGTCGGCTGCTGGCGGAGATGCTGCGCATCCTGATCACCACGGTGATCGTGCTGCTCGTGGCGGTGCCGCTCGGGTTCCTGTTCATGGAGAACCCGCTCACCAACATCGCCCTGATCTGTGTGCCGGTGCTGTTCGGCATCGGCTTCGCGGTGATGGTGACCGCGCTGGCCACCATCACCGAGGGCGTGATGCTGATCAGTCTCATCGGCATCCTCAACACGCTGTTGATGTTCTTCAACACCGGTTTCGTGCCGATCGCCGCCTACCCGACCTGGTTGCAGGCCATCGTCGAGAATCAGCCGATGAGCTGTGCGATCGAGGCGATGAAGGGGTTGTCCTACGGCGGCCCGGTCGCCGAGCCGCTGCTGAAGACCGTCGCGTGGACGGTCGCGATGATCGCGGTCTTCGCCTATCCGGCGATCCGTGGATACAAGCGGGCCGCCGAGACGGCGTAGTCCGGCGAGCGCTCGAACGCCGTCCCGGTCCTCGCGATCGCCGGCGGCGTTCGCGTCTCAGCTGGTGTGCGCGTCCGCGAAGGGGTAGTCGACCCAGCGGTCCCGATTGGTCCAGCCGACCAGGTCGTAGCGCCAGCGGAACGGCCAGGTGTGCGAGACCGTGTTGAACAGGACCGCGCCGAGTGCGGTGTAGTCGTCGTGGGCCGAGAGCAGCGCCCGCTGGCCGCGCGCGGACTCGGTGAAGAACGCCTCGAACATGGCGATCGACTGATCGGTGGTCAGACGGCCCAGGCCCCACAGCCCGCGCATCCGCATCCAGTAGACCGCGCGGGCCCGCCACGGCCACAGCGCCTCGATCGGGTCCTCACCCTGCTGGATCGCGGTGACAGCGGTGTCGACCAGGGCGAGCGAGTCGGCCACGCTGTAGCCGGTGCACGGATGCATCATCCCGCCGCGCGAACCGAACGGGACGGCGGTGGCGGTGCCCTTCTTCGGCGGCGGCTGGTCGAGCGGGTAGTGCGCGGCTTCGGTCCGCTCCTCGCCGGTCAGCCGGATGCCGTGGGCGGCGAGCCGGGTGAGCGTGCGCTTGCGGAGTTCGTGCTGCGGCATGCCGCCGCGCAGCCCGAGGCTGGTCTCCTCGAAGATCACCGTGCCGTCGCCGAGCGGGACCGAGTAGAGGAACGACGGCGGCGCGTCCGGGCCCGCACCGTTCTCCGGCCGCCAGTCCAGCAGCAAGCCCTCGCCGTCGGCGACCATCGGCGCCGCGGTCTCGGCGTCGACGAAGATCCCGTGCGCCGAGGCGGCCCGGCGCTTGCCCAGCGTCGGCAGGCCCCTGGTGTCGAACACCGTGCCCGCCGAGATCGCCGTTCCGTCGGCGAGCTCCACTTCGTGCTGCTCGACGCGGCGCGCCCGATCCGCGAAGACCGTCGCGTCATCGAGCGCCAGCGCCGCGTGCAATCCCGCCTTGGACAGCACACAGTAGGGCCGCTCGATCCGATGCTCGGTCTTGGTCCACACCGTGGGCGCCGCGATCCGCTGCGCGATCGCGCTCTCGGGCAACCAGCCCGGTAGCTCGTCCACCCAGCACGAGAACGTCGGCGGAAACAACCGATCCGGCCGGGGGTCGACCGCGGCCACCCGCAACCCGGCCGCGGCGCCACGATGTGCCAGCGCCCGCCCGGTCGGCCCCAACCCGACCACACAGATATCGAATTCCCGCACAGTGCTCACGCCCGCATTCAAGCCGTCACCGCGGGTACCGCGCAACCATCGTCGCCGTGCTCACTCCTCCAAGGCGAGGGCCTGGCGCATGGTCAGACGGCCCTGGGTCTGCATGAGCGAGCGGCGGTAGATCTTCTCGGCGATGATGACGATGCCGTAGGTGGCGACGGCCATCAGGGCCAGGGCGATGAAGGGTTCCCACCAGGCAGCGGTGCCGTCGGCGAGGCGGCCGGGCATGGCGACGATGGACATGATCGGCACATAGGACGCGACCACGCGGGCCGTGCCGGTGAGGAAGATTCCGGCGAAGAGCACGATCATGATCAGCATCGACAGCGGTGTCGCGGTGGACTGCAGGTCCTCGCTGCGCGTCGCCAGCGAGCCGGCGACCGCCCACAGACTGGCCAGGGCGAGGAAGCCGACGAGGAAGAACACGATGAACCAGCCCGCGGCTCCGGCGATCTGGCCGAGCTGCTCGGTCTTCCCGGTTGCCGCCAAGCCCGCCAGCCCGGCGCCGACGAACAGCGCCAACTGCACGAACGCCAGCACAGCATTGCCCGCGACTTTGCCGATCAGCAACTGTCGCAACGGCATCGCGCTGGCCAGGATCTCCACGATCCGGTTCTGTTTCTCCTCCACCACGCTCTGCGCGATCGACATGCCGAACAGCACCGAGGCCAGATAGAAGAGGAAGGCGAAGACGAACGCCACGATCCTGGCCAGGCCGGGATCGACCGCGCCCCGCTCGAGCACGTCGTAGTCCACCGCGGCGCCGCGACCGAGCTGTTCGAGCGAGACGCCCGCGGCATCGGCATTGTGCTGCAACGCGATCTGTTGCGCGGCGGCGGTGATGTAGGTGGCGGTGTCGGTGTCCTCGGCGGTCTTGCCGATGAGCAGCCAACCGCTGGGCTCGACGGGCACGAGGCCGACATCGACCACGTCGTCGCGCACCTGCTGCTCGACTGCGGCGCGGTCGGGGAAGGCGTAGCCGGTGAAGGTGGTGTCGGTGTCGGCGGCCAGCGCGTTGGCGGTGTCGAGCACGGCCGCGGTCTCGGGACCGGTGATCGCCACCTCGACCTTGTCCGGCCTGCTGCTGAGGAACCCGCTGATGGCCAGCGACGCGATGATCGCCACGATCGTGACCACGGTCGAGATGACGAAGTTGCGATCCCGCAGCTTCACCACCACCTCACGCCCAGCGACGATGCGCCACACGCCGCGTGATTCGTTTCCTGGCGTCGCACTCATGCCGTCACCTCGCGATAGATCTCGGCGACCGTCGGCCGCACTTCGGCGAACTCGCGCACCGAGCCGCGCGAGAGTGCCGCTTTCAGAACGTCATCGGTGCCCGCGCCGTCGAACTCCAGCAGCGCGCGTGGTCCCTCGATGTCGAGGACCCGCACTCCGGGATGTTCGTGCAACCAGCCGGGGTCGTCGCCGAGGACCAGCCGGTACCGCGATCCGTTGCCCGCGCGCAGTTCGTCGACCGAGCCCTGCCCGACCACCTTGCCGCGCGCGAGGATCACCAGCCGATCACACAGTCGCTCCACCAGATCCAGTTGATGCGAGGAGAACAGCACCGGTACACCCTGTTGCGCGTACTCGCGCAGCAACTCCACCATGGAGTCGACGGCGACCGGATCGAGTCCGGAGAACGGTTCGTCGAGGATCAGCGCGGTCGGCTGCGCGATCACCGCCGCCGCGATCTGCACCCGCTGCTGATTGCCCAGCGACAGCGATTCGAGCTTGTCCTTGCCCCGGTCGCCCAGCTCGAAGCGTTCGAGCAACTCACCCGCGCGAGTGCGGGCCGCACCGGCGGCCAGACCGCGCAGCCGGGCCAGGTACACCAGCTGATCGAGCACCGGCTGCTTCGGATACAACCCCCGCTCCTCGGGCATGTACCCGAATCCGCGCCGATCCAGCGCGGTCACCGGCCGTCCGTCCCACCGGACCTCGCCTCCGTGCACCCCGAGCACACCCATGATCATCCGCATGGTGGTGGTCTTCCCGGCGCCGTTGCCCCCGACGAACCCGGTCAGCAATCCCGCCTCGACGTCGAATGACACCCCGTCGACCGCGACGTTGTCTCCGAATCGGCGGATCAGTCCCGCGACTTCCAACATCGAAATTCCCGTCTGTCGTCTCGTCGACAACCGTACCGACCCAACGTCTTCGACAGCGACGTCGAATCGGCACGGCGGGCAGGATCAGCGCGGGGTGACCCAGGTGGTGATGTCGGCGTGGACGACCTCGATCCCGTCCCGGTCGTAGATCGACACGGGCACGATCAGATTCACGCCCTCGGTGATCGCCGCGAAATCCGGGATCTCGTCGAGCTTGGCGACAGCGCGCAGCCCGGTCTCGGCCTTGGCCAGGTATTGCACGTTCATCGCCTTGGGGATCCAGCGGTGTGTGGTGGGGACGGTGGCCTCACTGAGCATCCCCATCGCCACCTCGGCCAGATTGCAGGCCGCGATCGCGTGGAAGGTGCCCAGATGGTTGTGGATGCCGAACCATTTGGGCGAGGTCACCTCGCAGACGCCGGGCTCGAGCCGCACCACCTGGGGCAGCACCGTGCCGAAGTACGGGACCCGCGCGACCATGCCGAGTGAGAACAGCGCGTGCCCGATGCGGTTGTCGGGCAGTTTCTTCCAGCCGCGGAAGGTGGCGGTTTCCTGTGTCATAGCCGTATCTTACTCAAAAGTAAGGTAGCGCGTAACCCTCCGCCGACCTGGCCCGGCATCGCGCCGGTTACCATTGCTCGGTACAGCCCGTCTCGGCGACGCGGTCCAGGTAGGCGCCCCTTCGAGGGCGTGATCGATACCTCACGGGCCCCGATTTGAAGAGCGTCGCCGCGATGGTGCATACTGTTCGGGTTGCCTTGCACAGGATCGTGCTTCCTCCGCGGAGGAGCTCGGATCGAGCGAGGCGAGCAGTACCTAGTTTGTATCTCGCCGGTTTTCCGGCGCGGATACGTCCGGGACCACATTCGTGGCCGATGGTGAGTACGTGGCCAGGGCTGGAGAATGAGCGAAAAGGCGACACGCCCGACCGCGTGGACCGGAGAACCATGACAGATGAACAGCGGCGAAGACTGGGCAGTGCCCGGTGGCGTTCTGGCGTCTTTCGTGTGTTCGGGCTGTGCAAATGAGGGTGGTGCAGGAGCCAGCTCCTGTGACCACGAAGGAAAGCGGAGAAAAGGACACTTAGCGTGGCGGGACAAAAGATCCGCATCAGGCTCAAGGCCTATGACCACGAGGCGATCGACGCGTCTGCGCGCAAGATCGTGGAGACGGTGACCCGCACTGGCGCCCGCGTGGTCGGGCCTGTGCCGTTGCCCACCGAGAAGAACGTGTACTGCGTCATCCGTTCGCCGCACAAGTACAAGGACTCGCGCGAACACTTCGAGATGCGTACACACAAGCGCCTCATCGACATCCTCGACCCGACGCCGAAGACGGTTGACGCGCTGATGCGCATCGACCTGCCGGCCAGCGTCGACGTCAACATTCAGTGACGGGGACTCGAGATATGACTGACAACAAGAACCGGCCCGCAGCCGGCATCCTGGGCACCAAGCTCGGCATGACCCAGGTCTTCGACGAGAAGAACCGCGTCGTCCCGGTCACCGTCATCAAGGCGGGCCCGAACGTGGTCACCCAGATCCGCACCGTGGAGCGCGACGGCTACTCGGCCGTTCAGATCGCTTTCGGCGCCATCGACCCGCGCAAGGTGAACAAGCCGACTTCCGGCCAGTTCGCCAAGGCCGGTGTCACTCCGCGTCGCCACGTCACCGAGATCCGCGTCGCGGACGCCTCCACCTTCGAGATCGGCCAGGAGCTTTCCGCCGATGTCTTCGAAGAGGGCACCTACGTCGACGTGACCGGAATCAGCAAGGGCAAGGGCTTCGCCGGCACCATGAAGCGTCACGGCTTCAAGGGCCAGGGCGCCTCGCACGGTGCGCAGGCTGTGCACCGTCGCCCGGGTTCCATCGGTGGCTGCGCCACTCCCGGCCGCGTGTTCAAGGGCATGCGTATGTCGGGCCGTATGGGTAACGACCGCGTCACCACGCAGAACCTCTCGGTTCACAAGGTCGACGCCGAGAACGGCCTGCTCCTGGTCAAGGGCGCGATCCCTGGCCGCAAGGGCAACGTCGTGATCGTCAAGAGCGCCGTGAAGGGTGGTGCGCACGCATGACCAGCTCCGCAGTAAGCACGGAGAAGAAGGCCGCAAATCTCACGCTGACCGTCAAGGCCGCGGGCGGCAAGACCGAAGGCACCGTCGAGCTCCCCGCGGAGATCTTCGACGTGACCGCCAACGTCTCGCTGATGCACCAGGTCGTCGTCGCTCAGCTCGCCGCCGCGCGCCAGGGCACCCACTCCACGAAGACTCGTGGTGAGGTCCGTGGTGGTGGCAAGAAGCCGTACCGGCAGAAGGGCACCGGCCGCGCCCGTCAGGGTTCGACCCGTGCGCCGCAGTTCGCCGGTGGTGGCACCGTCCACGGCCCGCAGCCGCGCGACTACAGCCAGCGGACCCCCAAGAAGATGAAGGCCGCCGCCCTGCGCGGTGCCCTCTCCGACCGGGCCCGCAACGAGCGCATCCACGTGATCACCGAACTGGTCGCGGGTCAGACCCCGTCGACCAAGTCCGCCAAGGACTTCCTGGCCGAGCTTTCGGACCGCAAGAAGTTCCTGGTCGTGGTCGGTCGCGAGGACGTCGCCGCGTGGAAGAGCGTGGCGAACCTGCAGAACGTGCTGCCGATCGCCCCGGATCAGCTCAACACCTACGACGTCCTCAACAGCGACGAACTGGTGTTCAGCGTCGAGGCCCTGAACGCCTTCGTTCACGGTCCCGCCGAGGCGGCCCAGGAGGAGAGCAAGTGAGCACCATCGCCGACCCCCGCGACATCCTGCTCGCACCGGTCATCTCGGAGAAGTCCTACGGACTGATCGAGGAAGGCACCTACACCTTCCTGGTGCACCCGGATTCGAACAAGACGCAGATCAAGATTGCCGTCGAGAAGGTCTTCGGCGTCAAGGTGACCAGCGTCAACACCGCCAACCGTCAGGGCAAGCGCAAGCGGACCCGCTTCGGTTACGGCAAGCGCAAGGACACCAAGCGCGCGCTCGTGACCATCTCGGCCGACAGCAAGCCCATCGAGATCTTCGGAGGACCGGTCGCGTAAGCGGCTGGCGATCCAGAAAGCAGAGAAGAACTCATGGCAATCCGTAAATACAAGCCGACTACGCCGGGCCGTCGTGGCTCCAGCGTCTCGGACTTCGCCGAGATCACCCGGTCGACGCCGGAGAAGTCGCTGCTGCGCCCGCTCACCAAGTCCGGTGGTCGTAACGCGCACGGTCGCATCACCACGCGTCACCGCGGTGGCGGTCACAAGCGTGCCTACCGCGTCATCGACTTCCGTCGACTGGACAAGGACGGCATCCCGGCCAAGGTCGCTCACATCGAGTACGACCCCAACCGCACCGCCAACATCGCACTGCTGCACTTCGCCGACGGCGAGAAGCGCTACATCATCGCGCCGAAGGGCATCAAGCAGGGCAGCCCGATCGAGTCCGGCCCCACGGCCGACATCAAGCCGGGTAACAACCTGCCGCTGCGCAACATCCCGACCGGTACCACGATCCACAACGTGGAGCTGCGTCCGGGCGGCGGCGCCAAGATGGCCCGTGCCGCAGGCATGAGCATCCAGCTGCTGGGCAAGGAAGGGCCGTACGCGACCCTGCGCATGCCCTCCGGTGAAATCCGCCGTGTCGACGTGCGCTGCCGCGCCACCGTCGGCGAGGTCGGCAACGCCGAGCAGTCCAACATCAACTGGGGCAAGGCCGGCCGTATGCGCTGGAAGGGCCGTCGTCCCACCGTCCGTGGTGTCGTCATGAACCCGGTCGACCACCCGCACGGTGGTGGTGAGGGCAAGACCTCCGGTGGTCGCCACCCGGTCTCCCCGTGGGGTCAGCCTGAGGGCCGCACCCGCAAGCCCAACCGCCCGAGCGACAAGCTCATCGTCCGCCGCCGCAAGACCGGCAAGAAGCGCTAAGGAGGAGGTAAGAAATGCCACGCAGCCTCAAGAAGGGCCCGTTCGTCGACGACCACCTCCTCGCGAAGGTGGACGTCCAGAACGAAAAGGGCACGAAGCAGGTCATCAAGACCTGGTCGCGTCGCTCGACCATCATCCCCGATTTCATCGGCCACACTTTCGCCGTCCACGACGGTCGCAAGCATGTCCCGGTGTTCATCTCGGACAACATGGTCGGCCACAAGCTTGGTGAGTTCGCGCCGACCAGGACGTTCAAGAGCCACGTCAAGGACGACCGGAAGAGCAAGCGGCGATGACTGAAACCATTCAGAACCCGACTGCACGCGCAACCGCCAAGCACGTTCGGGTCACCCCGATGAAGGCCCGTCGAGTCGTGGACCTGGTCCGCGGCAAGAGCGTCGAGGACGCGCTGGCGATCCTGCGGTTCGCACCGCAGGCTGCCAGCGAGCCCGTGGCCAAGGTCGTGGCTTCGGCCGCGGCGAACGCCGAGAACAACCTCGGCCTCAACCCGGCCACCCTGGTCATCTCGACTGCTTTTGTCGACGAGGGCGCCACCATGAAGCGTTTCCAGCCGCGGGCCCAGGGCCGCGCGTTCCGGATTCGCAAGCGCACCAGCCACATCACCATCGAGGTCGAGAGCGTGCCCACCACCGGCGCTGCCACTCGTAGCCGCCGGAAGGGAGGGGCAAAGTAAATGGGACAGAAAATCAATCCCCATGGCTTCCGCCTCGGTATCACCACCGACTGGAAGTCGCGTTGGTACGCGGACAAGCAGTACGCGGAATACGTGAAGGAAGACGTTCAGATCCGCAAGCTCCTCGCCACTGGCATGGAGCGGGCCGGCATCTCGAAGGTCGAGATCGAGCGCACCCGTGATCGCGTTCGTGTGGACATCCACACCGCGCGTCCCGGCATCGTGATCGGTCGCCGTGGCGCGGAGGCCGACCGCATCCGCGCCGAGCTGGAGAAGCTCACCAAGAAGCAGGTCCAGCTGAACATCCTCGAGGTCAAGAACCCCGAGTCGGATGCGCAGCTGGTTGCTCAGGGTGTTGCCGAGCAGCTCAGCAACCGTGTGGCGTTCCGTCGTGCGATGCGTAAGGCCATTCAGTCGGCCATGCGTTCGCCGAACGTCAAGGGCATCCGCGTGCAGTGCTCGGGCCGCCTCGGTGGCGCCGAAATGTCGCGCTCGGAGTTCTACCGTGAGGGTCGCGTCCCGCTGCACACGCTGCGCGCGGACATCGACTATGGCCTCTACGAGGCCAAGACCACCTTCGGTCGCATCGGTGTGAAGGTCTGGATCTACAAGGGTGACATCGTCGGTGGTCGTCGTGAGCTGACCGCCGCCGCTGCTGCTCCGGAGCGCCCGCGCCGCGAGCGTCCGAGCCGCCCGCGTCGTTCCGGCTCCACCGGTACCACCGCGACCAGCACCGAGGTCGGGCGCGCCGCCACCGCAGTGGCGGAGGCTCCGGCAGAGAGTCAGGAGGGCTGACGCATGCTGATGCCCCGTAGGGTCAAGCACCGCAAGCAGCACCACCCGAGTCGTTCCGGCATGTCCAAGGGCGGCACCGCGGTGGCGTTCGGTGAGTACGGCATCCAGGCTCTCGAGCCCGCCTACGTCACCAACCGTCAGATCGAGTCGGCGCGTATCGCGATGACCCGCCACATCAAGCGTGGCGGCAAGATCTGGATCAACATCTACCCCGACCGCCCGCTCACCAAGAAGCCTGCCGAGACCCGCATGGGTTCCGGTAAGGGTTCGCCGGAGTGGTGGGTCGCGAACGTGAAGCCCGGACGGGTCATGTTCGAGATGTCTTACCCGAACGAGGAGATCGCTCGCGAGGCCCTGCGCCGCGCGATGCACAAGCTCCCGATGAAGTGCAGGATCGTGACCAGGGAGGAGCAGTTCTGATGGCTACCGGAACACCGGCCGCAGAGCTCCGCGAGCTCAACGAAGAAGAGCTCGTGGCCCGCCTGCGTGAGTCGAAGGAAGAGCTGTTCAACCTGCGCTTCCAGATGGCGACGGGTCAGCTCGACAACAACCGTCGACTGCGCGTCGTTCGTCACGAGATCGCGCGCATCTACACGGTCATGCGTGAGCGCGAGCTCGGCCTGGCCACGGCACCCGCTGGCAAGGGAGATGCGGCATGAGCGAGAAGACCGAAGAGCGCAACAGCCGCAAGGTACGCAGTGGCTACGTTGTCTCGGACAAGATGAACAAGACGATCGTCGTCGAGCTGGAAGACCGTCACCGGCACAAGCTCTACGGCAAGATCATCCGCACCACCTCCAAGGTGAAGGCGCATGACGAGAACGAGATCGCCGGCGTCGGCGACCGCGTTCAGCTGATGGAGACCCGTCCGCTGTCGGCCACCAAGCGCTGGCGTCTGGTCGAGGTCCTGGAGAAGGCCAAGTAAGGTCCCTCCTCGATCCATCGAGATCGTGTACACGAAGGCCCGTTTCCCCTGGGAGACGGGCCTTCGTCGCACCGCCAGCGGGTTGATACCTGGCTGATACCATGGGCGCATGGCGATGACACTGCGGCTGAACGGAGACGACGACCGGCGGCTGACCGAGCTGGCTGAGCGACTCGGTCGGAGCAAACAGGACTTGGCTCAAGAGGCGATTCACATGTACGTCGCTCGGCAAGCAGAGGCGTTCGAGTCGATGATCGACTCGATCATGGACGAGCACGCGGAGCTGATGCGACGGCTCGCGTGATCTACCTCGATCTCGCCGAGGTCGTCGCCATTGCCCGTGCGGTGAACAAGACGCCGCACGCCGTAGCTGACATCGGTCTGCTGGCAGGCGCTGTCCAGCGGCCCAAGGCGACAGTGTTCGGTGAAGAGGCATACCCAGGGGTGTTTCTCAAGGCCGCCGCGCTCTTGCATTCGATTGCGCGAAATCACGCGCTGATCGACGGAAACAAGCGGACCGCGTTCGTTGCGAGTGTCGCCATGTTGCGACTGAACGGATACCGCGTTCGCCCACTGCCCGACGAGCAGGAGGCGCTGATGAACCGTATCGCGACCGGGGATGTGGACGTAGCCGAGATAGCGAAGAGCTTGGAGCTCTGGTCTGAGCGGAGTCCAGCCCTCCATCAGTAGAGGTGGTCGGGGTGCGGTGGAGGATCTGTCGAGCTTGGGCGCGGATCCCGGTGTCGTCGGCACATCGAGATCGTGCGCACGAAGGCCCGCTTCCCGTATCGGGAAGCGGGCCTTCGTCGTCAGGTCAGAAGTCGCGGGAGTAGACCGGGAACTGGCTTCCGAGCAGGAACGCAGCGGCGATGAGAGCCGCGGTACTCACCAGCAGCCCGATGTCGGCGGGGCCGACGCGCAGGCCCGCGAGACGGATTTCGCGGCCGAGCGCGTTTTCGCCCGCGAAGGTGAAGCCGCGGGTCTCCAGGGCTTCCACGGTGGTCCTGGTGCGTTTGGCGGTGTTGAGCATCATCGGATAGAAGCTGCGCACCAGCATCAACGAAAGATGGAGCAGCGAGCGCCAGCCCAGAAGGCCCCGGTGCGAGGGCGGCGCCGAGCGCAGGCGATAGCCATCGATGATGGTGTGGAACTCGTCCATCATGATCGGCAGCATGCGGTACCCGTAGCTGACGCCGAAACTGAGCAGGGGCGGGGCGTGCAGGCTGATCAGCGCATCGGAGAGTTTCTCCGGATCGAGGGAGACGAAGGCCGCCATGCTCGCCAGGGAGATGACGCCCAGCTTCAGCGTGAGCGTCAGCAGCGACATGATCGTGCGCAGATCGCCGTCGAACATCCAGGCCGCGGCGAACAGGTAGACGCTCTCCATGACCAGGCCGATGGTGAACAGCCCGAGGACCAGCGGCCCGACCCGGCTGAGCAGGACGGTCACCGCGGTGATGGTGAACAGCGCCGCGAGCGTCACGATATTGTGCGTCAGCCAGGGCACCACCGCGAACACCAGATACCAGCCGAGCACCACGCGTGCGTCCAGTCGCGACAGCAGCCCGCCGCGGGTGGCATAGGCGGTGCGCAGCAATTCGAGTTTGACCCACTCCACCGACAGCACATCGTGCTGCTTTCTGATCATTTCTCGGCTCCGATCAGGTCGGCCGGTGTGCACGCGGCGACGAGCGCGTCCACCGACAGCGGCGGCGGGTGGATGCCGAGTACCCGGCCGAGCAGGCTGATCTGCGGCGGGACCAGGCGTACCGCGTCGGTGAGTTCGGGGTCGTCGAACAGCGCGGCGGGGGTGGTGTCGGCGATGATGCGGCCGCCGTCGAGCACCAGCACCCGGGTAGCCCACTCGGCGACGAGTTGCATGTCGTGGGTGGCGGTCACCACGCACCGGATGTTCTCGGAGAGGGTGTCGAGCATGCCGGTGACATCGTGGCGGGTACCCACGTCCAGGCTGGACGTGGGTTCGTCGAGCAGCAGCAGCGTGGGACTCATGGCCAGGCCGATGCCCAGGGTGACCCGCCGTTGCTGCCCGCCGGACAGGGTGCGCCCGTCGCGGTCGGCGAGTTCGGTCAGCCGCAGCTGGTCGAGCACCCGCTCGACCAACGCGGCGGTCCCTGCTCGTTTGCGCTGGGTGGGGAACATTGAGATCTCTTCGCGCACAGAGTCTTTCAGGAACATCTGCTCGGGGTGCTGATAGAGGTAACACACCTGATCGGCGAGTTGGGCGGGCCGCACGGTGCGCGTGTCGATGCCGTTGACCTCGACGGTTCCGGTTCTGGGCACGATGAGTCCGGTGAGCAGCCGAAGCAGGGTCGACTTGCCCGCCCCGTTGGAACCGACCACCGCGATCCGTTCCCCTTCGCGCAGGCACACACTCACCTCGTCGAGCACGGTCGAGCGCGACCCGTGCACGTCGCGGTATCCGTGCCCGACCGCGGTGAGTGAAGCCACGACGGGGGCCGCCGCGGTGTCCTCGCTGGTTTCGGCGCGGACGGTGCGGGATTCCAGAGGGGTCGTGCCCGCCGCGACCAGGGCGTGGTGCGCCTCTTCGACGGTGAGCGGTGCCTCGGCGCCGGGCGCCAGCCGCGCGACGGCGGCGATGACCTGCGGTGCGGGGATGCCGTGCCCGGCCAATTCGCCGGTGCGCGAGAGTGCTTCGCGCACCGGCAGGTGCCAGTGCACGGTGCCGCCGGCCATGAGTACCACGCTGCGGGCGTACCTGGCGATGAACTCCGCGTGGTGTTCGATCACGACGATGGTCGTTCCGCGCTCGGCGTTGATCCGCGCCAGCATCCGGTAGGTTTCCTCGGCCCGCGCCGGGTCGAGCTCGGCGACCGGCTCGTCGACCACGATGACGGCCGGTTCCATCGCGAGCACGCCCGCCAGCGCCGTCAGATGCTGCTGCCCGCCGGACAGTTCCCAGATGTACCGGTCGGCGAGGTGGTCGATGCCGAGCAGTCGCATGGCGTCGTCAGCGCGGGCCGCGAAATCGCGCAGTCCGAAATTGAGCGGGCCGAAGCAGACGTCGTCGCGCACCGACGGGCGGACCAGCTGGTTTCCGAAGTCCTGGTAGACGTATCCGACGCGGTGCGAGAGCGCCGCGACCGAGGCGTCCAGGGTATCGACGCCGTCCACGGTGACCGTGCCGCTGAAGTCGCCGGACCAGAAGTGCGGGATCAGCCCATTGAACGCCTTGCACAGCGTGGTCTTGCCCGAGCCGTTGCTCCCGACGACGGCCACGAAGTCGCCGCTCTCGATGACCAGGTCCACGTCGGTGAGACTGGGCTGTTGGGCGCCGGGGTAGCGGAAGGACAGCCCCTCGACGTGAATGACATCCGGCACCGATCAGTCCTTCCGCTGTTGGCGGGACTCGCGTGCCACCGCCCGCGCGGCGAGCACGATGCCGCCGAACACGAGCAGGGCTGCCGCCACACCGATCCAGAGGAAGCCGGGTCCGTACTGGTCGAGGAAGTCCGGCTCCCAGACACCGAACTGCACGTCGGCGGCTTCCAGCAGCGCCAGGACCGCCGAGCCGAGCATCAGGAACACACCGAGGCCGATGAAGGCCGCGCTGGGCCGCGCCCGGTCGGCGAGCGGCTCGTTCGGATCCCTGGGGCGCATGCCCATCAGCGGCTCGATCTTGCCGTAGAGGCGGGCGGCCAGATACGCGGCCGGGATGGCGCCGAAGAGTACGCCGCTGATCAGCAGATCCGTGGTGAAGGCGAAGCCCTCCAGCAGCAGAATGGATTCCGGCAGGCCTTCCACGTACTCGGCGTCCTCGACACCGATCCAGACCTTGGCGACATCGACCATGCCGCCGATGCCCTTGTCGATCGTGACCGCGATGATGGCCGCGGTGGCCACCTGCCACTTGCGCCGGGGATCACGCACCAGCGAACCGGCGACGTACAGGCCGGTGGCGAGCTGGAGATAACCTTCCACCTCACCGATTCCGGAGAAGTTGCCCATCAGCAGATCGACGAAGACGATCTCGCCGAGGGGTGCGCCCAAGGCGGCGTAGAGCGGGTTGAACAGGCTGACCATGACGACCGGGACGAACGCCAGATAGGAGACCGACAGTTCGACAGGGCCGACCTTGAACTCGGGCAGTACCTCGGTGAGGATGTTGGCGAGCCCGAACAGGGTCATCGACAGGACGAACACCATCAGCTTCTGCGCTGAGGTCATGTCCTGGGGGCGGGGCAGGGTGCGGGAACGGGTGACGTTCATGGCTGATCTTCTCTACTGGTTGGTTGAGCCGAAGTTGTTCGTGGTCAGGGGGTTTCGTGGGCTGTGCGCAGCGCCTGGATTACCTCGGTGATGCTGTCGAGCAGCAGGTCGGGCTGGTCGTCGGCCAGTCCGTCGGCCAGCTCGTCGTCGGTGGGTGAGCCGCCACGCACGATGACGGCGGTGCCGACGCCGGCGGCGCGGGCCGAAGTCGCGTCGCGCCACGGCTTGTCACCGACGAACCAGCATTCGGCCGGGTCGAGGCCGAGCGCGGCGGTGGCGGCGAACACGAGCGTGGGATCGGGCTTGCGATAGCCGACTTCGTCGGAGTAGGCGAACGCGCCGATCAGGTCGAGGACACCGGCGTCGTGCAGGCGGGCTCGACCACTGCGACCGCAGATCGTGTTGGACACGATCGCCACCGGTAGCCCCGCGTCCCGGCACCAGGTGAGAAGTTCGGCGACTCCGTCGCGCAGCCGGAAGCTGCTCTTGGCCTGGGCGTAGCCGAAGGTGAGTTCGCTCGCCTCGGCCAGCAGCCAGTCCCGGGCTGTCCCCGGCAGGTGGGGGCCGACGAATTCGCCCCAGAACTGTGCGGGGGTCACCTCGGGGCAGCGGTTGTCGACCTGCTCGGTGCGTTTGGCGGCCTGGTATGCCAGGTGCCCGTGCTCGAGCGCGTCGGCCATCAGCGCGTCGGGGACGGCATGTCCGGCGGTGCGCAGCCTGGCCGCGATGTCAGCGGCGAAGTCGGTGACCGCCTGCGGGGTCTTCGCGGAGTCGGTCAGGACGCCGCCCTGATCGAGCAGCAGCGCCTTCGGCATCCCGCGTCGCGCCGGAGTAGCCGGCCGCGGGGGCGAGATCGACGGCGCGGCCGGGTGACCGCCTGCGGCCGTGAGCAGCGGAAGGAGACCCTCCGGGGTGTCGAAGATCGCGTCAGGGCGGTCGAGAACCGCGAAGGGCGGGCTGTCGGTGTGCTTGCTGCGGGTGAGGACCACCGCGCCGACTCCTGCTCGGCGGCCGGACTGGACATCTCGATCCTGGGTGTCGCCGACGTACCAGCACTGCGCCGAGGTGACCCCGAGGGCCGCGGCGGCGCGGTGAATCATGTCCGGGTGTGGCTTGCGGATGCCGGCTTCGTCGGAGTAGAGCTGCACCGCGACGAATTCGGCGAGCCCGAACTCGCGCAGCAGAGTGCGATGGGCCAGACCCGAGTGCGCGTTGCTGACGATGCCGACGGGAATCGCGAGTGCCTGTGCGGTGCGGAGCAATTCGGGCACGCCGGGCCGCACCTGGTGATCGTTGAGTAGTGGATTGATCGCCGCCATGAGGCGCGTCGCGTCACCGGCGGCGGTCGCGCGCACCGGCTCGGGCTGATCGGCGAGCAGGAAGTCCTGCCACAGGGCGCGATGGGTCAGTTCCCGTGGCTCGCGGGTGCGGCTCATCGCGTGTTTCCAGTGCCGGAGTGCGGCCAGTCCCGCTGCCATCGAGGCGTGCAGGGAGTCGACATCGATCGTGTGGCCCGCGCGGCGCAGTTCGGTGTGTACCAGGACAGACGCGTCGCGCAAGCCCTCGGGCCGTTTGCGCGTTTCGAACACCACCCCGCCGAAGTCGAGCAGCAGCGCGGCGGGTCGCGTCCGCAGGGCTGACGAGACCGGTTCGATGTCGAACGCGGTGGCGGTACAGGGTGGGCCCGATGACATGGTGGTATCGCTCCTGGTGTGGTCGAGGACGGGGACTTGACCAGCGTGGGGTCGGGTCCTGAACACGAAGTGGGGATTCCATGGCCGGGGCGTGAACCGGCCTGGAACGTTCCAGTTTGTTCGGGTCGCCATTGCCAGGGGCGCTGCGTGGTGCCGCGCTGTCGGCCGCGAAGATGGGGGACATGAGCACCCGCCGATCGCGACGTCCGACGATTATCGACGTGGCCGCGCGGGCCGGCGTCTCCAAATCACTGGTCTCTCTTGCCCTGCGCGGCGACGAAGGGGTCAGCGACGCGACCCGCGCCCGGATCCGGCAGGCGGCCGACGAACTCGGCTACCGCTCCAATTCGCTGGCCCGCGCCCTGGTGCAGGGCCGGACCGGCCAGCTCGGCGTCATCGTCACCGACCTGCGCAACCCGTATCACACCGAGGTCGCGCTGGGCGTGGAGACCGCGGCCGAGGCCGCGGGTCTGGGCACCTTCCTGGCCAATGGACGCCGCGACCCGAACCGGCTGGCCCAGCACCTGAGCGCGATGCTCAGCCTGAACATGGAAGGCATCGTCGTCGTGAGTTCCCGGGTGGACTACTCGGTGCTGGCCGCGGCGGCCAAAGAGGTGCCGGTGGTGGTGGTCGGTCGGCCCGAGTCGACGCCGCCCGGACTCGACTCGGTGGCCAACGAGGACGAAGCCGGTATCGCGCTCGCCGTCGACCATCTGATCGAGCTGGGGCACCGCCACATCGCCTTCGCGTCGTCGTCGACGCGTCCCGCCGCGATGGCCCGCCGCCGTGGCTACGAAGCCGCCGTCGGCCGCGCGGGCCTCGGGCGGCATGCCGCCCAGACGATCCCGGACGGCCCAGGCCGATCCGCGGCGGTCGACGTGGTGCTGCGGAGCCCCGTGACCGCGATCGTCACCAACAACGACCTGCTGGCCATCGAATTCCTCGATCGTGCGGTCGAACTCGGCATCGACGTCCCCGGGCGAATGTCGATCGTGGGCTACGACAACACCGACCTGGCTGCCCGGGTCCGGCCTCGCCTGACCAGCGTCGATCAGCGCGGACCGGCACTGGGTGAGACGGCGGTGGCGTTGCTGCTCGAGCGGCTGGCCGGACGGTCCGCCGATCGGCATGAGGTGCTCTTCCCAACACTGGAGATACGCACCTCGACGGCTGAGCCGGGTTTCCTGCCAAGATAGGAACATTCAGAGCCACATCGTGGTGCTTTGTGTGGCATTGGTGCTCTCTTCATCTGTGCGATCGATGGTGATCGCTTGCTGTTCGTTTTCGTTAGCGACGCTCCGCTAGCGCCCGGCAACGGGGCATTTCGGCCTTCGAACGCCGAGATCGACGCAACGAACCTGATGGAGTGACAATAGATGAGGGAAACGACTCGACGCGCTCGCGGCATGTTCCGCACGCTGACGGTGGCCACTGCGGTGGCGGTCGGGCTGACGCTGGGCAATGGCCCGGCCTCGGCGGAAATTGATAGCACCGCCCACATCGTCGACGGCGATGGCCTGACGATCGAAGCGATCCAGGAAGACACCAGGATCGAGTTCGTGCCGCCGCTCGACGGTAACCCGCTGACTCGTGAGTGGTTCCACAACGGCACCGCCGCCTTCAAGATCAGCGGCGAGGACGCCGACGAGTTCGAGGGTGAGATCACCGTCGGCTACCAGGTCGGCTACCCCGCCTCGTTCGACGGCAAGCTCACCTTCGCCTGGTCGACTCCCGGCCTGGAGATCGACTTCGACGGCGGCGGCACGATCGACAGCCTGATCCCGCAGGCGGGCGTCGAACTCGAGGTCGGCTTCGGCCCCGGCCTGGAGACCGTCGAGGCTGCCACCGGTGAGATCTCCGGCGACGAGGGCTTCATTCGGATGCACGGCTTCCACGGCACCGTCACCGGTGTGGTGGGCCCGACCAACATCCGGCCGTTCGTCACCGTCACCAGCGCCAACGGTGACTCCGTGACCACCTACGGCAAGCCCTGGACTCTCTGATCCAGCGGTCGGCGCGATTGCGTCGACGAGGTCGGTCCGTTCCGCAGCGGACCAGCTGACCAGCGGCGGGGTGGGCGAATTCGCCCACCCCGCCGCTGTCTGTTGTCTCCGGCACCTCAGCCGGTGAAGGCACCTCAGCCGGTGAAGGCGTAAGGGTGGCGGATCTTGCGGGCGAATTCGACGATGTTGGTGACGGTGTTGCCGGAGACACCGACTTCGGCGCCGATGCTGGGGGCCGACCAGGATTGGTCGGTGAGTTCGAGGATCTCCTCGATCTGGTCGAGGGTGAGGCGCAGGGGGCTGCGGTGGGCGATCTGGCGAGCCAGAGCGCGGACTTCGGTGTCGTCGTAGTGGAAGTCGTCGGCGGGGGTGTCTAGGTTTTCCGGCGATTCGCTGTCGTCGGCCGGGTCCGGGATGGTGGGTGCCGGTGCGTCGACCTCGCGGTCGGCGGCGGGGGACTCGGGGGTTCGTGGGCCGGTGACGCCGCGATCGGTGTGCGGAGCGGGCACCTCGGTGGGCTCCTCCAGCTCGGTGGTGAGGGTGAGCTGTTCGGGCGGTGCGACCGGTGGTGCGGTGGTGGCCGCCGGCTGAGGTGCGGTGGTGTCGCCGTTGGGGTCACGGGCGACGGTGTCGGCGTGCGCCGTCGCCTCGGGAACCGGGTCGGTGCCGGTCGCGTCGCCCGTGGTGGACTGCGCGGCGGCGGTGACCGGTATTCGGCGCCGGGTCGGGGCGGCGCCGTCGGCGCGTCTGGCGTGCTCGGCGCCGTTGCGGCGGTGGTCGGCCGCGGCCTTGTGGATCAGTTCGAGCGTGCCAGGGGCGATCGACTTGTCCGCCGACGGGCGGATCACATCGGGTGTGCGGGTGTGGTCAGCGGCGGATGCGCGGATCAGGTCCGTGGCGTCCGGCGTAGCCGCTGAGCCTTCCTTCATCAGCGGATTCGCGCTAACCCGCTCCGTCATCCCGGCGAGCGGAGCGCCGGACTCGACGCCTGCGCCGGTGTCGTTCATCCGCTCCTCAGCGCCTGTCGCTTCGTCGGAGATCGGGTCGGTGGACTGGCGTGCATCGTCGACAACGTCTGCGGCGATGCCGCGTTCGGCGGTCGGCTCAGTCGGGGCGGCGGCCTCGTGGCGGGCCATCGACGCGGAGTGCGTCACGGCAGTACGCTGTGCGGTCCGCGTGGTGGGGGCCATGAGTTCACGCTCAGGTGATCCGGCGGGCGTGACGGAATCATGGTCATCGGTCGATGCCACACGCTCGGCGGGGGAGTAATTCGCCGTGTCGACGGGCAACTCCACCGAGGCGGCCTCGATCAGCATCGCGTAGCGCGCCGCCACCCAGGCGTGCAACCAGATCACCACGCCGACCATGACCGGGGCGATCGCGTATTCGGCCGCGCGGCCATAGGATCCGCTGGCGAGGTGGGGGCCCGCGTTGAGGGCGACGGTGGTGCCGAGCAACGCCAGTTCGAACAGGACGACCTTGCCGCGCTCGAGTTCGCGGCCCCAGCGGGCTGCGGTGGTGGCGGCGATCATGATGATGATGATCGGAATGGAGATCATCGCTTCGATGCCGTAGCTGAGCCAGTAGAGCGGGTCACTCATGTCGCCGCTGGGCACCAGGTTGCGCTGGACGTTCACGCCCGCCCACAGCATTCCGAGGACGACGACGCCGATCAGCGCGCGCGAGGACCACTCGGCCCGCCGATACAGCTGGGCCAGGCGAGCATCCGGACTGGAGACGCGACGCCGCGCGGCCAGCGCCTTGCGATGCCAGCGCGCGTCGGCCTCGTCGGTGCGCCGGATCTGCGTGCCGGTGCGCCGGTCGCGCCGATCGGCGGCGAGTTCGTCGACGACGGCGCGGCGCCGCTGTTTACGCCGTTGCGCGCGAATCCACTCCGCGAGCTCGCGTTCGGCCCGGATCTCGGCATCGGAGAGCGCGTCGTACAGCGCGGTGTCGTGTTGCAGTGGCAGCTTGCCGCGAGCCGTCGCCACCTGCCGCTCGAGTGCGGTGATCTCGGTGTCCACCGGGCTGACGGCATTCACGATCGACCGATCGTCGGACATCTCGCGCCTTCCGGTCACTCGAACATATGGACTATCGAACATATGTGTGATTGCCAGAGAGCGTAAACGCCGTCCGAGCCCCGGTCAACGACACCAGCCCGATTCGCGCGCACCACCCGGCGTGCCGTGCCCGGGTCTGGCCAGGCGATCACCCGGCGCGGTGGCGTTCGCCGCGCGGCCGATGCTCGCCTGCGTGCCTGGTGATCATCTGTCCGGCGTCGCGCCCCGGCGATCGGCCGGCGCGGCGACCTCGACGTGTGCCGTAGGTGGCGAGGTGCTGGTGCTGTCGTTACGACGGCGACTCGGGATCGTCTCGCAGGGCGCGCATTTCGTAGTGGGTCCGTGCGGACGACCCGGAGGTGGCGGCCACCTGATTCGGTACCGCCCGCCGTAGCACGATGTCGCGCAACCACTGCGGCAGTAGTCCGGCCAGATGTACGAGGGGACCGACATATCCGGGCAGCGAAACCTCGAATCGCGGCCGCTCGACCACCGCGAGCACCGCACTCGCCACGTCGGCGGGCTGGAGAAGTTTCGCCGCGCCCGTTGCGGTTCCGGCGGCCAACTCGGTGTCGACGACGCTGGGCATGATCACCGATAGTCGAACCCCACTGCCGCGCAGTTCCTCCCGGACGCCGGTGAGATAGCCGAGCACGCCGTGCTTGGTCGCGGCGTAGGTGGCCTCGCCGGGTGGGGAGAGACGCGAAGCCGCGGAGGCGATGGTGACGATGTGCCCGCGCCTGCGGGTGCGCATCGCCGGTGCGGCCAGGCGCACCCCGCGGATCACCCCGTGCAGGTTCACCGCGAGCATCCGGCTGGTCGCGGTGTCGGGTTCGCTGTCGAACGCGCCGACCCACATCACGCCGGCGTTGTTGACCAGCACGTCGATCGGCCCGAGTAGCGCCTCGGTGGTGGCGAGGAAATCGTGGAAGGAGCGCTCGTCGGTGACGTCGAGTTCACAGCCGTGCACGGTGCCGGGAAGCTCGGCGGCGGCGGCGCGAGCCGCGGTGCCGGACAGGTCGCCGATGCAGACCCGCGCGCCCGTCAGCGCGAACTGGCGCGCGGTCTCGCGGCCGATGCCCGCGGCGCCGCCGGTGATGGCGACGACCAGTCCGGCATGGGTGCGTTTCATCGGCAAAGCCTTTCGATCCAGCGGAAATGTCATTTCTGACATGTCATCATGTCAAAATTGTTGCTCAGTATTCCACGCAGTCGTACAGAAGGACAGGGTTCGATGGACGCGCACTCCGCCGAGCGTCCGGCGGGTCGGCGGTACTCGGGGCGCACTACGGCCGAACGGGTCGAGCAGCGCCGAACCGCGTTGCTGGACGCGGCACTCGAACTGTTCGGTACCCAGGGCTATGTCGCCGGATCGGTGAAACAGTTGTGCGGGCTCGCCGGGCTCACCGAACGCTATTTCTACGAATCGTTCCGCGACCGTGAGTCCTGCCTGGCCGCTCTCTACGACGACCTGACCGATCGAACCAGGGAGCGGACGTTGACCGCGCTGCGCGCGGCGGGTCCGCACCTGGACGCGGTGATCGGCGCCGGTCTGGCCGCGTTCATCGGCTACCTCTCCGAGGACCCGCGTCGCGCGCGAGTCGTCCTGGTCGAAGTGGTCGGGGTGTCGGCGGCGATGGAGCAGCGCAGGCACGCGGTACTGCGCGACTACGCGGAACTGGTGGCGGGTCTGTGGTCCTCGGCGCGAGCGCGGCCGCTGTCGGAGCGCGAACGGCTGACCTGTATCGCACTCGTCGGCGGCGTGAACCACCTGCTGGTCGACTGGCTGCTCGACAACCGCACCCACGACCCCGCGCAACTCGTCGAGGTGTGCACGGGCTTGTTCACCGCGGTTCGCGCGACCGACACGACACTGCCGGACTGAGAATCAGCCCAGCGCGGTGTGCCAGACGATGGCCGCCGCGAGCGCGCCCGCGCCGTTGAGCGACCAGTGCAGCGCGATCGGCGCCAACAGACTCCCACTGCGCCTGCGCAGCCAGGTGAACACCACCCCGGCCACCGCGGTCGCGGCGACGGCGAGGGCGATGCCGACGATCTGGCCGAGCAGCCCACCGCCGAAGATCTCGAGCAAACCCTTGTTGCCGCTGGTCAACCCCATCGACGAGGCGATGTGCCAGAGCCCGAACAGCAGCGAGCCCGCGGCGAACAGCCCACGCACGCCGACCACCCGGTCGAGCGTGCCGTGCAGGACGCCCCGGAAGGCCAGCTCCTCGGGGATGACGGTCTGCAGCGGGATGACGATCATCGACGCGATCAGCGCGCCGGAGATGGTGGCGTAGCGATCGGCCAGGAAGAACGGCCGGGTGATCGGCAGCAGCGCGCCGATGGCGACCGCGGTGAGCACGATGGCGACCGCGCCGAGCGCGTAGATCGTGCCGCGCCGCCAGTGCCGAGGCGAGAGGCCGAGTTCGGCCCAGCCGAGTCCGCGCTTGCGCATGAGCACCAGCAGGGCGACGGCCGCGACGGGCACGGTGAGGATGCTGGCCCAGGCGGTGGTGAAGTGCGCGATCAGATTCGTCCCGGCCAGCACGACGACGACCACCGCGATATCGAGGTAAGCGTGCAGCTTGGGCCGGGCGGCGGCGACGGGGACGGAGGCGAGCACCCGACCGAGTGTACGGAAGGATCACGAAAGGGAAACGGCCCGGTGAACAGCCCGTTCACCACCGTCGACGGCGGATGTGGGTCGTCACCGGCGTCTCGGCGGCGCATCAAGATCGACAGCGGCGCCCCGCGCTGTGAGCTGGTCGACAGCAGACCCGGACCAGCCGGGCAGATCTGTCCACGCCTGCAGGGCCCGCCGGGTCTCGAACCGTCGTGGCTGTCCGCTGATCGGGTCGGTGAACTCCAGCGCGGCGGCCAGCAATTGCAGGGGCCGGGTGTAGTCGTCCACGGATTTGTCGGTGACGACCGGATAGAAGTCGTCACCGAGGATCGGCACGCCGAGGCTGTTCATGTGCAACCGCAGTTGATGGGTGCGCCCGGTGTGCGGTCGCAGCCGGTAGCGGCCGAGCCCGCCGCGGTGCTCGAGCAGGCTCACCTCGGTCTCGGCATTGGGCTCGCCGTCGACCTCTCGGGCGGCCAGCACCTGCTTCTCCTTGATGATTCGGCTGCGCACGACGCGCGGGAGCTCGAGGGCTGGGTCGTAAGGCGCGATGGCCTCGTACTCCTTGCGCACGGTCCGGTGGTGGAACATCGTCTGATAGGCCCCGCGCCGGGCCGGGTTCACCACGAACAGCACCAGCCCGGCGGTCACCCGGTCCAGCCGATGCGCCGGAATCAGGTCGGGCAGGTCGAGTTCACGGCGCAGGCGCACCAACGCGGTCTGCAGGATGTGGCGGCCGCGCGGGATCGTCGCCAGGAAGTGGGGTTTGTCCACCACCAGCAGATCGTCGTCGCGGTGCACGATGCCGATCTCGAACGGCACCTCTCGCTCGACGGGCAGGTCGCGGTGGAACCACACCGCCCCACCGGGCACATAGGGCGCGTTCAGTCCGAGCGGTCCGTCCAGATCGACGATCTCACCGGCCCGCAGCATCTCCTCGATCCGCGCCGGGTCGACCCGCGGCAACCGCTCGACGAGATGGTCCCGCACGGTGGCCCACTGCCCGTCCTCGGGCAACCGGAGCCGGGCGGGATCGAGGCCGTGCCGTTTCGGCAGCGGCGGCTGCTGCCTACGTCGCATGGAAACAGTCTCGCAGTGTCTATTGGCGGCGCGGGCGCCGCGGGGTTCGCGGCCGTCCCCTCCTCGAGGTCGGGGAAGTCGGTCAGGCGGTGCGCTCGGCAAGCCCGGGATAGTCGACGACCAGACCGTACTCGTCGTATTCCAAGGTGGCGTGGAAGTCGAAGGTGGGCGCGGTGTAGTCGTAGCGCTGTCCGGCCCCGTCGACGACGCGGCGATAGTGCTGCGGTAGTCGGTTCGCGGTGAGGTCGCCGGCGCGGATGTAGACCGCGGGCGCGTCCGCGGCATCGCCGACCGTGAGGTCGAGGCGGCGGACCGGCAGCGCGTTCGTGAACGCCGAGGCCTCCAGATCGATGTCGAGGCACCCGTCGAGTTCGGGCACCGGGCTCCCGTCGATCTGCCAGCGGCCGAGCCCGTCGGACTGAACGTTCAGCGTCCGACGCCCCTCGCGATAGCGCCCGATGATCCGCGCCGACCGAGTGTGCCAGCTGCCGTCGAGCCGCAGCCGGTAGTCGATCGCCCACAGCACCCCGTCCTCGGCCGCGGTCGCGCAGCCCTCCACGACGACCCCGCGCTCGTCCCGATGGAAGTACGCCACTTCGAACCCCGTGCGACCCTCGCGATGCCGCCAGGCGGCCGATGGCGGCAGGGCGGTGAACGACACGGTGTGCTCCTCACAGACGGTGGCCGGCTCGTGGTGCGCGACCTTGCTCACACCGACGTCATTCCCGAAAAGACGCAGCCCAATCGCCGGCCGCCGGGGCGGAGTTCTGGATCTCGGATCTCGGGATCCGCTCGGCCACCCGAATGCGTCCTAGCCCGGGATCGGGCCGCCGCTGATGCCGTCGTGTGCCGCCGCCGCGGCGGGGATGTCGTTGTGCGAGCCGGTGAGGAACGGGACGAGGATGTCGTTGGTGGCGCGCTGGGTCGCGGCCGGACCACGGGAGCCGCCGAAGATGCCGGTGATCACGAAACGTGCCGGGGTGGACAGGAACTGGGGAACGTCGGTGAAGCTGTAGTGGTCGGCCTGGCTGACCTCGTAGCGGAAGCCGGGAGCGTCGAGGCGGTCCAGCAGTGCGCCGTTTCCGTCGAGATAGTGCTGGGAGTGCCCGGTTTCGGAGCGGTCGCTCTCCAGTAGCAGCACCGGGCGATCCAGCGTGCGTTCGGCCAGTGTGCCGTAGAGGGTGCCATCGATATTGGCGGCGGCGGTGAGTCTCGGGTCGGCGGACAGCGTCGAGAGCGCGGCCGCGCCGCCGAGGGAATGTCCGGTGGCGGTGAGGCTTCCGAGGTCGACGCGGTCGGCGAGTGGGCCGAGCACCTCGGGGCGGCCGAGCTGGTCGAGGACGAAACGCAGGTCGGCGGTCCGGGTGTCGAGATGCTCGGTCATGAAGCGGGTGCCGTCGGGATCGTCGTCGGCGATCTGGCCGACGGTCGTCGCGATCGTGCCGTCGGCGAGCTCGGTGACTCCCGACTCGTAGGGGTGGTCGACGGCGAGAACGATGAATCCGCGACTCGCCAGGTCGGTGACGAGCCCGGTGTAGAAGGCGCGGGGCGCGCCGTAGCCGGGGGAGAACAGGACCACCGGCCACTGAGCCCGGTCCCGCGCGAGAGGCACATCCGCGGACGCGTGCGAGTCGATGCCGCTGTACTCCGCCAGCAGGAATCCGGGCAGCTGGCCGACCCGCGCCGGCAGCCGGCCGTGCCCATCGAGATACACCCACCGCCGAGGGCTGCGCTGATCGGCCGGATACCACGCCTGCACAACGACATTGCGCCGGTCATCGCCCGCTGCCGTCGCCGGTTCGGCGCGTGACTGGTCGACCCAACGGAAAATCTCCGACCCCACCGCGTACCGGCCCGTCGGTTCCGGCAGCTCGGGGACCGGGGGAACAGCCCATGGAATGACCGACACCGCGGCGAGCACGCCGATGCCGCTGCGCGGGACCAGCCGCCGCCGAGCCGGTTCGGTGTCACCCTCGGTGAGGACGAACCCCAGCATCAGCGCGATCAACAGCTGGACCGGCACCAGATGCCAGCGGAAGCCTTCGACGAGCCACTGCATCAGCGCCCCGACGATGAGCAGCGCCAGCACCAGCGGGGCCACCCGCCGCGCCGCCCGAGGGTCGGCGATCAGCACCATCGCGAACACCACGGCAGCGCCCCACAGCACTGCGTCGATCACGGACACTCGACGCTCGTTTCGACGAATTCGGCTCGGGCGGTACCGCCGCGACTGTCGTCGTCCAGCGTGCCCGCGATCACGGCCCGGCGCGTCGTCACCAGGGCGTATTTCAGGGTCGGTCTGGGGGATGACCCTGACCCTGAGGCGCTACTTCCCGTCCGCGCGCGCCTTGATCGCGGTCTTGGGCAGCGCGTGCGTGGACTCGAGCGTCTTGACGATCGAGCGGGTCGTCGCGCCGTCGCAGGCCACCCAGCCAGGTCGCCTCGTGGTTGGCATGGCCGTGCACCGGCAGCGTCGGGTCGGTGTCATATTGCGATAAGGCTGGCCTGAGTAGGGCTGTTTTGCCGTGACGTGTGCCTGAGATAGGGTAGCCTTGCCAAAGGCAGTCGATGAGGGCAGGTCGTGGGTATCGTGTCGTTCGGAGTTCAGACCTCGAGTCGGAAAACCCCGCAGACCCTGATCGATTCCGGGCGCGAGGCGGCGGTCGCTGGGGCTCGCACGGTCGACAGGGGCCCGTACGAGGGAATCTGGTCGGACCCCGCCGAGGAGGCGGCCCAGCTCGAACGCTGGTGTAGCGCGCTGGCTGGTCTGCGTGCGGGCACCGGTCCCGCCACCGACCTGCCGCGACCGGATCGGCTCGGCGGAGACGGGCACATCGACCGCTTCTCGATCCCCGCGTCGCTGCGGAACCGCTTGCGTGATGTCGCCACAGCGGCCGGCGCGGCGGAGTTCATGCTGTACCAGGCGGCCGCGTTCACCCTGCTCCACAAGCTCGGTGGCGGCACCGAGCTTGTGCTCGCCGCGGTGGTGGCAGGCCGGGTCGACGCGAGCGCGGCGGCTGTGGTCAGCCCTTCCGCCGAGACAGTGCTGTCGCGCACCGACCTGTCCGGCTCGCCGTCCTTGCGTGCCGTACTCGATCAGGTCCGCGCGACCTCGCTGGCCCGCACCGGCGTATCGGTCGCCGCGGACCTGACCTCCGGCGTCGACCGATACGCCGGGGTACTGCACTTCGACGAAACCGACCGCCGGGCCGCGCCGCCTTTCGGGGGTGAACAGGCCGCCACCACAACGGCTTTCGAACTCGACGGCGCCCGCTACGACCTCGCCTTCGCCTTCGCCGGCACGCGCGACGATGGTCTCGCTGCTTCGATCACCCTCAACGCCGACCTCTACCACCGCGGGACCGCGCAGCTGTTCGCCCATCGAATGCTGTGCGTACTCCACGCTTTCGCCGACACTCCCGACCTGCCGCTGTCGGACCTGGACGTGATGCCGCCCGAGGAACGTCGACGTGTTCTCGACGAATGGTCTTGCGGGGTGGAGGTTTCCGAGGTCTCCCCACTTCCTGACCTGCTCCGCCGGGCTCGCACCTACCCACCCACTCGCACCGCGATTCGGGCCGGCGCCGACACTGTCGACTTCGGCACCCTGTGTGACCGACTGGCCTCGCACGCAACGCATCCCACCGATCGGGCCCGTGGCGGACCACTCGGCTCGCAGTCGGAAGTCTCGCGGACCCCCGTGGCGGTCGCGCGGCCGGAGGTGTCGCACGCTGTCGTGCACGCGAGCATCGTGATCGACGACTTGCTCACTCTCGTAGAGCGGTTCGTCGCCGCCGAGGGCGCCGGTGCGCCGCTCGAGATCATCGACGCCGCCGGTGCGTTGCTGTCGTTCGAGCCCGATGCGATAGTCGCCGCGGTCGCCGACCGGCGCGCGGTGGCCGCGTCCCGGCAGGTGGGCCGAGTGGACCCGGCCTGCCGCATGGCCGACAACCGTGTGATCGTCGCGGGAGCGGGCACCATCGCACTGCTGGTGGAAGCGCTGGCGGCGCTGGCCGACGGCGCGACCCTCGAACTCGTCCCCCGTGGCCTCGCCCCGGGGATGTCGGCCCGCACCACCCACGTGGTCGCCGACGTCGCCGACCTGCGCACCGAACCGGGCAACCCCGCGCGGCTGGTCGACCTGCCCGCCGTGGCCGCCGACGGCGCACCCCAGCGCTGGGATCTGCTGAGCCGCGACGGATTACGTATCGCGGTACCCGGCCACGTCACCGGCACCATCGGCTACGCGGTGCCCGGCTACGCGGGCGCGGTGGCACGTGGCCCGCTCGACGGCAGCGGCCGGGTCCGCCCGGTGCCCGGCGCCCGCGTCCTCGTCCTCGACCACGCGGGCAGGCCGACGGCCCCCGGCGTGGCCGGTGCGGTCTTCGTCGGTGGTATCGGGCTGGCGAAGACCTCGCCGAGCGATCCCGATCGCGGCGGGACCGACGGGCTGGTGCGCACCGGTGATCGTGCCCGCTGGACAACGGCCGGCTGGCTGGTGTTCGCCGATCCCGAGGCCCCGGCTTCGTGGTGATCGTCGGCGGACCGGCCGCGACGGCCCGGGGATACGCCCCGAGTCCGACCGGCCCGGGGCGTATCCCCGGGCCTGGGTCAGATCACTTCGCCGCGGCGACCAGGTAGGGCTCGAGTTCGTCGAGGATGTAGGGGACCGAGAGGGCGGTGGGCTGGTTGACCGCGCTGATCTCCTGGGTGGTCATGAACACGACCGCGTCCTTCTCGACGGCGGGCAGGTTGGCGTAGCCGGGGAGTTGGCGGTACTTCTCGTCCATGCCGGGGGAGTAGCCGGCGAGCAGGAGGTCGGCGGAGAGTTCGTCGACGCGTTCGGGGGACAGGGCGAGGCGGCCCTGGTTGGACGGTTGGTCGGTGAGGTTGGCGGGGATGGTCATGCCGAGCTGGGTGAAGACCTCGGCCGAACCGTCGTTCGGATCGGTGAGCACCATCAGCTGCGACGGGCTGGCCAGCCAGGTACTGGCGAAGGTCTTGCCCGCCAGGCCGGGGTTGGCCGCGGCGATGCCCGCGATCTTGTCGTCGACCTGCTTGATCACCGCGTCCGCGTCGGAGTCCTTGCGCAGCACCTTGCCCAGCGCGGTGACCTGGTCCTGCCACGGCGACACGGCCTCCGCGGTGAGCGCGGGCAGGGTCGGGGCGATCTTGGACAGGTCGTCGTAGGTCTTCTGGTCGGCCATGAACGGATCGACCAGGATCAGGTCCGGTTCGAGCGCGGCCACCTGCTCGGCGACATTGCCCGTGGTGCTGAGCGCCGTCGACTCGGTGATGTTCTCGGGGTGCCATGGTGGGGCGGACTTGGACATCGCCGCGACATTGTCGATGTGGCCGACCGGGGTCACGCCGAGCGCCAGTGTGGCGTCGAGCCACTGGTTGCCCAGCGCGACGATCTTGTCCGGGGTGCCGTGCACCGTGGTCTCGCCCTTGGCGTGGGTGATGGTGACCGGCTCGCCACTCGCCTCGGTGTCCTCGGACGAGCCGCAGGCGGTGAGGCCGACGGCGAGTGCTCCCGTCAGCACGGCGACCGCCGCGCGTCGCCACATCCGTGCGGTGTGAACAGGCGTCATGATGTTCCTCCAGAGGGTCGAGTCAGCTAAGGCTAACCTCTGTGAGGCGTGAAGTGGCGCCTGCCCGGCGAACTGGCCGCCGCCGGGTTAAACTTCGCCGAATTTCGGCACGCAGCAGGTGATGAGGAGCTCGGTGGAAACATCTAGGGACTGGGCGAATGAAGTCGTAGAAACCCTGAAGTGGCTCGTGATCGCCTTCTCGATCACCGTGGTCGTATTCACGGTCATCGTCGCGCTGCTGCTGCGGTTCACCCACTGGGGTCGTCAGTTCTGGCACATCAGTGGCGGATTCTTCAAGGGCCCGGACGCGTGGAAGACCATCGCGTTCTACGGCGTGCTGCTGCTGATGGCCCTGTTCACCGTTCGGATGAACGTGTTGTTCAGCTATCAGGGCAATGACCTCTACACCGCGTTGCAGGTCGGTGGATCGGCTCTCTCGCAAGGCGATACGGCCATGCTGGAGGAGGCCAAGTCCGCCTTCTGGAACGCGGTCGTGCTGTTCGCCATCCTGGCGACCATCCACGTGGTGCGCGCGCTGACGGCGTTCTTCCTCGGCGAGGCGTTCGACATCCGGTGGCGGCTGTGGCTGACCGAGCACGTCACCACCGATTACCTGCAGGGCCGGGCTTACTACCGGGGCCGCTTCATCGATGACACCATCGACAACCCGGATCAGCGTATCCAGATGGACATCACCAGTTTCGTGCAGTCGTCGCGGACGTTGTCGATCGGTGCGGTGAGCGCGGTCGTCTCGGTGGTGTCGTTCACCCAGATCCTGTGGGACCTGTCCGGTCCGCTGACGCTGGTCGGGGTGGAGATCCCCCGGGCGATGATGTTCATCCTGCTGATGTTCGTGCTTGTCACCACCATCATCGCGTTCTGGATCGGCCGTCCGCTGATCCGCCTGAACTTCCTCTACGAACGCGTGACGGCCAACTTCCGCTACGCGCTGGTTCGCCTGCGCGACAACGCCGAGAACGTCGCCTTCTACAACGGCGAGGGCGTGGAGCGTCGTGGTCTGCTGGTTCGATTCGCCGCGGTGATCAGCACCTACTGGCAGTTGGTCTTCCGGAATGTGAAGTTCCTCGGCTGGAACCTGTCGGTCAACCAGACCGCGGAGATCTTCCCGCTGCTCATCCAGGCGCCGCGCTTCTTCGACGGATCGGTCTCCCTCGGTGGCATGACGCAGACCGCGTCGGCGTTCCGCGCGATCCACGACTCGCTGTCGTTCTTCCGTGAGGCCTACGACGACTTCGCCGCCTACCGTGCCTCGCTGATCCGACTCGATGGCCTGCTGGTCGCCAGCGAGCACTCGCGCGAGCTGCCCAAGATCGCCACGGTCGACCTCGCCGACACGGTCTCGCTCGACAAGGTCGGTGTGCGCACCCCGGACGGCACGGCGCTGATCGACGACCTGAACCTGCGCCTGAATCCGGGCGACGCGCTGGTCGTCAAGGGCCGTTCCGGCAGCGGCAAGACCACGCTGCTGCGCGCGCTGGCCGAGATGTGGCCCTTCATCGACGGCGAGTTCGGCAGGCCGGGCAACACCGAGAGCCTGTTCCTGTCGCAGATCCCGTACCTGCCGCTGGGCGACCTGCGCACCGCGGTCGCCTACCCGGCTCGGCCCGATGACCTCGGTGACGAGGCCCTGCGCGAGGCGCTCACCAAGGTCCAGCTCGGTCACCTGGTCGATCGCCTGGACGAAGAGGCCGACTGGGCCAAGATCCTGTCCCCGGGTGAGCAGCAGCGCGTGGCGTTCGCGCGCATCCTGTTGATCAAGCCCAAGGCGGCTTTCCTCGACGAGGCGACCTCCGCGGTGGACGAGGGACTCGAGTACGCGCTCTACAGCCTGATCCGCACCGAAGCGCCCGACACGATCCTGGTCAGCGTCGCCCACCGCAGCACCGTCGACCAGCACCACACCAAGCGCCTGGAACTGCACGGCGACGGGGTGTGGGACCTGGCCGAGATGTCGGCCTGACCCCTGCCGACGCCGATATCCCGAGTGGCCGTACGAAATCGTGCCGCCGCCCGGGACCTCGTGGTGTGCCGAACGTGGCGTACTACGCCTGCTCTACCAACGCCGTGTACTCGGCTTCGAGGGGTCCGCTCGCGGTGAACGCGACCTTCGCGGGTTCGCGCGTGCCGTCCCGTCGAGGTGACTCGACGGGTACCAGCGACGTCGCGAAGTCGCGGAGTTCGGTGAACGACAACGCCGCGAGACCTCGGCGCTGCCAATGCACGTGGAGCGGCGTCGTGCTGCCGGTGAGCAATGCCGCCAGCAGGTCTTCCACGCCGAACCAGTTGCGCCCGTGTTCAGCGGCGATGTCGGCCGCGCGCTGCAATGCGACGGCGACAGAGGGAGCCGCGCCGGTGATCGTCGTGCTCGTGTCGGTGTGCTGGTCGGGCATCCCTGACCTCCTGTCACTTCGGTGGGCGTTGCTGGTCACGATGCCGGGGCGGCTGCTCGACGGCAACAGGCACAATGGTGAGCAGATCGGTTGACGCGGGCTCAACCAGCCGATCATCACCGGGGGGATTGATGTCACGACTGCGGGTGGTCGCGGTGCTGTCGGAATACGGTGCGGCGGTTCGGGAGTCGATGCCGGACCGGCCAGGGCCGCGGTCGCTGGCGCAGTGGCGTCGTGAGTTCGGGGGATCGCTGCACGGGTCGGTCGCCGGTCCGGACGGACGGCGGCACGAGATCTCGTTGGCGGCGATCGAGGGATTGTCCGCCGATACGCACATCGAGGTGACCTTCGTGCGCTCGCGGCCGGACGGGTCGTTCGGCGAGTTCCCCGCTGACCGTGTGGTGTTGAAGGAGGTGGACGCCCTGCCCGGTGACCTCCCGTTCGAATAGGTACCCAACGCCGGCACCAGCGCTGATCCGGTGTCAGGTGGAGCTTCCCGAGCTGCCGGTCGCCAGGTCGCAGGCCAGGCCGCTGCCCGCGTTCACGAGGCCGATGACGGTGGGGACGCGCTTGGTGATCAGTGGCGCGCCGGTGGCGTGCAGCAGGAGGGAGAGCTGTACATCGGCCGCGGTGTCGACGTGGTAGTAGGCGGTGGCCTTGGCGGCGGTCGTACCGCCGACGGTGACTTCGAGGTCGACGGTGTCGCTGGCGAAGAAGGTGCCATTGGCGACGAAGTCCACCCGCGCGCCGACGTAGTCGTCGAGGCCGACGACATCGATCTTGGAGGTGCAGCCGACGGTGAGGGTGTCGGTGAGCATGGTGATGATCGGGCCCGCGGTGGCGTGCGGCGCGGCCAGGGCGAGTGCGGCGGCCAGAGCGCTCACGGCGGTCGCGATTCGGCGGGGGGTCGGCAGGGCGATGGTCATGTGGTGCTCCTCCTCAGCTCGTACCTCGACGAGCAGGGCGACCGTAGCAACGGCGCGAGCACGTCGGCGCAGGTTTGAAACATATACACTTCAAAACTGCGATACGTGACCCCGATTTGGGTCCACCTGGGGGTTCACCTACACTAGACCGGTTGCCTGCGGGAGCTCTGCGTCCGCAATCCGGCAGTGAACCCCCAGTGGTCGTGAAAAACCGCTGGCAGGCGCGCGTCCGGAGGGTGACTGACCATGTGCGTCGGGTCGGCAATCCGGCGTACGTATACATCCAGGTCCAGGAGGTGCTGAAGTGATTCAGCAGGAGTCGCGACTGCGCGTCGCCGACAACACCGGAGCGAAGGAAATCCTTTGCATCCGCGTGCTCGGTGGCTCGTCGCGTCGCTATGCCGGTATCGGTGACATCATCGTCGCCACCGTCAAGGACGCCATCCCCGGCGCGAACGTCAAGAAGGGCGACGTCGTCAAGGCTGTCGTCGTGCGCACCGTCAAGGAGCGCCGCCGTCCGGACGGTTCCTACATCAAGTTCGACGAGAACGCTGCCGTGCTGATCAAGCCGGACAACGATCCTCGCGGCACCCGCATCTTCGGCCCGGTCGGCCGTGAGCTGCGCGACAAGCGCTTCATGAAGATCGTTTCGCTGGCCCCGGAGGTGCTCTGACCATGAAGGTGCACAAGGGTGACACCGTCCTCGTCATCTCGGGCAAGGACAAGGGCGCCAAGGGCAAGGTCATTCAGGCCTACCCGGCGACCGGCAAGGTTCTCGTCGAAGGCGTGAACCGCATCAAGAAGCACGTCGCGAACTCCGCGAACCAGCGTGGCGCGTCCTCGGGTGGCATCGTGACCCAGGAAGCCCCCATCCAGGTTTCGAACGTGATGGTCGTCGATTCCGACGGTAACCCGACTCGTATCGGCTACCGCACCGACGAAGAGACCGGCAAGCGGGTTCGGATCTCCCGTAAGAACGGGAAGGACATCTGACATGACCACCGTAGAAAACACCGCGCAGGCCAACCAGCCCCGGCTGAAGGCGCGCTACCGCGCCGAGATCAAGGACGCGCTGAACAGTGAGTTCGACTACGCCAACGTGATGCAGATCCCGGGCGTGGTCAAGGTCGTCGTCAACATGGGTGTCGGCGACGCCGCCCGTGACGCGAAGCTGATCAACGGTGCCGTCAAGGACCTCGAGCTGATCACCGGCCAGAAGCCGGAGATCCGCAAGGCCACCAAGTCGATCGCGCAGTTCAAGCTCCGTGAGGGCATGCCGATCGGTGCCAAGGTCACCCTTCGTGGCGACCGCATGTGGGAGTTCCTCGACCGCCTGGTCTCGATCGCGCTGCCGCGTATCCGCGACTTCCGCGGCCTGTCGCCGAAGCAGTTCGACGGCAACGGCAACTACACGTTCGGCCTCAGCGAGCAGTCGATGTTCCACGAGATCGACGTGGATTCCATCGACCGCCCGCGCGGTATGGACATCACCGTGGTGACCACGGCGACCAACAACGAAGAAGGCCGCGCGCTGCTGAAGCACCTCGGCTTCCCGTTCAAGGAGAACTGAGCACATGGCTAAGAAAGCACTGCGCATCAAGGCCGAGGCCAAGCCGAAGTTCGCGGTCCGCGCCTACACCCGCTGCCAGCGTTGCGGTCGCCCGCACGCGGTCTACCGCAAGTTCGGCCTGTGCCGCATCTGCGTCCGCGAGATGGCCCACCGTGGTGAGCTGCCGGGCGTGCACAAGAGCTCCTGGTGAGCCCGCGCTCCGAGTGAGCGCAGCTTCCTAGGCGAATACCCCACGAAGACACGGACTTCCGACGGAAGTCCGTGTCTTCGTGCGTTTCAGAGGTCGGCCGGCAGGATGCGGAACGATCGATGCGCGGTCAGTGGCGTCAGCGCGCGGAAGTCGCGATGGTCCAACGTCAGGATGGCGTTGGTCTCATACTCGGCGGCGAGTGCTACGCAGACGGCGTCGGCCAGATCCAGGTTCAGACCGGGATGCAGGGTGCGCACCGCGTTGGCTTGATCGAGAATGTCGGGGGTGGTCGCGGCGATCTCGAAGTCGTCGGTGCGTGCTTGTGCGCTGAGATCCTCGATCATGGACCTGGCGTGGTCGTGTCCGAGTTCGCGCCTGCCGACGTGATCGAGTTCGGCGAACGCGAGCGGTGACAGGACGACCAGACCGGCCCGTTCCAACGCGGCGAAGGCCGCGTCACTTTCCGGCGCCGAGGTGTCGAAGGCTGCGATGAGGCCCGAGGTGTCCGCTATGACGATGCCGGTTCCGGTCACGCAGCGCCGTCTTCGGCGAGAATCTCCTCGGTTCGGGCGGCGAGGGTGGGGTCGCCGCTGGCGAAGCGACGTAGTCGCAGTGGCTCGGAACGTCGACGCAAGCGCATCGCCGCAAGGTGGATTGCCTCACGGATGATCTCTGCTTCGCTCGACTCCGAGCGTGTGGCGGCATCTTTGATGACCGCGAGATCGTCGGCTTCGGCGTAGACCATCGTTCGCTTGAGTGGCATATGTGTATTGTCGCATATATGCTCCTGTGTGAACAGGATTGGATGAAATGCTTGCATTTCACTCCGCGGTGGGTGGGGTGTGGTGTTCGCTGTGCGGATGAAGAAGATCGTCACCGCCGCAGTCATGTCCTGTGCGCTTCTCGGAGCGCCCGCGGTCGCCTCCGCCGCGCCCGTGCCTGTCGTGGCCGCACCCATCGCCGAATCCGGCTCGTCGCAGCTCGGCTCCTCGCAGGGTGGATCGGGGTCGTCGGAGACGGATCTGATCTGCTCGCCGATCGCACAGCTGCTGTTCTCCACCGGGAGTGTGGAGAAGCCTCCGCTCTACGACCTGCTCTGCCTGTTCGTGTGATCAGTCGAAGGGTGACCGGTCGATGCCGCAGCCGACGCCCTCGGCCGGCAGGTCGCCGGTGAACAGGTAGTCGCGCTTGACCCGCTCGGCGCAGGTGCTGGCCACGTACATCGTGCTGTGGCCGGCGCCCTCCACCACCACTACGCGGGCGTCGGCCAGCTGGGCAGCGCCCGCGTAGGCGCCGTGCAGGGGAGTGGCCGGGTCGAATCTGCTGTTCAGGACCAGGATCGGCGCGGCGGTCCGGCGATTCCACGGGCCGGTGTAGCGGTCGGCGTCGGTGGCGGGCCAGAAGGCGCAGGGGGTGGCGTTGAAGACGGCGGTGCGGCCGAACCAGGGGACGCGCAGGTCCTCGGTGGCGGCGACCCGGCTGTAGACGGCGGGATCGGTGGGGACGGTGCTGTCGGCGCACTGGATCGAGTAGAACGCCTCGACGCGATTGTCGTTGGGTTCCTCGGGGAAGACGGCGTCGGGAACCAGGGCGGGCGGCAGTCCGGTGCTTGCGTCGAACAGTTTCTGCAGCAAAACGGCCAGGTCGGGATAGAACTCGGGGCGTGCCAGGCTGCCCGCCGCGGTGACGATCTGCTGGTAGGTCAGCGATTCGCCGTCGACCACGATGGGCGCGATCCGGGCCCGCCCGGCGAGTGCGATCCACTTGAGCTTCGGATCACCCGCCGCGAAGGCGCAACGCGGACCGGCGGCAACGCAGTCGCGCAGGAAGGTCTCGAAGGTCTCGGCCATGGCGTCGGCCACGCCCTGCCTGGTGTCCAGGGGCAGGTCCCCGTCGACATTGCCGGCGAAATCCATCGAGCCGTCGAAGGCCATCGCCCGCACCCGGCCGGGGAACATGTTGGCGTAGACGGCGCCGAGCTGGGTGCCGTAGGAGATGCCGTGATAGGTCAGCGCGTCATCGCCCACCGCGCGCCGCAGCAGCTCGAGGTCGCGGGCGGTGTTGGCGGTGGAGGCATGGGCCAGGATCGGTCCCGCGTGCTCGCCGCAGCGCGCGGCGATGTCAGCGGATCGGGCGAAGAACTCCGGTTCGTCGCCCGCGTCGGTCGGTGTACCCGGGAAGGTCGCGAAGTATTCCGACTGCTCGTCAGGGGAAGGGAAACAGCTGGTGGCGGCGCTGCGCGAGACCGATCGCGGGTCCCAGGAGACCAGATCGAACCGGGCGCGCAACTCCTCGGAGAACAGCCACGGCCAGCGCGCTCGCTCTCGGAGCCGATCGACGCCGGACGGGCCGGGCCCGCCGAAATTGACGAACAGGGTGCCGATCCGGCGATCCGGGTCGGTGGCGGGCAGCTTGATCACCGCCAGCTCGATCTGCGCATCCTCTGTGCGGTGGTAATCGAGCGGCACCTGCGCCCAGGTGCAGAAGAAACCGTCCGAACAGTTCTCCCAGCTCAGAGCCGGGGTGTGCGCGGCCTCGGCGAGCTGATCGAGGTAGGGATCGGGGGGAGTGGCGGTCGCGGGACCAGGCGAGCCGATGACCAGTGCGCCGACGCCGAGCAGGACCGCGAACACGCTGGTCGAGCTGCGGCGAGTTTCACGGCGCGAAGAGCGCGAATACAACTGCCGAGCCTCCCGTACGGATCCGACGAACCCCGCGAAGCTACCACATCGATAGCCAGGCTCACGATCGCAAAAGCTAAGGTGCCGAATAGGATTCATGGGGACACGGGTCCAGGTGCCGGGTCTCGGCGATGCGCCGGATTCGAGTTCTGGCCAGGCGGTGCCGCACCGGATGTCGACGCGGTAGCCTGCGTGCAGTCCGGCGCTGTCCGGCGCGCCGCGCTCGCGCACTGGGCAATCGACCCCCGATTTGGGCGTGACCACGGGGTTGTCTACACTTGAGCGGTTGCCCGGGCACATCTGTGTCCGCCGACGCCTCGCAGCGATGCGCGGGCGGGCGGACGGCCCGGGCGCCGAGAGCTCGTAACGAGAACTCATCCGGTCGGTAAGTGCCGACCGGACCAGCCGAATTGTTGTAGGCCCACGGCCGGTGCGTGCGAACGCGCCGGTGCTGCATGGGAACCGCAGCGAGAAAGGTGTCGAGGTCTAACCATGACCATGACTGATCCGATCGCGGACTTCTTGACACGTCTGCGCAACGCCAACTCGGCGTACCACGATCAGGTGAAGGCTCCGCACTCGAAGATCAAGGTGAACATCGCCGAGATCCTCAAGCGCGAGGGTTACATCGCCGATTACCGCACCGAGGACGCGACCGTGGGCAAGTCCCTCGTCGTCGATCTGAAGTACGGCCCCAGCCGTGAGCGCAGCCTGCAGGGCTTGCGTCGCGTCTCGAAGCCGGGTCTGCGTGTGTACGCGAAGTCCACCAACCTGCCCAAGGTCCTCGGCGGCCTCGGCGTGGCGATCATTTCCACGTCGACCGGTCTGCTCACCGACCGTCAGGCGGCCAAGCAGGGCGTGGGCGGCGAAGTCCTCGCCTACGTCTGGTAAGGGAGGACTACTAATGTCGCGTATTGGTAAGAAGCCCATCGAGATTCCGGCCGGCGTCGATATCACGCTCGACGGCCAGGTCGTCACCGTGAAGGGGCCCAAGGGCACCCTGTCGCACACTGTGGCCGAGCCGATCACCGTCACCAAGGGTGAGGGTAACGAGCTGGAGGTGGCCCGTCCCAACGACGAGCGCGCCAACCGCTCGCTGCACGGCCTGTCCCGCACCCTGATCGCCAACATGATCGAGGGTGTCACCAAGGGCTACGAGAAGAAGATGGAAATCTTCGGCGTCGGCTACCGCGTTGCCGCCAAGGGCTCGAACCTCGAGTTCGCCCTCGGCTACAGCCACCCGGTCCCGATCGAGGCCCCGGAAGGCATCACCTTCGCGGTGGAGTCGCCCACCAAGTTCTCCGTGTCCGGTATCGACAAGCAGAAGGTCGGCCAGATCTCCGCGGTGATCCACGGACTGCGCAAGCCCGACCCGTACAAGGGCAAGGGCATCCGCTACGCCGGCGAGGTCGTTCGCCGCAAGGTCGGAAAGACGGGTAAGTGATCATGGCGCAAACCGAAAACCAGAAGGCCAAGCGGATTCCGCTGGGCAAGGACGCATCGACGAAGCGTCGTCTGTCGAAGACTCGCCGTCACTTCCGTCTGCGCAAGAAGGTCGAAGGCACCACCGAGCGTCCGCGCCTGGTGGTCAACCGCTCCTCGCGGCACCTGCACGCTCAGCTCGTCGACGATTCGGTCGGCAAGACCATCGCCGCCGCGTCCTCGATCGAGGCCGACGTGCGTGCGCTGGAGGGCGACAAGTCCGCCAAGGGCGCCAAGGTCGGTCAGCTGATCGCCGAGCGCGCCAAGGCCGCCGGTATCGAGGCGGTCGTGTTCGACCGTGGTGGTCACGACTACCACGGCCGTATCGCGGCGCTGGCCGATGCCGCTCGTGAAGGCGGGTTGAAGTTCTGATGACGACTCAGCCTGTTATTTCCATTGTCGAAGAAGGGAACGTCTGATGCCGGGACGTCAGCGGCGTGACGGCGGCAACGGACCCGCCGGACAGAACACCAACAGCAGCGGTGGCCCCGAGGGCAACCGTCGCGGCGGCGGCGATCGTCGCGGTGGCGGCGATCGCCGGGACAACGCTGCCGAGAAGAACCAGCTCGAGCGCGTAGTCGCGATCAACCGCGTCTCCAAGGTCGTGAAGGGTGGTCGTCGCTTCAGCTTCACCGCCCTCGTGATCGTCGGTGACGGCAACGGTCTGGTCGGCGTCGGCTACGGCAAGGCCAAGGAAGTTCCCGCGGCCATCCAGAAGGGTGTCGAGGAGGCTCGCAAGAGCTTCTTCCGCGTCCCGATGATCGGCTCGACCATCACCCACCCGGTTCAGGGTGAGGCGGCGGCCGGTGTCGTCATGCTGCGTCCGGCTTCGCCCGGTACCGGTGTGATCGCCGGTGGCGCGGCGCGTGCCGTGCTCGAATGCGCTGGCATTCACGACATTCTGGCCAAGTCGCTCGGTAGCGACAATGCGATCAACGTCGTTCACGCGACGGTTGCCGCGCTCAAGCTGCTCCAGCGTCCCGAAGAGGTTGCCGCGCGTCGTGGTCTGCCGATCGAGGATGTCGCTCCGGCGGGCATGCTGCGTGCGCGTGCGGGACAGGGAGCCTGACATGGCAGATCTCAAGGTGACCCAGATCAAGAGCACGATCGGCGCCAAGGCGAACCAGCGCGACAGCCTGCGGACCCTCGGCCTGCGGAAGATCCGCCAGTCGGTGGTTCGTGAGGACAACGCTCAGAACCGCGGTCTGATCAACGTCGTGCGCCACCTCGTAACAGTTGAGGAGGTCTGACATGACCATCAAATTGCACCACCTGCGTCCTGCGCCGGGTTCCAAGACCGAGAAGACCCGTGTGGGTCGCGGTGAGGGTTCCAAGGGCAAGACCGCCGGTCGTGGTACCAAGGGCACCAAGGCCCGCAAGAACGTCCCCGCGGCGTTCGAGGGTGGCCAGATGCCGCTGCACATGCGACTGCCGAAGCTGAAGGGCTTCACCAATCGCTTCCGGGTCGAGTACCAGGTCGTGAATGTGGGTCGTATCGCCGAGCTGTTCCCCGAGGGCGGCACGGTCGGTAAGGCCGAGCTGGTCGCGGCCGGCGCCGTTCGCAAGAACGAGCTGGTCAAGGTGCTCGGCGACGGTGAGATCGGTGTCGCGGTCCAGGTGACCGCCGACAAGGTGACCGGCTCCGCCAAGGAGAAGATCGCCGCCGCCGGTGGCACCGTCACCGAACTGGCCTGACGGTACGCTAGACGACAGTGGACACCGGACGAGTCGAGAGCTCGTCCGGTGTCACTGTTAGAGTCTCAACCAGTGTTGTCTGCCAAGCCCGTCATCGGCTGACGTTCCCGCACTACCCGCTATGGGGTTAAGCCGCATGGCATGACCATGTCGTTCGCCAGGAGGATTTGTGCTTTCCGCCTTCGTATCGGCCTTCCGGACTCCGGACTTACGGCGGAAGATTCTCTTCACGCTGGGGTTGATCGCGCTGTACCGGTTGGGTGCCGCGCTGCCGTCCCCCGGCGTCGATTACCGCGCGGTCCAAGACTGCGTGCAGCTGGTCTCCGGTGGTGAGAACGCCGGTATCTACCAGCTCATCAATCTCTTCTCCGGTGGTGCGCTGCTGCAGCTGTCGGTGTTCGCGATCGGCATCATGCCGTACATCACCGCGAGCATCATCATCCAGCTGCTGACCGTCGTCATCCCGCGCTTCGAGGAGCTGCGCAAGGAAGGCCAAGCAGGCCAGACCAAGATGACGCAGTACACCCGGTACCTGTCGATCGCGCTCGCGGTCCTGCAGGCCACCGGACTCGTCGCGCTGGCCGCGCGTGGTCAGCTGCTGCAGGGCTGCCAACAGGACATTCTCGCCGACACCAGCATCTTCGGCATGGTCATCATCGTCCTGGTGATGACCGCCGGTGCCGCGCTGGTCATGTGGTTCGGCGAGCAGATCACCGAGCGCGGTGTCGGCAACGGCATGTCGCTGCTCATCTTCGCCGGTATCGCCGCCCGCATCCCGCTCGACGGCAAGCAGATCCTCGACACCCGCGGCGGCATGGTCTTCAGCCTCGTGTGTGTCGGTGTGCTGGCCATCATCATCGCGGTGATCTTCGTCGAGCAGGGTCAGCGCCGGATTCCGGTGCAATACGCCAAGCGGGTGGTGGGCCGCAAGATGTACGGCGGCTCGTCGACCTACCTGCCGCTGAAGGTCAACCAGGCCGGCGTCATCCCGGTGATCTTCGCGTCCTCGCTGCTCTATCTGCCCAACCTGATCGCGCAGTTGACCGGGTCCAGCACGGCGACGGAGCCGAGTTGGTGGCAGGAGATCATCCAGAAGTACCTGGTGAACCCCTCCAACCCGGTCTATATCGCCATCTACTTCGGTCTGATCGTTTTCTTCACCTACTTCTACGTCGCGATCACCTTCAACCCGGAGGAACGCGCGGATGAGATGAAGAAGTTCGGCGGCTTCATTCCGGGCTACCGTCCCGGCAAGCCGACCGCCGACTATCTCAACTACGTACTGAGCCGCATCACCCTGCCCGGCTCGCTCTACCTCGGCGCGGTCGCCGTGCTCCCGAACGTGTTCCTCGACATGGGTAATTCGGGTGCGGTGGCGAACATGCCATTCGGCGGTACCGCGGTGCTCATCATGGTCAGCGTCGGTCTCGACACGGTCAAGCAGATCGAGAGCCAGCTGATGAATCGAAATTACGAAGGGTTCCTCAAGTGAGAGTTGTTCTGCTCGGTCCGCCGGGTGCCGGCAAAGGTACTCAGGCCGTCCTGCTGTCGGAGAAGCTGGGCGTTCCGCACATCTCCACCGGAGACCTCTTCCGCGCGAACATCAGCCAGCAGACCGCGCTGGGCCGCGAGGCGCAGAAGTACATGGACGCCGGCGACCTCGTGCCGAGCGATGTCACCAACCGCATGGTCGAGGCCCGCGTGGCCGAGCCCGACGCGGCCAACGGCTTCGTGCTCGACGGCTACCCGCGCACGGTCGATCAGGCCGACGCGCTGAAGAAGATCCTCGAGCACAACGGCACCGCGCTCGACGCCGTGCTGTGCTTCGTGGTCGCCGAGGACACGGTGGTCGAGCGCATGCTCGCCCGTGGGCGCGCCGACGACACCGAGGACGTCATCCGCAACCGGCTGCGGGTCTACCGTGAGGAGACCGAGCCGCTGCTCGAGTACTACGACGGACTCGTCGTGACCGTCGACGGCATCGGCGAGGTCGACGAAGTCAACGCGCGGGCGCTCAGCGCCCTCGGTCAGTAACCACCGATCGGAGTACTGAGGCCGGATGGTCTTCCACCGTAAGAAGAAGGTCGTGCCGTTCCGGACGGCGGGCGAACTGGACGCCATGGCGGCGGCCGGGGCGATCGTCGGCCGGACGCTCGTGGCCGTGCGCGCCGCGGCCAAGCCCGGCGTGTCCACGCTGGAGCTCGACGAGGTGGCCGAGCAGACGATCCGGGATGCGGGCGCCGTCCCGTCGTTCAAGGGTTATCACGGCTTCCCCGGCTCGATCTGTTCTTCGGTGAACGACCGGGTGGTCCACGGGATCCCCTCGGCGAAAGAGATCCTCACCGAGGGAGATCTGGTCTCGATCGACTGTGGCGCCATCCTCGACGGCTGGCACGGTGATTCGGCGTGGACGTTCGGCGTCGGCAACATCATCGAGGCCGATGCGCTGCTGAGCGAGGCGACCAAGTTGTCGATGGAGGCCGGTATCGCGGCGATGCTGCCCGACAACCGCCTCACCGATGTCTCGCACGCCATCGAACTGGGCACCCGTGCCGCCGAGGCCGCACACGGTCGTGCCTACGGCATCGTCGATGGTTACGGCGGGCACGCCATCGGCCGCGAGATGCACATGGACCCGTTCCTGCCGAACGAAGGCGCTCCCGGTAAGGGCCCGCGCCTGGTGGTCGGTTCGGTGCTGGCGATCGAGCCGATGCTCACCCTCGGCACCACCGAGACCACGACTCTCGACGACGACTGGACCGTCGTCACCACCGACGGCACTCGTGCCGCGCACTGGGAGCACAGCGTCGCCGTCACCGAAGACGGTCCGCGCATCCTCACCTTGCGCCCGGAGTAGTCCGCACTCTTTCCTCGGCCCGGTCAGCCTTCCAACAGGATGGTGACCGGGCCGTCGTTCGTCAGGGTGATCTGCATGTGGGCGCCGAATCGGCCGGTGGCCACCGTCGCGCCGAGTTCGCGGAGCGCGGCGGCGTAGGCGTCGACCAGAGGTTCGGCGACAGTGCCGGGCGCGGCGGCGTTCCAGGATGGGCGGCGGCCCTTCGCCGTATTGGCGTAGAGGGTGAACTGGCTGACGACCAGGATGGGGGCGTTCAGATCCGCGGCGCAGCGTTCGCCGTCGAGGATGCGCAGTCGCCAGGTCTTGTCGGCCAATGCTTTCGCGGTCGTCTCGGTGTCGGTGTGGGTCGCGCCGACGAGGGCGAGCAGACCGTGCGGACTACCCACCTGCGCCGGGTCGATCCGGCCGACCACCTCGTCGTCCACACTCACCTGGGCGCTGGTCACCCGCTGCAGCAGTACTCGCACAGTCACGATCATGCCGGGTGGTGCGGCCCGGCGGTGGTTCGGGTCAGTCCTTGCCGAAGAACAGGATGCTGGACCCGAAATCGGTGAGTGGGGCCTTCTCCGCGGCCTGGCGGATGCCGCTGCCCGGCAGTTCGGTCACCTTCGCGAACATCGATGCGTTGCCGAAGGCCGCGCGGACCTGAGTCTCGGAGGCGTAGTCGGCGCCGTAGTCGGCGAGGGTGGCGAAGTCCAGCGGAGCCAGCGGCGCGTCCAGCGGAGCCTGCCCGGCCGGTCGGCCCAGCGCCGCGTACTGGGTGGCGACGCCGCTGTCGTAGAGGCACAGCTCGTAGGAGATGTTCTCGATGGTGGCGACGGTGAGCACCGGCCACTTCTCCGAAAGGCGCATCGCCAGGGGATGTTTGGCTAGCGCGCCGATCTCCCAATTCAGGCTCTTGACCGAAATCCAGCTGCCGGAAGCCTTCTCGACGAGTATCACATCGGCACCGAGATCGGTCGCCGCATTGGTGACCGGTTCCTTGACGCCCCAATGCTTTTCGTGCACCCCGGCGAAACGGCCCGCGTCCACCGGTTCGGCGCCGTCGCGGGCGTACGCGGCGACGATCGCGGCGCGCACCTGTTCGAGCGCGTCCGGCGCCGAACAGCGCACCGCGATCGCGCCGTAGGTGGCCGAGATCTCGACCGGCCGGGACGGCGGTTCCGGCATGGCGCCGGCCGCGAGCGGCTTGAGCCCGACGAGTGCGAGCCGCCAGTTGATCTCGTCGATGGTGGCCAGGTCGCCGCCCGACTGATACAGAATCTGCTGCTGGGTCAGCCGACCGGCGCGCTCGAGCGTCGTCGCGCCCAGCTTCACCAGCGCCTGGGTGGTCTTGAGCGTGAGATCGAGCTCCTCGACCCGGGTTTCGCGCAGCTGTGCCGTCGCGGCCGCCGAGGTCACTTCGGAGTACAGCGCGCGATAGCTCGCGATCGCCTGCTTGCGCGAGCGCCCGACCATCATCGTGCGCAGCAGGGTGCTGAGACTGGCCAGGTACTTGCCCGGCTGCTCGGGCGAGCGCGCGTACATCGCGGCCCGGATGCGTACCGCCGACTCGGTGGCCGCGACCGCCGCGTCGTGATCGAGGCGCATCAGCCAGACACCACACTTGGACAACCCATCGGCGCACATGGCCGACACCCCGGGATAGTCCTGGGCCACCTGCCGATACGCCGAGCAGGCACTGCGAATCGTGTTGGTCGCCAGCTGACGATGCCCCACCAGCCGCGTCGCCTGCTCGAACAGCCGCAGCGCGTCCTGCAGCGCCCCGGCGTACTCGTAGGTGACGTACCCCTCGACCAGCCAGTGCAGCCGGATCGCGACGGCTTCCTGGGCGGGCTCCAAGGACTCAGCGGTCCGGTCCCGGCCGGAGGGGTCGTCCCTGGTGGCGAGCAGGCCCTGGGCGAGCTCGGTCAGCGAGCCGGCCAGGCGCAGATAGTCGTCGGGAGTCTGGCTGCGGGTCTGGCTGCGGTCCGCCGCGACGCGCCGTTCGAGGCCGCTCAGATCGGTCATGAGCAGTTCCATCGCGACGTCAATCTCCGGCCCCATCAGTCGATCGTCCGCAGCCGCAGGGCGGCCGTCAGTGCTTCGATCGAGTCTGTCACACATCATCGTCGGCCGTCGGACCGTCTCGCCGATTGCCGACGTCGAATTCGGGCCAGGGCAGGTGCGATTCTGGTAGCCACTGAACGAATGCTGGTGATTGCCAGCGTCATCCATCATTTCTTGTTCATCTACGCGCAACGGCCGGTTCGCCCGCTCCTGGCAGTCTCGGCGGACGCGGATCGAAGGAGTGAGTGATGACCGACAGCGTTGACGTCGACACCGTGCGGCTGCGTCGCGCCGCGGGCGACACCCGGCGAGCCCGAGGCAGCCTCGACGACGTGATGTCGACCCTGTCGACCGCCCTCGACGCGCAGGGCGAGGCGCCATGGGGGACGGACAAGATCGGCAGCACGTTCGCCGAGCAGTACGTGCCCTACCGGACGAATCTGGAGACGGCCGGCGAGAACATGGGCACCACGCTGGGCAGCATGGCCGATGGCCAGACCACAGCGGCCGTGGAGTTCGACCGGATGGAATCCGGCAACCGCGACAGTTTCGAGCGCTGAGGCCGCGGTGAGCGCGAGCAACGATTTTCCGATCCCGGACCTCGCGGCGGTCATGGACGACTACCGCGCGCAGATGTCCCAGCTCAACGAGGTCCAACAGCAGCGCGATCAGCTGACGGCGAAGGTCACCGTGCGCAAATGTGTCACCGTCACCGTCAATGCCGACGGGCAGGTGATCGAGACCGCGTTCGCCTCGCGAGTCGAGGATCTGAGCTACTCCGAGATCGCCAAGGCGGTCACCGAGGCCGCGCAGCAGGCCGCCGCGGAGGTCATGCGCAAGTCGATGGAACTCCTGGCGCCCCTGTACGAGAACAATGCCCAGCTGCCGAAGCTGTCCGACTTCCTTCCCGAGATCGACGAAGCGGGGATGGCTCCGGGCTCGGCGTCCTGGGGGACCGCGCTGAACGGCGACGTCGTCGATGGCAGCGATGCGGGTACCCGACCCGGCAGGAGTGGAGGGGTCACCGACTCGAGCTGGTGACCTGTTCCTGAATCCCGATGTCCTCACCGATCGTTCCGCCGCGGCTCGCCGATGCCATCAGCAACGCCCCCGGCTGGCTCCAGACCACGCTGGAGTTCATCGCCGGACAGGAATGGCCGGATGGGGAGCCCGCCAAGATGTGGGCCCTGGCCGATGCCTGGGAAGCGGCGGCCGAGGCGCTCGAGGGCGTCGAGGACGACATCGGTGATGCGAAGGCGGCCGCGCTGTTGGCTGTCTCCTCGGGAGAAGCCAGCAGGAAGATGGGGTCGGCGTTCGACGTCTTCCTCAACGGCCTGAAGACCAGCGACGGCGAGCAGCCCTCGATCTCCGAGCTGGCCGGTCACTTCCGCGAAGTCGCCGAGATGACCGACAAGACCGGCACGGACATCGACTACGCGCAGGCCATGATGATCGGCACGCTCATCGCGTTCATCATCGAAGTGGCGCTGTCGTTCATTCCGCCGGTGCGGGCGCCGTTCGGTATCGCCGCCGCGGTGTTCCGGACGCAGGCGGTGCTGCGGGGTATCGCCACCCGGCTGCTGGCCGCGGTGTTGCGCCGGGTGGGGCCGGCTGCGGCGCGCAAGGCGGTGGAATTCACGGCCAAGACAGTGTCTTTCACGATCCGGAACACCGCCATCGACACCGGGATCGGTGCCGGGCTCGATGGCGGTATCCAGGGCTTGCAGCTCAACAACAACACCCGGCAGAGTTTCGACGCCAACCAGTTCAAGACCACCCTCGTCACCTCGGCGGCCGGTGGGTTGACCGCCGGCATCGGTGGCGGCTTGGCCGGCCGGGTTCTGCCCCGCGGCATGAGCCCTACGACGGCCGGGATCATCACCGGTAGCACGGCGGGACTCACTGGTGCCCTCGGTGGCTGGGCGGCCGGCGGCCTCATGACCGGCAACTGGGACTTCGACCCGCGCATGCTGACCTCGGGTGTGATCCAGGGTGGGGTTTCCGGCGGATTCTCGGGGCGTCGAGAGGTTCGGTTCGCCGGGTTCCGGATGGGTGATGGGGCGGGCTTCGTCGACAACACGCGGATCGGCGGTACCCCCGGTTCGCCGTCGGGGACCGGTGATGGTGCCGGACCGGGTGCGACCGGCGATGGTTCGGGGGCGGGCAATGCCGGGGGCGTCAACGGGGACGGGTCGGCGAATGGCGCGGCCTCCGGGAGCGGGCAGTCGACCGGTGGTACTCAGCCGGGTGGAACGCAGGGTGGGGGCGCGCAGTCGGGAGGCGCGCAGACTGGTGGCGCGCAAACAGCTGGTGCGCAGGCGGGAGGGGCCCAGACTGGCGGTGCGCAGGCTGGGGGAGCTCAGACTGGTGGTACGCAGACCGGCGGCGAGACGCAGACTGGTGGTACGCACACCGGCGGGGGCACCCAGACCGGGGGCCAAACCCAAACCGGCGGTACACAATCCGGTTCCGACAATGGCGGAGAGTCGGGCGGACAGCCGAACAACGGCTCACAGAACGGGTCCGGGGAGCGTGCGACCTCGGACAGCGGGGCGCGCGTAGCCGAGGACGGGAGCGGAAACACCACCACCGATTCCGGCGCGCGGTCCGGTGAGGCGGGCACCGGGGAGTCGCGATCCGGTGTGGGCTCCGACGGCGGCGGGCGAAGTGGTGGCGATTCGGGTGGCGCGGGCTCGCGGACGTCCGGCCTGGATGGGCTGACCTCCGGGTTGTCGTCGTCGGACGCGGGGCTGGGTTCCGGTGCCGGATCGACAGGCGGAGTCGGGCAGCCGGTTTCCCCGGTGATGGCGGCGCCCGCCGCTGGTGTGGCGCCGACGGCGGCCGCACCGGCAACGGCAGCCGGCCCCGCCGCAGCCGCGAACCCGACCGGAACAAGTACTCAATCCGCGACGCCCACCGGCTCGGATGCCCGCGGCACAGCTGCTCGCCCGACCGCGCCAGACGGTCGGGGACTGTCGGGTACCGCTGAACCGGCGACCGGGACCGGTCCGGAGAGCACGGCCTCGAACCAACCCGCCGCCGGACCGGCGGACCGTACCGCCGCCTCGGCGGACACCGGCGACGCGAGGTCCCGGGCAGGTGCCGCCGACCTCGGCGCCACCCCGGCCTCCTCGGACCCAGCCTCGGCACTGCAGGCCCGATCCGGCGGCCCGGAAGCCACACGCGCCGACCCTGGCGCCGCCGCCGACCGCTCGGTGACCAGCGATCCCGGCGGCTCCGACGTCCGCCCAGCCGTCCCCACCCTCGCGAACGGCGCCACCGCCGATCCGACGGGCACAGCGGGCGAGGCGGATTCCGGCGGGCGTCCGTCCGCTGAAGGTGAGGCCGATGCTGGGGGTCCGGCGCGGTCGGACGGTGAGAATTCCGTTGCCGATGGGCTTCGGCCGTATCCCGGTACTGATGGGGTGGTCGATCCGGCTTCGGCTGTGCCGTCTGCCGACGGTGGGGAGCCCGGTGGTGCGGTGGATCCGGGTGGTCGAGCCGATGCGCGCACCACCGCGGACGGTCGGAGGCCGGATGACGGTGCCGATCCGGCGGTGGTGGTCGCGCCAGTGCAGCCGGTCAACAGCGGCGGGACGGGTCGACCGGCCGCAGCGGATCCTGGGGCGGACCGGTCCGATTCGAGTAGGTCCAACGGGCCCGAATCAGACGGGACACCAAGCGATCCCGACGATCAGGTCGTCGGCCGCTGCGCGGATCTGTCGCTCGCGGAGATCAGGGAGCGCACCGGCAGTGACACGATCCGCGAGTTCGACCGGGAAGTCGGCCTGGACGGCGTCACCGGACGTGAACTCGTCGATGCCGCCGGTGGGGAATTGCGTCGGTTCGGCAGCCACCGTGCCATGGTCATGGATCTGCTGCGGGCAGGCGACGGTACGTCCATGCTGGTCGTGGACGCGTACAAGGGCAGCACGAACGAACATGGCGTCGGCGCCCACGCCTACGTGATGGTGAACGAGGGCGGGCGAATCATCGTCCGCGATCCAGCCACCGGCGCCGAACACGGATTCCCGCCCGATGTCCCCGCCCGGTTGGACAACACCTACGGCATCCTGTTCGACGCCGACGGCCGCCCCGCCCACCCCATCCGTCCCTCCGGCAACCCTGACCAGCAACGTTCCCGAACCCCCGTCCACGACGACGACCTGGAGACCGAGGGCCGTGGCGACCCCGCCCAGCCCCGTGCCCCCGACCCGGACAACGCCACGGAGCCCCCCGAAACGAATCGGCCCGACGAACCCGACTCGTCGCCGAACCAGCCCGACGCTGAACCCGACAGCAACACAGCGGGTTCCGCCGCGAACGAGCAGCCCCCCGGCCCGGCCGCCGAACCCGCGCGGCCGGCGGGCGACGACAACGCCGATCCGAAGCTGTCGGAGGCGAATCGGCCCGACGCCGCATCCGAACCGTCCCCGAACCAGCTCGACGACGAGTCCCGCGGCGATGCGGCAGATCCCGACGCCGCCACACCGCGCCCGAACCCCGATGCCGACCCAGCTCTCGGACAGTCAGTGGCCGAGGGCAACGCCGACCCGAAGCAACCCGAAGCCGATCGTTCCGACGGTACGCCCGAACCGGTTCCGAACCAGGCTGATGCCGAGTCTCGCAGCGATGCACTGGATTCCGATGCCGCCCCGCAGCGCCCGCAACCCGATGCCGAGCCTCATGGCGGCACAGCGGATCCCGCGCTCCGCGCCCCGGAGCCTGATGCCGATTCCCATCCGGCGCGACCGGTGGACGACGACACCGCCAACCCGGATGCCTCGGCGGCCACCAGGTCCGAGGCAGGCGATCCCGCCGACGACCCTTCCCCTCTCCCGGATGACGTGTGGCAGAACATGTCCGCGCAAGACGTGGCCCGGACCCTGGCCGATCGGCACGGCTTCGAGGTGTCCGGATTCGACGATCCGGCGCTGGACGTCACCGTGGTGCGCGAGTTCGGGCGGACCTTGGACGAGATGCTGGTCAAGTATCCGCTCTCGCAGTTCCCTCATCTGGATCTGCGCCGGGTCGAGATCGCCGAGATGTCCGAAGGCGACGCGGCGGGCGTGTACGAGCGGCAGCGCGAAGACGACATCTTCCGCTACTACGCCGACAGTCTGCGGCTGAATCGGTCGGTGGCGGTGGATCCCGCGCGGTACAACGCGTCCTACGAGGACCGGGAGCGCTTCTTCAGGGCACCCTATGGCACCGCGGGCAATCCGATTCGGTCCACCGTCATCCATGAGTTCGGCCATCTCCTCGACCTCGCGGGCGGGCAGTTCGCCCGCGACAAGATCGAGGACACGCTGAAGGCCGAGCACGACCGGCGTTACGGCGAGGATCCGGATCACTTCATCGGCTGGATCAGCCTGCTCAGTGGCTACAGCTTCCTCGCTGGCACCGACATCCTGTTCTCCCGCGAGGCGTTGGCCGAGGCCTTCCTCGACGTCGAGGTCAACGGCACCAACGCGACCGAGCCCGCCCAGGTGCTGCATCGCCTGCTGGTCGAGCAGGCAGCATCCGGGCCGGACCGTTCCCAGAGCTCGCTGGACCCATTCCCGACACCGGATGATTCCGGGACTGGTGATCACGCCCGGCCCGCGCCCGCGGACCCGGCCCGCGCTGGGCGACCGGACGATCCGGCATCGAAACCGGCCGGCTCCGACCGAGCCCGAGTCGCACCTGAGGCGGGCACATCCCGCAACGACGAACCGAGTGATCCGACACCGCCGGACGAGGCCGCGAACCGTTCCGAGGAGCCGGTGTCCGGGCCCGATCGCGCGTCCGAGGAACCTGCGGCGGTGCCCGAACCTGCGGCTGACGGGGGTGGGGCGCGGCCGCCGGGTGAGCCACCGCAACCACCCGGAGCGGTCGAGCCTGGTGATTCCGGGGACCCGGATCGTGGGCCGGGCAGTGAACCGGGCCGGGATCGGGCGGCCGAGGTCGCCGAGCTGCGTGCCCAGGCGCAGCAACGGCGTGACGCGGCGCGGGCCGCGTTGGCGCAGGCCCTGGCGGGGCTACCGGTCGACGCGGCGGAGCTGACCGCGCCGCGTGCTGCGGGTGAGCCGGACCCGGCAGCGCTGCTCCAGGATCTGCGCAGGCAGCCGCCGGACGGCGTGGACCCGGCGGAGTGGAACAACCGGGTAGACGCGGCGCAGGACGCGGTGCAGCAGCTCCGCGAGGCCGAAGCCGAATTCCACCGGCTCGACACCGAACTCGGGTTGCTGGCGGATTCGGGCAATCCGATCGCCCAATACGATCGCCTGATCGATCAGCGCCGGGAGCTGGCCAGAGAGCTCGAGTTCCAGCGCGCCAAGCGCGACGAGCGAATGGCCCGGCTGGACGGCACCGTCGACCCGGCGGACGCGTTGCGGACACCCGCACAAGTCGAGGACACCCTGTTCCGGCTCTACGAGGACGCCGCGACGCGCACCGTCGAGATCGGCGGCACCGGTGACGAACTGGGCAGTCGCACCAGGGAACCCGCCGACGCCGCGACCCGCGACCGCATCCGCGAGGCCGTGCGCAAGCTGGGCGAGTCGGCCGATGCGGTGTTGCGGCTGCAGGACGAGATCAACGCCGTCGACCGCCGCCTCGACGAGCTCGAACGCAGCGGTGGGGTGACCGGGCGTCCCCGCTCCGAGGAGATCGCCGCCGATCAGAATCGCCTCGCCGCCGACCGCGCCCAAGAACTGCGCCGCATCGCCCCGCGCCGGGGCATGCGCGACGACCTGGCCGAACAGTTCGATCTGGTCGACGCCGAGGGACGCGTCGACGAGGCGGCCCTCGCGCCGGACCGTATCGCGGGCACCCTCGACAACCTGCGCGCCGAGTTCCCCGACCAGCGCGCGAAGATCGACGCGCTCGGTGACGCGGCGCGCGATGTCGCCGCCGCGCACAACCGCATCGGCCGGATCCAGGACGAGCTGGCCCGGGTGGCGGGTGCGTACCTGCGGCTGGCCGAGGCCGAAGGAGGCTTCCTGGTCACCGATCGGGTCGCGCTGGTGCCCGGTGACCAACCGCGCATCATCGTCTTCGGGCCCCGCGACCTGCCCGGTCGGCCCCGCGCCGATCTCGACGGCGCCCTCGCACACGCCTTGCAGCACAGTCCCGGTGCGGCACAGCTGATCACCCGCCCCGAGACCAGTGTGCAGTATCGGCAGGTCACCGCGGGCCGAGCCGATGACGTCCGGGTGACCTCGGTGCCCGGTCCGCAGGTGCAGCGCCTCATCGTGCCGACGAGCCAGAACGCGAGCCCGCCGATCACCGACTGGCGCGATGCCGACGGCAACTGGCATCCAGTCGACCCCAGCCGACCGTCGTGGGTGCAGCACTGGCGCGACGCCGACGGCGTGTGGCAGTCGTCCGGGCACGGCACCCAGGATTCATCGAACCCGCAAGCCGATCTGCCGAAGAAGTACACCCCGCGGGACCTGCCGGAGGGGCTCAGCGCTTGGGCCGTCGACCAGATCCAGGGTGCGGTGGTGCAGGCCATCGCCGGGATTCCCACGGATCCGCTCACCGGTGGTCCGGCCGCCGGGATCAACCAGGACCTGCTCCCGCACATTCCGGGCGGGTCCAGCCCCGCGGCTGGTGGTCTCCCCGTCTTCGAGATGCCGTTCGCCGATGCCGCGTCGAATGTGATGCGCGTGATCCTGGAGGTCTCCAAGTTCTCCGGGTTCACCTGGTTCGGCGACAAGGACCACCCTTACCGGATCGCGCCGCGCGCCACCGGGCACAAGAACTTCCACGCCAGCCCTCCCGAGCGGCAACCGATGGTCGCGCCCTTCGACCGCGCCCGGCTCCCCGGTCCCGACGGGTTGCCGCGAAACGCCGAGGACCATCCGAGCGACCTGCTCTGGCGCCGACGCGACGAGGCGGCGCAGGCCGCCTGGGCCAGGGTGCAGAGCGAGGCCGATGCCGAGTACGCGCGGTTGCGCGACAACGATGACGTCGAAATCGACGCCATCACACAGAATCTCGCCGACTACCGCGACGAGGTGCGTCAGCGGGTCGCCACCGAGCTGATCGATCGGGTGCGCCAGCAGCTCGCGGGCCGAACCACCGAGGAGATCGACGCCATCGCCGAATCGGTGGCGGGCCGCCTCGGGGAGACCCGGACCACCGACGGGCTCGGACGGCGGGCATCCGACCCGCAAGCGGCCCAGCTGGTGCGCGACCTGGCCGAGGTTCTGAGCAGACCGGGCACCTTCCCGCGCGACGAACTGATCGGCGTGGTGGCCGATCAGCTGCTCGGCGCCGAGCACGACGCCATCCTCCCGCCGACCCTGGACCACGACCAGATCCTGCAGATCAAGAACCACCTGATGCGCGACGAACCGCTGGTCGACGATCCGAACACCGGCGATCCGGTGCACCGCCGCTTGGACGCGGTCGCCGATGTCGTGCAGGCCTGGCAGCGCCTGACCAGCGGTGACATCCGCCCTGCCGATGTGTTGTTGCTGCGCGACGCGCTCGCCGAATCGAACTACCTGCGGGACAACCCGGAGAAGACCTGGCAGCAGGCGAACGCCCACGTCGCCGCCCGCACCGGCCTGCACTGGGACGGCGCCCGCCCACCCCTGACCGGAGACTGGGCAGACGTCCCCTACGCTCCCGCGCCACCCCAGCGGGATCCCGTACTGCGGACAACGAACGACGTCGATCCCCCCGCTCTGCCCGCCGCAGCGCGCGACCCAGCCCCCGGCGGCGATCCCGCCCGTGCCGCTGACGACACCACGAGCCGTCCCGATGATGACGATCCTCCGGCATTGCCTGCCGCACCGCGTGATCCGTCGCCCAGTGGTGGCGATCCAGCACGTGCCCCGGCCGCACCACGCACCGACCGCGCGAGCGACACCGATCCTCCGCGCGCCGGACTGCCGCGCGAGGCGGCCGAGCCGGTGGCCGACCCGCAACATCGGCAGCCCGACCCGAGCACCACCGACGAGCGCTCCGCTGAGGCCATCGCCGCGTCGGCGGACAACCTCGCCTGGTCGAACCGGATGACCGCCGAACAGAACGCCTGGTCGGCCCGGATGCGCGCCGACATCGCCGAGGCCCGCGCCGACTACCACGCGGGTGAGGCCGCCCGTCGCCGTCAGCTGGCCGACGAATCGCCGAACGACTACCTGCTCCAGCAGCTGGCCGACAACGCGGAGTGGGCCGCCGGTCAGCATGCCGAGCAGGCGAGCTTTCTGCGTGACATCGCCGAATCCTGGCTCCGGTTGGCCGATCCGAATGCGCCGGGAGATCCGTCGGGCGCGCGCCCCGACCGTCCCGACAGCCCTGATGACCTGCTCGACAGTGGTTCGGTCGACGACGCGAAGTCGCCCGCTTCCGACCGGGGCATCCCTGATCTCGGCGGCTTCGACCGCTCGGCGTTGCCGGTGGACGACTGGTCGAACATGACGCCATCTCAAGTCGCCGCCGCGTTGGTCGACAAGCACAAGCTGCAGGTCAACGGCTTCGATCAGCCCGGCATCGACCCCGACGTCGTGCGTGAATTCGCCCGCGCCGTGGATCGCATGCTCAGCAAACATCCGTGGATCGACCTGAGGATCGTCGAGATCGGCACGCTCCCGCTGCCCGGCTCGACCGTGCGCGGCGATCTGCTGAACGCCCAATCCAAGTGGGCCAAGACGTCGAGCGGGCGCTACTACGCGGAACGGATCAGGTTCAATGTGGACCACGCCCGCAATCCGGATCCCTTCGCCAACAAGACGAAGCTGCTGACCGGGGCCTCCTACTTCGTGCGCGGCACCGGAGACCGACCGGTCTACGGGATGATCCTGCACGAACTCGGCCACGCACTCGACTATTCGGGTGGAATGCGTGCCCGAGACAAGATGATGGAGATTCTGGCCGACTATTTCGTGGAGAAGTACCCGCACCTGGACCGGGAGCTCGACAAGTTCGAGCAGTGGCTGCGACAGCTGTACGGCTACAGTTTCGAACCGGTCATGGTGGGTGGCACACTCGTCCCCGGTCTGAGCCATGCCGAAGCGTTGGCCAATGCGATCGCTGATGTCGAACTGAACGGCCGCAACGCCAGTGAACCGGCGCGCCTGCTCGCCGGTTTGCTGCAACACGAGGCGCGCAACTACCCCGATACCCGTCCGCACCGCGCCCCCGGCGCGGGACCTCGTCGCCAGCCGGACTCCATCCAGCCCACCGCGGAGCCGGTTACCCAGCAGGGGGATTCGGTTCGTCCGGTTGATGACGGCGACGTCGGACAGGTGGACAATGCGCAGATTCCGACCGCGGACGGTCCACCCGAACCGGTGGACGAATGGTCCAACCGGTCGTCCGCGGAGATCGCGGATGTCCTCGAGCAGCGCTACCCGAAGCTCAGCGTGGAGGGGTTCGACGACATCACCCCGCACGTGGCAAGGGAACTGGCGCGGGGCTTCACCGAGACCACCGCTCGCCATCCAGAGATCGATGTGCGCAGGCTGGTGATCGGCGAGATCATCGACCAGAACGGTCAGCGGTTGAACGATGCGTACGCGATGACTCGCGCTGCCCGCGATCCGGACACCGGCATGATCATCACCGACTCGGTGACCATCAACCGTCGATTCGCCACCGACGACGCGCTGTTCCGGCACAACGTGGCAGAACGAGTGGCGGCCGGGCAGTTCCACCCGCTGGTCGGCGACAGGCCCGCCTACGGCACGATCGTGCACGAGCTCGGCCACGCCCTGGACAACGCGGGTCAGCGCACAGTCCGGCGGACCATCGAGGGCGAGATCGCCGACTACTACCGGGCCCACCATCCAGATGCCCCGATCACCGGATACCAGCAGTGGTTGCGCGAACAACTGACCGGCTACAGCCTCGACGAGGACGGGCTGCTGAATGTTCCCGAGGCACTGGCCGATGCGCTGACGGCGGTCATCGCCGATGGCCCCGCCGCCAATGATCTGGCCCGATTCATCCACGACAAGCTCACCGCCGCGGCGCGGGCGGCGACCCCCGGGGCGGGCGAACCGCCGGTGGGCGCTCCCGACCTGCTCGGCGAGCGCACCGACCCGGACCAGCCCGCTCACCGCCCCGATGCCGCGCCTGCCGAGCGCCCCGAGGCCATCGCACCCGCACACCGTCCCGACGTCCTGGTATCCACCGATCGCGCTGCCCGGTGGCGCGAGGCGACCGATCGTTTGCGAGCGGCCCTGCAGCGTGAGGTGCAGTTCATCAAGGATCGCCTCGGCGGCACCGAACGGGTGTCGATACCCAAGCATCCGTCCGGGTCCAGCCTTGACGCTGAGGGTCAGTGGCGAGCCATGGACGGGGTGAACCGGATCCGGGAGACCACCAGTGGCGAGGAGCCACCGTGGGTCTTCGTGGCCGAGGACGGCACCGACGGACTGAACTTCGCCCGGATCGGCACCGAGGTGGAGAAGCTGTGGACCGGCCGCGCCCGGATCGCGGAATTCGTGCGCTCGTCGCTGTTCGGCCTTGTCGCGGGCAGCCCCGACTTCGTGCCGCCGCGTCGACCCGACGGCGAGATCGATGACTACTGGAACACCCAGGCCGATCCGGAGCTGCTCGCGCAGGTCGACATCCCGGCGGAGCTGGCCGACCACTGGGCCAGACAGCACGCCGAGCAGGAGCGGATGGCCGAGGCTGCCGTCGACCGCTACCGCCAGCGGTTGCTCGGCTTGGTCACCGAGGATTCCGGCACTGCCCTCGCGGCACTGGATCACAAACTGGCGCTGGAGAATCCGCAGCTGCTCGAGTCGGTGCGCGCCGAACTGCTGCGGGAGCTACAGGCCGACGCCGCGCTGACCTCCGACGACTCGGGGCCACGGCCTGAAATCCGCTACGAGCCGGTGTCCTGGGTTCGCGACGAACTGGCCGAGTCCGCCGGGCGGTTGCGCGCGGCAGAGGCCGAACGCGCGGCTGCCGCCGACCGGGTGACCGACCTCGCGAGGCAGCTGGATCGCCCGCTCCCGGACGCTCGGCCGGAGACCGCTCGCGCGGCGCTCAACGAACTGCGGCATCGCGCCCTGCGCCGCGACGGCGAGCTGGTGGCGGCGGCAGAGGTGGTCGCGCGGTATCACGAGCAGAACCGGGCCGCGCCGTTCGAATCGGATCGCTCCGTCATCGACGGCGCCGATCCCGGCACGCGTCTGCTGCGCGAGGCCGGGGAGAACGCGCTGCTCGGGATGGACCCGGCCATGGGTACCGGACTCAAGCCCGGCCACACCCGCGGCCCGCTCGAGCCGCTGTGGCAGGGCGCGGGCGCCGAGCGGGCCCGGCTGCGGGCCGAGATGGCCCAGTGGGCCGACCTGTTCGATGTTCCCGTCAGCGAACTCACGCCGCGACGCCTCGCCGAGTTGCGCGCCGAGAACGCCGAAACCCGCACGGTCCTGCCGGAATTCGATGCTCGGGTGACTCGCCTGGAACAGGCGGACCGGGCGGTGACCGAACTCGCCGATGCCATGTCGGCGCGGGCCACCGGCGAGGTCATCATCTCCGGGCACGGCCGGTGGCAGTCCACCGATTTCCCGCAGGTCGCGCTGTTCGGGACGGACACGCCGCAGCGCATGGTGGTATTCGACCCCGCGGGCGCCCACCACGACACCCTGGCCGCGCTGGTGCGCCGCTGGCCAGGAATCGCCGATGACGTCGCCGCGGGAACGCTGACGATCGAGTACCGCACCGTCCGGGTGGACGAGCAGGGTGCGGTGTTCGTCGCCGACGCGGGCGCTCCGCAGCTACGTCAGCGGATCGACGGCAGCTGGCGGATCATCGGCCAGGACGAATCACCCACCGCTGAAACGACTCTCACCCGTCCCGACCGTGCCGCGCTCGACCTGCCCGCCGATCCGGTCGCCGCCCGCGCGGAACTGGAGCGACGGCTCCGGATTCTGAGCACGCATCCCATGGCCGACCCGCCGCGGATGATCGAGGACCTGCGCTACCGCAATGCCGTGCGGGCGGCCGCCGTGGAGGCGTACGCCGATCAGGCCCACCTGCATGCCCAGCAATTGGCCGAGGCGTGGACGGCCGGGCATCCGGTGGTGCCGAATCAGGCGCCGACCGTCCCCGCGGAGGTGCCAGTCCACGATCTGGCTGCCTCGCGGAACTTCTTGCAGGAGGTGACATCCGGAGTCGACCTCGCCAGAGACCCGGCCTCGTACGGCCCGCGGGAGACCTCGGTGCGGCAGGCGCCGTCGCCGTCGGTGGACTGGGCGCGGCTGCCCGGCGCGGACATCGAGGCGCTCGGGTCCAGTGACCGCGCGGTGATCCGGGCCGAGCTGGAACAGCAGATCGATGCGCTGCGCGCCGAATTGACGGGGCTCACCGATGGTTCCGCCCGGATCGACCCCGTGCGTCGGCTCCGGGCACAGGCTTTCGAGCACCGCGGCCCGGTGCCGGAAGGTGTGCTCGCTCCGCTGCGGGAGCTGGTGGTGGGCCGGGAGGCGGAGCTGGCCGCTCGGCGTGATGAGGGGGCGCCGGATTCGATGGTGCTCGAGCCGGATCTGGCGCGGTTGACCACCGAGGCGCGCCTGCGCGGTCGCTGGCTGTCGATCCTGGACGGACCGCCACTCGCGGCGGGGCCCGGCACCGTCAAGGACGCGCTCGTCGAGATACGCGATGCCATCACCCACCGGCAGCGAGAGCTGGCGGACTACCGGGCTCGCCGGGAGTTACGGAGCGCCGCTGAGGAATTGGAGCGGTCACTGGAGACGATCCAGGGCGAGATCACCGAGCTGCAGACATGGTCGCGGGCGATGGAGCTGCGGGCGCAGCAACCGGAAGCCAGTCATATTCAGCCCACCGAGGCCGAGCTGGTGGGGCGCGCCACACTCGAAGTGCAGGCCGAGATCACCCGGCGCGCGGCGATGCTCGACGCGCTCGACGCCGCCGGGGCGAAGGTCTTCGACCCCGGTGCCGTGGCGGCCGCCGACCGGCAGGCGATCAGCGCGTTGCGCGCGGATCTCGCGACCGTCGAGGCCGGTGGCCAGATCCGTGATGGCAACGGTCGGGTGCGCAGCGCCGAGGCCCTGCGCGCCGAGATCACGCAGCGTCGGGCGCGGGTGGAGGCGCTCGATGGCGGGGGTCGTCGACCGGTGCCGGAGCCAGTGGTCGCGGCGCTGCGCGACCAGCTCGCCACCGAGACCGCTGAGCTGGCGACCCGGCGGGGCGAGCCCGTGCCCGCGCTGCCCGAGCCAGCGCCCGACCTCGACCAGCGGTCACAGGATCTGCGGCAGCGACAGCGCTGGCTCGACATCATCGATGGGACCTCGACCGAGCCGGGGTCCGAGGCGGGGCGGGCGGCGCTGGCCGAGATTCGCGAAGCCATCGCCCGGCGCCAGCAGGAACTGGTGGACTACGAGTCGTATCGCGAAAAGCGCAGTGCTGCTGCGGAATTCACCCGCCCGCTGCCGGTGATCCGCGAGGAGATCGCCGAGTTGGGACCCTGGCTGCGGGCGCTGGAGCTGCGGGCGCCCCAGCCGACACCGGGCCAGCTACGTACGGCGCTGCGGGAACTGTCCGCCGAGGTGGAACAGGCGACCTCTGATCTGCAGCGGGTGCTCGCCGGCGAGCCGGTGCTCGACGAGACCGGACGACCACGGACCGTGCGCGAGCTGGAGCTGGAGCTGGAGCGGCGGCAGACGATTCAGCGCCTCCTGATCACCGGGGACACACCGCCGCAACGGCTGCTCGACCACCTCCGGCTGGAGATCTCCGCACTGGGCACCGAGGCAGCGCTGCGCTCCGGCAACGGCGACCTCTCGCATTCCCTGCTCCGCGGCCGCAAGCGGAACCTGGAAGCACTCCTCGACCAGCTACAGGGCCAGCACGTGCTCACCCCCGACGAGGGTATGGCCGCCTACCAGCACCTGCTGGCCGAAACCGCCGACGCCATCACGGCCACCCACAACGAGTTGCGCGCCGAGATCCTGCGCTACACCGCCGAACTCGACGCCCTGTCCGAACTCCTCGGCATCCCCACCCCGCCCATTGCCATCCCCGACCAAACCCCGCCCGCCCTACCACCCCCCACCGGCGACGACACCCCACCCCGGCCCGTCGACCACCCGGACGGCCCTCCTGCCGCACCGACAGGCCCTGACCACGCGCCGACTGTCGACCTCGACACAGCGGACCGCACACCAACGATCGCGTTGGATGGCGTGGATCAGGTGCCGACGGTGGCGTTGGATCACCCCGATCGCACGCCGATCGTCGAGATCGACGGATCGGATCGTTTACCGACCGTGCCGTTCGATCCACCTGAGCGTCGAGTGGCCGATTCCGGCGCAGACGCCGTGCCGCCGGGGCGGGGCGGGGACCCGGCGGTGCGGTTCCTGCGGGAGCACGCGGGGAGCGCGTATGAGCCCGCTGATGGGCATGCTTTCGCCCGTGAGGTGTGGGGTGACACGCTCGAGCGGCTGAGTCCCCAGCAGCGAGAGGCATTGGGGGTCTACATCATCGAGCATCTGCGCCAGGTGCCCGATGGGATCGCGGCGGCCCTGCGCGGTGAGGTGCCGCGCACCGCCGAGATGGCCGAGATGATCGCCATCATCGATTCGGCGTTGCCGCTGCGGCCGCTGCCGGAAGCGGTGATGATCACCACGAGCGCGGGCAGCAATCCCTTCGATGTCGCGCCGGGGCAGCTCGTCGGCACGGTGCAGACCCGGTCCGAGTTCCTGTACGGCCAGCTCGGGCCGGTGCCCAGCGCCATGAACGTCCACTTCCAGACCGAAGTGGTGGTTCCGGCTGGAACTCCCGCCCTGTCCCTCGCCGGCCTGTCGCCGACTGCGGGCCTGCGCCCCGAGGTGCTGCTCGCGCGGGGTCTGGCCTTGCGGATCGACTCGGTCCGCGATCTGGGCAATGACGGCGGCGGTCCCGACGCCAGGTACTGGGAGATCAAGGCGACGGTGGTCCCCGCCGAGCCCGGGAACGCCGAGCAGTCCACCCAGTCCGCGGGCCTGGCCCCGGACGGTGCCGAGCAGCGTGGCCCGCAGCGCCTGGATGCCGAGTCCGGACCGGCCGAGCGCCGGGACGTCGCCGATGAACCGGCGCCCGACGAGCCGACGCTGCCGTCGTTGCGTGCGCCCGAGCCAGCGTCCGATCCCAGGGACTGGTCGCTGCGCGATGTCGCAGACATCGCTGCCGAGGTCAGCCGCAGGCACGGGATCGATGTGCAGGGCTTCGACGACGACGGATTCGTCAACCGGGACGCGAGTCGCGACGTGCTACGAGCGGTCGACGAGCGAATGGGACAGTCGCCGACACCGGGCGTGAACCGGGTACGGGTGGACGATCTCGGCAACTACGACTTCCTCGCGCAGCGGCGACTCACCGATCACGGCGTCGAGATCGTGGTCAATTCGCGCTTTCTCAACGTCCTCGAACTCGGTGGCGACCCCGCCGCGGCGACCCGGGCCGCGGGGCCGTACGCGGGGCTCGATGCCGTGGACCGCCCGCACTACGCCGCGGTGCGCTCCGAGTTCGACAGCCCCGACCACGCCGGTGCCAGGAACAACGCCTTCCCGGCTCTGCGTGATCACTACGCCGAGGCCCACGCCGGCATCGACGCATCCGGGTTCAGGTCGTGGATCCGGGAGCTCGGCCCGGCCGCCTTCTTCCCGGACGGGCGACTGGATCCGGCCGCGGCCTACCAGGCGGCACTGGCACAGCAGTCCTCGGCGGCCACCTCCGAACCCGCGCGGGTACTGCTCGACCAGCTGGCCACCGACCAGCACGCGGAGGCGGCGCACCGGCACGAACACGGTCTCGGACCGGAGCCCGATGCGGCGCTTCCCGGGCGGGAACCGGCCCAGACCTGGCACCCAGGTGAGTGGTCCGGGCGCGAGCCCGCCGAGATCGCGGAGATCCTGCGCGAACGGCACGGGGTCCACCTGGTCGGTTACGAGCGAGCCGGCATCGATCCCGCAGCGCTCCAGCAGGTGGCGCGCGCGGTGGACGACATGATGACCCGTTACCCCGACGCCGATCTGCAGGTCGTCGACATCGTCGAGGAGAATCTGGGCAAGGACACCCTGGCGTGGTTCCACGACACGGTCCATCCGGTCACCGGCGCGGTGGTGCCCGCGATCTTCCTGCCCCTGGCGACCGTGGGGAATTCCGCGGCCGTGAACACCACTGTCGCCAACAGCCAGAATTCCGGCCGTTTCAGTCTGGTGGCCGAGCATGGCATCTACTCCACCGTGGTGCACGAATTCGGCCACGTACTCGACCACACGGGCGACCTCCAGGCGCGGGAATCGGCCGCGACGGCACTGCGCGAGCACTACTTCACCAACAACCCGGATGCCGGGGAAGCCCAGTACGAGGCATGGCTCCGGCAACTGAGCGGATACAGCTTCGACGAGCGCGGCAACTTCGCGCCGATCGAGGCGATCGCCGAGGCATTCACGGATGTCGAACTCAACGGCGCCAGCGCCACTGAACCCGCCAGGGTGCTGCACGCCCTGCTGATCGATGCGTTGAGGTCCACCGAGGACGGGACAACCTCATCGAACTCGCGCGGACCCGACGCGCCGGAACCGATGACCGGCGCGACCTCACCCGAGCCGGAACCGACGCTGCGTCCGGCGGGCGAGGGCGATGTCGCGCCGGAGCCGGCCCGGAACCCCCCGGTCCCCGGGGGCGACCCACCCGAGAACCCGGTCATCGATCCGGCTGGTGAGGTGTCGCGATACCTCGACGAGCTCGCCCAGCAGGCCACCGATGCCCCCGCGCCGGACCTCACCCCGCAGGCCCGCGAGCACCTCCGTGAGCTCGCCACCGCCCTCGGGCTGGACGCGCGGCTCACCGGCCTGCCCGATCCGTCCGCGGCGCTGGCCGACTTCGTCCGGATGGCGCAGGCCCGTGGCTTTCTCGACCCTGACCTGTCTCCGCGCCCGATGCGCTACCCCGAGGACTTCGCCGCGCTCGACGTCACCGAAATGTATGGCGCCGAAGACTTCTGGTGGTTCGAGGCGGATCCGGAGCAACGCGCGGCGATCCAAGCGGAACTGCGGTTGGCCGGAATCGACAACGACCCGCCGGACGTTCCGGCGTTGCGATCGGGCACCCCCGAACCCGCCGTCGACTCCCCGTTTCCCACCGACCCCACCCCGCGCGCCGCGCAGGAGGTGCGCGATCAACTGGCGGATCGCTACGGTGTCACCGATCGGATCGGCCCCGACACACTGCCCGAAACCATCTCCGACCTGCGCTACCGCACGCTCCTGCGGGCTGGCATGGTCGAGGCGCTCGCCGATGCCGCGCACCGCTACGACCAGGCCACCGACGCCGATCAGCGGCGTCAGATCGCCGAAACCCGGGACGGCTGGGCGCACCGCCTCGGTATCGAGCCGGTCACCGCGCAGCCCAGCCGGGCGGCCGAAACCATTGCCACGCTGCGGGATCAGGTCCGGCAGCAGGCACACGATGTGGCCACGCTCGCTGACACCGCACAGCTTGGTGACAGCACGGGCCGCTATGAACTCGCCGTCGACGGCACACGGGTCCCGGTGCGGCTGGTGCCCGGCACGGACGGTTCCTGGCAGGTCCAGGCCATCGACCGCGCACCTGCGCCGACACTGGAACCGGCCCCGCCCGCCGCCTCGCCGGATCTGCCGAAATCTGGGTTGCGGCGGAGCTGGGACTGGCTGAAGGACGCCCTGCTGCTGCATCGGGAGGATCCGAAGTACCCGTCCGGTTCGGGCCAGGACACCGAGGGCCAGACCGCGCTGGTCAATACCTACGCGTCCCTCGCGGGCCACGACGGTCTCGCCGAACTGGGCGCCATCAATCCGGCTCGCGTGCTCAAAGAGGTCGTCACCCTGTGGCGCAAGCGCAGCCAGATCGCCGACTTCCTGCGTGGCCGCACCCGCATCGAGGGCCCGGTGCCGATCCGCACCCGCGACGGTGAGGAACACCAATACTGGCGCGACGACGCCGATCCGGAGCTGCTTCGCGAGATCACCGACGAGCTGGCGGCCATGGGCCTGCGCGAACGCTTCGACCAGCTCGACCAGGAGTACCGGCAAGCGAATCCGTCGCCGGTGGCGCAGCGCCCGCAGGGGCCGAGGCCCGGCACCGAAACCGAGGTCACCGCCCCCGTGGACGGCGCCCGACGGCACATCCCGGCGCCCGAGCGGCAAGCCGAACTCGCCGAATGGGGCGGCGAACTCGCCGAAGCGCTGCGCCAACGCAACGAGCTCGGCGCCGAGCTCTACGACCTCGCGGACCGGCTCGGCATCGACCTCGACGACCTCGCTCCCGACAGCCTCGCCGCCGCCGTAGCCGAGCTGCGGGTCCAGAAACTGCGCAACGAGGCGGCCATCCGGGCCTTCGAACAGGCCCTGCTGCGCTTCCGCGACGAGGACGCGCACATCCCCTACAGCGATTCCCTCGACGCGCTGGACACCGATCCGATGACTCAGTTCCTGCGTGAGGTGATCGTCAGCCAGGGCGGCCGCACCACACTGCTCGACTGGGTAGGGGTGAACAACGGCGGTGAAGCGGGCAGCATCTGGGACGACCTGTCACCGCCCGACCAGCCCGGCCGTGACCAGGGCACACCCGCGTACTTCGAGAACGCCCTGCGCCGCAATCAGCTGCGCGCTGAACTCGATTCCTGGGCGAGCTTTTTCGGCGTCGACCGGTCGGAGCTGCGCGGTGCAGGGGATGTGCGTCTGCCCGGCGAGACCCCGGCGCGCATCCAGGAACGCAACAGCGCCGCCGACGAGTTCGGCGAACTGGCTCGCCGCTACCTCGCCGCCGACCAGGACTTCGGCGCTGCCGCCGCCGCGATGGCCCGTGTCGGTGCCGAGGACGTGATCACCGCCCTCGGCGGCACGCTGCTGGCACCCGGAATCGGGTTGACCGGCAGCGACCCGCTGCGCCTCGTGGTGGTGGACAACGGGTTGAACCACCATCGCGTGCTTGCCGAGGTGCTCGCCGAACCGGCCAACGCGGATCTGGCCCAGGTGTTGACCAGGAGCGAGGCGGAGCTGGACTATCTGGTCACCTGGGCGGATGCCGATGGCGTCATCCACTACCGCAGCGTGGACGCCCCGCAGGTGCGACACATCGCGGCGACGATCGACGGCCGGGAGGCCCGGATCACGATGGTCCGGGAGCCGGGCGGTGAGTGGCAGGTGGTGGCCGATCCGGCCGAGTCGTCGGCGCCGCGCGAGCCGAGCCCGGCAGACCTGTCCCCGGACGAACTCCGCTCGGCCATCGGTGAACTCGCGGGTCGGCTCGACCTGCGCGCCGAGGATCTGGCGCCCGACCGGATCACCGAGGTCCTCGCCGACCTGGCGACCCGCAACGGGATGCGCGCCCTGCGCATCGAGACCCTGGCCGACTACGCCCGCACCCTGCTGGAAATCGACTTCTTCCACCTCGTCAACGAGCTCGGGATCGACCGCGCCGACCTGCGCGGCCGCCCCGAGGAGACGATCGCCGAACTGATCGAGAGCACACCGAGCCGGGCGAAGGAACTCCAGCACCTGGCCGACTATCTGCGCGAACACCCCGACATGCTGGATCGTGACCCGCGCAACGCAGGCTACGAACTGGTGCTGCATCTCCGTGACACGCCCGCACACCTGGACGCGGTACTCGGCGACCTGCGAGCGTTCGAATCGGTGGCCGCCACCCATACCGATCCGCCACCGGACCCGTCGGCGCGCCCCGAACCGGACCGGGACTGGGCCCGCATGCTCGGCAAGGACACCACCGACGCGGATCCGGCCGAGATCGCCCAGATCTACGAGGACTTCCGCGACGGCAAGATCGACAACACCGAGGCACTGTCCCCCGCGGACCTCGCCCAGGTGCACCAGCAGTTGCGCGCCGAAGTCCGCGAGACCGCCGCCATCCTCCGCACCCTCACCCAGCTGGCCGACACTTTCCACCGATCCGGCGAACCACCCCTCACCGCCGCCGACGTCACACCGCCCGCCGGTCCGGACGGTCCTGACGGCCTGGACGGTCCTGACGGCCTGGACGGCCCGGACGGCCTGGACGGCCCGGACGGCCTGGACGGCCCGGACGGTCCTGACGGCCCGGACGGTCCCGACGGCCCGGACACCCCCGAATACGGCGGCACCTGGTGGGACGGCCGAACCCGCCGCTCCCACATTCCCCACATTCCCCAAGACCTCGAGGACTTGGAGGAAGAACCGGAAACCCCACCCGACATCCCCACTCCGTCTCCAGACAACGACCCCGAACCCCCCTCAACGCCCCCAACGCCCCCGCAGCCCCCCGCGCCCCCGCAGCCCCCGACCCCACCAGAGCCCCCGACCCCACCAGGCCCACCCGTGGTGCCGGAACCACCCGGCACACCCGAGCCTCCTGCCCTCCCCGAGTTGCCAGAGGCTCCCGGCCCCCCGGAGTCACCCGAACTGCCCGAACTGCCCGAAGTGCCCGAAGTGCCTGAGGTGCCTGAGGTGCCTGAGGTGCCTGAGGTGCCTGAGGTGCCTGAGGTGCCTGAGGTTCCGGAACTGCCTGAGGTGCCGGAGTTCCCTGAGGTTCCGGAACTGCCTGAGGTTCCGGAACTGCCTGAGGTGCCTGAACTGCCTGAGGTGCCTGAGCTGCCGGAGTTCCCTGAGGTTCCGGAACTGCCTGAGGTGCCTGAACTGCCTGAGGTGCCTGAGCTGCCGGAGTTCCCTGAGGTACCGGAACCGCCTGAGGTGCCCGACGTTCCGGAACTGCCTGAGGTTCCGGAATGGCCTGAGTTGCCCGAACTGCCTGAGTTGCCGGAGGTTCCGGAACTGCCTGAGGTTCCGGAATGGCCTGAGTTGCCCGAGCAGCCCGAACTGCCTGATGTCCCCGAGCTGCCGGAGGTCCCTGAGTTGCCCGAGGGGCCGGGCTCGCCTGAGCAACCAGGTCGGCCCGAGCTACCAGGGCGACCGGATCTGCCCGGCATGCTGGAAGTGCCCGAGTTCCCTGCGATGCCCGAACAACTGGGGCCACCCGAGTCGCCGGAGATGCCCGGGCGCCCGGCGACGCCTGGATCGGCTGGTGCTCCCGAAGTGCCCGAGCGGCCGCGTGCGGCTGAGAGTTCCGAGCGGCTCGAGCAGACGGCTCCGGTGGCGCCAGGAGATCGGGCGTCCGCCCTTCCTGATGTGCCCTTCACGCCGCTGTCGGCTGGTCCGCCGGAAGCGCCGGATTCGTCGGCGCCAGGTTCGGACTTGCCGTCGGCATCGGAGCACACGGCAGGTCATTCGGCGAACAGCCCTATCGTGTCGAGTGATCGAGCGGCCCCTGCGCTTCCGGGTTCGACCGGCTCCTCGGCCGATCGGACGAGCATGGCCGGGCCGCATGGCGATCCGTCGCTCGCGGTGCAACCGGTCCCGCATGCCGGTCCGACGTTCGGGGCGGCAGCGGGTCATCCGCAGACCTACCCCACGAGCGCCAGCGGCCTGCCGAATGAGGGAGGATCGCATTCGATTACGGAAACATCCGGCGCGGCGACCGACTCGGCGAGCTCCGCACCCGGCGATTCCATGGCTGGCGCACAACCGGTTCCGCGCACGACCCCGATGCCGGGAGCAGTGGTCGGCTATCCGCAGACCTCCCCGGCAAGTGGCTATGGCGTGCCGAACGAACTCGGCGGCCAGCAGCTGGCGACCGATCCCCCGCAGGGGAGGGAGGGCGGCACGGGGGCAACCGGGTTCGGTGGTCCGGTGTCCGGAGGCGCTCCAGTGTCCGGAGGCGATGGTAGCGGCGGGTATCCGATGATGCCGCCGCCGATGGGTGGGCAGCCGGTGGGTGGCGGTGGCCAATCGCAGGGTAGGCCGCGCAGTGACTATCGGTCGGAGAATGTGCGGCGCACCGGGGAACCTGCTGGTCTGCTGGTGCGTCCGCAGAGCGGTTTCGGGGTGTCGGTGGAGTTCGATCCGAGCAGCGGACGGTTGCAAGCGCAGGCCGGGGCGGCCGGTCCGGTCGCGGGAGTGTACGGCGACATCGGTGAACTCTCCGTGGTGTTCTATCGCGTCGGCGGGAGACTGCTGCTGCGGGCGGGGCAGCAGGTGATCAACCTGGAAGATGCACGGACACAAGTGCATTGGGAGCGTCGGGAGCGGCAGGTGCGGTTCGCTGTGGCGCTCAACGGTGTCGTGGCCCTCGACATCTACTACGCGTGGCGGGGACCGGATCTGGATATGGGGTTGATGGTTCGGGACGTCCTGGCCGACCCGCGCCACCGCGCGAGCATCTTCACCTGACGTTCACCCCGAAGCACTAACGTCCATCACCCCGACGGCCACGAGGAGCAGAGCGTGCGGACCGACCATCCCGACGAAGCCGAGCTGCGGCGCAACTTCGCCATGGGTCTGGACGACGCGCTGGCCGGTCGCGGCCTGCGCTCCGCGACCGGCCTCGACCTGATGACCAGCACCGCGCTGCGAGCGGTGACCCGTGCCCACCCCCACGCCACCGAAGACCTGATCGCGGCGGCCGAGGCCGCCTTCGCGGGCCAGCTCGACGGCTCCAACGCGGCAGCCGAACGGGCCGAACAGCAGCGCCACATCGCCGAGATCAAGGCCCGCCAGCAGGCCGCCCGCCGAGAACGACCCTAGGAGTATCGGTGCGATTCGACCGCCCCACCCAAGCCGAGCTCGTCGCCAACTTCGAGGCCGCCCTGGCCTCGGTGTGCTCCGGCGGTGGCCTGAACTCCGAGACCGGCATCGACATGGAGACCGAAGCGGCGCTGTGGGCCATCGCCACTGCCCACCCGCACGTGCCCACCGAGCTCGTCGCGGCCGCCCGCACCGAGTTCGCGGCCCAGCTCGACGGCTCCCACGCCGCCGCCCGCCGCGCCGCCCTGGAACGGCGTTTCGCACAGCCCGCACCTGGTCGCGACGAGTGAATTCGGGCCTGTCCGTAACTTTGCCCACCGGCCTCGCCGCCGACACGTTCGGTTCACTTGCGCCCCCTAAACTCGCTGCGGCCCTCTGTGATTCGCGGTCCTTGCCCAGCGTGAGTGCTGCGAACCGGGACGGATGACAACGGGATCGGGAGTGTGATCGATGGGTGGCGACAACCCCTGGGAGGGTCTGGCCGGGCAGGCACGCAGTGGCTCGTTGACGCTCGAGGACGGTGCCATCGGCGATGCCGTGACCGCGGCAGCCGAGTCCGCCTACGCCATCGAGTTCCTGCGCGATTACGTAGTGCTTCTCCGTGATTCGTATGGCATGCCCAAGGACACCCTGCACTCGGCCTCGGAACTGCGGGACAAATACCTCGACCTGGCCGACGATCTCGACGATCGGCTCGGCAAGCATCTCGACATCCTGGCCGCGCTGGCCGATACGTTGATGACCGCCGACAAGTCCTACCAGAGCACCGAAGACAACTCCGAGGCCGAGTTCACCCGGCTCAAGGGCGAGGCCAAGGACCGGTCGAGCATCGCCCTCACCGATCACCAGGAGATACCTCCTGGCTTCGGCGACGCGAAGGAATTTCCGGGGCTCGACGAAGTCGACCGATTCGCCGAGCTCGCCGCGCTGGCGGCGACGGAGGAAGGTGTGCAGGCTCCGTCGATTGCCATCGAGCCGGCGAGTTCGCTGGATCTGAGTACCTTCCAGAAGATCTACGACGAGATGGCCGCGATTCACCTCACCTGGAAAGGCGAGCGGTGGACCAAGATCGCCGAGGGGATCGAGGGCGCCTTCGCGGACCTGCGCAACGAGCTGTCCCGGCTGAAGCGGGAGGAGCTGTGGAAGGGCGCGGGCGCCAACGACGCCGAGAGTGCTACCGAGGCCTACCGCCAGCAGGCCGGGGCGCTCGTCACTGCGATGCAGCGGACCGGGGACAACATGACGATGACCTCCGGGTGGGCCCGTGAGCTGCAAACGGGGCTGCGCACCGCGCTGGACAACGAGTACCTCTCGCCCGCGCTGTTGCGCAGTGGCGGAAGCTTCGTCGAGGACGGCACCGATCAGCTGACCTGGAACCTACTGAACAACGATCCTGCCCGGCGCGCGTACATGGAGACACCGGGCGAGAGTGACTATCACCTGAAAATGGCGATGGCCGCGCACAACGCCGTGAACGCCGCCCGCTCGGCTTTCGGTTCCTGGTACGAGCCGGGGATGGAGGCGACCGACGCCTCGATTCCGATCCTGCCCGATCCGAAGATCCGACCGGGTGACAACGGCGGCGACAACGGCGGTGGCGGCGGTGGCGGTGGCGGTGGCGGAGTCGACGCCAGCGCCTTTTCCGGTGGTGGCGGTGGCGGGGGAGGCGGCCTGTCGGACGGCTTCCTGAACGCCATGAACACTGCCGACCAGGCCCGTTTCGGCACCGATGCGCTCACCGGGCTCAGCACTGGCGGGATGCGCAACGGCGCGGGCTTCGATACCGAGGAGTGGGCGCGCCAAGCCGCGGCCCAGCGCGAGCTGGCCGAGCGGGAAGCGGCCCGGCAGGCCGCGCAGCAGGCCGCCCAGGACGCGGTGGGCCAGCTGCAGACCGCGGCCCAGGACGGGCTCTCGGCCGCCCAGGACGCGCTGTCGTCCGCCGAGAACATGGCCGGTATCCCCGGTGCGATCCCGACCGGGTTGGCCGCCGACAAGAACATGCCGAGCAAGCTCGCCGACGCCCTCAAAGCGGCCGGCGCCAAGGGCGGGGGCCTCGGTGGCGGTGGCGGCGGGGGTGGCGGTCCCCAGGCGGCGCTGGCGCGGGATGCTTCCCAGGCCTCGAAGCTGTTCCCGCGCGCCGCCATCAGCGCGGACGGGATGGCCACCGGCCGTGCCGGGTTGGGACCGATGGCGGGTATGCCCGGTGCGCCGGGCCCGATGGGCGGTGGCGGCGCCGGTGCCGGGCAGGGGCAGGGTCAGAACAAGGACCACAAGCGGGCCGACTACCTGGACTCCACCGAGCACCTCGACGAGGCGATCGGCGAGGCGCCGGTGGTGGTGAGGCCGGTGGTGGAGGGATGATCCAGTGAGCGAAGTACCGACCGGCACCACCGAATCGGAGAACGGGGCCGACGGCGACCGGCCCGACATCGGGTTCACCTTGGCCACGGCGACCGACGAGCCGGAGGTGCCCACGGAGCAGCGGATGGCCGAGCTCGCGGACCGGATCGGCCGCGAGCTCGGCGAGAACGCTCCCGGCGACTGGGTGGAGATCGAAGCGGTCTTCGCCCTCACCGTGGCCGCCGCGGCGAATCGAGTGCTGTGCCTGCGCGCCGACGGCAGTTCGATCCAGCTGGAGCTGCTGCCCGCGGTGGCCGCGAGGGTGTCTGAGCTGCGTGAGTTGTCCGCGGAACTGGCGGATGGTCCGTGGTGGCGGATGGTGGTCCGCCACCGCTCCGGCAGTGCACCGTCCGCCGACTACGACTACGGTGAGCAGCCCTTCCCGGACGAGTTCCTGTTCCCGCCCGAAGCCTACGAGCTGGACCTGGAGCAGTTCCCTCGGAGTCGGCTACCGGTGTGGCTGGCCGCGTACCTGCGCCACGGCGGACGGCAGCTGTGCCCACCCGGGCAGTCGGCGTTGCGGGTCGCGGCGGCCCCCGCACACCGGGTCGACGACCAGCTGTTGCCACCGCTGCCGCTGCTGTGGGCGCGCTGGTCGGTGCTGGCCGCCGGCTTCGTGGCCGCCCGCTCACCCCGGGGGCCGCGGGTACTGCCCTCGATGGGTGTCTTCGAGGGCGCCGGGCGCAGTGGCAGCACGCTGTACCTGCTGCCGGGCGACCGCGCGGTCCTGTCCGGCGGTGTCTGGAACGACCCGATCCTCGACGCGGCCTACAACGAGGGCGCCCCGCTGCCCGACCTGCTGGCCGGCGCGCCGGACTGGGTGGCCGATCCGGTACTGAATCCCCGCGTGGCCGGCGGCCAGCTGTCCTTCTGCTTCTGGTGGGACGGTGCGGCCTGGGCCGCGAGCGAGCCGCCCTCGGCGTCACGGTTCCGGCCTGCCCTACCCGCCGTGTGGGATTCGGATGCCGTGGTGGGTGTGCTGGCCGCGGTGGCCGCGCAGTCCGGCGCCGGTGCACCGGACGCTGACCGGACCCGGCGCCTCGCCGATCTCGTCGCCGCCGCGGAAACCGGGATCACGCTGCCCGACACGCTCGGTGCCGCGTTCGGTATCGCCGCTTCGGCAGTGGGTGGTGCCGAACCCGATCTCGACAGTGCCTGGTACCAGCTGAGTCTGGCTGGTTGCGTTGCCGCGACATCGGCGCCGTTGCCGCGCGACACCGCCCTCGCCCGGGTACGTGCGGCAGTCGAGGGGTCCGGCGCCGACACCAGTCGGTACCCCCTCGATGCCCTGGTCGCAGACCGTCTCGGCGTCGGCTGGATGGTGTACGCGCCCGTTGCGCCCGGTGAGATCCTGCTGGGCCGCGCCATCTTCTACATCGCCGACGACGGCGTCATCGAGAGATCGTCGTCCTCGATCCCGCCGACGGTGTACGCGGTCGGCTTCGCCGAACGGTATCGGCAGCGTCGAGCGGAGGAATCGTGAACCGCACCTGGTCGTTCGAGGATCTCGAATTCGCCGTCCTGTGGGAGGAACTCAAAGAATCGCACCTGCCGTTCCCGCTGATCTTCACCACCGATATCAAGACGGTCGACCAGTACGACCAGGCCAAGATCGAGATCCGGGAACGGCACCGGCGCACCCTGGATCCGGAGTTCCGGACCGCGCTCGCCGACATACATCGACCCGACATCCGGATCGAGGTGTTCGGCATCGACGGCAAGAATCCCGGCGACCCGAAGGGCAGCATCCGGCTGCTCGCCACCCGCCGGGCCGACCGGGGCTATCTGATCGAGCAGCGTCCGGGCCGCACGATGCACCATGCCGACGGGTTCGTCGTCCGAGAATGCGCCGCCATCGATCTGGGCCCCCGAGTAGCCGCGGCGCTGGGCGAAATGCCCGCCGGCTCGCGGGGCGATCTGCCACTGCCGCAGGCCCATGATGCCGCGGAACTGGACTATTCCCACATCGGCTCGCTGGTCCAGGACTCCTTCCTCGGGTCACCGATCGAGCAGGCCCGCGACTTTCGGACCGCTGCGACCACCCGGATCGGCGTCATCGACATCATCCAGGAACGTTCGGTCTACGGCCCGCGCGGGCGCACCAGGCATCGTCTGGAGTGGCGGGATCTCACCGACGACGGCCGCTACGTGATCACCGAGGGCGCACCGCCCTCAGCACTGGCCGCTGATCGGAATCGCTTGGTATCGCTCATCAATTCCCGGATCGCGGAAGTGGTCCGGGTCATCAAGGACGAACGTGTATGAGGCACCCATGACGAACCCGCAGCCGAAACAATTCACCGCGACATCGCGCACCGGCACGATCACGGTCCGAACCACCGAACAAGGTTTGCCGCTGGGTATTTCGGTCGACACCGGGGAATTGCGCGGCGATCCCGATCAACTCGCGGGGGAGATCTTGCGTCTGTGCCGCCGGTCCGCGACCCGGGCGGCACTGCAGCGTCGCGCCGAGTTCGAAGCCGCCGGTGTCGACAGTGCGGTGCTCGCCCGGATGGGCCTGCCCACCAGGGAGGACGTGGCGCGACAGGAGTACGCCGAGGAAGCCGAGTACGAGAACGAACCGCAGAGCTGGCTGCGTTCGGTGTGAGCACGTGACGAAAGGGCCTGACACATGGTCGATTCCATGGATGAGCTGGAAGAACGAGTCCGTAACCGGCTGTACCGCATGCGGGACTTCGCCGAGGAACTCGCCGCGGTCCGGGGTCGGGAGACCTCCGACGACGGGACGGTGACTGCCGAAGTGGACGGTAACGGCGCCCTGGTCGACCTGCGGCTGTCATCGGGAATCTCTCGGCTGACTGCCGAACAGTTCGAGCGGGTGCTGGTGCGCACGACCACGGCGGCCGCGCGCTCGGCGTTCGAGCGCCGAGGCGTGTTGGTCACCGCCTTCAACGAGGAGATCACCGCGTAGACACTTGCTGTTCACCGTGAAGTTCGTTGCGGTAGCTAGCTTTTCAGGCATCGGTTCCGACGGAAATGAGGCCGCCTAGCGGTCCGGGGAGCACTATGAACGACGTTGTAGCGACACCCGACGCGATCCGCCGATACGGCGACTCCGCGGCAAGCATGGCGCAGCAGGTCGCGACGGCGGGGGCGGTCAACCAGGGCGCCACCATGGCGGCGATGGCACCCGCGTTCGGTCTGATCGGCCAGGAATACCTGCTCGCCTACGCCTACGCGCAGGCCAACCATCTCGCCTCGGTCGCCGAGCTGGCCACCGTGCACGCCATGACCGCGGTGACCTCGTACCAGGCGGCTGGAGCCTACGAGGCCACCGATGAGGGCTCGGCGGGCACGTTCCGGGCGCTCGGACTATCGGCGGGCACCGCACGACCGTGACCGAGCCCGCTCCCGCGCCCGGCGCGGTGGAACCCGATCCGACCGTTCTCGATCTGTTGCAGGGCAGTGCGCTGGCACCGCTGCTCGACCTGCCGGTGAGCGGCATTCTGGATCAGCTCGGCCTCCCGCCGCTGCCGCAGATCCCGGAATTCCCGCCGCTGCCGGACTTTCCGCCGCTGCCGATGCTGGATCTGGCGGCGCTGATGCAACCGCTCACCGACCTGGCCTCGGCGTTCGGCACCGGGCAGATCGCGCCGACGGCACCGGCCGAGTCGACGGGTGATCCCGCCGCCGCGCCCACCGAGGCGGCGGTGGATCCGAGTCAGGTGCTGTCCCTGGTGAGCAGCACCCTCGAGAGCGTGCTCAGCCTGGGTAGCTCGGCGCTGCAGATGGCGATGTCGATGTGGCAGGGCGCGGGCGCGGACTCGGCCACCGACAAGGCGGCCCAGACCGTGGCACCTACCGCGGCGATCGGCAGCCAGGCCACCGCCATGAACTCGATCAACACCGGCGCGCTGGTCTCGGTCGGCACCGGCAAGCTCCAGCTGGCCGCGATCATCAGCAAGTACCTGGCGACAACGGCTGCCACCGCACCCTTTCTCGCGACACCGCCCGGCCAAGCCTTCCTGATCGCGAACACCGTGGAGACGGTCGCCGAGGGCAGCGCGGTCGTCGCCAAGACGCGGTCCGAACTGGCCGTGCAGGGCGCCTCGGTGACCACGGCGGGGGAGAAGGTACCGGTGCCGGGCGCCCCCACCGGGATGGATGTCGCCGACCAGCTCAGCCAGTTGCTCGGGTTGCTGCAGCCATTGATGGGGCTCGCCACGACCGGCGTGCAGACCGCGACGAAACTCGCCGAGCACCATGCCACGCTGACCGCGGCGACCGAAGCCGAGACCGACCGAGCAGACTCGCCCGGCGCGGTCGCGGCGGGCGGCGGATTCGCCGGTGGCGGCGTCGGCGGCGCCGGTGCCGCGGTGGGCCGGGCGGCCGCCGCGCTGAATCCGTGGCCCGGTACGCGGGCCGCGGGCGTCGTCGGTCCCTCGACCTCAGGTTTCGCCGCGCCGGGAACGCCCGGCGAGCACGCGACGGGCGCCGCGGGCCGCGGCATGGGCATGGGCGGCGGCATGATGCCGATGGGGGCCGGTGCGGGCGCCGCGGCCGGACGCGCGGGCGAGTCCATCGACGACGCGACGCGCACCCATTTGGTCACCGACTACGGCGACGAGGTGGTCGGCGACATCGATGCCGTCGCCACCCCGGTCGTCGGCGCCGCGGCCGCCGAGCCGAACGCCGCCCCGCCTCCGGACAAGGAACTCACCCTGTAACCCGGGGTGATCCGCGCACAGCAGGCATACGAGGAACAGGAATTGTCATGAGCGATTTCGACGGTGTGTACTTCGACGGCCCGACCGCGGCCGGTTCGGCCGGGCAGCTCGACGGTCTGGCCGACCGTCTCGACGCTGCCCTCGGCAGGGAGCGCGACGTCCTCGCTGTGTCGCCCGCCGGAACGGACGAGGTGTCGGTGCGTGCGGCCCACACCATGTCGGAGGTGGGAACCGCCTACACGGCGAGCTTGGCCGGCGGCATCGAGGAACTGCGCAAACTGGCTGCGGCCGTGCGCGGCCAGGTGCACCGGTTCGACCGGATGGACAGCGACAACGCGGGCGAGTTCACCGAAGTGAGTACGGCGTTGCGATGATCGAACCGCCGCAGGAAGGTTTCACCGGCGTCGTCTGGGAAGCACGGCCGCCGGAAAAACTGGCCGGGGACCTGACCGAGGGACCCGGCGCGGCGCCGCTGGCCGCAGCGGGCGCCGGCTGGGCCAGGCTCGCCGTGGAACTGGGCAGTATCGCGCTGGAGTACCAGCAGACCCTCGATGGGCTGCGCGCCGCCTGGAACTCGGCGGGTTCGAGCGCCGTGCTCGCGAAGATCGAGGGCCTGCAGGCGTGGCTGACCGAGATGGCCGCCGTGGCCGCGGCCAACGCGGCCCGAGCCGAAACCCAGGCCGCGGCTTACGAAGTCGCCCGACTGGCGATGCCCAACCACGGTGAGATAGCGGCCATCCGGGCGGTGCAGGACACCATCGAACAGGTCGGCGCACTGCTGGGAGCGCCGGTGCGCGGCGTCGGCGCCGACAACGACGCCAAGGGCGACATCGCCCACGCCGCCGCTTCCCGGGTCATGCGCGGATACGAGTCGGCCACCGAACCGTTGGCACAGCCGTGGCCCGCCGAGCAGGCACCGGTCATCGCGCCGCCCGCCCCGCTGGCCGCTGAGCGGGCGAGCGCCGCCGCCCATACCCCGATGGTCGGTCCGATGGGGCCGGTCCTGCGGGGCATCACCTCGTTGCCGACCATGCGCACGGCTTACCACACCCCGGTGCATGTCCAGGGCGGCTCCGCGGTCACCACCACCGCGACCGTGGGCACGTCGAATCCGGTTCCGGTGTCGTCGGGACATCTGCCGATGGCGCCCGGCGCGATGGGCGCCGCGGCGGCCGGCGCCGAGGAAGAACACACCCCGAGGGCGGGCGTCGCCGTGGAGCCGACCACCGCACCGGACGACCACATCGGAATCCTCGCCGCGCCCGCGGTCCTCGGCGTGCCGGACGCCCCCATCGTGCCCGAATCGGCAACGGAGCGTACCGGGTCGGACGGTGACCGATGATCACGTGGCACGCCGGTGTGCGCCCGAGACATCGAGTGGGCGGGCAGCGATGACCGTGCTGACCAATGACGGCCTGCTCGCGGTCGCCGAGCGACTGCGAGTCCAGACCCTGCCGTTGGTGCTGGCGGTACGCCCCACCCAGGAAACCCTCGCCGACTGGCAGGCGGCCCGCCGCGCGGCGGAAGCCGAACTGACCGGCACCGGGATCCTCGACGGTGACGAGGTTGCGAACACGGAACTGGTGGGCGCCCTGCTGACCCTGAGTCAGCCCGACCGGGAACTGGTCGCGCGGATCTTCCGCGGCGGCGCCCCGGTGCGGATCTGCCTGGCTCGGCGCGGTGAGGCGCACGCGCTGGCCGTGCGCACCGGTGACAGCTACGTGATCGAGCCGATCTGGGTGGACGGGAGCGGGCAATCGCTGGCCCGGCCGATTCTCGCGCAGCTCGGCCCACTCGCCGCCGCCGACGTGGCGGCTTTCAGCGCCCCGGCCACCGACCTGGCCGAGCGCTTCGACGCGGCCGAGAACGCGGCCGACTATGCCGACGCCGTCTACCACCTCGGTGTCGCGGCCACCGACGCCACCCGCTACGGGCTGGCGTTGGGCGACTGCCACACCTACGCCGAAATCGTGGCCTGTCACCACGAGGGCGGTGCGACCGAGCGAGCCACCGGCGCCGTCGCGGTGTATGACACCGCGGCGGGTCGGATCGTGGCAGCTCCCGGGCGGGCGCCGGATCTGCGGATCTGGTCGACGGTCACCCCGGGCACCGATCACCGGATCGCGCAGGCGATCTCGGCCCTGATCGAGCTCCTGCCCGGAGGAAGGTGGCTGCCGCAGTGAGACCAGGGCGGCGCGACCCGGCGCCGCCACCAACCCCCACACCGACTGTTATCAGAAAGGACTCACCATGACCACCGGAACCGGTGACGTGAATGTCGACGACGTAGCGGCCGCGGCGGCCGCGAACGAAATGTACGAGGCCATCGGCGCCATCCGTAAGACCATCAACGCCATCAACGGCGAGGTGCAGGATGTCAAGGCCAAGTGGAAGGGCGATGCCCAGGGTGCCTTCGAGACGGCCGCCGTCGACTGGGAGGAGGAGGCCACCCAGCTCAACGGCATCCTCGACCAGATGCAGCAGCAGGTGGAGTCGGGCAACAACGCCTACCTGGCGATGGACCAGGGCGCCCGGGACGACTTCGCGCGTCTGCAGGGCGGTTCGGGTGGCGGCGGCCTGACCAGCCTCTGACCGGCGCTGTCACGCACACTTTTCCGAAGAGAGGATTGCCATGACCATGGAATACGGCAAGGCCGCGATGGAGGCCCTGTTCGACAATCTGGAGGGCTACCGCGACGACCTGATCTCGCAGAGCGCCGCCGTGCAGGACGCCGCCACGTCGATCGACACCGCGTGGGACACCGACGCCAAGGGTGAATTCGTGAAGATCCACACCGAGTGGAACGACGCGATCGAGGACACCCAGCAGCTGCTCAACGCCATCGCCGCCGCCGTCGAGAACGCGCTCGGTGAGGCGCTCGGCACCGACGGCAAGGTCGGTGACGGCTTCGCCGAGATCGGCTGACCCGCACCGTAGCGAACGGCGTACTCGGATCACCGTCCGAGTACGCCGTTTTCGTCGTCTCAGCGGGCTGCGGCGAGTGATTCCCCGATGTAGCGCATTTCCTCGGGCGTGGTCACCATGCGCACGGTGGCGGTGGCGGTGGCGGTGCGTACCGTGATGGCATTGGGCGAGGTGTCGTCCTGCTCCAGCACCACATCAGCGGCGACATAGCCGCCCTGCTGGTCCGGCGACCGCACGTGCACCACGGTCGCGCCGCCGCTGGGCGCGGCCGGGGTGATCCCGTCGTAGACGATCACCGTCGACAGCGGCCTGCGCAGACCCGGCGGTGGCGCGGTGGGCGCCGGATTGCCAGTACCGGAATAGCGCGGCGCCAGCGAGAGCAGGTGCGGGGTGTTCAGATTCGCCACCATCGAATGCCAGGCCTCGGGGCGATCGGTGTGCACGATCACCCGGGCCCCTAGCGCGATGGCGCGCAACAGCACCTGCTGGGCGAGGTCCAGCTTGCCCACCACTTCCAGATGCCGGGTCCCGTCGCCGACCAGCGGCACCGCGAGGCCCTGCCCGGCGTCGTCGGCGCCGATGAGCTGCCCGCATCCGGCGGTCGGCACCACGATCTCGGTCAGCGCGGCGCGGGGACCGCGCTGGCCGTTGTCCACGCGCCGGGTGCGAGCATCGATCGGCACACTGTCGAGCAGGGTGGGCAGCTGACGGCCGGTGAGCTGGCGCAGGCCGGGCAACGGCGGTTCGCCGGGGGCGGTGGCGGTGTCGAAGCGGACCACCGCGTCCAGCACGATGGCACCCGATTCGGCGCCGGGTCGGGTGCGCGGCCCGAGGTGCCCGCGCAGCCGCAGGGTGAGCGTGGTGGCCAGGGCCGGCGTCGCCCAGATGGCGGCGAAACCGCGCGGGCCGATCAGATCGGCACCCACCTCGTAACTGGTGAGGTGCATCCCGTGCCCGACCAGGCTCCGCGGGGTCTCCTCGAATTCCTCCAGCGCCAGACCATGGGTGAGTTGGCGTGTCGCGCTGTTGATCTCGCCTGCGGTCAGCACCGAGACGGTGATGTCGCGGGCGGCCAGCCGGTTGGCCACGCGCCGCGTCGCGATGAGCGCCGAGCGCAGCACCCCGGTGGTACCGCCGCCACGGCTGTCCACCGCCTCGGCATTGGCCAGCGGATCCAGGCGCAGCACCAGCCAGACGGTGCGGTCGGCGATGGCGGGCAGGGGGCCGACGATCTGGTCGTAGATCCGGGCCACCGGACTGTCGCCCGCGGTGCGCGAGCCGGTGCTGATCACATCGATCGAGGCCAGCGTGATGTCGAATTGTTCGAGACAGCCCGCGATCTCGGTGAGCGGCAGCATCTGGTCGGTGGTCAGCGCGCCGCGGCGCAGCAACGTGAGCGCGTCCGGCGGGGGATCGATGCGCAACACCGTGATGAGTCGGTCGTCGTCCCAGCGCATTCCGTAGCTGCCGCCCTCGGGAAGGGCCACGTCGAACGGTTCGGAGTTGCCGCCGAGCCGGTCATCGCTGCGGCGCCAACGGAATCCGAGCTCACGGGCCAGCCAGGCTGCCGCCGAGCGTGGTTCGCCGCGCCGCCACGGTGTGAGCAACGCCAGAGTGGTCAGGGCGGCCAGGATCGGCGCGACCACGGGGTGGGCGCCTGCCGCGGTCACACACCAGGCGATCACCGCGGCCAACAGCAAGGTCGGCAGCACCCAGCGCAGCGGCAGCCAACGGAACAGCCAGAACTCCGGATCGCGCAGGACCCGGTCGGTCGAACTCGTCGCCGATTCCCTGACGCTTTCCTGTTGGTTTTCGATGGAATTAACCGAAGCGCCGATTTCGCTTCGCCATTCGTTCACTTTTGTCCACCCTGATCGCGCTGCGCAAATCATGCTCTTTCCAGAAACTATCCATGATTACGGTACAGTGTCGGCGGAATACGAGGCGTCCGGCGAATCGCGTCCGAATACGCCATTTTCGTGAATTTCTCTCGGAGGATGGATGCCGGCGCAGCTGACCACCCGAGCCCAGGTCAATGGATATCGGTTCCTGCTGCGGCGGCTCGATCACGCGCTCATTCGTCGTGATGTGCGCATGCTGCACGATCCGATGCGCTCGCAGCTTCGTTCGCTGATCGTGGGCGCGATCCTGGGGCTGCTGGTGGTGGCGGGCGCGGCGATCCTGTCGTTCTTCCGTCCACAGGGGGCCGTCGGGGACGCGAGGATCGTGGTCGGCAAGGACAGCGGCGCGCTGTACGTGGTGGTCCCGGGCGGCGACGGGGACGACCGACTGCACCCGGTGCTCAATCTGGCCTCGGCGCGGCTGGTCACCGGCAGCAACGAGTCGCCGGAGTCGGTGAAGGACAGCAAGCTGAACTCGTTCTCGCGCGGTCCGCTGCTCGGCATTCCCGGTGCGCCGGGCGCACTGCCCGGGTCGCATCAGGGCGACCGGTCGGCCTGGACGGTCTGTGAGTCGGTGCGGTTGTCGATCACCGGCAGCGCGGTCGGGGCGACCGGGGTCACCACGTCGATCCTGGCCGGAAGTCCCGAGCTCGGGACGGGCGCCAGGACCATCGCCGACGACGAGGCATTCCTGGTGCGCGAGGCCGACCGCGCCTACCTGATCTGGGCGGGCAAGCGCGCCGAACTGGATCCGACGGATTCGGCCACCGCTCGCACCCTCAATCTCGCCGCGCACCGTGCCCGCCCGGCCGGCCCCAGTCTGCTCGGCGCCACCACGCAGGTCCCGGCCCTGCGCGCACCGCAGATCCCGAACGCCGGCGACCCCGGTCCAGGGCCGCTCGAGGCGGTGCCGGTCGGCGGGATCATCGGGGTGTCAGGCGTGGCCGAGGGCACCGAGCTGTATGTGGTGCTGGCCGACGGGGTGCAGCCGGTGAGCCCATTCGCCGCCGCCCTCATCCGCAACGCTGATTCCCAGGGCATGCCCGGCATCGTCCAGGTGCCGCCGGACGCCCTGGACCAGGTTCCGATCCGCCACCCGCTCCCTGTCGGCGAATTCCCCCACGACACCCCCCGGATCATCACCGCCGAGGACGCCCCCGTGGCCTGTCTGGCCTGGACCAAGCAGCCCGGCACCGATCCGGCCCTGCGCTCGGCCACCGACGGCCCCGCCGACCGCGCGACGGTCACCCTGATCGCGGGCACCCGCCTGCCGCACCCCGAGAACGTCGCGCCGGTAGCATTGGCCACCGCCGACGGCACGGGCGATCGCGTCGACTCGGTGTACGTGTCCCCGGCCTCCGGCGAATTCGTTCAGGTCGCCGGTATAACGCCCGGCAGTATCCGCCGCGGCAGCCTGTTCTACATCACCGACAGCGGCATCCGGCACGGCATCCCCGATGCCGAAACCGCCGCCGCCCTCGGCCTCGAGGGTACCCCCCGCCTGGCGCCCTGGGAGATTGTCGGCCAGCTCGTCCCCGGCGCCACCCTGTCCCGCGCCGACGCCCTGACCAGCCACGACGCCGTAGCCGCGCCCCAGCGCTGACGACGGCGCCGCGGATCAGCGCAGGTTGAGCGTAGTGAGCAGGTTGTCCAGGGCAATACGCATGTCGGCGGCTTCGATGCGCATGAGAGTTTCCTCGTCGGCCTCGGTGAGGTCGACGGACTCGTCGTTGGCCAGGCGGAACTCCCGTTCTTCCTCGGCCGCCTCGATCACATTGCGGATGAAGCGTCCGTTACCGGCCAGGTCGACGCCGCGGCGGGGCTGGCCGCTCTGGTCGGTGCTCTCCTTGGCGTAGAGCACCCGGCACGCCTCGACGAGGAGTTCGGCGGCGTCCTCGGAGAGCTGGGAATCGCGCTTGCTCGCGATCACCTCGCCGATGCGGCCCAGCTCCTCAGCCGTGTAGGAGGGGAACTGCAGGCGTTTGGCGAAGCGGGAGGCCAGGCCGTCGTTGGCGGCGAGGAAGCGGTCGATCTCGCCGTCGTAGCCCGCGATGATCACCACCAGGCGGTCCCGGTCGTTCTCCATCCTGGCCAGCAGGGTGTCCACCGCTTCCCGGCCGAAGGCATCGCCGCCGGACAAGCCGCTCTGGATCAGCGTGTACGCCTCGTCGACGAACAGGACACCGTCGAGCGCCGAGTCGATCAGTTTGTCGGATTTGAGCGCGGTCGACCCGAGATGCTGGCCGACGAAGTCGGCCCGACTGGCCTCCACGACCTTGTCCGTCTTGAGCAACCCGACGCCGCAATAGATCTTCGCCACGATCCGGGCGATGGTGGTCTTGCCGGTCCCCGGCGGCCCGGTGAAGGCCAGATGCTGGCCGCGAGGTGTGCTGGCCAGGCCCTTCTCGGCCCGGATCCGGGCCAGCTGCGCCGACGATTGCAGCTTCGCGACCTGGGTTTTCACCGAATCCAGGCCGATCTGCCGGTCCAGTTCCTGTCGCGCCTGCGCCAGCACGATCTTGGCCCGATCGGCAGCGGCTTCTTCGGCCTGCTGCTCTTCCGAAGGCGCCGAGGCCGGGTCCCAGCGATCGGTGCGCGCATCGATGCGCTCCTTGGTGGTGACCGTGATTCGGTAGGTTCGGTCCCGCATCGCCGCGGTGTTGGCGGTGAAATCCGGCGACTGCGAATACACCTGTTCGAACAACGCCTGGGCGTCGTCCTCTTTGCCCGCCTCCCGCAGACACAGACCGCGGCAGAACATCGCTGCGGTCCGCGCACCCGGGATCGGGCCGACTTCGGCCTGCTCCATACGCCGGATCGCTTCGCCGAACAGCCCGAGTTGGGCACATGCCGAGCCGACCATCACATGCGCGCCCGCCGCCAGATACGGGTCGTCCCATTCGGCCGAGCCGGACAGCACGGTCATCACATCGGACCAGCGCTGGGTGTTGTAGTGCAGGACGCCGCGCACGTAGGCGCAGATCCGGTCGTCGACGGCTCGATCCGGATCGTCGGGGCGCTGCGCCCGGTGCTCGGCGAGCGCATCGAGCACCCGCTCCGCCTCGTCGTATTGCTGCTCGGTGATCAATTGCGCCGCGTGCGCGAGACAGACCTCGGTGTAGCTGGCCAAGGGGTAATCGATGTAGAGGCCGGGCAGGAATCGTCCGGCCAGCTGGCGGGGGCGCAGACCGAGGCGGCGTTGTTCGCGCAACAGAGAGCCCCCCGCGGTGCGGTACAGGTTCCGGATCACCTCGGGCGTGGTCTCACCGGCCGCTGCCCGCCCGAGCCACGCGTCGGCCGAATCCGGATCCCATTCGGTCGCCCGCCCGAACGCCAGTTTCGCGTACTCGGTGTCCCGGGTAGATTCCTGGCCGTCGATCGACAGACCCAGGGAGAGAATTCCGGCGTCGAAGGCTCGTTGTGCTTGGCGATTGCCGGTCATGTGAATACTCCCCGAAACCTTCTGTTCATTTTCTGGCCAACTCGTGGATCGAGTTGGTTCGGTCCTTCCGCTACATTAGCTTTCGTCATCGCGACAGGGCCAACATCAGATCGGAGTTCGTCACCCGTTGACCGAGTCGTCGAACGGCGGTATGCGTACCGTCGAACCGGAAATGTGCCGAGTATCGGTTATCGGCGGAAATACTCAGCTGGATGTCGGATTGCCGGCGTCGGTCCCGATTGCCGCCTTCATCACCGACCTGGTGGCACTCATCGGCTCCAGGGACCCTGCCACCGAGGACGCCGAAGGCGGCGCGGTGCCCGACCCACAGCGCTGGACCCTGGCCCGCATCGGCGCCGAGGCCATCGCCCCCAACCGCAGTCTGCTCGACGCCGAGGTGCACGACGGAGACCTGCTGGTGCTGCGATCCGTCGCCGCCAAGGAAGCGCCCGCGCTGTTCGACGATGTCATCGATGCCGTATCTCGGCTCACCGCAGCGGAATTCCGCAGCTGGTCACCCGCCTCGGCGCGCTGGGTCGGGTTGCTCGGGGCCGGGCTGGCCACAGTGCTCACGCTGATCCTGTTGGCGGCCGGGCGAAGTCACGGCGACGGGCTCGCCGCGCCGCTGCTGCTGCTCGGGTACGCGGCCGGTGCCGCGGCAGCGGCCACCATCGCGGCCCGTCGGTTCCAGGACGAGACGACAGCCGTGTGGCTGTCGCTGTGCGGGCTGCTGCTCGTCTTCGGCGGCGGAATCCTGTTGGTTCCGGGGCCATTCGGGAGCCCGCATCTGCTGCTCGGGTTCTCGTTGAGCATCGCCGCCGCGGTCGGGCTGTACCGGTCCACTGCGAGTGGTGCCCTGCTGTGCGCGGCCACGGTCACCCTCGGTGTACTCGGCGGTGGTGGCGCGGCGGTGCAGTTCATCTGGCAACCCGGGCTGCCCAAGATCGCTGCCGGCCTGCTGGTCGTGGCGCTGATCGTCATCTCGCTGGCGCCCCGATTCGCGGCGGTCGCCGCCCGGCTGCCGATTCCGCCGGTGCCCACCGCGGGCGCCGCCATCGACCCGGCCGACCACGAGCCGCGCCCCACCATCGAAGGGGTCGGTGCGGTCGGCGCCACCACGCTGCCCTCGGCGGTCGGTCTCGGTCGACGGGCAAGGGCAGCGAACCGATACCAGTCCGGCATCATGATCGGCTGCACCGTGGCAGTAGCCGGTGGCGCGCTCGGTGCCGCCGACCCGTTCGGCGCCGCGCGCTGGCAGGGGGTCGCGTTGGCCGTGGTGGCCGCCATCATCCTGTGTCTGCGCGGGCGCGCCTTCGCCGACCTCACCCAGGCCGCGACCCTGATCTCGGGCGGCGCGGCGACCTTTCTCGCGCTCGTCATCGCCATGGCTGCCGCCGAACCGGACCGAATCCTCACCGCAGCAGTGCTGCTGCTGGTCTTCGCGGCCGCCGTGGTGGCGTTCGGCGTCATCGGCCCGCACACCGAGATCACCCCGGTCGCCCGGCGGGCGGTGGAGATCTTCGAATACCTGCTGATCGTCACGGTCGTGCCGTTGGTGCTGTGGCTTCTCGACGTGTACTCGATGGCCCGAAACCTATGACGGCGCGGGGTTCTCACCTCCGCCGGGTTGCCGCGGCCTGCCTCGTGGCCGGCTCGGCCGTGGTGGTGCCCCAGTCCGTGGCGGCGGCGCTGCCTCCGCCTGTGGTCGACCTCGCTGCGCTGGGGCCGGCTCGGGATCTGAGCGGGCAGCCGCGACCGCTGGAACCCACCGAGCAGCGAACCGTCTGCGCCGAACCGGTGCTCACCGGCGGCTCGCCCCAGGAGCCGCCGTTCGCGCAGCGGGTTCTCGATCTGCCCGCGGCCTGGCAGTTCAGTCGGGGTGCTGGACAAAAGGTCGCGGTGATCGATACCGGGGTGAATCCGCACCCACGCCTGCCCGCGCTGCAGCCCGGTGGCGATTTCGTCTCCGACAGCGACGGCACCGTCGACTGCGACGGCCACGGCACGTTGGTCGCCGGGATCATCGCCGCCCGACCTGATCCCGGCGACGCGTTCACCGGCGTGGCGCCGGAGGCCGAGATCCTCACCATTCGCCAGCTCAGCCTTGCCTTCGAACCGGTCGAGCGCAATCGCACCCCGAACCCGGGCAGCATCGCGGACGCGGGCTACGGCAATGTGCTGACCCTGGCCGCCGCGGTGGTTCGCGCCGTCGATCTGGGCGCGACCGTCATCAACATCTCCGAGGTGGCCTGCACTCCTGCCGGGGGCGATCAGGCCGATGCCGCCCTCGGCGCGGCTGTGCGCTATGCCTACGAGCGCAACGTGGTGGTCGTGGTGGCAGCGGGCAATCTGCAGTCCGGCGGAAGCTGCGCCCAGCAGAACGAGCGGTCCGGGTGGGGCGGGGTGCAGACGGTGGCCAGTCCGGCCTGGTTTCAGCCCTACGTGCTGCCTGTCGCGTCGGTCGACCCCGACGGCGCGCCCTCGGCGCTCACGCTGTATGGACCGTGGGTCGGAGTGGCCGCGATCGGCCGCGACATCGTCTCGCTCGACTCGAAACCCGGCGGCGCCGGTCTGGTGAACGGGGTGCAGACCGCCGAGGGCATCCACTCGGTGGAGGGCACCAGCTTCGCTGCGCCCTACGTGGCCGGGCTCGCCGCCCTCATCCGGTCCCGGTACCCGGAGCTGACCGCCCAGCAGGTGATCGACCGCATCACCCGCACCGCGCACGCCCCCGGCCCCGGCCGCGACGACCGCATCGGCCACGGCCTCATCGACCCGCTGGCCGCGCTCACCGCACCACTGCCCGACCGGCCGATCGGCGACGGCGCCATGACACCACGCGCCATCGCCGAACCGGCCTACGCGGCAGGCCCCGATCCCCGCCCGCGCCGGATCGCACTGGCCGGCTCGATCGCGGCGATGACTGTGCTCGGCATCGGTCTGGCCCTGGCCAGAGCGTTCCGGCACGACCGCGACGAGCTGCCAGAGCTGGACCCACCACAGGACGGAGACGCATGACCACCGAGGGATTCGTTCGCCGTCCCCGGGTGGCGCCGCCGCGGGTGCCCGGCGGTGAGGTGGCGCTCACAGCACCGCCGGAGATCCCCCGCAACGTGCCGACTCCGCTGATCACCAAGCTCATGCCCGTGGTGATGGTGGTGGCCGTGATCGGGATGATCGGGATGATGGTCATGATGGGCCGCGACCTCATGCGCAACCCCTTCATGATGATGTTCCCGCTGATGATGATCATGTCGATGGTCGGCATGATGGCCGGATTCCGCGGTGGCGGCGGGCAGAAGCGGCCCGCCGAACTCAACGAGGACCGCAAGGACTACTTCCGCTACCTCGACCAGATCCGCAAGGACGTCGGGCGCACCGGCGCCGAACAGCACGCGGCGCTGCTGTGGAGTCACCCAGACCCCGGTGACCTGCTGCCGATGGTGGGGTCCCGGCGGATGTGGGAAAGGCGGCCGAGCGATATCGATTTCGGGCACGTCCGGGTGGGGGTCGGCAGTCATCGTCTGGCCACCAAGTTGGCCCGCCCCGAGACGGGTCCGCTGGAGGACCTGGAACCGGTCTCGACCGTGGCGCTGCGCCGATTCGTGCGCACCCATTCGGTGGTGCACCAGTTGCCGACCGCGGTCTCGCTGCGCGCGTTTCCCGCGATCAATGTCGAAGGTGAGCACGCCGAGGCGCGAATGCTGGTGCGCGCCATGCTCGTCGAGCTGACTGCCTTTCACGGACCCGACCACGTGGCCATCGCCATCGTCTGCGCCGAACCCGACGGACCCAGCTGGTCGTGGGCGAAATGGCTGCCGCACCTGCAACATCCGGACCAGCGCGACGGCATGGGCGCGGCGCGCATGATGTACGACTCGCTCGCCGAACTGGAGACCGCGCTCGGCGACGAACTCCTCGAACGCGGCCGCTTCATGCGCAATCCGCAACCCACCCAGGGGCGGATCCACCTGGTGGTGGTGATCGACGACGGCTACGTCAGCGGCACCGAACGGGTGATCAGCGAATCCGGCCTGGATTCGGTCACCGTCCTCGACCTCACCGCGCCCGAGGGTGGTCTGGCGGCGCGTCGCGGCCTACAGTTGGTGGCCGCCGACGGCGAGATCTCGGCCCGGAGCGCAGCGGGCGTGGAGAAGTTCGCCACCGCCGACTCGGTCACCCTCGCCGAAGCGGAATCCCTCGCCCGCGCGCTGGCTCGCTACCGGATCGCCACCGCGGCCCAGATCGTCAGCCTCGGTGACGATGTCAGCACCGCCGATCCGGGCCTCATGGCGCTGCTGAAGATTCCCGACGCCGCGCGCATCGAGCCGAACCGGGTGTGGCGTCCCCGCACCGCGCGCGAACGGCTCCGGGTGCCGATCGGCATCACACCCGATGGCAGCCCGGTCGAAATCGACATCAAGGAGTCCGCCGAGAATGGCATGGGCCCGCACGGGCTGTGCATCGGCGCCACCGGCTCCGGCAAATCGGAATTCCTGCGCACGCTGGTGCTCTCGCTGGTCACCACGCACTCCCCGGACGCGCTGAACCTGGTCCTGGTCGACTTCAAGGGCGGCGCCACCTTCCTCGGGCTCGACCCGCTGCCGCACGTCGCCGCGGTCATCACCAACCTCGAAGAAGAGCTCTCGATGGTGGACCGCATGAAAGACGCATTGGCCGGCGAGATGAATCGGCGCCAGGAGCTGCTGCGCTCGGCGGGCAACTTCGCCAATGTCAACGACTACGAGAAGGCGCGGGCGGCAGGGGCGGCGCTCGACCCGCTGCCCGCGCTGTTCGTCGTGGTCGACGAGTTCTCCGAATTGCTCTCGCAGAAACCGGATTTCGCGGATCTGTTCGTGATGATCGGACGGCTGGGCCGCTCGCTGCATGTGCACCTGCTGCTGGCCTCCCAGCGGCTGGAGGAGAACAAACTGCGTGGCCTGGACTCGCATCTGTCCTACCGGATCGGCCTGCGCACCTTCTCCGCCAACGAATCCCGCGCGGTTCTCGGCATCACCGACGCCTACCACCTGCCCAGCGTGCCCGGCGCGGGCTATCTGAAGAGTGACTCGGCCGACCCACTGCGGTTCACCGCCACTTACGTCTCCGGGCCGTATGTGGCGCCCCGCAGTGCCCCCGAGGTGGACGGGCGGCCGGTCGATGTCCTGCCGCCGCGGGTGTTCACCGCCGCGCCGGTCGAGTTGTCGGAGGTCGCCGGGAGTACGGTCGCCGCCGACGATCCGCTGGGCCTGCCGCCGCCACCGCCTTCGGCGAGCGCAGCGCCCGCCGAAGGCGTCCCGGCGACGCTGCTGGAAGTGGTGGTGGACCGGCTCATCGGGCACGGACGCCCAGCCCACGAGGTCTGGCTGCCGCCGCTGGACGAATCGCCCAGCGTGGACATGCTGCTGCCCGATCCGGATTGGCGCTCGCTGAACAACCGCAACGGTCGGCTGTGGATGCCGGTCGGCGTGGTCGACAAGCCCTACGAACAGCGCCGCGACGTCCTCACCGTGGAGCTGTCGGGTGCGCAGGGGCACGTCGCGGTGGTCGGCGGTCCGCAGTCGGGTAAGTCCACCACCTTGCGCACCCTCATCGTGGCGGCGGCCGCCACCCACACGCCCGAACAGGTGCAGTTCTACTGCCTGGATTTCGGTGGCGGCAGCATGGCCGGTCTGGTCGGGATGCCACACGTGGGCTCGGTGGCCGGCCGCCTCGATGTCGACCGGGTCCGCCGGACGGTCGCCGAGCTGACCAGCTTGCTGCGCCGCCGCGAGGAACTGTTCACCGAGCTCGGCATCGAATCCATGGCCGAATTCCGTCGGCGCAAAGAGCAATCGGGTGGCGGCGAGGGGGATCCGCTCGCCGAGGACCGGTTCGGAGACGTATTCCTGGTGATCGACGGGTGGGCGGTCATCCGGGAAGAATTCGACAGCCTGGAGCCGCTGATCAACGCCATCGCCAAACAGGGCCTGTCGTTCGGCATCCATCTGATGCTCGGCGCCTCCCGCTGGGCCGAGATCCGGCCGGTGGTCAAGGACCAGATCGGTACTCGCCTGGAGCTGCGCCTCGGCGACCCGTCGGACTCCGAAATGGGTAGGCGCACCGCTGGATCAGTGCCCATGGGCCGACCCGGCCGCGGCCTCACCCCCGACCAGCTGCAGATGCTCATCGCCCTGCCCCGACTGGACTCCGACTCCGACTCCGACACTCTCGCCGACGGCGTCGCCACGGCGCGCAAACAACTCACCGAGCTCTACGGCACCCGCCGCGCGCCCGAAGTGCGGATGCTGCCGCTGCAGTTCAGCCGCGAGGAACTGCTGGCCCAGGCCGCGGCGACGGGCATCGTCGAGGACGCCAAGCACGTCGTGATCGGGCTCGGCGAGAGTGAATTGACCCCGCTCGTACTGGATTTCGAGGCCCAACCGCACTTCATGGCGTTCGCCGACGTCGGCTGCGGCAAAACCACGCTGCTGCGCAACATCGTGCAGGGCATCGCCGACCGCACCACTGCCGAACAGGCCCGCTTCATCCTCGTCGACTACCGCCGCACCATGCTCGGCGTCCTGGAGGGCGACCAGCTGGCCGGCTACTCGACCTCGGCGCAGACCTGTGGACCGATGATGAAGGAGGTCGCGGCGTTCCTTGCCAAACGCCTCCCGCCCGCCGACGTCACCCCGCAGCAGCTCAGGGAGCGCAGTTGGTGGACCGGCTCGGAGATCTATGTCGTCGTCGACGACTACGACATGGTGATGACCGGAGGCGCCGTGAACAGCCCGTTCGCCCCGCTGGTCGAATACCTCCCGCAGGCCCGCGATCTCGGCTTCCACTTCGTCGCCGCCCGCCGGATGGGCGGCGCGGGTCGCGCACTGATGGACAACGTGATGGGCGGTATGAAGAACCTGTCCGTGGACGCCCTGGTCATGAGCGGCTCCCGAGACGAAGGCAAACTCTTCGGCAACTTGCGTCCCAGCAAACTTCCGCCCGGCCGCGGCACCCTGGTCTCCCGTGCCCTCGGCGAGGAGATGATCCAGATCGCCCACCTGCCGGAGTTGTGATTCAGTCCCGGAGCGAGGCCGCGGGGACGGAGCGATGCGCGGTCGCGGTGCGGCGGGGCGGTAGGCGGGGCGGCCAGCTGGTGGTGGGGCGTTCGAAGAGGGCTTTCGACGGGCCGCTGGCGACGGGGCCGGCGATGCGGGCCATGGTGAAGCCTTCGCGACGGTAGTAGTCGTGGAGTGCGGTGTTGGTGGTCCAGGCGTCGAGGCGGACCCAGGGGCGGTGTTGGCGGGTGGCGAGGTCGGCGGCGTGGGCGAGCATGTGGTGACCTACTTTTCGGCCCGCGAAGCACAGGTCGACGATCATGAAGTGGACGATCACGGATTCGGCCAGTTCCCAGGGTGACCAGAGGCCGGGGTCGGCGCGGTGGTTGACGGTGATGGTGCCCGCCGGCGCGCCCTCGAACTCGGCGATCCAGGTCTCGCCACGGTCCAGTGCGCGGCCCACGGCGGCGGCGAAGGTTTCGATCGCGCGGCCGCGGCCGGCGACGGTCCACTGGTCGGAGCCGCGCGCGGTCAGCCAGGAGGTGCGCTGGACGCGCAGGCGGCAGATCAGCGCCAGGTCACCCAGGGTGGCCGGACGCATGGTCACCGTCATGGCAAGGCGACGGCAGGCCCGCTTGCGATGCCGAGGGTTCGGGCGATGACGTCGGTGCCCGTCGCGTCGCCGAGTTGGTAGGCCAGCCGGTTGCGGCCGGCCAGGGAACGATGCCGGGTCGCCCGGGTGACCCGTTCGTGGTTGGCGCCGATGCGCAGATGGTCGAGCAGCACGGTGCCGGTGGCGACGCCGAGCACGGCGGCCTCGGCCGCGGTGGCGGCGCGGGCCAGCACGGTGTCGCGGTGCGCGGTCTCGCCGTAGCCCCGGTCGGCCAGCCGACGGGTGGTGCCCTCGGGGATGTCGTGCGGTGAGTCGATGCCTGCCGCCTCGGCGAGATCGCGTGGGTAGAAACTCACCTCCCACGACCACGGTTCGTTGTCGAGGTACTGCACCACGGTGCGGGCGAGCACCCAGGAGTCGACCGCCACGCCGAGCCAGTGCGCCACCTGGGAGTCGGCGGGTTCCATCTTGGCGCTGAATTCCTTGGACGGCTCCCGGTTCGCCGCGCGCGCGATCTCCTCGAAGATGTCGTGTGCGGACCGGGGACGATCGCGACGGATGTGGTCGGTGACCACCGATTCCAGCACTTCCTGGTTTCGCACGATCGTGCCGCGGGAAGTCGCTGTGTAGACGAGGTTTTCGGCGACCAGCACCTGAATCGCGTTGCGCGCGGTGGTGATCGAGACCTGCATCTGCTCGGCCAGCTCGGAATGGCTGGGCAGCCGGTCGGCCGGTTTCCACGTGCCCGCGCGGATCTCCTCGCGGAGGAGGTTCGCGATCCGGAGGTAGGTCGGACCGTCCGCCATCATGCTCCTCGGTAGGTCGTGCAGGTAACGAAGTGTACTCGTCTGGGTTACCTACGGCCGAGTAATGCTTGACAGGAAGCTTGCGAGGTTTATTGTAATGAACGTCCTGATCCGGTGCTGTGCGGCGATGACGGCGAGGCAACGTGGCTGGTTCGGAGAGTTCAACGGTTGTAATGGCTTTCCCCGACACACTGCGGTGTGTCGATACCGCCGGGCCACCGGCGAGCACCGGTCTACTGCCGCTCTCCGATCTCCTCGTCCGGGCGTGTCGCGGCCACCGTGTGGTGGGTGGGCCCCTGCTGTGGTTCGCGCGTGATCTGGCGGTGCTGCACGAGAAGCGCGTCGTCGGGCGCGGCGGATCAGTTGACACCGATCCCGTGGTGATGCGGGAGATCGACTGCCGCCGCAGCGAACTCGTCCTCGCGATCGACGACTGGGTGCTGCGCGGCGTGCCCCAGCATCGGCTCGGCGCCACCCTGCACACCGAGACCATCGGCGCGGTCATCGACCGGCTTGCCGAGTCGTCGGTGCGCGCCCATCACGCACTGATGACCCTGGCCGCCAACGACGAGATGCTGCACTGCGCCTGGCATCACCTCGCCGAACTGGCCGACGCCTACGACGATCTGGTGCGTGATGTGATCGCCGGGCGCAGGCGACTACCCGAGTGGTGAGGGGCGCCGCCGCGCGTCAGCCGAACCGGTGGTGCCGCACGCTGAACTCGTCGGCCACCGTCGCGGCCAGCTCCACATAGGCGCGCTTGGTCGACTTGTGCAGGCGGTGCAGGTCGATCTCGGCGCCTTCGGACAGATGCTCGTCATAGGGGATGATGTGCACGGCGCGGCACCGCGAGAGAAAGTACTCACGTAGCTGCTGGACGCCGACATTCGGGGAACCCTCACGCGGCAGATTGATCACCACCACCGCGTTGCGGACCAGGTGGTCGTGCCCGTGCAGCGACAACCAGTCCAGCGTGGCCGCGGCGCTGCGGGCGCCGTCGATCGCGGCCGAGGAGATCAGCACCAGCGAATGCGCCAGGTCGAGCACGCCGCTCATCGCCGAGTGCATCAGGCCGGTGCCGCAGTCGGTGAGGATGATGTTGTAGAACCGCTGCAGAATGCGGGCCACCGCGCGGTATTCCTCGTCGTTGAACGACTCCGACGCGGCCGGATCCCGTTCGCTGGCGAGCACTTCCAGGCGGCTCGAGCTCTGCGAGGTGTGTCTGCGGACATCGGAGTAGCGCTCGATCGAGGGATCGAGCAGCAGATCGCGCACGGTCGATCGGGTCTGCAACGCCACGCGCTGGGACAGGGTGCCGAAGTCGGGGTTCGCGTCGACCGCGATCACCCGGTCGCCACGGATCGAGGCGAAGATCGACCCGAGGCCGGTGGTGGTCGTCGTCTTGCCGACGCCACCTTTGAGCGAGAGCACCGCGATCCGGTAGTCACCGCGTACGGGCTGGCGGATGCGCGCCACCAGTTCCTGCAGGCGCCGCTCCTCCGCGGACATGCCCGGATTGATCGCGCCACCCGAAACATGGTGCACCGCTTTGCGCCAGCCGCTGCCCGGCGCCTTCTTGACGCGCTTGACGGGGACGTTGTCGAGCGAGGGCTGTTGGAATCCCGGTGGCTGCGCTCCCCACTGGCCGTGGTTCGCGGGCGGTTGGCCGGGCGCCTGCTGGTACGGCTGCGCCGGCGCGCCGGTGTGCTGCGCCCAGGTCCCATCCGGTCGCTGGTAGGGCTGGCCGAGCGCGCCGTCCGGCTGGCCGGGGCGGGCGTCGAACTGCTGAGACGGCTGGACGAAAGTGCCGTCGGGCCGCTGGTGGTACGCGGCCGCATGCTGCGGCGGGGTCGCGTCGGTCGGCTGCGCGAATTCGCCGGAGCGGTAACCGGTGTGCGCGTGCTGGCCGCCACCCGGACGGTTCGGATCGAAACCGACCGGTCCGTTGGTGGGGCTCGGATCGCTCGCGGGCGCCCGATGCTGAGCAGCCTGCACCCTCGGATCATCCGACCGGAACACCTCGGTCCGGCCATCGGCGGGGTCGCCCGGCATCGCGTCGTAGCGCGGCGTCGCCGGATAGGCGGGCACCTGGGCGTTGTCCCCCGAGGCATACGGCGACGGTGCCGCACTGCCCGGCGCGCGCTGCGGAACAGCGCCGGTGCCGTAGGGGGATGCCGGCCCGGTCCCCGGCGCGAATCCTCCCGCGTCGTGCGGGGATCGGGGGTCGGCCGGACCCTGCGGGATACCCGACTGCGGACCGCGCATCCCCGCCGATCCCGCGGAGGAACCGATGCCCGGCGCGCCGGCATGCTGCTGACCGGGAACCGAGGGTGCGCCGCTCGCGGCCGCAGGTCGACCCGTGCTCTGGTCGCCGTGGTCCGCGGGAGTGAGGGGCGCGTTGGCCGCTCGCGTCGCGGAGACGTCGGTCTCCGGCCGCAGCGGGGGCTGAGCACCGGTGGCGGAAGCGCCTGGCTGGTGACCGGTGCCCTGGGCGGCTTGGTCCGCCGGAGCGGAATGCCCGCGCTGAGCTCCCGAAGAGGGAGTCGACGGTTCGTCGGCATCGGATCTGGCTGCCCGACGGCCGGTGACTGCCGGTGCGCCCTCCGCCGAGGGTGCGTGTCGCTGCGGGGCCGCGATATCAGGGCGGCGGTCGGTGGCGGGTGTCGCGGCGCCAGGGACCGGCTCACGGGGACCGGAGTCGGTGGCACTGACTTCGGAGTCGGCGGGGGTCGAGGCGGTGGGGGCGTTCGGCGCAGCGCTCGGTTCGGCGCCTGCGGGGTTTGCGCCAGGTGGTGCTGGCGCTGTGGCCTGCGCGGGTGTGGAAGTCGCGATCGACGGGCCGGACGGGGGCGTGGAGGTCGCGCTCGACGGGTCGGCGGGGGCACTCGCGGCGGGGATCGGCAGTTCGGGGGCCGAGTGGCGGGGGCCAGGGGTCGATGGGCGGGCGGACTCGCTCGGGGGAGCGGCGATCGGCTCGGGGTCGGCGGTCTCGGAGCGCGTGGATGTGGGGCGGGGGGAAACCTGCTGTGGGGTAGCGGGGGTGGAGTCGGCCGGTGCCGGTGCCGTCAGGCGGGGCGGGGCCTGGCGGGGCTGTTCGGGGGCGACCCGCGCGGCCTCGCTCGGGGCAGGCGGGTCCGGCAGCGGTGGTGGTGGCGGCAGGTCGGGGCGGCGGGTCGGGCCGAGGGGAGTGAAGCCGGTCGAGGGCGGGCCCGGTCTGCGGGTGGGCAGGCCGGGGCCGGGGTCGGTGGGCGCCTCGGGCGCCGGTGCGGCGGACTGCGGTGGAACCTGAGCGCCGGTCACCGGGCCGTGCTGCGCGGGCGGTGTCGCACCGGGACCCACCGGCGCCGGACCATGCGAGGGCGCGGGGGGCGTGGTACCGGCCGGAGCCTGACCGTGCGCACCGATCCGACCGCTTTCCCACGGCGCGGGCTGCGCCGGTGTCGGCGCACCGTGCCGAGGCGAGTGCTCGCGAGTGGCGGCGGACGGGGTCGCGCCGCTTTCCCGCGGTGCGCTGTTCGGCGTGGGGCCGCCCTGCGGTGCGGCGGGGTCGCGCCGTGGCGGGATCGCGCCGCCTTCTGGTGACAGGTGGTCGTTCGCGGTCGGCGCGGGACCTGACTGGAAGCCGTTGTCCCAGGGGGCGCGCTCGTTCGCCGACGGGCCCCCCTGCCAGGGCGCGGGGCCGGTGGCGGGGGTGGCGTTGTTCTCCCACGGGGCGGGGCCGGACGCCGGAGTGTTGCCGCCCTGCCACGGCGCGGTGTCGTTGGCCGGGGCGGCGGTGTTCGGGGTCGCGTTCGGGCCCGGTTGCTGCCATCCGGGAGCCTGGGGGCCGGGGGCGGCGTCGGGCGTGCCGGTCGACCAGGCACCACCGGGCTGCGCGGGAGCGCTCTCGGTTTCCTCGGCGTGCTTGTCCCTGCGCTTGCCCCGGCGTTTGTCCTTCCGGGCATCGTCGCCACCGCCAAGTCCCATGAAGCGGCGGCGTTTGGGCGCCTCGTCGATCTCATCTTCCTGGGGCAGGTTCTCGACCGGAGCCTCGTAACCGACCTTGGTGACTTCGCTCTCCGACAGCCACGGCGGCAACATGGGGAGGCTGTCGTTGCTGCGGCTCACCGGTGCGCTCCGCTCACCAGGGTCCCCCGATCTGCTCGACCCACTTCTGGACGTCGGTGAGTTTACGCGACAACCCGGGGGTCGTGGCGGGTGGTCCGGGCGGGCGAGAGAGCCGGACCGGGTGTACGGTTCGGGGCGTTTTTGCCTCTGGCCACCCGGCCCGGTAAGCTTGAGCGGCGGTGCACCTATGCGCCGACTGTTCGCATGCATACCGACAAGTCCGTCGGGACCTGCGAGTGAGCAGCTACGAGGCAATCCAACTCAGGTTGAGCATAACCGGGATCGCGGAGGATATGGCGAAGAAAGACGGGGCCATCGAGGTCGAGGGTCGAGTTGTCGAGCCGCTGCCCAATGCGATGTTCCGGATCGAGCTCGAGAACGGTCACAAGGTTCTCGCGCACATCAGCGGAAAGATGCGGCAGCACTACATTCGCATCCTTCCGGAAGACCGCGTGGTCGTCGAGCTGTCGCCGTACGACCTCTCACGCGGCCGGATTGTCTACCGCTACAAGTGAGACCCGCCTGACGCCGCGAGCCCGAGGGCACGCGGCGTCGCATGGTGTTTCGGGCCCGCCCGGAACACGCACCAAGACTTCCCCAGTCGTCGGCTGGGGAAAAACTGTGTTCACGAGACCTTCGTGAACCAAGAAGAGATTGGACGGACGTGAAGGTTCAGCCGAGCGTCAAGAAGATCTGCGAGAAGTGCAAGGTGATCCGCCGTCACGGTCGGGTCATGGTGATCTGCGACAACCTGCGCCACAAGCAGCGTCAGGGCTGATCGAGCCTCACCGCCGGGCACCGATCGTCTGATCGGACTGACCGAAAAGAAGAACTCCCAGCTCCAGCACGTGCACGAGGATTCGCACGCGCCAACCACCGGCACGGAGGCCGGTGCCCCCACTGCAAAGACGGGGGGACGGACGGGGAGCAGACCTCCGCAACCATTAAGGAACCTGCCACATGGCACGTCTGATGGGCGTCGATCTCCCGCGCGAAAAGCGCATGGAGATCGCGCTGACCTACATTTTCGGAATCGGGCGCACCCGCGCCGCCCAGATCCTGGCCGAGACGGGCGTGAGCCCCGACCTGCGCTCCAAGGACCTGAACGACGACGACCTGTCGAAGCTCCGCGAGTACATCGAGGCTTCGGACTACAAGGTCGAAGGTGACCTGCGCCGCGAGGTTCAGGCCGATATTCGTCGCAAGATCGAGATCGGCTGCTACCAGGGCATCCGCCACCGTCGTGGCCTGCCCGTTCGTGGTCAGCGCACCAAGACCAACGCGCGTACGCGCAAGGGTCCGAAGAAGACCGTCGCCGGCAAGAAGAAGTAGGGATAGCGTATGCCTCCGAAGAGCCGGGCCGCTGGCCCGAAGAAGACTCAGAAGTCGCGTCGCCGGGATAAGAAGAACATCCCGCACGGCCACGCGCACATCAAGAGCACGTTCAACAACACCATCGTCTCGATCACCGACCCCGAGGGCAATGTCATCTCGTGGGCGTCGTCGGGTCACGTCGGCTTCAAGGGTTCGCGTAAGAGCACCCCGTTCGCCGCGCAGCTCGCCGCCGAGAACGCTGCCCGCAAGGCGCAGGAGAACGGTGTCAAGAAGGTCGACGTGTTCGTGAAGGGCCCGGGTTCGGGCCGCGAGACCGCGATCCGTTCGCTGCAGGCCGCGGGCCTGGAAGTGGGCTCGATCTCCGATGTCACCCCGCAGCCGCACAACGGCTGCCGTCCGCCCAAGCGGCGTCGCGTCTAAGCGGGAAAGGAACAGCTGAAATGGCACGTTATACAGGCCCCATCACCCGCAAGTCGCGTCGTCTGCGCGTCGACCTCGTCGGAGGCGACCAGGCGTTCGAGCGTCGTCCTTACCCGCCCGGCCAGCACGGCCGCGCGCGGATCAAGGAATCCGAGTACCTCATGCAGCTGCAGGAGAAGCAGAAGGCTCGCTTCTCCTACGGCGTCATGGAGAAGCAGTTCCGTCGCTACTACGAAGAGGCCAACCGCCTCAAGGGCAAGACCGGCGACAACCTGCTCCGTCTGCTCGAGTCGCGTCTGGACAACGTCGTGTACCGCGCCGGTCTGGCGCGTACCCGTCGTCAGGCTCGCCAGCTGGTCAGCCACGGTCACTTCACCGTCAACGGTGTCAAGGTGGACGTGCCCAGCTACCAGGTCTCCCAGTACGACATCATCGATGTCAGGGAGAAGTCGCTGCCGACCCTGCCGTTCCAGGTCGCGCGTGAGACCGTCGGCGATCGTCAGGTCCCCGGTTGGCTGCAGGTCGTCCCCGGCCGCCTGCGCATCCTGGTCCACCAGCTGCCCGAGCGCGCGCAGATCGATGTGCCGCTGACCGAACAGCTCATCGTCGAGTACTACTCGAAGTAATCGCTCAACGGTGGGGGTCGTTGACACGACGGCCCCCGCAATCACTGACCAGGCGTCAAATAGCGGACGCCCTGAACAGGAAGTAGATCCTCATGCTGATTTCCCAGCGCCCGACACTGACCGAAGAGGTCGTTGCCGAGAACCGCTCGAAGTTCACCATCGAACCGCTCGAGCCGGGCTTCGGCTACACCCTCGGCAACTCGCTGCGTCGTACCCTGCTGTCCTCCATTCCGGGGGCCGCGGTCACGAGCATCCGCATCGACGGCGTCCTGCACGAGTTCACCACCGTTCCCGGCGTGAAGGAGGATGTCACCGACATCATCCTGAACCTCAAGGGCCTGGTCGTGTCCTCCGAAGAGGACGAGCCGGTCACCATGTACGTGCGCAAGCAGGGCCCCGGCGCCGTCACCGCTGGTGACATCGTGCCGCCTGCCGGCGTCATCGTGCACAACCCGGACATGCACATCGCCACCCTGAACGACAAGGGCAAGCTCGAGATCGAGCTCGTCGTCGAGCGGGGCCGTGGTTACGTGCCCGCCGTGCAGAACAAGGCGACCGGTGCGGAAATCGGCAGGATCCCGGTGGATTCGATCTACTCCCCGGTGCTCAAGGTGACCTACAAGGTCGAGGCCACCCGTGTCGAGCAGCGCACCGACTTCGACCGTCTCATCCTCGACGTGGAGACCAAGAACTCCATCACGGCCCGGGACGCGCTCGCTTCGGCGGGTAAGACCCTGGTCGAGCTCTTCGGCCTGGCCCGTGAGCTCAACGTCGAAGCCGAGGGCATCGAGATCGGCCCCAGCCCGGCCGAGGCGGATCACATCGCCTCCTTCGGTCTGCCGATCGAGGACCTGGACCTCACCGTCCGGTCCTACAACTGCCTCAAGCGCGAGGGTGTGCACACGGTGGGCGAGCTCGTCGCCCGCACCGAGTCGGACCTGCTCGACATCCGCAACTTCGGCCAGAAGTCCATCGACGAGGTCAAGGTCAAGCTCCACGCGCTCGGCCTCTCGCTGAAGGACAGCCCGGCGTCGTTCGACCCGTCCTCCGTGGTGGGTTACGACGCGAGCACCGGAACGTGGAGCGACAGCGGCACGTTCAGTGATACCGACGGTGGCGAGCAGGACTACGCCGAGACCGAACAGCTCTAGGCCGCAGGGGGGCACCCCGGCGCAGCCTTTCACAAGGAGAATCCAATGCCCAAGCCCAAGAAGGGTGCCCGCTTCGGCGGGTCGGCGTCGCACCAGAAGGCGATCTTCGCCAATCTGGCCACGGCGCTCTTCGAGCACGGTCGTATCACGACCACCGAGTCCAAGGCCAAGGCGGTTCGCCCCTACGCCGAGAAGATCATCACCAAGGCGAAGGGCGGCACCCTCGCCGACCGTCGTGAGGTGCTGAAGGTCATCCGCAACAAGGACGTCGTACACGCCCTGTTCGCGGAGATCGGCCCCTCGTTCGAGGGTCGCGAGGGTGGCTACACCCGCATCATCAAGGCGCTGCCGCGCAAGGGTGACAACGCGCCGATGGCCATCATCGAGCTCGTCCGCGAGAAGACCGTGACCAACGAGGCCGATCGGGCTCGTCGCGTCGCCGCTTCGCAGAAAGCCGAGGAGGCCCCGGCTGCCGAGGTCGTCGAGGAGAAGACCGAAGAGGTCGTCGCCGAGGCTCCGGCCGCCGAGGACAAGGCCGCTGAGGCCGCCGAGGACAAGAAGGACGCCTGATTTCAGGAGTTCGATCGAGCCCGTCACCCCGCGTGGGTGGCGGGCTCGGTTCTTTCATCCGGGAGGAAGCGATGGACGAGACCGGCTCCGAGCGCGAGTCGATCCGGGTGCGGCTCGGGATCAGCTACGACGGCACCGATTTCACCGGCTGGGCGCGTCAGCCGGGGTTGCGCACCGTGCAGGGCGTGCTGGAGGAGTCGCTGTCGAAGGTGTTCCGCGCGCCGATCGTGCTGACCGTCGCCGGGCGTACTGATGCGGGGGTGCATGCCGAGGGGCAGGTCGCGCACTTCGACACCACCGCTGAGTTCGACCCGGCCAAGCTGACGCATCGCATGGCCAGGTTCCTGCCCAAGGACGTGCGGATCACCGATGTCCGTCCGGTCCCCGCCGATTTCGACGCGCGCTTCTCCGCGATGCGCCGCCACTACGCCTACCGGCTCACCACCGCCGCCTACGGCGCCGAACCGCTGCGGGCGCGCAGCGTGGTGGCCTGCAAGCCGGGTCTCGATCTCGACGCCATGCGCGCGGCCTCGCGCGACCTGCTGGGGCTGCACGACTTCGCCGCGTTCTGCCGTCGTCGTGAGGGCGCGACCACGGTGCGCGAGTTGCAGCGGTTCGACTGGGAGCGCGAGGGTGATCTGCTCACCGCCTACGTCAGCGCCGACGCGTTCTGCTGGTCGATGGTGCGCAGCCTGGTCGGCGCGGTGCTCGCCGTGGGCGAGGGCAGGCGCACGCCGGAGTGGGTCGCGAGCCTGCTGACCGAGACGCAGCGGTCGAGCTCGGTGACGGTCGCCCCCGCGCACGGACTGAGCCTGATCGCGGTCGACTACCCCGCCGACGCCGACCTGTCGGCTCGCAACGCGCAGACCCGGGAGATTCGGACTGTCCCCGCGTCCGAGGGCTGCTGCGGCGACTGAATACCGTGTTGTTGCTCGCGGTGGAAGCGCCCGCGGCGTAGAGTCTCCCCCACGGCAAACTGAAGTGATATAAATCACAGTATGTTTAGCTGATGCGTGTGGGTGCCGGTCGATTCGTACGGTGATCACCGGTGCTAGTCGAAGAATCGATGAAGGTTGACCATTCCATTCGGAAGCATTCGGTGGAAACGAATCGGGGAATCTGGCAGGCTCGGCGGCCAGGCGCACCCAACGATTCGTGTGACGCCCGTTGTTTGCTGATCGGTTCGTATGGGGAGCGAGGTGGTTGGCGTGGGGGAAAGCGAATCCTTCGCGCACTGGGAGTCGCTGCTGTCGGAAAGCTATGTTCCGCTGGCGGTCGACCCGGATCGGGGGCAGCCGTTCCACGGTCGGATAGTGCGGGAACACCTGCCCGGGTTCGATCTGTCGACGATCAGGGCCAGCGCCCAGCGCGTCCGGCGAACCAAACGGGGAATCGCCAGGACCGATGGTGAGTTCCTGCTGGCGTCCATTCTCACCGAGGGCTTCGGTCGATTGCACCAGGACGGCCGGATCGCGGTACTGCGCCCGGGCGACATGGTCTTCTATGACACCACGCGCCCGTATCACTGGGACATCGACGGCTCCTGGTCGCAGGTGGTGGTCCAGACGCCGCTGCCCACGCTGTGGGAACAGTTGGGTGGGGAGAGTTCCCGGCTGCCGACCGCTGTCACTGTCGGCGCCGGGAGCGCGGGTGGGGTGGTCGCCGGGTTCTTCCGCGATCTGGTCCCCGTCAGCCGAACGGCGCCCGAACAGGCGAATGTGCTGGCCGACAACGGTGTCACCCTGCTCGCCTCCGCGGTGAAACTGATGGCGGGGGAGATTCCCGCGGGTCCCTCCGCACGCGCGCTCTCCAAGGAGCAGGTGCTCGCTTTCATGCGCAGCCGATGTACCGACCCGGCACTGACGGTCGATGAGATCGCGCGGGCGTGCCTGGTCTCGCGGCGCAGTCTTTATCGCCTCTTCGACGAGGTGGGTGAGGGTTTGAGCGCGGTGCTGCGCCGAATGCGGGTCGAACGAGCGCAGGCGATGTTGGTCGGAGACCCTGACCGGTCGACTGCCGCGATCGCGGTGGCGGCGGGATTCTCCTCCGAACGCCATTTCTTCCGTGCCTTTCGGGTGGAAACGGGTATGACCCCCGGTGAGTACCGGCACGGTGCGGTGTCCTCGGGGGAGAGTCGCCGATTCACCGCCTGATCTGGCACGCACAGTCAGTCGGCTGGCACAGTGGGACAGTTTGATTTGCCGCGTTCTGGGGGAGAGTGAACTGAACACTTTTCACGGATTGAGCGACAAGGGGACACGATGATTCGGGTACGCGTTGCCGCGGTACAGGCCGAGCCCAAGTGGTTGAACCTGTCGGCCGGAGTCGAGCAGACCATTGGATTCATCGAGGCGGCTGCTGATGGAGGAGCGGAGCTGGTCGCGTTCCCGGAGACATTTCTGCCCGGATTTCCGTGGTGGATGTGGCTGAATTCGGTCGATTGGGGTGAAGAGTTCCTGGCCAGGTATCTGGCCAACGCGATGACCACCGACGGTGCCGAACTACGGGCGATCGTCTACGCCGCCCGGCGCAAGGGCGTGTACGTCTCGCTCGGGTTCGCCGAGCGGTCGGGGCGCGAGGTGTTCATGTCCCAGGCGCTGATCGACCCCGAGGGCTCGATCGTCACCGCGCGCAAGGCCGAACCGACCGGGCTGGAGCGGACCGTGTTCAGCACCGCCGACGGGTCGATGCTGGTGCGTGACACCCAGGTCGGCCGGATCGGCGTGCTCGGCGGCGCCGACCACCTGCGACCGGTGGTGCGCGGGCGGCTGCAGGAGGAACGCGAGCAGATCCATGTCGCGGCATGGTCGGGGTTCACCGTGTCCTATGGCGAGGACAAGGATTCCGGGCTCGAACTCACCACCGCGGCCAGCGTGCGCTACGCGATGGACAGTGCCGCCCATGTGCTCGCCCCGGTCGCGGTGGTCCCGGTGTCGGGCTGGGAAGTGGTCGACGCCAGGGTGCCCGACCGTCGCCTGCTCCGCAGCGGCGGTGGCGTCTCCCGAATCTTCGGACCCTCCGGCCTCGAACTCGCCACCCCGCTGGCGGAGGGCGCCGAGGGCCTGCTGTTGGCCGACCTGGAGGTCGGCCCCGCTCGCCCGGCCTCGTCGTCCCTGATCGACCGCCCGGCCGCCTTCCGTGTGCCCAGCGCCCGCGTCTCTCGCCGGGATCCCGTGCGCGCCACACTGTCCGAGGCCTGACACCCTGCGCGACCCACCTTCCAGCGCTATCCTCGGCGGATACCGTAGAGATGGCTATGCCCGATGTCGCTGTTCGGAGGTTGGCCGCGTATGGCACACGACCCGACCACTGTCGAGTTCGCTGCGGAGACTGCACGCAGTGCGGAGTGGGAGCAGTGGGAAGCGCTGATGTCGCAGACCTATGTCCCGCTCACGATCGACTGCTTTCACCCCGAGCAGCCGTTCTATGGTCGGGTCACCACCACGCCGCTGGCGGCGCCCGCGGATTTCAGTCTGACGAGAGTCGCGGGCAGCAATCAGGAATTCCGGCGCTCCAAGACCCAGGTTGCCCGGACCGATGATGAGTATCTGCTGGCCAGCATTCACTTCGGGGGAGACGCGTGTTTGAGCCAGGGCGGTAGATCGGCACATCTTGCCCCGGGTGACATGGTCTTCTATGACACGTCCAAGCCCTACAACTGGTCGAGCGGGTTGGAATTCGAGCAGGTGGTCGTGCAGGTGCCGATCCGGTTGCTCCGCGAGCGACCCGGTCTGGGGCGGCTCGAACTGCCCACCGCGGTGACCGTGCCCGCGGCCAGTGCAGCGGGGGTGGTCGCCGGATTCTTCTGCAATCTGGCCAGGGTTCAGCAGGAGTCGCCCGATCAGGCGGATGTGCTGGCCCGCAGTGCGCTCGACCTGATCGGTTCCGCGGTTCTGTTGACTGCGGGGGAGCGTCCGGCCGACACTCCCGCCGATTCGCTCGGCCGCGAGCGCGCCATGGTCTACCTGCACGATCACTACACCGATCCGGACCTGACCGTCGACGAGGTCGCCCACGCCTGCTACATCTCGCGGCGCACCCTGTTCCGGATCTTCGACGACACCAGTGAAAGCCTCAGCACCACCCTGCGCCGAATGCGGGTGCGGCACGCGAAGATTCTGCTTGCCCGCGATCGTTCGCGCTCACCGGCCGCCGTGGCCTTCGATTCGGGTTTCACTTCCGAACGTCACTTCTACCGCGTGTTCCGCCAGGAGACCGGAATGACGCCCGGTGAGTACCGACAGACCCACATCAGGTGACCGCCGTGCTGTTCGAGGTGGCGAAGGGGGTGTGGCGATGGCGGTCGAACTGACGACGCTGGAACTCTCGTCGAAGACGGGGCGCGGCGAAGCCTGCCAGCGGTGGGAAGCCGAGATGGTGCAGACCTATGTGCCACTCGCCGTCGACATCGATCCCGAGCTGCCCTTCTTCGGTCGGGTCGTCACCGGTTCGCTGGCCGACACGGCGGATTTCAGAATGACGGCACTCGAGGGACGGAACCAGGAATTCCGCCGGTCCAAGAGTCATATCGCCCGATCCGACGAGCAGTATCTGCTGGCCAGCATTCAGACCAAGGGGCGGGCGCGCCTGAACCAGGACGGTCGATCGGCGCTGATCCTGCCGGGCGAGATGACCTTCTTCGACACCTCGCGACCCTATCGCTGGAGCGAGGGAGCGAGTTTCGAGCAGGTCGTCGTGCAGGTCCCGATCCGGCTGCTGCGTGAGCAACCCGGGCTGGGTCAGGGGGAATTTCCGACGGCGATCACGATTCCGGCGGCCAGCGCGGCCGGGGTGGTGGCCGGCTTCTTCCGCAATCTCGCCAGGATCCGGGCTGTCTCGCCCGATCAGGCAGAGGTGCTGTCGGCCGGCGCACTCGATCTCTTCGGTAGCGCGGTCTCGCTGGCCGCGGGGGATCGGCCGATCGACGTGCCGGCCGACGCCTTCAATCGCGAGCACGTGCTGGCGTTCCTGCGTGACCATTACACCGACCCGGACCTGACCGTCGACGAAGTCGCCCATGCCTGCTACATCTCCCGGCGCTCCCTGTTCCGGATCTTCGACGGGACCAGTGAAAGCCTCAACACGACCTTGCGCCGAATGCGGGTGCGGCACGCGAAGATTCTGCTGGCTCGTGATCGTTCGCGCCTGCCCGCGGCGGTGGCGTTCGACTCCGGGTTCGCCTCGGAACGCAATTTCTACCGGGTGTTCCATGAGGAGACGGGGATGACGCCGGGAGAGTACCGGCAGGCGCACCTCGGCTGAGGGTGTACCCGCGGTGTTCGAAAAGGTTTCAGCACAGCGGTATTCGTTGATCACGGCGCCGACATCGGAGTGAGCTGTCCGGGTTGTTCTCGACCCTTGCCGTGGCACTGATTGTCACCGATCGTGGCACTGGACGACTGTTTCCGCCGGTCAGGCTGCCCGACAATGGATTTCAGTGAGTCGGTGGAGTACGAGGAGTGGCGGGGATGTCGATTCGGATTCGGGCGGCGGCGGTGCAGGCCGAGCCGAAGTGGCTGCATCTGGCCGCCGGTGTCGAGCAGACGATCGGTCTCATCGAGGACGCGGCGGCGGGTGGCGCGGAGTTGGTGGCGTTCCCGGAGACCTTCCTGCCGGGCTATCCCTGGTGGTTGTGGCTGAAGTCGGTCGACTGGGGCACGGAGTTCCGTAGCCGATACCTGGCCAACGCCATGAGCCGCGACAGCGCCGAACTGTCGGCCATCGCACAGGCGGCCCGGAAGGCCGGAATCCGGGTCGTGCTCGGATTCGCCGAACGCGCGGATGAGGCCGTGTACATGGCGCAGGCGATGGTGAGTCCGGATGGGCAGGTGGACATCTCGCGCAAGGCCTGGCCGACGCCGTTCGAGCGCGCCGTCTTCGGCGCCAGTGCGCGGACACCGGCCGTGTTCCCCACCGAACTGGGTCGGATCGGAATGCTCGGGGGAGCGGACCATCTGTGCCCGCAGCGGCGCATGGACCTGTGGCGGGAGCAGGTCCATGTCGCCGCGTGGTCGGGGTTCACCGTCTATCACGAGGTCGGCGAGGAGATCCTCATGGCGGTGAACAGTGACGCCAGCGAGCAGTACGCCAGAGCTGCCGGGGTCGTGGTGATCGCGCCGACGGCGCTGGTCCCCATGACCGGATGGCACGCCGTTGACGCGTGCACTCCGGGACAGCGACTGCTCGGCGTGGGCGGTCGCGCGCGGATCCTCGGCCCCGACGGCCGCGATCTGGCAGCACCGCTACCCGAGGGCAGCACGGGCTTGTTGTTCGCCGATGTCGTGCTCGGCGGATCGGGTGGGCCGAAGGCGGACGAGCACCCGTCCGCGCGCTGGGCCGGCTAGGCGCGCATCAGGAACGGACCAACCGCGCGATGGCGTCGGTGGCCTCCTTGATCTTCGCCTCGGCCTCGGGGCCACCGGCCACGGCGGCGTCGACCACGCAGTGGCTGATGTGGTCCTCGAGCAGACCCATCGCGACGGCCTGCAGTGCCTTGGTCATCGCCGAGACCTGGGTGAGGATGTCGATGCAGTACTTTTCCTCTTCGACCATGCGCTGCAGGCCGCGCGACTGGCCTTCGATGCGGCGCAGGCGCTTGAGGTAGTCGTCCTTGGCGGTGATGTAGCCGTGGCTGTGGCCTTCGTGGCCCGTGTGCTCGCCGCCGGGCGCGGTGTCGGGGGTGGGTACTGTCACCGAAGGTCTCCTCGCCTACCTGGATGCTCGCGTTGACGAGCTGATACCCCCCTAGGGTACAGTTTTCGGTCGGAATTGTCAGGTGGGGCGCGCTGCCAGGTCCCGGATGTGCGGGCGACCTGCTCGGACGGAACAATCACCGGCATGAGTTCGCTTCCCCGGCCCGCGCTCGCCGTCATCGGCGGCAGCGGGTTCTACGACTTCTTCGATGCCGACGCCACCCACATCGAGGTCGACACACCGTACGGCGCGCCGAGTGCGCCGATCGCGATCGGCGAGGTCGACGGGCGTCTCGTCGCCTTCCTGCCGCGCCACGGTAAACAGCACGAGTTCGCCCCGCACACCCTGCCCTACCAGGCCAACCTGTGGGCACTGCGCTCGCTGGGCGTGCGCCGGGTGTTCGCGCCGTGCGCGGTCGGCAGCCTGCGCGCCGACTGGGGGCCGGGCACCGTCGTCGTACCCGATCAGCTCGTCGACCGGACCTCGGGCCGTCCGCAGACCTACTTCGACGGCGGCGGCGTCCACGTCTCCTTCGCCGACCCCTACTGCGACGACCTGCGCGCGGCCGCGGTGCGCGCGGCGGGCCCGAAGGCGGGAGCGGAGCGTGACCACGCAGGGCCCTCGGGAGCACCACCATCGGACACCGCGAAGTCCGCAGGCGACGATCTGCGGGTCGAGGATTCCGGCACGATGGTCGTCGTGCAGGGTCCGCGCTTCTCCACCAGGGCCGAGAGCCGCTGGTTCGCGGGGCAGGGCTGGGACCTGGTCAACATGACCGGGCACCCCGAAGCGGTCCTCGCCCGTGAACTCGAGATGTGCTACGCCGCGGTCGCGCTCGTCACCGATCTCGACGCCGGTCTGGAAGAGGGTGACGGCGTGCACGCGGTGGACGTGTTCGCCGAGTTCAAGAAGAACCTCGGTCCGTTCAAGGAACTCATGCGCCGGGCGGTCTCGGCGGTCGACGGCACCGACACCTGTGCGCGCTGCCGGGTACACGCCGGGGTGTCGCTGCCCTTCGAACTGCCCTGATCAGTCCGGTGCCAGCACGTCGGAAACCGGTGCGGTGACCTGTAATTGGGCCAGGACGAACGCGGGCGCCGCGCCGGTATCGGCGCCACCTGGCAGCGGTGACACCTCGACGTCGGCGCGCAGCCAGCCACCCGGCTCGGCGGCCAGCCGCAGCCCGGTCAGTCCGACGCGGGCGGCACCGCCCAGAATCTGTCCGCGCGCCGCGACGATCCTGGCCCGGTCCTCGGGATGTGGGATGGTGCGGTCGTCCACGCCGCGCCAGCGCAGCCCCGGTACCGGCTCGGTCACCCAGCGCACCGCGCGTACCTGCGCGGTGTCGAGGATGACCAGGTAGAGGCCGGGCTGGGAGTCGCGCAGCAGGTCGAGCGTGGTCGCCTCGAACGATTTGGGTTGCGGGGCAACGCTGTCGGTGACATCGACGGTGAGGCCGTGCCAGGCGAACCGTCGGGGGTGCGGTCCGTTGCGCGCGGCGACGAGCAGCGACCGCGGGCCGATCGCCGAATGGACGGTCGCCACGCCGGACCAGCGGCTGCCGGGTTCCGAACGGGTCAGCGCGGCGACGATCTCGAGGGCCCGGTCGAACCGCTCGATCCGCCGGAATATCTCGGCGCCCACGTATTGTGCTGGGGCCGAACCGAACTGTGGTCCGAGACCTGCGGGCATGGTGCGTACCGCCCGAGTCCGCCCGTCGACCTCGAACGGCGCCACGCCGGGCTCATCGTCGGGATCGCCACCCACCCACACCTTCACCCCGTGCGTTCTGATGCCGGGCCAGACCACGGGTACCGCCCGGAACCGCAGTTGCGACCACGGATTCCGTGATTTCGGCAGCATCAGGTCGACCGGTTCGCCGGTCTCATGGGCGGCCGCGATCATCGGTTGCAGTCGGGTCGGGATCGCCCGCCGGTACGACGCCCATTCCCGCGGGCTCGTCCCCGCGGTCAGCATCGACCACGTTTCCGGTGTGCCGAGCGTCTCCACCAGCTGCCATCGCCCGATGATCAAGTGGTACCCCCTTCACCCCGACACCGACGAACACGATGCCGATCATCGTGCCTGATCAGTTCCGCCGGGCCGGTGCCGGGGAGCTCGGATGCCCGCGACGGCACCGGTCACCGGGGGATAGGCTCGGCGGATGGACAGACCGTTGCGGTTGGAGGTCATCGTCGCCAGCCCCCGCCCCGAGCGGTTCGCGGCCGTGGTGGCGGACTGGTTTCTCGCGGCGGTGGCCCAGCGGCCGGAATTCGCGGTGGGCGTCCTGGATCTGCGCGAACTCGCCCTACCGGTCGAACTCACCGAGGCGCCGGAGGTCGACGAATTCCGCGCGCGGATCGGTGATGCCGACGCGTTCGTGGCGGTCACCTCGGAATACAACCACGGCTACCCGGCGTCGCTGAAGACCGCGTTGGACAGCGCCAAGCGCGAATGGCGGGCCAAACCTATCGGATTCGTGTCCTACGGGGGGCTGTCGGGCGGGTTGCGCGCGGTCGAGCAACTGCGGCAGGTGGTCGCCGAGCTGCACATGGTCTCGGTGCGCGAATCGGTGAGTTTCGCCCAGGCCAAGCGCCGCTTCGACGCGACGGGCGCGACCGATGATCGCGCCGCGATCGATGCGTCGGCGCGGATGATCGATCAGTTGGCCTGGTGGGGCCGGACTTTGCGCGCCGCTCGCGCCGCCGACCCCTATCCGGGCTGACCGGTCAGGCGTTGGCCATCTGGCGCTGTCCGCGCGGCTGGCCGATATAGGTCGACTCACGCGGGATGGACACCAGGGTCAGGTTCACCCTGGTCGTCCCGGTGCGGAGCACGACGCGGTTGCCGATCGCGCCCGGCTGGAAGATCTCCAGATCGGGGCGCGAGGCGGGCCAGCCGTTCGGGTCGCCGGTGAGATAGATCGTGGTGACACCGGCGTGCGGGGCAGGGGCGAGCACGCCGTCGACGACGGTGGCGGTGAAAGCCGCGTCGGACTGGTGGGTTTCGACGGCGATGGTCAACCGCTCGGGGTTGCCGACCGTGGTCACCAGCTGCTCCCAGGCATGTGCCCGGTCGGTGCGCACGAGCACGCGCTCACCGACGGCCAGCGCCCGGAACACCAACTGCTGGGCCAGATACAGCTCACCGGCCACATAGACCGAGGAGATACCGGAACCGATGATCCTGGTGGCGACGCCGTTACCCTCGTCGTCGGAGCCGAGCAACTGCCCGCATCCGGCCGAGGGCAGGTGCAGCGCCCCGATGACATCGATCGGGTACTCGGTGGTCGGCACGGTGTCGTCCACGCCGGGCACCGCGATCGGCAGGTGCGCCAGCAGGGCGTCGCGATGGCGTCCGTTCATCGACACCATGCCCTTGGTCTTGGCCTTCTCCGGCAGCTCACGGGCGGTCAGGCGCCACGCGGCGCCGACGCTCACCGACTCGGCATCGCTGCCGGGACGCAGCCGCACCGCGACCGTGGTCCCACGCGACGGCGCGACCCACAGCTGGGCGAGCAGATCGGAGCCGAGCTGCTTGGGATCGACCGCGCTGCCGATGTTCACCGCGTTGCCGATCTCGGCGTACTTCCACCGCTGGCTGAGCGTACGGGGATCGAGCCCGGTGGTGATCTGCTGGACGGCCTTGCGGATCTCGGGTGCGGTCAGGATGCGGGCGTTGCAGTCGGCGTCCTCGAGCGTGCGCATGATCCGCTGGGTGGCGATGGTGACCGAGCGCGACGCGCCGTCGACGCCGCCGCCGCGACGGGCCGTGGCATCCGGGCAGCGGACCGCGTCGAAGCTGATCGCCAGCCAGACCGTGCGGTGCGCGGTCGCGGGCAGCGGGCCGAGCAGGGATTCGTAGATCGCACCCGCCGGCGTGCCGGAGCGGCTGCGGTGGCCGTGGCTGATGATGTCGATGCCGCTGAGCAGGATGTCGTGCTGGTTGAGGCAGGCGGCCAGCTCGGGCAGCGGGAGCAGATGCGAGGCGTGCACGGTGGTGCGCGCGATCCTGGTCAGCCCACCCTTGGGCGGCAGCACCTCGACGACGGTGACCACGCGACTGCCGTCCCAGTACAGCCCGAGCGAACGGCCGTCGGTGTCCCGGAAGTCGACGGTGTCGCCGAGGGTGTACTCGCGCTTGCCGAAATACCGGCGGATGGTGACGATCCAGTCGAGCAGCGTGCGCTTGCCGATCGGGATCAGCGGCAGCAGCGCCACCCCGACGGCGATACCGAGCGACGGCAACGGACCGAGCCCGCACACCAGCGCGACGACCCCAGCGAGCAGGCCCGTGACCTGCGCGATGAGCAGCTGCGGCAGCGAAATCCGACCGAACAGCGGGCGCGGCCCCGCACCGGTGAAGTCGGCCATTCGTTCCTCCCCCAAGTACCCGTTTGTCGATCGACCGGTGGCCGAATGCGAGCAAGTGTTGCGGGGAACTGTACTGTGTTGCCCGGACGAGAGCACTGTTCGGGGGAGGAACCATGCCTTCAAAACCCACTACACGCTGGCAGGTCAGCGGCTACCGCTTCCTGGTGCGGCGGATGGAGCACGCCCTGGTGCGCCGGGACGTGCGCATGTTGCACGACCCGATGCGCGCCCAGAGCCGCGCCTACGTGGTCGGTCTCGTGCTCGGCATCGTCGTACTGGCCGGTTGTGGTGTCCTCGCGCTGCTCAAGCCGCAGGACAAGATCGGCGACAGCAAGATCCTGATCGCCAAGGAATCCGGCGGCGTCTACGTGGTACTCGACAATGTCGTGCACCCCGCGCTCAACCTCGCCTCGGCCCGGCTCGCGGCCGGTGAAGCGTCGAAGGCCGCCATTGTCAAGGAATCCGAGCTGAGCAAGAAGCCACGCGGCCAGCTCATCGGCATCCCCGGCGCCCCGTCCTCGCTGCTCTACGACAAGGACGGCAAGGGCAGACCATGGTCGGTGTGCGACCAGCTCAAGTCCGACGGCAGCACCGACCACACCACCTCGGTACTGGCCGGCTCGCCCGAACTCGGCACCAAGGCAACGAAGCTCGAGGGTGACCAGGCGCTGCTGGTACAGGGCAAGGACTCCGCGTACCTCGTCTACGACAACAAGCGTGCCAGGGTCAACATGGACGACCCCGCGGTGACCCAGGCACTCGGCATCATCGGCGAGACCCCGCGACCGATCAGCGAGGGGCTGCTCAACGCGATTCCCGAAGTGCTGCCGATCATCTCGCCGGTGATCGCGAACCCGGGTGGTGAGCCGTCCTACAAGGTCAGCGGTCATCGCATCGGTGACATCGTCCAGGTGTTCAACGAGCCCAACCAGAACTACGTGGTGCTGCAGGACGGCCTGCAGTCGGTCTCGCCGCTGACCGCCCAGATCGTCCGCAACTCCAACGACACCACCATGCAGGGCACCACGATTCAGGCCACCGAGCGTGTTCACGGCGGAGTCTCGAATACGCTGCGGGTGCACAGCTACCCGCAGCAAGCGCCGAAGCTGGTCACCGCCAAGGACCAGCCGGTCAGTTGCTTGACCTGGCGCCCGATCGAGGGCGCGACCGATAATGATGCGGATGGGACCGCCCGCGCCGAGCTGTCGCTGCTCACCGGCATCAGTCTTCCCCTTCCGGACGATGCGAAGCTGGTGCAGCTCGCCCAGGCTGATCAGTCGGGCCCCAATGTCGATTCTGCCTATATCCCACCTGCGACCGGCGCGTTTGTGCAGGCGACAGGGATCGAGCCCGATAGTCGTCGTAAAGACAGCATGTTCTATGTCGCCGACACTGGTGTGCGGTTTGGCATAAGGAACGCAGAAGCAGTGAAAGCGCTCGGTCTGGAGGGTATTTCGGCTGAGCCTGCGCCTTGGCCGATAGTCGGTCTACTCGCGGGCGGTCCGAGTCTCGGTCGGGAAGACGCGATGGTTGCTCATGACGGTGTCGCGCCGGACCCGTCGCCGGCGAAGCAACTCGTCGCGACAGCCAATTGACGTAATGAGGTAGACTCCAGTTGCTCATTTGGTGAGCGTGTTCGACGAAATCGCAACTGGCACAGTCGTAATACGACGGCGAGGAGATTTCGCCGTCTTGAGGAGGGGACCCGAATGGGTATCGCAAAGAAGTCGATCGGCATGGCGTTCGTCAGCGCAGTGGCGGGGTGTGGGATTGTCACTGCCGGAGCTGGTGTGGCGCAGGCATTGCCGAGCGGAATGTTGTCCCACAGCGACTGCGTCGCAGACGCTGAGAACAGGAACCGGGTCGCCGAGAGGAACAGGGATCCGCTCGGCACCCACGCTACGTACACCGTTTTCGTGTGTGTCCAGGATGGCAAGGACCGGCAGGGCCGACAGCTGTACAAGGTAACGACCAAGACGGGGAACGTCTGATCGATTCGAGATGAAGGGGCTGTATCTGCTGTGGATACAGCCCCTTCATCTGTTCAGTCAGCTAGAGGTCGTCGGAGGACATGCCGAACTTGCGGCGGATCGGAAAGGACGCAAGGACGCCGAGTACGAGAGTCACGGCGATGATTCCCGAGCCTATCAAAGCCACGTTCCGTGCGAGATTGTCCGGCGGCGTCTGCGCGGGAGGTAGCGCGAGCTGTTCGCTGCGCGGCGGATGCACCCTCTTGGGCGGAAGCTCGTCGGGAACTTCGTGGGTCAATGCCGCGACCGGGTTCACTGCCCCATAACCGACGTAAGGGTTCCAGCCTTCGGCTGGCGAGTGGGCAGTGGCCTGCAAGCGTTTGATCACCTGCATAGCCGAGAGCTCGGGAAACCTGGCGCGGACCAGCGCAGCGACTCCCGCGACATAGGGAGCTGCGAAACTGGTTCCGCTATAAGGGGAGTGCTTCCCCTGGCCGTCGTACTTCCCGTCGGAAATTCCGGCGGTCCGTGCGTCCAACGAGGTAATGCCCTCGCCCGGTGCGGCGACACCCACCCATGGACCGGGCACCGTGAACGCGGACGGGGCCCCGGTGGCACCGATCGATCCAACCGAAAGCACGTACTCGTCGTACCACGCGGGGCTCACGTAGGTGCGGATGCTGTCCCAGAGGTCTTGTTCCGGCTTCAGCGGGTCGGGTTCGGGGTTCCCGGACTGGCAATTGTTGTCGGCGTTGCCTGCGGAAGAAACTATGACGGCGTCCTTCTCCAGCGTCGCATACTGGACGGCTGCTCCGAGTGCGGCGAACGCGGCTTCAGCGGCCGGGGAGCCGTTGTTGCAGGAAACCAGCGAGATATTGATGACGTTGGCTCCGAAGTCCGCGGCCCGGCGGATCGCAGCAGCGAGCGAGGAAACCTTCCCGTAGCCGTCTGGCCGGTCTTCCGCAGACTTCTCGCGACCGGCGCCCTCGGTTTGAAATAGTGCGCTGGTCTGTCGAATGCTCAAGATCCGCGCCTCGGGGGCGACCCCGGCGAATCCTTCGCCGTCGACTTCGGTGGCCCCGATGATTCCGGCTACGACGGTGCCGTGCACATCGCAGTCATCGGTACCATCGCCGCCTGCCTCTACATAGTCGCCACCGGGCATCAGACCGGGGAGCCGAGGATGCGGTGCGACACCGGTATCGATGACCGCGACGAGCTGGCCCGCCCCGCGGGAGAACCCCCAGGCCCGCTCCAGATCGAGCGAACGTTGACTGGTCGGAACCGTTGCCGTGTTCGTCACTGGTTCCGTCCGGTAGCACAGGCCGTTGACCCCGCTGCCACGCTCGGTCTTGTCCGGAGGCACTGCCGGATCTCCTGCGGGGAGCGCCCCCGGGTCTATCGGTGGTGGTCGGTCAGCGTTTGCGGTGCCGCAGAGACCGAAACCAGCTGTCATGCTGACGGCCACCATCACAGCAGCCACCCGAAAGCTGCGCCTCACAGCCCACGGACCAGCGAGTAGAGATCAGCGACCCAGAACACCAGCGGCAGCACCGCGGCCACGAAGGCGTACTCGAGCAGCTCGACCGCCCGGCGCATCGGCGGGGTGGCCGACTGGTTCGGCACGATCAGGCCGAGGACCAGCGCGGAGATCAGAATCACCAGCGCGGCGCCGAAAACCACCAGCGGCTGGCGCAGCTCGACCGCGACGCCGACCAGCATGATCAGCACGATCGCCGCGCCACCGGCGATGAGCACGATGGCCTGTTCGGCGCCGGCATAGGTGCGGCTGCGGAACATCAGCACCGCGGCGCACACCAGCGCCAGCGCGATGCCGGGCCAGTAGGCGTCCTCCGCGGTCGGGTTCACCGACAGCAGCGCGCCGACGACGGTGACCAGCGTGGTCGCGCTGACCAGACCGGCGAGGTAGTTGCGGGCCCGTTCCGACCTGGCGCGCAGCGCGTCGAGGGTGGGCAGCGCGCGATGGTCGTCGGGATCGTCCTCGGTGGGATCGATCGGGGTGCCAGGGGAGGGGACCGGCGGCAGCGGCAGCTTGGCCAGCAGCATCGAGATCCGCGGCGAGAGTGAGAGACCCGCGAGCCCGGCCGCCGCGGCGATCGCGCCGATCGCCTTGACCGGCTGCTCGGTGAGCAACCCGATCAGGGTGGCGGGAACGGTGAACACCGAGATCGTCGCCGCGCCGATGAACAGGGCGAGACCCACGCCGGTGACGCGCCAGGCGAGCACCGCGGTCGCGCCGAACAGCGCCGAGCCGAGCAGCAGGTGGGCCCAACCGTAGTGATCGGGGACGATCAACATGCCGCCGGTGAAGGCGGCGGGCAGCGCGCAGCCGCCGAGGACGAGCGCGGCGGAGGTGTCGCCGTACATCCGGCTCAGCACCGTGCCCGCGACCACACACAGGATCGCGACGAACAACGCGAGCGAACCGGTCGCCCAGAACGGCAGCGCGTCCGGTGCGGTGAGCAGGCCGAAGCAGCCGACCAGCATGGTGAGCGCGGCGAGGACCGAACCGGTGATCCGCGCGGTCTTCGGTGTCCAGCTGCGGTAGTGCTCGGCGTCGGCGATCGCGACGTTGTACATGATGTCGTCGAACAGCGGGGTCGGCGCGGTGTGCGAGGCACTCTCGAGCATCAGCAGCTCGCCGTCGCGGACACCGTGCTCACCCAGGCTCAGCGAGTTCGACAGGGGCGGGTGACCGATGCGTGCGAGCACCCATTCGGCGGGCTCGTACCGTTCCCCGTCGTTGTCGAATTCATTGGACCGACTGTGCTGTGCGACCATGTCGACCACACTCGGAATGACCAGCGCCACCGGCACATCGACCGGGATCGCCATGTCCACCTGCGTGTGCTTGGCCAGGATCGTCACCCGGGCGAGATCCGGTGCGCGAACAATGCCGCGCGCGGAATCCTCCTCGAGATGATCGAGTCGCGCGTGCGTCAAAACTCCCCCAACTCCGTCTCTACCTCGTGTTTCCGCTCGACCGCGCGGGCGATCGACAGTTTGCGGAACTCACCGTTCGGACAGCAGAATGCTCGACGAACCATACGACATGTCGGCCGCGACCTCTACACTGAGCCCGTCGCGAGGGCAGACAGCGGGTAGTCAAGCAGGGGGAGTCTTCGACCATGAGCACAGTACGGTTCCAGCGCCGTGCCCGGCGCGAGATGCCGCGTACCCCCGGTGGCGAGGTCACTCTGCAGCCGCCGCCCGAGATCCCGCGGATCACCCCGGGCAGTCTGCTGATGAAGCTGATGCCCGTCGTGATGGTGGTCGGCATGGTCGGCATGATGGCGCTGATGTTCACGACGGGCGGGCGCAACATCGCGTCGAACCCGATGATGATGATGTTCCCGATGATGATGATCATGTCGATGGTCATGATGTTCGCGGGTCAGGGCGGGGGTAAGGGCGCGAAGGCCGCCGAGGCCAACGAGGACCGCAAAGACTACCTGCGCTACCTCGACCAGGTGCGCAAGGACGTCGACGAGACCGCGACCCAGCAGCGTGCCGCCGTCGAGTGGAGCCACCCCGAGCCCGGCCTGATCTGGATGCTCGCCGGCACCAGCCGCATGTGGGAGCGCCGCTCCGGCGACAAGGACTTCTGCCACGCTCGCATCGGCCTCGGCGGTCAGCGGCTGGCGACCAGGCTGGTCGCCCCGGAGACCGGTCCGGTCGAGGAGCTCGAGCCGATCGCCGCGGTCTCGCTGCGCCGCTTCGTCCGCGCGCATTCCACGGTGCCGGATCTGCCGACCGCGATCGCGGTGAAGGGCTTCGGCACCGTCGCCCTCGACGGCGACCGCGCCCAGGCCCGCGACATGACCCGCGCGATGCTGTTGCAGCTGTGCATGTTCCAGGCGCCCGACCAGGTGCTCGTCGCCGTGGTCTGTGGCCCGGACACCGCCCGCGAATGGGAGTGGACCAAGTGGCTGCCACACACCCAGCACCCCGATTCCCAGGACGGCATCGGCACCCAGCGCATGTTCTACGGCTCGATTCGCGAGGCGATGACCGGCCTGCACCCGCTGCTCGGCAACCGGGTGCGCTACTCGCGTAACCAGCCGAACAACCCGAACATGGTGCACGTGGTGATCGTGGTCGACGGCGGCCTGCTCGAGGCCGAGGACGATCAGCTGCGGGAGTCCGGCTTCGAGGGCGTCACCATCATCGACCTGTGCAATTACGCCCCGCGCCTTGCTATTTCGCGTGGCATCAAGATGGTCGTCGAGGACGGCGAGTGCCTCGGTCGCGGCGCCACCGGCAACCAGGAACGCTTCGCCACCATCGACCGGGTCAGCGTCGAGCAGGCCCAGCAGGCCGCGCGCAGGCTCGCGCCCTACCGCGCGGCGACCCAGCGCAGCAGCGACGTGGAGACCGACGAGACCGAGACGATCTCCACCTGGTCACAGCTGATGAGCCTGGGCGACATCGGCAACTTCAACCCGGCCAGCGCCTGGCGTCCCCGCTACGGCCGCGAACGCCTGCGCGTGCCGTTCGGCGTCGGCGCCGACGGTGCCCCGGTGGAACTCGACATCAAGGAAGCCGCCGAGAACGGGATGGGCCCGCACGGCCTGTGCATCGGCGCGACCGGTTCCGGTAAATCGGAGTTCCTGCGCACCCTGGTGCTCAGCCTGCTGGCCACTCACTCGCCCGACCAGCTCAACCTGGTCCTGGTCGACTTCAAGGGCGGTGCGACCTTCCTCGGTCTCGACGGTGTCCCGCATGTCGCCGCGGTCATCACCAACCTCGAGGACGAAGCCGACCTCGTCGACCGTATGAAGGACGCGCTGGCCGGTGAGATGAACCGCCGCCAGGAGGTCCTGCGCCAGGCGGGCAACTTCGCCAACGTCTCCGAATACGAAAAGGCCCGTGCGGCAGGCGCCGACCTCGATCCGCTGCCCGCGCTGTTCGTCGTGCTCGACGAGTTCTCCGAACTGCTCACCCAGCACCCCGATTTCGCGGAACTGTTCGTGATGATCGGCCGCCTCGGCCGCTCGCTGCAGGTCCACCTCCTGCTCGCCTCGCAGCGACTGGAAGAAGGCAAACTCAAGGGCCTGGAATCGCACCTGTCGTACCGAATCGGCCTGAAAACCTTCTCCGCCAACGAATCCCGCCAGGTGCTTGGTGTCCCGGACGCCTACAACCTGCCGAGCACTCCTGGTGGCGGCTACCTGAAGTCCGACTCGGGCGAGATCCAGCGCTTCCAGGCCTCGTATGTGTCGGGCCCGTATGTCGGTGGTGGGTCGGCGCGCGAGGTCACCAGCGCGGGCATCGTCGGCGGCGAGATCGACGTCAACGCCCGCCCGTTCAACGCCACCCACATCGGCTTCCGCACCTCCGACCGGGTTCCGGTGGCCGCCGAGCCCACCTTCGAGCCCGAGCCGACCAGCGAGGGCGACGGCGAACAGACATCGAACCTCGACATGCTGGTCTCCCGGATCGCCGGGCACGGCCGCCCCGCGCACGAGATCTGGCTGCCGCCGCTCGACGAGGCGCCGACCCTGGATCAGCTGGTGCCGCGTTCGATCCTCACCGGCGAGTACTCCGCCGTCGCCACCCTGCGCGCGCCGATGGGCATCGTCGACCGTCCCTACGACCAGCGCCGCGACCCGTTCGTCGTCGACCTGTCGGGCTCGCGCGGCAACGTGGCCGTGGTCGGTGGTCCGCAGTCGGGCAAGTCGACCGCGTTGCGCACCATGATCATGGCGATGGCGCTGAGCCACACCGCCGAGCAGGTGCAGTTCTACTGCCTCGACTTCGGTGGCGGCACGCTGACCGGTCTGCAGGGTCTGCCGCATGTCGGTTCGGTGGCCAGCCGCCTCGACGAGGATCAGGTGCGCCGCACCATCTCCGAGATGACCACGATCGTGCGCACGCGTGAAGCCCGGTTCCGTCAGCTGGGTATCGAGTCGATGACCGAGTTCCGGCGGTTGCGGTCGACAGATCCGGCGTCGAGCCCCGCCGCCGCGGGCGCGCACGAAGATCCCTTCGGCGACGTGTTCCTGGTGATCGACGGCTTCGGCTCGATCCGCCAGGATTTCGACGCGCTCGAGCAGACCATCATGAACCTGGCCGTGCAGGGTCTGTCCTATGGAGTCCACGTGGTGATCGCGCTCAACCGCTGGGCCGAGGCCAGGCCCGCGCTCAAGGACCAGATCGGCACCCGTATCGAGCTGCGTCTCGGTGACCCGATGGACTCCGACCTCGGCCGCAAGTTCGCCACGTTGGTGCCGCAGGGCCGCCCTGGTCGCGGCATGACGCCCGAGTGCCTGCACATGCTCACCGGCCTGCCCCGTGTCGACGGTTCCTCGGATCCGTCGAACCTCGGTCAGGCGGTGTCGGCGGCGGTCGAGGCGATCGCTCAGGCGACCCCGGGCCGTCCGGCGCCGCAGGTCCGGATGCTGCCCGATCAGCTGCCGCGTGAGCAGCTGCTGTATCTGGCGGGGAACTGGCCGTCCCGGCTCGACCCGGCTGCCCGGTGCACGCGGATCCCGATCGGTATCAACGAGGCCGAACTCGCGCCGGTCTACATCGATTTCGCGGAGAGCCCGCACTTCATCATCATCGGCGACGCCGAGTCCGGTAAGACGACGCTGCTGCGCTCGATCATCGACGGCATCGCGGCGTCGAACACACCGAACCAGGCAAGGTTCATCGTCGGCGACTACCGGCGCACCATGCTCGGCCTCATTCCTGAGGGGTACCAGGCCGGATACGGTTCCACCGCACCGCAATTCACCCAGAACATGACCGACCTCGCGGCCTATGTCGCCAAGCGGACCCCGGGGCCGGACGTGACGCCGCAGCAACTGCGTGAACGGTCGTGGTGGACGGGTCCGGAACTGTATGTGATCGTCGACGATTACGACCTGGTCGCCACCTCGTCGGGCAACCCGGTCTCCGCGCTCGTCGAACACCTGCCGCACGCCCGCGATCTCGGCTTCCACCTCATCATCGCCCGCCGCTCCGGTGGCGCCAGCCGCGCCATGTACGAGGCGACGCTGGCGCGGATGAAGGATCTCGGTACCGCCGCGCTGGTGATGAGCTGCAGCAAGGACGAGGGCGTGTTGGTCGGCACCACCCGGCCCGGCCCCAAGCCCCCGGGCCGGGGCACCTACGTCACCCGTAACACCGAGGGCCTCATCCAGACCGCCTGGATGCCGCAGCCGGAATGACCGTCGTCGAGCTGGTTGTCAGCGAAGCCAAGATCTGGGCGCGCGGCACCACCACGCACTGGGACGTTCCGCCGTCGATCGTGCTCGGCAGCAACGGTTCCGATCTCGTCGTGGGCGAACCGCTGACCCCACCCACCCAGGTGGTGTCGGCGGTCCAGTACCTCGCCGGCGACCGGATCGCGTTGCCGCCGCGCATGCCGACGCTGGACCAGGCGCTGTCCGCGGTGCTCGGCGCGATCATGGACACCCTCCGGGTCGCGGTGCCGTGTGAGCGGCTCGTCGTGGTCCACCCGACCGCGTGGGGTCCCCGCGCGCTGGACCTCTTCGCCACCGCCGCAGCGCGATTCGCGCACGAGATCGTGTTCGAGACGTGCGCGGTGCGCGCCTCCGATGTCGACGAGGCCACCCGCCGCAGCCGCCGCACCGCCGTGGTCGAGTTCGGCATGCTCTCGACCACGGTGTCCTCGGTCGGCTACGACGCCGAGGGCACCCATGTCGAGGCGGTCGAGGTCGAACCCACTCTCGCCGCAGCCGAACTCGACGGTGCCGAAGGCTGGCGGCTGTTCGACGAGCTGCTCGCTCGATTGCTCGCCGATCGGCCCGCCGATGTCGTGCAGGTCTTCGGCACCACTGATCCGAAGGTGTTGGAGGCCGTCACCTCCGCGGTGGAGAACGTCTGTGGCGCAACGGTTCCGGTGAGCCCGCTGACCGGAACGGACTTGGCGCGCCCTGCCGCGCCCACCTCCGCCTACACTCCGTCCATCCCGCCGCCTGCCGCCGAGTGGATGCAACCGCTGCGCGAGCGCGCGGCGGCGACCAAGCCGGTCGATCATCGCCCGCTCTACGTCGGCGCCGCCGCGCTGGCCGCCGTCATCGCGGCCGCGGCTGTCGGTGGGTTCTTCTTCCTCGGCAGCTCGGGCGATCAGCAGGCCGCGGCCACGGTCGAGACCAGCACGGCCACCAGCGCTTCGGCCACCGCACCGCCGACCTCGAAACCCGCGCCGCGCCCCAGCACCGAGGCAATCGGCCGAGTCGTCGTGGAGGTCCCCGTGGGCTGGCACCGCTCGTCCACCGCCGACCCCACCACCCGCGCCGACCTCGTCCCCGACGACGCCACCCGCCACCGCATCACCATCACCCAGAAACCGGTGACCCCCGGCGCGGGCTACGACGACGTCGCCGCCGACCTCGCCGCCCAGATCGCCGAGAAGCCCGCCGGAACCGTCACCGAGGTCCGTCGCGACGTGGTCTTCGCGGGCCGCCCCGGCCTCGCCTACGAAGAACACCCCGCCGACGGCTCCACCGTCCGCTGGCAGGTCCTCGTCGAACGCGGAGTCCAGGTCAGCATCGGCTGCCAGTACCTCGACAACGGCTGGCCCGCCCTCACCCCGACCTGCGAACAGGTTGTGGGTGCGGTCCAGGTGGGTCGGTAATAGGGCCACTTCCGAGCGCGCGGAGATCAGATCTGGCGACGGACGTGCGGTTAGGTGAGTTTGTCGATGAATCGCATGGCGTAGAGAGTCGCCGCCACCACGAACAAAGTGATGGGCCCGGAACGTCGGCGCGCGGGGGAGGCTCACCTGCAACGACTGCTCGGGGTGAGGCAACGCGCTGCGTGCTGGGCGACCGGGCAGCATCGCAGTATCCAGCGCCGTCCACCAGTCGACCAGCGGGCACCGACCCGGAACCCGGGTTGCGGCAGTGGTGAAAACTGACTGGGCCCGGGCGACGGGCAACTGGACCTGCTCGAAGGGCTCCGGTCAGGCCTTGAACCAACTCGGGCCTCAGCGCATGCGCTGAGGCCCGAGGTACGTCGGTTTGTCAGCCGAATTTGGCGGCGGCACCGATATCTGTTGCCCGCAACTCGTCGTTGCCGGCACTCACGGTCTGCGCTGCTTTTTCGAGAGTGGCCGACAGCTGCTGGGAGTTGGTGTTCCACTGCGCTTGCATCTGAGTAAAGGCGGCTTCCGCGTCACCTGTCCAGTTCTCGGCGACGAAGTTCGTCACAAACTTGTGGAAGTCCTCCAGCTGGGCGTTGACCTGCCGGGCAGTAGCGAGGACCTGCTGGGCACCTTCTTCAACGCTACCGAAGTTCGATGAAATTACACCGGTCACAGGAGTCTCCTATATTCGTTCGTTAGTAAGACGGGATCAGCTCATAGGGGGGAGGTCGAGGCTTGACACCTGATTACTGATTCGTGACGAGTATTCGACGTCCTGAGCTTCGTAGTCCGATCCAACCTTGATGAGGCTTTCGGCCGTTTGGGCGAGCTGGTCGTTCATCCTGTCGGCCTGGCGGTAGTACGTCTCCATGAAGGTATCGAAGGCGTTGCGGGCGGTACCCTGCCACGTCGCAGTCAGGAAATCTTCCTGCCCCTTCAGCTTGACGATCGCGCCGACGAGGTCGCCGTGCTTCTTCTCGACCTCCTTGGCGAACGTCGCCATTGCCTCTGGGCTTGCATTGAACTGACCTGACATCGAAGCTCCTATCGCTTGAGTCGCTGGATCGTGGTTTGGCCGGATCTAGGTCCGTACACATTGTTAGACGCGATGCGGTCGTCTTCGGTTCCGTCGAATCCTGACGAATCTCTCGCCGCCACTGTGGTGCTGAGCGAGCTACCTCGTTGCCATCGTGCGCCTAGCGCCATCCCCGTGGAACAACCTCCCCATCCCAGTGGATGCGAAGGGTACGTCGGTCCCCCGATTGATCGCTGGGCGCACGTAGGACTGCGGATCTTCCCCCCTTCCCCTGCTCGCATGTCGTAGCCGCGCGTCTCACGACACTTTACTTGCCCGTCACCGCCGAGGCTACTGGGTGCTCGCATCGATGGTGGTGACGACCGGTTGGCGCCCCGACTACGCCTGAACAGCGCGCCGGAGCGTTCGTCCACCGCGAGTCCGCGGGTAACGCCGTGGCCCGAAGGCGGCGTAGCGCTGGACGCCGAGAACGTCGAGTTGCTGGTGACTCGGCCTATGTGACCTGAGCCTGCAGGATCGGTACCAGCTTGTCGATGAGGGTCTGTTCCGATCTGGTCGACCAGTCGCGGATCGCGGAAACCGTTGCAGGATCATCGATCACGATCACCGTGGCGCGCGAGCTGGTGATCGCTGGCGGGAGCCCGAGTAGACCGCCTCCGCCCGCTTTCGCGTCGCTTCGGACAGCGAGAATGTATCCGGTTGTCATTGTGGACAACGCCGAGTAGCGGTCCGCGTTGCCGACGATGCGAGGAGATTCCTCGTCGCCCTCTTTGCGGTAGCTCGCGTTGTAGACAAAGCCGAGATCGCTCAGGAACGTGGTTTGTGGTGTCGGCGACAGATGGATCGCCATGTCGGGGCTGGTCGTACTCGCGCCCGGATCAGTGACGTCGACAACGATCATCACCTTCCCTTCGAACGAAGGGTTGTCCTCACGGGTTTGCTCCAAGGGCGTGAGTGCTTTCGTCTCGGGGGTTGAGGTGAGGGTGGATGCCGCGGTGACCGGCGGATCGTCCCCTTCGCTCGGCGTCGCGATGATCCCGATGGCTGCGGCAACCGCCACTGCCGCACTCAGGGCGACCACCGCGATCCATTTGCCGCGTCTGTTCGGCTTCGAGGGGGACTGCGGAGGTGGCGCAGGTGCATTCTGCGCGGAGTAATAGCCAGACTGTGTGGCCGGATGATAGGTCTGGATCGGATAGGTCGGGGAGGTGTTGGTCGGCGCCGGGGTGTGACCCGGTGTCAGCGCACTTGCCGCGGCGTCGGTGAATTCACGGCAGGTACCGAATCGCTCGGCGGAATTCTTCGCCATCGCGCGTGCGAAGACATGGTCGAGTGCGGGTGGCATGCCCGGGTGCACCGAGGTGATCCGAGGCGGTGGCTCGTGCAGGTGACCCATCATGACCATGGCGGGCTGGGCCGCAGGGTATGGGTTCTGGCCGGTGAGGAGTTTGAACAACGAGCATGCGAGGCTGTAGATGTCGGCGCGGTGATCGAGAACCGCACCTGACAACTGCTCCGGCGGCGCGTAGGCGATGGTGGCGAGGAAGCTGCCGGTCTGCGTCAGCTCGTTGGCGTCGTCACTCGACTTGGCGACGCCGAAGTCTGTGAGAAAGACTCGCTCGTCCTCGTCACCGTCGGTGGTCGACAGCAGGAAGTTCGCGGGTTTTATGTCCCTGTGCAGCAAGCTCTTCCGGTGAGCGTAGTCGAGACCCTTACCAACTTCGGTGATGATTCGAAGTGCTCGCAACGGCGTCATCGCATGACGATCACGGGCAAGCTCAGCTGCCGCGTCCGTACCGTCGACGTACTGCATGGCGATCCACAGTTGGCCGTGCTCTTCGCCGCGGTTGTATACGGAAACGATATTGGGGTGATCGAGACCGGCCGCCAGATTGGCTTCGCGCTCGAACCGCGCTCGGAACTCGTGGTCTCGGGAAAGCTCGGGGCTGAGAACCTTGAGTGCGTCCATGCGCGGCAAGCTGGGGTGCTTGGCCAGGTAAACCGTGCCCATACCGCCTGCGCCGAGCACTCTTTCGACCCGATACCCGCCGACTATGGTGCCGGGACTCATCGCCATACTGATCGTCTCCTGTCCTGAATCAGTGAGGCGTTCTCTCTACTGGTTCGGTGACTGCTGTCTATTGACTGTTTGCCAAGAGTGCGTATTGTGCCGCGGCACGTTGATGTACGTCTCGCAGCTGATCGCCTTCGACGGTGGCTACGTAGTGGCGATAGGTGACAGCACACCGGAATCGCTTCTTCTTGATGTCATCGCCCGGACCTTCTCCACACTTTGCCTCCGGAATCTCGGCGGGTGCGTCCGCGGGGCTGGGATGGGAGCGTTCGAGAACCTTTGGCGACAAGCTCAGTGCGGCCTCGGCATCGCGAGTGCGGAACAGCATCGACACCGCGAATGATCCGGCGTCGCTCAGCGAGAATCGGTCGACACCGGCATCGGAGAGGATCGGTTTCCAGTAGTAGATGTCGGCGACCTGATGGAGGAAGCCCTGCAGCGTGTACGAGGCTTGGTCACTCGGATCGGGCAACCCGATTCCACTCGGATTGAATGTGCGCCGCAGCATCCCGTCGGGGTCGTTGTCCAAGAAGAGCGCCTGCTCGGCAGTGAGCGGCTCGAGGGCATCGAGCAGCGGAAGCTGCGCAGCGTAGGTCTTCTCGGCCAATTCCTCGAGCGCTGCGCGATCGGGGCTGGTGGTTCCGAGGTACATGCTGACGACGTAGTGTCCCTTCGCCATGACCGAGCCGATACTGGCCACACCCGGGCGCCAGTGGGAGTGCGCCTCCGGATACTTGGCGAGGGACACTTTCTCGTTCATGTCGGCAGCGACCGCGAAATCAGCTTCCTCGATCTCGAAAGCGGCCTGCTTCGCGGAGGTTTCGTCCGGGAACTGCAAGACCGTGACCGCCGTGAACGACTGGTCGTCGACTTCTTCTCCGGGATTCTCCGGCTTCTTGTCTGCGCTGCCGACGGCGTACCCGAACATCATCTTGTTTCGCTCTAGCGCAGGTTTGGTGGCATTGGCAAGCACCGTCGTTGCCTTTTCGGCATCGAGGATCGGGATCGATCCGGTGCTGTACTTGAAACGAGGATCGATGTCCAGCCCGGTGACGACGGAGTTCGCCAACCGCGTGACGGCGAGCTTCAAGCCGCCGCCGAGGTCGTTTTGGTACGTGTATCGCATTTCCAGCGGCTCGGTGGCGTATGAGCCGACATCCAGTTTGCGTACGTCTAGTTCGGCAGGCGCCGATGAGCCTGGTACAGCGGAGCCGCAACCGGCGACTGTCAGTGCGGTGGCGATGATGGTCGCCGCGCACGCCAAAATGCGTGTGCTCGGTGAAGGCATCGGTTTTCCCTGATCCTTTACTTGCTCTTCGCCAGGATGGCGTACTGCGCCGAGATCCGCTGGTGCACATCGGTCAGCTGGGATGCGGCGACCTCTGCGGCATACCTACCGAACGAAACGGTGCAGTAGTACTTGATCGCGTGTACCGCTGGGCCCACATACTCTGTGCACTGCGCGTTCGGAAGTCCCTGCGGAGACTCCGCTCGCCGCAAGAACTTGGACACCTTGCCGTGTTCCTCCGCGATCCGCTGTGCCGCCTCCTCGTCACGCGCGCGGTACACGAAGTTTCCCTGCCATGCGATCCGGTCGACACCCGTTTCCTCGAAGAGGACGGCGTCTTCGGCAGGGCTGCCCGAGAGGTGGAGGCCACCGTGACGGTTGTACACGCCTGGAATGCCTCGCTGTGCGCCGTCATCTGTCACGGTTGGCAAGACCAGCCCCAACACGCCGTCCATATCGATCTCGGAGTCCATCAGTTCGTCGAGGCGCAGCGGCGCGTATTCCGCCAAGCTGTCGGAGATCTTGTCGATGCTGGTCTCGGCTCTGCTGATGAGCTTGGCGCTGTCTGCGGTCTCGAGTGCGGACATGACATTGTCGTAGATGTACGTGGCAATGACGAATCGGCCGACCGCATACCATGACTGGAACATTCCTGGTGAACCAGGATTTACCTGTGCTCGAGCCGATGGGTACTTCTCGAGCTCGACCGGCTGGTTCTCCGAATCTGCACCGAACTCCTCGTCGGCGAAGACATTTGCGGCCGTACGAGCGTCCAGTTCGGTATCGAACAGCATGACGACATTGTCGAGCTCGTAGGACAGGCCACCCTTGACGTTGGATTGCCCGGTGCTGACGAATCCCGAGATGAATCCGGTGGTGAGTTCACTCAGCCGACTGGGATCAGCCCGCATCCGACCTTTGATGACGGTCGAACCGAAGTCGGTGAACAGACGAATGGCCCCAGACATGGCGGGCGGTGCCACGGTCACTTCGGGATCGATCTCCATCGGTAGGGCGACGTAGTTCCCCATCCGCATGGCTTCGACTGCTTTGGCCTGCTCGAGACTGGTGACCTTGCCATACACCTTGGGGTCGGTACGGAGATTGCCGACGTCCAGCGCGGCCAGATCGGCTGGTGCCGGAGGCGCAGTTTCGGTTGCTTCGGAGGAAGAACCGCATCCTGCAGTCGTGACGATCGTGACTGCCAACCCGGCCGTGAACAGCGCCGAACCAGTTCTCCTCATTCGTTCCCCTCCGTCATGAGCGACCAGAAACCTCTACCCACCGGTCGCGGCACCTCGGGGTTCTCGCCACCCCGCCAGCCAAGTGCTTCAGAGAAGATAGCACTCGTGCACAGGCGGTGCCCGGACCGCGATGGCAGCTGTGGTCGGCGCGAGCGGTGGGTTCGATATGGCCGCTGCCAGCTCTGGTCATCGGGTGTTGGCGAAGAGTGCGTACTGGGCCGCCGCGCGTTGCTGGGCGTCGAGAAGCTGGTTGCCGCTGACGATTCCGACGTACTCGTTGTAGGCGAGGATGCAGCTGAAGCGCTTCGGTGCGGCCAGGCTTCTGTTCTCCACGCACGCGGAATCCGGGAGATTCGGTGCGGCGTCGGCGTCGGCTTCTACCTGCCAGGGGAACAGTTGCTCGGTGACCGCGCGGCGGGCGGTCGCGGCGTCGGGGGTGCGGATGCCGATCGAGCCCCAGGACAGCGCGACCTGCTGGGCGTCCATCTTGGTGAGCTGTTCGGCGATGTAGCCGCGGTCGCTGGGCAGGGGGTCGCCGGAGTAGTGCAGGATGCCGTGCCGGCCGGTCACCAGGTAGAAGCCGGAGCCGTCGGGCGAGGTCAGTTCTTCCGGATTCAGGGTGCGCATCGCCAGGTGATCGGGGTCCCAGGGCAGGGTCATCACCTCCTTGTCCGACAGCGGCGTCGTCTTGTCCAGCGCCTCGATCTGCTTGGCATAGGCGGTCTGGGCCAGGGTGACGAGCGCTTGCTGATCGGGGCTTTCCACCGAGAGCAGGAAGGCGATCACGTAGGGGCCGTGTGGGAGCAGGGTGCGCAGGAAGGGGGAGTCGGGGCGCCAATGTGATTTGGCCGCAGGATAATCGGGCAGATCGACCGGCTGGTTGCGGTCCTCCTGCGCCGCCAGGTCGGCGTCGTGGAATTCCTGTGCCGCGGCGGCGGCCTGTTCGGCGGTGGGGAACTGGAACACCATCGTGGAGGCGGTGAGTTCGTTGTCGTCACGCTTGCTCGGCCAGCCGCCGAGAGTATTGACACTGGTGTCCCTGGACGCGCCGCTGGATTCGAAGCCGTAGAGCAGTTTGTGCGTCTTGGCGATCGGCGACATCACGCCGTCGTCGCCGAGTGCCCACGGCATCACTCCGGCGGACACGCTTCGTGCTCGCTTGCCGTACTTCATCGCTGGATCGATCTCACCGGAGTTGATCACGAAGTCGGCCAGGCGCATCGCCGCGACCTCGTACATCTTGTAGAAGGGCGGGACGGGATCGTCGTCGTGGGCGTTGAGTGGTTCGGTGGGGTAGGAGCCCACGTCGAGGGTGCTGATGTCGGTCTCGCCGGGGAGCGGGGCGCCGGAGAGTGTCGAGCCGCAGGCGGTCAGGACGGTGGTCAGGGTGGCTGCGAGCAGGATGCGCGTCGTGAATCTCATCGGGCGTTCACCAACAGGGCGTATTGGGCGGAGACGCGTTGTTGGGCGTCCAGAAGCTGGTGTGACCACACATAGGCGGCGTAGCGGTCGAAGGCGGCGGCGCAGTAGAAGCGGATCGCCAGGCGCTGGCGGCCGATGTACTCCTTGCACTGGGCACTCGGCAGATTCTTCGGTGCTTCGGAGGCGGTGAATTTGCGGGTCAGGCCGCCGAGTTCGTCGCGGATCAGCTGGGCACCGGCGATGTCGCGAGCACGGTAGACCTCGGCGCCGTCATTGGCGTACAGATCGGCGCCCGCCGCCTCGATGAACTCCGCGGTGCTCACCGGGTCGGAGGTGAAGTGGCGGGCAGTGCCTGCGCTGTACACGCCGGGCGGGTTGATCCAAGAATCTTCACGCGGGCGCGGCAGGGTGCGGCCCAGCATCCCCTCGCGGTCGCGCTGCAAGGTCATCAGCTGGTCGACGGGAGTCGGGGTGAACTTCTGCAGCGCGGGGACGATGGTGTCGAGGCTCTTGCGGGTCAGGTCGAGCAGAGCCTGCCGATCGACGGTCTCCAGCCAGATATTGAGGTAGTCGTAGATCCAGGTGTAGATGACGAGGTGCCCGGTGGCGTACCAGGAGCCGATCGACTGTTCCTGGGGCTGCCAGTGCGCGATCGCGTCGGGGTAGCCGGGGATCTCGATCGGTTCGTTGCGGTCGACGTACTCGAAATCGGTGCGTTCCAGCGCTTCGGCGGCAGCGGTGGCCTTGTCCGCATCGGGGAAGATCATCACGGCGTTGACCAGGTCGATACCGCGATTGTTCGGTTCGGTCTGCGCCGAGCTGACGAAGCCGCCGAGGAAATCGGGCGCGGTCTCGGCGAACCGGTCGACGGCCATGATCTTGCCCAGTGACGCCTCGGGATCGAGGAACACCGAAGCCATCGAGGGGTTGGTGTGGATGAATCGCGGATCGATGTCGGCGGGCGTCGGCACCACATCGCCGAGTCGTTCGGCCTCGATGAACCGCGCCTGATCCATAGTGGCGACCACACCCACCTCACGCGGTTGTGTCGGGTAGTTGCCGATATCGAGCGAGGCCAGGTCCACCGGTATCTCGACGACGGTCGGTGGATCGTCGGACCCGCAGGCCGCCGTCGACAGCAGCACCGCCGACAGCAGCGCACCGGTCACCCTCGTTGAAGCTTTCACGGCGATGTCCCTCCCGGAAACGACTCGCGACCCTCCCCGGCCGATCATGATCGGGCGAAGCTTACGTCATCGAACGATTCCGGTGTAGGCCTGTCGACCTACCGAATCGGCCCGGCGAGGCTCACAAACTGTTGGCCAGCAGGGCGTATTGGGCGGAGATCTTCTGGCGGACATCGGGTTCCTGATCGGAGCTGACGATGCCGAGGTAGCGCTTGTACGGGATGTAGCAGCGGTACTTGTATTCCTGGTCGGCGTCACCCTGATCGTTGAGTTGCAGGCATTTCGCGCCGGGGACGTCGGTGGGCGCGGGCAGGGTGTCGTAGGTGCCCGCGCTGTCGACGAGGCCGGTCAGCAGGGCCTCGGCGGCGGCCTGGTCGCGCACCAGAGTGATGGAGCCGCCGTCGACCATGGCGATTCGCTCGGCACCGGTGGCCTCGATGAGTTCCTGGCGGGTGGTCTGGTCGGCGGTGTTGTTGACCAGGTGCGCGGTGGAGTACACGGCGAAGGAGTGCTGGTCGGGGCCGAGGACGTCGCGGTTGCGCACCACGGCCCGCGCGAGTAGGCGGTCGGGGTCGACCGGCAGGTCGGCGAGCTGGTCGTACGGGGTGGGAGTGAAGGCGTCGAGCACGGGAAGTTCGGCGTCGAGCGCCTGTTCCACCCAGGCGATGAGGTCGGCGGAATCGGCGCGCGGACGCTGAATGAACAGCGAGATCACGAAGTCCTCGTGTGCCAGGAACGCGCCGATCGTTGGCACGCCGGGCCGCCAGTGCAGGTAGGCCTGTGGGTATTCGGTCGAGGCGAGCTTGCGGTTCTCGGGCGAGACGGCCAGGTCGACGTCTTCGAGTTCGCGGGCGGCGAGCGTGGCCGCGGTGGCGTCGGGGAAACGGAGCAGGACCGTGGTGACGGCCGTCGTCTCGGCGGAGGGCCTGGTCTGGCCCTCGGGATCGGGACGGTCGGCGCCGAGCGCGGCATACCCGACGACGAACCCGCGGTTCTCCAACACCGGCCGGGAGACATTGGCGACGAAGTCCAGCGCCCTGCTCACGTCGGCGATCACCGTGCCGCCGCGGCCGTGCGACAGGGACGGGTCGATTCGCATCGCCGGGACCACGGCCGCCGCCATCCGGGTGCCCTCGACGAGAGAACCCTTGTCGCCCGCGGGTTCGTCGTAGCGATGGTGGTCGGTGGCGTAGGCACCTGTCGCCAGGCCACGCACATCGGGTTCGGCGGCGACGGGCGTCCCGCTGACCGCGCACCCGGTGACGGCGGCCAGCGCGATGGCGCAACAGAGTGCGGATACGATCCGGATCTTGGTCGACGAGATCATCAGTGCCCCTCGGTGTTCCTCCGCTGTAGTACTGAAGTTACCGGACCGACGGCAGCCAGGGGGACCTGAGTTGACGGGTTTGCCATAGTCTGGATGACATGGCGACGACCCTGCTGCGCAGTTCCGGTGGAGGCCGATACCGGTGAAGGATCGGCAGGTCGAAGTTGTGCTCGGAACCCATGCGGTGGCCCGCGTCGCGGGCGCGGTCATCGTGGTGGCCCATCGTGGGCCCGGCAGGCTCGCTCCCGACGGCACCGCGGCGATCGCGCTCGAGTCGCTGGCCGCGTTGGTGCGCGGCGCCGCCGAGGAACAACCGAACGGGCCGGGTGCGCTGGTGGCGCGGGAGGCCACGCGCTGGCTGATGAAATACGCCGAACAGATCTCGCCGGGGACACCGATCGACTTCGGGGTGCTCTCGGCGGCCGACAACGGCGGTGTCGCGATCTTCCTGCACGGCGCGGTGACCGCGGTGCTCGCCGGTGACGGCACCGTGGAGTACTACCGGGGCAGTGACGCGGCGTTCACCGTCGACCGGGTGGCCTCGGAACCGGCGAAGGCGGTCGCGCTGTTCGCCGACGACGCCAAGGGCCGCATCCCCGATCTGCCGTCGGAACGCGGAATCGGTTGGCTGGTCGAGGGTATCGCGCAGGCGGGCGGCGCCGTGATGTGGTCCAACGACGTCCGCAGCCGGGTCCGCACCGCCGACCCGGCCGGGCAGGGCCGCAGGCCACCGGTGCCCACCGCGCGGATCGATCGGGAACCGTCTCCCGCGCAGCCGGATTCCCGCCCGGCCGAGCCGCCCGCGACCGGAATGCAGCCCGCCACTTCGTTGATGGACGCCGTCACCAGCGCCACCGGTCCAGCGCATGCCGCGGTCGATCCCTACACCGCCGATCCGCACCATGCCGAAACCCGCCTCGCCGGAACCAATCCGGCGCCCGAGCCCGATCCCGACCTGCAGCGCAGGCTCGAATCGACCGCCAAGGCGACGGTGCTCACCGTGAAGGTGATGGGATTCAAGTGCGCGCGTGCGCATCCCAGCGATCCGCGCGCGGCGTTCTGCACGGTCTGCGGCATGCCGGTCGACCAGACCCAGGCGCTCGCCGAGGTCGTCCGTCCGCCGCTGGGGATGCTCGTCCTCGATGACGGGATGACCTATCTGCTGGCGGCCGACGCGGTGATCGGCCGCGATCCCGAGCACTCCGAGGCGGCCCAGCGCGGACTCGTCCCGTTGCGCGTCGACGACACCTCCGGCGGCATGTCACGCGCGCATGCCGAAGTGCACCTGGTGAATTGGGACGTTCAGCTCGTCGACCGCGGCTCCACCAACGGCACCCGCAGCCGTCTGCCCGGCTACCGCGACTGGATCCGGCTCACCCCTAATCAGCCGATGGTGCTGGTCCCCGGCACCGAGGTGATGATCGGCAACCGGGTTCTGCGCTACGAACCCGCCGCCCCGCCGCCGTTCGGCTAGGAATACCGGGAGAGGCAGGTGGTTTCGCCGTTGAGGACGCCGGCTCGGAAGGCGTCGACACGGGAGAAGCCGCTGGGCACGGTGTTGCCCTCGGCGTCGCTGGCGGCCAGGCCGTCGGTGAGCAGGCCGGAGACCGCCTCGTCGAGATCGCCCGCGGACAGCTGGATGTCGCCCTGTTCGACCGGGCGGCCGGATTCGGCGAGCTTGCCGGTGACCACCCCGGCCAGGCAGGCGGCGCGCAGGCCGGTCTTGGCGCCGGTCAGTTCCTGGCCGTGGCTGCGCTGCACGGCGAGGGTGTAGCGGGAGATGAACACGACGTAGCCGTTGTAGTCGCCGCTGACCTTCACCGGCAGCGGGCCGTCGTCCTCGGTGTCGACAGCGCCGCGTTCGGCCAGGCCGGGCACGTCGGTGGCGATTAGGTTCTTGTCGGGGCAGTAGGTGACCGGCTCGGTGACCGCGCCGTCCGCGCAGTCGATGCGCGAACCCGAGTAGTCGTAGGTGGGGGCCTGCTCGACGGGGAGGATCGCCCGCAGCGCCTTGCTCAATTCGACGAGAGTGTTCTTCGTGATGGGGTGCTCGCCACGTCCCTGATCGCCGGAGAAGCTCTGCGGCAGATTGCCGCGACGCTGTTCGATCTCGGCCTCGTCGATGACCTTGCAGGCACGAGGGCCGTCGGTGAAGCCGATCTGCACCGCGGTGACGCGTTCGAAGGCCGAACCGTGCACGCTCTCGGGGTGGTCGGGATCGGAATCTCGAATCGCGACAGTCGCCGCCAGCACGGAATTCAGGCCGTCCGAGGTGTTGATGGTGAAGTGTTTCGACTTGCCCTCGGCGACATGGCGGATGAACGCTCCCGCGAAGCAGTCGGCTTGTTGCTCCTTGACCAGGACCGGGGTCTTCCTGGTGGCGATCTTGGCGTTGGTCTGGATGGCGTGGCCGTATTCGTGGGCGAGCACCATCACCACCGACATCTTGCCGAACGTCTCGCTCATGGTCGGCAACAACATCGCCCGGTCCCAGCCGATGGAGTTGTCGGTGCGGCAGTACGCGGCGTTGACCAGGTGATAAGTGCTCTCCGAGCAGAACTCGACCGCCTGGCTGCGCGAGGCGCGCGCGTTCCACGAGATCAGCTTCACCACCGGGTCGAACTCCTCACCGGGGAATTCGGCGGGGAAGGCGCTCTGCCAGTAGGCCTGGATGTCCGCGATCGCGTTGAGCGCCAGCGCGTCGACCTCACCGCCGTCGCCGTTGGTCGCGGTCAGCTCCGAATCGGCCACCCCCGGCCGCGGCCCGTTCGGCCCACCGGTGGTCGGCAGGCCGGCCACCTGGAACGGGTCGTCGTAGATCGAGACCCCGTGGCCGTCGATCGCCCGCGCGCACCCCGCGATCGACAGCACGACCGCGACTGCGATGAGAAGCGCCCGAGCCGTTTTCGCGCGCGCGGAGCGGTCGTTGGCTGGCATTGTCACGTGAGTCCCCCTCGGTCGTGGCCGTGACGCCGGTTCCGCCCCTGGTCGCGTGGGTGGGCGATGGGTTCGCGCGAGGTGGAGACCGGGTGCGGATCGGTCGCCGGATCGGGAATACAGCCATCTCGGGGCAGCGCCGATGTCCGAGCGATGGCATAGTATCCGCTCCATGTCTTCACCGGGGGCGCAGACCATCACCGTGCGCCATGATGGAACCGAACGAGTCTTCGAAGCGAGCCAGCAGATCACCATGGGCCGTGCGCCCGAGGTCACGCTGTTCGTGGACAGTCCGCTGGTCTCGCGCGTGCACGCCACCCTGCGCTTCCAGAGCGGCGCCTGGGTACTCGCCGACAACGGCAGTACCAATGGCGTGTTCGTCGACGCGCGCAGGCTGAGCCAGCCCGTGTCGATCGACCGGCCCACCCAGGTGCGCCTCGGCGACGCCGTCACCGGGCCGCTGCTGCACCTGGTGCCCGCCGCGCCCGCCGCTCGGCACGCCGCCACCATGCTCGCGCCGCCGTCGCAGCCGCAACAACCGCAGCACCGTCCGCCGCAGCGGCCGCAGTTCCCGCCGCCGTCCCGGCAACAACCGCACGTCCAGCAGCCGCAGTACGTCCCGACCTCGCAGCTGCCCTCGCAGCCCGCGGCGCCGCAGGACAACATCAACATGACCCGCCGCGCGGATTCCTCGATGCTGCCGCCGGTGCGCAAGGCGGCCTCGACCGAACCGGTCGCTCGTGGCGATCGCGTTCCGCCCGGCGGTCTGAGCATCGGCCGCACCGCCGACAACCAGATCGTGGTCAACGATCCGCTGGCTTCGCGCAAGCACGCCCGGCTGATCGCGACTTCGGAGGGGCTGGTCGTCGAGGATCTCGGCTCGGCCAACGGCACCTTCGTCAACGGTCACCGCCAGCAGCGCACGGTGCTGCGCGAGCGTGACATCGTCACCATCGGCAACATCGACTTCGTCGTCGCCCAGGGCACGCTGGCGCATCGGCAGAAGCCGGTCGCCGAGCTCGGCCTGTCGGTGCATGGGGTCGGGTTCACCGTCGAGAACAACAAGCAGCTGCTCGTCGATGTCAACGTGCAGGCGGGCCGCGGCACGCTGACCGCGCTGATCGGCCCCTCCGGCGCGGGCAAGTCGACGCTGGCGAAACTGGTCGCGGGCAGCACCCACCCCTCCGCCGGTGTGGTCACCTTCGAGGGGCACAACCTGCACGCCGAGTACGAGGCGCTGCGTTCCCGCATCGGCATGGTCCCGCAGGACGACGTGCTGCACCGCCAGCTCACCGTCCGCCAGGCGCTCGGCTTCGCCGCCGAACTGCGCCTGCCGCCCGACAGCACCAAGGCCGATCGCCAGCAGGTGATCGACGGTGTGCTGAAAGAACTCTCGCTCACCGCGCACGCCGACACCAGAGTCGACCGGCTCTCCGGCGGGCAGCGCAAGCGCGCGTCGGTGGCGATGGAACTGCTCACCGGCCCGTCGCTGCTGATCCTGGACGAACCGACCTCGGGCCTGGACCCGGCGCTGGACCGGCAGGTCATGCAGATGCTGCGCGAACTGGCCGATGCCGGTCGTGTGGTGATCGTGGTGACCCACTCCGTCGCCTGCCTGGACATGTGTGACCAGGTGGTGCTGCTCGCGCCCGGCGGCAAGACCGCTTTCGCCGGAAACCCCGGCGGGGTCGGTGCCGCGATGGGTACCGCGGACTGGGCGGAGATCTTCGCCCAGGTCGCGGCCGAACCCGATCGGGCCTTCGCGGCCTACCGGTCCAGACAGGCGTTCGTGCCGCCGCCACCGCCGCCCGCGCCGCCGCGCAACGGCAACAGCGGCGCCCCACCGCAATCCAACGCGACGCGCCAGTTCAGCACACTGGTGCGCAGGCAGCTACGGCTGATCCTCGCCGACCGCGGCTATCTGGCGTTCCTGGTGGTGCTGCCGTTCATCCTCGGCGCGTTGTCGCTGGTGGTGCCGGGTAGCGACGGTTTCACCGCGGGACCGCTGATCGCCCAGCCCGACGGCTCGTTCATGCGCGCCAGCGGTGGTGAGGCGCAACAGTTGCTGGTGGTGCTCATTCTCGGCGCCTGCTTCATGGGCGCCACGCTCACGGTGCGCGATCTGGTCGGCGAGCGCTCGATCTTCCATCGCGAACGCGCGGTCGGCCTGCTGCCCTCGGCGTACCTGCTGGCCAAGATCGCCGTGTTCAGCGTGACCGCGTTCCTGCAGTCGGCGGTGCTGGTCGGCATCACCTTCCTCGGTAAGAAGGCACCGGCCGAGGGCGCGCTGATTCCCAACGGCGCCATCGAACTGTATTTCGACATCGCGATGACCGCGGTGTGCTGTGTGGTGTTCGGTCTGCTGATGTCGAGCCTGGCCAAGTCCAACGAGCAGGTCATGCCGATGCTCGTGGTGATGATCATGGTGCAGCTGGTGATGGCGGGTGGCCTGATCCCGGTCACCGACCGCGTCGGCCTCGAACAGATCTCCTACCTGTTCCCCTCCCGCTGGGGGTACGCGGCGGGAGCCTCGACGGTGGATCTGCGGGAGCTGGTCCTCGGTGCGCAGGAGGACGCGCTGTGGGTGCATTCCCCGGGGATCTGGATCTTCAACATCGTGATGGTCATCGTGATCACCTCGATCCTGGCTGTGATCACCTGGACCCGCCTACGTCTGAAGAAGGCGCAGGCATGAGGAATCGGCAGGTCAGGGCCATGTCGGTGGGCACGATGCGCGTGTCGCCGATCGAGCGGGCACACTTGAGCCTGTGACCGTTCGAGTTGGGGCCCTGCATCTGGGGTGGGACGTGGTGTCCGTTGCCGCGGGGGGCGATGGCACCCCGATCCGCCCGGTCCAGGTCGAGGGCACCTATACCCCGCCCGCCTACCTGCTCGCCGACGCGGCGGGCAGGCTGCACACCGCCGGCGTCGATCGGCAGCGACCTGACCTGGGGATGGCGATCGCCGATGTGCGTGACATCCTCGGGCACCCGCAGATCGTGATCGCCGGGGCGACCTGGCCCGCCGAACTGGTGTTCCGGGCCCGGCTCTACAACCCGCTGGCCGCGGTCGGCAAGTACCTGCGCGGCAAGCCGCGACTGGTGGCGCTGCCATATCCGGACAGCTGGCCCGAGGACAAGGTGGAGGTGTACGCGGCGCTGGTCGAGCAGCTCGACGTGGTGGTCGAACCGCTGCCCGAGTCGGTCGCGCTCTCGGGATATGTGCGCGCGCTCGGGCTGGTCTCACCGCCGAGCGAGCGGCATCGCACCGGCATCGGCGCCACCGGCGTGTACTCCGACGGCCGGATGCTGCTGGTCGTGGCGGTGCACGGGGACGACGAGCAGCCGACCGAGTCGGTCGAGGTGCCGGTGAGCGCCGAGTCGCTGCGCGATGCCCGCTCGGCCGACAATGTGGTCATCGAGGCGATGGCGGCAGCCCGCTCGATCGGCGCCGACACCTCGACGGTGCTGCTCGCGGGCAATGTCTGTTTCAACGACGCGCTGCGGCTGGCTTTCCAGAACCACCTCGGTCAGCGCCTGCACGTGGCCGACCACCCGATGCACGCGCTGGTGCTCGGCGCCTCGCACCTGCTGGTCACCGATCCCGGACTCGACGACGAGGACTACGCCGAGCCCCAGCACCCCGGCCAGGCCTACGCCGCCCAGGTCGGCTGGGGCGCGCCGCCGCAGGCTCCGCCGGGCGCGCAGCCGCCGGGTCCATCCGGATTCGTCGCCGGTCCGGCCACGCAGTCCTCGGCCCCGCCCCCGCCGTCCAGCGGATCGCCGCGCCACGCCCTCGCCTCCGACGATGACGACGACGATGACGACCGCCGCGGCAAGCTGCTCGGCAAGGTGAAGAAGGGCTTCTTCGGCGCACCGGCCGTGGTGGGCGCGCTCGCGCTGGCCGCGACCGCCTGGTCCGCCGAGCCCGCTGTCGCGCTGGCCGAGGACCGGGGCAGCTGCGCGTTCACCCCGTACGCGAACACGGTGCCACCCGAGGGCATCGCCAGCGCGCGCGGCGGCCTGGTCGTCGACGACCGCACCTGCGTCACTCCCGGCATCGAAACCCTGCGCTACCGCATCCCCGGAACGGCGGGCACGACCGACCCCGGTCCGCCGGTGGTGATCTAGCGCCCGATGACGGGCGTGTGATACCCGGCTGGTATCGTAGCTCGCTGGCGTGTGGAACGTCGAACCGTTCGCGGATCGACGTCTCCTCGAAGTCCCGGGTCTCCACCAGCCGCCGGGACAGTGTCGACCCACACCCGTGGCTGGCAACACCGACGACAGACAGGGAACGACTGTGCCTACGTACAGCCCCAAGGCGGGTGACGTCACCCGTAAGTGGTACGTCATCGACGCCACTGACGTAGTCCTCGGCCGTCTCGCCGTGCAGGCCGCTGGCCTGCTGCGCGGCAAGGGCAAGCCGACCTACGCACCGCACGTCGATGGTGGCGACTTCGTCATCATCATCAACGCGGACAAGGTTGCCATCTCCGGCAACAAGAAGCAGGACAAGCTCATCCACCACCACAGCGGACACCCGGGCGGCCTCAAGTCGCGCACTGTCGGCGAGGTGTTGGCGACCCGCCCCGATCGTCTCGTGGAGAAGGCCGTCAAGGGCATGATCCCGAAGAACAAGCTGGGTAACGCGATCGCGGGCAAGCTGAAGGTCTACGCAGGCCCGAACCACCCCCACGCCGCGCAGCAGCCGGTTCCGTTCGAGATCAAGCAGGTGGCCCAGTGACCGCTCCTGAAGAGTTCACCCCCGAAGAGTTCGAGGCGACCGAAGAGGCCGTCGTCGAGATCGTCGAAGACGGCGAAGGCTACGAAGCCGAGTACGTCGAAGAGGCCGCGTTCGAGCCGATCGTGATCGATCGCCCGGTGCAGACCGTCGGCCGCCGTAAGGAAGCCGTCGTCCGCGTGCGCCTGGTTCCCGGTTCGGGCAACTTCGAGCTCAACGGCCGCACCATCGAGGATTACTTCCCGAACAAGGTGCACCAGCAGCTCGTGAAGTCCCCGCTGGTCACCGTCGAGCGCGTCGAGAACTTCGACATCTACGCTCGCCTGGTCGGTGGCGGCCCGTCGGGTCAGGCAGGCGCCCTGCGTCTGGCCATCGCCCGCGCGCTGATCGAGGTCACCCCGGAGGATCGCCCCGCGCTCAAGCGCGCCGGCTTCCTGACGCGTGACCCGCGTGCCACCGAGCGCAAGAAGTACGGCCTGAAGAAGGCCCGTAAGGCGCCTCAGTACTCGAAGCGCTGATTTACGCACCGTCGACCACGGTCCTTCACATACGCTATGTATGCTCCCTGCGCGAGCGGGGATGAACCCGGTCGACGGAGCACGTGTGCGAGAGCAGGCTTCCAGCACGGCTGGTCGCCTGCTCTCGTGCTGTATTCGGGGACCTACTACCTGTAGAGGGATTCATGGGACGGCTGTTCGGCACAGACGGTGTTCGCGGGCTCGCCAACGAGTCGCTGAGCCCGGAACTGGCGATGCGGGTGGCGGGTGCGGCCGCGCAGGTGCTCTCGCGCGGCAAGACCCGCGCGGTCGCGGTGCTCGGTCGTGATCCGCGCGCCAGCGGCGAGATGCTCGAAGCCGCGGTGACCGCCGGCCTGACCTCGGCGGGCGTCGACGTGCTCTCGGTGGGTGTGCTGCCCACCCCGGCCGTGGCGTATCTGACCGGCCTCTACGACGCGTGCTTCGGCGTGATGATCTCCGCCTCGCACAACCCCATGCCCGACAACGGCATCAAGATCTTCGCGGCGGGCGGGCACAAGCTCGACGACGCCGTGGAACAGCGGATCGAAGCCCTGATCGCCGAAGGCGTCACCACGCGCCCGACCGGCGCGGGCATCGGCCGGGTGCGCGGCGACTACACGGTCGAGGGCACTCACGAACGCTATGTCGAGCACCTGCTCGAATCCACCGGCCAGGACCTGTCCGGGCTGACCGTCGTCGTTGACTGCGCGCACGGCGCGGCCGCCGAAGTGGCACCGCAGGTGTACCGGGAGGCGGGTGCGACGGTGATCGCGATCAACGCCGAGCCCAACGGCCTCAACATCAACGACGGGTGCGGATCGACTCATCTCGACGCGGTGCGCAGCGCCGTTCTCGACCACCACGCCGACCTGGGCATCGCGCTCGACGGCGACGCCGACCGCTGCCTGGCGGTGGATGCCAAGGGCAACACCGTGGACGGTGACGCGATCATGGCGGTGCTCGCGCTGGCCATGCGTGCGGCGGGCGAACTCGTCGACGACACTCTGGTCGCCACCGTGATGAGCAATCTCGGCCTGCACATCGCCATGCGCGCCGCCCAGATCACCGTGCTCACCGCCGCCGTCGGCGATCGCTACGTGCTCGAGGAACTGCGTCGCGGTGGCTACAGCCTCGGCGGTGAACAGTCCGGTCACGTGGTGTTCCCGCGCTTCGGCACCACCGGTGACGGTGTGCTCACCGGCCTGCGCCTGATGGCGCGCATGGCGCAGACGGGGCGCTCGCTGGGTGAGCTGGCCGCGGTGATGACGACGGTGCCGCAGGTGCTGGTGAATGTCGCGGTGAGCGACAAGGCCGCCGTGGCCGCCGCGCCCGAGGTGCGCGAGGCGGTCGCCGAGGCGGAGCGGATGCTCGGCGAGACCGGCCGGGTCCTGTTGCGGCCCAGCGGGACCGAGCAGCTGGTGCGGGTGATGGTCGAGGCCACCGACCCCGCGCAGGCGCGTCAGCTCGCCGACGATCTGGCCAAGCGCGTCGCCGCGGTCTAGCTGCGTCTGGCGGGACCGGCCGGGTCCATCTACTATCGGCATACGCCATCAGGACCTGTGTGCCCGTGGCGCGTGTGCTGCTCGGCGCACCGGATGATTTGGCGCGCAGCACGATTCGAAGGGGGCCGCTCATGGTGTCGCCGCTGCCTGCGCACAATTACCGCGATCAGAACCAGTATCCGTACGAATACGGCGAGCAGCATCCGCCGCATCGCTGTGGTGGAGCCTGCGGTCGGCCGGGCTGCCGCGACGTGCCGCAGGGGTATTCACACACGGTGCCGATCCGCGACGAGGGCTATGGTCAGCCGGTCGACCCCTACGAGCCGATCGCCGAACCGACTTCGACGTTCCGTCCGCCGCGGACCCGGCGGACGCGCTCGCTGGTCGCGGTGCTGCTCGTCCTCGGTGTCACCGGAGCGGCCGGGCTGGTCGGGGCCAAACTCGGCTCCGACATCGACTTGTTCGGCGCGCCCCTGACCGTCGTGGCGCGGTCCTACTGATCAGAACTGGCCCGCGAGGAAACCGCTGAACAGGACGAGGAAGCCGCCGACCTCCCCGGCGATCAACCCGTACATCGACAGCCGCAGCGCGCCGGGGATCCGGCCGCGGAATTGGTTGGTGGTGTCGCGGCGCGCGCCGTGCAGGACGTAGCTGGCGATCGCGCCGACGAAGAACGCGAGAATCACCAGGTCGGCGATCAGGTTGACCGCCGTCGGCCACGCGCTGAGCTCGGTGAACACCGCGAGCAATACCCCGGCGAAGGCGTACAGCAGCGCGGCGCGGTGGGCGATGTCGACGTAGACGTGCGCGGCGCCCCTGGGCGAGGTGCGGATGCCGTGGTATTTCCACGCGCCGAGCAGCAGGGCACTCAGGAAGATCAGACCCGTGCCGAGCAGGGTGATCCGCGTATCGATTCCCAGGGTGAATTCCATGGTGTCCTAGCTCTCGGTGAGTAACCCGGCCGCCATGTGCCAGCGGCGCGTCGCTCGGACAGAATCCAGCATCCGGCGGTCATGCGTAACCAGAATCAATGTGCCGGTGAAGGATTCGACCGCCTGCTCGAGCTGTTCGATGGCGGGCAGGTCGAGGTGGTTGGTCGGCTCGTCGAGGACGAGCAGGTTCACCCCGCGCGCCTGCAGCAGGGCCAGCGCGGCGCGGGTGCGCTCGCCGGGGGACAGGGTGTCGCAGGCGCGGTTCACGTGTGGGCCGCGCAGGCCGAATTTGGCCAGCAGGGTGCGGATTTCGGCGTCGGGCCAGTCGGGCATCGCCGCGCCGAAGGTCTCGGCCAGCGGTGCGGCACCGCGGAACAGCCCGCGCGCCTGATCGACCTCGCCGATGTGCACGCCCGACCCCAGCGCGGCCGAACCGGAATCGGGCGCGATCTTGCCGAGCAGCAGTCCGAGCAGCGTGGACTTGCCCGAACCGTTGGCGCCGGTGAGCACGATCCGGTCGGCCCAGTCGATCTGGGTGGTGACCGGGCCGAGGGTGAACTCGCCGCGGCGCACCGTCGCGTTCACCGCCGTCGCCACCACCGCGCCGCTGCGGGGAGCGGTCGCGATCTGCATTCGCAGCTCCCACTCCTTGCGCGGTTCCTCGACCACGTCGAGACGTTCGATACGACGCTGGGTCTGGCGGGCCTTGGCCGCCTGCTTCTCGGTGGATTCGGCGCGGGTCTTGCGGCCCATCTTGTCGGAATCGTTTTTGCCCTTGCGACGCGCGTTGCGTACGCCGTGCTCGAGCCAGTTGCGCTGCATCTGCGCGCGCGCCTCCAAACCCGCCTTGGTGTCGGCGAATTCGTCATAGGCCTCGCGGGCGTGCTTGCGGGCGATCTCGCGTTCGGCCAGGTACGCCTCGTACCCGCCGTCGTAGAGGCCGACCTGCTGCTGGGCCAGATCCAATTCCAGGATCCGATTCACGGTGCGCGCCAAAAACTCCCGGTCGTGGCTGATCACCATCAGCGGCACCCTGACCCCGGTGACGAAGCGTTCGAGCCGGTCGAGGCCGTCGAGGTCGAGATCGTTGGTCGGCTCGTCGAGCAGCAGGACGTCGAACCGGGACAGCAGCACCGAGGCCAGCCCCGCACGGGCAGCCTGGCCGCCGGACAGGCCGGTCATCGGGGTGTCGAGACCACCGGGAAGGCCGTCGATGAGCCCGAGGTCGGCGGCCACCTCCTCGGCGCGCTGGTCCAGATCGGCGCCGCCGAGGGCGAGCCAGTGTTCGAGCGCGGGGGAGTAGTCGTCCTCACCTCCGTCGCCGAGGCGTTCCGCCGCGGCGTCCATCGCCTGCTGGGCGTGCGCGACTCCCGTTCGCCGGGTGAGGAATTCGAGCACCGACTCGCCGTCGACGCGCTCGGGTTCCTGCGCCAGGTAGCCCACCGTGGCATCCGGTGGGCTCAGCGTGATCGTGCCGTCGCCCGGGTCGCGCTCGGCCAGCATCCGCAGCAGCGTCGACTTGCCCGCGCCGTTCACCCCGACCAGCCCGATCACGTCGCCGGGGGCGAGGGTGAAGTCGAGGTCGGCGAACAGGGTCCGTTCGGCGTGCCCGGCGGACAGACCGGTCGCTTGCAATGTCGTGCTCACCTCGAAGAGTCTGCCCTTCTCGGGGTCCGACCCTGAGGCCGGGCCCGGCCGAAATCAGGGTGCGGATGGGTCTGTCGACCGATGCGGGCACCGGGTGTGGACCGGCACAGTGGAGATATCACCGCCCGACAGGAAAGGCACCAACCATGACTGCCCCCGCTCGCCGCCTCACCCGTTCGACCAGCGACAAGTGGATCGCCGGCGTCTGTGGCGGTCTGGCCGAGTACTTCGGCTGGAACGCCAACATCGTCCGCCTGGTCTTCGTCGCCTCCTGCCTGCTGCCCGGCCCGCAGTTCCTGATCTACCTGGCGATGTGGCTGATCATCCCCAAGAAGTAGCGCCCGAGAGCCCCGACGGCCACTCGCGGATGACAAGATGGTGGAGACCGCCGCCGTCATCCGCGAGTTTCCGTTTTCAGGAGGAGCCATGGTCACCTCGGGCGAGATCCCCGGCCTCGGCCTGCCCGACATCGACGCCCACACCCCGCTCGGCGGCCTCGGCCCGGTCGAACTGCACCATCCCTCCCAGGACATCGACGGCGACGGCATCCTCGACACCAGCACCAGCAGCGATGACGAGGGCACCCGGATCTGGTCGGACTACGACAACGACGGCCTGGCCGATCACGTGACCGTGGTCGAGGAGGACGGTGACTACGCGGCGTGGGAATACCGCCGTCATCCCGACGGGACCTCGGAGTGGATCAGGACCGACCAGGGCTCGCTGGGAAAGTAGCGAACGAGACCGTCGCTGTGATCGAATCCGATCGCGGCGATGTTCGTCGTGTGGCCGGTGGAACCGATTCGGCGTCGCGCGCGTCCAAATAGACAGGCGGTCTTCCGGGCGGTGGAGGGCGGCGGCAGGATCCGGAACGGAGGGGACGGACTTGGGGTACTCGAACACGCTGGGCGTGCAGACGGGTGAGCTCGGGCAGTTGGGCAACGACCTGAAGATCTCGGGCGCCACGGTGGCGAACACGGTGAAGCGGATCACCGACAACTCGTTCGGTGCGGGTGACGCGGGTCGCGAATACGCTCAGGAGGGGAAGAGCGTCGCGGAGGGGCTCGAGATCGCGGTCGCGTGGTTGAACAACTGGAGTTCGGCGACAACCGCGATCGGCGACGGTGTGGGGGCATCCTCGCTCGCCTACTCCAATACCGATACCGAGAACGCGAAGAATACGAGCAAGGCCGGGGAGAACGTGTGATGGACGTGGACGCGCAGACCGGTGAGGTGCGCTGATGGCCACCAAGGTGAACAACCAATCCATCCACGGCCGCAACGCCGATGCCATCCTCGATGATGGTGCGACCGGGCTGCAGTACTTCATCCAGTTGCTGCCCCGATACGTCAAGGCTTTCGGTAGCTGCAGTGAGTCCGAGGAATCCATTTGCGCCAAGTACGATGAGCAGCGCGGGATGAACCTGGACAAGCTTGCCAACACCGCCGAGGCGCTGGACAACGCCCTGAAGGTGGGCAATGCCGAATTAGCGGTCCAGCAAGGGCTTTCGCAGAAGATGGCGACGGTGTGGAGCAGTGGGCAGGCGGCGGAGGCTGCCTCGACCATGCTGGGGCAGCAGTTGACCGCCGCCGCGGAGGACTGCGTCAAGCTTGACACCGCCGTGTCGGCGTTCGCTTTTGCGACGGTCAGATTGCGAAACGCGGTCAGCCAGAAGGCGGATCATGTCAAAGCGCTCGTCAGTGGCCACCAGGTGCAGGTCGGTGGCAAGTCACCTGCGGACATCGACGAGCTCATCGAGGATACGGATACCGGTGGTGTCGGCAACGCGATATTGACCGGCGCCACTTTCGGGGCCTACGGCGACTACCTACTGTTCAACAAGTGGCAAGCCGACAACTGGTTGAAGGAAACGTTCAAGCCGGATTTCGACGGCAAGCTCGCGAACTTCGTCTCGATGTGCTCGACCACCGATACCACCGTCAGACAGGCGTACACGGCGTTGAAGGCGGCGACCGACGCGCTCGACAGTGACCCGTATCCGCGGCCCGCCGGTGTCGTGACCACAGACAACAAGGGTAGTGGCGACGGCGAGGGCAACGGCAACGGCCCTGGGGGCACGCCGGCTACGACCACGCCTGCTGCTACCACGCCGGCCGCCACCACACCGGCCGCCACCACACCGGCCGCTACGACGCCAGTGACCACAACCCCGGCCACCGACACCGACGACACCCTGAGCGAGGCGATCAGCGCTGCCACCACCGCCGCCACCTCACTGCTGACCACCGCTGCCAGCGCGCTCGGCGAGAACATGGACACGATCACCTCCGCGGTCAACGACGGCATCGGGAACGCCGTCGAGGGGGTGCAGTCGCTGCTCGACGCCGACGGTGACGGTCAGCTCGACGCCCTGCAGGCCGTGCAGAACGCCTCGGCGGAGTTCGATCTCGCGGGCAACAACGTCAAATTCGAGATGCGTGAGGACGGCACCCTCGCGATGGTCGTCACCGGAGCCGACGGTCAATCGCAGGAGTACCGCGTGACCATCGGCCCGGACGGCACGCCGGTGATCCAGACCGATGGCGCCGACAAGCCGGAGGACGCCGAGGATTCCGGCAAGCCCGAGGATTCCGGCAAGCCTGAGGAGACCGATAAGCCTGAGGAGCCCGCCAAGGCTGAGGAGCCCCCCGCGGCCACCGGCGACGCGGCGCCCACGGGCGGTACCGGTGGCGAGGCGCCCGCCACCGGTGGCGAGCCGCCGCAAGGCACCGGGGGGACAGGTGTTCCGTCCGTGCCAGGTGGCGGCAAGCGGGCCGAGGACGGCGAGCACACACCGCAGTCGCTACCGACCGGCGGTGCCGAGGAGCCGGTCGACACCGGCGCCGAGCTGGCCGAAGCGGGTCCGTTGTGATCGACCGTTCATCTGTTGAGGAGTTGTGCCGATGAGTGTCCTGCGCGATCTCGAGCAGATCTTCGACGAGCACGATCGCCGCGCGTCGATGCTGCGCTACGAACTCGACGAGATCAATCGCGCCACCGCCGAACGTGACCGCCTACACGACGAGGAGACCGGTCCGCGCCTGGCGGAACTGCGGTTGGCGGCCGAGGCGGAAGCCGAGCGCGAACGGTTGGCGGCCGAACAGGAGCAGGCCGAACGCGCTCGTCTGGCGGCCGAGGCACAGGAACAGCGCGACGCGATCGCCCGCGCCGCGGCGGCGCGACGCGCCCAGAACGTCGTCTCGGCCTACGACGATGACGACGACCCGGAGTCGGAGTACTACCGCCGCAAGAGCTGGCTGGTCTGAACTCAGCCCTTGATCAGTTTGGCGACCGTGCCGATCGAGAGCTTCGGGGTTTCGACCTCGACCTCGGCGGTGGGGTCGACGACGGTGGAGTGGGGGATTTCGGCGTCGGGGTCGGCGAAGGGGGCGTAGGTCTTCTCGCCGAGGAGGGTGTTGAGGAGGTAACCGGTGAGCAGGGCTCGGGTGGTGCGTTCGGTTTTGTGCTCGTAGCGGCCCGCACCGAGAGCGGCGAAGAGGCGGCGGCCTTCGACGATGCCGTTGTTGGAGGCGCCGTCGACGCGGCGCAGGATCGACGGGCCCGCCCAGGCGGTCGCGAGGTCGCGGGCGTTGGAGTTGACGGAGTCGAGTTCGGTACCGGCCAGGATCAGGGCGGGGATGTCGAGCTGGGGGGCGATGTTCTCCGCGGCGGGCGCGGTGGGTGCCGGGTAGAGCGCGGCGACGGCGCCGACTCGGCGTTGGGCGCCCGCGATGACAGCGACACCGGCGCCCATACCGTGTCCGGCCAGGGCCAGCCGGTCGGGGTGCACGCTGATTGTGCCGTCACCGAGCCGGACCTTGCTGACGATGTCGAGTGTCGTGAGCAGGTCGGCGGCGAGGTCCAGATGTGACGGAATCGGACCGCGTTCGGTATCGGGCGCGGCGACCACGAACCCCCACGAGGCGACGTGCTCGAGCAGGCTCTTGTAGTTCTCGGCGCTGGTCAGCCAGCCGTGCGCGAAGGCGACAGCGGGCAGGTTCAGCCCGGACTCCGGGGTGTACACGACACCCGGCTGGCCCGCGATCCCCAGGTTTCCGCGCAGCACCCGATGGGGGCCGCGCGCGGACAGGGTGCTGAGGAGCGACTTCAGAGACACCGACACGGCGAGAAGGGTATCCGATCAGTAGGGTGGTGGACCATGTGCGGAATCGTGGGCTACGTGGGCTACCGGGATGCGCTCGGCGTTGTCGTCGACGCGTTGCGTCGCATGGAGTATCGCGGTTACGACTCCGCGGGGGTGGCGATTCTCGACGGAAACGGGGCGGTGGCGGTCGAGCGCAAGGCCGGGCGACTGGCCAATTTGGAAGCCGAGCTGGCGGAGGCGGGGGCCGAGCGTTTCGCCGGGACCAGCGGCATGGGGCACACCCGGTGGGCGACCCACGGTGCGCCGACCGATCGCAACGCGCATCCGCATCGGGATGTCTCCGGCAAGTTCGCCGTCGTCCACAACGGGATCATCGAGAACTTCGCGCCGCTGCGCCATGAGCTCGAGGCCGCGGGGATCGAGTTGCTCAGCGACACTGATACCGAGGTCGCGGTGCATCTGGTCGCGCGCGCGTATGCCGACGGGCCGACCGCGGGTGATTTCACCGCGAGCGCGCTGGCGGTGCTGCAGCGACTGGAGGGCGCGTTCACGCTGGTCTTCACCCATGCCGATCATCCGGGCACGATCGTGGCGGCACGGCAGTCGACGCCGCTGGTGGTCGGGGTCGGCCAGGGGGAGATGTTCATCGCCTCCGATGTCACCGCGTTCATCGAGCACACCCGCGAAGCGGTCGAGCTCGGGCAGAACCAGGCCGTGGTGATCACCGCCGACGGGTACACCGTCACCGATTTCGCGGGCAATACCGAGGGCGTGGCCAGCAGGCCGTTCACCATCGACTGGGATCTGGCCGCCGCCGAGAAGGGCGGCCACGACTACTTCATGCTCAAGGAGATCGAGGAGCAGCCGACCGCCGTCGCCGATACGCTGATCGGGCATTTCGTCGTCGACGAGAAGGGCGGGCACATCGTCCTCGACGAGCAGCGCCTCACCGATCAGGAACTGCGCGAGTTCGACAAGGTGTTCGTCGTCGCCTGCGGCAGTTCCTACCACGCGGGTCTGCTGGCCAAGTACGCGATCGAGCACTGGACCAGGGTGCCGGTGGAGGTCGAACTGGCCAGTGAGTTCCGCTATCGCGACCCGGTGCTCGACCGGTCGACGCTGGTGGTGGCGATCTCGCAGTCCGGCGAGACCGCCGACACGCTGGAGGCGGTGCGGCACGCCAAGGATCAGAAGGCGCGCGTGCTCGCCATCTGCAACACCAATGGCGCGCAGATCCCGCGCGAGTCCGACGCCGTCATCTACACCCGCACCGGTCCCGAAATCGGTGTCGCCTCGACCAAGGCGTTCCTGGCGCAGGTCGCGGCCAACTACCTGGTGGGTCTGGCGCTGGCCCAGGCGCGTGGCACCAAGTACCCCGACGAGGTCGCGCGTGAGTTCGCCGAGCTCGAACAGATGCCGAAGCTGATCGCCCAGGTGCTGGAGACCGCACCGCAGGTGCGGGCCATCGCGCGCGAACTCGCCCACGTGCCGACCGTGCTGTTCCTCGGTCGCCATGTCGGCTACCCGGTGGCGCTCGAGGGTGCGCTCAAGCTCAAGGAACTCGCCTACATGCACGCCGAGGGTTTCGCCGCCGGTGAGCTCAAGCACGGCCCGATCGCGCTGATCGAAGAGGGCCTGCCGGTGATCGTGGTGATGCCGTCCCCCAAGGGGCGTGCGGTGCTGCACTCCAAGCTGCTCAGCAACATTCGCGAGATCCAGGCCCGCGGCGCCCGCACCATCGTGATCGCCGAAGAGGGCGACGACACCGTCCGCCCCTTCGCCGACGACCTCATCGAAATCCCCGCCGCCCCCACCCTCTTCCAGCCCCTGCTGTCGACAGTGCCGCTGCAGGTCTTCGCCGCCGAGATCGCCCAGGCCCGAGGCTACGACGTAGACAAGCCCCGCAACCTGGCCAAGTCCGTCACCGTCGAGTAGCGCCCCCGCCCCCGCCCCCGCCCCGGTCGGCCAGGCCCCGGCCCGCGCCCGACGCTCACCACCCAACCCAGCCCCGCACGACCCGACCTCGAGGAGGGTCCGCCGACGCAGTCGGCGGTTCGCGCCCGTCCCGCCGATCAGGCGCCGTGGCGTACGCGACGAAGGAGCAAGCCACGGTGCCTGATCGGCGGGACCGCCGGGGCGCGAACTCGAGCGCGCCAGCGCTCAATCCAACACAGTGATGGTGCCGCGCATGTCGGGGTGGAGGGTGCACATGTAGCGGTAGGTGCCGGGTTGGGTGAAGGTGTAGGACCATTCGCCCCGGTCGATGATGGGGCTGTTGAGGCCCATGGCCTTGTCTCCGATGCCCTGGACGTTGTGGGGGGCCTTGTCGGAGAACTTCCAGGTGACGGTCTCGCCGACCTTGACGGTGGCGTCGGCGGGGGAGTACTTCATGTTGCTGACGTCGACCGTCAGGGCGATGGGGCCGGTGGGGGTCTGGGTGGTCGTGGTGGTGACCGGGCGGGGCGTGCGGGTGGTGGACGCGGAGTCGCCGGAGTCGCCGGAGCAACCGGCGGTGAACAGGGTGGCGGCCACGACGAATCCGGTGAGGACCCGGGCGGAGGCGGCGCGGTGACGAACCATCGACATGGGTCTGCAGCGTAGTCTGCGAACGATCGCGGACCGGTCCTGGCCCGCGCGGGCGGCCGGGAGGCGACGATGTCGGATCGGCGTGGCTATTTCACCGCCGACGAGGTGCGGTCGGCGGAGGCGGAACTGTTCACCCGCGTGCCTGCGGGGATGCCGATGCGGCGGGCCGCGTACGGGCTGGCCACGATCGTTGCCGAGGAATTGCGCGCGCTGACCGGGGGGGTGGCGGGTCGGACGGTGGGGTTGCTGGTCGGGTCGGGTGACAACGGGGGTGACGCGCTCTGGGCGGGGGCGTTGCTGCGTCGGCGCGGGGTGGCGGTGCACGCGGTGTTGTCGAATCCCGAACGCGCGCACCGGGAAGGGCTCGCGGCCCTGCGCGCGGCCGGTGGGCGCGTGGTCGAGCGGTTCGAGCACCCGGATCTGGTGATCGACGGGATCGTCGGTATCTCCGGCCGCGGACCGCTGCGACCGGCGGCGGCGGAAATCGTTGCCGCGCTGGATGTGCCGATCGTCGCCGCCGACCTGCCCAGTGGTGTCGACCCCGATACCGGCGCCGTCGACGGCCCCGCGGTGCGGGCCACGGTGACGGTGGCCTTCGGTGCGTACAAGCCGGTGCACGCACTGGCCGTGCCGCACTGTGGACGAATCGTGTTGGTGCCGATCGGGTTGTCGTTGCCGGAGCCGCGGTTGGCGCAGCTCGATCCGGCGGGAATCGGTGCGCGCTGGCCGGTTCCGGGGCCGGATGACGACAAGTACAGCCAGGGGGTGACGGGCGTGTGCGCGGGCAGCGCGAAGTATCCGGGGGCGGGAGTGCTGAGCGCGGGTGCCGCGGTGGCGGCGACCTCGGGAATGGTGCGGTATGTCGGCAGCGATGCCGAGGTCCTGGCGAAGTTCCCGGAAGTGATCGCCAGCCAGACCGTTTCGGAGACCGGTCGGGTGCAGGCCTGGGTGTTCGGGCCGGGCGCCGGTACCGACGCCGACGCCAGGGATCGGCTGGCCCAGCTCCTGGCCACCGATCTGCCGGTGCTCGTCGATGCCGACGGGCTCACGCTGCTGGCCGCCGAACCGGCGCTGGTGCGCGACCGGTCCGCGGTGACGGTGCTGACTCCCCACGCTGGAGAGTTCGCTCGTCTCACCGGCGCCGCACCAGGTGCCGACCGGGTGGCCTCGGTGCGCGCGCTGGCCGAGCGGTGGGGGGTGACGGTGCTGCTCAAGGGACGCGCGACGATCATCGCCGCGCCGGGGCAGACGACCCTGGTCAACGACGCGGGCGGCTCATGGGCCTCGACCGCGGGGGCAGGGGATGTGCTCGCCGGGATTCTCGGGGCACTGCTCGCAGCCGGTCGGCCCGCGGCGTGGTCGGCCGCGGCCGCTGCCAGAGTGCACGCGTTGGCGGCGAACCTGGCCGCCCACGCGGACGCGCCTGCCGCCGCGCCCATCTCGGCGTCGCCCTTGCTGGCGCATGTTCGCCCTGCCGTGCGGGTACTCCGTGCCCTGGGAGACCAAGGCTGACCCTGGTGCCAGGCCGGGGGATCGCTCCGGGAGATCCGGGCGTCGCGGCCACGGCCCCCGGTGCCGTGAACAGTGCGAGTCCTGGCAGGATCGGGAGCGTGAATGCGCAAGTGGAGACTGTCATCGATCTGGATGCCATCGCCCACAACGTGCGGGTGCTGCGTGAGTACGCGCAGGGTGCTGCCGTGATGGTGGTGGTGAAGGCCGACGGTTACAACCACGGCGCGGTCGAGGTGGCGCGCGCCGCGCTGGGGGCGGGGGCGGCCGAGTTGGGGGTCACCACCGTTGCCGAGGCGCTGAGCTTGCGGGCGGCGGGGATCACCGCGCCGATTCTGTGCTGGCTCAACATCCTCGATGCCGACTACGCGGCCGCCATCGCCGCCGATGTCGAGATCGGGGTGTCCTCGCTGGCGCAATTGCGGGCGGTGGAGCGGGCGGCGGCGGTCACCGGGCGTACCGCGACGGTGACGCTCAAGGTCGACACCGGGCTCAATCGCAACGGGGTGTCGACCGCGGAGTATCCACAGGTCCTCACCGCTCTACGGGCCCTGGTCGACGCGCGGGTGGTGCGGTTCCGGGCGATCTTCTCCCATCTCGCGCATGCCGACGAACCGGGCCATCCGGTGCTGGACCGGCAGCGCGAGCGCTTCGTCGAGGCGATCGCGCAGGCCAAGGAGCACGGACTCGAACCCGAACTGGTGCATCTGTCGAACTCGGCGGCCACGCTGACCAGGCCCGACCTGCACTTCGACCTCGTCCGCCCCGGCATCGCGGTCTACGGGCTCTCGCCGATTCCCGAGCTCGGCGATTTCGGGTTGCGGCCCGCGATGACGCTGCAGGCCGAGGTGACCCTGGTGAAGCGGGTGGCCGCGGGGGAAGGCGTGTCCTATGGGCATCGCTGGATCGCCCCGCGCGACACCACCGTCGCGTTGATCCCGGCGGGCTATGCCGACGGTGTATTCCGCTCGCTGAGTGGGCGTTTCGATGTCTGGTTGGGCGGGGGTCGGCACCGTAATGTCGGTCGGGTGTGCATGGACCAGTTCATGGTTGACCTCGGCGACAACCCGGGCGGCGTGCGAGCGGGTGACCGGGCGGTGCTGTTCGGGGGTGGCGCCGGGCACCCGCACGCACTCGATTGGGCCAGGCTGCTGGACACGATCGACTACGAGATCGTGTGCTCGCCGCGGGGCCGGGCCTCGCGCCGCTACGTGGGCACCGGCCGATGACCCGGCGCACGGTGATCCGGCGCGGCGGGTTGGCGACCGCGGGGGTCCTCGGCGCGCTGGCCGTGGCGCACACGCTGCGCCGCATCGGCGCGCGTGTGCTGTGGCCCGCCGAACGCGACGAGTTCCGTGACGAGAACTTCGCCTTGATCGATGAGGACGAACCGGGCGTGGTGCTCGCCGACGACGGTGTGTCCCTGGCCACCAGGACCTTCGGCGACGACACCGCCGAGGTCACCATCCTCTTCGTGCACGGCTTCTGCAACAGCATGGAGTCGTTCCACTTCCAGCGCCGCGACCTGGCCCGGCAGTGGGGTACCAGGGTGCGGATGGTGTTCTTCGATCTGCGCGGGCACGGCCGCTCCGGTACGCCGAGTACCGACAGCTGCACCGTCGACCAGCTCGGCCGCGATGTGGCCGCCGTGCTGCGCGAGTGCGCGCCGAGCGGTCCGGTGGTGCTGGTCGGGCATTCGCTGGGCGGGATGGCGGTGCTCGCGGCGGCCGCGCGGTTCCCCGAACTGTTCGCCACCAGGGTGGTCGCGGTCGGGCTGCTGTGTACCGCCGCGGCCGAGGTGACCGCGACGGGGGTACTGCAGCTGCTTCGGCATCCGGCGATCGACGGGTTCCGGGTGGCGGTGCGGACCGCGCCCGCCCTGGTGCAGCTCAGCCGGAGCGCGAGCAAGCAGCTGGTGACGCCGGTGCTGCATGTCACCTCGTTTCACGGCCAGGTGAGTCCGACGCTGTCACGGTTCACCACGATGATGATCGACCGCACTCCGGTCGCGACCATCGAGAAGTTCCTCAAAGCGATTGAACTGCACGACGAGTCGGCCGCGCTGCCGGTGCTGGCCGATCTGCCGGTGCTGGTGCTCGGCGGTGCGCACGACGTGGTGATCCCGTTCGGCAACTCCCGCGCGCTGGCCGAGGAACTGCCCGGCGCCGAGCTGGTCCGGGTGGGTCCGGGCGCGCACATGCCGCACCTGCAGTTCCCCGAGGTGACCCTCGCGGCGCTCGACCGGCTGCTGGCCGGTGCGGGCATCACCGCCGTCGGCGACGAGGAGGCCGTCGGTGGCTGACCCGCAGCAGCGCACGCTCGACACCGTCGAGGACACCGAGGCCTTCGGCCGCGAACTGGCCGCCACTCTCCGACCGGGGGACCTGGTGGTCCTCGACGGACCCCTCGGTGCCGGGAAGACCGCGCTGACCAGGGGGATCGCGGCGGGACTCGGAGTCATCGGCCGGGTCAGCTCGCCGACGTTCATCATCGCGCGGGCGCACCGGGCGGGCACGCGCCCGGACGGCGCGCCGGGCGTGGCGATGGTGCACGTCGACGCCTACCGGCTCGCCGGGGATCTCGACGAACTCGACTCCCTCGACCTCGACACCGATCTGCAGCACGCGGTGGTCGTCGTGGAGTGGGGCAAGGGGGTTGTCGAACACCTCGCCGAGCGACACCTGCGTGTGCAACTCGCCCGGGAACCGGAATCCGATGTGCGCACGGCGATCTGGGAATGGATCGAATAACCGGCCCTCGACCGTGCACAGCTGCGCGCCGGGCGGCGATACCACCCGGTATTGTTGAGCCAATCATGCTCGTACTAGCAGTCGACACCGCGACACCCGCCGTTACAGCGGGATTGGTGCACCTGTCACCTGCCGCCGACGCGGACACCCGGCCCGCCGTGGCGACGCTGGCCGCCCGCGTGAAGGTCGACGCCCGCGCCCACGCCGAAGTCCTCACTCCGCAGATCCTGGAATGCCTGACCGAAGCCGGGGTGAGCCGGGGTGAGTTGGACGCGGTCGTGGTCGGGATCGGGCCAGGCCCGTTCACCGGGCTGCGCGTTGGGATGGCCACCGCCGCCGCTTTCGGTGACGCGCTCGGCCTGCCGGTGTACGGGGTGTGCAGTCTGGACGCCATCGCCGCCGATGCCGCGAGCGAGCAGCGCGATCCCGGCGAACTGCTGGTCGTCACCGACGCGCGCAGGCGCGAGGTGTACTGGGCGAAGTACCTGAACGGCGCGCGGGTGGCCGGCCCCGAGGTGAACGCCCCGGTCGATGTCCCGGTGGGCGATGCCGCCGCCATCGCCGGATCGGCCGCGCACGTGGACTACTACGACCTCCCGGTCCTGCCCAACGAGACGCCGTCGCCCGCTGGACTGGTGGCCGTCGCCGCGCCCGCGCTGCTGGCCGGGATCGTGCCCGAGGCACTGGTGCCGCTGTATCTGCGTCGACCCGATGCCGTCGAGAACAGCTTCCGCACCCTCGACCGGACCGGGGCGTGAGCACCGTGGCCGACTACCGGATCGAACCGATGACGCCGTTCGACATCGACCGCTGCGTCGAACTCGAGCACCTGCTGTTCCCCGAGGACGATCCCTGGCAGGCGGTGTCGTTCCGGTCGGAGCTGGCGGGCACGCACAACCGCTACATCACCGCGCGCGACGAGCGCGGCGGCATGGTCGGCTACGCGGGCATCGCGCTGCTCGGTGACGCCGCCCACCCCGAGGCCGAGGTGCACACCATCGGCGTCGACCCGGACTGCCATCGCGGCGGCATCGGCACCCTGCTGCTCGAGGCACTGCTCGCGACCGCGGCCGAACGCGGCGGCCCGGTGTTCCTCGAGGTCCGCACCGACAACGCGCCCGCCATCGCGCTCTACGCCAAGCACGGGTTCCACATCATCGGGCTGCGCAAGAACTACTACCACCCCAGTGGCGCCGACGCGTACACCATGCGTCGCCCCGAACTCACCGTCGCGGCCGACGAATGGGCCGCGCGCGGCAGGCAGGACGAGGTGCTGTCGTGATCGTCATGGGCATCGAAAGCTCCTGCGACGAAACCGGAGTCGGCATCGTGCGCAGGCACGAGGACGGTTCGGTCGAGTTGCTCGCCGACGAGGTGGCCTCGAGCGTCGACCAGCATGCCCGCTTCGGCGGCGTGGTCCCCGAGATCGCCTCGCGCGCGCATCTCGAGGCGATCGTGCCCGCGATGCGCCGCGCGCTGGCCACGGCCGGGATCAGCAAGCCCGACGCGCTCGCCGTCACCATCGGCCCCGGTCTGGCCGGTGCGCTGCTGGTCGGTGTGGCCGCGGCGAAGGCGTACGCGGCGGCCTGGGATGTGCCGTTCTACGCGCTCAACCATCTCGGCGGGCACGTCGCGGTCGACACGCTCGAACACGGTCCGATGCCGCCCGCGGTGGCGTTGCTCGTCTCCGGCGGACACACGCACCTGCTGCAGGTCACCGACCTGGGCGAACCGATCACCGAACTCGGCTCCACCGTCGACGACGCCGCGGGCGAGGCCTTCGACAAGGTCGCCCGGCTGCTCGGCCTCGGCTACCCCGGCGGGCCCGCCCTCGACGCCGCGGCGACCGAGGGCGATCCGCGCGCGATCGCGTTCCCGCGCGGCATGACCGGCCCCCGCGACGCCCGCTACGACTTCTCCTTCTCCGGCCTCAAGACCGCGGTCGCCCGCCACGTCGAGGCCGCCCAGCGCCAGGGCGTCACCCCCGACCAGCTGCCCATCCCCGACATCGCCGCGTCCTTCCAGGAGGCGGTGGCCGATGTGCTCACTATGAAGGCCGTCCGCGCGGCCACCGACATCGGCGTCGACACGATCGTCCTCGGCGGCGGCGCCACGGCCAACTCCCGCATCCGCTCGCTCGCCGAAGAACGGTGCGCGACAGCGGGGTTGACCCTGCGCGTGCCCAAGCCGCGACTGTGCACCGACAACGGCGTGATGATCGCCGCCCTCGGCGCGCACGTCATCGCGGCGGGCGCGCAACCGGCGGAGCTGACCGTGGCCACCGACCCCGGGCTGCCGGTGTCGGTGAGCGCGCTGCGCGGCTAGCGCGGACTCGCGTCCTCGAAGAACACCCGACGATCTGCACCACGCAGTGCGGTTCGGTCGCGGCGATGGCCTCGGTGACGGCGTAGGCGTACTTCGTACGCTTACCTCCAGTGCGGGCCACCGATACGCTGTCAACCCGTGCCGCGCCCACGCTCGCTGACCTCCGACGATCTGGCCGACGCCGCGCTCGCGGACCTCGCCGCCGCCGCGTTCCCCTTGCTCGCGCGGACCGCGATGGGCGCGGCGGAGATCTCGCCGGAACGGGAGTTCCTGGCCGGGTTGGACATTGTGCTGGCGGGTTTGGCCGGAACACGCTGAGAGCGGTCGGTCCAAGAAAGCCGACGCTGGTCGGTGGGAAGTGCTAGTCGGCCGGGGGGAGCGGCGTCGGGTCCGGGGTACTCGCCGCGGGCGGGACCGGGAGGACACTCTGTGCGGGCCGCTGGGTGGGGGTGGTGGTGTTCGGGGTGGAGGGGCGCTGCTGCTGGCCGCGGGAGGAGCCGCTGTCGAGCGGGCCGAGGGGCGATTCCGGGTAGGGGATCTCCGGCAGATTCGGGTCGGGACGTAACGAGGGGGCCGTCGGACCGGACGTGCCCGGCGGGCTCGTCGGCGGTGCCGTGGTCGGCTGCTGGGTGGTGGTCGGGTCGTCCGTGCTCGGGGCGGGTGCCTCGGTGACCGGCGGCACGTTGGTCACGCCGGGACGGTTGTTGCTCTCGCGGTTCTCGGGAGACGGTGCCTGCGGCGGCACCACGGGTAACGACGGCTGACGCACAGTGCTGCTGGTGCCCGCCGGAGTCACGCCCGGGGTGTCGGGCGAGATGGCCTGCACGCCGTAACCGATCACCAGGCCGACCACCACGACCGCACCCGCCAGCGTGCCCGCCACCTTGGTGAACGTGCCGTTCGACGAATCGGCCAGCGCGGCGGCCTGCAGCGCCGACGGTGCCGCGGCATCGGCGACCAACGCCGCGCCTTTGGCGATCACTGCTTCCGGGTCGGGCACGGTGAGTACCTCGACCTCGAGGCGGGACTCGAGAGTGTCGATGACGCACGGGATGTTGGCGCAGCCGCCGATCACCGCGACCGCCTCCGGGTACTTCGGCGCCCGGGTGAACACCGACGAGGAGAACAGCGCGATATTGCGCAGCAGCCCGCCGATGAGCTCCTCGAAATCGGCACGGGTGAGCTTGAGCGGCTGTCCGGCCACGTGATCGATGGTGACCGCGGGTGCGATGGACAGGTGCTCCTTGGCGGCGCGTCCACGAGTGGTCAGCGTGCCGCGATTGGGCCTGGTGCCGCGGCGGGCGTAGTGCAGGTCGACGAGATGGTGGTAGATCAGCTCGTCGATGGCGTTGCCGCTGAGGGTGGGCGTGCGTTCGCTGTGCAGCACGGTGCCGTCGGTGCGGTCGGCCACGGTGACGCTGAGTCCGGTCGCGCCGAGGTCGATCACGGCGACGGTGGCGTAACGGTCGAGCAGCCCGGTCTCGCGCAAGTAGGCCAGGGCCGCGGTTCCCTCGGAGACCAGCTGCAGATCACGATGACGGGCGGTGGCCGCGCGAATGGCCTGCGCCTGTTCCTTGTCGCGGTAGGCGACGGCGACGCTGGTCGGCGGCCGCGTGCGGGTCGACTCGGCGCGGCGGTGGGCGGTGGAGTAGCGCCCGAGGGGTTCGCCGCCGAAGTTCGCGGCCTGGGAGACGGGCAGCTGGGTGGTCATCAACTCGATGGAGGACGACACGAGATCACCCAGATCGGAATGGGCGGCATCGGCGGACACGACCCGATAGTCGAAGTTCCGTTCACCGGAGGGGCCGGTGGTGACCAGCGCCGAGCACACCACCTCGTTCCCGGCGGAGATGCCGAGGGATGTTCGCATGTTCACCTCCCTTCGAGCGGATGGTTCCACGACGGCCGACCATCTCGAATGGAACGATATGCAAATAGTGTCACAGCCTGTTATTCGAACGTTACAGATTGTGACAAGGGATGTGAAGATCACTGGCCAGTGTGGGCGTGTCGAAAACGCGACATTGGCAGAGCCCGGCCTTGAGCGCTGGCACTCTCGCGTATAGAGTGCTAGTCGGCACGGTGAAGCTGTGCTTGTGCCAAGTCGACTACTGGGCTCGGAGTCCGGCACCCGCGACGACGGGATCTGCGCGCAGAGTCGCAAGCTGACCGAAACCCGGTCCGGGACAACAGTTCCGGACGACCGAATTTCCCCTGAAAGTGGAGGGCTCAACGTGGCGAGCGTGAACATCAAGCCGCTCGAGGACAAGATCCTCGTCCAGGCCAACGAGGCCGAGACGACGACGGCCTCCGGCCTGGTCATCCCGGACACGGCCAAGGAGAAGCCGCAGGAGGGCACCGTCATCGCCGTCGGCGAGGGTCGGATCACCGAGAAGGGTGACCGCATCCCCGTCGACGTCAAGGAAGGCGACGTCGTCATCTACAGCAAGTACGGCGGCACCGAGATCAAGTACCAGGGTGGGGAATACCTCATCCTCTCGGCTCGCGACATCCTGGCCGTCGTCACCAAGTAAGGCCAAACGCCGCACCAGCGTTCCGCCCCGGCGTCGTTCACCGACCCGGGGCGGAATGCGTTCCCCTACACAGGAGCTGAATCCTCTATGCCCAAGCAGATCGAGTTCGACGAGAAGGCTCGCCGGGCTCTGGAACGCGGTGTCGACAAGCTGGCCGACGCCGTCAAGGTGACCCTCGGCCCCCGTGGCCGCCACGTGGTGCTGGCCAAGGCCTTCGGTGGCCCGACCGTGACCAACGACGGTGTCACCATCGCGCGTGACATCGACCTCGAGGACCCCTTCGAGAACCTCGGCGCCCAGCTCGTCAAGAGCGTCGCCACCAAGACCAACGACGTCGCGGGCGACGGCACCACCACCGCCACCGTGCTGGCCCAGGCCTTCGTGCGCGGCGGCCTGAAGAACGTCGCGGCGGGTGCCAACCCGATCTCGCTCGGCCAGGGCATCGCGCTGGCCGCCGAGAAGGTCTCGGAGGTGCTGCTCGCCGCGGCCACCCCCGTCTCCGGCGACAAGGCCATCGCCCAGGTCGCCACCGTCTCCTCGCGCGACCCCGAGATCGGCGAGATGGTCGGCAAGGCGCTGACCACCGTCGGCAAGGACGGCGTCGTGACCGTCGAGGAGTCCTCGACCACGCAGACCGAACTCGTCATCACCGAGGGCGTGCAGTTCGACAAGGGCTACCTCTCGCCCTATTTCGTGACCGATCCCGAGACCCAGCAGGCGGTGCTCGAGGATGCCTACATCCTGCTGCACCGCGACAAGATCAGCTCGCTGCCCGATCTGCTGCCGCTGCTGGAGAAGATCGCCGAGTCCGGCAAGGCCGTGCTGATCATCGCCGAGGACGTCGAGGGCGAGGCGCTGTCCACCCTGGTGGTCAACTCCATCCGCAAGACGATCAAGGCCGTCGCGGTCAAGGCGCCGTTCTTCGGTGACCGCCGCAAGGCGTTCCTCGACGACCTCGCCGTCGTCACCGGTGGCACCGTGATCAACCCCGATCTCGGCGTCACCCTGCGCGAGGCCACCATCGAGCAGCTGGGTCAGGCGCGTCGCGTCGTCGTCACCAAGGACGAGACCGTGCTGATCGACGGTGCGGGCACCGAGGCCGACATCGCCGCGCGTGGTGCGCAGCTGCGTCGCGAGATCGAGGCCACCGACTCCGACTGGGATCGCGAGAAGCTCGAGGAGCGCCTGGCGAAGCTGGCCGGTGGCGTCGCGGTGATCAAGGTCGGCGCGGCCACCGAGACCGCGCTCAAGGAGCGCAAGTACCGCGTCGACGACGCGGTGGCGGCGGCCAAGGCCGCGGTCGAGGAGGGCATCGTCCCCGGTGGCGGTTCGGCGCTGGTGCAGGCCGCGCGCGAGCTCGTCGAGCTGCGTGACTCGCTGACCGGTGACAAGGCCGTCGGTGTCGAGGTGGTTCGCAAGGGCCTCGAGGCACCGCTGTTCTGGATCGCCACCAACGCCGGCCTCGACGGGGCCGTCGTGGTCAGCAAGGTCTCCGAGGGCAAGGAGGGCTTCAACGCGGCCACCCTCACCTACGGTGACCTGCTCACCGACGGTGTCGTCGATCCGGTCAAGGTGACCCGCTCCGCCGTGGTGAACGCCGCTTCGGTCGCGCGGATGATCCTCACCACCGAGAGCGCCATCGTGGAGAAGCCGGTCGAGGTCGAAGACGACCACGGCCACCACGGCCACTCGCACTGAGTGAGTCTCGAAGGCCCCCGGATCGCTGGTGCGGTCTGGGGGCCTTTCGTCTGTGTGCGCCTGCTCTAGATGGCCAGCGGGGGCTCCTCGGTGTTCACGGCGGCCAGCAGGCGGGTGCGCAGGGAGGGGGGTGGTGGGGTCGAGGTGGCGTCCGAGAGCGCTGCGAGAGCTTCGCGGGTGTCGCGAAGTTCTCGCAGGAACTCGGTACACAGAGTTGGGTCTTCGGAATTGATGATGGTCTGGATCGCGTGATGGTCTTCGTCGTCGATCAATCCGAGCGCGACGGTGTGCGCGAGATCGATCTGGGCTTCGTTCATCTCACGTCACCCCCAAACTTTTCTTCAGTCGTGTCAGTCCGTCCCGAATCCGGGACTTGACGGTCGGTAAACCGATGCCGAGGTGCTGAGCTACCTCCGCGTAGGTACGCCCGCCGTAGTAGGCGAGCGAGATCGCCTCGCGTTGGGTCTCGGTCAATGTCGAGAGCCCGCGCTGGACGGCCTGCTGTTCGAGTCTGCGTTCCACCTCCTCGGTGACCTCGTCGAACTCGTTGCCGAGAACCCGGATCCCGTAGGCGACTTCGCGCTGGGTGTGGGCCTGTTCGGCACGAACCCGGTCGACCGCTCGACGGTGCGCCAACGTCATCAGCCAGGTCACCGCCGACCCCTTGGCGGGGTCGAAACTCGTTGCGGTGCGCCAGATCTGGAGATAGACCTCTTGCGTGGTCTCCTCCGCGTACCCGGGGTCGTGGAGCACCCGCAGGACCAGGCCGAAGACGCGCGCCGACGTCCGGTCGTACAGTTCGGCAAAGGCGTGTTGATCGGACTCGCCACATCGTTCGAGTAGTGCGGCGAGTTCGGCTCCTTCGGCCGCGCGTGCGGTAACCGCAGAATCCACGCTCGGTGGGAAGGCTTCGCTTCGGAACCCATTCTGTGTCATCGGTCACGAATGTAGCCCGCGGCTATGACCTCCCTCCGCCGGGGGTGCCTGAATTCGCGTGCCAGCTGTTTGCTAGAGATTCGGCGCGCCACGCCGGGCGGATGGGAACGGATTTGCCGTGCAGGTCAGACTGCCATGCGCCGCCGGTTGCGGCGGGCGTGCATCTCGCGTTCGGTCTCGGACATGCCGCCCCAGATGCCGTAGGGCTCGCTGACCTTGAGAGCGTGGGTGCGGCACTGCATGAGCACGGGGCAGGCCCGGCAGATCTCCTTGGCGCGCATTTCGCGCGCGGTGCGGGCGCGGCCGCGTTCGCCGTCGGGATGGAAGAAGACGGCGGAGTCCTGGCCGCGGCACGAGCCACGCATCTGCCAATCCCAGACGTCGGCGTTCGGACCGGGGAGGTGGGTGGGCATGGGCATGGTGAACTCCTTGTGGTGCGAGCTCGTCAGCGTTGTCGAGCGACGTGGTGCGGCAGGTCTTCGCGCCGCCTCGTTGAGGTGGCCGGCTCGACGGTGCCTGACAGTGCCGTGCGGATGGTCGCTGCAATTTCGCGCGGCGCCGACCGTGGCGATGAGATACGTTAGGTGCACGCGGGAAATTCCGTCAATAGTTTGACGCAGGGGTTCCGCAAATCGGCAACGCTGAAATTTAACCTGCGCACTGTTTACATTCCATGCCCGATCCGTTCATACTATCTGGTTGGCTATGGATCGGGTTCGCTCCGCCGTCCAGGGCATTCGACATTTTCCCAGGTCGCGCCATCGGCGGCCATGTTCGGCCTGCTCGGCCCGCGCGTCGCACAGTGTGCTGGATCACAACGACCCCCGTGAACGGACTGTGTCGAGATGGCGGAATCGGGGCGCGAAGGTTAATTGCGCGAAACGCATGTGAATTCGAGAGTTTGCGGTCGGCGCATCCCCGGTCGGAGATTTACCTGATGGCAACATCGGCGCGCGAAAGAAAAGCTGGCCGATAGCTGATACCGGGTCGTCGGCATACATCACGGGAACCGCGGCGGGCCGCTGGCGGCTAGAGTCTCGCCGTGCAGACAACGGCCTCACTAGCGGATATCGGTTCCGAAATACTCGCTTCGACAGCCTTCGGTGACACTCCCGGCCTGGCCGCTGCAGAGTTGCCCGAGCCGACCGACCCGTTGTCGCGGTGGCATCGCGCGGTCGCCCTGGGTGGAACGGGCCGCTATGCCGCCGCACGGGCAGACCTGGGGATACTCGCCCGCACCCGGCTCGATCCCGGCCTGCGCTCGCTGGTCGAGAGCACTCGCGGATCACTGTTGCGACAGCTCGGCGGGCACGCCGCCGCCACGGCCTTCGACGGTCGCGCCGCGGTGACCGCGCTCGCGGCCGCCAGCCCGGCGCGCGCCGAAGCGCTCGCCGACGCGTTAACGGGCCTTGCCGCCGACGCGCTCGGCACCGGCCGTCTCGCCCTGGCTCAACGTCTGCTCGGCCGGGTCGAACCATTGCTGCCCGAGGCACCGGCCCGCGCCGAGGTGCGCTGGCACTGGGTGCGCGCGGAGACCGCGCTCGCCGGCGGCGCTGCCGCGGCGGCGCTGCGCGACGCGCGGATCGCGGTCGACCTCGCCGCGGCCCTGCCGTCGGTGCGTCATCAGGTGAAGTCGGCTCTGCTCGTCGCGGCGGCCACCGCGGCCTCCGGCGACACGGTCAGGTCGGCGGAACTGGCCCGTCAGGTCGACGCCGACTGTCGCGAGCACGCGCTGCTTCCGCTGCGCTGGGCCACCGCGATGTTGCGCGCCGGAGTCGCCACGCCCGCCGAGTCCGCGGCCGCCGGCGGTGAAGCCGCTGATCATGCCGCGCGAATCCGGGCCTTGGGCGGGGATTTCGTCGGCCCCCGTGCATGACTCGTCGCGAGTGATCTTCCTGAGAGCTCGCACAGAAGGGTGCACGGTCGCTGGCGGTCGATCGGCGGGTCGCTATTGTTGGTCGCGTTCCGCCCCTTCGGTGGAAGCTCGGTCACATTCGACCGCGCCACTCGTAACGCCAGGAAAATCTCTGACGATGACGCATATGGGCGAAGAGTTGGACCTCGCCGTCGCTGCGGCTGCGCAGGGCGACAGGACTGCTTTAGCTCGGGTACTGGAACTGATCCGGCCGTTGGTGGTCCGCTACTGCCGCGCCAGGATCGGTGCCGCGGAGCGCGGGCAGCTCTCCGCGGACGACGTAGCGCAAGAGGTCTGTCTGGCTGTGATGACCGCCCTGCCCCGATATCAGGATCAGGGTCGGCCCTTCATGGCCTTCGTATACGGGATCGCTTCGCACAAGGTCGCCGACGCCCATCGCAACGCCGCCCGTAACAAGGCGGAGGCGATGGCCGAAGTACCAGATGTCATATCCACCGACCAGGGACCGGAGCAGCGAGCTCTCGACTCGGAGACGAGCAGGCAGATGAACACTCTGTTGGCCACGCTCCCCGAGAAACATCGGGAAATCCTGATCCTGCGTCTGGTCATGGGTCTGTCAGCAGAGGAAACCGCAGTCGCCGTGGGCAGCACGGCGGGGGCGATACGAGTAGCCCAGCACAGGGCGCTCGCAAAACTGAAGTCACAAGTGGCGAGGGCAGGTGAAATGTATGGCTAGGGATGGCGAGCGCGGTCGAGGCGACCGGAAGGTTTGGCGTGGGTCGCACGACAGCGGTCCCTCAGCCGCCGAGGATGCCGGTGACTCCGGTCCGATCGACATTGCGGCGGTGCGCAGTGACGATGCGCTGATCGACGCGATCGCGAGCAACGGACCGGTGCGTACCGACAGCCCCGAGGAGTTCCAGCTGGCGTCGCTGCTCGCGGATTGGCGAGCCGACCTGTTGGCCGAGCCGATGCCCGCGGGTCCTGATCTGGACACCGTGTTCGCGGCGGTCAATCAGGAGATCGGCGCCCGGCAAGTGCGCGTCGGTGCCTCCTCGCGCGGACGTCTCCGGCTGGTCCGCCCCATTCTCGGGGCCGCCGCGGCATTGGCCGTGGTGTTCGGCGGTGTCACGGCGTTCTCCTACAGCGCGGCACCCGGCGATCCGCTGTGGCGGGTCAAGGAGGTCGTGTTCAGCGAACAGGCCCAGTCGACGGTCGTGCAGCATGCCGACGACGATCTGGTCGCCGCGCAGAACCTGATCGCCGCGGGTGACAACGAACAGGCAAGGGCCAGACTGGAAAAGGCTTCGGCCACAGCGAGCCAGGTCAACGATTCGGGCAAGCGCGACGATCTGATCGCCCGCTGGAATCTGATCCGCGACCAGCTGGTCAAGGTCGCGCCCGAACTGGCTACCGAGTTGCCCGCGCCGCCTCCGGTGAAGCCGACCGAGCCCAAGCCCGCCGAGCCCGATCCGGCCGCACCCTCACAGGCGCCGGCACCGGGACCGGACCCGCGGACCTCCGATCCGACCGCGCCGACCTCCCCGGACGGCTCGACCTCGGAACCGCCGGTGATCATGCAGTCGCCGGGCCCGGAGACCTCGCCGGTCGTGCCGCCGACCGAGGAACCGACCGGGCCGCCGGTCACCCCCGCACCGACGACACCGCCGATCACCGTGAAGCCGACGGCGCCGACGACCATCGTCGAGCCGCCGCCGGTCATCACGGTGCCGACGGTGGTGCCGACCTCACAGCAGTTGCCGCCGTCGGTGCCCCCGACTCTCCCCGCACCGCCGACGCTGACGATCCTGCCCGCCCCTGGCGTGCCGACTCCCTGAACTTCCGAACAACGACGAAGGCCCCGAACCGGATCCGGTTCGGGGCCTTCGTCGTTGTTGTTGGGCGGTGCTGGTGTTTCGGCCGTGCGAGCTCACCCGCGCATGCGTGACGTGGCGGGTGGAGCGCGCCGAGCCGGTGGACTCAGCTGTCGAAGCCGTCGAATCCGTCGCCGTGGAACGCCTCGTTCATCGAGGCGTCCGCATAGCCGCGGCAGTAGTCCCAGGTGACGTACGCCTCGGGCGTCGGATCGTAGGCGGGCTCGTGGGGACGGACGGTGCCGTCGACGAGTAGCTGGAGCAGGTTCGCTCGTAGCATGTCCCAGTCGTGGTAGTGATCTTGCCGACAGTCCTCACAGCTGACGACGAGCCCGCGGATCCCGCGATGGGCCAGCAGGGCTTCGTAGACGGCGAGGTCGGCGAGATCTTCCTCGACCGCGAGGCGCTCATGAGGATCCAGCGGCTCACCGGGCTCGATCGCATCGAGCGCGGCAGACGGGTCGGAGGGGTCTCCGGCGAAGGGATCCGGCGGCAGGCCAGGTGGTAGATGGTCACGCACATCCCCACGGTACGCAGTACTAGGTGGTCTGCGCCAGCGATGCACTGGGCAAGTTTTGCCGAAGGGCTCACTTCACAGGCCCACATCGGCGCCGGATACCATGGAATGCAGGCGTCGGCGAGCGTGTTCTCACCGACCATCCAACTTTTCCGCTCAGCACCGTCGCGCTGCATCTTCCGGCGTCGGTTGCTACCGACGACCAGGAGGGGTCGATCCGAATGAGTAATCCCGTGTCGGGCGAACGAATCGCGGTGCGCCCTCCTACGGGTGGCGACGATCCGGCCAAGATCGCCATGCTCGGCCTCACGTTCGACGACGTGCTGTTGCTGCCCGCCGCCTCGGATCTGATCCCCAGCTCCGTCGAGACCTCCAGCAGGCTCACCAGGGAGATCACCCTGCGCACGCCGCTGGTGAGTTCGGCCATGGACACCGTCACCGAGGCGCGCATGGCCATCGCCATGGCGCGTGCGGGCGGCATGGGTGTGCTGCACCGCAATCTGTCGGGCGCCGATCAGGCCGCCCAGGTGGAGACGGTGAAGCGCTCGGAGGCGGGCATGGTGACCGACCCGGTCACCTGTCGTCCCACCGACACCCTCGCCGAGGTCGACGCGATGTGCGCCCGGTTCCGCATCTCGGGTCTGCCCGTGGTGGACGAGACCGGTTCGCTGGTGGGCATCATCACCAACCGTGACATGCGCTTCGAGGTCGACCAGGACCGCCGCGTCGACGAGGTGATGACCAAGGCGCCGCTGATCACCGCGCAGGAGGGCGTCACCGCCGAGGCCGCGCTCGGCCTGCTGCGCCGCCACAAGATCGAGAAGCTGCCGATCGTGGACGGCAACGGCCGACTGCGCGGCCTGATCACGGTCAAGGACTTCGTCAAGACCGATCAGTACCCCAACGCCACCAAGGACCGCGACGGCCGCCTGCTGGTCGGCGCCGCGATCGGTGTCGGCGAGGATTCCTGGTCGCGGGCGATGACGCTGGCCGACGCCGGGGTCGATGTGCTGATCGTCGACACCGCGCACGGGCATCAGTCGCAGGTGCTGCAGATGGTCGCCAAGGTCAAGGCCGAGGTGGGCGACCGTATCCAGATCGTCGGCGGCAATGTCGCGACGCGCGCGGGCGCCGCGGCGCTCGTCGAGGCGGGCGTGGACGCTGTCAAGGTGGGTGTCGGTCCCGGCTCCATCTGCACCACCCGCGTGGTCGCCGGTGTCGGCGCGCCGCAGATCACCGCGATCCTCGAGGCCGTCGCCGCGTGCAAGGCCGCCGGGGTGCCGGTGATCGCCGACGGTGGCGTGCAGTACTCCGGTGACGTCGCCAAGGCCATCGCCGCCGGGGCCTCCACCGTGATGCTCGGATCGCTGCTCGCCGGCACCGCGGAGGCCCCCGGTGAACTGATCCTGGTCAACGGCAAGCAGTTCAAGAGCTACCGCGGCATGGGCTCGCTGGGTGCCATGCAGGGTCGCGGCCAGGCCAAGTCCTACTCCAAGGACCGCTACTTCCAGGACGACGTGCTCGCCGAGGACAAGCTCGTCCCCGAGGGCATCGAGGGCCGTGTCCCGTTCCGCGGCCCGGTCAACCAGGTGATCCACCAGCTGGTCGGCGGCCTGCGCGCGGCCATGGGCTACACGGGCTCGCAGAACATCGAGCACCTCCAGGGCGCGCAGTTCGTGCAGATCACCGCGGCGGGTCTCAAGGAGAGCCACCCGCACGACATCACCATGACGGTCGAGGCCCCGAACTACACCGGACGCGGCTGAGTACAATAGACGCGTTTGTGCGCCGGAGGGCGACCTCCGGCGCACGAACACGCGGACGACTCGCACCTGCCCGTGCTTGCGGTCCCCGAGACAACAGCGAAGGCTGACCGCCGAGGTGAGCTTCCAAGCCAACGTCCCCCCGTACCCGCGACCTCGAGGAGCGGCGGCCACGCAGTGGCCGGTGGCCCCTCGGGGCCGCGAACTCGAGCGCGCCAGCGCTCAGAAAGCAGAGCGTAACTGTGCGTGACATGGTGGAAATCGGTATGGGGCGGGTCGCTCGTCGGACCTACGAGCTCGACGATGTCGACATCGTCCCCTCGCGGCGGACCCGCTCGTCGAAGCAGGTCTCGCTGGCCTGGCAGCTCGACGCCTACCGGTTCGAGGTCCCGGTTCTCGCGCATCCCACCGACGCGCTCGTCTCCCCGGAGTTCGCGATCGAGCTGGGTCGCCTCGGTGGCCTCGGGGTGATCAACGGTGAGGGTCTGTGGGCGCGGCACGCCGATGTGCAGGCCAAGGTCGACCAGCTGATCGATCTGGTCGACAAGGGGGGTTACGAACGAGCCATCGCGCTGCTGCAGGAACTGCACGCCGCGCCCATGCAGCCCGACCTGCTCGCCACCGCGGTCGCCCAGGTGCGCGCCGCGGGCGTGACCACCGCCGTCCGGGTGAGCCCGCAGAACGCGCGGGCGCTGACCCCCGCCCTCGTGCAGGCCGGGGTCGACCTGCTGGTGGTGCAGGGCACCATCATCTCCGCCGAGCATGTCGGTGGCAGTGTCAGCGCAGCGTCCGCGGGACCCTCCGTGGTTACGCGCGCTGCCTCCTCCGGGCCCGTCGCTCCCGCCGCCGAGCCGTTGAACCTGAAGACCTTCATCGCCGAGCTGGACGTGCCGGTCGTCGCCGGCGGCGTGAGCGATCACCGCACCGCGCTGCACCTGATGCGCACCGGCGCGGCGGGCGTCATCGTCGGCTACGGCTCCTACCCGGGCGCCACCACCACCGGCGAGGTGCTGGGCATTGGCGTGCCGATGGCCACCGCGATCGCCGACGCCGCCGCCGCGCGCCGCGACTACCTCGACGAGACCGGCGGCCGCTACGTGCACGTGATCGCCGACGGTGACGTGGCCACCTCGGGCCAGCTGGCCAAGGCCATCGCCTGTGGCGCCGACGCGGTGATGCTCGGTGTGCCGCTGTCGGTTTCGGCCGAAGCGCCCGGCCGCGGGTGGTACTGGCCCTCGGCCGCCGCGCACCCCTCGGTGCCGCGCGGTTCGTTCCTGCCGGTCGACGAGTCCTGGCTCGACGGCGCCGGCGGCGCGGTCACCCGCCCGAACCTCGAGCGGGTGCTCTACGGCCCCTCCGACGACCCGTTCGGTTCACTGAACCTGGTCGGCGGCCTGCGCCGGTCGATGGCCAAGGCGGGCTACTCCGACCTCAAGGAGTTCCAGAAGGTCGGGCTGACCGTCCGCTAACGCACGTGTGCCAGTGACACCCGCTCGCGCAGGAACCGCGCGATCGCGGTGTTGACCGGCTCGGAGTGGGTCATGGTGACCGCGAGCCGGGCGCCGTCGATCTCGAGATAGGTCGAGGCGGTGAGCCCGTCGGCCAGCGTGCGCGCGCGGGCACCCGCGATGCCGCTGTGGGTGGCGTGGATGATCAGCGCGGGGCAGGTGATCTCGCGCAGCCGGTCGAGGACCGAGTCGCGGCCGAGCAGGCAGCCCACGGCGGCGTCGAGGCCGTTGTGCGCGTCGCCGACCCAGCGACGGGTCCAGATGTCGCGGTAGCGGTGGTCGTCACCGATCAGCCAGTCGGCCAGTCGGCCGGCGGCTTCGGCACGGGAGCCGCGGTCGTGCCACTCGTCGAGGAAGCGTTGGGTGGCCTTGGACTGCTCGTGGGTCGGCCCGTGCGCCTCGGTGCTGATCAAGATCAGCGCGGCGACGCGTTCGGGCGCGACCAGCGCGGTGCGCAGCGCGGTGAATCCCCCTTGCGCGGTCCCGCCGACGATGGCGCGTTCGGCGCCGATGCTGTCGAGGACGGTCAGCGCGTCGCGCGCGGCGGTCCAATAGGTGAACGGCAACCGCTGATCCCTGGTGCGGCCGTGTCCGCGCGCGTCCCACGCCACGATCCGGAACTCGGGGGAGAGCACGGCCTGCTGGGAGGCGAACATGGTGTGGTCCATGAAGAATTCGTGGGCGAGCGACACCACCGGCCCTGTGCCACCGCTGTCCTCGTAGTAGATGTCGGCGTCGATCGCGCGGGCGAATGGCACGTGCACGAGGATAACCAGCCCCACCGCGCGACGCGCAAGGAATCCGGGCGCGTCGTGGGTGGTCACTACGGCGCGTCAGCGTGGCAGGGGCGCCCGCTGCTCACCGCGGCGGCGTCGTCACTAAACTGTGCCGGTGGCAGAAACTCAGAGACCGGTCCTCGTCGTCGACTTCGGCGCGCAGTACGCCCAGCTGATCGCCCGGCGGGTGCGCGAGGCCAGAGTGTTCTCCGAGGTCATTCCGCACACCATGACGGTGGAGGAAATCGCCGACAAGCAGCCCCTGGCCGTGATCCTGTCCGGCGGCCCGTCCAGCGTGTACGCCGAGGGTGCCCCGCAGCTCGACGCGCGACTGTTCGACCTCGACATCCCGGTGTTCGGCATCTGCTACGGCTTCCAGGCCATGGCGCAGGCCCTCGGCGGCACCGTGTCGCACACCGGCACCCGCGAATACGGCCGCACCGAACTCAACATCGATGGCGGCGTGCTGCACGGCGGACTGCCCACGATCCAGCCGGTGTGGATGAGCCACGGCGACGCCGTGACCGACGCTCCCGCGGGCTTCGAGGTCACCGGCACCACCGCGGGCGCCCCGGTCGCCGCGTTCGAGGATCGCGCGCGTCGCCTGGCCGGTGTCCAGTACCACCCCGAGGTGCTGCACTCCCCGCACGGTCAGCAGGTGCTCAGCCGCTTCCTGCACGAGCTGGCGGGCATTCCCGCGCAGTGGACCCCGGCCAATATCGCCGAGGCGCTGATCGAGGACGTGCGCGCCCAGATCGGCGACGGCCACGCCATCTGCGGGCTCTCCGGTGGCGTCGACTCCGCGGTCGCGGCCGCCCTGGTGCAGCGCGCGATCGGTGACCGGCTCACCTGTGTGTTCGTCGACCACGGTCTGCTGCGGGCGGGCGAGCGCGAACAGGTCCAGCAGGACTTCGTCGCCGCGACCGGTGCCAAGCTGGTGACCGTCGACGCGGTGGACAAGTTCCTCGGTGAGCTGAAGGGCGTCTCCGATCCCGAGGAGAAGCGCAAGATCATCGGTCGCGAGTTCATCCGTTCCTTCGAGGACGCGGTCGCCGGCATCGTGCTCGAGGAGGGCGAGGCCGCGGGCGTTGCCCCGAAGGTCGAGTTCCTGGTGCAGGGCACCCTCTACCCGGACGTCGTCGAGTCCGGCGGCGGTACCGGCACCGCCAACATCAAGAGTCACCACAATGTCGGCGGCCTGCCCGACGATCTCGAGTTCGACCTGGTCGAACCACTGCGCCTGCTGTTCAAGGACGAGGTCCGCGCGGTCGGTCGCGAACTGGGCCTGCCCGAGGAACTGGTTGCGCGCCAGCCCTTCCCGGGCCCCGGCCTCGCCATCCGCATCGTCGGTGAGGTGACCGCCGACCGGCTCGACCTGCTGCGCCAGGCCGACGCCATCGCCCGCGAGGAACTCACCGCCGCCGGACTCGACAAGCAGATCTGGCAGTGCCCGGTCGTGCTGCTCGCCGACGTGCGCTCGGTCGGCGTCCAGGGCGACGGCCGCACCTACGGTCACCCGATCGTGCTGCGCCCGGTCTCCAGCGAGGACGCGATGACCGCCGACTGGACCCGCCTGCCCTACGACGTGCTCGAACGCATCTCCACCCGGATCACCAACGAGGTGGCCGAGGTCAACCGCGTGGTCCTCGACGTGACGAGCAAGCCGCCGGGCACCATCGAGTGGGAATGAGCTGTGTTGGTTGGAGCGCTGGCGCGCTCGAGTCGCGGCCCCGAGGGGCCGCCGGTTAGGCACCGCGGCTTGCTCCTTCGTCGCGTACGCCGCGGCGCCTAACCGGCGACCCGGCCGCGACCGGCCGCTTCGCGGCCGCCGCTCCTCGGGGTCGCGGGTGCGGGGCTGGGTGGGGCGGTCATGGCGGAGCTGTGTGGGGCGTGGTTGACGTGCGCCAGGAGTAGTCGGCCCAGCGAAAGGCCGCCGGTGGGTGGGCATTCGGGTGCTGTCGGCTTGTCCATTGTCGTTGTCCCCTTCACCGGCTATGGCCCGTCACAGTGACGGGCCATAGCCGAGTTCGGTGTTCGGTTGTCCTTCGGTCAGTGTCGTTTGCGGCCGGGGGAGAGGGTGAGCACCAGACCGATGACGACCGCGGTGATCACCACGAACCAGCCGATCGGCAGGATGCCGCCGCTGTCGGGAGTGGGCGCGCCCAGCAGGGCCCACGCGCTCAGCGCCAGGGCGAGGATGCCGGTGAGCAGGAGTGAGAAGGCGGGTCGGCGCCGGGTCTCGACGCTGTCGTGCTCAGCCACGGGTCACCTCCACGGCGCCCATGCGCACCACGACCCGCAGGTCGAGGACCGGTGCGTCGGGGGTGTCGGGCCCGGTCAGCCCTTCCTGACAATTCGTGGCGTCGCCCGTCCTGACATCACAGGTTGTGTTCACCCGCATTCCTTCCGGTAGTAGGACAATGGCTTCGCCCATGTTCACCGACAGCTGGACGGCGCGGGGCTCGGTGAGCTGCATCTCCCGCAGGTCCAGGGTGGCCGAGCCCATGCTCATCGAGTAGCTCGGCTGCAGCTCGGCGATCGAAGCCGGTGCCCACGTGCGTTCGCCCATGGCGTTGCGCTCGAAGTCGATCGGCCCGATCAGCGACGCCAGCAGGACGAATCCGGCCAGCGGGGCGGTGAGCACCAGCAGCCCGTACCCGCGTCGCAGGAACGCGCCCGCGATGAGACCGAGTCCGATCACGGCCAACGCGAAGGCGCCGATTCGCGCGGGGGTCATCCACTCGGCGCCGGAGGCGGCCACCGCACCGGCCACCGCGGCGGCCAGGATCGCCAACCCGATGGTCACCGGAGTGAGCCGGGAGCGTGGCCGTTTCGGCGGCGGTGCGACGACCGGGGCGTACTGGGGTGCGGCCTCGGGGAGCTCCCAGGCCAGCGGAGCGACGGCGAGGGGATCCCAGCCGTGCGGGACCTGGGCGCGGGTGCGGGGAAATCCCGGTGTGGGAGTGGGGAATTCCTTGCGCAGGGCCGCGGTGTCGGCGGTGGGCGTCGCGGTGGTCGGGGTCTGGGACGACGATTCCGCGTCGGGCTTGCCGAGGTCGACAACGGGTTCGTCGGTCGAGGCGGTCGAATCATCCACCGAGCGACTGTCGTCGGACTTCGAGGTCGCCGAATCCGCTGCTGCCGCGTCGGTGGTGTTCAGGACAGCTTCCGCCACGATGGGCTCGTGCGAGCCGGTGGCCGGATCCGGGATATCGGTCGATCCTGGCGCTGGAGAACGCGATTCAGTCGCGGCCGAGTTGGTGTCAGCCGTGCTCTCCGACGTGGTCGGCGGCTCGGTAGCCGGAATCACCGCGGTGGCGCCGGTGTCGTCGACATCCTTGTGCAGGATGACCGTCTCCGCGGCATCCACCCGCAGCAGGGGAGTGGATTCCGCTGCGTCCGCGCGGTTCTGCGCGCGCGGAGGCGCGGTCGTCGCCGGATCGGGTACGTAGGCGTCGGGGAGCTTGGTGTACGGGGTGTACATGCCGGTCGGCGGCTCAGGGGTGTAGGAGTAGCCGCTGACGGGAGCCCCGGTCGGGTAGCCCGCGCCGGGGTATCCGGTGGCGCCGACGGAGTGGTGGCGGTAGGCGTCGAAGCCCACGGGCAGCTCGGGATGACGCAGGTAGAGCATCCACCAGCCGCCGAGCATCAGGCCCATGCTGATCACGCCCGACCCACCGAGCCCCATCCCGATCGGGCCCATGGTCGAGACCGCGATGGCCAGGGCCACGATCAGCACGATCGTCTTGGTCTGCGACTGCGAGCTGCGTCCGTTGCCGGTCAGCGCCTCGGCCGCCGACGCCTCGTCGCCCGCCGAGCTCAGCACCAGCCAGGCCAGCAGGTAGAGCACGATGCCCGCGCCACCGAAGATCGTCGACACCACGAACGCCACCCGCACCAACACCGGATCGATGCCGTACCGCAGCCCGAACCCCGCCGCGACACCGGCGATCGGTCCCTGCCGCGGCAGCCGGACCGGCCGCGTGTGCCACATCTGCTGAACCTGGTCGGCAAAGCTCGTTCTGCTGCTCATGCCTTCCATGGTGGGCCGGACCAGCCCCTTCGCACATCGGGGGTAACCCTGATAATTCGATCTCAGGGATGTTCCCGATGCCCGCCCCGGGTGATGCGTGCCAGTATCGAAGGATGGATCCGTCTGCTCCCGCCAGCACCGCCGCCCAGGGGCCAACCACCCCCTACGGGCCCGGCGTCGCCCCAGGGAACAACGCCGCTCCCGCGGGCCATCGCGGTGCGTACCGCGCCGCGGCGCCGCAGCGCGGTCCTGTCCCGCCCTTCGCCGTAAACGGTGGCCCCGGGGCCGCGGTGGACCCGCGGTTCGGGGGAAACCGGCGGGTGCGGAATCGGGCGCAGCGGCTCGTCGCGGGGGCCGCGTTCGGTGCCGGACAGGCCTTCTACGGGCCGCCGCAGCCGATGGTCGCGGGCCAGCAGTTCCACCCGCCCATGCCGGGATACGGGCAGTTTCCGGGGTATCCGGGTGTCAGTGCGCCGAGGGGTTACGGGGTGCCGCGCGGGTATCGGCCGGGGATGATGCCGGCGCCCGGTCCCGAGCCGGTCGGGCCGCCACTGCCCGAGACCCCGCGGATGGTTCGCCGGACCGGTGGCCGCGTGGTCGGCGGTGTCGCGGGCGGATTGGCCGATCATCTCGGCGTCGACGTGTTCAAGGTGCGGATGGCCTTCGTGCTGCTGTCCGCGCTGGTCGGTGCGGGCCTGGTGGCTTACGGTCTGCTGTGGATCTTCACCCCCGGCGGCGGTGACGCGGTCAAGCCCACCGGTGACGAGCGCAGGCAGGCGATCGGCCTCGCCCTGCTCGGGCTCGGTCTCACGGTCACGGTGGGGTGGCTGTTCCAGGGGACCGCCGCGAACGTGATCGCCCCGATCGTGGTGATCGCGGTCGGCGCGGCGCTGGTGTGGCGGGAGTACGACGTCGCCGCGCCGGGTCCACGCGCCCTGTTCGGGCTGCCCGCGCGACCCTCGGTGGTCACCTGGTCGCGCATCGTGGCCGGGGCGACGCTGATCGTGTTCGGGCTCGGTGTGGTGGTGCTGGCCAGGATCGATCTCAGCTCGCTCGGTTCGGCCCTGATCGCCGTCGCGGTCACCCTGATCGGCGCCGGTCTGCTGACGGTCCCGCTGTGGCTGCGCATGGTCCGCGCCCTCAACGCCGAACGCGGCGCCCGCATCCGCAACGAGGAACGCGAGGAGATCGCCTCGCACCTGCACGATTCGGTGCTGCAGACCCTCGCGCTGATCCAGCGCCAGGCCGAGGACCCGCAGGAAGTCCTGCGCCTGGCCCGCAGCCAGGAACGCGAACTGCGCAAGTGGCTCTTCGACGACACCGCCCCCGCCCATTCGAGCCTGGCCGCCGCGCTGCGCACGATCGCGGGCGAGGTGGAGGACCAGCACGGCGTGAAGGTCACCCCGGTCACCGTCGGCGATGTCGCGATGGACCCCGGCGACACCGGTGACGGCCTGCCCAAGGAACACTTCACCGCGCTGCTCGGCGCCAGCCGCGAAGCGCTGGTCAACGCGGCCAAGCACGCCGGCGTTCCCGAGATCGACCTGTTCGCCGAGGCCGAAGCCCACCAGGTGAGCATCTTCGTTCGCGACCGTGGCGCCGGCTTCGACGTCTCGGCCGTCCCCGAGGACCGCCGTGGTCTGGCGAAATCGATTCGCGCCCGAATCGAACGTCGCGGCGGCACCGCCGAGATCGACTCCACCGTCGGCCGAGGCACCGAGGTTCGCATCGTGATGCCGCGCACCGATTCCGGCGTCGTCGCCGACGCCCCCGTCGAGCAGGAGACCCCCGTCGAGCAGGAGACCCCCGTCGAGCAGGAGACCCCCGTCGAGCAGGAGACCCCCGCCGAGCAGGAGACCCCCGCCGAGCGAGACGCGTCCGACGTCGACTCGCAGGAGCGCTCCGAAGCGGGGAATCGCTGAGAGTGTGCCGGCCGGCACGGAGTCGCGCCGATGTCCACGCCTGGACACCGCACTGTGGTACCGATGACAGCGAGTCGATCGCGCGGGTTGGATGAGGAGAGTTGTCAGTGAGTGTTCGGGTGTTTCTGGTCGACGATCACGCGGTGTTCCGGTCAGGGGTGCGGGCGGAGCTGAGCCGGGAGACCGATATGGAGGTCGTCGGTGAGGCGGGCGCGGTGGCCGAGGCCGTGGCCGGCATCGATGCCGCGCGGCCCGATGTGGTGCTGCTCGATGTGCACATGCCAGACGGCGGCGGGGTCGCGGTGCTGTCGCGGATCGCGGCGGGCCCGGTGTGCTTGGCGCTGAGCGTGTCCGACGCCGCCGAGGACGTGATCGCGGTGATCAGGGCGGGTGCGCGCGGGTACGTCACCAAGACCATCTCCGGCGCCGAACTGGCCGACGGCATCCGCCGGGTGGCGGGCGGCGACGCGGTGTTCAGCCCTCGCCTCGCCGGTTTCGTCCTCGATTCGTTCACCGGCCGCTCCCCGGTCCCCGAACCCCCACTCGACCCGGAACTGGACTCGCTCACCCCGCGCGAACTGGAAGTCCTTCGCCTGCTCGCGCGTGGGTACACCTATCGCGAGATCGCCGAATCACTGTTCATCTCGGTGAAGACGGTGGAAACCCACGCGTCCAACGTGCTGCGCAAGACCCAGCAGTCCAACCGCAACGCGCTCACCCGCTGGGCACACAACCGCCGAATCGACTGAGCACCGAGACGAGTCGGTTCACATGACCGCGATGATGATCGCGATCAGGATGACCAGGCCGATCAGCACACCCGCGCCGATGGCCAGGGGCGCGCCGTTGGGCAGGTCGTCCAGGAAGCTGCCAGAGCGGGGGGCCGCGGCGGCCGGGGTGACCATCGGTGCGGTGCGCTGTGGGCGCGGCAGCGGCGCGGAATGCGGGCTGCGCAGGCCGCTGGCGGAGTTACGGGCAGCCCAGGCGGGGATGGTTCCGTCCTCGGTGCGCAGGGGCATGCCGAGGATGTAGGCGCCGGTGCCCGGTCCGAAAGCGGCGGTGAGGATCTCGTCGCGCGCCTCGGCCATGGTCGGCCGACGTTGGGGCGCGGGCTCGAGCATGTGCAGCAGCGGCTGGGTGAGGATGCCGCTGCGGCTGGGCGGGATGATCCGGCCCATCGCGGCCCGGGTGACGACATCGTTCTCGCCGTCGTCGAATCCGAACGGCGGCTGGCCCTCCAGCGCGGTGTACAGGGTGGCGCCGAGGGAGAACACGTCGCTGGCCTCGGTGGGCTGCGCGCCGCGCGCGACCTCGGGCGGCAGGTAGGCGGCGGTGCCGGTGATCGTGCCTTCCGGGTCCTCGCCGTGGGTGTCGCCCGCGCCGCGCGAGATGCCGAAGTCACTGAGCTTGGCCTTGCCCACCTCGGGGCCGCGGTCGGTGACGAGGATGTTGCCCGGCTTGATGTCGCGGTGCACGATGCCCGCGGCGTGCGCGGCGGCCAGCGCGTCGGCCACCTGGGCGCCGATCTGCGCGACCTCGACCGCGGGCAGCGTGTCGACCAGCGCGAGGGCTCTGGCCACGCTGCGCGAGGGTAAGTACTCCATGATCAGCCAGGGCTCGCCCGCCTCGATCACCACGTCGTAGACGGCGATGGCGTGCTCGTGCGACAGCTTGGCGGCCACCCGGCCCTCGTGCACGATGCTGCTGCGCAGCGCCTCGGCCTCGGCCTCGCTCAGCCCCGCGGTGGACAGCACCTGCTTGATCGCGACTTCCCGGTTCAGCAGCCGGTCGGTCGCGAGCCAGACCGCGCCCATGCCACCGCCGCCCAGTTTCGACTGCAGGCGGTAGCGGCCCGCGACCAGGTAGTCGGGGCCGATATGGGGACGGGCACGTTCGGTCACGGGTGCGAGGGTAGTCGAACATGCCGCTGACTGGCGGGTATCCCCGTGTCCGGGTATAAGGCGTCCCGCCGTGGACACGAGGTGGGGGTGGGTGTCACCCTGGTCGCGTTCGAACGTATATTCGAATACGATCGATAGCTGGAACGGTGCTGACTGTTCCGGCGTGGGGCGGTTCGCCGCTCGCGGGTCCATCGTGGAAGTAGGTGGTTTTGATGGGTTCGGATGCGTTGTCGCCCGATCAGGGCACGCTCGACGAGCTGCGCAGGCGAATGGCCGCGATACCGGGGCGCGGTGAGTCCGCGTCCGGTCGAATACCCCGTGAACAGCGATTTCGGCGCGACATGCTGCCGGTGCCCGCGCCGCTGGTCGATCTGCTGCCCGATGGTGGGCTGCCCAAGGGCGCGGTGATCGCCTACTCCGGCGCGCATTCGCTGTTGACCGGTCTGCTCGCCGAGGTGACCGCGCACGGCGGCCACGCCGCGGTCATCGGCCTGCCCCGGCTCGGTTTGCTGGCTGCCGCCGAAATGGGTGCCCAACTGTCCCGGCTGGCGGTGATCGCCGACCCAGGGCCCGATCCCGCCGAGGTCGCCGCGGTCCTGCTCGACGGCCTCGACCTGGTGGTCCTCGGTCTCGGCGGGCTCGCCGTGCCGCCCGCCCGCTGCCGTGTCCTGGCCGCCCGGGCCCGCAATCGCGGCGCCACCCTGGTCGTCGCCGGCGGCGAATGGACCAACCCGTCGCTGCGCCTGGACTCCCGCGTCACCGGCTACCGCGGCCTCGGCCCCGGGCGCGGCCGCCTGCGCTCGGTCTGCCTCGATGTGCGCGTCAGCGCCAAGGCGGGCCCACCCCGCCACGGTCACATCGACCTGTGCGCCCGGCCCGGTCGCACCGAATGGCAGACCCGCGAAACCGTCCGCGTCGCCGAAGTGCCCGCACTACACGAGGCGGTCTCGTGACCGCCGCGTTCGGCCTGGGTCGATGGAGGTGATGCGACCTGCCGCCTCCCCGGTGCCTGCCGGGCGATCACCGCTTGCCCTGCGCTCGCACGCTCTGGGGAACGCCTTTCCAGCCAACGGTTTCCCCTGCTTCCATCGCTCGTCCAGGTCTTCGGCGGTGACTCGTCGTCGAGGCGCAACGCGTGTCCGGCTCGGTGTCCTGACGCAGGTGCTCACGGTGCGGCGGGCCCGGTCCGGCGATGGGGCGGCCGTGGTGGCGGATCGGGCTGCGGCGTCGCGTGTCGGGCGGTGTCGTTGTGGCGCACGGTGATCGGGTGTTGGCGGTGTGGTGCCCGGACTGGGCGGCGGTCGCGGCGGCGGCGGTGGCCGGGGTGGGTGCGGATCGGCCGGTGGCGGTGTTGCGGGGGAATCGGGTGGTGGTGTGTTCGGCGGTCGCGCGGGGTGCGGGGGTGCGCCGCGGGATGCGACGTCGGGAGGCGCAGGGGTGCTGTCCGGAACTGCTGGTCGCCCAGGAGGATCCGGATCGGGACGCGCGCCTGTTCGAGTCGGTGGCCGGTGCGGTCGACGCGACGGTGCCGGGAGTCGAGGTGTTGCGGCCGGGGCTCATCGTGCTCGGGGCACGCGGCGCGGCACGGTATTTCGGCTCGGAAGAGGCCGCGGCGGAGCAGTTGATCGACGCGGTCGCCGTGGCGGGGGCCGAGGCGCAGATCGGGATCGCCGACGTCCTGTCGACGGCGGTGCTCGCGGCCAGGGGCGGGGCGATCGTGCCACTGGGGGAGGGGACGCGCTACCTCGCGCCGCTACCGGTGTCGGAGCTCGCGGTCGAACCGAGTCTGGCCGCTCCGGAACGCGCCGACCTGGTCGACCTGTTGCACCGCTTGGGGTTACGCCGCATCGGGGATTTCGCACGCCTGTCACCCGCCGAGGTGGCTTCCCGGTTCGGCGCCGACGCCGTGCGCGCGCACCGCATCGCCCGCGCCCTGCCGGAACGTCCGCCGTCGGCGCGGCCACCCGCCCCGGAACTGACCGTGGACCTGGACTGCGATCCGCCCATCGACCGGGTCGACGCGGCCGCCTTCGCGGGCAGGCAGCTGTCCACCCGGCTGCACGCGGTCCTGTCGGCGGTGGGGGTGGCCTGCACCCGGCTCGCGATCTCGGCCCGCACCGAGGCGGGCGAGGAGCTCACCAGGATCTGGCGCTGTGCCCGCCCGCTCACCGCACCCGACACCGCCGACCGCGTCCGCTGGCAACTCGACGGCTGGCTCACCCACCGCGACCGCCCCACCGCGCCGATCATCGCGCTGCGCTTGGAACCGGTCGAGGTGGTCGCCGCGGACGCCCTGCAGCTCGGGCTGTGGGGCGGTGAGGGCGAGGAGGCCGAACGCGCCCGCCGGGTCCTGGTCCGGGTGCAGGGCCTGCTCGGCGGCGAGGCGGTCCGCATTGGTGTGCTCAGCGGCGGTCGCGGCCCCGCCGAACGCGTCACCATGATCGCCCTCGGCGACGAACTAGCCCCTGCCGCCGACCCGGCCCAGCCCTGGCCCGGTCGCCTCCCCGAACCGGCCCCCACCCTGCTGCTCCTGCACCGCCCCACCGTGTGCCTGACCGCCGCCGACGGTACCGACGTTCTGGTCACCGACCGCGGCCTGTTCACCGCCGACCCCGCTCGCCTGCACTGGGGCAGCAAGCAGTGGGCGCTACTCGGCTGGGCAGGCCCGTGGCCGGTCACCGAACGCTGGTGGTCCACCGCCGACCACCCCACTGTCGCGATCCGCGCCCAAGTCCAACTCGACGCCGAACCCACCGAGATCCGCGCAGTGCTACTCGTCTTCGACGACCACACCTGGCACGCGGAGGGCGTCTACGAGTAGCCCCGGTCCCGGCTCTAAAGTGAAATGGACGCCTATCGGACTCTCGGGTTTCGAGTCGCCGCGTAAGGAGACACCTGTGACCCCCTTCGACGGTCTGTCGTGTACCGCGGCCTCTGCCGACCTTCCGATGCTCGGTACCGCGGCCCACGTCACCGGCTGGCTGTGCGTCGAGCACCCCGGCGCCTGGGGGCGCGACGTGCTCGGTGACGAGGTGCTCGGCCCGGAGATCACCGCCGAACTGGCCGCCCGCAGCACCGCCGCGCATGTCCGCCCGACGCTGATCCGGCGCCCCGGCCGCAACGAGTTCACCGGCACCCGCACGGTCCTGCTGGCCGCCTCGCGCCCCCAGGGTTCCTGGTGCGAGCGGTTCGAGATCACCGACCTGCGCGAACTGTTCGACATCGACCTGCGTCTCGTCGACGGCCCGGCACCGGGAATCGGTGCGCCCGTGGACGGTCCGGTGGTCCTGGTCTGCGCTCACGGCAAACGCGACCAGTGCTGCGCGCGCCTGGGCCGCCCGATCGCCGCCGCCCTCGCCACCGAGAACCCCGGCCGGGTCTGGGAGGCCTCCCACACCGGCGGCCACCGCCTCGCACCCGCCGTCGTCCTGCTCCCCTCGGGCCTCACCTACGGTCGCCTCGACATCCCCGCCGCCCACGCCGCCCTCGCGGCCGCCGAGTCAGGCCAGGTCTCGCTGACCGGCCTGCGCGGCCGCGGCTGCTACGACCCCATTGCCCAACTGGCCGAAGTGGCAGTGCGCGAACAACTTCCACCCACCCCGCTCGACGACCTCACCGTCCACCCCGACGACGACCCGACTCCAGCGGGCACCACCCCGGGATCCGACCCGACAGTCGCGGGCACCGCCCTCGTCGCCCACCGCGATGGCCGCCGCTGGCGCGTCACCGCCCGCACCGTTGCCGCCGTCCCGAGGCAGGCCAGCTGTGGTGGCGCCCCGAAACCCGCAACCTACCTGGAACCGGCCGCCGTACAACAACTTCCACACCTGTCACCTGCTGAGCATCCCGCCACGATCTGACGCCGGTCGTCCGGCCAGCGTGCGTGATGGACTGCCGAATCCCCTTTCGTCGACGGATCCAGTGGCGTACGCGGGCCGGATCGTCACGACGCGATGCTGGACAGTCGATCATCAGGCGCTCAGGTGAGCATCGGCCGAGAAATGACGCCAACCAGTGCCTGGTGATCAAACGCCCAGGTTCACCAGTGGGTGCCGGGGACCCAGCGGGCGGCGCGGCGGAGGGCGGTGCCGGTGAGTTTGCGGGCGGTCGAGGTGGTGGGACGATCGGCGTGGGGGGTGGCCGATTCCGGGACGGGTTCGGGTGTTTCACCTTTGGCGGCGGGGGAGTCGGGGAGGGCGCGGTAGTAGCGATGCAGGATGCGGTCGCGGAGTTTGGGGGTGATGATGCCGCCGTATTCGGCGATCGTGCCGAGGGGGACGTCGATACGCTTGGGGCGTTCGGTGAGGGCGCGCACGATGGTGCCCGCCGCCCACTCCGGGGATTCGGAGGGCCCCTGGTCGCCGCTGGGCGTGATCATGGGAGTGCGCACGAGCGGCATGTGGATCGTGGTGAAAGTGACGCCGTCGGCGAGGGTTTCGACCGCGGCGACCTCGGTGAACTTGTCCAGTGCCGCTTTGCTGGCGAGGTAGGCGGAGAAGCGCGGGGTGGCGACCTGCACGCCCGCGGAGGAGATGTTGACGATGTGGCCGAAGCCACGCTCGCGCATCTGCGGCAGCAATGCCAGGGTCATCCGCAGCGCGCCGAAGTAGTTGACCGCCATGGTGCGCTCGTAGTCGTGCAGGCGGTCGGTGGAGCGATGGATGGCGCGGCGGATGGACCGGCCCGCGTTGTTGACCAGCATGTCGACATGGCCGTGCTGGTCGAGGATGGTCTTGACGGTCGAATCGACGGATTCGGAATCGGTGACATCGCACTGGTAGCCGTGGGCGTCACCGCCGGCGTCGAGGATCTCGGTGACCACCGCGGCCAGCTCGTCACCGCGGCGGGCGAGGAGGAAGACCGAGGCGCCCTTGTCGGCGACCGCGAGCGCGGCGGCCCGCCCGATCCCGGACGACGCGCCGGTGATCACGACATGCCTGCCGGTCAGATCGCGTCGCCGCCGCCCGCCACGGCCTTGTTCAGTGGGAGAACCTGGAGAAACCTGAGACATCACTGCTCCTTTGCAGCTCGTTCCCTATGAACTTACTCCAAAGTAAGTTCGGGAACCAGACCCTTCGAAAAACTCGAAAATATGTTCGAACCCCTCTCGCCAACATTCGAACGTATGTGCGATACTGGGCCCATGGCGGACGATCGGATGGCGGACATCTATGCCGCGGTGCGGCTCGGCGGATTCGACCCGGAAGCGGCGCGCAGAGCGCTCACCAAGCTCTGGGACGACATAGGGGAAGGCGGCGACCCGTTGCATCGCTGCGTGATCGCGCACCATCTGGCGGATGTGCAGGACCAGCCGGAGGATGCGTTGCGGTGGGACCAGCGGGCGCTGGCCGCGGTGTTCGGGCCCGGCATTCCGCTGGACGAGGGACTGCGCGGATTCCTGCCCTCGCTGTATCTGAACCTGGCCGACAGTCACCGCCGCGTCGGCGATTTCGAGATGGCGCGGATGCAGCTCGTCATCGCGCGCGGGCACCTGGACGTGCTCGCCAACGATGCCTACGGCGCGGTGATCCGCTCGGGTCTTGGCCATGTCGAGGCGGCGCTGGAGCTGCGATCGATGGAGCGGTTGCCCGCGAATTGAGTGTCTGGCGCGGGGGAAGGTGGATGTGATGCGGGGGTCGTGAGAGGAGCCGGCGCGTGGGCTGGAGCAACGGTCCCCCGACCTGGTCGGAACTGGAACGGGTGCTCTCGGGCAAGCCGAGCCGCCGCCCCGCCGAACAGATGCACCCCGGCGACGGTGGCGACAGCCCGGCCTGGTCGCGCAAACGAGGTGCGTACCAGGCGGGCTCGCTCGACCGCCCCGCCGAGCCGACCGTGTCTTACGCGGAATTGCATGCCCACTCGGCCTACAGTTTCCTCGACGGTGCGAGCCAGCCGGAGGAGTTGGTGGAGGAGGCGGTACGCCTCGGCCTCGAGGCGCTCGCGCTCACCGATCACAACGGGTTCTACGGGACCGTCCGGTTCGCCGAGGCGGCCAGGGAATATGGAATGCCAACGGTTTTCGGTGCCGAACTGTCACTGGGCACCGATGCGGAGGCGGCGCCGGGCCGTGGGGATGCGGTCCGGCGCCGTTCTGTTCCTCGGGGCGGTGTCCGCGCGACGCCGAACACCGAGCCGCTCGGTGCCTCCACGCGCAGGTCGGGCGATGACTCCGCCGCCGGGAGTGGGCGTGTGAGCGCCGCGCTGGGTGAGGAGCCCGCGCGCGGGCATATGTTTGCACCGGATTCACTGCCGCGCAATGGGTTTCCTGATCCAGCCGGCCCGCACCTGCTGGTGCTGGCACGGGGCCAGGAGGGGTACCGGCGACTCTCACGGGAGATGGCGGCGGCGCACATGGCGGCGGGGGAGAAGGGCGTCCTGCGCTATGACCTCGACACCCTCGCCGCGGCCGCGGGTGGGCACTGGCACATTCTCACCGGCTGCCGGAAAGGCCACCTGCGCGCCGCGCTCGAACAGGACCTGCGCGACGGCGACACCCGGCTGACCAAAGCCGAAGCGGCCCTGCGTGACCTGGTCGAACGCTTCGGCGCCGACCGCGTGAGCGTCGAACTCACCCATCACGGCATCGCCACCGACGACGAACGCAATGCCTACCTGATCGCCGTGGCCGATCGCCTCGGCATCCCGGTACTGGCCACCACCGGTGCGCACTTCGCCGCGCCGGCCCAGCGCCGCCGTGCGATGGCACTGGCCGCGATCCGGGCGCGGAGCAGTCTCGACGAGATGGCGGGCTGGCTGCCGTCCACCGGTGGCGCGCATCTGCGCTCGGGCGCGGAGATGGCGCGGCTGTTCGCCGAGCACCCGCACGCGGTGCGCACTGCGGCGGAGCTGGCTCGGGCGTGCGCTTTCGACCTGCGCCTGATCGCGCCCGAACTGCCCCCGTTCGAGGTGCCCGACGGTCACGACGAGAACTCGTGGCTGCGTGAGCTCACGATGCGCGGCGCCGCGAAGCGTTACGGCCCGCCGGAGCGGAACCCGCAGGCGTACCGGCAGATCGAGCACGAGCTCGCGGTGATCGAGAAGTTGACCTTCCCCGGCTATTTCCTGGTGGTGCACGACATCGTCGAGTTCTGCAAGGGCAACGACATCCTGTGCCAGGGCCGGGGCTCGGCCGCCAACTCCGCGGTCTGCTACGCCATCGGCATCACGAATGTGGACCCGGTGGGCAACAAGTTGCTGTTCGAACGGTTCCTCTCGGTCGATCGTGACGGCCCGCCCGACATCGACGTCGACATCGAGTCCGACCGGCGCGAGGAGGCGATCCAGCACGTCTACGCCAAGTACGGCCGCGACTATGCCGCCCAGGTGGCGAACGTGATCACCTATCGCGGCAAGTCCTCGGTGCGCGATGCCGCACGCGCGCTGGGCTTTTCGCCGGGTCAGCAGGACGCGTGGAGCAAGCAGGTGAGTCGCTGGTCGGGAGTGGCCGCCGAGACGGGCACCGACATCCCGCCCGCGGTGCTCGAACTCGCCGGTGAACTCGACGGCCTGCCAAGGCATCTGGGGATCCACTCCGGCGGCATGGTGATCTGTGATCGCCCGATCGCCGACGTGTGCCCGGTGGAATGGGCGCGGATGGCCGGGCGCAGCGTGCTGCAGTGGGACAAGGACGATTGCGCCGCAGTGGGTTTGGTGAAGTTCGACCTGCTCGGCCTCGGCATGCTCTCCGCCCTGCACTACATGATCGACCTGGTGGCCGAGCACAAGGGCGAGCAGATCGAACTACACGCGCTCGATCTCACCGAAGCCGGTGTCTACGAGATGCTCTCGCGCGCCGACTCGATCGGGGTGTTCCAGGTGGAGTCGCGAGCGCAGATGGCGACGCTGCCCCGATTGAAGCCGCGCGAATTCTATGACCTCGTGGTGGAGGTGGCGCTGATCCGGCCGGGGCCCATTCAGGGTGGCTCGGTGCACCCGTACATCCGCAGGCGCAACGGCAAGGAGCCGGTCACCTACGACCATCCGGTGCTGGCGAAGACTTTGGAGCGCACCTACGGTGTCCCGCTGTTCCAGGAGCAGCTGATGCAGATGGCCATCGACGTCGCCGGTTTCACCCCCGCCGAAGCCGACCAGCTGCGTCGCGCCATGGGTTCCAAACGCTCGCCGGAGAAGATGCGGCGGCTCAAGGACCGGCTCTATCAGGGCATGTATGACCTGCACGGCATCACCGACGAGGTCGCCGACCGCATCTACGAGAAGCTCTACGCCTTCGCCAATTTCGGCTTTCCGGAAAGCCATTCGCAGAGCTTCGCCTCGCTCGTCTTCTACTCGGCCTGGTTCAAGCTGCACCACCCGGCCGCCTTCTGCGCGGGCCTGCTGCGTGCCCAGCCGATGGGCTTCTACTCCCCGCAGTCGCTGGTCGCCGACGCCCGCCGCCACGGGGTGCGGGTGCACGCCCCCGACATCAACGCCAGCCGCGCCGAACCCACCCTGGAGAACGCGGGCACCGAGATCCGCCTCGGCCTGTCCGGCGTGCGCCACATCGGCACCGACCTCGCCGACCGCATCGTCACCGCCCGCGTCGAACACGGCCCCTTCGCCTCCCTGCTCGACCTCACCGGCCGCGTGGAACTCACCGTCGCCCAGACCGAATCCCTGGCCACCGCCGGCGCGTTGAACACCTTGATTGCGGAAGACGAGCCCCACATCCCCGAATCCGGCGGTACCGAACCTCGCCTCGGCCGACCCGGCGGCGCCGCGGTGCGGGACGGACCAGCACGCCGCACGCCCGACCCGGCCCTTGCCCGGCGGGCGGCACTGTGGGCGGCGGGGGCGGCGGCGCGGGAGCGCTCGAACCTGCTGCCCGGCACCGGTCCCGCCGTCGCCGCGCCGTCCCTGCCCGGCATGACCGCACTCGAACTCGCCGCCGCCGACGTCTGGGCCACCGGCATCTCACCCGACAGCTATCCCACCGAATTCCTGCGCGCGTACCTGAATTCGCTCGGCGTCGTCCCCGCCGCCGACCTGCTGCTCGTCGAGGACGGCGCCCGCATCCTGGTCGCCGGTGCCGTCACCCACCGCCAGCGCCCCGCCACCGCCGCCGGGGTCACCTTCCTCAATCTGGAAGACGAGACCGGCATGGTCAATGTGGTCTGCTCGGTCGGCCTGTGGACCCGGTACCGCCGCCTGGCGCAGAGCGCGACCGCCCTCATCATCCGCGGCCGCGTCCAGAACGCCGAGGGCGCGGCCAGCGTGCTCGCCGACCATCTCGAACACCTCGACCTGCGCATCGTCGCCCGCTCCCGCGATTTCCGCTGACTCCGCGCTCGCCCGCCGGGTGTCGACCGCCCGTTCCGGCCTTGCGCAGGGGCGAGTCAGAACGCACGAGGCGAGGCCGCGCCGCGCCGAATCCGGCCGCCGCCCACGCCTACCTCGCTGACGAAAGCGGTGGTGCGCACTACGCTGCGATCATGCGCAAGCTTGCCGTGGTGATGATCGGGTTGCTCGGACTGCTGTTCGTGGCCGGGTGTGGTGGTGTCGACAGCGAGAACACCGGGGCGTCCGTGCCGACGATGTCCCCGCCCGTCGCCGCGGAGGCGCCCGGATTCCGGGAGGGGGCACCGCCGAAAGACAGTCCGGCACCGGCGAACTCGGATCGCAAAGAGGTGATCACCGGCTCGATCGACGTGTCCGCCGAGGACCCGATCGCCGCCGCCGCGACCGTCACCGACCAGGTGAACGCCGTGGACGGCCGGATCGACAGCCGTACCGAACAGCCGGGCACCGACAAGCGCACCGCGCGGGCGGTGCTCAGTGTGCGAGTGCCCGCGGACAAGACCGACGCCTTCGTCACCGGGCTCGGCGGGGTCGGCACCGTCACCCGGGTCAGCACCAACCGCGACGACGTCACCATGCAGTGGCAGGACCTCGACGCCCGCATCCGGGCGCTGCAGTCCTCGGTCGACCGGTTGCGCGCGCTCATGGCGGGCGCGGCCAACACCGCCGACCTGATCGCCGCCGAGGAGGCGCTGGCGAGCAGGCAGGGTGAACTCGACAGCCTCACCGCGCAGAAGCGTTCCCTCGACGACCAGGTCGCCCTGTCGACCCTGACCATCACCCTCACCGCCGACGAGGATCGCGCCCCCGGCGACCCCGACAACTTCTGGGACGGCATCGTCTCCGGCTGGCACTCGCTGGTCGACTGGCTGAAGGACGCGGTCGTGTTCGCCGGCAAGGCGGTGCCGTGGCTGGGCTTCCTCGCGGTGATCGGTGCCGTGTTGTGGGCGCTGGTGCGGTTGGTGCGTGGTCGCGGTCGCAAGACGGGTGCGGCGGTCTCCGCGCCTACCGCACTCGCGACGAAGCCGGACACCGGTGCGGAAGGAAAGCACTCGGTGGGCGAGGATCCGAAGGGAGCGGACAGTGCCGATGGTGCGGGCGACGATCAAGCCGAACAGCCGTAAAGGCCCCCTCGTCGAAGTCGCCGACGACGGCACCCTCACCCTCTACGTCCGCGCCCCCGCCGTCGAGGGCAAGGCCAACAAGGCCGCCATCGAACTACTCGCCACCCACTTCGGCGTCTCGAGGTCCGCGGTGCGCCTGTCCGCGGGCGCGACCTCCCGCTTCAAACGCTTCGAGGTCGACATCTGAGCGCCGGCGAGCTGATCGTCGTCGGGCGTGATCCACGGCGACCGGGCCGAGGCTGGTCACACCGCCCCGGGAAATCCCAGCTGCCGCCATGCCTCGTAGACCGTCACCGCGGCCGCGTTCGACAGGTTCATCGAGCGCCGACCGGGGAGCATCGGGATGCGGACCTGGTCGGTGATCGCCGGGTCGGCGAGCACCTGCTCGGGTAACCCGGTGGGTTCGGTGCCGAACAGGAGGGCGTCTCCGTCGCGGTAGGCGATGTCGGTGTAGCGGGTGCCGGCCTGGGTGGTGAAGGCGAAGACCCGGCCGGGTTCGATCACGGTCCAGGCGGTCGCCAGGTCGGGATGCACCCTCACCACGGCGAGGTCGTGATAGTCCAGACCGGCGCGGCGGAGCTTGGACTCGGACAGGTCGAAGCCCAGCGGCTCGATCAGATGCAGCGCACAGCCGGTACCGGCGGCGAGGCGGATCGCGTTGCCGGTGTTCGGGGGTATCACGGGATTGTGAAAGATCAGATGCAGCACAGCGGATCACTCTCCCATGTGGCTGTGCGCCCGCCCGCAGGCGGCATCTGGAACAATCGGGCCCGTGAACAAGGCGGAGACCACCGGCAAGCACCGGGTCGCACGGTTGAGCGCGGGGGAGCAGTACCTGCGCAGTCACCTGCCGATGACTGTGGTGAGCGCGCTGATCGTGGTCGCGATCGTGTTCGTCGCGTGGGATCGGTGGCGTCGCGGCGCGCTGATCTTCGGCAGCGCCGCCCTGGTGGCCGCCGCCTTCCGGTTGTGCCTGCCGACCGTGCAGGTGGGCCTGCTCGCTGTCCGGAGCAAGCCCTTCGACGTCGCCGCGCTCACCGCGCTGGGCAGCGCCATCGTCTTCCTGGCCGCCACCATCAACACTCTCGGCGTCAACTGAGCCCGGTCGTCGAGAGCGAACGCCACCAGAGCCTGGTGATCGACTGTCCGGGTCGCGGCGGGTGGGCTACGCGGTTTCGGGGATCTTGTGGTCCCAGAGGCTGCAGTGGCCCTTGCTGCCGTAGCGCTCGCGGGCTTGCGCGGGGGTGATCGTGCGGGGAGTGGTCGGCTCGCCTGATCGTGTGTGCGCGGCGAGGATCTGGCCGGTCATCGGGGCGATGTAGGGCGCTGCCTTGATCAGGGCGAAGTTGTCGCGGCGCGTGCTGAGCCAGGCGATCGCGGTGGCAGGCAGGCGCACGGCCGGGCCGAGGATCCGGGGCAGGTCGAAGCGGCCGAGTTCGCGCATCCAGATCGGCAGGGTCGGGATGGTCGCCAACGAGAGCAACCGGCTGCCGAGCGCGAACGGCAGGCCCTTGCTGGGCGGCGTCCACAGCAGATAGTGCATGCCGCGCACCGCGCGCTCGGAGGAGCACAGCTGGGGCCGGACCCGCTCGAAGTACGCGCGCACCTCCGCGCGCGAACGCGGCACGTCGGCGGGCTTGCAGGTCTGCAGCTCGGCCGCGATCACGCATTCGGCCCAGTACCGGTCCTCCTCCGCGGCGCTCAGCGGCCCCGGCCCGTACATCTCGTACGCCTTGAGCACCGAGTGCCAGCCGGTGACGTGGATCCACAGCTGCGAGTCGGGATTGTTGGCGCTGTAGCGCTTGCCGCTGATCGGTTCGATGCCCGTCATCGAGGCGTGCACCGTCATCAGGTGTTCGGAGGCCTGGATGGCGGTGCGCCCGTCGCCGAGAGCGACCAGCAGGAAGTACGACAGCGTGTGGTCCAGGCGCGTGCGCGGGTTGTCGTAGATCCCCTCCGAATCGGCGACGGCGGCGGTCAGGAACGGGTCGAAGTGTTCGAGGGTGACCGCGCGCTGGAACCCGATCAGCGCGGTCGGTGACGCCCACACCTTCCAGCTGGGGGAATCCGGTCCGAAGAAGCCGTAGTCGTCGCGACGCAGGGTAGCCGGGTCGAAGGCCATGGCACGTGCTCCTTTGCAGTGCTGAGGCGAACCTCGCAGGTGAATACAACGCAACCGTAGCAATTGATCGAAATGAATACAACGGTTGTGTAGGATTTGGGCACCGGACCGGGCCTCGGTCGGATACGGGAGGTGAGCGGGTGACCGCAACGCAGGAGCAACGACCGCGCCGTCGCTACGCCCCGCGCCTGCCGCCGCACGAGCGCCGCGCCCAGCTGCTCGATGCCGCGTTCGCCGTGCTCGGCCGGTTGGAGCTGCACGAGCTGAGCATGGAAGCCGTCGCGCAGGAGGCCGGCGTCGGAAAACCCGTGCTGTACACGGTGTTCAAGACCCGCGCCGAACTGGTCGAGGCCCTGCTGGAACGCGAGAGCGAACGCGGCCTCGCCCAGATCGCCGACACCCTGCCGGAGAACCTGATCGGCAGCGATCCGATCGAAGCCGCCCTGGCCACGGTCGAGGCGTTCGTCGGTGTGGCACTGGCGAATCCGACGCGCTGGCGGCTCATCCTCGCCACCCCGGCGAGCGCGCCCGACGAATACCGTGCCGCCCTGCGCAATTCCCGCGCCGACATTCTCGAGCGCGCGGAATCCCTTGTCCGCGTGGGTATCGCGATGCTGCCGCGCTGGTCGGCCATGGACGCGGCGCTGCTGGCGAACTCGACACTCACCGTCGCCGAGATGCTCGGGCGACTGGCGGTCAGCGAGCCGGCGGAATATCCGCGCGAACGTCTCCAGGACTACGTGCGCTCGATCGTCACCTTGCTGGCCGGGACCACCAAGCGTTGACTCAGCGGTTCTCCCGCGCCAAGCGCATGGTCTCGGTGAGCAGCTTGGCCACCGCGGCGGCCTCGGTGAGGAAGCCGTCGTGTCCGTCGCGCGAGTGCACGATCTCGAGTCCGGCGCAGCCCGGCAGCCCCTCGGCCAGCTCGGCCTGGGTGTGCAGGGGATAGAGGCGATCGGAGTCGACACCGCCCACCACGCACGGCACCCGCGTCGAGGCGAGCGCGGCGGCGACACCACCGCGACCGCGACCGATGTCGTGGCGGTTCATGGCCTCGCTGAGCAGCACATAGGTGGCCGGGTCGAAGCGCTGGACCAGCTTCTCGGCCTGGTGCTCCAGGTAGCTCTGCACCGCGTAGCGGCCACCCTGCCACGGGTCCTCGTCGCCCTGGGGGCGATTGGTGAAGCGGTGGTCGAGTTCGCCCTCGGTGCGGTAGGTCAGGTGCGCGATGCGGCGGGCCAGGCCCATGCCGGTCGTCGGCGCGCGGCCGGTGCCGTGATAGTCGCCGCCCTGCCAGTCCGGGTCGGCCGTGATGACGGCCATCTGGGTGGTCTGGGTGCCGATCTGATCGGCGGTGGCCCGCGCGCCGACAGCGAGCACCAGCGCCGCCGAGACCCGCTCGGGCTTGTCGATCATCCACTCGAGCACCCGCATGCCGCCCATCGAGCCACCGACCACCGAGGCCAGGCGCTCGATGCCGAGCACGTCGAGCAGCTGAGCCTCGGCGGTCACCTGATCACGGATGGTCAACTCGGGAAAACGCGCGCCCCACGGCTTGCCGTCGGGCGCGAGCGTGGACGGCCCGGTGCTGCCCTTGCAGCCGCCGAGCACGTTGGTGGCGATCACACACCATTCGTCGGTGTCGATCGGCGCGCCGGGGCCTACCATGCCCTCCCACCAGCCGGGCTGGGCATTGTCGGCACTGGTGATGACGTGCGAGTCACCGGTGAGCGCGTGTTCGACGAGCACCACGTTGTCCAGGGTGGGCGAGAGCTCACCCCAGCGTTGCACCGCCAGCCGCACATCGGGGACGACGGCGCCGTTCTCCAGCGCAACCTCCCCGATGGCGACCACGCCGAGACGCCCGTCCGGCGGTGGCAGCAGAGCCACTCCGGTGCCGGGACGGGCGATCGGCGATTCGGTGCTCACAGTCACGTGGTCGCCGCCGCGAAACCGGCCCGCAGATCGGCCAGGATGTCGTCGATACCCTCGATGCCCACGGCGAGCCGGACCAGGCCGGGCTTGACGCCCGCGGCCAGCTGCTCCTCCGGTGTCAACTGCGAATGCGTGGTCGACGCCGGGTGAATCACGAGAGAACGCACATCCCCGATGTTAGCGACATGGCTGTGCAGGCTGAGCGCGTCCACGAACTTCTTGCCCGCGTCGACGCCACCGGCCAGCTCGAAGGCCACGATCGCACCCGCGCCCTTCGGCGCCAGTTCCTTGGCCCGCGCGTGCCAGGGCGAGGACTCGAGGCCCGCGTAGTGCACCGTCTCGACGCCGGGCTGCTCGGCGACGAACTTCGCGACCACCTCGGCATTGGCCACGTGCCGCTCGACGCGCAGGCTCAGCGTCTCGATGCCCTGCGCGATGAGGAAGGCGTTGAACGGCGACACCGCCGCGCCGAGGTCGCGCAGCAGCTGTACGCGAGCCTTGAGCGCGAAGGCGGGCGCGCCCAGGTCGGCGAAGACCGCGCCGTGGTAGCTCGGGTCGGGCTCGGTGAAGCCGGGATAGCGGGACTTGCCGTCGGCGTCGCGCACGGTCCAGTCGAAGGTGCCGCCGTCGACGATCACCCCGGCCACCGCGGCGCCGTGGCCGCCCAGGTACTTGGTGGCCGAGTGCACGACGATGTCGGCGCCGTGGGCCAGCGGCTGGATCAGGTACGGGGTCGCGACGGTGTTGTCGACGATCAGCGGCAGGCCCGCCGCGTGCGCGACACCGGCGATGCCGGGGATGTCGAAGACCGCGCTGCTCGGGTTGGCGATGGTCTCGCCGTAGAGGGCCTTGGTGTTGGGCCGGATCGCGGCTTCCCACTGGGCGAGGTCGTCGGGGTCTTCGACGAAGGAGACCTCGATGCCGAGCTTGGGCAGCGAGTAGTGGAACAGGTTGTAGGTGCCGCCGTAGAGGTGCGGGCTGGACACGATGTGGTCGCCCGCGCTCGCCAGGTTCAGGATCGCGTAGGTCTCGGCGGCCTGACCGGAGGCCAGCAGCAGTGCCGCGACGCCGCCTTCCAGCGCGGCCACGCGCTGCTCCACCGCGTCCTGGGTGGGGTTCATGATCCGGGTGTAGATGTTGCCCGGCTCGGCGAGACCGAACAGCGCGGCGGCGTGGTCGGTGTCACGGAAGGTGTAGGAGGTGGTCTGGTAGATCGGCAGGGCCCGCGCGTTGGTCGCGGCGTCGGGGGCTTGGCCCGCGTGGACCTGCTTGGTCTCGAACGACCAGTTCTCGGGCAGGGTGGAGTTGGACATGGTGATGCTCCAGGGGGTTGTTCGCCGGGTATCTCGTCAGCTGGGTCGGATCGACGGGCAACAACACATGGTGGCCTCCTACGAATGCGCGCTTGCCCTCGACCTTCGAGGGCCCGGTCATCACCCGGAGCACCCCACCGCAGCTGGAGGGTTGCCGACCAGCGAGCCGGGGCTTGACGCTGGTACTCATGACCTTGCCGTCATGTTAACCGGACATCTCGCCCGCGCGGAAATTTCTCCCGATTTCGTCGAGAAGATCACTGGTCGGCGCGGTGTGTCGCCGCCGCAGTCCCGCACAGCGGGCCCTCCCATCGCGGTGAGGTCACTGGCAGCAGTACGCTTGTCTTGTTTGCACCACACGTCCCGCAGACAACGCGGGGCATATACGTTGTCTGTTGGAACAGCTGGGGTCCGCTCACAAGCGTGTTCGCCTGGCCGTGCAATGAGGGCACCATCCTAGGAGGACACGAAGATCCATGTCCAAGATCAAGGTTGAAGGTACCGTCGTAGAACTCGACGGCGACGAGATGACCCGGATCATCTGGCAGTTCATCAAGGACAAGCTGATCCATCCGTATCTCGACGTGAACCTCGAGTACTACGACCTCGGCATCGAGTATCGCGACAAGACAGACGACCAGGTCACAGTTGACGCCGCGAACGCCATCAAGAAGCACGGCGTCGGCGTCAAATGCGCCACCATCACCCCCGACGAAGACCGGGTGAAGGAGTTCGGCCTCAAGAAGATGTGGCGCTCGCCCAACGGCACCATCCGAAACATTCTGGGTGGCACCATCTTCCGCGCGCCGATCATCATCTCCAACGTGCCCCGCCTGGTGCCCGGCTGGACCAAGCCGATCATCATCGGCCGTCACGCCTTCGGCGACCAGTACCGCGCCACCGATTTCAAGGTTTACGAGGCGGGTACCGTCACGCTGACCTTCACGCCCGAGGACGGCAGCGAGCCGATCGTGCACGAGGTCGTGAAGATGCCCGCCGACGGCGGCGTCGTCATGGGTATGTACAACTTCAAGAAGTCGATCGTGGACTTCGCGCGGGCCTCGTTCAACTACGGCCTGCAGCAGAACTACCCGGTGTATCTCTCCACGAAGAACACCATCCTCAAGGCCTACGACGGCATGTTCAAGGACACCTTCCAGGAAGTCTTCGACGCCGAGTTCAAGGCCGAGTTCGACGCGGCGGGCCTGACCTACGAGCACCGTCTGATCGACGACATGGTCGCCTCCTCCATGAAGTGGGAGGGCGGCTACGTCTGGGCCTGTAAGAACTACGACGGCGACGTGCAGTCCGACACCGTGGCCCAGGGCTTCGGCTCGCTCGGCCTGATGACCTCGGTGCTGCTCACCCCGGACGGTCGCACCTGCGAGGCCGAGGCCGCGCACGGCACCGTCACCCGGCACTTCCGTCAGCACCAGCAGGGCAAGCCGACCTCGACCAACCCGATCGCGTCGATCTTCGCCTGGACCCGCGGCCTCGAACACCGCGGCAAGCTGGACAACACCCCCGAGGTGATCGGCTTCGCGCAGGCGCTCGAAGACGTCGTCATCAAGACCGTCGAGGGTGGGCAGATGACCAAGGATCTGGCGCTGCTCGTCGGCGGAGATCAGGGATACCTGAGCACCGAGGAATTCCTCGGCGCCCTGGACGCCAACCTGGCCCGCACGCTGTCCGCCTCTCCGCGTATTTAGGCCGGATTCAGGTGCGGGGGGACCTGGGCGGGCGGCAAGCTTCGGCCGCGTAGTGGGGTTGGCCCGCACCCGGTGAGTTACCCATGTTCTTGCGAGATCGGTGGGTAACTCACCGGGCTTTTCCACTGCCGGGTGGGGTAGCTCACGGTCTTCCCGGGTAGCAATCGGGTAACCGGGGTCGTTGCATGGAGGCGTGACTTCTTCCCTCGCCGTCGTCGAGACGCCACGGACCAGTTGGCATGTCCCGGCGATGCTGGCGCTGGCACTCGGTGGGTTCGGAATCGGTACCACCGAATTCGTGACCATGGGTTTGCTGCCCGATATCGCCAGGGCCTTCGACATCTCCGAGCCCTCGGCCGGGCACGCGGTGTCGGCCTACGCGCTCGGGGTGGTGGTCGGCGCGCCGTTGATCGCCGCGCTGTGCGCGCGGGTGTCGCGAAAGAAGCTGCTGATCGCGTTGATGGCGGCGTTCACCATCGGCAATGCCGCGACCGTGCTCGCGCCGACCTTCCCGACGCTTGTCGCGGCGCGGTTCGTGTCCGGTCTGCCGCACGGCGCGTACTTCGGTGTCGCCTCGCTGGCCGCCGCGACGCTCGCGCCTGTGGGGCAGCGGGCCAAGGCGGTGGCGGCGGTGATGCTCGGGTTGAGTGTGGCGAACGTGCTCGGGGTGCCGGGGGCGACCTGGTTGGGTCAGCATCTCGGGTGGCGCAACGCCTATGTGGTCGTCGCGGTGATCGGGGTGGCGACCGTGGCCGCGCTGTGGCGCTACGTGCCCGATCTGACGGGCATGAAGATCAGCGACCCGATGACCGAGCTGGGGGCGCTGCGCCGCCCGCAGGTGCTGCTCACCCTGGCTGTCGGCGCGATCGGCTTCGGCGGCATGTTCGCCGTCTACACCTACATCGCCACCACCATGACCGACGTGGCCGGCATGGCCATCGGCGCGGTCCCGATCGTGCTCGCGCTGTTCGGCCTCGGCATGATCGTGGGCAACATCGGCGGCGGCATCCTCGCCGACCGCGGCGTCGACCGGTCGATCTTCGTCGCCATGATCGCCATGGTGGTGATCCTGGCCGGCTTCGTCCTCGCCGCCCACCACCCGATCACCGCCGGGATCGGCGCCTTTCTGGTCGGCGCGTCCGGCGCCGCCCTCGCCCCCGGCCTGCAAACCCGCCTGATGGACGTCGCCGCCGACGCCCAAACTCTCGCCGCCGCCCTCAACCACGCCGCCCTCAACCTCGCCAACGCCGTGGGGGCGTGGCTCGGCGGCCTGGTCATCGCGGCGGGGCTGGGCTACACCGCACCGGCCATGATCGGCGCCATGCTCGCCGTGGCAGGCGTCCTGCTGTTCACCGTGACCGTCTGGCTCCAGCACCGCGAGTCACGCAACACGCCATAGCTGATTCGAAAGTCTCTTCGATGAAGCCGTACCTTGCGGCGCATGCCGAGCTACCTCCACGAAGCTTTGCTCGAACTCGACACTTTCGGGTCGGCAATCCAGCCGCAGGTGCTCGGCCCCGACCGCTTTCCCCTGGTTACCGACCCCGGCGAGGCCAGGCGCTGCCCCGAACGCGCTGTACTCTCGGCCATGGCGCACGGCGCAGGACCGCACATGGACGAAGTCTTGGCGGCGTTCCTGTCCGGCCTGATGAAAACCGACGACGAACATGTAAAAATGTACTCGACGAATGGCTGAAGCAGGCCGTCACCGCAACGTCCGCGAACGAGCTCTTCGGCTGATCTCGGCGGCGCGGGCGGCCGTGGTGGAACTGTCGAGTGGTCAGTCCGGTTTCGGTGGGCTGCCGGCCGCCGGACGGACCCAGCCGACGCTGAGCTGTACTGCGCGTTGCCACTGCTCGTACTCCGCGTCGCGCACAGTGCGGGCGGGGCAGGGGCGCCATTGGGCGGCCACCCGCCAATTGCGCCGCAGTCCTTGAAGATCCGGCCAGTAGCCGACCGCGAGGCCCGCGGCGTAGGCGGCGCCGAGGGAGACCGTTTCGGTGACCAAGGGACGGGTGACGGGGATGTCGAGGACGTCGGCGATGATCTGCATGAGCAGGTTGTTGGTCGCCATGCCGCCTGCTACGCGCAGGGAGGTCGCTCGCAGGCCCGCGTCGGCGTTCATCGCCTCGACCACGTCGCGGGTCTGCCAGGCGGTCGCCTCGAGGACCGCGCGGGCCAGGTGGCCCTTGGTGACGTAGGAGGTCAGGCCGATGAGCAGGCCACGGGCATCGCTGCGCCAGTGCGGGGCGTAGAGCCCGGAGAAGGCGGGGACCAGGTAGCAGCCGCCGTTGTCGTCGACAGTGTTTGCGAGAGTTTCGATTTCGGGCGCTGTCGCGATCAGGCCGACGATGTCGCGCAGCCACTGCACCAGCGAACCGGTGACGGCGATCGGGCCTTCCAGCGCGTACACCGGTTCCGGGCCGACCTGATACCCGATGGTGGTGAGCAGGCCGTGTTCGGAGCGGACCAGCTCGGTGCCGGTGTTCATCATCAGGAATCCGCCGGTGCCGTAGGTGCATTCGGTCTCGCCCGGCGCGAAACAGGTCTGGCCGAACAGCGCGGCGTGTTGATCGCCGAGCGCGGCGCCGATGCGCACGCCGGGCGCCACCGTGCGCGCCGTGCCGAAATCGCCGGTCGAGGATTCGATGCGGGGGAGCACCGCGCGGGGAATGTCGAAGAACCGCAACAGTTCCTCGTCCCACCGGCGGGTCGTCAGGTTCATCAGCAGGGTACGCCCGGCATTGGTCACATCGGTGACGTGCTCGCCGCCGGTGAGGTTCCAGATCAGCCAGGACTCCATCGTTCCGAACAGCACCTCGCCCCGTTCGGCACGCTCGCGCAGCCCGTCGACGGAGTCGAGCAGCCAGCGCAGTCGGGGCGCGGCGAAGTAGGTCGCCAGCGGCAGCCCGGTCAGCTCTCTGATGCGTTGTGCGCCAGGCAGTTCCCGCAGCCGCTCGACCAGCTCCTCGGTGCGCACGTCCTGCCAGACGATCGCCAACCGCACCGGCACCCCGGTCTTCCGGTCCCAGACCACCGTCGTCTCACGCTGATTCGCGATCCCGATCGCCGCCACCTGCTCGACGGCGACCCCCGCGTCCCGCAGTGCCGCGGGCACGATCCGCTCCACCGTCCGCCAGATCTCGACCGCGTCCTGCTCCACCCATCCGGACCTGGGGTAGTGCTGACGATGCGTCCGCTGCGCCATCCCCACCAGGCGGGCGTGCCGGTCGAACACCATGCACCGGCTCGACGTGGTCCCCTGATCGATCGCGAGTACGTATCGCTGCGTCATTGGCCCCTGCTCCTGTCGTCCGTCCTCGGCTCAGCCGTTGCGCCGGGCGATGTCACGCCGATGGTCCCGAGCGCGGCTGCTGTGCCGCGCTCGCCAGAAGTCGACGACACGGTGGTGGTCGCTGGTGCTGTGGACTTCATCGTGGCTCTCGCAGATCGCGGTGGATGGCTTGGGCGGCGGCTCGGACCTGGGCGATGGTAACCGGGCGGAGTTGTAATCGACTGTCGCACAGGCGCTCTGTGGGCCCCGAGATGCCGATGGCGGCGACCACCAGACCGCCCCGGGTTCGGATGGGCGCGGCGATCCCTGACTCGCCGGGCCGGGACTCATCGATCTCGCCTGCCCAGCCGGTGTGGCGCACCTCGGCGATGGCACGGTCGAGTTCTCCCCGATCCGTGAGGGTGCGACGGGTGAAGGCCGTCAGGGGTCCGGGTTCGGTGGCGCTGTCGTAGGCCAGCAGGACCTTGCCCAGCGCGGTCGCATGGGCGGGCAGTACTTCGCCGAGCGCCAGCGCTTGCGCACTGTTGTCGGGCCGGAAGACGTGATGGATGACCGTCACCGTCGAGTTTCGCGCCACCGCGATCCGCACCGATTCCCCACTGCGCGCCGCGAGGGCATCGGCCCGGTGGATCGCCCGGGCACGCAACTCGTTGACGTCGAGCCGGTCTGTTCCCAGTTCACCGAGCGCGGGACCGAGCAGATACCGGCCCGAGGCCGCGTCCTGGGCGACGAACCCGACGCCGACCAGCGTGCGCACAATCCCGTGCGCGGTGGGTTTGGCCAGGTCGAGGGTGGCCGCGATCTCACCGACGGCCAGCGGTCCGGGGGCGCGCGCGAGCAGGCGCAGCACGGCTGCGGCTCGTTCGATCGACTGGATCGCGCCAGGCACACCCCGAACCTATCAGCCGATCGTTCGGCATTGTCGAACGGTGGCGGTGGCGGCGCGCGCGGGCCGTTCCTAGCGTGGCGTTCGGGGCCCGGCCGCCACCGCGCCCGAGCGACGGACTCGACGGTGAGTCCAGGGAAGGACACGATGAGCCGGTACGTGGGTGCGATCGATCAGGGCACCACCTCGACACGCTTCATGGTCTTCGACCACGCGGGCACCGTCATCGCCCGGCACCAGCTCGAACACGAGCAGATCATGCCGAGGGCGGGCTGGGTCGAACACAATCCGGACGAGATCTGGGAACGCACCCGCACCGTCGTCAAGACCACGCTCGCGGTGGCCGAGCTGAGCGCCGCCGACCTGGCCGCCGTCGGCGTCACCAACCAGCGCGAGACCACCGTGGTGTGGAATCGCCGCACCGGCCGCCCCTACGGCAATGCCATCGTCTGGCAGGACACCCGCACCGACCGCGTCATCGCCGACCTCGAAGCCGCCGGTCACAGCGAATTCGTGCGCGCCAGAACCGGATTGCCGCCCGCGCCGTATTTCTCCGGCGGCAAGTTGCGGTGGATCCTCGACAACGTCACGGGCGTGCGAGCCGACGCCGAGCGCGGCGACGCCCTGTTCGGCACCATGGACAGCTGGCTGATCTGGAACCTCACCGGCGGTGTCCGCGGCGGCGTGCACGTCACCGATCCGACCAATGCCTCGCGCACCATGCTGATGGATCTCGAGACGCTGAACTGGGACGACGAACTGCTCGCCCTGTTCGGCATCCCGCGCGTCATGCTGCCGACCATCGTGTCGTCGTCGAACCCGGCGGGCTTCGGCACCACCAATCCCGACGGCCCGTTCAAGGGTGCGGTCCGCATCGCGGGTGTACTCGGTGACCAGCAGGCCGCGGGCGTCGGCCAGGTGTGTTTCCAGCCGGGCGAGGCCAAGAACACCTACGGCACCGGCAATTTCCTCATGCTCAACACCGGCACCGAGATCGTGCGCTCGACGCACGGCCTGCTCACCACCGTCGCCTACCAGTTCGGTGACGACAAACCCGCCTACGCCCTGGAAGGCTCGATCGCGGTGACCGGCTCGGCCGTGCAGTGGCTGCGCGATCAGCTCGGCATCATCGCGGGCGCGGCCCAGATCGAAGACCTCGCCGGACAGGTCGAGGACTCGGGCGGGGTGTATTTCGTGCCCGCCTTCTCCGGCCTGTTCGCACCGTACTGGCGACCTGATGCGCGCGGTGCCGTCGTCGGCCTCTCGCGCTACAGCAACAACGCCCACTTGGCCAGGGCGACACTGGAATCCATCGCCTATCAGACCCGGGATGTGGTCGAGGCCATGCAGCGCGATGCCGGGGTGCGTCTGGCGACGCTGCGGGTGGACGGCGGCGTCACCGTCAACCAGCTCGCCATGCAGATCCAGGCCGACCTGCTCGGTGTGCCGGTCTCGCGACCGGTCGTCCCGGAGACCACCGCGCTCGGCGCCGCCTACGCCGCCGGACTGGCCGTCGGATTCTGGCGCGGCACCGACGAATTGGTGGCCAACTGGGCCGAGGACGTTCGCTGGTATCCCACCTGGACCGATTCCCAGCGCGAGAACGGCTATCGCCGCTGGCTCAAAGCCGTCTCGCGCACCCTCGACTGGGCCGAAATCTGAGCACCGCCAAAACTTTTCGAAGGAGAATGTCGTGACCGTCCACCTGGACTCCACCTACCGCGCCGAGGCGATCGCGGCGCTCGGCGACCACGAGATCGACGTGCTGGTGATCGGTGGCGGGGTGACCGGCGCCGGTGCCGCGCTCGACGCCGCCGCGCGCGGACTGTCGGTCACCCTGGTCGAAGCGCGCGATTTCGCGGCGGGCACCTCGAGCCGTTCGTCCAAGCTCATCCACGGCGGTCTGCGCTACCTCGAGCAGCTGGACTTCGCGCTGGTGCGTGAGGCGCTCAAAGAGCGTGGGCTGCTGCTCGATACGCTGGCCCCGCACCTGGTTCGACCGGTGCCGTTCCTGTTCCCGCTGCGGCACCGGGTCTGGGAACGGGCCTACATCGGCGCCGGCATCGCCCTCTACGACACCCTCGGTGGCGCCCGCGCGGTGCCCATGCACAAGCACCTGTCCCGCACCGGCGCACTGGAATTGGCGCCCGCCCTGCGCGAGGACGCGATGACCGGCGCGATCCGCTACTACGACGCCCAGGTCGACGATGCCCGCCACACCATGATGATCGCCAGGACCGCCGCCGAGCACGGCGCCACCGTGCTCACCCGTACCTCGGTGATCGGCCTGGAACGCGAGGGCGATCGGGTTGTCGGGGCTCGCGTGCTCGACCGGGAAACCGGGGTGGCCCAGACGATCCGGGCGCGCAGTGTGATCAGCGCGACCGGGGTGTGGACCGACGACATGATCAAGCTGACCGGCGTCGACTTCCCGTTCCACGTGCGCATGTCCAAGGGCGTGCACATCCTGGTCCCGCGCGACCGGCTCGACCTGCGCACCGGCCTCATCACGCGCACCGAGAAGTCGGTGCTGTTCGTGATCCCGTGGGCCGAGCACTGGATCATCGGCACCACCGACACCGAATGGTCACTGGACAAGAACCACCCGACGGCCACCGCCGCCGACGTCCAGTACATCCTCGACCACGTCAACGCCCTGCTGCGCAAGCCGCTGACCAGGGCTGACATCGTCGGTACCTATGCCGGGCTGCGTCCGCTGATGACCGGCGCGTCCAAGGAGACGGCCAAGCTCTCCCGTGAGCACGCCGTCGCCGAGCCCGCGCCCGGCCTGTTCGTGATCGCGGGCGGCAAGTACACGACTTACCGGGTGATGGCGGCCGACGTCGTCGATGCCGTCGCCGAACGTCTCGGCGGCGCCATCGGACCCTCGACCACCGCCGAGCTGCCCCTCGTCGGCGCCGCCGGTTATCACGAGTTGCGGGCCGACCTCGCCCCGCTCGCCGCCGAGGCCCGGCTCCCGGTCGACGTGGTCGAGCACCTGCTCGGCCGCTATGGGTCCCTGGTCACCGACCTGTTCGCGTCGATCGACGCCGATCCCGCGCTGCGTCAACCGATTCCGGGCGCACCCGACTATCTCGCCGCCGAGATCGTCTACGCCGTCACCCACGAGGGCGCCCTGCACCTCGACGACATCCTCACCCGCCGCACCCGCATCTCCATCGAGGTCCCCGACCGCGGCCTCACCGCCGCCCCCGAAATCGCCCGCCTGGTCGCCCCGCTGCTCGGCTGGGACCCCGAGACCACCGAATCCGAGATCAACCGTTACTTCGACCGCGTCCACGCCGAACTCGCCGCCAACCAGGCAGGCGACGACACCACGGCCAACACCGCCCGTCTGGTCGCGGTGCGCTGAGCGGGCGTGGCGGCGCCCTGCGGGGAGCGTCGTCGCGATCCAGTACCGCGGTGGCGCCGCGGTGGCTAGCGTGGGTGCATGGAATCGCTGATCGGGCCGCTGCGGCCGACGTCGGGTGTGTTGTCGTGAGTCGGGGGACCGTGGTGATCACCGGGGCCAGTTCCGGGCTCGGTGCGGAGATGGCGCGGCAGTTCGCGGCGCTGGGCTACGACCTGGGGTTGTGTGCGCGGCGCACGGATCGCCTCGACGAGTTGCGCACGGAGATCCTCGGCGCGCATCCCGAGCGAACCATCTCGGTGAAGCAGCTCGATGTCGTCGAGGACGCGGCGGTGTTCACCGTCTTCGACGAGTTCGCGCGCGAATTCGGCACGATCGACCGGGTCGTGGTGAACGCCGGCCTCGGCAAGGGCGCCCCGCTGGGCACCGGCCGCCACGACGCCAACCGTCAGACCGCGACGGTCAACTTCCTCGCCGCGCTCACCCAGACCGAGGCGGCCATGACCATCTTCCGCGCCCAGGGCCACGGCCACCTGGTGATGATCTCCTCGATCTCGGCCCTGCGCGGCATGCCGAAAACCCTCACCACCTACGCCGCCACCAAAGCGGGCGTCGCGGCACTGGCCGAGGGTTTGCGCGCGGAAGCCATCCCCGGAGTGGATGTCTCGGTGATCTACCCCGGCTACATCCGCTCGGAAATGAACGACCGCATCAAACACGAGCCCAAACTCATGGTCGACACCGAAACCGGCGTCCGCGCCATGGTCGCCGCCATCGAGAAGCGCCGCCCCAAGGCCTACGTCCCCACCTGGCCCTGGCTCCCGCTCGGCTACGCCCTCCGCGTCCTCCCCACCCCCCTTGCCCGCAAACTGCTCTGACCGCGCCGCCGCGGTTCCGGCAGCCTGCTGCTGAAGGTAGTGAGTCGAACCGGCCACCTTGCCGGGCACTAACTGGCACGATGTCAATACGACGAGGCCGGCGGGACGCACGGTGCGCGCGATGGTCGCGCCGGGCGGCCGGGAGAGCAGGAGAACGACGATGTTCGAATGGTCAGAGACCGACTTGATGATCCGCGATGCTGTGCGGGCGTTCATCGACAAGGAGGTCAGGCCGAATCTGGATGCGCTCGACAGTGGGGAGATGCTGCCGTATCCGATTCTGCGGAAGCTGTTCGCGCAATTCGGGATCGACGCGATGGGGGAGGACGCGGTCGCGAAGATGCTGGCCAAGGAGGCGGCCGGGCCGGGGGAGGACGGGGAGAAGAAGCCGGGGAGTCCGTTCGGGGATCAGCAGTCGATGATGGCGGTGCTGATCAGCGAATTGTCCGGTGTCTGTATGGGTTTGGTGTCGGCGCTGGGCGTGAGTATCGGGCTCGGGGCGACCACGATCATGTCGCGGGGCACCCTGGCCCAGAAGCAGCGCTGGCTCGCCGACATCGTCACCCTGCGCAAGGTGGCCTCGTGGGCGATCACCGAACCGGACTCGGGCTCGGACGCGTTCGGCGGCATGAAGACCCGGGTGGAACGCGACGGCGAGGACTACATCCTCAACGGGCAGAAAACCTTCATCACCAACGGCCCGAACGCCGACGTGATGATCGTCTACGCCAAGCTCGACGAGGGTGACGGCGCCGACAAGCGCGACCGCAAGGTGCTCACCTTCGTGCTGGACAAGGGCATGGAGGGCCTCACCCAGGGCAAGCCGTTCAAGAAGATGGGCCTGCACTCCTCGCCCACCGGCGAGCTGTTCTTCGACAATGTCCGCCTCGGCAAGGATCGACTGCTCGGCGAGACCGAGGACCATCGCGGCGGTGACGGACGCGACAGCGCCAGAGCGAGTTTCACCGCCGAGCGGATCGGCGTCGGGTTCATGGCGCTGGGCGTGATCGACGAATGTCACCGGCTCTGCGTCGATTACGCGCGCAACCGCACGCTGTGGGGTCAGGAGATCGGACGCTTCCAGCTGGTCCAGCTCAAGCTGGCCAAGATGGAGATCGCGCGAATCAATGTGCAGAACATGGTGTTCAACGTGCTCGAACGCGGGCGCGCGGGCAAGCCGCCGAGCCTGGCCGAAGCCTCGGCGATGAAGCTGTACTGCTCGGAGGCGGCCACCGAGGTGGCGATGGAGGCGGTGCAGTTGTTCGGCGGCAACGGGTACATGAGCGAGTACCGGGTCGAGCAGCTGGCCCGCGACGCCAAGTCGCTGATGATCTACGCGGGCAGCAACGAGATCCAGGTGACCCACATCGCCAAGGGTCTGCTGGACAAGTAGTGACGAGGGCCCGGCCGTCGTGCCGGGCCCTCAGACCGCGCGCAGGTGCCCGCGGCTGGCGTAGATGTGTTCGGCGATGAGTGTGGCGATGCGGTCGGGTGCCTCCAGCATCGGCACGTGCCCGACGCCGTGGATCAGGATCCGGTCCGCCGATTCGGGGAGTTCGCGCAGGTAGCGGGTGGCGTAGACGCGGTTGGGGATGATTCGGTCGTACTCGGCGAGCAGCATCCGCACCGGCGTGGTCAGCTCGCCGAGATCGTCCATACCGGGGGCGCGCAGGCTGCCGAGAATCAACGGGAGCATCGCCTCGCAGTGCAGGACAGCCGTGATGACGGTCGCCAGGTCGCGGCGTGCGACGGCCCCGGTGTTCTTGGCCAGCAGGAACGCGGCCACCTGCTGGACCAGCAGATTGTTGACCGCCAAGCCGCCGAGCCGCTTGCCGATCTCGACGAACGGGATCATCGACGCGAACTTCACCCCGACCCTGATCTGGCTCAGCGACGGTGAGGCCCACCCGCCCGCCGCGGCGACCGTGGTGAGGGTGCGAGCCCGACCGCGTCGGGCCAATTCCAGCCCGACCCACCCGCCGAGTGAGTTCCCGGCGATGTGACAGGTGCGCCAGCCCAGCTCGTCGAGCTGATCCTCGATCTGATCGGCCAGGGCGTACACATCCAGAGACCAGCCCTCGACCTTGGGCCCGCCCCAGTGCCCGGCGAAAGCGGGGGCGTACACCTCGCAGTGTGCCGCCATCCGGTGCGCGACCTGCTCCCAACAGTGTGGCGACAACATGAACCCGTGCAACAGCAGTACCGGGTCACCGGACCCGGTGTGCAGCGCCGCGACGGGCGCGGGCGGGGCAGCGGACTTGGCGGTGCGTGACGTCATCGTCATTCACCCCTTCCTGGACGGCGGTGTCCGGGGGAGCATTCCTGCCTGCATTGTACGGTCGTACGGTGCCGATCATCCTCTCAACCGTCAACGTCAACGGCGTGCGCGCCGCGGCGACCAAGGGCATGGTGTCGTGGCTGGCCGCGACCGAAGCCGACATCGTCTGCCTACAGGAGACCAGGGCGACCGACGCGCAGACCGCGGCGGCACTGGCTCCGGCACTCGACGCCGGATGGGTGCTCTCCCACGCCGAGCCGGAATCGAAGGGCCGCGCCGGGGTCGCCATCCTGTCGCGGCGCGCGCCCGACGCGGTGCGCATCGGGTTCGGCAGCGCGGAATTCGCCGCGTCGGGGCGCTACCTCGAGGCCGACTTCGATGACGTCACCGTGGCCAGCGTGTACGTGCACTCCGGTGAGGCGAACACACCCAAACAGGACGAGAAGTACCGGTTCATGGCCGAACTCGGCGCCTACCTGAAGTCGCGCACCGGGCAGTTCGTGGTGAGCGGCGACTGGAACATCGCGCCCGCCGAAGCGGACCTCAAGAACTGGAAGGGCAACCAGAAGTCGGCGGGATTCCTGCCCGAGGAGCGAGCCTGGATCGCCGATCTGCTCGCCGCGGGCTACGTGGACGTGGTGCGCGCCCTGCACCCCGACGTCGCGGGCCCCTACAGCTGGTGGTCCTACCGTGGCCGCGCCTTCGACAACGACTCCGGATGGCGCATCGATTATCAGCTCGCGCTCGGTGAGCTGACCGGGCGCGCCAAGCAGGCGGTGGTCGAGCGGGCCGAGGCCTACGATCAGCGCTGGTCCGACCACGCTCCGGTCACGGTGCAGTACCGATGAATCTCTCGCGCAAGACGCTCGGTCTGCTCGGCGGGCTCGTTCTGATCGTGCTCGCGCTCGGGCTCAGCCTCGTCGGCGGGCGCGGCGACAGCGACACCACCACGGCCGCGACCACCACGCGGGTGGTTGTCGAGACCACCACCGACAGCGCGCCGAAACCCGGTCCGCCTGCCGCGAGTGTGTCGGCGGCGCCGGTCACGAAGGTCAGTGGCGTGCCCGACCGGGCCTACACCACGCTCGTCGAGATCGATGCGGGCCGGTGGCCGGATTCGGCCGACGCGCCGGGCACCAAGGGCGGCGACCGGTTCATGAATCGCGAATCGAATCTGCCCGCGAAGGATTCGGCGGGCAATCCGGTGACCTACCAGGAATGGGACGTCAATCCCAAGCAGCGCAATCGTTCTCGCGATGCCGAACGGATCGTCACCGGCAGTGATGGCAGCGCCTGGTACACCGGCGACCACTACGACACCTTCACGAGGATGCGCTGATGACGACGCGAATGACGCTGTCGCAGTTCCTTGCTCGTCCCACCGCCGAGGCGCCGGTCGCCGGTCGGCCGCCGGTGCTCGGCGCGCTGCCGGTCGACGCCGCGCAGTTCAGCGGCGTCCGCTACGACGCGCCCGCCGACTACCAAGTGCGTGAACTGCGCGGACCCAAGATGCGCACCGTCGCGGAGCTGTTCGACGAGTTCGCCGCCGCCTTCCAGTTCCCGTACTACTTCGGCGCCAACAAGGACGCCTTCGACGAGGCCCTGCGCGATCTCGACGACGTCGTCGGCGACGCCCCGGGCTATGTCGCGGTGGTGCGCGCCGCGGCCGAGCTGCTGGCCGAACAGCCCACCGAACGTGCCTGGTTCGAGGCCGCCGTGCGCGACGCCGCCGCCTACTGGGGTCGGCGCGAGGTCGCCTTCCGGGTAGTCCTGCAGGGCGACCCGGACGACTTCGCCGCGATCGCCCTGTCCGCCTGATTCGGCCCGTTGGACAGCGTGCCCGCCAGACGTTCCCGGGCAGGACCGCGAAACAGGCCCTAGGGTCGGTTCCGGGCCCGTCGAGACGCGGCGGGCCGGGACGGGAGTTCGGCCGGCGTGATGCGTTTCGCGAAGATCATCGGACTGGTGGGGGTGCTCGGTCTGCTGGCCGCGCCTGCCCCCGCGCAAGCAGCACCCGAGACCAGCCCTTACGCGCCGACCATGCTGGTGCTCGACGCCTCCGGCTCGATGCTGGCTCCCGACCCCGGCGGTGGCACCAAGATGGACGCGGCGAAGTCGGCGGTGCGCGCTTTCGTCGACACCGCCCCGGAGCAGGCCCAGGTTGGCCTGTCGGTGTACGGCACCGGCACCGGCTCCACCGACGCGGAACAGGCCGCGGGCTGTCGTGACGTGTCGGTGCTGCGTGCGCCGGAGACCATCGACCGCCCCGCGCTGACCACCGCCGTCGACGGGATCGTCCCGCGCGGCTACACCCCGATCGGCACCGCGTTGCGCACCGCCGCGGCCGAACTCCCCACCGAGGGCCCACGCTCGATCGTGCTGGTCTCCGACGGCCTCGACACCTGCGCGCCGCCCGATCCGTGCGAGGTCGCCCGCGAACTCGGTGGCAACGGCGCCGAGATCGTGGTGCACGCCATCGGTTTCGGCGTCGACGATCCCTCGCGCGTCCAGCTGACCTGCATCGCCGAGACCACCGGTGGCACCTACACCGACGCCGCCGACGGCACGGCGCTCGAACAGGTGCTGCCCCGGGTGAGCAAGGCGGCCCTGCGCGACTACGCCTCGGAAGGCGATCGCGTCGAGGGCACCGCGAGCTACCAGGACGCTCCCGTGCTGGCGGCCGGGCAGTACCTCGACACCATCGGGCAACAGCAGCGGCGCCACTACGCGGTCGATATTCCCGAGGGGGCGACGGCGTACTTCGCCGGAACCGTCTCCTTCCCGCGCGGCGAGAACAACCCCCGGTCCAACAACGTCCTCCAACAGCGAGTCTTCGGTGCCGAGGGCAGGGACTGCAACGCCTTCGAATTCGAGCAGGCCACCCGATCCACCGATGGTGTCGCGCTCACGGTCGCCAAGGAGTGGAAGGGCGCGACCGAGGCGAGCGACACCGACGGGTGCAAGGGCGGCGGCCGGTACTACTTCACGCTGGAGTGGTCCAGCGTCGCCGACGGCGCGCCCGAATCGTTGCCGCTGGAACTCAATGTCGCCATCGAACCGGGCGTCACCGACCCAGGTCCGGCCGCGGACCCCGCACCGGTCGCCTTCGTCGAGCCGAGCGGACCGAGCACCCCGGTGACCGGCGGCGGCTCGCTCAATGTGGCGACCGAACTCGGCGGCTCCGGCAGCTACACCGACACCCTGCAGCGCGGCGAATTCGTCTTCTACAAGGTGAAGGTGGACTGGGGGCAGGGCCTGGCCTACCGGGTGCGCTACCTCGAGACGCCGGGTCGCGGCATCGAGCACGTCTCCTCGATCGACACCACCCTCTACACCCCCTACCGCAAGGAACTCGACCGCGAGTTCGGCGTCTACACGGGAACGGCAACGGCCCTGCCGACGAACGAGCCCGCCTTGGTCACTCCGGAGGTGCGCTATCGCAACCGCGAATCCTCCGCCCCCGATGTCGCCGCGGTCGCCATGGCCGGGTGGTACTACATCGCCGTGAAGTTGGCTCCCGCCAGGGACGACGCCGTCGCGGGCCCCGTGCCCGTCGAACTCGACCTCGCCGTGACCGGTACCCCCGAGCCGGGCCCCACCTTCCGCGCGACCGCCCCCGAGCCCGCCGACGAGGGCCGAACCGACGCGACGACGTCTGCCGAGCCAGCGGGCGACAGCACGGTGCTCGTCACCGCCCTCGCGATCGCCGCCTTCGTCTTCGCCGTCGGCGGTACGGCCGCGATCGTGGTGCTGCGCAAGCGAGGCCATCGGCGCCACCGCTGACCACCCGGATGACGCGGTGCCAACGGAATTGGTGTCTCCCGTCCGGTGTGGGCGGGCGATAGCGTCATCGTCGGTGCGGCCGATGGCGGTCGCCGGTGAGGAGATGATGATGAGGCGAGTACTGGCGAGCGCGGGCGTTTTCTCCGCGATCATGCTGGCGACGACCGGGATGGCGGCGGCGAACGCGGACCGGGCGCCGCTGACCATTGCCCAGCAGGCGAATCCGGTGCGGATGGCCGAGGCGCCGTCGGGGACCACTGGTTTCGGGGCCACGGTCGACAACACGGCGCGCCCGATCGTGGACACCGGCTCCGGCGCTCAGCTGGGCTGGGAAATCCTCCGGCTGATCGGCTGGTTGGCCAACGGGTCCTCGGAGCCGTGCACCGGGTTGTGCGGTCCGTTCTGAGGCCGATCAGCGGTATCGGGCGGCGAGGTCGTCGCCCAGCAGGACGAACACATCGGTGGTCTGGTCGATCAGTTCCGCGCGCGTCAGCGGGAGGTCGCCTGCCAGCCAGGCGGTGAGGGTCTGGACCAGACCACCGATCAGATAGTTCGCGCGGAAGTCGACCACGGTGTCCGGGGCGACGATGCCGCCGTAGAAGTCGGTGCCCTCGGCCGCGACCAGGCGGGCGAAGGCGCTGACCGTGCGGGCCGTGCGGGCCCGCAGTTCGGGGGTGGCGACGCTGGCCACGAGCGCGGCGCGGGCCTTGCGCGGATCGTCGGTGAGTACCGCGATCCCGGCGCTGATCGCGGCATGGGCCTGGGCGCGGCTCTCGGCGGGGGACGAGGCCAGCGCGATGGCGATGGCGGTCGCCAGCTCCTCGGCGATGCGGTCGAGCAGCGCCTCGAGCACGGCATCGCGGCTGGGGAAATTCTCGTAGTAGTAGCGCTCGTTGAGCCCGGCGCGCGAGCACAGCCCGGCGACGGTCAGCTTGGCCTGCCCATCTTCGGCGACGATGTCGAGTGCGGCGTCGAGCAGCGCGGTACGCCGCTGGGCCTGTCGTTGCTGGGCCGAGACTCCGCCATATGTCCGCTGTGCTGCCACGGCTCCCATTCTGCGCCCTCCGCTCGCCGAATTTCTGGTATGGGCTCTTGCCAGATTATCAAATCTGGTGGATTCTATTGCCAGATGTACTCGACGAGGAGGCGCGACATGGCGGTACAACACGGCGAACCCGGCTACTTCGCCGACCAGTCGATGATTCGACGGGTGATGAGCAAGCGCGCGGTCGGTGTCACCTATGGCCTGCGAGCACTGGTCGTCGGTGCGGTGCACCCGCTGCTCTACGTCGGCACGGCCGAACACACCAGCCATCGCGACACGCCCTACACCCGCCTCGCCACCACCGGCGCCCTGTTCGAAGCGGTGTTCCTCGGCAGCAAAGCCGAGGCCGACCGGGCGCTCGCCTTCACCCGTCGCAAGCACAGCCAGGTCGTGGGAACGCTGCCCGAGGACGCGGGTCCGCATCATCCGGCGGGTACCGCCTACGCGGCCCACGATCCGCAGCTGATGTTCATGACCATGGCCTTCACCTTCGACTCGGCCGAGGTCATGCACGACACGCTGGTCCGCGAACTCACCCCTACCGAACGCGAGGACCTCTACCAGGACTACGTGCGCTGGGGCGAACTGTTCGGTATGCCGCGTGAGGCCGCGCCCGCCGACTACCCGGCCTTCCGCCGGTACTTCGACGACTACCTGAGTTCGGGCGAACTGTTTCTCACCGACGAGGCCCGGCTGGTCGGCTCCTATCTGGCCGGGCAGCGCCGGGCCTACCGCTTGGCGCCGCCCGCCGAACAGGTCGGCACGGCACTGTATCTGCTGGTGCAGGGCAGTCTGCCGCCACGGATCCGGCAGCTGTACGGGATGGCGTGGGGGATCACCGACGAGCTCGCCTACCGCACGCTGAGCACCGGCATCCGCACCGCGCACCGCGCACCGCCGCTGGCGCCCCGAGTGCTCGCGGGCACGTTGGCCGGGCCGAGCACCCCGTCCTACCAGCTGCTCGCGCGCCGTGAGCAGCACATGGTCAGGACGGGAAAGCCGAGTATGCCCGGTGTCGATCCGCGCAACTGGGTGCAGCGAAATCTCGCGGTGTGACCGGTGGGCCCGGAGGCGGTAGCGCGGCGTCACCACGCGGGGCCCTCGGGAGCACCGCCAGAAAAAGGCGGTTTGATGCGCATGGAAAGATCGGGGTATGTCCAGTCCTGCCCCGGCCGCGACGGCCGAACGTAAGCAGCGGGTGCTGTCGGGCATCCAGCCCACCAGCGACTCCTTCCACCTCGGCAACTATCTGGGTGCGCTGCAGTACTGGGTGAGGATGCAGGACGAGTACGACGCGCTGTATTTCATTCCCGACATGCACGCGATCACCGTCAGCCAGGACCCCAAGGCGCTGCGCGCGCGCACCAAGGCCGCCGCCGCCCAGCTGCTCGCGCTCGGCATCGACCCGGCCAAGTCCACGCTGTTCGTGCAGAGCCAGGTGCCCGAGCACGCCGAACTGGCCTGGGTCCTGAGCTGCATCACCGGTTTCGGTGAGGCCGGCCGGATGACCCAGTTCAAGGACAAGTCCGTCAAGCAGGGCGCCGAGAACGCGACCGTCGGCCTGTTCACCTACCCGGTGCTGATGGCCGCCGACATCCTGCTCTACCGCCCACACCAGGTACCGGTCGGCGAGGACCAGCGCCAGCATCTCGAGCTGACCCGAAACCTGGCCCAGCGCTTCAACACCCGGTTCAAGAAGACCTTCGTGGTGCCCGAGCCGCACATTGTCAAGGGCACCGCCAAGATCTACGACCTGCAGGACCCGACCGCGAAGATGAGCAAGTCCGCCTCGAGCGACGCGGGCCTGATCAACCTGCTCGACGACCCGAAGATCACCGCGAAGAAGGTGCGCTCGGCGGTCACCGACACCGAGCGCGAGATCCGCTACGACCCCGAGCACAAGGCAGGCGTCAGCAACCTGCTGGTGATCCTGAGTTCGCTCACCGCGACCCCCATCGTCACGTTGGAGGAGAATTTCGCGGGCAAGGGTTACGGTGATCTCAAGGCCGAGGTGGCCGACGCGCTGGTCGAATTCGTGACCCCCGTGCAGAAGCAGGTCCAGGAATACCTCTCGGATCCCGCCGAGCTGGACCGGATTCTGGCCGCAGGGTCCGAGCGAGCACGCGAGATCGCCGGCAACACACTGGCTCAGGTGTACGACCGGGTGGGCTTCCTGGCTCGCTGACCCGGTGCGCGCCTGGGGCTTTCAGCTGAAGGGGCGCGTGTCATGCAGATCGTCGACAACATCTCCGCTGCTGTCGAGCGGCAGATCGGGCGCAGGCCCTGGCTGGATCATCTGGTCAGGGCAGGCGGCCGGTTCCAGCGCCAGCGCGGCGACTTCTTCGCCGCCGGTGCCACCTATTTCACTGTGCTGTCGCTGTTTCCGCTGCTGATGGTGGCCTTCTCGGTGGCCGGATTCGTGCTGGCCGGACAACCGCAGCTGCTCACCGAGCTGCAGGAGAAGGTCCAGGAGAACATTCCCAGTTCCTTCGGCGAGCAGATCAACACCCTGATCGACCAGGCCGTCGACTCGCGCGGCACGGTCGGCCTGATCGGTCTGCTGGTCGGCCTGTGGACCGGCCTCGGCTGGATGGCGAACCTGCGGGCCGCGCTCACCGAGCAGTGGGAGAGTCCGAGTTCCGAGAAGCCGTGGTGGCGCAGCAAGCTCTCGGATCTGGGGGCGTTGCTCGGGCTCGGCGCGGCCTTCGTCGTCTCGCTCGGACTGTCGGCGGTGGCGACCAGCGGAATCAGCAAGCGCCTGCTCGAGGCGATCGGCGTCGACGACCTGCCCGGCGCGTCGCTGGTGCTCTCGCTGGTCTCGATCGTGCTCGGGCTGCTCGCCTCGTGGGCGGTGTTCGCCTGGATGATCGCGCGATTGCCGCGCGAGCCGGTCTCGCTGCGCAGCGCGGTGCGTGCGGCGGCGCTGGCGGCGATCGCGTTCGAGATCTTCAAGTTCGTCGCCGCGATCTACCTGCAGACGGTGCTGTCGAGCCCGGCCGGGGCCGCCTTCGGCTCGATCATCGGTCTGCTGGTATTCACCTACATCACCTACCGGATCCTGCTGTTCGCCACCGCGTGGGCGGCGACCTCCTCCGACAACGAACGTGTCGACATCGCGCCGCCGAACCCGGTGATCATCCAGCCGCGGGTGGTCGAGCACGGCATGTCGACCGGGGCGGGCGCCGCCTACTTCGGCGCCGGCGCGGTCGCGGCGCTGGCGCTGCTGCTGGTCGGCAAGCGCCGCTGACTCACCGGCCGCGCCGCGCGATCCGCCTGCCGAGCAGCAACAACACCACCACGAGCACCGGTGCGCCGATCAGCGTGGCCACCCGCGCGCCGTGGTGCGGCTGCTGCTCGGTCGCGGCCTGTGTGCCATCGGCGCGTGGCGGCGGCGAGGCCAGCGGCACGCTGGGTTGTACTGCCGCACCGCCGGTTTCGGGCAGCTTGCCGATCCGGGCGTCGGGGTCGAGGGCAAAGCCGTAGTCCAGCAGCCGGGCGGCCTGCTCCCACGGCCGGATCGGGCGCACATCGGCCTTGAGCAGGGTGACGACCAGGCGATGTCCGTCGCGCTCGGCGGCGGCGACGAAGGTCTGGCGGGCGTCGTCGGTGAAGCCGGTCTTGCCGCCGATCGCGCCCTCGTAGTTGTAGAGCAGCTGGTTGTCGTTGGCGATCGGATAGCCGGGGCGATCGGTGTCGCCGGGGATCTTCGGATCGGCCGGGTGGCCGGGGAAGTCGACCTGTTCGGTGTGGAGCAGCTCGGCGAACAGTGGGATGGTCATCGCCTCGCGGAACAGTACCGACAGGTCGTAGGCGGAGGTGCTCATGCCGGGGCCGTCGAGGCCGGAGGGGGTGGCGGCGCGAGTATCCATGGCGCGCAATGTCTTCGCCACCTCGTTCATCTTCGCCACGGCCGCCTTGTCGCCACCGAGCTGGGTGGCGACGGCGTGCGCGGCGTCGTTGCCCGAGGCCATGATCAGCGCTTCCAGGAGCTGGCGGTTGGTGTAGCGCCCGCCGGGGCCGATCCCGACCCTGGTGCCTTCGACGTCGGCGTCGGCCTGGGTGCCGATGACCACCTCGTCGAGGTCCAGGCTGCGCAGCGCGACGATGGCGAGGGCGACTTTGATGGTGCTGGCGGGCCGGTAGCGCCCGTGTGGGTCCTTGGCGGCGAGGACGCGGCCGGTGTCGAGGTCGGCGACCAGCCACGCGGTGGCCGAGATGTCGGCGGGTAGCGGTGGCGCGCCGTCGGTCAGCACGACGCCGCATTCGCCGAGGCGCTGACCGCCGATGGGCGGTGACGGTACCGGCAGCGCGGTGGGGGTCGGCTCGCCCGGCAGTGGCACCTCCGAGGTGTCGATCGGGGCGGGCGGTTGCGTGCGCTGCGCGCAGTCCTCGGTGTTCGGTGTGGTGAACGGCGGCGTGGTCGTCGTGCTCGATCCGCTGTCGGTGTCCGGGGCGGGAACGGCGGTGGCGGGAGCGACGGTGAGGGCGGCGACGGTGAGAGTGGCACCGAGCAAGCAGGCGGCGCGCACGCCGAGATCGCGGATCTTCATCGCCCATGAGGTTAGCGAACGGCCGCCCTACCGGCCCTGGTGGTCGATCAGATGCGAATACCGCAGCGCGGCAATGGGTGCAGCATCGACGAACTCGCTGCTGCCGACCCGCTCCCGGTCTCGCCGGCGGAATCGCCACAGGCCGGATGAGGCAGCGACCGCCCGGTCGATGCCGACAAGGTCGGCCACGCGCTTGTCTCGCCGCGGGCGGGCCTGTCGTTCTGCGACGGCCCGCCCTGACCACTACTTCGCCGTGTGCTGCACCGGGCAGCCGTGCGCCAGCGGACCGAGCAGCTGATTGTTGTCGTAGAAGTGCTCGAGCTCGACGATGCGCAGATCCTCGCTGACCCGGGCGATGGTGACGCCGTACATCTCGATCTGCTCACCGGTGGGCTGGTGGCCCTTGTACTCGCCCTCGTACCTGCCCCAGTGCCGCCAGCGGAAGCTGACGGTCGGCGGACCCGAGAGCACCTCGAGCACCTCCCAGAAGAAGCCGCCGGGGAAGGCGGTGTGGAAGATGTGGTGCGAGGACTCGAAGGTCTCGTTCGCCGACTCGTAGTACGGATTGTCGCCGATCAGGATGTTGTAGCTGCCGATCCGGGCGAACTCCTCGGCGTCCTGCCACACCCCGCCGTTGACCCGGCCGCGGTACTGCTCGGCCACCACCGACAGCCAGGTGGCCGGGTCTCCCTTGTGCGAGACCTCCATTTCGAAGACCTTCACCAGATCCTCGACGATCGCCTCCAGCGACCCGGGCGCGTGCTCGACGCTGCGCTCGCGCGGAATCACCTCGTGGCTCAGTTCGTAGTCGGGAACGTTGCCCCGCCATTCCGACGGCGCCGCCGCCGCGATCACGGCCTCCCTGCCCCGCAACCACAGCGGGGCTTCCGGCTCCGGGTTCTCGGCTTGCGTATCCGTCACGTCCACAGTCATCTTCGGTCTACCCGACCCCTTCGTAAAGCTCGTAGAACCGGTCGAAAGTAACAGTTGGATACCGCTTCGCGCGTGCCGGATCTCACCAAGTGAGAAGCTTCCGAATGGTGAACTGTGCTCTGTGGCAACGATTTACGGACGCGTCACCGAATCCCTGGCAAACCGGTCCGGTGTCTCGTCATCCATGGTCGCGAAGAATTCGCCGAGCACGTCGACGAGCTGATCCACCGAATCCGCGCAGAACAACACGGGCTGGTAGCGGGTGATGTCGTAGGTGATCGTGCCCATCGCGGCAACATCGAGCGGGCGTAGCCGGGCGTGCCGGAATTCATCGATCTCGCCGTAGGAGGAGAGCAATCCGGCGCCATAGCAACGGATCTCGTCGTCCTCACGGACCACACCGAATTCGAGGGAGAACCAGAACACGTCGGCCAGGAATTTCAGCGCGGTATCGGTGGTCAATCGGGCCACCGCGGCGCCGACCGTCGCGTAGAGCGCGGCGAAGCGCGGGCTCGCGATCTGGTTCGCGTGGCCGATGATCTCGTGGATCGCGTCGGGCTCGGGGGTGTAGAGCGGGGCGGAGTGGTGGCGGATGTACTGGGTGGAGTGGAAGGTGCGCTCGGCGAAGGAACCGAAGAACTCGCGGAGCCCGACGAGTCCGGCGGCCGGCACGTAGGTGAACCCGGTGAGCGGGGCGAGCAGCGCCGACACCTCGTCGAGTTGCGGGATGTGATCGCGCGGCAGGGCGAGTTCGGCGGCCGCCTCGCGTACCTCGCGACAGGCGTAGGTCTGGTGCTTGCGGGCCAGTTCGGCCGAGGCGATCCGCCACACCCGCTCTTCGTCGTCGGTGTAGTCGATGTGCGGAGCGGGTGCGCCGGGTGTGTAGTCGAGTGCCAGCGCGGCGATGGCGTTGCGGCGGGCTCGATAGTTCTCGTCGTGCACGCCGGGATGATCATCGCTCAGGTGAACGGTGACATCGCCGTCACGCTCGCGCGTCACCGGCGAATACAACTGTGCCTCGGTGAACATGTCTCCAGGCAAGCACCGCTGGATCGTCGCGACAACAACGACGCGCACAACTGCGCAAACTGCACAGTTCGGGTGCGGGCAGGCCCATGATTCCGACGGTCACCAGCGATTTCCACCCGCGTGCCAGCCGTTCGCCCTCGCCCACCCGGCCGGCCGCTGTGCGGACTTGCGAACGCCTGGGTTCGGTAACGACGCGGTGAATCGGCGCCCGCGCGCAACGCCCATGACGCAAGATTGCGTCCGTACGAAGGAGGACGTGTGCGAACCCTGCGGATAGATCTCGATCAGCACCTGCTGGCCGCTGCTGCCGACATCATGGGCACCACCGACAGCAACGCGACGATCAACGAGGCGCTTCGCCGCATCGTGGTGCACGAACGCCAGCTACGCAACCTCGAACGGTTGATGGCGGATTCGGTCTTCAGTCGCGAGCGGCCTGCGCGCGAAGACAGTCCCGCTGACCCGGATTCGGTCGTCACCGCCGACGCGGTGGCCGAGCGGTAGCTCGGTAGCTCGGCCGGTCCCGGCGGCGCGGGGTACGCCGGGACCGCGGGCCGATGCCACACCGCCGGATCTGTCGGTGCCCGCTGCGATGATCGACGTTCACCGATCCGCAGGGGGAACGATGTCGGTCCCGATCGCCAATCTGCCACTCGCTCAGCGCCCACGCGAGCGGCTGCTCATGCTCGGTCCGCACGCGCTGGCCGATGCCGAACTGCTCGCACTGCTGCTCGGGCAGGGCACGCGCGGGCAGTCCGCGCTGGAACTGGCCGCCGCGCTGCTCGGCGAGTACGGCGGTCTCGCCGACCTGGCCGCCGCGCGCCCGGAGGAGCTGGCCCGCAGGGCGGGTATCGGACCGGCCAAGGCCGCCACGGTGATCGCTGCCTTCCACCTCGGCACCCGCTCGCGCACCACCGAATCGGTGCCGCGGCTCACCGCGCCCGCCGACATCGCCCGTGTCGCGGTGCCCCTGTTCGCCGGCGCCCGCGTGGAACGGCTGCTCGTGCTGATCTGCGACACCCAGAACCGCCTGCGCCACCGGGCCTTCGTCGCCGAGGGCGCGATCGACCACGTCGCGGTCCCCGTCCGCGAGATCCTCAACACCGTCCTGCGCCACGACGGCCGAGCCTTCGCCGTCGCCCACAACCACCCTTCCGGTGACCCCGAACCCAGCCCCGACGACCGCCGAGCCAGCACCCTGCTCCACCAAGCCGCCCACACCGTCGGCCTCCGCTACCTCGACCACCTCGTCATCGCAGGCGAAACCTGGTCCACCGCCCCACCACTCACCTAGGCCGGGGCAGAATACAGTCGGGTCCAGACGGGGGAAGGGAAATCGATCTTGTTATCGGCTACACGAGGTTTCGGCACGTTTCTGATCTGCCTGATGGGCACAGGACTCTTCCTCGTCGGCCTCGGTGTCACGGGCTATGCGGCGGCGCTCCTCGTCGACCCGGACCTGTCCTGTCACCGAATCATCGGGTCGGACAATTGTGCGAGCGGAAGCTATCCACTGTCAGCAGCACAGCGTGACCAGGTCACCGCGTACGCGCGCATGTTGCTGTTGCTTGCCGTGTCTGTCGCCATCTGCTGTGTGGCTGTCGTGGCAGTCTCGGCACGCGTCTTGCGACGGATCGTGGCCGAGGAGGACACCGCGCCGGAGATCCCTGAGCGGCCGACGGTGGGCGACATCGCGATCGCGGTGATCGGGGTGGCGCTCGGTGCGCTCGCACTCGCCGGGGGCTTCGAGGCGCTGATGTCGAGTGTGCTGCCGACCTGTCAGGGTGTGGTGATGGAATCGGCGGCCACGTGCCCGACCACGGGAAGGTACGGCCTGGCCATCAGCGAAACCGCCGCGAAGATCCAGGGACGTAACCGCCTGCTGAGTACCTTTGGCCTCATGTTCGGCGTTCTGCTGACCGGTGCTGGACTGGCCTTCGGCTACAGCGTGATCGACGACATCAGGTCCCGCCGACGACACCGAGAAGTCCACGCCGCACCGCCGTCGGTGACCCTACCGCCACCACACTGGCCGTCGGCGCCGCCCTCGATGCGGCCGCACAGCTCTCCGGTCGCATCGCACCAGCCGTACCCCTACCCGCCACCGCCCCCTGGGATCGATCCCCGCGTTCCGCCGCGCGGCCCCCGGCCCTGAGCTCGAGTTCCTGACGATCCTCAGGCGTCGGGGTGGTGGTCGAAGCCCGCGGTGCGGGCGAGGTCGGCGAGCATGGCGTCGAACATGATCTCCGGGTCGGCCAGGGGGATGGGGTAGTTGCCGAAGACTTCGAGGGTGACGTGGCCGAAGAGGCGGGCCCAGGTCTGGACCATGAGGTAGGTGACGCTGAGGTCGAGTTTCTCGGCGGGGAACTTCTGGCCGGAGTCGGAGAGCATGGCGAGCAGGTCGGTCTGGAAGCGGATGAGGTCCGCGCGCAGGGCGGCGGGGATGGTGTCGCCGGGTGGGGTGGCGATGTCGAAACCGGCGAGCAGGCGGCCCGCGGCGGCGAGGAAGATGCGGCCGAAGGGTTCGTCGAAGCGGCCGATCATCGGGCGCTGACTGGCGGTGGGGGAGGCGAAGACCAGGGTGAATTCTCGGGGGTTGGCCAGCGCCCAGCGGCGGAAACCCCGGCAGATGGCCAGGAACTGGACCGCGCCGTCGTCGGGGAGCTGGTCGAGCTGCGCGGCGAGGAAGGCGGCCAGATCGGCGCAGAACTCCACGCGCAGCCGTTCCAGCAGGTCGTCGTGGGAGGCGTAGTGACGGTAGAGGGCGGGGGCGGTGACGCCGAGTTCGCGGGCGATGGCACGCAGGGTCACCGCGTCGGGGCCGTGCGCGGACAGCAGCGCCCGCGCGACGCGCCGAATATCGGCGTCGGACACCACCGGCGCCCGCCCCCGTGCCCGCTGTGGCTCCGTCACCCAGCCCTCCTCATTCGCCGCGGGCTCGAGCGTATTCGACTTCCCAGCGTTTGATGCCGTTCAGCCACCCGGTGCGCAGCCGGACCGGCTCGGCGACCTGGCGCAGATTGGGCATCGCGTCGGCGATGGCGTTGAACATCAGGTCGATCTCGAGGCGGGCCAGATTGGCGCCCACGCAGTAGTGGGTGCCGGTGCCGCCGAAGCCGACGTGCGGGTTCGGGTTGCGCAGCACGTCGAACCGGAACGGATCGGTGAAGGCGGTCTCGTCGAAATTGGCCGAGCTGTAGAACAGCCCGATCCGCTGCCCCTTCCTGATCTGCTGACCGCCGAGTTCGAGGTCGCGGGTGGCGGTGCGCTGGAACGCGGTCACCGGCGTCGCCCAGCGCACGATCTCGTCCGGCGCGGTGCGCGGGCGCTGTTCCTTGTAGAGCTCCCACTGCTCGGGGTTGTCGACGAAGGCCTTCATGCCGTGGGTGATCGAGTTGCGGGTGGTCTCGTTGCCCGCGACCGCGAGCAGGATGACGAAGAACGCGAACTCGTCCGAGCCGAGGTGCTCGCCGTCGACATCGGCGTTGACCAGTTGGGTGACGATGTCGGCGGCTGGACAGCCGCGCCGTTGCTCGGCCATGTTCCAGGCATAGCCCATCACCTCGGCGGTGGCGGTGTGGTGATTTCCCTCGAACTCCGGATCGTCGTAGGAGATCATCTGATTGGTCCAGTCGAAGATCTTCCTGCGGTCCTCTTGCGGCACCCCGAGCAGTTCGGCGATCGCCTGCAGCGGCAGTTCGACGGCCACCTGTTCGACGAAGTCACCGCGCCCGGACTTCTTGGCCTCGTGCACGATGCGCTCGGCGCGCTCGGTCAGCGCCGCGCGCAGGTTCTCCACCGCGCGCGGGGTGAACCCCTTCGACACGATGCGCCGAATCTTGGTGTGTTGCGGCGGATCCAGGTTCAGCATCAGCATGTTGCCGAGCATGTCGATCTGCTCGCGGGTGGTTTCCTCGTTGAATCGGATGATCGCGGTGTTCTCGTGCGAGGAGAAGTCTTCGGGGTTCTTCGAGATCTCCTTGATGTCGGCCAGTTTCGAGACCACCCAGTAGCCGCCGTCGTCGAATCCGCTGGCGCGATCCGGCTGGGCGCACCACCAGACCGGCGCGGTCTTGCGCAGCTCGGCGAACTCCTCGACGGGCAGGCGTTCCGCCAGCAGATCCGGGTCGGTGAAATCGAATCCTGCCGGGATGTTCGGGCTGATCACGGGTCTCTCCTCCGGTTCGTCACGCGGTGTTGCCCGCGTGATGTAGAACACGTTCCGAGACCATGAAAGCATGCCGAACCGTTTTATGAACAGTGTTTAGTAATACCTGTTAACAAACAGGTGTGGCCGGAATGGGAGCCGTCGGACGCACGGCTGGGCAAGATGGCAGCGTGGACCTGCCGTTCTTACGCGCCAACCCGCACCTGCTGCCGACCTTCCTCGCCCATCAGCGGCTGCGCACCACGCCGGTCTCGGGCGGCTCGATCAGCGTGGCCGAGCGGATCGGTCTCGACGACGGCACGCAGCTGTTCCTCAAGACCTGGCCGGGTGGATTGTCCGCGGCGCCGACGACCGAGGTCGCCGCCGCGCCGCCCGGTCTCTTCGCCGGGGAAGCCGACGGTCTGCGGTGGCTGCGCTCGGCCGGTGGGGTCGCGGTGCCGGAGGTGTACGCGGTCACCGAGGACCTGCTGCTGATGGAGTGGATCGAGCACGCCGAACCGACCCGCGCCGCCGCCGAGCGCTTCGGCCGCGAGCTCGCCGCGACGCACCGGGCCGGCGCGTCCCAGTTCGGTGCCACGGTGCCGCCCAGCGCAGCCGTGTCGTCGGGCCGGGCCGGGCCGTCGGGTCATGCCATGTCGCCGAGTCAAGGCGAGTCGCCGACTGCGACCACCTCGCAGAGTTCGGGTCCGCCGGCCGCGGGATTTCTCGCCGGGTTACCGCTGGACAACACCCCCGGCGACGACTGGCCGACCTGGTACCGCGAACGCCGCATCCTCCCGTACCTGCGACTCGCCGTGGACGCGGGCGCCCTCGATCCCGCCGACGCCGCCCTCGTCGAATCCATCCACATCGAGGCGCCGACCGAACCTCCCGCTCGTATCCATGGTGACCTCTGGCCCGGCAACGTCATCTGGGGCTGGGCCGACACCCCCTATCTCATCGACCCCGCGGCCCATGGCGGCCACCGCGAAACCGACCTCGCCACCCTCACCCTCTTCGGCGCCGCTCCCCACTTCTCCCGAATCATCGCCGCCTACGGCGAGATTCACGCCCTCGCCCCGGGCTGGGAGTCCCGCATCCCCTTGCACACCCTCCCGCTACTCCTGGTTCACGCCGTCCTTTTCGGCCGCGGCTACCGGAGGGCCGTCTTGGCGGCGGCCGACCGCTATCGCTAGCTGTTCGGCTCGAGGGGCAACGAGGTTCGATTCATCGACCTATCGGAGGCAAGGTTACATCTTTACGTAAACTGTAACGATTTGATGTAGGGGTGACCGAGTGGCGGCCAATGAAGTGGACGTGTGACCAAGATCCCCCATGTTCAAACGAAGGGCACTCGCTGTCCTCTGTGGTGCGGCCGTCTTGCTTCCCGTCGTCCCCGCCGGGGCCGCACCCGCGCCCGCGTCGCCGAAGATCGCGTCCTACAACGTCTTCCTGATGCCCAAGACGCTCTACCCGAACTGGGGACAGGAGCAGCGTGCGGATCTGATCGCCCAGCAGAATCTGCTGGCCGACCAGGATGTGGTCGTGTTGCAGGAGCTGTTCCACAGTGATCGGCACCCACATGCAGTCCGAGGACGACGGCTGCCGCTCGGGTCAGCCAGGTCAGGTGCGGGCGAAACAGCGGGCCCAGATCACGGCGTTCCTCGCCGCCGAGCGGATTCCCGCCACCGAGCCGGTGTACGTGGCGGGGGACATGTACGTGATCGAATCCAGCGCCGAATACCCGGCCATGCTCAGCGAACTCGATGCCGTCACGCCGCGGCACACCGGCCATCCGCACTCCTGGGACTGCCGCGACAACTCCGTCTGCCTCGACCAGTACGGCCCGGAATACGCCGCCGAGCACCTCGACTACGTTCTGCCGATCAACGGCCACCCGGTCCCCAATGGCTACGTCAACGAAACCCGTCGGGTGAAGAGCCCGGCCTGGAGCGTCACCGCGGGCGGCACCACCTACACCGACACCGACTACAGCGACCACTACCCGGTCTTCGGCTACGCGGGCTGATCCAACGCCGAAGGCCGCCCGCATCTTTCGATGCGGGCGGCCTTCGCGGACCGAGGGCAGATCAGCGGGTGAAGAGCAGGGCCCGCTTGACTTCCTGGATGGCCTTGGTGACCTCGATGCCGCGGGGGCACGCGTCGGTGCAGTTGAAGGTGGTGCGGCAGCGCCACACGCCCTCGACGTCGTTGAGGATGTCGAGGCGCTCGCGGGCGCCCTCGTCACGGCTGTCGAAGATGAAGCGGTGCGCGTTCACGATCGCGGCCGGGCCGAAGTAGCTGCCGTCGCTCCAGTACACGGGGCAGGAGGTGGTGCAGCAGGCGCACAGGATGCACTTGGTGGTGTCGTCGAAGCGGGCGCGGTCGGCCTGGCTCTGGATGCGCTCGCGGGTCGGCTCGTTACCCGAGGTCATCAGGTACGGCTTCACGGCACGGAAGGCGTCGAAGAACGGCTCCATGTCGACGATGAGGTCCTTCTCCACGGGCAGGCCGCGGATCGGCTCCACCGACATGGTGAGGGTCTTGTCGCCCTTGGGCAGCAAGTCCTTCATCAGCACCTTGCAGGCCAGCCGGTTCACACCGTTGATCCGCATCGCGTCCGAACCGCACACACCGTGGGCGCAGGAGCGCCGGAAGGTGAGGGTGCCGTCCAGATAGGACTTGATGTAGATCAGCACGTTGAGGAAGCGGTCGGTCGGCAGGACCGGCACCTGGAACGAATCCCAGTACGCGCCCTTGTCGTTCTCGGTGCTGAACCGGGCCACCTTCACGGTGACCATGACCGAGCCCTCGGGGACGGGCGCGGGCTTCTGGGTGATGGGTTCGGCTACAGCAGTCATCAGTACTTACGCTCCATCGGCTCGTAGCGGGTCTGCACCACCGGCTTGAAGTCGAGCCGGATATCGGAGGTGAGTTCCGAACCGACCTTGTAAGCCATCGTGTGCCGCATGAAGTTCACGTCGTCGCGATCCGGGTAGTCGTCGCGGGCGTGGCCGCCGCGCGATTCCTTCCGGTTGAGCGCGCCGACGACGGTGACCTCGGCCAGCTCGAGCAGGAAGCCCAGCTCGACGGCCTCGAGCAGGTCGCTGTTGTAGCGCTTGCCCTTGTCCTGCACGGTGATCCGGGTGTAGCGCTCCTTGAGCACGTGGATGTCGGTGAGGGCTTGCTTGAGGGTGTCCTCGGTGCGGAACACGGCGGCGTTCATGTCCATCGTGTACTGCAGTTCGGTGCGGATGTCGGCCACCCGCTCGTCGCCGTGGTCGGACAGGATCAGCGTCAGCCAGTCCTGCACCATCTGCGCCGGGTTCTCCGGCATCTCGACGAACTCGGTGCGCAGCGCGTATTCGGCGGCGGCGATACCGGCGCGACGGCCGAACACGTTGATGTCGAGCAGCGAGTTGGTGCCGAGGCGGTTGGCGCCGTGCACGGACACGCACGCGCACTCGCCGGCGGCGTAGAGGCCGGGGACCACGTCGGTGTTGTTGCGCAGTACCTCGCCACGGATGCGGGTGGGGATGCCGCCCATCACGTAGTGGCAGGTCGGCATGACCGGCACGAGCTCCTTGACCGGGTCCACGCCCAGGTAGGTGCGCGCGAACTCGGTGATGTCGGGCAGCTTCTCCTCGAGCACGTCCTCGCCGAGGTGGGTCACGTCGATGTAGACGTAGTCCTTGTTCGGTCCGGCGCCCCGGCCCTCGAGCACCTCGAGCACCATCGAGCGGGCGACGATGTCGCGCGGCGCGAGGTCCTTGATGGTGGGGGCGTAGCGCTCCATGAAGCGCTCACCGGAGGCGTTGCGCAGGATGCCACCCTCACCGCGGACCGCCTCGGAGATGAGAATGCCCAGGCCCGCGAGGCCTGTCGGGTGGAACTGGTGGAACTCCATGTCCTCGAGCGGCAGGCCCTTGCGGAACACGATCGCCATGCCGTCGCCGGTCAGCGTGTGCGCGTTCGAGGTGGTCTTGTACATGCGGCCCGAGCCGCCGGTGGCGAACACGATCGACTTCGCGTGGAAGACGTGGATCTCACCGGTCGAGAGCTCGTAGGCAACAACACCAGTCGCCGTCGGTCCTCTGTCGGAATCGGCCATCACCAGGTCGAGCACGTAGAACTCGTTGTAGAACTCGACGTCGTGCTTGACGCAGTTCTGGTAGAGGGTCTGCAGGATCATGTGACCGGTGCGGTCGGCGGCATAACACGCGCGACGCACCGGCGCCTTGCCGTGATCGCGGGTGTGGCCACCGAAACGACGCTGGTCGATCTTGCCCTCGGGCGTGCGGTTGAACGGCAGGCCCATCTTCTCCAGGTCCATCACCGCGTCGATGGCCTCCTTGGCCATGATCTCCGCGGCGTCCTGGTCGACCAGGTAGTCACCACCCTTGACGGTGTCGAAGGTGTGCCATTCCCAGTTGTCTTCTTCGACGTTGGCCAGTGCGGCGCACATGCCGCCTTGGGCCGCGCCGGTGTGGCTGCGGGTCGGGTACAGCTTGGTCAGGACCGCGGTGCGGGTGCGCGGACCGGCCTCGATCGCCGCGCGCATGCCCGCGCCACCGGCGCCGACGATGACCACGTCGTAGCGATGCTCCTGGACTGGGCGAGATTCACCCGAACCGCTGATTCGTTCGCTTCGCTCACTCATGCGAGGTGGCCTGTTCCTAACCTGTGATGTTGGGGTCGAAGGTGAAGATGACGTACGTGCCAACGCCCATGACCAGGATCATCGAGACGACCAGGATGGTCTTGAGCCAGAACCGCGTGGAGTCGTTGCGGGAGTAGTCATCGATGACGGTGCGCAGGCCGTTGCCGCCGTGCAGCTGGGCCAGCCACAGCATCGTCAGGTCCCAGATCTGCCAGAACGGGCTGGCCCAGCGGCCCGCCACGAACGCGAAGTTCAGGCGCTTCACGCCGCCGTCGATCATCAGCATGATGAACAGGTGACCGAGCACGAGGAAGATCAGCAGCACACCGGAGAAGCGCATGAACAGCCACGCGTACTTCTCGAAGTTGTTGTTCGACCGGGCGCGCGGGGAGCGGGGCAGGTCCAGGCTGGCCGGGCGGTCGTAGGACTTTCCGATGATGGGTGCGCTCATGATCAGTGCTCCGTCAGCAGGTAGAAGAACTGGCGGCCGACGCCTGCGGCGGAGACCAGGACCCAGATGGTCAGCACGACCCAGAGCATCTGCTTCTGGTAGCGCGGCCCTTGCGACCAGAAATCGACCAGGATCACGCGGACGCCGTTGAGGGCGTGGAAGAGCACGCAGACGACGAGGCCCATCTCCATGAGCGCGACCAGCGGGGTCTTGTAGAGCTCGATGGCCTCGTCATAGGTGTTCGGGTTGACCCGAACCAGTGCCGTGTCCAGCACGTGCACGAAGAGGAAGAAGAAGATCGTGACACCGGTGATCCGGTGCAGCGCCCAGGACCACATGCCCGGGTCGCCGCGGTACAGCGTCTTCCGCTTCGGCTGGGCCGGAGCCGGAGCTTCTATCGTGGTCATAGAGTGCGGTGCCTCCAACGTCGTTGATGGACCCGGTCACAGACCCGACGCCAGCGTGCGTGGAGAGGCAATTGCCCAGGTGGCTGCGCTGTGTTGCGCTGAGCGCTGCCCGCCGCCGGGAACCTGAACCGATCTGCGGTGAACTCTAATCCTCTCTGTTTCGCGGAACTAATTCGGCGTGCCGCGCGTTGCGTGCAAATCCGGCGAGTTAGGTTTACCTTTCTCGATGTCGGATACTGGTGCGCAGGTCTTCATCGAGGCGTATTCGGCATCAATGTGTGGAGGTTCGCCATGTCCGAGATCGACTGGAATACCTTGCGTGACAAGGCCATTCACGCTATGGGACTTGCGTACGCCCCGTACTCGCGGTTCCCGGTCGGCGCAGCTGCTCTCAGTGCGGATGGGCGAATTGTGAGCGGTTGCAATGTGGAGAATGTCTCACTCGGGGTAACTCTGTGTGCCGAATGCGTACTCGTCGGTAACTTATTCACTTCGGGTGGCGGGCGTCTCATTGCGGTCTCGGTGACCGATTCTCGGGGCGAAATCCTGATGCCGTGCGGGCGTTGCCGCCAGCTGCTGTACGAACACGGCGGGGGCGAACTGCTCATCGACCATCCCGAGGGCCCGAAGCCGCTGAGCGAGCTGCTCCCGTACGCCTTCGGACCCGACGACCTGGCGGCCGGTCGCGCTGGCGAAGGCGGGTAACCACTGATTTAGTGGGCACATGGGTAACTCGTCGGGGACGAACGACCGCTCCACCCACCTGCCGCCTGCCGCCGACGCGAGTCCGCCCGCGCGCGAGTCCGGCCAGAGTTCGCGGGGCGGCGGCCACAGCGCGGTATCGATCATCACTGCCAAGCGCGACGGCGGGGAGCTGTCGGACGCGCAGATCGACTGGGTGGTGGACGGATTCACCCGGGGAATCGTGGCCGACGAGCAGATGTCGGCGCTGGCCATGGCGATCGTGTGGCGGGGGATGACCCGGCGCGAGACCGCGCGGTGGACGGCGGCGATGATCGCCTCCGGCAGCCGGATGGACTTCACCGACCTGCCCCGGCCCACCGTCGACAAACATTCGACCGGCGGCGTGGGCGACAAGATCACCCTGCCGCTGGCCCCGCTCGTCGCGGCCTGCGGGGCGGCCGTGCCGCAGCTGTCGGGGCGCGGGCTCGGGCACACCGGCGGCACGCTGGACAAGCTCGAGTCCATCCCCGGCTGGCAGGCCGATGTCACCGTGGCGCGGATGCGCGAGATCCTGTCCGACCCGGCGACCGGCGCGGTGGTGTGCGCGGCCGGCGCCGACCTCGCACCCGCCGACAAACGGCTCTACGCACTGCGCGATGTGACCGGCACCGTCGAGTCCATTCCGTTGATCGCGAGCTCGATCATGAGCAAGAAGATCGCCGAGGGGACGGCGGCGCTGGTCCTGGACGTGAAGGTCGGCTCCGGGGCCTTCCTCGAGACCCTCGACGGCGCCCGCGAACTCGCGACCGTGATGGTCGAACTCGGCCGCGACGCCGGGGTACGCACGGTCGCCCTGCTCACCGCAATGGATACCCCGCTGGGGCGGACCGCGGGCAATGCACTCGAGGTCGCCGAATCGGTGGAGGTGCTGGCCGGTGGGGGACCGGCCGATGTGGTCGAACTGACGCTGACCCTCGCCCGGGAGATGGTCGCCCAGGCCGGGCTGAACATCGATCCCGCCGACGTGCTCTCCGACGGGCGGGCCATGGATCACTGGCGGTCGATGATCCAGGCGCAGGGCGGTGATCCGGATGCCGCGCTGCCGGTGGCTCGGCATACCGAGGTCGTGAAGGCGGAATCGACCGGTGTGCTGACTCGGCTCGACGCGATGGGGGTTGGCGTCGCTGCTTGGCGGCTCGGTGCGGGTCGGGCGCGACAGGGGGAGAAGGTGCAGGCGGGGGCCGGGATCGAGATGCACGCCAAGCCGGGGGATTCGGTGGTGGCGGGGCAGCCGTTGCTGACGTTGCACACCGATACGCCGGATGCGTTCGCCGGCGCGGTCGCCGCACTCGATGGTGCTGTGGTGATCGAGTCGGCGCCTGCGAGTGAGCCGGGCGAGCTGATACTCGGGCGGATCGGGTAGCGGGTTGTTCGGTGAGTGCGGTAGTGGCTGACTTGGGTTTTGGTGACACGGGGGCTGGGAGCTGGGGTGGTGGCGGACTCGGGGCCGCGCAGTCGGGAGCCGATGCGTCGGTCACGGCACTTTGTCTGGCTAGGGGGCGCGGGGCGGCCAGCTGCCAGCTACCGTTTGAACATGACTGGACCGATGCCCCTCGACCTTGCTTCGATCCGACAAGCACCGAAGGCTTTGCTGCATGATCACCTCGATGGTGGTCTGCGGCCGGCGACGGTGCTCGAGCTGGCCGCTGACTGCGGTTATGACCAACTACCCGCGCGCGACGCCGAGAGTTTGGGGGCGTGGTTCCGGGACGCCGCCGACAGCGGATCGCTGGAGCGGTATCTGGAGACCTTCGCCCACACCGTCGCGGTGATGCAGACTCCGGAGGGTTTGCGCCGGGTGGCTCGTGAGTGCGCGATCGACCTCGCCGAGGACGGTGTGGTCTACGCGGAGGTCCGCTTCGCCCCGGAACAGCATCTCGAGAAGGGGCTGACGCTCGACGAGGTCGTCGAGCACACCCTCGCGGGGTTCCGGGAAGGTGAGGCGCTGGCCGCCGAAAAGGGCAACGTCATCCGGGTGACCTGCTTGCTCACCGCCATGCGGCACGCGGCGCGCTCTCGCGAGATCGCCGAGCTGACGGTGCGGTTCCGCGACAGCGGGGTCGGCGGGTTCGACATCGCGGGGGCCGAGGCCGGGTTCCCGCCCACCCGTCACCTCGACGCCTTCGAGTATCTGCGGGCCAACCACGCGCACTTCACGATTCACGCGGGCGAGGCGTTCGGGCTGCCCTCGATCCACGAGGCGCTGGCGTTCTGCGGCTGTGATCGGCTCGGGCACGGGGTGCGCATCACCGACGACATCAGCGTCCCGGGCGCCATCGAGGAGGCCCAGCTGGGCCTGGTCGCCAACTATGTGCGCGACATGCGGGTGCCGCTGGAGCTGTGTCCGTCGTCGAATGTGCAGACCGGCGCGGTGCCCTCGCTGGACAAGCACCCGTTCGACCTGCTGGCCCGCTTGCGTTTCCGGGTCACCGTGAACACCGACAACCGGCTGATGAGCGACACCTCCATGAGCGAGGAGATGCGCAAGCTGGTCGATACCTTCGGCTACGGCTGGAGTGATCTGGAGCGGTTCACCATCAACGCCATGAAGTCGGCGTTCATCCCGTTCCCGGACCGGCTGAAGATCATCGACGAGGTCATCAAGCCGGGTTACGCCGTCCTGCTCGGCTGAGACAGCGGGGGTGGCACCTGGATGGGTGCCACCCCCGCTGTCCGGGTCGTCAGCTCACTCGGCGACCAAGCGCGCCTCGAAGACGCGCTGCAGGTCGCGGAACTGCTGGGCCTCGGTCGCGAACGGCGGGTTGGGTGCCATCCGGTTCGGGTCGGGATTGAGCAGGTAGGAGACGTACCAGCCGAGCGGATTCGACGGGGCCAGCGCCTGTTCCACGCTGTCGTCGTCGGCGTAGTCGGCGGCGTCGCTGAACAGTTCTACGGCGAGGTCGAGCTGTTCGACGTCGACCGCCTCGGGGCCCTCGGCCAGATCCTCGACCAGGCCGGTGAGCACGTAGACGTTCTCGTCGGTCACCTCGACCTCGAGCGAACCGTCGACCGCGGCGGTCTGCACCTCGGCGAAGGTGGAAACCCTGGCCAGCTCGTGTTCGTGATCGTCGGCCAGGTAGCGGGCCAGCGCGCGCTCGGAGGCGAACACCGTGATGGTCCGGCCGTTGCCGAGGAAGATCGGCTCGTCGTCGAGGTAGCAGCGCAGGGTGTACTGCTCGCCGTCGGAGGTGACGATCTTGACCGGGTCGATGCCGACGCCGTGCCAGAACGACTCGTCCTCGTCTTCGTCGTCCTCGGCGGTGAGGTCGACGTTCTCGAACTCCTCGTCCTCCTCGGCGACATCGTCGGCGTCGACCACGTTCTCCTCGGCGGCCAGCAGCTCGGCCTCGGCGACGGCGACCGCGGCCGCGTCCACCTCGGGGGTGCTGACCACACTGTCGATCGCGTCGAGGACGTCGTCCCAGCCCTTGATGATGGCCGCCCCGACCTGGTCCCAGAGCTCCTCACCGTCGCGCCCGGCAAACGTGCTCACCCCGCTGGCCAGCGCGCCGAGCACCGGGTTGGACCCGAAGAACTTGGTCACCACGTCGAGTTCGCACACCTCGCCGATGTTGCGCACCATCGCCAGGGTGTCCTCGAGCTCGCCGATGACCTCGGCCTCGGGATCGCCCGCGGCCAGCTCCGGCACCGCGACCAGATCGAAGCTGAAGTTCTCCTCCGGCTCCAGCTCGGCGGCCGACAGACCGGCGATGACCGCCCAGGACGGGTGGTCGACGAGGTCGTTGTCGGAGTTGGTGCGGATGAACGCCGCCAGCTCCGCAACGGACTCGAATCCGTAGAGGTCGTCCTCGTGACCGAGGAACGCCTCCCACTCGTCGTCACCGTCGCGCCAGCGCGGTGCCCACAGGGTGACGAGATCGCCATCGGTCAGACCGAGCTCGATCGGGACGATGTCTCCAGAAGCCATGACGCGAAGCCTATCGAGCTTCAGCGCCGCGCACTATCCGGCCCGGGTGCTAACCGATCGGCCGGTACCGCGCTCGAGCCGGTGAGTGATTCGTTCAGTGTCGCAATGATGTTGGAACGCTCTGTCCCGGCGCCCTCGGTGGCCTGCTTGCAGGCGTGCAGGATCAGCTGCGCGGCCTCGGGCGGAGCGAGTGCGGTGATGCCTTCATCGAGGGTCAGCGCGACCAGCGCGCCGTCGCTGTTCACCTCGGCGGTGACCAGGCCGTCCTCGGTGGTGAATCGCCCGTTGACCTGCTTCAACCCGTACAGCGCCGCCTCCAGCGCCTCGAGTTTGTCGGTCACGCCCTTGACCAGGGCGTCCATTTCCGCACTCACAGTGGCCTCATCCAACTCGTCTGACCGGTGTCGGCGTCGTCGATGCGATCGAGCTCCTCGACGGCCTGGCGCCGAGTGGGCAGGTTCATCTTGTCCAGCAGTTCGTCGGGGATCTGGGCCTGCTCGCTGTAGACCTCGCGCAGCCGGGCGGCCGCGGCGATGGTCGAGCGCCGGGTCAGGCGCAGGATCTCGTCGGCGAGCGCCTGGGCGCCGTACTGGTACTCACTGCGCTCGAACTTGATCGCGATCGGCAGACCCATACTGGTCGCGCGGACCGAGATCGTGCCCGACCGGTTGGTGCTGACCGCGGACTCCACATTGGGAACCTCGGGGATCGGCGTGCCGGTCATGAGGTAGGCCTGTAGAAGCCGTAGAACTCCATGCCACTGTTCTCCGTTCGGATGGAACTGATCGAGACGGGATCGCCCGCCTCGACGAGCTGCCCGTTGCCGACCACCATGGCGACGTGGCCGTCCCACACGGCCAGATCGCCCGGCATCAGATCACCGGGTGAGACCTGAGGGTTTCCGATGTGCTGTTCCTGCGCGAGCCGGGGCAGTTCGACCCCGGCCTCGCCGTAGGCGTACTTGGTGAGGCCACTGCAGTCGATGCCGGAACCCGGGGTGTTGCCGCCCCAGACGTACGGTGTGCCGACGGCGCTGATGGCCGAGCGGACCGCGGTCGCGGCCTCTTCGTTCGGCGCCTCGACGACGCTGCCGTCGGGCAGGGTGATCTTGACACCGGTGCCGCTCGACCCGGCCGAGGAGCCGGATTCGGTCGAGGGCGCTCCGTTGCCGGGGGCGGTTCCGCCGGTGGCCGCCGGGGAGCCGGAACTGGTCAGCGCCGAGGAGGCCGACGACGACATGGCGCCGAGCATCGAGCTACCGGTGCTCGCGACCGTGGACAGCAGGTTGGAACCGAGCGTGGACGCGGCGTTGGTCGCGCCGCCGGCGGTGCCGGCCAACGGTGTGCTCGACGGTGCCGGGGTGAGCCCCTGGATCGCCGCGGTCTGGGTGCTCAGTTCGTCCTGCACCCGGCCGACGACGCCGAGGCCCTGGCCGATGTGGTCGATCGCCGAGCTCACGACGGCGGTGAGGCCGACCGGCGTGCCGAGGGTGGGTGCCAGTGCGGATACATTGGTCAGGAACGAGTTGACGATCCCGTCGAGTTCCTTCTGCCCGGTCTCGACGTAGGCCGCGGCCTGGTCGACCACGGTCGCCATCTCGTTGCCGTTGTCGGACAGGGTGGCCGAGGAGGTCTGTACGCGCAGTGCTTTGGAGGTGGCCGCGTCGACGGCGACACCGTCCCACGCGGTGTTCACGGCGTTGATGCCGCTGCGCCCGAGCTCGTAGATCTGGTCGAGATTGGTGGAGGTCGACCGCAGCCCGTCGGAGGCGCCGCCGGCGCCGACCACTCCGCTACCGAAGCTCGACAGCAGGTCGTAGAGCGGTTGGGCGATGCCGCTGAGGTCGATCATGCGCCCGCACCGAGTTCGCCGGCCGTCGACCCGAGCGCGGCGGCGTTGTTCAGATCGGTGTCGACGAGCGTGGCGGCGGCGCCGGCCGTGGCCGTGCCCATGCTCGCCATGACGGCCGACAGCTGACCGATGGCCGCCACGTGGCCGAAGTGCGCGGCGGAGTAGGCGGCCACGAAATCACCGCCGATCAGGCCCATGATCGGGCCGAGCAGGGTGGGGTCGGAAGCCACCGCACCAGCCGCCGCGGTGGCCAGGTCGGTGGCCATGACCTCGGCAGTTCCGCTATAGGCGACGATGCCCTCGGCATCGGCCGACATCTTTACCATCGAACTTCCCCCAATCCTCGAGTTCCCGGGCAGAGTACGTCATTCAATAGCTTCGACGCACCGGCGCCGCGTTCGGTTCCCTCGACCGCGAAATTTCCCCAGCAGTCGCACCGGAACCGCCTGGCGACTTTATCGTTTTTTCATGCGCACCGACACTGTCGACCATCCGCTCGCCGCGACGCTGCTGAGCACCATGCGGGACGCCCGCTCCGACAACGCCACCTTCCGCAATGCTCTGCGCGACCTCACCGGCATCCTCATCTACGAGGCGCTGCGCGACGCGCCGGTGGTGCGTGCGCCCATCGACACACCGGTCGCCGTCACCGAGGGGGTGCGCCTGGCCGCGCCGCCGCTGCTCGTTCCGGTGCTGCGGGCCGGCCTCGGCATGGTGTACGCGGCCGCCGATCTCGTGCCGCAGGCCCGCGTCGGCTTCGTCGGCATCGCCCGCGACGAACAGACCCACGAGCCCGTGCCCTATCTGGAATCGCTGCCCGAGGACCTCACCGGCCTGCCGGTGTTCGTCCTCGATCCCATGCTGGCCACCGGCGGTTCGATGCTCTACACCCTCGAACTCCTCGCCGCCCGACGCGCCACCGACATCACCGCCGTCTGCGTCGTCTCCGCCCCTGAAGGCGTTGCCGCCCTGGCCGACTCGGGCCTCCCGGTCCGCCTGATCACCGCCGCGGTCGATGAGGAACTCAACGAGAACGCCTACATCGTCCCCGGCCTCGGCGACGCGGGCGACCGCCAGTTCGGCCCGCGCTGAATCGGACGCGGGACCACCGCAAGCCGGCGCGGCGCACTTCTCGCCGGCGCCGACGCAGGCCCTAGCCGGTCGCGGCGAGCGACCGGCAGTACGTTCCTAGTTCGGTGAGGCGTTCCGACGCAGCGGCTCTGGCTGTCGGCAGGTCGGCCGTCGTTGCCACCGGAGCGAAGACTTCGAGGTAGCACTTGAGTTTCGGCTCGGTGCCCGAGGGGCGCACGACGATGCGGAAGTCGTCGGCGTCGAAGATGAGGGCGTCGGTGCGCAGTGGGCCGCGGACCTGCGCTTGGTCGGTGAATTTCACCGGGGTACCGGCTATTTCGCTGGGTGGGTCGGCGCGCAGGACGGCGGCGAGGGCGCCTGCCGCGGCGTGGTCGGGCAGGCGCAGGGAGACCTGGTCGCCCGCGTGCAGACCGAATTCGACAGCGTAGGAGTCCAATTCGTCGACCAGGCAGGTGTCCTGCGCCTTCAACAGGGCGACGAGATCGGCGGCCGACACAGCTGCCGAGATGCCGTCCTTGTCACGCACCTTCGCCGGGTCCACACAGTGGCCGATCGCCTCCTCGTAGGCGTACACGAGCCCGTCACCCGCTCTGGCCAGCCATTTGAAGCCGGTCAGGGTTTCCGCGTAGCGGGCCGAGCGCGCGGCCGCCAGCTTCGCGAGCAGGCGTGAGGAGACGATGGTGGTGGCGACCAGGGGCTCGGCGGGGGCGGTGCGCAGGACGTAGTCGGCCAGCAGCACGCCGGTCTCGTCGCCGCGCAGCATCCGCCAGCCCTGCGGTCCCAGCACACCGAGGGCGCAGCGGTCGGCATCGGGGTCGAGCGCGATCGCCACATCGGCGTCGACCCGCTCGGCCAGGGCGAGCAGCAGGTCGGCGGCGCCGGGTTCCTCGGGGTTGGGGAAGGCGACGGTGGGGAAGTCGGGATCGGGCGCGAACTGCTCGTCGACGACGTGCACATCGGTGAACCCGGCCGCGGCCAGTGCCCGCACCGCGAGTTCGCCGCCGACCCCGTGCAGGGGAGTCAGCGCGATCCGCACCTCGGCCCGCGCACCGGGCCCGCCCAGCAGCGCGGGCAGGTCGGCGACCCGCGCGAGATACCGATCGACCAGCTCCGCACCGGAGGTCGAAACCGGCTCCCTGGCAACAGGTTCGGCCACGACCTCGATGCACTTCTCGATCTCGGTGTCGGCGGGCGCGATGAGCTGTGCCCCACCGTCGAGATACACCTTGTACCCGTTGTCGGCGGGCGGATTGTGCGAGGCGGTGATCTGCACGCCGGCCACCGCGCCCAGCTCGCGCACCGCGAAGGCCACCACCGGCGTCGGCACCGGCTCGGGCAGCAGCGTCACCGGGAAGCCCGCCGCCGCGAAGATCTCGGCCGTGGTGGTCGCGAACTCGGCCGACCCGTGCCGGGCATCGCGTCCGACGACCACCGCGCCGCCGCCCAGACACCGTTCCCGCAGCCAGGCGGCCACCCCGGCCGTGGCCCGCGACACCGTGGTCACGTTCATCCCGTCCGGGCCATCGCGCAGCGGTCCGCGCAGGCCCGCGGTCCCGAAGCGCAGCATCTACACGCGCTCCAGAATCCCGCGCAGCAGCTTGCCCAGCCGGGGCGCGGCCGCCTGCCCCTCGGCGAGCACCTCCGCGTGCGACAGATGCGCACCGGTGACACCCGCGGCCAGATTGGTGACCAGCGAGATCCCGAGCACCTTCGCGCCACGCGAACGCGCCTCGATCGCCTCCAGGACCGTCGACATGCCGACCAGATCGGCACCGATCGTGGCCAGCATGCGGATCTCGGCGGGCGTCTCGTACTGCGGACCGGTGAGTCCGGCGTAGACGCCGTCGCTCAGGCTCGGATCGATCTCCCTGGCCAGCGCCCGCAACTCCGGGTCCCAGGCATCGACCAGATCGACGAACCGCGCCCCTTCGAGCGGGGTCCGCGCGGTGAGATTGAGGTGATCGGCGATCAGCACCGGCTCACCCACTTGCAGGCCGGGCCTGATCCCACCCGCGGCATTGGTGAGCAGGACGATCTCGGCGCCCGCGGCGATCGCGGCGGTCACCGGGTGCACGACCTGCTGGGGGGTGTAGCCCTCGTAGAGATGCTGACGGCCCATCAGCAGCAGCACGTTGTTGTCGTTCACGGTGAGCGAATGCACCATGCCGCCGTGCCCCTGCGCACTGGGTCGGCCGAACCCGGGTAACTCCGGCATGGCGATCGAGGCACGCGGCGCCCCGATCTCGGCTGCTGCCTCCTGCCACCCCGATCCCAGCACCACGGCCACGCGGTGACGCGGCACTCCCGTACGTTCGGCGATCGCCTGAGCGGCCTGTTCGGCAAGCATGCTGTGATACTAGCGGCGGGCGCCGCTAGTTCGCGGCTCCCAGGGGCCGCCCCTCCTCGAGGTCGGGGTGCGGGGCTGGACAGGCGAGCAGCCTCGGCCCGGACTACCCGCGAGTAAGTACATGCCCAGCTGCGGTTTATTCTTCCCTGCATGCCGTATTTGGAGCGCTCCGGTGACGTGTTCGTGCTGTACCTCGGAAACGAGGGCCAGACCGACAACGAGAACCGTTTTTCGCCGGACTGGATCGATGCTTTCCACGCCGAGCTCGACAAGGTCGAGGCGTCCGAGGGCGCGGCCGCGCTGGTGACCGTCGCGACCGGCAAATTCTACAGCAACGGTCTCGACACCGACTGGGTGTTCGGCAACCTGGACAAGATTCACGGCTACCTGGACCGCGTGCACACCCTCTACACCCGCTTGCTGACCTTCCCCCTGCCGACCGTCGCCGCGATCAACGGTCACGCGTTCGGTGCGGGCGCGATGCTGGCCCTCTCGCACGACTTCAGCGTGATGCGCGGTGACCGCGGCTTCTGGTCGCTGCCCGAGGTGCACCTCGGCATGCCCTTCACCGTCGGGATGAACGGCCTGCTCAAGGGGCGTCTCGCCAACCCGGTGTGCGTGCAGGCCATGACCACCGGCCACCGTTTCGGTGCCGACGAGGCCATCGCCGCCGGCATCGTGACCGCCAAGGCCGATGCCGAGGAGGTGCTGCCCGCCGCGATCGCGCGCGCGGCCGCGCTGACCAGCTTGCGCAAGCCGATCGCCCCGATCATCAAGACCGCCCTGCACGCCGAGACCCTCGCCGCGCTGGCCACCCCGGTCACCCCGGAGAACCTGCCGTTCGGCAACTGAGCACTCGCCGGTGCGCCCCGGTCCGTCACTGATGCGAGACTGGAGGGTATGGCACCCTCGCGCACCGGCGAACTCTCGGCCACCGCGTCCGATGCCGCGATCCTCGCGGCCTCGGCCGAACTGATCGGTCTCTCACACGCGATCCACGCCGAACCCGAGCTCGCCTTCGCCGAGACGCGCAGCGTGGCCAAGGTCCTCGAACCGCTGGTCGGACGTGGTTTCGCCGTCACCACCGGCGTCGCGGGCCTGCCGACCGCGTTTCGCGCCGTCTACGGCAGCGGCCCGCTGACCGTCGGCATCTGTGCCGAATACGACGCGCTCCCCGAGATCGGGCACGCCTGCGGGCACAACATCATCGCCGCCTCGGCCGTCGGCGCCGCGCTCGGCCTGGCCGAGGTGGCCGATCCGCTCGGCCTGACCGTCGTCGTGCTCGGCACTCCGGCCGAGGAGAGCGGCGGCGGCAAGATCCTCATGCTGGAAGCGGGTGCCTTCGACGACATCGCGATGGCGATGATGGTGCACCCCGGCCCCGTCGACATCGTCGGCGCGCGGTCACTGGCCCTGGCCGATCTGGCGATCACCTTCCACGGTCGTGAAGCGCACGCCAGCGCCGCACCCGAACTGGGCCGCAACGCGGGCGACGCGGTGACGCTGACCCAGGTTGCCCTCGGATTGCTGCGCCAGCACCTGCGCCCCGGTCAACAACTGCACGGTATAGTGTCCGACGGTGGCGTAGCCCCCAACATCGTGCCCGGACGCGCGGAGTTGCTGTACTACCTCCGCGCTGCCGATTCCACCTCCCTCGACGACCTGATGCGCCGAGCGAAGGCGTGTTTCGAAGCGGGCGCCCTGGCAACCGGCTGCACTCACGACATACGGACGCTCGCGCCCACCTATACCGAGCTCACCCCCGATCCGGTTCTCTCGGCGCTCTACCGCGCGCAGCTCACCGGGCTGGGCCGGACGCCGATCGCGCCCGAGCTCGAGGTGCTGCGTCCGCTCGGGAGCACCGACATGGGCAACGTCACCAACGTCATCCCCGGCATCCACCCGGTGATCGGTATCGATGCCGGTGGCGCGGTGACTCATCAGCCCGAGTTCGCGACCGCCGCGGTGAACACCTCGGCTGATCGGGCGGTGCTCGACGGCGCCCTCGCACTGTCGCGTACCGCTGTCGCGACGGCGCGCGATGAAGTACACAGGGACAGGTTGTTGCAACGGTTGCTCCAACGACAGGAGGACATTCGGTGAGCATTTCCGGCCATTCGGACACCGCGCGCACAGGCGCCGAGGCGCTGTCGAGGGGCGTCGGCGCCCACTCGATGATGCGTGAGAACGCGGCGTGTCCGACCCTGCCGGCCACCGAAAGCGCCAGGATGTCCGGCTCGGAGATCGTCGAGTCGTGGCTGGCCGAACACACCGCCGACCTGGTGCAGTGGCGTCGGCACATCCACGCCAACCCCGAGCTCTCCCGCGCGGAGTTCGCCACCACCGAGTTCGTCTCCGGCTGGCTGACCAAGGCCGGGCTGAGCTGGCAGGTGCTGCCCAGCGGCACCGGGCTGCTGTGCGATTTCGGCCCCGCCGACCGGCCCCGGATCGCGCTGCGCGCCGATATGGACGCGTTGCCGATGCAGGAGTTCACCGGCCTGAGCTTCGCCTCGACCGTGCCCGGCGTCTCGCACGCCTGCGGCCACGACGCGCACACCACGGTGCTGCTCGGCACCGCGTTGGCGCTGGCCGAGGCCGAGGACACGTTGCCGGTCGGGGTGCGGCTGGTGTTCCAGCCCGCCGAGGAAGTGATGCCGGGCGGTGCGATCGACGCCGTCGCCGCGGGCGCGATGGACGGTGTCGACCGGATCTTCGCGCTGCACTGCGATCCCCGGCTCGAAGTCGGCAAGGTCGGCGTGCGCACGGGTGCGATCACCTCGGCCGCCGACACGGTCGAGCTGGTGTTCGACTCACCCGGCGGGCACACCTCACGTCCGCATCTGACCAGCGATCTGGTCTACGCGATCGGCGCCGTCATCACCGGGCTGCCCGGGCTGCTGAGCCGTCGGGTCGACCCGCGAACCAGCACCGTGATGGTGTGGGGCGCGGTGAGCGCGGGTAAGGCGCCCAATGCGATTCCGCAGACCGGCATGCTCACCGGCACCGTCCGCACCGGCGATCACGCGACCTGGCTGCTGCTGGAACCGCTGGTTCGCGAGATCATCGACGGGCTGCTCGCGCCGACCGGGGTGCGCTACCAGCTCAACTACAAGCGGGGAGTGCCGCCGGTGGTCAACGATCCGGCCTCGGCGCTGATGGTCGAGAACGCGGTGCGGGCGCTGGGGCCCGACGCGCTCGCCGACACGCCGCAGTCCGGGGGCGGGGAGGACTTCTCCTGGTATTTGGAGGAGGCGCCCGGCGCCATGGCGCGGTTGGGTGTGTGGCCGGGAACCGGGGAGCAGTTGGACCTGCATCAGCCGACGTTCGACATCGACGAGCGGGCGTTGGCGGTGGGGGTCCGGACTCTCGCCAACATCATCCTGCAGGCTTAGGTGTTTTGTGTGGGGCGGATAGTGCGGTAGTTGGCTGACCTGGGGTTGTGGTGACACGGGCTGTGTTTGTTGGAGCGCTGGCGCGCTCGAGTCGCGGCCCCTGGGGGCCGCCGGTCAGCGCTCGAGACTCGCGCCTGCGGCGCATGCGCTTCGAGCGCTGACCGGCGACCCGGCCGCGACCGGCCGACTTCGTCGGCCGCCGCTCCTCGGGGTCGCGGGTGCGGGGCTGGGAGTGCGGTCATGGCGGACTCGGGTGGTGCGGTGTGGCTGGGAGTGCGGCAGGTCGCGGACTCGGGTGGTGCGGTGTGGCTGGGAGTGCGGCAGGTCGCGGACTCGGGTGGTGCGGTGTGGCTGGGAGTGCGGCAGGTCGCGGACTTCAGGGCCTTGTGGCCGAGGTGCGGCAGGTCGCGGACTTCAGGGGTGCCGTATGGCGGGGAGAGCCGGAGGTGCCGACTCAGTTGGGGGGTGGGGGCGGTTCACGCTGAGCCGGGGCCTACGTTCTTGCTGTTACGGGTGCGCAGGGAGTGGACGTATTCCTCGGGGGCGCCTGCTTTTTCGGCCGCGTCGGCGATGACGCCGATGTAGCGGGCCGAGGGGAGGCCGCCTTCGTAGGCGTCGAGGACGTAGAGCCAGGCCAGGCGGGACTCGCCCTGGGTGCCGGTGACACGGAGTCGGATCTTCTTGTGGATGCCGAAGTCCGAGCCCTCCCAGCGGTCGAGGCGCTCCTCGTCCTCGGGGGAGACGTCGTAGAGGACGACGAACACCCGGGAACCCGGATCCTCGACGACGGTGGCCAACGGCCCTTCCCAGCCGATGTCGTCACCGGCGAAGGTCAGGCGCCAACCTTCCAGCCACCCGGTCCCGGACATGGGCGAATGCGGGCAGCGTTCCAGCATCTGCGTCGAGTCCATGTTGGACCCGTAGGCGGCATAGATCGGCACCTGAGGAACTGTAGCCAATAACAGCGGCGGAATTCCTGTCTCCCACCCAGATCGGCTCACCGTCACATTCGGTGAGGGCGTCGAACACGCCCGGCGGTGTTCACCGAGCCGACCCGTCACTGTCACAACGCACCTGAAATGATGGGTCGACAGCACGGGCAGCCCCCACAAGGGGCAGGTCCGATCAGGCGAGCAACAGGAGCGTGACTGGTGGCACGGATTGCGATCATCGGTGGTGGACCGGCCGGATACGAGGCGGCCTTGGTGGCCGCCCAGCACGGGGCCTCGGTAACCCTGGTAGACGCCGACGGCATCGGTGGCGCCTGTGTGCTGTGGGATTGCGTTCCGTCGAAGACCTTCATCGCCTCCACCGGTCTGCGTACCGATCTGCGCCGCGCCCGCGACCTGGGCATCACCCTCGACGCCAGCCAGGCGCAGGTGCACCTGCCCGAGGTCAACGGGCGGGTGAAGGCGCTGGCGCTGGCCCAGTCCTCCGACATCCGCGCCAAGCTGCAGGCCGCGGGCGTGCAACTGCTGGCCGGCCGGGGCGAATTGGTCGGTCCCGCCACCGGTTTGGCGCACCGGGTGCGCGCGAGGCAGGCCGACGGCAGCAGCGAGGAGTTCGAGGCCGAGGTGGTGCTCATCGCCACCGGCGCCAGCCCGCGTGTGCTGCCCGGCGCCGAACCCGACGGCGAGCGCATCCTGAACTGGCGTCAGCTCTACGACCTGCACGAACTGCCCGAAACGCTGGTGGTCGTCGGTTCCGGCGTCACCGGCGCCGAGTTCGTCTCCGCCTACACCGAGATGGGGGTGCGGGTGAAGCTGGTCTCCAGCCGCGACCGCGTGCTGCCGGGCGAGGACGCCGACGCGGCGCTCGTGCTCGAGGACGCCCTCGCCGAACGCGGCGTGGAACTGGTCAAGCACGCGCGCGCCGACGCGGTGGAGCGCACCGCCGACGGCGTCGTGGTGAAGCTGTCCGACGGACGCACGGTGACCGGTTCGCACGCCCTGATGACCGTCGGCTCCACGCCGAACACTGATCAGCTCGGCCTCGACCGGGTCGGCATCGACCTCGATCGTGGCGGCTACCTGCGCGTCGACCGGGTCTCGCGCACCTCGGTACCCGGCATCTACGCTGCAGGCGACTGCACCGGGCTGCTGCCGCTGGCCTCGGTGGCCGCCATGCAGGGCCGGATCGCGATGTACCACGCGCTGGGCGAGGGTGTGAGCCCCATCCGCTTGAAGACGGTGGCCTCGGCGGTGTTCACCCGGCCCGAGATCGCGACGGTCGGCGTGAGTCAGACCGCGATCGACGACGGTGAGGTCCCAGCGCGCACGGTGATGCTGCCGCTGAACACCAATCCGCGCGCGAAGATGTCGGGCCTGCGCCGCGGCTTCGTCAAGATCTTCTGCCGCCCGGCGACCGGGGTGGTCATCGGCGGCGTCGTGGTCGCGCCGATCGCCTCGGAGCTGATCCTGCCGATCGCGCTCGCGGTGCAGAACAACCTCACCGTCACCGATCTGGCGCAGACCTTCTCGGTGTACCCGTCGCTGACCGGATCGGTCACCGAAGCCGGCCGTTTGCTGATGCGTCACGACGACCTGGACTGAGCTACGACGCACCGAATGTGAGGCGTATCACCGGCATTCGAGGTTTCGAATTGTCCTGTTCGCCAGCAGTGGTCGTTGATCCCCGGCATCGATCACAGCGGGTGTTTGCGCAGGCGGCAACGGGCGACGCCGAAACCTAGTGCTGCATTGCCTGTCTCGCGCTCATGTGGTTGACTCACCGCCGAGGCGCGATCAGATTGTGATCGCGTGGTGGAGTATGGGGGATTCCCTCCGGGAAAGGGATCAAGCGAAAGTGAAGCATCGTAAGCCGAGTCGGGCGCAGCGAGCGATGGCGAGCACATCGTTGCCCCTGGCCGCCGCGGCGGCCGTGGCAACCCTACTTGCGGCTCCGGCCGGCGCGGTCCCCAGCGACCAGCCGACCACACCCGCCACCCCGGCGCCTGCGCAGCCGGGAACCGGAACGCCGTCTCAGGAGACCGAAGGTCCCGAGACTCCGGAGAACGTGAAGCCGGGCGAGAACAAGCCGGGTCAGACCAAGCCGACCCCGGCGCAGCCGGGTGTCACCAGCCCCGCGCCGGGTCAGCCGGAGGGCACGCCGGCCCGGCCGACGCCGAGCCAGCCGGGTGTCACCACTCCCCGTATCGCGCCGCTGCCGGTGCCGGGCCAGTCCGCTCAGGACAAGCCCGCCGCCGCGACGGACGAAGAGGGCGCCGCCGAGGCGGAGACCGTTCCCGGTGAAGAAGTTCCCGGTGAAGAGGGCACCACCACGCCCGGCGGCCAGCCGTCGCAGGCGCTGCCGACGCAGCCGACCGTGCCGTCCGATCAGGGCGTCACCGGCGAGGAAGCCGAGACCGAGGGTCCGAGCACCCTGATGCAGGAGCCGTCGTGGCAGGCCCCGCGCCTGGTCGACGCGCCCGCCGCGCCGGTCGTCGAGATGGAAGGCCCGCGCCAGGAAGTCGGCGTCACGGTCGACGCGGGCGGTCTGGTGCCCGGCGTGCTCGCCAACACCCATCACTACAACAACGCCTCCGGCTACGTCGGCACCATCGGGTACCGCACGCCGCAGGGCTCCGGTGACGCGGGCGTCTCGGTCGAGTACATCACCGAGAACTCGATCCAGGTCACCACTTTCAACGGTGGTGACGGCCGCGAGGACAACACCACGGTCACCGTGCTCGATACCACCCAGGCCAATTTGGCCAAGGCGGCTGTCGAGAACTGGATCAAGGCGCAGCCCGGCGGTACGGCCGCGCTCGAGGCCGCCGCGCAGGCTACACTGCCCGTGCCGGGGGAGCTGCTTCAGACGGTGAACGTTGCGGGTGTCACCACCCAGTGGGGTGGCTCGCTCCAGTACTGACACGCAGTTTGTCGTGTGGGGCGGTCGGATGCGACCGCCCCACACGTGTGTCCTGGGGAAAGGATTGGACTTGGGCACCGAGGGTGACGAGAACGAGCGTGGCGACCGACCCGCCGCGGAATTCGGTCCTCCTGTAGGCGATTTCGGGCCGCCGCTCGACGACGAAGGCTTCGGCGCGCCGCTGGCCGCCACACCGCCGCCCCCGCCGCCGGGCGCGCTACCGGAGATGGGCTGGCGCCCGGCCGGTCCGCCGTCCGCCGCGCCCGGTCCGTTCGGTGCGTCGGCCCCTGGTGCGCCCGGTGCCCCGGAGCCGGGACCGTTCGGTGCGCCGGTCGTCGGGCATGCCCCTGTCACTCCGCCATCAGATCCGCCCGTCGGCTCGACGCCGCCACGTGGTCCGGTGCCGCCTCGGTTGCCCGCGGATCGGCGTTCCGCGCCGACCTCCGTCTTCGGCGACGCCCTGGCCGCCTCACCTCCAGGGCGTGACGCTTCGCCTTTCGGCGCACCCACCGCTCCGCCTGACAGCTCGCCGTTCGGCGCACCCACCGCCCCACCGGCCGACGCCACCGTCCGGATCGGCGGCGACCAGGTACCGCGCGGTGGCGCCTCTGTCTTCGGTGACTCACCCTTCGGCGACTCCGTTCCGGTGAGCTCCGGCGCCGACCGCACCGAGGTGATCCGCCGCGATCGTCCCGGCCCGCGCGCCGAAGCGCCCGTGGACCTCGCGCCGCCGGACTCCCGACGCGCTCCGGAGGCACCCGAGACCGTGCGCGCCCCACTCGCCGGGGAGCCCCGCTTCGCGGAGGACAAGGCTTGGTGGAACAGTCCCGACGAAGGCGGTGCGGTGCCGAAGCCGCCCGCCGAGCCGGGCCTGTCCTGGGCCGACGACCCGATCGCGCGCAGGCTCGCGCCCAAGACACCCCCGCCGACGCCGAGCGCGGCGAAGGAACCCGACAAGCGGATGCGCTGGATCATCGGCGGTGCCGCGGCGGCGGTATTGCTCGTGGTGGTGCTGGTGCTGACCATCGGTCTGGTCAAGCGGGGCGGCGGGGATCCCGGCGTGACCGCCGCACCGATCCCGTCGGCGGTGTCGGCCACCGATTGCCAGGAGGTGGCCGAGCAGGCCGTCACCGTGGGCAATGGCCCCGGCGACACCTCCTCGGGTGCGAAGGCGATCCTGGGCTTCCAGTACGCCTTCTATGTCGACCGGTCCGGTGAGAAGGTGCGCGAGTTCGCGGCGCCCGATGGCGACATCTCACCTGCCGAGACGATCCAGGCCGCGATCGACGAGCAGATTCCGGTCGGCGCCACGCACTGCGTGAAGATGCGTGAGACCAGCGAGGGGCGCTACGACGTGGAGTTGCGGGAATGGCATCCCGACGGCACCGCGATCGTCTACAAGCAGGAGATCATCACCGCCAACACCGATGGAAAGTGGCAGATCAGGACCATCGCCGCGCGGTAGCGTCTCATTATTTGGGATTAGAATTTCATATTCTGGTCAGGGATGTGCGATCGTGGAGCATCGCATGTCCCTGGCGTTCCCGGAGGTCCCCATGTCCCCGATCGTTCCTGCACTGGCAGGCAAGCTCGACGGCTTGCAGAGCTCCGCGATCAGGGACCTGCTCACACTCACCGCGCGCGCCGACATCATCAGCCTCGCGGGTGGCCTGCCCGACGCGGCGCTGATGCCGCGCGAGCGGATCGCGGTCGCCGCGCAGACCGCGCTGGGTGATCCGGCGGTACTGCAGTACACCGAGTCGCCCGGCCTGCCCGCCCTGCGCGCGGTGATCGCCGAGCGTGAGTCCACCCGCATCGGGCGCTCGGTGCCGGTCGAGGAAGTGTTCGTCACCCACGGCTCCCAGCAGGCGCTGTCGCTGCTGGCCGAGGTGTTGCTCGATCCCGGTGCGCTGGTGATCGTGGAAGATCCCGCGTATGTCGGTGCGCTGCAAGTGTTCCGGGCCGCCGGCGCCCGGATCGTCGCGGTGCCCCTCGACGGTGACGGCCTGCGTGTCGACGTCCTGGCGGACCTGCTGGCCGCGGGGGAGCGCCCCGCCGTCGTGCACACCGTCTCCAACTTCCACAACCCCGGCGGCGTCACCCTGGCCCCCGAGCGTCGTCGCCGCTTGACCGAACTGGCCGAGGCGCACGGCTTCTGGGTGATCGAGGACGACCCCTACGGCGAACTCTGGTTCGACCGGCCCGCCCCCGCTCCCGTCGCGAGTTACTCACCCCAGGTCATCCGCCTGTCCAGCGTCTCCAAGACCCTCGCTCCCACTCTCCGCGTCGGTTGGCTGGTCGCCCCCGGCCGAGTCTGTCGCGCCGTCGAACTACTCAAACAGGGCGCCGACCTCTGCGGCTCCGCTCTCACCCACCGCATCGCCGCCGACCTCCTCGCCGACACGGACTGGCTCACCACCCACATCGACACCGTCCGCACCGCTTACGGCGCCCGTGCCAAATCCCTCGTCGAAGCCGTCCGCACGACCTTCGGCACCCGCGTCCACTGCACCGACGCCACCGGCGGAATGTTCGTCTGGGCCGATTTCACCGACGACACCGACACCACAACCCTCCTCCCCGCCGCCCTCGAAGCGGGAGTCGCCTACGTCCCCGGCGCCGTCTTCGCCGTCTCCAACGCCTACCGCACCTCCATGCGCCTGTGCTTCACCACCTCCGACGAGGCCACCCTGACCGAAGCGATCACTCGATTGGCCTCGATCAGCCGCTGAGGCCAAGCGCTCGTCGGCCTCGCTGCGGGAAGCACTGCACGCCTGGGTGACCACCGCCGCGGTCATGCGTGATTCGGCACGTCGTGCGGTGCACATCGGTGCGGTAGCGGCATCGGAGTTCGTCGAGGTGGATGCGCCGCAGTCGAGCGGCGCCGCCTGACCCCGCGCCCGGTGCCTATCGGCCCTTTGTCGCGGCTCGCTCATCGGGCGGTCGGCCCGCCGACGAACACGCGTACGGGGTGCTGGTGCACCGGCAATACCTCGACACGTGGAACGAGTTGGCAGACCGGGTGGGAATGACATCGGCCCAACAGTTCTGGGGGCATGTGTCTTCGAATCCAGGAAGACCACCCGATGTGGGATCGTCGACTGTGCTGCGTGGTAAGCACCACGGCCCCAAATGGGCAGGATATTCGCGCACCATCCACTACGAGATCAGTGGTGCGGGACGTATTGACTACCAGTACCGCAACGACACGACGGAAGGCGGCCGGGGTGACGCGCACCCTGTCGTCAAGATCGTGACCATCGATCTGGGAAGTCACTGAGCGCGCGTTCGATTGCTGCGCGCCATTCGCCGTCGCGATGGGTGTTGGCGCCGAAGGCACCGCCGGAACTGAGCCTGCGATTCCTCGACCGCGTGAGCGCGCCGACCCGGGCCGTGCTGCTCGAAGGCTGCGGGCATTTCCCACTCGAGGAACCCGGCGTCACTCAGCTCGCGGAGACGCTGCGGGAGGTACTGGTCCGGACTCGGCCGGGATCAGGGCCTTGGCCAGTGCCGTCAACTCCTCGGCGCGCACGGAGTGGCGGGTGAGGACGCGGTGGACCTGTGCGTCGACCGCGTGAACCACGGTGCGGGCCATGAGGAGGGGGTCCGACCCGCCACGACCGCAGCGCCGCAGGTGGTACTCGATCTCGCCGACCAGATGGTCCTCGAACGCCTGCATCATCGCGAGCTCTTCGGGCAGCCGCAGCGCGACCCGGTGCAGCAGGGCGTGCAGCGCGGGCCGATCGCGGTGCAGATCGGCGACCACCGCCAGGATCGCGTGCATGCTCTCGTCGAAAGGCGGCTCGTCGGCGCGCAACCGGGCGAACACCTCACCCAGCCGTTGCCCGGCGTCGATCACATGCCGTTCGGCCAGCGCCCGCAGCATGGCGGTCTTGTTCGGAAAGTACTGGTACAGCGTGCCGATCGACATCCCGGCGCGTTCGGCGATGCGGTTGGTCGTCGCGGACACACCCTCGCGGGAGAAGACCTGCGCGGCGGCCTCGAGCAGCGTGTCCACGGTCTCGCGGGAGCGTTGCTGGCGGGGTGACTTACGCGGCCGGTCGTCCATCAGGCCCAGTTGTACGTGCGTTCGACGGCCTTGTTCCATTCGGTGAAGCGTTGTTCGCGTTCGGCTTCCGACATCGACGGTGTCCAGGTGTGATCGGCGGACCAGTTGTCGCGGATCTCGTCGGTGCCCGACCAGTAGCCGACGGCCAGGCCCGCGGCGTAGGCCGCGCCGAGTGCGGTGGTCTCGCGCACCACCGGACGCACGACGGGAACATCGAGGATGTCGGACTGGAACTGCATGAGCAGGTCGTTGCCGGTCATGCCGCCGTCGACCTTGAGGGTGGTCAGTTCCAGGTCCAGCTGTTGGGCGGCGGCGTCGGCGCGCATGGCGTCGACCACCTCTCTGGTCTGGAAGGCGGTCGACTCGAGTGCGGCGCGGGCCAGGTGGGCTTTGGTGACGAAGCGGGTGAGTCCGGCGATGACACCGCGCGCGTCGGGACGCCACCGCGGGGCGAACAGACCGGAGAAGGCGGGCACGAAGTACGCGCCGCCGCTGTCGTCGACGCTGCGGGCCAGCGGCTCCACCTCCTCGGCCGAGGCGATGATGCCGAGGTTGTCGCGCAGCCACTGCACCAGCGAGCCGGTCACGGCGATCGAGCCCTCCAGCGCGTAGACCGCCGGTGCTTCGCCGAGCTGATAACAGGCGGTGGTGAGCAGCCCGTGTTTGCTGAACACCGGAGTCGTCCCGGTGTTGAGGAGCATGAAATTGCCGGTGCCGTAGGTGTTCTTGGCCTCACCGGGCAGCAGGCAGGCCTGGCCGAAGGTGGCGGCCTGCTGGTCACCGAGGATGCCCGCCACCGGCGCGCCCGCGAACGGGCCCTGGGTGATCTCGGCATACACCTCCGAGGAGCTGCGGATCTGCGGGAGCAGTGACATCGGGATGTCGAACTCGGCGCAGATCCGCGAATCCCATTGCAGGGTACGCAGATCCATCAGCAGGGTGCGGGAGGCGTTGGTGACGTCGGTGAGGTGCTCACCGGTCAGCTTCCACAGCACCCAGCTGTCCATGGTGCCGAAACACAACTCGCCTGCCTCGGCTCGCGCGCGGACGCCGTCGACATTGTCGAGGATCCACCGCAGCTTCGGCCCCGCGAAATAGGTCGACAGCGGCAGCCCGGTGCGATCGGCGTAGCGCTGCGGACCCTGCTCGCCGGCCAGTTCGCCGCACAGCTGATCGGTGCGGGTGTCCTGCCAGACGATGGCGTTGTGCACCGGCTGCCCGGTGGCCCGATCCCAGACCACGGTGGTCTCGCGCTGATTGGTGATCCCGATCGCCGCCAGATCCCCGGCGGAGCACCCGCTGGTGCCGAGCGCCGCCCCGAGCGCCCACTCGGTGTTGCGCCACACCTCCAGCGGATCGTGCTCGACCCAGCCCGGCTTGGGCAGGATCTGCCGATGCTCCCGTTGCGCGGTCCCGACGATCCGACCTTGCCGATCGAAGACGATGCACCGACTCGAAGTCGTGCCCTGATCGATGGCGGCCACATAGCGACGCATTGATGCAGGTTACCCAAGGACGGCTCCGCGCCGGGCCGCTGTCGAATTTCGGGCGCCCGCCCCGCCGCGCACGTCCCGCGCGCGGAGCACGCACTACGTTTAGCCTGTAGACGGCGCCGGGGATGTGCTCCGGTGTTGCCCCACTGTCGACCGGGACCGGCCGAACCTCGGTCGGCGGCGAGGAGTCGAGCATGTCGCAGACACCGGAGTTTCCCTTCCTCAACCCTGGTGAGTTGGTCGCGGGCGGGAAACGCGACCGGTTCGGCCCGGGTCAGCTCGGGCCAGAGCATCGCCGTACCGCGTGGGAACGCCTCGGCAAGGACCAGTTCGACGTGCTGGTCATCGGCGGCGGCGTGGTCGGCGCCGGGATCGCGCTGGACGCGGCGACGCGCGGCCTCTCGGTCGCCCTGGTCGAGGCCCGCGATCTGGCCTCCGGCACGTCGAGCCGGTCGTCGAAGATGTTCCACGGTGGCCTGCGCTACCTCGAACAGCTCGAGTTCGGGCTGGTCCGGGAGGCGTTGAAGGAACGTGAGCTGGCCCTGTCGACGCTGGCCCCGCACCTGGTCAAGCCGCTGCGCTTTCTCTACCCACTCACCCACCGCGTCTGGGAGCGTCCGTATGTCGCCGCGGGCCTCACCCTCTATGACAGCATGGGCGGCGCGAAATCCGTTCCAGGACAGCATCATCTGACTCGCCACGGCGCGATGCGGCTGGCCCCGGGTCTGCGCAGGGACTCGCTGATCGGCGGGGTCACCTACTACGACACCGTCGTCGACGACGCCCGCCACACGATGACGGTCGCCCGCACCGCCGCGCACTACGGCGCGGTCATCCGCACCTCCACCCAGGTCGTCGGGCTGCTGCGCGAAGCCGACCGAGTGGTCGGGGTGAAGCTGCGCGACACCGAGGATGGGCGCACCGGCGAGGCCCGCGCGAATGTGGTGATCAACGCGACCGGGGTCTGGACCGACGAGGTCCAGGGCCTGTCGAATCAACGCGGCCGATTCCATGTGCGCGCGTCCAAGGGCGTGCACATCGTGGTGCCGCGTGACCGGATCGTCAGCGACGCGGCCATCATCCTGCGCACCGCGACCTCGGTGCTGTTCGTCATCCCGTGGGGCGCGCACTGGATCATCGGCACCACCGACACCGACTGGAATCTCGACCTGGCCCATCCCGCCGCGACCAAGGCCGACATCGACTACCTGCTCGACCGGGTCAACGAGGTGCTGGTCACCCCGCTCACCCACGCCGACATCGACGGCGTCTACGCGGGTCTGCGTCCGCTGCTGGCCGGGGAGAGCGACGAGACCTCCAAGCTCTCGCGCGAACACGCGGTCGCCAGGGTCGCACCGGGCCTGGTGAGCATCGCGGGCGGCAAGTACACCACCTACCGGGTGATGGCCGCCGACGCGATGGACGAAGCCGCACAGGACATTCCGGCCCGCGTCTCGCCCTCGATCACCGAGAAGGTCGCGCTGCTGGGCGCCGACGGCTACTTCGCCCTGGTGAACCAGACCGTGCAGCTGGCCGAACACTACGGCTTGCACCCCTATCGGATGACCCACCTCCTCGACCGCTACGGCTCCGTCGTCGACGAGGTGCTCGCCATGGCCGCGGGCAAACCCGAACTGCTGCGACCGATCACCGACGCACCGGCGTATCTGCAAGTCGAAGCGGTGTACGCGGCCGCCGCCGAGGGGGCCCTGCACCTCGACGACATCCTGGCCCGGCGCACCCGCATCTCGATCGAATACTCCGATCGCGGCGCCAACTGCGCCGAGCAGGTCGCCAATCTCGTCGCGCCTGTGCTCGGTTGGGACGCCGAGGACATCGATCGCGAGGTGTCGCTGTATCAGGCACGAGTGCGCGCGGAGATCGAATCGCAGGCCGAGCCCGACGACAAGTCGGCCGACGCGCTACGAGCCGCCGCACCGGAACCGCGCCCGCAACTGCTCGAGCCGGTACCCCAGGATCGCTGACTCGCCCCGGTCCAGGTACTGGGCGCGCCCGCGTGCCTTCCACGTAGTGGAGGTGGGGAAGCCAACGAGTCCCCGGTTGCCCCCTCGAGTCGCCCGGGTAACGACCTGGACGGTTGATCACCAGGCTCTGGTGGCGTTCGCTTCTCGGCCGCTACTTACCTGAGTGCCTGGTGATCAATCGTCCAACAGCGTGGTCCGCGGGTGCTGAGTCCGGCCCCGCGCGGCCTGGCGGGCTCGTGCGGTCGGCAGGGCAGCGGCAAGGGGCAGCGGTCAATGGGTGGGGGGTGGTTGGCAGCGGGGGCAGAAGTAGATGCCGCGTTCGCGTTGAGTGATGCGATCGGCGGGGTCGTCCTCGCCGAGGAGCCGGGAGACGATCGCGGTTCCGCAGCGTGGACACGGGCGGCGGGTGCGACCGTAGACCATCGGTCGCCACGGCGGCTCGTGTGCGGCCTTGCCGAGGACGCGGTGGGATTCGTCGACGAGCGCGGGCAGGTCGTCGATGTCGCCGACCGGAGTCGCGGGGTGGACGCGGCGCAGGAAGCAGATCTCGCTGCGGTAGATGTTGCCGATGCCCGCGAGATTGCGCTGGTCGAGCAGGGCGAGGCCGATCGGGCGGCGCGGGTACTCGGTGAGCAGGCGCAGCGCCTCGGCGGCATCCCAGTTCGGGCCGAGCAGGTCGGGGCCGAGGTGGTCGATGACGGTGTGCTCCTCGGCGAGCCGCAGCACCTGGACCTTGCCGAGGGCGAAGCCGACCGCCTCGACCTCGTCGTTGGCCAGTACCAGGCGCGCGGTGACCGGCGGTTTGGTCCAGCGTTGGCCGCAGTGGAACACCCGCCACTGGCCCTCCATCTTCAGGTGCGTGTGGATGCTCACCTGGTCGGTGCGGATGAACAGGTGCTTGCCGTAGCTGCCGACCTCGGTGATCAGATCACCCACCAGATCGACGGTGGCGTAGCGGGGGACTCGGAAGTCGCTGCGTGTCAGGGTCTTTCCGGCCAGTGCTGTGCGTAGCCGTTCGGCGGTGCGGAAGACGGTGTCGCCCTCGGGCATGCGGCTACACCTGCCTGCGTAGCCGCAGGCCGCGCGGGGTCACCGCGAAGCCCGCTTCGACCAGGTAGTCGACGAAGGCGTTGCCGTGCACGGTTTCGCCGTTGATCTTGTCGATCACCAGCGAGTCGACTCGGCGATCGCGCACCAGTCCGGCGAGTGCGTCGGCGGCGAGGCGGCGCAGCCCGGGGTCCTCGGTGAAGCTCAGCAGGGTCTTGCCGCCGCGCTCGAGGTAGAGCACCAGCTCGCCACCGACCATGACCACCAGCGCACCCGCTTTGCGTCCCGGCCGATGTCCGCCCTCGGCGTCGCCCTTGGGCCAGGGCAGTGCCGCGCCGTAGGGGTTGGCCGGATCGCAGGAGGCGAGGGCGAGTGCGACGCCCACGCGCGAACCGTCCCGGTCGGTGTCGAAGGAACGCAACCGGTCGACGGTGTCGGTGGTGGAGAACTGAGCGCCGCCGAGCGTGTCGACGAAGTAGCCGCGCCTGCACCGGCCCCGGTCCTCGAATTCGGTGAGGACCCGGTACATCAACGCGAAACCGCCGGGCACGCCTTCGTTCTGGACCGAGCCCCTCGTCAGGATCCCGTACCGCTCGATGAGCTGGTCGGCAGTGGCGTGCGCGCGAACAGTATTGTCCTGCACTCGTTCTGGAAGGATCGACCAGCGTCCGGTGACATTCGGTGGACCCGTCCTGGTGGGCATCGACGGTCGGGGCAGGTACGCGCGCCCCCGAGGTGCCCGGCGCGGTGTGCGGTGTGCGGTGGTGCTGCGCGCGGTGCCCGACAGCAGGGCGCGCACCGGCGCGAAGGTGTCACCGGAGACGTAGCCCGCCCACACCAGTTGCCACAGAGCCGCACTCACCGCCTTGTCGTCGAGCAGCCCGGTGGCATCGGCGAGCTGGCGGAAGAAGTACGCGCCCCCGCCACGCACAGTGGTGGGGAGCCGCCGCGAATCGTCCGGCCCGCGCTCCGGAACGAGCCTGCCGCGGCCGGAATCGCCATCCCCGGGGTCCGCTCGGGTCGCCGCCGTCGACGCGCTGCGCACACCGGTGCCGCCCGGCCCGGTGCTGTCCGGGATCGCGTTGTTCGGACCGGAGTTTGTGGTGCTGTCGGTTGGTCGGACGCGAGCGGAGTTTCGCGACCTGCCTTCGGTGTGCTCGTTCGCGGCGGTGGGTGGTGGTCCGGTGTCTGGTCCGTCGAGGTTGATCGGAGGGTGCTGTTCGGTGGTCGGGGGCCAGGGGTCGAAATCGGCGCCGAGGGCTGCGAGCAGGCCCAGTTGAGTGTCGGTGGGGTCGATGTCGTCGGGCGGGGGCAGAGTGAAGGGGGCCTGGTCGGCCAGGTGCAGGGCGATCCAGCCGTCGCGGGCGGTGATGGCGCCGTGGCCGGACCAGATCACCTCACCGGTCGCCATCAGTTCGTCGAGCATCGCGGGGGAGTAGTCGCGGACCCGGGTGGGCAGGATCAGCGACTCCCAGGCCGAGGCCGGGATCGGCACGCCCGCAAGCTGTTCCACCACGGTGGCGACGCCGTCGACCCCGCGCAGCTCACCCGAACCCACGTGCTGCCAGGAGGGCAGGAACCGGCCGAACGCGGCGGTGGACACCGGTTCCACCTCGTGCCGGGCCGCGGCCAGCGAGCGGCGGCGCAGACGACGCAGTACCTGGGCGTCGCACCACTCGGCGCCCGCCGCACCGGGCGTGAATTCGCCTTCCACCACCCGCTTCTCGGCCAGCAGGCGATGGAGCGCCGTCACCGCGACGGCCGTGCCGAGCCCGAACCGGGCGGCCACCTCGGCGGTCGTGAACGGCGCGTGTGTGCGGGCATACCGGCCGACGAGATCACCGAGCGGATCAGGCACCGGTTCGATGAACGCCGCGGGCACCCCGATCGGCAGCGGCACTCCGAGCGCATCCCGTAACCGCGCCGCATCCTCGACCGCCACCCACCATGTTCGCCCGGCGAACGACACCTCCAACGCCCGCCGCGAATCCCGCAACTCGGCAAACCACGTCGGCGCGTCGGAGCGCGCGAGGATCTCCTCGGCACTGGCCGCGCCGCTGGACGATGGAGTGTCCGCGGCACCGGTGACCTCCTCGGCCGCCTCGAATCCGGCAGCAGCGCCCTCACGTGTGCCGTCAGCCGTGCTGGGGCTTCGCGAGACGCCGGCACCGGAACTGTCGGCCGCGCCAGGAAAACGATCGGACCCGGTACTTGCGGCACCTCCCGGTACGCAGCGGGTAGCTGCCTCGACGGGGGTCAGCGGGCCGAGCAGGCGGAGCAGGTCGGCCAGACCCTCGGCGTCGCGGGCGTGGCGCTCGGGGGTGAGGCGCTGGAGTTCGCGTTCGATGAGGGCGATGACCTCGGGGTCGAGAAGCTCGCGGAGTTCGACGCGGCCGAGGAGCTCGGCGAGCAGACTGGAGTCCAGAGCCAGTGCGGCGGCCCGGCGTTCGGCGAGGGGGCTGTCGCCGTCGTAGAGGAACTGGCCGATGTAGGAGAACAGCAGGGCGTTGGCGAAGGGGGAGGGGCTCGCGGTCTCGACCTCGATCATCCGCACCTCGCGGCGGGCGACCTTGGTGAGCAGGTCACGCAGGGAGGGCAGGTCGTACACATCGCGCAGGCATTCGCGCACCGTCTCCAGCAGAATCGGGAACTGCGGGAACTTGCGTGCCACATCGAGCAATTGGGCCGAGCGCTGCCGTTGCTGCCACAGGGGAGCCCGCTTGCCGGGGTCGCGGCGGGGCAGCAGCAGCGCGCGGGCCGCGCACTCGCGGAACCGCGAGGCGAACAGCGCCGAACCACCCACCTGCTCGGTGACGATGTCATCGATCTCGTCGGGCTCGAAGGCGAACAGTTCCGCGCCGGGCGGTTCATCGGTGGTGTCGGGTAGCCGCACCACGATCCCGTCATCGGACGCGGTGGGCGCGGCATCCACCCCGAACCGCTCCTGCAACCGAGCCCCCACCGCCAGCGCCCACGGCGCGTGTACCGGAGTGCCATACGGCGAGTGCAGAACCAGTCGCCAGTCGCCGAGCTCGTCGCGGAACCGCTCGACCACCAGCGTCCGGTCGGTCGGCAACTGCCCGGTCGCCGTGCGCTGCTCTTCCAGCAACCCCACCAGATTCGCGGTCGCGTTCTGATCCAGACCGGCCGTGCGCACCAGCTGGTCCAGCCGAACACCCGACTTGCTCAGCTCCCCGGACATCGCCTTCGCGGCACCGCCGCCCCGTGACTTCGCACCGACAGAGGCGCCGACCGCACCGCCCAACCGGGCGGCGGTCGCACCCGACTTCACCTCGTGGGCAGTCGTGCCCGGCCCCAGCGCGGCGGCGGTCCCAGCAGGACTCGTACCGGTGGCGGGTGGGTCCGCGTCGGTGGTGGTGCCGTTGGAGCCCATGCCCGCCACGATCCGGGTCATGTCATCGGCTGACACCTGTCCGGCCGTGCGGACGAATTCGCCCAGGGCACCGCCGAGTTCGGCGGGGCGGCCGAGGCCGTCGCCGTGCCAGAACGGGAGGCGGCCAGGCAGACCGAAGGCGGGGGTGACCAGGACGCGGTCGAAGGTGATCTCTTCGATGCGCCAGCTGGTGGCCCCGAGGGCGAACACATCGCCGACGCGGGATTCGTAGACCATCTCCTCGTCGAGTTCGCCCACCCGCGAACCCTTGTCGCCCACCATGAACACCGCGAACATGCCGCGGTCGGGGATGGCGCCGCCGGAGGTGACCGCGAGGCGTTGGGCACCGGGGCGGCCGGTGAGGGTGCCCGCGTCGCGGTCCCACACCACGCGCGGGCGCAGTTCGGCGAACTCGTCGGACGGATAGCGCCCGGCCAGAAGGTCGAGCACCGACTCGTAGGCCGAGCGGGGGAGGTTGGCGTAGCTGCCGGTCGAGCGGACGAGGTCGAACCAGGCGTCGACGTCGAGGGGTTCCAGCGCGCACGCGGCGACGGTCTGCTGGGCGAGGATGTCGAGTGGGTGCGCCGGAATCTGTAGCAGCTCGATCTGGCCGCTCAGCATGCGTTGCGCGGCGACGGTGCAGTGGATGACATCGGTGCGGTGCTTGGGGAACAGCACCCCCCGCGAGATCTCACCCACCTGGTGCCCGGCGCGGCCCACCCGCTGCAACCCACTGGCCACCGACGGCGGCGCCTCCACCTGTACCACCAGGTCGACCGCGCCCATGTCGATGCCCAGCTCGAGGCTGCTGGTGGCCACCACGCACCGCAGCCGCCCGGTCTTGAGGTCGTCCTCGATGATCGCCCGCTGCTCCTTGCTGACCGACCCGTGATGCGCCCGCGCCAGCAGCTGTTCGGCGCCGTGGATCACCTCGGTGGACGGTCCGAGCTGAGCGGGCGGTCTGTGCTCGGTGTCCACCGGCTCGCCGAGCCGAACCGCGTACGCCTCGTTGAGCCGCGCGGTCAGCCGTTCGGCGAGCCGTCGCGAGTTCGCGAACACGATCGAGGACCGATGCTCGAGCACCAGGTCGACGATGGCCCCGTCGACATGTGGCCAGATCGAACCCGGCTGGTCGGAATCGCCGGGGTCGGTCATATCGGCCACCGGCACCCGCACCGACAGGTCGAAGGTCTTCGGCGCGGGTGGTCGCACGATCGTGATCGGCGCGTTCCCCACCAGGAACCGGCCGACCGCCTCGGGCGGGCGTACCGTTGCCGACAGCCCGATCCGCTGCGCGGGCCGCTCGGTGAGCTGATCCAGCCGGGCCAGCGACAATGCCAGGTGCGCGCCCCGCTTGGTCCCCGCGATGGCGTGCACCTCGTCCACGATCACGGTGTTCACCTGCGCGAGCGTCGCCCTGGCCGCCGAGGTGAGCAGCAAGAACAGCGACTCGGGCGTGGTGATGAGAATATCGGGTGGGGTGCGCTGCATCGCCCGTCGCTGCGCCGCCGGGGTGTCACCCGAGCGCACCCCCACCGAGATCTCCGGTGGTTCGAGCCCCAACCGCTTCGCCGTCTGCGTCACCCCCACCAGCGGCGCCCGCAGGTTCCGCTCCACATCCACCGCCAAGGCTTTCAACGGCGACACGTACAGCACCGATGTCCCCCGTACCTCCCCCGACTCCGCAGGCCCCCGCTGCGCCAGCTGATCAATGGCCCACAGAAACGCCGACAGGGTCTTCCCCGACCCCGTCGGCGCGATCACCAGCGTGTTCGCCCCGCCCGCGATCGCCTCCCACGCCCCGACCTGCGCCGCCGTCGCCTCGGGGAAGGCACCGTCGAACCACTGCGCGGTAGCGGGCGAGAACCGATCCATGCTCCTCAGTGTGCACCGCCCCACCGACAATCCCGCAGACGCACCGACCTGCACCGGCGGTGGTGGGTGTCGCGGAAAATGTGACCGGCGCTACTCTGAGTCCCCGTGCAAACGGTGCTGAGAGTCGACCTCGTCGGCCATGGCCTTACCGAGGCGGTACGTAAGGCGCGTTTTCCTGTTGACGAACCGCTGGACGAGTCCGGGCGGGTGGCGCTGCGGGCCTGTGTGCCGCTGGCCGGGGCGCGGGTGCGGACCGGGCCGGAACGGCGGGCGCGAGAGACGGCGGAGGCGCTGGGGTTGGTGGGGGAGCCGGACTCGCGGTTGCGGGATCTCGACGCGGGGGCGTGGCGGGGTGGCGAGATGGGTGATCTGGCGCAGGATCAGCTGTTCGCGTGGCTCACCGATCCCGAATTCCGTGGGCACGGCGGCGAATCGGTGACCGACCTGGTCGACCGGGTGCGGTTCTGGCTGGCCGAGATCGCCTCGGTCGGCCACGACACGGTCGCGGTGACGCATCCGGCCGTGATCAGAGCGGCGGTGCTGGTCGTGCTCGACGCACCGGCGAAGTCGTTCTGGCGCATCGACATCGCCCCGGCGAGCATCACCCGACTGCATCACCGAGGGCACTGGACGTTGCGGACGAGCGCCGGATAGCGACGGAAAACGGCGAAGGCCCCGGAGTCGAAACTCTGGGGCCTTCGCCGTAGTAGCGGGAACAGGATTTGAACCTGCGACCTCTGGGTTATGAGCCCAGCGAGCTACCGAGCTGCTCCATCCCGCGTCGTAAACACCACTCTACACGGCACGGGGTGGATGACGAAATCGGTCACTGATCAGCCGAAATGGATCCCCTGGGCGAGGGGGAGCTCGGTGGAGTAATTGATCGTGTTGGTGGCCCTGCGCATGTAGGCCTTCCAGGAATCGGACCCGGATTCCCGCCCGCCGCCGGTGTTCTTCTCGCCGCCGAACGCCCCGCCGATCTCCGCGCCGGAGGTGCCGATGTTGACATTGGCGATGCCGCAGTCCGAGCCGTCCGCGGACAGGAACCGCTCGGCTTCGCGCTGGTCGAGGGTGAAGACCGACGACGAGAGACCTTGGGGGACATCGTTGTTGAGCGCTATGGCGGTGTCGAAATCGTCGTAGGTCAGGACGTAGAGGATCGGTGCGAACGTCTCCTCGCGCACCAGCTCGGTGTGCTTGGGCATCCGGACCAGCGCGGGCCGCGCGTAGTAGGCGTCGGGCCCGATCAGGTCGACTCGTTCACCTCCGCAGACGATCACGCCGCCCTCCTGCCCGGCCCGCACCAGCGCCTCCTGCATCGCGGTGTAGGCGCGCTCGTCGATCAGCGGCCCGACCAGCACGCCCTCCTCGAGCGGATTGCCCACGCGCAGTTGGGTGTAGGCCGCGGCGATCCGCCCGACCACCTCATCGGCGATCGACCGATGCACGATCAACCGGCGCAGACTCGTGCAGCGCTGTCCGGCCGTACCCGCCGCCGCGAAGACGATCCCACGCACCGCCAGGTCCAGATCCGCGCTCGGCGCGACGATCGCGGCGTTGTTGCCGCCCAGTTCGAGCAGGCACCGGCCGAACCGCGCCGCCACCCGGGGCGCGACAGCCGCGCCCATCCGCACCGAGCCGGTCGCGCTGAGCAGGGCGACGCGCGGATCGTCGACGAGGGCGTGCCCGACCGTCGCGTCGCCTTGAACCAGCTGGTGCACTTCGGGATTCACGCCGACATCGACCGCCGCGCGGCGCAGCAGTGTGTGGCAGGCCAGTGCGGTCAGCGGGGTGGTCTCCGAGGGCTTCCACACCACCGTGTCACCGCAGACCAGCGCGATCGCGGTGTTCCACGCCCACACCGCGACCGGGAAGTTGAACGCCGAGATCACCCCGACCACCCCGAGCGGATGCCAGGTCTCCATCAGCCGATGGCCGGGCCGCTCGGAAGGCATTGTCGCGCCGTAGAGCTGGCGCGAAAGGCCGATCGCGAACTCGCAGACGTCGATCATCTCCTGCACCTCGCCCAGCGCTTCGGCGCTGATCTTGCCCGCCTCCAGCGTCACCAGCTCGGCCAGTGCGCCCTGATGGGCCACCAGCAGCTCGGCCAGTCTGCGCACCACGGCTGCCCGCACCGGCGCGGGCACCGTGCGCCAGGCGGGAAACGCGCCCGCCGCGCGGCCGATCGCGGCGTCGACGGTCGTCGGGGTGTCGATGGTCAGCGGCAACAGGATGCCGCCGGAGATGGGCGAGCGCGCGAGCAGGGTGCCGGGCGTGGGCAGTTCGGCGCCCATGCCGTGCAGCAACGCCCTGGCGCGCAACGACAGCTGCTCGGAGAAGTGCTCGGTCACGGTCTGAGTCATCGCCTGTTCACCTTCTGCTGGTTGGTAGGGCTCACGGAAAAGTTCGGTCGAATTCGGTGGGGGAACAGAAAGAAGTCTTGCCCGCGCGACCCCCGTGCTGGGTTAGCCTTCGCTGATGGCGGATACACCGGCTCGGCCCCAGCTCGACGACATCGATCGCCTGTTGATCAAGGAATTGATGAGCGATGGTCGCGCCACGTTGTCGAATCTGGCGGAGAAGGCCAGCCTCTCGGTCTCGGCGGTGCAGTCGCGGGTGCGCAGGCTCGAAGCGCGCGGGGTGATCCGCGGCTACGCGGCGCACGTGGATCCCGAAGCGCTCGGACACCTGCTGTCGGCATTCGTCGCGATCACTCCTCTCGACCCGTCCCAGCCCGATGACGCGCCCGCATTGTTGCAGCACATCCCCGGCATCGAGGCCTGCCACTCGGTCGCGGGCGAGGAGAGCTACGTCCTGCTGGTGCGGGTGGCCTCACCCCGGCACCTGGAACAGCTGCTGCAGGAGATCAGGGCAACCGCCAACGTGCGGACGCGCAGCACCATCATCCTGCAGACATTCTACGATAGGTAACGATTCTTCGTAATTAATCCGTGAATCCATAGAGGTTCCGTAAATATTTGCGTACCCTCGGTGGCGTGACCATCGAACTGGAGCGCCCCGGCGCGGCGGTCACCCCCGCCAACCGGGTCCACGAAATCCTGTCCTCGCACATCCTCGCGGACGGCTTCGACCTTGTGCTGGATCTGCACAAGTCCCATGGCCGCACGCTCATCGACGAGATCAACGGCACCGCCTATCTCGACATGTTCGGCTTCTTCGCCTCCAACGCGCTCGGGATGAACCATCCCGCGCTGGCCGGTGACAAACGCTTCCTCGCCGAATTGGCCACCGCCGCGCTGAACAAGCCGAGCAACTCCGACATCTACACCGTCGAGATGGCCCGCTTCGTCGACACCTTCGCCCGCGTCCTCGGCGATCCTCGGTTACCGCACCTGTTCTTCGTCGACGGTGGTGCGCTCGCGGTCGAGAACGCGCTCAAGGTCGCCTTCGACTGGAAGAGCAGGCACAACGAAGAGCGCGGTCGCTCACCGGAACTGGGCACCAAGGTGCTGCACCTCACCGGCGCCTTCCACGGCCGCAGCGGGTACACGATGTCGCTCACCAACACCGATCCGATCAAGACCGCTCGCTTCCCGAAATTCGACTGGCCCCGCATCGACACCCCGCACACCTTCGCCGGCCCCGACATCACCGCCCTCGAAGCGCACGCCATCGCCCAGGCGGCCCGAGCCTTCGCCGACCATCCGCACGACATCGCCTGCTTCATCGCCGAACCGATCCAGGGCGAAGGCGGTGATCGGCACCTGCGGCCGGAATTCCTCGGCGCCATGCAGCGGCTGTGCCACGACAACGACGCGCTGTTCGTCCTCGACGAGGTGCAGACCGGCGTCGGCATGACCGGAACCACCTGGGCCTACCAGCAATTGGGGTTGACGCCCGATGTGGTCGCCTTCGGGAAGAAGACCCAGGTCTGCGGGATCATGGCCGGTGGGCGCGTCGACGAGGTGGTCGACAATGTCTTCCACGTGAGCTCGCGGCTCAACTCGACCTGGGGTGGCAATCTCACCGACATGGTGCGGACCCGGCGGATTCTGGAAGTGCTGGAACGGGATCGGCTGATCGAGCGGGCGGGGCCGCTGGGCGCGTTCCTGCGCGATCAGCTCGGCCAGCTCGCCGCCGCGCATCCCGGCACGGTGAGCGAGGTCCGCGGTCGCGGGCTGATGTGCGCGATCACGCTGGTCACGCCGGACCTGCGGGACCGGGTGGTGACGGTGATGCGGGAACGCCAGCACGTGCTGTTGCTCGGGACCGGGGAGCGGGGTATCCGGTTCCGGCCGCCGCTGACCGTCACCGAGGAAGAACTCGTGCGTGCGGTGGACGCGTTGGACGCGGTGCTCATGCGCGAACCGGTGTAGGACAACGGCCTACCCGCGCAGTTGCGCCACCACGGCGATGGCCACGAGGTGCTCTCGCCGTGGTGGTCCGGTCGTGCTGCGCGGCGCCGCGAGCTCGTCGGGTACCGCCAGCCGCCGAGCGACCCGGCGACGGTGCGGCCGCGGGCTCGCGGGCGCGGGGTGGTGGTCAGGCGGGGACGACGGTCAAGCCGAGAGCGCCCGCGACGAACCGGTGGACCGAGGCGAGCCCGGCCGCCAGCGCCTCGTCCGCACCAGGACGAGCCCAGCCGGTGACGGACGCGGTGTCGTCCGCGCCCGGCGTCACGCCGATCTCGGCGACCAGCTCGGCCGTGGTCGGGACACAGACCGCCCAGGAGAAGTGCGATTCGTCGGCCCACTGCGCGGAGCGGGTGGCGACGTAGTCGGGATCGGTGATGCCGCCATCGGCCAACGCGGGGCGATCGTCGATGCGTTCGTCGGCGCGCAGTGCGCGCAGGTACCAGGATCCTGCGTTGATCTCGATCGGTTCCACGGCGCGAGCATAGTGGGACGCCACACGGGTAGTTGGGCGTGGTCTGCGCCCAGTGGGGGTGGCGAGTGGGGGTGGCGAGTGATGTGGTCGTTCAGGCAGGGAGCGGTCGATCGCCCAGGAGGGCGTGGACGGCGGCCCGCCCGAGGTTCAGTGCCTGGGTGAGCAGGGTGGTGTCGCGGGCGGCGCTGTCGATGGCGGGGGCGTGCGCCGGCGGGTGGATCTGCAGGGCCTGCTCGCCCAGCGAGGCCAGGAAAGCGTCTTCGACGGCCTGCTGGCCGGGGCGCTGGGACCAGGCGCGGTAGGCGCCGGGGGCGATGGCGCGCATGTAGCCGCCGCCGACCACACGGTGGATCAGGGGTGCGGGTGGGCGCAGTTCGTCGGTGCGGCGGGTGCGCAGGACGAGGGCGTGGGTGGCGCCCGCGCGCACGGCGGTGCGGATGGGAACGGTCTCGGTGAGGCCGCCGTCGAAGTAGCTGCCGCCACCGAGCGACACCGGAGGACCCGCGAGCAGGGGCAGCCCCGCGGAGGCGCGCAGGGCGGTCATCAGGGTGGGTTTGTCGACGATGTGCGGACCAAGGTCCACCGATTGACCGGTGCGGATGTCGGTGGCGATCGGGTGGAAGGTGGTGGGGTTGGCCAGAATCGCCGGGAAGTCCATCGGCTCGATGCCGTCGTAGACCCGATGCACGAGATAGTTCAGATCGAACACCGGCCGCCCACGCAGGATGCGGACCGGGTCGACCACCCGGCGCATGATCGTCGGATCGGTCCAGGACCGCATCCCGGTCGCCGCGCGCCCGCACAGTAGCCAGGCCCCGTTGATCGCGCCCGCCGAGGTCCCGTAGACCGCGTCGAAGACGTTCGCCAGACCGAGCTCCTCCAGCGCCTGCACCATGCCGCTGGAGTAGACCCCACGGCTGCCGCCGCCCTCGATCACCAGCGCGAGTCGATGGCCGTCGACGCGATCTCGCGCCACGCGCCGACCCTCGATGACCTCGGCCACCGAGACCGTGCCCGGCGACGAGGGCGGATCCTGCTCGGTGCGCGCTGTACTGGTCACCCGATCCACGATACGACAGCCTTCGCGCACCGCACTCGGACCGAGCGTGATCTTCGCCGCCCGTTAACCCACGCTGCGAACGCTGTTCCCGCCTGCCGACGGCACCGATACGGCCGGGCGCCCGGAGGGCCTGACCGGCTGCTCAACGTCGCTGTCCCTCGGCGTCGATCGACAGCTCCGGCGCCCGCTGCGGGAATTCGCTTGGCCGATCACCCGAACGGCAACGGGCGCCGGTCGATTCGACCGGCGCCCGTTGAACCGCGTACGTCTTACTTGATCTCCGCCAGCACGGTGCCCTGAGTGATCGCGGCACCAGCCTCGACGGCCAGCCCGGTGACCACACCGGCCTTGTGCGCGTTGACCGGGTTCTCCATCTTCATGGCCTCCAGCACCACGATCAGGTCACCCGCCTCGACGGTCTGGCCCTCTTCCACGGCCACCTTCACGACGGTGCCCTGCATCGGCGCGGTGACCGCGTCGCCGGAGGCCGCTCCGGCACCGGCGCCGCCCCGCTTGCGCGGCTTGGGCTTCTTGCGGACCACACCGTTGCCGGCCGAACCGGCGGCACCGCCACCGAGGGTGAACTGACCGGGCAGCGACACCTCGACGCGACGGCCACCGACCTCGACGACGACCTTCTGCCGGGGCAGGTCCTCCTCGTCGTCGTCGGAGGCGACGCCGCCGGCCGTGTACGGCTCGACGGTGTTCTTCCACTCGGTTTCGATCCACTTGGTGTAGACGTCGAACTTCTCGCCGTCCCCGATGAAGGCCGGGTCCTCGACGATCGCGCGGTGGAACGGGATGACCGTGGCCAAGCCGTCGACCTCGTACTCGGCCAGCGCGCGGCGCGCACGCTGCAGCGCCTGGTCGCGGTTCTCGCCGGTGACGATCAGCTTGGCCAGCATCGAGTCGAACTGGCCGCCGATGACGCTGCCCTGTACGACACCGGAGTCGACGCGCACGCCGGGGCCGGTGGGCTCGCGGTAGACCGCGACCGGGCCGGGGGCGGGCAGGAAGCCGCGACCGGCGTCCTCACCGTTGATCCGGAACTCGAAGGAGTGGCCACGCGGGGTGGGGTCCTCCTTGATGGACAGTTCCTCGCCGTTGGCGATGGCGAACTGCTGACGCACCAGGTCGATGCCCGCGGTCTCCTCGGTGACCGGGTGCTCCACCTGCAGGCGGGTGTTCACCTCGAGGAAGGACACGGTCTCGCCCTGCACCAGGTACTCCACGGTGCCGGCGCCGTAGTAGCCGGCCTCGCGGCAGATGCGCTTGGCGGAATCGTGGATGGCGGCGCGCACCTGATCGGACAGGAACGGCGCGGGCGCCTCTTCGACCAGCTTCTGGAAGCGACGCTGCAGCGAGCAGTCACGAGTACCGGCGACGACCACGTTGCCGTGCTGGTCGGCGATGACCTGGGCCTCGACGTGGCGGGCCTTGTCCAGGTACTGCTCCACGAAGCACTCGCCGCGACCGAAGGCGGCGATGGCCTCACGGGTCGCCGACTCGAACAGCTCGGGGATCTCCTCGATGGTGTGGGCGACCTTCATGCCGCGGCCACCACCACCGAAGGCCGCCTTGATGGCGACGGGGACGCCGTACTCCTTGGCGAACGCGACGACCTCGTCGGCGTTCTTGACCGGGTCCTTGGTACCGGCGGCCATCGGCGCGTTGGCGCGCTCGGCGATGTGGCGCGCGGTGACCTTGTCGCCCAGGTCGCGGATGGACTGCGGCGAGGGACCGATCCAGATCAGCCCGGCGTCGATGACCGCCTGGGCGAAGTCGGCGTTCTCGGAGAGGAAGCCGTAACCCGGGTGGATGGCGTCGGCGCCGGACTTGGCGGCGGCGTCGAGGATCTTGTCGAACACGAGATACGACTCGGCCGAGGTCTGACCGCCGAGGGCGAACGCCTCGTCGGCGAGCTTCACGAAGGGCGCGTCGGCATCGGGCTCGGCGTACACCGCGACGCTGGTGATCCCCGCGTCCTTGGCAGCCCGGATCACGCGGACCGCGATCTCGCCGCGGTTAGCTACGAGTACCTTCGTGATCCGTGCGCTGGCATGGCTGGGCACTGAGCCTCCTGTGTGCAATATTCATGGTCGCTTCGGAAACGGTTCGCCGTCGAAGGCCCCCGTGCCGATATCGACAACTTTCATCTCGGGCGAGTGTAGGCAGTGTGCCAACACGGCTCGAACTCGGCTAGCCCTACTGTCGAGTAGGTCGCAGGTCACAGTACGCGCCGCCCTGAGATGTGAACACGTTTCAATTGATCGGGCCGCGCGGGGCCGTGGCGCTGCCCGGTTCGGTGCCGCGTGTGATCGGCAGCCGCACCGAGTTGCCCCATTCGATCCAGGATCCATCGTAATTGCGTACCGACCTGCGGCCGAGCAGAAACGTCAGGACGAACCAGGTGTGACTGGACCGTTCGCCGACCCGGCTGTAGACGACGAGATCCTCGGCGGGCAGTGCCCCGTAGACGGCGTCCAGCTCGGCCCGTGACCGGAAACGGCCGTCGGCGGCGTTGGCGTGGGTCCAGGGGATGTTCACCGCGGTGGGCACGTGCCCACCGCGCAGGGTGGCGTAGTCCTGATCGAGGGCTTTGTCGTCGCCCGCGTACTCCTGGGCCGAGCGCACGTCGACGAGCGGATCGCCGAGCCGGGTGAGCACCTGCTCGCGGAACGCCCGCGCCACCGTGTCGTCGCGCTCGACCGAGGGGTAGTCGCTCGGGGTCGGAGAGGGCAGGTCGAAGGTGGTGTCGCGTTCCTCGGAGATCCAGGCGTCGCGGCCGCCGTCGAGCAGGCGCACGTCCTCGTGGCCGAACAGGGTGAAGATCCAGGCCGTGTGCGCGGCCTGGGCGTTGCCGCGATCACCGTAGATCACCACGGTGTCCTCGCGACGGATACCTTTGGCGCGCATCAGTTCGGTGAAGTGCGCGCCGTCGAGGTAGTCCCGGGTCACCGGGTCGCTCAGGTCGCCACGCCAGTCGATCTTGACCGCGCCGGGGACATGGCCGATGTCGTAGAGCAGGATGTCATCGTTCGACTCGATGATCTTCAAACCCGGCACGCCGATGTTTGCGGAGAGCCATTCTGTGGTTACCAATCGATGCGGGACTGCGTAGGAACCGAAGGCGGGGTGCGGATCCGGGGCAACGGGCACGGTATGTGGTCCTTCACGCGAGAGTTGGGCGGGTGCGGCGGTGTCTGGGTCGCAGCCGATGGTATTTGTGTGTTGGCGCATCACGAATCGACACAATGGACGAATAAAGCGCACGTGCGTCCGATAAAGTCTCTGGAGAGGAGGGGTGAGCTATGTCCGATTCTTGGCCGCGACGACGACTGCTCGCGATCCTACGTGGCGCCACCGAGCCCCTCGATGCCCAGGAATTGGCCAGGATCACCGGACAGCACGTCACCACCGTCCGATTCCACCTCGATGTCCTCACCCGCGAATCGCTGGTTCGCCAATTCCAGCAGCCGCCCCGCGGCCGTGGTCGCCCCCGCATCGGCTATCGCGCGGTGCAGCGTTCGGTCGGCTACCAGGAGCTCGCGCAGGTGCTGGCCGACCAGCTCGGCCCCGACCCGATCAGCCGCTCCGCCGCCGCCGTCGAGGCGGGTCGTGCCTGGGGCGCCAGGATGGACATCGGCGCGCAGCCGGTCGAGACACTGGCCGACGCGCGCGACATCACCATGTCGCTGATGTCGGAACTCGGGTTCGCGCCGGAGAAGGAACTGGTCGGCGAGACGCCCGAACTCGTGCAGATCAACCTGACCGCCTGCCCGTTGCGGGAACTGGCCCGCTCGCACGCCGAGGTGGTGTGCGGGGTGCACATGGGGTTGATGCGGGAAGTGCTCGAGCGCAACGGGGCCCGTGGTCGCGTCGACGTGCGCCTGCACCCGTTCGTCGAGCCCGAGCTGTGTTCGGCTCGGCTGGAACTGACCTTGGCGGCGGAGGAATCCGTGGCGACGACGGGGGAACAGCGGGTGATCGCGCCGTCAGCCCCGCGCGTCCCGCCACAGCTGTGTGACACCGACTCCGACGTCTTCGAGCAGCCTGCGCAGCAGCGGTAGGCCGATGCCGATCACGCTCGACGGGTCGCCATCGATCCGGTCGACGAACCAGCCACCGAGGCCATCGAGGGTGAACGCCCCCGCGACCTGCAACGGTTCGCCGGTGGCGATGTAGGCGTCGAGCTCGTCGGGCCCCGGCTTCGCGAAATGCACGGTGGTGGAGCTGCACTGCGCCGACTCGGCGACGATCACGCCCTCGCGCAGCCGCAGCACACAGTGCCCGGTGAGCAGATCCGCGCTGCGACCGGCCATGCCTGCCCAGCGCTCGCGCGCGACCTCGGGGGTGTGCGGTTTGCCTTGCAGCTGCCCGTCGACGAGCAGCATCGAATCGCAGCCGACGACGACACAGTCGGCGGCGAGTTCGGGAATCACCGCGGCGACGTCGACCGCCTTGGCGCGTGCCAGGGCGACGACGATCTCGTCGGCGGTGGTCTCAGGGGCAAGCGCGGCCGCGACCGCGTCCTCGTCCACTCCGGAGACGCGCACGACGGGATCGATGCCCGCCGTGCGCAGAACTCCGAGACGGGCGGGGGAGGCCGAAGCCAGTACCAGTCTCGTCACCCGCGTCAGCGCAGGTGCGACAGCAGCGGGTACGCGTACGGCGAGAACGGGGAGGTGCCCCGGTGCATCATCGTCGGCTTGCCCCAGGCGTCGACCGGACCGCGCGTGCCCTCGGCGGGCGCCGCGGCAGCGGCCGCGCTCAGCACGGCGGCCAGCGCAGCGATGTCCTCATCGGTGGGTGCGCCCTTGAGGACGTGGAACAACGGCTCGCCGATGGGTGCCACCGGCTCCTCGGCCACCGCGCTCACCGACAGTTCGACCTCTTCGACGAGTGGTTCGACGACGAGCTCGAGCTCGGCGGCGGTCAACACGTCTTCTTCTGCCACAGTTGTCACAGTGCCAGATCCTTCCTGCCTCGTCCGGGAGATCTTCCCCGGTCCGAAGCGTGGTGCTTCGATGTCACAGCGCGGTAACCGCGATCATTCCCGGTCCGGACGCGCCGATCAATAGTTGCGTCCAAGCAACCAGTGTGCGCGGCCTATCCGGGATATCGCGTTTTCAGAGCGGAATGTTGCCGTGTTTCTTCGGCGGAAGCGTCACCATCTTGCGTTCGAGCAGTCGCAGCGCCGACACGATCTGGCCACGGGTGTGCGAGGGCGGGATGACCGCGTCGACGTAACCGCGCTCGGCGGCGACGTAGGGGTTCACGAGGGTGTCCTCGTACTCGTTCTGCAGCTCGAGGCGCAGAGCGTCGACATCGGCGCCGTTCGCGGCGGCCTCGGAGAGCTGCTTGCGATAGACGAATCCGACGGCGCCCGAAGCGCCCATCACGGCGATCTGCGCGGTCGGCCACGCCAGGTTCACATCGGCGCCCATGTGCTTGGAACCCATCACGTCGTAAGCGCCGCCGTAGGCCTTGCGAGTGATGATGGTGATCTTGCCCACAGTGGCCTCGCCGTAGGCATAGAGCAGCTTCGCGCCACGGCGGATGATGCCGTTGAACTCCTGGCCGGTGCCGGGCAGGAAGCCGGGCACATCGACCAGAGTGATGATCGGGATGTTGAACGCGTCGCAGGTGCGCACGAAGCGCGCGGCCTTCTCCGAGGCGTCGATGTCGAGGCAGCCGGCGAACTGGGTCGGCTGGTTGGCGACGATGCCGACGCTGCGGCCGTCGACCCGGCCGAAGCCGCAGATGATGTTCATCGCGCGTTCGGTCTGCACCTCGAGGAACTCGTCGTCGTCGAGCAGCCGGCGGATGACCTCGTGCATGTCGTAGGGCTGGTTCGGCGAGTCCGGGATGATCGTGTCGAGCTCGATGTCCTCGTCGGTGAGGGAGTCCTCGATCGCGCCGTCGATCGGGTCGCTCGGCGCGTGGCGCGGGGCCTCGGCGCGGTTGTTGCTGGGCAGGTAGCCCAGCAGTTCCTTGACGTAGTCGAGGGCGTCCTGCTCGCCGGAGGCCACGTAGTGGGCCACGCCGGACTTGGTCATGTGGGTGTGCGCGCCGCCGAGGTCCTCCATGGTGACCTCTTCGCCGGTGACGGTCTTGATCACGTCCGGACCGGTGACGAACATCTGCGAGGTCTGATCGACCATCACCACGAAGTCGGTGAGTGCGGGGGAGTACACGTGCCCACCGGCCGCGGCGCCCATGATCAGCGAGATCTGCGGGATCACGCCGGAGGCCTGCACATTGCGGTGGAAGATCTCGCCGTAGAGGCCGAGGGAGACCACGCCCTCCTGGATGCGCGCGCCCGCGCCCTCGTTGATGCCGACCAGCGGACGACCGGTCTTGATGGCCAGGTCCATGACCTTGACGATCTTTTCGCCGTACACCTCGCCCAGCGAACCACCGAACACGGTGACGTCCTGGGAGAACAGACACACGTCGCGGCCGTCGATGGTGCCGTAGCCGGTGACGACGCCGTCACCGAGCGGGCGGTTGTTCTCCAGGCCGAAATTCACGCTGCGATGCTTGGCGAGGGCGTCGAGCTCGACGAAGGAGCCCTCGTCGACCAGAGCGAGGATGCGCTCACGCGCGGTCATCTTGCCCTTGGCGTGCACCTTGTCGACCGCGGCCTCACCCATCGGGTGTTGCGCTTCTTCCAGCCGATTCCGCAGATCAGCCAGCTTCCCGGCGGTGGTGTGGATATCGGGGGCGCCCGCCGATTCCGAGGCGGGCTGCTGCTGGACACTCGTCATGGGTTGCGAGTGTAACGAGTGACACGTCGTCGCACTACGGCAGTCTGGTTTACCGGGCAGTAGAGAAACCGCAGGTGGTTGTGGTCATGATCGTTCACGGTCGGTGACGGGTAGCGTGCCGGGAATGAACAGGGCACCGATCGACGTACCGCGTCTGCGCAGCTCCCTTGCCGCTCCGGCACCGTTGTTCTACGACCGGATCGACGTCGTCGAATCGACCGGATCGACCAATGCCGATCTGGTTGCCCGGGCCGTCGACCCGGTCCTCGACCGGCAGGCACTGCTGGCCGAGGAGCAGGTGAGCGGACGCGGTCGTCATGCCCGCGCGTGGGTGAGTCCGCCGCGCGCGCAGATCTCGCTGTCGATCCTGGTGCGACTGCCCGGTATCGACCCCGCGGCACTGGGCTGGTTGCCACTGCTGACCGGGGTCGCGGTCGTCGACGCGTTGCGCGGTACGGCCGGGCTCGCCCCGGAGCTCAAGTGGCCCAACGATGTTCTGCTCGACGGTCGCAAGCTCTCCGGCATTCTCGCCGAAGTGGCCGCGACCGGGATCGCGCCCGCAGTGGTCGTCGGGATCGGCATGAACGTCGACCTTGCCGAAGCGGAACTCCCTGTCCCGCATGCCACTTCGCTGGCCGTGGCCGGTGCGTCCGATACCGATCGCACCGCGCTCTCGGCCGCGATTCTCACCGAGTTCGCGCGCCGCTTCACCGCCTGGGAGCGGTCGGGCTGGGCGAGTGACGAACTGGCGGCGGCCTACCGCGACCGCTGCGCCACCATCGGGCTGGACGTGCGGGCGGAGTTGCCGGGCGGCAAGGTCGTCACCGGCGTTGCGACCGGGATCGACGACACCGGTCGGCTGCTCATCGGCGACACCGCGGTCTCGGCGGGCGACGTCTCCCATCTGCGCGGGCAGTACTGACCCGCGGTCCCGCGCACACCTGCCGCGGCCGCCGTGCCCGGCCGCGGCAGGTCGACAGATCAGCGCGCGGCCGCGCCGACCCCGTTGCGTTCGGCGACCACGCGTTCGCGGGCCAGCAGCCGGTCGCGTTGCTCCTCGAACCGCAGCACGTCCTTCTCCAGCTTGTCGATGAACTGCGCGAGCTCCTCGCGCGCGGCCTCGGCGCGCGGGCCGAAGTCGTCGCGCTCGAAGACGTTCCACTGCTTGAGGACCGGGCGCACCACCTCGTCGAGGTGCTGGCGCAGGTCGTAGATGCCGTGCTTGGCCATCAGCACGCCGTTGCGCCGCCAGTTGGGCATCCCGGCGCCGGGCATCTGGAAGTTGGTGAGCACCTTGGTGATCGCGGGCATGGCCTGGTCGGGGACCAGGTCGATCGCGGCACCGCACAGGTTGCGGTAGAAGATCATGTGCAGGTTCTCGTCGGTGGCGATGCGGGACAGCATCTTGTCGGCGACGGCGTCGTCGCACGCGCGCCCGGTGTTGCGGTGACTGACCCGGGTCGCGAGCTCCTGGAAGGTCACGTAGGCGACGTTGACCAGGAACCCGCCCCAGTTCGCCGGTGCGTGCGCGCCCGCGGTCATGTGGACCATCCGCGCCTCTTCCAGGGCCACCGGGTCGACCCCGCGGGTGACGACGAGGTAGTCGCGGATCACGATGCCGTGCCGGTTCTCCTCGGCGGTCCAGCGACCGACCCAGGTGCCCCAGGCGCCGTCCTGGGAGAAGTTCTCGGCGATCTCACGGTGATAGGACGGCAGATTGTCCTCGGTGAGCAGATTGGTGATCATCGCCGCCTTGGCGACCTCGGTGAGCCTGGATTGTCCGGGCTCCCAATCGATTCCGCCCATGGCGGCGAAATTGCGGCCTTCCTCCCAGGGGACGTAGTCGTGCGGATTCCAGTCCTTGGCGATGGAAAGGTGCCGGTTCAGATTCTGTTCGGCCACAGGTTCGAGGGCCGTGAGGATTTCGAGCTGAGTCAGATCTTTGGTCACGCGTGCCTCCACTGTCGGTGTCGAGCAAGCAGATATGGGCAAAACCTGGCAGCTAGCGTGTAATCCACAGTATCGCCTCGGCCGTGGCATCGAGAAATGCGGCGCCACAGCGCGGTATCGTTCGGTCATGGGTTACCCGGAGGATGTCCTCGCGCCCGACGAGCAGCTGATCCTGCACCGCCACCCGCATTGGAAGATGCTGTTCTGGCCCATCGTCACGCTGATCGGCGCCACCGCGATCGCCGGTTTCCTCGGTGGCCTGGCCTGGCGCAACACCGAAGATCAGGTGCGCATGGTGCTCCTGCTCCTCATCGGGTTGGTCTGGGTCGGTGTGGTCGGCTGGCGAGTGATCGCGGCGGTGATCGCCTGGAAGTCGACGCATTTCATCGTTACCGGGCGGCGCGTGCTGGTTCGCCAGGGCGTGATCACTCACACCGGGATCGACATCCCGCTCAGCCGCATTTCCAGCGTGCAGTTCCGGCACGGGGTGGTCGACCGGATGCTGGGTACCGGCACGCTGATCATCGGCTCGTCCTCGGAGGAGCCGCTCGAATACGACGACATCCCCCAGGTGCAGCAGGTGCACTCGCTGCTCTACCACCAGGTCTTCGAGGCCGACCGCGGGCGCGGTGACCAGCCGTGGACCGGCGGCTATCGGTGAGGTGGCGGGCCCGGCCGGGCGCGACGACCTAACCTGTGCAGATGACCGCAGTACTGCTGGCCGAAGACGACGAGGCGATCGCCGCACCCTTGTCGCGTGCGCTGGGCCGTGAGGGTTACACCGTCACCGTCGAACGGTTCGGCCCCGCGGTGCTGCGCCGCGCGCTCGAAGGCGATCACGACCTGCTCATCCTCGACCTGGGCCTGCCCGGCATGGACGGTCTGGAGGTGTGTCGGCAGGTGCGGGCCAGCGGCGCCGATCTGGCGGTGCTGATGCTCACCGCGCGCACCGACGAGGTCGACTTCGTGGTGGGTCTCGACGCGGGCGCCGACGACTACGTCGGCAAACCGTTCCGCCTCGCCGAACTGCTGGCCCGGGTGCGAGCGCTGTTGCGGCGCAGCGGAATCGGTGACGACGCGGTGGAGGTCGGCGGTATCCGGCTCGAACCGGCCGCACGCCGGGTGCTGGTCAACGGGACCGAGGTGAACCTGGCCAACAAGGAGTACGAGCTGCTCAAGGTACTCATCGACCGGGCCGGTCAGGTGGTCGCGCGCGAGACCATCTTGCGTGAGGTGTGGGGCGACGCCGACCTGCGCGGCTCCAAGACCCTCGACATGCACATGTCCTGGTTGCGTCGCAAGATCGGTGACGAGGGCCCGATGGCCGAGCGTCGCATCGTCACCGTGCGCGGGGTCGGGTTCCGGTTGAACACCGACGGACCGTCCTCGAGTCGAGGCTGACCGGCGGTGCGGCGCCGCATCCTGCGTTCGATCCTGACCGTGCTGACCATCACCACGGTGGTGCTCGGCGTGCCGCTGATCTACACCGCCTGGCTGTGGGTCGAGGACATCACCCGCAACGATCTGCAGACCCGCCTCGAGCAGGTCGCCGCCGAGGTGATCGCCCAGGAGAGCGTCGACGGCACCGTCCCCCACGGCCTCGACGTGCGCGCCATCCGAGCGCTGGTGCCCGAGGGCGGCAAGCTCACGATCGTCTACCCGACCCCGACCGACAATGCCGCGCGCACCGACCTCGGCGTCGAGCATCTCGACGAGCCACTGGTCGAATCGCTGTCGATGGGGACCTCGGGCTCGCTGCGGCTCGAGGTGCCCGCCGCGCCGATGCACGCCAGACAGGAACAGGCCGTGGCCGCGGTCGCGCTGGCCGTACTCGCCTCGCTGGGTGCGGCGTTCTCGGTCGCGGTGGTGACCGCGCGCCGGGTCGCCGATCCGCTCCGTGATGTCGCGGCCCGCGCCGCCCGGTTGGCGATGGGTGATTTCCGCCCCGATCCGCGCAGGCACGGCATCGCCGAACTGGACCGGGTCTCCGATGTGCTCGACTCGGCGACCGTCGAGATCGCGGGTCGCCTGCAGCGCGAGCACGCGCTCGTGGCGGACGTCTCCCACCAGCTGCGCAGCAGGCTGACCGCGGTGCGGCTGCGTCTGGACGAGCTGTCCACCCACGCCGACCCGGAGGTGGTGCACGAGGCCGAGGAGGCGATGGCGCAGGTCGACCGGCTCACCGACGCCATCGACGACCTCGTGCGCGCCTCCCGCGACTCCGATGCCGCCGACCGTGACCCGGTGCCGGTGATGGCGGAGCTGCGCGGCGTCGTCGCCGAGTGGACCCACCCCTTTCGTGAGGCGGGCCGCGAACTGCGCCTGATCGGTGACGAGTCCCTGCAGGCGCCGATCACCGGATCTCGCCTGCGCGAGGCCGTCGCGGTGCTGGTCGACAACGCCCTCATGCACGGGGGCGGTACCTGCATCGTGTCGGTACGGACGGTGCCGACGATGAGTTCGCGGCATCCGCTGATCTGTGTCGAGGTGGCCGATGAGGGCGAGGGCGTGCGCGACGAGCTCGCGCCGCACATCTTCGATCGCGGGTTCTCCGCGGGCGGGTCGACCGGTGTCGGCCTCGCGCTGGCGCGCGCCCTGGTCGAGGCCGACGGCGGGCGTTTGGAGCTGCAGCGGCGCCGTCCCGCGCTGTTCGCGGTGTTCCTCGGGTCGACCGTGCACCGGCCGCCCGCTGCGACGCTCACCGAGCCGCGCTGACTCAGCGACCGAGGTGCTCGGTCTCCTCCTCGACCAGTTCCTCGAACTCGGCGACGATCTGGTTCATCTCGTCGGGGAACACCCAGCGGCGCATCGCCCAGAACCGGAACACCATCTGCAGCACGTTGCCGATCACGAACGCGCTGACGAAGTCGGCGACGTTCTCGACGAGGAAGCTCACGTTCGGCTGGCGCAGGTCGAAGACATAGCTCGAGATCCACAGCGGGATGTTGCTCAGCGCGACGCCGATCCCGCTCACGCCGAAGAACAGCAGCGCCTCGTGATGTTTCTCGCGTCCGCCGCGGTTCTTGAACGACCATTCGCGATTGAGAATGTAGGAAGCGATCACCGCGACAACACCGGAAATGATCTTGGCGGTGACGGGTTTCTCGGCCAGAATCGTCCATTTCAGGAGGTAGAACAGGCCGCTGTCGATCACGAACGTCGTGGCACCGACGATGGCGAACTTGATCAGCTCTTTGTGCCGGTACGCGGAATCGCGCAGGCGCGGAGGAAGGACGCTGACCACGTCGTCGACGATTGACACGAGTTCTGAGTGTACCGGTAGCAAAGATTCGCATTCGACATGACAACATTGCACGACGTGAGTGCACGTTCGTTCGATTCGTCTGCCATGCCCACCGTCACCATGGTCGGTGGGGGCCAACTCGCGCGCATGACGCACCAGGCCGCGGTCGCCCTCGGCCAGCGTCTGCGGGTGCTCGCCGAGCGGCCCGAGGACCCGGCCGCCCAGGTGACCCCCGATGTCGTGTTCGGCAGCCACGACGACCTGTCCGCCCTGCGCAAGGCCGCCCTCGGCTCGCACGCGCTGACCTTCGACCACGAGCACGTGCCGACCGAGCACCTCGAGGTGCTCGTCGCCGAGGGCGTCAATGTGGCGCCGCCGCCGCAGGCGCTGATCTTCGCCCAGGACAAGCTGGCCATGCGCACGAAGCTGTCCGGGCTGGGGCTGCCGGTGCCCGCGTTCGTCGAGGTCACCGCGCCCGCCGACGCGGTCGCCTTCGGCGACGAGCACGGCTGGCCGTTCGTGCTCAAGGCGGTGCGCGGCGGCTACGACGGTCGTGGGGTGTGGATGCCCGCCGACGCGGACGAGGCTTCCCGGCTGGTCACCGATCAGCTCGCGCACGGTGTGCAGCTGCTGGCCGAGGCGAAGGTCGACTTGTTGCGAGAGCTGTCGGCGATGGTCGCGCGCTCGCCGTTCGGGCAGGCCGCGACCTGGCCGGTGGTGGAGACCGTTCAGCGCAACGGTCAGTGCGCCGTGGTGATCGCCCCCGCGCCCGATCTGGACGAGGACCTGGCCGCCCGGGCCGAGACGATGGCGCTGGAGCTGGCCGCCGGTCTCGGCGTGGTCGGGGTGATGGCCGTGGAGCTGTTCGAAACCCGCGACGGCGAGATCCTGGTCAACGAGCTGGCCATGCGCCCGCACAACTCCGGGCACTGGGGCATGGACGGCGCCTGCACCGGCCAGTTCGAACAGCACCTGCGCGCGGTGCTGGACTACCCGCTCGGCGACACCACCCCCCTCGCGCCGGTGACGGTGATGGCCAACATCCTCGGCGCCGCGCAGGCCCCCGGGATGCCGATGGACGAGCGTCTGCACCATCTCTACGCCCGCCTGCCCGAGGCCAAGGTTCACCTCTACGGCAAGGGCGAGCGCCCCGACCGCAAGATCGGGCACATCAACATCCTGGGCAACGATGTCGCTCAGGTCCGGGAGAAGGCCGAGCGGGCGGCGCACTGGATGTCGCACGCGGTCTGGACCGACGGCTGGGACCCCCACGGCGGCGCGTAACCACCCCCTTTTTGTCGAGAGGAACAATTTCAGTGACTAGCAACGGTCCCCAGGTCGGCCTGATCATGGGCAGCGACTCCGACTGGCCGACGATGGAGGCCGCCGCCGAGGCCCTGGCCGAGTTCGGCATCCGCTTCGAGGTCGGCGTCGTCTCCGCTCATCGCACCCCCCAGCGCATGCTCGACTACGCGACCGAGGCCGCCGACCGCGGCCTGAAGGTCATCATCGCGGGCGCGGGTGGCGCCGCCCACCTCCCCGGCATGGTCGCCTCCGCCACCCCGCTGCCCGTCATCGGTGTGCCCGTCCCCCTGAAATACCTCGACGGCATGGACTCCCTGCTCTCCATCGTCCAGATGCCGGCCGGCGTCCCCGTCGCCACCGTCTCCATCGGCGGCGCCCGCAACGCGGGCCTGCTCGCCGTCCGCATCCTCGCCGCCCACGACCCCCTCCTGCGCACCCGCATGGAGCACTTCCAGTCCGGTCTCGAACAAATGGTGCTCGACAAGGACGAGGCCCTGCGCACCAAGCTCCTGGGCTGAGGCTGACTACCGTGGTCGCTGTGGCACACGATGATGCGGCGCAGTTTCGGCTCACGGTGGTGGATCAGGCGTTGCGGTTGTTCGCCGAGCGGGGGTACGAGGCGACGACGGTGGACGAGATCGCGGCGGCGGCGGGTGTCTCGCGGCGGACGTTCTTTCGGCAGTTCCGGTCGAAGGAGGACGTGATCTTCGCCGATCACGAGTTCCAGTTGGCGACGGCCCAGGAGTTTCTGGAGGGGGCCGAGGGGGATCCGTGGGACGCGGTGTGCGCGGCCGTGCTCGGGGTGTTCGAGCGGTTCACCCAGTGGCGCGACATCGCCGCGCGGCGGTATCAGGTGGTGCGGCGGGTGCCCGCGTTGCGCGAGCGCGAGATCGTGACGGTGTTCCGGTACGAGCGGTTGTTCACCGAGTTCCTGCGCGAGCGGCTGCCGGAGGTGCCGGATCTGGTGCGGGTGCAGTTCACGGCCGCGGTGACCGCCACGCACAACTATCTGCTGCGCCGGATGGTGCGCGGGGAGTCGGCGGCCACGGTGGCGGATCTGCGCGCCGAGCTGGCGGCGATTCCGCGCGGCAGGCGCGCCGGCGCCGAGTCCGACGAACTGGTGGTCGCGGTGTTCCCGCGCGACATGCCGCCGCGCGAGATGGCCGATCTCCTCTCCGCCCGGCTCGGTAACCTGTGAGCGCCGTGCGCGCCGCAGCGCCCATATGTGACACTGAGTGCCATCGGTATATCCCCATGTAGCTACCGAGTGCCGCGCGTATAATCCTCGGTGGATTGGCACTGGGTGCCGATGCAGGACGCGCTGTGAGACCGCAGCGATCACGACCACGACCAGGAGAGTGCCCCCGATGGCTGGAAACCCCGATTTCGACCTGTTCAAGCTCGAGGACTTCCACGACGAACTGCGTGGGGCCATCCGCGGCCTCGCCGAGAAGGAAATCGCTCCCTTCGCCAAGGACGTCGACGGCAACGCGCGCTTCCCCGAGGAGGCGCTGACCGCGCTCAACGCCGCGGGCTTCAACGCCGTGCACGTGCCGGAGGCCTACGGCGGTCAGGGCGCCGACTCGGTCGCGACTTGTATCGTCATCGAGGAAGTCGCCCGCGTCTGCGGTTCCTCCTCGCTGATCCCCGCGGTCAACAAGCTCGGCACCATGGGCCTGATCCTCAACGGCTCCGAGGAGCTCAAGACCAAGGTGCTGGCCGACATCGTCAACGGCGAGATGGCCTCTTACGCGCTGTCCGAGCGTGAGGCCGGATCCGACGCCGCCGCGATGCGCACCCGTGCCAAGGCCGACGGCGACGACTGGATCCTCAACGGCTCCAAGTGCTGGATCACCAACGGCGGCAAGTCTTCCTGGTACACCGTGATGGCCGTGACCGACGCCGACAAGGGTGCCAACGGCATCTCCTCCTTCCTGGTTCACAAGGACGACGAGGGCTTTGTGGTCGGCCCGCTCGAACACAAGCTGGGCATCAAGGGTTCGCCCACCGCCGAGTTGTACTTCGAGAACTGCCGCATCCCCGGCGACCGCATCGTCGGCGAGCCGGGCACCGGATTCAAGACCGCGCTGCAGACCCTCGACCACACCCGCCCGACCATCGGCGCGCAGGCCGTGGGCCTGGCCCAGGGCGCACTCGACGCCGCGATCGCCTACACCAAGGATCGCAAGCAGTTCGGCAAGACCATCGCCAGCTTCCAGAACACCGAGTTCATGCTGGCCGACATGGCCATGAAGATCGAGGCCGCCCGCCTGATGGTCTACACCTCCGCGGCCCGCGCCGAGCGCGGCGAGAAGAACCTCGGCTTCATCTCCGCCGCCGCCAAGTGCTTCGCCTCGGATGTGGCCATGGAGGTCACCACCAACGCCGTCCAGCTCTTCGGCGGCGCCGGCTACACCACCGACTTCCCGGTCGAGCGCATGATGCGCGACGCGAAGATCACCCAGATCTACGAGGGCACCAACCAGATCCAGCGACTGGTGATGGCCCGCCAGATCCTGCGCTGAGTCCTTCGCTGACGCGAAAAGCACTTGTGCCCCTGGCAGTTTTCCTTGGGTTCTAGTGGTCCTTGCAACACCCCAGCTCAAGGGGTGCAGTGGATTTCGAGATCCGTGAGAACAGAACGGGTGGGGGCGGCCGTCGCCTGACTCGTGAGCGGGAGGTATATCTCCGGCTCATGAGTCAGGGCTACGGCAACGCGGAAGCATGCAGGATCGTCGGGGTCAACCGGCGGACCGGAAAGAGATGGCGCCACGGCCATCACTCGCCGACCTACGGCAAGCCCAAGCCGCCGATCTCGGCCGGTTCCTCGACTGCTGGCCCGTCCCGCTATCTCAGGGAAGCCGACCGCATCTACATCGCTGACCGGTTACGGGAGAACGCATCTATCCGGCAGATAGCAGCTGAGCTGGGCCGCAGCCCCTCCACGATCAGCCGAGAAATCCGCCGCAACGGAGCGCTATGGCGGGGCAAGGACTGGGTCTACCGGCCGCACGCCGCCCACCGCCGGGCCGAACAACGCGGCCCACGGCCAAAAGCCGGCAAGATCGGCCAGAACCCCGAACTGCGGGACTTCATCCAGCAGCACCTGACCCTGCGGTGGAGCCCAGAACAGATCTGCCAGGCTCTGCGGACAACCTTTCCCGACCGACCGGATATGCACGTGGTCCACGAGACGATCTACCAGGCTCTCTACGTCCAAGGCCGCGGAGAACTGCGCAGGGCGCTGACCAAGGCTCTGCGGACAGGACGCACGATGCGCCGGCCTCATCGAATGTCTTACAAACGTCGGCCCCGCAACATCCCGGACAAGGTGATGATCAGCGAACGGGCCGCCGACGCCGCCGACCGCGCTGTCCCTGGACACTGGGAAGGCGACCTGATCATCGGCAAGGATCACAAGTCGGCCATCGCCACGCTCGTTGAACGCACCACCCGCTACGTGATGCTCGCCCATCTTCCCGACGGCCATAACGCCGCCGCCACCCGAGATTCACTCGTCAGGACCGTGGAATCGCTCCCGCCGCATCTGCGCAGATCCCTGACCTGGGATCAAGGATCGGAGATGGCTCGACACACAGAGTTCACCGTCGCCACCGACATCCCTGTCTATTTCTGCGATCCCGGCAGCCCATGGCAGCGCGGCTCGAACGAGAACACGAACGGGCTGCTGCGGCAGTACTTCCCCAAGGGCACTGATCTGTCCCGGCACAGCCGTGAAGACCTCGATAGGGTCGCGGCCGAACTGAACAGTCGGCCACGCAAAACGCTCGGCTGGGAAACCCCAGCCGAGCGTCTCGCTAAGCTCCTGGCAACAGTCAGTTGATCAACCTGTGTTGCAACGACCCCTGGAATCCGCCTTCCCTGCCGGGGGCACAGGCTTTCTCGGCGGCGTGGTGGCCGAGGATTCCTATTTCCCGCCGAACAGCTCCTCGTCGTCGAAAGTGCTTTCCGGGCAGAGTGATTCGAGAAACCCTTTAGCAGCAACCGGGTCTTCCGTTCTGCTCATGGAGCAGGCGGCACATCAGGGCCGGGAGCCGCACACCGAGCGTCTGCTCGGCCGCGGAGACGAGCGTGTCGGTCGCGGGTGCGGAGGCGTCTTCTCGGGTTCCCAGAAGGTGGCGAGGACGGCGTCGAGCTTGTGCATGGCTTCGGCCGCTCCGCTAGGCGACGAGATTCGCGTATTCCGCGTGTTCGGCGATGTACTTCTCGACGTACCAGCAGGTGGGGATGACGCGGTAGCCGTTGGTGCGGGAGTCCTGGAGGGCGTATTCGACCACCTTGGCGGCGACGCCGTGGCCACGGAACTCGGGGAAGGTCATGGTGTGGTGGAAGTCGCGGACCTTGGGGTCCTCGCGTTCGGCGTAGTCGGCGTAACCGGCGAGGACGTCGTCGAGGTAGATCTCGAAGCGGGTGTCGGCGACGTTGTGTTCGAGCCTGGTGGTCATAGGGGATGCTAACCCGCTAGAGAACCGCGCCGGGGTTCAGGATGCCTTCGGGGTCGAGGGCGTCCTTGATCCGCCGGGTCAGGGCCATGACCTCGGGGCCGACCTGATCGGGCAGCCAGGCCTTCTTGAGGCGGCCGACGCCGTGTTCGCCGGTGATGGTGCCGCCGAGGGTGATGGCCAGATCCATGATCTCGCCGAAGGCGCGGTGGGCGCGGGCGGTGTTGTCGGGGTCGGTGGGGTCGTGCACGATCAGCGGGTGGGTGTTGCCGTCGCCCGCGTGCGCGATGACCGAGACCAGGACGTCGTTGCGTTCGCCGATGGCGGTGACGCCGGTGATCAGCTCGCCCAGCCGGGGCAGCGGCACACCGACGTCCTCGAGCAGCAGCGGCCCGATCTTCTCCACCGCGGGGATGGCGAATCGCCGGGCGGCGGTGAATGCTTCGCCTTCGCTGGGGTCCTCGGTGTGGAAAACCTCTGTCGCGCCTGCCTTCTCGCACAGCGTCACCATCAATCGCGCTTCGTGTGCGGCGTATTCGCCCGGCGCGTCCGAGCGGGCGACGAGCAGCGCGGCCGCGGTGCGGTCCAGGCCCATCCGCATCTCGTCCTCGACCGCGTTGATGGCGACGGTGTCCATGAACTCGAGCATGGCGGGCCGCAGGGTCGAGGTGATCGCCAGGATCGCCTCGGTCGCCGCGGTGAGCGAGCCGAAACTCGCGACGACGGTCGACTGCGGCGGCTGGGCGGGCAGCAGGCGCAGGGTGAGTTCGGTGATCACCCCGAGCGTGCCCTCGCTGCCGACGAACAGTTTCGTCAGCGACAACCCCGCGGAGTCCTTGAGCCGTGGTCCACCGAGCCGGACCACGGTTCCCTCGGCGAGCACCACCTCCATGCCGAGCACGTAGTCGGTGGTCACGCCGTATTTCACGCAGCACAGGCCGCCCGCGTTGGTCGCCGCGTTTCCGCCGATCGAGCACATCTCGAACGAGGACGGGTCCGGCGGATACCACAGCCCTTCGGCCGCGACGGCCCGTTTGACCTCGGCGTTGAGCAGCCCCGGCTGCACCACCGCGGTCCGGGTGACCGGATCGACGCTGATCTCACGCATCAACTCCGTACTCAGCACGATCCCGCCGTCCACCGCGGTGGCCCCGCCGGACAGTCCCGACCCCGCTCCGCGCGGCACCACCGGCACCCGATGCTCGTGCGCCCACCGCAGCGTGGCGGCGACATCGGCGGTACTGCGCGCCCGCACCACCGCGAGCGGCGTCCCCGCCGCGGGATCGCGCGCCCAGTCCTGCCGGTACCCCGTCAGCACGTCCGGATCGACCAGCACCGCCCCGTCCGACACCGCATCGACCAACGCCCCCAGCGCCACGCTTCGCTCAGCCATCTCCCTACGCTAACCCGCGCACCCCGCCGCCCGCGGGTACTCGCGCTGGTCAGGTGATCACCAGGCTCTGGCGGCGGCATCGGCCGAGGTGAATGCCACCAGATCCTGGTGATCGCCTGACCAGAGGTGATGTGGGTCGGGATCACGCGAGTTGGGCAATGTTGTGATTCGGCGCGCCCGGGTGGTGTATACGGCGTCCAAGCCGTCACAATGCGGGGGAGGGTGTTCGTTCTTCAGGGATGCCCGGCGTGTTTCGAGTTCCGCTCCGCGATGCGGTCAGCGCATCGATCAGGCGACGCTGTTGTTGCGCCGCACCGTTTTTCGCAAGGAGGACTGGATGACGAGGGAACCGCAGGACCGGGCCGAGCTGGTCGGCGCGCTGTTGGCGGCCGAGTTCGCCGACGCGGGGATCGACGTCGAGGCGATGCGCCGCGTCTACACGGGCGCCCACGAGGAGTGGTTGTCGGCGCTGGAGTCGACCGGACTGTTCGGCGTGCAGGCGCTCGCCGAGATCGCCACCCACTGGACCGCCGATCCGCGCCTGCTGCGCGACGCCCTGCTCGCCGAAGCCGACGAGTTCACCCGCCGCCGCTGCTCGGCCGCGTGGGCCTCTTTCGAGGCCGCCCCGGTCGCGGCTGCCGGCGGCTGAGGTAGCGGCAGGCGTTCGCCGACGACGCGGTGATCCGACCCGCTGCGCGTTTGCCGACTGCTCACTCTGACGTCACCTGGCGCTGGCAGGCTGGCCGCGTGCAGCAGCGGGCGAGCGTGATCGAGTCGGTGGCCGATCGGTTCACCCGTTGGTGCGAAGCCGTGGTCGCCCGGCTGCCGTGGGGGTTGGACTCCGTGGTCGCGCCGACCCTGCTCGGGTTCGGCCTGATCAACAGCTTCACCTTCGGTGTCGACCTGCTGTTGCTCACCGTGCTGCACGGCGGTCTCGGGGTGCCGATCGCGCTGTCGATCACGCTCGCCTACATCGTCGCGTTCGGCCTGGCGTTCGTGCTCAACCGCACGTTCAACTTCCACTCGCACGCGCCGATGGGCAAGCAGGCTGCCGTCTACGCGGTCGTGGTGCTGGTGAACTACCTGGCGTTCATCCTCGGCGTCGGATCGGGGCTGACCGCCCTCGGCGTCGACTACCACCTGGCCAGGCTGGGGGCGGGGGCTTGCGAGGCGGTCTACATGTACAGCGCGATGCGCTGGATCGTCTTCCGCCGCAGGCGATCCGCCGACCCTGTTGCGACCGGTCAGCGCGTCGGGTGAGTCGTGCGGCCCAGTGTCTTCGCCCGGCGGGCGTGGACACCGGCGCTGCGGCGAGGCGGGCGGGTGTCGACGCCGGGGCGAGCACACGCGTCGCGCCAAGCGAATGCGGGTGATCGCCTCGAACAACGGCGGCGGCGGGCCCGGCCGTGCTCAGCCCCGCAGCAGTTGCGGCCGTCCGCCGTCCACCAGAACGACGTCGTCGTCGGTGAGCGCCCAGTGCGGGAAGCCTTCGGCACGGCAGCGAGCCACCATCTTCGCCGATTCACCGTCCGGATCGGCCGGGGAGTCGAGGTGGACGACCAGGCGGCGATCCACCAGACCCAGTCCGTCCCACTGCGGTTCGATGCCGGTGGTGGGGCGGACCTCGGCGGGATCGTCCATCGTTTCGAGCCCGTGCAGGTCGGGGCCGAGCAGGCAGGCGCCCGCGCTGTAGCCCGCGTAGACGAGGGCGTCCTCGCGCAGGAGGGCGGGGAGAACGGAATCGGCTCCGCTGCGGGCGAACTGGGCCCGCAGCACGAAGGTGTTGCCGCCGCGGACCCACACCATCGGGAACTCGCGCAGATGCTTGTCCAGCCGGTCCGGCTGGTCGACATAGTCGCGCAGGTCGAAGATCTCGGGCGAATACCCGTGCTGCTGTAGCGGTTTCAGGTCGCTGGTGACCGCCGAGGCCCAGGCGGCGGGCCAGGCGTCACAGGCGTTGGGAATCACCGCGACTCGTCCTGGCGTGCCGACGAGTCCGGCGAGACGGTCGGTGAACGCGCCGAACCGATAGGAAGCGAGGAACAGTCTCATCAGATGGTGAACGCCAGATTCCGCGCGAGCCGCCGGCCCAGGTCCACATCGCCCTCGATGGCGATCTCGTCGAGATGCGCCTCGGCGGTCGATCGGCCACCGCGCAGGCGCGCGAACAGCCCGGAGTCCAGCCGCAGCAGTGTGGTCGGCTCGCTGTCGGCCTCGTCGAGCAGCACGCCACGCCCGTCGGTCACCGCGAGGGCGACCTGCCTGGTCACCGGCCCGGTGAGGTCGATGGTGACGCGCGCGCCCTCCGGCGCCTTGGCGCCCTTCACCACGGCACGGCCGAGGCCGAGGGTGAGCTCGGTGAACGCCGTCTCCGCGCGGGCGCCGCCCTCGGCCACCGGGTGACCGATCCCGTCGGCGAGGTCGAGTTCGTGCATCCAGCAGTCGAACAGCCGCACGCGCATGAACCGCCCGTAGGGCACCTGACCGACCGGCGACACCGTCAAGGCCTGCCAGGCGTCGTCGTCGAGGGCGGCCAGCGCCGCGCGACGCAGGTCGGTGACCTCGTCCAGCAGCGCGAGCAGTCGCTTGCCCGAGAGCGGGCGCAACCGGTCGACCCAGATCTCGTTGAGCACGGCCACTTCGTTGCGCACGTGCGGCAGGGTCCGCACATCGGTCTTGGGGCGCAGCGGATCATGCGGCGGCGGTGTCTGCCCGAGCAGCCACGATTCGGTGCCGACCACGTGCGCGACCACGTCGAACAGGGTCCAGCCCGGCAGCGGGGACGGGCGGCGCCAGGCCTTCTCGTCGAGGTCGGCGACGAGCAGCGCGATGGCCTCCCACTGCTGGGAGAGCAGATCGGTGAGCTGTTCGCGATCGGGAATCCGGTCGGGCATCACTGCGCTCCTTCGCTGTCGAGCTCGGCGAGGCCGGCTCGGATCGCCGCCGCGGTGGCCTTGGGCTCGTGCGCACGCCGCAGCAGGAAACCCTTGGCGAAGCTGAGTTTGTCTCCGTGCTTGCGCGGCACCACGTGCAGATGGACGTGACCGACGGTCTGGAAGGCGGCGGTGCCGTCGTTGACCACGAGATTGGCACCGTCGCCGGCCAATCCGCCTCGGCGCACGGCGCGCGCGAGCCGATGGCCGACGCGGAACACCTCCGCGCCGAGTTCGGGGTCGAGATCCTCGAGTTCGTCGGCGTGTGCTTTGGGCACGACCAGGGTGTGGCCGCGGGTGACCGGGCGGATATCGAGGAACGCGCACACCGCATCGTCCTCGTAGACCTTGGTCGCGGGCGCCGCACCCGCCACGATCAGACAGAAGACGCAGTCGTTCACGGCGAGAACCCTACGGCGTCGGCCGGGTCCGGCGACAGCCCGAACGCGATACCGGCATGACTCGCATCACGTCCGACGCCCTATTGATCACCTGACCAGGACTCGGGCGTCAAGGTGAGTGCCCGACCTGGACGTTCGGTCTTGTCTGTTCCCACCTGCGGCGACGAAATCCCGGAGTGGCCGCCACCCGGTGTTCGCCGGGTCCGCGCGCCGCCGTTTCCGCGAAACCGCTGGGCACAGTCGAATTTGTCTGCGAGAAACCGGCATCCCGCTGTGACGGGGATCTCGGCTAGGCTCACCGCGAGCCGAGTACAGTTGCGAGGATTTCAGCCGAACTTACTCGTAGGTAGCTTCGGCTGGACCGTTGTACCCAGGCTCGAAGCCAGCACGAAAAGGAAGTCTGACTAGTGGAGACAACGCAAAACGCCGGCGAGGAATCGCCGCGGGGAGCGCGTGTCGGAGTCGTTCGCGAGTCCGGTGCGGGCGAGCGCCGAGTCGCCTTGGTGCCCAAGATCATCCCCGCCCTGTCCAAGCAGGGTGTCGAGGTGGTCGTGGAGGCCGGGGCGGGTCTGGGTGCGCTCATTCCCGACGAGTCCTATGTCGAGGCGGGCGCGACCATCGGTGATCCGTGGTCGGCCGATGTCGTCGTCAAGGTGGCACCGCCCAGCGATGCCGAGATCGGCAAGCTGTCCTCGGGCCAGACGCTGATCGGGTTCCTGGCGCCGCGCAATGCCGACAACCAGATCGGCGCGCTGAAAGCCGCCGGAGTGCAGGCCTTTGCGGTGGAGGCGATTCCGCGGATCTCGCGCGCGCAGGTGATGGACGCACTGTCCTCGCAGGCGAACGTGGCCGGGTACAAGGCCGTGCTGCTGGCCGCGTCGGAGTCGACTCGCTTCTTCCCGATGCTGACCACCGCCGCGGGCACCGTCAAGCCCGCGACCGTGCTGGTGCTCGGCGTCGGTGTCGCCGGTCTGCAGGCGCTGGCCACGGCCAAACGGCTCGGCGGGCGGACCACCGGCTACGACGTGCGTCCCGAGGTCGCCGATCAGGTGCGCTCGGTCGGCGCCCAGTGGCTCGACCTCGGCATCGACGCCGCCGGTGAGGGTGGCTACGCCCGCGAACTCACCGACGAGGAGAAGGCTCAGCAGCAGAAGGCGCTCGAGGACGCGATCAAGGGCTTCGACGTGGTGATCACCACTGCGCTGGTGCCGGGTCGTCCCGCACCGCGCCTGGTGACCGCGGCCGCGGTCGAGGGGATGAAGCCGGGCAGCGTGATCGTCGACCTGGCCGGGGAGACCGGTGGCAACTGCGAGCTCACCGAGCCGGGTGAGGTCGTGGTCAAGCACGAGGTGACCATCGCCTCGCCGCTGAACCTGCCCGCCACCATGCCCGAGCACGCCAGCGAGCTGTACTCCAAGAACATCGCGGCACTGCTGGAACTGATGCTGGTCGACGGGAAACTCGTGCCCGACTTCTCCGATCAGGTGCTGGCGGATTCCTGTGTCACTCGTGAGGTGGAAGCCTGATGTACACCGAACTCATCGCGAACCTCTCGATCCTGGTGCTGTCCGGATTCGTCGGGTTCGCCGTCATCTCCAAGGTCCCCAACACCCTGCACACCCCGCTGATGTCGGGCACCAACGCCATTCACGGCATCGTCGTGCTCGGTGCGCTGGTCGTCCTCGGCAACATCAAGGACCCCTCACTGCTGGCGCAGATCGTGCTGTTCGTCGCCGTGGTGTTCGGCACGCTGAACGTGATCGGTGGCTTCGTGGTCACCGACCGCATGCTCGGCATGTTCAAGGGTAAGAAGAAGGCGGCCGAGTGATGCACGCAGTCGACAACATGACCTATCTGGTCAACGGCCTCTACATCGTGGCCTTCTCCATGTTCATCTACGGCCTGATGGGCCTGACCGGGCCGAAGACCGCGGTGCGCGGTAACCAGATCGCCGCGGTCGGTATGGCCATCGCCGTGATCGCCACGCTGATCTCGGTGCGCAACGCCGACCTGCTCAACTGGATCCTGATCGGCGCGGGTCTGATCGTCGGTGTGGCACTGGGTGTTCCGCCCGCCGTGCGCACCAAGATGACCGAGATGCCGCAGCTGGTCGCGGCGTTCAACGGCGTCGGTGGTGGCACGGTCGCCTTGATCGCGTGGGCCGAGTTCATCGACAGCTCGGGCTTCTCCCAGCTGCACGAAGAGCCGACCATTCACATCATCATCGGCTCGCTGTTCGCCGCGGTGATCGGTTCGATCTCGTTCTGGGGCTCGATCATCGCCTTCGCCAAGCTGCAGGAGATCCTGTCCGGCAAGCCGATCGGGATCGGCAAGCTGCAGCAGCCGCTGAACCTGCTGCTGCTGCTCGGCGCCATCGCCTGCGCCGTGGTGATCGGCGTCGGCGCAGGCAGTGGCGGTGTCTCGCAGCTGTGGATGATCGGCCTGCTCGTGCTGGCCGGTGTGCTCGGCCTGATGGTCGTGCTGCCGATCGGCGGCGCGGACATGCCGGTTGTCATCTCGCTGCTCAACGCGCTCACCGGTCTGTCGGCCGCGGCCGCGGGTCTGGCGCTGAACAACACCGCCATGATCGTGGCGGGCATGATCGTCGGTGCTTCGGGCACCATCCTTACCAATCTGATGGCCAAGGCGATGAACCGGTCCATCCCGGCGATCGTGGCCGGTGGTTTCGGTGGTGGCGGCGGCGCGGCCGCGGGTGCCGATGGGGGCGAGGCCAAGTCGGCCAAGGCCACCTCCGCCGCCGATGCCGCGATCCAGATGGCCTACGCCAATCAGGTCATCGTGGTCCCCGGTTACGGTATGGCCGTGGCGCAGGCCCAGCACGCGGTCAAGGAGATGGCGGCGTTGCTCGAGGCCAAGGGTGTCGAAGTCAAGTACGCGATCCACCCGGTCGCCGGTCGGATGCCCGGGCACATGAACGTGCTGCTGGCCGAGGCAGAGGTGTCCTATGACGCGATGAAGGAGATGGACGACATCAACGGCGAGTTCAGCCGCACCGATGTGGCCCTGATCATCGGCGCCAACGACGTCACCAACCCCTCGGCCCGCGAGGACGCCAGCAGCCCGATCTACGGCATGCCGGTACTCAATGTGGATCAGGCCAAGAACGTCATCGTGCTCAAGCGGTCGATGAACTCCGGCTTCGCCGGCATCGACAACCCGCTGTTCTACGCCGACCACACCTCGATGCTGTTCGGTGATGCCAAGAAGTCCGTCGGTGCGGTCACCGAGGAACTGAAGGCGCTGTAAGAGACCGCTACACAGCTGACGGGCCCCGCTGTTCTCGGAGAACGGCGGGGCCCGTCTCGTTGCCGTCCCTTCACCCATTGTGTCGCACGCCACAGGGGTGCTAATTTGATTGAGACGAAGCAGTCTCAATCGGCGACCGGGAAGTCGGCGTGAAGAAACGGAGTCCTCGACGATGAGGCCACTCGCCCGCCTGCTGACCGCCATGGTGATGTCGGCCCTGACCGCCGCGCTGTCGTGCACCACCGCGAACGCCGAGGCGATCGCGCCAGGAATCACCGCGCAAAGCGTCTTCGACCAGCCAGGACCGCACCCGGTCGCCACTGCGACAGTGACCAACTCCTGTCAGGAATCGGTCGCCGGCATGATCGCGCACCTCACCGTGCGCCTGTTCGGCAACCGCGACGACGCGCGATGCACGCAGGCGTTTCCCTACGGGCTGCAGTCGCCGGTCGGCGCGAACACCTACTATCCGGCCGATATCGCCATGATGGAGCAGGCGCCGCTGATCCTGTTCGAGGGCGGCATCACCGCGAACCCCGGCATGTACGACACCTTGGCGCGGCAGTGGACCAGTCACGGCTTCGTCGTCGTGATCACCTACGACTTCGTGAACTCGCTCGCCCATCTGCCCGTGATCGGTCTGGCCACGGCGATCGCCCAGCATCGCGATCCCGGCTCGCCGCTGTTCGGCCGGATCGATCTCGGTCGCACCGTGCTGGCCGGGCACTCCGCGGGCGGGGGCGCCGCCCTGCAAGCGGCGGCGCTGTTCCCGCAGATCGCGGCGGCGGTCGATCCGGGATTCGCGGTAATCGGCGTACTGGCGATCGCGCCGGGCCCCGTGGGAGTCGGCGCGCTCGTCGGCGTCCCGACGCTGTTCCTCACCGGCGCCGACGACTTCGTCGTTCCCGACTTCGCCTGGGTGCGCTGGTGGCAGTACGACCTCACCTTCCACGCACCCGCCTGGATCGCCAATGCCCGTGGCGTGAGCCATTTCTCGCCCCTTGACGGACCCGGCGCCTTCCCGTCGTCCGGGGCAGCGGTGGCTTGGCTCGAGTACCTCGCCTTCGATGACGACACCGCCCGCCGGTTCTTTGTCGGCCCCGACTGGTTGCTGCGGGCGGACCCGACCTTTATCAGAGTCGAGCGCAACTCGACGGCCGACAGCCTGCGATGAGTCGCCGCGCCTTGATGATCGGAGAGAAATCCTTGATGTCCCGACACTTTCCCTGGCTCGTCGGTATCGCGGCTGCCGCGATCACTGTCTTCCCGATGGTGTCACCGGCCGCCACCGCGCAACAGGGTGGCGAGCGTGGCTGTTCCGAGCGCGTCTCCGGGCAGCCGGTGCCGCGCGCGAGCCCAGGGGAGGTCGGGATGGACTCGGTGGCGCTGCGCGACGCACTCGACTTCGGGACGCGCGCGGGCGGAATCGCGGTCCAGGTCTACCGGCACGGCTGTCTGGTCGCCGACCACACTCCGACGCGGAATCAGCCGTTGCCGCTGGCCAGCGCCACCAAGGGCGTCACCGCCGCGGTGATCGGACGAGCCGTGACGCTGGGTCATCTCAGCGTGGACGATCCGCTCGGCAGGTTCTTCCCGCATGCTGATTCCGCGCACGCGAATCTCACGGTGCGCCAAGTCCTCACCCAGACCACCGGCCTGCATTTCAGCTGGCCCGCCGACCTCGCCGGACAGCAGACCGACGCGGTCCGGCAAACCCTCGCCGCACCTGCCGACTACGCCCCGGGCAGCACTTTCCAATACGCGCAGAACACCGTGATGGTGCTGTCGAAGATCATCGAGATCGCCACCGGCGCCGACTTCCAGGACTTCGCGCAGCGGGAACTGTTCGCGCCCTTGGGCATCGACCGTGGGAACTGGGTCTGGCTCCGGGACCGCAGCGGCAACACCGCCGTCAACGGCGGCCTGGCCATGCGCCCTGACGACCTCGCCCTCCTCGGCCACCTACTGCTCCGTGAGGGTCGCTGGAACGGTGACCAGCTCATCGACGCCGACTATCTGCGGCAGGCCGCCACCGGCACCGCCGCGAACCCGGGATACGGCTTCTTGACCTGGCTCAACTCCGGCGACACCTACCGAGGAACCGAGGTCCCGAGCGCGATCTTCTACGATCACCCGCAATTCCCCGGCTCCCCGCGCGACATGTATTCCTACGAAGGAGCGCTCGGCCAGTTCATGACCGTGGTTCCCAGCCGCGACCTGGTCGTCGTCCGTCTCGGGATTCCGCTGCGGGTCGACCTGGACAACCCCATCGCGATACTCACCGGGAGCGGCAACCCTGACAACAACGAGCTGTTCCAGCGGATCACCCGAGCGGTCACGGATATTCCCGCCGACCCCTACGTCGATCCGTACCTGGTCGAGCGCAAGCCGCTGTCGGTCCGGACCGCCGAGGATTTGGCCGCGCTGCTCGACGCGTCGACCGCGGCCGCCATCCTGCTCGGGGTCGGCCCTTATGCCGCGAGCGACTGCAACATTGTCTGGTGTAACGGTACCTTCGTCGCGGTCGACGTGTTCCACCTCGTTCTCGACGTCGGCGGACAGGTGGCAGCCGCCGCGCTCGCCCTGGGCAACACCCCGCGCTGAGGAGCTTTCTCCGGCGCTGCCGAAACGCGACCACCCCGCCTTGTCGGCGGCGATCATCCCGTCCACCTTCTCTGGGCGGTTGACGTTGGCGGCCACCGACTGCGGAGGGGCGCAGCGGGTCGATCGATCTAGGAGACGGTGACCGGCAGGTCGGTGACGCCCAGTGCGCCCAGGATGCGCCCGAGCTTGCCGGTGGTCTCGGCCAGTTCGGCGGCCGGATCGGATTCGGCGACGATGCCGCCGCCCGCGTGGGCGAGCAGGCTCAGACCGTCGGCGGAGAGCTCGGCACAGCGGATGCTCACCATCCACTCGCCATTGCCCTCGGCATCGCACCAGCCGACCGCGCCCGCGTAGAAGCCGCGTTCGCCCTCGAGTTCGGCGATGACACGCGCCGCCGCGGCGGTGGGGGTGCCGCAGACCGCGGGTGTCGGGTGCAGGGCGACCGCCAGTTCCAGCGCCGTCGGTCCGGCCGTCGGCACGGAGGCGGTGATCGGGGTGCCCAGGTGCCACATCGCGGGGGTGCTGGTGAGTTCCGGTGCGGGAGTGTGCACGTCGGCGCATCGGTCACGCAGCACCGTCGACACCTGGTCGGTGACGAAGCGGTGCTCGGCGTGGTCCTTGGGCGAGCCGAGCAGAGCGTCGGCGGCCGCCTGGTCCGCGTGGCTGTCGGTGTGCACGCGGCGGGCCGATCCGGCCAGCGGATGGCTCAGGATCTCGTTCCCGTCGCGGCGCACCAGGATCTCGGGGCTGGAACCGACGAGGTGCAGGCCCGGATAGCGCCCACCGGCGGCGGACAGGTCGACCAGGAATCCGTTGGCGTGGGGATCGGAGGCCACCATCAGGTCCAGGATGTGGTGTGCGCGTACCGGTTGCGTGGCGATGCCGCGAACTGCCCTGGCCAGCACCACTTTCCGCACGGGATGCCCAGGGTCGGCGAGCAGTTCGACCGCTGCGGCGACACGGCGATGATGCTCCTCGGGAGCGGGGATCGCGGCATCGATGGTGAAGCCGGGCAGCGCGCGCGGTTCGGGGCGGTGCGGTGCGTCGGTGATGGTCACCGAGTCCGGCGCCCACAGCGCCGCGGGGGCCCCGGGGGCGAACGGCAGGGCGCCGACGATGTGGCTGATCCGGCCGCTGCGCAGCGCGGTGATCGCGTCGTGGGCCGAGCGGAAGACGGTATCGCCCGCTGTCGCGGACACCGTCCGCTGCGGGCGGGACAGAACGAAAGCGGGATCGGAGCTGTCAGTACTGATGGTGATCATCCTCTCGGTCACATGTCGTGCGCTGCGCCACCGTCGGGCCGTGGCGCGACCGGGGACGCCTCCCCTGTGGTTAGCCTAACCTGATTTGACTGTCGGGTGGTCGGCTCAGGTGGCAGGGCGCTTGACAGGACCGGCGGGATCACCCGCTCGGACCGACCGTCAGTGCGAGTCCGCGACCTCCGCGCTGGGCTCGCGCTCCCGCGCGTCGTTCGGCGCCGGGATGTGGCGCAGCAGCACCATGACCAGCGTGGCCGCGAGGGCGGTGAGTCCGATACCGACGACCGAGTTCACCTGCAGAGCGTGGGTATACGCCTGCCGCGCGACCTCGGTCAGCTCGCCGCCGAGCGCCGCGGGCAGCGCCGTCGCGACATGCAGGGCGCCGGCGAGGGTGTCCTCGGCGACGAGGGTGGCCTCGGCGGGCAGCCCGGCGGGCATCGTCTCGGCCATCTGGCCGCGATAGACCGCGGTCCCGATGCTGCCGATCACCGCCACGCCGAGCGCCGCCGAGAGCTCCTGACCGGTCTCCGAGATCGCCGAGGCGGCACCCGCACGCGCCGGGTCGACCGCGCCGACGATCAGATCCAGTCCGAGCACGAACATCGGGCTCAGCCCCAGGGAGAAGATGACCATGCCGGTGACGATCAGCGCGAGGTCGTCGCCGCCGGAGAGTTGGGTGAACACCGCGTAGCCGAACATCGCGAGGACAAGGCCGCCGGCCATCAGATACGCGGGCCGCACCCGGGGCGCGACCGCGCTCACCACACCGGCGGCCACCACCATCGCGGCGGCCTGCGGCACGGTCCACAGTCCGGCTTCGAACGCCGACAGGCCGAGCACGAGTTGCAGGTACTGGGCGAGCAGCAGGAACAGCCCGCCCATCGCCAGCATGGCGACCATCAGCGCCACCAGCGAGCCGCTGAACCGCACATTGCCGAACAGCCGCAGGTCGATCAGCGGATCGGTGAGCCGCCGCTGCCGCAGCACGAACACCGTGCCGAGGGCCAAGCCGGCCGCCAGGACGCCGACCGCTTCGATCGACCAGCCGTCCTTGGCCAGTTCCTTGATGCCGTAGATGACCGACATCACCGCCAGCAGCGACAACAGTGCGCTGAGCAGATCGAGCTTGCCCGGATTCGGGTCCTTGTACTCCGGCAGCAGGACCGGGCCGCTGGCCAGCAGCAGTACCATCGCCGGGACCGCGACCAGGAACACCGAGCCCCACCAGAAGTGCTCCAGCATCGCGCCGCCGACCAGCGGGCCGATCACCATGCCGACCATGAAGCTGGTCATCCACACGCTGATCGCGGTGGTGCGCTGGCGGTCGTCGTGGAACATGTTGCGGATGAGCGCCAGTGTGGAGGGCATCAGCGTCGCGCCGGCGATGCCGAGCAGCGCGCGGGTGCCGATGAGCATGCTCGCGCTGGTGGAGTACGCGGCGAGCACCGAGGCGACGCCGAAGGCCAGCGCGCCGATCATCAGCAGTTTGCGGCGGCCGATGCGGTCACCGACGGTACCCATGGTGATCAGGAAGCCGGCGACCAGGAAGCCGTAGATGTCGAGGATCCACAGCAGCTGCGAACTACTCGGCTGCAAGGCCTCGCTGATCTGGGGGATCGCCAGGTAGAGCACGCTCAGGTCCATCGAGATGAGCAGCGTCGGCAGCGCGAGGACCGCCAGCCCGATCCATTCCTTGACCCCGGCTCGCGCGGGGGATTCGCCGGGGGTCTGTTCGTCGTGCTGGGTGGACGTCACCTCATGACGCTACCGACCGATCGGTCAGGCATGCCAGTGGATTTTCGCCCCCAATCTTCCCGGCTTGTCCCCGGCGGTGGTGCGACCTGGTCGCTGTCCGGATCGGCCGTCGGCCGGTCTGTATCTGTGACTTGCCGCGCGGGGGTATGTGCGCGGATCAGTTCGGTGAGATGTCGGCCCACCCGGTCCAGCGGCTCGGCGCTGCGCTTGGCCAGTGACATGACCACCGCGCCCTCGATCGCGGCGATGACGGTGGTCGCCAGCGACAGCGCGGTCTCGGGGGCGATGTGCTCGGCGCGCAGCCGGGTGGCCAGGGCCTGCTCCCAGTCGTCGAACGCCGTGCCTGCCGCATCGGCGGCCTCGGCCGACTCCGAGCGGCCCAGTGCCGCGGCCACGACCGGGCAGCCCGCGAGGAAATCGCTGGATTCGACGACCTGTTTCCAGGAGTCGGTGAACGAGCTGACGGTCGTGTCCGGCTTGCCGCCGCGGCCGAAGGTCTCGATGAGCGTCGTCATCGCCCGGCCCGCGACCCGGGTCGCCTCGGTGATGAGCTCGGATTTGCCGCCGGGGAAGTTGAGGTAGATCGTCCGGCGCGAGATGCCGCTGTGTTCGAGCAGCTGGGTGACCCCGGTTCCGGCCACACCGTTGCGGCGTACCAGGTCGATCGCGCTCTGCACGAGTCCGTCACGCGCTGCCATCGGCGTCCTTTCGTCGGTCCGATGGAAGTATACCGATCGGTGTACTACTCTGCGGTAAGGTACACCGATCGGTGTACTACACGCGTCCCGCGGAGGAGTCGACGATGACAGCCCTGAGCGATCCGCTCGCCCTACCGTGCGGCCAGGTGCTGCCCAACCGGCTGATGAAGGCCGCGCTGAGCGAAGGCCTCGGCTCGCCGGAGTTCGGACCCGACGAGCGTCTCGACCGGCTCTACCGGCGTTGGGGCGCAGGCGGTTTCGGCTTGATCGTGACCGGCAATGTGATGGTCGACCGCACCCAGCTCGGCGAGCCGGGCAATGTCGTCGTCGAGGACGAACGTCACCTCGCGGACCTGCGCCGCTGGGCCGAGACCGCGAAGGCGGGCGGCGCCCGGATCTGGATGCAGATCAACCATCCCGGCAGACAGGCCAATCCGCTGGCCACCAGGACGCAGCCGGTGGCGCCGTCGGCGATCGGCCTCGATCTGCCCGGTGTGCCCGCGCCCCGCGCGCTCACCGATGCCGAGATCGTCGACATCGTTGGCCGGTTCGCCACCACCGCGCGGATCGCGGAGACGGCCGGTTTCGACGGCGTGCAGATCCACGGTGCGCACGGCTATCTCGTCTCGCAGTTCCTGTCGCCGCTGGCCAATCAGCGCGCGGATCGCTGGGGTGGGGACGCCGAGCGGCGGGCGCGCTTCGTGCTCGAGGTGGCTCGCGCGATCAGGGCCGAGGTGTCGGAATCCTTCGCCGTGGCGATCAAGCTCAACTCGGCCGACTTCCAGCGCGGTGGTTTCACCGAGGACGAGTCGCGTGCGGTGGTGCGGCGGCTGGCCGCCGAGCGGCTGGATCTGATCGAGATCAGCGGTGGCAGTTACGAATCGCCCGCGATGATGGGGCGGCCGGTCGCCCGCTCGGCGAGCACGGCGGCCCGTGAGGCGTACTTCCTCGAGTACGCCCGCTCGGTGCGTGCGGTCGCCGCGGCGGTGCCGCTGGCGGTCACCGGTGGCTTCCGCACGCGCACGGCGATGGACGCGGCGGTCGAGTCGGGGGAGTGCGATGTGGTCGGCCTCGGGCGGCCCAGTGCCCTCGTGCCCGGCGCGGCCGGTGACTTGCTGCACGGCCGCACCGCCCGGCTGCGCTCGCCGCGGGTGTCGTTGCGACTGCCCGCCGCGATGACCACGCTGGCCGGGATCAAGGCGGTCGAGGGCGCGCTCGACCTGCAGTGGCACACCGATCAGCTGCACCGCATCGGGGCGGGCATCGAACCCGATCCCGAGCGCACCGCGTGGTTCACGGCGGCGACCATGTTCAAACGCAACGGCGTCGACGCGTTCCGGAGCAGAAGGAGTTCGACAGTGAACCGGAAACCGAAGGACCCGACGCTGCGCAAGTTCGAGGTCGAACGCGCCGTCGGCCGCTACGTCGCCAACCCGACGGTTCGCGCCCTGAGCCGCCTCGGCATCCGCACTTCCTTCGCCACCGACCTGGAGACCACCGGGCGCAAATCCGGCCAGACCAGGGTGGTCCCGGTCTCGGTCGCCTTCGACGACACCGGCGCGTGGGTGATCAGCCAGCACGGCACCCGATCCGGTTGGGCCGCCAATATCGGCGCCGAGCCGAAAGTCCGCGTGCGCCAGGGCAACCAGTGGCGCACCGGGACCGCGGAATTGCACCCGTCCGACGACGTGGTCGCCAGGGCCCGTACTTTCGCCCCGAACCCGCTGTTCGCCGGCCTCACCGCGGCGACCTTCCGTGCGCTGCAGAGCACCCCGGTTTCGGTCCGGATCACCTTCACCGACTGACTGCCGGCGCCACCGGAGCGCAGGTCATGCGGAGCATTCGTGCACCCATCGAAACGTGATCACCCCGCCCGCCGGGTTCCGGCGAACGGGGTGATCGTGGTGGCGAGGTGCGGCGCGGTCAGACCTTGAAACGCTCGGCCAGCAGGTCGAGGGTCGCCATGGCCACTTGGCGAGGTCCGACGGCACCAGCGCGGTGGGCGCGACGGCGGCGAGCTTGTCGTAGTTCTTGATCGTCTGCTGTCCGGGCCAACCGGGTCCGCCGCCGATGATCAGGTCGGGCTGCTGGGCCGCGATGAACTCCAGGTTCAGGTCGTCACCGGAGGTCACCGCGACGGTGCCCTGCTCCTTGGCGTCCGCGGCTCGTGCGCGCCGTTCAGTCCTCCTGATCGAAATCGGTGACGCCGCGCTTCCAGTACCCGGCGATGAGTGAGTCCTCGGGACCGATACCGAGGTCTTTGCGGATGAACTTGCGGACCCCGCGCAGGCAGCCCGCTTCGCCGGCCGCCCACGCGTAGACGCGGCGCCCGGCGGGCACTTCCACCTCGCGCACGGCCCGCTCGAGGAAGTCGCTGGTACCCGGCTCGAGCTCGCCGCGATGCAGCCATCGCACGGTGACACCGGCGGGCGGATCGAGCGGGATCTCCTCCTCGGGCCCGGCCACCTCGATGAACGCCCAGCCGGTGGTGTCGCGCGGCATGCGTTCCAGCCAGCGGGCCATGGCGGGCAGCGCGGTGATGTCACCGGCGAGCAGGTAGTCGTCGTAGCTGTCCGGGATGACCACGCCGCCGGGCGGACCGGCGATGTACATCGTGGTGCCGGGGGTGACCGAGCCGGCCCATTCGGAGGCGAGGCCGCCGGGATGAATGACGAAGTCGATGTCGAGTTCGCCGTCTTCCACGCTGTGGCGGCGCACGCTGTACTCGCGCGAGACCGGTCGCGGGTCGCTACCCCACTCGAGCCCCATGCCCGCCCGCCGCGGCAGCCGGAGCACGCCGTCTTCGCCCGGGAAGATCAGGCGCACATGCTCATCCGGGACGTAACTGTGGAACTGCGCGATATCAGGGCCGCCGAAGGTGATCCGCAGCAGCGCCGCGCCGACGGGGACGACCCGCAGTACTTCCACCTCCTGCAGGCCGATCGGGTACGGCACCTTGGCGCCGTGGTCCCCGGCGAGCACCTCGGCGACATTCTCGGCGCAGGCGCTGCGATCCTTCACCGTTGCTCCTCTCCGTGCGGTCCGCGGGTCACTGGAAGCGCTCGACGAGCAGGTCGAGGGTGGCCATGACGGTGCGGTAGTCGGGCCGCGAGCTGGTGGCGGGCAGTTCGAAGACCTTGTTCGCCGTGAAAGAAGGCAGCGTGGCGTACATCGGGTCGGCGCGCAGCTCCTCGAGCGAACGGCCGCCGGCGAGCGGGATCGTGAACAGCACGGGCGCGTCCATCACGGTGTTGATCAGCTCCGGGCTGAAGCTGATGAAGTCGGCGCTCTGCTCCTTGGCCGGGTTGCCCGCCTTGGCCTCCACCTGGGTGTCCAGGGTGAATCCGACTTCGGCCAGCAGCGCGGGCAGGGCGGCGGTGGGAATGAAGAGGGTCGGCTGCTGGCTCTTGATCGACTGCAACACCACGGTCGCGCCGGCGGGCGCGTTGATCTTGCTCTTGGCCTCGGTGATCTTGGCCTGGTAGTTCGCGATCAGGGTGTCGACATTGGCCGGCTTGTCGACGGCCTCGGCGAGGAACCGCAGCTGGTCTTGCCAGTTGGTGGTCTCGGTCGGCATCAGCACGGTCGGGGCGATGGCGCTGAGCTGGTCGTAGGCGTTCACCGACTGCTGGCCCGGGTAGCCCTGGCCACCGCCGATGATCAGATCGGGACGCTGGGCGGCGATGAACTCGAGGTTGATGTTCTCGCCGGACGGCACGGCCTGCGTGCCCTGCTTCTTCGCGTCCTCGGCCCAGCCGGTGGGGAACTCGCCCGGCTTGTTCGGCACGCCGAGCAGGCGCGGGTCCGCCGCGACGACGGTGGCCTCGAGATCGTAGAGGTAGCCGGCCAGATTGCCGTTGAGCACGATGACGCGCTGCGGGTCGGCGGGAACCTCGATGGGGCCCTTCGCCGACGGCACTGTCCGCGCGCCCGTGTCGGTGGCGTCGGTGGCGGAGTCACCGCACGCGGCGAGGACCGCGACCAGCGCGAGGATCACGAGGGCGAGGGCGGCGCGGAGCCGACCCGAAGAACGGTTGATGAACATGGACGGGGAATTCCTCATTTCTAGGGTTGGTGGCGGCAGTGCCACCTCAGTGCACCGGTGCGGCGTTCTCGGCCAGTGGAATCACCAGTGGCGTACCGGTTTCCGGGTCGTCGACGATCCGGCACCGCAGCGAGAACACCTCGTGGACCAGCGCTACGGTGACGATCTCGGCGGGCGGCCCGGCGGCGACGACGCGCCCGTCGCGCATGGCGATCAGGTGGTCGGCGTAGCGGAAGGCATGGTTGAGGTCGTGCAGAACCGCCACGACCGTGCGTCCGGCATCGCGATTGAGCGAGCGGCACAGATCCAGCAGTTGAATCTGGTAAGCGATGTCGAGGTAGGTCGTCGGCTCGTCGAGCAGGATGATGGGCGTCTGCTGGGCGAGCACCATGGAGATCCACACGCGCTGACGCTGACCACCCGACAGTTGCTCGACCGGCCGCGCCGACAGATCGACGACGCCGGTGGCCGCCATGGCCGCCGCGACCGCCTCTTCGTCGGTCCTGGACCACTGGCGCAGCAGCGTCTGGTGCGGATACCGGCCGCGCGCGACGAGATCCGCCACCCGGATGCCGTCGGGTGCGGTCGAGGTCTGTGGCAACAGACCGACCTGACGGGCGAATTCCTTGGCCGGATACTCGGTCACCGGTCGGTCGTCGAGCAGCACCGTCCCGGAATCGGGAGTGAGCAGCCGGGCCAGCGCGCGCAGCAGCGTGGACTTGCCGCAGGCGTTCGGGCCGATGATCACGGCGAACTCGCCGTCGGGGATGTCCACGCAGAGTTGGTCACTGATCGTGGTGCTCTTGTACCCGAGCCGGACCTGGTCGGCGCGCAACCGCGCGGCAGGAGAGTCGTTCATGATCGCTTTCCTATTTCCGTCGCGCTTCGGCGACGAGCAGATACGCCAGGTACAGGCCGCCGACCGAGCCGGTGACGATGCCGACCGGGATGGTGGTCGGCGCGAAGGCGCGCTGGGCGATCCAGTCGCAGACGACCAGCAGGGCAGCGCCCATCGCCGCGGCGGGGACCAGCGCGATCGACGGAGTGCGGGTGAGCCTGCGCGCCAGGTGCGGCGCGGCCAACGCGACGAAGGCGATCGGCCCGGCGACGGCTGTCGCCAGCGAGGTGAAGGCCACGCTGAGCGCGATCAGCCAGCCGGTCGCCTTGCTCGCGTTCACGCCGAGGGCCCGCGCGGTGTCGTCACCGAGTTCGAGGATCTGCAGGCGGGGCGCGGCCGGGATCAGCGCCAGCGCCAGCACACCGAGGATGAGCATCGTCGGCAGGACCTGGGGCCAGGACAGTCCGTTGAGCGAGCCCATTCCCCAGGCCGCCGCCGACATCGCCGCGTCCAGGTCGGCCCGCATGATCAGCCAGGTGTTGACCGAGGCGAGCATGGCGCTCACGCCGATGCCGACGATGATCAGCCGGAAGCCGGTCACGTTGTGCCGGAAGGCCAGCAGGTGGATCACCAGGGCGGCGCCGAGGCCGCCGACCATCGCGCCCGCCGCGGTCTGGAAGCTGCCACCGCCGATGATCAGGATCACCAGCAGCGCCCCGGTGTAGGCGCCGGTGCTGAAGCCGATGATGTCGGGACTGCCGAGCGGATTGCGGGTGACCGACTGCAGGATCGCACCGCTGACGCCGAGCGCCGCACCCAGTGCCAGCGCCAGCAGGATGCGCGGCAGCCGCCAGTCCCACACCACCAGCCGGTCGAAGCGCTCGTCGCCGATGAACAGCGCGCGCACCACGCGCTGGGCGGGAATCGGGAAATCGCCGGTGCCCAGTGCGAAGACGGCGGTGGCTAGGGCGATCGCGAGCAGGATCGCGCACACCACCACGGTGCGCACGCCGATTCTCGTGGTGATGCCCAGCCGCTGCGACCGGACGACGAGCATGGTGCGCCCGAAGTCGAATTTCGTACTCATGCGGCTACTCCCACTCGGGCACGGCGGGCCAACCAGATCAGCATCGGCGCGCCGAGGAACGCCGTGACCAAGCCGGCGGGCACCTCGTCGGGACGGATCAGCACGCGGCCGAGGACATCGGCGGTGAGTACCAGCAGCGGCGCGAGCACCAGCGAGTACCCGAAGATCCAGCGCTGATCGGCACCGACAAGCCAGCGGGCGATGTGCGGCACCGCGAGACCGATGAAGGCGATCGGGCCGACGGCCGCGGTCGCGGTTCCGCACAGCAGCACCAGCGCCAGTGCCGTGAGCAGCCGTGTGCGGCTGATGTTCACGCCGAGGGAACGGGCCAGATCGTCACCGAGGGCGACGGCATTGAGCGAGCGCGCGCAGACCGCGGCGATCAGCAGCCCGGCCACGATGAACGGCGCGGCGCCGGTGATGATGTCGAATCCGCGGCCGGTGAGCGAACCGGAGTCCCAGTTGCGCATCTCGTCGAAAGCCCTGGGGTCGACCAGGATCAGGCCCCGGGTGAGTCCGGTGAGCACCGCGGTGGCGGCGACCCCGGCCAGGGTGAGGCGGATCGGATCGGTGCCGGTCTGGCCCGCGGTGCCGAGCCGGTACACGACGATCGAGACCAGCGCGGCACCGACGAAGCCGAACCACACATAGGAGGTGATCGCACTCACGCCGAGCACACCCACCGCCAGCGTGATCGCGAAGGCCGCGCCGGCGTTCACCCCGAGCAGTCCCGGGTCGGCGAGCGGGTTGCGGGTGAGGCCCTGCATCAGGCAGCCCGCGACACCGAGAGCGACTCCGCAGAGCAGTCCGAGGACCGTGCGCGGCAGCCGGTATTCGGTGACGGTGATGTGGTCGGGTGTGGTCGCGGGGCCGGTCAGCGCCAGCCAGACCTCGCCGAACGGAATCGACTTCGTGCCGACCAGCAGGCTCAGCGAACAGGCCGCGATCAGCAGCGCGACTGTCAGCAACCAGCCGAACCAGCGCGGACTTCTCATCAGGGGATCTCTCTCGCGTCGAACCAAACCTCGAGGAAGTTAGCTCGAGCAACGGTCAGGCAGGTGAGCCTACCCTGATATGGCGCTCATATGGGAGGTGTATTTCAAGGTCTTCGGGTCCTGGTGGCCGACCGGCCAGGACTGTTCGGCTATCGCGGAGTCCACACCCCGGAGGCGGCGGTCTGCTTGGCGTAGTCGGTGAAGTCGCGGGGTTCTCGGCCGAGGGCGCGGTGGACGCCGTCGGCGGTCGGGGTGTTGCGGCCGTCGAGGATGGTGCCGAAGAGGTAGTCGAGCAGGGAGACGACGTCGTCGGGGACCTGGTATTCGGTGAGCGCGGCGACGAACTCGGAGCGCGAGACCGGGATGAAGTCGATCTCGCGGCCGGTGGCGGCGGCGATCTCGGCGACCGCCTCGGCGAAGGTCAGCGCGCGGGGTCCGGTGAGTTCGTAGACCTCGCCCGCGTGCCGGGGATCGGTGAGGGCGGCGAAGGCCACCTCGGCGATGTCGTCGACGTGCACGAACGGTTCCGGTACATCGCCGTTGGGCAGGGCGACGGTCCCGGCCAGGACATCGGGAAGGAACGCGCCCTCGCTGAAGTTCTGGGCGAAGAAGCTGCAGCGCACGATCGTCCAGGTCAGGCCCGAGTCCTCGACGATCCGTTCGCATTCGCGCGCCTCGGGCTCCCCGCGCCCAGACAGCATCACCACCGAGCGCACCCCCGCGGACTTCGCGGCCGTGGTGAACGCGCGGAGGGTGTCCGGTGCCCCGGGCACGGCGACATCGGGCTGGAAGGCCAGGTAGACGGAGTCGACCCCGGTGAGGGCGGGCTCCCAGGTGGTGCGGTCGGCCCAGTCGAAGGGGATCGGGGCAGTGCGCGAGCCGAGCCGGACCGGATGTCCGGCGGCTTCGAGGAGTGCCGCGACGCGACTGCCGGTCTTGCCCGTGCCGCCGGTGACGAGGAAAAGCTGCTGGTGAGAAGCGATGTTTGTCATGCCTTCAGTACATCGGTGAACGGCCGAGGGTGACATCGTCGCGACGCTCACGAACATGCGCCGTCGTCTACTGTGAGAGATGTGGATGCGTTGGCCGGTCTGCTCGAAGGTCCACGAGCACGCGGTGCGTTCCTCATGTGCTCGCTGCTCAACCCGCCGTGGTCGCTGCGGATACAGGACGAGGCGCCGCTCACAGTGCTCGCGATGATTCGCGGAAATGCCTGGGTGAGTACCGATTCCGCGCCGCCCCGCCAGCTGGGCCCCGGCGACGTGGCGGTCTTCCGTGGGCCGAAACCGTATACGGTGGCCGACGATCCGGCGACCGAACCGCAGATCGTCATCCACCCGGGCGAGGTCACCACCACCCCGGACGGTGAGATCCTCTGCGAGACACTGAGTCTCGGTGTTCGGCAGTGGGGCACCGATCCTGACGGCGAGACGTTGATGGTCACCGGCACCTACGAATCGGCGGGCGCGGTGAGCCGACGGCTGCTGCGCGCGCTGCCCGAGGTCGCGGTGCTGCCGCGCGGTGAGCTCGACACCCGGCTGCTCGACCTGCTCGTCGATGAGGCGACCAAGGACCTGCCCGCCCAGGGCGTGGTGCTCGACCGCCTGCTCGACCTGCTGCTCATCGCCGCTCTGCGTGCCTGGTTCGCCCGTGAGGACGCCCCCGCCTGGTACCACGCCTACAGTGATCCGCTGGTCGGCAAGGCTCTTCGCCTGCTGCAGCACAATCCGGCCCACCCGTGGACAGTGGTCGGGCTGGCCGAGGCGGTCGGCATGTCGCGGGCCGCGCTGGCCCGGCGGTTCACCGAGCTGGTCGGCGAGCCGCCGATGACGTTCCTGACCGAATGGCGGTTGTCCCTGGCCGCCGATCTGCTTGCCGAATCCGAGGCGACCGTCGAGTCCATCGCCCGCCAGGTCGGGTACGGCAGCGCCTTCGCGCTGAGTACCGCGTTCAAGCGGCACTTCGGGGTGAGTCCACGCGATCACCGTCAGGGCGGAACGGCGGCGCTGTCGTCGTCGGCCTGAGCGGGTCGATGCTGTAAGGATGACGGTATGAACTACCCCGTGCTGTGGCCGATGCCGACCCGCTGGGCCGACAACGACCAGTACGGTCATGTGAACAACGTGACCTACTACTCCTACTTCGACACCGCGGTGAACGCCTGGCTGATGCGGGCCACCGGCGCCGACATCACCGCCCTGCCCGCCCTCGGCGTCGTCGCCCAGACCGCCTGCCGCTTCCACGGCTCGATCAGCTTCCCCGACCAGCTCCAGGTGGGCCTGCGCATCGCCCGCCTCGGCAATTCCAGCATCACCTACGACCTGGCCATCTTCCGCGAAACCTCCGGCGGCCTCGACCTCGCCGCCACCGGGGATTTCGTCCACGTCTACGTCGACGCGCAGACCCGCAAGCCGGTGCCGATCCCCGACGTCATCCGCACGGCGGCCGCCGAACTCGTCACCGAATAGCGCGTGCGCGGTCGTGCGGCCGATCACGGCCGCACACCGGAGCCGAAGTCGCCACGCCCCGACCCGGTGAGCACGGTCCGACATCGTGCCGTAGCGATTCGGCCGGTTGGAGCGTGACGGTGGTTGGTTCTCGCTATCCGCGCAGCATGGTCTGGAACCGGCGCATTCCGGCGAGCCAGCGGTCGTAGTCGGACCCCTTGTTGCGGTACATCCGCAGGACCTCGGGGTGCGGGAGGATCAGGAAGTGTTCGGCGGCCATGGCTTCGACCACGGTGTCGGCGACGTCCTCGGGGGAGAGGACAGCGCCCGCCGTCGTCACGGCCTTGATCGCCAGCGCGGAGGCGTCGGGGTCGTCCGGGATCAGGTCGCCGGTGAGCAGACGGGTGTCGACGCCCATCGGGCACACGCAGCTCACGCGAACGCCCTGATCGCCGTAGGTCACCGAGAGCCACTCGGCGAAACCGACCGCCGCGTGCTTGGTCACCGAGTATGGCGCCGAACCGATCTGCGTCAGCAGACCCGCCGCCGACGCGGTCGACACGAAGTACCCGCTGCCCCGCTCGACCCACCCCGGCACGAGCAGCCGCGCCGCCCGCACATGCGCCATCACATTCACGTTCAGCGCAGCGGCCCACTGCTCCTCGGTGCTGTCCAGCCCCGGCCCGCCCCCGATCCCCGCATTCGCGAAATACAGGTCGACCGGCCCGAATTCACGCTCGGCCACCGCGATCAATTCGGCGACGACCGACTCCGCGCCCACGTCGCCACCGACCGCGACCGCGTCCGCCCCGAGCACACCGGCCACCTTCGCCGCGGTGTCCGCGTCCAGATCGGCGACCACGACCCGCGCCCCGCCGGCAACCAATCGATGCGCGAGCGCCGCCCCGATCCCCGCCCCAGCTCCGGTGACAATCGCGACTTTTCCAGCAATCTCCATCCCCGCACCCTAACGGCGGCTTCCCGCGCCCCGCACCGATTCCGCACCGGCAGCCGCGCGGTCCGCGCCGGCCGCCGGAGCCGCAGTGGCCGTGGCCGACCTGCTCGCTTCTCCGACCCGATCGCCACCGCCGCGGGCCCGGCGGTGTGCAGCGGTAGGTGCCAGTGGCGCGGTGCCGTATCAGCTGACGACGGTAGGAGCGGCCGCCGGGTCCGTCTTCGTGAGGTCGGTTTTCGCCTCGGTAGGTTCGCCGGGGTCCGGGGTGATCGCGGCGCGGGCCATGGTGCCCAGCGGGGTGTGGTTGAAGATCAGATTGAGGACGAAGGCGGTGAGAGCGCCGAGGGTGACGCCGCTGTCGAGCAGGATCTGGGCCGAGGTGGGGAACTTGTCGAACATGCCGTGGGTGAACACCGGGAGCAGGCCGATACCGATGGCCGTGGCCGCGATCGTGGCGTTCACCCGGTCGAGCAGGTTCGCCTGGCGCAGCGTGTTGATGCCGACGACCGCGACGGTCGCGAACAGCACCAGCCCGACACCACCGACGACCGGCTTGGGAATCACCGCGACCACCTCACCGATGCGCGGTACCAGCCCGAGCACCACCAGGATCGCGCCGCTCACCGCGGTCACATACCGGCTGTAGACCCTGGTCGCGGCGACCGCGCCGACGTTCTGGTTGAAGATGGTGTCGACGAACGCGGTGAACACCCCGCCCAGCACGCCGGACAGGCCGTCACCGACCAGGCCGCGCGCCAGATCACCCTTGCCGATCGGCTTGCCGGTGATCTCGCTGATCGCCAGCATGCTCGCCGTCGACTCGGCGAACACCACGGCCATCACGATGCTCATCGCGACCACCGCGGTGATCGGGAACTGCGGCGATCCGAAGTGGAAGGGCTGCGGAATCCCGATCCAGTCCGCGGCGCCCACACCAGCGGTACTCACCAACCCCATCGGCACCGCGATCACGATGCCCACGAGGAGCGCGATCAGCACGCCCAGCTGCGACCACACCCCGCGCCCCAGGCAGACGAACGCCACCGCGATCAACACCACCACCGCGGCCAGCCCGATGTTCGACGGCGCGGCGAAGCTCGGCGCCGACGGGTCGGTCCCGATGATCAGGCCACCGGCGACTCCGATGAGCGACACCCCGACCACCGTCAGCACGGTCCCGGTGACCAGCGGCGGGAAGAACCGCACCACCCGCGCGAAGGGCCACGCCAGCGCCACCCCGACCACACCGCCGACCAGCATCGACCCGTACACGGCCTCGAGCCCGTACTCCTTGGCGATCAGGATCATCGGATTCAACCCGACAAAGGTCGCCCCACACACGATCGGCAACCGCGCACCCGCCAGCTTGCCCACCCCGAGGCTCTGAATCAGCGTGATGATCCCGGCGACCAGCAGATCAGCGCTGATGAGCAGCCCGATCGTCGCCTGGTCCAGCCCCGCGGCCGCACCGAACACCAACGGCACCGTGATACAGCCGGTGTACATGATCAGAACGTGCTGCAGGCCGAACGCCAGCTGCCGACCGAACGGCAACCGGGTATCGACGGGATGGGCCTCACTCATACATGAGGTTGTAGCCCCCGTTTTTTACAGCGAATGAGCGCCGTGTTTCGTCGGCATTGCGCGTCGGATATATCACTCACACGCGGCTGAGCAGCGTCAACGGGTCCTCGAGGAAGCTGGCGGTGGTGGCGAGGAAGCGGGCGCCGAGTTCGCCGTCGACCATGCGATGGTCGAAGCTCAGGCCCAGGGTGGTGACCCAGCGGACGGCGAGTTCGTCGCGGAAGACCCAGGGGCGCTTGCGGATCGAACCGAGGCAGAGGATGGCTGCTTCGCCGGGGTTCACCAGGGGCACCCCGATGTCGACGCCGAAGACGCCGACATTGGTGATGGTGAAGGTGCCGCCGCGAAGGTCGGCGGGGGTCGCGTTGCCCGAGCGGGCGGTCTCGGCCGACCAGCTGATCTCGCGGCTCAGTTCCCGCAGGCTCAGTGACTGGGCGTCCTTGAGATTGGGGACGAGCAGCCCGCGCTCGGCGGCGACCGCGATGCCGAGGTTCACGTAGTGCTTGGTGACGATCTCCTGGTTCTGCTCGTCCCAGGCGGTGTTGACCCCGGGGTATTCCGCGATCGCCGCCAGCGCCGCCTTGGCGACCAGCGCCAGGGGAGTGAGGGTGAGGCCCTCGAAGGATTTCGTGGTGCGCAGGTGGTCGAGCAGCTCCATCGAGGCGGTGCAGTCGACGGTGACGAAGGTGCTGGCCTGCGGAATCGTGCGCGAGCTGGCCTGCATCGCGGCGGCGGTGCGCTTGCGGATACCGGTGACCGGCGTGCGCTCCTCGCGCGCGGCCGGCTCGATCAGTCCGCCGTCGCTGCCCGAGCCATTGGCCGGGATGGGGGCGTGGTCGCCGAGCTTGGCCTGGGTGCGCGGCGCCGTCACCGGGACCGCCGAGCGCACGTCGTCGACGGTGACCGCGCCTTCGGGCCCCGAACCGGCGACAAACCACAGGTCGATGTCGAGTTCCTTGGCGAGCTTTCGCGCCGCCGGGGTCGCCGCCGCGCGATGGGTGCTCGGCGTACTCGCCGCCATCGCGGCCGACGGGGTGGGCCGGCGCCTGCGCGAGGTCGCTTCGGCTTCGGGCCCGTAGCCGACCAGCACATCGGTGCTGGTGACCGACTCCGCGGTCGGTGGCGCGGTGATCTCCAGATCGTTGCGCACCCGGATCAGCGGTGCCCCGACCGGCACGGTGTCACCTGGCTGAGCCAGCAACTCCACCACGGTCCCGGAGAACGGCGAGGGCAGCGCGACCACCGCCTTGGCCGTCTCCACCTCGGCGATGGTCTGGTTCAACTCCACCGTGTCGCCGACCGCGACCGACCAGGACACCAGGTCGCCGTCGGCGAGGCCCTCACCCAGATCGGGGAGGCGGAATTCGAGAACGTGACCGTCGTCGGCGGCGGCTGGTTCCGGCACGGGGGCACCTTTCATTCTCACGCGGCTAGACAGCGATCGACCGCCGCCAGAATGCGGTCGGGGTCGGGCAGGTGGTGCTTTTCGAGCTTAGCCGGGGGGTAGGGAATGTCGTAGCCACCGACGCGCAGCACCGGCGCCTCGAGCTGATAGAAGCAGCGTTCGGTGACCCGGGCCGCGATCTCGGCGCCGAGTCCGGCGAACACCGGCGCCTCGTGCACGATGACGAGCCTGCCGGTCTTGTCCACCGATTCGGCGATCGTGTCGACGTCGATCGGTGAGAGACTGCGCAGATCGATCACCTCCAGCGAATGTCCTTCCTCGGCAGCGATCTTCGCCGCTGCCAGCGCGGTGGCGACGGTGCCGCCGTAGGCGAGGACGGTGGCGTCGGTGCCGTGGGTGCACACCCTGGCCTTGTGCAGCGGCAGATCGGGTTCGCCTTCGAAATCTACGTCGGCCTTGTCCCAATAGCGACGTTTCGGCTCGAAGAAGACCACCGGATCGTCGAGCGAGATCGCCTGGCGGATCATCGAATACGCATCCGCCGGGGTGCTCGGTGCGACCACCCGCAGGCCCGCGGTGTGCGCGAAATACACCTCGGGCGATTCCGAATGATGCTCGACCGCACCGATCCCGCCCCCGAACGGGATGCGAATCGTCAAGGGAGCCGTGACCTTTCCACCGGTTCGATAGTGGATCTTGGCGACCTGGGAGACGATCTGGTCGAAGGCGGGATAGACGAAACCGTCGAACTGGATCTCCACGACCGGCCGGTACCCGCGCAGAGCCATGCCGAAAGCCGTTCCGACGATGCCGGATTCGGCGAGCGGGGTGTCGATGACCCGGTTGTCGCCGAAGTCCTTCTGCAAGGTGTCGGTCACCCGGAACACACCGCCCAGCTTGCCGATGTCCTCACCGAGCAGCACGACTTTGGTGTCGTCGTCCATCGCCCGGCGCAGGCCGGTGTTGAGTGCGGCGGCGAAGGTGGTGATCATGGCTGCGCTCCTTCGGCGAGGTGGGCCGAGAACTGCTGTGCCTGCTCGGCCATCAGTGGGTGATCGGTCGCGTAGACGTGGTCGAACATGCTCGCCGGGTCCGGGTCGGGCATCTCGACGGTGGCGGTGCGCAGACGCCGGGCGATGTCGTCGGCGGTGTCGGCCACCCGCTGGGCGAACTCCGGATCGAGCAGGCCCTCGCGGTCGAGCAGCAGCCGGATGCGCTCGATCGGGTCGCGGTGCTCCCAGTACTCGGTGTCGGCGGCGGTGCGGTAGCGGGTGGGGTCGTCGGCGGTGGTGTGCGGGCCCATCCGGTAGGTCAGCGCCTCGATGAAGGTCGGACCGCCGCCGGTGCGGGCGCGCTCCACGGCCCGGCGGGTGACGGCGAGGACGGCGAGGACATCGTTGCCGTCGACCTGCACGCCCGGAATCCCGTACCCGTCGGCCCGGCGCACCAGCGGCACGGTGGACTGCACGGCGACCGGCTCGCTGATCGCCCACTGATTGTTCTGGCAGAAGAACACCACCGGCGCGCTCCACGAGGCCGCGAAACCGAGCGCCTCGGCGATGTCGCCCTCGCTCGTCGCACCATCACCGAAGTAGGCGATGGTGGCGATATCGGCGCCGTCGAGATGGGCGGCGTAGGCGTATCCGGTGGCGTGCAGGCCCTGGGAACCGACCACGATGTTGGCGTTGGTCATGTTCACCTGGTTCGGGTCCCAGCAGTGGTGGGCCACGCCGCGCCACAGGGCAGTGAGCTGCTCGGGAGGCACACCGCGGCAGTAGGCGACGGCGGTCTCGCGGTAGGAGCAGAAGGCGTAGTCGTCGGGGTGCAGGGCGTGCGCCGAGCCCACCTGGGCGGCTTCCTGGCCGTAGAGCGGGGGCCACAGGCCCAGCTGGCCCTGGCGTTGCAGGGCGGTCGCCTCGACGTCGATCCGGCGGGTCACCACCAGGTCCTCGTAGAGCTGACGCAGGCGGGCGCCATCGGTGTCGGCCACCAGGGCGGCGTGCTCGCGATCGAGTACACGGCGACCGTCGGGCTGCACCAACTGGACCGGATAGGTCTGCTTGTCCGACTTCTTGGACACCATCGAGATCGCCTCCTCATCACCGGCCTCGTGAGCCGACGCAAGTCCGACAATCGCTGAGTGCGATGTGTATCACTCAGCATCCACGATAATGCCGACTGCGCAAGCGATCGACACGGCGATGAGCAGAATGCATGGTCTCGGCGCACTCCCCGCTGTCATACTGCGTTGTATGACCAGTCGCGAACCCGTTGCCGTGACGCTCGACGCCACCGACGCGCGGCTGCTGCGCGAACTGATCGCCAACCCCCGCGCCACCGGCGTCGAACTCGCCGCTCGCCTCGGGCTGTCGCGCAACACGGTGCAGGCGCGCCTGGCCCGCTGGGACAGCGGCGGGGTGCTCGGTAGCTTCGAACGGCGGGTGGAACCCCGGGCCCTCGGCTATCCGCTGGCAGCCTTCGTCGCCGTCGTGGTCGACCAGCATCAACTCGACGGCGTGGTCGACGAACTGGCCGAGGTCGCCGAGGTCACCGAGGTCTGCGGGATGACCGGCTCCACTGACCTCACCGTCCGCATCGTCGCCCGTGACGCCGATGACCTCTATCGCATCGCCGGCCAGATCCTGAAAATCCCCGGCGTGGAGCGCACCAACATGGCCCTGGTCATGCGCGAACTCGTCGGCCCACGCACGGGCCCCCTCCTGGACCGCCTCGCCGGTCCGAACTGAGCTGTCGCGGCGAGGTCGTGGTCCGGTTCGGCGGCAGTCGCGATCACGGGCAGAACCGTCAGATTCCGCTGGGGAGGAAGCGGCGGACGATCAGGCCGGCTACCAGGGCCCAGAAGGCGCCGCCGATGCCGAACAGGGTGGTGCCCGAGGCAGCGACCAGGAAGGTGACCAGGCCGGCCATGCGGTGCTCGGGGTCGCTGAGGGCACCGGTGAGGGCGGCGGCCAGGGTGGCCAGCAGGGCCAGACCGGCGACGGTTTCCAGAGTGCCCGCCGGTGCGGCGGCGATGAGGGTGACCAGGGCCGCGGAGGCGAGGCCGAGGATCAGGTAGGTCGCACCGGCTGTGGCGGCGGCGATCCAGCGGCGTTTGGGGTCCGGGCTGGCGCTCGGGGCGGCCGAGAGGGCGGCGCTGATCGCCGCCAGGTTGATCGCGTGGCCACCCGCCCCCGCCCCGGCGATGGTGCCGAGACCGGTGACGAGCATCGAGGCGCGCCACGGCACCTGGTAGTCGAACGAGCGCATCACCGCGACGCCCGGGATGTTCTGCGAGGCCATGGTGACGATGTAGAGCGGGATCGCGATCCCGACGATCGCCTGCCAATGCCAGTGTGGCGCCGTCCATTCCACCGTCGGCACCATGGCCGCGAGGTCCAGGTGGCGCCCGCTGACCACGATATCGATGCCGGTGCCCACGGCCGCCGTGGCGAAAGCCACCAGCACCGCCCACTTCGGCGCGAACCGCACCAGCACCAGCCACACCACGATCACCGGAACCACCACGGCGGGGGAGGTGCGCAGCGCCTGTACCGGAGCCAGGCACAGCGGAACCAGCACACCCGCGAGCATGGCCTGCGCGATCGGCACCGGAATCGCCGCGACCAGCGCACCGAGCCGCTGCCACAGCCCGGTGATCACGATCAGCACACCGGTCACCGCGAACGCCGCCACCGCGCCCGCCCAGCCGCCCGCGACCAGCCCGGTACTCGCCAACAGCGCCGCGCCGGGCGTCGACCAGGCCAGGGTGATCGGAATCCGGTACCGGAAACTCAACAGCAGAATTCCCAGTCCCTGGGTCAGGCACAGCACCAGCAACCCCGAAGCCGCCTGCGCCGGTGTGGCCCCCACCGCCCGCAACCCGCTCAACACCACCGCGAACGAACTGGTGAACCCGACCAGTGCGGTGATCGCCCCCGCCCCGAGCGGCGCGAATATTCCCGCACGCTCGTCGACGACATCGGGGGTAGTGGTGGTGACCTGCGACATTGTGCAGATACTGCCCGTCACACCTGCTCGTGTCGCCAGCCAGTCCCGCGAAAGTGGCCTGATCTGGGGACTGCGGGTCGGCCTCGGCCTCTCGTCGAGCGCTGCGCAACGTCGACACGTCGTCGGGCCGGGCGGCGATGGAACTTGTTCGGCCCGGTGCGAATCGGGTCGGGTAGGGGCGAGGTGGTTCGGTACCGGCAAGCGATGCTGGTGCGTAGGGTGGCGAGGCGGGGGACTCGGGACGTGAGGAGTGGGCGTGGGCGCGGTGTTGATCTCCCCGGAGGAACTTCGGGAACAGCTGGCGGACAACAGGATTCATCTGCTCGATGTGCGGTGGGCGCTGGGTGATCCAGACGGCCCGCAGCACTACCTGGACGGGCACATCCCCGGTGCGGTCTTCGTCGATCTGGAGACCGAACTGGCCGCCGCGCCCGCACCGGCGCGCGGCAGGCATCCGCTGCCCGATCCGGGCACGTTCGAGAAGTGCGCGCGCAGCTGGGGGCTCGGCGGCGACGAACCGGTGGTCGTCTACGACGCGACCGGCGGCATGGCCGCGGCGCGCGCCTGGTGGCTGCTGCGCTGGGCGGGCGTGGCGAACGTGCGCATCCTCGACGGCGGCCTGCCCGCGTGGATCGCCATCGACGGTGAACTCGCCACCGGCGCCGAACCCGATCCCGCCTCCGGCGATCTGGTGGTGCGCCCCGGCGGACTCCCGGTGATCGATGCCGACACCGCCGCGACCTGGCCCGGTGTCCTCCTCGATGCCAGAGCTGGTGAGCGCTACCGCGGTGAGGTCGAACCGGTCGACCCGCGCGCCGGCCACATCCCCGGCGCGATCAGCGCCCCCACCGCCGAGAACCTCGACGACACCGGCCGTTTCCACGACGCCGACGCGCTGCGCGCCCGCTTCACCGCCTTCGGCGACGGCCCGGTCGCCGTCTACTGCGGCTCCGGCGTCACCGCCGCCCACCAGATCGCCGCCCTGGCTGTCGCGGGCATCGACGCCGCCCTCTATCCGGGCTCCTGGTCACAATGGTCGAACGACCCGAAGCGACCGGTCGCCACCGGCGCATAGCCGGTGGCGACCGTGCCGGGCGCGCGCTGCCAGCCGGCGTCGACGCGGCATTCGGTCGGCATCGCCGAACTCTCGCCGACACATCGCCAACTGGCGTGGATCTCGCTCGGCGGCGGATCACGGGCAATCCCGGGCGATGTCGTGGAGCACGGCGTTGTCGGCCGCGGTGATCGGGAGGTCGTAGTCGACCGCCACGGTGAGGTACTTGGCCGCGTAGAAGCAGTGGTTGGCGCGGGCGGGTGGGAGCCAGGTGCCGGGCGTCTTGTCGCCCTTGGCCTGGTTGACTGCGGCGCTGGTGGCCAGCAGGTTCACCGACAGGTCGTTGGCGAAGCGCAGGCGTAGGTCGCGCGACCACCCGGCGGCTCCCAGATCCCAGGCCGCGGCCAGGGGATAGACGTGGTCGATCTGGATGCGGCCGCCCTCGGCCTTGCGGAAGGGGATGTCCGTAGCGGTGTAGGGGTCGGCGAGTACGCCTTCCACCACCACACATCGGCCCCGCGTCACCACGTCCCGCAACTGCGCGGCCAGCACGTTGTTGCGGGTGTCGCAGCCGTCGTGACCGCCCGGCGCGTCGGTGTCGTCGGTCCAGGCCGGGCCGAACACGCATCCCTGGCCCGCCTTGCAGCCGCGTTCGTACCCGCCGGGGCGCGGGCGCGACGCCACGACCCGGACGGTGTCGAGCAGCGCGGTCACCTCCGCCCGCGAGGGACTGCCGGGCGCCGGGGCGACCGTCTGATCCGGAACGAGCACCCCACAGCCCGCGACGAAGAGCACCGCGCAGAGCACCCAGATCAGTTTCCCCATACCCGCAGGTTGTAGCGGGTGGCACTGACACGTTTCGCGACCGGGCAGATGACCCCTACAGCCAGGCGCGCGCCAGGATGTCGTCGGCGGCCTGCTGACTGGCACTCGGCGGGAAGCGGGTGGCCGCGATCGAGGACACGTGGGTGCCGTCGTGGCCGACCAGCCAGGACCCGCCGCGGTCCTCGCACTCGGCGATCTTGGCGAACACGGTGAGCAGGAAGGTGATCGATTCCCGCGGGTCGGCGGTGTGCGCCAACCGCTGGGATTCACCGGGTCTGGACAGATCGAGCCACACGCCGGACTGACCGTCCAGGCGCATGCCGACGATCTTCCCGGTGTCGATGAACGTGAACTTGCGCCGCTCCCACGGGGTGGTGGGGGTGTAGCTCTGCTCGAGAACCTGGAGCAGAATCGTCATCGCTGCCCTCCGCACGCGTACAGGGGTTCATCGGCCGAGCCGGTCATGGCCGGTTCGCCTGGGTCGGTATGAAGTTGTCGCCGGGTGATGGCCCGGCCGTGACCAGGGGATATCCCAGTATGTTCCGGGAGCGTCCAGAAATCCAGGGGTATGGGTACCGACGATCGGTGTCGGTGCCGCCTGCTTGGATGGGGGCCATGCTGCACGGTCTGTGGTCCCCTGGCTCGGGCCTGCTGCTGTGGCACGACGGAAAGCCGGTCGCGGTCGGTTCGGTGCTCGGCGACATCCTGGAACGCGCCCGGTTCCGCCACCGCGCCCAGGTGCTCGTCGTCGATGCCACGGGGCAGCCGAACACCGCCGAGGTCCGCGCGCACGCCCTCGCGCCGCCCACGGCGGCGGTCGTGCTGCGCAGTCGGCTGCCGCGCGAGAACGTCTCCGGCGATCTGCGCTTCCTCGCCCACACCGCGCGCGGGATCGAACGGTGGGTGCGGGCCGGGCGGGTCGTTCCGCAGGTCGAGCGCGCCGACGGCCAGTGGTGGGTGCGCTGGCGCCTGGTCGGCGGACAACGTCAGCGCGCCTGGTTGGCGGAGCTGGCCACGGCCATGCCCGCCGCGCTGCGGGTCGCCGGATCGCCCGCGGCCGTGCTCGACGATCTGGTCACCGAACTCACCGATCCGATCGCCCGCGAATACCTCGCGCACCGCACGATGACGCACCCCTTGCTGACCGCCCTGGTCGGCGACACCCCGCTGGAGGCCGGCTCCTACCGCTTGGCCGAGACACTGACGCAATGGCGGGCCGGTTACGCCGCCGACGAGCCGGAACTCGTCCTGCGCCTGTGCGAACCCGACGGCGAATTCGGTTCTCCCGACGAGTCGGTGGCGCTGTGGCGGTTGCAGGTGTGTCTGCGTCCGGTCGATGACGCTCCCAAACCCGTTGCCCTCGATGATGATCCGGTCCTGGTTCGCACCGCCGCGGAGAAGCTCGGCCAGGCTCGCAAGGCCTACCCACGCCTGCGCGACCTGCCCACCGACCCGCGCGGCCTCGATCTGCTGCTGCCGACCGAGGTCGTCGCCGACCTGGTCGCCCACGGCGCGAATGCCCTGCAGGAGGCCGGAATCCGGCTGCTCCTACCGCGCGCCTGGAACATCGCCGAACCCAGCATGCGTCTGCGGGTCAGCAGCCCGGCCGCCGCCGAGTCCACCGTAGGCCTGAGCGGATTGCTGTCCTACCGTTGGGAACTGGCCCTCGGCGACCTCGTGCTCACCAAGGCCGAGATGGAACGGTTGATTCGCAGCAAGTCGGATCTGGTGCAGCTGCGCGGCGAATGGGTGCAGGCCGACCGCCGTGTGCTGGCCGCCGCCGCCCGCTACGTAGCCCAGCACATCGACGACACGCCGATCACCCTGGCCGACATGATCGGCGAACTCGCCGCCGAACGCGTCGACGACGTCCCGGTCACCGAGGTCACCGCCGACGGCTGGGCGGCCGAATTGTTCGCCAGGGAGGGCGAACCCGAGCCCGTCCCGACCCCGGTCGGCCTGAAGGCCCAGCTGCGCCCGTACCAGGAACGCGGCCTGAGCTGGCTGGCCACCATGAGCCGCCTGAACTGCGGTGCGATCCTGGCCGACGACATGGGCCTCGGCAAGACGATCCAGGTGCTCGCCTTGCTGGTTCACGAGCGCGAAGCGGTGGCCGCGCGGGCAACTGGCGAGCCGCCGGGTCCGGCTGAGCGGGTCGGCCCCACGCTGCTGGTGTGCCCGATGTCGGTTGTCGGCAACTGGCAGCGCGAGGCGCAACGCTTCACCCCTGACCTGCGGGTCCTGGTGCACCACGGTGCCGGTCGGCTCAAAGGCGCAGAATTCGCTGGGGCGGTGAGTGATTCGGATCTCGTCGTCACCACCTATGCCCTGCTCGCCCGCGACGCGACCCTGCTCAGCGAACAGCAGTGGGAGCGCATCGTCCTCGACGAGGCCCAGCACATCAAGAACGCCGCCACCAGACAGGCACGCGCGGCCAGAGCGCTTCCCGCCCGACATCGGTTGGCGCTCACCGGCACTCCGGTCGAGAACCGCCTGGAAGAACTGCGCGCCCTGTTCGACTTCGCCATGCCCAAACTCCTCGGCAGCCCACAATCGTTCCGGGCCCGCTTCGCCGTCCCGATCGAACGCGAACGCGACCAGCACGCCATCGACCGGTTGCGCCTGATCACCGACCCGTTCGTACTGCGCAGACTCAAGACCGATCCGACGGTCATCAGCGACCTCCCCGAGAAGCTCGAGATGACGGTGCGGGCCAACCTCACCGTCGAGCAGGCCGCCCTCTACCAGGCCGTGGTCGAGGACATGATGGAGAAACTGAAAGACGCGAAGGGCATGGCCCGCAAGGGCGCGGTGCTCGGCGCGCTGACCAGGCTCAAGCAGGTCTGCAACCATCCCGCCCACTACCTGGGCGACGGCTCCCCGCTGCTGCGCCGGGGCAGCCACCGTTCCGGCAAGCTGGCCTTGGTCGAGGACGTCCTGGACGCGGTGATCGCCGACGGCGAGAAGGCCCTGCTGTTCACCCAGTTCCGCGAGTTCGGCGACCTGGTCCTGCCGTATCTCACCGAACGCTTCGGCGGTTCCGTCCCGTTCCTGCACGGCGGGGTGTCCAAACAGCGCCGCGACGACATGGTGACCGGCTTTCAGCGCGACGATGGTCCGCCTCTGATGCTGCTCTCGCTCAAGGCGGGCGGCACCGGTCTCAACCTCACCGCCGCCAACCACGTGATCCACCTGGACCGCTGGTGGAATCCGGCGGTGGAGAACCAGGCCACCGACCGCGCGTTCCGGATCGGTCAGCGGCGCGCGGTGCAGGTTCGCAAGCTGGTGTGCGTGGACACCATCGAAGAGCGCATCGACGAGATGATCAGTGGCAAGAAGCAGTTGGCGGAGCTGGCGGTCGGCACGGGGGAGAACTGGATCACCGAACTGAGCACCGACGAACTGCGCGAGCTGTTCACTCTCGGCGCCGAGGCGGTGGGGGAGTAGATGGCCGATTTCAGTCAGTTCGGACCGCGCAAACCGGTCAGCGGCGGCGCGCGGGCCCGCGGCGGCTTCGGTCGCACCTGGTGGGGCAAGTCGCTGCTCGACGCCGTGGAGCAGGTCGCCGACGCGGGCAGGCTGTCCCGCGGCCGCACCTACGCCAGGGCCGGGCAGGTGGTGAACTACCGGATCGAGCGCGGCGCGGTCACCGCCGAGGTGCAGGGCAGCCAGCCGCGCCCGTTCACCTCGGTCCTGTCCGTGCGCCCGCTGCGTACGGAGGAGATCGAGCTCCTGCTGGCCGAGATCAGATCCGCGCCCGGCATGCTGGCCGAGATCGTCTCCGGCGCACTACCACCCGCCCTCGGACCGCATCTGCTGCCGACCACCGCCGCCGAACTCGACTTCTCCTGTAGTTGTCCGGACATGGGCTGGCCGTGCAAACACGTCGCGGCCGTGTGCTACCTGCTCGCCGAACGCCTCGACGAACAGCCCGGTGAGATCCTCACCCTGCGCGGCCTCGACCTCGACACCCTGATCGGCGGCGTCGAGAAGTCCACGCGCGCCGTCGAATCCGACGATCACTATGGCGACGACCTGATCCTGCCCGACCTGCCCCGCATCGAATTCCACCCCGTCATCGAGGATCTCGACCCGATCCCCCTGCGCCGCGCCCTGCGCATGTCCTCCGAGGACGAGCAGACCGCGTCCACGGGCCTGCGTGAATTGCGCTCGCTCTACCCCGAATTCGACAGCTGAGCTCAGTCGATCCGGTAGACCCGGACGGCATTGCCGCCGAACACCTTCCGCAGGTCCTCGGGACCGGCGCCCGCGTCGGTGAGTCCGGTGGCGACGGTCTCGGCCGCGCCCGACAGGGTGGTGATCGGTTTGTCGATCGGGAAGTTCGAGCCCCAGATCAGCCGGTCGGCGCCGAAGACCGCCAGCGCGTGTCCCAGTAGCGGACCCACCCGGTCGACCAGGGTCGACACCGGTGTCGTGGTGCCGCGCCGCGGGACCGGGTGCCCGAGGACCGGCATCATCAGCCCGCTCACCTTCGCCACCACATTCGGTTGCGCGGCCAGGTCGGTGAGGTCGTCGCACCAGCGCTCGAACAGGCCGCGGCGCTGCGCGGCGGTGCGGCCGGTGTCCTGCCCGAAGATGCCCGCCGGGGTACCCAGGTGGTCGAGCACGATCGGCACCTCGGGATACCGTTCGGCCAGCGCCGTCACCTCGGGCAGCTGCCCCGAGTAGACCCACGCCTCGAACGAGAGCCCGCGCTCGGCCAGCCGTCCGAATCCGGTCAGGAAGGCGGGTGCGGTGAGCGCGCCGTCGTGCGCGGCGAAGGACTTGATATCCGGATCCGGATGGTGGGCGACCATCGTCCTGATCCCGCGGAACTGCGGCGAGGCGGACTGATGGGCGTCCAGGACCGCACCGAAGTCGGCGGCTGCCGGATCGGCCGATCCGACGATCGCGGCCAGCACTGGGGTGTCGACGCCGAACGGCAGGCTCGCCACCCAGCGCGTCTCGTCGGCTTTGGCGCCGTCCCACTCCACCTCGACGTGCACGATCGACGACACCGGCGTCGCGCCCAGATCCGAACGGTAATTCGCAGGCAGATACGGATTCAGATACGCGGTCGGGTCACCGACGAATTGCCGGTCACGCCGCGGCGCCAGTTTCGCCGCGATATCCACCGGGAGCGGGATGTAGCGCATCAGCTTGGCCAGTGTGCTGAATTCCCGCGGTGTCGCGTGCGGGTCCCACTGGTGGATGTGCGCATCGATGATGTCGAGGCCGGTCAGATCCATACTGTGCGTCCCATCGCCGCCGTCTGCTCCCGTGATTGTCACACGCGCCGACCAGGGACGGACCGGTTCGTAGGTCCCGTCGGGGATTCAGCGCTGGAGGAGCGCGACCGCGACGATGAGCAGTGGCACGAGGATCGCGGTCGCGAAGATCGCGATCTTGGCACGCATGCCCGGCCGCTCCTGCGGGACGAAACCGGCGGCTCCCCGGCTGTGAATGGTGTAGGGCGCCGCGTAGTAGAGATGGACCGGGCCGCGGGTGGTATCGATGTCGAGCGTCGCCCGGCCGCACCGCCAGGCGTACTGCGACCACAACTGGACCCGATGGTGTCCGGGCAGCAGCTGGAAGTGATTCGGCCCGGGACGCAGTTCCACGACGTGACCCGGCGCGAACTCGGCCATCATGGTCGCCCGGCGGTGCCTGAGCTTGATCCCGGTCGACGCCGTGATCGCGACGGGAACAGTGGTCGGGTGAGAGGGTCGCGCTGGATGCACGAACAGAGAACCTACCGTGACCGCGATACCTCGGCCGGTCGCTCTCCGTGCGTGAACTCGTAGTCGTCGAGGTCGAAGTGACCACTGCGCCAAGCCGATTCCACCGTCGAGGACGGTCGCAGCGGAACATCGCCGTGCTGGTCGAAGTAGTAGCTGTTGGCCACCGCGCAGCTGTCCTGCCAGAACACCTGCCCGCCGCGCCGAGCCAGCATCTCCCGGAAGAATCGGTCATTCGCTTCGCCGGACACCTCGACTCTGGCTGCCCCCACGGTGCGCGCGTGCCGCAGGCACCGCAGAATATGGCGGGTCTGATTCTCGATCAGCGTGAAATACGACGCGCCGTTGTAGCCATAGGGCCCGATGATCGAGAAATAGTTGGGGAAGCCCGGCACGGTGACGCCCTCATAAGCCTGCAATCGGTTCTCGTCCCACCATTTCTCCAGATCACGGCCACCGACCCCGTGCAGGTCGTAGGTCGGCATGTTGCCCGATTCCATCACCTTGAATCCGGTGGCCAGGATCAGGACATCGGCCGCGTGCTCGACCCCGGACGCCGTGCGCACACCGGTGGCGGTGACCTCGGCGATGGCATCGGTCTCCAAGGTGACATTCGATCGGTTGAAGGTGGCGAGGTAGTCGTTGGAGAAACTCGGCCGCTTGCAGCCGAGGGCGTATTTCGGGGTGAGCGCGGCCCGCGTCGCCGGGTCCTTCACCTGCCGCCGCAGATGCGCCAGACCGGCGCGTTCCCCGATCGCCGCGGTGGGCAGCGAGGTGTAATAGTGCGCGGCCAGCGGGAAGGTGAGTTCGACGTAGGTCTGGCTGATCAGCCGGGTCAGGGCGCGTCCGCCGGGGACTTTCAGCGCCAGCCGGGCGGCGGCGGGAAGTGGCATGTCGGGCCGCGGCAGGCACCAGATCGGCGTGCGCTGGAAGACCGTCAACTGCTCCACCTCGGGGGCGATCTCGGGAATCACCTGCACGGCCGAGGCTCCGGTGCCGATGATCGCCACCCGCTTGCCCCGCAGATCCTGGCGGTGATCCCAGCGCGAGGTGTGCATGGTGATGCCGGCGAATTCCTCGATGCCCGCGATCTCGGGCAGTTTCGGGCGGGTGAGTACACCGGTCGCGCTGATCACGAAGCGCGCCGTCAGTTCCGCGCCGTCGGCGGTCCGCAGAACCCAGCGGCCGCCTTCCTCGTCGAAGTCGGCGGCGAGGACGGTGGTGCCGAAGCGAATGCGCGAGCGCAATTCATACTTGTCGACACACGATTCGGCGTAGGCCTTGAGTTCGCGACCGGGCGCGTACACCCGCGACCAATCGGTGCGCTGTTCGAAGGAGAACTGATAGCTGAACGACGGAATATCAACGGCGACACCGGGATAGGTGTTCCAGTGCCAGGTGCCACCGACACCGTCGGCATCGTCGACGATCAGGAAGTCGTCGAATCCGGCCTTGCGCAACTCGATCGCCGCGCCGATGCCGGAGAACCCGGCCCCGACGATGACGATCTCGTTGTCGACTCCAGCGGTGGTCATGCTGTCTCCTTCATCCGGGTGGGAATGCCGGTGTAGCGGGTGCTGCTCGCGCCGTCGATCGTGCGGACGACGTGTTGCGCGTCGTCGGCGTAGACGATGGTGTCCACCCGGTGCTCGATGCCGTCGACGGTGCGCACACCCAGCGGCGCCAGGCGCGCGATCGGCCAGGTGACCAGCGTGCAGTGCGGTTGCCGCAGCGTGCGGTAGTAGCTGTTGTGCACCGCGACGCCCGCGGTGTCGTCGGGCGTCAGTCGGTGCCGCAGCCACGAATCATGAATTTGCGCACGAAGATTCACCCGCGCGGCCAGTCGCACCAGACGCTGTGGCGCGCGGCGCAGCAGCGCGGCGGGCAGGGGGGCGCGGGGCAGGATCCACGTCGCGTCGGTTTGGAACACCGTCACCCGCGCGGCCTCGGCGGCGATGCCGGGCAGCAGGCGGGCCGCGGCCGCACCGCTGCCGATGATCGCGACGCGCTCGCCCACGAAATCCCGGCGGGGCAGGAACGCCGTGCAGTGCGTCTGCCGACCGGTGAACGTGTCGTCGTGGCGGGGCGCCGTCATTTCGCCACCGGTTCGTAGGTGAGTTCCTTGACCCAGGAGGGACGGCGGCCGAGCACTCGGATCGGAAACCGGTCGATGCAGGCATTGGTCACATCGGCAACCAGCTGGAACGGCTGACGACGGTGGATCGTGGCCTTACCGTGCATCGTCACCACGTGATAGAGCGGCATCCGCCGGATGTCGGGACTGCGCTCGCCCACGTTCTCGTAGCGCCGCACCGCTTGCCACAGTTTCTCCTCGTCGAGGCCGAGGGCGATGATGTTGGTCGACATCCGCGACAGCAGCGGCGCGTAGAGCAACGCGCCGAGCACGAACGACGGGCGTACCGCGAAACCCGCTGTCTCGATGGCGATCTTGCGCAATGGTCCGGCACCGAGCTGCTCGAGCACCTGGAATCCGACGGCCAGGTGGCGAGATTCGTCGTTGTTGATGTGCCGGAACACCTGGTGGCACACGGGATCGTCGACCTCGTCGAGCAGGAACTTCACCAGAGCGCCGTCCAGCGCTGTCTCCAGCGAGGGGATGACGGTGCCGAGCACCGGCAGGCTCAGCTGCTCGGCGTAGCGGTCGAGCCAGCTGATGACCAGGCGAATGTTCTTGTTGGGCTCGGGCATCGCGTCGCCGTCGAGCATGCCCCAGCGGCGCATCAGGGCCGGTTCGGCATTGGCGTGCTTCTGTTCCTCGGCGTGGAAGTGCTTGTAGATCTCGCGCAGCGCGCCGGGTGGGGCCTGGCGCACCAGGGCGGCGAAACCGCGGGCGCCGACGTGTTCGATCCACACCAGATCGGCCATGAAAGTGGCCAGGCGCGGTCGCTGCTCGTCGGTGATGGTCTCGGCGCCCGGTGCGTCCCAGTCGATGTCGGCCAGGGCCCACTGCCTGGCGCGAATCGTGGCGAGCATGTCGGGATAGGCGAACGTCATTGTTCGATCTCCTCCTGTGTGGCGGATCAGCGCACGACCCGCTCCAGCAGGCCCGCCGAACGGGTGTAGGTGGCGGGCATCAGACGCTTGGCCTGCCACAGCAATTTGGCTTCGACCTGCGGAACCACATAGAGGTCACCGCGATCGACGGCGTCGAGGGTGGTGCGGGCGATCGCGGACGGGGCGCGTCCGGTCCAGCGCAGCAGCAGGCCGCCGAGCCGCTCGGCGGTGTCGTCCATCGGTGAGTCCGTCCGCATGATGTTGGTTTTCACGCCGGTCGGGCACAACACGGTGACACCGACGCCGGTCCCGGCCAGCTCCGCCGACATCGTCTCCGACAGCGCGAGCACCCCCGCTTTGCTCACGTTGTAGGCCGCCATTCGCGGCGCGGCGCCGAATGCGGCCGCCGAAGCCACATTGACCAGCGCGCCGCGGCCCGCCGCGCGCAGGATCGGCGTGAAGACGTGGCAGCCGTTGATCACGCCCCACAGGTTGACCCCGAGCGTGCGCTGCCAGTCCGCCAGCGTGAACTCGCCGACCACCGGGCCGCCTGCGCCGATACCCGCGTTGTTGATCACGAGGGTGGGCGCGCCGCCGAACCAGTCCTGCGCGGTGGTCGACAGTTCGGTGACTTCGTCTATCGCGGTGACATCGCAGCGGACGCCGATCGCCTTGCTACCCGCGGCCTCGATGAGCCCGACGGTCTCCTCGGCGCGCTCGGGTTCGATGTCGGAACACAGCACCCGTCCGCCGCGCCTGCCGAGTTCCACCGCGAACGCGCGGCCGATACCGCTGCCCGCACCGGTGACCACGGCATCGGCCCCGTCGGTTCGACGGCGTCCGCCGAAAGGAAACAGTCGCATGGCAACTCCCGGTTCACCCGGCGAGGCCCATAATTGGTGGCGTATGCCACCAATGGCCGCACCTGACACCAATTAGGCGCGCGACGGGGTACTTTGTCAACCATGGATGTGCGCGCACCGGCCCGGACCTGGGGCGGGCGAACCGCCGACGAGCGTAGAGTGCAACGGCGCGACGCCCTGGTGACGGCCGCCCTCGACATCTGGCTCGACAGCGGCTGGGCCGCGGTGACCATGCGCGGGGTGTGTCAGCGCGCCGGCCTCAACGACCGGTACTTCTACGAGAACTTCGCCGACCGCGACGCACTGCTCGCCGCGGCCTGGGACCAGGTCTGTGTCGAGGTCTTCGCCGATCTGGCGGCCGTCGTCGCCGAGCACACCGGCAGCACCCCGCTCGAGATCCTGCGCGCCGCCATCGCCCGCGCTGTCGAATTGCAGACCGACCCGCGCGGTCGGGCCCGCATCCTGCTCGCCGATCACGCGGGCAGTGCCGTGCTCGAACAGCGACGCAAGACCATGCTCACCGACGCCACCGACCTGCTCATCGCCGCCGCCTGGCCCTACCTGCGCCCCGACGTCGACGAGACCGCCGTGCGCATGAGCACCCTGGCGGGCATCGGCGGTTTCATCGAACTCCTCACCGCCTGGCGTACCGGCGCACTCGATGTCGACACCGACCGCATCGTCGACCACACCAGCGCCATCGCGACCCAGCTCGGCGCGATGTTCCTGCCGCCGGAGATCATCGGCGGCTGAGCCCGGCCGATCCAGGGCGGCCCGGTCCAGCGTGGTGTGGCCCCGCGGGCGTGGTGTGGTCCCGCGTGGTGTGGTGCGGCCTTGCGTGGTCCAGCCGTGGTGGTACGGCACGGCGCAAGTCTGGCGCTGGCAGCGTGGCGCGGAATGGCGCGGTTCAGCGTGGCACGGCGCGCCGTGGGCGGGGTCGCTGCTCGTCGTCGAACCCGGCTTGTCGAGCAGCGGCCTCGGGGGACCAGAGGGCAACGCACCGCGTGGAATCGCCGACGTGGCCGGCTCCCGCACACATACTCGACGGATGGCTCGTGAGTACCGGGTGGGAACGGCGTTGGAGCGGCTGGTGGCCTCGGGTGTGATCAGCGCTGAGCAGCGGACGGCGATCGTCCGCACGATCGACGAGCAGGAACGGGCGCGGCGGGCGCCGGCGGGACGGGTGATCGCGGAGATCGTCGCCTATCTCGGGGCCGGACTGGTGGCCGCGGGACTGGTGCTGTTCCTCGATCGCGCGTGGGTCGAGATCGCGCGCACCGGGCGGGTGGTGCTGCTGATGGTCGTCGCCGGGTGCGCCATCGGCGGCGCGGTCGTGCTGGCCGATGGGTGGCGCGGTGTGTTCCGGCGCGTGCCGATCGCCTCGCCGGGCCGCGTTCGGCTCGCGGCCGTGCTGCTCGCCTTGGCGGCGGGCGCGGTGACCGGCGCGGTGGCGACGGCGTTCGACACCCGGGGTCCTGACTGGGCAGCCCCGATCGCCGGGCTGCTGGTCGCGGTGCTCGGGTACCTCCTGGTCCCGAGCCTGCTCGGGATGGTCGCGGTGGCCGTGTTCGGCGTGGCCGGCATCGTCGAGCTGACCTCGGGAGTGTTCGCCGCGCGCTCGCCGTGGCAGGGGATCGCGCTGATGGTCTTCGGGGCGGGCTGGTTCGCGCTGGCCTCGGCACGGTTGGTCGTCGTCGACTGGGCCGGCTACCTGCTCGGGGGGATCGTGGCGGTGATCGGCGCGCAGTCGGTGACGCTCGGTGAATCCTGGTGGCGGCCGATGCTGACCGGGCTGATCGGCGTGCTCTGCCTGGTGCTCTACCTGTGGCGACGCGAGGCCGTCCTCGTGCTCGGCGGGGCGTCGGCGGTCGCGATAGCGGTGGGTCAGGTGGTGGCCGACTACACGGCCGGTGGGCCCGCGGTGGCGAGTGCGGTGCTCGGCGTCGGCGCGGTGGTGCTCACGGTGGGCGTCCTCGTGCTGAACACCCGGTCGCAGCCGCGACCGCCCGACTGATCCTCAGCGGATCAGCGTGGTCTGCTGCGCGCGGATCGTGCGGAAGAAGCGCGGCCCCACATCGGAGCCGTCGTGGTTGTAGCTGTCGATGATCTCGGCCAGCTCCGCGGCCAGTCGGCGCAGATCCCTGGTCGCGGTGATGCGGTCGAACTCGTCGGCCTCCCAGCCCCACGCGGACGGGATGTTCTCGATGGTGACGACGATCTGATCGGCGAACGGCGTGCTCACCGCGACGGTCAGCTCGGCGGGTGCGGCGGCCAGCGGGCTGTGCACGATCAGCTCACCCGGCGCGCCGGACGGCGCGAAATCGCGGGCGAAGGCGATGTCCTCGCGCACCGATTCCACGATCGAGGCAGTGCTCGCGTGCCTGCCCGGCCGGTCATGGCGCGAACCGTAGACGCGATCCGGCGATCCATGGGAAGTCTTGTCTCCGAGCGACTTTCGCAGAAGACGATCGAGCATGCGCTGGGCGGTCGCCCGCTCGCCCGCGCCGGTGTTCTCGTGCTCGATCAGCGCGCGCAGCCGAGTGATCCGCACGAAGTGGTCGGTGCCCATGCGCTGATTGTGCCGCAGAACGACCGGTGGGATGCGTCACACCGGGCCCGCCGGGCTTGTCGATACTAGGACATCCAACTTTATGGTGGCATACGTGACCGCGATGGCGGTGCCGCTGGGTATCGTCACACCGACCGTGACCGTTGTCCAAGAGCGTAAGAGGTGCCTGGTGACCGAATTCGAGACCATTCTGCTGGAACGCAAGGGCGGCAGCGAGGGTAAGGGCGGGGTCGGCTGGATCACGCTGAACCGGCCGAAGGCGCTCAACGCCCTCAACGCGCAGGTCCTCGACGACGTCATCGCCGCGCTCGACGAACTCGACCGCGACGATTCGATCGGCGCCGTCGTCATCACCGGGTCGGACAAGGCTTTCGCGGCCGGTGCCGACATCAAGGAAATGGCCCCCAAGTCCTACATGGACATGTTCCTGGCCGACTACTTCGCCCGCTGGGACCGCCTGGGCAACTTCCGCAAGCCCACGATCGCCGCCGTCTCCGGCTACGCCCTGGGTGGTGGCTGTGAGCTGGCCATGCTGTGCGACATCCTGATCGCCGCCGACACCGCCAAGTTCGGTCAGCCCGAGATCAAGCTGGGCGTGATCCCCGGTATCGGCGGCTCGCAGCGGCTGACCCGCGCGATCGGCAAGGCCAAGGCGATGGATCTCATCCTGACCGGCCGCAACATGGGCGCCGAGGAAGCCGAACGGGCCGGGCTCGTCTCGCGCATCGTGCCCGCCGACCAGCTGCTCGACACCGCGCTCGAGACCGCGACGACCATCGCCTCGATGTCGCTGCCGGTGGCCATGATCGCCAAGGAGGCGGTGAACCGCTCCTTCGAGACCACTCTGGGCGAGGGCCTGCTGTTCGAGCGGCGGGTGTTCCACTCGCTGTTCGCCACCGACGATCAGAAGGAAGGCATGGCCGCCTTCGTCGAGAAGCGGACGCCGAACTTCACCAACAGCTAGTTCGCCGAATCCTCGGTGTGCTGTGCGGGCGTCGGCGCGGTACCGGGTTCCCGGGGCCACGCCGACGGATCCTGGGTGCCGAGCAGCCCGGCGACCGTGCCGCCGAGGGTCGCTGTGACCGCTACCGCGGCGAGGAGTTTTCGGCGCCCCGGCCGCTGCGGACCGTCGCGGGGCGCCAGGGCGGCGCCGGTCCGCAGACGCGGCATCCGCAACCGGGCCGCCGGGCGACGTGTGGCCAGCAGTACCGCGCCACGCGCCGACACGTACTCCGGCTCGGGGTCGTACACGATCGGCAATCCGATCAGCTCGGCCAGGCCCGCGCGCAGATTGGGACTGCGGCTACACCCGCCGAGCAGCACCAGCGCGCCGGGGCGCCGCCCGGTCTCCTCGGTCACCTGCCGGACGAACGAGGCCGAATGGCGCAGGCCCGCCGCGCACAGGTCCGCCAGGTCGCTGCGGGTCACCACCGCCCGTCCGCCGGTGTCGGTATCGGTGGCGGTGACCACTCTGGCCTGGCTCAGCGCTTCCCGGTGCGCGCGACTGGTGCGGGCGTCGGCGTCGACGCCCCCGCGGGCCAGCCGCCGGCGCACCAGAGTGTCGTAGCCGTCGCCGCTGGGCACCGTGCTGCGTCGGCTCGCCAGGATGGCGTCGGTGCGGCAGTCGGCATGGGTGACCGTCAGGCCGGAGCAGCCGAGGTCGTAGAGGATCACCGAGTCGGTATCGGGCAGCAGCCCGGTGAAGCGCAGATAGCGCAGCTGGGCCAGCGGCTCGTCCACGATGTCGATATCGGACTGGCCCGCCGCCGCGCGGATCGCTTCGGCGTGCAGTTCGCTGCGGCAGGTGACCGCGGTGCCGGTGACACACTCGTCGCGCGCCAGCGCGGCCGCGCGCATCCGGTGAATCGCCGTCAACACCGGCTCCTCAACCGGGCCACCCGCTCGGCGCGGCACCTGCGCCCGATCCAGCGGTGACAGGTGCGGCTGATCGGAATGGGTCAGCACGGCGCGCGCGCCACCAGCGCCCGCCGACACTCCAAGGATCAGAACCATGGGCTACATCGTGGCCCGTCGCCGGTCACCTGCCAAGCGATTCGGCCGGTAATTCGACGGTCGGACCCGAAGTCGCGTGTAATGCGAGGTTCGCGGCATTCGAGGCCGGAAACTCGGCCGATGCCCGCGCAAGGGTGTGGACCGTGCGACTATCCGCTGCCGGTGCCGGCCGATGCCTCACCCGCTGGTCGCGAAGTCGACGGGAATGCCGGGCTTTTCACCCCATCGGCAGCGAAATCGCCTGCATCGTGGCGGAATTGGGCGAGCAGCTCCAGCAGTTGCCTGCCCTGCTCGGGCGGCAGACCCGGTTCGGCGAAGACCTCGACGTTGAGCGCTTCCGTCGCCGCGGCGACGGATTCCCTTCCCGCATCGGTGATTTCGATGAGAGTGGCCCGTCGGTCACTGGGATGGGGAACCCGGCGCACCAGTTCGGCCGCCTCCAGCCGATCGACGGTATTGGTGACGCTGGTGGGATGCACCTGCAGTCGCGCGCTGGCCTTCGCCATCGGTAAGGCGCCGGTCCGGCTGAAGCTGAGCAACTGCAGGAGCTCGTAGCGGGAGAAGGTCAGCCCCGAGGGCTTGAGCGCGTCGTCGACGCGGGCCATCACGATCTGCTGAGCCCGGACCAGCGAGGTCACCAGTGCCATGCCATCGGCGACGGAGCCCCACCCGTGCTGCACCCACTGGCGGTGCGCCTCGGCGATGGGGTCATGGGGAAGCGGTCTGGGCCGTGACATGATTCCGATCATTCCACGACCCAGCCGCAATCCGGCACAGAGCGAGCGGCGGGAATCGAACCCGCGTGAACGGCTTTGCAGACCGTTGCCTCAACCACTCGGCCACGCCCGCCTCGCCCATGATGATGCCGGTTGCGGGCGCTCGCGCCGAGGGTTGCGATCAGCGTGATCCGATCTCGGTCAGCGGCGCATGGCCGGTGCCGAACAGATCTTCCAGGTGCCGTCCTCGTTCAGCAGGTGCTCTTCGGTGCTGTCCTCGGTATTGGGCTCGGAGCCCTCGACCGTGAGAGTCAACTCGCCGACCACTGTCGCCTTGGCGGTGTCTCCGGTGATGACGATGTCGGTGACTTCGTCGATGACCACCGAGACCGAGGCGCTGTCGAACTGCTGACGCTGCTCGGCGCTGAGATTGTCGATCTCGCTGCGATCGGCCTGGCAGGCCAGCTGCGCGGCGGCGATGAAACCGTCGCTGTCGAGGGTGTCGTAGAAGTCGCGGATGGCGACCTCGATCTTCTTCTCGTCCGAGGCCAGCGGCGTGCGGCCCTGCATGGTGAGCACGATGCCGGTGATCAGCGCCCCGATCACCACCAGCGCGACGACGCCGAGCGTGATGAACAGCCCGGTGCGGCTCTTCTTCGGCGGCTGGGGTGGGGGAAAGACATCCGGCCCCGGCTGACCGGGCGGCGGCCCACCCGGCCCGGAACCGGCGTGCGGATAGCCGGGCGGCCCGGAGGGCAGGTTCTCGGGAAGATCTGGTGGATTCGTCATGGCCCGCTCCTGTTGTCACCGGGGCGAGGCCCCGAATCCTGTGGAACCGTGCGTGATCAAACCTGACTGCAAACAAACGAGGCCCCGACCAAGCGGACGGGGCCTCGAACTGTTGTGCCCTCGGCAGGATTCGAACCTGCGGCCTTCTGCTCCGGAGGCAGCCTCGGCCCGTCCAGGCGAGTCCTGCGAATACTGTCGGCGTACCGTAACCTGCGGGTTCAGTCCGGCGAAATCCGGGGTTGTCCGGGGTACTTGTGACAACGTGGTGACACTGAGCGGCGGGGGAGTGGGTCCGTTCTTGGCCCTGTGCTGGGTTGGGATGCGCATACCGGGGCTGGCTCACCGCCTGCCCGATAAGGCCTGCCGTTCACGCGCAGAGGCTCACAGGTCAAGGGTGGCGAATGCCATCACGTAGTGACGCCATCGGCGCCCTTGAGGTGTGAGGGGCGCGGGATCACAATGCAGGCCAACCCAGACCAGGGCCACGCGGCCACCGGTCGCGATACCACCACCCTCACCGCGCGGATTCCGTTCAGCAATTCACTCGCACCTGGTGACCGGCCAACGTGATTGGGAACTATGCCGGCCTTTTCGGCTGGGACCGGTGACGGTTCGGTGACCACCTGCACGGGTTCGGCAGGCTGGTCCTATGAGGCAAGCGACGAAGTCGTGCGGCAGTACGTATGCGACTCGGTGCGCTGGTGACCGTCGATCGGGCAGGATGTCGACCGATTCGGGCTCGGGAGTTCGTTCAGCCATTCCGGCGGGGACCACGTCGGCCTCGTCTGCTGCTCGGGTCGATGCGGTAGAGGGCTTTCAGGAGCTCTGGCGTCTGCTGATAGCGCGTGCTCGTCGCCGACGTGCCGACCCGCCGCGCGACCGCCGTTCAGGGAGCGCGCTGCGGGTCGCAGCGCGGCGGCGGCGCGCACGCGCCGCCGCAGGCGCCCTTGACTCTATATAGCGAATTTCAGCAACAACTCTGTGAAGGTGGCTGGTTCAGGCTTTCGGGCGCCGGATTTGGCTGATCCTGCCCTTGGTCAGACCGAGGTGCTGGCTGATCTCTGTCACGGTGAGACCGGCTGCGTAGGCATCGTCAATAGCGGCTTGGCGGATGCTGGATAGCTCGATAGCTCGGCAAGGCGGATTTGGTACTGGGTGCTCAGCTCGGTCGCGAGTCTCGCACGACGAATCGGGTCAGCAGTGGCGCGGATTCGGTCGATCTCGGCGATCGGGCCTTGAGGCACAGCAACGTGGTCGTCCGGGAGTTGCTCGGCAACAAAGGAACCTCGTCGTGGGACAGTCCGTATGAGACCCCTCGACTTCAGCAGGCGGATCACTTCGCGAATGACGATGCCTGAGACGCCGTATCGCTGAGCCATCTCGGACTGACTGGGTAGGGCTGAGCCTGGAAGCAGAGAACCATTGTGAATCTGCCGCGTGTAGTCGTCGGCGATACGTTCGTAGGCATGCCTGTCGGGGCTGCCGGGCTCGGATCGGGTCAACGCGGCTCCTCGGGGCGCAGCATCAGTCGAGTGTGACATGACTTGGCGACGGATCGAAGCGGCAGTGGATCAAGTGGGGAGAAGCCGAGATGTGTACCCGGCGTTGACAAGTCGGTCATAAGCGTCTTTGACGGGTGTTGGAACTTCTTGCTCGATGGCCCAGCCGCGCTCGGGGTACAGCCAGATGCGCTGAGTGTCGCCGACCAGCATGTCGATGACACGGTCGGCGTCGCCGATGGCGGCAATGTACTCGCCGAGTTCGAGAGGGAGCGACGAGCATATGACCTCGACATCCGGCCAGTGCTTGCGGAATATGGCGTAGCTACGTCGCTGCTGGTATGGCCTCGATATGAGAGTCGCGGATCGGATCGAGTCGACCAGCCCGTGATCGGCAAGGAGGGCTCGTGTGAAATCGATGTTCTCGCTGGTGTTCGTGGCTCTTGGCTCGAGGAGGATGGCCTCGGATGGCACTCCCTGTTCGATGGCGTGTTCCCGGTAGTGAACGGCTTCGCCCCGTGGGAATCGTTCGACTGTTGTGGGTGCATTCGCGCCGGTGAACACGATGAGGGGGAACATGCCGGCCTGATAGAGGTGTGCGGTGTGGGTGGCAACACCCAGATCATGGCTACCGAGACCGATGCCGACGTCGGTCGGTCGAACGTCATGGTGGAGTTGGTTGTACTGCCACAGCGTTTCGACGTCGGGCCGAACCGCGGCGGGATAGGCGGTTGTCGGCATCGGTGGCACCTCTCAGTCGGGCAGCTTGAAGTCGTACGTCCAGTAGAACCGGGAGGCCGCGTGGACGCCGCGTGCGAACTCGATCAGAACATCCTCGGCGGTATAGGTCTGTCGGACAAGGATCATCACCGGTTCGCCGGAAGGTAGGTCCAACTTTTTGGCCTCTTCGGGCGTTGGCATGCGCGCAGAGATCGTCTCGGTCATGTGGTCGGGCTCGTATCCCTGCAGGGTGAGGACCGCGAACCCGCCACCCCGTCCGGCGGGACCTGCGGTCGGGTCGACGAGCGGCGTTCCTTCGACGTGTTCGGGGAGGTAGTAGCTGGTGAGTGTGTGTGTTGGTCGGCCTGCATCGCTCACCGTGCGGGCACGTTCGTACACGTTGGTACCCACCGGGATTCCGTAGGCCTCGGCGACCTCGGCGTCGGCTTCGATCAACTGGACGGTGTTCGTCTGGTCCGTGAGTTTCCACGGTCGGCCCGATGCCTCACGATCGGCAACGAACGCGACCGTGTCGCCGAACTTCCACTTCCTCTTGGCGTAGCGTTCGGTGCCCTGACGTCGCATCGGGGGATGCTCGCGGACCACGGTGCCCCGGCGCCGGATCGGTGTAACCAGGCCTTCGCTTTCGAGTAGCCCGACCGCCTGGCGGACCGTCTTCACGTTCACGCCGTATTGCTCTGCCAGATCTCCCTGCTTCGGCAGATTGGATCCTGGCAGATACTCGCCTGCCTTGATCGCGTCCCGCAGCGTAGCCGCGAGCTCCCGATATCCGGTCGTGCCCATGAGCCTTCCCTTCTCCTCGACTGTGAAGTCGGCTCGTCCATTAAGAGTAGCTGTAAGTGTGCAGGGAGGGTCCGACACTCAATAGAGGTGGTTCTATTGACAGCTCTCGGTCGCTGGTGTCCAATAGAGGTGGTTCTAATCACTGATGCGACCATCCTCCGCCAGGCGCACCGCTCGCTCTGGCTCACCAGCACAGGAGTTGATTCCAATGGCACTCAAGGACATGTGGATTCCCACCGACTTCGCCGCCGTCTTCCCCCAGGGGTTGATGCTCGTCGGCAACATCGAGCCGGACGAGGAGTTCAGCTCGGACCGCAACGCGCCCAAGCGGCAGAAGATCGACATGGACCGCGACGGCAACGGTTCCCGTAAGCGGATGTGGAAGGCCACGGTCATGGACCCGGCCGGTGCGGGCAAGGGTGCGAAGAACACCGGCCTGGACATCACCTTCGTCTCCGATGTCGTTCCGGTGCCGTCTGCGGATGAGGTGATGCCCGGCTTCCGGCCGATCCAGTTGGAAGGGCTGATGCTCAAGCCGCGTGTGGTCGGCAACGGTGAGTTCAAGTCGATCGGGTTCTACATCCGTGCGACCGGCATTGTCGGTGACAACTCGGGTGCGAAGGTCAACGAGCCTGCCGCCCGCAAGGCCGCGTGATCGTCATGTCCTTCATCACCACACACACTGGCCTGTCCCACGGGATCGATGCCACCTATTCCGAGTCTCGCCCGACCAGGCACGACCCCACGACGATTGTTCCCGCCTACATCAGGGTCGAGTTCGTGACCGACTACGGTTCGGCCACTCTCCATCTGACGATGGAGGATGCGCGGGTTCTGGCTGAGCAGCTGCCCGGACTGCTGATGGCTCACGATGCTGCCGAGCATGCCGCCAGGGAGCAGGCTGCCGCGATCGCTGAGGCGGCGTAGTCATGGGCACGGCGGATCAGCAGTCCTCGGGGATGCGGTGGGCTCGCTGGTCCGCCGTGCTGGTTTTGATCGGTATCGGTTCTGCGGCGTTCGTGTTGTCGTTCGCGGCGTTGCAGGACCTCGCGATCATGGGCGGCACCCCACCCGGTTTGGCGTGGCTGTTCCCGGTGATCGTGGACGGCACCATCATCCAGGCCACCATGGCCGTGATTGCTTTGCCGCCGAGATCGGCTGAGCACAGGTGGTTTTCCTGGATTCTGGTCGGTGGGGCCGTGGTCTCGGTGTCGAGCAACTCTGCCCATGCCTACCTGACTGGCCACGGCTACGGCGGTGCCCTGTTGGCCGCGATTCCCCCGCTGGCCCTGCTGATCGACACACATGGCCTTGTTCTGCTTCGCCGTGCGGCACATCACGACCCGGCTCCCGCTGCCGTGGTCGGACCCGCACCCGCAGCGACCGCTGATACCAACTCGCCTGACCTCGTGCCCTTGGCCGAGGCACCCACTCCGGCCCCGGCTTCGTTGCCGGTGCGCACCTTCCATACACCTCCGCGTGCGGCTGCGCCGTTGCTGCCTGTCGCGGTCCCGATCCCTACAGGGGGCAACTGAAATGCGTGATTACTCGTTCAAGGTCGACTACTGCGAGCGGTCCGACCTGGTCATCTTCCGGCTCGGTTCCGGTGCTTTCTACCTGGCGCCGGTTGATGCGGCCAAGCTGGTCGACCAACTCACAGCCGCGCTCGATGTCTACGCCGCGACGTTGAAGGCGGTGGCGTGATGGGAACGACCATCGTCGCACTGTCGACCATCCTCGGGACCGGTGTCCTGCTGTGGTGGCGTCACCTCGACCGGCCGCAGTCGCGCCGCGACACCACCGAAACCACCACGATTCCGGCTGATCTGCGCACCGCTGAACTGGTCTTGACCGACCCGTATCAGCTCACGGTGATGTGGCAGTCCATCGGTCTCGGCTCGGCCGGGAACTGGCCCCACATCGTCGGCGGGGTCGACCTGATCCCCGCTGGCGCGGAGTTTGATGTGCAGGTCGTCGGCGGCCAGAAACTCTCGGATTGGACCAGTGAGGAGACCCGCGACAAGCTCGCCCAGTACCTCGGTGTCGCGAAAGTCCTTGTCTCCCAGGCTGGTCCGGGGTTCGTGCGGGTCGAGTTGCGGACCGTGGACACCCTCGCCACTTCGGTTCCCGCACCGGATCTCGCCTCGATCGGGGTCGATCTGGAATCGGTGCCCGTCGGCATCCGGGAGGACGGACGCACCTGGTTGCTGCGGGTCCTCTACGCCCACATCCTGCTCGCCGGTGCCACCGGATCGGGTAAGGGCTCGGTGCTGTGGTCGATCATCCGGGGCATCGGTCCCGCAATCCAGGCGGGGTTCGTGGACGTGTGGATGGCAGATCCCAAGGGCGGCATGGAATTCGGTCGCGGCGAACGGATGTGGGTGCGGTTCCAGTGGACCGCTGACGGCATCCTGGCCATGCTCACCGAAGCCGTCGAGGTCATGCAGAACCGCGCCGCCTCGCTGCGTTCGGCCGGTATCCGCAAGCACGTTCCGACCACAGACGCACCACTGATCCTGATCATCATCGATGAAGCCGCTGCCCTGTCGGCGTACGCCACCCGGGAACAGCGTCAGGACTTCGAACGCCTGCTCGGGCTGTTGCTCTCGCAAGGGCGCGCGGTCGGGGTGTCGGTGATCGCGGCGTTGCAGGACCCGTCGAAGGAGACGATGCCGTTCCGGCAGTTGTTCCCGGTCCGGATCGGTCTGCGCCTGGACGAACCGACGCAGACCTCCATGATTCACGGGCAGGGTTCCAAGGACCGTGGCGCGTTGTGTCACGAGATCCCGGACACGACACCGGGTGTCGGCTACGTCGGCGAGGACGGCACCAGCGAGTTCGTGCGGGTGCGGGCGTTCTGGATCTCCGACAACCACGCCGACGCGATCGTTGATGCCTACGCCCCGACCCCGGTCGTGACCGTGGTCGACAACGACGATTTCGACCCGTCCACCTTCGACCCGGACTACATCCCCGGCGAAGACGACAACGACGAGTTGGGGCGTGCGGCATGAAACGCGGGTTCCACACCGAGATCCACATCGTCATCTACTGCGACGGCTGCGGCGACATCTTCACCGACCGCGACGGTGAGTCGATCTGTTTCACCACCACCAACCAGGCCGCCGAGTACCTGACCGCCGACAAGACGACCGGCTGGGCCTATGACGGCGACACCATCCGCTGTGACGGCTGTGTGGCTGCGGCTGAGTGTGTCGAGCAGGGTCACCGGTTCATCGACATCGGTTGGCCGACTGTGTGGCCTGTCCCTTCTCCCGCGCCGCGTGAATGCAGCGTGTGTGGGCTTCCCGACCTCGAACAGGAGAACTGACCATGACCCGCAAGAACTTCCGTGCCGACACCGGTGTGGCCGACGTGATCGACTTCGCCGCCCGTGCCCGCTGCCGCTCCGAAGCACGCGGCCTCGACCCGCTCGCTGTCGCGGTGACGATGCTGGCCGAAACCGGGTCGGCTCCGGCCTGGACCGACTACAGCACCGATGGTTGGGACGACGCCGCATGACTACCCGCAAACCAGTGAAAAAGGCTGTGCCCCAGGTGAATCCGGTCGTCAAGGCCGCTGCTGAGAAGACCTCGAGGCGCAAGGGTTCCGCTCCGGTGCAGCTCGAACTGTTCCCCCTGAACACCGTGACCGGAAAGGCCAACCGATGAACACCACCACCACCACCACCGCCACAACCGATCCGGTCACCGAGGTCTTCGACGGCTTGCTCACCTTTGCCGGCCGAATTCTGGCCGGTGCTGCGGTGCTGGTCTGGTGGGCGGTCCTGTTCCCGATGATCTCGGTTCCCCTCGGGCTGGCGGTTGCTGCCGGGTGGTGGCTGGGTTGGCCGTTCGGGGTCGGGGTGGCCGGTGTGAGTGTCGCGGGGATGGTGCTGTGGCGAGTATCGAGCCCGCAGACCTTCGAGCGCGTGATCACCGGCCGTGCCCGGACCCGGTTCCTGACCTGGTTCCGCTACCGGCGCCGCTGGACCACGATCCTGACCGCCTGCGACCTGGCCACCCGTGACAACGATCGGGTGTATGTGCCTCGGCTGGTCTCGGTCGACATCGGCGAGACCCTCGACATGATCCACGCGAGGATGCTGCCCGGTCACTGCCCGGAGAGCTGGTTCAACCGCCGTGACCACCTCGCCCACGGTTTCGGCGCTCAGCAAGCCCAGGTGAAGATCGCCGGTCCGGGACTGGTCCAGATCATGTTCCGCCGGTGCGACTCACTCGCTGACCCGGTGGTCGTGCCGTTCGAATCGGTGGCCGGATTCAGAACCTTGCCCGACACCAAGGCCGCATGACCACCACTACCGACACCCACCTAGCTGAGGGAGGCCACACCATGGACGCGAACACCACCAACTCCACACCCGTGGCCTCCCTCGGTATCCGCGCCGACCGGCTCACCGCCGCCGACCGCCGCGCGATGCCCGACATCACCGACATCGCCGAAGCCGCCGCCGCGAAAGAAGGCGTCTGCGCCCGGGTGGTGCCCATGCGGGCCTTCGACCCGGTCACCTCCCGAACCTCGTATGTCGGCGCACCGTGCAAGTCCACCCATGAACAGACCTGCCCGGCCTGTGCGAAGGCCAACCGCTACCTGCGCATGACCCAGCTGCGCGAAGGCTGGTGCGCCGAGGCCGAACCCGTCGACCCCGACACCGTGGTCACCGAGGCACAGCAACAGGTCCTCTCGGCGCGGGCGCTGCTGTTCACCGACTACCACGACGCGCGCCGTGCCGCCGATACCGAACTGGCTGAGGCGATCAAGGCTCTGGTGGCCGACCTCGACACCGAACTCCGTGAGTTGGGTGTGCGTGGTCGACTCCCCGCCCTCGATGACACGCCCCGCCGCAAGGCCAAGTCGACTCGTCGCCGTGACGACGTGCCCGACCTGCCCCGAAAGAAAGTGAACAAGACTGTGACAGTTGGCACCGCCTACGCCGATGGCAAATATCGGCCCTCGACGTTCTTCACCCTCACCCTGCCTTCCTACGGGTCGATCAACCGCTACCGCGACGCTGCGACCGGGCAGATGGTCTCGGACGGTTCCCCGCGTGACCCGGAGTCCTACGACTACACCCGCCAGGCCCGCGACACGATCCACCTCGCGAAGCTGTTCGACCGGTGGATGCAGAACCTTCGCCGTGCGGTCGGTTGGAACGTGCAGTACTGGGCCTCGGTCGAACCCCAGAAGCGCGGCGCCCCTCACCTGCACATCGCTATTCGTGGCTCGATCCCTACCCAGTTGCTCTACCAGGTCACCGCGGCGACCTACGTCAACGTCTGGTGGCCCCATCATGACCGGCCCGTCTACACCGGGTCGAACATGCCGGTCTGGGACTATTCGGCCGCCACCTTCGTCGACCCGCGCACGCACAAGCCGTTGACGTACTGGGATGACGCGCTGACGGTCATGGATGAAGTGGACGACCTCGAACCGGCCCACACGATGAAGTTCGGCGGGCAGTCCAAGGCGGTGCAGATCCTCGGTGGCACTGAGGAAATGGATACCAAGGTCCGGTATCTGACCAAGTATCTGACCAAGTCCATCGGCGAAGTCCTCGACCCCGGCTCACGCCGCGTCGCCGAACACTACGACCGGCTGCACGCCGAGTTGCAGGACACCCCGTGCTCGCCTCGGTGCGGGGTCTGGCTGCGCTACGGCATCGTCCCCAAAGGCGCCAGCGAGAAGACCATTCCCGGCCGCTGCAAGGGGCGAGCGCACCGCCGCGACACTCTCGGTCTGCCTGGTCGGCGTTGCCTCAACTCCGGCAAGTGGTCGGGCAAGACGATCCCCGATCACAAGGCCGACCGCCTCGACTTCGTGCGCGCGGAGCTGGCTCGTGTCGGCATCGTCAAGCCGGATACCTCGCACCTGCGGATCACGCCGGTACGCCCCGGCGACAAGGACGCACCGCCTCGCTCGCATCTGGTGATGGCGCTGGTAGCGGCTCGGATCAATCAACGCGCCGAGTACACCACCGCCCGCCTGGCCATCGATGACCGGCCAGACCCACCGACTTTCGTTCAGCAATCCGCAGCAGCATAGGGAGGAACCGTCATGTCCAAGCTTCTCAACGAGGCCGAAGTTCGCAAGCTGATCCCGATCGGCCGGAGCAAGTACTACGAGTTGATCAGCTCGGGTGCGCTGCGCTCGGTCAAGATCGGTCGGCGTAGGTTCGTCACCGAACAGGCTGTCACCGACTACATCTCGGCTCTCGATCAGGTTGCGGCATGAGTCGTCAGCAACTTCCACCTCAGATCACCAAGATCGAGGTGACGGAGCGGCGAACTGGGAAGCCTGGCATCCGGTATGAGGTCGTTGCCGATGCTGGCCGTGATCCTGAGACCGGCAAGCGACACCAGGTGCGTCGACGCTTCCGCACGGAGAAGGAAGCCAAGGAGGCGCTGGCCAAGTTCCTCGCTGACGCTGCCTCGGGCAGTTTCGTGCCGCGCAAGGATGTGACGGTGGAGGAGGCATGTGCCGATTGGCTCGCCAGTATGCACTGGGCTCGGGCAACCACGCTGTCGGGGTACGAGTACAACCTCGCGCCGCTGCGCGAGATGCACGGTCCCTTGCCTGTTCAGAAGCTCACCCGCAAGCACTTGGATGACATGGTCGCCGCGTTGAAGAAGGGCGGCAGCAAGACCGAGAAGGGCAACACGCGGCGGCCGTGGTCGAATCGGTCACTCAAGCGCGCAGTCGAGACTACTTCGTGGGTGCTGGACTACGGAATTGAGCGAAAGTTCTTGTCGCACAATGTGTCTCGTGCCATCAAGCCGAAAGCTGGGAAGAAGCGCAAGCCTCAGACTTACACTCCGGCCGAGGTCTCGAAGTTCCTGACCAGCTTGGAGGCAGACCGTAACGGGCACCTGTGGTTCCTGGCGCTGTCCGGCTTGCGGCGTGGTGAGCTCGGGGGCCTGCGGTGGTCCGGTGTGGACTTCAAGGCGAAGACGATCACCGTGCACATCGGTCGTGCAGCCGCTGGGGGCAAGGCGGTGGAGGACGATCCGAAGACCGAGGCGTCGGAACGGACGCTGCCGATGGACGACGAGATGGTGGCGGTGCTGCGGAAGGCTCGTCGTCGGCAGGCTGCGGACAAACTGCAACTCGGGAAGGCGTACCAGAACCTCGACTACGTTGCCTGCAATGAGGATGGCACTCCCTACCACCCGGACACGCTGACGCACAAGTGGGCAAAAGCGGTCAAGGTGGCCGGGGTTCGCCACATTCGCCTGCATGATGCTCGTCACACCTGCGGGACCATCATGCATCTGCGGAAGGTGCCGATGGCGGTGATTGCTGCTTGGCTCGGCCACGCGGATGCCAGCGTGACAGCGAGGATCTACACCCACTCGCAGGCCGAAGCTCTGGCCGAGGCGTCCAAGACTTTGGGTGAGGTTGTGACAACTCGTGACATCGAGGCTGGCTGAGCGTGCAGACGAGAAAGGCCCCCGACCGCTTGAACGCTGGTCAGGGGCCTTTCTCGTGTGTGCCCTCGGCAGGATTCGAACCTGCGGCCTTCTGCTCCGGAGGCAGACGCTCTATCCCCTGAGCTACGAGGGCGGGATAGATGCCGGTCGGTGGTGACCGATCGGGCAGCGACAGCGTATCGCATCGAGTGCGGTGCACCAAAAACGGTGCCGGACCGGGCGGTTGACCCGGTGCGGCACCGTCGGATCAGCTCAGCGGCAGCGGGTCGGCGCCGCGGTCGGCCAGCATCGTGGTCATCAGCTGGGACTCACCGGCCTGGGTCTTGGACATGGTGGCCGCCAGGGTGCGCACCGCGGTGGTGTCGGCGTACTCGGCGGCGTAGTCGAGCATCGGCACACCGCCCTGATGGTGGCGCAGCATCAGCTGCAGGAACATCGTGTCGAGGGCGGGGCCGGTGGACTGCCGCAGCGCGGTCATCTCCTCCTGCGTGGCCATCCCCGGCATGGACTGCACCGGACCCGGCATCGCCTGCCCGTCCGCGGCGCCGGAATGCCCGTGCCCGCCGCTGCCGGGCCCGGTCATCCAGCCCATGTACCCGTCGATGTCCTGATTCGGCTCGCCCCACAACTGGAGCCAGCCCTGCATCCGGCCGATCTGGTTCTGCTGGGTGGTCAGGATGTCGTAGGCGAGCCTGCGCACGTCGTTGTCGGTCGAGGCGATCAGCGCGACGCCCGCCATGTCGACGGCCTGCGCGTGATGGGCCGACATGTCCTGGTTGAAGCCCACGTCGACCGGGCCGGGTGCGGGCTCGTCGGTCTTGTCCAGCGGCAGCCGCAGCAGCACGCCGGCCACCGCGCCGAGCAGCAACAGGCCGATCGCGCCGAGGACGAGCACCGCCCCGGCCGGGCGCCGGTTGCCCGCGTCCGGTGCGGTGTCGCCGGGTTCGATCGTGCTCACTACTGACCCGCCGGCAGGCCGCCCGGCACCGGGATGTTCGGCAGGCCGGGGATGCCCGAACCGCCACCGAGCTCGGACGGGTCCTGCGTCAGGCCCGCGCCGTCCATCGGCACCGCTTCGGGACCGTAGGGCGAGCCGTCGAACGGCGGCGGGTTGTTCGCGTCGAAGATCGGGTTCGAGCAGCTCGCGCCGACCTCGGGGTAGGCGTAGGGGTTCTCGCGCAGGGCCGAGATGAACTGCTTGATCCGGACGTCGTCGGCGGAGTCGAGTGCGAGCTGATGGCCCCACGTCTGCAGCGAGATCGGCGAATCGAGACCCGGGTAGGGCGACATCATCGAGTACTGGCGGCCCTTGACGTAGTTCGACAGCGTCTCGACACCGGCCGCGTCGACCTTGTCCGGGTCGTAGGTGACCCAGACCGCGCCGTGCTCGAGGGAGTGCACCGCGTTCTCCATCCGGATCGGCTTGGCGTATACGGTGCCCGTGCAGTTGGCCCAGGCCGAATCGTGCGGACCACCGAAGGCCGGGGACTTGTCATAGGCCACCCGCTGCTCCGCGGTCACGTGCAGACCTGCTGGGTACTCCTGTTTGACGACCCCGTCGATCTTCTCCGACGGGTCCTGGTTCTCCGCGGTCGGCACCCATTCCTTCAGATCGGTCTGGGCTTCCCTGATGGCCGCCTGGTCCAGGTACTTGGGTACCAGGCTGTAGGCCAGCAGGCCGATCAGCGCGACGATCGCGACACCGGCGCCGATCAGGGCCCACGGGGTCTCGCGCTTCTTACCCGGAAGTTTGCCCTTGCCGGGTTTGCGGGACGGAGACGACTTTCCCGCGGCCCGGACGGCCTTGGCTGATGTGGCGCTTGTCCTGCTCGGCATCGCTCGATGTGCTCTTTCGACGTGTGGATCGGTGGTGTTCGTGGCGGGCGGTCGTGGTTGCGAGGGGCCCAGCCAATAGGATAGAGACTCGTGACTCCAGCTGACCTTGCAGATCTCCTTCGCACCACTGCGGCGAAGGTGCTTGTCGAACGTGGACTGGACTCGTCGGTCCTGCCGGAGCAGGTCACAGTGGAGCGTCCGCGCAACCCCGAACACGGCGACTATGCCACGAATGTGGCCATGCAGGTGGCCAAGCGAGCCGGAACCAATCCCCGTGAGCTGGCGGGCTGGCTGGCCGAGGCGCTCGCCGCCACCGACGGGATCGACGCCGCCGATGTCGCGGGCCCCGGCTTCCTCAACATCCGCCTGGCCGCCGCGGCGCAGGGCGCGATCCTCGCCCAGATCCTGGCCGCCGCCGACACCTACGGCACCGGCGCCACGCTGACCGGCACGAAGATCAATCTGGAGTTCGTCTCCGCCAACCCGACCGGCCCGGTCCATCTCGGTGGCACCCGCTGGGCCGCGGCAGGCGACGCGCTGGGCCGCATCCTGGCCGCCCAGGGCGCCGAGGTCACCCGCGAGTACTACTTCAACGACAACGGCGCGCAGATCGACCGCTTCGCCAAGTCGCTGGTCGCGGCCGCCCTCGGCGAGCCGACCCCGGCCGACGGTTACGCGGGCGAGTACATCCGCGAGATCAGCGCGAGCATCCTCGCCGCGCACCCCGACGCGTTGAGCCTGCCCGCCGAGCAGCGACACGAACTGTTCCGTCGCGAGGGCGTCGAGCAGATGTTCGCCCAGATCAAGCAGGATCTGCACGACTTCGGCACCGATTTCGACGTGTACTTCAACGAGAGCTCGCTGTTCACCTCCGGCGCCGTCGAGCAGGCCGTCGAGCAGCTGAAGAACTCGGGCAACCTGTACGAGAAGGACGGCGCCTGGTGGATCGCGTCCACCGAGTTCGGCGACGACAAGGACCGCGTCGTCCTCAAGAGCGATGGCAACGCCGCCTACATCGCCGGTGACATCGCCTACTTCCAGAACAAGCGTTCGCGCGGGTTCGACCTGGCCATCTACATGCTCGGCGCCGACCACCACGGCTACATCGGCCGGTTGAAGGCCGCCGCGGCCGCGTTCGGCGACGACCCCGACACCGTCGAGGTGCTGATCGGGCAGATGGTGAACCTGGTGCGCGACGGCAAGGCCGTGAAGATGAGCAAGCGGGCGGGCACCGTGGTCACCCTCAACGACCTGGTCGAGGCCATCGGCGTCGACGCCGCACGCTACGTGCTGGTGCGCTCGTCGGTGAACTCGAGCATCGACATCGACCTCGACCTGTGGACCAAGGCCAGCAGCGAGAACCCGGTCTACTACGTCCAGTACGCGCACGCGCGCACCTGCCGGATCATCGACAACGCCAAAGCCTTCGGATTCGACGCTGTCGCACCGGATTTCGCGCTGCTGAACTCCGATCGCGAAGGCGATCTGATCCGCACCCTCGGTGATTTCCCGCGCGTGGTCGCCACCGCCGCCGACACCCGTGAACCGCACCGCATCGCCCGCTACCTCGAGGAACTGGCCGGGGTCTACCACCCGTTCCAGTCCGACGACGACATGCGCGTGCTGCCCAAGGGCGACGACGTCGTCACCCCGCTCAACTCGGCCCGGCTCGAACTGGTGCGGGCCACCCGCCAGGTGCTGGCCAACGGCCTCGGCCTGCTCGGCGTGAGCGCACCGGAGCGCATGTGAGCGCCCACGAACTTTCCAGGAAGGACGCACCCGAATGAGTGCACACCCGGCCGGTCCCCGGCACGCGGAGATCCCGCACGCGCCGAGCTTGGCCGAGCGCCCGACCGATCCCGCCGAGATGATCGACCTGCCCGCCCACGTGTGGCCGCGCAACGCCACCCGCGATGACGACGGTGTGGTCGCGCTGGCAGGCGTGCCGGTCACCGAGCTGGCGGCGCGATACGGCACCCCGCTGTTCGTGATCGACGAGGACGATTTCCGCTCCCGCTGCCGCGACATGGTGCGCGCGTTCGGGCCGAACGCCCGCGTGCACTACGCGTCCAAGGCGTTCCTGTGCGGCGAGATCGCGCGCTGGATCCGCGACGAGGGCCTCTCGCTGGACGTGTGCTCCGGTGGCGAGCTGGCCGTCGCGCTGCACGCCGGTTTCCCGGCCGAGCGCATCGCCCTGCACGGCAACAACAAGTCGGTGCCCGAGCTCGAGGCGTCCGTCGCGGCCGGTGTCGGGCACGTGGTCGTCGACTCGCTCTACGAGATCGAGCGGCTCGAAGCCGTCGCCGGTGCCGCGGGGGTCGTCCAGGACGTGCTGGTCCGGGTGACCGTCGGCGTCGAGGCGCACACCCACGAGTACATCTCCACCGCCCACGAGGACCAGAAGTTCGGCTTCTCGATCGCCGGTGGCGACGCGATGGAGGCGCTGGCCCGGGTCTTCGAAGCCGACAACCTGCGCCTGGTCGGCCTGCACAGCCACATCGGCTCACAGATCTTCGAGATCGACGGCTTCGAGATCGCCGCGCGCCGCATGCTCGCCCTGCTGCGCGAGGCCATCGACAAGTTCGGCATCGAGCGCACCGCGCAGATCTCCACTTTGGATCTGGGTGGCGGCCTCGGCATCTCCTACCTGCCCAGCGACAACCCGCCCCCGCTCGACGAGTTCGCCGCCAAGCTGCGCGGCCTGGTCGCCGCCGAGGCCGCCCGCGCCGGGCTGCCCGAGCCGACCATCGCCGTCGAACCGGGTCGCGCCATCGCCGGTCCCGGCACCGTGACGCTCTATGAGGTCGGCACCATCAAGGATGTCGAGCTCGACGGTGGCGCGCGCCGTCGCTACGTCAGCGTCGACGGCGGGATGAGCGACAACATCCGCCCCGCCCTGTACCAGGCCGACTACGATTGCCGTCTGGTCTCGCGGACTTCCGGCGCGCACGCCGTGGTCGCGCGCGTGGTCGGAAAGCATTGCGAGAGTGGCGACATCGTCATCCGTGATACCTGGATGCCCGCCGATGCCGGCCCCGGTGACCTGGTCGCCGTCGCCGCGACCGGCGCGTACTGCTATTCGATGTCGAGCCGCTACAACCAGCTCACCCGGCCCGCCGTGGTCGCGGTGCGCGACGGTGCGTCGCGATTGATTCTGCGCCGGGAAACGGTGGCGGACCTGCTCAGCCTGGAGGTGGAAGAATGACCGAAACGGCTGCTGCCGTCAACAACGGCACCAGAGACACGGGGCGCCCGCTCGGCGTCGCCGTGCTCGGGATGGGCACCGTCGGCACCGAGGTGGTCCGGGTGCTGCGCGAGCACACCGAGGACCTGCGCTCGCGCGTCGGTGCGCCGCTGGTGCTGCGCGGCGTCGCCGTGCGTGACCTGAGCAAGGACCGCGGCCTGCCCGCCGAACTGCTCACCACCGACGCCGAGGCGCTCGTCGCCCGCGACGATGTCGACCTGGTCGTCGAGGTCATGGGCGGAATCGACCCGGCTCGCGGGCTGATCGGGGCGGCGCTCACCGCGGGCAAGTCCGTCGTCACCGCCAACAAGGCGCTGCTGGCCGACTACACCGGCGAACTGGCCGCCGCCGCCGAGCGCAGCCGCGCCGACCTGTACTTCGAGGCCGCCGTCGCCGGTGCCATCCCGGTGGTGCGCCCGCTGATCCAGTCGCTGTCGGGTGACCGGGTGAACAAGGTCGTCGGCATCGTCAACGGCACCACCAACTTCATCCTCTCCGCGATGGACGAGACCGGCGCCGCCTACGACGACGTGCTCGCCGAGGCGACCGACCTGGGTTACGCCGAGGCCGACCCGACCGCCGACGTCGAGGGCTACGACGCTGCCGCCAAGGCCGCCATCCTGGCCTCGCTGGCCTTCCACACCCGGGTGACCGCGGCGGATGTGTACCGCGAGGGCATCTCCAAGATCACCGCCGAGGACCTGGAGACCGCCTCGGCTGTGGGCTGCACGGTCAAACTGCTCGCCATCTGCGAGCGCGTCCCGTCCGGTCCGGGTGAGCCCAGCTCCGCCGAGGGCGGCAAGGATCGCGTCTCGGTACGCGTCTACCCCGCGCTCATCCCGCGCAAGCACCCGCTGGCCTCGGTGAACGGCGCGTTCAACGCCGTCGTGGTCGAGGCCGACAATGCCGGTCGCCTGATGTTCTACGGGCAGGGCGCCGGTGGCGCGCCCACCGCGTCGGCAGTGCTCGGCGACCTGGTGATGGCCGCGCGCAACAAGTTCTACGGTGGCCGGGCACCGGGCGAATCGGTTTATGCTGAACTGCCGATCGCGCCGATCGGCGACACCCCCACCCGCTACCACGTGAACCTGCAGGTGGAGGACCGCCCCGGCGTGCTCGCCGCGGTGGCGGGGGAGTTCGCCCAGCACGGCGTGAGCATCTCCACCGTGCGTCAGCAGGGTCATGGCGACGGCGCCCGGCTGGTCGTCGTCACCCACCATGCGGTGGAGTCGTCGCTGGCCGATACTGTCGCGGCACTGGCGGAAATGGACTCCGTCACCTCCGTGACCAGCGTTCTCAGACTGGAAGGCACAGAAGAATCATGAGTACGAATGTGCGCGGCCTCGCCGACATTCGCGCCGATGGGTATACCGGCCGTCCGTGCGCACATGGTTGCGTCGTGACCGAAGGAGCGGTGGCATGAGCACCCTCGGCGTTGCCCCTCAGCACGGTGTGCATTCCCGCTGGCCCGGTCTGATCGCGGCCTACCGCGATCGGCTCGAAGGCGCGGCCGACTGGGAGCCGGTGACCCTCTTCGAGGGCGGTACCCCGCTGGTCCCCGCGACGCACCTGTCCGAGCTCACCGGGTGCGAGGTGTACCTCAAGGTCGAGGGTGCCAACCCGACCGGTTCGTTCAAGGACCGTGGCATGACCATGGCCATGACCGATGCCAAGTACCGCGGTCAGAAGGCCGTGCTGTGCGCCTCCACCGGCAACACCTCGGCCTCGGCCGCGGCCTACGCCACCCGCGCGGGCATGGAGTGCGCGGTGCTGATCCCGCAGGGCAAGATCGCCATGGGCAAGCTGGCCCAGGCCGTCATGCTCGGCGCAAAGATCATCCAGGTCGAGGGCAACTTCGACGACTGCCTGGAGCTGGCCCGCAAGGTCACCTCCGATTTCCCCGAGGTCGGCCTGGTGAACTCGGTGAACCCGGCGCGCATCGAGGGCCAGAAGACGGCGTCGTTCGAGATCTGCGACGTCCTGGGCAAGGCGCCCGATGTGCACGTGCTGCCGGTGGGCAACGCGGGCAACATCACCGCCTACTGGCGTGGCTACCGCGAGTACTACGCCGACGGCGTCACCTCGGTGCTGCCGCGCATGCTCGGTGTGCAGGCCGCCGGTGCGGCCCCGCTGGTCAACGGTGCTCCGGTGAAGGACCCCGAGACCATCGCCACCGCCATCCGGATCGGCGCGCCCGCGTCGTGGAACGGGGCGATGGAGGCCAAGGAGCAGTCCGGTGGCGCCTTCCGCGCGGCCACCGACGACGAGATCCTGGCCGCGTACCGCCTGGTCGCCGCCACCGAGGGCGTGTTCGTCGAGCCCGCCTCGGCCGCGAGCGTGGCCGGTCTGCTGGCCGCGCGCAAGGAAGGCTGGCTGGATTCGGGCCTGACCGTGGTCTGCACGGTGACCGGCAACGGTCTCAAGGACCCCGACAACGCCCTGGCCGGCATGCCCGAGGTCAAGCCGATCGCTGTCGACCCGGTGGCCATCGCCCACGAACTCGAGCTGGCCTGAGTTGAGCGCACGCGAGAGCAGGCTGATGACTGCCACCCTGCCCGCCGGTCTCGAAGTGACCGTGCGCGTTCCGGCCTCCACGGCCAACCTCGGCCCCGGATTCGATTGCCTGGGAATGGCATTGGGCCTCTACGACGAGATCGTGGTGCGCACCACCGAATCGGGCCTCGACATCCGGGTCGAGGGCGAGGGCGCCGACGATGTGCCGTGGGGCCCAACGCATCTGGTCGTCCGGGCGATCGAGCGCGGGCTCGAATCGCTCGGCGTCTGGGCCGACGGCCTCGACGTGGTGTGCCGCAACGTGATTCCGCATTCGCGCGGACTGGGTTCCAGTGCGTCCGCGGTGGTCGGCGGCCTGGCCGCTGGTGCCGGGCTGGCCGCGAAGTTCGACCCGGCCCTGTGCCTGGACAGCGATCGCCTCGTGCAGCTGGCCTCGGAGTTCGAGGGTCATCCCGACAATGCCGCCGCCAGCGTGCTCGGCGGAATCGTCGTGTCGTGGACCGAGAACGACGCCGACCAGAATCGCCTCTACCGGGCCGTGCGGCTGGCCCCGGCCCAGGACCTGCGCCCGGTGGTGCTGATTCCACAGGAGCGCTCGTCCACCGCGCACACCCGCGGGCTGCTGCCCGATCAGGTGCCGCACGGCGACGCGGCGTTCAACGTCAGCCGGGCGGCGCTGGCCGTCGTCGCGCTGACCGAGCGCCCCGATCTGCTGATGCCCGCCACCGCCGATCGGCTGCACCAGACCCAGCGTGCTCCCGCGCTACCGCTCACCACGGCGTGGATCGAGCGGCTGCGGTCGGCCGGCATCGCGGCGACGGTCTCGGGCGCCGGTCCGACCATTCTCGCCCTGACGACTGCGGAATTCCCCGATGACCTGCGTAAACAGGCCGAAGAAGATGGTCTGCGCGTCATCGAACCCGGCATTGCCGACGGCGTGGCGATCGACTGACGGCGTGCCTGCCTTGCCGTTGTTCACAATGGGCAGCTATTCTGGGCAAGTCCGTACATCGTGCGCATCAGACGCCGGTGCTTCATCAGGGCAATCGCTCCAGCAGGTTCCAGGCTCGAGCCTCCAGGCCATGGAGGTGCTGCGACGCCGTGAAGCCGCGCAACTGGAATGATCTTTCCTCACCACTGGCTTCTGGTGGCGAAGCCTCCGGCCCGCCCGCGGCGGGTAGTACGGCACAGGCGTCCTGTTGGGCGCATAATCCGAGCTCGGCACACGTTGCCGGGTCTGCGGAACGAACCCTCGAATCAGCACACGGCATTCGAGGGAAGGAAAGGACTTCCGTGACAGATACGGACCTGCTCGCGACACCCGGGGTGGAAACCAACCCTACGAACTCGGGCGGCCGCGAAAGTGAATCCGGACAGATTTCGAAAATGAGCGAAAAAACCGACGTCGCACGATCGGGGCTGACTGGAATGCTGTTGCCGCAGTTGCGCGCATTGGCGGGGGAGCTCGGTATCCGAGGCACCTCCGGGATGCGTAAGGGCGATCTCATCGCCGCTATCAAGGAGAATCAGGCCGGTGCGCCCGCCAAGGCGGACAAGCCCGCCGAGGCCGCCGCCGTGACGGCCGAAGCGCCCGCCAAGGCCGAAGCGCCCGCGAAGACGCAAGCGCCCGCGAAGACGGAAGCGCCGGTCAAGGCCGACAAGCCGGCCAAGGCCGAGAAGACCGCGCCCGCCGAGAAGCAGGCCGCAGAGGTCGGGAACGCGGCGACCGAGCCCGCGCAGGCTCCGGCCGAACAGGCCAAAACCGAGGTCAAGACCGAGCAGGTCAAGACCGATGCCCCCGCCGAATCCGGCGAGGATTCCGGACGCGAGAGCGGCCAGCGTGGCCGTGGCAGGCAGCGCCGTGGTCGTGACCAGGCCCGTTCCGGTGGTGGCGAGAACGCCTCCGCCGAGAATCGTGGCGAGGAGACCAAGCAGGCCGACCGGTCCGACAAGTCCGAGGGTGGCGAGCAGGGTGAGCGCCGACGCGAGCGCGGTGACCGCAACAGCGGTGACCGTGGCGAACGCGCCGGTGGTGACCGATCCGGTGGTGAGCGCGGTGAGCGCTCGGGCGGCGACCGCAATCAGAACGAGCGCAACCAGAACCAGAACGGCAGCGGGAATCGCGGTCCCCGCGACGATCGCGGTGGTGACGACGAGGAAGGCGGCCGCGGTCGCCGGGGTCGTCGGTTCCGTGAGCGTCGTCGTGGTCGCGACCGCGACGGTGGCACCGGGGGCGGTGGCAACGAGGCCCGCGACTTCGAGATCCGCGAGGACGATGTCCTGCAGCCGGTCGCCGGCATCCTCGACGTGCTCGACAACTACGCGTTCGTGCGGACCTCCGGCTACCTGGCCGGCCCGAACGATGTGTACGTGTCGATGAACCTGGTCCGCAAGAACGGCCTGCGCCGCGGTGACGCCATCACCGGTGCCGTCCGCGCGCCACGGGACGGCGAGCAGAGCAACCAGCGCCAGAAGTTCGACCCGCTGGTTCGCCTGGACACCGTCAACGGTGGCGAGGTCGACGCGGCCAAGCGTCGTCCCGACTTCCAGAAGCTGACCCCGCTCTACCCGAATCAGCGTCTGCGTCTGGAAACGACGCAGAACAAGCTGACAACGCGCGTGATCGACCTGATCATGCCGATCGGCAAGGGCCAGCGCGCGCTGATCGTGTCCCCGCCCAAGGCGGGCAAGACCACGATCATGCAGGACATCGCCAACGCGATCGCGATCAACAACCCTGAGTGCTATCTCATGGTCGTCCTGGTCGACGAACGCCCTGAAGAGGTCACCGACATGCAGCGTTCGGTGAAGGGTGAGGTCATCGCCTCCACCTTCGACCGGCCGCCGGGCGACCACACCTCCGTCGCCGAGCTCGCCATCGAGCGCGCCAAGCGACTGGTGGAGATGGGCAAAGACGTTGTGGTGCTGCTCGACTCGATCACCCGATTGGGCCGTGCGTACAACAACTCCTCGCCCGCTTCGGGCCGCATCCTCTCCGGTGGTGTCGACTCGACCGCGCTGTACCCGCCCAAGCGGTTCCTCGGCGCGGCGCGCAACATCGAGAACGGTGGCTCGCTCACCATCATCGCCACGGCGATGGTGGAGACCGGTTCCACCGGCGACACGGTGATCTTCGAGGAGTTCAAGGGCACTGGCAACGCCGAGCTCAAGCTCGATCGCAAGATCGCCGAGCGCCGCGTGTTCCCCGCGGTGGACATCAACCCGTCGAGCACCCGCCACGACGAGCTGCTGCTCTCGCCCGACGAGATGGCGGTCGTGCACAAGCTGCGGCGCGTGCTGTCCGGGCTGGATTCGCACCAGGCGATCGATCTGCTGATGGATCGCCTGCGCAAGTCCAAGAACAATCTGGAGTTCCTGATGACGGTCTCCAAGACCGCGCCGGGCGCGATCGAGGACTGATCTTCGGATCGACAGCGAAGGGCTCCGCTCCGGCGGGGCCCTTTCTGTTTACGGGGAACAATCGCGGGGTAGGGGGTGTTCTCAGGGGTGCGGTCGGATCTGGCATACTGGACCGCTGTGTGTCTGCGAGTTCGCAGACATCCCGCCTAGTCGGTTCCGGTTCACGCATTCCACGCTCGCGCGCGGATGCGACCCGGCGACCATTATCGAGAGGACGCCCATGAAGGCAGGAATCCACCCCACGTATGTCGACACCACCGTTGTGTGTGGTTGCGGCAACACCTTCCAGACTCGCTCCACCAAGGAGTCCGGCCAGATCACCGTCGAGGTCTGCTCGCAGTGCCACCCGTTCTACACCGGCAAGCAGAAGATCCTCGACACCGGCGGCCGCGTCGCTCGCTTCGAGGCCCGTTACGGCAGGCGTGCCGGCAAGAAGGCCGACGCCGACAGCTAGTTGCCTCCCCCGACGCCCGGTTCTGCTTTCGCAGGCCGGGCGTCGGTATTTTCTGCGCCGCGGGTTCTCGGTGTTTTCTGCGGCGCGGGCGCCGCGGGTTCTCGGCCGCCTCGATCTTCCCTCCCTCCGGGTACTCCTTCGTCGCACCCTCCGCTCAGTCCAGATCGAGGCGGCCGAGAACCGGCCTTCGGCCTGGTAAGGCATCTTGGTAAGGCATCTTGGTAAGGCACTGGCAAGACACCGCAGTCTCGACCACTCAGTAGGAGTTCAACTCATGGCCGATCCGACGGCCCCGTCCGCGATCGACGACATTCTCGCCGAGTACGCGGGCCTCGAATCGCAGCTGGCCGATCCGTCGCTGCACAACGACGCGGGTGCGGCGCGACGGGTGGGAAAGCGGTTCGCCGAGCTGGCCCCGGTGATGAGCACCTACCGGAAGCTGGAGGCGGTGCGCGACGATCTCGAGGCCGCCCGCGAGCTGGCCGCCGACGATGCCGCGTTCGCCGCCGAGGTGCCCGAGCTGGAGGCGCAGTCGCTCCAGCTCGAACAGGCGCTGGCCGATCTGCTCGCCCCGCGCGACCCGCACGACGGCGACGACGTGGTGCTCGAGGTGAAGTCCGGCGAGGGTGGCGAGGAGTCGGCGCTGTTCGCGGCGGATCTGGCGCGCATGTACATCCGGTATGCCGAGCGGCATGGCTGGAAGGTGGAGACGCTCGACGTCACCTACTCCGACCTGGGCGGATACAAGGACGCGACGCTGTCGATCAAGAGCAAGGACGCCGCTCGCGACGGGGTGTGGTCGCGATTCAAGTTCGAAGGCGGCGTGCACCGGGTGCAGCGCGTGCCGGTGACCGAGTCGCAGGGCCGCATCCACACCTCCGCGGCGGGCGTGCTGATCTACCCCGAGCCCGACGAGGTCGAGCAGGTGCAGATCGACGAGACCGACCTGCGTATCGACGTCTACCGGTCCTCCGGCAAGGGTGGCCAGGGCGTCAACACCACCGACTCCGCCGTCCGCCTCACTCACTTGCCCTCGGGCATCGTGGTGACCTGCCAGAACGAACGCTCCCAGCTGCAGAACAAGGCCCGCGCGATGCAGGTGCTCGCGGCCCGGCTGCAGGCACTCGCCGAGGAACAGGCCGAGCAGGAAGCCGCGGCGGGGCGCGCCAGTCAAATCCGCACGGTGGACCGCTCCGAGCGCATCCGCACCTACAACTTCCCGGAGAACCGGATCGCCGATCACCGCATCGGCTTCAAGTCGCACAATCTCGACGCCGTCCTCGCCGGTGACATGGACGCACTGCTCGACGCACTCGGCAAGGCCGACCGCGAAGCCCGGATGGCGGCCGAGTAAAGGGCATGACCGGACAGCATCCAGCGGGGCAGCCCGCCCGACCACGAAGGCGCGGCGCCCGTGCCCGATGACGTGACCGGGCGACTGCGCCTGCGGCCGCTGATCACCGCGGCCGCGGTGCGCCTTGCCGAGTCCGGGGTGGCCTCGCCGCTGCCCGACGCGGAGAACCTGGCCGCCCACGTCCTCGGTGTCGACCGGATGCGGCTGGCCCTGCACCCGATGATCGAGGCGGACGAGGCGGCGAGGTTCGGCCAGCTCGTCGAACGCCGCGCCACGCGAATTCCGTTGCAGCACTTGACCGGAATCGCCGTGATGGGTGAGATAGACCTCGCTGTGGGCCCCGGGGTGTTCGTGCCCCGCCCGGAGACCGAACTGCTCTTCGCGTGGGCGCTGGCCTACCTGGAGACCCTCGGCCACGCGCACGCGCCGATCGTCGTCGACCTGTGCACCGGCACGGGCGCTCTGGCTTTGGCCATCGCCCACGCCCGCCCCGATGCCGTCGTCCACGCCGTGGAGCTCGATCCCGACGCCATGATCTGGACCCGCCGCAATACCGAGGCCCGCGCCGCCGACGGCGACACCCCCGTCACCCTGCACACCGCCGACGTCACCGATTCGGCCCTGCTCACCGAGTTGACCGGCCGCGTCGACCTGGTCGTCGCGAACCCGCCCTACATCCCCGAGGCCGCCGTCCTCGATCCCGAAGTCGCCGACCACGATCCCCATCGAGCCCTCTTCGGCGGCCCGGACGGCCTCGACGTCATCCGCGCCATGACCCCGAACATCGCCCGTCTGCTTCGTCCCGGCGGCGCCACGGCCGTCGAACACGACGACACCAACGGCGCGGGAGTGGCGGCCATCGTGACCGCCGCGGGGCTGGCCGAGGTCACCGAACACCCCGACCTCGCGGGCAGACCACGTTTCGTCACGGCGCACAGTCCCAGCGAACGCTGACCACCGTGCGGCGCCGGCGTCGACTCGCGATGCCGATGGGGACACGAACCCACGACGTCCGCGCACCAGCCGCCGCCTCGCCCCTCGGTCCTGGCAAACCCGGGCCACCGCGCGAACATCGTGGACCCGGCGGCCTGGACAACACCTCGATCACCCAGCACACCTCGAGCATCCGACCGATATCCCGATCTCGAGCGCGCCGGGACAACCCCGCCGGGACGCCCAAAAGTCCCCCCAGAATCGGCCACGGGCTCGAGAGCTAGACTCTTGCCGCAACCCGACATCCCGCAGGAGTCGTGTGGGGTGGCGGACAAGCCAGGCAAAGAATCGCGGAGAGGCGGAACAACGCTGTGAGTACCGTCTACGACTGTGCGGAACCGGCGTCACGTGCTGCGGGGATCACCGCGGCGACCAGTGCGCTGAAGTCGGGTCGGCTGGTCGTCATGCCGACCGACACGCTGTACGGTCTGGCCGCCGACGCCTTCGACTCCTCCGCGGTGAGCGATCTGCTGGCCGCCAAGCGGCGCGGTCGCGACATGCCGGTGCCGGTCCTGGTCGGTTCGTGGCACACTATCGACGGGCTGGTGTTCTCGGTGCGCCCGCAGGCGCGCGAGCTGATCCGCGCGTTCTGGCCGGGTGCGTTGAGCCTCGTCGTGCAGGCCGCGCCCTCGCTGGCCTGGGATCTCGGTGACACCCGCGGCACCGTCATGCTGCGGATGCCGTTGCACCCGGTGGCGCTGGAATTGCTGCGTGAGGTGGGCCCGCTGGCCGTGTCGAGCGCCAATGTGTCGGGTCAGCCGCCCGCCAGCACCGCCGAGCAGGCACGCGAGCAGCTGGGTTCGCTGGCGAGTGTGTATCTCGACGGCGGACCGGCCGAGCACGCGGTGGCCTCGACCATCGTCGATCTGACCGCGGACCAGCCGCGGGTGCTGCGGGAGGGCGCGGTGCCGGTGGCCGATATCGCGGAGGTCCTCGGCATGGTGCCCGAAGCCTTGCTCAGCTCCGCCCAGCGGTGATCGCACGCATCCGATGAGCACGGTCGTCCCTCTGCGCGAGCTAGTGCTCGTGCTGCTCGTCTCGGCCACGGTGACCTTCCTGGCCACCGGTGGTGTCCGGATACTCGCCATCGGCTTCGGTGCCGTCGCCGTCCCCCGCGAACGCGATGTGCACGTGAAGCCGATCCCGCGGATGGGCGGTGTCGGCATGTATGTCGGCGTCGTGGCCGCGATCCTGTTCGCGCATCAATTGCCCGCGCTGCGCCGCGGTTTCGACTACGCGCCCGATATCCCGGCCGTCCTGGTGGCGGCGACGATCATCGTGCTGGTCGGCATCGTCGACGACCGGTGGGGCCTCGACGCGCTCACCAAATTCGCCGGACAGGTCACCGCCGCGGGTGTCATGGCCGTGATGGGCCTGGCCTGGTACGTGATCTACGACCCGTTCAACGACACCACCGTGGTGCTCGACGCGCTGCAGGGCGGTCTGGTGACGGTGGGCATCACCGTCACCCTGGTGAACGCGATGAACTTCGTCGACGGTCTGGACGGCCTCGCGGCCGGCCTCGGATTGATCTGCGCCGTCGCCGTTTTCGTGTTCTCCGTGGGTTTGCTCTACGACCAGGGCGGCTCGGTGGACACCTATCCGCCCGCGCTGCTGGCCGCCGCGCTGGCCGGCGCCTGTCTCGGATTTCTGCCGCACAATTTCTCGCCCGCCCGAATCTTCATGGGCGATACCGGCTCGATGATGATCGGTTTGATGCTGGCCGCGATTTCCACCGGCGCCTCCGGCCGAATTCCGCTGCAGGGCTACGGCCCGCGCGACATTGTCGGTTTGCTCTCACCGCTGTTGCTGGTGGGAGCGGTGATGTTCATTCCGGTGCTCGATCTGTTGCTCGCGATCGTGCGCCGCGTACGCGCCGGCGTGAGTTTCTCCACACCTGACAAAATGCACCTGCACCATCGTTTGCTGCAGATCGGACATTCGCAGCGCCGCGTGGTTCTGCTGATCTATTTGTGGGTCGGCGTACTCGCCTTCGGCGCGGTGGGAACTTCGCTGATGGATCGCCGGATCGTCGTGTTGCTGGTCGCGGGTGGATTGGTGTTCGCGCTGGTAGTGACCGCGATCCCATCCATGCGCAGGCCGGAGTCGGCTAACCGCTGAGGATCGGCCGCAAGGTAAAGTGCGGCCCGTGAGCTCTACACCCGAAACCGTTCCAGGTTCTGACGCCCCGTTGCGCGCCGCGTTGCGCTACGGCCTGATCGGCCTCGGCGTGCTCGTGGTCGCCTCGGTGGCGATCGCCACCCTCGTGGCAGGGATGCCGGGCCTGTGGGGTGCGCTGCTCGGCGCCGCCATCGGCGGCGGATTCATCCTCACGACCGTCGTGTCGGTGCTGTTCGGCGCCAAGCTGCCGCCGCAGATGGCAGGGATGATCCTGCTGGTCAGCTGGGTCGCGAAGTTGCTGGTGGTACTGGTGATCGTCGCCGTGCTCAACCAGTTCGACTTCTACAGCAGGCCCGCGCTGTTCTTCACCGTGGTGGGGGCCCTGCTGATCGTCCTCGGCGCCGAGACCTACGGCGTTGTGAGCCAGAAGGTTCCGTACGTCACGACACGCGCGGGGGACGATGAAACGGCTTCCGAGCAGGAATAACCCCACCCAGCTACGCACTGTCGTAGATAGCTTGGTAAAGTCTTGGTAAGCAAGCACCCAAGCTAGGGGCGCGGTCCGACAACTCAGGGCTATGCCTCGGGTTACCAGGGGGGATCACCAAGATCCCACCCAGTGCCGCTATGCTTACTGCCGATCCGGGTGGAATGTGCCCGGTTGAAGCATGTCGACGATGTCGCCGACGCCCGAACAGCAGTCGTCACGGGTTACACCGTACGAGCAGCTGTCGAATTTCGAGCCGACCAGAGTCGACCCCATTGATCGTCAATGTCCGATCGAACCGCGGGAATGACCGTCGTACCCGCGGCCCGAACACGGGAGAGAACGCTGAGCGTCATCACTTTGGCGGCGGGCGAGTTCCACGCGCCATCGCTGTCCGACTTCTTCCCTCCAGCAGTGCTGTTCGAGGGTACGCCGTTCGAACTCGATCGCCTGATGCTGGTCCGGCTCCTGATGACTGCCGTTCTGGTGATCGTCTTCGTGCTGGCTTTCCGCGCACCGAAGATCGTGCCTCGCGGCCTGCAGAACGTGATGGAAGCCGGTGTGGTTTTCGTCAAGGAGCAGATTGCCGAGGAGGTCCTCGGTAAGGAAATGGGCAAGAAGTTCCTGCCGCTGATCGCGACGATCTTCTTCACGGTTCTCTTTCTGAACTTCTCCGGTGTGATTCCGGGATTGAACATCTCGTCGAACGCACGCATCGGTATGCCGATCGTCCTGGCCGCGATCGTCTACATCGCCTACAACTACGTCGGCATCCGGAAGTACGGGTTCTTCCCCTACATCCGCCACAGCATCGTCGTTCCCGACGTGCCGGTCGCGCTGCACGTGCTGCTGATCCCGATCGAGTTCATCTCGACGTTCATCCTGCGCCCGTTCACGCTGACCGTCCGACTCATGGCGAACATGCTGGCCGGCCACATCATGCTGGTGCTGTTCTTCAGCGCGACCTGGTTCTTCCTGTTCGACGCCACGGCGTGGATGAAGATCTTCTCGCCCTTCTCGCTGCTCGCCGGCATCGCCTTCACGCTGTTCGAGCTGCTGGTCATCTGCCTGCAGGCCTACGTCTTCGCGCTGCTGACGGCCGTGTACATCGGCCAGTCGCAGCACGCCGCCGACCACTGATCCAACCGAAGCCACACCTACCGGAAACCTGCTACACGCGCCGACCGGCGGGTGAGCAACAGAAAGGGAAACAAGACTCATGAGCCTCGCTTACCTGGCCCAGGAAGCCGCGACCACCGAGAGCACCTTCACCGGTTTCGGCGCCATCGGCTACGGCCTCGCTGCGATCGGCCCCGGCATCGGCGTCGGCATCGTCGTCGGTAAGGCCATCGAGGGCATCGCGCGTCAGCCCGAGCTGTCCGGCCAGATCCGTACCACCATGTTCCTCGGTATCGCGTTCACCGAGGCCCTGGCGCTGATCGGCCTCGTCGCCGGCTTCATCTTCTGATTCCGATGCGCGAATTCATCACGCTCGCCGCAGAGGGAGAGGATGTGAATCCCCTCCTCCCCGCAACGTACGACATCGTCTGGTCGATCGTCTGTGTCGCCATCATCGGCGTGCTCTTCTGGAAATACGTGATCCCACGTGTGACCAAGACACTCGAAGAGCGCACCGACAAGATCGAAGGCGGTATCGCCAGGGCCGAAGCCGCCCAGGCCGAGGCACAGCAGACGCTGCAGCAGTACCAGCAGCAGCTGGCCGACGCACGGCTCGAGGCCGCTCGTATCCGCGAGGATGCGCGCACCCAGGGTCAGCAGATCCTCGCGCAGATGCGCACGGATGCCCAGGCCGAAAGCGATCGAATCATCGCCGCCGGTCATTCCCAGCTGGAAGCCCAGCGCCAGCAGATCCTGACCGAGCTGCGTACCGAGGTCGGCCGCACGGCCGTCGACCTGGCCGAGAAGATCATCGGCCAGTCTGTCTCGGACGAGGCCAAGCAGGCGGCGTCGATCGACAAGTTCCTCAGCGAACTCGACGACACCGATGCCATCGGGGTCGGAAGGTAGCGACGCGAAAGTGAGAAGCATGTACGCAGCGAGCCGTGAGGCCAGCTCCCGGTCGCGGGAGGCGCTTCGGGCCGCTCTGACCGGAAGCGAAACTGTTGCGGCCACAACGGGGTCGGAACTGTTCGCCGTTGTCGCCGTGCTGGACGACCAGCGTTCGCTGCGTGTGGCGCTCGCGGACGTGTCGGTGCCGGGTTCGGTACGCGCTGAACTCAGTGAGCGGATCTTCGGCGGCCAGGTCAGCGCTGCCACGCAGGCAGTGCTGACCACCGCGGTGGCCCAGAACTGGTCGCGCACCCGTGATCTGGTCGACACCCTGGTACTGCTCGGGCAGGAGGCTCTGCTGGAGTCGGCCGCCGACGGTGGCCGGCTGGACGCGGTGGAGGACGAGCTGTTCCGGCTCGGCCGGATCATCGCCGACAACCCGCAGCTCGAGCAGGCGCTGTCCGACCAGGGCAAGCCGACCTCGGCGCGGCGCGAGCTGATCGAACGGCTGCTCAACGGCAAAGCCGAACCGATCACCACGGCGCTGGCCGAGCAGGCGGTGGCCCGGCAACGGACCAACAACATCGGCGTCGCCTTCGGCGCCCTGTCCGATCTGGCGGCGGCCCGTCGTGACCAGATCGTCGCCCATGTGCACGCCGCGGTCGAGCTGACCGGCCCGCAGAAGGAGAAGCTCTCGGCTTCCCTGCAGCGGATCTACGGCAAGGCGGTCACCGTGCACGTGCAGGTCGACCCGACGCTGCTGAGCGGCGTCGTCGTGCGCGTCGGAGACGACGTGATCGACGGCAGCGCCACCGGCCGACTGGAGAAGCTGCGCCGGGCGCTGTCCTGAAAAGGACAGTCCGTCGCAGAACTTTCTCACCCCCGACATTCGAGACCACAGCGAGAGCAGGAACAACATGGCGGAGCTGACGATCTCCTCCGACGAGATCCGTAGCGCGATCGAGAGCTACACCCAGAGCTACACCCCGGAAACCTCCATCGAAGAGGTCGGCGTCGTGACCGATACCGGCGACGGTATCGCGCACATCAGCGGCCTGCCCTCGGCGATGGCCAACGAGCTGCTCGAGTTCCCGGGCGGCGTCCTGGGCGTCGCGCTGAACCTCGAGGACACCGAGATCGGTGCCGTCATCCTCGGCGAGTACGCCTCGCTCGAGGAGGGCCAGCAGGTCCGCCGCACCGGCGACGTGCTGTCGGTTCCCGTCGGTGACAAGTTCCTCGGTCGCGTCGTCAACCCGCTCGGCCAGCCGATCGACGGCCTGGGCGAGATCGAGTCCGAAGAGCGCCGCGTGCTGGAGCTGCAGGCCGCGTCCGTGCTGGAGCGCCAGCCGGTCGAGGAGCCGCTGGCCACCGGCATCACCGCGATCGACGCGTTGACCGCCATCGGCCGCGGCCAGCGTCAGCTGATCATCGGCGACCGCAAGACCGGCAAGACCGCCGTCGCGATCGACGCGATCCTGAACCAGAAGGCGAACTGGGAGACCGGCGACCCGGACAAGCAGGTCCGCTGCATCTACGTCGCCATCGGCCAGAAGGGTTCCACCATCGCGGGCGTCAAGTCCGCCCTGGAGGAGCACGGCGCGCTGGAGTACACCACCATCGTCGCGGCCCCGGCCTCCGATTCCGCCGGCTTCAAGTGGCTGGCCCCCTACACCGGTTCGGCCATCGGCCAGCACTGGATGTACCAGGGCAAGCACGTCCTCATCGTGTTCGACGACCTGACCAAGCAGGCCGAGGCGTACCGCGCCATCTCGCTGCTGCTGCGTCGTCCGCCGGGCCGCGAGGCGTACCCCGGTGACGTCTTCTACCTGCACTCCCGTCTGCTGGAGCGTTGCGCGAAGCTGTCCGACGAGATGGGCGCGGGCTCGATGACAGGTCTGCCGATCATCGAGACCAAGGCCAACGACGTCTCGGCGTTCATCCCGACCAACGTCATCTCGATCACCGACGGCCAGGTCTTCCTCGAGTCCGACCTGTTCAACAAGGGCGTCCGCCCGGCGATCAACGTCGGTACCTCGGTCTCTCGTGTCGGTGGCGCCGCCCAGACCAAGGCCATGAAGAAGGTCGCCGGTTCGCTGCGTCTGGAAATGGCGCAGTACCGCGAGCTGGAGGCGTTCTCCGCCTTCGCCTCCGACCTCGACGCCGCCTCGCTGGCGCAGCTCGAGCGCGGTGCCCGCTGGGTCGAGTTGCTCAAGCAGAACCAGTACACCCCGGTCTCGGTCGAGGATCAGGTCGTCTCGATCTTCCTGGTCGACTCCGGCTACTACGACACCGTCCCGGTCGCCGACGTGCGTCGCTTCACCGCCGAGCTGCTCGAGTACCTGCACGGTGCCACGCAGAGCTCCTTCGACGCCCTCGAGGGCGGCGCCAAGCCGCTCGCCGGTGAGGCCGCCGAGGCGATCAAGTCCGAGACCGACAACTTCAAGCAGGGCTTCCTGGCTTCCGACGGCAGCCGCATCGTGAACGAGGCCGCCGCGGGCGAGCTGGCCCACGAAGAGGTCGAGTCGCTGTCGGTCACCCGCAAGCACGTCGAGAAGTAAGCCGGGCAGAAACCATGTCGGCATTTTCCGATCAAGCGAATGAGGGGAGTGTGAACCGCTGATGGCAAGCTTGCGTGAATTGCGCTCCCGCATTCGTGGTGTGAATTCGATCAAGAAGATCACCAAGGCCCAGGAACTGATCGCGACCTCGCGAATTTCCAAGGCCCAGGCCAGAGTTGCGGCTGCCAAGCCGTACGCGGAGGAGATCACCAAGGTCCTCGGCGAACTGGCGAGCGCGTCGAAGAACCTGTCGCACCCGCTGCTGACCGAGCGTCCCGACGCCCGGCGGGCCGCCGTCCTGGTCATCACCAGTGACAGCGGTATGTGCGGTGGCTACAACTCGAACGTGCTCAAGCGCGCCGAGGAGCTCATGACCACCCTGCGCGGCGACGGCAAAGAGCCGGTGCTGTACGTGATGGGCAACAAGGGACTCGGGTACTACAAGTTCCGCAGCCGTCCGTTCGTGGCGTCGTGGACCGGCTTCTCCCAGCAGCCGACCTACGTCGATGCCTCGGCGGCGTGTAACCACCTGGTCGAGGCCTTCATGGCCGGTTCCGAGGGCGAGGTCTCCTCGCCCGATGGTTCCGCCACCGTGCAGGGCGTCGACGAGTTGCACATCGTGTACACCCGGTTCGTCTCGATGCTGACCCAGACCCCGGAGGTGCGCCGCCTGGCGCCGATCCAGGTCAGCTTCGTCGACGAGAGCCTGAAGCTCGGCGACGGCATGCTCGAGGACACCCCGGATGTGGTCGTCACGGCGCAGTACGAGTTCGAGCCGGACGCCGACGTGCTGCTGGGGGCTCTGCTCCCCAAGTACGTCAACACCCGGATCTACGCATCGTTGCTCGAGGCAGCGGCATCCGAGTCCGCGGCTCGGCGCACCGCAATGAAGGCGGCCACCGACAACGCCAACGAGCTCGCCAGCGGGCTCCAGCGCGAGGCGAACTCGGTGCGTCAGGCCCAGATCACGCAGGAAATCAGCGAAATCGTCGGCGGCGTCAACGCGCTGGCGTCGAGCTCGGACCGCGACTAGAAGCGCTGCGGCCTGAGGTCAGGGCCCGTAGGCGGAAGCTTGCGTAACCACGTAGGGCCCCGAAGGCCGCCCGACTAGCACAGAGAGAACCAACGAAATGACCGCAGCTGTCACACAAGACGCGAAGACCGGCGCCGCCGTAGGCCGCGTCGTCCGTGTCATCGGCCCCGTGGTGGACATCGAGTTCCCGCGCGGCGCCATCCCCGCTCTGTTCAACGCTCTGCATGCCGAGATCGCTCTCGCCTCGGTGGCCAAGACGCTGACGCTCGAGGTCGCTCAGCACCTCGGCGACAACATCGTGCGCACCATCTCGATGCAGCCGACCGACGGCCTGGTCCGTGGCGCGAGCGTCACCGACACCGGCAAGCCGATCTCGGTGCCCGTCGGTGACATCGTCAAGGGCCATGTGTTCAACGCCCTCGGCGACTGCCTCGATACCCCCGGCCTCGGCCGCGACGGCGAGAACTGGGGCATCCACCGCAAGCCCCCGAGCTTCGACCAGCTCGAGGGCAAGACCGAGATCCTCGAGACCGGCGTCAAGGTCATCGACCTGCTGACCCCGTACGTCAAGGGCGGCAAGATCGGTCTGTTCGGTGGTGCCGGTGTCGGCAAGACCGTGCTCATCCAGGAGATGATCACCCGTATCGCTCGCGAGTTCTCCGGCACCTCGGTGTTCGCGGGTGTCGGTGAGCGTACCCGTGAGGGCACCGACCTCCGCCTGGAAATGGAAGAGATGGGCGTCCTCCAGGACACCGCCCTCGTCTTCGGCCAGATGGACGAGCCGCCGGGCACGCGTATGCGCGTGGCCCTGTCCGCGCTGACCATGGCGGAGTACTTCCGCGATGTCCAGCACCAGGACGTGCTGCTGTTCATCGACAACATCTTCCGCTTCACCCAGGCCGGCTCCGAGGTCTCGACCCTGCTGGGTCGTATGCCTTCCGCCGTGGGTTACCAGCCGACGCTGGCGGACGAGATGGGTGAGCTCCAGGAGCGCATCACCTCGACCCGTGGTCGCTCGATCACCTCGCTGCAGGCGATCTACGTCCCCGCCGACGACTACACCGACCCGGCGCCGGCGACCACCTTCGCCCACCTGGATGCGACGACCGAGCTTTCGCGCCCGATCTCGCAGAAGGGTATCTACCCGGCCGTCGACCCGCTGACCTCGACCTCTCGTATCCTCGAGGCGTCGATCGTCGGCGACCGGCACTTCGCCGTGGCCAACGAGGTCAAGCGGATCCTGCAGAAGTACAAGGAACTGCAGGACATCATCGCCATCCTCGGCATGGACGAGCTCTCCGAGGAGGACAAGGTCCTCGTCGGTCGTGCCCGTCGCCTGGAGAAGTTCCTCGGTCAGAACTTCATCGTGGCCGAGAAGTTCACCGGTCAGCCGGGCTCGGTCGTGCCGCTGGAGCAGACCATCGACGACTTCGATCGGGTCTGCAAGGGCGAGTTCGACCACTTCCCGGAGCAGGCGTTCAACTCCTGCGGTGGTCTCGACGACGTCGAGGCAGCCGCGAAGAAGATCGCCGGAAAGTAGTCACCCATGGCGACTGAGTCCAATCAGAGGACCATCACGGTCGATCTGGTCGCGGTCGAGCGTGAGATCTGGTCCGGCCAGGCCACGTTCGTCAGCGCGCAGACCACCGAGGGTCAGATCGGCATCATGGCGGGCCACGAGCCGCTGCTCGGTCAGCTCGTCGAAGGCGGCACGGTGTCCATCGTGCCGACCGAGGGCGAGCGGATCGTCGCCGCGGTGCACGGCGGTTTCTTCTCGGTCACCGCCGACACCGTGCGCGTGCTGGCCGAGTCGGCCCAGCTCGCGGGCGAGGTCGACGTCGAGGCGGCCCGCAAGGTGCTCGCCGACGGCGAGGCCAGCGAGGTGGAGCTGCGTGCCGCGCAGGCCCAGGTCCGCGCGGTCGAGGCGGCAATCTCCGCCTGATCGCGGGTAGTACGACACTGTAGGCGGCGAACTCCGGTTCGCCGCCTACAGTCGTGTTCGTGGGCCGATGACCGATCCCGGCGATGTGGGCCCGACCGGGCGTGATTGAATGTCGGAGCGGGGGTGTCTTCGACACCGGCAGAGCGAAAGGGCGTACGGCATTGCAGACCGGGATGGTTCTCCTGATCATTCTGGTGCTGACGCTCGTGTTCGTTGCCGGTGCTTCGACCTACCGGCTGGTGATGCTGCGCCGCGGCGGCACGGCGGCGCTGCTACGGGTTCTGCCCGCGCGCGGTGGCCACGGCTGGCGGCACGGTCTCATCCGCTACGAGGAGGACCGCCTGGTCTTCTTCAAATTGACCAGCCTCAAGCTCGGCCCGGACAGCACAGTGCACCGGCAGGGCCTGGAGATAGTCGAGCGAAGGGCGCCCCAGGGCGACGAATTCGACATCATGAGCGAAGGCATAGTGGTGGTGGCCGTCAGCGATCCGCACGCCGGCTTCGAGCTGGCTCTCGACCGCGGATCGATGGCGGCATTCTTGTCTTGGGTGGAGTCACGGCCCTCCGACCGCGCAAGACGCAAGGGCGGAGCGAGGTAGGAACATGACCAACTCACCGGAAACGCCCCATGACGGCACCGACAGTCAGTCCGGGGACGAGGCCGTGGAGCCGGGACGGTCGGCGAAAAGCGCGGGACGGCGGACGGGCGTGCATCTGACCAGGATCTACACCCGCACCGGCGACGACGGTACGACCGGTCTGAGCGATTTCTCGCGGGTGACCAAGACCGACGCCCGGCTGGTCGCCTACGCGGACTGCGACGAGGCCAATGCCGCGCTCGGCGTCGCGGTGGCGCTCGGCGCGCCCGAGCCAGAGGTGCTCGCCGTGCTGCGCCAGATCCAGAACGACCTGTTCGACGCGGGCGCCGACCTGTCGACCCCGGTGGTCGAAGATCCGAAGTACCCGCCCTTGCGCATCACCCAGCCCTACATCGACCGGCTGGAGCAGTGGTGCGACGAGTTCAACGAGGGCCTGGCCCCGCTGAATTCGTTCATCTTGCCCGGCGGCACGCCGATTGCCGCGCTGTTGCACACCGCCCGCACCGTGGTCCGGCGCGCCGAGCGATCCGCCTGGGCCGCGGTCGAGGCGCACCCCGAAGACACCAGTGTGCTCCCGGCGAAATACCTCAATCGCTTGTCGGACCTGCTGTTCATCCTCAGCAGGGCCACCAATCCGGATGGGGATGTGCTGTGGCAGCCCGGCGGCGGACGCGAGCGCTGAAAGCGACTCGGTACCGCCAGAATCGGTTCGAACTGCCTTATTGGTGGCAGGGGGCGTGTCATCGCGCATCGGTCGATAAGCTGGCGGGGTGAGCGAACGGTTTCTGGTCTCCGGCGGTAATCAGCTCGTCGGCGAGGTCGCGGTCGGCGGCGCGAAGAACAGTGTGCTGAAGCTGATGGCCGCCGCGTTGCTGGCCGAGGGTACGACCACCATCACCAACTGCCCGGACATCCTCGATGTGCCGCTGATGGCAGAGGTGCTGCGCGGTCTCGGCTGCGATGTGACGATCACCGACGACGCGAGTGGCGACCGTTCAGTGGTGACGATCGTGACCCCGCCGGAGCCCAAATACCACGCGGACTTCCCCGCGGTGACCCAGTTCCGGGCCTCGGTGTGCGTGCTCGGTCCACTGATGGCCCGGTGCAAGCGCGCGGTCGTGGCCCTGCCCGGCGGCGATGCGATCGGCTCCCGTCCACTGGACATGCACCAGGCGGGCCTTCGCCTGCTCGGCGCGACCAGCGAGATCGAGCACGGGTGCGTGGTAGCCCGTGCCGACGAGCTCCGCGGCGCCCGGATCCGGCTGGACTTCCCGTCGGTCGGCGCCACCGAGAACATCCTGATGGCCGCGGTCCTCGCCGAGGGGGAGACGGTCATCGACAATGCGGCGCGCGAGCCCGACATCGTCGACCTGTGCACCATGCTCGTGCACATGGGTGCGCGGATCGACGGTGCCGGTTCCTCGGTGCTCACCGTGCAGGGCGTGAAGAGCCTCTCGCCCACCACCCACCAGGTGATCGGTGACCGTATCGTCGCCGCCACCTGGGGGATCGCCGCGGCGATGACCACCGGGGACATCCGCGTCACCGGGGTGAACCCCAAGCACCTGGCCCTTGTACTGGACAAGCTGCGCTCCGCAGGTGCGCGAATCTCCTACGAGCCCAACGGCTTCCGCGTCGTGCAGCCCGAGCGCCCGCGCGCGGTGAACTTCGCGACCCTGCCGTTCCCCGGTTTCCCCACCGACCTGCAGCCGATGGCGATCGGCCTGGCCGCCATCGCCGACGGCACCTCGATGATCACCGAGAACGTCTTCGAGGCGCGGTTCCGTTTCGTGGAGGAGATGATCCGCCTCGGCGCCGATGCCCGCACCGACGGTCACCATGCCGTAGTCCGTGGGATCCCGAGACTGTCGAGTGCGCCGGTCTGGTCCTCCGACATTCGGGCCGGCGCGGGCCTCGTACTGGCCGGCCTCGTCGCCGATGGCGTCACCGAAGTGCACGACGTCTTCCACATCGACCGTGGCTACCCGAAGTTCGTCGAGCAGATGCAGGCGCTCGGTGGACGTGTCGAGCGGGTCGATACGCCGAAATAGGCTCTTGACCAGGCGATTTGACATTGCATTTGGCGGCACGTAACTTTATTCCAGTCAGAGCGACACGGACACCGACCCGGCCACAGAGTGGCGGGGAAACGAGGTAGGACGATGAGCGCCTGACTGATCATGTGTTCAGGGTCATCTGGCTGGGATTTGCTTCTGGTCGATGTTCTGGGCTACAGTACGGACCCTTGCCTCACCGAAACCCGCGATCAACATGTTGTGGGTGGAAGTGTGTGCGTGTGTTCTTTGAGAACTCAATAGTGTGTCGATGAATGTCAGTGCCAATAATGATTATTGGTTCCAGCCTTCGCGTACCCCCCGGTCGTGGGAGGTTGGACATTGAAAACAACAGCGAATCTTATTTGCTGGTGTTTGACTTTGCTAGGTTTTCGGACTCTAGTTAGATATTTCTGATTACACCTTTCGGGGTGTGGTTGAGAGTCTTCAACGGAGAGTTTGATTCTGGCTCAGGACGAACGCTAGCGGCGTGCTTAACACATGCAAGTCGAGCGGTAAGGCCCTTCGGGGTACACGAGCGGCGAACGGGTGAGTAACACGTGGGTGATCTGCCTTGCACTTCGGGATAAGCCTGGGAAACTGGGTCTAATACCGGATATGACCATGGGATGCATGTTCTGTGGTGGAAAGATTTATCGGTGCGAGATGGGCCCGCGGCCTATCAGCTTGTTGGTGGGGTAATGGCCTACCAAGGCGACGACGGGTAGCCGACCTGAGAGGGTGACCGGCCACACTGGGACTGAGACACGGCCCAGACTCCTACGGGAGGCAGCAGTGGGGAATATTGCACAATGGGCGAAAGCCTGATGCAGCGACGCCGCGTGCGGGATGACGGCCTTCGGGTTGTAAACCGCTTTTGACAGGGACGAAGCGAAAGTGACTGTACCTGTAGAATAAGGACCGGCCAACTACGTGCCAGCAGCCGCGGTAATACGTAGGGTCCGAGCGTTGTCCGGAATTACTGGGCGTAAAGAGCTTGTAGGCGGTTCGTCGCGTCGTTTGTGAAAACTTGGGGCTCAACCTTAAGCTTGCAGGCGATACGGGCGGACTAGAGTACTTCAGGGGAGACTGGAATTCCTGGTGTAGCGGTGAAATGCGCAGATATCAGGAGGAACACCGGTGGCGAAGGCGGGTCTCTGGGAAGTAACTGACGCTGAGAAGCGAAAGCGTGGGTAGCGAACAGGATTAGATACCCTGGTAGTCCACGCCGTAAACGGTGGGTACTAGGTGTGGGGCTCCTTCCACGGACTCCGTGCCGTAGCTAACGCATTAAGTACCCCGCCTGGGGAGTACGGCCGCAAGGCTAAAACTCAAAGAAATTGACGGGGGCCCGCACAAGCGGCGGAGCATGTGGATTAATTCGATGCAACGCGAAGAACCTTACCTGGGTTTGACATACACCGGAAACCTGCAGAGATGTAGGCCCCCTTGTGGTCGGTGTACAGGTGGTGCATGGCTGTCGTCAGCTCGTGTCGTGAGATGTTGGGTTAAGTCCCGCAACGAGCGCAACCCTTATCTTATGTTGCCAGCGCGTAATGGCGGGGACTCGTGAGAGACTGCCGGGGTCAACTCGGAGGAAGGTGGGGACGACGTCAAGTCATCATGCCCCTTATGTCCAGGGCTTCACACATGCTACAATGGCCGGTACAGAGGGCTGCGATACCGTGAGGTGGAGCGAATCCCTTAAAGCCGGTCTCAGTTCGGATCGGGGTCTGCAACTCGACCCCGTGAAGTTGGAGTCGCTAGTAATCGCAGATCAGCAACGCTGCGGTGAATACGTTCCCGGGCCTTGTACACACCGCCCGTCACGTCATGAAAGTCGGTAACACCCGAAGCCGGTGGCCTAACCCTTGTGGAGGGAGCCGTCGAAGGTGGGATCGGCGATTGGGACGAAGTCGTAACAAGGTAGCCGTACCGGAAGGTGCGGCTGGATCACCTCCTTTCTAAGGAGCACTTCTACGTGAACTCTTCGAAGAGTCGAATGAGGGCGCGTCAGAGACCGTTTAGTTCCCATTCGTGGAACTGCGGACGCTCATGGGTGGAACGCTGACGAACTCATCGCACTCGGTGGAAGCAATGTCTTTCACTGCGGTGATATACCGACACGCTATTGGGTCCTGAAAGAACACGCGAATGTGTTTTTTCACGGCAAAACAAACGATCTGGGAGAGTTTTCCTCGAAACCGCTGGCGGGTGACCGCTGGGTAGGTCTGGGTACGGAACTTTCTCGGGTGTGTTGTTTGAGAACTGCACAGTGGACGCGAGCATCTTTGTTAGTAAGTGTTTAAGAGCGTACGGTGGATGCCTTGGCACCAGGAGCCGATGAAGGACGTAGGAGGCTGCGATAAGCCTCGGGGAGCTGTCAACCGAGCTGAGATCCGAGGATTTCCGAATGGGGAAACCCAGCACGAGTGATGTCGTGTTACCCGCCACTGAATATATAGGTGGTGTGGAGGGAACGTGGGGAAGTGAAACATCTCAGTACCCACAGGAAGAGAAAACAACAGTGATTCCGTGAGTAGTGGCGAGCGAAAGCGGATGAGGCTAAACCAGTTAGATGTGATAGACGGCAGTCGTTGTCTAGCTGGGGTAGTGGGATCATTCTTCTCAACTCTGCCGAGTTGAGCAACAGTAAGAAACCAAGTGGTTAGTTGAAGTGGTCTGGAACGGCCTGCCATAGACGGTGATAGTCCGGTAAACGAAAACTTCTTGGCTGTTGTGGATGTCTCCCGAGTAGCAGCGGGCCCGTGAAATCTGCTGTGAATCTGCCGGGACCACCCGGTAAGCCTGAATACTCCCTGGTGACCGATAGCGGACTAGTACCGTGAGGGAAAGGTGAAAAGTACCCCGGGAGGGGAGTGAAATAGTACCTGAAACCGTGCGCTTACAATCCGTCAAAGCCTTCGTACTTTCGAGTGTGTGGGGTGATGGCGTGCCTTTTGAAGAATGAGCCTGCGAGTCATCGGTGTGTGGCGAGGTTAACCCGTGTGGGGTAGCCGTAGCGAAAGCGAGTCCGAATAGGGCGCCCAATAGTCGCACATTATGGACCCGAAGCGGAGTGATCTACCCATGGCCAGGGTGAAGCGACGGTAAGACGTCGTGGAGGCCCGAACCCACTTAGGTTGAAAACTGAGGGGATGAGCTGTGGGTAGGGGTGAAAGGCCAATCAAACTCCGTGATAGCTGGTTCTCCCCGAAATGCATTTAGGTGCAGCGTCACGTGTTTCACGCCGGAGGTAGAGCTACTGGATGGCCTAGGGGGCCTACAAGCTTACCGAAGTCAGCCAAACTCCGAATGCCGGTGTGTGAGAGCGTGGCAGTGAGACTGCGGGGGATAAGCTTCGTAGTCGAGAGGGAAACAGCCCAGATCGCCGGCTAAGGCCCCTAAGCGTGTACTAAGTGGAAAAGGATGTGGGGTCGCTTAGACAACCAGGAGGTTGGCTTAGAAGCAGCCACCCTTGAAAGAGTGCGTAATAGCTCACTGGTCAAGTGATCCTGCGCCGACAATGTAGCGGGGCTCAAGTACACCGCCGAAGCCGCGGCATTCACGCAATAGCCCGTCCCAGCTGTAGTGGTTGGGGCCAGGTGTGTGGATGGGTAGGGGAGCGTCCTGTGGCCGTGGAAGCAGCAGTGTGAACTAGCTGTGGAGGCCATGGGAGTGAGAATGCAGGCATGAGTAGCGAAAGACGAGTGAGAAACTCGTCCGCCGAATGACCAAGGGTTCCTGGGCCAGGTTAATCCGCCCAGGGTGAGTCGGGACCTAAGGCGAGGCCGACAGGCGTAGTCGATGGACAACGGGTTGATATTCCCGTACCCGTGTATCCGCGCCCAATGCTGAATCAGTTGTGCTAAGTATCCAAATGTTGTCTTACCGAGCCTTCGGGTGAGGGGGATGATGGCTGCATATGACCCTGACTGTAGTAGGTAAGCGATGGGGTGACGCAGGAAGGTAGCTGGGCCAGGTGATGGAATACCTGGTGTAAGCGTGTAGGGAGTGTGATAGGCAAATCCGTCACACATGTGTCCTGAGACGTGATGCGTACCCGTTGAGGGGAATTCAGTGATCCTATGCTGCCGAGAAAAGCCTCTAGCGAGCTGGTACATGGCCCGTACCCCAAACCGACACAGGTGGTCAGGTAGAGAATACTAAGGCGATCGAGAGAACTGTGGTTAAGGAACTCGGCAAAATGCCCCCGTAACTTCGGGAGAAGGGGGACCACATCTGGTGATGATCTTTACGGTCTGAGCTGGGTGGGGTCGCAGAGACCAGAGAGAAGCGACTGTTTACTAAAAACACAGGTCCGTGCGAAGTCGTAAGACGATGTATACGGACTGACGCCTGCCCGGTGCCGGAAGGTTAAGAGGACCGGTTAGCCACTTGTGGCGAAGCTGAGAATTTAAGCCCCGGTAAACGGCGGTGGTAACTATAACCATCCTAAGGTAGCGAAATTCCTTGTCGGGTAAGTTCCGACCTGCACGAATGGCGTAACGACTTCTCTGCTGTCTCAACCACAGACTCGGCGAAATTGCATTACGAGTAAAGATGCTCGTTACGCGCGGCAGGACGAAAAGACCCCGGGACCTTCACTATAGCTTGGTATTGGTGTTCGGTACGGTTTGTGTAGGATAGGTGGGAGACTGTGAAGCGGGCACGCTAGTGTTTGTGGAGTCGTCGTTGAAATACCACTCTGATCGTATTGGACTTCTAACCTCGGACCATGATCTGGTTCAGGGACAGTGCCTGGTGGGTAGTTTAACTGGGGCGGTTGCCTCCTAAAATGTAACGGAGGCGCCCAAAGGTTCCCTCAGCCTGGTTGGCAATCAGGTGTTGAGTGCAAGTGCACAAGGGAGCTTGACTGTGAGACTGACAGGTCGAGCAGGGACGAAAGTCGGGACTAGTGATCCGGCACCGGCAAGTGGAAGCGGTGTCGCTCAACGGATAAAAGGTACCCCGGGGATAACAGGCTGATCTTCCCCAAGAGTCCATATCGACGGGATGGTTTGGCACCTCGATGTCGGCTCGTCGCATCCTGGGGCTGGAGTAGGTCCCAAGGGTTGGGCTGTTCGCCCATTAAAGCGGCACGCGAGCTGGGTTTAGAACGTCGTGAGACAGTTCGGTCTCTATCCGCCGCGCGCGTTAGAAACTTGAGGAAGGCTGTCCCTAGTACGAGAGGACCGGGACGGACGAACCTCTGGTGTGCCAGTTGTTCCGCCAGGAGCACTGCTGGTTGGCTACGTTCGGAAGGGATAACCGCTGAAAGCATCTAAGCGGGAAGCCTGTTCCAAGATGAGGTTTCTCTCCACCTTGAGTGGTTAAGGCCCCCTACAGACCATGGGGTTGATAGGCCGGAACTGGAAGCCAGGTAACTGGTGTAGGTGACTGGTACTAATAGGCCGAGGGCTTATTATCGAAGGTGTTACGCGTCCACTGTGCGGTTTCTGAAACAACACACGACATGGCAGCAAACCCGTTTGGGGAGCGCTGTTGTGGTTGGTTTCATAGTGTTACGGCGGTTATAGCGGTGGGGAAACGCCCGGTCCCATTCCGAACCCGGAAGCTAAGGCCACCTGCGCCGATGGTACTGCACTCGACAGGGTGTGGGAGAGTAGGACACCGCCGGAACATCGTTGCGAAAGGCCCTCCAGCATTGCTGGAGGGCCTTTTTGCGTTTCCGGGTAGCTGATTTTCGGGTGTATGGGTAGCTTGCCGGGTGCGTTCGTCCCGAGCCGGCTGTGTGTCGCTGGTGCGCTGGTCGAGGTCTCGCGCGCCTCCGTCCGGCGGCACGCCCGCAGGGCGGAACAGAACTTACGACATTTCACAAAACCCGGGTGGCTGGGGTCGGTTTCCGTCACCATGATGCCACGTCGCTTCGGGAGGTCATCATGGACTGGCTCTTCACTCACAACACTCTGCGTCGTGGCGCGGTGGCACTGGTGCTGCCCGCCGCTCTGATCGGTGCGATCGCCTCCGGCGGCCCGGCCGCCGCGGCCCCGGCACCTGAGCCGCTGGCCGGAGTCTCCGACCAGGTCACCACCGGACTGCTCGGCGCGGCGGAATCCGTTGCGGGCATGGCCGGTGTCGATCTTCCCGACACCTACGGACCCGAGACGGCGATCGTCGTGCTCGGCTACGGGTTGCTGCCCGACGGCACCATGCGCGCGGAGCTGAGCAACCGTCTCCATGCGGCACTGATTCAGGCGTTCATGTCGCCGGCCTCCCCGGTGATCGTCACCGGCGGGAACCCACGCAACGGGATCACCGAGGCGCAGGTGATGACCGACTGGCTGGTGGTCCGCGGGCTGGCGAGGGACCGGATTCACGCGGAGACCGAGGCCGGCTCGACCGTGCAGAACGCGAAGTTCTCGGCGCGGATGATGGAGGCGCTCGGCGCGCACAAGGCCGTGCTCATCACCTCGGCCGATCACATGCGCCGGGCGCTGGAGAACTTCCTCGACGCGGGTGTCCCGGTGGTGGCGACCATGACACCGGATGTCGCTCCGCTGTGGGCCAAACCGTTCGGCGCGCACGGATAGTCGGTAGCCGCGCCGATGTCGCTCGGGCCGTCTACGATTCCCCTGGCGCCGCCGTGGGTACGGACGGCACCGGTGGAATCGATGGACAGGGGAATACGATGAACAGGCCTGCGTGGGCACCGGATGGCGTCGATATGGAGCAACCGAGCCCCGCTCGGATGTATGACGCGTTGCTGGGCGGCTCGCACAATTTCGCGGTCGATCGACTGGCGGCCGAGGCGGCGATCACGATGGTCCCCGACTTGCCGCGACTTGCCCTGAGCAACCGGGCCTTCCTGCGGCGGGCGGTGCGTTTCATGCTCGACGCCGGAATCCGGCAGTTCCTTGACATCGGGTCGGGCATCCCCACCGCGGGCAATGTGCACGAGATCGTGCACGAGATCGAACCGACGGCGCGCGTGCTCTACGTCGACATCGATCCGGTCGCCGTTGCCCATTCCCGGACCATCCTGCTCGGTCGGGAGCGGGCAGGCGCGATCGAGGCCGATCTGCGCGAGTCCGACGATCTGCTCGATGCGGTGCGCGCGACCGGGCTGATCGATCTCGACGAGCCGGTCGGGCTGCTGTTGATCGCGGTGCTGCACCTGGTCGCCGATGCCGATGATCCGGTCGGCAAGGTGGCCGCGCTGCGTGACGCCGTCGCTCCGGGCAGTTTCGTAGCCATTTCACATCTGACCTCCGAGCTGCGGCCGGAGGACGCCGGTAAGCTGGGGGCGCACTCCGCGAAAGAGACCAGGATCGGCATCCAGTTCCGGCCCAAGGACGCGATCGTCGAGTTGTTCCAAGGATGGGATGTGATCACTCCCGGCGTCGTCGAGCTGCCGCTGTGGCGGCCGGAGTCCGATCGGGATCAACACGAGCAGCCGGGCCGTTCACTCGGTCTGGCCGGGGTCGGTCGTAAGGGCTGAGCCGCGGCACGGCGGTGCGATCGAGGACAGGGTGGATGAGCAGTGGGGTCGTGGGAGTTGGCGCAGCGGTGGGCCGGAGCCCTCGACGGCGTCGTAGCTCCCACGCTCACCCGCACCCAGATCGAGGAGATGCTCGCCGCGCTGTGCACGGGCCTGATCGATGCCGCTCGTGGCGGTGACGATCCCGACGTCGCGCGCCAGGCCGCCCGGATGCTGGTGGCGGTCAACTACCGTGACCCCGCGGCAGTGAGTCGCTCGGTGCGGGTGATCTGCGAAGATCTGGTCGTCGCGGCCGCCGATGGACCGGCCGACCCGGCGCTACCGGAGATCAGGGGCCGAGCCGTCGGGCTGGCCGCCGACTTCGCCGCCGGTTTCACCGCTGCGCTCCGCTCGGCCGCGCTGGCCGAGCATGAGGCGACGTTGGCCGCCACGCTCGCCGCGGCGCGCGAAGCCGAGAGCCGCCGGGCACTGTCGGAGGCTCGGTTCGAAGCGGTGTTCGACGGAGCACTGGTCGGTATCGGCACCGTCGACATGACCGGCCGGGTGGTGAACTGCAATGCCATCATGGCCGAGATGCTCGGTCAGACCCCGGAAACGATGCCGGGCCGTACCGTGGCCGATATTCTCGGACCGGACAACCTCAACTACGCGTTCGAGCAGTTGCAGCTGATGGTCGCCGGGGAGTCCGACAGCTTCCGGACCGAGACCGAACATGTGCGCACCGACGGCCGGACCACCGCGATCGACCTGTCGATGTCGGCGGTGCGTGATACCGAGGGCAGCATCCAGTTCCTGATCGGCGTCGCGGTCGATGTCACCGAGCGCAAACAGCTCGCCGACCGGCTGTGGCACGAGGCCAACCACGACGCGCTCACCGGACTGCCGAACCGCCCGCACCTGTTCAGCCGGCTCACGTGCGCCGGGCCGCCGATCGGGGTCTGCTACCTGGATCTGGACGGTTTCAAGGAGATCAACGACCTGTGGGGGCATTCGGTCGGTGACCGGGTTTTGCGGGTGGTCGCCGACCGGATGCGCGAGGCGTTGCGGCCCACCGGCGCGCTGGCCGCCCGAATCGGTGGGGACGAGTTCCTTGTCCTGATCGAGAACTGTTCAGGGGAAACGCAATTGGTGGACCTGGCCGACGAGCTGCTGGCCGCGCTCACCGCACCGCTCGAAATGGACGGGCACATGCTCGCGGTGGGGGTGAGCATCGGGGTGGCCTTCTTCGAGGAATTGCCCACTGACACAGACGAATTGGTGCATGCTGCCGACGCGGCGATGTACCGGAAGAAGAACGACGCGCGTCGCGATCCGGCCCGGTGACGATGCGGCCGGAACGCGAACCGCGCTCAGACCGGCTGGTGTTCGCGAGCAGCCGCGCGCGCCAGTGACCGGTCGCGCTGCTCCTCGAAACGCAGGACGTCTTCGCGGAGTCGGTCGAGGAAGGCCGCCAGATCCTCGCGTGCCCGCTCGCCCCGCGCGGTGAAGTCGTTGCGCTCGAAGATGTTCCACTTGCGCAGCACCGGCAGCAGGACTTCCTCGAGGTGCTGGCGCAGGTCGTAGATGCCGTGCTTGGCCATCAGCACCCCGTTGCGCCGCCAGCCCGGCATCCCGGCGCCGGGCATCTGGAAGCCCTGCACGATCGTGCTGATCGCCTCGATGGTCTGATCGGGCGCGAGCTCGAGCGCCGCCGCGCACAGATTGCGGTAGAAGATCATGTGCAGGTTCTCGTCGGCGGCGATGCGGGCCAGCATGCGGTCGGCGATCGGGTCGTCGCAGACCCGGCCGGTGTTGCGGTGGCTGACCCGGGTGGCCAGCTCCTGGAAGGTCACATACGCGACGGAGAACAGGAAACCGGCGCCGGAGGCGATCTCGATCTCGCGGCCGCGCGATTTCTCGTCCACGACCGCCATCGCCGAGTAGCCGTTGGTCATGTGGATCATCCGCGCCTGTTCCAGCGCGACGGGATCGACGCCGCGGGTGACGACGAGGTAGTCGCGCATGACGATGCCATGGCGGTTCTCCTCGGCGGTCCAGCGGCCTACCCAGGTTCCCCAGGCGCCGTCCTTGGAGAAGTTCTCGGAGATCTCGCGGTGATAGGAGGGCAGGTTGTCCTCGGTGAGCAGGTTGGTGATCATCGCCGCCTTTGCGAGTTCGCTGAGTGCGGATTGCTCAGGGTCCCAATCGATTCCGCCCATAGCGGCGAAATTGCGGCCCTGCTCCCACGGTATGTAGTCGTGCGGATGCCAGTCCTTGGCCATCGCCAGATGACGATCGACGTTGCTCGCGGCGATGCCCTCGAGCTCGATGAGCAGTTCCAGTTGGGTCAGGTTCCTGGCCACGCTCGTTGCCCTTTCCTGTCGGTGAAAAGCGAGAGTTGCGTCGGTCCGGTAGTGTTGCCCGTCGTCGCCGGTGCTCAGGTCGATCGCGACCCACCGACAATAGCCCCGGCGCATTGCGCGTCTCGCGCCGAGTGCATATACGCTCCACCAGTTCAGCTCCATCAGCGGTTCCCGATCCAGTCGTGGCATAGCTAGAGAGAGTGAGCGAAATTTATGACGGACATCGTGGTCACGAGCCTGGCGGCGACCACGTCGATCGCGGGCGACGTCGACTCGACCTGGAAGGGTCTGCTCAACGGCGAGAGCGGGATCGACGTTCTGGAGGATTCCTTCATCGATGATTTCGACCTGCCGGTGCGGATCGGTGGGCACCTGAAGGTTTCCCCGGCAGCGTCGCTCACCCGCGAAGAGGCGCGCAGGCTGTCTTATGTCGAGCAGATGGCCGTGGCTCTCGGCCGCGAGGTCTGGCGCAACGCGGGCAGTCCCGAGGTCGATCGCGACCGGCTCGGCGTCTCGATCGGCACGGGACTCGGCGGCGCCGAATCGCTGATCTACGCCCGCGACAAGCTCAGCAACGGCGGATATCGCAAGGTGTCGCCGCTGACCGTGCAAGCCATCATGCCCAATGGTCCCGCCGCCTGCGTTGGGATCGAATTGCGTGCGCGCGCGGGGGTTTCCACGCCGGTGTCGGCCTGTTCGTCGGGCTCGGAGGCGATCGCCAACGCCTGGCGGATGATCGTGATGGGTGATGCCGACATGGTGGTGACCGGCGGGGTCGAGGGGTCGATCCAGGCGGTGCCGATCGCCGCGTTCACCCAGATGCGTGCCATGAGCACCCGCAACTCCGATCCCAAGGCGGCTTCACGGCCGTTCGACGCCGACCGCGATGGCTTCGTCTTCGGCGAGGCGGGGGCGATGATGGTGATCGAGACCGAGGAGCACGCCAAGGCGCGTGGCGCCACGATCCACGCGCGGCTGCTCGGCGCGGGCGTCACCTCCGATGGATTCCACCTCGTCGCACCGGACCCTGAGGGCACCGGCGCGGCACGGGCCATGACGCGGGCGATCCAGACCGGTGGGATCAGCCGTGCCGACGTCACCCACATCAACGCCCACGCCACCGCGACCCCGATCGGCGACACCGCCGAGGCCAACGCCATCGCCAAGGCGATCGGTTCGCATGCCTCGGTGTACGCGCCGAAATCGGCGCTCGGGCATTCGATCGGCGCGGTGGGTGCGCTCGAGTCGGTGCTGACGGTGCTCAGCGTGCGCGACAGCATCGTCCCGCCCACCCTGAACCTGGAAAACCAGGACCCCGAGATCGATCTCGATGTCGTCTCCGGGCAGGCTCGCCGCGGCCAGATCGACTACGCGGTGAACAACTCCTTCGGATTCGGCGGGCACAACGTGGCCATCGCCTTCGGTCGGTATTGACCACGATCGCCTTCGGCGGCGCCTACTAGGTCATTGCACGAGATCAGCCTCTCGGCGAGGCATTGTGCGTTGAAAAGGATAGGGAATGATCGGCGAGACTTTCGACGACTATGTGGACGAACAGGGCGCGATCCGGATTCCCGGTGACCAGACCTTGATCGACTTCGTCGACAAACACAGCGAGGCCAACGGCGACGACCTGGCCTATCGCTTCATCGACTATTCGCGGGAACGTGAGGGGGAATACCAGGAACTGACCTGGCGCGAATTCGGGGTCAGGCTGCGTGCGGTGGCCGCGCGCCTGCAGCAGGTGACCAAGCCCGGCGACCGGGTCGCGGTGCTCGCGCCCCAGGGCCTCGACTACGTCGTCGCGCTGTTCGCGGCGGTATATGCGGGCAATGTGGCTGTGCCACTGTTCGATCCGGAGGAGCAGGGCCACAGTGACCGGCTGCACGCGGTGCTCGGCGACTGCGATCCGGCGGCGGTGCTCACCGTCGGCAGCGCGGCCGCGGGTGTGCGCAACTTCTTCCGCGAGCAGCCTGCCGGGCAGCGGCCGAGAATCATTGCCGTCGAAGCGATTCCGGATGCGGTCGGGACGCGCTGGCGCAGGCCCGACATCAATGTCGACAGCGTGGCCTATCTGCAGTACACCTCGGGATCGACCAGGGTGCCGGCCGGCGTGGAGATCACCCACCGTTCCGTCGGCACCAATCTGCTGCAGATGATCGACGCCATCGGTATCACCGAGAACGCGCGCGGGGTCACCTGGCTGCCGCTGTTCCACGACATGGGCCTGCTCACGGTGATCCTGCCGACCATCGGCGGCAAGTTCATCACCATCATGTCGCCGAGCGCGTTCGTGCGCAGGCCGTCGCGCTGGATCAAGGAACTGGCCGCGCAGGCCGACGGCGCCGAGATCTATTCGGCGGCACCGAACTTCGCGTTCGAGCATGCCGCGGTGCGCGGGCTGCCCAAGCGGGACGAGTCGCTGGATCTGTCGAATGTGATCGGCCTGATCAACGGCAGCGAGCCGGTGTCGGTGGCCTCGATGCGCAAGTTCAACGAGGCGTTCGCGCCGTACGGGTTGTCGAAGACCGCGATCAAGCCCTGCTACGGGATGGCCGAGGCGACGCTGTTCGTCTCCGCGACCAGGCGCGATGACGAGGCGCGGGTGGTCTATGTCGACCGCGGGCAGCTCAACGAGGGCCGGATGGTCGAGGTCGACGAGCACGCGGCGAACGCGGTCGCACAGGTCTCCTGTGGGTATGTGGCGCGCTCGCAGTGGGCTGTCGTTGTCGATCCGGAGACCGGCGTCGAACGTCGTGAGGGCGAGGTCGGCGAGATCTGGCTACACGGTGACAACATGGGCATCGGTTACTGGGGGCGCGCGGCGGAGACCGCGGAGACCTTCCACAACCGGGTGAGCGCCCGTAATCCGGTGGGCAGTCGTGCCGAGGGCGCACCCGATGACGCGAAGTGGATGCGCACCGGCGATTTCGGCGCCTATCACGACGGCGAGCTGTTCATCACCGGCCGGGTCAAGGACCTGGTGATCGTCGACGGACGCAACCACTACCCGCAGGATCTCGAGTACTCCGCGCAGGAGGCGAGCACCGCGCTGCGGCCCGGGTTCGTCGCGGCGTTCTCGGTACAGGCGGGGCAGTTGCCCGCCCCGGTGCTGGCGGCCAGCGGCTGTACCGACGACATGGCCGAGCAGTTGGTGGTGGTGGCCGAGCGGGGGACGGGCGCGGCGAAACTCGAGCCGGGGCCGATCGTGGACACGGTGCGGGCGGCGATCGCGCGGCGGCACGGTGTCACGGTGCGCGATCTGCTGCTCGTGCCCGCCGGGTCCATTCCGCGCACGTCGAGCGGCAAGATCGCCCGGCGGGCCTGCAAGGCCGCGTATCTGGACGGCACGCTGCGCGGTGGCCACCGCCAGCAGGACTACCCGGACGCGCCGGAGGGCTGAGTGGGGTGAAAACGGTTCGGCCATCGACTATTCGGGGTGGCCGAACCGTTCTCGTCAGTGCACGCAGGGGACCGGGCTGTCGAGGGACGTCGACAGCGGCCGGCGTGTGTCGGGGAGCGGTTGTTGCTCGGCCGGAATCACGGGTTCGGTTGTGGGCGCGAGGTTCTGGCCGAAGGCCGTGCGGACTTCCTGCCGGATCGCGGCGGGATCGATGATGTTGACGTCCTGGCCGTCGATCACGTCGAAACGCACCACCGGCAAGGTGCGGAACTCGACCGGTACCGATCCGGCGGCGCCGAGATCGCGGACGAAGTCGAACAGATTCCAGCCGTCGGACAGCACCACATTGCGATGCGCCGCGTCCATCAGTGCCGAGAGCTTGCTCAGGTTGGTGAGTGTGCCGGACTCGTCGAGCGACTTGGCGACCGAGGCGAGGAAGGCTTGCTGGCGACGGGTGCGGTCGAGGTCGCCTTCGCGCAGGCCGTGGCGTTGCCGCACGAAGGCCAGCGCCTGGGCGCCGTCGAGATGCTGTGGTCCTGCGGGGAAGACGGCGCCGGAGTACTCCCTGTCGTCCACCGCGTTCTCGAGACACACGTCGACCCCACCGACCGCGGTCGCCAGATCGTAGAAGCCGGCGAGGGAGATCTCGGCGAACCGATCGATCGGCACTCCGACGAGATCGCGCACGGTGGTGACGATGGCGGCGCGCCCCGCCTCGCGGCCGCGGCGTTCCAGCGCCACCGGATCGGTCTCGCCCCGGCCGATCAATGCCGCCTGCACCGCCGCCTTCTTCAGCCCGTATGCCTCTTTGATCTTGATCTGCTCGTAGCCAGGGACACCGACTGCCCGCACGTAGTTGTCGCGGGGGATGGAGAACGCGACGATCTTGTCCAGCTCGGCCGGAATGTGCAGCAGGATCAGGGTATTGGCGTTGTAGCCGCCCTCGGTGCCGTCGCCCGCGTGTAGTTGGTCGAGGATGTGCGCGGGTAGGTCGTTGCCGTCGAGATCCTTACGGGTGTCGAGGCCGATCAACAGGATGTTGACGTCACCACCGCGCGAGCGCGGCGCGTCGATCTCGAGCGCCGTGGAGTGGGTGATGCCGGCATCGAAGCCCTGGATGGCAGACCAGGCCAGACCGGTGCCCGAGAGGACGGCCAGCGCGATCGTCGCCACCAACATCCTGATCAGAATCAACCCGCCACGGCGCAGGAGCGCGCCGTGGCGGCGACGCCGGTCCGGCGTGATCGGCCGGCCGACGCGTTGTGGTCCGGGCATCGGGTGCGGGTCAGCTCTGCAGGCCGACCTCGACCTCGAGGGAGAGGGTGATCTTGTCGCCGACCACGGCGCCGCCGTCGGCCATCGGGATCTCGGTGGTGATGCCGAAATCGCGGCGATTGATGGTGGCGGTGGCACTGAAACCGGCGACCGGGGCATCCATGCCGGGGCCGGAACCGAGGAATTCGACGTCGAGGGTGACCGGGTAGGTGTTGCCGCGGATGGTGAAATCGCCGGTCAGGCTGAACTCGTTGCTCAGCGGGCGGAATCCGGTGGCTCGGAAGGTGGCGACGGGATGGTTCTCGGCGTCGAAGAAGTCGGCGGTGCGCAAGTGCCCGTCGCGCTGCTCGTTGTCTGTGGTGACCGAATCGACCTTGATCTGCACATCGGCATCGGCCGAGCCGTCGGGGCGCACGACGAGTGCGCCGGTGAAATCGGTGAAGCGACCGCGCACTTTGCTCACCATCAGGTGTCGCACGGAGAACTGCAGCGTGGAATGGGTGGGGTCGATGACCCAGGTGCCCGCGGACAGGCCCTTGGCAGGTGCCGACATGATCTCTCCTCACTGAGCGAATCGGCCGGTGACGGCCGACGGGTGTGAAGCGATGACGTCGACCAGCCTAAACCAGCCTCGGCCCGACAATCAGTCCTCGCTGCTGGTGCGTTCGCCCAGGGATCGCAGCAGGGCCGGATCGGTCGAGGTGAATTGGTCGACCTCCTGACCACCCGTGCATTCGAACAGTCCGATCGTGACCGCGTCGCCGCGACGCCACAGCACCCGCCAGAGCGCGCCGGAGTGCTGCCAGCGGCGCAGGGTGTCGACCGGGTCGGTACTCACAGTCGTTCACGGTAGTTCGCCGCGACCAGGGCCAGGCAGCTCGCGGCGATCAGCGCGGTCACCAGATACATGACGGGATAGCCGAAGCCGAAGGCGCCGTGCAGTGAGGACAGCACCGCGGGGACACCGAAGCCGAGGTAGCTCACCGAGTAGAACACCGCGTTGAGCCCGGCCAGATCGCCCGGACCGGCGATGCGTTCGATCTGCTGCAGGCCGGCCACCAGACCGATGCCGTAGCCGCTGCCGAGGACGACGGCGGTCAGCAGTGTCACCCAGATGCTCAGGGTGGCCGCCGTCCACGCGGCGAGCACCATGCCGATCGTCAACAGGACCAGGGCGATCACCCCGGCGCGCGCGGTGCCGGGCCGGTCGATGCGGCGGGCCACCGACTGGATGGTGAAACCGCAGCCCAGCGTCACCATGGTGACCAGTGCGGAGAAGGCGATCGGGGCCTGTTGCACGCGCTCGAGCATGAGGGTCGGCAGCACGGCGTAGGCGGTGGCGTTGGCGGTGAACAGCCACAGCGCGATCGGCACCGCGACGCGCAGGAACCGGCGGTGCCCCGCGGCGGGGATCTTCATGTCGTCGCGCAGGCGGCCCGGCTTCGGCTGACGGGTCACCGTTTCCGGTGTCCTGGCCAACCAGAACGCCGTCGCGAGGCACAGCATCGCGTTGACGAGATAGGCGGTGGAATCGGGCAGCGGGCCCCACTGGGCGAGCGTCCCCGCCACGCCGGCACCGAGCGCGAAACCCGCGGTCAGGCTCATCGCCGAGCGGCGCGCGCCCGCCCCGATGGTGACGTTCGCGGCGAACGGAGGTTGGGACAGTTCCTTGAGCCAGCTGCCACCGACCGCCATCGCGAGTCCGAGCGCGACGCCGCACAGCATCCGGCCCGCGGCCAGCGTCGGGACCGAGGCCGCGCCCGCCGCCAGCAGCAGCGAGCCGGCCGCGGCGATCAGCGGGGCGGGCAGCATGAGTGGGCGGCGCCCGAAGCGGTCCGAGAGCGGGCCGCCGATGAGCAGCGCGGGCACGATGCCGAGGACGTAGTAGAAGAGCAGCAGGTCGACCGCGGTGAGCGGCAGGCCGTTGGCTTTGTACATGACCAGCAGCGGGGTGAACTCGTTGCCGCCCCACGCGATGGCGACCATGGCGGCGGACACGGCGAGCCAGGCGCGGGTTCCGAGGGCGGCACGGGGCCGCTCGGTGGTGAGAATCGCCATCACAGGCCCTTTCCGTGGTGCGCGCACCGGGGCACGCTCACGGGGCGAAATGGTGGCAACCGGTCTCATTTTAGGCGCGGCCGCTTGCTGTACTACCGTCGGCCTGTGCGGGAGCTGCGGATGGGGTGTGCCATGTGGACGCATCCGCAGTGGCAGCAGCGGTTGCCCGCACCCAGCGAGCGACTGCGGGCTTACGCCGGGCACTGCGGTGCCGTGGAGGGCAACACCACCTTCTACGCGACGCCGTCCGCGTCGACCGTGCGGTCGTGGGTCGAGCAGACCGCGCCGGATTTCCGGTTCGTGCTCAAGCCGCCGAGGGCCGTCACGCACGAGCGCAGGCTGGTCGACGCCGAGGGTGAGCTCGCGGCCTTCCTCGAGGTGATGGCGCCGCTCGGGTCACGGGTGCACGCGCTGTGGATTCAACTGCCCGCTTCCTTCGGGCCGGGTGAGCTCGGTGCGCTCGCGCGTTTCCAGCGGTCGTTGCCGAGTGGGCTGCGGTGTGCGGTGGAGGTGCGCCATCCCGCGTTCTTCACCGACGAGCGGGCCGCGGTGCAGCTGGAACGGGTGCTCGGCCGGATCGGCGGCGAGTGGGTGCCCTTCGACACCACCGTCCTGTTCGACGGCCCGCCCGGCGACCCCTCCGAGTACGAGGCCCGCGCGAAGAAGCCCCGCGTTCCCCGCCGAACGCGCGCCCTGACCGAGTACCCGATCGTGCGCTATCACGGCCGCGCCGACGAACAACGCACCATCGACGGCTGGCGGCCCTGGGTCGAGACGGTCGCCGATTGGCTCCGCGAAGGCCGCTCACCCACCGTCTTCGTTCACACCCCCGACAATGCCGCCGCCCGGCCCTTGGCTCGCCGCTTCCACGACGAGGTCCGGGCGCTTCTCCCCGCACTCCCGCCTCAACCCACTCCCGCCCCCGACGAACCGATGACTCTGTTCTGAGCCGGACACCGTGCGGTCCCCTGCATCGATTCCCCGGACGGTTGTCACAGGCTCATGGCATGCTGTGCGCCACCACTGGGGAGTGGGTGGGCACACTCGAAGGGGACGAGCCATGTCTACGGATCACATGACGTTGCGGCCCGCGCCGCACTGCGAGCCGCAGCTCGAGAGTCGGGCCGTCACGGGCGGAGATCGCACGCAGCGACCACCGCTGCGTCGAACCGACGGGCACGCCGGATCGGCGTATCGAAGGCCGGGTGGGGGCGCACCGGCGGGTGTCCGGCGGGCGGTACACGGGTCGTGCGTTGCGGCCACGCCGCCGGTCCGGCCGGATTCCGACACGGGGGCAAGGAAATTCGCCGAGTACGCCCTGCGGCTCGTGCTCGAGGTAGTGGACCGGCGCCGCTCGGTGAGTCAACTGCGCACCGTCGTCGATCCGAAGGTGCTCAGTGCGATGCGGACGGTGCTGAGCCAGGATCTGGCGCCCGGCCGCAGTCTTGGCACGGCGACGCTGGTGCGCGTGCATGTCAGTGCCGCCGAGCCGCACGCGGCCGAGATCTTCGCCTCCTACCAGCGCGGCACCCAGACCTTCGCGGTGGCGGGCAGGATCGAACGAGCCAGGGACAGTTGGCGATTGGTCGCGGTGCGACTGGGTTGACCACCCGCACCGGAGAAACGGCCCCCGCTGCCCGATCAGCGGGGACCGTGTGCCGCGGCCCGGACCTGGGGGAGGGTGGGTGTTGACTACCGGGCGCGGTGGAGCCGGTGCGCTGGGTTCCGTGGCCGTATCGGGCAGCGCACCGTGTGTTATTCGGTTCCAGGGGCGGTTGCGGCTTGGTGGGTGGTCGCCGCCGATGATTCGCTAGACTTGGGGGCGATGTCGAGTGCCAGTGAGAAAGGTCGATCCCATGACCGCGACTCCTGATCCTGACGGGCTGCTGTTGAGCGACAGCGAGCGGATGCACGCGTTGGATGCGCTCGGGAAGCATTTCGCGGATGGGCGATTGGACAGTGCGGAGTTCTATGAGCGCTCGGGGGCGGTTGCCGCGGCCAGGACGGTCGGGGCGCTCGATGAGCCGTTTCGGGGCCTGCCGGGTGGGGTGCCGCTCACACGGGTGAGCGGGCAATTGGCGAAGGTGCCGTTCGGGGAGGGCGCCGTGGCCGTGGGGGGCGACTCGACGACCTCGTCCGCGGCCGCTGAACTCTCGGCGCTGCGTGCCAGGGGCCATACGATCGAATCGATCGACTGGATCATCGTCGGCACCACGCTGATCAGTTTTCTCGTGTTGCAGGTGATCGTCGGGTGGGACTACGCCTGGATCGTGTGGCCTTCCCTGATCATCACGTTGAGTGTTCCGCGAATGGTCTTGCGGTTCAGTGATTCCGACGAGGAATTGTACGAGGAGCTGAAGGAGTCCGAGACCAAGGCCCGGAAGAAGCGGCTCGCGGCGGCCGCGAAACGGATCAGGGAACTCGAGGGCGACCAGCGCGCCGACTAATCGGCGGCGTCGGGGAGGCGGCGGGTGCCGGTGGCCACCTCGTTGACGAGATCGTCGTAACCGCAGGCCAATTCGTGAAGGCGGAGCTGGGCGGCGTGGAGTTGGGGTTCGGCGCCGCAGGCCAGGGCGCGGTAGGTGAGGGCGGCGAAGTGGGCCATGCGGTCGATGACGGCGCCGATGCTCTCGGTGTGCATGGGGGCCGTGGTGGCTGGTCGGGGCGAGCGGATGACCACCCATCGGTCGATCTCGCACACCAGACGGGCGCGCTCCCAGTCGATCTCGCTGGTGTCGCCGGGAAGGAGCTGTTCACGCCGTTCGTGCAGGGTGGCCAGTTCGTGCGCGGCCAGCAGCACGGGGTCGCCGTCGCCGGTGCAGCCGCACACCGCCTGCATCATCTGCGCGCGGGCCGGTAGTGCGGGGTTCGGGCCGGAGCCCGATGGCGCGTCGCCATCCGTGTCCACTGTCGCCGCACCGTCCTCGTCGCCCGCGTTGCCCACCGCTTCCGAAGGGCATTCGTGTCGGCGGCGGCGCCGGATAGGGTCGACGCGAAAACCGGCCGTGAACAGCGCATTGAGCGATGGCTGTGCACGGCCGGAGAAGATCGTCTCGGCGCGCCGGTCGTCACAGGCTGCGGGCGATGATCTCCTTCATGATCTCGTTGGTGCCCGCGTAGATGAGCTGGACGCGGTTGTCGACCCACATCCGCGCGATCGGGTACTCGTTCATGTAGCCGTAGCCGCCGAACAGCTGCAGGCAGGTGTCGGCGATCTGCATCGCGCGGTCGGTGGTCCACCACTTGGCCATCGCGACGGTCGGGATGTCGAGCTCGCCGCGGATGTGCTTCTCGACGCAGTCGTCGATGAACACGCGCGCGATGCGGGATTCGGTGGCGACCTCGGCCAGCTTGAACTTGGTGTTCTGGAAACCGAACACCGGGCGACCGAATGCTTCGCGTTCCTTGGTGTAGCGCAGGGTGTGGTCGAGGGCGACCTCCATACCCGCGACCGCGCCCAGCGACACGATCAGCCGCTCCTGTGGGAGCTGCTGCATGAGCTGGACGAAGCCCTGGCCCTCGGTGGCGCCGAGCAGGTTGGTCACCGGAACGCGCACGTCCTCGAAGAACAGCTCGGAGGTGTCCTGGCCCTTCTGACCGATCTTGTCCAGCACCCGGCCGCGCCGGAACCCGGCGCGATCGGCCTCGACCAGCACCAGCGAGACGCCCGAGGCACCCTGGGTGGGGTCGGTCTTGGCGACCAGGATGATCAGGTCGGCCTGCGCACCGTTGGTGATGAAGGTCTTGGAGCCGTTGATGACGTACTCGTCGCCGTCGCGGATGGCCTTGGCCTTGACGGCTTGCAGGTCGGAGCCGGTGCCGGGCTCGGTCATCGCGATCGCGCCGACGACCTCGCCACTGGCCATCTGGGGCAGCCAGTGCTGCTTCTGCTCCTCGGTGCCGTAGGCGAGCAGGTAGTGCGCCACGATGCCGTTGTGCAGGCTGACGCCCCAGGAGGTGTCGACCACGCGGGCCTGCTCCTCCATGAGCACGGCCTCGTGGGCGAAGGTGCCACCACCGCCGCCGTACTCCTCCGGGATCGACAGGCACAGCAGGCCCACTTCGCCTGCCTTGTTCCACAGGTCGCGGTCGACGTGGTGCTGCTCGCGGTACTTGTCGATGTTGGGCGCGAGTTCCTTGGCCATGAAGGCGCGCGCGAGGTCGCGCAGCGCGTCCAGGTCCTCGTTCATCCAACTGGACCGAATGGCGGCCATCGAGTCTCCTTACGGCTCGGCACAGCACCGGCCCAGACGTGACCGGTGGTTACGGATACAGTGTGGACCACTATTGGCGAGGTGGCAATAGTGGGTGTTTCGGCAACGTTTGCGCACCGATGGGGAAGAATGGTGGACGCGGCAGGGGTCGTGCCGGATGCGCGTGTCGCCCACGGCGCGCCGTGTATGGGGTGCGGTGTCGGAGCATCGGTTTCACACCTGCGGGTGTATGGACTAAGAATGGCGTGTGCCGTTCACACGTGTGCTCATCTGTCTGCCTTCGCGATTCCGGGGCGGTGGTCTGGCATGACCGTCGAGTCTCCGCTCGAGGACGACGTCAGTCAGCTCGCCCAGCGCGTCGAACGGGCGCGCGGGCGCCTCGCCTACCAGTTCGATCCAGCCCTCACCGACGCCCTGTCCGAAGACGAGCTGCGCGCTGAACGCGAACTGGCCGAACGCATCCGGGAACAGGATCGCGAACAGCGCTGGAAGCACACCCAGGCGATGGCCTCGGCCTCCGACCGGTCCCGACAGACCACCGAAGCAATCGAGAAGGCCGACATGCGAGATCTGCTGCTCGCCAGAAAGGCGATGGCCGCCCAGCGGCGCGAATCGAGCCCGCACGCGAAGCTGGCTTCGCTCTATCGGCACCGGTCGTGGTCGCTGAAGGCGTTGGCGGGCGTCGTCGGCGCCGGCATGCTCTGGTCGGCGGTGAACGTCCAGCAGAACATCGCGCCCGGCGGGCCGAGTGATCCGCTGTTCTGGTTCAGCTACCTGCTCGAGGCGATGATCAGCGTGTGTCTGATCATCATTATGGTCGGCACCAACAAGGTCGCCGAGTGGGGTGTCATCGACAACCGGCGCCAAGTCGCGCTCGCCGAGCTCGCGCTGCTCGGGCTCACTGTCACCCTCAACACCTATCCCTATGTGCGCGACGGCCGTTGGTACGACGCGGCGGTGCACGCGGTGGCGCCGGTGATGATCGGTGTCGCGCTGCTCATCCACGACGCGGTGAGCGCGCGCTACGGCCTGGCCATCACCCGTGCCACCAGCCAGGTCAGGGACATGCCCGATCCGGCCGAGAACATCATCAACCGGCAGGCCGTCGAGGGCGTGCGGCTGACGTATCAACCGCCGATGTCGGGGGCGGCGCGAGCCGAGGCGTTCGCCGCCGCCACGGAGGCCGCTGCCGCCGAGACCGCGCCCACCGTGCCGGTGACCAGGGAACCCGTGTGGACGCCGACCGAACCGGCCGCCAACGGCAACGGCAACGGTCGACCGACCGAGAAGCGCAGGCGCTTCGGCATCGGCAAGCCGTCGGGGGAGAAGGCCGCCAAGAAGGTCGCCGTCCAGACGCCCGCGCCCACGCCCGCGGCCGAGGCGCCCAAGGCTCCGGCCGAGCCCGCCGAGGCGACCAAGCCCGCCGATTCGGTCCCGGCCGCGCGCAAGAGCACCATCTCCGACATCGAGGCGCGAGTCGAAAAGGCCTTCGCCGAAGCCAACTTCGGCTACGAGGCCGTCGAGCCGGTCAACATCTACGACACCGGCCAGTTCCGTATCGCCGAGAGCCTCGAGCAGGAGCTCGCCGAGATGCGTGAGGCGCGCCGCCAGGCCCGCAAGGAGCGCGCCGGTTCCTAGCCCCGAGCGGCCACAACCCCGCTGAGCTGGGAGATTCGTGCTCATCGAGCACCGATCGGCGGCTATTGTGCTGCGAATGAACGGGCGTGCGATCGCGGTAGCTTCGGTCGGTGCGCTGTGCGGGTATCTCAGTGGTTACGTCATCGGGCACACGCGGACGAACTTCGCTGTCGTCAGCAGCGGCGGGCGGGCGAGCTGGTTCGGCTCCGGGCCCGCGTTGTCGGCGGTGGCGGCGGCGCTGGTCGCGGTGGCCATTGTGGTGGTGCTCAGTCGGTTGCGGGCGCGGTATCTGGTCGTGGTGGCGGTCGGGATCGCCGGGCTCGCGATGGTCGTCGCGGTGGCGGCGACGCAGGCCGCGGGGACGTCGTCGGTGCAATCGATCCTGGGTGGTGTCGGTGCCGGGCTGCTCATCGCGACCGCGGTGATCCGGCCGGAGGGGCAGCGCTGGTTCGTGGTCGGGGCGATGATCGCGGTGCTGTACGGGTTCCGGATCGATCAGAGTGTCGAAATACCGCGTCGCTACGGCGATTACCTGTCTACGCGCACCGTTCCCGACCTGCCGGACAGTTGGCCGTTGCTCGTCGCCGCTGTGCTCGCGTTGCTCGCGGCGGGGTTCGTCATCGGACAGGAGCGGGTCGAACCGGTGCCGTCGCGGCGTGCGCTGGCGGTAGGCGCCGGCGTGCCCTTGGGCGCGGGTGCGTTGGTGCTCGCCATGGGTGAGTTGCCCGGCAATCCGTCGGTGACGGTGGCCGTTGTCGCGGTGGTGGGGCTGACCGCACTCGGCTGGTGGCTGCCGAGGCCGGATGGGGTGTACGTGCTGGCGATGCTCGCCGTCGCGGCGGTGATCGCGGTCGACCCTTCGGTCGGTGACGGGCCCGACCGGGTCGGTGTGTCGGTTCAGATCGGGTTGATGGCGCTCGGCGCGTTCGTCGGGGCGATGTACCGAGCACCCGTGGCCGGAATCGTGCTGTGTGCGATGGTCACGGTGAGTGGGCTGGCGCCCGCACTGCTCGACAGCGGCGCGGTCGCCGAGTTCGCGTTCCGGTTCGCCGCGCCGACGGCGATCGGTTTCGTTGTCGGCGCGAGCCTGCCTGCCGCGTCGGCGACCGTGATCGGGCTGTCGGTGGTGCCGGTGCTCGCCCATTCGTTCGAGCGCCGAGTCCTGGTGGCCGGCTACGGTGACCCCGAGTTCGGCTGGCCGGCGGTGGAGGCCGACGCCTACACCGTGGCGCCCGGTCCGGCGTCGGCCTTCCTCGCGGCGACGGTGACAGCCCTTGGCTGTGCGGCACTGGTGCGCTGGCGGCGCCAACCTGTCGCGGACCCACTGGTCCACAGTGTGGGGCGCTGACGACGTCGACGACTCGTCCCGCGCAGTTGTCGTCGTAGGCGGTGGCCAGGTGCTCCCAGAAACGCGGGGAGAGGAGATTCGGTGAACGCGCGTTCGGTGCCGGTGGGCGGGCTCGGGCTGTTCGCCGGGTTGGTGGTGGGCTGGTACCTCGCTCACGCGGGGGTCGGGTCCTGGGTCGAGACGACGTGGACGGGGCAACCGGTCGCGACCGCTGTCGTGGAAGCGGCTGTCGTCGCGGTGGTGGTCTTGGCGGTGCTGGCGCGCGGGAATTCGCGATATCCGGTCGGGGCGATTGTCGCGGTGGTGTTCGGTGCACGCCTGGACAACCTGCTGCGACGGATCGGGTTCATGTCGTTCGAGGCGGCCGCGCAGAGACCGCCGACGTCACGGTGACCTGGCTTCTCCTGCTGGTGACCACTGTCGGTCTGGTGGTATCGGCATGGCTGTTGCGGTCCGAACGGGTCGGGAACGAGGTGTCGCGGCGCGGTGTGGCGCTCGGTGTCGGGCTGCCGCTCGGGGCCGGGCTGGCCGATTGGTCGTCGAAGACGTCTTCACCGCCGCACCACACCGGGTCGGCCCGACGATCGCCGCATGGCGTCGGACCAGGGCCGACCGAACAGGCTGAGCGTCTCAGCCGAAGATGCCGCCGGAGTGGCCTGCTTGCTGGCCGCCGCCCGTGCCGCCGATGAAGCCGCCCGGGGGCATTTCGGAGGGCTGGACGATGACGAAGCCGCGGCCGGAGAAGGACAGGGTGCTCGCTTCGCCGGTGCTGCGGCCGATCAAGCGGCCGAGGCCGAAGGAGTCGTTGCGTTTGATGCCTGTTTGCAGGCTCGACGACCAGGCGACGGCGGCGTTGGGGTCGGCGTAGGTGGCCTGGTCGACGGTGAGCACGACGGGGACGCCGTGGGTGGTGATGGCGATGCGGCCGCGGCCGGTGAAGACACAGTTGAACAGGCCTGAGCTGGAGGCGTAGGCGGCGGCGCCCTGGACGCGGGCGACGGTGTACTGCAACGTCGGGTCGAAGGCGAGGACGTTGGCGCCGTTGATGGTGAGCCCGTCGGTGCCGTCGAGGTCGATCAGGTGCACCTCGGCGGCGCTGTTGGCCAGGAACAGATCGCCGGTGCCGCTCACCTTCATCAGCGGCACACCCTCGCCGGTGAGCTGCTGGCGGATGGCGCGGCCGATTCCGCCGGAGCCCTGGGCCTTGAACTGCAGCTCACCCTGGTAGGCGACCATCGAGCCCGCGCGGGCCATCACCTCGCCGTTGAGCCCGACCCGGATCATCTTGCTGCCCTGCTTCATGATCCCGAGGCCGTTGACCTCGGCGTGCTTGGGGTCGAACAGGTCGCTGTGCACGGGCGGAGCTCCTTGCTGAGAAGAGAACGAAGAGTGCTGCGCGGGGGTATCGGCCGGAAGCGGCGGTGGCGGCGGCGGTGGAGGCGGAGGTGGCGCGGCGTCGGGTTCGTCGTCGAGGTTCACGCCGAAGGCCGAGGCGATGCCGGCCAGACCGTCGTCGTAGCCCTGGCCGATGGCGCGGACCTTCCAGGCCGCCCCGCGGCGGTAGATCTCCACGCAGACCACCGCGCTCTCGGTCGTGAGTCCGGCGATGGGGAAAGTCAGTGCCGCCGAACCGGATCCGATGGACGCGGTGAGCCGGCCGACGCCGGCGAAGGTGGCCGGTCCGCGGCCGTCGAGGCTGGCGGTGACCGCCACCCGGTCGACATCGGCGGGCAGGGCCGAGGTCTGCACCTGCACCACATCGGGTCCGCCGTTGCCGTGCCGGTAGACGACGCCGGGACCGACGGGCTGGTTGAAGAACACGAAGTCGGCGTCGGACCGGACCACGCCCGCGGCGTTGAGCAGCAGCGCCGACACATCGACCGGCACCGAACTGGTGACGGTGACGGTCAACTGGTCGCCGGGCGCGGGCCGGTTCTCGCCGGGAGCCAGCGCGGTCACGACGTGCCACCCGCGGATCGGGTGGTTCGTCCGAGGTGCATGCGTTCCACGGACTCGATAGTGCCGTGTACGTCGTCACCGCGCCAGCGGCACCCCTCAGCGCACCTGTTCGGTGGTGCCATCGGGATAGCGCTGGGCCAGTTCGGCGGGGTGCGGTGGGTGCGCGGGTCCTTGTGCCCGGATCGCGGTGGTCGCCACGATCACACCGTCCTGTTCGGCGACCCAGAGCCGATTGCGCGGGTGGCGCAGATAGGCGGTGTCGGGATCGATGACGGGCCGGGCCGGTCTAGCCGAGTTCGCTTGCCCGCAGCGGAGCTCGTCCCACTCGGCGATAGACCTAGTGGTCGGTGTGGATGTTCGTTACCGCTGCGAAGGGCCCCGTGCTCGGATTACCCTGCGGGTATGAGCTCCGCGGTCCATGGATTCACCGACGACGCACTCGGCACGCTCGACGCCGTCGGCGTCGCCGCCGCACTACGAGCGGGGGAGGTGAGCCGCGCCGAGGTGCTCGCGGCCGCGATCGCGCGTACCCGCCGGGTCGACCCGAGTCTGGACGCGGTCCAGCTCAGCTGTTTCGACCGCGCGACCTCGGCGCCGGAGACCGCGGGGGTGTTCGCCGGGGTGCCCGCGTTCGTCAAGGACAACACCGATATCGCCGGACTGCCCAGCTGTCACGGCTCGGCCGCGTTCACCCCGCACGCGGCCACCGTCACCAGTGGTCCCGGCGCGCAATTCCTGTACTCGGGCGTGATCGTGCTCGGCAAGTCGACGTTGCCGGAGTTCGGGCTCACCGCGAGCACCGAGTTCACCCATCGCCCGCCGACCCGCAATCCGTGGAATCCGGAGTACTCGGCGGGTGCGTCCTCGGGGGGCTCGGCGGCGCTCGTCGCGGCCGGTGCCGTGCCGATCGCGCACGCCAACGACGGTGGGGGGTCGATCCGGATCCCGGCCGCGGCCAACGGTCTGGTCGGGCTGAAGACCACCCGCAACCGCCTGCTCGATCAGCCCGGCGCGCGCAAGCTGCCGGTGCACCTGGTCGCCGAGGGCGTGCTCACCCGGTCGGTGCGCGACACCGCGCACTATCTGGCCGCCGTCGAACGATTCGGGGCGAATCCGACGCTCGCGCCGGTCGGTCTGGTCGAAGGACCGAGCGCGCGGCGGTTGCGGATCGGGCTGATCACCGCCGATGTCCTCGGACGCCCGGTGCATCCGGACAATGCCGCGATCCTCGACTCCGCCGCCACTGTGCTCGGCGGCTTCGGGCACGAGATCATCGAGACGCGCCTGGATGTGGACCCGCGCTTCATCGAGGATTTCAAGCTGTACTGGGCGGTGATGGCCGCGGCGATGACGCTGTCGTTCCGGCTGGGGCATCGCGAACACTTCGACGCACGCAAGCTCGACCCGTTCACCACCGGCCTGATCGGGCTGGCCAAGCGCAATCCGTTCGGTTCGGCCGCGGCCGCCTGGCGCCTGCGCGGCGGCACCGCCACCTACGACAAGCATTTCGCCGAGTTCGACGTGCTGTTGACCCCGGTGCTCTCACATCCGGCGCCGCGCATCGGCGAACTGGCGCCGGGCCAGCCCTTCGACGCGCTGTTCGCGAAGCTGGTCGACTACGTGGGCTTCACGCCGCTCAACAATGTCGGCGGTGGACCGGGCATCTCGGTGCCGCACGGTCTGCTGCCGGCCGGGCTGCCCGGTTCGGTGCAGCTCGCGGCACGCCGGGGCGATGAACGGACCCTGCTCGACCTGGCCTACCAGCTGGAAGGGGCGAGCCCGTTCCCGCGGATCGTTGACCGACCGGCCGCCGCGGGCGCCGCCTGATCAGTTCTGACGCGTCGCGACGTTGATCGGGCGTAGCCGTCCGGGGCTGGTGGTTCCGGCCTCGAACGCCCAATGCTCGCCCCGCCAGCCGGGAAAGTCGACCTGCCAGCGGTCGACCAGGCGCGCGTCCTCGAGCGAGGTGACCACACCGGCCGATCCGGTGTACTGCAACCGCTCGTACTTGTGGCGGGTGATGGTCTCGACCGTGGCGACGGTGGCGAGGGAAGGCATGGGTGGTTGACCTCCGGAGATCGTGGGAACGGCGGCGTGACGAGGGCGCTGACCGGGCCGGGCCCGGGGCGCTGCGGTGGCGCGTCACCGCTCGATTCCGAGTATGCCGTGCACCGCGATACCTCGCGCAGGTTTTGAAAATCCGATTCTTCGGATTAACGGCTACCTGTTCATCGCATCGTGCAGCCGGACCGAATGGTTACGGTCACCAGTTCGGGCGGACCCGACCGGGGACGACGACCTGGGCCAGGGAGCGGCCGAGTTCGGTGACGGCGGCGGCGCCGAGAGTGTCGGTCCAGTGCTGCGCGAACTCCGCCAGCGCGGCATCCGCGGCGCGCGTGCACGCCCAGCCGCGGCCAGTGAGGGTGATCAGGCGGGCGCGGGCGTCGCGTGGATGGGGATTGCGGTCGGCGTAGCCCCTGGTGACCAGGTCGTCGACCAATTGGCTGGCCGCCTGTTTGGTGACACCCAGATGCTCGGCGATCTCGCCGATGGTGGCGCCCTCGGGGGCCATGCGCACGAAGGCGAATCCGTGCGCGGGCCTCCGTTCCGCCGACGCGCAGGTGCATCAGGTGCACAACGCGCGGTTCACCTCGCTGATCCGTCCGGCCACGGGCAGCGCGCAGCTGTGCTTGTGGCAGACGGAGGTCACGGCCGGGGCCGGGGTGCCACATCGCATCCGCGGGGAGGAGGCTTTCGTGTTGCTCTCGGGCGAAGTGACGATCACCATCGACGGCGAGTTCGCGGTCCTGCGGCCGGGCGATGCGGCAGTGGCCCCGGCGGATTCGATGATCGCGCTCACCAACGCGGCTGCCGAGCCCGCGGTCCTGCTCGTCGCCGTTCGTGCCGGATTCGTCGCCGAACTGCCCGATGGGACCACTTTCGTTCCGCCCTGGGCATCCTGAGCCGTCTCGCCCCCTTTTTCCGGGGACTGAACTTGTAAGTTCGGCTCGCCTAACAATATAATTCCGGGATGAAGGTTGGGTTCCATCGGTCATCCGCGTCGGGTCGGCGCCGGGTGTTCGCGGCGTGTGTTCTGAGTGTCCTGGCGTTCGCGCTCACCGCTTGCGGTGGGGTCGCGGCGCGCGACGATGATCGCAAGGTGGTGCTCACCACCTTCACCGTGCTCGCCGATATGGCCCGCAATGTCGCAGGCGAGCATCTACGGGTCGAATCGATCACCAAGGTCGGCGCCGAGATCCACGGCTACGAGCCGACCCCGGGCGATATCAAGAAGGCCGCCAAGGCCGATCTGATCCTGGACAACGGGTTGAACCTGGAGGCCTGGTTCGCCCAGTTCGTCGCCGATCTGGATGTGCCGCATGTCGTGGTGTCCGAGGGCATCACCCCGATGGACATCGGCGAGGACGCCTACCGGGGCAAGCCGAACCCGCACGCCTGGATGTCGCCGGTGAACGCGCAGATCTACGTCGACAACACGGCCCGCGCGTTCAGCGACCTCGACCCCGGCAACGCCGAGGCGTACCGCGCCAACGCCGAGGCCTACAAGACCCAGCTCGGCGCCGTCCGCGACGACCTGGTCTCGGCGGTCAGCGCGCTGCCCGCCGATCAGCGCGCCCTGGTGACCTGCGAAGGCGCGTTCTCCTACCTCGCGCGTGACGCCGGGCTCACCGAGAAGTACATCTGGCCGGTCAACGCCGAACAGCAGGCCACCCCGCAGCAGATCGGCTCGGTCATCGACTTCGTGCGCCAGCGGGGCGTGCCCGCCGTGTTCTGCGAATCGACGGTCTCCGACGCGCCCATGCAGCGGGTGGTCGAGGCCACCAGCGCCCGGTTCGGCGGGGTGCTCTATGTCGACTCGCTGTCGGAGGCCGACGGCCCCGTTCCCACCTACCTCGACCTGATCCGCCACGACGCCACCACCATCGCCACCGCGCTCGCCGGAGCTTCCCGATGACCGCGCCGGTCGTCGAGATCCAGGACGTGACAGTCCATTACGGCGAGGTGCTCGCGCTCGACAAGGTCGAGCTGACCTTGAAGTCGGGGCGGGTGTGCGGGCTGATCGGGATGAACGGCTCGGGCAAGTCGACGCTGTTCAAGACCGTCATGGGGCTGGTCACGCCCGATCGCGGTCGCGTGCTGATCAACGGGCGTGGCCCGACCGCGGCGCGCAAGGCGGGCAGTCTGGGCTACGTGCCCCAATCCGAGGACGTGGACTGGAGTTTCCCGCTCTCGGTTCGTGATGTGGTGCTCACCGGGCGCTACGGAAAGATGGGCTTCACTCGCCGCGCCAGCAGGGCCGACCGCGCCGCGGTTGACGCGGCGCTGGCCAGGGTCGAGCTCACCGACCTCGCCGATCGCCAGATCGGACAGCTCTCCGGTGGTCAGAAGAAGCGGGCCTTCGTGGCACGCGGCATCGCGCAGGAGGCCACGATCCTGCTGTTCGACGAGCCGTTCGCCGGGGTCGACAAGCGCTCCGAGGCCACCATCACCGCGCTGCTGCGCGAACTCGCCGCCGATGGTGCCACCATCCTGGTCTCCACCCACGATCTGCACGCGCTGCCGCAGTTGGCCGACGAGGCCGTGCTGTTGAACCGCAGGGTGCTCGAGCACGGTGACCCCGAAGTGGTGTTGCGGCCCGAGAATCTGGCCAAGGCCTTCGGGCTCGACGTGGACGAACAGCGATGAGCCTCGCAGAGTTCTTCCTCGACCCGCTGCGCTACGAATTCATGGTGCGGGCGCTGGCGACCACGGTGACCGCGGCGGTGGTGTGCGCGGTGCTGTCGTGCTGGCTGGTGCTGATCGGCTGGTCGCTGATGGGGGACGCCGTCTCGCACGCGGTGCTGCCGGGTGTGGTGATCGCCTACATCGTGGGCTGGCCGTTCGCGGTCGGGGCGGTGCTCTTCGGCTTCCTCGCCGTCGCGCTGATCGGGGTGGTTCGCGACACCAGCCGGGTGAAGGAGGACGCCGCGATCGGCATCGTGTTCACCACGTTGTTCGCGTTCGGTCTGGTGCTGGTGTCGGTGACGCCGAGCCAAACCGACTTGAACCACATCGTTTTCGGCAATCTGCTCGGGGTGAGCCGGGGTGAGATGGTCCAGATCATGATCCTGGCCGCGATCGTGTTGGCGGCGCTCGTCCTCAAGCGTCGCGACTTCACCCTCTACGCCTTCGACGCCACCCACGCCCACGCCATCGGCCTCAATCCCCGCGTCCTCGGCACGGCGCTGCTGGCCCTGCTCGCCCTCACCTCGGTGGTCGCCCTGCAGGCGGTCGGCGTTGTGCTGGTCGTGGCGATGCTGATCATTCCCGGTGCCACCGCCTACCTGCTCACCGACCGTTTCTCCCGCATGCTGCTGATCGCCCCCACCATCTCGGTCGTGTGCGCGGTCACCGGTCTCTACGTCAGCTACCACCTCGACACCGCCGCGGGCGGCATGGTCGTGGTCGCCCAGGGCGTCGCCTTCACCCTGGTCTACCTGTTCGCCCCCCGTCACGGCATCATCGGCCGCCGGATCACCACCGCCCGCGCTCGCGCCGCGACGGCGAAGGCCGCGAGCTAGTTGTCGGCGGCGTTTGGCATGATCCGCGCTATGAAAGCCACCGGTGACGACGTCCGTACCGTCGTCGCTTCGCTGCCGGAGACCACCGAGCAATTCGCCTGGGGCATGCCCGTTTTCAAGGTGGCGGGCAAGCTGTTCCTCACCCTGCCCGAAGACGAGACCTCGATGGCGGTGCGCTGCCCGATCGTCGACCGCGACGAACTGGTCCTCGCCGAACCCGCCAAATTCTGGATCGCCACCCACGAGGCGGGCAATCCGTGGGTGCGGGTCCGCCTCGCCGCGCTCGACGACCGGGAGGAGCTCACGGCCATCATCACCGACTCCTGGCGGCTGGCCGCGCCCCGCGCCTTGCTCGAAAAGACCGACTGATCAGCGCGGGAGAGGGGCTGTAGACCACGCGGGCACAGTAGGCGCGCCGGTCGAATCAATTGGCTGTCAGTCAGTTACAGGACCGGGGTGATGGTGGCCTCGATTGTTTGGATCTCGTTGTCCGGGATGACGAAGGTCTCGACGATCTCGACGGTGGTGAGGCGGTGGCCTGCGATGCCGGTGTCGAGGAGGTAGGTGGTGGTGACGGTGTCGCCGGATTCGGTCATGGTGAGTTCGCGGTAGCCCTGGATGACGCGGTACTGGAGGCCGTGTTCGAGATCGGCGGTGAGCTGGGGGCCGGAGTAGCCGGTTTGGAAGCCGACTTCGACGCGGGTGGCGTCGGGCGCGAAGGGGACCGCGCTGGCGTCGTGGGAGACCAGGGCGTCGAGGTAGGCGCGGGCGATGGCCTGGCGCGGGGTGTCGGCCGGATTCGGTTCTGCCGCAGCGGATGCCGTGCCCAGGGTGAGGAAGACGGCCGCCAGAGCTGAAACGTGGGTGATTCGCATGGGGAGATGCTGACCGTCCGGGCGGGGGAGCGCAAGCGGTGCGCGCGAGATCGCGGTGGTACTGCCCGGTAGGCTCGGCAGTCCTATGGCACTCAGCGCAACCCTGCACCATTTCGCCGTTCAGTTGGCCGATGTCGACCGCGGCGTCTATGAGGATCTCGAGCTGCGGGTCGCTCGCCACCCCTCCGAAACCCTCGAATACATGCTCACCCGCATCCTCGCCTACTGCCTGCAGTACGAGGAGGGCATCGTGTTCAGTGACGGCGGCATTTCCGCCACCGACGAACCCGCCGTGCAGATCCGCGATCTGACCGGCCGCACCACCGCCTGGATCGAGGTGGGCGCACCCGATGCCGACCGCATCCATCGCGGCAGCAAACTCGCCGGTCGCGCCGCGGTCTACACCCATCGCGACCCCGCCAAGGTGCTCGCCAACTACGCGGGCAAGAAGATCCACAACGCCGCATCGATCCCGCTCTACAGCTTCGACCGCGCGTTCATCGACGAGGCCGCGGCCCTGATCGACCGCCGCAACACCGCGACCCTGTCGATCACCGAGGGCGTGGTCTACCTCGACCTCAACGGCACCTCGCTGCGCACCGACATCACCGAACAACCGCTGGCCTGATCCCGGCGCGACCGGACCGGGGTACCTTTGGGCCTGCGGCCGACAGCGTCGGTCGGTCGCGCTGTCGAGGAGGTCGCGATGCCCGGTGTGATGAGCAGATACGTGATTCCGGGATTTCTGCGGCTCACCCGGCGCAACCGGAACTACGTCGACGCCGACCGCGCCAGGGCGCACGTGCGTGAGCGCGGCCTGCGGCCGTTGCCCTACGGTCCGCCGCGCGCGCTGCGCGGTGTCGAGATCGCAGTGACGCACGAGCGTGGCTGGCCGATCTACACCCTCACACCGAAGAGCGGATCATCGCGCGGCGGTCTGGTGTACGCGCACGGCGGCGGCTGGGTGGGCGAAATCGCCTCGCAGCACTGGCATCTGGCGGCTCGACTGGCCGCCGAGCTGGAGCTGGTGGTGACGGTGCCGATCTACCCGCTGCTGCCGAACGGCACTGCCGCGCAGGTGATTCCGCGCTTCGCCGAGATTGTCGCCGACAGCGCCGAACGGCATGGCACCACCTTCCTGGCCGGTGACTCCGCGGGCGGACAGATCGCCCTGTCGACCGCCCTGCACCTGCGCGACACCGCACAGCTGAAAGTGCCACGCACAGTGCTGATCTCGCCAGCGCTCGACCTCACCCTGGAGAACCCTCAGATCGACGACGTGCTGCCGCTGGACCCGTGGCTCGGTCGCGCGGGCGGCCTGGTCTTCGGCGAGCTGTGGAGCGGCGAGCTGCCCATGAAGAACCCGATGGTGAGTCCGCTGTTCGGTGACTTCACCGGCCTCGGCCCGATCACCGTGTTCAGTGGGACCTACGACATCCTCAACCCGGACACCCGCCTGCTGGTGGACAAGGCGCGCGCCGCCGGCGTCGAGGTCGACTACGAAGAACGCGCGGGTCTGGTCCACGTCTACCCGCTGACTCCGAGCCGAGAGGGCGCATCCGCCCGTCGCACGATCATCTCGACCCTGCGCGCACACCTGTAGCTCAGCGCTGGGAGAGGTGGTGGTCGAGCAGGATGGTCAGCTGGGTGACCGCCTGATCGAACGGATGCGGCGACTTGAGTGCCCGGCTGTGCACGATGGTGCCCTCGATGGTGGTGAGCAGGAACCCCGCCAGCGAGACGGCGGTGGCCCGTTCGATACCGGTCGCGACGATCCCGTCGGCCAGGCGCGCGGTCCATTCGGCGAAGGCCTGACCCGCGATCGACTGCACCGCGGGGTCGAGCTCGTCCAGCGCCGCGGCCATCATGAACGAGCCCGCGCTGTAGTCGGACTTCTCCAACGGGACGCGCCAGAAGGCGAGCAGGTCGGTGAGCCACTGTCGCACCGACGGTGCCGTCTGCAGCGAATCGGCCATGGCGCTGACGTGTGAGTACACCAGCCGCGAGACGATTCGCGCGGCCGTCTGCACCAGTTCGCCCTTGCCGGAAGGGAAGTGTTGGTACAGCGAATTGCGTGAGGTGTTGCTGCGTCTGAGCAGTTCACTCAGCGCGGCTGCGTGCACGCCGTGCTGCTGGACGGTACTGATGGTGTGTTCGATCAGTCGGGCGCGTGGTCCGGCTGCCATGCGATCTCCTCCAAACCCTTGATTGAACCGATCGGTCCATGCTAGACCTATTCCTGGATGAACCGATCGGTTCATGTGGAGAGGATGCCATGCCCACCCCTATCGCCACCGCAGTTCCGGTCACTCACACGGGAATTCTCGGTCTAGGTGTCTACCGTCCGCGTCGTGTCGTGCCCAATGCCGAGATCGTCGACCGGATCGACTCCTCGGACGAGTGGATCCGGACCCGCTCGGGCATCGCGGCCCGGCACTGGGCCGAACCCGACGAGACCATCGTCTCGATGAGCGTGGCCGCCGCCCGCGACGCGCTGGCCGCGGCGGCGGTGGGCGCCGAGCAGGTCGACGCCGTGGTGCTCGCGACGTCCTCGCAGATGGTGCTGGGTCCGTCGGCGGGTGCGGTGGTGGCCACCGAACTCGGCATGCGCGACACCGCCGCCTACGACATCTCCGCGGGCTGCGCCGGCTTCTGCTACGCGCTGGCCGACGCGGCGAATCTGGTGCGCGCGGGACAGGCGCGGCACGTGCTGGTGATCGGCGTGGAGCGGCTGTCGGATCTGCTCGACACCAGCGACCGCAGCTGCGCGTTCATCTTCGCCGACGGCGCGGGCGCGGTGGTGGTCGGCGCGGCCGAGCAGGAGGGGATCGGCCCGGTCGCCTGGGGCTCGGACGGCAGCCGCACCTCGGCGATCAAGCAGGACAAGGACTTTCTGGAGTACTTCGCCGAGGTCGCCGCCGCGGAGGCCAGTGGCGGCACCTCGGTGCGCCCCTACATCAGGATGAACGGCACCGAGGTCTTCCGTTGGGCCGTCACGTTCCTGGAGAAGGCGTGTCGCGACGCGCTCGATCGCGCGGGCGTCAGCGCCGCCGAGCTGGACGCCTTCGTCCCGCACCAGGCCAACATCCGCATCACCGACGCGCTCGTGCGCACCCTGCATCTGCCCGAGCGGGTTGCCATCGCGCGCGACATCGTCGACACCGGCAACACCAGTGCCGCCTCGATCCCGATGGCGATGGAACAGCTGCTGCGCTCTGGCGCGGCCCGGCCCGGCGACACCGCTCTGCTGCTCGGCTTCGGCGCGGGATTGGCCTACGCGGGCCAGGTCGTGCACCTACCCGTGATCGGGTGACGCGCTGACGACGCGCTTCCTCCTCGGCGGGACACGGTGCGCATCCGGATCAGGCGGCGGGTTGACCGGCCGCCTGGGTGCGATGTGAGTCCCGGTCGGTGACCGGGACCGCGTAGGCCACCCCGTCGCGGATGCCGAATTCGAAGCGGCAGGGGAACAGGGAGGGCAGGCCGGTGGCGCGGAGGTCGAAGTTCGCCGCGAGGGTCTGCATCGCCCAGTTCTGCAGCGAATCCGGCAGCCGCAGGGTGGTGCCGTCGACGCAGGAGACGTAGGCGTGGGTCTGTTCGCCGTCGACGGGTAGTGGGTTGCGCAGTCCGACCGCGCCGATGTCGAGGATCCGTCCGGCGTTGTGGGAAGAAGCGACGCTCGGCAAATCCAACTCGATGTCGTCCATGCTGGAAACGGTAGCGCAGCAACTATTCAGGGAACACCGAAATCGCGTGCCCTTGACGAACTTCGCCCACGGGCTCGTCCGGGCTACTGGATCGCGAACCGCAGCAGTGCCTGCATGTCGCCCTGCTTGACCTTGCCCTTGCGGTCGAGCACCTCGAGCTGCCACGATCCGCCGTTGCGGAAAGCCCTGGCGATGGCGTTGGCGTTCTCGGCGCCCAGCAGCGAGGGCCAGATGTCGGCGACCGGCTGGGTGTCACCACCGGTGGCGTCGTAGATCTTGAACGAGACGTTGTTGGCCTTGATGAACGACGAGCCCTTCTTGAACGCCGCGGCGACGAAGACGATCGAGTCGATGCCGGCGGGCACGTCGGCGAAGGTGACGTGGACGGTCTCGTCATCGCCGGTGGCCGCGCCGGTTTGCTCGTCGCCGGTGTGCAGCACCGAGCCGTTGCCGAGGGGGTCGAGGGAGTCCAGTCCGGCGAAGCGCACCGGATCGCCACCCTGCACCAGGATCGCGATCAGGTCCAGGTCGACGCCCTTCTGGCGACGCGCGATCCCCAGCAGTCCGCCGCTGGCCCCGGCAGAGGGGTCCCAGCTCACCCCGACGCTCATTTTGGTGATCCCGGTCAGATCGGCGGCGTCGTCGTCCTTTTTGAGAGTAATCACCGTTTCAGGCTACCTGTTGCGCGGAGTGTGTTGCCCAACAGCGGGATTCACGGAACCGGTGGCGAGAGTGCCTGTGGATCGCGGTATTCGGAATCAGTTGATGCTGTGGACGTGGTCGAGGATGGTGCCGCGGGCGGCCTGCCAGGCGGCCGATCGCGCGTCGGCGAATTCGCCGTGTCCGGTGCCGGGCAGTATCCGCAGCTCGGCGGGGGCGCCCGCGGCGTGCACCGCCTCGACGTAGCGGCGGCTCTGTGCCGGGGCGACCACCCGGTCCTGGTCGCCGTGCAGCGCGGTGATCTCGGTCTCGACCGGCAGATGGTGGATCGGGGAGGCGTAGTGATAGCGCTCCGGCACCTGGTCGGGACGGCCGCCGAGCAGATCGGTGACGAACCGATCGCGCCCGTTGGTGACGGCGTAGTCCAGATCGAGCACGGCCGCCATGAGTGTGAGGCTGCGGATCCGTACCCCACTGTGCTGGTGGTGGTCCGGCGGCGGCCGATGACCGGCCGCCCACGCGGCCAGCTGACCACCGGCCGAATGCCCTGCCACGTGCACCCGCTGCAGGTCGAGCAGATTGCCCACCAGGGGCGCCACCACGCTCAGCGCGTCGATGGCGTCCGCGACATCGGTGAGGGTCGTCGGCCAGCCGCCCTGGCCGTGCACCCGGCGGTACTCGATGTTCCACACCGCGATTCCTTCGGCCGCGAGCCCGCGCGCGTGCGCGTCGAACTGGGCCAGGGTGCGGCTCTGTGTCCAGCCACCGCCGTGGATCAGCACGACCACCGGCAGTCGAGTACTCGAGGTGGACGGCAGGTAGAGGTCGCCGAAGGTGTCGGAGGTGTCACCGTAGGGGATGCGCAGGGGCGATTCCTGGATCGAGGGGTCGGTCACCGCGGTCAGCTCCGCCGGGGTGGCCAGATCGGTGACCCTGGCGCCGAGTGTCACCATGGCGGCGACGAGAACGGCCACGATCGCACAGCGTCGTCGAGCGGTCACGTCGCGGCCCTTCTCTCGGCTCAGGTGATCGAGATCACCACCATCCGAGCAGTGGCTGGAGCTCGCGTCCGAGCGGTCCGGCCAGTGAGCGGGAGTAGCTGGCGGTGAGGTGGTGCTCGTCGTGATAAATGAGGATATTGCCCTCGGCCACCGAACACACGGAAGGCTCGCACACCGCGTCGGTCATGTCGACCGGAAAAACGCTCGGGAATCGCGCGGCCGGTTCCAGCTGCGGGTTGATCGGATTCAGCGCGTCCTCCCTGCGCATCCCGCAGCTGAGCCGGTTGCCGCCCGCGGCCAGACAGTCCGGGGCGTTGTAACGCACCGTGCCGCGCCGCAGCCACGGGGTGTCCCGGATCGCGATCACATTGAGGCCGCGCGCCGACAGGGCCGACCAGACGGCGAGGTACTCGTCGGGGGTCTCGTCGCCGCCGTCGTCGCGAGGGCGGGTGCCGGTGGTGAACACCCAGTCGGGCCGGTCGACCCCGAGCCGCTCGATCACCTGGGCCGACCAGTCCCGGCAGTCCGGGATCGACTCGCCCTTGTACCTGCTGTCGGTGGCCAGCGTCAGCGGGCAGCCCATCTTGAGGTACACCTCGATGCGGAAGGAGTGCTGGTCGGCGAGAACCTCGAGCGCGGGCAGCCAGTGCTCGGCGTGTGAGCTGCCGACCAAGGCGAGGGTCCGGTCGCTTTCGGCATCTCCGTAGGTGCAGGTGATGACCTCGGCGGTGTCCCAGTCGGCGATACAGCCGTCCCCGGTCGGTGGCGGTTTGTCCGAGCCGGCCTCGAAGACACTGGGGCGCAACGGTGCGGGGGGCGTGGCGAGGCCGGAGGCCAGCGCCTCGGCGCCGGGGTAGCGGTCGGCGTCGACGGTGTTGAGCGCCTGCGGTGGATTCACCCGTGTCACGGCGAACTGCCAGGCCGCGGTCACCCCGACCACCGACACCAGCAGCAGCGCCACCGTGGTGCCGGCCAGGCGACGCGGCAGCACGGCGGTGCGGCGGGTGCTGTCACCGGAGGTGCGGGCGCGTACCCGCAGCGGCTCCTCGATCCAGCGGTGGGTCAGCCACGCCAGCACGAGCGAGAGCGCGATCACCGCGGTGCCGCCGACCAGGCCGGCGTGCGGATTCCCGCGTTCGGCGAGGAAGAAGATCAGGATGGGCCAGTGCCACAGGTACAGCGGGTAGGCGATGTCGCCGAGCCAGCGCATCACCGGGTGAGCGAGCAGTCGGTTGGGCTGCGACCAGTCCTCGGGGGAGACCCCGGTGGCCGACAGGATCACCGCCGCGGTGGCGCAGACGGGGACCAGGGCCCACGGCCCGGGAAACAGGTTGGCGCCGTCGACGATCAGCCAGCCGCAGGCGACGACGCCGATGATCCCGAGCGCCGCCAGCGGCGCGCGCAGCAGCCGGGGCGTGCGCAGGTAGGGCGCCACGACGGCCAGTGCGGCGCCGGCCAGCAGTTCCCACCCGCGCGCGAAGCTGTCGTAGTAGTTCCAACCCTGCTGGGTCGCAGTGCCGTTGGCGGCGTAGAGGAACGACACGACCGCGAATCCGACCACCACCGCGCCGACGAGCGGGCGCACGAGTGTGGGTTGCGCGGTCTTGCCGCACAGCCAGGCCAGCGCGGCGATCGCCAACAGTGCCACCAGATAGAACTGACCCTGCACCGACATCGACCACAGGTGCTGCAGCGGGCTCACCGAGGGATCGGCGGCCAGATAGTCCGACCAGGTCAGCGCGAGTTCCCAGTTCTGCAGGTAGAACAGCGAAGCCAGGGTCTGCGCGGAGATCGAGCCCCACTGTGTGTAGGGCAGCCAGATGATCGAGCAGACGACCACGGCCGCCGCGACCACCGCCATCGCGGGAACCAGCCGCCGCACCGTCCGGCGTCCCACCGACGCAGCCCACGGTGTTCGCTGCCCCTCGGCCCGGCGCAACAGCAACCCGGTGAAGAAGAAGCCGGACAGGACGAGGAAGACGTCGACTCCGCCGGACACCCGACCGAACCAGACGTGGAAGACCACGACGAGTCCGATCGCGAGTCCGCGTAGTCCGTCGAGGTCAGTGCGGTAGACCGGCGCGGTCCGCGGTCCGCGTTCGAAGAGCGGGGTGGTGCGTGGTGGATCCTGGAGCGTGTAGTTCAACGGCTCGGACACGACGCCCCTCCGAGTACACCGGACGGAAGTGAACCGGAGTTCCGGCATACAGGAGGTGTCGACGACATGACAACTCTCCTATCACGGGGTGGACTCCGCGGTCCATTCGGCGGTATTCGGTAGGGCTTTCGTCTCGGCGGCCCTGATCGCCGCCTCGACGCCACCGACTCGATCAGCGAGCAGCCCGAGGCCGCCCACCGCGCGAATCAGTGGATCGTCGTCGCGGCCGCCGAGCGCTTGTTCGCGTAGGTAGGCGGCCTTGACGTCGGCCCATCGTCGGGCCTGCTCCGGGGTGAGCCGGTCGCGTAGTTCGGCGAGGGCGAGCAGGTTCGCTTCCGCCCCGGCGGCGAGGGTTTGCGCCTCGCCACGATAGTGATCGTCGATCAACGCTTCCAGCTCGTCGTCGTTCAACACCGACACGAGGCGCCCGGTGAGGGCGTTCATGTCGCGATAGGAACCCTGGAGCTGGAACGGTGGCTTCGTCCGGGAGTTGTCCGCCGTGGCGGCCGAGGCGATGTAGGCCTTGTTCACCGCGAGGACGACACCGCGCACACGCAACACCATGCGCAGGACCGCGGTGATGTCGGACAACTCGGCGGCCGAGTAGGGATGGGTGAGCTGATCGGACTGGACGGACTCCTCACCGCGCGCCAAGCGCAGCAATATTTCCAGGTCGCCCCGCTCACGCGCCGACAGTGGCGCGAGTACGGGGTTCGTGGTCAGGGCGTTCTCGATATAGCTGAGCCCGAACAGCTCCTCGCGACCGGACAGCACGTCACCGAGGTTCCACACATCGGCGCGGTTGGCGAGCATGTCCGGAATGCGGAAGCGTTTGCCTTGCTCGGTGTAGGGATTACCCGCCATGCAGACCGCGAAACGTTTGCCTCGCAAATCATATGTGCGAGAACGCTCCTCCCAGACGCCCTCGATTCGGCGCTGGGCGTCACACAGCGAGATGAACTTCTGCAGCAACTCCGGCGAGGTGTGCTGGATGTCGTCGAGATAGAGCAGCACATTGTTGCCCAGTTCCAGCGCGAAGTTGATCTTCTCGACCTCTTGCCGCGCAGTGGCGTTCGGGGCCGCGGCCGGGTCCAGCGAATGCACGGCATTGCCCAGCGCGGGCCCGTCGACCTTGACGAAGATCAGTCCAAGCCGGGCGGCCACGTACTCCATCAGCGTCGTCTTGCCGTAACCCGGCGGTGAGATGAGCAACAGCAGACCGGACTGGACGGCATTGTCGGATTCCCCCGGCGTGCCGAGCTGGCGGGCCAGGTTGTCACCGATCAGCGGCAGGTAGACCTCGTCGAGCAGCCGATTGCGCACGAACCCGCTCATCACCGAGGGCTTGAAGTCGTCCAGGCGCAACCGCGCGCGTTGGGTGGTGAGCAGCTCGTTGCGCCGGCGCAGGTGCGCGCGGAAGGCGGGTACCTCGTCGGTGCGGAAGCGGTGCCCGCGCGCGGTGGTCTCGGCCAGTGCGATCGTCAACTGGCCGCCGGTGATCCGCTGGTGTTCGCCGAGCAGTCCGTCGACGGCGGCGGTGAGCTCCGCGGCGCACTCGTACCGGTCCGCCTCGGGGCCGCACAGCTCGATCGCCACGGCCTCGGGCAGGTATTCCAGTCGCGCGCTGTCGCCGGTGGTGTCGACGAAGGAGCGCAGCCAGGTGGTGACGAGTTCGTTGCGCTGGGGTAGGTCGGCGTCGAGTGCTCCGACGTCCCGGGTGAACGCGGTGTAGGCGTCGGGATCGGCGGCGTCGAGTTGGCGCCGGAACGCGTCGAGCAGGGCGCGCGCGCCCGCGGCCGTGGTGAAACCGGCGGGCTCGGTGGCGATCTCGTGGAACAGGTATGCCCCGGCGAGCTGTGGATCGACGTCGGCGAGTCCGAGGTGGACGGCGAAGGCGTCGATCGCGGCGGTGAGCTCGTCGATCACCGCCGTCCGCGCGGTGGGGTCACCGAAGATGTTCGCGGCGCGGGCCGTCGAGGTGATCCGGGTGGTCCATCGCACGCGCTGCGTCGGCTCGTGTTGCTGCCGGCCTGCCGCGCCGAAATGCCACCACAGCTGAGCGGCCGCACGGTCGACGGGACGGTAGCGCAGCAGGCCCGCGCCCTGGCGCAGGGTCAGCAGCGCGGTGAGGATCGCGGTGGCGTCGTGGTCGTGCACTCCGAGCTGATAGCCCTCGTCATAGCGCTGCCGGGCGATCGCGCGCACCTGCGCGTCGAGCTCGTCCGCCGCCACGGCCTCGTGCAGCCGGGTCAGCCCGGCCGTGGCCTCGGCGTCGGCCAGGATCGAGGTGGCCAGGTGCTCGGCCCGGTACATCCGCGGGGTCTCCGACACCAGCAGCTGCGACCACAGTGCCGCGCTGTCGGCGTCGAACTCGCCCGCGGGTAGCGGTGCCCGGTAGTCGGTGCCGCTGATGCTGTAGACCAGCGACCCCTCGTGCGGCACCAGCGCCAGGTCCCACTCGGCGGTGGTGACCGCGAACCGGTGCCGGCCGAGCCGGATCGTCTCGCCGCCGTCGGCGTAGAGGTCGCGGCGATCGCGCAGGACCCGGCCCGCTTCCTGGCGGACCACCTTGATCCGGCCGTCGAGTTCCTCGGCCGAGACCACTTCGCCCGCCGCGCGCAGCTCGGCGGCGGTCGCCCGCAGCCGCACCACCATCGGATCGGCGGCGAAATAGGCGTTGATCTCCTCGAGCGAGGTCAGCGCGCTGCTGCGCCGCTCGACGCTCGACAGCATGCGTTGCGCGGAATCGAGCAGTCGCCGGGCACGTTGGGACCGTTCGTCGAGCAGGGTCTGCCTGCGGGTGGCGAAGGCCTCGTAGATGTCGTCGCGGGTGGCGGCGATGCGCTCGGCGAAGTCGTCGAACGCGCCGAACCGGGTTTCCAGGCTCTCCACGGTCAGCAGCAGCTTGGCCACGTGGTCGTCGCAGGCCGCCGGGGTGTCGGACATCGCCAGCGCGCTGGTGACGGCCTGCCCGAGCAGGGCGTATTCGGCGGTGAACTCGTCGCGGCCCTCGGCGGACGCCAGCTCGGTGCGGCGGGCCTCGAGAGTCGCGCGGGCGCGGTTGACCGCGGCCAGCACGGTGGCGATGCGCTCCAGGATGCCGGTGCGCAGGGTCGCGTCGCCGACATCGAGCCCCGTGACGACCTCGATGACGGTCTGCAGGTCGTCGGTCTGCGCGGTGAGATTCGCGCGGATCGGTTCGGCATCGGCCACCGTCGCGATCGCCTGCGCGCGCTCGAACACCTGCTCGATCTCGGTGAGGTAGTCGTCGAAAGCATCGGGTGCGGCGAGGAATTCGACGCACCGGCGACCGGTGTCGGTCAGCGCCTCGGCGACCGTGGCCGCGAGTTCGTCGAGCCGGTCGGCGTCGGTGTAGCGCATCTCGCGCAGGGTCTCGACCCGGCCCGCGGCCCGGTGCAGCGCGGTGAGTTCCTCGACCCAGCCGCGAGCGGTGGTGTGCGTGGTCCTGGCCCGGACGAGTCCGGCGATGTGTTCGGCCGCCGCCGTGACCGCGGCCAGCGCCTCCTCGGTGCGGGCGGTGACCTTCTCGAACTCCTCGACGACCTGTTCGGCGGTGTCGCGCACCGCCGTCAGCGACTCGGCGAGTCCACCGAATTCGGCCTCGCCGAGCCAGTGGTGCAGGTCAGCGGCGCGCACGCAGGCGGCGATGATCGCCTCGAACACGTCGGTGGTCTCGGCCATGTCCTCGACCATGCGCGTCACCGACAGACAGTCCGCCAGCGCGCGGACCAGTTCAGCGTTGCCGATCCGCGCCAGCGGTCCGGTATTCAGCTGCTGCCGGGCCGCGTGGGTGTCGGAGACGAAGGGTGTCTGCCACACCTGCATGGTGTGCACCCGTGTCGGTTCCGCCGACAGCGCGCGGAACACCACCATCGTGCCGTCGTCGAACAGCGAGTACCCGTGGCAGGCGATCGGCGTGGCCACCTGCTTGCGAATCATGTTGTAGGGCAGCAGCAGCGAGCGACCGTCGGCGCGGGCGTGGAAGACGTAGAGCACGTCCTCGCCGTTGGGCGCGCGCACGGTGCGCTCGTATTCCAGATCGTCGACGGCGGTGTCGAAGGTCTTGTGCACCCCCGTCTCGAGGTAGTAGCCACCGGGGAAGACGATGCCCTGGTCCTCGGGAAGCAGACGGCACGACAGACCGATGCCGTCCATGCGCACCACGGTTCTCGTCCTGGTGTTGAAGACCAGGTGCCGCCAATCGGTTTCGTTGTAGGGCCGGATGCGCAGCAGGATCAGCGCGCCCGCCTCGGCGTAGTGCACATCGGCGTCGGCCAGGCTCTGCAGCGGCTCGGCGACCGGTTCGGCGTAGACACCGGTCCCGGTCTCGGTGTTGTTCTCCACCTTCACCGTGAGCGTGCCGCCGAGGGTCTCGACGAACACCTTGCCCAGGATCGACAGATGCGGATGACGGCCCGCTACCTGGTCGTCGCGGGTGGTCTCGATCCAGGCGAACTCGTGTGGAGACGGGAACACATGGTCGCGCTCGCCGCGGCTGTCGAGATAGTCGACCGCGCCCGCCGAATCGATGCCCCAGCGCAACACCTTGATGTCGTCGGTGCGCCGGCCGGTCTGGAAGATCGCGAGCATCCGCCCGTCGAGCCTGCGCAACTGCAGCAGCTGGGTCTGGGTGTAGTACCGGTAGAGCTCGGCGAAGTCGCGCTGGAATCGCGGATCGTCGAGCAGTCCGGTCGGTTCGGCGGCGGTGAAGCCGAATTCGTCGCCGTCGCGGTGGAACCGGTGCGTGGCGAACACGTCGCCGATCTCGGTCTCCGGCTTCAGGCCGAGGAAGACGTTGTAGCCGAACAGCATTCGCCCGTCGTCGATGGCGACGATGTCGCGGGGCACGCAGTTGTGCTCGGTGCGGATGTGTTCGGTGCCGATCAGCGAGAGTTCGATTCCGCCGAAGTCGGCGACTCGTCGATCGTTGAGATCCTCACAGCGTTCGGCCAACTCGTTCGCCTGCTCGTGCAGGCGAGTGCGCAGCACCTCGTAGGTGCCGCCGTCGAGGACGGCACCCGGGGCCGGGGCTGACGTGTCAGCCCCGGCTGTCGTGTCCTGGTGCCGCGTCCGCGGCGCGCTCACTTGTCCAGCAGCAGGTCGAGCGCGGCGGCCTCGCCTGCCTTGTCGGTCGTGTCGGTGGCGGACCCGTTGCGGGCCAGCAGCGAGCCGACGACCGCGGTGGCCGCGGTGCCGGTGTCGGAGTGCAGCAGCTTGTCCAGGCCCTTGCCGAGCCCGATCGAGCCGACCAGGCGGTCGAGGAACATCGACTCCCCGCCGACGATGTCGATCTTGGCGTTGCCGAGCCCGGTGGCCAGCACCTCGGCCTGGGCCTGGGCCACGTCGCGGTGGGCCTGCACGGTGGCCAGCTCGATCTCCTTCTGCAGTTCCAGGCGCAGCCGGAATTCCTCGTGCTCGCGGGTCGCGTCGTCGAGCACGGCCATGGCGGCGGCCTTCTCGGTCAGGCCCTCGGCCTCGCCCTTGAGCTTGTCGCGCAGGCCGTCGGCTTCGGCGAGGTTCTTCTCGCGCAGCACCGCGGCCTCGGCCCGGCCGACCTTCTCGATCGCGTCGGCCTCGCGTTCGCGCACCTGTGCCTGGCCGAGGCCTTCGGCGGCCGACTCGGCCTGGGTGGCCTCGGCGAGCCGGATCTTGGCCTTGGCCTTCAGTTCCGCGGCCTCGACCTCGGCCTCGGCCAGCGTGATCGACTCCTTGGCGAGGAACTTCGAGGCCGCCTCGGCCGCCTCGGCGGCCTTGATGTCCTTGACCAGGTGCTCCTGGGCCTCGGCTTCGGCGCGGATGATGATGGCCTGGCGGTCGCGCTCGGCGGCCTCGGTCGCGCGCAGCCGGTTGATCTGTTCTTCCTGCTCGGCGACGGTCTTGTCGACCGCGATCCGCTCGCGTACCACCTCGGCCACGGTGCGGCGCTCGGTCTCGACCTCGCGCTCGTTGGACATGTGCGCCAGCGAGACCGCCCGGTCCCGGTCGGCCACCTCGAGCAGCCGGTCCTTCTCGATGCGCTCGGACTCGATCGCGATCACCCGCTCGCGGTTCTTCTCCGCGACGGCGATCTCGCGATCCTTGTTCTGCGCCTGGATGCCGAGCGCTTCCTCGGTGCGCAGGAAGGCGGTCTGCGCCTTGAGTCGCTCCTCGGCCTGCACCCGCAGGATCTCGGCTTCCTCCCGGGCGCGCAGGGTCTCGACCTCGCGGCGCTGCCGGTTCTCGGCGTCGGCCTGCTGGCGCTCGAGCTCGAGCACGGCCTCGCGGGCCTCCACGTTCTGGCGGGTGATCTCCTTCTCCTCGTGGCGGCGGAACTCGTTGGTGCGCACGTGCTCGATGGCGGTGAGCTCGGTGATCTTGCGGATGCCCTGCGCGTCGAGGATGTTCTGAGCGTCGAGCTGGATCAGCGGGGTCTGCTCGAGGTAGTCGATGGCGGCGTCTTCGAGGCTGTAACCGTTGAGGTCGGTGCCGATGACGGCCATGATCCGGTCGCGGAACTCGTTGCGGTGGGTGTAGAGATCAACGAAGTCCAGGTGCTTGCCGACGGTCTTGAGCGCCTCGGAGAACTTGGCGTTGAACAGTTCCTGCAGCGTGCTCTGGTCGCTGGCGCGTTCGGTGCCGATGGCCTGGGCCACCTTGATCACGTCCTCGACGGTCTTGTTGACCCGCACGAAGAAGGTGATCCTGATGTCGGCGCGGATGTTGTCGCGGCAGATCAACCCGTCGCGGCCGACGCGGGCGATCTCGATGGTCTTCACCGAGATGTCCATGAACTCGGCCTTGTGCAGCACCGGGAGCACGACGGCGCCGGTGAAGGTCACATCGACCTTGCGCATCTTCGAGATGATCAGCGCGCGACCTTGGCTGACCTTCTTGAACAGTCGGCTCACCAGGAACAGGATGGCGAGTACGGCGAGCAGGACCACGGCGACGAGCACGCCGAATCCGATGGCGATGGTGGACATCAGTTCCCCTCCAGAGCGGCCACCCAGAATGTTGCGGTGGCCGGGTCGTAGTCGTAGACGACAGCGGAATCCCCTTGTGCCAGGGGAGCGGTCGCGGCATGCAGGGCGCTCTGCCGGACCTGGATGACGGCCGAGGAGCCGTCGTCGGCGGTGAGTTCGGCCTGACCGAACTGCTCGTCGACGCGACCGGTGCGCACCACGCACATCCGGCCGACGAAGTCTTGGAGTGAGGGCGCGGGACCGTGCCGGAAGAAGCGCCGCAGCGGGATCACCACGAGCCGGGTGCCTGCTACGGCGGCGAGGACGGCCACGAGCAACACCGCGCACCCGGCGGCGATCGCGGCGATGCCGGCCAGGCCGGTCGCGCCGATCACGACGGTGCCGACCAGGCTGGCGAACCAGGACAGGGTGACCAGTCCGGTCACCGCGACCGTGACGGGCACACCGCCCAAGCCGAGCGCATCGAAACCGCCTACCGCCGAACCGGATTCGCCGCCGTCGAACGTGTCGACCTCGGTGCCCCCCACGAGCACCAGCAGCCAGTATCCGATGACGACGAGCAAGGCGAAGCTGAACAGGGCCGTCGGAAAGGACACGACGGCGGCGAGGAACTCACCCACGCGGCGGCGAGGTCGTCACCGACGATCCGGCCGTGCGAGATCCGCCGTGCCGGCCGCTTTTTCGCGAACGGTGAATGGCATCGCGAATGCGCCCCATGAATTGCACGACAAGTCTCCCCACGTCTGACGACCCCGAAATCAATGAATTCGTTGATTGCCGACCGGAAGTCCGGGTCGTACAAGTGAATTCAGCTGCAGGATACCCGACAACCTGCGCGGATGCGCTCGAAATCAGACCGGATGGTGTGCGCGATCACAGACATGTGACATCAATTACCGCCGTTTGCGGGAGCCGGCTGCTCGTTCGGAGTCGTGTGCTGCTCGTGCGGTGCGGAGTCCACCTCGACGGTTGCCGGATTCGGCGCCGCGGGCGAATTTGCGCTCCGACGCAGTCTCGGGCGCGTCGTCGCTGGTGGCGGTGAGAAAGGAGTCGGGCAGAGCGAGCTTGTGGATGGTGCGCAGGGTCAGCAGGTATTGGCGGGGGAGCGGGCCGGTGGTGTACGGCAGGTCGTACTTGTCGCAGAGCGCGCGCACGCGGACCGCGATCTCGGCGTAGCGATTGCTGGGCAGATCGGGGAACAGGTGATGTTCGATCTGGTGCGAGAGGTGACCGCTGAGGAACCCGAGCACCGGCCCGGCGTCGAAGTTCGCGGTGCCGAGCATCTGGCGCAGGTACCACTGCGCGTGCGTCTCGTCCTCGATCGCCTCCGGGGTGAACTTCTCCGCGCCGTCGGGGAAGTGGCCGCAGAAGATCACCACGTACGCCCACAGGTTGCGCACGGTGTTGGCCGTGATGGTGCCGGTCAGCGTGCGGCGCCAGCGGCGGCCGCTGAGTAGCGGGAAGAACAGATAGTCCTTGGCGGTCTGCCTGCCGATCTTGCGGAGCAACGCCCTGGTGTGGGCCTTCTTCCCGGCCGGTGTCGTCGCGCGCTCCTGTTCGGAATACAGGCCGTGCAGGGCGATGCCCCATTCGAAGGTGGCCGCGAGCAGCAGGTTCTGCAACGGCTGGATGAGCTGACGCGGAGTCCATCGCTGATCACGGGTCACCCGCAGCACGCCGAACCCGACGTCGTCGTCCATGCCGACCACATTGGTGAACACATGATGGCGATAGTTGTGCGAATAGCGCCATTGCGACGAGACCCCGGCCATGTCCCATTCCCAGGTGCGCGAATGGATTTCGGGATCGTTCATCCAATCCCACTGACCGTGCGACACGTTGTGTCCGATTTCCATGTTCTCGATGCTCTTGGCCGCGGCCAGTGCGGTGGTCCCGGCCAGCCAGCCCAGGCGCGACCGGGTGCCTGCGAGCACCAGCCGGGCGCCGGCGTCGAGCAGTCGTTGGAAGGCGATCGTGCGCCGGATGTAGGCGGCGTCGGCACTGCCGCGACGTTCCTCGATCTCCCGGCGGATCGCGTCGAGTTCGTCGCCGAGTGCTTCGATATCGGCGTCGGTGAGGTGCGCGTATACCGCGACTTCGGTTATGGCCATGCGTCAAATCCTCAGCTGGTCGTCTTACCGATCCTACGTGCTTCTACGCCGTCAGTCTACAGCGTAGACTTACGGCATAGACGTCTGCGGAATCGCCGTATGGCGGAATCGGCGTGAGCCGGGACAGGAGCATCGGATCGTGGCGAATCAAGAGAAGACCTGGCTGACCGTGGATCTCGGCGGTGTCGACGGCGACCACCGGCGCAGGTGCCTGCTCACCGACCCGGCCGGCACCGAATCCGCCGAACAGCGCTGGGAATCCGAGGGCGGCGCCGAGCTGCGCGTGAACTAGTGCGTCGGTTCCGGCAGCGTGGCCGTGAGGCCGGTGATCAGGATGTCGAGGCCGCGTTCGAGTTCGGCGCCGCCGTCGTAGTCGGCCAGGATCGGGGCCAGTTCACGTACCAGCGGGAACTCCCCGATCGGCAGACGGTGCAGGCCGAGGCGAAGGACCTCGTCGGATTCGTCCGGGCGCTCGACGATCTCCTGGAGTTCGTTGAGCACGTGGCCGTAGAGGAAACCGAACAGTGCGCGATAGACATGCAGCGCGTCGGCGCCGCTGAAGCCCGCTTCGGTGAGCAGTCGCAGCACGGCCTCCAGGGGGCGGACCGCCGCGGGCGGGCGCATGCCGAGCGGGGTCGACAGCGGCCGGGTCACCAGCAGCGGAACGACTTTCGGGTGCGCTAGCGCCAGGGCGCGAAACGCGCGGGCGACCTCACGCAGCTGGGCGGTCCAGTCCGGATCTCCCGAGTCCACGCTCAGCTGATCGAAGACGAGCTCGGCCACGCCGTCCAGTACGGCGGCCTTGTTCGGCAGGTGCCGGTAGATCACCATCGGATCGCGCCCGACCGCCTCGGCCAGCCTGCGCATCGACAGCGCGTCGATCCCGTCGCGATCGATGATCGTGAGCGCGGCGGACAGCACCGACTCCCTGGTCACCGGTCCGCTGGGGCGGCCGGTGCGCGGCCCCGCCCCGTCTGTCGAACCCTCGGCCATGGTGGCACCTCCGTCTGCGTCGACTACTTGATCAGTGTAGACCTACACCGTTGACAATACGGTCGTTCGGGCGTGTACTGGAGGAACACCGGTCCCCGGAGCTGCTGCCGATTCCTCGGATCCCGGCCGAGAGGATCGATCATGCGCATTCACGAAGACCACGCGCCCCGCGCGCCCGCCCGTCATCCGAGCCCGCCGCTGTACACCCCACGCCTGCGCCTGCGGTCGCGTGCGTCCGCCGACAGCTACCTCGACGGTGCCTGGTGGCCGAGGTCGAGCGAACTCGTCACCGAGCTGCCCGACCTGCTCGCTGTGCTCGCGGTGCGGCTCGGCCCGATCTGGCGGGTCGTGTACGACCCGCGGTGCTGGTCGAGCGCGCCTGCCTCGACCGTCGTCGGCGGTGCGACCGTGCGTATGGATTCCTATCACTTCGAACTGTGGAACACGATGTATGTGTTCGGTCGCGACGCGGGCATGCTCGTACTCCAGGTGATCCCCGCCGACACCGACGAGCCGACCGCCCACGCGGCCATGATGACCGCCGCCGAGTCGGTCGCCGACACCCCCGCCGAGCTGCGGCCGATCACCAACCACCTCGCGATGAGCACGGCGACGGAAACGCTCGAACACGACCGGCAGCCGTTCGGTGCGCCTACCCGCACGCCGCGACTGCTGTTGCGCGGCACCGCCAGTCACGCCGAGCAGTTCGACGGCGCGTGGTGGCCGCGCACCGCGAACCTCACCGCGGAATTGCACGACTTGATCAGCGCGCTCACCCCGCGCCTCGGCAAGACCGCGCGGATCAGCTTCGACTGGAACACCACCAGCCGTCACCAGCGCGGCATCGACCACGGCGACGGTGTCGACCTGCATGTCCCCGATGTCGGCCAGCAGCCCGATGCCATGCATCTCGTCGGTGTCGACGGTGTGCACCTCACCCTGCTCGTCATCGCGGCCGACACCCCGGCCGACGTGGCCGACGCCCAGCTGTTGCACGCGGTGGGGCGCACCAGGCATCAACTGCCCCTGGCGGACTGACCAGCGCGGTCGGCGCGGACGGGCCGACCTACTGGCCCTCGCTTCCTGAACATGCGCTTCGGCACCATTCCCCCGCGGGGACTGGTATGGCGTTCGAGGTCTCGCCGAAGCGCGTGGTCGTGACCTAGTTTTCGTGACTCTCGCAGTCACCGAAGGAGTTTCGGTCCGGGCGGGTGACGCGGTGGGCACGATCGAGGCAATGAAGAGGGAAGCGGCCATCACCGCGCCGCGCGCCGGTATCGTCGTACGGGTCGCCACGGCGAAGGTGCAGCAGGTCGGGGGCGGCGACCTACTCGTGGAATTGGGGGAGAGCCGATGACCGGTGAACGACGACCCGAAACGAGCGGCCGGCGGCCGACATCGTTCATCTCCCGCACCCCCTCGGTCGCGCAGAGCCTGCGTGACCGCACGGGACACGAGGTGCCGTTCTCGGTCGAATTCAACCCGCCCCGCGACGCGGCCGGCGAGGCCAGATTGTGGCGCGCGGTGCGCCAGTTCGAACGGATGCACCCGGCGTTCGTGTCCATGACCTATGGCGCGGGTGGCTCGACCAAGGACCGCACCGTCCGGATCACCGGTGAGTTGGCGACCGAGACCACCTTGCTCCCGGTTGCCCACCTCACCGCGGTCGGCCACAGCATCGCCGAACTGCGTTCCCTGGTCGGCTCCTACGCCGACTCCGGGATCCGTAACCTGCTGGTCCTGCGCGGCGACCCGCCGGGCGACCCCCTCGGCGAGTGGCACAAGCACCCGAGTGGTGTCGAATACGCGGACGAGTTGGTGCGGATCGTGCGTGACCTAGGCGATTTCCATGTCGGCGTGGCCTCGTTCCCCCAGGGCCACCACCGCTCACCCGACCTCGACCACGACACCCGCCACCTCGCCGCGAAACTGCGTGCGGGCGCGGAGTATTCGATCACCCAGATGTTCTTCGACGTCGAGCACTACCTGCGCCTGCGGGATCGCGTCGTCGCCATGGATCCCGTCGAGGGGGCCAAGCCGATCATCCCCGAACTCATGCCCATCACCTCCCTGCGCACCGTCCAGCGCGCCGAGGAACTCTGCGGGCGCACCCTGCCGCCCGCCGTCATGGCCCGCCTCCAGCGGGCCGCGGGCACCGCCCCGGAAGAAGACCGCGCGGCAGTCCGTGCCGAAGGCATCCAGATCGCCACCGAGATGGCCCAGCGCCTCATCGACGAGGGCGCTCCCTGCCTGCACTTCATCACCCTCAACTTCGCCAAGGCCACCAGCGAAGTCCTCACCAACCTCGGCTACGGCGCCCACACCACGGCCACTGCCGTCGCCTAGCCCTACCTGGACCGTTGCTCACCAGGCCGGGTGCATCTGGCCGCCGCCCGCGCCGCGGTGCGGCGGCTCGACGAAGCCACCGCGGCCCTCGCCGACGGCCGCCCTGGCGCCGATCAGGACTACAGTGACGCGCTCGACCTCGCCCAGCTGCTCGACGCCTGGGACGCCGATCGTCGTGTCGACATCGCCCTCGACGCGCTCGGCGCCGTCACTGACCGCGACCGGCCGCTGTCCACCCTGTCGGTGGGGCAGCGCTACCGGGTGCGACTGGCGGTGCTGCTGGCCGCCGGGGACGACTTCCTGCTGCTCGACGAGCCGACCAACCACCTCGACCGGGCCGCGCTCGACTTCCTCACCGCCCGGTTGCGCGCCGTCACCGGCCCGTCGATCAGCGGGCAGTGACGGTGCGGAACTCGTTGTGCCGCACCGTCACTGCGCGTGGGATCAGTTCAGGGTGCCGAGGCGCAAGAACACCGTCTCACCCGTGGCGTCGTCGAGACCGTCGTTGTCGGTGACGGCGTAGAGCTCACCATTGCCCGCGACCGTCAGGCCCTCGACCTTCTCCTGCACCCAGCCATTGGTCGCGCGCAGCTCGGGCAGCAGGTCGCGGACCTCTGTCTTGGCGAGCACGCTCGGCGCGGCGGTGTCGGTGACGCCCGCATCCGTCGGGATCCGCACGCTGGTGACCGATTTCAGCACGGCGTCGGGACCGCTGCGCTTGTCGCGTTCGATCAGCAGCAGCGAATCACCGTGGACCGCGATTTCGGAGACGCCGATCCAGTCACCGGCGGCATCGGTGGTCTCGAGCTGATAGCCGTACCACTGCCACTGGCCCGTCGCGGGCTCGTACCTGCCGATCCGCGTGACGCCCTTCGGATCGCCCTTCAGCTCACGTTGCAGCGCCACCCACACGACTTCGGCGTCACCGGACCCCTGCACCGCGACGCCTTCCAGCCCCTGCGAGCCGAGGCCGGCGGCGATTTCGGCGGGCAGCGTGATCCGCTGCTCGATCGCGCCGTCACCGGAGACCCGGATCAGCGCGTTGCCGGGGCCGTCCTTGCCCTCGACGGCGAGGTAGAAGCCGCCATCGGCGCGTGCGGCGAGGCCCTCGACGTCGAGGGTCACCGGCTTGCCGTTCTCGGTCACCGGAATCTGGCTGTCGATCACCGCGGGAACGACCGAGACATCGAGCCCGAGGATACGGGCCGGGCCGTAGGCGTTGTCGGAGGCGGTGAACAGCCGATCGGCATCGGCCGGGTCGGCGCTGAGCGCCCCGAGCGCTCCCCAGCCGATCGGCGTGCCGTCGGCGTCGGCGGAGACGATCGACGGGAACTCCGGCGTCGCGGACTCGGCGAAGTCGGCGCCGAAGCCGAACATCGAGATGGTGCCGCGCACACCGGCCTCGGCGTCGTCGGCCTCCGAGGACACGGCCAGCAGATCGCGCCCCGGGATCGGCAGGATGCCCTCCGGGCCGACCCCGGTCGCCAGCACCTGGCGGAACACCGGCGCGGTCACCTCGGACACGTCGTACACCGCGACGAAATTGCTGCGCTCGGAACCGACCAGCACGACCGGCTTGCCGTCCAGTTCGGTCACGGCGAGGCCCTCCGGCTCGGTGCCTTTCTTGTCGGCGCGACCGTCGTTGAACAGGCCGACCCGCAGCGCGAGGTGTTCGAAGGAGTTGCCCGCGTCCCAGACGACCGTGCCCGTCTTCGCGTCGAAGATGGTCCAGCCGCGCGTGCCGCCCCGCCAGTCGCCCTCGTTCGCGGTCACCACGTGGTCGTCACCGATCCAGCCGATCGTGTCCGGCTCGCGCGGCAGATCCTCGATCGAACCGCTCGGATCGATCAGGCCGTCCTTCTCGGTGTCGATGCCCTCGACGGAGGCGGTGCCCGCGGAGAAGATCGTGCGCACCGTGGCGGTCGCGGCGTCGATGATCGCGATGCCGTTGTTCTCCTGCAGGGTGAGGGCGACCTCACCGCGGGAGTTGAAGCTGACGTACTCGGGCTCGAGGTCTTCGGGTGCGGTCAGGCCGGCCGCGCGGGCGGCGGCCTCGTCGAGGCGGACCGGCGTGGCGGCCCACTGCGGCACCGCGCCGGACAGGTCGATCAGCTGCACGAAGCCCGTCGGCGGTTGCGGCAGGTCGCCTTCGGCGCCGCCGGCCGGGGTGAAGGACTCGTCGCGCTGGTTCTCCATCGCGATGGCCGCGTACTTGCCGTCGGCACTGACCGCGATCGAGTCGGGCTGACCGCCTAGATCGATGCTGTGCACCGTGGTGCGATCACTGATCCGCACCACGTCGACGCGCCCGGACGGGGCGACGAAATCGCCGCCGCTGCTGTCGACGACCACCAGGAGGTGTTCGCCGACGACAGCCACCGAGGTCGGCTGGTCGTCGGCGTGGCCGGGCTGGGCCAGCGACAGTGTGCCCGTGCCCTGCGGGTTCTTCGGATCACTCAGGTCGAGGAAGCCGATCCGCTGACCCATCGCGTCGGTGTAGATCAGGGTCTCGCCGTCCTCGGTGACCGCCGAGATCTCCGCGGAGGTCGGCGCCGCGGCGTCGGCGCCGGCGGGCCGGTTCTCGTAGACCGGGTAGGTGGTGAGCCGGTGATAGCTGGTCGCCGCGTCACGCTCCCACCCCGCCGCCGCTGCCGGACCACTGTTGGACTCCTCCGACCCGCAGGCGACGGCGAGCACTGCCACCGTCGCGACCGCCGCACCGAGACGCCATTTTCCCATTCCGGCCAAAACTCAACTCCTAGCGAACGCACTCCGCCCCACAGGTGGGGAACTCGGCGATCCTGGCCGAGCCGGGTAGCGGCCAGGTGACCGCCGAATGAATCCGCGGAACACACTCGCGGTGCCGCCTCGACCGATCAGTCGCGCACCGCCACCGCGTCCACCTCGAACAGCATTCCGGGCAGGGCGAGCGAGGCGACGCCGAGCAGGGTCTGGACCGGCGGAGTGTCACCCCAGATCTCGGCGATCTTCGCGCCGAGCACCGTCAGTTTGTCCAGATCGTGGTCGACGATGAACGTGCGCAACTGAGCGACATCGGCGTACCCGAGTCCCGCCGAGCGCAAGGCGGTGCCCAGATTCTCGAAGGCCCGCGCGACCTGGCCCGCGAAGTCCTCGGTGGTGGTGTGCCCGTCGGCATCGGAGTCGTACTGGCCGGCGATGAGCACGAGCTCGCCGGACACCCGGGCGAGGTGGCTGTATCCGAATCCGGTCGGATCGTGCAGCTCGGCCGGGTTGCTGATTTCGACAGACATGTGACTCTCCTGGTGTTGGTGAAGGATCTGCCGAGGAGACGAAACACGAGCGCGGAGTGTGACACGGGGTCTGCTGACACCCCGAATCGTGTGCCGACGATACTGGTACGCGGCGGTCGTCGGCATCGCCATCGTGCAGACTCCGGCTCGACCTGATCACCGCAGTCGTTCGACTCGGACGGTGCGTTTCACGCGGTAGGAGAGGAACTCACATGAACGGGATCCGATCGATCATGGCGGTGCTCGTCGCCGTCGGACTCGGCGCGGGGGCGCTGAGCGCGGCCGCGCCCGCCTCGGCCGCCGAGACCCCTACCGTGGTGCTGGTGCACGGCGCCTTCGCCGACACCACCAGCTGGGACGGCGTCGCGGCGAACCTGCGCGCGGACGGCTATCACGTTGTCGTGCCGGACAATCCACTGCGCGGCCCGGCCAATGACGCCGCTGCCGTCGAACGCGCGATCGCCGGGATCGACGGGCCGATCGTGCTGGTCGGGCACTCCTATGGCGGCGCGGTGATCACCAATGTCGAGGACCCCGATGTGACCGCGCTGGTCTATATCGCCGGCTTCGCCCCCGAACAGGGCGAACCCGCCCAGTTGTTGCTCGACCCGATCAGGTTCCCCGGTAGCCGTCTGCTGCCACCGGTCCTGCAGCTGGCCGTCGTCGAGGACCCGCAGGGTATCGACGGCAAGAACCTCGACGGCTACGTCGACCCCGCGTACTTCCACGAAGTGTTCGCGCCGGACGTCAGCGATGCCACCGCCGCCGACATGATCGCCCACCAGCGCTCCATCGCCGTCGCGGCCAACATCGAGCCCTCCGGTCCGGCCGCGTGGACCCGACTGCCCAGCTGGTACCTCGTCTCCGGCGCCGACCAGGTGATCCCGCCCGCATCCCAGCGCTTCATGGCCGACCGGATCGGCGCCACCACCACCGAGATCCCCGCCTCCCACGCCTCCCTGGTCTCCCAGCCCGAGGCCGTCGCCACCGTCATCACCGCGGCGGCCACGAGCTGACTCGGTCAGCGGGTCGCATGGCGGATCCAGACAGTGGGTTCCACGTAGACGGCGGAGTCATGTCGGTAGGTGTCTCTAGTCTGTCGACATGGTCGGACCGGACTCGGCGCTACGCCGCTTGACGCGTGATGTGGGAAAACTCCTGCAGCCCTACGGATTCGACGGCAGCGAGGCCACGTGGGTGCGGGTCGCGCCGGGTGGTGTCGCCTCGGTCCGGCGCACCAGGATCGTGCGCACCTGGACCGACGGCCACCAGATCCTGCGCTTCGGCCTCGGTCTGGCCGCCACCCCCACCGCCTGGTGGGAATTCGCCACCTGGCGCAACACCACGCTCGGCCTGCCACCGACCCCACTCGAACAGGCCATCGGGCCCGGCCTGATCGACGAACGCGCCCTGCCCGCCGACCTCACCGACCCGTGGTCTCTCCGCGTCGACCCGACCCGTGCGGGCAACCCCGCCCTGCAAGCCGACGTCGACACCATTCGCGCCGACCTGCCCCGCCGTGTCCACGCCTACGCCCGCCGAGCGCTGCGCCTGCTCGAACCCGACGGCTACCTCCACGAACTGCTCGCCGACTCGAACCCCACTCTCGGCACCAGGGAGGCCATCGTCGTCCTGCTCGCCGACCACGGCCCGACCGCTCAGCTCGACGAGGCGATCGCCGCACTGCACACCGCCCTCGCGGAACTGGACGAATCGACCTACGCCGAGGAGGTCATCGACTACGTCCGCCGTCGCGCCGCCCTCGTCTGAGACCCGTCGCCACCCGGACTGAACCTTTGCCGTTCGCCCCGACCTGGATCGCGGAGCTGGTCCGGCGCGAGAGGGCGCGACCCGCCGCCGATGCTCGGTTCGGCTGGTGAGTTCACGAATCCGCGGTTCGCCCTGCCGATTCGGGCGCGTCGCCGCTGGACGTCGATTCCTCGGTGAGCAGCAGGCGGATGATGTCGGCCCATTCGCGCAGGGTGGTGCGGACCGAGGTGTCGGAGGTGCGCAGGACGCGGGAGGCGACCGTGCCGCGCAGGACGGTGATCGTCAGGTTGCGGATGGTGGGGTAGCGGGGGTGGGCGACGATGTCGGGGCCGAACAGGTCGTCGACCACGCGGTACAGGTCGCGGCCCGCGGCGCGTTCGGCTTGTTCGAGGGCGGCGGCCAGTTCGGGATCGGTGCGGGCGGCGGCCCAGAGTTCGAGTTCGGCCTGGGCCGAGGGGCGGGTCATGGATTCGTAGAGGGCCGCGAGGGCGCGGTCCAGCGGGTCGGTGTCGGGGCCGAGGCGGTCGGCGGCGGCGCGGGCGGCTAGTTCGTTGCGGTGCACGAGGGTCTCGACCAGTGCTTTCGTCAGGGCGGCGACCGTGGGGAAGTGGTGGAGCAGCGCGCCGCGGCTGAGGTCGGCGGCGTCCTGTACCGCGACGGTGGTCAGCGCCGGGTAGCCGCGGCGGATCAGCAGATCGATCGCCGTGTCGAGGATGCGGGCCCTGGTGGCCTGCCGCTGTGCTTCGCGCGATGTCACTGGCGGCCTCTCTGGTTGGTCGACCGTGCGGCCGAGAATTTCACAGTCACTATTGACTGTCAATCGTCCGGTCCGTCATGCTCGGTCCATTCCCGGCCGATCCGAAGGGACCCATCGTGTCGAACAGCAGCAACCCCGGCGACCGCCCCGCGGCGTGGTACGAGAACTGGACCGAAGGGCCCGACTCGCCGTGGCGGCACCGTCCGGAACCCGACTTCGACCACGAGTACTCCACGCTGACCTACGAGCGTGACGGTCGGATCGCCCGGATCACCTTCAACCGGCCGGAGCGGGGCAACGCGATCACCCCGCACACTCCGCGCGACCTCGCGCACGCGGTCGAACGCGCCGATCTCGATCCGCGCGTGCACGTCATCCTGGTCTCCGGGCGCGGCAAGGGATTCTGTGGCGGCTACGACCTCGACCTGTTCGCCGAGCAGGGTTTCGGCGGTGTCGACGGGCCGGACGAGGTCGCCGGCACGGTGCTCGATCCGGTCGTCAACGCGGTCAACCACAATCCGCACGGTGTCTGGGATCCGATGATCGACTACGCGATGATGAGCCGGTTCACCAAGGGATTCGCCAGCCTCCTGCACGCGAACAAGCCGACCGTCGCCAAACTGCACGGCTTCGCCATCGCCGGCGGCACCGACATCGCCCTGCACGCCGACCAGATCATCTGCGCCGACGACACCAAGATCGGCTACCCGCCCACCCGGACCTGGGGCGTTCCGGCCGCGGGCCTGTGGGCGCATCGACTGGGCGATCAGCGTGCCAAGCGACTGCTGTTCACCGGCGACTGCATCAGCGGCGCGCAGGCGGCCGAATGGGGTCTGGCGGTCGAGTCCTGCCCGGCCGCCGAACTCGACGAACGCACCGAGGCTTTGGTCGCGCGGATCGCCCGGATGCCGGTGAACCAGTTGATGATGACCAAGCTGGCGCTCAACGCCGCGCTCAACGCCCAGGGCGTCGCCAACTCGGCCATGATCAGCACCGCCTTCGACGGCGTCTCGCGCCACACCCGCGAGGGGTACGCCTTCCAGACGCGCGCCGCGACGGTCGGTTTCCGCGAGGCGGTGCGGGAGCGCGACGAGCCCTTCGGGGACCACAAGCGCGCTCAGTTCGAACGCTGAGGTCAGGGCAGCACGTGGGGAATGAGGTGCGGTGCCTGCTGGGCGACCAGCGTCCCGAGGTAGGCGCCCGTGTAGTACCCGGCGTAGGTGCCGACCACGCCGCCGATGACGCCACCGGCGACCGCGCCGACCGGCACGCTCAGACCTCCGGTGGGCAGGGCCAGCGGGGTGGCCAGGGCGGTGCCGCCCGCCACACCGAGGGCGACGCCGGTGATGCCGCCGATCACCTGGCCCGCGGTCGAGCCGAGGTAGGTGGCGTTCTCCTCCGGGCTGGCGATCGGCGCCGCGGCGGCCACCGGCTGGGCGGCCAAGGGGGCGACCGCAGCTGCCGGCCGCGCGACGGGCGCCGTGACGGCGGGCTGCCATGCGCTGGAGATCGGCTGTGCCGCAAGGTATTCGGCTGAGTCTTCGGTGAAGTCGTCAGCGATCGGAGCGGCCGTCGCGGCGATCGCGCGCTCCGGCGGGATGACCGCGTGGTCCGGCGCGATGTGCGCGTGCTCCGGCACGGCGGCCGTGGGCTCCTGCGCGTCGGGCGTGTGCGTGACGGTCTGCACCTGCGCGGCCTGCGCGGCACCGGGGCCCACGCCGAAGGCGATCGCCGCGGGCAGTGCCACCGCGACGGGAAGTCCCTGCAATGCCTTGCGACGCTTGCTCACTGCCCTGTGTCGTCCTGCCATCTGAGATGTCCTTCCCGAGTCCAGTCCGTCGCACGGCTCATCGCGGCCGGCGCGTCGAGTGCTACGGCTTGTGATCGGCCTCGCTCGCCGACGTGTCGGCTATGACGCCGGTCGGGCATTGACAAGTGGCGGTCTGCGATGTCCAATTGATAGGACATCCAACTATTGGTCTCCCTGTCACCTGTGCGCTCGGCGTACCGACAGCAACGGAGTAGGACTGGCATGGTTCGCGAACTCACTCACTTCATCGGTGGTCAGCACGTCAAGGGCGCTTCGGGCGCGTTCGGTGATGTCTTCGATCCCAACATCGGGCAGGTCCAGGCCCGGGTGCCGTTGGCGAACACCGCCGAGGTCGAGGCCGTGATCGCCAACGCGGCCGAAGCTCAGCTGGTGTGGGCGGCGTTCAATCCGCAGAAGCGGGCTCGGGTGCTGATGAAGTTCCTGAGCTTGGTCAACGACGAGATGGACAGCCTGGCTGCCCTGCTGTCCTCGGAGCACGGCAAGACGATCGCTGACGCCAAGGGCGACATTCAGCGAGGGCTCGAGGTGATCGAGTTCGCGATCGGTATCCCGCATCTGCTCAAGGGCGAATACAGCGAGAGCGCTGGTGCCGGCATCGACGTGTACTCGATGCGCCAGCCGCTCGGCGTGGTCGCCGGTATCACGCCGTTCAACTTCCCGGCGATGATCCCGCTGTGGAAGGCGGGCCCCGCGCTGGCGTGTGGCAACGCGTTCGTGCTCAAGCCCTCCGAGCGTGACCCGTCGGTGCCGCTGCGGTTGGCTGAGCTGTTCCTCGAGGCGGGGTTGCCGCCGGGGGTGTTCAACGTGGTCAACGGTGGCAAGGAAGCGGTGGACGCGATCCTGCACGATCCGCGGATCAAGGCCGTCGGGTTCGTCGGGTCGACCCCGATCGCGCAGTACATCTATGAGACCGCGACCGCCAACGGTAAGCGGGCGCAGTGTTTCGGTGGCGCGAAGAACCACGCGATCGTGATGCCCGACGCCGATCTCGATGATGTCGCCGATCAGCTCATCGGCGCGGGCTACGGGTCCGCGGGTGAGCGATGCATGGCGATCTCGGTGGCGGTGCCGGTGGGGGAGGAGACCGCTGATCGGTTGGTCGCCAAGCTGACCGAACGCGTCCACAAGCTCAATGTGGGTCGTTCCGATGATCCCGGCGCCGACTTCGGTCCGCTGGTCGGGCGTGATGGCGTGGACCGGGTTACCGACTACGTCCAGATCGGTATCGATGAGGGCGCCGAACTGGTTGTCGACGGTCGCGGATTGACCGTCGATGGTGCCGAGGACGGCTACTTCGTCGGTGCGACCTTGTTCGACCGGGTCACCGCCGACATGCGCGTCTACAAGGAAGAGATCTTCGGCCCCGTGGTGACCGTGGTCCGCGCCGCCGATTACGAAGCGGCGCTGCGGTTGGCCGATGAACACGAGTACGGCAATGGTGTCGCCATCTTCACCCGCGACGGTGACACCGCGCGCGATTTCGCGGCCAGGGTGCAGGTCGGCATGGTCGGCATCAATGTCCCGATCCCGGTGCCGATCGCCTACTACACCTTCGGTGGGTGGAAGCGTTCGGGCTTCGGCGATCTCAATCAGCACGGCCCGGATTCGATTCGCTTCTACACCAAGACCAAGACGGTGACGCAGCGTTGGCCCGCGGGGCTGAAGGAGACCAACGCCTTCGTCATCCCGACGATGGACTGACCCGATGTTCACCCTCAACGACGACGAGCGCGCGATCGGTGCGACCGCGCGCCAGTTCGCCGACGAATTCCTCGCGCCGAACGCGTTGGAATGGGATGAGCGCAAACACTTTCCGGTCGACGTCCTGCGCAAGGCGGGACCGGTCGGGTTCGGCGGTATCTGCGTCGGTGACGATGTCGGCGGCTCCGACCTGCGCAGACTCGACGCGGTCCGGATCTTCGAGCAGCTCGCCACGGGCTGCCCCTCGGTCGCGGCCTACATCTCCATCCACAACATGGCGACGTGGATGATCGACGAGTACGGCACCGAATGGCAACGCCGTCGGTGGGTGCCCGGGATGGCGTCGATGGAACTGCTCGGCAGTTACGCGCTCACCGAGCCCGGCGTCGGTTCGGATGCGGCGGCCTTGACCACCAAGGCCGTGCGCGACGGCGACGACTACGTGCTGACCGGTGCCAAGCAGTTCATCTCCGGTGCGGGTGCCAACGACCTCTACGTGATGATGGTGCGCACCGGTGGCGAAGGGCCACGCGGCATTTCGGCGCTGATCGTGCCGGCCGACACACCGGGTCTGTCGGTGGGGCCGAACGAGAAGAAGATGGGCTGGAACGCGCAGCCGACCCGTCAGGTGATCCTGGAGGACGCGCGCGTCCCGGTGGCCAACCGCCTCGGTGCGGAGGGCGACGGCTTCTCGATCGCGATGAACGGCCTCAACAGTGGCCGTCTCAACATCGCGGCGTGCTCGATCGGCGGTGCGCAGGCGGCTCTGGAGAAGACGGTCGCCTACCTCTCCGAACGCCACGCTTTCGGTCAATCCTTGATCCGCAACGACGCGCTGCGGTTCGACCTCGCGGACATGGCCACCGAACTGGAAGCGGCCAGGACACTGCTGTGGCGGGCCGCCGCGGCGCTGGACGAGGGGGCGCCGGACAAGGTGGCCTTGTGCGCGATGGCCAAGCGATTCGCCACCGACGTGGGTTTCGAGGTGGCCAACAAGGCACTGCAATTGCACGGTGGTTACGGCTATCTGCACGAGTACGGTCTGGAGAAGATCGTGCGTGATCTACGGGTGCACCAGATTCTCGAGGGCACCAATGAAATCATGCGGGTGGTTGTCGCCCGCGCGCTGACAGGAGCGGCATGACCGACGAACCCGAGGTGTTGATCGAGCTGCGCGACGGGCTGGGCTCGATCACCTTGAATCGGCCCAAGGCGATCAACGCGCTGAATCATTCGATGACACTGGCCATCACCGACGCGCTGCGGTCCTGGGCCGAGGACGATGCGGTACGCGCCGTGGTGGTCGCCGGCGCGGGGGAGCGGGGGCTGTGCGCTGGTGGAGACATCGTGGCCATCCACGCCGACGCGAAAACCGGCACCGCGGGCGCTGATTCGCCGACCGGACGGTTCTGGCGGGACGAGTACCTGCTCAACGCGCTGATCGGGAACTACCCGAAGCCGTATGTGGTGATCATGGACGGCATCGTGATGGGCGGCGGAGTCGGGCTGTCCGCGCACGGCAGCCATCGCATCGTGACCGAGCGGTCCAAGATCGGAATGCCCGAGGTCGGTATCGGATTCGTGCCCGATGTCGGTGGCACGTATCTGCTCTCGCGCGCGCCGGGTGAACTCGGCACCCACGTCGCGCTGACCACCGCGCGGATGAGCGCGGGCGACGCCATCGCCGCAGGCTTCGCCGACTACTACGTGCCCAGCGACGCCATTCCCGAGTTGCTCGACGCATTGCGCACCGCCGACGTAGACGAGGCCATCGCGAAGTTCGCCCAGGCCGCACCCGCCTCGGACCTGCTCGCCCAGCAGAGCTGGATCGACGCCTGCTACAGCGCGGACACCGTCGAGGAGATCGCCGCCCGGCTGCAGGCCGACAGCGCTTCGAAGGCCGCCGACGCCGCCGGTGACCTGCTCGCGAAATCGCCTGTCTCGCTGAAGGTCACCCTGCGGGCGCTGCGCGCCGCGCGTGAGCTGCCGAGTCTGGCGGCGGTGCTCGATCAGGAGTACCGGGTCTCGATCGCCACCCTGGCCTCGCACGACCTGGTCGAGGGTATCCGCGCCCAGGTGATCGACAAGGACCGCAATCCCCAGTGGCGGCCCGCCACCCTCGCCGAGGTCACCGACGAGCAGGTCGCGGCGTACTTCACCGAGCTGGGCGCGAAGGAACTGGGTTCGACCACACCGGAGGTACGGCGATGACGAAGAAGATCGGTTTCCTCGGTCTGGGTCACATGGGCGCACCCATGGCGGCCAACCTGGTCGAGGCGGGCTATGACGTGCTCGCCTTCGATCCCGTGCCCGCCGCGCAAGAGCAGGCGCGGGCCGACGGTGCGACCGTGGTGGCCACCGCGGCCGAGGCCGCCGTCGGCCGCGACGTGGTGATCACGATGCTGCCCAACGGCAAACTCGTGCTCGACGTCTACGCCGAGCTGCTGCCCGCGGCGGCGCCGGGCACGCTGTTCATCGACAGTTCCACCATCGACGTCGCCGATGCCAAAGCCGCTGCCGCACTGGCGGTCTCAGCCGGTCATCGCCCGTTGGACGCGCCGGTCTCCGGTGGTGTCGCCGGAGCCACGGCGGGCACCCTCACCTTCATGGTCGGTGGTGCCGAAGACGACTTCGCCGATGCCGCGGAGATCCTGAACGTTTTGGGCGGCAAGGTCGTCCACTGCGGTGGTGCCGGTGTGGGACAGGCCGCCAAGATCTGCAACAACATGCTGCTCGGCATCTCGATGATCGGCCTGTCGGAAGCGCTGGTGCTCGGTGAACGACTCGGGTTGAGTCACCAGTCGTTCTTCGACGTGGTTTCCACCGCCTCGGGCCAGAGCTGGGCGCTGACCAGCTACTGCCCGGTTCCCGGACCGGTCCCCGCCAGCCCGGCCAACAACGACTATCAGCCCGGTTTCGCCACCGCGCTGATGTCGAAGGACCTGACCCTGGCCGCGAACGCCCTGCGTGCCAACGGTATCGACGGCCGGCTCGGCGAACTCGCCGCGGCGATCTACCAGCAGTTCAACCAGACCGATACGGGCAAGGATTTCTCCGCGATCATCACCGCGATCCGAGACCGTTCCGAGTGAGCCGAGTGGACGGCGGCCGGACACGCGCGTGTCCGGCCGCCGTTCCATTCGTCCAAGACCAGACGGCTCGATCCGGCCTACCGTCGGATTCATGACAACACGCCCCACTGCCGATCGATCGGTCGACGACCAGCTCGTGACGGTGCTCGACGAGTGGATGGCCGCGATCGTCGCCAACGACGCCGACCGGATCGGCGCGTTCATGGCCGACGAGTGGGTCATGGTCTCCGAGAACGGCCTCACCACCGCCGAGCGATTCCTTGGATTCGTCCGCTCGGGCGACCTCACCCACTCGGACATGCAACGGGTCGGCGACCCCAGAATCCGCCGACACGGCGAAGTCGTCCTGCTGACCACGCGGGCCACCAACACCGCCCACTACCAGGGCACTCGCTTCGACGCCGACGAATGGACCACCGACGCCTTCACCCGGATCGACGGCCGATGGCAATGCCTGCTGACCCAGATCACCGCGGCGAGGCCCTGAATCTGAGCGGACCGACCCGTGCGCCGGCCCGCTACTCGTGGGTCGTGGACGCGGCGGTGATGGTGGCGAGGGTCGCGGCCACGGACATGTCGGGCTTGGTGACGACGCCCTTCTCGCGCAGGAAGCCGTCGACCAGCTGGCAGACGGCATTCGTCGTGCGGTCGACGAAGATCTTCGTCGGCTGCGGTCGGGGCACGGGGTCGGTGTCGAGCCACAGGTCGGTGACGGCGACGACGAAACCGACGATGCCGCGGAGCAGGTGATCGATACCGTCGGTATCGATGGCGACCGAGGACAGGACGCTGCGACTGCGCTCGGCGAGGTCGTGCGAGAGGCGTCGGCCGATGTCGAGGGGCCGGGCCGAGGGGTCCGCACCCGATGAGCTCTGGGTGAGCACGAGAAACCGGAATACGTTCGGATGCGCGGCGATCACCTCGGCGTAGGCGCTGAGGAACCGGTGAATGGTCGCCTGCGGCGGCTGCATGATCAGCGACAGGTCCGGCGCGACCGCGGTGTAGATCTGCGCCACCAGCCAGTCCGACACGGCACCGTCGAGGTCGGATTTGTCGGTGAACATGCGGTACAGGCGTGGCTTGGCCACGCCCATCTCACCGGCCACCGCGCCCATGCTCATCTGCGGTCCGTCGCGGTCGATGCATCGCACCGCGCCCGCGACGACCTGTTCGCGAGTCAGCGTGCGCGCGGGGGACCGGCGGGTCCGCCCAGACGATGTGGTCACTGTTCTCCCTGATCCCGCGATGGCGCGTAGAGCCAGGATAACGGCGCCGCGCGCAGGCCCGGCGGGCGTGTGCCGGAGGGCGTCGAGGAATCGGGCCTGCGTGGTTGACAGCGGTGCGGTCGATCACGAAGATATTCGCAGTACTACCGGTATCAGTAAATAGTACTGCCGGTACTGTCGAAGGTGGACGGCGCATCGGCGCGCCGTGCTGGAAGGAATCTCGATGACGCGCGAAACCGGTCAGGTCGCCCCTCGGTCAGTGCCTGACCGAACGCACCGGGTGCACAACGGCGATATCTCGCTCGCGGTATACGAATTCGGTCCCGAAGACGGTGTACCGGTGGTACTGGTGCACGGCTGGCCCGACACCCACCACCTCTGGGACGGCGTCGTCCCGCTGCTCTCGGATCGGTACCGGGTGATCGCCTACGACACCCGCGGGTACGGAGAATCCAGCGCGCCGACTCCGGTGTCGGCCTACCAGCTCAGCCGCCTCGCGACCGACTTCTTCGCCGTGGTCGAGGCCGTCAGCCCCACCGAACCCGTACACGTCGTGGCCCACGACTGGGGGTCGGTCCAGGTCTGGGAAGCGGTGTGTGAACCCGGTGCGAGCCAGTACGTCGCGTCGTTCACCTCGATCTCGGGCCCGAATCTGGACCACCTGAGCACCTGGATGCGCCGCGGCGTGCGGTCGGGGACCCCGCGCGGGCTGTGGGGGACGCTCAGCCAGTGCCTGTCCTCGGCCTACACCACCTTTTTCATGCTGCCGGTCCTGCCCGGCCTGTTCTTCCGCCTCGTCGGCACTGAACGGGTGTGGAAACTGTTCCTGCGACTGGTCGAGGGCATTCCCGCCGAGCAGATCTCGCTGGCGCCCACCATCAAACAGGACATGATCTCGGGGCTGCGCTTCTACAAGGCCAACATCCTCGCGCGCATGTTCGGCCCTCGGGAACGGTTCACCACCGTGCCGGTGCAGTTGCTGGTCAACACCCGGGACATCGCCGTGCGCCCGGCCGGTTACGACGACACCGCGCGGTGGGCCGAGCGGGTCGTGCGCCACGACCTGCCACGCGGGCACTGGCTGCCCTACTCCGATCCCGCCGCGATCGCCGAGCACGCCGACGCGTTCATCCAGGCCCAGCCGAAGTAACGAAGAATGAGAGACGAACCCATGCTCGACTTCGACCTCGTCGTCACCGGCGGCACCTGGTTCGACGGCACCGGCGCCGCACCCGCCCAACGCCATATCGGGATTCGTGACGGCATCGTCGAAGCCGTCACCACCGCCGCACTGCCCATCGGTCCCGACACCGAGGTGATCGACGCGGCGGGCAAATGGGTGCTGCCCGGCTTCGTCGACGTGCACACCCACTACGACGCCGAGCTGCTGGTCAAACCGGAGCTCTCCGAGTCGCTGCGCCACGGCGTGACCACGGTCGTCGTCGGCAACTGCTCCCTGTCGACGGTCCTGGCCTCCAACGCCGATTGCGCTGATCTGTTCAGCCGGGTCGAAGCCGTGCCCCGTGCGGCGGTGCACGATGCCCTCGACGCACGACGCACCTGGTCGAGCCCCGGCGAGTACGCCAAGGCGCTCGACGCGTTGCCGCTGGGCCCCAATGTCGCCGCCTTCCTCGGCCACTCCGATCTGCGGACCCATGTCCTGGGGCTCGGGCGCGCGGTCACCCGCGACACCACACCGACCGCGGCCGAGATCACGCAGATGACCACGCTGCTCGACGAGGCGATCGACGAGGGCTTCCTCGGGCTGTCGTCGATGTCGAACCCGCTCGACAAGATCGATGGCACCGAATACCGGTCGCGCTCACTGCCCTCGACCTACACCCGCGGCAAGGAAGTGCGCGCGCTCAACCGAGTGCTGCGCAGGCGGGGCCGCATTCTGCAGAGCGCGCCGACGGTGAGCCTGCGGCCCAACATCGCCAAATTCTTCCTCGCCAGCTCCGGGATCGGCCGTCGCGCACTGCGCACGTCGCTGCTGTCGGCCGCCGACTCCAAGGCGTACCCGCCCCTGGTGTGGTTCATGCTCTACGCCGCCCCGCTGCTGAATCGGTTCGCCCGCACCGATTTCCGCTGGCAGCATCTGCCGGTGCCGTTCACCGTGTACGCCGACGGCATCGATCTGGTCGTGTTCGAGGAGTTCGGCGCCGGGGCGGCGGCATTGCACCTCAAAGACCAGGTCGAACGCAATGAGCTGCTGCGGAGCGAGGACTATCGCCGCTGGTTCCGCAAGCAGTACGACAACAAGTTCACCCCGCGCATCTGGCACCGCGATTTCTTCGATGCCGAGATCGTCGCCTGCCCTGACGAATCGGTCGTCGGGAAGTCCATCGGGCAGGTCGGCAAGGACAGGGGCCTGCATCCCGTCGACGCCTACCTCGACCTGGTCGTCGAGTACGGCGCCGCGCTGCGCTGGCGCACCACCATCGCCAACGACCGGCCCGGCTACCTGAACAAGCTCGCCGCCAACCCGGGTGTGCAGATGGGATTCGGGGACGCGGGCGCGCACCTGCGCAACATGGCCTTCTACAACTTCGGGCTGCGCCTACTCGAACGTGTGCTGCGCGCGCAGGAAGCCGGCACACCGTTCCTGAGCGTCGAGCGCGCGATCCATCGCCTCACCGGGGAACTCGCCGACTGGTACCAACTCGACGCGGGCCACCTGCGCGAAGGGGACCGTGCCGACCTGGTGGTCATCGATCCCGCCGGACTCGACGACGAGGTGCACCGGCTGCGGGAAGCGCCGCTGCCGGAATTCGGGCTCGACCGGATGGTCAACCGCAACGACCGGGCGGTCGTCGCCACCGTGGTCAATGGTCGCCGGGTGTTCGGTGCCGGTGAAGTCACCCCGGGTGTCGGGGCGCGCTGGGGGAGTGGCCGGTTCTTGCGCGCGGGGCGCAACCGCCGCGCTCGCCTCGCGCGGGAGGCACGATGAAGCGCCCGTTCCGCCGGGCAGTCGCCCCGGCGCCCGATGTCGCCCTGCAAGCGCGCAATGTGGCGTTCGACTGGACCGACGCGCCGCTGCACTGGATGCCGTCGGAACCGATCGCCTCCCATGTCGTCAATTCGCTGAATCTCCTGCTGCCAGAAGGTGAGCGGATGTTCTGCGCCGCCTATCGGGACGCCCTGCCCTACGTGCGGGACGCGAAGGTCCGCGAGGCCATGCTCGGCTTCATCGGCCAGGAATCGATGCACGCCGAAACCCATGCCAAGGTGCTCGACCAGGTCTTGGCGGCGCACCACATCGACACCGCGCCCTACACCCGCCAGATGGAGTACGTCTTCCGCAACTCCCTCGGTGCGCGCGAACTGGGCCCACGCGAAACGCAGACGCGCCTGGTCGAACGGTTGACCTTCATCGCCAGCCTCGAGCACTTCTTCGCCTGGCTCGGTGACTGGATTCTCAACGCCGATCTGGAAAGACACGCTGCCGAACCACGGGTGCTCGATCTGTTCCGCTGGCACGGCGCCGAAGAGGTCGAACATCGCAGCGTCGCCCATGATGTGGCGGTCTATTTCGGTGCGGGCTATGTGCGGCGCGCGGGAATGATGCTCATGGTCATTCCGATTCTGGTGAGCCTGATCTTGCGCGGCACCAAATTCCTGGTCAACCAGGACCCGGCGTTGCCGACCATGGGCTACCCCACGCTGATCCGCAAGATCCTGGGCGCGATGTGGCGTGGCGCGCTACCGGGTATCCCAGCCCTGCTGGTGAGTGCGTTGTCCACCTTCAACCCGCGCTACGACCCGGCCAGGGTCGGTTCGACCGAACAGGCGATCGCCTACCTGGCCAAGTCGCCGGCAGCCAGGGCGGCGGGGCAGTGAGCAGGCACCTGGTCCCCACGGTGATCCCGCCGGACCTGTACGGCAAGCACGACCACGACCCGACCACCCGGGTGCTCGACGCTGTCGCCAACCTGCGGGTGCGCTGGTCGACCTTGATCAACCGCCGTCCGATCGCGACCAGGTCCGACGATGCCCGGTTCCCGGTGGTCGTCACCGACCGGGCGCTGGTGGCCGAGGACCAGGCCGTGATCACCCTGGGGCTGCGCGCCCCCGATGGCCGTCCGTTGCCCCGCTGGGCACCGGGCGCGCACGTCGACATCGAACTTCCCTCGGGTCGCTTGCGGCAGTACTCGCTGTGCGGGGACCCGGCCCAGGTCGCGGAGTACCGCATCGCGGTGCGCCGCATCCCGCACGGGGGCGGCGGGTCCATCGAGGTCCATGACGAGCTGCCGGTCGGCACCGAAGTGGTGTTGCGCGGACCACGCAACGCCTTCCCGTTCGCCCCGCCCGGACACGGCTCACCGGCGAAACGCCTGCACTTCGTCGCGGGCGGAATCGGCGTCACCCCGATTCTCGCGATGGCCCGCGCCGCCGATCGCCTCGGTATCGCCTGGACCCTGGTCTATTGCGGGCGCAGCCGCGACACCCTGCCGTTCCTCGACGAACTCGACGAACTCACCGGACGCGTGCTCGTCCGAACCGACGACGAGCACGGAATACCCGGTGCGGCAGATCTTCTCGACGGCGTCGACCAAGACACGGCGATCTACTGTTGCGGGCCGACCCCGATGACGGCCACCATCGCCGCGGCCGTGCGCACGATGCCCGGTGTCGAGTTCCATTCCGAGCGGTTCTCGCCCGCGCCGGTCATCGACGGCACGGCCTTCGAGGTGGCGTTGGCGGGCACCGGTGAGATCATCGCCGTCGACGCCGACCAGACCATGCTCGACGCACTGCTCGCGGTGCGCCCCGACCAGCCCTACTCGTGTCGTCAGGGGTTCTGCCGCACCTGTGTGGTCCGCGTGCTCGACGGGACACCCGAGCACCGGGAGACTGTGCTGACACCCGAGGAACACGCGGCCGGGACGATGCTGGCGTGCGTCTCACGATGCGCGGGCGGTCGACTCACCCTCGACCTGTGATCCCCGACGCGGCTCCATCGGGTGCGCCGAAGAAGGGCCCACACAGAACAGTCCCCGGTAGTCTCCATCGACTCCATGAGCCTCAGTCGTCGCTGAGTACTCCGGTATTCGACTGGCTTGCCGGGGGCTTGGCCAGATCCTGAAGAAATGTCACGGGAGGCGATCGACGTCTCGGTCGACAGCGTGGCACTTTTTCGGTGTTCCGGTGTCCATCCAGTCTTCTCCGGATTTGCGATCTGTCAATACCCGCGGCCAAGTATTTCGCAACTCAGCGACACGCACCCGGACTTCGCCATCGTGCCCCCTGAGTCCTGGTTTGCCGCGCGGCGAAGGAGTTCGGCATGCGTAGCGGTAGCCCCGCCTCCGGGCTGCCGCCGGTGTCAGTCCGATGCAGGGCATGGACGCGAGGACGGCCGGGCAGTTCTTCGGCGGGCCGCGGTGGGGAAGGGACAGCGTGCCGAATTCACCTGCAACGGATGATCCACCCGTCCGTTTTCGCGGCTAGTTTGCACCCATGACCGCGTATCTGGTGCCCGCCGACCAGCGGCGAACGCTCGACGAGCTCACCGACAAGCTGGATCTCTCGGTTGGTTCGGTCACCTCGAAACGGTCGGCGTTCTGGATCATGTTGGTGCTCTCGGCCGTGATCGCGATCTCCGGCGTGATCGGTGACTCCACCGCCACGGTGATCGGCGCGATGATCGTGGCGCCGCTCTCGGTGCCGATCCTCGGGGTCGCGCTGGGTGTGGTGACCGGCCGGGGAGCGCTGGTGGCGCGCAGTCTGCTGCTGGTGGGGTGCAGCGTCCTGGTGGTCGTCGCGCTGGGATTCCTCTTCGCGCAGCTGCTCCCCAATCCGGTCAACGTGCTGTCGAACGCGCAGGTGCTCGGTCGCACCTCGCCGAAGCTGATGGACCTGACCGCCGCGCTGGCGACCGGCCTGGTCGCGGCGGTCGCGATCACCCGCCGCGATGTCGGTGACGTGCTGCCCGGCGTGGCGATCGCGATCTCGCTGGTGCCACCGTTGGGGGTGGTCGGCGTGTGCCTGGGTTCGCAGGCGCCCGCGCTCGCGCTCGGTGCGTTCGTCCTGTTCGCCTGCAATGTCGTGGCGATGATCCTCACCGCCACGATCGTGCTGGTCGTCGCGGGCTACGCCGTCGACGCCGAAGCGCCGTCCGGGCGTCGGGGCAAGGCCTACCTCGTGCTGGGGGCGGCGCTGGTGCTGGTCGCCGTGCCGATGGTGATCAACTCGCTGTCGACGCTGTGGGCCGGACAGATCGCCGACGCGACCCGCGACTGGCTGGGTGACGCGCCGGGCGCTCAGGTCGTCGGCGTCACGCTGCACAGCGATACCGCGACCGTCTCGATCCTGGGCCCCGAACAACTCCCACCGGTCGACGAGCTCCAGCGGGCGGTGGACGACCTCGTGCCGTGGAACCCGAACGTCGTCATCGTCCACACCGTCGGCGCGCGGCTGCAACAGGGCCGATGACAGATCTCACCCAGCTCACCGGGCTGGGCCGAAAGGAGCGCACATGAACGGCATCATCGTGGCCCTGGTCGGGGCGCTGCTGTGTTTCTACGGTGTGCGGTCGGTGCACCTGGGGATCCTGGCGATCGGCTTCGGTCTGGGCTGGCTGATCGCCGACCTGTTCAACGCCTCGTTCTGGTGGCTGCTGCTGATCGCGCTGATCGGCGCGGTGTCCTCGTGGGTGGTGACCTCGCTGATCTTCCGGTTCGCGTCCTACTTCATCGGCGGGCTCACCGGCGCGATGATCGGCACGAAACTGGCCACCGTGCTCCAGCCCGGCGACAAGAACTGGGCGCTGAGCATGATCGTCGCCCTCGCCGTCTGCGTGGCGGGCGCGTTCCTCGCCCAGAAGTTCCGTGCCCGCGCGCTGCTGTGGCTCACCTCGATCGGCGGCGCCAGCATGGTCCTCACCGGTGTTGCCGGGATGAACGACTCCCTCACCTTCCTGCGCTCGCCCGAACCCGGGTGGCAGCAGGTCACGGCCACCCTGGCCTGGATCGGACTGTCGGTCCTCGGCTGGATCACCCAGCGTCACCTGTTCGCCGAGCGGCTGGGCATCGAACACCTCGCCGGCGATGACGACGACAAGATCGATCAGCGCCGCCGCAACGGCGGCTGGCCGACCAGGTAGGCCGTCCGAGCTCCGCTCCACACTCGGGTGGTGCGGAGCGGGGCCGATCAGCGTGAGATGTGCGCGGTGTGGGGGAGATCGGTGACCGAGGTGCCCACGTGCACGGTGAACTCGCCAGGTTCGGTTTCCCAGCCGGTGGGCCCCCAGTGCTGGAAGGCGCGGTCGAGCAGGGGGATCGAGACGGTGGCGGTGTCGCCGGGGGCCAGGGTGACGGTGGTGAATCCAGCCAGCCAGCGGACCGGGCGATCCACCGCGCTGTCGGGCCGGGACAGGTAGACCTGGATGACCTGCTTGCCTTCGCGATCGCCGGTGTTGGTGACCGTGATCGAGGCGGCGCGGTCGTCGATGACGAGATCGTCGGTGGACCAGGTCGTGTAGCCGAGGCCGTGGCCGAAGGGATAGGCGGGTTCGGTGCCTGCCCGCAGCCACGCGCGGTAGCCGATGTGGATGCCTTCGGTGTAGTCGAGGGCGCCGTCGACCGGAGTGGTGTTCAGGACCGGTACCTCGGCCATGGTCTTGGGCCAGGTGGTCGGCAGGCGGCCGCCGGGTTCGGCGGTGCCGGTGAGCACGTCGGCCAGGGCCGCGCCGAACTCCTGGCCGGGGAACCAGGCCAGCAGCACCGCGGCGACCTCGTCGCGCCACGGCATCTCCACCGGCGCGCCGGAATTCACCACCACGACGGTGCGCGGGTTCACCGCAGCGACCGCGGCGACGAGCTGGTCCTGACGGCCGGGCAGGCGCAGGGACGTGCGGTCGACACCCTCGCTCTCGATCTGCTCGGTGGTGCCGACCACGACCACGGCGACCTCCGCCGCGCGCGCCAGCTCGACCGCGGCGGTGAATTCCTCGTCGTCGTCGCGTTGCGGACGGCGGATGCCCAGGGTCGCGCCGAGAATGATGCCGAGGCCGGGCATGGCCTCCCCGATGCCGGTCACCAGTCGCACGTCGACCTCCTCGCCGACAGCGAGCGTGCGGGTGACGTGACGCTGGGGCGGGTTGAGCAGCGCCGCCGCCGGATCGCCGGAATCGAGGGCGACGTTCTCGTCGAGGGCGTTCTCGCCGTCGATGTCGAGGCGGATGTGGCCGACGCCGCCGAACCCGATCTGCCACTCACCGGCCGTGTCGGCCCGCAAGCGGGTGTGCATCTCGATGGTGTTCGACTGTGCGGCAAGCGGTTCGCCGAGCAGCACGAGGCGGCTCGTGGCGCGGTGCTGGGTGCCGAGCACGGCGTCGTCTTTCAGGTACCGCGCCGACAGTCCCGGTTCGCCGGTCTCGGGATCGGTCATGAGCGACAGCGGGGCCGGGATCAGGTCCTCGGACAGGTGGACCCCGGCGGTGTGGGTCAGCGGGAGCCGACCGGTCAGACCTGCCACCGGGGTGGTGGTGTGGCCGGGGATCACGGTCGCGCTGCCGCCGCCGAGAAAGCGGGGATCGCCCGCCGACGGGCCGAGCAAGGCGATGGTCGTGTCCGGCGCGAGGGGCAGGACACCGTCGTTGCGGACGAGCACCATCGCCTGCGCGGCGACCCGGCGGACCAGATCCTGAGCCTGCTCATCGCTGAAAGTCGGGGTGGGCTGGGGCTTGCCGTCCAGCGCGCCGACGCGCTGGGCGAAGCGCAGGATCCGGCGCACCTTGTCGTCGATGGCCGACTCGGGGATCTCGCCCGCGCGGATGGCGGTGGCCAGCGGCTCACCCCACAGATACGGCGGACCGGGCATGCACAGGTCGGTGCCCTCGGCCGCGCTCGCGGTGGTCCGCACGGCGGTCCAGTCCGAGACCACGACGCCGTCGAATCCCCAAGTGCCCTTGAGCGGTTCGTCGAGCAGCGGGTTCTCGGTCATGGTGGTGCCGTTGACCGCGTTGTAGGCATCCATGATCATCCAGGCGCCCGCCTCGACGGTCCGTTCGAACGGGTAGAGGTAGAGCTCGCGCAACGCGCGCTCGTCCACGCGGACGTCGACGGTGAAGCGGTCGGTCTCGGAATCATTGGCCACGTAGTGCTTCGGGCACGCGCTGACCCCGTGCGCCTGCACGGCCCGCACGTAAGCATCGGCCATTTCGGCGGTGAGCAGCGGATCCTCGGAGAAGCACTCGAAATGCCTGCCGCCGAGTGGGGATCGGTGCAGGTTGATCGTCGGGCCGAGCACCGCGTAGACGTCCTTGCGGCGGGCCTCGGCGGCGATCAGCGCGCCGATCTCGGTGAGCAGTTCCGGGTTCCAGGTCGCGGCGACCGCGGTGCCCGAGGGCAGGCTCACCGACGGATCGCGCTCGTCCCAGTTCTCGCCACGCACGCCGGAGGGGCCGTCCGAGACCGGCATCTCGGCGAGCCCGATCCCGGGGTCACCGGCCATCCGGAACAGGCTCGCGCCGGAGATCAGCCGCAGCTTGCCGTCCAGATCCAGCTGGGCGAGGAGTCGCTCGATGTGGTCGTCCATGAAGAAGGCAGCCTTTCGTCGTCAGCGGGTGGCGTCGCCGCGGGGGTCGCCGGCTCGTCGAACTGGCCGGATCGCTCCCCCCTTCCGAGCAGGGAAGTCAGAGTCGACCGGCGACGAACTGGGCCGCGGCGACGGCGTGCCAGGCGTAGTGGAGGTGGACGTTCCAGTCGGTGCCACCGGGGTCGCACACGGGATCGTTGGTGTTGCAGACATCGTAGGTGCGATCGGCATAGGGGCCGGTGATCGTCTTGCCGATGCCGCGAATCGGGTTGCCGAACAACAACACCGCGGTGATCCGCGGCTGCAGGTGTGCCGGCAGTGTCGCGGTGATCGGTCCGCCGACCCGGGCGCCCTCGCTGCTGACGCCGAGGGCATTGGCCACCACGTTGGCGCCCTGGGAGTACCCGACCAGGACGAAGCGCTGGTGCGGGCAGGCCTGCGCTTGGCGCACGAGGTGTTCGACCAGGTCTCGGTTACCCGCCTGTACCGACGCGGGCTGGTTCCGGCTCGCGGGATAGTTCACCCGGTACGCGTCCGTCGGCCCCGGCAGCACCGCGTCGAGCACCGCGTACACCGGGTTCCCGACGAGGGCGCCGAGGTTGCGTCCGCCCAGCCAACCGTCGGGTTCGTCGGTACCGCGAGCCGAAACCACCTGGACATCGGCGCATCCCGCCGCGGACGCGGTTCCGGCACCGAGCACCGTGCCGGTCGCGGCGCCCACGGTCAGGGCGAGGGAAACGGCGGCCCACACCGCAGGTCTGCGGATTCGTGAAAGCCTCATGGGGAAAAAGTAGTTCGGTCCGACCGCTTTTCCGTGGATCCGCAACTGTGTGTTGTCGGTCTGTGCAGATGCGGTTCACTCCTTGGGGTGATGACAGCGGGCAGGGGTCACCCGCAGACTTCGAGTCCGATGTGGTCACGGCGAGGGAGAAATGATGGCGAGAGCTGACGGGAGGGGTGTTCTCCGAGCCCTCGGAGTGGTCGTGGTAGTCCTGCTGTGCTGGGGCGCGCCTGCCGCTGTCGCGAACGCCGACGCCGACGACCCGGCACGCGCGGCCGTGGCGGCCTTGCGAGCGCAACTGCACCGGATCGGAAGTCCGGCCGCCGCCTATGCGGTGCTCGACGGCGACACGGTCGTCACCGGCGCATCGGGTGACGCCGATCAGGACACGCCTTTCGTCATCGGTTCGCTGAGCAAGTCGTTCACCGCGGTGGGGGTGATGCGCGCTGTGGACGCCGGACTCGTCGATCTGGACGGGCCGGTCACGACGTACCTGCCCGAGTTCACCACCGCCTCGAGCTCCGAGATCACCGTCGCCCAGCTGCTGCATCACACCAGCGGCCTGAGCACCGCGGACGGAATCAGAGACCTGCTCGAGCCGGAGCGAACCCTCGCCCAGCGGGTCGCGCTGGCCCGCGACTTCGCACCGACGGCACCGCCGGGGGAGAGATTCCAGTACTCCAACATCAACTACGCGATCCTCGGATTGCTGCTCGAGCAGGTCTCGGGAAAGACCTTCGCCGACTACCTCCGTGAGGAAGTGGTCATTCCCCTCGGCCTTTCGCGCACGATCCTCGACGCCGAGACCGCACGCGATCTGATTCCCGGCACCGTCCCGTTCTTCGGCTTCGCGATGCCACGACCGGAGAGCGAATTTCCCGGCGCCCTGGCCGACGGCTACATCATCTCGACAGCCCGAGACCTGCTGACGTACGCGAAATTCCATCTGAGCGACGGTCGGGGAGTCCTGTCACCGGAGTCCATGGCAGCCCTGCACGAGCCCGGAATCCGTCTGCCCGGAGATCCCGATCCTGGCTCGACCGGCTATGCGATGGGTTGGTACACCGGCGAATCCGAGTCCCACCTCGTCCTCCACCACGAGGGCGACAACTTCGGCTATCGCACCGACATCGCCCTCTATCCCGATCTCGGCCACGCGATCGTCGTGACGATGGCACGCAATGGCGCGGTGTCGATGGTCGACACCCCGATCAGCGCGGCTCGGCCGGCGCTCGCGGGTGGTCAGCCCCGGCCGAGCAGCGCCTATACGGTGGCCACCGCGCTCGTCATCGCGCTGGCCGCCGCGCTGATCGTCACGATCGCGTGGACAGTCCTGTCCTACCGCCGTCGCACCCGAACCCGACGACCACCGAGCCGCACCCTCGCACTGTCGCTCATCCTGACCGGACCGGTACTCGGCGTAGCAGCGCTCATATCGGCACTCCTGCTGGTCGGCGGACGAGCATCCGCACTGCCCCTCGCCTGGCTCAGCGCACCCGACGTGACTGTGCTGTTGATCGCCTGGCCCGTGGTCCTGACCGTCGCCGGGGCAGCGACTGCGGCCCAACGTCGTACCCTTGGCCCGCAGGACGGAATGACCTGAATCCCGTGGAACGAAAGACGAACGTGAACTCGAATCGGCCGCCGGGGACACCCGATGAACTGCGTCGAAGCTTGGGGCTCACCGATGCGGTCGTGATCGGGCTCGGTGCGATGATCGGGGCGGGGATCTTCGCGGCCCTGGCTCCTGCGGCACAGGCGGCGGGGTCGGGACTGTCGATCGGGCTCGCCGTGGCGGCCGTCGTGGCCTACTGCAATGCCACGTCGTCGGCGCGGTTGGCCGCCCGGTATCCCGCGTCGGGCGGCACGTACGTGTACGGCAGAGAACGCCTCGGCGAGTTCTGGGGGTATCTGGCGGGATGGTGCTTCGTGATCGGCAAGACCGCGTCGTGCGCGGCGATGGCGTTGACCGTCGGCGCTTACGCGTGGCCCGAGTATTCCCGCGCGGTCGCGGTGGCCGTGGTGGTCGCGCTGACGGCGGTGAACTATCGCGGGATCCAGAAGTCGGCGTTGCTGACCCGGGTCATCGTCGCGACGGTGCTGGCTGTGCTCACCGGGGTGGTCGTCGCGGCGGTCACCTCCGGAACCGCCGATGTCGCTCGACTGGAGTTCGGTTCCGATGTCACGGTGACCGGTGTGTTGCAGGCTGCCGGGTTGTTGTTCTTCGCCTTCGCCGGTTACGCGCGCATCGCCACCCTCGGTGAGGAAGTGCGCGACCCGGCGCGCACCATCCGCCGGGCGATTCCGATGGCGCTCGGCATCACCGTGCTGGTGTACGCGGCGGTCGTGATCGCGGCGCTGATGGTGCTCGGGGCGCGGGGATTGTCGGAGGCGACTGCTCCGCTGACGGAGGTTGTCCGTGCGGCGGGTGTCGGGTGGCTGGAACCGGCGGTGCGCGTCGGTGCCGTCGTGGCCGCCGTGGGCTCGCTGCTGGCCTTGATTCTCGGTGTCTCCCGCACGACCTTGGCGATGGCCCGCGACCGCCATTTACCCCATGCCCTGGCGGCGGTCCACCCCCGATTCGCGGTACCGCACCGTGCCGAGATCACGGTTGGCGTCATCGTCGCCGTTGCCGCCGCGGTCGCCGACCTCCGGGCCGCGATCGGATTCTCCTCCTTCGGCGTGCTGCTCTATTACGCCGTCGCCAACGCCTCCGCCTGGACTCTCACCCCGGCCGAAGGTCGACCCGCACGGGTAATCCCGGCCTTCGGGCTGTTCGGATGCCTCGTCCTCGCCTGCACGCTCCCGATGACGTCGGTGCTCGCCGGATCAGCCGTCGTCCTGATCGGTGCGGCGATCTACTTCGCCCGCCGCCGACACCGTGTCTCCGCGTCATGATCAGCACTGGTCCCGCTCGAATCCGCGCCGCGACCGCGAGAACCACGGCGGTGGGGGTCGCGACCGAATAACATTACAGACTACTATGTAATGATGACCTCGGAGACGTCGCCGCGCCCCGGTCGGCCGCGTGATGCCGACAAGGACCTCGCCGTGCTCATCGCGGCACGGCAATTGCTGGCCGAAGTGGGATACCCGCAGACCACGATCGTGGCGATCGCCAAGCGCGCCGGGGTGAACTCGCCGGCGATCTATCGCCGCTGGCCCACCCGGCAAGCGCTGCTGGAGGAGGCCATCCACGGCCCCGGCGCGTACGCGCCCCCGGAGCCGACCGGCGACCTCCGCGCCGACCTGGCGACCTGGGTGCGCATCTTCCTCGCGCGTGCGGACAGTCCCGCGGCGCGGGCCGGGGTGCCCGGACTGCTGGCCGATTCGCAGACCGAGGAGGCGCGTCGGCGACTGCTCGCGATCGGGGCGCCGATCCGCAAGGCGTTCGCCGAGCTGCTCGGGGGCGCGGTCGACGACGGCCGGATCCCGCCGGGTGCCGATCCCGAGGTCGTCTTCGAAATTCTCGCGGGGACAACGACATTCCACGCCCTCTCGCGTGGTGGCGAGGAACCCGAGTGGTTCGTCTCGAACCTGGCGGACGCGCTGCACGTCCTCGTCTCGGCGGGAGCGGATCGATGAAGGTCGACCTCCAGCTCGACGGCCGCCCCGACGAAGCCGCTTCGCGCGCAGCCGAATTGATCGCCTGCGGCGCCGACGGCCTGTTCACCTTCGAGGGCCCCCATGATGTCTTCACGCCGCTGACCGTGGTGTCGACCGGTGCCGAACCCGTCGACCTGATGACCAATGTCGCCATCGCCCTGCCCCGCAGTCCGATGCACCTCGCGCACGCGGCCTACGATCTGCACCTGCTCAGCCGTGGCCGGTTCCGGCTGGGGCTCGGTTCGCAGACCCGTGTGCACATCGAGAAGCGCTACGGCGGTGCGTGGTCGCGGCCCGCGGCGCGGATGCGGGAAGTGGTGCTGGCGGTCAAGGCGGTCCTCGGGTCCTGGCAGACCGGCACCCCGCTGCGCTTCGAGGGCGAATTCACCCGACACACCCTGATGCCGCCGACCTTCGTTCCCGGCCCCAATCCCTATGGGGTGCCGGAAGTCTGCCTCGGCGCACTGGGTCCGATCATGACCAGGACCGCGGCCGAGGTCGCCGACGGGCTGCTGGTCATGCCGTTCAACAGTGCCCGGCATTTCGCCGAGCGCACCCGGCCCGCCATCGAGGAAGGACTCGCCCGCGCCGGTCGCGATGCCGCGCAGTTGGCGATCTATCCGCAGGTGATCGTCGCGATGGGCCGGACCCCGAGTGAACTGGAGGCTGCCGCCGTCGGCGCTCGGCGGTTGCTCGCCTTCTACGGATCGACGCCCGCCTACCGGCCGGTCCTCGACGTCGAGGGCTGGGGTGATCTGCAACCGGAACTGAACGCGCTGTCCAAACGCGGCCAGGTCACCGCCATGACCGAGCTGATCGATCAGCGGATGCTCGAGACGATCGCCGTCCACGGCACACCGGAAGAATGCGCCGCGGCCATCGTGGCGCGCTTCGGCGCGGTCGCCGACCGGATCTGCTGCTACTTCCCGGGCTACGCCGTCGACACCGCGCACATCAGGGACCTGGTCCTCGAATTGCAGACCGCGTGAGCGGCGTGCGGGTCGACCTCGCCGACGGCGCCGCGGTGGTGAGACTGGATCGCCCGGAACGCCGTCACTGCTGACCGGGACGGCCCCGGCCTCACCGGTCGACCGGAGTCGAACCTCCTGGTTTGCCGGATCGGTCTTTGAGCCACTGAGTGATGCGCGAAACTCGCTGCGGCGCGAAGACAGCGAGAAGAATCAGCGCGAAGGGAAACCCGAACATGGCGCTGGGAAGCAGCCACACGAGATCCTCCGCCGCCCGGACGGCGCTGTGATGGACATGCGGCTCAGCGCCGATCTCGATCAACCGCGGCCGCGCGGTGACGGTATCGCCCGCGTCCACCCCGTAGAGCCGAACAGTCCGGCCGTCGGTCTCCACCAGTCCTTCCCCAGCCCTGCCGTCGCGACCGAAGCTGGAACCCATCGACCCTTTGGTCACCTCGACCCGCATGGTTTCCCCATAGCCGAGCCAGTAGGCGACCGCATTGACCGGCTGGGCCAGCGAGAACAGCGTCGCGGCACCGAGGCAGAGGCCGACGAGGCCGAACAATAGTCCCCAGCCGATGCGCGCCATGATCCCCACCCTGTCGGAAAGATTGAGTACAACCCCGATGTTTCGGGCTGTCCTCGCTCAACAGACACCCGGCGCACCGCCCATGACGATGCAGCAGAGACCGTCGGCATCGCAACTCGAGTCGACGGTTGCCTGGCCGGGTGCGGCTGGCCAACACCCTCGCCTGCCGGTGAGGCCGGTGTCGGTGAATTCGACGGACCCTGGCGATCGGTATTGATCGGCTGCACAGAAATAGTGGACTGATTATGTGATCTGTCTGCGTTGCAACGCTTTTGGTGAAATGTCCCAAACGGAGCCCAAAGAAATCTTCCTGTGTGGGGCCATGGTGATCTGTTCCATGCCTTGGTGAGCTGTCCACACCTGAACTCGTATCGATGGACCGAGGTATTCGGCGACATACCTTCGGAGCGACTCAATAGTCGAATTCCCTCGAGGCTTCCGGAAAGGCAGATGTTGCATGACCACAACCCGTGGCCGCAGACGCTCTGTATGTGCGGCAATAATCTTGGGCGCCAGCGCACTGGCTGTCGCTCTCACCGGGGCGGGGGCGGCAGCTGTTCCGCCACCCGCTCCCACCCAGCAGGCTCTCGCCGATCTGATCGCTTCGGGTCGTCAGGTCGCGGGTCCCAGTGGCAGCGCCGGAACGGGTTCGGCGTGCACTTCCGGTAGCGGCGCGGGTTCGGGCAATGGTTCCGGTGATTGCTACGGCGGTTCGGGGTCGAGCTCGGGTTCTTCGGGTGGTACGTCCACCGATACCGTGGGTGTGGGTCCGGCGCAGACTTCGTGGCTGGCGGCGTTCGCCTATGGCTTGTCCAATGGTGACGTAGCGCCGCCCGGTGCCAATGACTGGAACTGTAAGCCCACGGCCGAGCATCCTCGTCCGGTGGTGCTGTTGCACGGTACATGGATGAACGCCTACAACGGCTTCGCCTACATGGGTCAGCCGATCAAGGATGCCGGGTACTGCACGTTCACCTTCAACTACGGGCGTTCCAACATCATCGAAGGCGGCGGGCTCGGTTCCTTCCTGCCCGGAGTGATGGGTACCGGCTACATCCAGGATTCGTCCAAGCAGGTCGCGGCGTTCGTGGACAAGGTGCTGGCCGCGACCGGGACCGGCGAGGTCGACATCGTCGCCCATTCCCAGGGTGGTGCGTTGGCGAACTGGTACACCAAGTTCGATGGCGGTGCGGAGAAAGTGAAGAACCTGGTCACTTTCGGTGCGACGCATCATGGGACCAGTCTCGTCGGGATCGGCGCGTTGGGTCGGATGGTCAACAATGCCGGAATCGATGTTCTGGGGTTCGTGGAGATGTTCGTCGGTCATGCCGGAATTCAGCAGACGATCGGTTCGGATTTCGTGAACACCCTGAATGCCAACGGTGACACGGTCGCTGGTGTCGATTACACGGTGGTCGGTACGCGGTATGACGAGGTGACCAATCCGTATGATCTGACGTTCTTGGAGGCGGGTCCGGGGGCGACGGTCGACAACATCACGTTGCAGGACGGTTGCGAGCAGGATGTCTCGGATCACTTGACGATGATGTATTCGCCGCGGGCGTTGTCGATCGTGTTGCGTGCGCTCGATCCGGTGGGCAGCCCGAATCTGGCTTGCGAGTTCAACCCGTGGCTCGTCGGCGGCGGAGGCTCCCTGTAATCGGTTGTCTGATCCCATTGTGACGGGATGATCGGGTGCGTTCGCGGTACGGCTTGACCGCGGCGCACCCGACTCCGTCGGTCGAGGTGGCGTGTCGGCCCTCGGACGTCGCTCAGCAGGTGTCCGGCGCCGGCTTCGCGGCGAATCGGTCGGCCAGATAGGTCAGGGCCGTCGGCAATCCCAGCACGGCTTCGGTAGCGTGCTCGCCGATCGAGTTCTCGACCCGCTGCACCGGAGTGCCGGCCGCGCAGTATTTCCCGGCCAGCGCCCGCGCCCCGTCTACCGGCGCGAACTGGTCACCGACCGCGTGGTGGATCAGTACCGGCGCGGCGGGTGCGCCCGGGCGGAACAGAGGACTGGCCATCCGCACCACCGTGCTCAATTCAGCGTTGCCGGTGATCGATCCAGGCCACGCTTCCAGCGCAGCCGCGTCGAGAAAGGGATACGCGAGAGCGGCGTCATGCAGGCAATCGGCTTGACTTGCTGCCAACTTTTCGCGGCCGGACTCGTTGAGGTACTGAGCCACATCGGCTTCCGGATAGGACCGGTTCAAACCCGCCAGGCCGACCACCGCCGCACCGCCGGCGATGCCACCGTTGAAGCCGGACATGGTGGACTCCAGGTCCGCGACGATCCCGCCCAGCGCGACCCCGGACACTCGCAGATCCGGGGCGTAGGTGCTGTGCGCTTGCGCGGCGATGGCGGTGGCCTGCGCCCCGCCGGAGTATCCCCACATGCCGATCGGTGCCACGGGGTCGACGGCCGCGGGCGCGAACGCTCTGGCGGCGCGAATACCGTCCAGCACGCCGTGGACGTAGCCGTCGGCGCCGAACAAATCGGAGTCGGGGCCCTGATAGTCCGGCACGACCAGAGCCCACCCTTGTTCCAGCGCAAGCCGAATCACGCCGGTCTCGGAAAACGCGTTGCTCGGGCCGCCGTCGATCCCACCGCGCAACGCATAGGAGGGAGCGCATTTCGAGCCGACACCATCTTCGGCCACCTGATACGACAGCAGCGGACGGGGGCCCTCCCCAGTCCATTCCCGATGGGGTACGAGAACTGTCGCGATATAGGCGCGGGGTGCACCATGGTTGTCGATCGTCTTGTACTGGACCTGCCACGCCTGCGCGGGCAGAGGCTGCAGGAACGACTGCGGCTCGATCGTCCGGGCGGCGAGCACTGTCCCGTTGGCCAGGTCCGCGAGACCGGCAGGCTCGGCGTAGAACGAATCCTGTTCCGGCAGTGGCACGGCCACAGCCCAACCCGCGCACGCGGTCACCAGTGCGAAAACCGCACCGACAGCCGTCGCCCGTACTGTCGCGATCCCCATCGCCCGCATCGCAAACCCCCCGCCCCAGGAACGTGTTCTAGTTTCGCGGCCGAGCGTAGTGCACTCGATGGGACCTCACGCCCGAACAGCAGGGAAAGTCTCGAGCCAGCGGCCGGACCGTGCTCCCAGCGCATCGGACCCCCTTCTCGCCCCGGTATCGTGATGAGCTGGCGGGGCGCCCGAGTGCAGTGCTGCGCCAGCCGGGCAAGCGCGGATCGCAGGTCGTCGGCTCGTCGCTCGAGCCGACGTCGGTACACGCTCGGCGCCGACGTCCGACACTGACACGCCGCTCGGGCTCGGACCTCTGACACCGACTTATGCGGTCGGGTTCCACAACCGGTCTCCAGCTGTTCGGCAGCCGCTCACCGGCCCGTCGCCCCCGCAGCAGCGGGCAACCACACGCTGTGCTGGTCACCCCAAGGTCCGCCGAATGGCGGAGGAAGTGAACCAGAGGCATGTTTCGAGAATCAGCAAGGCGCCTCGGCGCACTCACCGTGTCTGCGGTCGCAGCGCTCGTTCTGTCCGCGTGTGGATCCGAGGGCGGAGCCACCGACGAGCAGGCGTTGGTCTTCGCCGCGGTGCCCAGTGAGGAATCGACCAGCTTGCAGACCAAGTACGAGCCGATCATCGCGATGCTCGAGAAGGAAACCGGACGCAAGATCACCTTCCAGAACGCCACCGACTACGCCGCGGTCATCGAAGGCCAGCGGGCAGGCAAGATTCACTTCGCCCAGTACGGTCCGTTCTCCTATGTGCTGGCCAAGAACGCCGGTGTCGATGCCACCCCGCTCGGTGCTTTCGTCGAGGCGCCTGGTGACGACCCCGGATACCAGTCGTATGCCATCACCAAGGCGGGCTCCTCGGTGACTTCGCTCGCCGATGTCCGCGGGAAGAGCGTGTGTTTCGTCGACCCCGCGTCGACGTCGGGCTACCTGTACCCCACCGCGGGCCTGCTGGCAGCGGGGGTTGATCCGAAGAAGGACATCACCGCGGTGATCGCGGGCGGACACGACGCCTCGGTGCTCGCGGTGATGAGTGGCCAGTGTGAGGTCGGCTTCGCCTACGACACGATGGTGGACGAGCTACTGATCTCGAAGGGCCAGCTCGCCGAGGGCGATGTGACCGTGCTGTGGAAGTCCGAGGTGATTCCCGGCTCGCCGCTGGCTGTCAGCGGTGACTTGGAGCCCGCGCTGTTGGCGACCATCACCAAGGCCATTCATGAGAAGGGCAATGTCGACTACCTGCTCGCCAACGGCTTCTGCTCCGATCCGTGCGATATCGGCGAGGAAGGTCGCTGGGGTTACACCCCGGTCGATGACGCGCTCTACGACGGTGTGCGCAAGGTGTGCGAGACCACCAAAGACGAGAAGTGCCAGTAGCGCCATGTCGAAAGCGACTGATAGCGCCATCGAGTTCAAAGGCGTGACCAGGCAATTCGGTCCTGACGTCCGGGCGCTGGACGACGTCTCCTGCACGGTCGGCGCCGGTGAGGTGGTGGTACTGCTCGGGCTGTCGGGCTCGGGCAAGTCCACGCTGCTGCGCCACGTGGACGGGCTGGTCACCCCCAGCACCGGCACCGTCACCACGCTGGGTATCGATGTCGGTGCGGCGTCGGCGCGCGAGCTGCGCGCCTTGCGCAAGCAGGTGGGTTTCGTCTTCCAGCAGTTCCACTTGGTGGGCAGCATGACGTTGCTGGAGAACGTCTGCACCGGAGCGCTGGCCTTGCTGCGGGGACCGCGGTTCGGGTTGATCACCTACCCGAAGTCGATTCGCTTGCGGGCGTTGGAGAATCTGGACCGGGTGGGGCTGGCCGATCAGGCGTTCCAGCGGGCTGACACATTGTCGGGCGGTCAGCAGCAGCGTGGTGCGGTGGCGCGGGCGCTGATGCAGCAGCCGCGGATCCTGCTCGCCGACGAACCGGTCGCTTCGCTGGATCCGGAGTCCGCCGACCAGGTGATGCGGTTGATCGCCCGGATCAGTGCCGAGGACAACCTGACCGTGGTGTGCAGCCTGCACCAGGTCGAGCTCGCGCTGACCTGGGGCAACCGGGTGATCGGGCTGCGTTCGGGACGCGTTGTGCTCGATACGCCGACCAGCGGCCTGGCACGCGGGGAAGCCATGTCGGTGTACGCCAAGGTGGCCGCACCGGCGGTGCCACTGTTGGCCAAGACGGGGTGAGCATGTCGACTCACACACCGCCGGGACCACCCGCCGCGGTGACCATGAAACGGCCAACCGCACAGTCGTCGGCGGCACTGTTCGTCGTGACCGCGGTGCTGGTGGCCGGTGTATGGGCCATCGCCGACCTGGGCATCGATCTGTCCACGATCGTGGACAGCGTCCACAATGCGATCGACTTCGGCAGTCGGATGTTCCCGTTGGACTTCCCGTCGATCGGTGAGCTTGCCGCGCTGACGGGCAAGACCCTGGCGATCGTGCTGTGTGCCACGCTCCTTTCGGTGCTTCTCAGCATTCCGGTGGCGGTGCTCGCTGCCGGAAACACTTCGAGGTCGGCATCGACACGGTTCGGGGCACGGGCGCTGATCGTCGCGGCGCGCGCGGTGCCCGACGTGGTGTTGGCGATCGTGTTCTTCCGGGTCTTCGGCTTCGGTGCGCTCGCGGGTGTGCTGGCCATGGGGATTCACTCGGTCGGCATGGTGGCCAAGCTCTACGCCGACGCGATCGAGCAGATCGATGAGGGACCGCGTTCGGCGGTGCGCGCGACCGGAGCCCGGCGCTGGCAGGAATTGGTATCGGGGGTGCTGCCCCAGGTGGTGCCCGCTTTCGTGGCGACCGGCCTGCACCGGTTCGACATCAACCTGCGGATCTCGGTACTGCTGGGGTTCGTTGGCGTCGACGGCATCGGCTTGGCGATGGCGACGGCCTTTCGCCGCCTGGACTATCAGCGCGGCATGGCGTTGGCACTGACGGTGCTGCTGGTGTGTGTGCTGGTGGAGCTGCTCAGTGGCATGGTCCGGCGCGGGCTGCTGGCCGCCGCGGATTCCGGTGGCGGCGGTCGAGTGCGGCCGGGGCAGGTGAGTCCGCCCTGGACCACACGGCGGGTCCGACGCACGGTGTACGCGGGCGTCACGGCGCTGGTCGTGCTGGCCGCGATCTGGGAGGCAGACCTGTCGTTCGGCCAATTGTTCGGTTCGCTGGGCGATCTCGGGCAGACCATTGGTCTGTTCTGGCCCCCGGAAACTGGCGGGATCTTCGGGCTGCTGCTCGCGGATCTACTGGTCACGGTGAAAATCGCCCTGGCGGCCACGGTGATCGGTGCGGTGCTGGCTTTCGTGTGCGGCTCGCTGGCGGCCAGCAATGTCGCGCCGACACCGGGTGTTCGGCAGCTGTTCCGCAACATCATCGTCACCGTGCGCGGGATGCCGGAGTTGGTACTGGCGATCGTGTTCGTGGTGATCACCGGTCTCGGACCGGTGGCGGGCGCGCTGGCCCTGGCCATCGGCACCATCGGGCTGCTGGGCAAACTCACCGCCGACTCGCTCGAAGAGGTGGATCCAGAAGTCGAGCACGCGGTCCGCGCCACGGGTGCGGGCCCGTGGCAGGTGTACTTCGCGGCCACCTTGCCGCAGGCGGCCCCGGCCTTCGTGGGCAACCTGCTCTACCAGCTCGACGTCAACATCAGGGCGGCGACGCTGCTGGGCATCGTCGGCGCCGGCGGGATCGGGTTTCACCTGCTCAACGCCACGCGTGTCCTGGAATTCGGCGTGGTGACCACGGTGATGATCTTGGTGTTCGGCACGGTACTGCTCGTGGAGTTGCTGGCACTGTGGATGCGCAGAATCGTGCGGTAGCGGCAAAAACAACTTGCGCAGTTGTTCACCCACCCCGTTCGCCGCGTTCGCGCGAGCGCGGTTGTACGGACAAGCCAGCGGCGGACCGTAGTACCCATGACGTCGGTGAGATACCTCGCGATCGCCGATCAGCTCGCGGGTGAACTGAAATCCAATGATCCGGGCAGCCGGGTGCCCAGTGAGAACGAGATCGCGGTGCGGTTCGGTGTGGGCCGCGCTGCGTCTCGATCGGCGTTGCAGGAACTGGAACGGCGGTTGGTGGTGCGCCGGATTCAAGGCTCGGGCACCTTCGTCAACCGGCGGATCGACTATGTGATCTCCGGCAATCGGCCACCGTCGTGGCACGCCACCGTGACGGCGGCGGGTGCGCGACCGAGGGCGATCGTGAAAGCGATCGACCAACTGCCGCTGCCCGAGGAGATCGCCGAGTACCTGGGGCATCCGCCTGGCGCGGCGATGTATCGGGTGACGCGCGAGTTCTATGCCGACGAGCTGCTGGCTTCCTGGGTTACCGAGTGGATTCCGGTCGGCGCGGTCCCGGAGTTGGAAACCGCGCTGCACGTGGTGGATTCATTGGACCTGGTGTTGCGCCAGACAGGCTCGGTCGCCCCGGTACGGGCATGGTGCCGCGTGGGGGTGGAGCTGCCGCCACCCGAGGTGCTGGTCGGGCTGGGGATCGCGAGCTGCCAGCTCGCGTGGCGGGTCGAGAGTCTGAGCTGCGACAGGGCGAACGGACGGCCAATCATGTTCAGCTGCACCTGGACCCGCCTCGACGCGGTGCGCGTCGTGGTGGAAATGGACAACCGGGCGACCGCGGGTGGTTGCCCGCCGAACGAAAGGTTCGAAGACGATGTTCAGTCGTGAGGCACGAGCCGAACTACTGGCCGAGGCTGATCCCGACGCGCTCATCGCGCTGGCCGATCAGTGCCTTGCCGACGGTGCGCCCGTGCGCGTGCTGACCGCGCCGGAAGTGGGATGTGTGACCGCACAGGTGGTCGATCCTGTTGCGGCCGAACGCTTTCTGCTCGGTGACATCCTGGCCTGTCGAGCCGAGGTCGAACTGGCCGGGCATCGGGGTTGGGCGATGCGTCTGGGCGATGACCGCGCCGCGGTACTGGCCGCTGCAGTCCTCGACGCGGAGGTACAGGCGGGCCGGTCAGGCGCGGCGGCGGTGGACGAACTGTGCCGGCGAACCCAGCAGGCTCGCGCGGCCGAAGACGACCGGGAATGGGCCGAAATCGCGCCCACCGTCGTGGAATTCGAGGAGTTGACATGACCACTGCGCAGCGCATCGCGGCCGCGACCTGCACGCCCGAACAGGCGCAGCAGGTGTTCCGCGCGGTCCTGGCGGCCTTTGCCCGTCCCGGACGGATCGCGACCCTGCCCACCACCGACCTGCCACCGACCCTGCTCGCGGTCACCGCGCTCGCCGACAGCGGCACGGCGCTGTGCGTAGTCGGTGCCGACGCCACGCTGTGGTCCGACGCGCTGTCGGTCGGCACCGACGCACCCGCGGTCGGGCTGGCGGCGGCGCGGCTGGTCGCGGCGTTGCGACCGCTCACCGCCGACGAGGTCGGTGTGCTGGCGCGGGGAACCGCCGAGGCGCCCGAGCATGGCGCATTCGTCGCGATCCCGGTGGAGTCGGTGGAAAACGGTGTGCCACTGAGACTTACCGGACCAGGCGTGGATGGCGAGGTGATCTTCGCGCCGAGCGGGCTGGATGCGGAGGTGGTGGCAGCGCGAGCCGCCGCCGTCCTCGGCTATCCCGCGGGAATCGACCTGCTGTGCGTCGCCGCTGATGGTCGGATCGTCGGCCTGCCCCGCACCACTGTGGTGTCGGCGGCGCGCATCGAATCGGATGGACGCGGGAATCCCGCGCGGACACAGGAGAACTGATGGGCTACTCAGGTGCTCGCGGCGGGCTCGCCGCGATATTGGCCGCCGAACGTCTGGTCCGCGACAAGCGTGACGCCGCGGCCGCCGACTTGGCCCCCGCGACGGTGGTGGGCGCTTTCCGGCTCGGCGTCGATCGGGTGATGGGCGAGGCCGGGCTCTACCACGAACAGACCGCCGGCGCGGCGTTCCAGCAGGCCGAGGGTGACACGATGGAGGCCACCCACCTGCTGCGCGCGCACCGGTCGCGGTTGCCGCGCTTGGCCACCAGCGAACCGATCGATCCCGACGAGATGACGGTGCTGCGGCGCATCGTGCCCGCATTCCGCGAGCCAGACGGTCCGCAATTGCTGGGCCGGACCACCGATTACACCGCACGCCTGCTGGATACCGCGGTGCGCCATCCCACCGAGCCCGAGCCCGAGCCCGCGCACACGCCGCGGCCCGCGACGGCGGCGATGCGCACGCCACGCCGATTCCTGGATCAGCTGCGGAAAATGGACCTGGTCGTGGAACACCGTGGTGAGCACGGCGACGCCGAACCGCACGACCTGGCGCGCTTTCCGGCGCGCCCGCCCGCGCCCCGCTCAGCGGTGCTGTCAGCGATGTCGCGGGCGGAGACCGGGGGACTGGTCGGCTTGTGGTACCGCTCGATCCTTGGACCCGACGGCAATATCCACGAGGTGACCCTGGGCGAGGTGCGCCACGGCCACCTGCCGCTGCGGGTCCGGCATCCGCATACCGGAAACCCGGTGACAGTCGGGCGGTTTCGTGCCACCGAGGCGGAGGCGATCGAGGATCTCGACGGGGCCGAGGAGCAACGCGACAAATTCGACGTGGGTTACGGACTGTGCCTGGGACACAACGAGCGCAAGGCCATCGCGATGGCCAACCTCGACATCGCCAACCGTCGTTTCGGGCGGTCGAGCCCGCTGGAACAACTGCTGCTCATGACCACTGACGGCCTGGACTCGACCGGCTTTCTCGAGCATCTCAAGCTGCCGCACTACGTGACGTTCCGGTCGATGGTCGAACGCAAACAGGCGATGCGCGCCAACACCGAGACCGAGAGCCGCAGTACCGAACCGTGGGGAAGGACCTGCCGATGACCGTGCTCGACATGATGACCGCCGCTGACACCGAGAGCACGCCCGCCGGCCTGCTCGACGAGGGTGCCAAACGCGAAATTCGCCGGGCCGTGCTGACCGCGATCTGTGTGCCCGGATACCAGGTTCCGTTCGGGTCGCGGGAGATGCCGGTGGCCCGCGGCTGGGGTTCGGGTGGCCTGCAGGTGACGCTGGGGGTCATCGGCGCGGTCGACACCGTGAAGGTGATCGACCAGGGCGATGACGCCGGGGTGAACGCGACGAACCTGCGCCGCCTGATCGCCGATACCACCGGCTGCGCGCAGACCGCGGACACGCGTGAGGCGACCGTGGTGCAGTCGCGCCACCGGGTGCCCGAGGAACACCTGGGCCCCGAACACATTCTGGTACTGCAGGTTCCAGTGCCCGAGCCGTTGCGCGGGGTGCAGAAGTCGGTGGTCGAGTGCGGTCGAATGCACGCCGAGGACGACTACGCCATGATCTGGGTGAGTCTGTACGAGGATCTGGTGCGCAACGGTCTGGTGACTCAGTCGACCGGCTATCCGGTGCTGGTCGGTGGCCGCTACGTCATGGCGACCACCCCGATCCCACGCTGGGATGTGCCCCGGCTGCACCGATCCCAGCACCTGACCCTGTTCGGCGCGGGCCGGGAGAAGAAGATCTACGCGGTGCCGCCGCACACCGACGTCGAACCGCTGACTTTCGACGACGTGCCCTTCGAAGTCGAATACACACCGGGGGCGGTCTGCGCGCGCTGCGGGCGTGACGATGCCTTTCTGGTCGAGGCGGGCCCGCACGGCGGGTACGCGTGCAGTGACATCGAATGGTGCAGTCGAGTCCGTGACGGCGACGCCGACAGCACGGCGCACCGCGAGCGCGCACCGCTGGCCCTGCGGTCCGATCCGACCGGTCGCCTGACCGACCCCGGAGCGCCGCTGCCGGTGCGCGCCCCGATCGCGGTGCGCGACGCCGAATGGGCGCTGCGCGTGGCGGGCCTCGGCAAGGTCCACGGCCTCGGCGGTGCCGCGGCGGTGCCGGGGACCGGTCCCGAACACGGCACTTCGATCAGCCCGGCGACCGGCGCGATCGTGGCGGCCTGGGACGTGGGTTTCGATGTCGCGCCCGGTGAGGCACTGGGCATCATCGGTGAGTCCGGTTCGGGAAAGTCGACGGTGCTCGGCTGTGTGATCGGTGATCAGCGCGCGACCGCGGGGCAGGTGTTCCTGTTCGGGGTCGATGGCGGTGCCACGGATCTGTCGAGCTTGTCGCCCATGCGTCGGCGCGCCTTGCGGATCGACCAGATGGCGGTGGTCCATCAGGATCCGGCGGCCGGGCTGAACCTGCGGATCAGCGCGGGCGGCAACATCGCCGAACGGTTGACCGCGGCCGGTTGGCGCGGGTACCACACGATCCGGCGCCGGGCCGCGGAACTCCTCGACCGGGTCGAGGTGCCCTTGCGTCGGATGGACGACCCGGTGCACACCTTCTCCGGGGGGATGCGCCAGCGGGTACAGATCGCCAAGGCGCTGGCCACGGAGCCGCCGGTGCTGTTGCTCGATGAGCCGACCACGGGCCTGGACGCCTCGGTCGCCGCGGGCGTGCTGGATCTGCTGCGCGAACTGCTCGCTGAGCGTGATGTCGCCGCGGTGGTGGTCAGCCATGACTTCTCGGTGATCGAGGCGCTCACCGATCGCAGCATCGTCATGCAGTTGGGTCGGGTCGTGGAGACCGGGCTCACCGATCAGCTCGTCAATGATCCCCACCATCACTACACGCAGCGCCTCGTCGCGGCTGCCCGGAGGTGAACCCGTGTCCATCCTGACTGTTCGAGATCTACACAAGAGCTTCACACTGCACACGATCGACGGCCGCGTGGTGACCTCGCTGCACGGCGTCGACCTCGATGTCGCGGCGGGCGAGCACGTCGCGCTGGCCGGACCGAGCGGTGCGGGGAAATCCTCGCTGTTGCGCTGCGTCTATCGCACCTATCTCCCCGATTCCGGGTCGGTGCGGTTGCGTACTTCGGACGGGGACGTTGAGCTGACCGAGCTGGCCGACCGTTCGATGGCCCGGCTGCGTGGTCGCGAATTCGGTTATGTGGCACAGTTTCTCACCGCGCCACCGCGCACGGGGCCGCTGCGCGTGGTGATGGCCGCGGCCCGGCGGCGCGGGTTGGCGCCCGGGGCGGCCAGGGAGGCCGCCGAACAGGCACTGGCGCGGCTGAACCTGGACCGGGCGCTCTGGGATGTCGACTGCTGCGTGCTGTCGGGTGGTGAACGCCAGCGCGTCAACCTCGCGGCGGGCACCGTCGCCCCGCCTCGGCTGCTGTTGCTCGACGAACCGGTCTCGGCGCTGGATCCGGTCAACCGGGAAGCGGCGTTGGACCTGATCGCCTCGCTGGCCGACCAAGGGGTCGCGGTGCTGGCGGTCTTCCACGACCTCGCCGCGATGCATCGGCTGGCCACTCGGGTCCTCGTCCTGCGCGACGGGCGGGTCGAACGCGCGGGCACACCGGAGGAAGTATTGGCAGGAGTGCCGACATGATCATGCCGACCAACCCTCGCAGCTGGACACCCGCCGCGGTGCCCGCGGATTTCGTCCTCGGGCACGTGCGCGCGGTGCTCACCGACCAGGTGCTCGACGACGCGCTCGTCGCGGTGCGGGCGGGGCGCATCGAGGCGGTGCAACCGCACCGGCCCGGCGTGCGCGCCGATCTGGACGGCGGCAACCTGCTGTGCGTCCCCGGACTGATCGACATCCACAGCGACGGACTCGAACGCGAACGCGCCCCACGACCCGGCGCGGAACTGCCGATCGGCTTCGCGCTGCGTTCCTTCGAGGGCAAGCTGCGCGCCGCCGGGATCACCACCGTGTTCCACGGCGCGGGCTTCGAAGAGCGTGGCAGTGGCGGCCTGCGCCGGTCGGTCGACGCCGCGCTGCAACTCTGCGGGGCTATCGACGAATTCCCCAGTGGCGCAGTGGATCATCGCATTCTCTACCGGCTCGATGTGCGATGCCCGCACGGTTTGGCGGCGCTACGCGATCGGCTCGACCGCGTGGGTGACCGTGTCGAACACCTTGTCTCGCACGAGGACCACACTCCCGGGCAAGGTCAGTACGCCGATCGTGCCTACTTCGAGCGTTACATCAGTGGCACCCAGGGCCTGTCCGCGCAACAGGCGCGCGAGACAGTGGATCAGCTGATCGCCGATCGCGACGACCGACTCGACATTCGCGAGCAGGCCATGTCCTGGCTCGGCGCCCAGGCGATGGCGGGGCGAATTCGGTTGCTCGGGCACGATCCAGCCACCCCCGAGGAGATCGCGGAGCTGGTTGGTCGCGGCGGCACCGTCGCCGAATTCCCGACCACCGAGGCGGCGGCCCGCGCGGCACGGGAACAGGGGCTGCCGGTGGTGATGGGTGCGCCCAACGTGCTGCGCGGCGCCTCGCACAACGGCAATGCCTCCGGCCGCGACTTGGTGGCGCAGGGCCTGGTCACCGCGCTGGCCTCGGACTATCTGCCCTCTGGACTGCTCACCGCGGCGCTGCTGCTGGCCCGCGACGGCCTGGCGACGTTGCCCGCCGCGATACGCCTGGTGACGGCGGGGCCGGCCGAAGTCGCCGGCCTGACCGACCGCGGGGCCCTACGGCCTGGCCTGCGGCCCGACCTCGTGCTCGTCGACACCGCACCCCGGTGGCCGTCGGTGCGCACGGTGCTGATCCCGGAATTTCCCGTGCCGATAGGAGCGTCGTAATGAACAGTGCACCAGAAGCATTCGTGCCAAGAAGTGCCGCGATGGACAGCGGCGAATGGCCTGTTCCCGAACCCGCGGTGCCATCCGGCACCGATCCGGTGCTCGCCGAGGCCGCGCGGGCGGCCGCGGCTGCCTTCCGGGAAGCCCGCGGCCGATACAGCCGCGCCGAACTCGGCGAGAAGGTCGAGATGGGCGCCGACGGTACGGTGACGATGCGGCTGGATGTGCTGGTGGACGGCCGCATCGTTGACGTCGCGTCCGCTCATGGGGTGAATGTGCTCAGCGAGGAGATCGGGGTGGTCGACCACGGGTCGGCCCGTACGCTGGTGGTCGACCCGGTGGACGGCACCGCCAATGCCGTTGCGGGCGTGCCGCTCTCGGCGTTCTCCGCCGCGATTGTCGTGGACGGCGTCGCGCGCGAAGCCCTGACCTGCTGGCTGGACACCGGACGCTGCTGGCACGCGGTGGCCGGCGCGCCGACGCCCTACCGAACCTCCGGGCGGACGACGCTCGACGGTGCGGCGGTGAGTCTGCTGCGCCCGCACGCGCGCAATGCCGACGCCTGGTGGCGGGTGACGCGCCGGGCCGAGCGGGTGCGCATTCTGTCGAGCAGTTGCCTGGAGGCGGCGCTGGTCACCGAGGGGGCTGTGGACGCCTTCGCCGACGCCGGTTCCGACACCCATCGATTGATGGACCTGGTCGCGGCCATGGTGTTGGTCCCCGCCGCGGGCGGGGTGGTGTGCGACGCCTTCGGCCGCCCGCTCGAGATTCACCCCGATCTGACCCGGCGCTGGTCCGGTGTGGTGGCCGCGTCCGCGCCGCTGGCCGAACAGCTCTGTGCCGAAATAGCCGCGGGAACAGCGGAACTCTCCGGTGCGCAACTGACCGAACTGATCGACGGCCTGGCCGGGCTGCCCTACGGCGGAGAAGCTGTCGACCAGCGCGCCCACGCGCTGCAAGCTGCCTGGCACGCGGTCCAGGCGGGGGCGGACGACGAGCTGATATTGGCTGCCGCACTGCACGACATCGGCCGCGCGCGGCAGGTGCGCGCGCAGTTTCCCGATGCGGCGCACGAGGAGTCGGGCGCTCGCTTCGCACAGCGCTACATCAGCGAGCGCACTGGTTGGCTGATCGCCCAACACGTTCCGGCCAAGCGCTACCTCGTCGCCACCGATCCCGGGTACGCCGCGACGCTGAGCCCCGTGTCCGTCGCGTCCCTGCGCGTCCAGGGCGGCCCCATGTCGCCCGCGGAGATCGCCGACTTCGACGCCCATCCCGACGCCGCCGACGCGGTGCGCCTGCGCCGCTGGGACGACGCGGCCAAGGACCCCGCCGCGCCGGCCCTGCCGCTGCGGCAAGTGCTCGACGCCTATACGCGGGTGTGCGGCCGGAGAACCGCCCAGGCCTACCGCGGCTGACCCACCCGGATCGCCCAACGATCGCGCCGCCGGTTCGGTACAGACCGAACCGGCGGCGCTGCCGTTCACTGACTGAAGCTGTTATCGCGGAAGCAATTCCGTGCTCGCCACCGGCGACGGGACGGGCATCCTCGCGAAGGTCTGGCGACCCTGTCGCCACAGCGCCTCGCCGACCAGCGTGGTACCACAGCGTCGATACAGTGCGGCGGTCAGCGGGGCACCGACGGCGATGCCGGGTTGGGAGACACCCAGAATCGCGGCGGGCCGGGTGGAGATCAGGTCCACCGCGTGCGCCAGTTCCGCCGCCCCGTTGGCGTCGAGCACCTGCGTGGCCAGGTGCAGTGACGACGGCAGGTAGTCCGAGCACAGGACATCACATACCCCGGCCCGCACCGCGTCGGCCACCAGCAGGTTCGCCGAGGAGGTCGACCGGCCGCGCACGGCGTTGGGAGCGCCGAGTACCACCGTCATCCCCAGGTCCCGCGCCTGTTCGGCGGCGGTCAGGGTGAGCGGGAACTCCGCGACGGTCGCCCCCGCCGCGTGGCCGGCTCGGATGTGTTCGGGTGTGCGGTCGTCATGGCTGGCCAGGGTGATGCCGTGCGCTCGAGCCAAGTCCGCGACCTCGGTGCGGCGCTGCGCGACCAGGCGGTCCCGCTCCGGGCTCACCCGGAACACGTCCTCGACCTCGGCTTCGCTGACTCCCCAATCCGCGGAATAGAACTCGCGCAGCTCCGCCAGGGTCGCGAAGCGGCTGCGTGCCAACGTGGTCTCGATCATCGAGATCATCGCGACCCGGGTCGATTTCGCCAGCACCGCTCGCAGTGCGGTGAGGGCGCCGTCATCGGTCAGTTCCACTCTGGCGTGCAGACGCCAGTCACAAGCCAGCACCGGTGCCAACCGCTCGATCGTCTGGGCCAGCACGGGCGCGTCGGCGATGGCGATGCCCTTGCGGGGGGAGTCCTCGCACCGCACCGCGACACAGACCGTGCCGATGCCCGCGGCGGCGCACTCGGCGTCCAGTACCGCGAGCACCGTGGCGGGCTCGAGGGCGACCGTCGCGCGAGGGCGGCGGCGTTCGACCAGATTGTCCAAATGCAGGTCTACGGCCGCGGGGACGAGATAGAGCTCGCCCGGCGGCCCCGCGCCGATCTGGGTGAGGACCCCCTGGTCATCGATGGTCACGGTCGCGTCGGTGATCACGGGTGCGCCGTAGCCGGGCACGACGGTCACGCCTTCCAATTTCATGCTGTTTCCTTTGGCTTGCCCTCGGAAGGGCTCAGGTCAGATCGACCGTGAACTGGATTCGATCGCCGCGGAAGCGGTGCTGCACCGTGGCCACCGGGTTTCCGTGCTGATCGATGTTGAGCCCGCTGACACACAGCAGCGGTGCACCGACCGGGATGGACAACAGGGCGGCGTCGTCACGGTCGGCGATCTCCGCGGCGAAGGTGCGGCGGGCGCGGACGGTGTCGATGCCGCGGGTCTCGAGCAGCATGCGGTGCAGCGAACGCTGGCCGTCCCACCCGTGAGCGAACTCAGCGGCCAACACGGTCACCGTGATCGACCACGCCACGCCGTCGACGCAGCGCACACCCCGATGCCGATGGGCCGGTCCGAGTACTGGATCCACCAGGTGCTCCACCGACAGTGATCGCACCTGGACATCGTGGCCGACCTCGCGCATGGCCGCGGTGAAGCTGGCCGCCTGCGGGGGCGACACGTCATAGCGAACGATCGGTGGCGCCACGAAAGAGCCCATTCCCTGCCGGGTTTCGATGCGTCCGCGCTGGTGCAGGCCGGCCAGCGCGCGGCGCACGGTCAGCCGGTTGACGCCGTACTCCGCCGCCAGTTCCGCTTCGCTGGGCAGCCGATCGCCGGGTGCGAATTCGTGGTCGAGACGCTGCTCCAATCGATCACAGACCTGGCGGTACAGCGGCGCCGCGGCGAATCGGTTCACCACCGGGGCCTCAGCCATTGTCGGCTCGCAGGATGCGCCGCCGGATCGCCACCGAGATCCGCTCGATGCCGAGGACCACTACGAAGATGGCCATGATGATGGCCAGGGCCTCGTCATAGCGCAGCAGCGTCATCGACACCGACAGTTCGATCCCGATGCCACCTGCGCCGACCAGACCCAGTACCACCGAGGATCGCGCCGCGGATTCCAGCGCGAACATCGCCGTGGTGACAAAGGAGGGTAGACAGGTGGGAAATACCGCGCCGAGTAGCACGCTGAGTCCCGATCCGCCGACCGCGCGCATGCTCTCCACGGTGCCCACCGCCACCTCCTCGATACTCTCGGCGAAGAAGCGACCGCAGAACCCCATCACGTCCACCGCGATCGCCAACACGCCCGCCTCTGGACCGAGTCCGACCGCGATGACGAAGATCAGCCCCCACACCAGGTCCGGGACCGTGCGGCAGACCGTGATGACGCCCCGCGCGGTCACATAGCCGACCCGGCCCGGAGTGGTGTTGTTCGCCGCGCACACGGCCAGCGGAATACTGAGCGCGACGCCGACGAGCGTGCCGAGCAAGGCCATCTGTACGGTGACCAGCAGCGCACCCAGAATCGGACCGGCCCGGCCGAAATCCGGGGGAATCGCGTCGGCGAGGAAGTCACCGAGCCGGAAGACGCCGGTGGCCAACGATTCTGGATAGATCGCGGCGCCCTGGGTCCACCCGTGGCCGAGCAGACCCAATACGACGACCAGCAGCACCACCGTGCCCACGCTGGGTCGGGTGAACCGCGACGGTGGTACGCGGGTGGGCATCACGAGGCGGCCTGGGTGTAGACGGATTCGAAGACCTGCGCGTCGCAGGAGGCGGCCGGTCGGTCCAGCACCACCCGACCCGCGCGCATTCCGACGATCCGGCCGCAGAACGTGCGCGCGAGCTCGGTGTGATGCAGCGCGAGCAGGACCGTCGCGCCGCACTCGCTCGCGGTGTCGCGCAGCAGCGCCATCACCTGTTCGGCGGTGGTGGGATCCAAGCCGGCCACCGGCTCGTCGGCCAGGATGAGCGTTGGACGCTGCATCAGCATCCGCGCGACAGCGACACGCTGCTGCTGGCCACCACTGAGCGTGCCGAGCCGGTGACCGGCACGATCGGCCAGACCCACCCGATCCAGACAGTCCATCGCCTCGGCGCGCACCGCGGCGGGGCACGCCGAGGCGAGCAGACCGCGCACCCCGATTCGGCCGACCGCGCCTTGCAAGACCACCTCGAACACCCGCATCCGGCTGATCAACGAGGACCGTTGGAACAGGAAACCGGTGTCGCGTCGCACCGCGCGCAACTGCGTCCGTGACGCCGTCGCGACCTCCACGCCGTGCACGAGTACCGATCCCGCGCTGGGGCGGTGCAGTCCCACCACAGAGCGCAGCAGGGTGGACTTACCGGCGCCGTTCACGCCGACCAGCGCCACGACCTCGCCGGGGCTGACACGGCAATCGACATCGTGCAGCGCGGTGCGTCCATCGGCGAACCGTGCGACCAGGCCGCGGATGTCAACCGCCGCGACCGCTGAGTGCGTGCCAGCCGGCCGAGCGCCCAGGGCGGGTGACCGGGTCATCGGTCAGTTCCCGACGAATTCGGTGAAGTCCTCGACGCCGATCGCCCGGTACATCCGCCGCACCACGTCGTAGTCGCCATCGGTGACCTCGACAACGGTGGCGTTCTCGTACTTGGCGTTGTCCTTGCCCTCGAGCATCGCGGGAAGCAGTTCGTCGAAGTGCTCGGTGAAGGCGGTCTTGATCTTCTCGCGGACCTGCGGGTCGAGCCCGGCACGCGCCATGATCACGTCCGCCGGCAACACCGGACCTTCTTGCAGCACAAGGTATTTCGCCGGATCATCGGTCTCCATGTACTCCGCGTAGTCATGGCAGCCCACGCCGACCGCCGCGACATCGCCGCGCTCGAGTGCTGCGTGTACCGCGTCACCCACGGTCAAGACCTCGACATCGGTGCGGGGCTGCAGACCGGCGTCGACGAGCAGTTGCGAGGGGCCGAGATGTCCACTGGTGGACCCGATATCGCTCATCGCCACGCTCTTGTCCCGCAGTTGCGACACCGTCGTGACACCGCTGTCGGTCGAGGTGTAGAGGCATGAGCGGTAGCCGTCGCGTTCGATCGCGACCACCGGCTCGGCCTGCGTGCGCTGATGGATCACCACATACTCGGCGGGCCCGGTGAACACGATGTCCACCCGGTTCGCCTGCAGCGCGGCGGCCGCGGCGGTGCGATTGGTGACCGCGAACAGCTCGATGTCCAGTCCTGTCGTCCGTTCCAGCACGTCGGTGAACGTTCCGAACTCGCGCTGGAGTTCCTCCAGCCCCTGCAGATCGGTCACCGCGAAGCGCACGGTGTTTCCGGCGTTCTCCGCCGAATCGGGTTTGCCGCACCCGGTCAGGGTCGCGATGGAGAGCGCGGCGACACTGATGCCGACTCCCAGAACAGATCTTCTCGGCCACATGTCGGTTCACCCTTTGGATCGCGTGCCGTTGTCAGCTACATGTGTAGACATGGCAGTTGAACTGGCCGCCAATCACTGCCCACGGTGAGTGCAACGGGCCGTGGCCGACCTCAGCACTCCCACGACAAGCGCTGAATCGTCGCCCTCGGGTCGCGGGCCTGCTGGGCGCGGGCGAGCACGGCGATGGCTTGGGTGAGTTCGGTGCGGAATCCAGTTTTCGATCGCCGTGCCGAAACAGACGATGACGACAGGAGTCGGCACGTAGGCCACCGCGTTCGAGAACGTGCCTGCGCGCCCCGCGCGGCCGATGATCCGCGCCGCCATTACCGGGCCGATACCGAGAATTCTTCGGAGCGGTGCCGTGCAGGTCACGCTGCCACCGGATCGTTCAGCAGCCCCGCATTCCAACCGCATCCACACACTGCCTTCGCGACTGATGCCGCGGAGACAAGCAAACTGCTCAACCTACTCACCTCGGCAGTTGAGTGCGTTCGGCGGCCGACGCAGCGTCGGCTTGTCTGCGATGGGTTGTCATGTGCCCGAGGCCATGTAGGCGGCGAGGATGTAGTTGGCGTGTCGGTCGAGGTTGGTTCGAGCGCGGTCGTAGCGCATCGTTGTGCGGGGGTCTGCGTGCCCGTGTCGATCTGTACATCGCGTAGATCGACACCGGCATCGGGCATGGTCGTGGCGAAGGTGTGGCGCAGCATGTGCGGATGCATGTGAGGCAGTCGGACCACCGAGACTTCGGCCAAAGCGCGTAGGCGCCGGGTGGCGCAGTGGCGATGTATGCGCCGACCGCGGGTGTTGAGAGGATCGGTCCGAGGTCACGGTCGGCGATCGCGCGGTCGATACCGCGTCCGACCGCTGGTGGGAGCGGGATCGGCACGATCTTGGAGCCTTTACCGACCACACGCAGAACTCGGTGTCGGTGTTCTTCCCCGATGTCGGCGATGTCGGGGTTGCAGGCTTCGAAGATCCGCAGCCCGAGCATGACCACCAAGGCGAAGTCGAACTGATTGACCGAGTCGCGGCCGCGGACAACAGTGCTTCGAACTGTAGATGCGAGAGTCCGAGCGTTGGAGACCCGTGGTCGGCGCACGTACTCAGCTGGTGAGTGTTCCAGGACTCCGGGGACGACGAAGGGGCATCAGCTGTTTCGCAATGCCACTCGATCCACTGAGTACATGTGGTGGCAGTACTGGCAAGGTCAACCCTGGCATCGAGCCAGCAAATCCGGTCGGACCTGGTGAAATGCACTCGAATTCGGTTGTGCACACGCACTGATATTGGCATTCACTGCTGGGATCGTGCCGAAGACTCCGCACTGTGTCTTGCGATGTTCTTGTTCGAGGTGCCGGGAGGCTTTCGACACTTCATGGCAATGACGCTGGAGGTTCAATGGGTAAGACATGGCTGCGACACTGGACTGTCGCGACGCTATCTGCGGCAACTGTGCTGGTCAGTGCCGGTACTGCGGCGGGTGATCCCACCGATATCGCATTCCCTCCAGACCAGAACCAACTACCGCAATTGCCGTCCGAACCGCAGATCTACGATCTGCTGCCGATTCCGACACCCTCGGAAGACCCCTGGTACAACGATCCGGACGACCTTGCCTCCTATGCACCCGGCCAGATCGTGCGCACGCGGGAGGTCCAGACCCGCCTGGTCGGCATCCCGTTCCCGGTTTACACCAAGCAACTGCTGTTCCGATCCAACGATGTCCACGACAATCCCATCGTGACAGCCACGACCGTCATCGTCCCGGGCATTCCGTGGCAGGGCAGTACACGGCCGGTGCTGTCGTTCCAGGAGGCCATCGACTCCACCGATTCCTCCTGCAATCCGTCCTACACGTTGCAGGTCGGCACGATGAAGGAGTCCGCGCTCGCAATCTACTGGCTGATGCAAGGCTTCGCCCTCAACGTCCCCGACTTCGACGGCAAGTTCAACACGTTCAACACCTACGCCGAGGGCAAGATGGTGCTGGACAGCCTGCGCGCGGTGAAGAACGATGCGGGACTCGGCCTGGCCGATGCCGGCATCGCGCTGTACGGATACTCCGGTGGCGGCTCGGGATCGATTCGCGCAGCCGAACTGCGCGCCACCTACGCGCCCGATGTGCGGCTGCTGGGTACGGCCGTGGGTGGCACCCCCGGCAGCCTCACGGGAATCGCGCGATACGCGGTGCAGCCGCAGACCGGACTCGCAGGGATCGGGAACTTCACCATGTGGCTCGGGCTCGTAGCTTTCGCGCGGGAATACCCAGATGTATTCCGGCCCGAGGAGTTGCTCACTGAGGAAGGCCAGCACCTACTCCGCGATTTCCAGTCTCGCTGCGTCATCACCCTCGCACCGTCAGGGATATACCGCCCACTCAGCGCGTACTTCAAACCGGGCAAATCACTGGAAACTGAACCCGCAATCATGCAAGTGCTGGAAGACAACAGTCTCGGCAAACACATACCGGACACCCCGATCCTGTGGTGGCACGGTATCTGGGACGAGGTCGTGCCGCCGTCGACAGTGCTGCCGACAGTGAACAAGTACTGGGACAGCGGCGCGGACCTGCGGTTCATCACCGTTCCCCTTCCTGAGCACGGCGTGAACGCTGTCACCGGCTGGATTCCGTCGGTAGCTTGGACCAGCGCGGTGTTGCGCGGCGTGCCTGCGGGCCCGACGTTCAATCTCGGGTTCCCCGCACCGCTGCCCGAAGGCTTCCCGGGTTCTTGAACCAATAGGTCGACGCGGGTATCGGCGTCTTAGGAAGGCACATGACCCAGATGTATTCCCCCGAGCCCGGGCTCGCGCGCGACAAGCGGTGGCAGCAGGTCGTCGAGCGGACGCACGCCAAAGCGGCAGGCTTGGCCACCACCCTCAAGACCGATGATCTGCTGCCCCACTCCATGCTGGACGCAGACTTCGTCCCCAGCGTCCAACTCAACATCGCGCTGTTCTTCCGGTCGCTCACCGTCGACCACGAGCTGTCCAGACAAGACACCCTCCCGATCGTCGAGCGGGCGATGCGGCTGGTCCGTGACGGTATGTCCCTCGAGGAGATCCTGACCAACTACCGGGTAGGCACCGCATTCCTGTGGACTCAGTCCATCTCGGCCCTCGAACCGGACGAGTACCCGCTACTGCCCGAACTCGGGCTGCACCTGACCAACTACCTCAACCTGGTAGTCACACACATCGCCACCGCTCTCATCGAGGACAGCCGCCAGCCACGCTGGGACATCCTGGAACGCCAAGGCGAGATCGCCGCGGACCTGCTAGCCGGACGCGAGATCGCCGGCTGGACAGGCGCACCCGAAATCCACATCGCGGAATCATTTCTCGTTGCCGCGGTACGGCTCGGCGAACCCGCACCCGGAACCCTCACTTCACTGCGAAACCGGCTCGGGCAGCTCCCGGGTACCTTCCTCTACCGCGACAACGGCGGCTGGATCGCGCTCGTCCCCCTGCGCCCGGTAGACGAAGGCGATCCGGCGGCGGCGCTGGCCAACCGAATCGGGTTGTCCAGCAATACTGTTCAGCCCGAATGCTGGATCGGCGTCGCGACCGCCTTCACCCGGGCGGATATCCCCGCAGCCTATACCGAAGCGCACACCGTCGCCGAGACCGCCCGCGCCCTTGCCCGGCCCGAAACGATCTGCACCCGAAAGCGCATGATGTTCGAATACTCCGTGGCGGCAGGCGGAGCCACCCTCACAGCCCTGGCCGCGCTGCTCGATCCGCTCGCCGAGCACCCTGCGCTGCTGGAGACACTCGATGCCTTCATAGACAGCGAGTTCAACCACAACGCCGCCGCCCAGGCACTGTTCATCCACCGCAACACCGTCGCCTACCGGCTCTCCCGCATCACCGAACTGAGCGGTTACGACCCCCTGCTGCCCGGCGGAATTTCCACTCTCATGGCCGCGCGAGTCGCCCAGCGCATCGTCACCTACCCCGCTCACACCACGGATACTCATCGGCGCCGCCCTGATTGATCCCGTGGTCTGAGTTTCGAAGTTCTCTCGGATGACACCGAGTTCCGAGCGACAGAGCCGACTGTTGGGTTGTCGACGACTCTGACTCCGGTGGCGACGCAGAGCTCGATCCAGAAGAAGACGTGCGCATGGCTCGCGCACGTCTTCTTGCTCGGACGGCTGTGCCCAGGTGGATTGAGGTGGTGCGGTTGAGCTGCTTATCCCCACGATGTCAGGCATCGGTGGTGAAACGGGCGGTTTCGGGGTGGAGTGGCCGCGCGCTGGTTGTCATGCGTAACGGGAGGGCGCGATCGCCGTGTGAGACCTTCGGACGAACTCAGTCGGCGGTGAGGGCTTTCGGGGGTGTGGGAATTCCGGCTCCCCTGGCGAGCGGGTGCGGTTCGCCGGTGAGGACGGCTAGTGCGGCCGCGACTTCGTGCACTTGGGCTTTGACGTAGGTATCGGTTGTGCCAGTGGTCTTTCCGCGGTGCCCGGCGAAAGCTCGTGCCACGGCGTAGCTGAATGTGCGTTCGACCCATGTCAGGGTGGTGTGGCGTAGCCAGTGCGTGGTGACACCTTGTGTGGCTACCCAGGGCAGCGATTCGCCGACGCGGCTCCAGATGTAGTCGTATCGGCGCCCGGTGATCGGGCGTCCGTGGTGGTATCGCAATAGCTGGCCGGTGAACGGGGCGTGTCGGGTGGTCGCGTGGTCGTGCAGGTGCCGCATCAGTGTCGGCGACACGGGCTGCCAGCGGTCTGAGCCGCCCTTCTCTCGAAGGAACACCAGGCATTGGTCGCGATCGAGATCCTGGGGGCGCATCCCCACAGCTGCCACCCTGAGAATCATGTTCGCGCAGGTCAGGCGCTTCTGGTGCCGAACTTGTGTGTCTACACGGGCACTCGAACACCCGATAGTGCGCGAGCGCTACTCGCGTTCGAAAATCTGGCCTACAGGCCGTTTTCGAGGAACGGCGATCATCGCCGAAATGTGGCACATCTGCCACCGGTGAAACATGTTTACGCAGGTCAAGGTCATACACGGGTGCTCTCCTGAGTGTGCGAGTGCACTCGAACACTCAGAAGCCCGGAAGTGGCCTGAAAGCCAGGAATCTGTGCGCGAGGGGGGACTTGATCACAGATCCCGGACAGATGTGACGCAGAACAGTGCTGGAGTGGTATCTAATCTAGATCGCGGCAAGGTAGCTGTCAACACTTGTACTCGCAGAGCATGGTGGAAGTATCTGTAGCAGAGCAGGTTTCAGTTGATTAAACTGGTTGCTGGGAGTGAGATGTCGGCGGGCGGTTGCTGGACGTCTGTGGAACCTACGTTCCTGATCTCGAATGCGTTGCAGGGGGTAGAACATGCGCTGCGAGTAGCGAAGCGACGCTGTCCCGCAAGTGATTCAGTCGGACGTCGACGCTAGTTGTTGCGGGGCTGGAGGTTGTTGACGCGCCGGCTGGCGGCGATGGTCGGCTGATGCTCGATGGCCCACTGGGCGAGGGTCGAGATCGGATCCAGGAGTGACCTGCCCAGCGGTGTGAGGCTGTATTCCACACTGGGCGGGTTGGTGGCGAAGACCTCTCGGTGAACCAGACCGTCTTCCTCCAGCCCGCGCAGCGTGCGGGTAAGCATGCGCTGGCTGATGGCCTCGATACCTCGATGAATCTCGTTGAAACGGTGCGAGCGTTGCCCGAGCAGCACCACCACCAACACAGTCCACTTATCGCCGACCCTGCGGAGGGCATCGGTCACCGGACAGTGGTCGTGCTCCTCGCCCGGCACCGGGCTCGGCAGCGCCGTGTTGAGCAGGGCAGGCACACCGGTGTTCTCTGCTGACATCAAACTGCCTTCTTCCGGGTTCCCAACCGCTTACTGATGATGGGGATACCAACCAACAGTAACTAGGGAGGCCCTGTGGTCAACCATCAACAGCCCGGTGACATCAACGCCGCGCGAGCAAGGATCGTTGTCGTCACGGGCGGGACCGACGGCATGGGCCGAGCGGTCGTCCTGGGTCGGGCCGACCGCGGAGACCAGGTCCTGGCTGTGGGCAGCCACCCTGCCAAGGGCGACCGGTTGCTCGCCGCAGCCGAGGCGACCGATCTGGGTGACCGTGTCAGGTTTCTCGCAGCCGATCTCAGCACGATCAAGGGCACCGAAAAGGTACTCGAATACGTTGCGGCTGAGTACGAAACCATCGACGCCCTGGTGCTGGCAGCCAATCGCCAGTCCCCAAAACGAATCGAAACCAGCGACGGTTTCGAGTCGACATTCGCGCTCTACTACCTCAGTCGCTACCTCCTCGGCCACGGGCTCATGCCCACCCTCGTGGCCGGGACGCGGCGCTCGGTCATTGTCAACATCGCCGGCGTCGGACTCACCTCCGGGCGAATCCACTGGGACGACCTCCAGCTGCGGGACCGCTACCGAACCATCACGGCACAGCTCCAGGCCGGTCGTGCCAACGACCTGCTCGGGGTAGCGATGGCAGCGCAGTACGGCCAACAGGTGCCGTATGTCCTCTACCACCCGGGGTTCACCAGGAGTGGCGACTCCGCGATGGAGCAGATCAATCCCCTGACACGAGCGCTGATCAAGACCATCGCTCGGGTCGCCGCCCGACCTGTCGAAAAGGCCATCATGCCAGTCCACGACTTCATCGAAGCGCCACCTACACAGCCACTGACCGCGATCGACCGCGGCAAGCCCGTGCCGCTGGACCTGAAGACTCTCGACCCCGACGCGGCTCGACGGCTCGCCGACGTCACGGCCTGTCTGATCAACGACGGCTCTAGGCCCACAACCTGACAGCGTGAAAGAACTCGCCGCCGAGGGGATTCCCGTCGTGGTGACGTGCCGGGTATTGAAGCTCGCCTGCCAACCCTATTACCGGTGGCTGGTCCGACCGGTCACCCCGACCGCGATCGTCGAGGCCTACCGGGCCGACGCTCTGTTCGATGCCCACCGCGACGACCCGGAGTTCGGATACCGGTTCCTGGCCGATGAAGCCGAAGCTGCGGGTGAGTCGATGTCAGGGCGGACCGCGTGGCGGATCTGTTCGACGAACAGGTGGTGGAGTGTGTTCGGCAAGCCGCGACGCGGGAAGAACAGCAGACCGGGAGCGCCTGACCATGACGATCTCGTTCACCGCAAATTCACCGCGGACCGGCCGAACATGTTGCGTCCACCGGTTGAACCTGAGCAGTTTCGCTCTAGGCGGTTCGTGCACGCGCTCAACAGGCGGCCGGTGACAACGCCGCGATGGAGAGCTTCTTCATTCTCCTGCAACGCAATGTCCTCGACCGCCAGCAATGGGCGACCCGCGAACAACTCCGGATCGCGATCGTGACCTGGATCGAACGCACCTACCACCGCCGACGACGTCAATCCCGACTCGGCCGGTTGACCCCGGTCGAGTACGAAGCCATCATGGCCCCAGCGGCCGTGCAGGCTGCCTAAACCCGTCACCTGCATCGTGCAGCAGCCCCTCCAGCGACGACTCATCGACACCGACCGCGCCACGATCATCGCCGCCTACCAAGCCGGTTCATCTACCAAACAACTCGCCATCGGATGGCAACTCGCCAAGGCCAGCATCCTGACCATCCTCCGCTGCGGCGGCGCCATCATCCGAGAACAACGACGACTCACCGACGACGAGATCAACCACGCCGTCACCAGGTACCGCGACGGCGAATCACTTCAGCGCATCGGTGAGCGACTTGGCGTCGCCCACACCACCATCCGAACCGCGCTCGAACGCCGCGGTATCACTCGATGTGACACCCACGGCCGACAGCGATAGCTGCCGCGTCAAAGCCGAAGGGCCTGAGACCAGATCTGCGCTAGTTGACTCGCAAGCGATGGAGAACGCTCGTTCGAACCGGAATTGCCCAGCGACCGTCCCGCTTGATCATGACCTCACCCACCGGCCAGCGGCGAACGCAGCAGGCCGTTGGCGACGACGTCGGCGGCAGTTTCGAGGAGATCGCGCAGCTCGGACTCATTGCGGCGCAGCTGATCCGGACGCCAATTGAGGCTGATGATGCCGTTCCAAGTGGCAAGCAGCACCACCGCGACCTTCTTCGCGTCAACTGGCCGGGCCACCCCCGCATCGATCGCCGCCTGGATGGCCACAACCATGCGGTCGTTCTGTGCGTCGATTTGCTTGGCCATCCGTTCGGACAGCTCGCGCCCCGCCGTGTACTGACCCGGTTCAGCAGGGAAAGCCAGCATTCGGAAGTATTCCGGATACTGCAGATAGAACTGCAAGTACTGCTCAGCGACCGCGTACAACTGCTGGACCGGGGTCCGGTCCGGCGTGAATGCCATGTCGATGAATGATCGGTCCACCTCCAGCGCACGTTCGACCACTGCTGCGCGCAGGCCGGCCTTGGACCCGAAGTGGTTGTAGATCGAGCCGACCGCAACCCCGGCGCGCTCGGCGATCTCTTCCACTGTTACGTCCTCGATCGAACGATCCCGGAAGACTTCCTCCGCCGCACGCAACAGCACGTCCATCGTCCGACGCTTCCTGACATCCACGTCTTCCATCCTTTTGCATTCATTGCAAGAACTCTCTGGAGTGCGCTAGTCTACTGCATACGTTCTTGTAACCATTGGAAGAAGTCCGATGCACACGTACCGAACCATCGTCGTAGACACCGACGGCTTCGAAGGCTCCGACCTCACAGTCGCAACGGCTGCCAGCATCGCTGCGGTCGCCAATGCCCGATTGATCATGGTGCGCATCTACAGCGTGCGCCACAGCGCCGACGACGACGCCCTGGCAGACGTTCTCGGCCGAGAAGCTCATCTGCTTCGCGGAATCTATCCGGCCGAGGACACCCTGCGGGCGGCCGCCGATCGCGCTGCTGCCTGCGGCGCGATCGACATCGTCGGCCGCGCCATCGAAGGCGAGGTCACCGATGCACTCCTCGGGGTCGCCAACGAAACCGGTGCGGACCTACTCGTCATCCCTGAATACGGCCGACGCTCGGCGTTGGCTCGTCTGCTCGGCACACTCCCTGACGAGCTCGGTCGACGAACTCGCGCCGCGGTCATCGCTGTCCACCAGGACAACGCCGAATCCCCCCGCAACAACGGTCGCACCAACTCGGCGCGCACGCTACACACCGCACCGACGATGACCACATCATTGCGGTCGCGTCTGCTCGCCCGGTTCGGCGTTGTCCCCGCATGACGCCGAAGACCGGTGCCGGATTGAGCATCCGTGAACTGGCAAGCGCACTCGCAGACGGACGGTTGACCGCATGTGCAGTCACAGCCGCCGCATTGGACCGCATCGAGGCGAGCCAGTCCACGCTCAACGCGTTTCGTGTGATCCGGCGGGAACAGGCGCTGGCCGACGCAGCGGCCGCCGAGCGCCGAATCGCGGCGGGCGAACGAGCTCCACTGCTCGGTGTGCCGGTCGCGATCAAGGACGACACCGACATCACCGGTGAGGCAACATCCTTCGGTTGCAGCGGCACGTTCGTACCCAAACAGGCCGATGCCGAAGCGGTCCGACGGCTCCGTGCGGCAGGTGCAGTCATCGTTGGTAAGACGAATACCCCCGAGCTCGGCCAGTGGCCGTTCACCAGCGGCGCCGCGTTCGGCTACACCCGAAACCCTTGGGATGCACGGCGTTCACCGGGCGGATCATCCGGCGGGAATGCGGCAGCGGTAGCAGCAGAGCTTGTACCCGCAGCCCTCGGATCCGACGGCGGAGGCTCCCTCAGGATCCCCGCCGGATGGACCAATCTGGTCGCCATCAAGCCGCAACGCGGGCGGATCCCAACCTTGCCGGATCCCGAACCCTTCCACGGTCTGACCGTCCTCGGCCCACTGGCCCGCACGGTCGGCGACGCGGCGCTGTTGCTCGACGTGGCCGCGCGAACGACCGTGTCCGCAGCCGTCGGTGCCGATCCAGGAACCCTGCGGGTAGCGCTGTCGATGAAACCTCCGTTCACCGCCTGCCGGATCCCGCTCGATCCGGAGGTCGAGGAAACTGTCGCATCCGTAGCCGGTGTGCTGCGCGGCCTCGGCCACATCGTCGTGCCAGGTGAGCCGAATTACCCACTGGCCCTGAGCTTCTCGATGGTCTCGCGAGTGGTGGCCGGCATCCGACAACGACTTGCAGCGCTACCCGATGTACAAGTGGACGCACGCACCCGCGCAAAGGCCGCGCGGGGAGTGCTTGTCTCCGGACCGGTCCTCAGACGGGCCCGCGCCATCGAACCGAGGCTTCATCGACATGTCGGCCGAATCTTCGACGACGTCGAGTTGATCCTGGCTCCCACAACGGCTTGCGCGCCGCCCACCATCGACGTGGTCGACGGGTTGGGCAACCTGGCGACCGATCGCGTCGTCCTGGGAACCATCCAGTACACGTTTCCATGGAACGTGCTCGGTTGGCCGAGTGTGAACATCCCGGCGGGGTTCACAACCGAAGGCCTACCGATCGGAGCCCAGTTGATGGGTCCACCCGATTCCGAGCCGCTGCTGGTTTCGGTCGCAGCTCAGATCGAATCGGTAGTGCGGTGGGACTTGCAGCGGCCCGCACCATGGTGGGGCCGCTGAGCTGCGAGCTACTTCGCAGTCTCCGCTGTCCCGAGAAACCCGAGAATCAGCGCCACGACCTCGACGGGACTGTCGACCTGAACGAAATGCGACGAACGTTCCACCCACCGCAGCTGCGCGTCCGGGATGAGTTCGGCCAGCCGCGCCCCGATCGTCGGCGACACCAGTGGGTCCTGCCTGGAGTAGATGAGCTGCAGCGGCACGGGGAACGACCTGCCTTGCGCTGCGCGCTGCGCGAGGGCGGAAGCGAAATCGGCGTGGTCTCGTGGGTCCATCACATCTCGCAGATAGCTTGCGAAGGCGCGCGTTCCGGCAACGGTCTGCAGCGGCGCACCGTATTCGCCTGCTTCCTCGCGTGATTTGAGTGTGTCGTCGTAGTAGTGGACGATCTGATGGGCCCACCGTTGCGTGTCGCGGCGAATCCACCAGCCGAACACGTCCTGTGCGCCGGGCACCGACAGTGCCGCATGCAGCGCGTACAACCTCGCCTGAGCGAACGCGGGTCCGTGGAGGTTGACCACCTTGGCGAACGCGCCCGGGTCGGCCACGGCCTGACGCATGACCAGGTACCCCCCGAGCGAGTTGCCGACCACCCGGCAACCCCGGATACCGACCGCAGCCTGGAACTCGCCGATCCAGGCCCCGAGATCCGTGGCCGAAAAGCGGTGCGCCGGTGGAGCACTGCGGCCGTTGCCGGGTAGATCGGGCATGATCAGCCGATAGTGCGCACCCAACCCGTCGAGTACATACCGCCAGGAGTAACTGCTGGTCATGAGGCCGTGGACGAGCAGCAGGGGTTCCCCTGCACCGTACTCCCGGTAATGAACCCGCAGCGGGCCCAGCGACGCGGAATCCAACTCGATGTCGTGGGCGTCCGCGTCGAAGTACGGATGCGGACAGCGCGGAAGCTCTGGTAGTCGGGCGAATGGCTGCTGCTGGAACGGGCGCAGCGGGCGCTGGTCCGTGCTGCCGGGCTGGATCGGCATGATGCCCTCCGTCAGACACTATTGCAATGATTGCAACTATTCTCCGAGAATATCACCGACGCCGTAAAGGTGTCCACCAGTTGGCATCGCCCATCAGCTTGACCACAGCAGGTACCAGCAGCATGCGCACGACCGTGGCGTCGATGACGATCGCGATGGCCATACCGAGCGCGGCCACCTTGATCAGCGCGACGTCAGAAAGCGCGGCAGCACCGGTGACGATGACGAACAGCGCTGCCGCGGCGGTGATCACCCGACCGGTTCGCGACACTCCCGAGACAACCGATTCCTCGGTGCTCGCACCCTGATCGTGGGCTTCCACCATCCGCGACATCAGGAACACCTCGTAGTCGGTCGACAACCCGAACACCGCCATGGTGACCACCACCAGCGCGGGGAGCGGAAGCGGCCCCGGCTCGACGCCGAGCAAGTCGGCCCCGTGACCATCCACGAAGATCCAGGTCAACACGCCGAACGTGGCGCCGAGGCTGAGCGCGGCCATCGCGACGGCTTTGAGCGGCAGCACGATCGAGCGGAAACCGAGGAACATCAGCAGCAGAGTCGCCACCAGGATCACCGCCACGGCAACCGGGATGCCACGCACAATCGCGTCATAGCTGTCGACCCGCTGTGCGTTCATGCCGCCGATCAGCACGGTGGTGTCGGTGGGCACGGGAATGGCTCGCAGCGCGCGCACGGTGTTCTCCGCGGCAGGCGCGAAATCCGGTGACTTCAGCAGGGCACGTACCAGCACCCGGTCACCGTCCTCGGCGAGCCGGACGACCAAGCGTACACCGTCGACTCGTCCGGCTTCAGAGATGACCTGAGCCAGCGCCGCGGGGGAGGGCGGTGCGCCGTTCGCGCCACGGACCACCATGGTCGCGCCGTCGGTGGCATTCGGGAAATCGTCCGTGACCGTCTGTTGTGCTTGCCTGGCAGGGTCGTCGGCAGGCAGTCCGTTGGGATTCACACCGCCGGTCACGATCCCGGCAAGCGGCAGGCTCATCGCCAACAGTACGAGCACGACGATGGCGCTGATCGCCACTGGTTTGCGCATTACGCCGGCTGCGAGGCGACCCCAGAAGCGTTGCGCCCGTTCCTCACCTCGCCGCGCTGCACCGCGCCGCAGGGGTAGTGCGTCGATCCGGCCGCCGAGCAAGGCGAGAGCGGCAGGCAGTGCAGTCAGCGCGAGGATCGCCGCGATTGAGATCGCCGCGATCGCACCGTAGCCGAGTGAGCGCAACATTGAGATGGGGAACGCCAGCGAGCCCGCGAAAGCACAGGCGAGCAGGAGCGCGGAGAAGACGATGGTGCGGCCTGCGGTCTCGATCGTGCGCACCGCGGCCGCGGCGGGCGTGCTGCCCGCGCCGAGTTCTTCCCGGAAGCGGCTGACCACGAACAGGCTGTAGTCGATCGCCAGGCCGAGGCCGATGATCGAGGCGATATTCAGCGAGAACGCACTGACATCGGTGAACATGCTGATCAGGCGCAAGGCACCGAGCGCACCGAATACCGCGAGGCCGCCGATGATCACCGGTGCGGCGGCCGCGACCACCCCACCGAAGATCACCACCAGCAAGATCAGCATCAAGGGAATGGCCACCGATTCAGCCAGTACCACATCGGTGCGCGACTTGATGTTGTAGGCGGCGGTGAGGGCGGTGTAGCCGGCGAACTCGGTCTGCACGCCCGGGACTTTCAGCTGCTCGGCCAGGTCGGGATAATTGCGCAGCTTGGCACCGTCGTCGCCGGTGAGTACGAGCGTGGCCAGCGCCTTGGTCTGATCGCTGGAGCGCAGCGCGATCTGGCGGATGCCCTGCGCGGTCCAGAACGATTCGGCGGGCGCGGCCAGCAGAGCGGGGTCGATGCCGTTGATCCGCGCCAGCACGTCGGGACCGATGTCGCTCAACGTCTTTCCCGCCGGTGCGGTGTACACCACGACGATGTCCGGGCGCTGCCCGCCGGGGGTCGTGCTGATCAGCTGCTCGGCCTCGGACGACTCGCTGGCCGGGTCGTCATACCCGGCCAGGTTCAGGTTCTGCACTACCCCCAGTCCCCAGATCCCGCTGAGCAGGAAGACCGAAAGTGCGAGGACGAGAACTAGTCTCGCCCGGTTGATCGTCCATCGGGCCCATACAGTCATTTCGCCACCGATTCCGTCAGAAGTAATAGAGTGCGCAGCCGACCTGGACGCCTGCGCCGACCGTGATGATCAGACCGAGGTCACCCGGCCCGGCGAGGTTGGCGCCGCGGCAGTGCCGCAGGGTGGCCGGGATCGACGAGGTGAAGAGATCGGGTCCGCCGTCGACGACGTCGACTACCCGAGCGTGCGGCACCCCGATCTTGCCGGCCAGTACGGACAGGAAGTTCGATGAGATCTGCGGCGCCAGGACGACACCGATGTCGGCCGGCGAGACCGACGCGGTGCGCAGCAGCTCGTCCAGCGCCTCCTCGATGATCTTCAGGTAGATGTCCTCGATTCCCGGGTCCTGTACGAATTCGAGTCCCGAGGTGCTGTGCACCCGCGTGAAACTCGAGATAGCGTCGAGGTATTCGGGATGGGCGGCGAAGTGGAAGGCGCCGAATCCGCCTTCTTCGGCACCAGCCACGGTCAGGACAGCGGCGGAGCCGATATGGCGGATACCCCGGCGCGCCGCTGACTCGCTCGGCACCTCGGGATCGGCTTCGGCGGCGACCACGAGCGCGGCGCGGGTCTGACCCGCTGCGATGGCGGCCGCCGCCGCATAGCAGGCCTTGAGGAATCCGGTGCCGCCGTCGAACAGGTCCAGTGCCAGTGTCGCCTGCTCGAACGGATCGTCGGGGTCCGGATTGATCGCCAGTCGGTCGGCGACGAAGGTCGCCGTGGCCGGTTCGACGAGGTACTCGTCGCGGAACACACCTGCGTAGACGACCAGTCCGACTTCTTCAGCGGCGCAGAAGGATTCATCGAGGCACTGCCTACCTGCCATGGTTGCGAGGTCGACGGCTCTTTCCTCGCCGGTCGGTGTGGCGAGCGCGACGGCCTCGAACCGCACCCTCGGGCCGGTAGCCGCGGGCGGCCTGCGATCCTCGGGCACTGGCCTGCGCTCGCCACGACGACCGTCTCGCACCCGGTCGGGCAGGTCATCGACGGTGTACAGGGCCGCACCGACGGTTTGCCCGGAACCGGTGATGCCGAAAAGGATTCGGTCACCCGATTGCAGATCACCGCTGGCGATCAGATCACCGAGGGCAACGAAATGCGTCGTCGACGCAGTATTTCCGCGATGCTCGAGATTCGACACGATGTTGCCCTGATGAACGGCGGAGCGCCCGATTGCCCGGTTGATCGTCGCCATCGCATCGTTGATCGAAGCCTGCGAGGTTTGGTGCACGATGATGCGGTCCACAGCTTCCGGTTGCCAGCCATGGCGTTCGAGCATCCGCATCGCGAACGGGACCGACTTGCGGACCGCGACAGCGGTCTGCTCGACCGCCTTGGTCCGCATGATCGCGCCCCCATGCGGCTGATCGGTCCGTTTGCCGATGCACAATTCGCTGTAGCGACTCAGCGTGCGCAGGCGCAGATCGTGGAAGCCGACGCCAGGCGAGATTCCGCGCTCGAGGATCACAGCCGCGCCGGCGTCACCGACAGTGAGACAGGCCAGCCGATCGTCGAGGAAGTCGGTGATCTCGCGCTGAGCCGTCGAGATGATGTGCGAGACGTACTCGCCGCTGACCACCATCGCCGTGCGGGCGCGGCCGGTTGCCAGGAACGCATCGGCGATCGCGATGCCGGTGAACATGCCTGCGCAGGCGTTCGAGACATCGAAGCTCACCGCCGAGGACAGTCCCAGTAGTCCCCGCAGCCGCATCGAGGTGCTCGGCTCAGAGATCAACCGACCGTCCGGGCCCTCGTTGTTGGAGATGTTGGTGCAGATCAGCAAGTCGATCTCGGTGGCGGAGTACGCGGAGCCGGCCAGGCATCGAGCGGCCGCCCGCTCGGCGAGATCAATGGTGAACTCGCCCGGCCCAACGACCCGGCGGGTCACGATGCCGGTCAGCTGTTCCAGTGGAATCTGCACCGGTCGATCACATCCGGCGAGCACCGCCGAGGTCGGCAGCACCGTGTCCGGCAGATAGACGCCCAGACTCTCGATCACCGTGTTGCCCACCGCCGCCGGCTGGACCGGCGCGATCATCGGCTGCGGGTTGGGTTGCGCGGCAACCTCCGACACCGCGAGTTCGGGTACTGCTCCATGATCGACCGCATCGGCGAGCGCGGCCACCGACCGGTGGCGGAACACCAGCTCCGGTGTCACGGCTATTCCCACATCCCGTGCGGCGGCGCATATCTGCATGGTCTGCGTGGATGCGCCGCCCAACTCGAAGAAGTCGTCGAATACGCCGACGGTGTCCAGCCCGAGAGTCTGCTGCCACAGCCCGGCCAGCGTCGCCTCGAGTTCCGTGCGCGGGGCCTGGTACACCGACGAGATATCGGGACGGGCGGTGTCGGGCTCGGGTAAGGCCCGGTTATCCCGCTTACCCGTCGGCGTGGTTGGGATGTGGTCCAGGAAGACGAATTGCGCCGGGATCATCGCGTCGGGCAAGCTGCCGCGCAGCCAGGCGCGCAGGTCAGCGATGCTCGGCCGCGCGTCGAGCTCGCTCGCCACAACGTAGGCGATCAGTCGCGGCTGGGCGTCACCGCGAACGACGACGGCGGCTGCACGCACCTGCGGACTCGCCGCCAATGCCCCTTCGACCTCACCCAGTTCGATCCGCACGCCGCGAATCTTGACCTGGTCGTCCGCGCGCCCGAGGTACTCGATTGCGCCGTCGGGCCGATAGCGCGCCTGATCGCCGGTGCGGTACAGCACACCGCGCGGTCCCGCGTCGACGAATCGTTGCGCAGTCAGCTCGGGTCGGTGCAGATAGCCCTGGGCGACACCGATGCCACCGATGTACAACTCGCCGGCAACACCGACAGGCACCGGATTCAGTTGCGCGTCCACAACATGGATCTGGGTGTTGGCGATCGGCCTGCCGATCGGAATGACCGGATCGATATCGTCACGGGCGCAGTCGAAATAGGTCACGTCGATCGCGGCCTCGGTCGGCCCGTACAGGTTGTGCAGCTGGGCGGGCAGCGTCGCGAAGAGTGCGTCGCGCAGGTCCGCGGTCAGTGCCTCACCGCTGGTGATCACCCGGCGCAGGCTCGTGCACCGCCCGGCGCCGGGGTCGTCGAGAAAGACGCGCAGCATCGACGGCACGAAATGGCTGACCGTCACCCCGTAGCGGGTGATTGCGTCGACGAGATAGCCGCTGTCGCGATGCCGGTCGGGCTCGGCGACCACGACCCGCGCGCCGGCCAGCAACGGCCATAACAGCTCCCATACCGAGACATCGAAGTTGGCGGGCGTCTTGTGCAACACCACATCTCGCTCGCCCAGTGGATAGGCGCGCTGCATCCAGAGCAGCCGATTGGCGATGCCGCGCTGGGTGTTCACCGCGCCCTTGGGCTGACCGGTGGTGCCCGAGGTGAACATGACGTACGCGGCGGAATCCGGCGTCACCGACTCGACGCGGGGAACGAACGTGCTGTCGCCGGGGACCACCTCGTCCACCAGCACTGCGACCGCTTGTGCGGGAAGCCGGTGCTGCACGCGGGAATCGGTGATCCAGACGGTGCTGTCGGCCTCCTTGCTGATCACCCTCAATCGCTGTGCTGGGTGCCGGGGGTCCACCGGCAGGAACGCACAGCCCGCCGTCAGGACTGCCAGTACCGCGATCACCGACAGCTCCGATCGTTCGATCGCGATGCCGACCACATCGCCGGGCCTGGCCCCGGCGGCGTGCACCCGCTCCGCCAGACTCCTGGCACGGTCCCACAGTTGCTGATAGGTGAGGTCGAGGTCGCCGAAGCTGACCGCGATCGCGGTCGGGGTGCGCGCGATCTGGTCGGTGAACAGGTCGAGGAGCCTGCGGTCACGGAATTCGGGAACCGCGGTGTCGTTCCAGCGCACCCGTTGCCGTTCTTCGTCGTCGGTCAGCAACGGCACCAGGCCGACCGATTCGGCCGGATTCGCCACCGCCGCACCCAGGAAACGGCGCAGGTGCTTGGCGAAGCGGTCGATCATGGCGGTGTCGAACAGGTCGCGGTTGTACTGCAGCACGGCCGACAACGTCTGGTCGCGTTCGACGACCATCAGCATCAGATCGACCGGAGCCCCGCCCTGGCGCAACGACAGCGGTTCGAAAGCGGGCGCTTCGGCGGCCCCGCTCGCCGACGTGGACGCCACCGACAAACGTGAGGTCTCCCAGGCGAAGAACACCTGGAACACCGGGGCGAACGCGGGATCACGGCCGGGGACCAGTCGTTGCGCGAGCAGCGCGAACGGAAGGTCCTGATGCGCCACGGCATCGAGCACCGTCCTGCGCGTCCGGTCCAGTAGCGTCGTGAAGGACGGATTGTCACCGAGATCGGTGCGCAAGGCCACCGAGTTCACGAAGTAGCCGACGATGCGTTCCGATCCCGGCATGTTGCGCCCGGCGACCGGCGAGCCGACGATGATGTCGTCCAGGCCGGAATACCGGTGCAGGACAGCAATATACGCCGACAGCAGTACAACCTGGAGGGTGACTCCGTTGGCCTGTGCAAGCTCGCGCAACGCCGTGGTCAGGCTCGCATCGATGTCGAAGGACCTGCTAGCTCCGGCGAAGGTCTGGGTCGCGGGTCGCGGCCGCAGGCCGGGCAGTTCGAGCGGGAGCAGCTCGCCGGCGAGCTGCTCCCGCCAGTGGTCCCATAGTTCCTCGCCGCGGTCGCTGTCGAGCAGGCTGGTCTGCCACTGCACATAGTCGGCGTATCTGCCCTCGATCTCGGGCAGAGCGGCTGCCGGATCACGGTAGAGCTCCGACAGTTCTGTGAGCACGATGTCCAGCGACCAGAAATCTACGACGAGGTGCGGCACCGTGAGCACCATGAGGTGTTCATCGGGTGCCCGCCGCAGCACGGTGACCTGAACCACCGGCCCATCAACCAGGTCGATCGGCGCGTCGAGCGCCGCGTCGAGCCAGTCGTCGAGGCGTTGGGCCGACCAGCTCGTCGCATCGAGCGCGCGCACCGGAATCTTCGTGTCCGGGTTCGGCACCGCCACCGGCTCTCCCGCAGACAGCCGGAAGATCGACCCGAGGAGTTCATGGCGGCGTACCAGGATCGCGAGCGCCGACTCGAGTCGTGCGATATCAATCGGCGTCCCCGAACGGCCTTGGTAGAGCAAGTTGTACGATGAGCTGTCGGGGGCGAGGACGGAATGGAACCACAGGCCGCGCTCACCATGGGAGAGCTCGCGCTCGGCCCTGGCCCGGAGCAACTGTTGGAGCAACTGACGCTTGTCGTCGATCACGAGCTTTCTCCCTCGCTGGTGAGCATCTGGGCCAGCAGCTCCTCGACCGCATGGTCGGAGAGTTCGTCCAAGTCGGCCAGCAGTTCGACGGCACGCTGATCGTCGATGCCGCCTTGCGGTGTTCTGGCGGCAGGCGCGGCGCCCACCGCCGGTTCGCGATCGAGAACAGTCAGCAGCCAGTCGGCGAACTCGGTGACGCTCGGTCCTGCCAGCAGCTTGACCACAGGCACGGTGACCGGCAGATCGCGTTCGATACGGGTACGCAGTTCCATCGCGCCAATCGAGTCCAACCCCAGATATCGCAGCGGCCGATCGCGATCGAAGCTCTCGACGTCGGCGCCCAACCTGCGGGCGATCACCTCGGTGACGTAGCCCGAGAGGACCGCGCCACGATCTGCCGGCGCCACGGCCCGCAGTCGGTCGAGCACATCGCTCGATGAGCCTGAATCTACTTCGGCCACAAGAAGGTCCGTGAATCGGGGCAGTGCGGCGAGACCAGACGGCAATGCTCCGTCGATGGGCAGGACCAGGGCGTGCACCGGGTCGGCCACCATGATCCGATCGAGGGCCGCCAGACCATCAACGGGGGCAATGGTGCCGAGGCCGAGGCCACCGACATGGGCGGCGCGCTGCCCGGTGGCGGCCAATCCCACCTCGCGCCACGGACCCCACGCGATGCTCGTGCCGGGTAATCCGCGCCCGCGGCGGTAGGCGGCCAGTTCGTCGAGAAAGGCATTCGCCGCGGCGTAGTTGCTCTGGCCCGGGGAACCGAGCACACCGGCCGCCGAGGAGAAGTAGACCATGAAGTCCAGGGTGTGGTGATGGGTCGCGGTATGTAGGTGCCAGGCTCCGTTGACCTTCGGCCTCAGCACCGCGGCCAGCGAATCCGCGTCCTGCCGATCGATGATCGCGTCGGCCAGAGTGCCTGCCGCGTGCACGATTCCGCGCAGCGGCGGCCCGTCGGCATCGATCCGCGCCACCAGGGCGGTCACGTCGTCACGACGGCCGACATCGGTCGTGCTCGTCGTCACCCGCACGCCGCTCGCGCGGAATCCCGCGATCGCAGCCTCGGCATGTGTGCTGGGCGCACTCCGGCCCGCCAGCACAAGATGCCTGGCACCACGCCGGATCAACAGTTCCGCGACCGCGAGGCCGAGTCCGCCGAGTCCGCCGGTCACTAGATACTTTGCGTCACCAGACAAGTGCAGCCGGTCCGCCAAGATGTCGGGCGCGGATTCGGCGGTGATGACCACCTTGCCGATCTGCCCGGCCTTCGCCATGAAGCGGAACGCGTCCTCGGCCTGCGATATCCGGAATGTCGTCACCGGCAGAGGTGTCAGCTCACCCGTACCGGCGAGCCGGAGGACTTCCCGCAACATCGCGCCAACGGCGGCAGGCCGCTCGACGGCCATGGCTGCGATGTCGACGGTGAAGTGCGCGATATTGCGTCGCAGCTGCCACAGGTCGATCGAGCGCTTCTCCACGACATCGCGTTTGCCGATCTCGATGAACCTGCCGTACGGGGCAAGCACGGCGAGACTGCTGCGGATCGCAGCTCCCGACAGTGAGTTCAGGACCACATCGACCCCGGCCCCGCCGGTGCTCACGCGAATCTGTTCGGCGAAGTCCAGCGACCGCGAGTCCATCACGTGCTCGATACCGAGCGAGCGCAGATAGTCGCGCTTGGCCGGACTTCCCGCCGTGGCGTGGATCTCGGCACCGACCCTCTGGGCGAGCGCGACGGCGGCCAGCCCAACACCACCGGTCGCCGCGTGGATGAGTACCCGCTCCCCCTTGCGCAGCCGGGCCAGCTCGCACAACGCGTGATAGGCGGTCACGTAGGCGATCGGGACGCTGGCCGCCGCGACCGGATCCAGCGACTCGGGCACGGGAGTGACGAGTTCGGCCGAGGTGGTCACGAAGGCGCCGAAGGCGGGCGATGCGAGTGCCGCGACAACATCACCCGGTGACACACCGGTCACCCCCTGCCCAACCGCGCTCACGGTGCCGACGCATTCGCCGCCGAGCTGGATGCGCGTATCACCCTCGGGCGGAATGACGCCCACCGCCACCGCGACGTCATGGAAGTTGAGACCGGCGGCCAAGACCTCGATCTCCACCTCACCCGGGCGCGGCTTTCGACGCTCGAGCCCACGCAATTCCAGATCGTCCAGCAGTCCGGGTTTGTCCTGAGCGACGGCAAAACCCTCGCCCTGCCGCGCGGACCTGCGGACTGGGCCGGGCGCCACGATCCGGCGCAGCCGAGCGACGTAACGAAGCTCCGCCCGCAGCGCCACTTCGGTTTCGGCGTCACCAGAGCTCAGCTCCCGCCACAGTGCCCCGATCTCGGATGAGCCCGGGTTGTCACCGAGATCGATTCTGGTACAGCGTAATTCGGGGATTTCGTGTTCCACCGTCCGCGCGATGCCCCACAGTGGCCCTGCGGCGAGTGCGGCGGTCGGGAGCTCGTCGCCCTCATCGACCACCTGGGTCGCGCAGGTCACGACGAACAGCCGCGGTGTTCGCGTCGGCCATTCCCGCCTGCTCAGCGCTTGTGCGAGGTGCAGTAGGTGGAGCGCGTTGTCGTGCGCGGCGCCGGCGGGTCCGTCTGCGGGATCGTCCGCCGCACCGAGATACACGACTCCGGTGGGGGCAGCGTCGATGAGGTACTCGGTGCCCGGCCGCAGCACCACTACCGATTGTCCCTCGGCGGCGATGCGCTCGCGGATCGCCTCGCTGGGCGATGACTCCCCGACGATGATCCAGTGCCCCGTAGCCGCGACGGGTGCGGGCAGTGGCCGTGTTTCCTGCCAGCTCAGCCGGTGGAACCAGCGATCGATAGCCGCCGCGCCGATGCTGTCGCCGGACAGGCGCCGCACTTGCAGACCGGTGCCCTCGGCCACCACACGTCCATCCTGCGACGTCAACTCAAAGCTGCCGAACAGGGTGTCCGCATCCGCCGCCGGGTCCGCCGAGCGCACTAGATGGCACCACCGTGCGGTGCCGATATCGCCGAAGACGCGCAGACTTCGCAGGCCCACCGGCAAGAACACGCTGTCGTCGGCGAAGTCGTCACCCAGCACGGTGGCGGCGAGCACCTGGAACGCCGCGTCGAGCTGTACGGTCGCCGCGGACACCGACGGTGCCAGCAGTTCGCCGGTAGGCACCGTCGCGCCGGACAAGCGCGCCACGGCCTCGCGGTCGTGCCGCCAGACCGTCTCGATGCGGCGGAATGCGGGGCCATAGTTGAAGCCCGCGGCATCGAGTTCCCGGTAGAAGTCCGCTCCCGGCATCGCTTCCCAGCCGTGCGGTGCTCCCACGGCCCGCTTGCCGGCCGGCGCCGCACCGGCCGGCAGGGGCCGAATCACGCCGTCGGACAGCGCTTCCCACGCGGCATCGACACCCTCGGCCGAGGTGCCCATCATCCGAAATGACATTCCGCCGCGCGCGTCACCGACCAGCGACAACTGCCACCGGCGCGTAACACCGTCAGCGAACAGCAGTGGGCTGTCGAACTGCATGTCGAGCAGTTCGTGCCCGTCGCTGAAGCGGTCGCCGCCGCTCACGCCGAGCAACGCAGCGTGGAGCGCGGCCGGTGCGGTCGGCGTGGCCTGCACACAGTGGTCGCGCAGGAATGGGGCGTGATCGAGATCGATGTCCCACTGCCAGAACTCGGTCCCCGAGTGGATCGAGGATGTCAACCGCTCGGAGGTGGACTCGCGGCCGGACTCGGCGGGCGAGGTAGGCCCAGTCCCCGCGATCCAGTGCACAGCGCGCTGCCACGGATAGGGCGGCAGCGGAACGAAAACGCCGCCATCGCCGGGGAATCCCGCGATATTGCCACCGCGGCAGTAGAGGGCCCCCAGCGTGGCGAGCAGCGTCGCGCTGTCCTCATCGTCGCGGACGCCGGACGGCAGCGCGGCGATCGGCGCGCCGTCGTGCGCGCCGGTGATGGCCGGGGTGAGCACCGGGTGCGGCGATATCTCGACGAATGTGTCGAATCCGTCGGCGACCATCCGATCGATCGTGGGCCCGAAAAGTACTGGTTGCCTGAGGTTGTCGCCCCAGTATTCTGCGCCGAACCCGACGATCGGCCCGACGGCACCGGTGACGGACGAATACATCGACACCTTGCCCTGCCGCGGGCGGACCTCCGCCGTGGCCGCGACCAGGGCGGGACGGAGTGGATCCATCTGCGGGCCGTGCGAGGCGATATCGACAGCGACTGTCCGGCAGAAGATGTCATCGCGCCGGAGTTCGGCGAGCACTTGGTCGAGAGCGGCTGGGTCGCCCGAAAGCACCGTCGACCGCGGGCCGTTGACCGCGGCGACCGCCACCGGCAGGTCACCGATTCTGGCCTCGGCCTGCTCCGGCGTCAGTTCGACCACCGCCATCGCGCCTTCGCCCGCCACGGTGCGCAACAGTCGGGAGCGGTGCGCGATCACCAGTGCCGCGTCGGCGAGATCGAGTACCCCTGCGACGTGTGCGGCCGCCACCTCGCCCATGCTGTGGCCGACAACGGCATCAGGCACCACACCCCAGGAACGCCACAGGGCAGCCAGTGCCACTTGCACCGCGAAGATCATCGGCTGCACGACGTCGACATCCGCCAGCCGCGACCGTTCCTCGTTGGCGTGCAACTCGTCGATCGCCGACCATCCCGTCGTGCGCCGGAGCTCCCGGTCACATGCGATCAGCGCGTCGCGGAACGCAGGCTCGTCGGCGAACAGCGGCCTGCCCATGCCGAGCCATTGCGAACCCTGCCCCGAGAAGACGAAGGCGAGCCGCGGCGCGCGCCCAGCCCGCACCCGTCCCGTCGACATGCCGGAACGGCCCTCACCGCGCAGGAACGCGGCCACCTGGTCGGCGGCTTCGGTCGCAGTGGTGGCGACCAGTGCGAGCCGGTCGTCGTGGTGCACCCGATGGGCCACCGCCGAGTACGCGATGTCGGCGAGGTCGGCACCATCGGTGGCGAGGAGGTCCCGGTATCGCTCGGCCAGCGCCTCCAGCGCGGCCGCGCCATTCGCGCTGATCGGCAGGAGGACGGGACGCTGAGCAGTCGGACCGGTCGGCTCCGGCGCGCGATCCGCGGGTGCGGCGGCCAATACGACGTGCGCGTTGGTACCGCCGAACCCGAAGGAACTCACCCCCGCGACCGGCACCCCGTCCGGCCACGACTCGACGTTCGTCACCACCCGCAGCGTGTCGCACGGAAGGCCGGTGCCGGGGTTGGGTTCGCGGTAGTGCAGGCTCGGCGGGATCGCACCGTGCCTCAGCGCCAACGCCACCTTGATCACGCCCGCGATCCCCGCCGCGGCTTCGAGGTGGCCGATATTGGATTTTACCGAGCCGATCGCGCACGCCCCGCCCGGCGCCCGCCCGTCAGCGAGTACCTCAGCGAGCGCTGTCGCTTCGATGGCGTCGCCCAGTAGCGTGCCGGTACCGTGCGCCTCCACGTAGGCGACATCGCCGGGTCGCACACCTGCCCGGCGGTAGGCGCTGCGGAGCAGCTCGGCCTGGGCGCTGCGGCTGGGCGCCATGATGCCGTTCGTGCGGCCGTCGTGATTGGTAGCGCTGGCGCGGATCACCGCGTACACCGACCTGCCCTCGGCCACGGCACGAGAAAGCGGTTCGACGACGATCACGCCCGCGCCCTCGCTGCGCACGTAGCCGTCCGCTGCGGCATCGAAGGTCTTGCACCGGCCGTCGGCGGCCATCACGCCCGCCTTGCCCATATTGATCGACAATGCGGGTGAGAGCAGCAGGTTTGCCCCGCCGACCACGGCCTTCGACACCTCTCCCGCGCGCAGCGCGGCGCATGCGGCGTCCAGCGCCACCAGAGAGGACGAGCATGCTGTGTCGATCGCGACGCTGGGTCCCCGGAAGTCGAAGTGATAGGAGATCCGGTTGGCGGCCACACTCAACGCGTTGCCGGTACCGGTGTAGGCGTCGATCCGGTCCTCGGTGGAGTAGTAGAGCCTGCCGTAGTCATTGGTCGAGATGCCGAGAAATACACCGACCGGTTGCCCCACAAGTTCGGTGGTGACCACACCTGCATCTTCGAATGCCTCCCAGGCCAATTCGAGCAGCAACCGTTGCTGGGGGTCGATGTGGTCAGCTTCGCGAGGGGAAATGCCGAAGAACTCGGCGTCGAACGACCGCACATCGTCGAGGAATCCACCCCACCGGACATCCTTGTGCGACCACCGGTCCGACGGAACGGGCCCGATCGTGTCGACACCGTCACGCAGGAGTTCCCAATAGGCATCAGGTCCGTCTGCACCAGGAAACCGGCATCCGATCCCAACGATCGCAAGCGGCTCCTCCGTCAGGTCTTCGCTGTGCTCCAACCCATGCTCCACCGGCGAGACGGCGGTGGCACCGACCGTGCTTGTGGCGCACAGATGCTCGGACAGTTCGGTGATGGTCGGGTACTCGTAGGCAACAGTCGGGCGCAACTCGACGCCGAACCGCATCGAGACCGCGCCGGCGAGTTGGACTGCGCGCACCGAATCCAAGCCGTAGTACGCGAATGGCTGACGTGGGTCGATCTCGGTCGTGGCGACACCGAGCCCGCGTGCCAGGTGCTCGACCAGCCACTGCGCGACGTCAGCCGCGTTGTGCTCGAGACGAGGCGACGCGACAGGCCCGGGAGGCGCGAACGCACTCGGCGTTGCCGGCGTCCACTGCGTCACCGTCTTCAGCTTGCCGGTTTCGAACTTCTCTCGGCAGGCGAACCTCTGGACCTTGCCGCTGGAGGTGCTCGGCAGGCTATAGCTACGCACGAGCACCACCGCTGAGACAGCTACCTCGTACTCGGAGGTGAGTGCTGCGGCGATCCTCCCGCACACACCGTCGAAGTCGGTATCCGGCGCAATGTCGCGGTCGATTTCCTGCACTACGACCAGCTGTTCACCCGTATCTGTTTGCACCGCAAACGCCGCGCCGCGCCCACGCAACAGCACGGGATCGATGTCTGCGACCGTGCCCTCCAGATCGTCCGGGTAGAGGTTGCGGCCACGCAGGATGATCAAATCCTTCAAGCGCCCTGCGACGAAGATCTCGTCTTCCTGGAGAAATCCCAAGTCGCCGGTGCGCAGATACGGGCCTGTATGGTGCTCGCCCGCGTCGACGAGCTCAGCGCCGAACGCCGCCGCCGTAGCTGCGGGGTTTCGCCAATATCCCTGGGCAACAGAGAGGCTCGAAATCCACACCTCGCCGACCTGATCATCGGCACACGGAACACGGGTATCCGGATCGACAACGACGACCCGCAGTCCGTTCTGCACCCGCCCACAGCCGACCATCACCGTCGAACCATCCGCTCCCGGAACAACCTCGACGATCCGGCGCTCATGCAGAGCCGAACGAGACAGCGTCCGTACCAGCGCTCCGTCCGCCCTGCGCGACCCGGAGATCAGCAGTGTTGCCTCGGCCATACCGTAGACCGGCTGCGCGGCAGCAGTGTCGAACCCCACCGGCGCGAAGGCCTCGGCGAATCGCTGCATGGTTTCCGCACGCACGAACTCTGCACCGCACAAGGCCGTACGCCAGCCGCGCAGGTCCAGCTGAGACCGCTCCTGTGGCGTTGTGGTACTGACACACAGCTCATGGGCGAAGTTCGGCGCAGCAGTGATGACATTGCGGTGCAAGGAGATTCGCTTGAGCCAGCGAATCGGTCGTAATACGAACGAAGCAGGAGACATCAGCTCCGAGCCAACCCCCAGATAGACCGAGGACAACACAGCGCCGACCAAACCCATGTCATGGTGCAGCGGCAACCAGAACACACCGACCATGTCATCGCCGATACCAGGCGAGCCGAGGGCCCCCCGGATACTCTCGACGTTATCGAGAAAGTTCCGGTGCGTGATCATCACGCCTTTGGGATCGCTCGTCGATCCGGAGGTGTACTGCAGAAGCGCGATATCATCCGGTGTGGGCGGGTCGTTCAACGGTTCGACCTGCCCGTCTGACGGGACGATCGACAGGGCATCCGAAGCGCACCAACGCAAATCCAGCGCCTTCTCGAAGGATTCGATGGCCTCGCGAGTCTCGTCCAGCGCGCTCGACGACGTCAGCGCGAAGTGGGCACCAGAGTCGTCGACGATCTTGCCGATCCGGGCGACCTGCTTCTTACCGACCGGAGAATACGCCGGCACCGCGACGGCACCGGCGAGGGCACAGCCGAACAGCCCCGCGATGAAGTGCAGGTGGTTCTCGTGCAGCAGCAGCACACGTTCGCCACGGGCACCCTCACCACGGAGCCAGTCGGCGACCGCCTCGGACCGTTCGCGCAGCTCACCATAGGTCCACTGCTCTGAGATCGACTCACCGTCAGGCAGGTAAGCGAATGCCATTCGGTCTCGATACGAATCAGCACGACTTACCAGTAGATGCGCGAGTGTAGGCGCGGCAGATTCACCGTTCATAAAAGACAGGCCCCCATAAATTCAAACTGAAAAGAATGATTCACCCGGTTACGTAGCGAGATTGCAGGAGCTGCGCGACCTGTTTCCAAGGATCTCGGGCATGAATAGCCCAAGGAGGTTGCTGATTCCCCATCGAATCCCCCGGTCCTGCAACCCCGATCGAGCCCGAGCCTAGCAGCGTCACCTACTCCATGCAACCATTACAAGATGTTCGTAACGCCAACGAGGGGTACACACACCTTCAACTTTCTCCACGGCCGAAACCTGTTGCAAGAACATGATTCTGACCCTCGACGGCAGGATTCTGTGCCGCTAGACTCCCCGGAGAATCACGCCGAGAGCGCTTCGAATCGACCCCTTGGTCAAATAGACAGGCGCGGCCCGAAATTCACCATGACGGTTGTCGCGCAACCGAAAAGCGCACAATTCATCAATTGTTCACCGGTGGACACGGAGTCACCCAGTTATGTGTAATGCGAACTATCAGATACTTGAGAGAGCAGGAGTGCGGTGTCCGCAACAATCGAGCGTCACAGCACAATCGAAGCGCCGATCGAGTTTACGTTCAGGTTTGTGGCCGACTACACCAACGTACCTAACTGGATGTTCGGCATCACAGCATTCCATCCATGCGGCGAACAGGACGCCGGACCGGGCGCAACTTTCGACACTTCGTTTTCCAGCGGAGTGGCGTCAGCACAGTTCCAGCTCACCGCTGCCGAGTGGCGGGCCGATGAACTCATCGTCTTGGAGTCCGTGAGCGGGCCATACGTGCGAGCCGCCTTCGCCTTCGCCGCGCATGACCCGGACGCCACGCGCCTCCACGTCACGATCACCTACCCCGTGACCGGCGGAGTGGCGGGCCGACTACTAAAGCGAGTCAGCGACGCGATCGCGAACACGGCGATACGCCACGTCGAGACGAGCCTGCGGCGCGAAGTACTGGCCGCGTATGCCCTTCGCGGCCAGTGATTCAGAGACCCGCACCGCGACACACCGAAGCACAATCCTTGAAGGAGGACCATGGACAGGCGCGCATTCATTCGAAGTAGCGCACTCGGCGCTACCCTCGGCGTGGCAAGTGTCTTGACCGCAGCGCCGTCTCCGACGGTCGCTGACGACGACACACTCGCAGCGTTTTACCGCACGGTGGTACCGGAGATCTTCGCGCCGCTGCCTGACCCGCCCCAACACTGCCCCACGATCGTGATCGGGTCGGGTTTCGGTGGCGCTGTATCCGCCCTGCGGCTCGCCGAGGCCGATGCGGAAGTCGCTGTGCTGGAGCGAGGTTCGCGGTGGCCGAATGATCCGTGGCGCGATGTGTTCAGCTCCGAGACTCTGCCGGACGGCCGGGGGATCTGGCACCGGGACTCGTTCTCCGATGTCCTCGGCAGCATCACCGGCGTTCCCGTGCCGCTGGGTGTCGACGACTTCGGTGGCGTCCTGTGTATCGACAACTATCCGAACATGCGCGTGCTGCGCGGCGCGGCGGTTGGTGGTGGTTCGATCGTCTACACGGGGGTGTCCGTTCAACCCGAACGGCGGTTCTTCGACGCGGTCTTCGCTGGTGTCGTCGACTACGGGGAGATGAATGACGTCTACTACCCGCTGGCACGGCGAACGCTGCGGGTCAGTGCGATGCCCGACGACATCTACCACTCGCCCGCGTTTGCGCATAGTCGCGCCTGGGACGCAGCGGCGCGGCGCGCGGGCTACCTTCCGTTGCCGTCGGAATCCACCTGGAACTGGAATGTCCTGCGCGATGAACTGGCAGGCCGCTCCCGGCCGTCGGCAACGATCGGCCGCAGCACGATGGGCAACTCGAACGCCGCGAAGATCGACCTGAACCAGACGTATCTGCGCCACGCCGAGAACACCGGCCGCGTCCGGATCTACCCAGGCCATACGGTGAACTCGATCGTCCAAGAACGCGACCGACGATTCAGCGTCCATACCACCAAGCTCGCACCGACCGGGCAGGTCCTGCGTACTCGTACTCTCACTTGCGACCGGCTTTTCCTCGCCGCCGGGTCCATCGGAACCACAGAGCTGCTCGTCCGCGCCAGGGCGACGGGCACGCTTTCGAACTTGAACGAACACATCGGTGCAGGCTGGGGCCCGAACGGAAACGTCGTCATGGCACCGTGGACCCTCGACACCCCAATGCTGGGCACCCAAGGAGCTGCCGTCGCTAGTCGGCTCCTCGACGAATCCGGCACCCCGACCGTACTCGAGAACTTCTCCGTCCCCGGCGTTCCGGTCGATGTAGGCCTGCTGGTCGTCATCGGCCTCGTACTCGACGACACCCGCGGGACGATCCGCTACGACCCTTCGACAGACCGCGCGATACTCGACTGGCCCGACCAGGGCGGCGCTGCTTCGATCGCGGCAGCCGGAGCCGTCAGTAGCAGGGTCGCCGCAGCGGGAGTCTCCCTCCTGCCCGCCACTGCCGGCTACGCCGCCGCATCTTCGCATCCGCTCGGTGGAGCGGTTATAGGTCGTGCGACCGATCACTACGGCCGTGTGCACGGCCACCCCGGTCTCTACGTCGTCGACGGTGCCGCAATACCCGGCAACGCGGGTGCCGCCAACCCGTCCCTGACGATTACTGCGCTCGCCGAGCGCAACATCGAACAGATCATTCGAGACGGGCGATGAGCGACACGTCCAGCTGGCGCACCTCCCGATTCCAGGTCGCACAACCCGCGCTGCCCCAGCTTCACAGCCCGAAAACACCTCGTCGCCAACCGGTGGGAGAGCGCACAGCCCCGGCGATGACTCAGGTGCCCAGGCGTGTCCAGAGGTGGTCGTATCGGCGGGTGGTGATCGGTGCCGCGCCGATACCGCAGCAGCTGACCCCCCGGGTGGGCGGTTGCGGTGTTCGGCGTGGTCGGTGAGGTGCCACATCAGGGTGGGTGAGATCGGTTGCCATCGATCGCGGCCGCCCTTCTCTCGGAGCAGGACGAGGCAGAGTTCGTTGTCGAGGTCGTCGGGGTGTAACCGGAGGGTGCCTTCGCGGCGGTATGCGGTTTCGATGTGGAGTCGCAGGATCAGGGTGTCGAGTTCGCGGTCGTGGGCTCAAGGGATCATTGCATCGCCGCGTGGATGATCATGTCGGCGTGGGGTTTGGGTGCGTGATTGGGGCGTCGCCTGAGAAAGATACATATTGCATGATTTGCTATACTTCGCGCTGGTATACGATACATTTGTATCGCCGCTCGCCCCGGGGCCTGCCGAAGGAGATTGCCGAATGCAATTCGTCACCGACCTCGCACAACGTCTGCAGCGCAGGCGCGCTGGTCTGCACGTCGCGCGCGCATTCCCTCCCAGCGACGGCGTCGAGCACCTTTTCGTCGACGCGGGAGGGGTCCAGCTCCATGTCGCGTGCGCCGGCCCTGCCGACGGGCCGGTGATAGTGCTGTTGCATGGCTGGCCCGAGCATTGGTGGTTGTGGCGTGAGGTGATACCGGCACTGGCACACCACGGAATGCGGGTGCTGGCCCCGGATCTGCGCGGCTTCGGGTGGAGTGAGGCGACACGGGGTGGCTACGACAAGGAGCAGTTGGCGAGCGACGTCTTGGCGCTCATGGATGCGATGGGTATCGAGAGCTTCGACCTGGTCGGGCACGATTGGGGTGGGTGGATCGCGCAGTTGGTCGCGCTGCGCTCACCTCAGCGCGTGCGGCACCTCGCACTGTTGAACATCGCGCCCGTGTGGCAGACGGCAGGTGGAGCGCTGCGCCACCTGCATCGGTTGGCCTACCAGCCGATGGTCGGGGCGCCGGTTCTCGGCCCGATGCTGCACCGCAGTTCGGTGTTGTGGTGGGCCGTGGGGCGCATGGGGATGCCGCCGGTCGCGGTCGCCGAGTTCCGTCAGGGGTTTCGAGAGAGGGGGCGGGCAGTGGCGGGCTCGAAGGTCTACCGAACTTTTGTCTCCCGCGAGGTGCCCGCGATTCTCCGCGGTCGTTATGAAGGCCAGCGCCTCACGGTCCCGACCCGGGTGCTCTTCGGCCTCGACGACCCCGCCATCGTGCGGGCGATGCTCGACGACTTCGCCCGGCATGCCGACGATCTTGTCATCACCGATGTGCCCGAATGCAGCCACTTCATCGTCGATGAACGTCCAGCCCGTGTGGTGCAGTGGCTACAGCAGACTCTCACGGTCACGACATGACAGCCAGTGGTGGTCCACCGCGGGACTTGCGCGGCCGAAAGTGGATCACAGCGGAGATCGCGCGGCTGGATCCTCGCACCGACAGCACCCAGATGATGGGGCTGATCATCAACAGGCTGCTTCCCCGGGTGGGTGGCGCCCTTTTCCTCAACCTCTTCTACACAGTGGGATTCATGCATGTCGCCGGCCAGCGCGAGGGCGCGCGTGCAGTGGATCGACACGGCACCGGCAAGATCCACCGAGACGGCGACCGGCGAGCCGACGACACACTGCGCTTCTTCCTGAGTTGGTTCCAACACGGAGCCCTGAGCACGCACGGGAACGCCTCGATAGCGCAGATCAAACGAATCCACGACCGATACAGCAGCGAATACTCGATGTCCAACGAGACGTTCATCCACACGATCGCGTGGTTCACCCTTCAGTTCGAGCAGCTGTTCACCCTGGTCGGCGCCCCTGGGTTCACGCCAATGGAGAAGGCAGCTCAGGTCAGCCATTGGCGTGCTGTCGGTGAGGGGCTCGGGGTTCGGGATTTGCCCGAAAGCTGGGAAGAAATGGAGCGATCCCTCGCGCATTACGAATCGTCCCCGGAGTGGTTCGGTCCAACACCAGAGGGCACCCGATGCGTTAACGCCTTGATCGAGCAATTCGAGAATCGATGGCTACCGACCGGCCTGGGCTGGACGGCTCGTCCTGTGCTGCTCGCCTTGCATAGCGATCTCACGCTGTCCGCGCTCGACCTGAAACGGCCGTCCCGGCCGATCACCTGGACGGTGCGGTATCTGGTGCGCGCAGGACTAACGCTCAACCGTCGGCTGCTCCCGGACCGGCGGGAACTGCTCGACCTGTCCACAGTGTTCGGCGGCAGCCGCACCGAAGATATCTCCGGCCCTACCACTGCCCGCGGATGAATGCACGACCTCCAGGACGAGAGTCTCGCGGTAGTGCTCGACAGCCAGCGCGAACTGCGAGATCGAATCAAACTTCGCCAGCGACGACGGGGCTGAGGTCTGAAGAACGAGCTGGCGAACAGTCGCTGCCTTCTCGACTCGGGGGCGGCAGGCCGGGTCGTCACGGAGGTGGCTGAGCAGGGGCGGTCCATGTTCTGTACAAGTTCTGCGCCAACCCCATAAGCTTGGGCCGATCCCGTCGACAACCCCGCCTTCGACGGTGGCAGAGCTACCCGGGCCACCGGCTCGAACCCGAGGAACCGATGACTTTCTCCCGCACCGCGTCTCGTGTGATCACCGCGATGGCGGTCACCGCGACAGCCGCCGTCCTTCCCACCGCGAGTACGGCTTCCGCCGAACCGGTTTCGTGCCCGCAATGGACTCGGCACACCGTCGCGGCGGGCTACGGGATTCTCGAGAATCTCGGGTTCGACGGTCGCGGCAACCTGCTGCTGGCCGAGCAATCGGCCACCGGTTCAGCCGGTTCCCTGCAACGCCTCGGCGCTGACGGCGCGAGATCTGTCGCTGTCGACGGTATCGACGGCCCCGGTGCCATCCTGACCGTCGGTGACACCGCCTATTTCACGACGGGCAACACCGCCACCGCCGCTCTCACCGGCCGCACCGACGGCACGATCGGCGCGCTGCGCCTCGACAGCGGCACCGTGACGACGGTGGCCACCGGCCTGACGATGCCGAACGGGTTGGCGCAGTTGCCCAACGGTGACTTCGTCGTCAGCAGGGATATCGGCGCGGGCACGCTGACCCGCGTCACCGCAGACAACGTCGCGTCACCGTATGCGCCGTCGCTGAGCTCCACCAACGGTCTCGCGTTCGACCGACAACGCCACCGGCTCATCGTCTCGACGACGTTCGACCCCACCACGGTGATCGCCGCCGTCGACTACGCCGATCCCGACAGCCCACCGCGACAGGCGGTGATTCCGGGCGCCGGACCGCTGAACGCGGCGGATGATCTGACCGTCGGCCCGGACGGCAAGGTCTACGTGGCACTGAACGTGGCGGGCAGTATTCAGCAGGTCGATGTGGACACCGGCCAGACCTGCGCGATCGCGGACGGCCTGCCCTTGTCCTCGTCGGCACGGTTCGGATCAGGACCCGGATGGGACCCGAACGCGTTGTACGTCACCAGTTTCCTCGGCACGGTCACCAAGCTCACACCGCCCTGACCGAGGCCGCCGTGATGTCACATCACTTCACCACACAGATCGAACTCGGAGGAAAGACCGCACATGTACCGAAGCACGGTGGCGGAGTACGGCGATGAGTTCATGCTGGTTGTCCGTCAGAACCTGATGCCGATCACCGACAGTCTCCACCACGGCGAACACGATGCCCGACCTGACGGGCTACCGGCCGTGAACAGAAAATCCGATTGGGAGACATGACCTAACTGAGGTGCAGCCAATCGGGATGTGCCGCGGCCATACCTATGTGCACTCCGCGGTTGCTCAGCAACGGCAAGACATCGCGAAGGCTCAGCAATTGCTCGGGGTAAAACATGCCGCGCGGGATTTCGGGCCGGAACAGGAGTGTCTCGGCGAAGGTCAGCAGCGTGGCCGCCGTGGCTCGATAGTCTCCGCGGCAGAAGATCGTGCCTGCACCCAACTGCTTCCCGCCTGCGCTTACCTCGACCCGAACTCCGACAGGTTCGTCGCTGGCCTGCTCCACAGCTTTGCCGCGGCCGATGGTGAAAGCAACACGGGGCAAGATCGAAAACAACCCGAGCCGGTTGATAGTGCGCAACAATCCGCCGACCTGGCCGTCGAAGGAGATGAAGGTCCGCACCGCCCGTCCTCCCGCCACGGGCCCGAGATACCCCCGGTCACTCTCGCCGAATTCCATTGCCGGACGGTTGCCGAGCGGCATCGGGAACGAAACCACCCGGCTCACATGTCTGCCCCTTCCGGTGAGGACCCGATGGGCGAACTCCCCGCCGGCCCGACCGCTGGTCGCCGCCGCCGCCGTCGTGAATGCGATCTCGATCTCGTCGGCCTCCGGGTACAAACGGACCAATTCCGCGGCGACAAGGTTGGTGAGCCCGGGAACCAGCCCCGCGTTGACGAGAACCGTTCCCTTCGGCTCGGCAACCCGGAGTAGGTCCGCGGCAGTCGCCACATTCATGTCGGTCGGGTTGATCAGGATGCCCCCACGTTCGAGCACCAGCCGCTCTGCCGACCGTGCGGCATGCGGCACGGTCGAGATCGCGACATCACAGCCGACGAACGCCGATCCGATTGTCGCAGGCTCGTCGAGATCGACATGACGAAAGTCGGCCTGGACATCGGGGCGCCGCCCGCCCGGGTAGACCTGCCAACCGGCGTCTCTGAACGTGCGCACGGCCACCGCCCCCAACGCACCCTGGGCGCCGATGATCACCGCCGTGCTCATGACGTTGCCACGATCACGCGACGTTCCTGATGCCGCTCGAGTAGTCGAAGACCTTCGGTCAATGCCGAGCCGATCTGAAAGTCCTCGGACCACCACTTGGCCGAGCGCAGCGGCAGTCCCCGCGATCGATAACGGTGCATGGTTTCGACGTGGTCGGGCAAGGCCATGAACTGTGCCAAACCCTCCTCGTCGGCCCACACCGACATCGACCCCAGACGTCGCCGACCCGGCTGCACGTAGGTCATCACCCCAACGGCACCACCGATCTGCCTCAACTGATCACCGAGCTCGTCCGCCGTGCGCCAGATGGTCAACATGTCGGTAATCCACCTGGGCGTGAATTGGGTCAAGCTGATCAGGAAGGGGCCACCGTCCTGCGCGGCCGGCCCGGGCTTCCACACCGTTTGGAGCACGAGGCTTGCCAGCGGCGCGCGTGAGGTGCGGTGCTGCTGCCAGCTTCGGAGCAGCAGCCGAGGAGCATTGCCAACGTCGGTCCACGGGACATGTATCGGTTCCATCCCCCCAGGCTATACGATTGTATCGTAAACACATCGGTGAATATGGAATACAATACGGTTGTGCTCACCGACGAAGAAGACCTGACCGCGGCAGCGCGGATCCGCAACGCGGCTCTCGAGGGTTTCGCGCTCAATGGAGTGGCCGCGACTTCCATTCGGGACGTTGCGACGAGGGCTGGTGTCTCCCCGGGGCTGGTCCAGCATCATTTCCAGAACAAGGACAATCTCAGAAAGGCGGTTAACGACTATGTGACCCGCGTGGGCGCAGAGGCAATCGGAGGGCGTGAGAGCGGCACCGCTACCGAGGCAGAGCCTGCCCAGGACATCGGCAATCGCTTGACGGCATGGCTGCAGGAGCACAGACTGTCGCTGCTCTATGTGATCCGCGCGGCAGCCGAAGGCGACGATTCCGCCCTGCAAATCTTCGATACCTTCGTCGAGATGGGGGACTCCCAACTCGGCCGCCTAGCCGATGAGGGGCTACTCCGGGAGAATCTCGACAGGCGATGGGCAGTCCTTCATGTGATCATCATGAACCTCGCCACCGCCATGCTCGAACCCGCGATCAACCGCTACCTCGAAGCGCCTTTGCGCGACGCGAAGCAGCTGGAACGCTGGAATCGGGCATCGACAGAGATGTTCCGATCCGGGTTCTTCCGCTGGCCTCAGTAGCTGTGGGTACTCCTACGGCAGCTGTTTTCAGTGGCTTCCGCGACCGCGGTCAGCGATCCGGCACGGCGGCTTGGGCCCAGAAGTCAGGGTTGCCGAACCTCCGGAGGGTCTTATCGCAGTCGAGCATCGGGCCTCTTTGTCCCCGCCTTGCATCCGATGGCAAGACGCCCAAGCGGCGACCATGTAGACCGAGCCCTGCGGCCATCTACAAGATGACGTCGTTATGAGAGGTGAGGTAAAGCGCGCGGTGGGCCACCTGGTGATCACGTTGCAGTTCTGGAACGGACCTGCGCCGTCTTCCCGGCGTAGAGGAGAGTGGATCCATGGATGCCAACTCGGCTGATGAACCCATCGACGACGGAGCCCTGGAACGCGAGCGGCTCGACACTGAAGAACCGGTGGTCTAGGGTCCACCCCCACCGCCTCGGAGGACTTCTGCACGGACACACTCGATGGTGCCGACTCGGATTGGACCCGAGTGTCGATGTGAGGAATCAGGACATCCTTGACCACCTGTTATCAAGTGATGCTTGACGTGTCTGGTGGTTTGACGCCTGCGCCGGTGACGTAGAAGCGAGTGATGGGTTTGAGGTTTCGCCTCGGTCGGACGGCGATCTCCTCCTCGCCGAGCAGGATGCGAAAGTGGGTGTCTTCGATGACGACGGTGACGGTCTGGCCCCGGTAGCGCACCCCGAGCTTGATGTTCTGTTTGGCGACCATGATGTTGCCGCTGGCATGGACTTTCCGGATCGCGCGTAAGCCGCCCGGCGCTATTGGAGGTAGCGGCAACGGGTTGGCCGGCATGCGCGATCCAGGCAGCCTCCCGAGTTGGTCTGCGGCGATAGGGCAGAGGGCCATGTCCCGATCAGGACGTTGTCAGCGATGGCATGCCATGCATCAGGTGACCGTCAAGCCTCAACGTGATCCGCTGCCCGGAATGGGCAGCACCGACGAGATGCTTTGTGTTAGAGATGGATACGAGTCCGTCGCGGTCGACGGTGCGATCGATCTCGATGGTCTCCCCGGCCCGGATCGAGGCGACGCCCTTACCTGTGGTTCGCCGCTGGGCGGGATGGCCAGGTTCGGGGCCGGCAGGTCGCGCTCCTCGCATCGCGAGATGTTGCAAATCCTGTGCCAGCAGCCGTGATCCGAGGGTCCGGATGACTTCGCCGTCGACGCTGATGTGGATGCTGCGTAGGTCGACCCACACCGTGACCGTTCGTCCGGCCATGCTGCGATGCAACGCAACGGTCTGTCGGCCAGAACGAATCTGGATGCTGCCACTTGCCGGGACACGTGCTTCGAACTCCATCGCCGTTTCAGTGCCAGTGGGCCGCGGCGGCTCGATCACCCCGACGATCAACGATTTGGCGGCTATGTCGACCGGCTCAGTCGACACGAGGGTGTCGAGGCGAGTCGGGCCGTTCGGGCGGAACAACTGCGATGGTGTGGCCATGCCGATGCCTTGGTGCGGGCGGCGATGGTTGTATCCCTCGACCCCGCCCGTTGATCGCGTGTTGAGCCGCGTCGATCGATTCGAAAGGTGCTGAGTCATCGAGGAATTCGCTGCGCAGCGTCTTATGGAAGCGCTCAATCTTGCCTGTCGTGGTCGGTGACCGCGGTTTCGTCAACCGCTGCTTGAACCCGTTTTCCCGGCAGATTCGCTCGAACAAGACCTCGACCGGTTGAGGTTTGAGGTATCGGCCGGTGAACTGGCCGCCGTTGTCAGTCAACACTTCTGAGGGCACTCCGAAACGACGCATCGCCGCCAGGAATCCTTCGCTCACCTCGCGGGCCGATGGTGTTGCCAGCAGCGCCGACACGACGATGAACCGTGAGTGGTCGTCGATGCCGGTCAATAGCTTGCACTCGCGGCCATCAGCCAGCTGCACTCCGCCGACGATGTCGAGCTGCCACAGATGCATCGGTGCCTCGCGCTGCCACCGCCGGTACTTGCGTTTGTGTTGTTGGACCTGCGGGTTCACCAGCCCGTTGCGGACCAGGACGCGATGTACAGTCGGCCGCGACGGCGCGGGATCGGTGCCGCGGCGAACGAGTTCGTAGCTGATCCGACGTGCTCCCCACCGCGGATGCTCACGCCGCAGCCGACAGATCAACGCCTCGACCTCGGCCGACTTCGCACACGGCGCGATACCGATACTCCGCCGTCGTCTTCGGATCCACGAGTTGCCGTCCTCGATCGGCATTGACACTGGTCGTTCACATCATCATGGTGCCGCTGAAACGTCAAGCGTCAGTTGATAACAAGCGGTCAAGAAAGTCCTGAGTCCATACATCGACATTCGTGGACAGGCTAGAACGGCTGACCAGCTGAACCGTCCCGAACGATCTCTCGGGGCTGTGTCGTCGGCGGCACGACCGGGTGAATGGATTCTGACCCTTGACGAGCTGCGCACACTACGTCGCGTAGCGTACCGGTGGCTCGAAACGAAGTGAAGGAAACAGGATGGTCTGCTCGGAAACCTGCAGGTGAAGAAGTGTCGGCCCCGCACACGCGGGGATGCTCCGGCTGATGCTCACCTTCCCGCCGCTGTCGGGCCGTCGGTCCCGCACATGCGAGGACGCTCCCAGCTGGTTGTGGGTCGGGACTGCTGCAGAGGTAGGTGACGTCGTCACCCGATCATGCAGCAGGCCCTTTCGTGACAGCAAGCCAGGCGAGAGCGGGCCTGGACAGGGTGATGTGGGCAATACCAGGCCCGGTAGCTGTTCCGCAGGCAAGACGGTCGAAATTGGTGGCCTGCCTCTGGTCGTGCGGTCCGCGCCGCTCCTGCTCGCTGGGCTTTCATGATCAGGACGAATGCAGTGTGAACTCCACGGTGTACTGGACGTTGCCGGGTGCGGTCGTGTGTCCGTTGTTGGCGGTGAAGTCGCAGCGCGCGGCCAGTGTGTAGGTGCGGTCGAGCTGCAACCCTGTGATGGTGGAGTGCCAAAAGTAGTCGGCTGGAATCGACGGGTGCGAATCGTGGTAGCCGGATTTCCCGACCACGGCGGCCCCGCATGACATCGGCCCTTGCACCATGTTCTGGACGTAGGGCGACAGCCGCAGCGACCAAATCAGGCGGTTGCCACCGCGAGGGTCTTGCCTGGCGTAGACGGCATCGCCGGTGAAGGTGCCGTGTTTGCCCTCGTACCGATAGCGGGTGTCATTCGGATGGAAGTCGTAGTGGCCCGGCTGGGCTGCCGCTCCCGGTGCTGAAGCCAGTAGAGCTGCACTGACAGCTGAGAGTGCGGTTAGGACGGTGGCTACTCGACGTGCCTTCTTACCGATAGCGCGCGGCATTCGTATCCCCCCTGAGGAACGTTCTCGATTTCTACATCGACCTGGTCGCCTTCGGCGATCTCGAGCACGTCGCCCTGTTCCACGCTGGACATGTGGAACCAGATGGGCGGGCCGTCAGGTCGAGTCAGTACGCCAGTGCCGTTGCGAATATTCCAGCGGTATACGGTGGCCGATTCCACGATCCCGCTCCCTCCCTCGCACCGGATGCTGTGACCGGGCCATCATTGCACATTCTGCGCCTCTCGCACATGGCATTTCAGTTCGGGCAGGCATCGGCGATCGACCTGTGGTTATGTACGGTCCGGTGTGCTGCGGATGCGGTTTCGGGGTGCCGCATTTCGAGCATGCCGTGCGCGGGCATGCTGAGCCGACACCAACAGGTCAGCGCTGCAATGAGATTCAAGAGCCCGTTGTGAATGTCGGTGCGAGGTTCCCCTCGGGTGGCCAGACGTCGGTGTGGTGGGGTTGGGCGAAGGTCTGCTCCACGATCCAGCGGCCAGTGGTGACCTTGGCGCGGGGACCTCGGCGAGGGATGGAGCCGGTGAGCCCTCGACTGCCCAGCTCGGCGTAGTCGCTGGGTAGTCGTAGCCCTTGTCTATGGTCAGGTTCTTCGCTGCGAGACGCTGGCCGGGTGCGCGGGCGCGGGACATGTGGTTCTGGCTGGGTGCGGCGTCGTGGTGGTGGCCGTGGTTCCGCCTCGACCAACCCGACGAATCGCTGTCCGTATTACATGTGGAGGACTTGAGTTGACACATGCACGACCGGCTGCCCACCTCAGGCCGGTCGTGCGCGGTAGTCGACCTCTTTCGTGGTGAAGCGGGCGTCGCTACGTCCCGCGGCGCCCGCGACAGGGCACTGCCGCCTCTGGACTACCCCTACTTAATGCTAATGGGCGGTGAGAACTTGCTCGCGTTGGCAGTCGCCGAGTTCGTCGAATGTGGGGCGTTCTGCTCTCCAGGTTCTGCACTGCTGATTCCACCGCGGCCTCGAAGGCTTCAGTGTCGTGGCCTTCCGCGAGCGGCTCACCACCGGCGTCTCCGTCATACAGGCCGACGGACCAGTGCAGGATGTCGACTCGTTCCTCCGCCAGGCCGGGGTCAGCGGTCGTGACGACGAGTTGGAGTGGAGCACCGGTACCTGGGACTTTGCCGATGACTGCTTCGATCTTGGTGCAGCCTCCGCCAGTGTCGACGATCTGCCCGGCCGCCCCGCCGAAGCGGCTCGCCAAAGATGCCGATTCAGGCGCCTATGTCGATACTGCTGCCCGACCTGAGGCGGTGGGCAGTGGGCTGCACCATGTCTCGCGTGAGTAGCGGACGGCAACGAGACCCACGACAGCGACACCTACCATGAGCGCCAGCGCCCAACCCCAACCTGATTTACTGTCGACAACCAGGCCGAACAGTGGTTGCAATGCCGCGGAGGCGGCGAAGACGCCGGCATTGAGAACCGCGAGAGCCGTCGCCGCGATATTGGCCGGCACGGACTCCTTCAACGCCGCGAACGACACCGTCACCTGAGAGGCGGCAGCGCCCACCAAGGCGTACAGACCGATGCCCTGCCAGCCCGAATCCCATGGCAGCACAGCAAGACCGGCCCAACCGGCCACGGCCATACCGCTGGTGGCCAACAGAAATGGCTTGCGCCGCCCTACCCGGTCCGACCACACGCCGATCGCCAGACAACCCACGCCGTACACAGTCAATGTGGCGGTGGTGTACGCGGCGGCAACAGTATTGGACAAGCCACGGGTTTCGGTGAGCAACGGAACGCCCCATAGTCCAGCGAAGGCGTAGAAGGTGCCGTTGGTGCCGACAGTGGCCAGCAGCAATGGCCACAGCTCGTGTCGCCGCAGGGCGGTGCGCAGACCTGCCCGCGCCCCACCGCTCGGGACGTCGGCCTCAACGGGGCTGTGTGGCGGCCGGTTGCGAACCACGACGGCCACCGCGACCGATAGGACAACTCCGGCGACTGCGGCGACCGCGAAGACTTCCCGCCAGCTGTAGCGCTCCAGCAACCACGCTGTGGGCGAACCCGCGATGATCGCCCCACCGGTGGCCAGCAGCATCGTCACACCGGTGACCAGACCGTAGCTTTCCGGCCGAAACCACGCGGCGTTGTATTTCATGATGCCGACGAACACCACGGACAGACCGGCGCCCGTCAGCACCGGCCCCACCGAGGCCACCACCACGCTCTGCGCACTGGCGAGAGTGAAGGACCCGGCCGCGGTCACCAGAGACCCGGCCCCGACACACCACCTCGTGCCATAGCGGTCCACCAACATCCCCGCCGGTATCTGCGCCACGGTGTATATCCAGAAATGCCACGCGGCCAGGGCGCCGAGGGCGGCCCCGCCGACACCTAGGTCAGCGGAGAGCGCTTCGGCGGAGGTCGCGGGAGCGAACCGGTGAAAGAACCCGAGCAGAAAGCAACCCGCGAGCACCGACCACCCGGTCAGACTGCGTATGCGGTGGCTAGGCACCGAGAACCCGATCCAGGATCCAGTTGTCGAGGCGGTGCACGACATGTTCCTCGGGCAGGTAGCTGCCCGGCGCGGAGCGGTTGAGACCTCTCTGCTGATGCTCGGTGATCCAGTCGTCCTCTTCGATGACCTGGTCGAGACGCTGGTAATAGCGTTTGGACACCTCATCGAAGTCGGGCCGTTCGATCGTCGAGGCGGGGAAGGAATATCCGACGCGGACCCTGGTGCGGGTGGCCGAATCCGGGATCTTGTGGATCCACCACATCACGTCCTGCGCGGTGACGAGGAAGAACCCGGGCAGCAGGATGGAGAAGTGGGCTCCCTTGGCCGCAGCGCCGGTCAGGCCGCTGGTATGTGGGAACCCGGAACCTTGTTGACTCGGGTAGAGCGCTGGGGTGTGCTCCGACTCGTGGTAGACACCGATCCAGTTGCCCTCGGACACCGGGACGGTGACCGGTTGCTCGCCGATCGATCCGCGGTGGATGTGCTTGGTATGCAACGTCTCCATGTCCACCTCGACATACAGCTTCCAGTTGGAATCGAGAACGTACTCGCGCTGGTTGACTGCGATCATTTGCGCGGTCTGGTGTGGGGCCGCGACAGTGGAGATGTAGTTGCCGAGGTAGGCGTCCAGGGTGGGTGAATTCGCCAGGTCTCCGAGGTGCACGAAGATCAGCCCCTCGCGGACCCCGCAAGGCACCAGGAGCAGGTCTTTCCCGAGCCCTGACAACTCTTCACGGCTGTAGTCGCCAAGGCCTGGTGCGTGCTTGAGAACCCCTTCGAGACTGTAGGTCCACGAGTGGTACGGGCAGCGCAGGCCGCGGCAGGTGCCTGCCTGCTCATCGATGATCAACGATCCGCGGTGGCGGCAGGAGTTGCGGAATACACGCACCTGCTGGTCGTCCCCGCGCACGACCAGCAGCGGCTCGTCCAACAGGCGGAGGGTAAGGAAGTCGCCCGGATTGCGGATCGACGAGGCAAGCCCAGCGAAGTGCCACGCAGGGCGGAACATTGTTTCCATCTCGCGCTCGAACCAGGCAGGCTCGGTGTACACCGAGTACGGAAGAGTTTCGGCTTGTTCTCGGGGCAGGCGTGTGGCCGCGTAGAGAGTTGGATCAAAAACATCTGTCGCAGTGTGCATATCGACATCCCCCATGTCACGATTATTAGTCGACTGCTCAACTTAGTCGGCGTTTGGGCCCCCGGTCAACGCTGAAGCGTTGACGAACAGTGTTCTGTTGCAGTGATTTAGCGGCGCCGAAGCTTGCATGTGGTGGGCTGTATGGCCGCGAGTTATCGTGTGCAAGGGGGCATCTCGCACCTGAGAATCCAGTCGAAGGCGACGTCCATGGTGCCACCATGCCGTGAGCAACTGCTTCTGCTACGGCCAGGCCCCGGAACCGTCCGAGTGTGACTCGCGGTGGTATGTGGTAGCGCTTTCGCGCGGTCAGGTGGCGATGACGGCGCGGCGAGAGGCCTCAGAATCGCAACGAGCAGAGCCGCGATGACTCCAGTTCCGGCAACTGCGAGTCCGCAACACTACCTGTGGTCACGCCCACGCCGGTCTATGACGGGAATGGGACGGAGTAGCCGTGAGTGATTCAAGCGACCCTAGGAGGTCCTTGGCGGACGCGTTTGTGTGTTCCTTCGATGTCGGTGATGTGTGGGAACGTGTATTCCATCCACCAGGTGGCGCCTGCCAGGGCGCAGGCCTCGACAACTGAGGTTTCCTTGGGGTTCTCGGTGCGACCGAATCGGATCACATCCAGAGGTGTATCGAGATTGCGCACAGCCGAGACTTTCTCGACCATCACTTTCAGGTCGTCCGGTTCGACCTCCAACTTGTATGCGTCGGCACAGATCACGCCGTCCCAGCGAGCCGCGCGGGCCAGGGGCTTGGCTGCAGACTTCGTTGCCGCTGTCCAGATCGGGACGCGCGGACGCTGCACAGTCGGTGTGAATCCGTCGGTCTTCACTTGACAATGGGGGCCGTCGTGTTCGATGGGATTACCACTCCAGAGCTGGTCGAGAACAGTGAGCGACTCGTCGAGTTTGGCTGCCCGCTCCGCGGCGGTGCCGGTGTCTCCGAATGCGGAGTAGTCGGGCAGTGCTGAGTACCCAGCACCGGCGCCGAGTGTGACGCGACCCGAGGACAGTTGGTCCAGCGTGCTGACTTCCCGGGCAAGTTTAGCGATGTGGCGACGTGGCACAGGAGTGACGAGTGTGCCGAGACGGATCGTCGATGTCGCAATTGCCATGGCGGTCAACGCTATCCAGGGGTCAGCTGTCGGTTCGACCACCTGCAGGTGGTCCCAAACGAAGACACCGTCCCAGCCGGCGTCCTCGGCTTCACGCGCGAGCTCGGCCAGGACAGCGGCTTCCCCGCAGCAACCGAAGTTCGGTAGATAGAGTCCCATTTTCATTTGTGCGCCAGTCCTTTTTCGCGGCCAGCTTCTCAGAGAAGCAGGGTCTTTCATCGATCGAGACTGCTCGTGAAGAAGTCCAGGATGGGACGGTTGTACTCGTCTTGCCAGAGATGGTTCGCCAGACTGCGCCGCCCTCCGCGAAGCAGGAAGTCCGGTTCGCCCGGATAGCCGTGCGAGCGTAGCTGGCGAGCGACCTTGTCTGCGCACGATACATCGTTGATGCCGTCCATCTCGTGATGGAAAAGTCGGAATGTCGGTTTGGTCGGTGCCTGTCCGTCGTCCCAGCGGGCTTCGTTCGGGTAGCTCTGCGATAGACAGGAATTCCGCTCGATGATGTGCTTGCCGGTCTCGTTGTCGTATCCCGCGCCTTCGACCTTGATGCGCGCTGTCAGTCCTGGCTCGCATCTTCGATGCCAGCCGTAGGGGTCTCCGCTGGAAACCGGTGCGAAAGCAGTGACGAGCGTGTTGAGATGGGTAGCTGCCCGAACGGCCATATACCCTCCGGAAGACAGGCCGGTAAGGTAGATCGCGTCCTCGCTGTCGGCAGGCCGCAGCGACGGAATCACTTGCTGCATAACCTGTTCGATGAACGGCAGATCCAGATTCGGTCGGTCTCGAACCTCGTCGTCCCAGATCTTGCCGCAGATCCGACCGTGGTTGTCGCTCACCTCGCTCGACGAATTGAGCAGAAAGACGGCGAAGCCTTCTTCGACGGCGAGCTCGCTGAATCGGACTTGCGCCGCCGCTGAGCCGAAATTCGACCCGCACCACTGGACATGCTCGCCACCGCCGCCGTGCATGACGATGATCGCACCTTTGGACCAGGACCGTTCCGGGCCTTTCCACTGCACGTCGCGCGGCGTGCCTGACACGTCGACGACGGCGGGTCGCCATCCGCGCTCCGCGCACTGTCGTTCCTGGGGCGAGGCGCCGCCCTGATCGGACCTGCGCTCCAGCGCGACTGCGCCGGCAACCAGAACTGATCCCGCAATCATGGCCGACAGCAGCGCACCGATCACCCACCGGGACTCCGGATACTTCATCGCGTGGCACCCTATTCGGAAAACCGATCCGACCGACAAGATTCAAGCACGCCACGAACCGGCAGGATTCGCTGTTGGGCATCGTCTCTCGGCGAATGACGGACGTTCGCCGCTGAGCTGAGTAGCGCCCGGAACCTTTGCTTCGGCGGGGGAGTGGGTTCGCCTTGCGCAGGACAATCGACACTGTCGCGACGCCACTGAATCTAGACCGCGCACATCGACTGCATCACACCGCGCATGATCGGCGCACCGTAATCGGTCGGCGCGAACACCAAGTCCTGGACGATCGACAACGGTGTGGTGACCGCCGCACCGACTCCGGTGAAACCGGCAACGGTGGTACCCGCCGAGAACAGCAGGCTGGTGATGTCGAGAGTCAGTGTCGCCAGGTCGAAAGCATTCTCCACCTTGACCTGCGCCAGCGGCACGGTCTGTAGTGCCTGGCCCTCGGCCAGGTCGGCGCCGAGGTTGGCCAGGAAGGTCACCGGACCCATATCGAGGGCCTCGACCAGAGGTCCGAGATCATCAGCGCGGCGCATCAGCATCGGCTTGGCCACCTGGTTGCTCGCCAGGAAGCTCTGCAACGCGTCGGCGGTCTCGTGCATCGCGGCCCGGTCCATCTGCACGGCGCCGGAGTCGAAATAGGCGCGCGCACGTTCGACGACCGTGGCCAGAGTCAGTTCGGCGACCGGTGTGCAGCTGCCGTTCGCGGTCATGACTGACGCTGCCAGCGCCTCGATCGCGGGCGGAACCTGGACCGGTTCGATCACGGCTTCGTCGAGCACCAGCGGCGGATACACATTTGGTGCGACGCATCCCGCGTCGATCGAATTCTGTACCGCGCGGGCCAGTGCTTTCGTTCCGTTGAACATCGCGCTGACCACTGGCTCGAGGAAGAATCCGACTGTGGGAACCATGCCGGCGGTGAGCTTGGCCGGGATCTTCACGATGCCTGTCGCGAGCACGAACACCTCGATCGCGTCGTTGACCGTGAGGTGTGAGACCGACATCGTCTCGTCGATCCGTCCGGTTCGCACCGCGTCGAGGCCGTTCACGAGGTAGGTGACGATCGGATCGTCGATCTCGGCGGTCCGGGTCCCGACCAGGTCCGGACGCATCGGCAATCCGTCTCGGTGCACTCGCACTGCGGCGATCGAGGTGCGGAAGTCGGCGACTTGCTGGTCGTAGCCGGCGAGCTGGTCGGGCCCGACCGTGCCGCGCAGGACCGACGCCGCAGCGGTCACCACATCGTCGAATGTCGGTGCGCCACTGGTGCACATCTGCTCGGCCTCGGCGATCGGGGTGGCCGCGAGTGTTTCGACGGTGTCGCCCTGGGCGATCCCCGGGGCGTACAGCATGCCCGTGATCAGGGTGAGCGCTGTGAGCGAGCTGATGCTGGCGGACAGACGGGGCGTTGGAAATCGCATGCGGTGGTCTCCGGCTAGAACGGTGGCAGGTGAGTCCGACGAGCCGAACCTAGGGCGACGCGGTGTCCCGAACGGTGCCGATAAATGAACAGTTGACCAACTTGGTCCTGTGTTCAGTTCGTCGAGATCTGACACCCCGAGCAACGCGAGTAACCGTGTTACCGTACGACGGCTTCGCTGTGACGCACCTCGTGGTCGACAGCAAGCAAGCGCACCGAAGTGATGAAGCAAGCGGATGGCGTACAGGGAGCGTGTCGTATGTGTCGGTCGAGTCAGCGCGAGTTCGCGATGGCAGGACGACTCGGCGTGGTGGTAACCATTCGTCGTACGGGCGCGGTGTCGGCGGTCGGGGCCGACACCGCCAACATGCCTCCGGCCACCCCGCGTGCGAATACTCGAGCAGGTATGGATCCTCTTCCTGCTCGGCAGTCTCCCGTGTAGCCGCTCACCGGCTGCGCCTTCGGCTGATCGACACCGGGCCTCGGACTCGATTTGCCGAACGCAAGAAGTCCCGAACAACCCAACCCGTTCTGCCTGTTTGGTCAGACAAAGATGAAGGATCTCGTGATGCCCGCATTCTCGCGCCGCTCCCTGCTGGGCGGTGTTGCCGCTGCTGGTGCCTTAGCTCTGGGCGCACGTTCGGTCGGTTCGGCTGCCCCGGCCGCCGCGCAGCCCGGCACCGTCCCGCTGACGCGGGAAGAGCACAGGGTCGTGGTCATCGGCTCGGGATTCGGTGGCGGCGTCAGTGCCCTGCGACTGGCGCAGGCGGGGGTGCCGGTGACGGTGCTCGAACGCGGACTGCGCTGGCCCACCGGCCCCAACGCCGAAACCTTCCCCCGGGCCTCATCTCCGGACAAGCGACTACTCTGGTATCGCTCCAGCCCGAACCTGTTCGGTCGCCCCATGATCTTCGAGCCCTATACCGGCCTGGTCGAAGCCGTGCCGGGAGTGAATATGACCGCCCTGTGCGCGGCGGGCGTCGGCGGTGGCTCCCTGGTCTACCAGGGGATGTCACTGCAGCCCACCAGGGAAGTCTTCGACACCCACTTCCCGGCCGAACTCGACTGGGCGCTGATGGACCGGGTGCACTATCCGCGGGTGGCCGCGATGCTGAAACTGGCCGAGGCTCCCGACGAGCTGGTCGCGAGCGAGAACTACCGCGCAGCAAGAGTTTTCGCCGAACGTGTACAGCGGGCCGGTATGCCACTGTCGAAGATCCCCATGCCCATCGACTGGGATTTCGCGCTCGCCGAACTGCGCGGGGAGATGAAACCGTCCTACACCAACGGTGACGGTGCGATGGGCGTGAACAACGGCGGCAAGCATTCGGTCGACGTCACCTACATCGCGGCCGCCGAGGCCACCGGTCGGGTGACCGTCGAGACCCTGCACGAGGTGACCGATGTCGAACGCGGCACCGACGGCCGGTGGATCGTGCACGTGCTGCGCCTGGACACCACCGGTGCGGTGGTCGAGAACAAGATCCTCTCCGCGGGCACCCTGATCATGGCCGCGGGCAGCCTCAACACGACTCGACTGCTGGTCCGTGCGGGCGCCAAGGGGTTGATCCCCGATCTGCCCGACGGCCTCGGCCAGGGCTGGGGGACCAATGCCGACCGGATCTACGTCTGGACCGATCCGTCGGCCGAATTCGGTGCGCCCCAAGGCGGTCCGGTGGTCTACGGCAGCAAGAACTGGGGCGATCCGCGTTCCGCGCATACCGTCATCCAGGCGTCGATCCCGCCGCTGTCGCTGGACCCGCGCAGCACCATGATGGTCGGCTTCGGAGTCAGCGACGGCCGCGGCACCTTCGCCTACGACTCGGGTCGCGACGACGCGATCCTGCACTGGCCCTCCGCCGGCGACAGCGACATCCAGAACAATCACATCGGCCCCGCAGTGCGCCGCATCGCCGGACCCGAGGGCATTCTCCTCGATACCAACGCGCTGTTCCCGTCCACCTGGCACCCCTTGGGTGGGGCGAGCATGGGCGCGGTGTGCGACCTCGACGGCCGTGTGCACGACCAACCCGGACTCTATGTCCTCGACGGTGCGCTGATGCCCGGTAACACTGCGGCCTGCAACCCGTCGATGACCATCGCCGCGGTCGCTGAACGGGCATTGGACAATATCGTCGCCCGCGATATCGGCACCCTCATCTGACCTGTGACTACAGGGAAACAAGCGATCGTGAAGATTTCCTTTGCACGATTCGGCGCACTATCTCAGGCCCATTCGCGGATGGATACCGCGGCCTTTCCGATGAGATCGACAGGAACGCCTCAGATGTGGCAGTCGTCCGTAGCAATGGTCGATTCAGACGCGACCAATGCCATGTCGTGCGTAGCAGCGCGGCGAATCACCCGACGTGAAGCAGGAGTTCGATGATGAAATTCTCCGACATGACAACTCCCCCTCGGCAGCGAATCTCATCGGCCTGGCGCGTGCCCATCGCTGTCGCCGCTACAGCAGGCACCATGGTCGTGGGCGCAATACAACCCGTTCTCGCGATACAACCCGCCCTCGCACAGGCCCGAGAATCTGGTTGCGGGGGAGAGCATTTCGTAGCGTCGTGGGCGGCCAGCCCGACCGATTCGGTGACGCCGATGGATGCGTCCGGTGGGCCTGTCCCGATGGCCGTGAACAATCAAACCTTCCGTATGGTCGTCACCCCGCATCTGGGCGGAACGCAGGTACGGGTTCGTCTGACGAACCGATTCGGTCTCACACCTGTCACCTTCGACACCGTCAGCGTCGCTGATCAGGTGTCAGGGGCGAGCGCAGCGAACATCACACCGGTTCTGTTCGGCGGCAAGCCTTCGACCACGCTCGCGGCCGGAGCCGATGTCCTCAGCGACCCGGTGCCGTTCACTGCCGCCTCTTTCAGACCGCTGGTGGTCAGTATCCACGTCGCCGACCCGGTCGGTCCGCCGACCAAACACTGGAATGCCAACGCCACCTCCTACTATTCCCCTGCCGGTAGCGGCGACCTGACAGGACAACCCGACCCCACGGGGTTCACCGCCACGACCAACGCCTGGTTTTACGTCAATGCCCTGGATGTGCTCGCACCCGCCCAGACTCGAGCGATCGTCGCTTTCGGCGACTCCATCACCGATGGCTTCGTCGGTACCACCGCGGCCGCTGTCCCCGCCGACCGCGCCGTGGCCGACACGAATGGACGCTACCCGGACTTCCTCCAACGCCGGCTCGACGACGCGCGTATTCCTGTCTCGGTCGTCAACGCCGGAATCGGCAGCAACCGCCTCTTGACCAGCGGTGAACCGCTGCTTCTCGGTCCCAGTGGCCTTTCCCGGTTCGAACGCGACGTACTCGACCAGGCCGGAGTCAGCGGGATCCTTGTCCAAGAGGGCATCAACGACCTCGGCCTGCCCCCACACGCCGACGCGGCATCGATGATCGCGGGATATGAGCAACTGATCACCACGGCGCGCCGGCACGGCAAGAAGATCTGGATCGGCACCTTGCTTCCAGCCTCCGACGCTGTTGTCAACGGTGTCGTGTTGGCCCCCCGCAGCGAGACCGACCGTCAGCAGATCAACACCTGGATACGTAGCCAAACCCTCGCCGACGGCATCGTCGACTTCGACGCCGCCCTCCGTGACCCCGCCAATCCCGCTGTCCTTCAGGACGTCTATGCCAGTCCGGACCGCCTACACCCCAACCCCGCCGGCTATCGGGCAATGGCGGATACGATCCAGCTGTCCATGCTGGAGGGGGCTCGTTCCCCCGCCTGTTGACGCCGGGCGTACCGGCACACGCTGCACGGTCGTCGGCGTCTAGAGGCCCTCACGGGCCTTGGATGCCGGCACCGAAGGTCCGAGCTCGCTGATCTGACATAGTCGGACGGTCGGGCGACTCAGCACACCGTTCCGGTGACCTACGGGGGAGTGCCCCACGTGTCCGCCGTCGAGGAAGCCGGGTCCGGTGGAGTGAAACTCATCGATGTCTCCGGCGATCTGAGCGGCGGGCCGACGGCGATAGCCGGCTCGGCAGGCGGCGAGTGTCCGGCTTGTTCGACATCGTGCCCGGCCAACATAGCCAGGCGTCCTCGACTTGGAGACCTCCGGACGACGGTCCGGTAGTTGGTGCCCAGTTCGGCGGCGCACGCGCACGCCGATGTCTCGTCGTAGAACAGCGACCAATGGGAACGACGGACGCCGTTCGACGCCTCGTGAGGAGCCCCGCACCACGGTGATGTCCTCGCCCTCACTGTCGTCCAAGGGATGACTCCCGTCGGTCGCCGGACAACGCTTGTCGAGTATTTCCGGCCGACCATCCCGGATGCGCCAGTTTTCGTATAGCGAGCGGCGTATATGAATTGCGTCAAGTGAACATAAGGAAAATGTACTTGGACGATCGACCAGCAGTGGCGTGATGCGCACGCAAACATTTTTTCATCTGTAGTGAACAAAATGTCGACGGGCATTTCTGTTACTGGATTTCACATTCAAACGTCTTGTCCAGGATTGTCGAACTCGTGATGCGATTTATGCAAACATGCAGGCTGAACGGGTTCGTTCAATGCGGCGGTGACAGCCGTCACCATGGCGCTACTTTCAGTAGATTCACATATACGATCTATCTCGCCAAGGCTTCCCGGAAATTTATTGCCGCCGAAGTTCCGAAGCATCAGATGACACAGTGCGGTGTTATCCTACAATCCCGCCTTTTTGCCGCTTCGGCGTGCATTCGTCACGAGGTGAACCGGTCATGGAGTACACCCACCTGTCCGAATTCGAAATCCGTTCAGGCGTCTTGTCGATATGGACGCCCGTACTCGCCACCGACGCATGGCGGCTCGACGATCGTCCGCTGACCAGCGTGCACGCCGACTACTGCGCGAGCGTCGATCCCGCCGATCCGCTGCCCGGTCGCGGCCGCTGGATCGGCACCGTCTTCGAGATGGATGCCCCACTCGACGGCCCCACCTGGCGCGAGACGCTACGGCGCTGGCACTCCAGGCACGAGGGCCTGCGCACCACGGTGCGCATCGTGTCCGCGGACGAACCGCGCAGACTCGTCGCGACACCCGCCGCCGTGGGGATCGCCGAGCAATCAGTCGCCGGACTCACCGACGGCGCCCGGATCAACGAATTCCTCCGCGGCGCCCTCGAAGAGCGTCTGTCGCCACTGGTGTGGCCGCATTGCCTCGCGGCCACGATCGAGCACGCCGACACCGGCGATTTCACGGTGCTCGTCGCCGCTGATCACTCCGTGATGGACGCCTATTCCCAAGCCATCCTGATCCTCGAACTGCGCACGCTCTACTACGAGGTCATGGCCGGCGAGCTGGCGCGTGAGTCGGTCACTTTCGGCAGCGCGGCCGACTTCGCCGTCCTGGAACGAGCGAAGGCGGCCGAACTGGGTCCGGATTCCGCCGCGGTCGCGACGTGGCGCGAGTTCCTCGCCGACGGCGCGATGCCGCGCTTCGCCCCGCATGCCCAGCGGCCCGCTCCCGCGGACCTGCCCCAGCCCAGCGTGTCGCGGCGGCTGCTCGATCTCAGCGAACTCGAGCAGCTCGAAACGGTCCTCGACCAGGTGCGCCACCGGATGTCGGTAGCGGTGTTCGCCGCGTTGGCCGTGGCCAATCAGCAGCGGTTCGGCGCGAACCGGATGCGCACCGCGATGCCGATCGCGACCCGCCCTGACCTGCGCTGGATGGAATCCATGGGCTGGTTCGTCAATGTGGTGCCAGTCGATATCGCCTTGCCGACCGGCGCCGACATCACCGAAGCCATGGATCTCGCACGCGCCGCGCTGCGCCGTTCGCGCACCGCCAACGACGCCTCCTGGTCGCGTGTATTTGACCTGCTCGACGTTATCGAAACGCCGCGCTTCGGCATTTCCTTCCTCGATATCCGGGTCCTGCCCGGCTACGAGTTGGTCGCCGACCTGCGTGGACGAACCTTGCGCGCGGAGTCGTACTCGCCCGACGAGGTGTTCCTGTGGGTCGTACGGGCAGCCGACGGACTCTATGTGTCGACCCGGTATCCTGCCGGGCTCCCCGCCGAAGTGATGGACGAATTCCTGACCGTGTTCGGGCAGGTACTGTCGTCGATCACCGCCGAGGTACATCCGGGTCCAGCTGCTGACCTGCTGGTGCCCGCCGCGCTCGCGCTCGCCGACGCAGCGACCGGACGCGCGGAAACACCAGAGCCGGCCGACGCATGAGCCCCGCGTACCGACGCGCTGCGTGTCGCCGTGCAGGCGGGGTGAGCCGATGCGGGTCACTGTTGGCTTTCACCGGCAGCCGAGGAGACGCCCAGCCCGGCATCCTGCTGGCCCGTGCGCTGCGCGAGCGCGGGCACGACGTGACGTTGGCACTCGCGCCGAACCTCGTCGCCTTCGCTCATCACCACGGTGTTCCCGCGGTGCCGTTCGGCCGCGATACCGCCGATCTCCTGCACGCGCAGCGCACCGACCGACGCTTCACCAGCCGCGATCCACGCGCCCGGCTGCGTGCGCTGTTCGACCTGCAGCGACGTGGAGTGCCCGAGCAGATCGAGGACCTACGTGCCCTGGCACCCGGACACGATGTAGTGGTGGCGGGAATGGCAGGAGAGGAAGCCGCCGAGTCGGTGGCGCGGGCGGTCGGACTGCCGTTCGCGGCCATGCACTTCTTCCCGATCCAGCCGAACAGCGCGGTTCCCGTCGCACCGATTCGCTGGGCCGGCCACCTTCCGGGGTTCGTGCACCGTGGAGGTTGGTCGGTGCTGGCCCGCGCACGAGCCGCGGCCCTGGCGCCGGTCCTGCCGGTCAGCACCGGGCCGAATGTAGCGAGCGTGCGAATCCAGGCGTACGACCCGTTTCTGTTCCCTGGTGTCGACGAGCAGCTGCCAGGGCCGTTCGTCGGGTTTCCGGTCGATTCGGACGGATTCCTCATCAGCGCAACGGATTCCGTTCACTCTGAACCGCCTTCGCAGACATCTTCTCTCGAGTCCTGGCTGGACGCGGGAACTGCCCCGATCTACGTCGGATTCGGCTCCATGGATGTCAGCGACCCTTCCGCATTCGTTGCGATGCTGCGTGAGGTCTGTGCCCGGCGAGGTCGTCGGCTGCTGCTCGCGTCGGGCTGGGCGACGATCGCCCCGGGATTCGAGGATGCCGTCGCGATCGTCGGTCAGGTCGATCACGCCCGCGTGCTACCCCGTTGTGTCGCCGCCGTGCACCACGGGGGTGCGGGCACGACCGCCGCAGCACTGAGAGCCGGTGTGCCGCAGGTGATCTGCTCGGTCCAGGCAGATCAGCCGTATTGGGGTCAGGCGCTACAGCGGCTCGGCCTCGCGGCCACGATTCCCGCGAAGAAGCTCACCGCCGAACGCCTCGACGCACTACTCGATCAGGTCTCGCGTCCCGACGTCATCGAACGTGCCGCGTGCTACGCCGCCGATTTCGCCACCGACGGTGTCGAGCGAACCGCCGATGCCGTCGAGGCACTGCTGGGTTCACCGATCGCCCCTGAACTGCTCCGTTCCGCCGGGAGGCAACAGTGAATACCGACATCGCCATCCGCACCACCGGTCTGGGCAAGTCCTACGGCGATTTCACCGCCGTCGGCAGCGTCGACCTGACCATCGCGGCGGGCACCGTGTTCGCCCTGCTCGGCCCCAACGGCGCGGGCAAGACCACCACGGTCCGCATGCTCGCGACTCTGGTCCGTCCCGATCGCGGCACCGCCGAGATCTTCGGCTACGACATCGCGCGCGACGCGACGGCCGTGCGCTCGATGATCGGGCTCACCGGCCAGTACGCCTCGGTCGACGAAACTCTCACCGCCAGTGAGAATTTGCGGCTGTTCGGCCGCCTGCTCGGGCTCACCCGCCGTGCTGCCGCACGCCGCAGCGTCGAATTGCTCGCGGAGTTCGAGCTGTCGCAGGTCACCGACCGGCCGGTGAATCAGTTCTCCGGCGGTATGCGACGTCGTCTCGACCTGGCGGCGACGCTGATCACCGATCCGCCGCTGATCTTCCTCGACGAGCCGACCACCGGTCTCGACCCGCACACCCGCGACAAGACGTGGGGCGTGATCCGACGTCTCGTCGCCCGCGGCGCGACCGTGCTGCTCACCACGCAATACCTCGAAGAGGCCGACGCGCTGGCCGACCGGATCGCCGTCATCGACCGCGGGACGATCGTCGCCGAGGGCACCGCGGCCGAGCTGAAATCCTCCATCGGCGATCAGGTGTTGCGCCTGGAACTCGCCGACCCCGCCCAGTCCGCCCACGCGGAGGCCATCGTCGCCGCACTCACCGGGGAGGTACCTGAAGGGTCGTCGGCGGGCAACCTCACCGTCGCGCTCACCGATGCGGGCACCGCCGCCGATATCGTCGCCGCCTGCCGCGCCGCGGGCATCGCACTGCGCGGTTTCGCTGTCGACCGTCCCGATCTCAACGCCGTGTTCCTCGCTCTGACCGGCACCGACCGCGTCGCCGCCTGATCCGAAAGACCGAGGCCACCATGACTGCCACCATCGCCGAGAGCACCGTCGAGCACCCCACACCGCCGACGATCGACCGCCGTCCCCGCATCACCCACGTGAGCCTGCGGGCCTCGCTGTTCCAGTCGCTGATGATGGCGTGGCGAGGTCTGCTCACTTTCCGGCACAGCCCGCAGTTGCTCTACGACGCGCTGCTGCTGCCCATCGTCGGGCCGCTGCTGTTCGGCAGCATCTTCGGTACCGCCATCGCGGGCAGCATGCAGGCGTACCTGCCGATCCTGATTCCCGGCGTACTGGTGCAGATCGTGCTGACGTCGTCGGTGGCCACCGGAGTGCAACTGTCCGAAGACATTCGATCCGGCGTCTTCGATCGGTTCGTCGCCATGCCGATCGCCCGGTCCGCACCGGTCGCCGGCGCGCTGCTGGCCGGCGCGACCAGGTATGTCATCGCCGCGACCACGGTGGTGATCGTGGGATTCGCGATGGGCTACCGGCCCGATCATCCGGCCGGGCTCCTCGCCGGTGCGGTGCTCGTCGTCCTGGCGACCACCGCGATCAGCTGGTTGTTCGCGTTCATCGGCGTCACCGTGTCCAGACCCGCCGCCGTGCAGGGCATGTCGATGCTGGTGCTCACCTTCCTGAGTTTCGCATCCAACGCTTTGGTGCCCGAGTCGGCCATGCCGACCTGGCTGCGTTATGTCTCCGACTACAACCCGGTGTCCTACCTGGTGTCCGCGGTGCGCAGGCTCGCCGAAGACGGCGTGATCGGCACCGACGCCCTGTGGTCGGTGGTGGCCTCACTCGTGATCGCCGCCGTCTTCGCACCCCTGACCGTCCGCACCCTGCGTGCTCGCTGAGGAGCTCTCATGACACTCACCGCCCCTGCCCAATTCACCGCGCCCGTCGCCGTCAATCGGCTCACCGCCGACGACGACCTATTCCTCAAGCTGCACAGCCTCTACGGCAACGCACTGGTCAATCAACTCGCCTGGCGGTTCGACAAGCCCCTCGACCCCGAGATCCTCACCCGCTTCCACGCCCACCTAGCCCACGGGTTCCTGGCCCGGCGCGTGCAACCGGTCCGGGTTCCGTTCGCCCGCCCCTACTGGCTCCCTGCCACCGAATCGCTACCGCTGGTATGGGAGTCGGTGCCGGTCGCCGAAGACGAAATGCTGGACTGGTACTTCGCGCAGAGCCGGGTCGACTTCGATCCCACCACCGGTCAGGTGTGGCGGCTCTCCGCGACGACGACCACGACCGGCGGGACGCTGGTGTCGCTGGTGACCTCGCACGTGGCATCCGACGGTGGCGCGGTGCTGTTCGCCGTAGGCGACGCACTGGCCCGGCTCTATGATAGCCCCGACGTGACAGCGGGTTCTGGACAGCTGGTCGGGTCACAGCCACGGAACGCGCTGGCTGCGAATGTCATCGATGCGGGCCGACAGCTACGCGCGGTCGCGCACGGGATTCGCGCGGCGATCGCCGCCCGTGGCGTCGTCGAGCCCGACCGCAACCCTCGCCCCGCACTCCCGGAGTTCCCCCTGCCGACCCAGTGGTCACCGGCCGACCTGGTGGTCCAGCTCGATCTCACGGAGTGGAACGCCGCTGCCACACGGCATTCCGGCACCACGAACGGGCTCCTGATCGCCCTGGGCGCCGGTATACTCGGTCGCAGTGGGCGGGTCGGCGACACCGCAGGCATCCGCGTCGACATCCCGCATTCGATGCGCACTTCCGACGATCCGCGCGCCAATGCCACCACCGGCTTGCCGATCTCGGTCACCTATCGCGCCGACGAACGCATCGACCTCGCCGCCGTGCGCTCGGCTGTGAAGCGTGCCGCCACCGCCTACCGCGACCCCGCGACCACGCCCGCTCTGCAACACCTCCAACCGTTGCAGATGGTCCTGCCCCGTTTCGTCCTGCGCCATTTCGCCCGCACCGCAAAGGCCCCGGAATGCCTGTGCACCAACCTCGGCGAAACCGCCAGTGGGGTTGCCGATTTCGCGGGGCACCACGCCTCCGCCGTCCTCATGCGACCGGTCGTGTGCACCAATGACACCGACATGTTCCGCCGCGTGGAGGTAGGTGTGAATCTGTCCTTCTCCACCGACGGCCACACGGTCACCTTGGCGGTCACCGGTGCCGACCCCGACCGCTTTCCCAGCCGCGCCGCGCTGCGCGAGTTGTTGTCGGCAGAATTCGAGGCCTGGGGATTGGCCCCGCAATTCTGGTGAACCTCGGTGAGTCATGCTGATCCGGCATCTCGGACAAGATGAACGTCAGGCAGCTAACTCCCCGGGGCCGAAGGACGGATTCCAGGGGTCGTTGCAAGACGAGTGTGTCGCGCCTGCAATTCGTTCAAGATATTGTGCGAGTGATTCCAGGATCTCCTCCGCGGTCTTGGGCCAGACGAACGGCTTCGGGTCGGCGTTCCGCTGCTCGATCCACACGACGATGTCTTTGTCCAGTGCAGCGCTTTTGTGAACCCCACGGCGCAGGAGATGGCCGGTGAGGATCTCGAACCAGCGCTCGACCTGATTGAGCCACGACGACCCTGCCGGGGTGAAATGCATATGGAACCGTGGATGTTTGGCCCGCCAGGCGTTGACCATCGGCGTCTCCGAGCAGCTGGACCCGGTCTCGGGCCAGGCCATGCTGGTGCCGCGGAACGGGCGGCCGCCGCAAGGTGATCGACCTGGAGTGGCTGCGGCGGGGGTTATTCAAGCCGTCGGCGAAAGGGCTGCTGACCGCGCTGGCGCGGTTGCGGGATGTCAACGCACTGGTTCCGGCGTCGGTGGTGCTGCAGCGGCGCCTGCTCGGGTGTCGGCTTAGAGGTTGTCGGAGCGGGTGAGTCAGCTGCGGCGGCTACGGGAGCATCAGCTGGCGGTGCTGGTCGCGACCGTTGTCGCCCTGCGGGCGCGGGCGACCGATGATGTGATGGACTTGTTCTACCAGGTGATGGTCAACGACCTGATGTCCTAGGCCGAGCGGCAGTCCAATAAGGAGGAACTGCGCCGGTCCCCGCGGGTCTCCCGCAGCGCGGGCCAGATCTCGGTCTGCCCAGAAGTCATCCTCGCAGCGTAACGGGCACCGGGTCCTCGAGCTGTTCGCCGTCATCGCCCGCGACAACAAGTAGAACGCCGAGTTCAACGGCATCGGCTACGCCGCTGACGGCGAAGCGTCCAAAGGCCGACATCTACCAGACCTGGCAGAGTAGGGCGGTGCGGCGTCGAACTCACTCCGCGCTGAGCACATGACGACGGCCCACCGAGGATTTCCCGATGGGCCGTCGCGGTGTCGGGTCAGCTGCCCGCGCTGCCGCTCTGAATCGCGGCGAGGATCAGGTCAACGAGCACGCTGGCCAGCAGTGAGGATGCGGATCCCATGGATGTCTCCTAGGTCGAATTCGAATACCGAGCTCCAGTCTCGACTGGACGGACGTCCAGTACGCACAAGTTTCAACTGGACGAATGTCCGGTACGCAAAACCCCGGTGACGAACAGCAACCCGAACGATGAAGGGGCAGCGAATATTTCGCCGAGCTGGCGTTGTTCCGAACCGCACGTGCGATCCCACACGGTGCCTACTTGCCACCCCAGGTCGGGGTCACCTGCACCGGCTGATATCCGGTCCCCGCGACTCAGGAGCCCGGCTATGGGATTCGTCATCGACGCGCCTGGACATACCCTGGCGGGACCGCCGCCAGGCCATGGGCTAGCGGGCGTCAACGATCGAGATCCTCCATGCACGGTGTGTTGTACGCCACTACATAGCCGACTGGTGCGCCACTATATTGTCACTGTGGCGCCCGAAAGTTACGTACTGAATGAAATTATTGTGTGCGCACGCGCTACTATTAGGTCATGCTCAACGGTCCGCTTCTGGAACTAGCCTCTCTCGGGGAGGAACAGTGGGGCCTGTTCACCACTAGGCAGGCCGCGGTGGAGCGCGGGGTCACACCCCTGCAGCTGAAACGGCTGACCGACCACGGCCACCTGATCCGGATCCAGCACGGTGTGTACCGGGTCGCCGGCGCACCGGACTCCCCGCTCGACGCGATCCGCAGCGCGTGGCTGGCACTCGAACCAGCTCGCACCGCCGGTGATCGCCTCGGTGACCCGGTGCCCCTCGGCGTCGTGTCGCACAGATCTGCCGCCGTGCTGCTGCAACTCGGCGACCTCGACGCCGACATCCACCAATTCACCGTCGGCAAACCGCGGCGCAGCCGTAGCTCCGAGGTCACCTTCATCGTCGCCGCCCTCACCCCGACCGAATGGCACCGCGTCGACGGGCTTCCTGTTACTCGTCCCCTGCGCACGGTCACCGACTTGGCCGCCGCCAACACTGACGGTGGCCACTTGGCGAGTGTCGTGCGCGACACGATCATGACCGGGGACACCACGTCGGCTGAGCTCGCCGAAGCCTTGCGTCCTTACGCCCACAACTACGGAGCTCACCCCGGAGACGGCGCTGAAGTCGTCAGGACCTTCATCCACACTGCGGGAGTGCCCGCCTCAGCGGTAGAACTCGCGCAGGCTGACGAGCTCGACGGCGGTCGCGAGATCGAGTTCTCACCGGAAATGATTGCCGTCATCAGGCAGTCGGTTCGGGAGGTGCTATCCAGCAGCGGTTTCGACAAGGTACTGCGTGACGCCGTGGCCGCCAGCTTGCCTCCCGAGCTCCTCTCGCAGCAACTCGCTGCGATGGTCGAGCCGATCGCTACGGCAATCCGGCCCGCCCTCTCCCTCGTCACCTCGGATGAAGCGTTCACGTCGAATGAAGTGCAGATCGCCCTCCAGAGCCTGCATGATGCCGTAGTCAGCCCAACCCGAGACCAGGAGCGACACTGACCTCAACACCCCGCCGATCTGCCTCAGCGTTCCAGAGCTCGTTCAAGTCCAAAGCCAGAACGCTCTCAACCCGCACCGGTCGCCCCTCCGACCAGATCCAGCGCGAGATATATCTGTTCAGATTCCTCGCCCGGGTCTTCGTCGACCCCGGCAGCCCTTGGGTCCTCAAAGGTGGCGGTGGCCTGTTGGTGCGCATCACCGACGGCGCACGCCATAGTCGCGACGCCGATCTGATGCGCACCGACGTCACCGCCGAGGAAGCGATCATCGAACTTCGGGCTCTCCTGGATCGACCAACCGACCTCGATCCCCTTTCCTTCCAGGTCAAACGCAGCAAATCTAACCCGGGAGGTCCGGACGCTGCACAGCTGACGGCCGATGTGTACTACGGAGCCACACTGCTGTACACATTCCCCATCGACCTGTCGATACGGACTACTCTCGCCGCGGGGACCGATCAAGTCGTACCTGTCTCCATGATCGACATCGACGGTTTCGCTGAGCTCCCGCCGTTCACAGTGATGTCGCTGGCCGACCAGATCGGTGACAAAGTCGCCGCGATGTATCAGCTGTACGGAGCCAGGAACAACACCCCATCGACTCGCTACCACGACCTGGTGGATCTGCACCTGATCATCGCCCGCTTCCCCATCGACGCCGCGAGCACCGCAGCGGCTCTGCAACTTCAACAACATCGGCGGCCTAATCTCACGCTCCCTGCGGCAGTACGAAGCCCTGGCCCCCAGTGGGCTGCGGGCTATCCGAAGGAAGCACGTGCGGCCAAACTCGCGGCGCGCTTGCATACGCTCGATGAGGCCTTCGCCGTGCTGGCGGAGTTCCTCGATCCGCTTCTCGACGGCACCAGAACCTCCGGAATCTGGGAGCCGTTGCGCCAGAGCTGGTCCGACTTGTAGGGCGGATGGCGCCGGATCGGCTACGCCACGCATGATCTGGGGACAGGTTCGAGGCGTTCGAGCGGGGGATCGCGGGCACCCCGACTGCGAGCGTGTGGACAGGTTCTCTCCGCCCTGGCTGGAGGCCGTCGGCCAGGCCTGAATCCGGTGGAAGGGCTATCTACCCGCGAATATTCGACGTCGGTGCGACCGCGCCCGTGTGGAGTGGAACGTGGCGGTGCGCGTGCAAGAGAGGTGTCTCGTATACCGCTCTTACACGTTTTCGCGTCACATCTGCCGCATCTACGTGCTCGAGTGGTGCGATGGAGGTGACCTGACCCCATGAGATCGGTTCAGGTGGACCGACTACCGGGGTCCCGTCATCGCAGCCACCCCGCGATCTGCTGCGGCGACCAATCCTCGCCCAGCTTCGCGGCGACCATCTCCCGCAGCACCGGATTAGTGGCGAGCTTGCTAGGTTTCGGTCGCAACGCGCGTTCGTAGGCGGCCGCATCGGCGACCGCGGCTCGGTACACCTCTCGACCGCCGTTGCGGGTGATCTCCCGCGACAGCGTCGATGATGCCCTCCCGATCTGATCGGCGATCGTTCGGGCCGCGCGGCCTGCGGCGATACCACGTGAGATCTCCTCACGCTCACCAAGAGACAGATGACCCGCACGCCGACACCGAGACGCCTGGCGGATCCCGCCACTCACACGCAGAAACCGTGAGACACGCGGATGGTTGCTACCTACTACACCGGCGACCACCCGAGCGATTCCCCACCGCGCCAACCGTCCCAAATCCGCTCTTGCTGTTCAACACTGAACCCACTACCCCCCCACACGCACCATCGCCTCCACAACCGGACATCATTCACCAGCGGTGATGCATTGACCGGTTGAGACCAAGATCGTTTTGAGACACCAACTGGCAGGCAGTTGGGGGCGCGGGCGGGTTATCGCTCCGAGTATGCTGGGTGTAGCCGTGGCGGTCGGCGACGCGTGCGTTGTCCACCGCCAACTCCCACCAGGCGATGATCAGGAGACCGTGTCGTCCGTGTTCAGCTGGTGTTGGAGGGGCAGGTAGATGTGTATTCCCGGTCCCGGAGGGTCGCTGTGGATTGCCATTCCTCGGGCGTGAGATCTCGGCCCACAACGGCACACAGCCGGTCGGTGAGCACCTGTCGGTCGGTGCTCCACAACGCGGTCTCGAATACCTGTGGCTGATTATCGATGTCGACCGGGAAGAAGAAGAGTCGACCGTCGCCGGTCGCGATCGGGATGCCATTTGCATTGAGTCCACCAGCGAACCTTCCCGTAGACGTATCCCAAACGGCAAGTTCGTAGTCGAAACCGGCGGGGACATCGCCTGGATCCGCGGACCCGACACTTACCCCGTTGTACGCAATCAGATTCGATCCGTCTCTGGAAAATGCGAATCTGGTGTTCGGGATTATGGCCACCGCATACGGAGGGTCCGCCAGTTCGGCTATGGTAGTCCCTGTCTCTTCGTCCCACACAATCGCGCCGCCGTTGTTGTCTCGAACGGTGCGACCGCCATCGGGTGATACGGCTACAGCATATCCCACGGCGCGAGCCGGCCCACCCATTGAACTCATGCTGTCCATGTCGAAGACGACGGACTCGAATTCTTGATTTCCGTCCGACCTGTCTTGCGGAATTCTCGAATCTATCAAAAGGTGCCCGCTGGGGATTCTGCGAATCGATTGTACGAACTCGAACTTCTCCTCAGAGATTAGTTCGCGATGTTCATCCACGGAAAAGAACTTCAACTCCGAACTATTATCGGATTCGACCACGATATATGCCAACACCTTGCCATCCGGACTGAATTCCATGCGATCGACAAGGCTGCCGGGGGCATGGACACGTGCGATGATCCGGGCATCGGCTCCGGTGCTCCAGATCTCCACTCCGGCCTCCCATCCTCGGCTGACCGCAACGAGCTCCCCGTCATCCGAAATCGCGGCGGTCGGTGTCTGCGTGTACCATACGCTCGGGGCGAAAACATGTGCGACCGGAGGATTTCGACGGATATCCCACTTTCGAAGCGATAGTCCGAAACCCTCGTCATGTTTTATTCCGATTGTCGCCACGTACGTCCCGTCGGCACTCACCGCGATGGGCAAGTCGGCGTAGTCGTCGTAGTTCGGCAATATCGTTCCATCCCACTGGATCAATTGCCCCTGTTTGTCGATCGTCAGAAGCGACGACCCATCGGATACGTACTCGACCGCAGTGGCCGGCCGATCGAGTGACGGATCGTCTGCCCACGTGTTCTGGTGAACACGCCAGTGTCTGATATTCGAGTCCGTACCGACGGTCAGGTTCCGGCTATCCGTACTGAAGGCGAGTGCCCGTACCTGTGCGCCTGGATCGGAGACCTCGGTCGGAACAAGGGGCACCGCACGCAGATCCCAAATTTTCGCAATCCCATCGTTGTCCAGCGTAGCCACGAAATTCCCGTCAGGCGAAAGGTCGAAATCCATGACGATGCCGCCGCCTGCATTCACGACTGTACGGTCGGAAGTGGCAACATTATGAATGGTCAGGATTTCTTCGCTGAGGCCGACCACGATGGCGCCGTCGGCGCTGAGTGCGACATGGTTGCGCGGCGTGCGAGTGCTGTGCAGGAACTGGACCGAGGTCGGTGAGCAGGAATCAGGTAGGATCGTCGGTTCGGTTTCCCAGCGCGCGTCGATTACGCTGAGCCTATTGGCAGAATCGCACCAGGCTACGATTGATCCGTTCGGGATGCCGACTACGCCGAACGGCCGTGCGTCGACGGGTATTTCAAGAATTGGGTTGCTCGGGTCGGATTCGTCGACGATCAGAATATCCGTGTCCGTGCTGATCGCAGTCTTTCGGCTCGAGTCGATGAGGGCGATGTCAGAGCCGGGTCCCCCGAGCGGAAGAGTCACCTCGTCGATCGCGCGTGTCGCCAAGTCGACCAGCCAGAATTTCGGCGAATCATCGTAGGCTCCGTCATCCACGACGACTTGCGTTGTTCCTGGGATCGGTGTCAACGTCGCTTTCTCGGGATTCACGCTGAATCCTGATGGCATGGACAGGGTCGCTGACATCCCTGCGCTCGATTGGATGATAGGACCGGCGGCAACTCTGATGTCGATATCGTCTGTCAGCCGCAATGCTGCGGCCACGCGCAGAATGGCAAGGTCCGGTCTGCCGAAGAACTCGAGCCGAGCCGAGTCCACCAGCGATCGTGCCACAGCGACATCGGCAGCGCGGCGCGACTCAGCACTCTTTGCCATCGCGTATAGGGCTGATGTCGCGGTCGCGAGAACCAGGACACAGAGTATCGCGATCACCTGCTGCAGACGCCGGATTCTGCGCTGACGCTGCCTCGCTGAAGCTGCGACGAAGGCGCTCTCGTCAGTGGTCAGCAGCGCTGCGCGCGGGGGATCCGCGGTCCATCGAACCGCGTCTGCGAGTCGGTCTCCGGTCAGCAGATTGTCATCACGACGGCGGTCACGCCAGATCAGGTGCGCCTCGCTGATTTGCTGGCGGACTATGTGCCACGAACGATCGTCGCTGATCCAGGCCCGCAACCTGTCCCAGTGCCTGACCACCGCGTCGTGGGTCAGACGAACCGATGTCTCGTCTCGGACGAGTAGCCGGGCTCGTATGAGTACGCTCGCGACCTTCTCCGCACAGTCGTGAATGCCTCGAAGATCGCTCAGATCTATCGGGCGGTGCGTGTCGGGCGCATCGGTGCCGACAGTCACCATTCGCACCATCAGCCGACGGCAGGCCTCCTGCTCATCGCTGTCGAAATCGAGGAAGGCCGAGTTTGCGGTGTGGGCGATCGAACCACGTATTCCGCCGACCCGCTCGTATCCGTGGGCCGTGATGACGTTGCCACTCCGCAGTTGCCAGGCGGCATCGAGCGCGTGCGAGACCAACGGCAAGGCTCCGCCGTCGATAAGATCGCTATCGTCACCGACCGCCAAGTCTCTGAGGATCTCCTCCGGCAGTTCTGGATCCACTCGCAGGTTCGCCAGCAGCGCGGGCTCGATGATCACGCTGCGCAACTGCCCGCCGTTCATGGGGCCGACGAAGACCTGCCCGCCCTGGACCTCGAGAGCCTGCAGCAGGCCGGGGTGACTAGCGCAATGTCCGAAGAAGTCCGCGCGGAGGACCGCGCACACAACCGCGCGTGAGCCGGGAGACGCCGCAGCACACAACGCATCGACGAACGTACGCCGCTCATCATTGTCATCACAGAGTGTAAACGTCTGCTCCATTTGGTCGACAACCAAGAGCAGGCGCCCATCCACGAGGATGTCTCGGGCGGTATCGCAGAGGATCTGTTCGATCATCTCCGAGATAGCCGTGGGATTGTCGCGGAGGCGTCGATGAATGGTGCGTGGGTGTTCGGCGAGGGCTTCCCCCAGGCTCTCCGACAGCCGGGCGACCGGTTCGCGACCCGGGGTCATGATCATGATCGGCCAGGTGCTGGACCGGGGGAACGCGTTGTCGCGCAGCGCCGGTACAACACCGGCGCGTACCAGCGATGACTTGCCGACGCCGGATGGACCGACCACCATGATCGGTCCATGCGTAGCATCGTGGTCGGCAATTCTGCTCACGAGCCGTTCAGTCACGTACTTGCGACCGACGAACCAGCGAGCGTCCGCAGGTCCGTAGAACGCGAGGCCCCGGTAGGGTGCGACAGAGTCACCGGACACGGAATCCACGGCGGCCGGAGTCGGAGGCTGCCGCATTACGTACGCCGGATTCGGCGCGAGCTCGAGATCGCCCACCCGGCCTTGAACTCTGCGGTGTGGCCGGTTCGCTGTCGGCAACCGGCGATCCAGATATTCGTAGAGGTCGTCCAGACAGAGAAATGTATGCCCGGCGGACGGATCGCCCTCGTTCAGGAATCGGATGACTTCGCCGGTAAAGAGGGTGTACTCGGCATCTGCCGGCGCGAGCGCCTCCTCGTCCGCGGCGGCCGCAGAGAGAAGAAATCCGCCGTACGCAACTGGAGAATCGAGCACGTCGGTTCGAAGATTCCAGTCAGAGACCCGTCCCGACCTGCAACTGTCCAAGATTACGACGACAGAGCGTGCCCGGCACTCTTCCAGGATGAGCCGAATCTCGCTGTACGGCAGTGCCGCGTACGCGCCACGAGGCGTTGAGGACATGGACGAGTACGTAGCGAGATGCAACTTTCTGTCGGTGCCGATCAGCCCATGCCCGATGAAGTACAAGATGAACACCGACTCGGCTTCTCGGGCTGCGTTATCGATAGCGCGTGCGAGATCTTGAGGTTCCACACAATTGTCGATGAGCCGAATGGATTCGGCCGGAACACCACATCGATCACGAAGCACTCGATCGAGTGCGCGCAATGATCGGCCCACAGCGGAGATGGGTGGGAGAGCTGAGCCCGCAGCATGATCGCTCGTCCCGGCGAGTAGGACCCGAACGGTCGAGGAGGACAGATCGCCGCCGCCGACTGCGATCGCCGGCCTATTTCCCGGCTCGCCCGACGGCCCGCGATCGGTCACGAGGTCGGGTCGCTACTCGCTGTTGCCTGAATACTCTCGACATACGCGGCCAGTTGAGCAGCAGATAGTCCGCGGAGTCCTTCGGCCTCGATCTCGATCTCGGTGCCGTCCGGCTTCTTCACCCGCATGGTGAGCTTCCCCGGACGGGTTTTCAGCCATGCGATGAGCGCGCCGAATGCGGCTGAACTTGTCAGTCCGGACGATACAGCGACCATAACGGCGTCGAGGCTCGCTCCCAGTGTTCCCGCTGCGGGGGGTCGCTCGAGCACGCGAACGCGCCCTCGGAATCCATCCTGTGTGAGGAGCCAACTGTTCAATCGCAACAGCTCGTCGGCGACAGCCGCCGATCCCGGGTCATGTGGGTCCAGCAGGTCGATCTTGAGTTCCATAGTCTTCCTCTTAGCAGAGTGGAAGCATCGAATGCCCGGTCAGACGCCTGTTCAGTATGACCGAAGATCAACGACTGTGCTGCTGTACGGACGACGTAAATTAGAGCACCGCAGGTATTCTCAGCCCCCGTCAGCCCGGATGAGCGCGGCGGTCGGACGTATCGGCTCCACCCTCTGCTAACACGACAATTGTATTTCGTTGTGCTGCAAGAGGTCCTTTGGTACGGTAGGTAGCCAGTCGGCGTTGGATGATGTTGTGGCCGAGGATGTTTCGGCGTGGCGGGCGGCGTTCGACGAGGTGTTCGCGGGGATCGCGGGAATGTTCGGGCGGGCGGAGTCGCGGCGGTGGGCCCGGTCGTACCTGACGGGGTTGCTGGCGACGGTGGAACGCAAGAACTCCTGGCAGCTCTCCGATGCCGCGGGTGTGACAGGACCGGACGGGTCGCCGCCGATTCCGCTTACGGGCGCGACGGGAAGTTCCGGTCGTTCTGCGAGGCTCGCCGGCTGTCCTATGTGCTGGAAGTGCCCGTCCGTCAGACCGTGAACGACCTGGACGGCCGTCGCCGTGTGGACACCCTTGTCGGTCGCGCGCCCGCTGATGCCTGGCATCGCGTGTCGGCCGGTCTCGGTGAGCGCGGCGAACGCGTCTACGGCTGGGCCTGGGCCACGCTACCGTCCTTCGGCGACATCCCTGTCGGATTCTCCCGCACCCTGCTGGTTCGCCGCAGCATCGACGACCCCACCGATATCGCCTACTACCTGTGCTTTCATCCCGCTACCGTCACTCGCGAGCAGATCATCGCCGTCGCCGGTGCCAGGTGGGCGGTCGAGGAGTGTTTCCAGGCCGCCAAAGATCGATGCAGCCTCGACCACTATCAAGTCCGCAAATGGATTCCCTGGTACCGGCACATCACCCTGGCCATGCTCGCCCACGCCTTCCTCGCTGTCACCGCCGCTACCGACCGGGCTGGGTCGAATCACAGTCGCCGACGTCCGCCGTCTCCTGGCGATAGTCCTCCACCCCGCCCGCACCCTCACCCACGCTCTGGCCACCTGCCGATGGCGGCGCCGCCACCAGAACTACGCCCGACAACTCCGATATCGAAGACATCCCTTGTGACACAACGAAATACAACTGTCGTGTTAGCACGGCAGTTGTATTTCGTTGTGCTGCACCAGGGCTGGCGGTGCGGTAGGTTGCCCGTTCGTGTTGGATGATGTTGTGGCCGAGGATGTTTCGGTGTGGCGGGTGGCGTTCGACGAGGTGTTCGCTGGGATCGCGGGGATGTTCGGTCGGGTGGAGTCGCGGCGGTGGGCGCGGTCGTACCTGACAGGGTTGCTGGCGCCGGTGGAACGCAAGAACTCCTGGCAGCTCTCCGATGCCGCGGGTGTGGTGGGGCCGGACGGGCTGCAGCATTTCCTGAACCGGTCGCGGTGGGATGCCGATGAACTGCGCGACAGGCTGCGCTCGTATGTGACGACCGCGTTGGCTTGCCCGGATGGTGTGCTGGTGGTCGACGAGACCGGGTTTCTGAAGAAGGGTGTCAAGTCCGTGGGTGTGCAGCGGCAGTACTCCGGCACCGCCGGACGTGTGGAGAACTGCCAGCTCGGGGTGTTCCTCGCCTACGCTGCCGGTGCGGGGCGAGCATTGATCGACCGAGAGCTGTATCTGCCGGAATCGTGGACCGGCGACGCGGACCGATGCACCGAGGCAGGGATCCCCGACCCACGTCGTGAACAGGGGGTCGTGACCAAACCCCGGTTGGCCGAAGCGATGATCGCCCGCACCGTCGAGGCGGGCGTGACCGCCGGCTGGGTCGCCGCCGATTCCGCCTACGGGCGCGACGGAAAGTTTCGCTCGTTCTGCGAGGCTCGCCGGCTGTCCTACGTGCTGGAAGTGCCGGTCCGTCAGACCGTGAACGACCTCGACGGCCGTCGCCGTGTGGACACCCTTGTCGGTCGCGCGCCCGCCGATGCCTGGCATCGCGTATCGGCCGGTCTCGGTGAGCGAGGCGAACGCGTCTACGACTGGGCGTGGGCCACGCTACCGTCCTTCGGCGACGTCCCGGCCGGGTTCTCCCGCACCCTGCTGGCCCGCCGCAGCCTCGACGACCCCACCGACATCGCCTACTACCTGTGCTTTCACCCCGCCACCGTTACCCGCGAGCAGATCATCGCCGTCGCCGGCTCCCGGTGGGCGGTCGAGGAATGTTTCCAGGCCGCCAAGGACCAATGCGGCCTCGACCACTACCAAGTCCGCAAATGGACTCCCTGGTACCGGCACATCACCCTGGCCATGCTCGCCCACGCCTTCCTCGCCGTCACCGCCGCTACCGACCCAAAAGCCCACGCGGGCTGGGTCGAATCACAGTCGCCGACGTCCGCCGTCTCCTGGCGATAGTCCTGCACCCCGCCCGCACTCTCACCCACGCCCTGGCCACCTGCCGATGGCGGCGCCGCCACCAGAACTACGCCCGCCAACTCCGACATCAACGAAACCGATTATGAAGCAACGAAATACAACTGTCGTGCTAACCGACGTCGGCGTCAGGCTCGGCTCGGCTCGGCTCGGCAAATCGTCGCCTCACAGTGAACGGCCTCGCTAGGGCTCGCCTCGGTCAGTACCGAGCAACTGTGCGAGGTTGCGCAGGCCGACTTGCGCCCGTCGTTGCATGGTGATGGCAGCGACAGGCAGCAGGGTCCACCGCAGCAGCCTGGTGCCGACACGGCTGTACATCCGCCACCGGATCACACAATGCTCGGCGTCGAGGGGGCTGAGGTCGATTTCCATGCGGGGAAGAAGCAGTGCGAAACTTCCTTCGGTGACCAGCCGCACCGGCGCACAAGCCTCACGCACGCGCAGCGGGATCGTCGTTCTGCGACCTGTCGGTAGCGTGACTGTTTCTAGATAGCGCTTCCCGACCACGCCGGCAGGGAGCTCGTCGTCGGCGGTGACCATCTCGACGCCGGGGAACCATCGCGCAAAGTTCTCCAGGTCAGAGACGTAGGCGAACGCGTCCGTGATCGAACACGGCACGGCTTTTTCGGTATCGGCCAGCAGGTACATCCGGGCTCCTTCGGGGTCGGCTGACCGAGACTAAGGTGTAGATCTAGCTCTACAGTCAAGTGAGAGACCTATGCTGATCGGTGAATTGGAAGCCCGGACCGGTGTCGGCCGACACGCGTTGCGCTACTACGAGCGCCGAGGCCTGCTCGGCCGGATCGACCGCACCGCGGGCAATTACCGCGACTATCCCGACGAGCTCGTCGAACAGGTCCGGCTGTTGCGAGGGATGCAGACGCTGGGGTTCTCGCTGGTCGAGATCGGCCAGGTCATGGAAGGTGTGCGCGCTCGCGATATCGACTGTGCTGACGGCGCGGTTCTTATCGCGACTAAGCGCAGGCAGGTAGACGAACAGATCTCGGCACTGCGCGAACTGAGCGCACTCCTCGGCCGAGAAGAGCGCCGCCTCGAACAGCGAGCGCGCCGCAACGGCCGAATCGCTCGCTGAATCCGGTCAATCTGCTCCAGCAGTACCAGCCCGCGACCACGGTGATCACCGCGGTCTCAGCGAGTTTACAGCGTTTGAGCAACCGGTTCCGTTCGAGTGGGTTGTAGAAGATTCCTCGAAGGACTACACGGTGACGGCTCTGTCGTCGATGCGTCGAGCTCGACTACTGTGCGTGACACAGAGATGATGGATGCGGTTCCGCACCGGCGTGACCTGAAAGTACACAGACGCTCGTCAGGGCTGTCTTTGCGTGGATCTGTCCGCCGATGTCGGAGCCGCCGCGTGCTGGGCTCGGGCACTACCGCCGCCGCGGCCATCCCCTCATCTGAAACGCCGTTGCAGTACCAACGGACGGCCTGGCGGCTGACTTCGGCAAACTTGTTGATCCGCAACACTTCCGTCAATTTCGACAGACTCCGTGTCGACAACAGCGACCCCAGGTTACGGGGAAGTACCGGGCGATCAGATCCGATCACGCGTCGTCTGATCGGTCTTCGCTGATCTGTCCCCGCTCTATATGGGGTCCGCCGCCCCGAACCAGCGGGCATTGAAGCCGTGGACCATCGGCCTCGCATGCGATTCCGAAACCTGCATCGCGATGAACCCGACCGGCTGATGCTGCGCCGAGGCCACTACCTCCACGGCGCCCGCCGCATCCGAACCGGAATGTCGCTGCACCGCGCGATCTGCGCCAGTGCCACCCTTTCCGGGTCACCGCTCTGACGAACACTTCCGGCTTGCGAGCCAACGGCATCACCTCCACCGGCAGCGCCACCGCTCATCCTCGATGATCAACCCGCCCCAGCGTCCGATGTTCAGGTCCGTTCGGTAGTTCGTTCCATCCTCGCCGACCTGAGCGACCGTGAAGTCATCGTGTTGTTTCTTGCACTGCGAACCGTGGCGTCCGAACCGCGGCAGTCCCTCGCTGGGGCGAGTCAGGATCGTCCGGGGTGAGTCGCTACCTCTACGTCAGAGGTCTTTTCGTGTGTGGGTGCGAGGGGATGGGGTTCGCTGGTCAGGGCAGCAACGGCCGCTGCGACTTCTTCGATGGATGCGCGTACGTAGGTGAGGGTGGTGCTGTCTTGGCCGCTGGGTTCAGCGTGGGCAGCGAAGGCGCGGGCGGTGGCGTAGCTGAAGTTTCGTTCGACCCATGTGAGAGTTGTGTGTCGGAGCCAGTGGGTAGTGATCTGTTGGGTGGCCACCCAGGGGAGGTGTCGTCCGATTCGGTTCCAGAGGTGGTCGTAGCGGCGTCGGGTGATCGGGCGGCCGTGCCGGTACCGCAGGAGTTGCTGTGCTGGATCGGGGCTGCGCTCTTGGTGTTCGAGCATGCTGGTCATCAGGGTGGGAGAGATCGGTTGCCAGTGGACCGTTCCGCCTTTGCCGAACAGCCGGATAAGGCATTGTTCGGGATCGAGGTCTTCGCCGCGAAGTCGTAGAGCGCTGCCAGTCCGGCAGGCTGTTTCGAGATGTATCCGCAGAATGAGAGTGTCGAGACTGGTGTCGTTTCCGGTGGTAGAGGCGATGTGATTGATCTCGGCGAGTTGGCGGTTCCCGAGGGCGCGGCGCGTACTCGGGAGGCGTGTCGGCATATCCATGTCTGCGGATGGGTTGTCGGCAGCTGATATGTAGCCGTCGCGTTTGGCGTAACGGTATAAGCAGCGGATCGCGCTGACCATGTGCTCGGATGCAGAGCGTCCGCCTCGGCTGTTACGTCGCACCACGGCATTTCGTCGCGTGACCTCGATAAGTTGTTGGAGCTCGAGCGCGGTCGGTTCGTCCAGCGTCCGATCGGGCCAGTACGCCTCGAGTCGACGCCAGTAAGGCAGGTAGACCTTGCGCGCGCCAGGCGGTACTGCCTCGATAAGGCGGGGGATGTACTCCGCGAAGGTCGGTGCCCTGGTCGGCCTCGTTGGTGATTCGAGCAGATCATCCGGGCGAATGCCGAGGCGTTCCAGGAGGAGTCGAGCGACCTCGAAATCGGGGTTGCTCATGTGGTACCGATCGATGAGTTCAGTACAGGTAGAAGGACTGCCAGAGCGATCTGCGGGGGAATGATCGCCACAATCCCTTCGGATGGCAACGCTACGAGGACGATGTGGTCGCCTGCGGTGATTCCAGCGGCGTGTCGTATTTCGGCAGGAAGCCGTATCTGCCCGAGCGGACCGATCGTGTGGTGACTCGTCGAGGACCGGGCGCATCGCATGCTGATGATCTGGCGATGGACCGCATACGTAACCGGTTGGCCTGTTGGCCATTTCATCGCCTTGAAGATCCGCTGGCCGGGCAGACGTGCCCGGTCGTTGATGCTCGATATACCGATCGTTGGTTGTGACTGCGAGGTGCTTCGTAACCGGCTTGCTGCTGCGGGTAGCGGCAGACCTACGTGATGACGCTGACTTGGCATGGACGCTACTTTCCTGTCCAGCCTGCTGATCCTCCCATTCCATTGAAGCGCATCATCGGGCTCGCGCCAAGTATTGGCGACTGAAACTTCGCGTTTCGCAGTTCCGCTCCCCTTGCGCAGACTCAGGGGCCGGGTTGGTTATGCCGGAAATGGGGACCCGCCTCTTGTCACCGGAAACTGCATCGGAATGTCGTGAGGCGTCGTGGAATAGCGTGAAGAACCGAATGGCACCGATGTAGCCAAGTTGCACTATGGCTCTGACCTGCGGTTTTAGAGCGGCGAAGGCCTCGGAGGTTCAAGTCCTCCTAGGGCTCAAAGGCTTTGCGAGCCGCTAACTTACATTATCCCGTAGTTCGTGCATCTCCGCAAGCGGTAGTCTCTTCGCGTCTTTCTGGACGGTTCGCTGACGGGTGTATGTCGAGGTGGCGCGAGCATGGATGAGTCTATTCGACTGGCCTAGATGATGGGCCAACTAATAGCTCCTGGCCGCCTGTCGTGCGTTCTTATTATTGAAAACTATGCAGCGCTAGATATTTCTGATCAATAAAATGCCGGTCGCACGTTATTGCCTGTGTAGACGCTATTAATTAACATGCTCCATGCGCTTTCGGCAAGCAGTTGCGTACGCGGGGTCAGCGAGTCGTGGACCAGAATAAGATATCGAGAATCGGCTGTCGGCAATGGCCGCCGACGGCATTGTCGGACGCTGGTTTCGGAAGGGATATTCGGCTGCCGCTTGTTATCGGCCCTGTGGTGGAATCGGCCGGCGGTGGCGGGTGCGCTGTGGTCGGTTAGGCCGGATTGGAGGCTCCGCACTCGCCGCACGTTTTGAGGACTTGCCCGGATGGCTGGTGGCCTCGATGGCTGCGGCGATGTCGCTGGTGGTGAGAAACCAGGTACGGCCTGCTCTGTGTCCCGGGAAGCGTCCAGCTCTGAGTTGCTGCGTGTACCAGCGTTCGGACTTGCCCAGTGCTCGGGCTCCGGCGGACACCGGGTACGTCGGTTCGTGGGGAGCACCAGGAACGGGTTGTTCAAGTTCGGAGCGTGCGACGTCCAGATCGTCGTTCATCGTCGGCCTCCTGGCTTTGAGGCTGTCGATCGAGGTGTTGGTGACGTGCGATCGACATCGGGGATGAGTTGGATTCTATGGCGTCTCGGTAGCTGATCCGTGCTATTCGGTCGATCGGCTGCGGAAGTTCCTGCTGGGGGCCACCATATACGTGGTCGGATCTCTGATATCCGCAGTTGCTGAGTGGTCCGGGACGTGTTGTGGCCGGGCGAGATTCACGGTCGGTGCGACCGAGATCTCAATGAGACGAGTGTTCGGGTCCGACGAAAGGATTTCCGATGAGTGCTCCTCGGCCGCGCCAGCGCAAGGACGGCACAATCAATTGGCAGGTCCCGTTTCACTACTACGACACAGACGGGGTTCGCCGCGGCACGGCAGAGAGTTTCGATGAGGATTACGAGGAAGCGGTCTGGTGGTCTGAGTATCTCGACCGTCACGGACTGGACCGGGCTTTGGCGATCTTGCCGGCCAGACGTGCGGGTGCGGACGGGGGTGTGTTGTTGGGTGGCTGGCTCACCGACTACGCAGACCGACTGCTGAAGGTCGGCAGTATCTCCCCGCCGGTCCATCGCAAATACCTCGGATACGTGCGCAACGATGTCGTCCCGTTCTTCGGGGCGACAGCCACTCTCGACGCGGTCACTGCCGACAGCGACGCAGCGTGGATCGTGTTCCTGGCGGAAGACAAGGGCCACAAACCCCACACGATCCACAACAAGCACGGGTTCCTCTCGGGTGGATTGCGGGCGGCGGTGAATCAGCGCCCGTTCGGGTTGTTGCCGTTCAACCCGTGCTCCGGTGTTCGGTTACCTGCCGATCGCGGTCGAAAGCAATGCATCTTCGACAATGACGAGTGGGAGTTGTTCGAGGAGTTGATCTTTCCGCGGTGGCGTCCGCAGGCTGAGTTCGGGCTGGTGTCGATGGCACGGCCGTCGGAGATCGGGGCGTTGCTGGTGCGCGATGTGCACCCCGTGACGGGGGTGGTGCAGATCGATAGGGCGTGGAAAGACGCCGGGTCGCGGTTGGTCTTGGGTCCGCCGAAGACCGAACGTGGCGTGCGTAGCATCAATGTGCCGCTCCAAACTCTCGAGCGCCTCGATCTGGACCGCGATGGCGATGAATACTTGTTCTGCACCAAGGATAAGGGCCCGATCACGGCCGCGAGCTTCTATGAGAAGGCGTGGCAACCGGCGTTGCGGCGCCTGGAGGCACTCGCCAGTGCGGTGGCGGCGTTCAATGCGGGCCACGACACTCTGGCCCAGGCACATCTTCAGCCGTTTACTCACCGGGCGAGGTGGACTGGCGTCGATGCGGAGGAATTGATCACCCGCTATCCCGCGGCATTGCAGTCGCTACGGCGCAAACACCTGACTCCGTACATGTTGCGCCACACCGGGATCTCGTGGAAGTTGCAGGACGGGGTGCCGATCTTCGTGGTCTCCCGTGACGCTGGGCACGAGTCGGTCGCCGTGACAGACCGGGTCTACGGTCACAACGACCGCAGACCCAGCGAATCCGCCGCGAAGACGATTGGCCAACGGCTGCCTCGGGTCCGCGCGCCTATGCTCGACGCCGAAGGCTGACCCGATCGGTCGCGTGACTGGCGGGATTCGATTCCATTCCATTCCACGCGGCCGAAATGGAATGGAATGGAATCATCCGCAGCATGATCGTCGTGCCGAGCACGCCTACGGCTCTGGCATGGACCTGCGTCGGCATCGGTCGAGATCGATTTGCCAGACCTTCGCGGAATCAGGAGACAGTCTTTGCGCAATCACGTCATTCGAGAGGCCCCGCATTCATCGTGACCGAGCCGGAGGACGGTGATGCCTCGGCACGGTCGGCCTGGTTGTGGAGACAGTTTCCTTGGAGGTTGCGAGGGTTCCGAAGGCCGCGGCATCGCTGAGAATCCGGCTGATGGTGGAGCGGCTCTTGTTCAGTTCGGTGGCGATGCGCGTGGGATTCCAGCCGTCGTGATGGTGATGGGCCAGTGCTCTGGCGACGAGTTCGGGGTCTCGTCGCCGGGCTGGATCACGTGCGCACAGCTGCGTCGCCAGTTCCGAGAAGTCACGGCCGACGTCTTGGGATCTGGATGGGACCGTGCGCACAGCTTCGGCCACCACGAGCTCTTTCTGCGCGACCTCGCCGGGCACTACCAATCGATTCTGCGGCTCGGATAGATCGGTGGGCGCACGGTCAGCGGTGTGCGCACGCTGGTGATCGTGACCGGGGGTGGAGTAGGCGAGCGCGAGCAATGCGACGGTGGCCTGGGCCATCGAGCCCTCGATGATCAACGGCCACAACCACGCTTCACCGCGGGGAACTCCGGCGGTCAAGGCTAGGGACCGCAGCGCGGTGAAGGACAACCAGAACGCGCCGGTGGCGATCAGGACTGTCATGGCGGTTGCGACCCAGCGTGCGATTCGGGTTGCGGTGTGCGCACGAGCGAGGACCGTCACTCCGTGCACGGCGGCCAACAGTGCCAGGGGCGGGATGATCGCGACCGCCGCAGCGACCACGGGCAGCGCGGTGTCGTGCAGGAGGGCTTGGGTGGCATTGCCGGTGATGCTGACGGTAGCCGCAGCGGCGAGGACAGTCCAGAAGAATGCGTGCGCACGCGATCTGGGTGGATCCGCCTGCGAATATGTCGTCCGCACGGCAGTGGTCGGCTCGGTGAGAGCAAGGTCGGTCATGAGGTTTGTGTCTTTCGGTCGCGGGCTCAGCGTGCGGACGGCCCGGTCGTGCCGGGCTGGTAGGCGGGCACGAGCGGGTGTGTTTCGCCGGTGAGCACAGCGAGCGCGGCGGCGACTTCGGTGAGGTCGGATTTGACGTAGGTGGCAGTTGTGCCGTTGCTCTTGCTGTGGTGCCCGGCGTACTTCTGGGCGACGGCATAGCTGAAGGTGCGTTCGACCCAGGTGAGGGTGGTGTGGCGCAGCCAGTGCGTGCTGATGCCCTGGCTGGTCACCCACGGCAAGGTTTGCCCGACGCGATTCCAGATGTGATCGAAACGCCGTCCGGTGATGGGTCTTCCGTTGCGGTAGCGCAGCAACTGCCCGGTGCGCGGGCCGTGTCGATCCTCGGCGTGCGCAAGTAGGTGTCGCATGAGCGTGGGGGAGACGGGTTGCCAGCGATCGGTGCCGTCCTTCTCCCGCAGATAGATCAGGCACTGATCAGGATCGAGATCGTGCGGACGCAGCGCGAGGGCCCCGCCGCGGCGGCACGCGGTCTCGATGTGGAGCCGCAGGATCAGCGAGTCGAGCTCAGGGTCGTTACCTGTGGTGGCCGCGACGGTGCAGATCTCGGTCAGCTGATTCGACGGAATCGGTTGGCGGTGCGACGGCTGTCGAATCGGCATGGCGAGTTTGCGGGCAGGGTTGTCGGAGGGCCGAATCCAGCCGGTGTCCTCGGCGAAGCGGTAGAGGCAGCGAGTAGCGCTGATGAAATGCTCGACCGCGCTGGTGCCGCCGCGTGAGGCGCGGTTGACCCGTGCGTCCGCCTGGATGCGGCTGGCGATCTCTTCGAGGTCGGTTTTGCTCGGCTCGTCGAGACGACGGTCGGCCCACTGTGCGAGTAGGTGGTCGAAGTGGGTGTTGTAGGTGCGCAGCGTTCCTTCGGACAATCGTGCGCGGACCTTCGGAATCAGCTCGCCGAACGTCGGCATTTGTGCGTCGGGGATGACGAGATCGGCTGGTGACAGACCCATCTGGGTCAACAACAGCCGTGCGGCGGCCACCGTCGCGGCGCTGGCGGATGATGAGGTGAGTTCGGTCATCGCGCGCCCTCCGTCATCAACTGCAGGCTCGGCGCGCACAGCAGGTCGAGGGCAGCCGGTGGATGGATCAGCAGCGCACGGTGGCTGCGGTGCCCGATCAGCAGGGCACGATGACCGATCGACAGGCTCACTCGGCGCCGCAACCGGTAGGGAACCCGGAAGTAGCCGCCCTCGGTGACGGCGGTGGCACCGTCGGGTACCGGACGAGCGAGCAGAACCCCGGCGTCGAGGCATGTCAGCTCGAGGCGAGTGCCGCTATTGAAGTCCAGCGCGGCGAAGGTGATCTTGTCGAGAATCCGGCCACTGTCGCCGACAGTGCAGGTGCCGATCACCAGGTTGTCGTCGGCCGGACCGATCGAGCGGGTCGCGGCCAGCGGTCCGTGGACAAGTTCCTGCAGCGTCGACTGAGGCGGGATGACTGGTGCGATCACCGCTGACCACCCCCGTCAGGGGTGTCAGCAAACTTCCCACAGGGGTCAGAAGTGACGCGAAGTGGCAGATTTGCCACTAACCGGTGCAGGTCAAAGTATGTTTCCACTGGTCGTCCTCCGTGTGTGAGAGTGCTCTCCAACACGTGGCACGAACAAGTGTCATATCTGACGTGAATCTGTGCGCGAGAGGGGACTTGAACCCCTACGTCCGTGGACACCAGAACCTAAATCTGGCGCGTCTGCCAATTTCGCCACTCGCGCTTGGATGTGTACGACCGTCCAAACTCTACCGGGCAGAAGCGGCTGGGCGAAGCGTTGGGGCGGCGTGGCGTACCCGTCGGTAACACGACCTGGGATTATAACGATTTGGTCACCTCCAACGTGAGGGGCGCTCATGTTTTGGAATCGGACAGGGTGCGCTCACCTGCGGGTTCAAACATGAGGCGGGGTCATGTTTCAGAATAATTTGGTACGGCCGTGCATGAATACCGGCGGGTAGCTGACGTCGGGGCGGGAAACGTGAGGCTTTCCTCATGATTTTGTGCGATCGTGGCTGCCAACAGGCCCGAGGGGCTGCCGGATACGTGTGCGCCCGTCGGTGGGCGGAGCGCCAGGAGAAGGAAGTCGAGCGTCTTGACGATCAACGAGAGCACCGAGATGGGCACCGCGAAAGAGAGTGGTCGTGCGCAGGCGTCGGGTGTCCGGGTGTCGCTGCTCGAGCAGCTGCACAACGGGGCGGGATACGCGTTGGCGTTCGGTGGGCAGGGTGCGCAGTGGCTGCGTGAGCTCGAGGAGATCGGCCGCGACAGCGCGCTCGAGCCCGAGCTGACCGCGCTGGTGCACGAGGCCGCAGCCCTCATCGAGCCGGTTGCGACACAGTTGCTGATGGTCCGGCCCGGCGGTTTCGACCCGATGGGCTGGGTCCTCGAGAGCGAGCTGGACGAACCGGAGGAGCCGTCGTCGGCCCCCGCCGACGCGGTACTGCGGTCGGCGGCGGTGTCGATGCCCGGTGTGCTGCTGGCTCAGCTGGCCGCCACGAAGGCGCTGCGGCTGCAGGGGCTCGACCTGATCGAACACCCGCCGGTCGCCGTCATCGGGCATTCGCAGGGGCTGTTCGCCGCCGCCGCGGTCGAGGCCGCCGGCGCGCGCGACGCCGAGCTGCTGGCCATCGCCCAGCTCGTCGGCGCTGCTGCGGGTCTTATCGCGCGCAGGCGCGGGCTGATGCCGGTGGGCGAGCGCTCGCCGATGGTCGCGGTCTCCAATATCGATCCCGAGCAGTTGCGCGCGATCGTGGCCGAGGTGGCCGAGGGTGTGGACCCCGCGATCGCGGCGGTGGTGTCGATCCGCAACGGTCGTCGCCGGGTCGTGCTGTCGGGCGCCCCCGCGCAGATCGATCGGGTGCGCACGCGTTGCGCTCAGCTGCACGACGAGCAGACCAGGGAGCGGGAGAGCAAGGCACGCGGTGGCGCGGTGTTCGCGCCTGTCTTCGAGGACATCGTCGTCGACGTCGCCTTCCACCATCCGGCGCTGGCCGAGACCGTCGACCTGGTCGCGGGCTGGGCGCGGCAGTGTGACCTCGACGCCGAGTTCGCCGCCGCGATCACCCAGCAGGTGCTGGTCGACCCGATCGACTGGGTCACCACCGTGGACGCCGTCGTCGACTTGGGCGCACAGTGGATTCTCGATCTCGGCCCCGGCGACCTGCTCTCCCGGGTGACCGGTGGTTCGCTCAAGGGCACCGGCGTCGGCGTGATCGCCGCCGCCACCCGCGCCGGGCAGCGCAGCCTGCTCACCCCGGGCGCGGCTCCCGAGCCGTCCACCCCGTGGTCGGCGTTCGCGCCCAAGCCGGTGCGGCTGCCCAACGGGCGGATCGTCGTGGAGACCGCCTTCACCAAGCTCACCGGTCGCTCGCCCATCCTGCTCGCGGGCATGACGCCGACCACCGTCGACGCGAAAATCGTTGCCGCCGCGGCCAATGCGGGCCACTGGGCCGAGCTGGCCGGTGGCGGTCAGGTGACCGAGCAGATCTTCGCCGACCGGATGACCGAACTGCGCCAGCTGCTGCAGCCGGGTCGCGCGGTGCAGTTCAACTCGCTGTTCCTCGACCCCTACCTGTGGAAGTTGCAGCTGGGCGGCAAGCGCCTGGTGCAGAAGGCGCGCGCTGCGGGTGCGCCGATCGACGGCGTGATCGTCACCGCGGGTATCCCCGAACTCGACGAGGCCGTCGCGCTGATCGGTGAACTGGCCGAGGCCGGGATCAGCCATGTGGCGTTCAAGCCGGGCACCGTCGCCCAGATCCGCGCGGTGCTGCGCATTGCCGACGAGGTCCCGGACTACCCGGTGATCATGCACATCGAGGGCGGCAAGGCCGGCGGTCACCACTCCTGGGAAGACCTCGACGACCTGCTGCTGGCCACCTACGCCCAGCTGCGCAGCCACGCGAACGTGGTGGTCTGCGTCGGCGGCGGCATCGGCACCCCCGAGCGCGCCACCGACTACCTCACCGGCACCTGGTCCACCGCCCATGGCTACCCGGAGATGCCGCTGGACGGCGTGCTCGTCGGCACCGCCGCCATGGCGACGCTCGAGGCGACCACCGCGCCCGAGGTCAAGCAGCTGCTCGTCGACACCCCCGGCACCCCCGACTGGGTCGGTGCGGGCACCGCCAGCGGCGGCATGGCCTCGGGCCGCAGCCAGCTCGGCGCCGACATCCACGAGATCGACAACGCCGCCTCGCGGACCGGCCGCCTGCTCGACGAGGTCGCCGGTGACGCCGAGGCCGTGGCGGCCCGCCGCGCCGAGATCATCGCCGCGCTCGACGCCACCGCCAAGCCCTACTTCGGCGACGTCGCCACCATGACCTACCAGCAGTGGCTGGAACGCTATGTCTCCCTCGCGGTTTCCAGCGACGTGCCGATCTCCTTCGACTGCGGCAGCGACATCGGCGACGCGATCCGCGACGCCACCCGCTCGGACTGGCTCGACATCAGCTGGCGCGACCGGTTCGCGGAGATGATGCGGCGCACCGAATCCCGGCTGCACCCGGTCGACAGCGGCGAGATCCACACCTTCTTCCCCGACGACGAGGCGTTCGAGCATCCGGTCGAGGCGCTGTGCACGCTCAAGAAGCACTACCCGGCCGTCGCCGACACCGTGCTGCACCCGGCCGACGTGCCGTTCTTCGTCGCGCTGTGCAAGACCCCCGGCAAGCCGGTGAACTTCGTGCCCGTCGTCGACGCCGACGTGCGGCGCTGGTGGCGCTCGGATTCGCTGTGGCAGGCCCATGATCCGCGCTACTCGGCCGATCAGGTGTGCATCATTCCCGGCACCGTCGCGGTCGCGGGCATCACCCGGGTCGACGAGCCGGTCGGCGAACTGCTCGACCGCTTCGAGCAGGACACCGCCTACAGCCTGGTCCGCGCGGGCGTCGTCCCGGCGCCGGTGGACGCGCGCCGGGTCGCGGGGCTGGTCACCGGTCCGATCGACACCGTGCTCGCCGCCCCCGATGTGCAGTGGGCCGGACGCACCACCGTCAACCCGGTGCACCGCCTCGGCGATGCCACCGAGTGGATCGTCGAGCAGGGGAGCGCGGTGCACCGGAGCACCGGCGCCACCCTCACCGAAACCGACGGTCCCGAAGCCGAATTCAGCTATGTGGAACTGGCCGTGCCGCTGCTGGGCCGGGATTCTGTGAAGGTCCGGATCACCGTGCCGACCAGTGTGTACTCCGGTGGCGCTCCGGTGATCACCGAGGCCGATGCCGAGGGCGCCATGTCGGCGCTGCTCGGGGTGGCCGCCGGGCAGGAACTGCCCGAGGTGAAGGGCGGTGCGGCGCACGTCAATCTGGCCTGGACTCCGGATCTGGTCGCCGACCACGCCGGGGTCACCGGTTCCGGTCTGCCCGACTCGCTGAGTACCCTCGGTCGCACCGCGCCCGACGTCCTGGTCGGCGCCTGCTGGCCCGCGGTGTTCGCGGTGCTCGGCGCGGCGCGTGCCCCGCACGGCGGCTCGGTGATCGAGGGCATGCTCGACCTGGTCCACCTGGACCACCAGATCGAGCTGTTGAACGAATTGCCCTCCGAAACCAGCATTCTCGTGGTTCGTGCCGAGAGCGGCACGGTGGTCGACACCGAGATGGGCCGCGTCGTCGAGGTGACCGTGACGGTCGGCCTGATTCTCGATCAGGGTCTCGCCCCCGCTCCGCTGGCCCGGCTCGTCGAGCGCTTCGCCATCCGCGGGCGCAACGGCGCCGCCGAGCTCACCGATCCGCCGCGCGCGGCCGGTGCGGTCTCGGCCGAGGCCACCGACACCCCGCGCCGCCGTCGTCGCGACGTCACCATGGCCGCCCCGCGCGCCATGCACGCCTTCGCCGCGGTCTCCGGTGACCACAACCCGATCCACACCTGCGAGGCCGCCGCCAAGCTGGCCGGCCTGGGCAGCCCGATCGTGCACGGCATGTGGCTCTCGGCCGCCGCTCAGCACGCCGTGGTCGCGGTGGATCCCGAAAGCTCCGTTCCCGCACGCACTCTCACCGCCTGGACCACCCGGTTCCTCGGCATGGTCCGCCCCGGCGCGACCGTGGACGTGCGGGTGGAGCGGATCGCGGTGGACGCGGGCAGTGAGATCGTCGAGGTCTCCTGCCGGGTCGACGGTGACCTGGTCATGACCGCGACCGGGCGCACCGCCGCCCCGAAGACCGTGTACGCCTTCCCGGGACAGGGCATCCAGCGCAAGGGGATGGGCCTGGACGCGCTGACCCGCTCGAAGGCGGCCAAGCGAGTGTGGGAGCGTGCTGACGCGCATACCCGTGAGGCTCTCGGTTTCTCCATCCTGGCGGTGGTGCGCGACAATCCGACCTACCTCAAGGCGCGCGGCGTCGAACACCGGCACCCCGACGGCGTGCTGCACCTGACCCAGTTCACCCAGGTCGCCATGGCCACTCTCGGCGTCGCCCAGGTCGCCGAGCTGCGCGAGGCCGGTGCGTTCGTCGAGGGCGCGATGCTGGCCGGGCACTCGGTCGGTGAGTACAACGCCCTGGCCGCCGTCGCCGGTGTGCTGCCGCTGGAAGCCGTGCTCGAGGTGGTGTTCCAGCGTGGTTCGGCCATGCACGAGCTGGTCCCGCGTGATGCGCAGGGCCGCAGCGACTACCGGATGGCCGCCATCCGCCCCTCGCAGATCGGGCTGCCCGACGCCGAGGTCATCGACTTCGTCACCGGCATCGGCGAGGCGACCGGCGAATTCCTCGAGGTCGTGAACCTGAACCTGCGCGGCTCGCAGTACGCCATCGCGGGCACCGTCGCCGGACTCGAGGCGTTGGAGACCGAGATCGACCGTCGCCGTGCCGAATTCGGTGGCAAGCGGGCCTTCATCCTGGTGCCCGGCATCGATGTGCCGTTCCACTCCTCGGTGCTGCGCGACGGCGTCCCGGAGTTCCGGCACAAGCTCGAGCAGCTGCTGCCCACCGAGGTGGACCCGGCGGTGCTCGTCGGCCGCTACATCCCGAACCTGGTGCCGCGCCCGTTCTCGCTGGATCGTGAATTCCTCACCGAGATCGCCGCACTCGTGCCCTCGGAGCCGCTGCGCGCGGTACTGGCCGAGTTCGACGCCTGGGCCGAGCGTGACGCGGAACTGTGCCGGGTGGTGCTGATCGAGCTGCTGGCCTGGCAGTTCGCCAGCCCGGTGCGCTGGATCGAGACCCAGGACCTGCTGTTCACCGACACCGCGCACGGTGGACTCGGCGTGGAGCGCTTCGTCGAGATCGGCCTCGGCGCGACCCCGACGGTGGCGAACCTGGCGACCCAGACGCTCAAGCTGCCCGGCTTCGGCGGGGCCACGGTCGAGGTGGTGAACGTCGAACGCGACGCCGCGGTCGTCTACGCCACCGACACCGATCCCGCACCGGTCGACGACATCGAGGAGACCCCCGCCGAGACGCAGGCCGCGCCCGCCGCGGCGGCGGCCCCCGTCGCGGCGGCCCCGGTCGCCACCGGCGGGCCCCGTCCCGACGACATCGCCTTCACCGCCGCCGACGCCACCCGCGTGCTCATCGCGCTGTGGACCAAGCTGCGGATGGACCAGATCGGTCCGGTCGACACCATCGAGGGCCTCTGCGACGGCGTGTCCTCGCGCCGCAACCAGCTGCTCGTCGACCTCGGTGCCGAACTGTCCCTCGGCGCCATCGACGGCGCGGCCGATGCCGACATGGGCGCCCTCGCGGCCACCGTCGAGCGTCTGGCCCGCACCTACAAGCCCTTCGGCTCGGTGCTCAACGATGCCATCGGCGACCACCTGCGCAAGGTCTTCGGCCCCTCCGGCAAGCGGCCCGCCGCCATCGCCGACCGGGTCAAGAAGACCTGGGAACTCGGCGACGGCTGGGCCAGCCACGTCACCGCCGAGGTCTCCCTCGGCACCCGCGAAGGCGCCAGCGTGCGTGGCGGCGACCTCGGCGGACTCGCCGGGGGCGCACTGAGCGACGCTGCCTCGGTCGACGCGGCCATCGACGCCGCTGTGCAGTCGGTGGCGGCCCGGCGTGGGGTCGCGGTCTCGCTGCCCTCGACCGGCGGCGCGTCCGGCGGCACCGTGGACGCCGCCGCACTGGGCGAGTTCACCGAGCAGATCACCGGACGCGACGGCGTGCTCGCCACCGCGGCCCGGGTCGTGCTCGAACAGCTCGGCCTCAGCGAGCAGGTCAGCGCGCCCGAGGCGACGCCGGACACCCTCGTCGACCTCGTCTCGGCCGAACTCGGCACCGACTGGCCGCGCCTGGTCGCCCCCGCGTTCGACGCCCGCAAGGCCGTCCTCATCGACGACCGCTGGGCCACCGCCCGCGAGGACCTCGCCACAATGTGGCTCGGCGACGACGCCACCACCGCCGAGCAGCCGATCACCGGCTACCTCGGTGCCGGGGAAGCCGTCGCCGCGCAGGCGAACTGGTGGCGTCAGCGGGCCATGCACGAGGCCCGCTCGGTGCTGGCCGGGATGTACGCCCGGATCGCCGAAGCCGCCCTCGACACCACCGAGCCCGGCCTGTGGTCCGACGACATCGCCGTGATCACCGGCGCGAGCAAGGGTTCCATCGCCGCCGCGGTGACCGGCAGACTGCTCGCCGGCGGCGCCACCGTGGTGGTGACCACCTCCGGTCTCAACGACGACCGGCTGCGCTTCTACCGTTCGCTGTACCGCGACAACGCCCGCCACGGCGCGGCGCTGTGGGTGGTCCCGGCGAACATGGCCTCCTACCAGGACCTGGACGCGCTGATCGACTGGGTCGGCACCGAACAGGTCGACAACGCGGGCGGCGCCAAGATCAAGGTCAAGGACGCGATGACCCCGACGCTGCTGCTGCCGTTCGCGGCACCGCGCGTCGCCGGTGATCTCGCCGACGCCGGTGCCCGCGCCGAAATGGAGATGCGGGTCCTGCTGTGGTCGGTGGAGCGGTTGATCGGCGGTCTGTCCGCCCTCGGCGCCGACCACGACGTGGACGCGAAACTGCATGTGGTACTGCCGGGTTCGCCCAACCGCGGCCTGTTCGGCGGCGACGGTGCCTACGGCGAGGCCAAGGCCGCGCTCGACGCCGTGGTCGCGAAGTGGCGGGCCGAGAAGTCCTGGGCCGCCCGGGTGACGCTGGTGCACGCGCTGATCGGCTGGGTGCGCGGCACCGGGCTGATGGGCCACAACGACCCGATGGTCGAGGCCGTGGAAGCGGCCGGTGTGCACACCTGGTCGACCACCGAGATGGCCGACGAGCTGCTCAAGTGGTGCACCTCGCGGGCCCGTCAGGTGACCGTCACCAGCCCGCAGCAGATCGACCTCACCGGTGGGCTCGCCCGCGCCAAGCTCGACCTGCCGGCCCTGGCCAAGCAGGCGCAGGAGGCCAAGGAAGCAGCGAGCGAAGAGAAGGCCGCCACGTCCGCGACCATCGCCGCGCTGCCCGCGCCGCCGACGATGAGTTCGGCACTGCCCGTGCCGGAATGGGGCGAGGTCACCGCCGACCTGACCGACATGGTCGTCATCGTCGGCGCCGGTGAACTCGGCCCGTACGGCTCCGCGCGCACCCGCTTCGAGATGGAGGTCGAAGACCAGCTCTCCGCCGCGGGCGTGCTCGAGCTGGCCTGGACGACCGGGCTGGTCCGCTGGGAGAACGAGCCCAAGCCGGGCTGGTACGACACCGAATCCGGCGACTTCGTGCCGGAAGCCGACGTGGCGCAGCGCTACCACGACACCGTCGTGGAACGCTGCGGCGTGCGCCGCTACGAGGACGACGGCGCCATGGCCGACAACGCGGGACCGCTGCTCACCTCGGTCTTCCTCGACCAGGACCTGTCGTTCACCGTCGCCGGTGAGGCCGAGGCACGCGCCTTCCACAGCGCCGATCCCGAGCACACGGTGATCACCCCGGTCGAGGGTTCCGGCGACTGGACGGTCACCCGCAAGGCGGGCACCGAGATCCGGGTGCCGCGCAAGGCCAAGCTCTCCCGCGTCGTCGGCGGTCAGATCCCCACCGGCTGGGACCCCACCATCTGGGGCGTCTCCGCCGACATGGCGGCCTCGATCGACCGGGTCGCGCTGTGGAACATCGTCTGCACGGTCGACGCGTTCGTCAGCGCGGGCTTCAGCCCCGACGAGCTGATGAGCTGGGTGCACCCGAGCCTGGTGGCCAACACCCAGGGCACCGGCATGGGCGGCATGTCCTCGATGCGCTCGCTCTACGTCGACAACCTGCTCGGCGAGCCGCGCCCGAACGACATCCTGCAGGAGGCGCTGCCCAACGTGGCGCTCGCGCACGTCGTGCAGGCCTACGTCGGTAGCTACGGCGCCATGGTGCATCCGGTCGCGGCCTGCGCCACGGCCGCGGTCTCGGTGGAGGAAGCCGTCGACAAGATCCGGCTCGGCAAGGCCGAGGTCGTGGTCGCCGGCGGTTTCGACGATCTCGGTATCGAGGGCATCGTCGGCTTCGGTGACATGTCGGCCACCGCCGACTCGGCGGCCATGCGCGCCAAGGGCATCAGCGACCGCTACTTCTCCCGCGCCAACGATCGCCGCCGCGGCGGCTTCGTCGAATCGCAGGGCGGTGGCACCGTGCTGCTGGCACGCGGTGACGTGGCGGTGGAGATGGGCCTGCCGGTACTCGGTGTGCTCGCCTTCGCCCAGTCCTTCGCCGACGGCGTGCACACCTCCATCCCGGCACCGGGTCTCGGCGCGCTGGGCGCGGGTCGCGGTGGCAGCGAATCACGGCTGGCGGGCGAACTGCGCAAGCTCGGCGTCACCGCCGACGACATCGCGGTGATCTCCAAGCACGACACCTCCACCGCCGCCAACGATCCCAACGAGTCGGAGCTGCACGAGCGGCTCGCGGGCGCGCTGGGCCGCACCGAGGGCGCCCCGCTGTTCGTGGTCTCGCAGAAGAGCCTCACCGGCCATGCCAAGGGTGGCGCGGCGGCCTTCCAGCTCATCGGCCTGTGCCAGGTGCTGGAGAACGGGGTGATCCCGCCGAACCGGAGCCTGGACTGCGTCGACGAGAAGATGGCCGACTACCCGCACCTGGTGTGGGCGCGCGAGCCGCTGCGCTTCGGCGAGAAGTTCGCGCTCAAGGCGGGTCTGGTGACCTCGCTCGGCTTCGGGCACGTGTCCGGTCTGCTCGCGGTGGTCCATCCGCAGGCGTTCCTGGCCGCGATCGACCCCGCCGCGCGCGCGGAGTACCAGGAGCGGGCACAGGCGCGTCAGCTCGCGGGCAGGCAGCGTTTCGCCGAGGCCATGTGCGGTGGCACGGCGCTGTACGAGAAGCCCGCGGATCGGCGCCTCGGCGCCGAAGGCACCCCGGCCAAGCAGATTCGTCAGCTCGAAGCCGACGTGCTGCTCTCGCCGACGGCCCGGCTCGACGGCGACGGTCGCTACCGTGCCGACGGATGGGGTTGCGGCGCAGGACAGCTCGGTTCGGCTCCGCGTTCCGGCGAAGCGTCGTAGGCTGCCGCTTTGTGACGATTCTCGGTATCGGCTTGGACCTGGTGACCATCTCCGAGTTCGCCGAACAGCTGCAACGGCCGGGTACGACCATGCTCAGGGAGAGCTTCACCGCTGGTGAACGCCGCTACTGCCAGAGCAAAGGCACCGACCCGGCCCGCAGCTACGCCGCCCGCTGGGCGGCGAAGGAGGCGGTGCTCAAAGCGTGGGCGACCTCGCGGTTCGCGCGTAGCCCACAGATCGGCGACAACCCGTATCCGCTGATCGAGGTCGTCAACGACGCCTGGGGCAGGCCGAGCATCAAACTGCACGGCCTGGCCGCGGAGTTCCTGCCCCGAGTCCGCGTCCACCTGTCGCTGACCCACGACGGTGACACCGCGGCGGCGATGGTGGTGCTGGAAGACCCAGGCGAATTGGCGGACCTGATCGAAGGCCGAGTAGGTCCCGGAGAACGCAACACCTGATCTCGCCGAACATGGTTAACTCGCCGGGAACGTCCAGAACTCGTACCGTTCCCGGCGCAGGCCCGGTCAGGCTCGCGATTCCTTTTCCGCGACAAGCAGATACGCGACCATCAGTCGCTTGAGCTCGGCGACGGCATCGGCATTGGACTGTTCGTCCTGCACCGAGAAATTCAGCATCGAATAAACCACGTGCACGAGCACCTCGGCCATCATGGTGCGCCGGGCGCGCGGGGTGCGCGGAGTCAGTGGTCGCAGCATCTGCGAGACCACCTCGGCGAATTCCTTCTCGTGCAACGCACCCGTGGCCCGGGTGGACGGGGTGGACTGCATGGCCAGCCACACCTCGCGTCGCGAGGGGTCGGTGGTCCACAGATTGGCCAGGTGGTCGACGAACTGGTTCATGTGCCGCAGCCAGTCCAGCGAGGGGACCTCGCCGTGGAAGTCGGCCAGCTCGCGCGAGACCGCGACCAGGTCCTGGCGATTGAGCTCGCAGACGATGACGTACTTGTTGGCGAAGAACTGGTAGAGGGTGCCGATCGGCACCTCCGCGCGCTGCGCGACCTCTTCGCAGGTGAACGATTCGAAACCCACTTCGACCAGCAGTTCCCGGGAGGACTGCAGGAGCGCGTCGAACTTGCGCTTGCTGCGCTCCTGGGTGGGCCGCTTGCGCGGCATCAGCTCCTGCGGATCGTCCTGCAATTCCAGCGCAGGGTCCGGACGGTTCTTCGGGGACCGGGCCTGCGCGTGTACTTCCACCCATCCAGGCTAGCGGTATACACACAGCAGTGACACGGGCATACCGACAGCGTGTCAACAACTGGGAGAGATTCCACCCATCCGCATCGTGACCGGTGACGAATCATCAGATGAGCGTGCGTGCATCCGCACGCTTCTTCGCGGTGAAATCTCACCGTAATCGACCTATCGCGACGAGATGGGGGCGTTTTTCGGCATGACTGTGGCAGCGGAATCTGTGGTAACTCTCGGCGTCAGTACCGAGCGGGGCGCCGTGCACGCGGTGGCCTTCGCCGCGTCGGGCGGCACCCTCACCGATCGGATGCTCCTGCGGCGCACCGTGCGTGCGGGCGGGGACGGCAAGGCGGAGGTGGCCGCGGCGGTACGGACCGCGCTGGACGCCCTGGCCGCCGAGCTCGACGACGAGTACGAGATCGCCGGGGTGGCAGTGAGTTACCGCGATGCCGCCGAGCGGCGCGCGATCGTCACCGGGCTGGCCGACACCCCGTGGCACACCGCCTCGCTGGTCTCGGCCAAGTCGGCACACCTGTTCGTCGCCGGGGCGATGACCTGGCTCGACGAGTTCGACAATCTGCTGGTCTACGAAGCGGTTCCGGGCCACCAGGCGATGACGCTGCTCGACCCGGGCCGCCATCGCGTGCTCGCCGCCTCCGGCCAGACCGGCGCACCCACCCCCGACGCGTTGCGCACCGGGGTGTCGGCGGCATGGGACCAGTTCGACGCCGCCTCGGTGCGCCCCGGCGCGGTGGTGCTCATCGGTTCCTCCGCCGACGCGCCCGCGGTGCGCGAGGCGGTCAGCGGGTTCGGCGTTCCGGTGCTGCCGTGTCGGTTGGCGCCGTTCGCACCGGCCGCGGGTGCCGCGCTGGTCGCGCTCGGTGACGCGATCGACGTGCCCGTCGCCCTCGCACCGCGGACCAAGCGCGGAACCGCGCTCGTCGCCGCGGCGGCGAGCGTGCTCGCGGGTGGACTGGTCGCGGGTGGTTCGTACGCGGTACTGAACGCCGGCACGCCCGTGGTCGACAACACCGCGGTGTCCTCCGAACCGGGTGCCGGGCCCGCGAGCCCGGCGCCGCTGCCGACCATGCGCGAAGCGGCGGACTCCGGTTCGGCCGGTGGCGTCGGGGGTGGGAGCGGCCTGCAGGTGAGCCCGGCGGGCGAGCCGGGCGAGGCGTCGCCCTACGAGCACATGTCGCCGAATCCGCAGCTGGTCGACCCGAGCCGCTTCCCGCTGGATTACCCCACGCAGCTGTACGGCGACGCGCCACAGGACGAACCGCTGCCGCTCGAGCCCGCTCCCGTCGAGCCGGAGACCCCCGTGATGGCCCCGGTGTTGCCCGGTACCGGCATTCCGCTGAGTATGCAGCCCGCGCAGGCGGTCGTGCCCGAGGGCGGTCTGTCCCAGTCCGCCGACTGATCGACCGCACGGGCCGCGCGGTGCTCCCGCGCGGCCCGCCGTCTCAGGCGCTGGTTCGGTGCCGGAACAGTATCCGCGCCCCCAGATAGCCGACCAGGCCGATACCAGCGCACCACAGCACGGCGAGTACCGCGCTGTGACCGATCGGTGTGCCCATCAGCAGCCCGCGCAGGGTCTCGATGACCGGGGTCACCGGCTGATTGCGGGCGAAGGCGTGCAGTGCGGTCGGCATCGACTCGGTGGGGACGAACGCGCTGCTCACATAGGGCAAGAACATGAACACGAAGGTGAAGCCGTTGGCCGCCTGCGGGTTCCGGGCGAGCAGGCCCAGCGCCGCGGACAACCACGACAGCGCGAACACGAACATCGCCAGCAGGCCGAGCGCGCCGAGCCAGCGCACCGGATCGGTGGTCGGCCGGAAGCCGATCACCAACGCCACCCCGATCACGATGCCGGAGGTGAGCAGATTGCGCAGCACGCTCTCGACGACATGCCCGGTGAGCACCGCCGAGCGCGCGATGGCCATGGTGCGGAACCGGTCGATGATGCCGTCGGCGACATCGGTGGACAACGCGACCGCGGTGGTCGAGGCACCGAAACCCGCGCACAGCAGGATGATTCCGGGTACCACGTAGTCGATGTAGGCGCCGCGGCCGACTTCCATCGCACCGCCGAAGACGTAGACGAACATCAGCAGGATCATCACCGGCAGCGCGATGGTCATGATCATCGTGTCAGGACTTCGCAGGGTGTGCCGGATATTGCGGTCGAGCATGGTGGCCGAGTCCTGTGCGGTGCGCACGACTCGCAGGGCCGGGGACAGAGTGGTCATGGTGGTTCTCGTTTCGAGGTTCAGGCGACCGCGGCGGCGCTGCGGGGTTGTCCGGTCAGGGCGAAGAAGACGTCGTCGAGGTCGGGGGTGTGCACGGTGAGCTGTTCGATCGCGATGTCGAGATCGGCGAAACGGTCGAGCACCTGTTTCATCTCGGTCGCGCTGCCGTCGCCGGGGAGTTGCACGGTGAGCTGATCGGCATCGATGTACGCGCCGGGTTCGTCGGCGACGGCCCGCGCGGCGGCGCTGAGCAGGTGGTGGTCGGCGAAGCTGAGCTGGATGTGGCCGCCGGGGACCAGGCGTTTGAGTTCGGCCGCGGTGCCGTCGGCGACGATGCGGCCGCCGTCGAGCACGGCGATCCGGTCGGCCAGCTGATCGGCCTCCTCCAGGTACTGGGTGGTGAGGAAGATGGTGGTGCCGTCGTCCGCGAGTTCCCGGATCGCCGTCCACAGGTCGCGGCGGCTGCGAGGGTCGAGCCCGGTGGTCGGCTCGTCGAGGAAGACGATGCGCGGCCTGCCCATCAGGCTCATGGCCAGATCCAGACGTCGCCGCATGCCGCCGGAGTACCCGGCGACCGGGCGATCGGCGGCGTCGACGAGGTCGAACCGCTCGAACAGTTCGGCGGTGCGCCGTCTGGTCTCGGCCGTACCGAGGTGGAGCAATCGGCCGGTCATGCGCAGGTTCTCGGTGCCGGTGAGGATGGTGTCGACGGCGGCGTACTGGCCGGTGACGCCGATCAGCCCGCGAACGGTGTCACCGGCCCGCGCGACGTCGTGGCCGAAGACGCGTGCCTGGCCGCCGTCGGGTCGGATCAGGGTGGCCAGGATGCGGACGAGGGTCGTCTTGCCCGCGCCGTTCGGGCCGAGCAGGGAGAAGACGGTGCCGGACTCGACCGCCAGGTCGAGGTCGTCGAGAGCGACGTGGGTGCCGTAGACCTTGCGCAATCGGTGGACGGTGAGGGCGGGCACGGATTCGGGTGCCATGAGATCTCCGATCGAAAACTGTTTATGTAATAAACCTAGTTTATAGGTTAAACAGTTCTCTGGCGCAAGAGCGCCGGCCCGCTAGAGTCGACGCGAGCGGAGGTGGACGATGACGACGACCGGCGACAAGGACCTGCCGAAAGCGGTCCAGCTGATGTGGGGCCTGCGGGAATCCGGTGGCCGCGGCCCCAAGCGGGGGCTCACCCTCGACCAGATTCTCGATGCGGCGATCGAGGTGGCCGACGCGGAGGGCTACGCGGCCCTGTCGATGACCCGGGTCGCCAAACAGCTCGGCTTCACCGCGATGTCGCTGTACCGCTACGTCGACAGCAAGACCATGTTGATCGCGCTGCTGACCGACCGGGTCATCGGGCCACCGCCGGTGATCGCGCAGGGCACACCGTGGCGGGTCGGGCTGGAGAAATGGGCGACGGCGGAGTTCGAGGCCGTCGGCGTGCACGAGTGGTGGGTGGACATCCCGCAGAGCGGACCGCCGATGGGGCCCAACAGCATGGCCTGGCTCGATGCCGGCCTGCGCGCGCTCGGCTCGACGACATTGCCGGAGACGATCAAGCTCCAGTTGGTGATGAACCTGTCGATGTACTCGATCGGCAGGCGGCGCGCGGCCAGGGATCTACGGGTGGGCGAGGGCGCCGACTTCGCGACGATCATGGCCGAGGTGCTCGGCACCGGCCGCTTTCCCGCGATGTCGACCGCCCTCGCCGCGTCGGCCTTCGACAACGAGGAAATCGACTGGGGCAGAGCTGACTTCGAGTTCGGCCTGGCGCGGATGCTCGACGGCTACGAGATCTTCATCCGCTCCTTCGAGGGCTGACTACACCGACAGGTCGCGGCGCAGCTTGGCGACGTGGCCGGTGGCGCGCACGTTGTACTGGGCCAGCTCGATCTTGCCCTGCTCGTCGACCAGGAAGGTCGAGCGGATCACGCCGGTGACGGTCTTGCCGTACATCTTCTTCTCGCCGAAGGCGCCCCACTCGGTGAGCACGCTGCGCTCGGGGTCCGACAGCAGGGGGAAGGTCAGGCCCTCGGCGTCGCGGAACTTGGCCAGCTTGGCGGGTTTGTCCGGCGAGATGCCGATGACGTCGAGTCCCGCGTCGCCGAGTTCGGCGAGGTTGTCGCGGAAGTCGCAGGCCTGTTTGGTGCAGCCGGGCGTGCTGGCGGCCGGGTAGAAGTAGACGATCACCTTGCGGCCACGGTAGTCCGACAGCGACACGTCCTTGCCGTCGGCGTCGGGCAGCGTGAACTCAGGGGCGGGGTCTCCGGGGGAGAGGCGATGGTTGTCGGTCACCCACGCACGGTAACCGACCGGGTGCGCGACGGGCATGGATAGACTCGTCCGCGAGCAGCAGACATATATGGAGGTGACGGTGGCCAAGGACGACACCGACCGGATCGAACGCGAGATCGAGATCGCGCGTGCCCGGTTGGCGACCACGCTCGACGAACTGGCGGTGCGCGCCGATCCACAGCGGATCGCGGACGACACCAAGGCGATCGTGGTCGCCAAGTTCAGCGAGCCCAAGGTCAAATACACGCTGATCGGCGCGGGTGCCCTCGTGGCGGGCCTGGTCCTGATCAAGATCTTCCGCCGCTGAGAACTGGCGACACGAAAACACCCGATGCGGCCCAGCCACATCGGGTGTTTCTTGTCGAACGCAACCACCACGGTTTTCGGCCGCCTCGCCCCTCGGGGGCGAGGCCCACAGGGCCGAAAACCTCGAGGCGCCAGCCTCCAGAATTACTGCGTGGGGCAGGCCAGGCCGTCGCCGTCCGGGTCCAGGTGCGGGGAGTAGCCCGGCTCGCCGCGGAACAGCGGCGCGCGGCCGACGGCCCGGGCCTCGTCGCAGCTGGCGAACGCGCCGCCCGCGGAACCGGACTGGACCAGGTTCGCCGAACCGGTCGCGCCCAGGATCGAGTCGAAGCTGGACGAGCCGGTGCCAGCGGAGCCCGTCACCGGGTTGGCATGGGCGGCGGGGGCGGCGAGCAGGGTCAGACCTGCGGCCGCGACAGCGATGGTGATCCGGCGAACGTTCATGAATTCCTCTATGTCTGCAGCGGTTCGGATGTTGGCCCGGACACAGGGGCCGGGTAGCCACGTCCACTGTTGTGAGGAGGCTGCCCGTTGTCAACCGCGCGCGAGCAGCAATCGCACCGGGGCTCGAGTCGGTTATTCCCCCAGGCGACGTCCGGTCCGGTGCTCGGCCGGAATGGTGCCCATGCGTCCGGCTTGGAAGTCTTCCATGGCCTGGATGATTTCCTCACGGGTGTTCATCACGAACGGCCCGTACTGGACGACGGGTTCGCGCAGTGGCGTGCCGCCGAGCAGGAGGACCTCGAGATCGCCGGTGCTGGAGTGCTGCTCGGTGTCGGCGGTCAGCGTGATCGCGTCACCCTTGCCGAAGACCACGAGTTGGCCCGCGCCGATCGGGCGCCGGTCGGTGCCGACGGTGCCGTTGCCGGACAGCACGTAGGCCATGGCGGTGAAGTCGCGCGGCCACGGGGTTTCGAGCTGGGCGCTGGGCACGATCGAGGCGTGGGCGTAGGCGATCGGGGTCTGGGTGGAACCGGGGCCGGTGAAGCCGCCGACCTCGCCGGCGATCAGGCGTACCAGCGCGCCGCCGTCGTGCGAGCTGACCAGGGTCAGTTCGCTGCCGCGCAGGTCCTGATACTGCGGGGTGGCGAACTTCTTGGCGCGAGGCAGGTTCACCCACAGCTGGATGCCGTGGAAGGTGCCGCCGGTGATCACCAGTTTCTCCTCGGGCAGTTCGTCGTGCAGCATGCCCGAGCCGGCGGTCATCCATTGGGTGTCGCCCTCGGCGATGACGCCGCCGCCACCCTGGGAGTCGTGGTGGACCATGGTGCCGTCGAGCATGTAGGTGACGGTCTCGAAACCGCGATGCGGATGCCACGGCGCGCCTTTTGCCTCGTAGGGCTCGTAGGCTACCGGGCCCATCTGGTCGAGCAGGATGAACGGGTCGGCCGCGCGCAGGTCGACGCTGGGGAACGGTCGGGTCACCTCGAATCCGGCACCTTCGCGCTGGCGGTTCGCGGTGACGATCTGCCGCACCGGCCGCTGGGTCTCGGTGACGTCGGGCCGGGGCAGCCTGGGCACAACCATGATGTCGTCGACGGTGATAGCGGGCATCGGACGCCTCCTCATTGCTTTGGTTTCCATGTCAACCAAATGCGTACTACGATCATTCCCGTGCCCCGATGGTTGTCCGACGACGAGCAGCAGACCTGGCAGGCCTACATTCGCCTGCGACAGCGGCTGGACGCGGCCTTGTCCGCGGGACTGGCCGAACACGGACTGTCGATGGCCGACTACGAGCTGATGGTGCCGCTCTCGGCCGCGCCGAACGGGTGCTTGCGCGCCAAGGAACTCGCCGCCGAGGTGTGCTGGGACAAGTCCCGGCTGTCCAAGCAGCTGGCACGAATGGCGGCCCGTGGGCTCGTCGATCGCAGGCCGGCCGAGGATGACGCGCGCGGCGTCGTCGTCTCGCTGGCCGACGCGGGAAGGGCGGTTCTCGAACGGGCCGCGCCGGAGCATGTCGACCTGGTGCGGAAGTTGTTCGTGGACAGGCTGAGTCCAGGGGAGAGTGCCGCGCTCCGGTCGCTGGTGGACAAGGTCCTCGTCGCGACCGACCGGCGATCTGGCACGCCGGGGGAGATGGACCTGCGGGGGTGCGGCTCCCCGGACTTCCCGCCCTGGTGATCGTCGCTGACCGGACCGCCCACTACGCCACGACCGTCGACCGAGCGGCAGCACTGTCATCGCGACGCGGTAGTTCCTGCATCGAAAGCCTTTCAGCTGTGTCTTCGCGCCGTCGGCAGGAACTGGCGGGCGTGGGCGATGGCCGCGCCCGTGTCAGGGAAAACGCTGTCGTTGCCGTCCTCGGGGAGGGCGCCGATGGTGGTCAGGCGCTGGCGGTGGTCTTCGCGCAGGCCCGACAGCAGGACAGTGATGTGGCGGTGTTCGAGTTTGTGGATGGCGTCTTTGAGGACGAGGGCGCCGGTGGTGTCGAGGGCGGTGATGCGCGACATGCGCAAGATCACCACCTTGACGTCGGCGACCTCGGCCAGCTCGAGGAGGAAGCGATGGGCGGCGGCGAAGAAGAGCGGGCCGTCGATGCGGTAGGCGACGATGTGATCGCGGAGTAGGGCATGTTCTTCGCCGAGATGGTCGCTCTCGTCCAGCGGGACCTGCTGCAGGGTGGCTTCGCGGGCGATGGCGCGGACCGCGAGGACCAGCGCGAAGCCGATGCCGATGACCACGGCGGTGACCAGGTCGAAGGCCACGGTGACGAAGAAGGTGATCACCATGACGATCGCGTCGCCGCGGGAGGCTCGGGCGATCGCGGCGAGCGAGGCGGCTTCGACCATGCGCACGGTGGTCGCCAGGAGCACACCGGCGAGCGCGGCGATCGGGATGTCGGCGACGAGTCCGGCTGCCAGGTAGACGATTCCGGCCAGGATCACCGCGTGGGTGAGCGCCGCCAGCCGGGTGCGCGCGCCGGAGCGCACGTTCACCGCGGTCCGCGCGATCGCGCCGGTCGCGGGCACCCCGCCGAACAGCGGGGCCGCGATATTGGCCAGGCCCTGCCCGAACAGTTCGCGATCGGGATTGTGCCTGGTGCCGACGGCCATGGCGTCGGCGGCGGTGGCCGAGAGCAGGGATTCGAGCGCGGCCAGCGCGGCGACCGCCAGCGCGGGCAGCAGCAGGGTGGTCACCTCGTCGAGCCGGACGAAACCCAGCGAGGGAGCGGGCAGGCCGACCGGGATCTCGCCGATCACGGCCAGATCCAGGTCGAAGATCCGGGACACCACGGTCGCCACGGCCACCGCGCCCAGCGCGAACGGCAGCTTCGGCAGCCACCGCCCGCCGAGCAGGATCACCGCGGCCACCACCAGCGCCGTCACCGGCGCGGTGAACTGCGGCTCCTCGACGAACCGGCGCACGGCATCGAAGGCCGACTGCCAGACCTTCTCGCCTTCGGCGCCGACCACCCCGAGCGCCCCCGGAAACTGTTGCAGCGCGATCACTACCGCGATCCCCGCGGTGAACCCCTCGATCACCGGGGCGGGCATGAACCGCACCGCGCGTCCGACACCGGCGAAGGCCAGCGCGACCAGCATCAGTCCGGCCATCAATCCGACGGTCAGTACTCCGGCCGCGCCGTGCTCGGCCACGATCGGCACCAGCACCACGGTCATCGCGCCGGTCGGCCCGGACACCTGGAAGCGTGAGCCGCCGAAGACCGCGGCCAGCACGCCGGCCACGATCGCGGTCGCCAGCCCGGCGGCGGCGCCGAGCCCGGAACTGATGCCGAATCCCAGCGCCAGTGGCAAGGCCACCAGCGCCACGATCAGCCCCGCCATCAGATCCGTGCCCGGCGCCCGGAAAGCGGGCTTCCACTCCGCCCAGGTCGGCAGCAGCGCCCGCATGGTCAGCGGCTACCGAGCAGGCGCAGCTTCAACGCGGCCAGCTGCTCGCGTAGTTCCTCCGGTAGCCGGTTGCCACCGATGCCGGCGAACCACTCGTCGATGGACCGCGTCTCGGTGACCCACTCGTCGGTGTCCACGGCCAGCGCTTGCCCGACCAGGGCGCGATCGGCGTCGTCGAGGCCGGTCAGGTCCAGCGCGTCGGCGGAGGGGACGTAGCCGATCGGCGTCCACTCGGCTTCGGCGGTACCGTCGAGCCGTTCCAGCGCCCACTTCAGCACGCGCACGTTCTCACCGAAGCCGGGCCACAGGAAGGTGCCGTCCTCGCCGCGGCGGAACCAGTTGACCTGGAAGATCTTCGGCAGCTTGGCGGTGTCGGCCTGCGCGCCCAGCTTCAGCCAGTGCGCGAAGTAGTCGCCCACGTGATAACCGAGGAACGGCAGCATCGCCATCGGATCGCGGCGCACCACCCCGACCGCGCCCGCGGCCGCGGCGGTGGTCTCCGACGACAGCACCGAGGCGGTGAACACCCCGTGCGCCCAGTCGAAGGTCTCGGCGACCAGCGGCACCGTGCTCGCCCGGCGACCACCGAAGAAGATCGCCGAGATCGGCACACCGGCGGGGTCGTTCCACTCCGGCGCGACCGAGGGGCACTGCTCGATCGGCGTGCAGTAGCGCGAATTCGGATGCGCGGCAGGGGTTCCCGAATCGATAGTCCAGTCGTTGCCGCGCCAGTCGGTCAGGTGCGCGGGCGGCTGCTCGGTCAGGCCCTCCCACCACACGTCACCGTCGTCGGTGAGCGCGGTGTTGGTGAAGACCGAGTTGCCGCGGTCGACGGTGGCGATCGCGTTGGGGTTGGTGCGCGCGCCGGTCCCCGGTGCGACGCCGAAGAACCCGGCTTCCGGGTTCACCGCGTAGAGCCTGCCGTCGGCGCCGAAGCGCATCCAGGCGATGTCGTCACCGATCGTCTCGGCCTGCCAGCCCGCCAGCGCCGGTTCCAGCATCGCGAGGTTGGTCTTGCCGCACGAGGACGGGAACGCCGCGGCCACATAGTGCGTCTTGCCCTGCGGTGAGGTGAGTTTGAGGATCAGCATGTGCTCGGCCAGCCAGCCCTCGTCGCGGCCGAGCACCGAGGCGATGCGGAGCGCGAAGCACTTCTTGCCGAGCAGTGCGTTGCCGCCGTAGCCGGAGCCGTAGCTCCAGATGGTGCGCGACTCGGGGAAATGAGCGATGTACTTGGTGCGGTCGCACGGCCACGGCACGTCGGCCCGGCCCTCGTGCAGCGGAGCTCCGACCGAGTGCAGGCACCGCACGAACTCGGTGTCGGCAGTGAGCTTGTCCCACACCCGCGCGCCGGAACGGGTCATGATCTGCATCGATACGGCCACGTACGGCGAATCGGTGATCTGCACGCCGAACTTCGGCTCGGCCGCGTCGAGCGGGCCCATGCAGAAGGCGATCACGTAGAGGGTGCGCCCGGCCATCGCGCCGCGGTAGTGCTCGGCCATCAGGATGCGCATGTCGACCGGGTCGACCCAGTTGTTGGTCGGGCCCGCGTCCGAGGCGTTCTCCGAGCAGATGAAGGTGCGGTCCTCGACCCGGGCGACGTCGTCGGGGTCGGAGACGCACCAGAACGAGTTGGGCTTGCCGTCGAGCCGGACGAAGGTGCCCTTCTCGACCAGTTCGTCGGTCAGCCGATCCCATTCGTCGCGGGATCCGTCGCACCAGACGATGCGCTCGGGTGCGGTCAGTTCGGCGATCTCGTCGACCCAGGCCAGGATGCCGGGGTGTTTCGTCGGAGCCGTCGTCGGCGCGGAGCTCGCGGTCACGGATGTTCTCCTTGTCAACTTGCTAGGTTGCTAGTTTAGAAAATATGCAACTAATGGACGGCGGGGGTGGACCGGCTCGATGGCCGGGGCTCAGGCGGTGTTGGCGACCGGCGACTCGGTGGGGTGGTCCAGCAGTTCGGCCTGCCCGGCGACGACGCCGGTGAGGATCGCGCGCGCCACGATCAGCAGCTCTTTGACCCGCGGCGAGGTGAGTTCGTAGGTCACCGACAGTCCCTCGCGGCGCGCGGTCACCAGTCCGGCCCGGCGCAGGATCGCGAGCTGCTGAGACAGGTTGGCCGCTTCGACGCCGACCTCGGGGAGCATTTCCGAGACCGCGTGTTCGCGCTCGCTGAGCAGTTCCAGCACCCGGATGCGGATGGGGTGGCCGAGGGTTTTGAAGAAGTCGGCCTTCATCTGGTACAGCGGCCTGCTCAGTCCTGGCACCGTGGGAGACCCGCCTTCCGCTCGACCGGTATGGTGATTTCTAACTTTAGCAAACAGCTAACAGGAGAGACATTGCCCATCGCCACGCTCAACGGCATTCAGCTCAGCTACGACGAGACCGGAACGGGCCCGCTGGTCCTGCTGGTCATGGGCAGCGCAAGCCCCGGCCGCGTCTGGCGTACCTATCAGGTGCCCGCTCTGGTCAAGGCCGGATTCCGCGTCGCCACCGTCGACAATCGCGGGATCGCGCCGTCGGCGGAGTCCGCCGCGGGCATCACCATGTCCCAGCTGGTCGGTGACACCGCTGCCCTCATCGAGCACCTCGGCGCTCCCGCGCACGTGGTCGGCACGTCGATGGGCTCGCGGATCGTCGCCGAACTCGCCCTGGCCCGGCCGGAACTGCTCGGCAAGGCGGTCATGTTCGCCGCCACGGCGCGCCCGCACCCGGTGACGAGCACGCTCAACAAGGGCGAACAGGCCCTGTTCGACAAGGGCATCCAGCTGCCGCCGGAGTACGCGGCCGCGATCAAGGCGATGCTCAATCTGTCGCCACACACCCTGGCCGATCCGGCCAAGGCGCAGGAGTGGCTCGACATCTTCGAATTCACTTCGGGCAAGGGCACTCCCGGCACCCGCGCCCAGCTCGGGCTCGACCGTTCGCAGGACCGTCGCGCGGCCTACCACGCCATCACCGTGCCCAGTCTGGTGGTCGGCTTCGCCGACGATCAGATGGTGCCGCCGCGGTTCTGCCGCGAGGTCGCCGAGGCGATCCCCACCGCTCGCTACACCGAGATCGAGCGTTGCGGGCACTACGGCTATCTCGAACGACCCGATGAGATCAACCGTGTGCTGATCGAATTCCTCTCCGCTGCCTAGATTGTGGCGAAGAAGGTCTGCCTACCGGATGCTCAATGCCGTCGCGGCCGCGTCGGCGATCGCGGTCGCGACAGCGCTGAGCGCGGGGGAGTGCAGCTTCCACTGCTGCCAATACAGCGGTACGTCGATGGCGGAATCGCCATCGACGTTCACCAGAGTTCCTGCGGCACGGTCTGTTCCGGTCTGCAGATCGGGCAGCATGCCCCAGCCGAGTCCGAGCCGTACCGCCTCGGCGAATCCGTTCGACGAGGGTACGTAGTGGCTGGGCGGGTCGACATCGCGGCGGACCCGGCGGCGTAGCTGACGGAACTGCAGATCGTCCTTGCGGTCGAAGTGCACGACCGGCGCGCTGGTGTACGCGGCCGGTGTCGGGCCGTTCGGAAACCAGGTTCCGGCGAAGTCCGGCGTCGCCATCGGGCGGTAGCGCATCGCGCCGAGCGGGTCCACCTTGCAGCCCCGCACCGGCGTCGCCGTCGCGGTGATGGCCGCCATCACCGTGCCGTCGCGCAGCAGGCGGGTGGTGTGCTCCTCGTCCTCGCGGTGCAGGTCGAAGAAGATCCCGGCGGGTACCCGGGCCAGCGCGGGCATCACCCATGATTCGAGCGAGTCGGCGTTGACGGCGATCGGGATGCGGATGGGTCGGTCGGCGGGCCGGTCGGCGTCGCCGAGTTCGCGTGCGGTGTCACCGGCGAGCAAGGCCACCTGCCGCGCCAGGCGCAGGACCGCGAGCCCGGATTCGGTGGCGCGCACCGGTTTCGAGCGCTGCAGCAGGATGCGGCCCGCGGCGTCTTCCAGCGCCTTGATGCGCTGACTGATCGCCGACGGGGTCACGCTCAACCGACGTGCCGCCGCTTCGAACGTTCCTTCGGTGAGCACGGCGTCGAGAGCGCGCAGTTGGTCAAGTTGCAGATCCACATAAGGGATTCTAATGACTGTGCAGAATCATTAGCTGGTCTTGTCTTCGGCGGCCTTCTAGCGTCGACAGCTGTGACGGCATCATCGGCGGCATTGGCCGCCTTCTCCGGATTGGGTTTCGGACTCTCGCTCATTGTGGCGATCGGCGCGCAGAACGCGTTCGTCCTGCGGCAGGGCGTGCGCGGTCAGCATGTGTTTCCGGTCATCGCGGTCTGTGCGGTATCCGACATCGTGCTGATCGCCGTCGGCGTTGCGGGGTTCGGCACGGTCGTCGAGTCGTTTCCCGCCGTCGTGACGGTCGCGCGCTACGCGGGTGCGGCCTTCTTGCTCGGCTACGCCCTGCTCGCTGCACGCCGTGCGCTGGGTTCATCGACGCTGATCGCCGAGGCGGGCGCGTCGGTCGCGCTCGGCGCGTCCGTGCTGACCTGCCTGGCGCTGACCTGGCTCAACCCCCATGTGTACCTGGACACGGTCGTGCTGCTCGGTTCGTTCGCCAGCACCTACGCCACGCCCGATCGCTGGTTCCTGGCCGCGGGTGCCATGGTGGCCAGCGTGGTGTGGTTCCTCACCCTCGGCTACGGCGCGCGACGGCTGCGGCCGCTGTTCGCCCGTCCGGGCGCTTGGCGGGTCCTCGACTCGCTGATCGCCGTGGTCATGCTCGCGCTGGCTCTCGGGCTGCTGCTCGGCTGATCCTCACCCGGTGGCGATCCCCCTCGGCCCGCAGCGGCCGGCGCCCTCGGTTCACGCGCCTTCGCGGTGGTCGCAGGTCAGGATTCCTCGGCCCAGGGCTTCACCGGTGGTTTGACCCACATCAGCTTCTCGTCGGCGTGGGTGCGCACCGCGGCCGGGTGGCCGGGGTTGCGGGCGGCCCAGGCGTCCTTCTGGTCGAGCAGGTCCGCGACGACCTGCCAGGTCTCGCCGGTGCTCGGCGGATTGGTCTCGGCCGCGCGGGCCAGTTTACGCAGCGTGGACGCGGGCAGGGCGAGCAGTTCGGCCCCACTGATCTCGCGTGACCACGCGTATGCCGCCAGTCGGCGGGCCTTGGCGACCCGACTGGCCGTTGCCGCGTCGGAATGCGCGTGATCGGGTGCCTGATCGGCGCTGTCTGGCACCGGCCGATTCTACGACGAACGCCCGCGCCCCGGTCGGCGATGACCGGGGCGCGGGCGTTGACCCGTCAGGTGGCTCAGTAAGCGCTGTTGACGTTGTCCATGGAGCCGTAGCGGTGCGCGGCGTAGTTGCAGGCCGCGACGATGTTGGAGACCGGGTTCCACACGTCGAACGGGGTGCCCTCGACGTGGTAGGCGGCGTATGTGGGGTCGATCACCTGGAGCAGGCCCTTGGAGGGGATGCCGTTGATCGCGTTGATGTCCCACAGGTTGATCGCCTGGGGGTTGCCGCTGGACTCACGCATGATGTTGCGGTGAATGCCCTCGTAGGAGCCCGGGATGCCCTTCTCGGCCATGATGTCGAGGGCCTCGCGGATCCAGCCGTCCAGGTTGTCCGCGTACACGCGGGGGGCGGGCTCGGGCATCGGGGCCGGAGCGGCCTCGGGAGCGGGTTCCGGGGCGACCTCCGGGGCGGGCGCGGGGATGGCTTCGATGGCAGGGGCGGCGCCGACAGCGGGAATGCTCTCCGCCTGCTCGACGACCATGGCGGCACGCTCGGGCGTACCGGCATCGGCGAACGACACGGCAGAGGACGCGGCTACGGCGACCAGACCGATCGCGGCGACTGCCACGGTGAACGCCTCACGGCGGGAGCGACGGCCGATAGCGGTGCTGAGCTTGTCTTTGTCGATCATTGCTTTTCTGTTCCTTCATCTCTGTCTGGCGATCCGGGCCCGGGTCGGGGCGCGGTGGATCGCGCAGCGCGCGCGGCGGCGCGGCGCCGGTCAGGCGATGTGTTGTTTCTGTCTGTATGGAATGTGCGTACGCTGTCGGGGTACGGACGCTCGATGGCGATCCGCCGCGTCGCACGGTGCTCCACAGCTGGCTGCGGGGAGACCACGCGCTGTTCGGTACTCGCGAAGGTTCGAACCTTGCTGACCAAACCGCAGGTCTGTTTTTGACCTGATTGCAGAATGGTCACGGTAGATGAACGTAAGGTGAACGAAACCTGAACGGTAAACGCTGACGATCTTGGTCCGTTCTCCGCGTAGATGCGGAATCGTTATGTACGCAGGGGGTTTGCGATCGTTCTCGCAGTGGTGCGCGTCACAGAAAAAGTTCGGCCGAATCAGGTTTCGTGAGTGTTTGCGCAGCTAGAAGGTGTCCGGATCGGGACTGGGGTGGCACTGCGCGCGATTGTCCATGGCGGTGGGATGACAACGCCGTGACTGTTGGCCGGCGCGCTCCACCGAGACGAAAAAACCGCATCCCGGCAGTTTCGATAACTGCCGGGATGCGGTCTGTTGTGCGCCATCAGGGACTCGAACCCCGAACCCGCTGATTAAGAGTCAGCTGCTCTGCCAATTGAGCTAATGGCGCGTGCTTCGCTGGAGTGAACCTCTCGGCTTCTCCGCTCGCTCCGCTGTGCGGTGCGGAACAAACACTAACAGGCTCGGGGCCGGAAAGTGAAATCGGCTGCTGACCGGCGCGGACGTCGGTCCGTTCGCGTTGTTAACGGCGGGCGCCTCCAGACATATCTAACGATTGTGACTTGGTCGTGTCGCGGGGGCTTTCCCGTTGGTGGCGGCCGAGCGGGCTGGCAGAATGGCGGGACGACGATCTCGAACGCCCCCGCGGTGCGGATGGCTAGAGCGATCCGATCGGTGGGATCTGCGGCGCACAGTTACAGCACGGCGTCGGTACGGAAACGGGGTTGACATGGGTAAGAAACGGGGGCGACCTCGGTCGCTGCGGACAATTGTTCCGGTGGTGCTGCTGGCGGTGTTCGCGCTGGGCGCGTCCGCCTGCTCGGCGGCGGAGGGCACTGGTGTCGAGGTGGCGATCGATCGCAATCCGATCACCGAACTCATGAAGCCGAAGCTGGTTTCGGAGATCAAGGACGGCCAGGTCGGCGTCTCGCCGGGCATGCCGCTGGCCTTCCAGGTCGAGGACGGCAAGTTCACCGAGGTCGCGCTGACCAACCAGCAGGGCACGGTGGTCTCGGGCGCGCTCGCCCCGGACGGCAGGTCCTGGGCGACCACCGAGGTGCTCGGTTACGGCAAGACCTACCAGCTCACCGCGAAGGCCATCGGCCTCGGTGGAGCCAACTCCTCGACGCTGAGCTTCACCACCAGCTCCCCGAACAATCAGACCAAGCCGTACCTGCTGCCCGGCGAGGGCGATGTGGTCGGCATCGGTCAGCCGGTGGCGATCCAGTTCGACGAGAACATCCCCGATCGCCGCGCGGCCCAGGAAGCCATCACGATCACCACCGAGCCCGCTGTCGAAGGCGCGTTCTACTGGGTCAACAACCGCGAAGTCCGTTGGCGCCCCGAGCATTTCTGGGCGCCCGGTACCAAGGTGAGCATCGATGTGAACGTCTACGGCAAGGATCTCGGCAAGGGTCTGTTCGGTCAGGACAACATCACCTCGCACTTCACCATCGGTGACGCGCAGATCTTCACCGCCGACGACAACACCAAGCAGGTGGTGGTCGAGCGCAACGGTGAGGTGGTGATGACCATGCCGACCTCGATGGGCAAGGACAGCACGCCCACCGACAACGGGATCTACATCGTCGGCGACAAGTTCGACAAGATGGTCATGGACTCCTCGACCTACGGTGTGTCGGTGGACTCGCCCGATGGCTACCGCACGCCGGTCGACTACGCGACGCGAATCTCCTACAGCGGCATCTTCTTCCACTCGGCCCCGTGGTCGATCGGTCAGCAGGGCTACTCCAACGCCAGTCACGGGTGCCTGAACCTGAGCCCGGCCAACGCGCGCTGGGTGTACGAGAACGCCAAGCGCGGGGACATCACGATCATCAAGAACACCGTCGGCGGGACGCTGTCCGGGGTCGACGGACTCGGTGACTGGAACGTCCCCTGGGAGCAGTGGAAGGCGGGTAACGCCGACGCCCTCTGATCGGGCACGACAGCGAAAAGCGAAGGGCCACCGGAGACATCCGGTGGCCCTTCGTTCGTGGGTGGGTCTGTTCAGACCGGGGTCGGCAGGTCGCTGCAGTCCATCATGGCCTCGCCGGCGACGGCGAGCGCGCTGCCGAGCGCCCCGCACAGGATGCGCCCGCCGAACAGCAGGCGATCCAGGTTGGGCAGGCCGGCCGAGCCGGTGCCGGAGGAGCCGGTGGTCTCGAAGCCGGTGGTCGAGCCGCTCTGCGCCGAACCGGTCTCGGGCAGCTCGCTCGGCAGGCCCACCTTGTCGGAGGTCGCGGGGGCGTCCGTCGTGAACGCGGTGAGGGGCAGTCCGGGCGATTCGGCGGCCGCGGCGGTGCCTGCGACCGGGCCTAGCACGAGGGCCGCCGCGAGGGCGGTGACGACGGTGGAACGCTTCATCAAGTGGTCTTTCCGGTCGAGCGCTGACGCGAATGACGAGATCTGCCCCACATCTGGGCAGCGGTCCAAAGTGTAGCTGCCGAACGTGACCTTCGTCATGAAGCTGGCCTGTGCGCGCTAGGCGGTGGCCGCCAGGCCGGTCTCGGGACCGCCGAGTTCGGCCGTGATGCTGGTGCCGAGGTCGCCGACAACGACCCGGCGGGCCCCGCAGCGGCAGCGCTGGTAGGCGATGAGCCCTTCGCTGGTTCGGTGGGCCGACTCGATCCGCCAGGTGTGCGTGGTGTGACTGCTCATGCTCCGAGTCTGTTGTAATGGCATTGTGCATTACAACCATTACGGACGGGAGCCGGTGCGGCTGGGAGTCGGTCTGCTCAACGAGCCTTGTGCGAGCGGTGCGGAACTGGGTCGGCGCTGCGCCGCCGCGGGACTCGTCCTGCCGGGCCCGCCGACCGATGCCGACCTCGCGTCGGTGACGGCGTTCCTGGTGCGCTGGCGCCGCGTGGTGGAGTGCGCGGACCGTCCCGGCCGCGCGGAGTTGCTCAACGCGCTGCTGGCCGATTACGCCGCGGCACCCCGGCTGACCGACCACGCGGGCGACGGCTGGCACCTGCACTTCCGTGACCCCGGCGTCGCGACCGACCGTCAGATCGCCGCCCTCATCACCGTCGGCACCGCCCTGCATCTGACCGGCCTCGGCATGGACCGCCTCGGCGCCTGCGCGGCCGAAGGCTGCACTCAGGTCTACGTCGACACCTCCCGCAACGGGAGGCAGCGCTTCTGCAGCCCGGCCTGCGCGAACCGATCGGCGGTACGCAGACATCGGGCGAGCCGGGTGACAGGCCCTGGATAGACCTCTGGCCGGGGTTCTGATTTCTCAGGACCCCGGCCAGAGGTTCTTCGGGTGACCGACGGGACTCGAACCCGCGACAGCCAGGATCACAACCTGGTGCTCTACCAACTGAACTACGGTCACCATCGCCGGTGAATCACCGGCGCCGTAGATACTAGCGTGTTTTCCGGGCCAGACCCTAATCCGCTGGTCGGGGGCTCGAGCCGGTGACATCGATGGCCTCGGTGACCGATTCGGCGGCGGCGGTGATCTCGACAGTGGAGGGGCCGGGCAGCGGCACGAACGCGGTGCGGCGGTAGTACTCGAGCTCGCGGATGGATTCCTTGATGTCGGCCAGGGCGCGGTGGGCAAGGCCCTTCTCCGGCTGGCCGAAGTAGATGCGCGGGTACCAGCGTCGGCACAGTTCCTTGATCGAGCTCACGTCGACCATCCGGTAGTGCAGGTGCGCGTCGAGTTCGGGCATGTCGCGGGCAATGAAACCGCGGTCGGTGGCGATGGAGTTGCCGCACAGCGGCACCGTGCGCGCGGTGGGCGCGTACTGCTCGATGTAGTCGAGCACCTGCTCCTGGGCCTGCTCGAGGGTGACGGTGGAACGCCGAACCTCTTCGGTCAGACCGGATTTCGCGTGCATGTCGGCGACGACCGGTGGCATGCAGGCCAGCGCGGCGTCGTCGGCGTGGATGACGATGTCGACACCGTCACCGAGAATGTTGAGGTCGCTGTCGGTGACGAGCGCGGCGATCTCGATCAGCTTGTCGCTGTCGAGGCGGAGCCCCGTCATCTCGCAGTCCATCCACACCAAGAGTTTGTCTGACACCTGAGCCACCCTAACGGTGCGTCGGCGCGCTGGGGCGACAGGTGTGTCGGGCGGGCGCGGCGGCCGGTTGCGCGCCGACATCACCGGATGGCCGACACCCGGGTGACCGGCGGAGATACAGTTCGCCTGAGGTTTCCCCCAGACGTTTTCGAGCTTTTCTTGCGTACGGCAGTGTGACCAGACGGAGGACGCGCGAATGACCACCCCTCAGGAAAAGGCGGCAGCGGCACGCAAGGCGGCCGAGGAAGCGGCCCGGGTAGCCGCCGAGGCGGCCGCGGCCGCGGAGGCCGCCGAACAGGAGGCCGCCGCCGCGGGCGCGGAATCGACCGACCCCCCTGCGACTTCCGGCGCGGCCGCCGAGATCGCCGCCGGCTACGCCTTCGACGGTCCGGCGCTGGAACTCGGCACGGTCATGGTTGACGGCACGGCCGATCCCGCTGCCCGCGTGCGTATTCCGCTACGGATGATGAACCGGCACGGACTCGTCGCCGGAGCCACCGGAACCGGGAAGACCAAGACGTTGCAGGGCATCGCCGAACATCTCTCGCGGGCCGGGGTTCCGGTGGTGATGGCCGATATCAAAGGCGACCTGTCGGGCCTGAGCGAGCCGGGGCAGGACAACGAGAAGATCCGGGCCCGCGCCATCGAGACCGGCGCCGACTGGGCGCCGAGCGGATTTCCCACCGAGTTCGTCTCGCTCGGCACCGGCGGCATCGGGGTACCGATCCGGGCGACGATCACCTCGTTCGGCCCGATCCTGCTGGCGAAGGTGCTCGGCCTCAACGACACCCAGGAATCCACCCTCGGCCTCATCTTCCACTGGGCCGACCAGCGCGGGCTCGCCCTGCTGGATCTGAAGGATCTGCGCGCGGTGATCACCCACCTGACCAGCCCGGAGGGCAAGGAAGACCTCAGGGGCATCGGCGGGGTGTCGGCGCAGACGGCCGGGGTGATCCTGCGGTCGCTGGTGAATCTGGAGGCCGAGGGCGGCGACACCTTCTTCGGCGAACCCGAACTGGATCCGGCCGATCTGCTGCGCACCGCGGGCGGGCAGGGCGTGATCACGCTGTTCGAACTCGGGCAGCAGGCCGCGCGACCGGTGCTGTTCTCCACCTTCCTGATGTGGGTGCTCGCCGATCTGTTCCAGACGCTGCCCGAGGTGGGCGATGTCGACAAGCCCAAGCTGGTGTTCATCTTCGACGAGGCACACCTGCTGTTCGCCGAGGCGTCCAAGGCGTTCCTGCAGCAGGTCGAGCAGACGGTGAAGCTGATCCGGTCCAAAGGTGTCGGCGTATTCTTCTGCACCCAGTTGCCCACCGACATCCCGAATCCGGTGCTCTCGCAGCTCGGCGCCCGCATCCAGCACGCGCTGCGCGCCTTCACCCCCGACGATCAGAAGGCGCTGTCGAAGACGGTGCGTACCTATCCGAAGTCGGCGGTGTATGACCTCGAGTCGGCGTTGACCTCGCTGGGTACCGGTGAGGCGGTCGTCACCGTGCTCTCGGAGAAGGGCGCGCCGACACCGGTGGCCTGGACCAAGATCGCGCCGCCGCGCTCGCTGATGGACACCATCGGCGCCGACGCGATCAAGTCCAAGGCGCTGTCGAGCGCACTGCAGGGCAAGTACGGGCAGAGCATCGATCGCGAGTCGGCCTACGAGATGCTGCTGGCCAGCGTGGCGGTCGCCGATCCGGACACCGAAACCGCACCGTCGAAGGCGCCGCGCCAGGACGACTCGGCGGCGGACCGGATCATGCGGAATCCGGCGGTGAAGAGCTTCCTGCGGTCAGCGGCGAGTGCGGCCGGGCGGGAGATCAGCCGGAGCCTGTTCGGAACGCGGAAGCGGTGACTAGCTGCCGAGCTTCTTGTAGAACGCGCCGGCGATCGGGGCGGTGAACGAGCGTGGCCCGTAGTTTCCGGCCACGCTCATGCCCTTGGAGATGAGGCCGGGAACGATGCGCATCTTGTTGCGGGCCAGTGCGTCGATGGAGACCTTGGCGGTGTACTCCGAGGAGACCCAGAGGAAATCGGGGACCATCCGGTCGACGATCGACTCGTCCTCGGGAGCGGGTGTCTCGGTGCGCACGGGGCCCGGTGCCAGCAGGGTGACGTTGACGCCGCTGCCCTTGAGCTCACCGCGCAGCGACTCGGAGAAGGTATTGGCGAAGGCCTTCGACGCCGCGTAGGTGGCGTTGTTCGGGATCGGCATGTTGCCCGCGGCCGAGCCGCTGATCAGGATGCCGCCCGCCCCGCGCTCGATCATCCCCGGCAGCACGGCCAGGGTCAGGTCGTGCACGGCGGTGGCGTTGAGTTCCATCTGCGCGCGCTCGTAGGCGAAGTCGAGCTCGGCCACCGGGCCGAAGGTCGCGATGCCCGCGTTGTTGCACAGCACGGCGATGTCGCGCACCGCGAGCTCGTCGACGAGGCCGGCCCGCTGCGCCCGATCGGCCAGGTCGACCGCGCGCACCTCGGCGGTGATCCCGTGCGCCAGCGTCAGCCGCTGGGCCAGTTCGGTCAGGACCTCACCGCGCCGGGCGACCAGAATCAGCGAATAGCCGCGGCCCGCCAGCTCGGCGGCCAGCGCGGTACCGATGCCGGAGGACGCGCCGGTGACGACGGCACGATTGTCTGCAGTGGGGGAGGGCAAGCTCACACGGCGAGCTTAGGGGATGGATCAGCGATGGCTGACCGGGAACCTGGCGGTGGGCCCTAGCCTCATCGGTGATGACTCCGGACCCATCCCACGGCTTCGCCGGGCACCAGAGGCCGCCGCGCGGGTGCGCCCCAGCCGCGGGCGCGGTCGGCGGGGAGGTGGGTCGGCCGTGGCCGGCTGGAATGGGCCCCTGCGCCTGCGCGACCGAGCGGCCCTCGCCGAAGAGCATCGCTTCATGGCGCGTGTCCGAGCGCGGGGCATCCCGGTACCGGAGGTCCGAGCGACAGCAAGCAACCGAGCTTCGCCACCGGGGTTACCGCGCCGAGCGGCCGCTCTCGCGCGCCGAGCAAACGCTGCTCCCGCTGGGCCACATCGGCTATGAACTCTCCGAGATCGACTACTTCCGCACCGTCGCCGACGAACCACGCAACGCCGAAATCGCTTGGAGGACTGGCTAGTCGGCCACCTGCGCTGGTACGCGAGCCCGTCCGGGCGCTCCCTGCGCGCCCCTGGTCGCCGACCTGGCAACCGCCTAGATCGTGACTCGACGGTGCGGCCCGCCCGGACGGTGTCGTCACGGCCTCGGCCACCGCCTCGCCAAGGTCCAGGTCGGCGAAAAGGACACCGCCCCGCCTGCCGGATGCGAGTTCGGCGGGCGGGGCGGTGCGGCGGTCGTCCGTCGCGTCGGACGACCGGGTCGGGGGGACTACAGGGCGGCGGCCAGGCGGGTGCCCTGGGAGATGGCTCGTTTGGCGTCGAGTTCGGCGGCCAGATCGGCGCCGCCGATGAGGTGCAGGTCGACGCCGGCGGCGCGGAGGGGCTCTTCGAGTTCGCGGACGGATTCCTGACCCGCGCAGACGATCACGTTGTCGACTTCGATGACACGGGGGTTCTCGTGCTTCTCGCCGAAGCTGATGTGCAGGCCCGCGTCGTCGATGCGGTCGTAGTTCACGCCGCCGACCTGTTCGACACCCTTGGCCTTGAGGGCCGCGCGGTGCACCCAGCCGGAGGTCTTGCCGAGGTCCTTGCCGAACGGCGTCGACTTGCGTTGCAGCAGAACGACATCACGGGCGGCGGGGGAGGGCCGAGGGGTCTTGAGCTGGCCGCGAACCTGTTCGTCGTCGGAGTCCACGCCCCACTCCTGCTTCCACTCATCGAGTTTGAGGGTGGGATGACCCTCGACGGTCAGGTATTCGCTCACGTCGTAGCCGATCCCGCCCGCGCCGATCACCGCGACCTTCTTGCCGACCGGCTTCTCCTCCTTCACCAACTCGGCGTACGAGAGCACCATCGGATGGTCGATGCCGGGAATGTTGGGGATGCGCGGGCGCACGCCGGTCGCCAGGATGACCGAGTCGTACCCGCCCGTGATCAATTCCTCGGCGCTGACCCGCTTCTGGAGATGCAGGGCGACACCGGTGAGCTCGATCCGGCGACGGAAGTAGCGGATCGACTCGTCGAACTCCTCCTTGCCGGGGATGCGGCGGGCGATGTCGAACTGGCCGCCGATCTTGTCGTCGGCTTCGAACAGGTCGACGTGATGGCCGCGCTCGGCCAGGCTCACCGCCGCCGACAGGCCCGCGGGACCGGCGCCGACCACCGCGAAGCGCTTGGCCCGCCGGGTCGGCAGCAGCTGCAGCGTGGTCTCGCTGCCCGCGCGCGGGTTGACCAGGCACGAGACCTTCTTGTTGCCGAAGGCGTGATCGAGGCAGGCCTGGTTGCAGGCGATGCAGGTGTTGATCTCGTCGGCGCGGTCGCCCTCGGCCTTGTTGGCCCACTCGGGATCGGCCAGCAGCGGGCGGGCCAGCGAGATCAGCGCCGCGTCACCGCGGGTGAGGATCTCCTCGGCGATCTCGGGCATGTTGATCCGGTTCGACGCGCACACCGGGATGTTCACCTTGCGGGCGATCTTGGCGGTGAACTCCACGAACGCCGCGCGCGGCACCGAGGTGACGATGGTGGGTACCCGTGCCTCGTGCCAGCCGATGTCGGTGTTGAGGATGTCGACGCCGACCGCTTCCAATTCCTGGGCCAGCGCGATGATCTCCTCGAAGGTCTGGCCCTTCTCCACCAGCTCGGCCATCGACAGCCGGAACACGATGATGAAATCGGGACCGACCGCGGCGCGGATGCGTTTGGCGATCTCCACCGGCAGCCTGCGTCGGTTCTCGGGCGTGCCGCCCCACTTGTCGGTGCGCTTGTTCACCCGGGGCGCGAGGAACTGGTTGATGAAATAGCCTTCACCGCCCATGATCTCGCAACCGTCGTAGCCGGCGAACTTGGCCAGCTTCGCGCAGCGGGCGTAGTCGTCGATGGTGTTCTCGACGCCCTTGGACGAGAGCGCGCGCGGTTTGAACGGGTTGATCGCGGACTTGATCGCCGAGGCCGAAACACTGGTCGGCATATAGGAATACCGGCCCGCGTGCAGGATCTGGATGGCGATCTTGCCGCCCTCGGCGTGCACCGCCTTGGTGATGGTGCGGTGCCGGTAGGCCTCGGACTTGGTGGTGAGCTTGCCGCCGAAGGGCAGCAGCCAGCCGGTGCGGTTGGGCGCGTAGCCGCCGGTGATGATCAGGCCGACCCCGCCGCGGGCGCGTTCGGCGAAGTAGGCGGCCAGTTTGTTGGTGTCCCAGGCGCGGTCCTCGAGACCGGTGTGCATGGAACCCATGACCACTCGGTTGCGCAGGGTGGTGTGGCCGAGGTCGAGGGGCTCGAACAGATGGGGAAAGGAACTCATGGGCTGGGTTCACCTTTTCGCGGTCGCAGGGCCTGCAGTACTTCGTCGCACCATTCGACGTAGCCGGACTCCGCGCGGATGCCCGCGCGCAGCACCAGATACTGGTGCAGCTCGGTGCCGGAGAGCTGGTCCGGCACCGGGAAGAATTTCTTTTCACTGAGCTGGAACTCGTCGAGTCGCTGCGCGTGCTGGGCGCGGTGGCGGGCGACTTCGGCGCAGACGGCGTCGATGTCGCCGTGCGCGGCGCCGCGGATCTTCACGCCGAGTTCGTCGCGGGTGGGCACCGAGTCGGTGGGTTCGGCGAGCCAGCGGGCCAGTTCGTCCTGCCCGGCCGGAGCCACCGAATACACCTTCTTGTCCGGCTTGCCGTGCTGGTTCACCGATTCGACGGTCACCCAGGCGGAGTCCTCCATGCGTTTGAGAACCCGGTAGATCTGCTGATGGGTGGCACTCCAGAAGTAGCCGATCGACTTGTCGAATCGGCGAGCGAGTTCATAGCCCGACCCCGCCCGTTCGCTGAGCGAGACCAGCAGCGCGTGCTCCAGTGCCATGGGACGAGAGTATCCGGAACGCGCGGTACTATGCAACCAGGTTCATATGAAATGTCGGCGTGCCGAATCGCCGAGGTGTCCTGCCGGAACTCCCGATCGCCGATACGCTTCGCCCCATGACCGAGGTGAACGCGGCCGAGACCGTCGGCGAGGCGGCCGGACGCGGGCAAGTTGTGGCATGGGGGTTGTGGGACTGGGGGTCATCGGCATTCCAGGCCGTCACGCTGACCTTCGTGTTCTCGGTGTATCTCACCGATTCGGTCGGCAAGGACCTGCCGGGTTCGATCTCGGCGAGCGCGTGGCTCGGCTGGGCATTGGCCGCGGCGGGTCTGGTGGTAGCGCTGACGGCGCCGGTGTGCGGGCAGTACTTCGATGCCGTCGGGTCGAGGAAGCGGGCGCTGGCGACATTGACGGCGCTCACCGTCGGCGCGATGTCGCTGATGTTCTTCGTCCGCGATGAGCACAGTGATCTGTGGCTCGGCCTGGCGCTGCTGGCCTTCGCCTCGGCGGTCTTCGAGCTGGCGGGCGTGCCCTACAACGCCATGATGCGGCAGGTCTCGACTCCGGCCACAGTGGGCCGGGTATCCGGGTTCGGCTGGGCGATGGGCTATTTCGGCGGCATCGTGCTGCTGTTGATCTGCTACGTGGGGTTCCTCGCCGGTGACGGCGACACCCGCGGCATCTTCGGGATCCCCACCGATCAGGGTCTCAATGTGCGGCTGGTCGTGGTGCTGGCGGCCGTGTGGTTCACAGTGTTCGCGCTGCCGGTGCTGTTCGCGGTGCCGGAACTGCCGCGCACCGGGGCCGATCCCGGTGCCGACCGGGTGGGCTTCCTCGGTTCCTATCGGGTGCTGTGGCGCGATGTGCGTGACCTGTGGGGCACCGACCGGCACACGGTGTGGTTCCTGCTGGCGAGTGCGGTCTTCCGGGACGGCCTCGCGGGGGTGTTCACCTTCGGCGCGGTGCTCGCGGTCCAGGTGTACGGGTTCGCGGCCGCCGATGTCCTGTTGTTCGGGATCGCCGCGAATGTCGTCGCGGGTGCGGCGGCGGTGGTTGCGGGCCGGTTCGACGACACGCTCGGGCCCAAGCGGGTGATCGTGGCCTCGCTGGTCGGGATGATCCTGTGCGGGCTGGTGCTGCTGGTGGTGTCGGGCACGATGATGTTCTGGATCTTCGGCCTCGCCCTCACCATCTTCGTCGGCCCCGCGCAGGCCTCGGCCCGCTCGTTCCTGGCCCGCCTGGCACCGCCCGGCCGTGAGGGTCAGCTGTTCGGCCTGTACACCACCACCGGCCGCGCGGTCTCGTTCCTCGCCCCCGCCCTGTTCGGCCTGTTCGTCTGGGCCTTCCAGAGTGACCGCGCGGGCATCGCGGGCCTGCTCGTCGTCCTGGTCGCCGGATTGCTGGTACTGCTCCCGGTCCGCGCCCCGGCGAAGGTCGCGCGGGGGTGAAACCGGTAGCGGGACTGTGCAGGATCACGGCCACGCGCCGGTAACTTTGTGTGAACATCCGTACTCCGAATCCCGCTGCGGCAGGAAATGACCGACGGAACAACTGATCTCGCAAGCATCGGGGTAGCTCGCCGGGTGCACCCACGGCACGACCACGGAATCGACTGACGGCCCGGCGCCTGACGCGGGCCGAGGCCCACCCCCGACGACCCGGCTGGAAGTCTCGGGGAGGCGGAACAGTTAGTCCTCGGAGAGGCGGGACGGCACCCAGCCGCCGATGCCCAGGGCGATCAGGCGCATCTGCATGACGGTGCGCTCGACGATCGCCGATTCCTCGCGGGGCGCCGACGCCACGAACGCGGCGATGCCGTCGGTGACCGTGCTGACCAGCAGATCCGCGGCGATCTCCAGCTCGGTCGTGCTCCAGGCGTCGAGTGCGCGCAGGCGCGACAGATCCGCGACGATCTCGCGCACGATCAACTGCAGCTCCAACGAGATCGCCTGACGCAGCGCGGCCGAGCCGCCATGACGTTCGCGGATGAGGAAGCCGAACAGCGCGCGCTTGACCCTGACCTGGTCGAAGACGAAGCGCACGGTGTCGGCCAGATGCGCGTCCGGCTTGCGCCTGACCTCGCGCAACGCCAGCCGCAGTGCCGTGACCCCCTCGTCGACCAGGGTGGCACCGAGGTCGTCGAGTGAGGCGAAGTGGCGATAGAACGCGGTCGGCACGATCCCGGCCGAGCGCGCGATCTCGCGCAGGCTCAACGCCGCGAACCCGCGGTCGGCGGCCAGCGCCAGGGTGCCCTCGAGGAGGGCCGCCCGGGTGTGCGCTTTGCGCTCGTTACGGGTTCCTGCCTGCTCAGTCACATCGGTGAGCATACATCCGTTCACCATAGTCGCTTCCCCGCTCATGTTGCCCGGCTCACATTATTGCCGGTTGACAGTGGGCCGGGTCCATCCGGCACACTAGTGAGTGTACAGACGTGCACTGAAATTGTGGCTCGCACGTCGAAGGAACTTCCGCAGAGGGGCAACACATCATGGTGGGACTGATCGACCTGGTGCAGACGTTGACGACGCCGCACCCGCTGGACCGGTACCTGGAACTCGTCAGCCCCGCGCTGACCGCGCGGGAACTGCGCGCCGAGGTCACCCATGTGTCGCACGCGGTGCCCGGCTCGGTGACGCTCACGCTGCGGGCCTCGCGCCAGTGGCGTGGTCACGCCGCCGGTCAGTACGTGCAGATCGGTGTGTCGATCAACGGTGTTCGCCACACCCGTTGCTATTCGCCGATCGACCCGGAGAGTCGCGGTGATCGCTATATCCAGCTCACCGTCAAGGCGCATCCGGGCGGGCTGGTGTCGAACTACCTGCACGAGCACGCCAAGCCGGGCATGGTCGTCGACCTGGCGCCGGCGTCCGGTGTGTTCGCCCTGCCCGAGCCCCGTCCCGAGAAGGTGCTGCTGGTCAGTGGCGGCAGCGGCATCACCCCGGTGCTGTCGATGCTGCGCACCCTCGATGCCGAGGACTACGCAGGTCAGGTCACCTTCCTGCACTACGCGCGGCAGCCCGAGATGGTGCCCCACCGTGCCGAACTGACCGCGATCGCCACGCGCAGGCCCAACTTCCGCGTGGAGTACCGGTACCCGGTGGAGCCGGGTACCGTGGTGAACGGCGAGACCTCCACCGGTAGCGGGTTCTTCGACTACGACGAGCTCGAGCGGGTGGCGCCCTGGTTCGCCGACGCGCAGACCTTCGTCTGCGGTCCGCCGCCGCTGATGCGGGCGGTACAGACGATCTTCGACGCCGAAGGTCTGCAAGATCGCGTACACAGCGAGGAATTCACCCTCACCACCGTCCCGGCCGACCCGGCCGAGGCCACCGGCACCGTCACCTTCTCTGGCAGCGCCGTCGCCGCCGAGAACACCGGAGCACCGCTGCTCGAACAGGCCGAAGCGGTGGGCCTGACCCCGGAATACGGCTGCCGCATGGGGATCTGCTTCTCCTGCACCGCCACCAAGGTCTCCGGGTGCACTCGCAATCTGCGCACCGGCGAGCTGGATGCCGATCCCGACAAGCAGATCCAGATCTGCGTGAACACCGCGGTCGGCGACGTCGACATCGCCCTCTAGACAACCGAATCCATCAAGGGGAGATACAGCCATGACGATTCTCACTGAAGGCAAAGACGGCCCGGTCATCCTGACCCCGGAGCAGGTCGAGGAGTTCGGCCAGGCGCTCGACGCGCTGCGCGCCCGCATCGACGCCGATCTGGGCGAACGCGACCGCGACTACATCTACAAGATCATCAAGACCCAGCGTGGCCTCGAGATCGCCGGGCGCGGGCTGATGTACCTGGGCTTCCTGCCCCCGTTCTGGCTGGCCGGCGTCGCCGCACTCGGTGTGTCGAAGATCCTCGACAACATGGAGATCGGCCACAACGTCATGCACGGCCAGTACGACTGGATGCGCGAGCGCGGCATCAACTCCCGCGAATTCGACTGGGACACGGTCTGCCCGGCGGATCAGTGGAAGCACTCGCACAACTACATGCACCACACCTACACCAACATCCACGACATGGACCGCGACATCGGTTACGGCATCCTGCGCATCGACGAGGGCCAGAAGTGGAACCCCTACTACCTGGGCAACCCGGTGTACGCGTTCCTGCTGATGGTGCTGTTCGAGTGGGGGGTGATGATGCACGACCTCGAGGCCGACAACATCATCAAGGGCAAGCGCAAGTGGAGCGATCTCAAGCCGCTGCTCAAGGGCCAGGCCCGCAAGGCGGGCAAGCAGGTGCTCAAGGACTACGTCGTGTTCCCGGCGCTGACCGGCCCGCTGTTCGTCCACACCCTGGCTGGCAATGCCGCCGCCAATGTGGTGCGCAACCTGTGGACCTTCTCGATCATCTTCTGTGGGCACTTCCCGGCGGGCGTGCAGACCTTCACCAAGGAGGAGACCGAGGTCGAGACCCGGGGTGAGTGGTATGTCCGGCAGATGCTCGGCTCGGCCAACATCACCGGCTCGCGGCTGTTCCACATCATGTCGGGCAACCTGTCGCACCAGATCGAACACCACCTGTTCCCCGATCTGCCGGCCAACCGGTACCCGGAGATGGCGCCCGAGGTGAAGGCGCTGGCCGAGAAGTATGGCCTGCCCTACAACACCGGTCGTTTCTCCAAGCAGATCGGTTCGGTCTGGGCCAAGATCTTCGCGCTCGCGTTGCCGGACAGCTTGGTCAAGAGGGCGCCCAAGCCCGGTGTTATCGTTATGCGTAATCGGAAGGCAACCGAAGTGGGCGTATAAATGGTCGGCAAATTCGAAAGCAACAAGGATCTGGTCCAGGAATTGACGTCCTCCGGTGCCCAGCGGGTCGGCAATATCGCCGCCATCATCACCGGAACCGTCAGCTCGGTCGCTCGGGAGATCGGTGAGTTCATCACCGATGTGATCGAGATGAACGAGGCGGCCGCGGCGGCTCGTCGCGATGCCGAACAGGACGAGCGTCGGAGCCGTGAAGAGGTTGTCGTCGTCGACGACGTGGACGTGACGACCGAACCCGACGATTCCTGGCAGGCCGAGGTGGCCGAACCGAAGGCCCCCGAACCGAAGGTCACCGAGCCGGAACCCACGACCGAGCAGCGCTGATCACCACACCGGCAGTCGCCTGCGGCGTTCGGCGACATCGGTGATCAAGTCGCGGTAGCCATCGGTCAACTCGGCAAGACGGCACCACTGCAGATGGGCGCGAGCCTCCCGCTGCCGTGGTGCCGTCGTCGTCATCGGGTCGCTGTCGAGCGTGTGCTTGGCGGCGACCCATTTCGCCGCCATCCGATCGATCACCGCGCCCAGCGTCTCGGTGTGCAGGGAGGCACCCGCCCGGTGGGCGATATTGGCGGCGACCCAGCCATCGATGCGGGCGATCAGCGCGGCGCGTTCGTCGTCGATGTCGTCGATCAGACGGCCCGATTCCGCGGTTCGACCGTTGGCTGCGCCGGGCCGACGGGCCGCCTCGAGCGCCGCGCGCCGGCGATCATGGCAGCGGGCGAGCCCGCTCGCGGCATCGAGCACGCGATGTGGCGTCGGATTCGGGTCGGGTGCGAGAAAGGCCCGGAGCAGGGCCGACGGTGGCGGCAGTTGCGTGTCGTCCACACGATGGCCGGGATCGATGGTCATGTGCACGCCCCTGATGACACTCACTGACAGAACTCTGATACGCCAGGGCCGGGGAGGATTCGGGGGAGGTGCACTCCCCGGCACCGGCGTAGCCCCGCCCGGGCGTCGACGAATATCCGCGACGCTGCGGCGAGGAAGACGACCCGGGGATGAATCGGGACCCTCTCAGGAAAGCGCGATCCGGCGCTGCCGCGCAATAGTATGATGTACAAACATGGTGGTCGGCGGAAATTGTTATCCACCGTTACGGCGGGGTCTCCGCGTGAGGTCCGCCAGGTAACCGTGTGGCGCATTCGCGGCAATCAATTCCCCGCGCCGGTTCGGCGTCACCGTCGTATGCGCTAACGTCGATAGACGTGCCCGCCTATGTGTCCTCGCCCGAGTTGACGTTCGGGTTCCTGTTCGCGCTGGAAGACCCGCAGCGAATCGCCGACGTCGTGCGCGACCTCATGGAGCGCCGCGCGGTGTCGGTGTTCCGGCTCGCGCGCCTGTCCGATGACGACGGGCCACCGGAACGCTACGTGGTGAACTGGGCCGCCATCCCGCAGATCTCGATCACCACCAGCGCGCCGGAGGAAGCCGACCTGCAGGCCCAGCGGATCATGCTGGTCAACGCCTTCCTCGGCGAGAACGGCGAGGTCCGCATGTACTCCGGAAATCCGCACGCGCCCAGCTGAACTCGCTCAGCGGGCCGACTCGTAGATCCGGCGTACCACGTCCTCGATGCCGGGCTCCTCGATCGACAGGTCGCGCACCTGCACGCGATCGGAGACCGCGGCGAGCAGTTGCGCCGCGGTGGTCTGCTCGGCATCGAAGGCCAGGCGCTGCCGCATGCCGCCGGCATCGCTGGACAGCAGTTGCGCACCGCACGGCAGATCGTCGAGATCCGGTGTGGGCACGGCGAGGTCGACCACGAGCACCCGGCGCGCGCCGACAGTGGCGCCGAGTCCGGTCAGCGAGCCGTCGTAGACGAGCCTGCCGTGGTCGACCACCAGCACCCGGTCGCAGAGGCGCTCGATGTCGCCCATGTCGTGGGTGGTGAGCAGCAGCGTGGTGCCGCGTTCGATGCGCTCGGCGCGCAGGAATTCGCGCAGGCGCTGCTTGGACAGCACGTCCAGACCGATCGTCGGCTCGTCCAGGATCACCAGCTCCGGTGAATGTAACAGCGCGGCAGCCACTTCCGCGCGCATGCGCTGGCCGAGCGAGAGCTGGCGCACGGGCGTGTCGAGGGTCTCGGCCATCTCCAACTGCTCGACGAGCTCATGGGTGCGCTTGTCGGCGACGTCGGGGTCGAGGCGGTGGATCGCCGCCAGAATCGAAAACGACTCGTGCAGTGGCAGATCCCACCACAGCTGTGAGCGCTGCCCGAACACCACGCCGATGCGGGAGGCCAGCTCCCTGCGCTGGCGCACCGGTTCGAGACTGCAGGTGCGCACGCTACCGGTGGTCGGCACGAGGATGCCGGTGAGCATTTTGATCGTGGTCGACTTGCCCGCGCCGTTGGCGCCGATGTAGCCGACCGCGGAACCACGTTCGATCCGGAAACTCATGCGGTCGACCGCGGTGATCGTGGTGCGATGCCGGCGCCATCGGCTGCCGTTCTGGCGGTAGACGGTGAACTGCCGGGTGAGGTCGTCGATGTCGATGATCGGTTCCGTTGCGCTGGGCTCGTCCATCGCTATCCTCCTCCGCCCTGATAGTGCCTCGTGCCGATCCGCCACGCCGCCAGCGCCAGCAGCCACACCCACACCGCCGCTACCGGGGTCAGCCAGGCCGACCACGCGGGCAGCAACGGCGGTCCGGGCAGACCGAGCAGGGCGATGGTCGGCACGTACGCCGTGAACGCGACGGGAATCGCGAACCCGAACAACAGTTTCAGCGGTGCCGGGAACACCGAGGCCGGCTGCATCGCGGCGAAGGATCCGCCGTAGGTAAAGCTGTTGGTGAGCTCGGCACCGTCGATCAAGAAGAACTGTAGTCCCGCCGCGCATACGAAAAGGCCACAGAACAGCGCGATTCCGCTGATCAGGGTGATCACGATCAAGGTAACCGGGGCGATGCCCCAGTCGATATCGTTGCTCCACAGCCCGACCGAGAGCACGATCACCGCCACCGCGGCGCGCGCGAGCCTGCGTAGCGAGATGTCACTGGTCACCAGTTGCAGCAGCAGCGGTTGCGGGCGCAGATGGTAGGCGTCGAGCGTGCCCATCCGGATCATCATCGGCAGCGAGTCCAGATGCCCGACCAGCACCTGGGCCAAGGCGAACGCGGTGTTGGACAGGCCGAACAGCAGCAGCGCCGCGTGCACGTCGAGCCCACCGAGCGTGCCGACATTGTGGAAGATCACCCACACCTCGGCGAATTCGACCAGCCCGATCAGGAAGGCGCTGAACACCTCGGTGGCGAACGAAAGCCGGTACACCCGCTGTGCTTTCACACGCGAACGCAATACTGCGAGGTAGGGGGTGAACCAGTTCCCGGCCACTGCACGCCCGGACTCCGGTTCAGCCACCCTGTACCTCCAGCCTGCGTTGTCCCGCTCGCAGCAACACCCTGCCGAGCAGTCCGATCGCCAGGACCCAGAAGCCTTGTGCCGCAACGATGAGCAAAGCGTCTGCGCCTGCGGCCCGTCCGGACAGCGTATCGATCGGTGCCTGCAGGATGGAAGGAAACGGCGTAGCTCTCGCGATGACGCGCAGCCAGTCGGGGAACATGTGCACCGGAACGAAAAGACCGGCAAGGAACGTACCGACGATCTGATACAGCACCCTGATCCCGCGGATCTCCACCACCCAGAACCCGATCAGGGCCACCGCGAACAGGCACAGGAACGACAGCGCCACCGCGAGCAGCACGCTGATCAGCGCGATCAGATAATCCACCGGGGTCGAGGGCATCGACAGTCCGAAGGTGGCCGCGCCGATGATGATGCTCGGTACGCCGCGGGGCAGGAAGACGCAGGCGGCCCGGCCCATGTCGGTGGCCAGGTAGCCGAGTTGGACGTCGACCGGACGCAGGAAGTCGATCGCGACGTCACCGGACTTGATCCGGTCCACGAGGTCGAGCGGTGGACCCATGAACTGGGTGGCGCCGAGCAGTGCCTGCGACCACCAGACGTAGGCGCCGATCGTCGCTTCGTCGTAGCCGCCGAAATCACTGGACGCGCGGACCGCGGCGACCAGCACCGCCGCGCGGACGAAGCCGAACACGCAGTTGGTGAACAGACCGGCGAACATCGCCAGTTTGTACTGGGCCTGCCGTTTGAACCCGGCGCGCGCCAGCGTCCAATACACTCCAACGGTGCTCGGCTTGCGTCGACGGCACGACAGTCGGCGTCGCACGAGGGCGACCCTTCCGTCCCCCTCCGCATTGCCCCGCACAATCAGTCAACTCTAGGCCGCTCACCTGGAATCAGGATGAAAACGGCACGGATCACTGGCCCGTGGTGACCGGCGCGACGAACCCGGTCAGCGTGCGACGATCAGTGCTCGGGGAAGCCCATGGCGAACAAGATCGCGATGGCTACCGAGCTGACCACGGAAACGGCGAGAATGATCCACATGGGGGGCAAGATTACCTGCCCGTAACCACTGCCTTCGCAGCGGTATGGATTCGGTCGTATCGGGCGCCGGGAGGTCGGCGTCCCGCGAGGAGAGTGACCCGGTCGTGGTGTTCTTCGACGGCGAGGTGTGGACCGGCCCGCAGGACGTGCCGACCACCCTGGACAACCTCATCGACGACGGGGCGCTGAGCCAGTCGGGCTCGGTGTGGCAGGACGAGGTACCCGCGGCGATCCTCGGCGCGGATCTGCGTGGGACCAGGGCGTATGTGGAGGTCGGTGCACAGGAGTGGGTGCTCGTGCCGCTGCACCGGCCGGTTGTCGAGAGTCTCCGCGCGGCAGGTGCGGAGGTGGCCTCCGTCGAGTTCAACGGTGGCCATGACTACGCGTGCTGGCGCGGGGGCATCGCTGACGGTCTGCGCAGGCTGAATTACACGATCGTTACGGCGGATTCATCCCAGGAGTAGGTCGCGCTTCGAAGAATGGGTGTTCCGGTCCCGATCGTGCAGGAGTGCTGCCCATGTCCGAGAACTTCGCCGTTCCCGTCGTCGACATCTCGCCGTTCGTCCAGCCCGGCACCGCGCGCGAACGGGCCGACACCGCGCGGCGGATGGACGAGGCCTGCCGCACCGTGGGATTCGTACAGGTCCTCGGCCACGGCGTGCCCGCTGACGTCCTCGCCGGCTTGGCCGCGGCCGTCGACAGCTTCTTCGCCCTGCCGCCCGAGGGCAAGGCGACCTACCGGGTCCCCGGTAATCGGGGGTACTCCCCGCCGAAGAGCGAATCGCTGTCGCTGAGCCTCGGCATCGAATCGGCGAGCCGGATGAACGACTTCTTCGAGGCGTTCAATGTGGGCACCGAGGCACGGTCCTTTCCCGACCTCGACCTGGACGAGGCGGACTACGGTCGCAACACCTGGCCCACGGTCGAGGGCTTCCGGCCGCGGGTCGAGGACTACTTCGAGCACGCGGGACGGGTGGCGCGCACGCTCATGCGGGTGTTCGCGCAGGCGCTCGACCTGGCCGAGGACTACTTCGACGCGTACACCGACCACTCCGTCGACGTGCTGCGGATGAACAACTACGCCCTGCCCGCCGGCACCGACGTCACCCTCGACGGCGACCTGACCGGCATGGGCGAGCACACCGATTTCGGGCTGGTCACCGTGCTGTGGGCCGATCAGGTGCGTGGGCTGCAGGTACTCGATCACGACGGGACCTGGCACGATGTCGAGCCGATCGACGGCGCACTGCTGATCAATCTCGGCGACCTCACCGCCCGCTTGACCAACGACCGCTGGCCCTCGACCCTGCACCGGGTCAAACCGCCGGTCGTCGAGGGCACGATTCGCCGCCGCCGCTCGGTGGCCTTCTTTCACGACGGCAACATCGACGCCACGATCGCCACCCTGCCCAGCCACCTCGATCTCGCCGACGGCCTCGCCTACGAGCCGATCCTCGTTCGCGACCACATCGCTGCCAAGCTGGCCGGATCCCGGCAACTCAAAGCCAACATCTCCGCGGTACGGGAGGCGGCCCGCGTCCTCGCCGCCAACTCCTCTGCGTAGCAACGAGTCCGGCAGAGGAGCTCGCAGGTGTTCGGGTAGCTGGCGACGACTCCGATCTAGACAGCCAGTGAAGGCGGCGCGGACGAGGGCTGGTCGGGTGGTGTGTAGCCGTGCCACGCCGCGGCCAGGCGGCTCGTGGCCTCCTCCAGCGTGGGGGAATCGGCGACGAAGCTGATCCGGATGTAGTCGATGCCGGCGCCGGTGGCGTCGAGTCCGGTACCCGGCAGGATCGCGACACCGTGTCGCAGGGCGCGCTGGGCGAACGAGGTGCCGTCCCCCTCGGGCAGCCGGATCCACAGCGTCTGACCGCCGGTCACCGGGGTGACCTCCCATTCGGGCAGGAGCCTGGCCAACGCGGCACCGAGGACATCGTGACTTTCCTTGCGCTGCCGTGTGATTCGGTCGCGCAGCGGATCCAGGTCGCGCAGCAACCGGGCGGCCGCCAACTGCGCGGGGATGTTGCCGCCGAGGTCGTGTACGGCGCGCAGCCGGGCCAACCGGGCGATCAGCGGGCTCGGCGCGCGCACCCAACCGACCCGCAGTCCGCCCCAGACGATCTTGCTGAGCGAACCGAGGGAGATCACCGACTCGTCATAGGCGGCCAAGGGCGGTGGCGGCGGATCGGTGCCGGGGAAGCCGAGTTCGGCCAGGACCTCGTCGTCGACCAGCGGCACCCTGGATGCTCGGGCCGACTCGACCAGCCGTCTGCGGGCCAGCCCGGAAAGCACCGCGCCCGTGGGATTCTGGTACGTCGCGACGACGTAGGCCAGCGCAGCCGGGGTGATCGTGCCGAGCCCGACCGGGCCGGTCCGCGGGATGGCCGCGACCTCCCGGAACGCCTCGAGCGCACCGGGATAGGTCGGCGCCTCCACCAGCACTCGATCACCGGGTCGCAGCAGCGCGCGGGCGAGGAGCGACAAGGCCTGCTGTCCACCGCCGGTGACGAGAATCTGTGCCGGGTCGGTCGGTACCCCACGTGCCCGGTAGCGATCGGCAATCGCGGTGCGCAACAACGGATGTCCGGTCGGTCGATAGCCGATGTCGCCGTCGGTCGCGGCGAGCTCGGGCAGGATGTGCTGATACGCCTGAACCACCTCGGGCGGCGGTGTCGGCGGGGCGGCACAGGCGAGCGCGATGACGTCGGCGTCCGGTTCGAGCAGTTGCAGGAAGGCCGGTGAGTGGGTGGTCTCCCCGGCCGGAAGCGCGCCCGGTCCAGCGACCCGGGTGCCGCTACCCTGCCTGCGCACGACCCGTCCCTCGCCGCTGAGCAGGTCGTAGGCGGCCACGACTGTGCCGCGACCGACCGCGAGCGCTTTCGCGAGTCGGCGATCGGGCGGCAGTAGTGTGCCCGCCCGCAGCTCGCCGTCATCGATCAGGGTCCGCAGGCGCCGTGCCAGCAGCAGATACATCGGCCCGCGGTCGGCCGACCAGCGGCCGAGCCGGTCGGCGAGTTCGATTGGCTCCATATGCGAACCAATCTATCTCGATTGGCTCTGTGGGTGCGGGCCTGCCGTCGTCAGGATGGACCCATGACCAAGATCTCGATCACCGAAGTAGTCGACAGCCTGACCGCGCCGTGGCAACCGAGGGATCTGGCCACGGCCAACGACGCCGTCGTGCGGATCGCCCGCTTCCACGGTGCCTTCCCCTGGCACCACCACGACGAGGACGAACTGTTCCTGTGCTGGAACGGCACCTTCCGCATCGAGTTGCGGGACCGTGAGCCGGTGACGCTGGGTCCAGGCGACATCTTCGTCGTTCCCCGCGGCGTCGAACATCGGCCGGTGGCGACGGAACCGGCGCACGGGATCATGATCGAACGGCCGGAAACTCAGCAGTACGGCAACTGAAGGTCGACGATCGCGTCGGCAGATCACGCCGGGCGACCAGCAGGCCGACGGGTTCGACCTGGCCGCTCGCGACGACATCGCCACGTCATGGCGGCGTGGCTGGCAAGTGAGACCTCCGACACGTCACCCCGTCGAGGGTTGTGAGCCTACCCGTACGGGAGGGTATATTCACTCCGCTGAGTGTTAGCTGAAGATCGTCATCCGGCAGCGTGGCCGATGATGTCCAGCACTGTCGCGCTCGTGCCGCCGACTGCTCGCATCACCGATTTCTTCCACCGCGCCGACCGTGGTCCCTGGGGCACCCGCGCGACCGACCGAACGGAGCTCGCCGATGGGGACAGCTGTGTCCACCACCAAGGAAACCGACGGGTCGGTGATGGACGCGCTGCGGAGCCCGAAGCGTCTGCGCACCGAGATCCTGGCCGGGCTGGTGGTCGCGCTGGCGCTGATCCCGGAGGCGATCTCGTTCTCGATCATCGCCGGTGTCGATCCGAGCGTCGGGCTGTTCGCGTCGTTCACCATGGCGGTGACGATCTCGATCGTCGGTGGTCGCCGGGCGATGATCTCGGCCGCGACCGGAGCGATCGCGCTGGTCATCGCGCCGGTGGTCGAGGAACACGGCCTGGACTACCTGATCGCGACGGTCATCCTGGCCGGCGTGCTGCAGATCGTGCTCAGCGTGATCGGCGTGGCGCGGCTCATGCGATTCATCCCGCGCAGCGTCATGGTCGGCTTCGTCAACGCGTTGGCGATCTTGATCTTCGCCGCGCAGATCCCGCATCTGCTCGGGGTGCCGTGGCTGGTCTATCCGATGGTCGCGCTCGGCATCGCGATCATGGTGTTGCTGCCCAAGCTGTCGAACGTGGTTCCGGCCCCGCTGGTGGCGATCGTGCTTCTCACCGCCGCCACCATCGTGTTCTCGCTCAACGTGCCCAACGTGGGCGACGAAGGCGAACTGCCGTCGAGCCTGCCGACCTGGCTGATCCCGGATGTTCCGTTCACCCTCGAGACGTTGGGCATCATCGCGCCCTATGCGCTGGCCATGGCGCTGGTCGGACTCCTGGAGTCGTTGATGACAGCAAAGCTGGTCGATGACATCACCGACAGCCATTCCGACAAGACCCGGGAAGGCTGGGGTCAGGGTGTGGCCAATGTGGTGACCGGCTTCTTCGGCGGAATGGGTGGCTGCGCGATGATCGGCCAAACCATGATCAACGTGAAGGAATCCGGCGCTCGCACGCGCATCTCGACCTTCCTGGCCGGTGTGTTCCTGCTGATCCTGGTTGTCGGGCTCGGTGATGTCGTGGCGTTGATCCCGATGGCGGCGCTGGTCGCGGTGATGATCATGGTCTCGGTCGGCACCATGGATTGGCACTCGATCGCCCCGAAGACGTTGCGGCGCATGCCGATCGCCGAGACCAGCGTCATGCTGGTGACCGTCGTTGTCACGGTGGCGACCCACAACCTCGCCTACGGCGTGATCGCCGGTGTGCTCACCGCCATGGTCGCGTTCGCGCATCGCGTCGCCCACTTCACCGAAGTGGTCAAGGTCGGTGAGGCCGACATCGACCATGACGGCAGCATCGACACCCGCGTCTACAAGGTGCGTGGCGAGTTGTTCTTCGCCTCCAGCAATGACCTGGTGTACCAGTTCGATTACGTCGACGACCCGCGCAATGTCGTGATCGATATGTCCGACGCCCACATCTGGGACGCCTCGACCGTCGCGACGTTGGACGCGATCACCACCAAATACGAGGCCAAGGGCAAGAACGTCGAGATCGTGGGGCTCAACGCAGCCTCCGAGCAGCGGCACGAACGGCTGAGCGGACACTTGGCAGGCGGCCACTGACATGACCGAGGACACCGCTCGCGCGCACCTGCAGATCGGCCAGGTCGCCGAACGAACGGAACTGTCGATCAAAACGATCCGGCACTACGACGAGGTCGGATTGGTGACGCCCTCGGCGCGCAGCGCGGGTGGATTCCGGCTCTACACCGACGACGACATCGAACGCCTCCTGGTGATCCGCCGGATGAAACCCCTGGGCTTCACCCTCGAACAGATGCGAGACCTGCTCGAGGCGTTGGAGGTCCTCGACGATCCCGCCGGTGCTCCCGAGCGGCGCGGCGAGGCGCGGGAGATCGTGGTCGCGTGCCGCACGATCGCGACACAGAACTGCGAGAGATTGCGGCGTCAGCTCGACTACGCGCAGGAGTTCACCGCGTTGCTCAGCGCGCGCGATGCCGACAGCCCGGCGGAGCCAGGGGCGAGGGTGACCGACGCGTGACCCCCGCCGCTTCCCGCGAATGTGCGTGCCCCGGAACGGATGCGTGGATGTCGATGCCGGCGGAATCCGCGTCGAAGACGATGTGAAGTCGACCGGCTCCTCGCCGACCCTGGAATTGCTGCCGGGCGGAGCTCCGGGGGCGTGCGGAGGTTAGGGTGAAATCCTTGTCGGCAGGAGACTGCGTACTGCCCTGTCGTGGCTCGCAGCCATTGCACGCCCGAAGTGTGGAGGTCGAACATGGGTGACGAGCAGAGTCGACACCTGCAGATCGGTGAGGTCGCCGCACGCACCGACCTGTCGATCCGCACTGTGCGCCACTACCATGACGTCGGCCTGGTCACTCCGTCGGAGCGGTCGGCGGGCGGTTTCCGGCTCTATACCGAGGCAGATGTTCAACGCCTGCTGGTGATTCGCAGGATGAAGCCGCTCGGATTCACTCTCGCGGAGATGAAAGAACTCCTGGAAGCGCTCGAAGTCCTGGCGGATTCGAACTCCAGCGCGGTGCTTCGCCGCCAGGCCGGCGCGACTCTCGATGTGCTGCGCGGCAAGGCGGAATCCAGCTGTGCGAATCTCCGCCGCCAGCTCGGCTGCGCCGAAGAACTCACCGAGCTGTTGACCACCCGCCTCGCCGCCGAGGATTCCTCGGCGACTCGCTGACCGACCGGTTCCAGCGGCGGCCGCTGTACCAGCGAGCATCGGCCGGGCCGAACACGCATCCGACATCGTCAGGGGCCATTGTGCCCTGATCGTCTGCCCGCGGCCCGCAGCGAGGCATTCTTCGCCAAAACGCCACTGACGTGCCCGGCTCCTATGAAGCTGCCGTGCGCTGGCACCAAGGCCTCGATGGCTGATCTCGGCAGGGTCGTGCCGGTGGCGTTGTCGCCGACCTCCGTGACGCCGTGATCGTGCGGTACCGTCCGACCTGGGCTCCCAGGTGCCTCCGAGATGGGTCGGCCAGGCCACTGGCTCGGTGTGAGGGCACTTTCTTGCCACATCGACCGTCTGGTCGAGGGGGAAAGCCACGGCCGACAGTGTGGTCGAAGGTGGTGGCGGCGCCTGGAGTTCGGTACTGGAAACTTTCGCCACGACCGCCCGAAACCAGCAGCTGACCGCACCCTTCGCCCTGTTCAGGTGGGGTGCCTGCCTGCGGTGAACGCGGCGACCGGCACGACCGCCAGCGCGAGGATGCCTCCGGCCAGGGCCAGAGTCGGGTAGCTGCTCGCGGCGACGATCAGCCCGGAGCCCATTCCGCCGGTCGCTCCGGCGATCGCGATGGAGACATCCACCGTCCCTTGGGTTTTCGCCCGGGTAGCCAACGGGACGGTATCGGTGATGATGGCGGTGCCCGCTACGAGCCCGAGGTTCCAGCCCAAACCCAGCAGCGCCAGCGCTACAGCGAGCAGCCCCACCGAATCGCCGGGGACCGAGGCCGCCAGCAGGCCCGCCGCCAGCAGCGTCATCCCGGACGCGGCGGCCACGGGCAGTCGTCCGTAGCGGTCAACCAGCCATCCGGTCACCGGTGAGGGCAGATACATCGCACCGACGTGGACAGCGATCACCACACCGGCAGCGGCGGTGCCATGTCCGTGGGCGAGCATGTGGACCGGCGTCATGGTCATGATTGCGACCATCACCAGCTGTGTGACGGCCATGACGAAACCACCTGCGGCGATGCCCTTGTCGATGCGTTTCACGATCGGAGAGGGCGTCTGTTCGGGGAGGTCGACGGCTTCGGTGGCGCCGATCTCGCGTGCCAGCAGCAGCGGGTCCGGGCGCAGCCACACTGCCAGCACGAGTGCGGCCAAGGCGTAGGCGAGCGCAGCGAGCAAGAACGGCCCGGCCAAGTACGGGATGCCGAGACCTTCGGCGAGGGAACCGGTCGGGGCGGCGAGATTGGGACCGACGACACCGCCGAGAGTGGTGGCGACCAGCACGGTCGATACCGCGCGTCCGCGGTGGGCCGGGTCGGCGAGGTCGGCTCCGGCGTAGCGGGCTTGCAGATTGGTGGCGGTACCCGCGCCGTAGACGAACAGCGCGAGGAACAACAGGATCGGAGTGTCCAGCGCGGCGGCGGCGATGACACCGAGGCTGCCGACCGCACCGGCGAGATATCCGGCAGCCAAACCCGGGCGGCGACCGCGCGCCTGGGACAGACGGCCCACCGCGACGGCAGCCACCGCGGACCCGGCGGTGAACAGGGCACTGGGGAGCCCCGACAGGCTGGTGGAGTCGAGCATGTCCTGGGCCAGCAGCGCGCCGACAGTGATACCTGCGGCCAGCCCGGCACCGCTGAGGATCTGCGCTGACACCAGAACCCGGAGCGCGGTCCGTTGTACCCGCGCGATCTCGGGAACATCGGAACCGGCAGTCGTTGCGCTGTGTGACACAGAGAGATTCTTTCGCTGAAGGTGCGGAAACCGGGCCACATCCATGCGCGGGTGTAGCCCGGGTGAAGTTCAGGATCGAATGTTCCAGCGTGCCAGCCAGTCTCGCTCCTGCCGCTGCTTTTCGTCGTGGTAGGCGGTCGAGGGTTCCCGCAGGCTCACCTGCGGTGTCGGTGGGGTCAGGAAGTTGCCTTCGCCCTTGGCGGCCAGGCCGGCGCCGAGTTCGACGTAGCAGGCGCCCTCGCCGGTGAACCGGGTGTCGGGGACGTCATAGCCGAGGTAGCGGGCGATCTGGTGTGCGGCGACCTCGCCCTCGGCTTCGGCGAAGATCGCGGCCTTGGGTAGCGGCTTGCCGTTGGGCAGCGGCAGCGCGGTGGCGTCTCCGACCGCGAACACTCCCGGCGCGGTGGTGGCCAGCGTGGCGGGGTCGACCGGAATCCAGCCGTTGGGGCCCAGTCCGGTCGAGGCCGCGGCGGCATTGGGCGAGTGTGGCGGCACCACGGCGAGCAGATCGAAGGCTTCGGTGGTGCCGTCGCCGAAGTCGACCGTCCGGGCCTTCGGGTCGATGCCGGTGGCGGACTTGCCTCCGTGGAACCCGATGCCCTTGGCTCGCATCATCTCCACAAGCGCGTTGCCCACCGCGGGCCCGGCGACCGGCATCGGTAGTGGATCGGGGGTGAAAGCATCCACCGTCACCGCACCGGTGGTGAGCTTCTGCCCGAGTTGGTCGGCGAGCAGGAACGCGGCTTCGAACGGTGCGGCCGGGCATTTGAACGGCACCGCCGCCACCAGCACCGCCACTCGGCCGGACTCCAGCGCTTCCACCTGGAGGTGCAAGTCGAGGGCTCCGTCGACGGTGTAGAACTGCCCCGCCACCCCGGCATCGAAGGCATCCGCCAAGCCGGGCAGCCGGGCAATGTTCAGGTTCGCGCCGAGCGCGATGACCAGGGCGTCGTAGCCGATCGTTCCCGCCGCGCCGAGGTCGATGGTTCGCGTCTCGAGGTCGATGCGTTCCACCTGCCCGGTAATCATGTCGACCCCCGGTAATGCGGTTGGCGTCGGCCGCACGGCGACCTGTTCGGGGGTGCGCCAGCCACGCAGGACCCACAGCAGCGAAAGCCCCGAACTGCCCTCGAAACTGCGGTCGATCAGCACGACCCGATCTTCGGTGGGCAGGACTTTACGTAGTTCGGCGGCGGCGGTCAGCCCGCCTACGCCCGCACCGACCACGGCGACGGTTTTGCTCATGGCTTGTGGTTCCTTTGCTGCTGGAGGGGTTCTAGACGTTGATGACCTGGTCGGCCCAGGTGGTCCAGTCGGCCAGCTCGGCCATCGAGGAGCGGTGTGCGCCGTCGACGAGCTGGTCCTCGCCCATTCCACGGGCGTCCATGCAGGCTCCGCAGTTGCCGATCTCGCCGCCGTTGTCGGTGAGCGCGGTCGTCATCTTCGCCAGGTTGTAGAAGCCGTGGGGGACCTTCTGCCCAGCGGTGACGGAGATGACCGCATCGGCGAAGTTGAACACTCGCACCTGATGTCCGGCTTCGAGCATCTGCCGCGCCCAGCGGATGCCGTTGTAGGTACGTTCGGTGCCATAGGGCGGGTCGTGCAGGACGAAGAGGTAGTTCACGCGTTCTCCCGGATGGGGCGGCTCCCGCGTGGCGGGACGTGGTGGCGAATACAATCGCCCTATCTGATGTTGTTCCAAGGAACTATGGAATAAGCTATTCCAAAGAGTATTGGAGAAGCAAGCGTGAGTGAGCAGATCGGCCGCAAAGCCGCCCTCTTCGACGAGATCGCCCGCGTCGGCAAGGCCCTGGGCAACGGCCGCCGACTGCAGATCCTCGATCTGCTCGCCCAGGGTGAGCGGACCGTCGAGGCGATCGCCACCGCGACCGGCATGAACCTGACCACCGCCTCGGCCAACCTGCAATCACTGAAGTCCGGTGGGCTGGTCCAGGCCCGACGCGAGGGCACTCGCCAGTACTACGGGCTCGCCGGCACCGACGTAGCTCGCCTTTTCGCGCTGGTGCAGACGGTTGCCGAAGCTCACCTGGCCGACGTCGCTGTCGCCGCTGCCGCCGTACTCGGCGCACCCGAAGACGCCATCACTCGCGAAGAACTCATCCGCCGCCGTGACGCCGGAGAAATCACGCTGATCGACGTCCGCCCGCACGAGGAATACAACGCCGGGCACATCCCGGGCGCCATCAACGTCCCCCTCGCCGAACTCGCCGACCGACTCGCCGAATTCCCCACCGACCGTGCGGTCGTCGCCTACTGCCGCGGCGCCTTTTGCGTCATGGCACCGGATGCGATCCGCATCGGACACCAAGCAGGACGCGACGTGAAACGCCTGGACGAAGGAATGCTGGAATGGACGCTGGCAGGGCTGCCTGTCGAGGGCTCCGCCGCGAGATCCCGACAATGACTCCGCTGGACTGTCGCTTACTGGAGCTGCCCGGGCGGGAGGCAGGGCGCCTCCGGCACAGTATTGCCATGGGTTCGTCGGTCGCTGACTCTTTCACTGTCGCCACATTCAACGTCAACGGAATCCGTGCGGCACGTCGTCGTGGATTCGACCGGTGGTTGCGGACGCGGTCGGTCGATGTGGTCGCGCTGCAGGAGCTGCGTTGTCCCGCAGCCGATGTGGGAACCTTCCCGGGCTATTCGGCGGCAGTGGACGTCGGTTCCGTGGCCGGTCGTAACGGTGTGGCCGTCTTGACCAGGGTTCCCGCCGCTGCTGTACGGACGTGGGTGACCCACCCGCCCAGGGCCCGCGGACTCGCTGAGTTCGCTACACAGGGACGCTATATCGAGGTCGACCTGGCCGACCGACCGGTGACGGTGGCCTGTCTCTATCTCCCCAAGGGTGGTCTGCCCGCGCACCTCCAGCGCCCGGGCTCGATGCGCGAACAGCCCGACGGTGGGGCCAAGTACGAACGCAAGCGGAGGTTCCTCGCGGCGTTCGCCCGCGAAGTGCACCGGAACCGGCTCGCGGCGCTGAGCGTCGGACGCGAGTTCGTCCTCACCGGGGATCTGAACATCGCCCACACTCGGCACGATGTGACCAACTGGCGTGCTGCCCGCACGATGGACGGCTTCCTGCCTGTCGACCGCGAGTGGTTCAGTTCGATTCTGGGCACGCGCCGGCTCGTCGACGTGGTGCGTCAGGTGCACGGCGATCGCCCGGGTCCACTCACCTGGTGGAGTTGGGCGGGTCAATCGTTCGCCAAGGATGTGGGTTGGCGAGTAGACCACCAACTCGCGACACCCGGTCTCGCCCGCCTCGCGTCGGCCGTTGTCGTGGGCAAGGAACCGTCGCCCGCCGAGCGGCTCTCCGATCACGCGCCCCTCGTGGTGACCTACTCGGCGATGCCTTGTTCGCCCGTTCCGATCGCGGAACACCGCGCGTGACTCAGCTCGGATCGGCCAGGTCCAGCCGAATACCTTCGAATCAAGCCAATCAGAATACGGCGATCTTGGACATTGCCGTGAAGTCGTCGATCCGGCGGCCTTCGCGATCGAGCAGTACTTCCCCAGTACTCTTCGATCCCGGCCTCGGCGTAGCGCGCCTGTTTTGTCAGCATCTGGCTGATGTGGTTGGACGGGGAGAGCGCTTCGCCGACGATGACGACGTCCTCGGCGAAGATCGGCGTCCACGGCTCGTCAGGGCAGTGATAGGCCAGGAAATCCAGGGTGAGGAGATCATCCTTGGCGCGGCTCAGGAAGACATTGGTCTCGGTGTCCACCTGCCAGCATTCACCGGAACGGGCTTTCATGCTGCGTCGCGCGGCGTTCTCCAGTGCGTTGCGCAGGCGAGTAGCGAAGCGGGAACTCCGTCGACGGGTTCGACACTGTCAGGGTGGCGCCGCCCGAACAGTGGCGGCGTGATCTGGTGAATCCGGCGACGTCACCACAGCTGGGTCGGCACCGTGGGCGCACGCTGGGGTTCCCCACTTCCGAACACTTCAGCCGGGTGTTCCGGTGCACGCTCAGAATGTCGCCCAGCGAATACCGCTGAGCACAGATCGCCGCAGCTACCGAGCGAGCATGAGCGGCATGACCTGATGCACCTGGGCGTCGAGTACCGCGAGCGCCTGTTCGTCGCCCGAGAGGTAGCTGAGCAACGCCTGCTGGAACAGGCCGTCGAGTGTGCCGTACGCGGTGTTCGGGGTGAGTGACGGCTCGGTGCCGCACAACTCGGCGTATCGGGTGACGACCTGCCAGACCATGTCCTCGAGGGTGCGATCGATCTGACCGACCGACTCGCGCAAGCTCTCCTCGAACATGCTCTGCGAGCGCAGGTCGTACCAGAGCCGATGCATCGGAGCCTCCTCGACAATGGTCTCGCGCAGCTTGCCGGTGAAGCCGTCCAGTAGGTCCTGCGGCGAGGCGGAGTCGGCGACCACGCCGTCGTAGCGGGTCACGCAGGTCTCTTTGAACCGCTTCACGCAGTACAGGATCAGCTGGAGCTTGTCATTGAAGTAGTAGTGCACCACACCGTGGGAGAACTCGGAGTTGTTGGCGATCTCCCGCAGCGACGACTTCGCGTAGCCGATTTCGCCGAGCGTGCGCAGCGCGGAGTCGGCGAGTGCACGACGGCGTGCGTCGTGCTTGTCGATTGGGTTGGCTCGCGGCATGCACGGTCCTCTTCAGTCGGACGTTGACGGCCCAAGCGTACCGAAATTCTTGACGGCTGGACAACGGAAACTTGACAGTTGCCAAGCAAACTCTTGACAACTGTATAGAATCGAGGGACCGTGTGATCGTCATCACTCGCGATGAAGGAGATCGAATGACCCACATGGACCTGACCGGACGCACCGCACTCGTCACCGGCGGTGCACAAGGGCTCGGCGAGGGCATGGCCCGTGCGCTGGCTCAGGCCGGTGCGAAAGTCGTCATCGCCGACATAAAGGACGATGCCGGCATCGAGCTCGCTGAAGCACTCGGCGAAGGCCACGGCTTTGTGCACCTCGACGTCACCGACGACGCGGCCTGGAGCACCGCCTTGGCCGCGGCCGTCGAACAACTGGGCGGACTGGACATTCTCGTCAACAACGCCGGCGTGGAGATCACCAGCCTGCTGATCGACCTTGACCCTGGCGATGCCCGAAAGATGCTCGATATCAACGTGATCGGCACCGCGCTCGGCATCAAGCACGCGTTCCGCACCATGCGCCCCGGCGGCGCGGCAGGTAACGGTGGGACCGTCATCAATATCGCTTCGGTCGCCGCGACCATCGCCTTCCCGGCAATCTCGATCTATTCGGCCAGCAAGTCAGCCGTGGACCGGCTCACCCGGGTCGCGTCGATGGAGAGCGGCAAGCTCGGCTACGGCGTCCGGGTGAACTGCCTCTACCCCGGCCTGGTGCCGAACCACATGGGCGCCGCCCTGGCCGAGGACGTGGCACGGATCGGCCTGTTCGCCACACCAGAGGAAGCGGTGAACGCCGTAGTCGGGCTCACCCCGTCCGGACGGCTCGCTTCGACTGAGGACATCGCGGACGCGGTGGTGTTCCTCGCCTCCGACACCTCTGCCTTCATCAACGGCGCCGGGCTTCCGGTCGACGGCGGCATGGGTATGTGAACCCGATCCCACCCGAAACCACAGAACAGAGAAGAGATCAACCATGACCACCAAGCCCGTCGTCGTCTATGGAGCCTCCGGCTACACCGGTCGTCTGGTGTGCGAGTACCTGCGCGAGTACGGCATTCCCTTTGTTGCTGCCGGCCGTGACGGTGAGAAAACCAAGCGGTCGATGGAATCCCACGTGCCTGGTATCGAGACCGCCGACTACGAAATCGCCGAGGTCAACCACGATGCGGAGTCCCTGACCGAGCTTTTCGGTGGTGCATCAGTCGTGTGCAACACCGTTGGCCCGTTCAGCACGTATGGGGCAGCAGTGGTCGAGGCATGCCTCGCGACCGGTGCGCACTACCTCGACACTACCGGCGAGCAGGACTGGCTCATCACCTGTGACGAGACCTACGGCGCGGACTTCGCCGCAGCGGGCCTGCTGCTGGGACCGGGTCTCGCGCATATGTACACCACCGGCGAGATCGCCGCCGAGCTGTGCCTGGAGCAGCCCGGCCTCGATACCCTCGATATCGCCGTGTTCTGGGGCGGTTCCCCGACGATCGCCTCGACCCGCACCATCCTGGTGAACGCGGCGACCTCGCGTGCGCACTACCTGGCGCAGAACACCTACGTCGAGTTCGACCCCAACCAGGGTCTGGTTCCGCTGGTCGTTCCCGGCCAGCACGAACTCGCCACGTCACTGCCGTGGGGCGGCACCTCGCACCCCGTGTGGTACCGGAAAGATCCACGAGTGGCCAACTGCAAGGCTCAGGGCGGCGTCTTCGATGCCGCCCTGATGAACGGCGTACCGCAGATCGTGGCGCAGGCGATCGAGGCGACCAAAGACATGGACCCCGACTCCCGTGACGAGGCGCTCACCGCCGCCGCCGCACAGGTCATGAATCAGATGCCACCACGGGAGAATCCGCGCCTGAACAAGTCGCTGGATTCCGTGCACGCCTCCGGCCCGCTCGGTCGTGCGCACTGTGTCATCCACGGCAACCAGAACTACAAGCAGACCGGCCTCCTGCAAGCCTTCGCCGCATCCTGGCTGCTTCAGCAGGCGCCCAAGAGAACTGGGTTCGCATCCGGCTGCCAGGCATTCGGGCACCGCGAACTGCTGGGCCAGCTGCGCGCGTTCGGCCTGGTGGCCGAACCGATCCTGACTTTCCAGGGCAACTGATGCGGCTCGTCGACTATTTGGACAAAGGGGCGTCGCTAGACCCTGGCGCCCCCTGTCTGGTCTGTGACGGACAAACCGCAACCTACGCCGAGGTGCAGGAACTCAGCGGCCGGATCGCCGCTGGCCTGGCTGCCCACGGTGTCGCGCCGGGCGACAAGATCGCGGTCCTGTCGGCCAACGACCCGACCGCGTTCACCTGTGTCTTCGGGATCAGCCGCGCCGGTGCGGTCTGGTGCCCGGTCAATCCGCGGAACGCAGCGGCCGAGAATCGGGAGCTGCTCGACCTTTTCGAATGCTCGGTGCTGTTCTTCCAGGCGTCGTTCGCACCGCTGGTGCAAGAGATCCGACACACGTTGCCGCGGCTGCGCACACTGGTGTGTTTCGACGGCGAGCCGGAGTTCGCGGTCCACTGGCAGGACTTCCTCGCCGGGGACGTCGAGCCGGTCGACCGCCACGCCCCCGAGGACCTCGCGCTGATCGCCGGCACCGGCGGAACGACCGGGCGTCCCAAGGGCGTAATGCTCACCGGCGCCAATATCGAGGCAATGACAGCGATCACCCTGATGAGCTACCCCTGGCCGGTGGACGGCACCCGACCGGCCTATCTGGCCTTGGCTCCGCTCACCCACGCCGCCGGAGTGCTCTGCTTCCCGGTGCTGTGCCACGGCGGATCGATCGTCGTCATGCGCACGCCGGACATCGCAAGCTTCCTCGACAACATCGAAACCCATCACATAACCCACACATTTCTTCCGCCGACACTGATCTACATGGTTCTGGACCATCCGTCGCTCGACGGCCGGGACCTGTCGTCGCTGCGATGCTTCTGGTACGGGGCAGCACCCATGTCGGCGGCGCGGCTGGAAGCGGCGTTGACACGCATCGGTCCGGTGATGGCACAGCTGTTCGGGCAGACCGAAGCGCCGATGATGATTGCCACCATGGCCCCGCACGATCATTTCACCGACGACGGAACGATCGCCCGCGCACGCCTGTCGTCCGCGGGGCGACCCGCACCCCTGGTGACGGTCGCCATCATGGCCAAGGACGGGCGCCTGCTGCCCTGCGGCGAGCGCGGTGAGATCGTGGTCCGAGGATCTCTGGTCATGCGTGGCTACTACAACAACCACGCGGCCACGGCAGAAGCATCAGCGGGGGGCTGGCATCACACCGGGGACATCGGCTACCTCGACCGGGACGGCTACCTCTTCATCGTGGACCGGGCCAAGGACATGGTGATCACCGGCGGGTTCAACGTTTACTCGACCGAAGTCGAACAAGCACTCATGGCGCACCCGGCGATAGCCGACTGCGCGGTGATCGGGCTACCCGATGACAAATGGGGCGAGCGATTGACCGCCGTTCTCGAGTTGCGGCCGGGCACCACCACGGATCCGGCTGAAATGACAGCGTTCGTCAAGTCGCACCTCGGCAGCGTGAAAACGCCCAAGCAGATCGAAGTCTGGCCAGAACTGCCTCGATCAAGGATCGGCAAGGTCCTCAAGGCGGAGATCAGAAAGCAGCTGCTCGAACTCGACCGACCGCAATAGTTCGTGGGGCGAGTCGGGGTAGACGCGGAGATCGACGTGCGCGGGCCCGTAGGTACCGTCGGAGCGTGGTGCGCGTCCTGTCGCCGAGCGGGAGTGTCCGCGGGCGGCGCCCTTTTCCGAGAACCAGGACGGTGTTCTCGGCGAAGTCGAGGGCTTCGACGTCCAGCGGTGCGATCTCGCCGATTCGCGGACCGGCGTCGACCATGAGCCCGATGATCGCCGAGTCGCGCCGATCTTCGAAGGCTGTGCCTTCGCAGTCGGCGAGGACCTTCCGCCGTGCTTCCATCGGCGGAACTGGGATCTTCTTCTCGGGCACTGTCGGGGAGTCATCTACGTGAACGGGTCGGCCGCCAGCAGCTCTTCTGCCTCGAGGTCCTGAGTGGGCGAGCATTGTGCTTGGTGGGCAGCTCCGCCTCTGACCTGCCTAATTTGCAGGTCAGAGGCGGTTTTGCGCCCCCGGCAGGAATCGAACCTGCGACCTAGGGATTAGAAGGCCCTTGCTCTATCCAACTGAGCTACGGAGGCAGTCGCATTCACCTTGGCCGAACTCGGCCGTGGTGTCCAGCTCGGAAAGTATAGCGATCGACCAGATCAGGATCTGGGATCGGGAGCGATGCCCCATCGGGGCGTGCGCGGGCACGTCGAACTACCCTCGTTGGCATGTCGTTATCGCAGGACCCCTCCGCTGGACCCGCCGTCGACGGCGCGCCACCGGTGGAATCGGGTCGGTCTGCGTCGGCGGGAAACGCTTCGTCGTTCGGTGTGCTCAGTGTCGTCGCGGGGGCGATGGCCGCGATGGTGGCTGCTCTCGTGGTCGGGTTGTCGGCGGCGCAAGCGCTCAGTCTGCTGGGCATACCCGATCCGGGGCCGTTGACAACATATGGACTGCCTGCGGTGCGCGCGGTGGCCGATTTGGCCGCGGCGGTGACGGTCGGCTCCCTGTTGTTCGCCGCGTTCCTGCTGCCCCCGCGCGACAGCGGGCTGCTCGAGGCGGGCGGATATCGGGCGGTGCGCCGCGCCGGTGACGCCGCGCTGGTCTGGGCGGGGTGCGCGGTGCTGCTGGTGCCGTTGACCGTGTCGGACACGACCGGGCAGTCGGTGTCGGCCATGTGGCGGCCCGAGGTGCTGTGGCCGGTCATCGACCAGGTCGAGGTGGCCGGGGCTTGGCGCACGACAGCGCTGCTGGCGTTGATCGTGGCGATTGGGTGCCGGCTCGCGCTGCGCTGGGGCTGGACGCCGCTGCTGCTGGCGGGCGCGCTGATCACCATGATGCCGCTGGCACTGACCGGGCATTCATCCTCCGGCGGATCCCATGACGTAGCGACGAACTCGCTGATCCTGCACATGGTGTCGGCCGCGGTGTGGGTGGGCGGTCTGGTCGCGGTGCTCGCGCACGCGTTGCGCGATGGCACGGACACCGATGTCGCCGCGCGTCGATTCTCGATCGCGGCGACCGTCTCGATCGCCGTGATCGCGGCGAGCGGCGTGGTCAACGCCTGGGTGCGGGTGCCGTTCGCGGAGCTGTTCACCACCACCTACGGCAAGCTCGTCCTCGCCAAGGCAGCCGCGCTGCTCATCCTCGGCGCCCTCGGTTACCTACAGCGACGAGCCGCGCTGCCCGCCCTGGCGGCCGACCCGCGCGATCGCGGTGCGCTGATCCGCTTCGCCGGGGTGGAGATGCTGCTGTTCGCGGCAACCATCGGGCTGGCCGTGGGTCTGGGCCGCACTCCGCCGCCGCCGCCGACGTCGATTCCGACGCCGGTCGAGGTGGAACTGGGCTACACCCTCGCCGGGCCGCCCACGATGAGCCGGCTGCTGTTCGACTGGCGTTTCGACCTGATCTTCGGCACCTTGGCGATCGTGCTCGCCGTGCTGTATCTGCTCGGTGTCCGCCGGTTGCGCAAGCGCGGAGATGCCTGGCCGGTGGGTCGCACCATCGCCTGGCTCAGTGGCTGCGTGGTGTTGTTGCTCGCCACGTCCTCGGGGGTCGGCCGGTACTCGCCCGCCATGTTCAGCGTGCACATGGGCGCGCACATGGCGCTGTCGATGCTGGCGCCGATTCTGTTCGCGCTCGGTGGCGCGGTGACGCTGGCCCTGCGCGCGCTACCGCCCGCCGGCCGCGAGGGAGTGCCCGGACCGCGCGAGTGGATCCTGGCCGCGGTGCACAACCCGGTCTCGCGGTTCCTCACCCAGCCGGTGGTGGCCTCGGTGATCTTCGTCGCCGGGTTCTACGCGCTGTACCTGGGCGGGATCTTCGACGCCTATGTCGACTCGCACGCCGCCCACCTGATGATGAACACGCACTTCCTGCTCAGCGGCTACCTGTTCTACTGGGTCGTGATCGGGATCGATCCCAAGCCGCGCGAGGTGGCGCCGCTGACCAAGCTGGCGATGGTGTTCGGCACACTGCCGTTCCACGCGTTCTTCGGCATCGCGCTGATGTCGATGACCACGGTCCTCGGCGGTTGGTTCTACCGCACGCTCGGCCTCGGCTGGAACATCGATCTGCTGGCCGACCAGCGCAACGGGGGCAGTTTCGCCTGGGCCAGCGGTGAAGTGCCGCTGGTCGTGGTGATGCTGGCCCTGCTGATCCAGTGGTCGCGCAGCGATCGGCGACTGGCCAAGCGCACCGACCGGGCCGCCGACCGCGACAACGACGCCGACCTGACCGCCTACAACGCGATGTACGCCGAGCTGGCGCGTCGTGATGGCGAGGTACGCCGGTGAGCGGATCCGGTGTGCCGGTAGATGCGGAATCGACCGAGCGCGCGAGACCTCAGCGTGTGCTGCGCACCGATGTGCGCGTCGCGCGACGCAGGCTGGCCGGTCGGGCGCGCAAGACGCCGGTGTTCCACACCAGTGTCGACGGGCCCGACGGGCCGGTGCCGGTTTCGCTGAAACTGGAGTTCCTGCAGCACGGCGGCACTTTCAAGGTGCGCGGCGCGCTCAACGCCCTGCTGGCCGCCGACGAGGGCGCCGACCATGTGGTGGTCGCCTCCGGCGGCAATGCCGGGATCGCGGTCGCGCTGGCCGCCGCCCAGCTGGGCAAGGCGTGCACGGTGGTGGTGCCCGAGTCAGCGCCGCATACCAAGGTGGCCGCGATGTGGGCGCACGGTGCGGAGGTGCTGTGGCACGGCACCAGTTATGCCGAAGCTCAGCGGCGGGCGCTGACGCTGGCCGCGGAACGCGGTGCCGAACATCTGCACGCTTACGACATGCCCGCTGTGGTGGCCGGCGCCGGGGTGATCGGCCTCGAGCTGGAAGAACAGGTGCGTGGTCGGCCACCGGTGCTGGTCGCGGTCGGTGGCGGGGGCCTGATCGCCGGGCTCGGCGCGGCGCTGGGCAGGCGCAGGCAGATCATCGGCATCGAATCCGAGCACACCCCGGTGCTCTCGGCCGCGCTCGCGGCGGGCGCACCGGTCGATGTCAGCGGGCAGTCGCGGAGCACCGAACTGCTGTGCGCGACCAGGATCGGCGACATCGCCTTCGACATCGCCCAGCGTCAGCGGATGACCGCGCTGTCGGTCGCCGACGCCGCGATCGCCGCGGCCCGCACGTACCTGTGGCGCGAATTCCGGGTGGTCGTCGAGCTGGAGGGCGCCGCTGCGCTGGCCGCGGTCCAGAGCGGGGCCTACGTTCCGGCGCCGGGGGAGCGGCCGATTGTCGTGCTGTGCGGGGCGAACACCGAGCTCCCCGCGCTCTGACACGGGCGATGTCCACAACCGCCGAATCTATCCACAGATCCCGTTCTCGTTGCCCGGAAGCCACTTCGACAGGTCATTGTGGAGTGGACAGAGCAGCAATTCACCGAGCGGGGGAGTTACTGATGTACGAGGCACATACGACGGTGGTCGGAACCGTGGTCACGCATCCGGTCCGACGTGACCTGGCCAACGGCGAGCAGATGGTGACCTTCCGGATGGCGAGCAATGCGCGTCGATTCGATCCCGGTGCGGGGGAGTGGGTCGACAACGGAAATCTCTACCTCACGGTGAGCTGCTGGCGCAGGTTGGTGACGGGGGTGGACCGATCTCTGCATCGGGGCGACCCGGTGATCGCCTACGGACAACTGCGCTCGCACGAGTACCGCGCCAAGGACGGCGCCGAACGCCGGGATCTGGAGATGCGCGCGGTCGCGGTGGGGCCCGACCTGGGCCGATGCACTGCGACGGTGGTGCGCCGCTCGGACGGCCCGCGCACGGCACCGCACGGGGTGGTTCGGAATATCTCCGACCGCCGCGGCGCTGCACAGCCCGAGTCCGCCCACGACGTGGCCGAGTATGCACCGCCCGTACTCACTGCCGTAGCCTCTACGACCGCGGCGGATTCCCTCCCGGCGCGATCGCCGGATGCGGTGCCGAGCACCACGACAACCGAGCAGGTCGACGCCTGAGGGTCGTCTCCGCGGCATCCGCCCCTTCCGCATTTCACCCCCGTTTCCCCCACCGATAGGCTTCCGCGTATGGCTGAGTTCATTTATCAGATGATCAAGGTTCGCAAGGCGCACGGCGACAAAGTCATCCTCGACGACGTGTACCTGAACTTCCTTCCCGGCGCCAAGATCGGTGTGGTCGGCCCGAACGGCGCGGGTAAGTCCAGCGTCCTCAAGATCATGGCGGGACTGGACCGGCCGAACAACGGTGAGGCGTTCATCGCGCCGGGCGCCACGGTCGGCATCCTGCAGCAGGAACCGCCGCTCAACGAGGAGAAGACCGTCCGCGGCAACGTGGAGGAGGGCCTCGGCGAGGTCAAGGTGAAGCTGGATCGCTTCAACGAGATCGCTGAACTGATGGCCACCGACTACTCCGACGAGCTCATGGATGAGATGGGCCAGCTGCAGGAGTTCCTCGACCACGCCGACGCCTGGGATGTCGACTCCCAGCTCGAGCAGGCCATGGACGCGCTGCGCTGCCCGCCGCCGGACGAGCCGGTCACCAACCTCTCCGGTGGTGAGCGTCGCCGCGTCGCGCTGTGCAAGCTGCTGCTCAGCAAGCCGGACCTGCTGCTGCTCGACGAGCCGACCAACCACCTCGACGCGGAGAGCGTGCTGTGGCTCGAGCAGCACCTGGCCGCCTACCCGGGCGCCGTGCTGGCCGTCACCCACGATCGGTACTTCCTCGACAACGTCGCCGAGTGGATCCTGGAGCTGGACCGCGGTCGCGCGATCGGATACGAGGGCAACTACTCCACCTACCTGGAGAAGAAGGCGCAGCGGCTCGAGGTCCAGGGCAAGAAGGACCAGAAGCTGCAGAAGCGGCTCAAGGAGGAGCTGGCCTGGGTGCGTTCCGGCGCCAAGGCTCGTCAAGCCAAGAACAAGGCTCGCCTCGGCCGCTACGAGGAGATGGCCGCCGAGGCCGAGAAGCACCGCAAGTTGGACTTCGAGGAGATCCAGATTCCCGCGGGTCCGCGCCTGGGCGACGTCGTCGTCAACGTGTCGCACCTGGACAAGGGCTTCGGCGATCGTCAGCTGATCAAGGATCTGTCGTTCACGCTGCCGCGCAACGGCATCGTCGGTGTCATCGGCCCCAACGGTGTCGGAAAGACCACGCTGTTCAAGACCATCGTCGGGCTCGAGTCGGCCGACAGTGGTGAGGTAAAAGTCGGCGAGACCGTCAAGCTCAGCTACGTCGACCAGAACCGTGGCGGTATCGACCCGAAGAAGAACGTCTGGCAGGTCGTCTCCGAGGGCATGGACTTCATCCAGGTCGGCAACCAGGAGATGCCCTCGCGCGCCTACGTCAGCGCGTTCGGCTTCAAGGGGCCGGACCAGCAGAAGCCGGCCGGGGTGCTCTCCGGTGGTGAGCGCAACCGCCTGAACCTGGCGCTGACCCTCAAGGAGGGTGGCAACCTGATCCTGCTCGACGAGCCGACCAACGACCTCGATGTCGAGACCCTGAGCTCGCTGGAGAACGCGCTCGAGCAGTTCCCCGGCTGCGCCGTCGTGATCTCCCACGATCGCTGGTTCCTCGACCGCACCTGCACCCACATTCTGGCGTGGGAGGGCGACAACGACAACGACGCCAAGTGGTTCTGGTTCGAGGGCAACTTCGAGGCCTACGAGGCGAACAAGGTCGAGCGGCTCGGCGCCGAAGCCGCACGCCCGCACCGGGTTACGCACCGCAAACTGACCCGCGACTGATTCGCGCGGTCGGTGACGACGGCCCTGCAGGACGATCGATGGACACGGTCGACCTGCCGGGCCGTCGGCGTTTCACAAGTTACCGGTGCGGCAAGCGGAAATTCCCTGAGCATGTCCGAGTACCCCCGACTAGTCTCGAATTCGCGTCACCTGTGTTGCGGAATCGAAGCGAACCGAATCCATGGGAGTGGGCGAACGATGACGGTCTCGTCGGAAATGTCGAGCGCGGCGTGGGCCGCCGGGATGCCGCAGAGCTTGCGCGGTGATCTCGCGATACTCGAACAGGCGTACTTCCGACACGTCGACGCCGGTGATGTGGGCTCCCCGATCACCGGCATCACCCAGATCTTCCGCAACCACATGGATCTGGCCGCGGTGCGGCGGGCGGGCACGGCCCTGGTGCAGGTGTATCACCCGGACGACGGGTTGGGGATGGGCGCGGCGGTCCAGGTCGTCACCGACGACATGCCGCTGCTGGTGGAGTCGATCACCGCGGCGCTGGGCCGGATGCAGGTGAGCGTCACCGAGGTGATCCACCCGATTTTCGAGGTGACCCGCGACGAGGAAGGCACGCTCACCGGTGCCGCCCCGCACGAGGTGGATGGCAACGGACCGACTGGCCTCGCCGAATCGTGGATGCACCTGCAGCTGCACCCCTCCACCAGCCGGGCTCAGCTCGACCACATCGAACGCACCATGCCCGAGGTGGTCGCCGACGTCCGTCAGGTGATCGACGACACCGAGGCCATGGCCGAGGTGCAGAGCTCGCTGGCCGATCAGCTCGACCGGGTAGCCCGCGCGGGATCGGCGCCGTTCCCCGCCGTGGACCTGTCCGACTGTGCTCAACTGCTGCGCTGGTTGGCTGACGGCAATTTCACCCTGCTCGGCTACGCCCACTACCGCCGGGTGGTGGCCGATGGGTACACCGTGTCGACGGCGGTGCCCGGCACGAGTCTCGGAGTGCTCCGCCCCGATATCGGCACCGATTTCAAGGTGCCGATCAACGGGGGTGACCGGCCGCTGCTGATGCTCACCCAGGGCCTGGTGCGCGCGACCGTACACCGCTCGGTGTACCCGTACTTCGTCGGCGTCGCCGATGTGGACGAGGCGGGTGCCGTAGTGGGGGTGCATCTGTTCATCGGCGTGTTCACCGTGAGCGCGGTGCACGAGAATGTGCTCGACATCCCGGTGATCAACCGCAGGGTGCGCACCGCGATCGAGGCGGCCGGTTTCGAGAAGGAGTCGTTCTCCGGCCAGGCGATGCTCGAGGTGATCGAGTCCTTCCCGCGCACCGAACTGTTCTCCGCCGACATCGAGACCATGCGCCGCACCGCTGTCGCGGTCCTCGGCGTCGGATTGCGCAGGCAGGTAAGGCTTTTCCTGCGCAGCGACGGGTACGGGCGGTTCGTGGCCTGCATGGTGTACCTGCCGCGGGATCGCTACACCACCGCGGTGCGGCTGGAAATGCAGTCGATCCTGGTCGCCGAGCTGGGCGGGGTCGATATCGACTACTCGGCACGGGTGAGCGAAAGTGAACTCGCCAGTGTGTATTTCACGGTGATGCTGCCCGCCGAGGGCACCGGCGCCGCCGCGCCCGACACCTCCGAGGACAACCGGTTGCGCCTGCAGGCGCTGCTGAACGCGGCCAGCCACACCTGGGACGACCGCATCGGCGAGGAGGTGGCCACCTCCACCGTGCTCGATCCCGCTGTGGTGAAGCGCTATGCGGAGGCTTTCCCGGAGAGCTACAAGCAGGACTTCGCGCCGTCTCACGCGCTGGCTGACATCGTGCGCCTGGAACGGCTCACCGAGGGTGGGATCGGTCAGCACCTGTACCGCAGGCCCGAGGCCGCGCCGGGTTCGTGGCGCTTCAGCCTCTTCATCGCGGGGTCGAGTGTGTCGCTGAGCCAGGTGCTTCCGGTGCTGCAGAGCCTGGGCGTCGAGGTCGTCGACGAGCGGCCTTACCAACTCGAACTCGACGGCGGCACCGAGCGCTGGATCTACGACTTCGGTTTGCAGGCTCGTCCCGAGCTGCTGCGCAATGCCCTCGGCGGCGATCTGGACGCCGAACTGCTCGAACTGCCCGGCCGCGCCGACGGTCTGCGCGCCCGGTTCACCGACGCCTTCGAGGCGGTCTGGTGCGACCGCGCCGAGGCCGACGGACTCAACGAACTCGTGCTCCGCGCCGGGCTGCCGTGGCGGTCGGTGGCTATCCTGCGTGCGTACGCGAAGTACTTGCAGCAGGCCGGTTTTCCGTACAGCCCGACCAATATCGCCCGCGTGCTCCTGGCTCATCCCGAGGTCGCGCGCGACTTCGTCGACCTGTTCGCCGCCCGATTCGATCCGGCGACCGTCTCCGCCGAGGCGGCCGCCGAGCTGGAGACGCGGGTGCGGGCGGGCATCGACGAGGTGGTCAGCATGGACGCCGACCGCATCCTGCGCGCCATCCTCGGCCTGATCAAGGCAACCCTGCGGACCAACAACTACGTCGTCGACGCCGAGGACCGGCCGCGCGACTACCTGTCGTTGAAGGTGGAACCGCGTGAGATCGCCGAACTGCCCAAGCCGCGACCGCAATTCGAGATCTTCGTGTACTCACCGCGAGTCGAGGGCGTGCACCTGCGGTTCGGGTCGGTCGCGCGCGGCGGGCTGCGCTGGTCGGACCGGCTCGAGGACTTCCGCACCGAGATCCTCGGCCTGGTGAAGGCACAGGCTGTCAAGAACGCGGTGATCGTGCCGGTCGGCGCCAAAGGCGGTTTCGTGGTGAAGCGGCCACCGGCCCCCACCGGCGATCCGGCGATCGACCGGCAGGCGAGCGTGGCCGAGGGCATCGCCTGCTATCGCACCTTCATCTCCGGACTGCTCGACGTCACCGACAATGTCGATCTCGCCACCGGCGCCGTGCTGCCGCCGGAGCGGGTGGTCCGCCGTGACGGCGACGACACCTACCTGGTGGTCGCCGCCGACAAGGGCACCGCCAGCTTCTCCGACATCGCCAACGATGTCGCCAAGCGCTACGGGTTCTGGCTCGGCGACGCGTTCGCCTCCGGTGGTTCGGCTGGGTACGACCACAAGGCGATGGGCATCACCGCCAGGGGTGCGTGGGAAGCGGTCAAACGCCACTTCCGCGAGATGGGTATCGACACCCAGAGCCAAGACTTCACTGTCGTCGGAATCGGCGACATGAGTGGTGACGTGTTCGGTAACGGTATGTTGCTCTCGCGCCACATCCGGCTGGTCGCCGCGTTCGACCACCGCCACATCTTCCTCGACCCCCAGCCCGACGCCGCCACCTCCTACGCCGAGCGCGAGCGGCTGTTCGCGCTGCCACGCTCGTCTTGGGCCGACTACGACCGCGCCTTGATCAGCGCGGGCGGCGGCGTCTTCGACCGCACCGTGAAGTCGGTGCCGATCTCGCCGCAGGCGCGCATCGCTCTCGGCCTGCCCGATACGGTGCAGGCGCTCTCACCGCCCGAGCTGGTGCGCGCGATTCTGCTCGCCCCGGCGCAGTTGCTGTGGAACGGCGGTATCGGCACCTACGTGAAGGCGAGCACCGAGACCAACGCCGAGGTGGGCGACAAGTCCAACGACGCGGTGCGGGTCGACGGAGACCAGTTGCGCGTCGAGGTGATCGGCGAGGGCGGCAACCTCGGGGCCACCGCACTGGGCCGGATCGAGTTCTGCCGGGCCGGCGGGAAGATGAACACCGACGCGCTGGACAACTCCGCGGGTGTCGACTGCTCCGACCACGAGGTCAACATCAAGGTTCTGCTCGACGGCGTGGTGAGTTCGGGCATGCTGGTGCCGCAGGAGCGCAATCCACTGCTGGCCTCGATGACCGACGAGGTCGCCCGGATGGTGTTGCAGGACAACGTGGACCAGAACGTGCTCATCGGCATCGCGCGCACCGACGCGCCACAGATGCTCACGGTGCACGGGCGCGTGATCGCCGATCTCGAGCAGCGCCGTGGCCTGGATCGGGAGCTCGAGGCGCTGCCGTCGAAGGCCGAGCTGGCGCGCCGCGCCGAGGCGGGCACCGGGCTGGCCTCGCCGGAGCTGGCCAATCTGCTCGCACATGTGAAGCTCGGGCTCAAAGCCGATCTGCTCGAGACCGATCTGCCCGACAGTGTGCATTTCGCGGCCCGGCTGCCGCTGTACTTCCCGACGCCGCTGCGCGAACGGTTCGGCGCGGCGATCAAGAAGCATCGGCTGCGTCGTGAGATCGTCACCACGATGCTGGTCAACGAGGTCGTCGACTACGCGGGCATCACCTACGCGCACCGGCTCAACGAGGAGGTCGGTGCCAGCACCTCCGACACGGTGCGCGCGTTCGCCGCGGCCACCGAGATCTTCGAACTGCACGACGTGTGGGCGCGCATCCGTGGCGCCGATGCCCCCGCTGGGGTGTGTGACCTGCTGGAACTGGAATCCAAGCGCACCCTGGACCGGGCCTCGCGCTGGTTGCTGAGCAACCGCCCGCAGCCGATCGCCGTCGGCGCCGAGATCAATCGCTACCACCGGCGGGTGCAGGAGCTGGCGCCGCAGGTGCCGGGCTGGTTGCGCGGGCACCACGTCACCTCGCTGACCCAGGGTGCGGCAGAGCTGATCGCCCGTGGCGTGCCGACCGAGCTGGCGACCGAGGTGTTCGGGCTGCTCAGCCTGTACCCGCTGCTCGACGTGGTCGACATCGCCGACATCGCCGACCGCGACGGCGCCGAGGTGGGCGCGCTGTACTACGCGCTCAACGAGCATCTCAAGATCGACTGGCTGCTCGAGGCGGTCAGCCATCTCGAACGCGGTGACCGCTGGCACGCGCTGGCACGGCTCGCGTTGCGTGACGACATGTACGGTTCGCTGCGTTCGCTCACCCTCGATGTGCTGTCCGCGGGTGACCCGGAGGAGACGGCCGACGAGAAAATTGCATACTGGGAGTCGAAGAACCAGTCCCGGCTGGGTCGTGCGCGCGCGGCACTGGCGGAACTGTTCGAGTCCGGGACCCACGACCTCGCCACACTGTCGGTCGCCGCGCGACAGGTGCGGAGCATGGTGAGCGGGGTGGGCGCCCAATCGGAGGTACCACGGTGACCAGCTCGCCGAACACGGTCGCACCAGCGGCGAACCTCGTCCTGCCGCATCGGTTCCACGCCAAGGTGGAGATCCGCTGGTCGGATATGGACGTGTTCCAGCACGTCAACCACGCGCGGATGGTGACCCTGCTGGAAGAGGCCAGGATTCCGTGGTTGTTCGACGACGACAAGCCGACGGCCTCGATGGGGCGCCAGGGCTGTGTGCTGGTCGATCTGCACGTGAAGTACCGCGGGCAGCTGCGGCACGAGGACACCCCACTCGACATCGCGATGTGGGTCAAGCAGTTGCGCGCGGTCGACTTCACCATCGGCTACGAGGTGCGGGCCGACGGCGCGGCCCCGGATTCACCGCCCGCGGTCATCGCGACCACCCAGCTCGCCGCGTTCGACATCGAGACCCAGCGGCTGCGCAGGCTCAGCGATACCGAACGCGACTACCTGGCACTGTGGCGGGCCTGAGACTTCGTGAATTCACAACAGCGGGTGCTGCACACACCCGATCCGGCCGAACGTGAGAACCTGGCCACCTTCCTCACCCGCGCGATCCGGCTCGATCCCGCCGCCGTCGTCCGCCTGCGCCGCCGGGGTTCCAGCCTCGTCTCCGCTTGGGTCGCCACCGGTTTCGAGACCCTGGCGGTGCGTACCGTGACCGCTGAGCTGGGCGTCGATGACGTGACCGTGGGTGCCGACGGGGTGCTGGCAGGCCTGCGCACCGGTCATCCGGTCGACCTCGGCTACTCGATGGATTCGGCCTGGCGTGGCGCGCTGCCACCCACGGACGGCTTCGTGCACATCGACGACGTACCGGCCCGCGCCTTGGTCGAACTGGCCGAGCGCGGCGCCGACGTGGCTCGCGAACACGGCACCAGCCACGGCCCACCGGCTTCGCTGCTCGATCAGTCCGTCCTCACGGTGACCGGTGCCGACGACCTGGAAGTCCAGGTGCCGATGCGTGTGGTCTTCGCCCTCACCGCCATGGACTTCATCCCCCACGCGGGGGAGAAGACGGAGTCGCGCCGCATCCAGCCCACCGAGTTGGTCCGCGTCCGCGCCACCCGCACCTGGCTACGCCTCGACGCCCGCTACGGCTCGGTCGCCCGTCGCCTCGGCGGCGCGATTCCCCTGTCGCCCAGCTGACATCGCCGGCGGTGCGCCGCGCCGCGCCGCGCGGGCGAGCATCGTCACTTCGCGCTCGCGAAAGCCGGTGCGATCGTGATGAGCGGCACTGTCGATCCGGCGACGGCGCCGAGCACCGACAGAATCGCGGGGCGTCGCCCCAGCGTCGACGCCCGCCCGATCGCGAACAACACGTTCGGGCGCGGGAGCACGATGATGATGAACGCCGCGACGGCGAAGGCCGCCGCGTGCGAGAGCGGCACCATCGACGGAACCCAACAGGTCATCGAGGCGCCGGAAACCGATTCCAGTCGAAGGCAATTCACAGCGCGGAATGTCCGCAGTGCTCAGTGCATGCCGATCAGGCGCAGTACCGCGGTGGTGGTGGCTGCGGCGAGGACCGCAACGAGCAGTGGCGCGCGCCGCCAGGCGAGGATGCCGCCGACGGCGACACCGGCGGGGAGGGCGATACCGAGTTCGCCGGATCCGGTAGGCAGGGTGGCGGTGGCGACCAGTGCGGCCAGCAGGATCAGCGCGCCGGTGTCGAGCAAGTGGATCGTGCGAGCCGACAACCGCAGCCGATGGCGCAGGGCGGGGCCGGTCCAGCGCAGGGCATAGGTGCCGACCGCCAGCGCCAACATGGCGGGCAGCAGGTACGGGGCGTTCATGCGGCGACCGGTTCGGTGCGGGTGGGCTGGGGCGGACGCAGGGCGAACACGAGTCCGCCCAGCGCGATCAGCACCGGCAATCCGGCCGGCACGAACGGCGCGACGACCACCGCGAGCGCCGCGCCGACCAGTACGGGGCGCAGGGTCGCCCGGTCGCGCAGGGCGGGCAGGATCAGGGCGAGCAGGATCACCGGGAACACCGCGTCCAGGCCGAGGGCCGAGGTGTCGGGGACCAGCGAGCCGAGTCCCGCGCCCAGGGCGGCGCCCAGTGGCCAGCACAGCGCGACGCCGATGCCACAGGCCCAGTAGGCGGCGCGTTTGCGGTCCTGGTCGCCGGGTGCGGTCGCGAAGGCCACCGATTCGTCGTTGAGGACGTGGATGCCCAGCGCCCGCCGCCAGCCGCTCCCGAACACCTCTGGCGCGGACAGACCGTAGGGCAGGTGCCTGGCATTGAGCAGCAGGCCGGCGACCACGGCCGCGAGCGGGCTGCCACCGGCCGCGACGATGCCGAAGAAGAGCAGCTCCGATCCACCGGCCAGCACCGTCACCGCCATCACGATCGGCATCCACACCGGGAATCCCGCCGCGATCGTCGAGGCGCCGTAGGACACACCGAACAGGCCGACGGCACAGCACGCCGCGGCCACGGCGGCAGCGGTGCCCTTGTCGAGTGTTCGCCAGATCGAACGCATGTTTCACATAATGAACGCCCCGGGTGGGTAAAGTCAACGCGATATCGCCAGCTCTCAGGAGGCGTTTGATGGACCGGCAGGACCCGGTCGCCGGACCACCCCAAGCGGTGATCGCGGCGTCGCTGCGGCGCGAACGCGCTCGCGCAGGCTTGTCGCTGACCGAGGTCGCCAGCCGTGCCGGAGTCGCGAAATCCACACTGTCGCAACTGGAATCGGGCACCGGTAACCCCAGCTTGGAAACCCTCTGGGCGCTGTGTGTCGCCCTGGAGATGCCGTTCTCCAAGCTGCTCGACCCGCCCCGCGCCAACGTGCAGGTGATCCGCGCGGACGAGGGTGCACCGGTGCCTGCGGCCGATGCGGACTATCGAGTGACTTTGCTCGCAGCGGGGCAATCGCACACTCGCTGCGACGTCTACCGCATCGCCGCCGAGCCAGGCCACACCCGCCGCTCGGACCCGCACACACCCGGCGTGGTCGAACACGTCGTCCTTGCGGCGGGGCACGCGATGGCGGGCCCCGCCGACGAGCCCGTCGAAATGCGTCCCGGTGATTACATCCGCTACCTGGGCGATCTCCCACACATCTTCGAGGCCCTCGAACCGGGTACCTGGGCCACGATGGTCATCGAGAGCGCTTAGGCCGCGCCCTCCCCGAGGTACTGCAACCAGGTCGGGTCCAGGTCGGCGGTGGTCGAGAGCAGTCGCCAGTGCGGCCCCTTGGGTGAGACCAGCGGATGACGCAGCGTCCAGCCGAGTTCGGTCAGCATCTTGTCCGCCTTGCGGTGGTTGCAGGGGGCGCAGCTGGCGACGCAGTTCTCCCACGAGTGTTCGCCACCGCGGCTACGCGGGATGACGTGGTCGATGGTCTCGGCTTTGCCGCCGCAGTACCCGCAGCGATAGCGGTCACGGTGCATGAGCGCGGCCCTGGTCATGGGCACTCGGGCGCGGTAGGGCACGCGCACGTAGGTGCGCAGCCGGATGACGGAGGGAATCGCCACGGTGGCGCCCGCGGAATGCAGGACCGGGGCCTGTGGATCGTCGTGGACCGCGTCGGCCTTGGCGCAGATCAGCAGAACGACAGCGCGGCGCGCGGACAGTGCGGTGAGCGGTTCGTAGGTGGCGTTGAGCAGGAGGACCCGGCGTTTGCGCCATGCGGCGACGTCGTGGTCTCCGGCGAGATGCAGCGGCGCGGGATGATGCGGCAGGTCGTGATGACCGTGTGCGCCCGGATGATGATCGGACAAGATGTGCAGCGGGATAGCCCCCGAGCCACGATTGTGGACTTCGGCGGGCTGGAGTTGTCGATGCGCGCGCGCCTCGTGTGAGCGGGCGCTTGGTCGCTGCTTCATCGTGACCTCAATTTCATGATTGGCAGGATCATGTGGTATCTGGGGTCGATACTGCAACCCAGTTGACCATGGTTCTGCCGGTATTGCACGGCTATTTTTCAAACTTTCGAGTGAACTGTGGTTGAAGGGCGCCACGTTCGTGACCGAGGTCTACCGCCCGGATCGCTCGCCGGTCAGCGGGGCACAATGGGGATGTGACTTCAGGTGAGCAGACAACGACCTCGTTCTACGACGCGGTAGGCGGCGCCGAGACATTCCGCCGCATCGTGTCGGTGTTCTATCGCGAGGTCGCCGCCGACGAGATCCTGCGACCACTGTATCCGGAGGAGGATCTCGGCCCGGCCGAACGTAGGCTGCGGATGTTCCTCGAACAGTACTGGGGCGGGCCGCGCACCTATTCCGACGAGCGCGGGCATCCGCGGCTGCGGATGCGGCACCACCCGTTCGTCGTCGGGCCACTGGAACGGGACGCGTGGATGCGGTGTATGCGGATCGCCGTCGGCGAGATCGAACCGTCGATCCTGGACGACGAGCACCGCAAGGCCCTGCTCGACTACTTCCACATGGCCGCGCACTCCCTCCAGAACGCGCCCGGCTGACGAAGCGGCACACCGACCGGCTGAAACGCCCAACCGGGTGGTACGGGTGCCCCGCGTTCGCTGATGACCAGCAGGTGGCGGCCCCATTTCCCCTCGATGCCGAGGTTTACCCCTACGTTTCGGCGCGGCGTGGCGAACGCTGGCGATTTGCCAGATTCGAGGAAAGTCACGCGGCAGGTGAATATCCCGGGCGAACTTTGGCAATATTGCCGGTGTGACACAGACACCTGCCTCGCCGGTGCCGGGGGAAACAAGCACCGATCCGTGGTGGAAGACCGCCGTGTTCTATCAGGTCTATCCGCGCTCGTTCGCCGACTCCGATGGTGATGGGGTGGGCGATCTGGGCGGCGTGCGCGAGAAGATCGGCTACCTGGAGCTACTCGGGGTCGACGCGCTGTGGATCTGCCCGGTCATGCGCTCGCCGCAGGCCGACGGCGGCTACGACGTGTCGGACCCGCGCGATATCGACCCGCTCTTCGGCGGTCTGGCCGCGCTGGACGAATTGATCGCCGAGGCGCACGATCGCGAGATCAAGGTCACCATGGATCTGGTGCCCAACCACACCAGCGTCGAGCATTCCTGGTTCGTCGACGCGCTGGCGGCCGCGCCGGGCAGCCCCGAGCGGGCCCGCTACATCTTCCGCGACGGTAGAGGACCCGACGGCGCTTCCCCGCCCAACAACTGGCCCAGTATCTTCGGCGGCCCCGCCTGGACAAGGGTCACCGAGGCCGATGGTTCCCCGGGCCAGTGGTACCTGCACATCTTCGCGCCCGAGCAGCCCGACCTGAACTGGGACAACCCGGAGGTCGCCGACGATTTCGAGAAGACGCTGCGGTTCTGGCTCGACCGCGGGGTCGACGGGTTCCGCATCGATGTCGCGCACGGCATGGCCAAGCCGGAAGGTCTGCCCGACATGGCCACGGTCGAGACGAAGATGCTGGTGCACGACGACGACGATCCGCGCTTCAACAATCCCGGCGTGCACGCCATCCACCGCCGCATCCGCACAGTCCTCGACGACTATCCGCACGCGGTGTCGATCGGCGAGGTGTGGGTCGACGACAACGTCCGCTTCGGCGAGTACGTGCGCCCGGACGAACTGCATCTGGCGTTCAACTTCCGCCTGGCCGAGGCGCCCTTCACCGCCGAGGGGGTCCGCGAAGCGATCACTCACTCCCTCGACGCGGTCGCCGCGGTGGCCGCGCCGCCGACCTGGACGCTGTCCAATCACGACATCGAACGTGAGGTGACCCGCTACGGCGGGGGCAAGGCCGGGGTGGCGCGGGCCAGGGCGATGCTGATGGTGGAGCTGGCGCTGCCCGGGGCGGTGTTCGTCTACAACGGCGCCGAACTGGGCCTGCCCAATGTCGACGACCTGCCCGAGGACGTGCTGCAGGACCCGGTGTGGGAGCGCACCGGGCACGCCGAACGCGGCCGTGACGGCTGCCGGGTGCCGCTCCCGTGGGAGGGCACCACCGCGCCGTTCGGGTTCACCGCCGGGGACACCTCGTGGCTGCCGATCCCGGCCGACTGGGCCGATCGCACCGTGGAGGCCCAGCTCGAGACCCTGCACTCGACGCTGTCGCTGTACCGGCTCGCGATCGACCTGCGCGGCACGCGGCCGGAGTTCGCCGGTGATCGCCTCGAGTGGTACGGCAGCCCCGACGGGTGCCTGGCCTTCCGCCGACCGGGCGGGCTGACCTGTGTGCTGAACGCCTCCGACGGGCCGATTCAGCTGCCGCCGGGTGAGGTGTTGCTGACCAGCGCGCCGGTCGTCGAGGACCGGCTGCCACCGAACGCGGCGGCCTGGTTGGTGTGACACGCGCGCGCGAAGGGGCAGCCGGGGGATGAACTACTACACAGCATCGTCTACCGTTGGACCGTGAGCATTCTCGAGACAGTGCTGATCTTCGTCGGCATCCCGGCCGCGATCTACTTCGCGATCGCGGGTTTGTCCTATCTCGGTAAGCAGTTTCCCGGAGAGAAGCCGGCCCACTTCGCGCTCGGGCAGAAGTGGACCCACCCGCCGGTGCTGTGGAGCGCTACCGACGAGGTGACCGCTGCCGGTCACCACACCGCCGAGCCGCATGGCAGCCATGCGGCTCTCGAAGCCGCTGACGCGGCGCTGATCGGAGGCCGGGCAAGTGGCAAGTTCTGAGTGGCCCGCGGTGGTCGAGGCCGATCTGCCGCACGGTTTCGCGCTGACCAGCAGCGGACGAGTCTCGGGCGTACACGAGCCCGGCACGGTTTTCGACGAGGTGCCGTTCACCGATCGTGAGCGCGTCGCCCTCGACAACGCGCTCACCGACGCGACCCGCGCGACCAAGGTCCGCTTCAACATCTACCTCGGTGACCTCGGCAACGATCCCTCGGCCGGTGCCGACGCGATCCTGCCGAACACCCCGGAGGCGGCCGACTCGGTGCTCATCGCCGTCTCCCCGAACCAGCAGGCGATCGAGGTGCGTTCCGGGGTGAACGTGGCCGAGCGGGCCAACGATCGCATCTGCCAGCTGGGCGTCACCGCCGCGCTGGCCTCGTTCCGTCAGGGCAATCTGATCGACGGCTTGATCTCGGCAGTGCGCGTGATGGCCGCCGCCATCGGCCGGTAGTTTTCGCGGCCCAGCCGCCTCGCGTTCGGCGCGTCCACCCTTCCCGGTGGGCGCGCCGTTCGCGTTGGCGGGCAGAGTTTTTGCACTTTTCTTCTCGGATCGGGAATCAATCCGCGCGGCTCTAACCTTTAAAATGATGATGAGTGGTTACAACTCGTCATCCACTTCGAGAAAGCGAGAGCCGTTGTGAGTCAGATCCGCCACGCCACCGTCGAGATCCAGGGCCAGTCGATCTTCTTCCGGGAGGCGGGTGATCCGGACAAGCCGACCCTGCTTCTGCTGCACGGGTTTCCGACGAGCTCGGCGATGTTTCGCACGCTGATCCCCGCGCTCGCCGACGACTACCACCTGATCGCCCCGGACCATCTCGGCTTCGGGCAGTCGGCCATGCCGACCGTCGAGGAGTTCGACTACAGCTTCGACAACCTCACCGAGCTCACCTTGGGATTGCTCGCCGCCCTTGGCATCGAACGCTTCGCCCTCTACATCCAGGACTACGGCGCCCCGATCGGGTTGCGGATCGCCGCGGCGCACCCCGAGCGGGTGAGCGCGATCATCACCCAGAGCGGCAACGCGTACATGGAAGGCTTCACGCCGTTCTGGGACGTGCTGTTCGCCCACGCGGCCGACCGTGTCACCCACGAACCGGAGGTGCGCAAGCTGCTCGAACTCGACGCGACCACCTGGCAGTACACCCACGGCGTGCCGGAACCGCGGCGCTCGCTGATCAGTCCTGACACCTGGACCCTCGATCAGGCCTACCTGGACCGGCCGGGCAACAAGGAGATCCAGCTGCAGCTGTTCTTCGACTACAAGAACAATCTCGACGGTTACCCGACGTTCCAGAAGTACTTCGCCGAGCATCAGCCGCCGACGCTGATCGCCTGGGGTGAGCACGACGAGATCTTCGGCCCCGACGGTGCCCGCGCCTACCTGCGCGATCTGCCCGATGCCGAACTGCACCTGCTCGACGCGGGCCACTTCGCGCTCGAGACGCACGGGCCGGAGATCGCCGCGCTGATCCGCGACTTCCTGGGCCGGGTTCTGGTCTGAGCGCATCGGGCGGCCGGGTGGTGCGCGCCCGGCCGTTCCGGGGGGTGAGCGGGAGATCGAGTACCCTGATCGGCGATCTATCGGCCGGAACATCGGCCGTCGTCGTCTCGGGGGGAACATGCGGACAGGTATCGCCCGGGTGCTCGTGGTGGGCTGCCTCGTGCTCGGCGCCTCGGCCTGTGCCGACGACGCGCCGGAGGCGAGTCAGCTCACCGCAGGTGCGCCGCGGGCCGAGTTCTACACGCCGCCAGTGGAATCCGTGCCCGGTCCACACGGGTCGGTGATCACGGCACAGCCGCTGACCGGTTCGCGAGCGGTGCCGGGCGCACGCAACACGCTGGTGCTGTACCGGTCGGTCGACGCGCACGGCCAGACCGTGGCGGTGTCGGGCACGCTCGCGGTGCCGGAAGGTACACCGCCCGAAGGCGGTTGGCCGTTGATCTCCTGGGCGCCCGGCACCAATGGCGTCGCCGATGTGTGCGCGCCGTCGCGTACCGAGAGTGCTTCGCCAGGTCGCGACGAGCAGGCACGCTGGATCGCCAAGGGCTACGCGGTGGCGCGGACCGACTACCAGGGCCTGGGCACGCCGGGCGAGCACGGTTATCTGATCGGTGACACCGAACAGCGCGCGATGACCGATATCGCCACCGCCGCAAGGGAAGTCGATCCCTCGGTAGGTTCACGTTGGCTGGCGATGGGGCATTCCCAGGGTGGGCACGCGGCGCTGTTCGCCGCCGGGGCGGCTGGAGCGTGGGCGCCGGGTTCGCCCCTGCTCGGCGCGGTCGCGCTGGCTCCCGCCTCGCATCTCGGCGAGCAGGTGCGGATGGCGAAGTGGGCGGTGTCCAATCCGCTCGGCAAGCTCGGGGTCGGGGACATCTCGGTATATCTGCCGCTGCTGGTGCGTGGGGCGCAGACCGTCAGCGAGGTCGACCCTGGTCGGTTCCTCACCGATCGCGCGGTCTCGCTGCTGCCGGTGGTGGACTCCGAGTGCACAGCCGGGCTGCGAGACGAGGGCAAGTGGGGTGGGCTCTCGCCCAGGGACGTGTTCACCAAGGAGGGGGATCTGTCCGCCCTGCTCCGCGTTCTCGACGACAACGATCCCAGCGGGCTGCAGTTCGACACACCCGTGCTGGTCCTGCAGGGCCGTTCCGACCGCACCGTCCCGCCGCAGTCCACCGACGCGATGGTGGCCCAGCAGCAGATGCGCGGTCAGTCCGTCGACTACCGCACCTACGACGACGTCGACCACAGCGGCATCGTCGCGGCTTCCTTCGCCGACGTCCTCCGCTGGGTGGACACCCGCTTCGGCATCACCCGCTGAGCGCAGCAGTGGTCTGGTTACGCCGACAGCAGAAGAACAGGGTGGATCACGCCGTGGGTCTCTACGCTCGGAGTATGGGCGAGCACAACGGGTTGCGGGTGATTCCGGGCGGACGCGACGAGCGCGCGCGACCCGAGCCGCTGTGGCGGGAAGCGTTGGGCGACCGGCTGCGCGCCCTGCGGCTCGAACAACGGTCCACCCTGGTCGACACCGCGGGCCGCGCCGGAATCTCGCCGCAATATCTGTCCGAGGTCGAGCGCGGTCGCAAGGAACCTTCCAGCGAGATGATCGCCGCACTCGCTGGTGCGCTCGGCACCTCGCTGGGCGAGCTGGTCGCGCAGGTGGCCGAGTCCATGCGTCGCCACGCGGTCGCTCCCGCTCGAGCTGTGGTCCTCGGCGGCGACCGTCGGGTTGTCGCACCCTCGCGGCCGGTGGACGTCCCGACCATGTCCGCACCGACGGTGATGTCGCTGGCGGCGTGAGGTCTGATGGTGCGCTGATTCGGTCACCGAACGCGCGCTGAGGTGCTTTGGCGTGCGGCGGGTTCGATTCCGGACCGTGAGTTACGGACGACCTGACCTTCGCCGAGGCGATCCGTCTTGTCCTGGGGGCGCGGGCTGAGGATTCGTCGACATCGTGGGCAGAATTCGACTGTGCGGCGTGCCTGTCGGTGCCGAGTAGGTCGCGGGGGAGGGTCGGGTTCGAGGTGGCCGGGCGATGGTGTTGGTGCCGAGGCGGGGGAATCAGCTCACCCGGACGGAATCGATCAGTCGTCGCAGCAGGTCGACGATGGCGCTGACCGGGAGTTCGGGATCGATCGCGCGCTGGACGCCGAGGCCGATGCCGAGCGAGAGCAGTTGCAGGGCAGCGTCTTCGGCCGACATCGGCAGGTCGATGCCCATCTCGTCGGCCTGGACCTGGATCAGTGAGGCAAGCATCGCGGTGAGCGTGCGCCTGCGGTCTGCCAGCTCGGCGCGGATCTCCGGCATGTGCCTTGTGCTGGTGGCGAATTCGACTTCCAGCGCCGTCCACCCCATATCGCCGATGTTCTCGTCGGCCCAGCGCGCGAAGCCGGCGATGCGCTCGTCCATGGTGTCGTGCGCCATCACCGCGTCGGTGAGGGACTCCGCGCGTTCGACGTGCACGACGTCGATCACGGCGAGGCCCAGCTCGTGCTTGGTGGCGAAGTTGGAGTACACCGCGCCCTTGGAGAACCCGGCCGTCGCTGCCACCTTCTCCAGTGAGGTCACGTTGTAGCCGTCGGCCAGGAACAGTCGCTTGGCTGTGTCGACCAGGCGCTCACGGGTGAGTGCGTGCGACTCCTTGCGCGTCATCCTGGCCATGGGCAGGAGTTTAGCAAAACGGGCTACCGTTGGAATTCGAATACCGTTAGTATCCGAGTCATGACTACACGACGTGGCGTAGCCATCGGCTGCGGCGGCACCCTGGGTTTCGCCTGGACCGCTGTCGCCCTCGATGCCGTCGAACGCGCCCTCGGCTGGGACCTGCGCACGGCCGAGGTCCTGGTCGGCACCTCCGCCGGAGCCGAACTCGTCGGCGCGCTCGGCTCCGGTCGCAGCCCGGCCGACCTCCTCGCCGCCCTCGACGGCGCACCGGGCGCCGACCCCGTCCTGGCCCGTCATGTGTCGGTCGACCCGGGCAAGATCCCTCCGCTGCCCGGCATCGGACTGCCGGGACTCGGCCTGATCGGCGCCGGTGTGCGCGCTGTCTCTGCTTACACCGCGCTGGCCGGATTCCTCCCGCGCGGTCGCGGCGACGCGAGTTGGCTGCGCGAATACGGCGCGGCCATCGCCCCGAACGGCTGGGTCGATCACCCCAATACCTGGTTGGTCGCCGCCGATGCGGCCACGGGCAAGCGAGTCGCCTTCGGCGCGAACCCGCCGCTCCACGCCGGCGCCACGGCGGATGACATCGGCGCAAAGGCTGCCACGGCAGGCGGTGGTGCGGTGGTCGGGTCACCGGCCCCGGGTACGCCTGCGGTCGACCTCGGCGAGGCGATCGCCGCGTCGTGGGCGATCCCCGGTTGGTTCCCGCCGGTGCGGATCGGTGGACGCGGCTACCTCGACGGCGGTGCGGTGTCGTCGGTGTCAGCGGATCTGCTGGTGTCGCTGGCGCTGGACGAAGTGGTGATCGTGGCGCCGATGACCTCCGAAGGTGGTGCACCGGCGACGGGTCTGAACCGGGTCGAACGACTGCTTCGTGCGCAGATGACCCGCGGGCTCGATCGCGAGGTGGCGCTGTTGCGCGCGGCGGGCACGCGAGTGATCCGGGTCGAGCCGGGCCAGGAAGATCTCGCCGCGATGGGACCGAACTTCATGGATTTCGCCCGTCGGGCAAGCACACTCGCCACTGCCCGGCGGACCGCGCCCCGTCGTGTCGCGGCCGCGATTCGCGTATCGAACGAAGGAGAGAACAGATGAGCCCGCAGCACGAGGTGGTCGTGATCGGAGCCGGGATCTCCGGCATCTGCGCCGCGATCCAACTGGCCGAGGCCGGCGTCGACGACGTCGTGCTGGTGGACAAGGCGGACACCTTCGGCGGCACCTGGCGCGCCAACACCTATCCGGGTTGCGCCTGTGATGTGCCGTCGGGTCTGTACTCGTTCTCCTTCGCCCCGAACAGCGAGTGGTCGCGCCTGTTCGCGACCCAGCCCGAGATCCTCGACTACGTCGACCGGGTGGCTCGCGAGCACGGGCTCGCCGAACGCACCCGCTTCGGCGTCGAGGTCACCGGCGCGCGCTGGGACGACGACGCCCGCCGGTGGCGGCTCGACACCAGCGACGGTGAGCTGACCGCCCGTTTCGTGGTCTCGGCCGCGGGCCCGTGGAACGAACCACGCTTCCCCGACATCCCCGGCCTGGCCGAGTTCCCCGGCGAGGTGTTCCATTCCGCGCGCTGGAACCACGACTACGACCTGCGCGGCAAGCGCGTCGCCGTGGTCGGCACGGGCGCCTCGGCGGTGCAGTTCGTGCCGGAGATCCAGCGTGAGGTCGCCGCGCTGCATCTGTTCCAGCGCACCGCGCAGTGGGTGCTGCCGAAACCCGACCACCCCGTGCCTGGCGTCGAGAAGCGGGTGATGCGCCGACTCCCGTTCGCGCACAAGGCATTGCGATCGGTGGAGTACGCGTTGATGGAGGGTCTCGGTGTCGCGTTCCGCAATCCGCGACCGCTCATGCAGGCGGTGCAGACGGTCGGTTCTGCCTACCTGCGCGCGGTCGTCCGAGATCCGACGCTGCGCGCCAAGCTGACTCCGGACTACTTGCTCGGCTGCAAGCGGATCCTGTTCTCCAACAGCTATCTCCAGTCGCTCACCAAGCCCAACGTGGCGGTGCACGCCACCGCGGTCAGCGAGTTCCGCGGCAATACCGTGCTCGGCGCCGACGGGTCCGCCGCCGAGGTCGATGCCGTCATCCTCGGCACCGGCTTCCACATCCTCGACACTCCGCTGGCCGACATCGTGCGCGGCGCCGATGGCCGGACCATGGCGCAGCATTGGCAGGGCTCACCCGAGGCCTACCTGGGCACCGTCACCACCGGGTTCCCGAACGCGTTCACCGTGCTCGGCCCCAGCCTCGGCACCGGCCATTCCTCGGCCTTCGCGATTCTGGAGGCGCAGGTGGCCTACCTGGTGTCGGCGATCGCGAGCGCCCGCCGCGAGAGCTGGGCGGTGCTCGACGTGCGATCGCAGGTGCAGGCCGGCTACGTCGACCAGGTGCAGGACGCGCTGGCCGGGACCGTCTACAACGCGGGCGGCTGCCAGAGCTACTACCTGGATGCCAACGGCCGCAACAGTTTCAGCTGGCCCTGGTCGACGGGGGAGTTGACCCGCCGGGTGAGCGCTTTCGACCCCGCCGACTTCACCATCACCCACGACGACGTCGCGATCCCGGCATGAGTGACAGACAACCCGAAACCGCTCCCGAGCGGGTCCGCGAGACGACCACCCGCGCGCCCGAGCGAACCCAGCGAAAGGACACAGCATGAGCTACCCGAGGATCGATCTCGACGGTGCGCTGATCGCCATCACCGGCGCCGCCCGCGGCATCGGCCTGGCCACCGCGCGAGCCTTCGTCGAGGCGGGTGCGCATGTCGCCCTCGGTGACCTCGACGAGTCGCTGGCCGTGCAGGCTGCCGCCGAACTCGGAGACCGCGCTGTCGGCCACGTTCTCGACGTCACCGACAAGGCTTCCTACGCGGCGTTTCTCGACGCGGCCGCCCGGTGGCGCGGCCGCCCGCTCGACGTGCTGGTCAACAACGCGGGCGTGATGCCCAACGGCCCGTTCCTCGACCAGCCCGACCGGATCGACCAGCTCACCATGGACGTCAACGTCTATGGCGTCATCCACGGCATGCGACTGGCCCTGCCCGGCATGGTCGAGCGCGGTTACGGACACGTCGTGAACGTCGCCTCGCTGGCGGGCAAATTCCCGCTCAAGGGGCTGGCGGTCTACAACGCGAGCAAGTTCGCCGTGGTCGGGCTGACCGCGGCGACCCGGCTCGAGCTCGACACCACCGGGGTCAGCCTGAGCGCGGTGCTGCCCTCGGCGGTGCACACCGAGCTCAGCTCCGGCATCGACTACGGCATCCTGCCCGCCGTCGAACCCGAGGACATCGCCGCCGCGGTGGTGCGCACGGTCAAGACCCGAGCCGCCGAAACCGCCGTACCCGGCTATGTCGGGCTGGCGGCCAACGCCTCCGGACTGGTGCCGGAGACGGTGATGCGCCTGCTGCGCAAGGCAGCGCACGACGACGCGGCGATCACCCGCGTCGACGACGATGTCCGCCGCGTCTACCTGGACCGTATCGAAAAGCAGTGAACGCCCGCCGATCGCGAGCGCCGTTGTCACGAAGATGAATCCGCGACCGCGGGGCCATGGTGGCACTGATGGTGGCCCGGGACAGTGGCGCTGGTCGCTGCCCAGCCACGGCCTGGCCACCGTGACGCCACCTGCGGCTGGGCCTCGCTATACCCGGGCACGCCCGAGACGCCGCGCTCTTGAACTGGACCAGTGATCACCAGGCGGTGGTGGTGTTGCTTCTCGGCCGTTGCTTGCGTGAGTGCCTGGTGATCAGCCGTCCATTGCCGCGGAGTGTGCGGGTTACTCGCGTTCGTGGAGAACCTGGTCGACGAGGCCGTAGTCGAGGGCGGTGTCGGCGGTGAACACGCGGTCGCGGTCGGTGTCGCGGCGCAGGGTTTCCGGGGTCTGGCCGGTGTGCTTGGACAGGATCGCTTCGATGGCGGCGCGCATGCGGACGATTTCGTCGGCCTGGAGGATCAGGTCGGGGATGGTGCCCTGGCCGCGAGTTGCCGGCTGGTGCAGGACGATTCGGGTATGAGGAAGCATGGCGCGGTGGCCGGGGGTGCCGCCGGCGAGGAGGACGGCGCCGACGGCGATGGCCTGGCCGACGCAGGTGGTGTGGACGGGGGCCTTGATGAAGCGCATCGTGTCGTAGACGGCGAGCATGGCGGACAGGTCGCCGCCCTCGCAGTTGATGTAGAGGCTGATGGCCTGGCCGGGGCTGTCGGATTCGAGGTGTAGCAGTTGCGCGATGAGCGCGTTGGCCACCCCGGAGTCGATCGGTGTGCCCAGGTAGACGATGCGTTCGCTCAGCAGGTGCGAGTAGATGTCAGTGATCCGCTCACCACCGCGATGCTGGGACACGACGTTGGGAATCGTGTAGCTGGTCATGGGGTTTCCGCCTCTCCGCGCTCTGTGTTCCGTGATCGGTGGGTTCCGGAGGTGTTCATGCCGATGCCGATGCGATGACGGTTCGGCACCACCTGGTCGAAGGATTCGACGATGTGGTCGATGAACCCGTACTCGAGTGCCTGGGTCGCGGTGAACCAGCGGTCGTGCAGCGAGTCCTCGTAGACGCGGTCGAAGGGCTGGCCGGTGTCTGCGGCGATCAGGCCGAGCACGGTGTCGACGGTGTAGCGCAGATCGTCGGCCTGCACCTCGACCTCCACCGCGCTGCCGCCGATCCCCGCCGAACCCTGGTGCATGAGGATGCGCGCGTGCGGCAGGGCGAACCGGCGGCCCGGTGTACCGGAAGAGAGCAGGAATTGCCCAGCGCTGCAAGCCAATCCGAGTGCGAGAGTGGAGACCTCGCACGGGACGAGGCGCATCACGTCGCGGATCGCCAGCATGGAGGGCACCGAGCCGCCGGGGGAGTGGATCCACAGCGAGACCGGCGCCTCGGGACTCTGCGCGGCCAGGGTCAGCAGCTGGGTGATGAGCAGCGTGCCGTTGTCGTCGTCGAGCGCCCCGTCCAGCACGAGGATCCGGCGAGCGAACAGCTGCTCCCGCGCCCGCCAGCTGAACATCGGAGTCTTGTCGTCGTGTGCCATGGCTCCACCGTGCCCCGCGCACACCACGATTCGCCGCTCACACTGCTGTCAGCAGATCCGCTCACAGCAGACCAGCCCCCGCCCCGCTATCCGGGCAGCCGTTCGGGCCCGGTGTCACCCGGCACAGCAGGAGCCCGCCGTGGCTCGGCTCGGACCGTTGATCACCAGGCTGCGATGGCGCAGGTAATCGGCCGATGCTCGCCTGGGAGCCGGGCGATCAACGATTCCGTGGGGGCTTGCTGATGCGTCGGGGACGGCCGGGGCCGGGAATGCGGAGGCCCGGTGCGTGCACGCACCGGGCCTCCGGGTCGGGTCGACTACTTCGCGTCGAATTCCCTTGCGCGCAGGGACCGTTCGATGCCCGCACGGCCTTCGGAGACCAGGCGGTAGAGGGCGGGTGGGTGCTCGCCCGCCAGGAACTCGTCGGCCTTGGCGACAGCGGCTTCGCTGATCGCCCAATGCGGGTAGAGGCCGACGACGACGGTCTGGGCGACCTCGCTGGAACGGCGCTCCCACACGGCGGGGATCTCGGCGAAGTACTTGTCCACGTAGGGCGCGAGCAGCTCGCCCTGACCGGCGGGGGCGAATCCGCCGACGATGGCGCGGGCGGTGATGTTGGGCACCGAGTCGTCGCCGATCACGGTGTCCCACGCCGTGGCCTTGACCTCGGCGATCGGACGCGCGGTCGCCGCGGCCGCGGCTTGGCGCTTGCCCGCCGCGGTCGGGTCGCCCGCGAGCTCGGCGTCGATGGTCGGGGTGGCGAGGCCATCGGCGTCGAGCAGACCGGCGGCGGCCAGCGCGCTGACGATGCGCCAGCGCAGATCGGTGTCGACGGTGAGCCCGCTCAGCCCCGCCCCCGGATCGGCGACGAGCAACTTGGCCAGCACCTCGGTGTGGCGCGGTGCCAGCTTCGCCCCGGTCAGCGCGTTGACGAAGGCGAGCTGATGGTCCGATCCCGCCTCGGCCGCGCGCGCCAGCTCGAGCAGCCGGTCGGCGAAACCGGGCCAGCCCTGCTGCTCGGCCCACTCGGGGTCGGCGTAGCTGCCGATCGCGGTGCCGGCCTGCATGAGCAGCCGCTGCACCACGCCGATCTCGGACTCGGCGCCGATTCCGCGCTGCACGAGGGCGACGAAATCGCGGGCCTTCATCTCGGCCTGGCGGGTCATCTCCCAGGCCGCCGACCAGGCCAGCGTGCGCGGCAGCGAGTCGGCGATCTCCCCGATGCGCTGCACGACCACGTCCAGGGAATCGGGGTCGAGGCGCAGTGAGCAGTAGGTGAGGTCGTCGTCGTTGACCAGTACCAGCTGACCACGCTGCACCCCGGCCAGCTCGGGCACCTCGGTGCGGCCCGTGGCGTCGAGGTCGAGCTCCACCCGGTGGGTGCGCACGATCTTGCCGTCGCGCTCGTCGTAGACCCCGACCGCGATCCGGTGCACGCGGTACTCGCCCGCACCCGGTGCCGCCCCTTCCTGCACGACGGCGAAACTCTCGAAGGTGCCGTCGGGCGCGACGACGAAATCGGGGCGCAGGATGTTGAGGCCGGTGGTCTTGAGCCACTGCGCGCCCCAGTCCGACAGGTCGCGGCCCGAGGCCTTCTCCAGCGCGGCCAGCAGATCATCGAAAGTGGCGTTGCCGTAGGCGTGTTCGGCGAAGTAGGCACGCAGACCGGCAAGGAACGGCTGCAGTCCCACATAGGCCACGAGCTGCTTGAGCACCGAGGCGCCCTTGGCGTAGGTGATGCCGTCGAAGTTCACCTCCACCGCGTGCAGATCGGGGATGTCGGCGGCGATCGGGTGGGTGGAGGGCAGCTGGTCCTGGCGGTAGGCCCAGGACTTCTCCACATTCGCGAAAGTGGTCCAGGCGCTGGTGTATTCGGTGGCCTCGGCCTGGCACAGCACCGAGGCGAAGGTGGCGAAGGACTCGTTGAGCCACAGGTCGTCCCACCACGTCATGGTGACCAGATCGCCGAACCACATGTGCGCCATCTCGTGCAGCACGGTCTCGGCGCGGCGCTCGTAGGACGCCCGGGTCACCTTGGACCGGAAGACGTAGTCCTCCAGGAAGGTGACCGCGCCGGCGTTCTCCATCGCGCCCGCGTTGAACTCCGGCACGAACAGCTGGTCGTACTTGCCGAAGGCGTACGGTACGCCGAAGTTGTCGTGGTAGAAGGCGAAACCCTGTTTGGTCTCGGTGAACAGCCGCTCGGCATCCATGTGGTCGGCGAGAGAGGCCCGGCAGAACAGGCCGAGCGGGATCTCGCCGTGGCTGTCGCTGAACGAGTCGGTCCACTTGGCGTACGGACCGGCGATCATGGCGACCAGATAGGTGCTCATCTTCGGGGTGGTCGCGAAGGTGTGGCGCACGACCGCGCCCACCTTGTGCTCCTCGGTGGTGGCGCCGTTGGAGACGACCCGCCAGTCATCGGGGGCGGTGGCGACGATGTCGAAGGTGGCCTTGAGGTCCGGCTGGTCGAAGCAGGCGAACATCCGCTTGGCGTCGGCGGTCTCGAACTGCGAGTACAGGTAGACGTTGTCGTCGGCCGGATCGACGAAGCGGTGCAGGCCCTCACCGGTGTGCGAGTACGCGCAGTCGGCCTCCACGACCAGCTCGTTCTCGGCGGCCAGATCGGCCAGCGCGATACCGGTCGACTCGTCGTAGCCGCTCACATCCAGCGGTACACCGTTGAGCACGGCCGAGCGCACCCGCGGCGCGACCAGGTCGATGAACGTGCTCGCGCCGGGAGTGGCGGTGAAGGTGACCGTGGTCTTCGACTCGAAGGTGTCCGAGACTTCCGAACCCGCGCCACGCGGCTGGTCGGTCAGGTCGAGTTCGATCCGGTAGTTCTGCACGGCCACCGTGGCCGCGCGTTCGACCGCCTGGTCGCGGGTGAGATTCGGGGCGGACATAGATCTCCTTCGTCGTCGACGAACACGGCACGGTGGTTCGGCGTCCACAATGCCACTTGCCGCCGACACCCGCTCACGAGTTTCCCTCTACGCGGCCGCACCCCGACCTGGTGACCGCCGATTGTGCGAGCCTACGGACGGAGCGTGCGCGCCTTCCCCGCCACGACGACGATGCGAGGGCCTGATCGGCCGGGCCGGCGACGGCCCCACCGTCCGATGTGACGGGCTCCGCTTCACGGTGACCAGGTGTGATTCGGCGGCCGGGCCGGTCGGTACAGTCCGTACATACTCAGTAGGTACGCCCCACCCAGGATTCGGAGGCTCGACGTTGAAGCATGTGCACGCCGGGAAAGTTCGTGACCTCTACGAGGACGGCGACACCCTGCTGCTCGTCGCGTCGGACCGGGTGTCGGTCTACGACGTGGTGCTGCCGACGCCGATCCCGGGCAAGGGCGCGCTGCTGACCCAGCTGTCGAACTGGTGGTTCGAGTACTTCACCGACATCCCCAACCATGTGGTGTCGGCGACCGAGGTGCCCGCGGAATTCGCCGGGCGCGGGATCCGGGTCAAGCCGCTGAAGATGCTGCAGGTCGAGTGCATCGCGCGCGGCTACCTCACCGGCTCGGGACTGAAGGAATACGAGCGTTCGGGGACCGTGTCGGGTATCGCCCTGCCGCCGGGCCTGCGCGATGGTGACAAGCTGCCGGAGCCGATCTTCACCCCGTCGACCAAGGCCACCGAGGGGCACGACGAGGCGATCAGCTTCGCCGAGGTGGTGCGCCAGGAGGGTCGCGAGGTCGCCGAGAAGTTGCGTGATCTGACCCTCGAGATCTACTCGCGCGGTGCCGAGCACGCCGCGAAGGCGGGGGTGATCGTCGCCGACACCAAGGTCGAATTCGGGTGGGACGGTGACGTGCTCACCCTCGGCGACGAGGTGCTCACCTCCGACTCCTCGCGCTTCTGGCCCGCCGACGAGTGGGAGCCGGGCCGCGCGCAGCGCTCTTTCGACAAGCAGTTCGTGCGCGACTGGTCGACCTCCACCGGCTGGAACAAGGAATACCCGGGCCCGGAGATTCCCGCCGACGTCGTGGAGGCGACTCGGCGCAAGTACGAAGAGGCCTACGAGCGCATTACGGGCACGACCTGGGCCGGCGTCAAGGGCTGAGCCCACGAGCGCCCGTCAATGGACGGGCGCCTCTACACCTTTCACCGCGCAGATGTGGGTCATGTTGGCGCTGCCCCACGCGCCGAGTGTCTCGAGCGCCTCGTTCAGTGAGACGCCGAGTTCGGTGAGCGAGTACTCCACCTTCGGTGGGACCTGCGCGTAGACCTCGCGGTGGATGACGCCGTCGTGCTCGAGCTCGCGGAGCTGCTGGATCAGCATCTTCTCGGTCACTCCCGGCACCAGCTGCTTGAGCTCGCCGAAGCGCTGCGTGCCGGTGGACAGGGCCCACAGGATCAGCGCCTTCCACTTGCCGCCGACGACATCGAGCGCGGCATCGATGCCACAGGAGTACGGACGCTCTCGCTGCTTCATGGTCGCCTTACTTACTTTTCGGTGAGTATCCGACTTCATAGTCGGTACTTGTCAAGTGTAGTGCAACCGGCGAGTCTGGGAGAACGTTGCCGACCGGCGACGTGCGGTCGGAACAAGGGAAGCCATGTCGAATTCTGTGACAGCACAGCATATTTCGGTACTCGGTCTCGGCGCGATGGGTGCCGCGCTGGCGCAGGCCCTGCTGGCGGGCGGTCATCAGCTCACGGTCTGGAACCGCACCCCGTCCCGCGCCGAGGCGCTGGTGTCCCAGGGCGCGCAGGTCGCCGCCACCTCGGCCGAGGCGCTGGCCGTCGCCGACCTGGTGATCCTGTGTCTGCTCGACGACGCGTCGGTGCGTGAGCACCTCGAACCCGCCGCCGCGGCGCTGCGCGGGCGCACGGTGATCAACCTGACGACCGCCACGCCGGAACAGGCGCGTTCGCTCGGTCGCTGGGCCGCCGAACACGAGGTGGCGCTGATGGACGGCGGCATCATGGCCGTGCCCTCGATGATCGGCGGACCGGCCGCGTTCGTGCTCTACAGTGGCGCCGCGGCGGAGTTCGAGCGCTTCCACGGGGTGCTGGAGCTGTTCGGCCGTGCGGAGTTCGTCGGCGAGGACTTCGGTGCCGCCGCGATGTACGACCTGGCCATCCTGGGCGGCATGTACTCGATGTTCGCGGGCTTCCAGCAGGGCGCCAAGATGGTGCGCACCACCGGCGGCACCGCCGCCCACCTGGCCACCCTGATGGCCCCGTTCCTCCAGGCCATGACGACCATGTTCGCCCAGTATGCCCCCGGCATCGACGACCCGGAGAGCTACGTCCCGGAGCAGGACGCCGATTTCACCGCCGGTGCGATCGGCACCATCGACAAGGCCGCTGTCGAATCCGGCACGGCCACCGAGCTCTTCGGCGTGCTCTTGCGCACCCTGCCGGGTATCTGAGCGTGCGGCCGGTGGAGTGGATTCCGTTCCGGCGCTGGCTGGTCGCGGCGCTGTCGATCCGATCGTGCGGTGGGGCGGGATCGGATCGACAGCGCCGGTGCGGGACTCAGGCGTTGACGAGGGTAGCTGCGAGGAATTCGTCGACGAACCCCTCGGCCCTGGCGTCGAAGGCGGCGTAGTGGGCGACGCGGGCAGCGCCGCTGATCGCGTCGCCGATCACGAGATTGCCTTCGTCGTCGAGGGTTTGCGGCGACTCCTCGGCATCGGGGAGCAGCCCGACCCGCGACTCGCTGAACCCGCAATAGGTGGCGATGCTGTCGTTGAGCTGGGCGTCCAGGAGTTGCTGCATGCCGGGCAGGATCGCGTCGTCGGCGGTCGCGCCCGCGAGACCGAGCCACAGGATTCGCTTGCCCGCGAGCCGGGGCTTGCTGCGGCCGTAGGCGAAGCCGTAGTTCCAGACGCTGTCGATCCAGCCCTTGAGGATCGCGGGCACGCTCTGCCAGTAGACCGGGAACACGACAACGACGACGTCGGCGGCCAGCACCCGGCGCATGTGTGACTCGACCACGGGGGAGTACTGCTTCTCGCGGTCACCCCAGTCGGGCTGGTCGGCTTCGGTCATCCGCGGATCGAAGTTCTCGCGATGCAGATCCAGCAGATCGATCGCGTAGCCGGCGGCGGTGAGCCGGGCGACCGCGCGCTCGGCGATATGGGCCGACAGTGAATCGGCCCGGTGGTGGGCGAGGACGACGAGCGCGGTGCGGGCGGTGTCGGATCCGGTGGCGTCGGCGGTGTGCGCGGCGATGTCGGCGGTCTGCGGCACGGTGGGCTCCCTGATTCGGTGCGTGATGCGGGCGGTGCGCCCTGCCCTTTCAGTGAACCGCGGATCGTGTGGACGATCTATGGATGATCATCTGCAATGGATAGGAGTTCGTCTATTCTGGTTGTCATGGATCCGTTGAGTTCGTTGCTGAGTGGAATTCGCGCCGATCGGTCGGTTCTGGCGCACGCGGTGCTGCGCGCACCGTGGACCATCCACTTCGCCGACCGTGCCCCGCTGATCATGGTGACGGTGCTGCGTGGCGGCGGCACCGTCGTACTCCCCGACGGGTCGCGCACCCGGCTGGTCGCCGGTGACACCGCCCTCGTGCAGGGTGGTGAGCCGTTCCAGCTGATCGACACCACCGGCCTCGACGACCGCCCGCGCACCGATTACGAGCTCTCCTGCTTCGTGCCGGACGGGTTCGGTCCCGCCGAGACTGCCTGCGCGACAACGGAACTGATCGAGCTCCTGCCCGAAACCGGTGCGTCGGAGGAGACTTCGCTCATCGTCGGGGCCTATCGCGCCTCCGGTCGACGGCACGAGCGGCTGTTGCGCGCGCTCCCCCCGGTGCTGGTGGTCGGGGGCGACGCCGAGCTGTGCGCCTGGCTGGAGAAGGCCGCGACCGATGCCGCCCGGCACGGGGCGGGCTCGCAGGCGCTGATGGACCGTCTGCTGGACTGGGCGCTGGTCTGCAATCTGCGTACCTGGCTCGCCGAGCAGCAGCACTGCGCGCCCGCGTGGTACCGCGGTATGGCCGATCCGGTGGTCGGCCCCGCGCTCGAAGCCATCCACGACCGGCCGTTCCACCGCTGGACGGTCGCGAGCCTGGCCACCGAGGCGGCGGTCTCCCGGGCCCTGTTCGCCAAGCGGTTCACCGAGGTGATGGGTGAGCCGCCGCTGGCCTATCTCACCGACTGGCGGATGGCCGAGGCCGAGGAACTGCTCGCCGATCCCGCGCGCAGCGTCGCCCAGGTGGCGACCACCGTCGGCTATTCCGACGCGTTCGGATTCAGTGCCGCGTTCAAGCGATCGCGAGGGAGCAGTCCCACGGAATTCCGGGCCGCGCTGGTCTAGGTCCTCGGGGTCAACAGCACGAGTGGAATCTCGCGGGTGGTCTTGGTCTGGTAGTCGCCGTACCCCTTGTACGCCGCGACCACGCGCGGCCACAGCTGCGCGCGTTCCTCAGGCGTGGCGACGTGGGCCAGCATCGGCTTGCGCGGCCCCTGGGCCAGCGACACCTCGACCTCGGGGTTGTCGCGCAGGTTCAGAAACCAGGCCGGGTGGGTCGGGTCGCCGCCGCGGGAGGCCACGACCACGACGGTGTCGCCGTCGATGATCGGCGTGGTCAGCATGACCGGGCGCGGGGTGCCGGATTTGCGGCCGATGGTGGTGAGTTCGAGGGACGGCATACCGAAGATCTGGTTGCCGATCCGGCCGCCGGTGACCTTGAGCAGGGCACGGTGAACGCCGTTCATGGTCTTGAGCTGGAAGTCGGTGGGCATGTCCGCAATCTACCCCCGCGCGCCGTGGCGCGCCCTGGTCAGTCGAGGTACTCGGCGAGGCGGCCGAGGAAGGGCCGCTGTCCTTTGCTGAGCTTTTCCGAGGCCGTGGTCAGGTCGAACCAGGCGGCCCGGTCGATCTCGGGGAACTCGCGGAACCGTCCGGAGCGGGGCGGCCACTCCAGTTCGAAGGTGCTCGGCGCGATCTCGTCCGGATCCAGCTCGCCCTCGACCGCCCACACGATGACGGTCTTGCGCTTGCCGCCGCTGCCGTAGCGCACCTCGCCGAGGTCGACCCATGGGCCGTCCGGAACCGGTAGGCCGAGCTCCTCGGTGAACTCACGGCGAGCCGCCACACGCGGTAACTCCTCGCCGAGGGCGTACTCGCCCTTGGGAATCGACCACGCCGAGACATCCTTCCTCGACCACAGCGGTCCGCCCATGTGCCCGAGCAACACTTCGATTCCGGCCTCGGTTCGGCGGTAGACCAGCACACCCGCGCTGTGCACGTCCGTCACCGTCGTGAGTCTGCCATGCGGATGGTGGGAGGCCGAGGCGCGCAGCGATCACTCGATCGAAGTCCGCGCGTCAACCTCGGACGAAGCCCCGGTGACCCCGTTCGTGCGCAACCGGGCCGCGCGCAGCAGCAGGTAGTCGCGTTCGGGAGTGCTCGCCGTCTGTGTGGCGGCCCGGCGGTACTCGGCGAGGGCCGCGGCCTGGTCACCCGCCATCTCGTGCAGGTGCCCGCGGACCGCGGGCAGGCGATGTGAACGGGCGAGGGGTTCGGCGACGGTGTCGGTGAGGGCCAGACCGGCGGCGGAGCCGTGCACCATGGCGGTGGCGACCGCGCGGTTGAGGGTGACCATGGGATTCGGGCCGAGGCGTTCGATCATGGTGTAGAGCTGCAGGATTCGGGCCCAGTCGGTGTCGGAGACCCGGGCGGCGTCCGCGTGCAGTCCCGCGATCGCGGCCTGCAGCAGATACGGACCGGTGAGGCCGGCGGACATGGCCGCGGTGAGCAGGCGCAGGCCCTCGGTGATCTGGGTACGGTCCCAGCGCGACCGGTCCTGCTCGGTGAGCGGAACGAGTTCACCATGCGGGCCTGTCCGGGCGCCGCGGCGGGCATCGGTGAGCAACATCAGCGCGAGCAGGCCGCTCACCTCGGTGTTCTCGGGCAGCAGCGCCTGTAGGGCCCGAGTCAGCCGGATGGCCTCGGTGGACAGATCGGCCCGGCGCAGACCCGCACCGGAACTGCTGGTGTGGCCCTCGGTGAAGATCACGTACAGCACCCGCAGCACCGCGCTCAGCCGGGCGGTGTCGGCAGCGCCGTCGGCGAACGGCTCGTTCATCTCCGCGAGCCGCTTCTTCGTGCGCGAAATACGCTGCGCCATGGTCGATTCCGGGACCAGGAACGCGGCGGCGATCTCTTCGGTGCGCAGGCCACCGACCGCGCGCAGGGTCAGCGCGATCGCGCCAGTGGGCGGCAGGTCCGGATGGCAGCACAGGAAGTACAGGTCGAGAGTGTCGTCGCGATGCGCCGCCTCGACCGGCACCTCCCGCACGAACACCGCAGTCTCCCTGCGCCGTCGCGCGACCTCGGCGCGCACCGCGTCGGCCATCCGGCGCTGGGCCACCTGGATCAGCCAACCGCGGGGATTCGCGGGCGGCCCCTCGGTGTCCCACTGGGTCGCCGCCGCCAGCAGGGCATCCTGCACGGCGTCCTCGGCCAGGTCGAAATCACCGAACCGGCGGACCAGCACACCGAGGACCTGCGGCGCGAGCGCGCGCAGCAGGTCCTCGGTGTTCGGTGCCCGATTCACTCGGCGGCGGGCGCGCTCATGATCGGGCGCACCTCGATGTGCTCGCCGATCGGCTTGCCGCCGGGACCGGGCGCGGCCGAGGCCTGCGCGGCGATCTCCACAGCCCGTTCGGCGGAGTCGACATCGACGATCCAGTACCCGGCCAGGAATTCCTTGGTCTCGGGGAAGGGGCCGTCGGTCACCACCGGTGCCGACCGCCCGTCCCCGGACACGATCAGCGCCTGGTCCGGCCCGGCCAGCCCCTGGGCATCGACGAGTTCACCCGCGGCGGCGAGCTGCTCGCCGAGGGTCCGCTGGAAATCGATGTGGGCGGCGATGTCCTCGGGTGCCCATTCGTGCACCGGGGTGTCGCAGTAGGCGGCCTTGGCGTAGGTCTTGACCAGCATGTACTTCATGAGATGTCTCCTCGATCCGGCGCGCCCCGATGGCGCGTTCGACAGATGGTCGGAGCCGGCCTCTCGCTTTCGACAGATCTCATGATGTGAACTGGGTCACAGTTTCACGCTGGTATCCGCCAGCCGTTCGGGATCGACCGGTTCCCCGGCCAGGATCAGCTCCTTGATCCGGGTGGTCACGTCCCACACGTTGACGTTCATTCCCGCGCGCACCCGGTTCTGCGGATCCAGCCAGAAGGCCACGAACGCGTTGCCCGTCAGGTCGCCGCGCACCACCACCCGTACATCGTCATCGCGGCCGACATAGCCGGTGTACTCCATGCCGACGTCGTACTGATCGCTGAAGAAGTACGGAAGCCGTTCGTAGACAGCGGGTTTGCCGAGCATGGTCAGTGCCGCCACCGCGGGCTGGTTCAGCGCCGTCGCCCAGTGCTCGACCCGGACCCGCCGGTTCAGCACCGGATGCTGCTGCTCGGCGATGTCGCCGACGGCGACCACATTCGGATCGCTGGTCGCCAGTGCCGCGTCCACCAGCACGCCTCCGTCGACCGCCAGCCCGGCGGCCGCGGCCGCGTCGGTGTTGGGCTGTGCGCCCACCGCGATCAGCACCGCCTCGGCGGGCACGACGGTGCCGTCACCGAGTTGAACTCCGGTGGCGACGCCGTCGTCGGTGCGGATCAGTTCGACCTTGGTGTTCAGGCGCAGATCGACGCCGTGCAAGCGATGCACCTCGGCGTAGTACGCGCCCATCTCCGGCCCGAGCACGCCGACCAAGGGCAGCTCCGCCGCCTCGAGCACGGTGACCGCCACGTCCCTCGCCCTGGCCTGGGCGGCGACCTCGAGCCCGATCCAGCCCGCCCCGATGATCACCAGCTGCCGCCGGGACCGCAGCACCTCCGCGAGCACATCGGAATCGCCGATGGTGCGCAGCGTGTAGACGTTCGGCGCGTCGGCGCCCGGAATCGGCAGTGTCCGCGGGCGCGAGCCGGTGGCCAGCGCGAGTTTGTCGTAGGACAGGGTGGACCCGTCGGGCAGTGTCACCGTCCGCGCGGCCGGATCGAACGCCGTCGCCGTGGTCCCCAACCGCAGGTCGATGTTGTGATCGCGGTACCAGGCGGCCTGGTCGACGGTGAAATCCGGCAGCTGCTGGGTGCCGGCCAGGTGCTGTTTGGACAGTGGCGGCCGCTCGTAGGGCAGCTCCTCCTCGGCGGCCAGCAGCGTGACGTGACCGTCGAAATCATTGGCCCGCAAGGCCTCGGCGAGCTTGGCACCCCCGAGACCACCACCGATGACGACGAAATGCTGATTCGAGCTCATGAACGGACCCCTTCTCGCGGACGACCCGGACTCCTCGCTGCCTCGAGCCTAGTGCGCCCGGCACCGGGGAGGGAACGATTCCGGCCCCGCCGGGGTTGCACCAACCGATGGGCCGTCCCCGGCCCCACCGACGCCGAACCGAGAGGAAGACCTGTGAGCGATCAGGCCACCAAGGATGTCGCCGATTTCTGGTTCGATCCGCTGTGCCCGTGGTGTTGGATCACCTCCCGCTGGATCCTGGAAGTGGAACAGGTGCGCGACATCGAGGTGCGCTTCCACGTGATGAGCCTGTCGGTGCTCAACGAGGACAAGGACGATCTGCCGGAGGGCTACGTCGAGCTGCTGGCCTCGGGCTGGGGCCCGGTCCGCGTCGCCATCGCCGCCGCGCAGAAGTACGGCGACGAGATCCTCGCGCCGCTCTACACCGCGCTGGGCAGCCGCATCCACGACCGCAAGGCAGAGTTCGAACGCGAGAGCACCCAGGAGACCCTGGTCGCCGTCGTGGCCGACGCCCTCGCCGAGCTGGACCTGCCCGCCGAGCTGGCCGAGGCCGCGACCAGCACCGACTACGACGAGGCGCTGCGCGTGAGCCATCACGCGGGGATGGACAAGGTCGGCCCCGATGTCGGCACGCCGACCATCCACGTCAACGGTGTCGCCTTCTTCGGACCCGTGCTCTCGCGCATCCCGCGCGGCGAGGACGCGGGCCGGGTCTGGGACGGAGTGGTGGCGCTGGCCTCCTACCCGCACTTCTTCGAACTCAAGCGCACCCGCACCGAGGACCCGGCCTTCGACTGACAACAGACTTCTTCGACTGACAACAGACAAGGGGCGCTGGACCAACTGGTCCGGCGCCCCTTGTCCGGTCACACGGGTTTCGGCGGCAGCGCGCGCTGCCCTGTGTTCGGCGGATAGCCGCCGGGCGGTGGAATCGCGCCGGGCCGCGAGGCGCTCGGCCGCCAGAACATCGGGCCCGGCCTGCTGCGGTCGCGCAGCGCCCACATCCGCCAGGTGAGCACCGGATGGCTGGACATGGCGTTGACCAGCCAGACGAAGCCGCCCTTCTCCAGCGCGGCCCGGTCGGCCATCTCGTCGAAGCCGACTTCGGAGTTGAGGTACTTGCCCGCGGCCAGGGTCGCCATCGCGCCGGGCGCGCCCTGATGCCGGTTGCAGAAGCCGTGATTGTCGGCGGTGTACTCCTGGGCGCGGATCAGCGAGGATCCCAGCACCGGTAGCCACGGGACGGCGAACATGCCGAGCTGGCGCCAATACGACACGTGACCGGCCGCGAGATGACCGACCTCGTGGCCGATGATGAAGGCCAGCGCGTCGGGATCGCGGGCGGCGCCGCCGATCTCGAACAGATCGCTGTAGACCACGACGAATCGACGGAAGCCGTGCCCGGAGGCGAAGGCGTTGATCTGGCCGTTGCCGAGCACCACATACGCGTCGGGAACCTTGCGCATTCCGAGCCGGGCGGCCGCCTCCTGCACCATCCGGTACCCCTCCGGGAACTGGGTGGGCGACATCTTCACCCCGTTGATCCGCTGGGTCGCGTAGTTCAGACCACGACCGGCCCACAGCAGGATCGGCGCGAACAACAGCAGCAGCACGTACGGGCTGGTCAGCAGCGAACCCTCGGACACGGGCCGACCCTGGTCGTCGAGGACGGGTTCGGCCACGAGTTCGAGGAACAGGATCAGCAGCGCGATCAGATACGCGACCGAGGTCACCATGATGACCACCACGAGCAGCGGGATCTCCCAGGGATGCCGGGCGGGCATCCCATACGGCGACAACCCGCGCGGCTGATGCTGCGGCGGCACCGGCGGGCCGCCGGGTGGGTAGTAGCCGGGTGCGTACTGCCCTTGCGGGGCGGGCGCATAGCCGCCCTGCGGACCGGGGAACCGAGGCATCGGGGGATAGGTGCCGGTGTGCTGCTGGGTGGGGAAACCGCCGGTCGGCACGCCCGGCTGGGTCCACGGCGAAGAGGCCGGATCGGCGGGCTGGGGGGAGGTCGGTGGCTGCGCGGCCGGGGTGTCGGTGTCCTTGCGCAGTGACGGTTCCGCGGCCGCGGCTCCGTCCGATCGCTCCGGCGGTGGACCTGCCGAATGCGGAGAAAGCGGTTCGTGCGGGTGCATGACACGACTCTAAGCGGGCCTGACACAATCGCAGCCATGCGCGTTTACCTGGGTGCCGACCATGCCGGTTTCGAACTGAAGAATCATGTCAAGGCTCACTTGCAGGAGGCTGGACACGAGGTCGTCGACTGTGGCGCTCTCGAATACGACGCGCTCGACGACTACCCCGCCTTCTGCATCGAGGCCGCGCGGCGCACCGTCGCCGACCCGGGCAGCCTGGGTCTGGTCTTCGGTGGCAGCGGCAACGGCGAGCAGATCGCCGCCAACAAGGTGCCCGGCGCGCGCTGCGCCCTGGCCTGGAGCGTCGAGACCGCCAAGCTGGCCCGCGAGCACAACAACGCCCAGCTGATCGGCATCGGCGGCCGCATGCACACCACCGAAGAGGCACTCGCCATCGTCGACGCCTTCCTCGCCCAGCCGTGGTCGGACGAGGCGCGCCACCAGCGTCGCATCGACATCCTCGCCGACTACGAGAAGTCCGGCGAAGCCCCCGCCGTGCCGCCTTACCGCGATTCCGCGGACAAGTAGGCAGGCGCCGCCGCGGTCGCGTCGCGGGCCGACGTTTCGCCACGCGACCGGCGCTGGGCGCACCCGGTGAGCAACCGATGTGCGCACGAAATCAGCCGGTGAGTTTCCAGGAAGGTGTGTCTCGTGCCTGAGGGGCATACCCTCCATCGCATCGCTTCACTGCACCAGGAGCGGTTCTCCGGTGGGGTGGTGCGGGTTTCGAGTCCGCAGGGACGGTTCGCCGACGGGGCCGCGCTGGTGGACGGGCAGGTGCTGGAGCGGGCCGAGGCGGTCGGGAAGCATCTGCTGCACCACTACGGGTCCGGGCTGACTGTGCACGTGCACCTGGGGTTGTACGGCACCTTCAGCGAGGTCGAGCTGCCGATGGCGGCACCGGTGGGACAGGTGCGGATGCGAATGCTCGGAGCCGCCACCGATTTCGGCACCGACCTGCGTGGGCCGACCGCCTGCGAGGTGTTGCACCCGCCCGAGGTGGACGCGCTCGTCGCCCGGCTCGGTGCCGATCCGCTGCGGCCCGACGCCGATCACGAGCGGGCGGGCACGCGAATCCGGCGCTCGCGCAGACCGATCGGCGCGCTGCTGATGGACCAGGCGCTGATCGCCGGGGTCGGCAATGTGTACCGCGCGGAAGTGCTGTTCCGGCACGGGATCTCGCCGTACCGGCCGGGGACCTCGATCACCGCCGAGGACTGGGACGCGCTCTGGGCCGACCTCGTCGGGCTCATGCCGATCGGCGTCGCCACCGGGCGCATGCACGTGGTTCGACCCGAACACGATTCGGGCGCACCGTCTTACGCGAAAGACCGACCGCGCACCTACGTCTACCGGCGCCAGGGCGAACCGTGCCGGGTGTGCGCGACACCGATCGCGCACGCGGTGCTGGAGGGGCGAAACCTGTTCTGGTGCCCCACTTGTCAGCCGCGCTGACCACGACGGCGACGCTCGAAACGGTTGAGCCAGGCCGCGAGCGAGTGCTCGTGGCCCAGCTCAACCGGCGACCGCGGTTCCCAGTTCCGGGTCGCCTGACTCGGCGAGGGCGAAACGCCGCCCGCCCGCCGATTTCGCCGAATACATCGCGCGGTCGGCGCGACGCAGCAGGTCGGTGAAATCGCACGTCTTTCCCGGTGGGCAGAACGCGGTGCCGACACTGGCCGACACCGGCACCGGTCCCGCGCTGGACCACACCGGGTCGCGCAGCGCCGCGACCACGCGGTGGGCGAGCTCGCCGAGAGTGTCGCGGCGCGGATTGGCCGCCACCACGAACTCGTCACCGCCGTAGCGGCAGATCACCGTGTCGGGCGGGCACACCTCACGCAACCGGTTGGCCAGCTCGACCAACACCTCGTCGCCGATCGCGTGTCCGTAGCCGTCGTTGATCTGTTTGAAGCGGTCGAGATCGACCACGAGCACCCCGACCCCGCGGGAGGGGTCGGCGGCCATCGCGCGCACTCGTTCCTGCAGCAGCGTGCGGTTGGCCAGATCGGTGAGCGCGTCGTGGGTGGCCTCGTGGCGCAAGCGGTGCTGCAGCGCGGCGATCTCCTGAACGCGCAGTGACACTTTCGCCGAGATGTTCTGTTCCTGTTGCGCGAGCGCGCGTTCCTGCAGCGCCTGCGCGTAGCTGTCGATGGCCTGACTCGCGACCAACGGCCACCGGGTGGCGACCAGCGAGCCCGGCACGCCGGACGGGAACCCGAGCAGCCAGCGGGTGGCGTGCGCGAGCATTCTGGTGCGTTCGAACGGTGCCTCGGCCAGTCGCGCGCCGAGCATGCGCGCCTGGGGCACCGGGAATGGTTCGGTTCTGGCCAGATGCAGCAGCCGCTCGACGATGTCGACGAGCACCGGCTCCAACTGGTACGGCGCCGTGGAAGAGCCTGGTTCGGCGCATACCGCGCGGGCCCAGGCGCGGGCCATCGCGGCGACCGGTGGCTCGATGTGGACAGCCATCGAGATCACCGGTGGCGGGTGGCGACGAACTCGCCACCTCGATCGTTCGCACTGCTACGCGGTTGAGTCCACCGAGTTCGGCACACGCTCACCGCCCCCTTTCCAGATACCCCCGTCCGGCAAAAAGGATCCTAGCAAGCCACCCGAGACCGAAAAGTCGCGTTCTAGAACGCGTTGCAGTCTCTCGCGAATGGCGATCGGCTATGACATCGCTGCAGCGGCTCGGGCGTTACACACTTCCCGAAAGTATTTCCGGCCTGCCGAAACGTGCAGCGTGTTGCCCGTCTCCGGGTGGTGGACGTTGCGTCGCCATGGGTTCCTCCTGGCACAGCGGGCGATTCGTGACGATGTGGCATCCACCGTCACGCGCTCTCCCATGGTGGCCTACTCGCCGCCCACGTGGCAGGTTTTCAAGGAAATTTCTCCTATTTATTCCCCCGGTGTAGCAGGCGCAGGCTCCCACGAGTGCGCGTCCTTCATGGTGTCCCGGCGGCGGGGCGCGGGGATAGGGTCGTTCGGCCCTAATCGGGCATGGCGTAGGCGGTGCGGGCCACCGCGACAGCCGACGCTCTCGCCGGGTGGACCCGGGGGCGGATTGGCGTTTTTCGCGCGGGATTCGGTACAGTCATGGCGCACACGACATCGTGGCGATCCCATCGATGTCGTATGCCTGCGGGTGTAGTTCAATGGTAGAACCTCAGCCTTCCAAGCTGATGGTGCGGGTTCGATTCCCGTCACCCGCTCAAACATGAATTCCCTCGACGGCGTTTCGCCCCGAGGCCTCGGGGTGTAGCGCAGCTTGGTAGCGCATCCGCTTTGGGAGCGGAGGGTCGCAGGTTCAAATCCTGTCACCCCGACCATCACCATTCGCCCAGCTCACGGTCGTACTAGGAGATCTGATGTCCACCGAACGCAGGGTTGCGATCGTCACGGGTGCCGCGCGGGGTATCGGCGCCGCGGTGGCCGCCAGGCTCGCCGTCGACGGATTCGCCGTCGCCGTCCTGGACCTCGACGAGGCCGCCTGTGCGGACACCGTCGCGGGCATCGAGTCCGCCGGTGGGACCGCGCTCGCGGTCGGCGCCGATGTGGCCGACGAAGCGGCCGTCGCCGCCGCCGTCGACAAGATCGCCGCCGAGCTCGGTGCGCCGACCGTGCTGGTCAACAACGCAGGCGTGCTGCGCGACAACCTGCTGTTCAAGATGACGACGCAGGACTGGGACACCGTCATGAACGTGCACCTGCGCGGTGCCTTCCTGATGACCCGCGCCGTGCAGAAGTACATGGTGGAGGCGAAGTTCGGGCGCGTGGTGAACCTGTCGAGCACCTCGGCGCTCGGTAATCGCGGCCAGGCCAACTATTCCGCCGCGAAGGCGGGCATGCAGGGCTTCACCAAGACCCTCGCCTTCGAACTGGGCAAGTTCGGCGTCACCGCCAACGCGATCGCCCCCGGTTTCATCGAGACCGAGATGACCGCGGCCACCGCCGCCCGGGTCGGCGTCGACTTCGAGGCGTTCAAACAGGCCGCGGCCGCGCAGATCCCGGTGAACCGGGTCGGCACGCCCGCCGACATCGCCAATACGGCGTCGTTCTTCGTCAGCGACGGCGCCGGATTCGTCTCCGGTCAGGTCATCTACGTGGCGGGCGGCCCGAAGGACTGACCGCGCTCAGGCGCATCCGAAGCGGAACCCGGCATGCGCCTCGGTCCCCGCGACGACAGTGAGACGAACCGGATCGGTGTCGGTCAGACCGCACCCGCCGGGCACCGTCACCACAGTCGCCTCGTAGCACCCGGCGGGCAGCGACACTGTCGCGCTCCCATCGGGCCCACTGACCAGGGTGGCGATCGCCTCCTCGGCATCGCACGGAGTCACCGCGATATCGGCGCGATTGACCGGCAGGGGTTCGGACCCGGTGAAGGCTCGCACCGTCAAAGTCCCCGTGCCGGGCGGCGCCGGATCTGCCGCCGCCACCCCGGCGACCGCCAGCGGGCAGAGCGCGGACAGGGCGAGCAACGTTCGGCGCATGAACCTCTCCTCTGACTGTGGATCGGGACGTCGGGGTGATGGTAGGCCCACTTCGCCCGAACATCGCACCGCACGCCAGGGTTTCGCGGTGGCAATTCGGTGACGATCACCCTCGCGGTCTACGAGGGGCAGGCCCTCGGCGAACGCACGCTGAAGCAGATCATCGCCGACAAACGTGCGGGTGGATGGCGGGCGCTCGAGAAGCAACGCGGTATGGACTGAGTCGATGTGCTCAGCGAGCGGGCGTGATCCCCGCCCGCTCGCTCCAGACCTGCTCGGCGGGCACCGAGACCGTGGTCAGTTCGCGGTAGCGCAGGGCGGAGAGGGCGCCACCGAAGACCACGCCGGTGTCGAGACACAGGGTGTTGTTGACCCACCGCAGCTCGGTGACGGGGGTGTGGCCGTAGACGACGGTGGCGCGGCCCCGGTAGTCCTGTGCCCAGTCGTAGCGGACGGGCAGGCCGTGTCGATCGATCTCGCCAGTGGGAGCGCCGTAGAGGGCGAAGGCGCGTGCCCGGCTCGACGCGCTGCCGTGGAATTCCTCGGGTAGGCCCGCGTGGGCGACGACGAGCCTGCCACGGTCGAGGATCAGCTGGCTGGGCAGTGCACGCAGGAAAGCATGTGCGGCGGAACGGAATTCGATGTCGTCATCGGCAGCGAGCTGGTCAAGTGACTGGGCGAGGCCGTGCGCGATGCGCACGTTGCGGCCGTCGAGGGCGCGGACCAGCTTGGACTCGTGATTGCCGGTGACACACAGCGCGGTGCCCGCGGCGGACATGCTCATCACCAGGCGCAGCACGCCAGGGGTGTCGGGGCCACGATCGACCAGATCGCCGACGAACACCGCGATCCGCTCGTCGGGGTGGGTGGCGCTGATCGCCCGCCCGCGCTCGTCGCGGTCGATCCGGTAGCCCAGCTCGCCCAGCAGGGTCTCCAGCTCGGCGCGGCAGCCGTGCACATCGCCGATCACGTCGAACGGACCGGTGAGGTCGCGGCGATCGCGTGGCGTGTTCTCGGCGTGGTGATATCGCTGGGTCATCCCCGCCATCGTCGTGCAGCACGCCACCGTGCCGCAACCGGGTATCGGCTCAGTCGCCGGGGATCGCGGCCGAGGGCCACACCCAGTCCGCCACGACCGGCATGTCCGCGCCGTGCTCCCTGGTCCAGGCGCGGGCCCGCAGACGGGCCTCGACCATGTCCTGACGCAGGCCGGCCGCCCGCTCGCCCAGCCCGGGCACGCGATCGATCACATCCATGACCAAGTGGAACCGGTCCAGATCGTTGAGCATCACCATGTCGAACGGGGTGGTGGTGGTGCCCTTCTCCTTGTATCCGCGCACGTGCAGTTCGGCGTGATTGGTACGGCGGTAGGTGAGGCGGTGCACCAGCCAGGGGTAGCCGTGGAAGGCGAAGATCACCGGGCGGTCGCGGGTGAACAAGGAGTCGAACTCGGGGTCGGACAGGCCGTGCGGATGTTCCTCGGCGGGCAGCAGGCGCATCAGGTCGACGACGTTGATCACCCGGACCCGCAAGTCGGGCAGGCGATCACGCAGGATCGCGGTGGCGGCCAGCGTCTCCAGGGTGGGGACGTCGCCCGCGCACGCCAGGACGACATCGGGCGTGGTCCCCGGCTCGTCGTTGTGGCAGGCCCACGACCAGATGCCGACGCCCTTGGCGCAGTGCAGCGCCGCCTCCTGGACCGAAAGCCAGTCCGGCCCCGGCTGTTTGCCCGCGACGACCACATTGGCGTAGTGCAGCGATCGCAGGCAGTGGTCGTAGATCGACAGCAGGGTGTTGGCGTCCGGCGGAAGGTACACGCGCACGATCTCGGGACTCTTGTTGACGACCACGTCCAGGAATCCGGGGTCCTGATGGGTGAAGCCGTTGTGGTCCTGGCGCCACACGTGCGAGGTGAGCAGGTAGTTCAGCGAGGGGATCTTGCGCCGCCAGGACACCTGCGCGCTGGCGTCGAGCCATTTGGCGTGCTGGTTGAACATGGCGTCGACGATGTGGATGAAGGCCTCGTAGCAGGTGAACACGCCGTGGCGGCCGGTCAGCAGATAGCCCTCGAGCAAGCCCTGGCACATGTGCTCGGAGAGCACTTCCACCGCGCGGCCGGTCGGGCTCAGCGCCACGTCCCACGGCCCGACCTCGCCCTGCCAGTTGCGGCCGGTCACCTCGAGGATGTCCTGGAGGCGATTGCTGGCCAGCTCGTCGGGGGCCAGGGTGAGGAAGTTGTGCGGGTTGCGCGCGGTGACATCGCGCAGCCAACCGCCGAGCACCCGGGTCGCCTCGTGCTGACCAGTACCCGGCTGATCGACCGGCACGCCGTAGTCGCGCCAGTCGGGCAAGTCGAGGTCGCGCACGAGCAATCCGCCGTTGGCGACCGGATTGAGACTCATCGGGTGCTCCGGGACCTGGTCGCGGATCAGCGCGACCGGTGTGCCGTGCTCATCGAACAGCTCCTCGGGCCGATAGGACCGCAGCCACTGTTCGAGCACCTCCCGGTGGCGCGGGTTGGTGCGCGCGGTCGGCAGCGGCACCTGGTGTGCCCGGAAGGTGCCCTCGACGCGCTCGCCGTCGACCACCGGGGGGCAGGTCCAGCCCTTGGGCGTGTGCATGATGATCATGGGCCAGCGCGGACGGGCGGTGTCGCCGTCCTCGCGCGCGGCGCGCTGGAACTCGGCGATCCGGTCCAGGCAGGTGTCCATGGCGGTTGCCATCGCCTGGTGCACCGGCGCCGGATCGTCACCGGAGACGATCAGCGGGTCGTAGCCGTACCCGCGCAGCAACTCGACCAGTTCCGCCTCCGGGATCCGGGCGAAGATCGTCGGATTGGCGATCTTGTACTCGTTGAGCGCCAGGATCGGGATCACCGCACCATCGCGACCCGCGTTGAGGAACTTGTTCGCGTGCCAGCTGCCCGCCAGCGGACCGGTCTCGGCCTCGCCGTCGCCGATCACACAGAACACCGTCAGATCGGGATTGTCCAGGGCAGCGCCGAAGGCGTGCAGCAGGCTGTAGCCGAGTTCACCGCCCTCGTGAAACGAGCCGGGCGTCTCGGGCGCGCAGTGGCTGGGGACCCCGCCGGGGAAGGAGAACTGGTGGAACAGCCTGCCCATGCCGTCGATGTCGCGGGGGATGTCGGGGGTGAGCAGGGTGTAGGCGTCCTCGAGCCAGGCACAGGCATTGGGGCCGGGGCCACCGTGTCCGGGGCCTGCCACGTAGACAGCGTTCAGGCCGCGCTGCCGGATCACCCGATTCGCGTGCGCCCACACGAGATTGAGGCCGGGCACCGTTCCGAAGTGGCCGAGCAACCGCGGCTTGATGTCGTCGGGGCGCAGCGGTTCGCGCAGCAGCGGGTTGCGCATCAGATAGATCTGGCCGACCGCGAGATAGTTCGATGCCCGCCACCAGGTGTCCACCGCGACCAGTTCGTCGCGGCTGAGCGGGCCGGGGGCGTCGGTGAGGACATAGGGGGTGGGGGCGATGGTCTCGCCGTCGCCGTCGCCCACGTTGTCGGCGGCGGTGTCGCCTTCGATGTCGCTGGTCCTGGTCATCGCGGACTCCTCGCATACGGTGTACTGCCGCGGCGCCTTGCGCGCCGGGACCCGCCGGCGCCGATCGATCCTCGGCGGAACCGGTGGAGAAACGCAAGGCCGAGCCTACCGTCGGTGCCGTGCCCGCCGTCGATTACTGTGCGGGCCATGCATTCTCTCGGCAGGCTCTTCGGCATCGGACTCGTCGCGGCCGCCACGATCGCGACAGCGGCGTGCGGCTCCGACTCGGATTCCAGCGAGGCGAGCACCACGACGGCCGCGGCGCGCACCGGCCTCGAATGCACCGCCGACGACGTGGTCGTCGACGGTGGGTACGGCGACGTGCCCACCATCACCATCCCCGACACCTGCGACCCGCCGACCACCCTGATCACCAAGGACCTGGTGCCGGGCGACGGTCCCGGCGCGGCGGCCGGGCAGCCGCTGACCATGAACTACGAGCTGGTCACCTGGTCGAACAAGGAGACTCTCGACAGTTCGTTCCAGCGCGGCACGCCCTTCCAGCTGACGCTGGGCGCCGGCCAGGTCATCGAGGGCTGGGACCAGGGTCTGCTCGGCGTCCAGCAGGGTGCGCGCAGGCTGCTGATCGTGCCGCCTGACCTCGGCTATGGCGCGGGCGGCAACGGCGTCGCGCCGAACGAGACGCTGGTCTTCGTCACTGATGCGGTGCAGGTCGGCGGTTAGCCGCGGCCGCAACCAACCGCCGATTGCACGACCGCGAAGGCGGTCAACTACCCTGGTCGGGATGCGCATTATGCGCCGCGCCGACTCATGGCGCGACGCCCCGTGCGGGGACACCACCGAACTACGAACCAAGGAGCATGTCCGTGAAGAGCACCGTCGAGCAGCTGAGCCCGACCCGGGTCCGGATCAACGTCGAGGTGCCCTTCGAGGAGCTGAAGCCCGACTTCGACAAGGCGTACAAGGCGCTGGCCCAGCAGGTCAAGATCCCCGGCTTCCGTCCCGGCAAGGCTCCGGCCAAGCTGATCGAGACCCGGGTCGGCCGTGGCGCCGTGCTCGAGCAGGTCGTCAACGACGCGCTGCCGGGCCGCTACGCCGAGGCCGTGCAGACCACCGAGGTGAAGGTCATCGGGCAGCCCGAGATCGAGATCACCAAGATCGAGGACGGCGAGGAGCTCGCGTTCACCGCCGAGGTCGACGTGCGTCCCGAGATCGCGCTGCCCGATTACGCGGGCCTCGAGGTGACCGTCGATTCCTACACCATCGACGACTCCGACATCGAGCAGCAGCTCACCTCGCTGCGTCAGCGCTTCGGCACCCTGACCGGTGTCGAGCGCGCGGTGGCAGACGGCGACTTCGTCTCGATCGACCTGTCCGCGACCGTCGATGGCGAGGACGTTCCCGAGGCGGCCACCACCGGCCTGTCGCACGAGGTCGGTTCGGGCCAGCTGATCGAGGGGCTCGACGAGGCCGTCATCGGCCTGAAGGCCGGCGAGTCCAAGGACTTCACCTCCACCCTGGTCGCCGGTGACCACGCGGGCTCCGAAGCCGTGATCACCGTGACCGTGCAGTCGGTCAAGGAGCGCGAGCTGCCCGAGGCCGACGACGAGTTCGCCCAGCTGGCCAGCGAGTTCGACACCATCGATGAGCTCAAGGAAGACCTGAAGGGCCGCGCCGAGCGCGTCAAGAAGGTCGAGCAGGCCGGTCAGATCCGCGACAAGGTGCTCGACACCCTGCTCGAGACCGTCGAGGTCCCACTGCCCGAGGCGGTCGTCAAGGCCGAGGTCGACGCGGTGCTGCACGACGCCGTGCACGGCTTCGACCACGACGAGGCCAAGCTGGCCGAGGCGCTCGAGGCGCAGGGCTCCTCCCGCGAGGAGTTCGACAAGGACACTCAGGAAGCCGCCGAGAAGTCGGTGAAGACCCAGCTGCTGCTCGACGCCATCGCCGAGGCCGAGAACACCCAGGTCGGCCAGCAGGAGCTGACCGAGCGAATCCTGTTCCAGGCCCAGCGTTACGGCATGTCGCCGGAGCAGTTCATCCAGCAGGTGCAGCAGGCGGGCCAGCTCGGCGCGGTGTTCGCCGACGTGCGTCGCGGCAAGGCGCTGGCCGGTGTCGTCGGCCAGGTCAAGGTCACCGACTCCGAGGGCAATGTGGTCGACACCGCCGAAATGTTCGGTGACCCGGCCGATTCGGAGAACGAGCAGGTCGAGGCCGCCGCCGAGTAGTTTTCTGATGCCGGTGTGACCGGTGCCCCCCACGGGGTGCTTGGATTGTGCTGTGAGTGAGCGCAGCGAGCGAGCCGATGACACAGTGCGCCGCGCGCACTGTGTCATCGAGCGGAGCGAGATTGCGCTGTGAGCGAAGAAGGGCGGTACCGGGAGTTCGGTGCCGCCCTGCTTCGTTAGTGTTTGTGACGACGAACCGTATGGCCGTAGCAATCGGTGAGAAGAGAAGGCAGGTATCCGTGACAATCAACCAGGCAGGGGTCATGACAGCCGCTACTGCTGGTCTCAACCTCAGTGATTCGGTGTACGAGCGTCTCCTGCGTGAGCGCATCATCTTCTTGGGAACCCAGGTCGACGACGAAATCGCGAACAAGATCTGCGCGCAGATCCTGCTGCTCTCGGCCGAGGACGCGACCAAAGACATCGCGCTCTACATCAACTCACCCGGTGGCTCGGTCACCGCGGGCATGGCGATCTACGACACGATGCAGTTCGCCGAGTGCGACATCAAGACCGTCGCGATGGGTCTGGCGGCGTCGATGGGTCAGTTCCTGCTCACCGCGGGCACCAAGGGCAAGCGTTTCGCGCTGCCGCACACCCGGATCATGATGCACCAGCCCTCGGCGGGCATCGGCGGTTCGGCCGCCGACATCGCGATCATGGCCGAGCAGTTCGCCCACACCAAGCGTGAGCTCAACGAGCTGCAGTCGCTGCACACCGGCAAGTCGGTGGAGCAGGTGACCGAGGACGCGGACCGCGACCGCTGGTTCACGGCGAAGGAAGCCCTCGAATACGGCTTCATCGACCACGTGGTCAGCCACGCGAACCAGGCGAAGTAAGCGCAGGCGCGCCCCACACACTCGAGACAAGCTTGGAGACAAAGATGGCCAATCTGTACGACCCGCGCGGCGCCGCCCAAGGTGGCGCACCCGCCCCCGCTCAGTCGCGCTACATCCTGCCGCAGTTCACCGAGCAGACTTCGTTCGGCGTCAAGACCTCCGACCCGTACAACAAGCTGTTCGAGGAGCGCATCATCTTCCTGGGCAACCAGGTCGATGATGTCTCGGCCAACGACATCATGGCGCAGCTGCTGGTGCTGGAATCGCAGGATCCTGACCGCGATATCACCATGTACATCAACTCGCCCGGTGGCTCGTTCACCGCGCTGATGGCGATCTACGACACCATGCAGTACGTGCGCCCCGACGTGGTGACGGTGTGCCTGGGCCAGGCGGCCTCGGCCGCGGCGGTGCTGCTGGCCGCCGGTGCGCCCGGTAAGCGCGCCGCGCTGCCCAACGCGCGCATCCTGATCCACCAGCCGTCCTCGGGCGGCGTGCAGGGCCAGGTGTCCGACCTCGAGATCGCCGCGGCCGAGATCGAGCGGATGCGTCGCCTGATGGAGGTCACCATCGCGCGGCACACCGGCAAGTCCGAGGAGCAGGTCCGCAAGGACACCGATCGCGACAAGATCCTGACCGCCGACGAGGCCAAGGAATACGGCATCGTCGACCAGGTCTTCGACTACCGGAAGCTCAGCGGTCAGAAGTGACACGCCCGGGCCCGTTGCCCGATCTGGGCGGCGGGCCCGTCTTTTTCCCGCGGGTCGGCTCACAATGGTGAGAACCCGCACAACCCTGAACAGAAACATGCGCGAGTTGTCGACCCTTCTCGCGCACACCAGGTACGGTCGACTCAGGGACCATTGCTCTGATTGACGGCACCGAAACGTATTTCCGGCCCAATCGGGGGACGACGGTCGCACTCGGACAAGGAAGTAGGGACCTACGAGATGGCGCGCATCGGAGACGGCGGCGATCTGCTGAAGTGCTCGTTCTGCGGAAAGAGCCAGAAGCAGGTCAAGAAGCTCATTGCGGGCCCCGGGGTCTATATCTGCGACGAGTGCATCGACCTGTGCAACGAGATCATCGAGGAAGAGCTGGCCGAGTCGAGTGAGGTCAAACTCGACGAGCTGCCCAAGCCTTCCGAGATCCGGGACTTCCTGGAGAACTACGTCATCGGCCAGGACACGGCCAAGCGCACGCTCGCGGTGGCGGTCTACAACCACTACAAGCGCATCCAGGCCGGTGACAAGGGCCGCGACAGCCGCGGCGAGGTCGTCGAGCTGATGAAGTCGAACATCCTGATGCTCGGCCCCACCGGCTGCGGCAAGACCTACCTCGCGCAGACGTTGGCCAAGATGCTGAACGTGCCGTTCGCCATCGCCGACGCCACCGCGCTCACCGAGGCGGGTTATGTCGGCGAGGATGTCGAGAACATCCTGCTGAAGCTGATCCAGGCCGCCGACTACGACGTCAAGCGCGCCGAGACCGGCATCATCTACATCGATGAGGTCGACAAGATCGCCCGCAAGAGCGAGAACCCGTCGATCACCCGCGATGTCTCGGGCGAAGGTGTGCAGCAGGCGCTGCTGAAGATCCTGGAGGGCACGCAGGCGAGTGTGCCGCCGCAGGGCGGTCGCAAGCACCCGCACCAGGAGTTCATCCAGATCGACACCACCAACGTGCTGTTCATCGTCGCGGGCGCCTTCGCGGGCCTGGAGAAGATCATCTCCGATCGCACCGGCCACCGCGGCATCGGCTTCGGCGCCGAGGTCCGCTCCAAGGCCGAGGTCGACACCGATGACCACTTCGCCGACGTGATGCCCGAGGATCTGATCAAGTTCGGGCTGATCCCCGAGTTCATCGGCCGCCTGCCGATCGTCGCCTCGGTGACGAACCTGGACAAGGAATCGTTGGTCAAGATCCTCTCCGAGCCGAAGAACGCACTGGTCAAGCAGTACGTGCGACTGTTCGAGATGGACGGCGTCGACCTCGAGTTCACCCCCGATGCCCTCGAAGCGGTCGCCGACCAGGCGATCCTGCGCGGCACCGGCGCCCGCGGCCTGCGCGCCATCATGGAGGAAGTCCTGCTCCCGGTGATGTACGACATCCCCGGCCGCGACGACGTCGCCAAGGTGGTCGTGAACGGTGACACCGTCAGCGACAACGTCCTGCCGACCATCGTCCCCCGCAAGGCCCAGCGCACCGAGCGCCGCGAGAAGTCGGCCTAGCTCACCTCGCACACCACGAAGCGCCCGTCGGATCCGATCCGGCGGGCGCTTCGCTGTGGTGGGTGATCACATCAGGAGTGCGAGCCTTGGCTCGCCCGGAACGCGGGGGCGGCCGAGAGCATGTCCTCGGCGTCGTCGGCCGGGATCTCGGCCGAGGCGCGGGCGATGGCGGTGGCGTAGCGGGCGCTGGCGGCGTTGTGGATGAGCAGGGCCACGCCGATCATCACCGGGGCCACCGCGTGCACGGCCGCGTCGTACCAGTTGCCCGCGCTCAGGTGGGGATAGGTGTTGAGCGCGATGGTGAGGGTGAGCAGGAACATCTCGGCCACCATCACCTGGGTGCGATTGCCGATCACGCCCCACTCGGAGACGCGCGTGGTGCCGATCATGATGATGATCAGGCAGACGCTGATCATCGCCTCCAGGCCGAAGCTGGCCCAGTAGAGCGGGTCGCTGGGGCCGCCGGGGGCGATGTTGTGCTGGACATTCACCGCCGACCAGAGCATCCCGGCGATCACGACGCCGGCCAGCGCGCGCAGCGACCAGGTGCGGTGCTGGTAGAGCGAGGCCAGCCGGGCGCGCGGATTGGATTCGCGGCGCTGGGCGGCGATCGCCTTGCGAGCCAGCATCAGGTCGGCCATCTCGGCGCGTTCGAGCTCTTCGTTGGTCTCGCGCAGTCGGTCGGCGTGCATGGAGGCCGCCTTGATCTGCTTCCAGCGCTGGTCGCGCTCGTAGGTGCGGATCTTCTCGGCGAGTTCGCGCTCGGCGCGCAATTCGTCTTCCGACAGCGCGTCGGTCAGGGCCGGGTCGGACTGATAGCCAATTCGCCGCCGGGCTCGATCGACCCGGTCGGGCAGCGAGACGACCTCGTCGTCGAGCGGGTGTTCCTCGCGCATGCAACTCCAGTCAGCAAAAGTGTTCGCCGGGTCGCGTCATTCTTAGCGCATCGAGCGGCGGAGAGCACATCCGCGGGCCGTTTCGCTCCCGACTCGCGGCAACCGGAAATCCCGTGGCACACAACTGTGTAGCTGTCTCGAGCATCTTCACCGGATACGGTGACAACCGGTTGACCGGTCGCGCCCGGGCCGAGGAGCTTCGTTGATCCTCCGTGGTTCGCCGTTGAACCTTGATCCCGTGAAGTGCTTCTGCTGATGTGTCGTCGCAGGTGGGTGCGGTGTTACGGCCGCGGAAAGTGGTCCGCCATTCGCTGTCGGGTACCCGCCGTGGCAACGATCCATTCGTCCGTTTGGTCCGTCTTGCAGGTCGTTCACCCATTACGACGGGCCGAGCACGCAAAACTCATCGGCGTATCCTCGCGGTGTGTCGGACTGGTGCTGCCGATCCTGTGCTGTTTACTCGGTCCGTCAATCAGATGTTCGAGTGACGAGTGGAAGCGGAGGAGACATGGCACTGCCTACGATGACCGCCGAACAGCGCACCGAGGCGTTGGCCAAAGCGGCTGCCGTGCGCAAGGCGCGCTCGGAACTGATCGGCAAGGTGAAGGAGGGCAAGGTCACCGTCGCCGATCTGCTCAAGAAGGCCGACAGCGACGACCTGGTGAAGAAGACCAAGGTCGCTGCCGTGATCAAGGCGCTGCCGGGCGTTGGCCCGGTGAAGGCCGCCAAGCTGATGGATCAGGCCGAGATTCCCGAGGATCGCCGCATCGGCGGCCTCGGTGCTCGCCAGCGCGCGGCCCTGCTCGACGCCCTCGAGGCCTGAGCCGCATCGCGATCCGGCGCCCGTGGAACGTGCACGACCACGGGCGTCGGGATGGTCTGCGCTCAGCAGCGCGGGTCAGTCGAAGTCAGACACAGTAGGTCAGCAGGAAGTCGTTGATGCGCAGGCGCCAGCCCGGTTGCAGTTCGATGGGCAGGGTGCCGACGCGTGACCAGCGTTCGCTGTCGGGGGCGGCGAAGAAGGTGCCGGACGTGGCGGGGGCCTCCCGGACGAACACCTTGCCGCGGTCGGGTGCGACGAACGCGTGGACGCGGGAGACGAGCCGGTCGCGTTCGATCAGAATGGGGGTTGCCGCGGCGGCGCGCACCGATTCGTCGCCGGAGGGATTGCGGCCGAGTACATAGGACCGATCCAGTGGGTAGCTGAGCCCGTCCTCGGTGACGAGGGCGCCGCGCGGGCTGCTCGGATTGCTGAGCTGGGTCTTGCTCAGTGCGACGGGTTCGGACCGTTGCGCGGCGTCGAGCGCCTGTGACCAGGCCAGGGGAGCATTGTTCGCGGGGGAACTGCGCTGACCGGTGCTGACGGTCGCGCTGTCGCCGGTGTCGGGGCGAGCGCCCGCGCTCACCGTTTTGCTCTCGGGCCCACTCGGCTCGCCTGCGGGCAGGTGACCGGTGGCCGGACCCGGCGCCGGGAAGCCCGCGGTCGCCGGCAGCGCGTCGCCGCCCGATGAGCCGTTGGGTTCGCGCAGGGCGCGAAAACCGGTCGCCTCGGTCGGTGGTGGTTCGTCGGCGGTCTCGACGCGGCGCGGCGCCGGATTGCGGCGACGGCCGAGCGTGAGGACGAAGCCGTTGCCGTTGACGATGCCCGCCCGCAGATCGGTGCGCGGATTGGCGCTGGTCGGGTCGGCCATCTCGGCGCCGACCGCGATCCGCCGGACCGGCTCGCGGATGATCTCGTCGACCCAGGTGAAGGCGCGATCACCGGCCAGCCTGCGGTTGCCCTCGGCGCCGGAGATCTCCGCGATCACCGCGCCGCGCAAGAGAATCAGCATGCCGTCGGCCGTCGGAGCCAGCACGCCGAACGGCGGCGGGGCAGACGTGCCACCGAAGACGACCCCGGCCAGCCGCTGCGCCAACGCCGCACCGGGCGCCGAGGCCGCGGTGTTGTTGGCGACGGTCTCGACCGCGCCGAGTAAACGATCGGTGGACGGGGTCTCCCCCGCGAGATAGACCACCACGTCACCGAAACGGGCGACGATTCCCGTCCCCGGCACGATGGCCACGGTGGACGAATGCGCGTGCATCAACGCCTCCTTCTCGGACCGGCCTCTGCCAGCATAGAGGGCCGAACGCGCGGCGATAAGGGGCCGACGGTGAAACGGTCGGCGACCGAGGTGGTCGCCGACCCTGCCGAGCGCTTGGTGCGGTATCGAATTCGCTGGTCAGCGGGCCTGATTTGAATCCTCTGTCGCGCAACAGCGTCGGTGCGGTGGGCGGGCGTCACGAAGTCGCCCGCGTCCGCGGCGCGCAGGAGGGCGGTGGTGTTCGGCCGTGGGCCGATCCGTCGATCAGGCGGGGAGGAAACCCAAGATCGCGAACGGTGTTCGTGTCAAACGGCGTTCGACGGCTGCGTATCATCGAGGGCATGAATGTCGCACCCGTCAGTCGCCGGGCCCGACCGGCGAAAGCCCCGCTGAGTCGCGATCTCGTCATCGAGACCGGTCTGCGCATCCTCGACACCGAGGGCCTCGCCGCGCTCACCATGCGCCGGGTCGCGCAGGAACTCGATACCGGCGCCGCCTCGCTCTACGTCTACGTCGCCAATCGCGACGACCTGATGACCGGCATGCTCGACCACGTCCTCGCCGGAGTCCCCGCGCCCGTCCAGGGCGATTGGCGGCAGCGCCTCACCACCCTGGTCGAGACGACCGTCGACGCACTGGCCCGCCATGAAGGCCTCGCTCTGGTCGCCTTCGGCCGAATCCCCACCACCGAACACACCCTCGGCCTGATCGAGCAGCTGCTCGCCCTGCTGCGCGAAGGCGGACTCGATCCGGCCGCCGCCACCTGGGCCGTCGACCTCATCCACCTGCACATCACCGCCGAGGCCGCCGAGCGGGCCGCCCACTACACCACGGGCGGCTACGCGGTCGACCACCTCGCCGAGATCTCGCGCCGCGTCGCCGAATTGCCCGCCGAGCGGTACCCGACCATCGTCGCGCAGCGCTCGCAGATGCTCGACGGCGACAGTGACGACCGCGCCCGCTGGGCCCTGCGGGCCGTGCTCAACGGCATCCTCGCCACCCCGGTCGTCCGATGACGCGCACCTGTGCGGCCATCCGGCCTGCCATCGAGGACGAGATCGAACTCCTGCGGCGGATCGAGGAGCGCGCCGGGGCGCCGTTCGCCGGGATCGGGATGCATGCCGTCGCCGAGGACGAGCCCCCGCCGCGAGAGGTCCTGCGCGCCTTCATCACCGAGGGCCGCGCCTGGGTGTGGCCCGACGCCGAGGACCGGCCCATCGGCTACCTGGTGCTGAGCCTGGTCGACGGCCAACCCCATATCGACCAGGTTTCCATCGACCCCGCCCACGCCGGACAGCGCATCGGCAAACGCCTGATCGACCACGCTGTGCGGTGGTCGAAAGACCGTGGGCTGCACGAGATCACCTTGACCACGTTCACCCAGGTGCCGTGGAACGGCCCGTACTACGAGCGTCTCGGCTTCGCCTACATCGACCCCGCTGACGAGCCACCCGGTCTGCGGGCGATCCGTGCGACCGAGTCGGCCAACGGGCTGGACGAATGGCCGCGTGCGTGCATGCGGGCCGACCTGGACACCTGGGTGGTGGATTGAGTGGGTGGCGGACTTCGTGTCGGGGAGTGCGGTAGGTGGCGGACCGGGGTTCTCGCGCGAGGTGTATTCACTGGTAGGTGAGCGGTCGCCTCGCGTCGAGGTGGTGGTCAGTGGGGGACCGGGGTGTTGCGGGTGAAGGCGGCTTCGGCGGCGGGGAGGGCGGCTGCGCGGTCGGCGGGGATCAGGCCGATGCGGGTGCGGCGGTCGAGGAGGTCGTCGACGGTGAGGGCGCCTTCGTGGGTGATGGCGAAGTCGAATTCGGCGGCGGTGACGTCGATGCCGGGGGCGACGGGCTCGCGGAGGGCGGGGTCGGCGAGCCAGGCCGAGACGATCTGGCTCGCTTCGCTGCCGTAGCGCTCGATGAGCACGCCGGGGGCGTCGATGCGGTCCCGGGCCGCGCCCGCGACCGCGCCGACGAGCGGAAGCCGGGTGGTTCGGCAGTTCGCGGCGGGGAGCGCCGACTGGGCGACCGCGGCGTCTACGGCGTCTTGCGCCATCTGGCGGTAGGTGGTGAGTTTGCCGCCGACGATGGTGATCAGGCCGTCGGGTGCGGTGAGGACCGCGTGTTCGCGGGAGATGTCGGCGGTGCTGTCGTCGGCGGTCTGCAGCAGCGGGCGCAGGCCGGCGAAGCGGCCGCGGATGTCGGCGCGGGTCAACGGTTCGCGCAGGGCGGTGTTGATGGTGTCGAGCAGGAAGTCGACCTCGGCCTCGGTGGGCTGCGGCTCGTCGGGGATCGGGCCGGGCGCGTCCTCGTCGGTCAGGCCCAGGTAGACACGTCCGTGCGCGGCGGGCAGGGCGAAGACGAAGCGGCTGATGCTGCCGGGCACCGGCACGGTGAGCGCCGCGCTCAGGCCACCGAAGGCGGCGGCGTCGAACACCAGGTGGGTGCCTCGGCTGGGGCGCAGCTCGATGCTGTGGTCGAGCTCGCCCGCCCACACGCCGGTCGCGTTGATCACCGCACGCGCCCGCACCGGCAAGGTCTCACCGGTCAGGCTGTCGCGCAGCCGCACCGAATCACCGGTCGCGGCAATGGCCTCCATCCGGGTGAGCACGGTCGCGCCCTCGGCGGCGGCGGTGCGGGCCAGCGCGACGACCAGGCGCGCGTCGTCGACGAGCTGACCGTCCCACGCCTGCAGACCACCGCGCAGCCCCTCGCGGCGCACGGTGGGGGCGAGGCGCAACGCCTCGGCGGCCGCGACCCGGCGCGAACGGGGCAGGGTGGCAGCCGAGGTGCGCGCCGCGATCCGCAACGCGTCACCGGCGGCGAAACCCGCACGGATCAGCGAACTCTGGGCTCCCTTGATGCCGGGCAGCAGTGGCACCAGCTGGGGGAGTGGGCGCACCAGGTGCGGTGCGGTGGTGCGCAACAGGATGCCGCGCTCGACCGCGCTCTCGTGCGCGATACCGACGCGCCCGCTCGCCAGATAGCGCAGGCCGCCGTGCACGAGTTTCGAACTCCAGCGGCTGGTGCCGAACGCGAAGTCGTTGCGCTCCACCAGCAGGGTGCGCAGGCCGCGCGCGGCCGCGTCGAGGGCGGCGCCGGTGCCGGTCACGCCGCCGCCGATCACCACCACGTCGACCTCGGGATGATCACCGAGGGCGGTCAGTTCGGCTGTGCGGCGCGCCGCGTTGAGATCGGGCGTGGAATCAGGAGTCATCGCAGTCCTTGTCGGGTAACGGGAGTAGGTAACCCTCGATCGCCCTCGACAACTCGGCGTCGAACTGCGCACCGGCCAGCAGCGGCTCGACCGTGCCCGCCGACTGCACCGCCGACTGGGTGATGAGCAGCAGCATGGTCGCCATCTGCTGGGCGTCACCGGACCGGATCGACCCGTCGTCGTGACCGAGCCGGATCGAGGCCGCGAACAGCTCGATCAGGGTGCGCTGATTGCGGCCCAACCTGCCGAACACATAGGTCAGCATGAGGTCGGTGTCGGTGCGGAAGATCTTGGCGAACACCGCGTTCGAGCGGATCGCGCCCGCGCCCGCGACGATGCCGCGCACCAGCCGGTCCCGGCCCAGGCCCGCGTCGGGCATGGTCTCGCCGACGATCGTGCGCAGTTCGCGTACCAGCAGTTCCGCGATCAGCGACCCGGTGTCGGGCCAGCGGCGATACACCGTCGGTCGACTGACGCCCGCGCGGCGCGCCACCTCGGTGAGCGTGGTGCGGCGCACCCCGAAGTCGACGACGCAGGCCCGAGTGGCATCGAGAATCGCCACGTCGGTAGACGAGAGCTGCTGGTCAGCATGGGGAGCGAGGTCGATCATCGTGCTTCACCGCCGGTGTGGTCGCGGACGCGGTGGTGCCGCGCCGTGGTCGGGCTGGAACGCCCAAGGGTATCGAGCGGGCCAGTGGGGTTGCCGTCGTGAATTCGTGGCGGTGACATCCGACAGCGATGTGGATGCCATTCGAGGACATGTCGTAGTGGTTACTGCTTGACACTATATGTCAGACTGTAACGCATGGTCGAGACACACAGCGAAAAGTCCGGGTCCGCCACCGTGGCGCCGAGTATGGTGTGGGACGCCTGGGGTGTCCCCGCCGGGCATCAGCCGCTGTCGGCGCAGATCCGAGGCCTGCTCACGCAGGTGTTCGGCATCTCGGGCGAGCCGGTGGCGCGTCGTGACGAGGGCGACGTGCCGCTGCGCCCCTCGGTCCTCACCGACGCCGACCGCGACGGACTGGTCGACGTCGTCGGTGCCGAACACCTCAGCACCGCCGACGTCGACCGGCTCCGGCACGCGGGCGGCAAGAGCACCCCCGACCTGCTGCGCCGCCGGGAGACCGCGCCGCAGGACGCCCCCGACGCCGTCGTCTTCCCCGCCGATCACGCCGAGGTGCTCGCGCTGCTGCGGTACTGCGCCGAGCACGGCATCGCGGTCGTCCCGTTCGGCGGCGGCACCAGCGTGGTCGGCGGCGTCGACCCGGTCCGCGGGCAGTTCGCCACCGTCATCGCGCTCGACCTGCGCAGGCTCGACACGCTCACCGAGGTCGATCCGGTCAGTGGGACCGCCACCCTCGGCGCCGGACTCACCGGCCCGCGGGCCGAGGAATTGCTCGGCGCGCACGGTCTCTCGCTCGGGCACTTCCCGCAGAGTTTCGAATTCGCCAGCATCGGCGGGTTCGCCGCCACCCGGTCCTCGGGGCAGGCTTCCGCCGGGTACGGCCGTTTCGACGACATGGTGGTGCGCCTGGCGGTCGCCACTCCGCAGGGCAGCCTCGACCTCGGCCGCGCCCCCGCCTCGGCGGCCGGGCCCGACCTGCGCGAACTGTTCGTCGGCTCCGAGGGGACCCTCGGCATCATCACCTCGGTCACCCTGCGCGTGCATCCGGTGCCCGACACCACTGCCTACCAGGCCTGGTCGTTCCCGGACTTCGCCACCGGCGCGGCCGCGCTGCGCGGCCTCGTGCAGACGGGCGCGGCGCCGACCGTGCTGCGCCTGTCCGACGAGGCCGAGACCGGACTGAACCTGGCCCGCTCCGGTGACGTCGGCGGTCACCCGGTTTCGGGATGCCTGGCCATCACCACCTTCGAGGGCACCGCGGCCCATGTCGCCGCTCGCTCGGCCGAGGCCGAGGCGCTGCTGACCGCGGCCGGCGGCACCGCGCTCGGGGAGGCCCCGGCACGCCAGTGGGCGCACGGCCGCTTCGCCGCGCCCTACCTGCGTGACGCGCTGCTCGATGTCGGTGTGCTGTGCGAGACGCTCGAAACCGCCACCAGCTGGGCGAATCTGGCCAACCTGAAGGCGAAGGTCACCGCCGCGCTGACCGACGCGCTCGGTGCCCAGGGCACCCCGGCGCTGGTCATGTGCCACATCTCGCACACCTATCCGAGCGGCGCCTCGCTGTACTTCACCGTGGTCGCCAAGCAGCTCGACGATCCGATCGCGCAGTGGCGTCTGGCCAAGACCGCGGTCGGTGACGCCATCGTGGCCGCGGGTGGCACCATCACCCATCATCACGCCGTCGGCGCCGACCATCGCCCGTGGATGGCTGCCGAGGTCGGTGACCTCGGTGTCCGCGTGCTCCGCGCGGTGAAACGCGAACTCGACCCCGCCGGGGTGCTCAATCCTGGAAAGCTGATGCCGTGAGCGAACATTCGGTGCGGCGCGTACTCGTCGTCACCAACCCGCATTCCGGGGCAGGACGGGGCGACGGCGTCGCCGAGGCCGTGCTGGACACCCTGCTGTCGCACGGCATCGAGGTGGCCGAGGTACGCGCGCCGAGCGCGGCCGAATCGGTCGAAGAGGTCAGGGCGGCGGTGGCGAATCCGGGCAGGCGACCCGACGCCGTGGTCTGTGTCGGCGGCGACGGGCTGATGAACGTGCTGCTGGCGGCCGTCGCGCACAGCGGTGTGCCGCTCGGTCTGGTACCCGCGGGCACCGGCAACGACCTGGCGCGTGAGCTGGGAATTCCGACGGGCAACCCCGGCGCGGCCACCGAGATCGTGCTGCGCGGCCGCGCCCGCACCATCGACCTGGGCCGGATCGAGTCGGTCTACGCGACGCCGACCTGGTTCGCCACGGTCGTCGGCACCGGGTTCGATGCCCGAGTCACCCTGCGTGCCAACAAGATGCGCTACCCGCGTGGACCGCTGCGCTACACCGTCGCCGCGATCGCCGAACTGATGCGCGGTTACACCCTGCCGTTCACGATCGAACTGTCCGGCCTGGCGCCGGGAGCGCAGGACAACCCGCCCGAGGACCACACGGTGCTGCGCACCGATGCTGTGATGGCCCCGATCGGCAACACCCGCACCTATGGCGGCGGCATGCTGGTGTGCCCCGATGCCCTCGCCGACGACGGCTACCTCGACATCACCGTGGTCGGCGCGGTGTCGCGGCTGGAGATGGCGCGACTGCTGCCCGCGCTCTCGGCGGGCAAGCGCATCGACCACCCGTCGACCAAGCGCTACCGCGCCCGGCGCATCACCGTCAGCGCCGACGGCGGCTACGCCACGGCCGACGGCGAGCCCGCCGGGATGCTGCCGGTCACTGTGCAGGCGATGCCAGGGGCATTGACGGTCTTGGTGCCATGAGTCGCTGACGCTGAGGCGGGTCAGTGGGCGTCGAAGGTGATGCGGGAGACGGTGCGCAGCGTCGGGCGGTCGATGATCACCGCGGAGGCCGAGGCTGGTGCGGTGGTCGACGCGTGGCCGGGCTCGCGGGCGCCGAGGGCGCGCATCATGCGTTCCCAGCGGCGGACGTGGGCGGTGAAGGCCACGCCGTTGACGAGTCTGCCCCGGGTGACCTGACCCACTCTGGCCTGCGTCGCCGGCACGTCGATCAGCACCAGGTGCAGATCGCGTCCGCCCGCGCGGGTCCAGCGGGTGATCAGCGCGCGGCTCCACGCGAAGGTGGCGCAGTCGTGGATGGCGACCGGGCCCTGGGTCTCGCGCAGGGTGTCGCGGATCGCGCGGTAGTGCGCCAGGTGCACCAGTGGTCGCCACAGGGCGTACGGCGTGCGGCCGAAGCGGTGGCGTAGCCGGTTGCGGGTGTGGTTCGAGTCGAGCACCAGGGCGCCGGCGGCGGAGCGTACCGGGTGGTCGGCGTCCGGGCCGGCCCCGAAGAAGCGGTGCAGCGCGGTGGATTTACCCGCGCCGGGGACACCGGCGAAGACCAGGACGGTAGCGCTGGGGTAGTGGAGTTCGTCGACCTCGGCGGCCCGGAGATCGACCAGATCGACCGGGGTGATGATTCGCGGCTGGGCGGAGCGGGGCGCGGAGGGTGATGGGGAATCGAGCGGTGGCGTCACCCGCACCAGAATCCAGGAAAACGGACAATTCGACAATCGGGGATTGCCCTGACATTGTTCCCGGACAGGGTTGTGGGACAACGACTTCCGCGTGTCGGCGGCGTGGCGTTGGGAGGTGTCACCATCACCTTTGTTCGTTGTGTTCAGTGAAGCTGAGAATTGCCTATGGATTGCCCTGGTGGGGGTGAACGGCCGGTAGGATCACGGCAGTAGACGGAGTCGTCGGTGTCCCTCATCCACCGACGATTCCGTCTCTGTTTTTCGCACCACCGGGGGGTGCGAGTTCGGGGAGCGCGGGGCTGGGAGTGCGGTCGGGTCGGGGTGGGTAAATCGCTTCGCTGGGGCCCCTTAGGATTGGGGCGTGACCAGCGCAGCCCCAGACAACTCGCGTAATCGTGCCGATGCCCTGCCCAAGAGCTGGAACCCCGGCGAGGTAGAGGCCGACCTGTACGAGGGCTGGGTAGCGGCCGGATACTTCACCGCCGACACGTCCTCGGCCAAGCCGCCGTACTCGATCGTGCTGCCACCGCCGAACGTCACCGGCACGCTGCACATGGGGCACGCGCTCGACCACACCCTGATGGACCTGCTCACCCGGCGCAAGCGGATGCAGGGTTACGAGGTGCTGTGGCTGCCGGGCATGGACCACGCGGGCATCGCCACCCAGTCGGTGGTGGAGAAGCAACTCGCCGCCGACGGCAAGACCAAAGAAGAGTTCGGTCGTGAGCTGTTCATCGACAAGGTGTGGGACTGGAAGCGCGAGTCCGGCGGGCAGATCCAGGGGCAGATGCGTCGCCTCGGTGACGGCGTCGACTGGAGTCGTGACCGCTTCACCATGGACGACGGCCTGTCTCGCGCGGTGCAGACCATCTTCAAGCGTCTCTACGACGCGGGGCTGATCTATCGCGCCGAGCGGCTGGTCAACTGGTCACCGGTGCTGCAGACCGGCATCTCCGATCTCGAGGTCGACCACAAGGAGGTCGACGGCGAGCTCGTGAGCCTGCGCTACGGCTCGCTCAGCGACGACGAACCGCACGTCATCGTGGCGACCACCCGCGTCGAGACCATGCTCGGTGACACCGCCGTGGCGGTCCACCCGGACGACGAGCGGTACAAGGCGCTCATCGGTACCACCGTCCACCATCCGATCACCGGCCGTCAGATCCCGATCGTCGCCGACGACTACGTCGACCCGGAGTTCGGTTCCGGCGCGGTCAAGATCACCCCCGCGCACGACCCCAACGACTTCGAGCTCGGCCTGCGCCACGGCCTGCCCATGCCGACGATCATGGACAAGGCCGGCCGGATCGCCGACAGCGGAACCGAATTCGACGGCATGGACCGCTTCGAGGCTCGCGTCAAGATCCGCGAGCGCCTCGACGCCGAAGGCCGCATCGTCGGCCGCAAGTTCCCCTACAAGCACCAGGTCGGCCACTCGGAGCGCTCCGGCGAGCCGATCGAGCCGCGCCTGTCGATGCAGTGGTGGGTCAAGGTCGAGGCGCTCGCGAAGGCCGCCGGTGACGCCGTGCGCGAGGGCGAGGTGAAGATCCATCCGGCCAGCCAGGAACCGCGCTGGTTCGACTGGGTCGACAACATGCACGACTGGACCATCTCGCGTCAGCTGTGGTGGGGCCACCGCATCCCGATCTGGTACGGCCCCGAGGGCGAGATCGTCTGCCTTGGCCCCGGCGAGGAAGCGCCCGAGGGCTGGGTGCAGGACCCCGATGTGCTCGACACCTGGTTCTCCTCGGGCCTGTGGCCCTTCTCCACGATGGGCTGGCCCGACGCCACCGAAGAGCTGGCCGAGTTCTATCCGACCAGCGTCCTCGTCACCGGCTACGACATCCTGTTCTTCTGGGTGGCCAGGATGATGATGTTCGGCATGTACGTCAGCGACGACCCGGTCCTCACGGCCGGGAAGGGCAGCCAGAAGCAGGTGCCCTTCCAGGACGTCTTCCTGCACGGCCTGATCCGCGACCAGCACGGCAAGAAGATGTCGAAGTCGCGCGGCAACGGCATCGACCCGCTGGACTGGATCAACGCCTACGGCGCCGACGCGCTGCGCTTCACCCTGGCCCGCGGCGCCCAGCCCGGCGGCGACCTCTCCGTCGGCGAAGCGCACGCGCTGGCCTCGCGCAGTTTCGTCACCAAGCTGTTCAACGCCACCAAGTTCGCGCTGATGAACGGCGCGCGCTCGGGCGAGCTGCCCCCGCGCAAGACCCTCACCGACGCCGACCGGTGGATCGTCGACCGGCTCGACCAGGTCCGCGCCGAGGTCGACGCCGCCTTCGACGCCTACGAGTTCGGCAAGGCCTGCGAGGCGCTCTACCACTTCGCCTGGGACGAACTGTGCGACTGGTACCTCGAGCTGTCGAAGGTGCAGTTCGCCGAGTCCGACGCGCGCGCCGAGAGCACGGCCGTGGTGCTGGGCACCGTGCTCGACGCGGTGCTGCGTCTGCTGCACCCGGTGATCCCATTCGTCACCGAGACTCTGTGGAAGACGCTCACCGGCGGCGAATCGGTGGTGATCGCCCCGTGGCCGCAGGCCAGTGGCGTCGCCACCGACGAGGTCGCGGCGCAGCGGGTGGCCGACACCCAGCGCCTGATCACCGAGATCCGCCGCTTCCGCGGCGACCAGGGCTTGGCCGACAAGCAGAAGGTCAAGGCCAGGCTGGCCGGGCTCGACAAGGCCGGGCTCGCCGGATTCGCCGGCTCGGTGGCCAACCTGGCCCGGCTCACCGAGCCGGGCGAGGACTTCGCCACCACCGCCGAGGTGGAGGTGCGCCTGTCCGGCGCGACGGTCACCGTGGAACTCGACACCTCGGGCGCGATCGACCTCGACGCCGAGCGCCGTCGCCTGGAGAAGGACCTCGCGGTCGCGCAGAAGGACCTCGATCAGACCACGGCGAAACTGGCCAACGACGCCTTCCTGGCCAAGGCGCCGCAGCCGGTCGTCGACAAGATCACCGGCCGTCGCGATGTCGCCGCCGCCGAAGTCGCCCGCATCGGCGCCCGCCTGGCGGAGCTGAGCGCCAAGTGAGCGACACCGGCGATCTCGGCCCCGAGGACGCCGACTTCGGCGGCAGCGACTACGAAGCGGCCCGGCTCGGCAGTGGGCCGTCGCCGGTGGACCTCGCCGAGATGGCGTTGGTCGAGGCCGAACTCGACAAGCGTTGGCCGGAGACCAAGATCGAACCGTCGCTGACCAGGATCAGCACGCTGATGGATCTGCTCGGCACCCCGCAGCGCAACTACCCGGCCATCCACATCGCGGGCACCAACGGCAAGACCTCGGTGACCAGGATGATCGACGCCCTGCTCACCGCACTGCACCGGCGCACCGGCCGGATCACCAGCCCGCATCTGCAGCTGGCGACCGAGCGGATCAGCATCGACAACGAGCCGATCACCCCGGCCCGCTACGTGGAGACCTACCACGAGCTCGAGCCCTACCTGGCGATGATCGATCAGCAGTCCGCGGCGGCGGGCGGCCCGGCCATGAGCAAGTTCGAGGTGCTCACCGGCATGGCCTACGCCGCGTTCGCCGAGGCGCCGGTCGACGTGGCGGTCGTGGAGACCGGCATGGGTGGCACCTGGGACGCCACCAATGTGATCGACGCGCAGGTCGCGGTGATCACCCCCATCGGCCTGGACCACACCGACTACCTCGGCCCCGACCTGGAATCGATCGCCAAGGAGAAGGCCGGGATCATCAAGCGCGCGCCCGAGGCGCTGATCCCGGTCGACACCGTCGCGGTGATCGCCGAGCAGGAGCCCGAGGTGATGGACGTGTTGCTGCGCCGGGCCGTCGAGGCCGACGCGGCGGTGGCCCGCGAGGGCGCGGAGTTCCGGCTGCTGGAACGGGCCGTCGCGGTCGGTGGGCAACTGCTGAGCCTGCAGGGGCTGGGAGGCGTCTACGACGAGATCTTCCTGCCCCTGCACGGCGAGCACCAGGCCCGCAACGCGGCGCTGGCGCTGGCCGCGGTGGAGGCGTTCTTCGGCGCCGGTGCCGAGCGTCAGCTCGACATCGAGGCCGTGCGCGCCGGGTTCGCCGGCGTGGCCAGCCCGGGCCGGATGGAACGGATGCGCAACGCGCCGACCATCTTCGTCGACGCCGCGCACAACCCCGCGGGCGCACAGGCGCTGGCCAACACCCTCACCACCGAGTTCGACTTCCGCAAGCTGGTCGGTGTCGTCGCCGTACTCGGCGACAAGGACGCCGGTGGCATCCTGGACGCGCTCGAGCCGATCTTCGACGAGATCGTCGTCACCAGCAACGGATCGCCGCGGGCCATGGATGTCGACGCGCTCGCCGACCTCGCCGTGCAGCGCTTCGGCGACGAGCGGGTGATCACCGCCGACACCCTGCCCGACGCACTCGAATCCGCGATCGCCCTGGCCGAGCAGGCGGGCGACGACGGCGACGTGATCTCCGGCGCCGGCGTGGTCGTCACCGGCTCGGTGGTCACCGCGGGCGCGGCGCGCGCCCTGTTCGGAAAGAGACCGGCATGAGCGGTCAGCGCACGAGCATGCCGAATGGCGACGGCATGAGCGGTCAGCGCCCGGAGGAGGAAGCGGAGCGTGACCACGGAGGGCGCCCGAGCATGCCGAATGGAGACAGCATGACCGATGTACCCCCGCCCGCCACCGATCCGTGGAAGGGGCTGCGCGGTGTCATGGCGGGCACCCTGGTCCTCGAGGCCATCGTGGTGTTGCTGGCGCTGCCCGTGGTCGCCGACGTCGGCGGCGGCGTCACCTGGTTCTCCGGCACCTACCTGGTCGCGCTCGCGGTGGTGATGTTCCTCGGCGCGGGGGTGCAGGGCAAACCGTGGGCGATCCCGTTCAACCTGGGTCTTCAGGTACTGCTGCTGGCCGGCGCCTTGATCCACCTGTCGATCGGCATCGTCGGCCTGGTGTTCGTCGCGGTGTGGGCGTTCATCCTCATGCTGCGCGCGGACGTCCAGCGCCGCATGGACGCGGGGCTGTTGCCGAGTCAGCGGATGAAGCGCACGGAGTCCTGAGCGGGGCTTCGGGGGCCGATCGGCGCAGTGCCGCAGGCGACGCTAGGGTTACCGCGTGACTGAGCAGACTTTGGTACTCATCAAGCCGGACGGCGTCTCCCGTGGCCTCGTCGGCGAGGTACTCGCACGGATCGAGCGCAAGGGCCTCACCATCAAGGCGCTGGAACTGAAGAACGTGTCCGCCGAGCTCGCCGCCGAGCACTACGCCGAACACGCCGAACGGCCGTTCTTCGGCTCGCTGATCGAATTCATCACCTCCGGCCCGGTCGTGGCGGCCGTCTTGGAAGGCCCGCGCGCGATCGCGGCGTTCCGTCAGCTCGCCGGCGGCACCGATCCGGTCGAGAAGGCCGTGCCCGGCACCATCCGCGGCGACTTCGGTCTGGAGACCCAGTACAACCTCGTTCACGGTTCCGACTCGCCCGAGTCCGCCAAGCGCGAGATCGCGCTCTGGTTCCCTGCCTGACCGGTCAGCGCCCGGAGGCGGCAGCGCAGGGTGACCACGCTGGGCGCCCGGTCAGGCAGCATCGGATGCAGCTTGATCTTGCTGTCCTCGCTCGTCGCGTCCGGTGCGGACGCGACGAGCTCGAGCGGCCGAGGTCCGCGCGTTCGTTGCGCCGATGGCGATCCCCGCGCGAACAGTATGGGATACTGAGTACGGATGTGTTCGAAGCCGATGTCCCCGCTGCCCAGACCGGGCGGGTGGTGACAGCCTGTCGCGCAGGTACGTGACAGCGGCCCCGGACATGACCGGATGACACCGCGGTTGATGCCGATCATCGCTGCCACGGACGACCCTGTTGCTGGGGCCGACCGCCCAGGCACGCTGGATGAGCGCTCGAAAGCGCGGCGTCACGCCGTACAGCCAGGCGCCGCGTGACCGGTTGGCCCGCCACAGGAACGATCATGGTGCGACCGGAAACGCGGGGCGAGACCAGATGACCCTCGTACCATCGGGTACGAGGTGCACGGACGATGCCCCCGCGCCGGCCGCGTCACTCCCGTACCGGGGAGGGACGCGCCCGGGGGCCCGAGGAGACTTCGTGGCCGAAAAAGAGCCGCTGGACACAACACAACAGGATGCCGATCAATTGCCGGAGCGAATTCGAGTTCATGCACTGGCCAAGCGGTTGGGAGTAACCAGCAAGCGCATCCTGGCCAAACTGGCCGAACTGGGCACCGAGGCCCGCAGCGTTCAATCGAATGTCGATCGCGCGGTCGCCGAGACCGTGCGCGACGCGATCGCCGCCGCTGACGCCGAATCCGGCGAATCCCCGGCAGCGCCGACGAAGGCGCCCGCCGCCCCCACCACATCCGCCGCCGAGCAACCGGCCGACTCGACCAGCGCGCCGTCGCTGTTCTCCGCGCCCGAGGTCGCGCGCACCGACGAGGTGTTCGCCGCGATGGCCGACGACGCGCACACCGGTCTGTTCACTCACCGGCCCACCGACGCCCCCGCGCCGGCCGAGCCGGTGAGCTTCGAGGCGCCCGCTGTGGCCGCGCCGCTGTTCCTGCCGCCGGACGCCACCGCCGCCGAGGAGGCGCGCAAGCGTCGCCGCGCCGAGCGGACCCCCAAGCGGACCGAGGAGCCGGCCCCGGCACCCGTCGAGGAAGCCGTCGTCGAGCCCGAACCGGCCGAGGACGAGTCCGACGCCGATCAGTCCGATGCCACCGACCAGTCCGGCGACAACGACGCCGACGGTCAGCCGCGTCGCCGTCGTCGGGGCCGTCGTGGCCGCGGTCGCGGCCGGGGCGAGCAGTCCGCCGATGGCGACGACGCCGACGGCGACGGCGACAGCGACAGCGAGGCCGCCGACACCGACGACGACACCACCGCGTCGACCGAGGCCGGCACCGAAGAGGCCGAGCAGGCCACCGACACCGATGCCGACAGCGACGACGAGGACGGATCGCTGCCCGAAGGGGCGAGCCGTCGTCGCCGTCGTCGCCGCCGCCGGAAGGTCGGCGGGGATTCCGGCGAGGCCGAGGCGGCCTCGGAGGACGATCCGCCCAACACCGTCGTGCACGAGCGCGAGCCCCGCAACAAGAGCCGTGGCCGTTCCTCCTCGGGTTCGTCCGACGAGGTACAGGGCATCTCCGGTTCCACCCGGCTCGAGGCCAAGCGGCAGCGTCGGCGTGACGGCCGCGAGGCCGGGCGTCGTCGTCCGCCGATCCTGACCGAGTCGGAGTTCCTGGCCCGCCGTGAGGCGGTCGACCGGGTCATGGTCGTGCGCGAGAAGGCGTTCGATCCGGCCGAGCACGCGCCGGGCCACCAGACCACCACCCAGGTGGCGGTGCTCGAGGACAACATCCTCGTCGAGCACTTCGTCACCAGCTCCGGTCAGGCGTCGATGGTGGGCAATGTCTACCTCGGCCGGGTGCAGAACGTGCTGCCCAGCATGGAGGCCGCGTTCATCGACATCGGCCGTGGCCGCAACGGCGTGCTCTACGCCGGTGAGGTGAACTGGGAGGCCGCCGGGCTCGGCGGCAAGGAGCGCAAGATCGAGCAGGCGCTCAAGCCCGGCGATCAGGTGCTGGTGCAGGTGTCCAAGGACCCGGTGGGTCACAAGGGCGCCCGCCTGACCACCCAGATCAGCCTGGCCGGTCGCTTCCTGGTGTACGTGCCCGGCGGTACTTCCACCGGGATCAGCCGTAAGCTGCCCGATACCGAGCGCAAGCGGCTCAAGGAGATCCTGCGCGAGATCGTGCCCGCCGACGCCGGGGTGATCATCCGCACCGCGTCCGAGGGCGTGAGCGAGCCGGAACTGGCCCGCGACGTCGAGCGGCTGCAGGCCACCTGGCGCACCATCGAAGAGGCCTCGAAGAACGCCAAGGACTCCAACGCGCCCAAGGCTCTCTACGAAGAGCCCGACATGCTGGTCAAGGTCATCCGCGATCTGTTCAACGAGGACTTCGCCAAGCTCGTCATCGAGGGCGAGCGCGCGTGGAGCACCGTCGAGAACTACGTGCGCACCGTCGCGCCGGACCTGCTGCCTCGGGTGAACCGGCACGAGAACAACAACGGTGTCGACGTGTTCGACGCGTACCGCATCGACGAACAGCTCGCCAAGGCGCTCGACCGCAAGGTGTGGCTGCCCTCGGGCGGCACCCTGGTGATCGATCGCACCGAAGCGATGACCGTCGTCGACGTCAACACCGGCAAGTTCACCGGTTCGGGTTCGTCGAACCTCGAGGAGACGGTCACCAAGAACAACCTGGAGGCCGCCGAGGAGATCGTGCGCCAGATGCGGCTGCGCGACATCGGCGGCATGATCGTGGTCGACTTCATCGACATGGTGCTCGAGTCCAACCGCGACCTGGTGTTGCGCAGGCTCACCGAGGCGCTGGGCCGGGATCGCACCCGCCACCAGGTCTCGGAGGTCACCTCGCTCGGCCTGGTCCAGATGACCCGCAAGAAGCTGGGTACCGGCCTGGTCGAGGCGTTCTCCACCACCTGCGAGCACTGCCACGGCCGCGGCATCATCGTGCACTCCTACCCGGTGGACGCCGGGTCCGGTGTCGAGGAGCCGCGTGCCAAGGAGGGCGGTTCGCGCCGTCGTCGCGGCAAGGACAAGGACAGGGACAAGGCACCGGCCGCGGCCGCCGCACCGGCCACCAACGGCACCGCACCGGCCGCCGAGCACGACGAGGAGGACATCGCGGTCAAGCGGGCCCACCCGGTCGCGCTCGCGATGGCCGCTCATCACGGTGACGAAGGCGAGCCCACCGAGGAGGCGACGGCGCAGACCGAAGCCGCCGAGGAAGCCGTCGCCGAGCCGACCAGGTCGCGTTCGCGTTCGCGTTCACGTCGGGCCAGCCGCAATGCCGCCGCGCAGGCGGAGGCGGCGGAGAGCCCCGCGCTGACCGGTGTCCTCGCGGCAGAGCCCGAGCCTGGCACGGAGGAGCCCGAGCCTGTCGCGGCGGAGGAGCCGGAGCAGGCCGAGCCCGCCGCGGTCGAGTCGACCTCGCTCGCCGAGGTCGCGCCGGTCGCCGAGGTCATGCAGCCGGAGCCGGTGACGCAGTCCGAGACCGCACCCGCCGCCGAACAGCCCCCCGCGCGGGCGCCCCGCAGACGCCGGGTGGCCCGTTCGACGGCCGCCCCCGCATCGGACAGCACGGGCGCCGTGTTCGTGTTGTCGGCGAACGAGCAGCCCGCCGCGGCGGTCGTCGACATCGCCGCGGAGCCCGTGGTCGTCCCGGAACGCAAGCCGCGCCGTCGCGCGGTGGGTCGTCCCGCGGGCGCGCCGACCTCCGAATCGAATTGACCCCAAGCTCCCCCGATTCGGCCCTGACCGGCCGAATTGGGGGAGGGGTTACCGTTCTGGTAACCTAGGTCGGTCGCTGCCCCGCGATTGGGCATCTGGCCGAACGGTCGGGTGATACCGCAGGCAGCCAACGTTCTTCCCCCGCTCGTGCGGGGATGAGCCCAGAAATACGCGCCGCAGCTGCGGCGTGGACATGTGCAGGACCAACGTGAGTGGAGGAAGCCGACCGATGGCAGCGTACGCAATCGTCAAGACCGGCGGAAAGCAGTACAAGGTCGCGGTCGGTGACCTGGTGAAGGTCGAGAAGCTCGAGGGCGCGCCGGGCACTGCCGTGGCACTGACCCCGGTTCTCGTCGTCGACGGCGCCGATCTGACCACCGACGCCGACAAGCTGGCCAAGATCTCCGTGGCCGCCGAGGTCGTCGATCAGACCAAGGGTCCCAAGATCCGGATCCACAAGTTCAAGAACAAGACCGGCTACCACAAGCGCCAGGGTCACCGTCAGCCGCTGACGGTCATCAAGGTCACCGGCATCAAGTAAGAATTCCCGAGGAGACGAAGCAATGGCACATAAGAAGGGTGCATCCAGCTCCCGGAACGGTCGTGATTCGAACGCCCAGCGCCTCGGCGTGAAGCGCTTCGGTGGCCAGAAGGTCAGCGCGGGCGAGATCCTCGTCCGTCAGCGCGGAACCCACTTCCACCCCGGCGTGAACGTCGGTCGTGGTGGCGACGACACCCTGTTCGCCCTCGCGGCGGGCGCGGTCGAGTTCGGCACCAAGCGTGGCCGCAAGACCGTCAACATCGTTGTCCCGGAGCCGGTCCAGGCCTGACCGCCTGGAGCATTCGCTCCCCACGGACACCAGAGCGGGTCAGGGTTTCTTCCCTGACCCGCTCTGTCGTGTTCGCCCACCCTTACCGCAAATGACCAGTCAGAAGGAGGAGGATCAACCCATGTCCAAATTCATCGACCGCGTCGTGCTGCATGTTCGTGCCGGTAGAGGTGGACACGGTTGCGCCTCGGTGCATCGTGAGAAGTTCAAGCCGCTCGGCGGGCCCGACGGCGGCAACGGCGGCAACGGCGGGGACGTGATCCTCGAAGTCGACGCCAATGTGCACACCCTGCTCGATTTCCATTTCCACCCCAACGCCAAGGCTGGCAACGGCAAACCGGGCGAGGGCAGTAATCGCGAGGGCAAGAACGGCGCCGACCTGGTGCTGAAGGTGCCCGACGGCACCGTTGTCGTCGATGGCGACGGCAAGGTCGTCGTCGATCTCGTCGGTATCGGTAACCGCTTCATCATCGCCCGTGGTGGCCGTGGTGGCCTCGGCAATGCCTCGCTGGCGTCCAAGGCACGCAAGGCGCCCGGTTTCGCGCTGCTCGGCGAAGAGGGCGAAGAGCTCGATCTCGTGCTCGAACTGAAGTCGGTCGCCGATGTCGGCCTGGTCGGTTTCCCCTCGGCGGGCAAGTCGTCGCTGGTGTCGGTGCTGTCCGCTGCCAAGCCCAAGATCGCCGACTACCCGTTCACCACGCTCGTCCCGAACCTCGGCGTCGTGCTCTCCGGTGACACCACCTTCACCGTCGCCGACGTTCCGGGCCTGATTCCGGGTGCCAGCGACGGTCGTGGCCTCGGCTTGGACTTCCTGCGCCATCTGGAACGGTGCGCGGTGCTCGCCCATGTCGTCGATTGCGCGACGCTCGAGCCCGGTCGCGACCCGGTCTCCGATGTCGATGCGCTCGAAGCCGAACTCGCCGCCTACAAGCCGGCGCTGTCAGGTGACGAGAGCCTGGGTGACCTGGCCGACCGGCCGCGCGTGGTGATTCTCAACAAGACCGATGTGCCCGATGCGGCCGAGCTGGCCGAGATGGTGTCGGCGGAATTCACCGAGCGTGGCTGGCCGGTCTTCGAGATCTCCGCGGTGAGCCGCGCCGGGCTGCGCCCGCTGACCTTCGCGCTGGCCGACATGGTTCGCCAGTATCGCGAAGATCACCCGAAGGCCGCGCCCAAGCGCACCGTCATCCGTCCGATCGCGACCGACGAGACCGGGTTCGACGTCGTCGCCGATCCGCACGAACCCGGTGGCTTCGTCGTGCGCGGTACCCGCCCCGAGCGCTGGATCCGCCAGACCGATTTCAACAACGACGAGGCCGTGGGTTACTTGGCCGACCGACTGGCTCGGCTCGGTGTCGAAGCCGAATTGGTCAAGCAGGGGGCCGAGCCCGGGTGCCCGGTCACCATCGGTGAGGTCACCTTCGAATGGGAGCCGCAGATCTCGGCGGGTGTCGACATGCAGCCGACCGGCCGCGGTACCGACCTTCGGCTGGAGAACAACGAGCGAGTCGGTGCGGCGGAGCGCAAGCTCGCCTCGCAGGCGCGGCGCGGTCTGCTCGACGAGGACGGCGAACGAAAGAAGTGATCACGGGGTCGTGCCCGGCGAAATTCGCTGTCGGGCACGACCGACGGATCGGCATACTGCGGTGGGTCTCCGGGTGGAGACCGTCGACGTTGATCGTGGTGCAGGGAGTGACGCGATGCAGGTGGGTTCGGAGCTGAGTCAGGGGCGCGCGGCGATCGTCTCGGCGCGCAGTGTCGTGGTGAAGATCGGTTCGTCGGCGCTGACCAGCCTCGAAGGCGGACTCGACACCGATCGGCTCGATCTGTTGGCCGATGCCGTCGAGGCACGGATGCGCGCGGGCTCGGACGTGGTCGTGGTGTCCTCCGGCGCGATCGGGGCCGGGATGGCCCCGCTCGGATTGTCGCGCAGGCCCAAGGACCTGGCGACCAAGCAGGCTGCGGCCAGTGTCGGTCAGCTGGCACTCGCGCACGCCTGGGGTACGTCGTTCACCCGCTACGACCGCACCGTCGGCCAGGTGTTGTTGTCGGCCGATGATTTCGCGCGCCGCGAGCACCACCGCAACGCCCAGCGCACCCTCGACCGGTTGCGCTCGCTCGGCGCGGTCGCCGTGGTCAACGAGAACGACACCGTGGCCACCGAGGAGATCCGCTTCGGCGACAACGACCGCCTCGCGGCCCTGGTCGCCCATCTGGTCGGCGCCGAAGCCCTGATCCTGCTCTCGGATGTGGCCGGCCTCTACGACGGCGACCCGCGCAAGGGCGCGGCCACCTTCATTCCCGAGGTTCGCAGCAGTGCCGACCTCGACGGCGTCATCGCGGGGAGCGGCGGTGCGCTCGGCACCGGCGGCATGGCCTCCAAACTCTCGGCCGCCCGCCTCGCCGCCGACGCCGGGATCCCCGTCCTGCTGGCGGCCGCCGCCGACGCCGCGACCGCACTCACCGTCGGTACCGTCGGCACCGCCTTCGCCGCCCGCCCGGTGCGGCTGTCCGGCCGCAAGTTCTGGGTCCGCCATGCCGCCGACACCCGTGGCGCGGTCCTGCTCGACGCGGGCGCGGTCGACGCCGTCGCCGAACGCCGTTCCCTGCTCGCCGCGGGCATCACCGGCATCCGCGGGCGCTTCTTCGGCGGTGACGTCGTCGACCTGATCGGTCCCGACGACACGGTGATCGCCCGCGGCGTCATCGAATACGACAGCACCGAGGTCGCCGCCATGCTCGGGCGCTCCACCACCGATCTCCCCGAGGGCATGCAGCGTCCGGTCATCCACGCCGACGACCTGGTCAAGGTCTGACCGCGGCGCGGTGCCGCACACGCTGAACAGACCGGCGTGGTCACCGGTGCGTCCGGTGCCTGCTGGACCGGCCCGGCTCCACACCCGCCGCCACGGGAGCCGGCGTCGCGACCACACCGCACCGGCGGCGCAGCCGATCCTGCCCGCGCGCTGATTCACATGCCAGTGGCTCCGTCGATGCGTTCGCGCAGGAGGTCGGCGTGACCGCAGTGCCGGGCGTACTCGGCGATCATGTGGGTGTAGATCCAGCGCAGACCGACTCTTCCGCCCATGAACGCCGCGGTGTCGTCCAGCGCTCGTTCCGCGCAGTTGGCGCGGGCGTGCTCGATCTCGCCCTGCCAGGTGGCCAGAGCGGTGGCATACGACGAGGTTTCGGATACCGCGAATCCGCCGTCGTGTCCGGCGGTGTCGGCGCGCGGATCGTGTATCGGCGGGACCGACTCACCGGCGAGCACTCTGCGGAACCAGTTGCGTTCGACTTCGGCCATGTGCTGGACCAGGCCCAGCAGGGTCAGCGTGGAGGGCGCCGCGGCTGCGGTGCGTAGTTGCGTGTCGTCGAGTCCCTGACACTTCATGGCGAGCGTCGTCCGGTAGAAGTCGAGCCACGACTCGAGCGTGGTCCGCTCATCGGCGTTCAGTGGCGGCATCGGCCGTTCGGGTGTTGTCACCACACGGATGGTGCCAGCAGGGTCCGACATCGCCCTGACCGCGCGGGAGGACGGCGGCGGGTGTCCCTGCCGACCGTCTTTGGCCGGGTGCCGTGATCTCGGCTTGCCCGGAGGGGGCGACCCGCGACTTCCGCTGGCACGACCCGGTCACGGTGGTGGTGGGATGACGCCCGGCTGATCGAGGTCGGCGGGAGGTGGCGGGGGCGCGGGCGCGGTGGGTGGCTCCTCCGCACCGGGGATGGGGCCGGTGACGCCGGGTTGACCGCCCGGGTCAGACATGTCGGGGGTGCCCGGAACAGGTTGGGGCACTGGGTTATTCGGCTGCACCGGTGGTGCTGGGGCAGCCGGGGCCGGTTGTTCGGAACTCGGCGCGGAGCTATCGGCGGTCGGCGGCGCGGGTTGGGGTGCTGGGGTGTTCGGCGATGTCTGTGGTTCTGGTGCCGGTGGCTGTTCGGAACTCGGCGCGGGTTGTTCCGGGCTGGGTGCAGGCGGCTGCGGTGATTCCGTCGGCCCGGGTTCCGGAGCCGACGGCGGGGGAGCAGGCGCCTCGCTGGATGGGGCGGGCGGCGCGGGGTTTTCGGTGGACGGCGGTGCGGGAGCCTCGCTCGACGGCGGGGTGTTTTCCGGTGCGGGAGTGCTCGGTGGCGGCGGTGCGTCCCGGCCGGGTGGTACGGGAGCGTCGCTGGAGGGCGCAGGTGTGGCACTCGGCGGGGTGGTCCCCTGGTCCGGTGGCGCGGGAACTTCGGACGGCGGGGTGGGTTCCGGTGTGGCAGTGCCCGGTTGTGGCGTTGCGTCCTCGCTGGGTGGCGCAGGGGTGTCGCTGGGCGAGGGTGGGGCTGGTCGTTGGTCAGGCGCAGCGGTTGCGCCGGGACTCGAGCCGTTCTCGGCTCCGGGTGAATCTCCCTGTGGCGTACCGGGTTCGACGGCTGTCGAACTGGGAGTCGGTGCCGGGGAGCCATTTCCGTTCGATGACGAACCCGCCGGTTCCGCAGGCGATTCCGACCACTGTGCCCCCGGCTGCGCGGGCGGTTCGGGCAGCGCGGGTACCGCGGTCCCGGCCAGCGAGTACGCGGGCTTGTAGATCATGTTCATCGCCAGGACAGCTTCCTGGCGCAGCGCCTCTGCCGCCATCTGGGCATCGATGACGTGGGCAGCTTCGAGCAGGCGGGCGATGGTGCCGATCGGCCCGGAGTCACCGGGCGCGACCACCGCCACTTTCACCGCCTCCGCGGCCGCCGCGACGCCACCGAGCCGCGCGCCGACCTCGGCGAACACCGCCGCCAGTTCGTCGACGGAGGCCGCGAACGCGCGGGTACCGGCCTGGGCGGCATCGGCGGCGGCACCCGTCCACCCGCTCTCCTCGATCAGCCGGTCGGCGCCGGACCTGGTCAGGGGCATGGAGGTGGTCAGGGCGGCGGCGCTCTCCAACCAGGTGAGCGACGCGCCGAGGACGGCGCCCGCGTCGATCTGCTGGGTGCGCGCGTGGATCTGCTCGTGCGGCATGGATTCGAAATGCTCCATCGCACTGATGTAGGTGGGATCGGTTCCGCTCATCGGCGCCTCGTGTCGATCGCGCGCAGCGCGGCGGCCGCGGCGGCGTCGGCCTCCTCGTAGAGACCGGCGCTGAGCAGGAACGACTCCTTCATCCGGTACGCCGCTTCGATGTAGTGGTCGAGCAGCTCGGCGGCGTCACGGGCTTTGTGCGCGAACCCGGCCTGCAACTGCTGGGCGGAGACGAAGCCACCGAATCCGCCTGCCTCCGCGGCGGATTCGAGGTCGTGACGCAGCTGGGCGAGTCGATCGGCCTGCTGGTCGTAGAGTTCGGCGCAGCGGCGCGCGGCATCGGGATCGAACTCGAGTGTCCCCGCCGTGGCGGCGCTGCGGAACCGGGAGATCTCGGCTCTGCTGCTCTCGATCGTCATCGCGTCTCCCCTCCAGATCATGCGTCGGAGTCCAGGTTAGCCGGACCTTCGGCTGTGCGAACTGTGCGCCGGTGCGAGCCTGCGCTGCAGTTGGGCGGCGAGCTGACCGGTCGACGCGGGCACCACGTGCACGGTCTCCCCGGCCCGCAGCAGGTAGCGACCGTCGGTGGCGACGTCGATCCAGCTGTAGTGCACCGGGGCGGGCGGCGCGGCCCGGTCCAGCCCGAATTCGATGCGGATGTGGCCCTCGGCGGTGTGTGGCCGCCGCAGCAGACGCTGGATGCGCGGCACGGCGGGGTGGGTCGCCATGACCGTCTCCTCGTCGCGAACCGCCTCGGCGGCGGCCTCCCGTGCGGGTTCACGTCCGGGTGGGGTGTCGGGCAGGCAGGCCGCGATCCGCGCGCCGACCCCGGCGCTGTGCCCGATCGAAACCTTGACGCTGCCACCGTAATCGGGACGGGGCCCCGGGGATTGCCGCACGATCACCGCGTGGTCGTAGACCGCGCAGGCCAGCAGCCGGATCTCGCTGCCCGGTGTGTGCGCGCCCCCGACGAGCACGATCCTGGCGTGTGGTTCGGCGATGATCCGCAGGCAGGCGGCGAGATCGGGATCGCCGCCGCCGGGTAGTCGCTCCTCGAGGTTCGCGCGTAATCGGGCGGCCTCGTCCTCGGTGCGCGGCGACTCGAGCATCCGGATGGGGAAGGGCATCCGGTCCTGACCCGATTCTCGCCAGACGTGCGCGAATTCGTCCGCCGTGAAGGTCCAACCCATTGCCGATCCCATCCTTACCGAACCAGGACGTGGACAGCCTAACCGCCGTTGCGGATTCCGGCGCGCCGTTCGGCGCGTGATGCATCCGAATGGAATCATCTTCCGGCCGCTGCGAACAGCGCTAGTAGCCCCGGTCGGTATCGACGATCGCATGCAGCGGCCGACCGTCGACGAACCGGGCGACATTCGCGCCGACGTGATCGGCGAAGGCGGCCAGGCGCAGCTGCGGGGGGTTCGAGTCGTGCGGGGTGATGATGGCGTTGGGCAGCGTCCACAGCGGGTGCCCGTCGGGCAGCGGCTCCGGTTCGGTGACATCGAGTCCGGCGCCGCCGATCACGCCGCCGGTCAGCGCCTCGACCAGTGCGGCGGTGTCGATCAGGCTGCCGCGCGCCACATTGATCACCCACGAGGAGGGCTTGAGCCGGGCCAGCTCGTCCGCGCCGATCAGGTGCCTGGTCTGCGCCGTCGCCGGTGCCGCGACCACCACGTGATCGGTGTGGGACCACACCCGCCCGAGCTGCTCTGCCGGCACCGTCTCCACCGAGTCGGGAATCCCGTCGCCGGTGACCCGCCGCCCCGAACGATTCACGGCGATCACGTGCGCGCCCAGCGGCGCCAGCATCGGGATCAGCGCGCGCCCGATCCCGCCTGCTCCGACGATCGTCACCGTCTTGCCGCGCAGGGAGCCCACATGCGGGAAGAACTCGCGCTGCTGCCAGGAGGTGGCGCGCAGGTGCTCGGGCAGGTAGCGCACCCCGGCCAGCAGCAGCATGAGCGCGTGCTCGGCGACGCTGTGGGAGAACGCGCCCGCCGCGGAGGTGAACTCCACCCCGGGGTGGGCGCGCAAGACTCCGGCGTCGAAGAAGTCCTCGATGCCCGCCGCGGGCAGCTGCACCCAACGCACCGACGCGGGCAGCTCGGTGGGGAAATCGCCCGGCTGACCGGTCCAGATCAGCGCCTCGGCCTCGGCGAGCGCACCGACCCGCGCCCCCGCGCCGACGACCGCCTTCTCGAGCAGGCGGGGCGCGGACGGATCGGGGCCGATCGCGATCACGGTCGCGGATTCGGGCACGAAGGACCTCCTGAGTTCATCGGCCGCCGAGACCCGTCGGGGATGGGTCGCGTGGTGTCATCGGCGCCGACACCGCGTGGGGGCGGTGCCGGAGCATTGATTCTTCCCTCTCGCCGATGATCGCGTCGGCCCACCCTCCCCGTGGGCTCACGATTCGTCGAGGTCGACCGGTTCGTCGACGCCGTGCCGATCGGCCAGTTCCAGCAGCGGCGTGATGTCGAAGACGGCCTCGTCCATGTCGGCCTGCAGGTCACCGAGTTCGGCGTAGCGGGCGGGCACGGTGGCGATGGTGAAATCGCGCGGGTGGATGTCGTCGATCTCGCTCCAGCGCACCGGGGTCGACACCGTCGCCGCGGCCACCCCGCGCACGGAATAGGCGGCGGCGATGGTGTGATCGCGCGCGTTCTGGTTGTAGTCGACGAACAACTGCGCCGGATCTCGGTCGCGGCGCCACCATGCGGTGGTCACGTCCTCGGGCGCCCGCCGCCGTACCTCCTCGGCGAAGGCGAGCGCGGCCCGGCGCACCTGCGTGAACCCGTACTCCGGTGCGATCCGCACGTAGACGTGCAGGCCGGACCCGCCGGAGGTCTTGGGCCACCCGGTCGCGCCGAGCTCGTCGAGCACCTCGTGCACCACTGCGGCGACTCGCTGCACCCGCGACCACGGACAGTCCGGCATGGGGTCGAGGTCGATGCGCCACTCGTCGGGCGATTCGGTGTCGCGGGCCCGGGAGTTCCACGGATGGAATTCGACGGTCGACATCTGCACCGCCCAGATCACGTCGGCGAGTTCGTGCACGCACAGTTCGTCGGCGTGGCGGCCGTAGCGCGGGAAGTACACGCGGACGGTGCGTATCCAGTCCGGCGCGCCCGCGGGCAGCCGCTTCTGGTGGACCTTGCCGCCGGGCAGGCCCTTCGGAAACCGGTGCAGCATGCACGGCCGGTCCCGCAGCGCGTTGACGATGCCGTCACCCACGCTCAGGTAATAGCGCACCAGATCGAGCTTCGTCGCGCCGAGTTCGGGAAAATACACCCGGTCCGGATTGCTGACCCGCACCGTGTGCTCACCCACCGGCAGTTCGACAGCCGGAGTCGCAGACTTGGCCACCTGCGCAACGATAGTCGAGCGGGTCCGCTCCGGCCGGGCAGCGGACCCGCGTCGGCTACATCTCGTAGACGCCGAAGGCCCGGTTCTGGATGCACATCGGCATCACGTCGACCCGGGTCCAGTTGAACTTGGCCGCGGCCTCGACCGCCGGGCGTTCGTCCATGCAGACCGAGACGGTGCCGGGCAGGGTCAGCGGGTTGAACACCGCGAGCGGGATGCCCGCGTGGATGTTGCTGTAGAGGCCGCCGCTGAAGCACAGCGGCGTGATCGCGATGCCGTGGCGGGCGCTTTCGCGGTCGGCGGCGGCCTGGGCGCCGGGGACGCCGGAGCAGTCGAGTGGGTTCTCCGGCAGGGCCTGGGCGGGGGTGGTGACGAGGGTGAATCCGGCCGCACAGCCCACGGCGACAGCCATCAGGGTTCGAGCAAACGTGGTCCTGGTCATAGCCGCATTCAAGCACTGGTGGCGTGTTGCACACACAATCGGCGCGGCGTGTCGAGCTCGGGCTCAGCGTGGGACGGCCTCGAGGACGCAGTCAGGAGCCGCCGTGGCGACGGTTGCGGTGAGGGTGAAACCGCCGCGCGCGAGCAGGTCGCGGAACTGCTCCTCGGTGCGTTCGCGGCCCGCGGTGTTCACCAGCATCTCCAGGTCGATGACCTTGCCGGGGTGCGGACGGTGGTGGACGGGCAGGACCAATTCGATCACCAGCAGCACCGCGGTGGGGTCCATGGCGGCGCGCAGGGTCCGCAGGATCCGCACGGCTTCGTCTTCGGACCAGTCGTGCAGGACGTGTTTGAGCAGGTAGGCGTCACCACCGGCCGGCACCGACTCGAAGAACGAACCGGCCGTGGCCGTACAGCGCTGCGCCAGACCGGTCGCGGCGAGGTCGGCGGCCAAGTCGTCCACCACGCTCGGCAGGTCGAACACGATGCCCGTCGCCGCCGGATTCCGGGTCAGGATCTCGATGAGCAGGTTGCCACGTCCGCCGCCCACATCGACGAGGGTGCCGAACCGGCTGAAGTCGTAGGCGGCGAACAGCGGTTCGACCGACAGTGTGCTGATGCTGGTCATCGCCTTGTCGAACAGATCGCCGAGCTCGCGATGTTCGGCGGCGTAGTCGAAGAAGTCCGCGCCGTCGAGGTCGCGACCGACCGAGCGGCCGGTGCGGACTGCGTCAGTGAGGTGGGTCCAGTGGTTGCGATGGAAGGGCGACCCGTAGAACAGGAACAGATCACGCAGGGTCACCTCGGCGTCGCGGCGCAGTGCCTGGCTCATCGCGGTGAGCGCGTACGCGCCGTCACGTCGCTGGGCGAACACCCCGAAACTCACCAGCAGCCGCATCAGCCTGCGCACCCCGTCCTCATCGGCGCCGACCGCGCGGGCCAATTCGTCGGACCGGCGAGGCCCCTCGGCGAGCGCGTCGGCGATGCCGAGTTCGGCGGCGGCGCTGATGGATTGGGACAGGAACCCGGCGACCTGCATCTCCAGCAGTGCGAGATGACCGGGAACCAGTTTGCGGTGCAGAACCGTGAGTGCGTCGCGAATCCGCTGGATCACCCTGATCACGGGCAATGGCGGAATCCACGGTGCGGCGGACGCCATGACGACTCCATCGATCGAGCGGTGGACCACCAGTACGCACCGAGCGTACTGGATCACCGGGCGCACGGGACGCCGACGCCGCGCGGCCTGCCGTGCGGCCGTCTTCGCCGACGGGCCAGGACAACTCGCACGCGCCGGATACACCTCGCCGGGGCCGGAAACCATGGATTCGGCCCCGCGAATACGGCTGCGGTCCAGCGTGATCCGCGGTGCGGTTCAGGTGGTGGACGTGTCAGGTCGGGGTGGCCAAGGCGAAGGGCAGAACCGCGTCGGCGCCGCTGCGGCGCAGGGCGTGTGCGGCGATGGTGAGGGTCCAGCCGGTATCGGTACGCGCGTCCACGAGCAGGATCGGGCCCTCGACGGCAGTCAGGTCCGGGACCTCCCACGAGTCGAACAGCCCTGCCACCCGATGCGCGGAGTTCGCGGCCGACACCGGCGGACGGTCGGGCCTGGTGTGCAGGGTGCCCAGGTGATCGAGGCGACCGACCTGGGCGAGCCGTTGCGCCAAGCTCTCGGTGAGCCGCGGGTGGCTGGGTGACTCCATTGCCAGCACCGAGCGCGGGCGCTGCACCCAGTCCCAATCACGCAGGACCGCGATACACGCGTCGAAGACGGCATCGGGCACGGGCGCGTCGGGACCGTCGAGCAGGGCGCGCAGCCGCTGACCCCAGCCGAGGTCGGTGAGCCTGCCGAGCACTCGACCCGTCTCGGCGCCCTCGGTGATCTTGCCGGACAGCGGAACCGCGAGCTTGGCCATGCCGCTGGGCCACTGTTTGCGCGGGGTCAGGTCGAGGCCGGGGCGGTCCAGGCGTGCTCGGGTGGCGGTGACAGCGGCTTCGTCGACGGTGGTGTCGGGGCTGACGCCGGTGCAGTTGTCGCAGCGCCCGCAGTCCGGTGTGGTGGCGTCGAGCGCGGCCAGACCGGGGTCGTCGAGTTGACGGCGCAGGAAGGTCATCCGGCAGGTGCTCGTCGCCTGGTAGTCGACCATCGCCTGTTGTTCGGCGTCGCGCGCCGCGGCCAGCCGTTCGTAGCGCTCGGTGTCGTAGGTCCACGGCTGACCGGTGGACAGCCAGCCGCCGCGTACCCGGCGCACCGCGCCGTCCACGTCGAGCACCTTGAGCACCATCTCCAGCCGCGATCGGTTGAGCTCGACCATCGGTTCCAGCGCCACCGTCGACAGCGGTCGGTCGGTGTCGAGTGCGGCGAGCACCGCTCGCACGATGTGTTCCCGCGGAAACGCCACCGAGGCGAAGTAGCTCCAGATCCGCGCGTCCTCGGGTCCGGGCAGCAACACCACCTCGGCCCGCTCGGTGCCACGACCCGCGCGACCGACCTGCTGGTAGTAGGCGATCGGCGAGGACGGGGCGCCGACGTGCACGACGAACCCCAGATCGGGTTTGTCGAAACCCATGCCGAGCGCCGAGGTCGCGATCAGCGCCTTGACCTCGTTGTTCAGCAGCGCGCCCTCGAGCATCTCGCGTTCGGCCGGGTCGGACTGCCCGGTGTAGGCGGCGACGGTGTGACCGTGGGAGTTCAGCACGTCGGCCAGGTCGTTGGCGGCGGCCACGGTGAGGCAGTAGATGATGCCCGAACCGGGCAGCCGATGGAGCTGCGCACCGAGCCAGGCCGTGCGCTGGACCGCGTCGTCGAACCGCACCACCGACAGGTGCAGCGACTCCCGGTCCAGGGTGCCGCGCAGCACAAGGGTGTCGGTGCCGATCTGGCCAGCCACATCGGTGACGACCCGGTCGTTGGCCGTCGCGGTGGTCGCCAGCACCGGCACGTCCGACCCGAGATCGGCGATCAGGGTGCGGATACGGCGGTAGTCGGGCCGGAAGTCGTGACCCCAGTCCGAGACGCAGTGCGCCTCGTCGATGACGACCAGCCCGGCGTCGGCGGCCAGCCGCGGCAGCACCTGATCACGGAAGTCGGGATTGTTCAACCGCTCCGGGCTCACCAGCAGCACGTCGACCGCCCCGTCGGCGACCCGCTGATGGATCTCGTCCCACTCGGTGACATTGCCGGAGTTGATCGTGGCCGCCACCACCCCGGCCCGCTCGGCCGCGGCCACCTGGTTGCGCATCAGCGCCAGCAGCGGCGACACGATCACCGTGGGCCCGCGCCCGGCACCGCGCAGCAGCTTGGCGGCGATGAAGTATACCGCCGACTTGCCCCAGCCGGTCCGCTGCACCACCAGCGCCCGCCTGCGCTGCACCACCAGGGCCTCGATCGCCGTCCACTGGTCCTCCCGCAGCCGCGCGTCCGGTCCGGCGAGCTCTCCGAGCAGCTCCTCGGCACGTTCGCGCAGGTCGGGAGCAGTCAGGTCGAGCACGTCGTTGCCTGCGGCTGAGGTCATGGTGGTCATGGTGCCAGCGCCCACCGACAGGTCCGATGGGCAGTACAGAACCCCGTCGCGGCCGCGCGCACAACGATCAGGGATTCGGGCGGCGAAAACCCGCGTGGGCGAGGACAATAGGGGAGATGCCGGATGTCCGGGCGGGGAGCAGGAGACCAGCGATGGCGAACAGGTTCGATTCACCGGCGGGCTGGACACCGCCGGGTTCGCAGTTCCAGTCCAGTTCCACGGCATCGCGCACGCTGATCGGCGCCTTCCTCGCCCTGGTGGTGACGCCGATCGGGATGGCGCTGGCCGCGCACGGCGCGCTGGACACCAGTCGCTGGGTGATCCTGGGTGACGCCGCCGACCGATTCGGGTCCAGCCTGCAGATCATCGGTGGCGCGCTGCTGCTCCTGCTGGTCAGCGCGCTGGCCGGGTACACCCCGGTCGCGACGATCCTGGCCGGCTTGGTGTGGGGCGTGCTGCCCGGCCTGATCTACTTCGTGTCACCGGAAAGCATCTGGCGCTTGGTGGGGGATCTGCCGCTGATGACCGACGAGCTGCACGTGGCGCTCAACGCGTGGATCACCAGCGGCTTCACCTTCGTCGCCGGACTGCTGCTCGTCGGCGCGGGCGTGGCGGGCACCCTGCGCCGACGGTGAGTCAGCCCTTCACACACAGCACCTGACGCAGCGTCGCGACCACATCGACCAGATCGGACTGCGCCGCGATCACCTCGTCGATGTCCTTGTACGCGGCCGGGATCTCGTCGACCACACCCGCGTCCTTGCGCGACTCCACGCCCTCGGTCTGGGCGACCAGATCCGCGACGGTGTACTGCTTCTTGGCCGCGGTCCGGCTCAGCCGCCGACCCGCGCCGTGCGAGGCCGACTGGAACGAAGCCGGATTTCCCTTGCCCCGCACCACATACGACCGGGTACCCATCGACCCCGGGATCAGCGCGAGATCGCCGTCGCCGGCCCGCACCGCGCCCTTGCGGGTCACCAGCATCGGCACGCCGTCGATGATCTCCTCGGCCACATAGTTGTGGTGGCACGAGATCGGCTCGTCGAAGCGCACCTCGCGCTCGGCGAACTCCTCGCGCACCGCCCGGCACACCAGCGCCAGCATCACCGCCCGGTTGCGCGCGGCGTACTCCTGCGCCCAGGTGAGATCACGCCGGTAGGCCGCCATCTCCGGTGTCCCGGAAAGGAACACGGCCAGATCGCGATCGGGCAGCGACTGGTTGTGTGGCAGCGCCCGCGCCACCGCCATGTGCCGCTCGGCCAGCTCCTTGCCGATGTTGCGGGATCCGGAGTGCAGCAGGATCCAGACGGCGTCGTCCTGGTCGAGGCAGACCTCGATGAAATGGTTGCCGCCGCCGAGCGAGCCGATCTGCTTGTGCGCCCTGGACTCGAGCGACGACACCCCGGGGTGCAGGTCGGCGAATGTGCGCCAGAACCGCTCCCAGCCCTTGGTCCGCGCCGACTGCCCGTGCGAACCGGCGTGCAGCGCCGTGACATTCACGGCGTCGCGGTGCGCGTTGAACCCGACCGGCACGGCCCGCTCGATCCGCGACCGCAGCGATCGCAGGTCATCGGGCAGATCGGCGGCCGTCAGCCCCGTCTTGACGCTCTCCATCCCGCAGCCGATGTCCACCCCGACCGCAGCCGGAGCGACGGCAGCCCGCATGGCGATGACCGAGCCCACCGTCGCGCCTTTGCCCAGGTGCACATCGGGCATCACGCGCAGTCCGTGCACCCATTCCAGCTCCGCGATATTGCGGAGCTGACGCAGCGCGGACTGCTCGATCTCGTGCTCGTTGGCCCACATGAGCGTCTGCGCCCTGGTACCGCGCAGCTCGACGGGAAACATGGTTCGGTCCTTTCCTGGATGAAGCACCAACGGTAAGGACTCGCGACGGGCAACGCACCTCGATATCGGCGGGTGGCTGCCGAGGTGTGCTGCGGGAAGCGGGTACCTGACCAGGTTCCGAACCCGGCTGCGTCGGAGGAGCTTCTGGGTGTTGTCGAGTGGATTCAGTCCGTGGGCAGCCGTGCCGCGATCTGGGTGTGGTCGGGGATCGACGAACTGGCGCCCAGGATGGTCGTCGCCACAGCGCCGGCGGTATTCGCCCAGTTCACTGCGAAGGCAGGGCCTCGGGTCCAGGTCGCGACGAGCGCCCCGGTGAACGCGTCGCCCGCTCCGGTCGTGTCGACCACTTCGACAGCGAGAGCCGAGACGGGCAACTCGGTCTCGTCGGCGCCGTAGTAGGCCGCCCCGTCACCGCCGAGTGTGCGCACCACATGCGCGAGGTGTGCCAATTCGGTCGAATACTGCTCGTACTCCAGGGAATTCACGATCGCGAGATCGACGGCGGCCCACAGTTCGGCGGGCAACGGCTGGACCGGCGACGGATTCAGCGCGACGATGGTGCCCGATGCGCGGGCGTGCCGGGCGGCGGCGGTCACCGTCTCGATCGGGATCTCCAACTGGCACAGCAGGAGGTCGGCCTCGGCGATCGCGGCGAGTTCCTCGGCCGTCAGGTCGCGCACGTGTCCGTTCGCCCCCGGCACCACGATGATGCTGTTCTCACCGGTCGCGTCGACGACGATCGTGGCCACGCCACTCGGCCCGTCGAACACCCGCAACAGTGTGGTGTCGACACCGGCGTCGGCCAGGGTGGACCGCAGGGTGGCTCCGAAGGCGTCGTCGCCGATCGCGCCGAGGAACCGCACCCGCGCACCCGACCGTGCCGCGGCGATCGCCTGATTGGCGCCCTTGCCGCCGGACACGGTCGCGAAGCCGGACCCGAGCACCGTCTCACCCGGCGTCGGTCTGATCTCGGTGGTGGTGACCAGATCCATGTTGACGCTGCCGAGCACCACGACGGTCGGCACACCGGATCGGTCCATGGCCCCGAATCTAGCGGTCGCGGTGTCGTCGGAATCGGTTTCGCGACGACAGCCCGGCCGAGGCGACGCGGCCCGCCGCCACCTGTGGACAACTCGGCCAGTGGCGCAAACCCTGTGGACAACTCGGTCCCGCCGCCGGTCGGGGCCGCTTTACGGCGTCCGGGTGGCGTCGAACCGGACAGCCGGACTGCGTACGCTGATACCCATGACGGTAGAAGTGACCCCCGAGCTCGACATCCGCGCCGCGGTGCACGACGCCGCCCGCAGGGCTCGCGTCGCGTCCCGAGTGCTGGCTCAGCTGACCACGGCGCAGAAGAACGAGGCCCTGCACGCGGCGGCCGACGCCCTGCTCGCCGCCGCCGATCGCGTCCTCGCGGCCAATGCCGCCGACATCGCGACCGCGCAGACCGCCGGCACCGAGGAGAATCTGCTCGACCGGCTGCGCCTGACCAAGGCCCGTATCGATGGCATCGCCTCGGGCCTGCGCCAGGTCGCCGGCCTGCCCGATCCGGTCGGCGTGGTCGTCCGCGGTTCCACGCTGCCCAACGGCCTCGAGATCCGCCAGACGCGGGTGCCGCTGGGCGTGGTCGGCATGGTCTACGAGGCCCGCCCCAATGTCACCGTCGACGCGTTCGGTCTCGCGCTCAAGTCCGGCAACGCGGCCCTGCTGCGCGGCTCGTCCTCGGCGGCGAGTTCCAACGCCGCCCTTGTCGAGGTGCTGCGCGAAGCCCTTGTCGCCCAGGACATCCCGGCCGACGCGGTGCAACTGCTGCCCAGTCACGACCGTGCCAGCGTCACCCACCTGATCCAGGCCCGCGGCCTGGTCGATGTGGTGATCCCGCGCGGCGGTGCCGGCCTGATCAACGCCGTCGTGCGCGACGCGCAGGTGCCCACCATCGAGACCGGCACCGGCAACTGCCACGTCTACGTGCACGCCGCCGCCGATCTGGACATGGCCGAGGCCATCGTGCTCAACGCCAAGACCCGCCGTCCCAGCGTCTGCAACGCCGCCGAGACCGTGCTCATCGACGCCGCCGTCGCCGAGACCGCGTTGCCACGGCTGAGCAAGGCGCTCGCGGACGCGGGTGTCACCATCCATGGCGACCTGCCCGGTCAGGTGCCCGCCACCGACGCCGACTGGGGTGAGGAGTACCTCACCATGGACATCGCGCTCAAGGTCGTCGACGGCATCGACGCCGCCGTCGAGCACATCAACACCTGGGGCACCGGCCACACCGAGGCCATCGTGACCGCCGATCTGGCCGCGGCCCGCGCCTTCACCAGCCGGGTCGACGCCGCCGCGGTCATGGTCAACGCGTCCACCGCGTTCACCGACGGCGAGCAGTTCGGCTTCGGTGCCGAGATCGGCATCTCCACCCAGAAGCTGCACGCCCGCGGCCCGATGGCACTGCCCGAACTCACCTCCACCAAGTGGATCGTGTGGGGCGACGGCCAGACTCGGCCGGTGTAGTCGTGACCCTGGTACAGGAACCGATCTTCAGCACCGTCGACGAGGTCATCGAGCGGCTCGCCGCCACCGGCTACCTCGCCGACAAGGCCACCGCCACCTCCGTCTTCCTTGCCGACCGACTGGGCAAACCGCTGCTCATCGAGGGTCCGGCGGGTGTCGGCAAGACCGAGCTGTCGCGGGCGGTGGCCCAGGTCGCCGGGGCCGAACTGGTCCGGCTGCAGTGCTACGAGGGCGTCGACGAGGCTCGCGCGCTCTACGAGTGGAACCACGCCAAGCAGATCCTGCGGATCCAGGCGTCGAGCGAGAACGACTGGGCCGAAACCAAAGCCGATGTCTTCACCGAGGAGTTCCTGCTCTCGCGGCCGTTGCTCACCGCCATCCGCCGCACCGAGCCGACGGTCCTGCTGATCGACGAGACCGACAAGGCCGATGTCGAGATCGAAGGGCTGCTGCTCGAGGTGCTCAGCGATTTCGCGGTGACCGTGCCGGAGTTGGGCACCATCACCGCCACGCGCAAACCGTTCGTCGTGCTCACCTCCAACGCCACCCGCGAGTTGTCCGAAGCGCTCAAGCGGCGCTGCCTGTACCTGCATCTGGACTTCCCCGACGAAGAGCTCGAGCGGCGCATCCTGGCCAGCCGGGTGCCCGAGCTGTCCGAGGCAGTGGCCGAGCAGCTGGTGCGCATCGTGCACGTGCTGCGCGGGATGCAGCTCAAGAAGCTGCCCTCGGTGGCCGAATCGATCGACTGGGGCAACACGCTGCTCGCCCTGGGTGCCGAGGACCTCGACGACGCGACCGTGCGCGCCACCCTCGGGGTGGTGCTCAAGCACCGCAGTGATCACCAGCGCGCGCTGGCCGAGCTGAAACTGGCCTGAGCATGACCGCGCCCGCGCCGCACGGACTCGGTGGCCACGTCGCCGGGTTCGTCGCGGCGTTGCGGGCCCGTGGCGTGCCGGTGGGGCCGTCGGAAACCGTCGACGCGGGCCGGGTACTCACCGTCCTCGATCTGCTCGACCGGGAGGCCGTGCGTGAGGGGCTGGCCTGTGCGCTGCTACGCCGTCCCACCCATCGCGCCACCTTCGACGGCCTGTTCGATCTGTGGTTCCCGGTCGCGGTGGGTGAGCGCGGCGCCGACGGACCCGATCTGCCCCGTACTCCCGAGGGGCAGATCGATCTGCCCGCCCTGCGCGAACAGCTCGCCGAACTCCTGGCCGGCCACGACAGCGACACACAGATCCAGCTGCTGGCCGGGCAGGTGGTCGAGCAACTCGGGCAGTACCAGTCCGCGCGCGGCCCCTCCTTCTCGGCGTATCAGGCGCTCAAGGATCTCGCGCCACAGAGCTTGCTGGCCCGCGTGCTGGCGGGGCTGGCCCTGCCACCGGATGCGAGCGAGCGCGACACCGAGGTCGCCCGCCGTGTCGCCAGGGAACGAATCGCGGGATTCCGGGCGAGCGTGGAGGCCGAGACCAACCGTCGCGTCGCCGAACAGATCGGGCGCGAGCGCGTGGCGACCTACGGTGTCGCCCGCCAGGCAGAGGACGCCGACTTCCTGCGCGCCTCCGAGCGCGAACTCACCGAGCTGCGGCGCGGCACTCAGCGCCTGGCCCGCATCCTCGCCTCCCGATTGGCGGTGCGGCGTAAGCGTTCCCGCCGCGGCGAGATCGATCTGCGCAAGACCCTGCGCGCCTCGATGTCGACCGGCGGCGTGCCGATCGACCTGGTGAATCGCAAGCCGCGCCCCGGCCGGCCCGAACTGGTGCTGCTGTGCGACATCTCGGGCTCGGTGGCCGGATTCAGCAATTTCACCCTGCTGCTGGTGAGTGCGCTGCGCGAGCAGTTCTCCCGGGTCAGGATCTTCGCCTTCGTCGACCGCACCGACGAGGTCACCGGCTTCTTCGACCCGCACGCCGGGCTCGACGACGTGCTCACCAGGATCTTCACCGAATCGCGGATCATCGACGCCGACGGCCACTCCGACTACGGCCAAGCACTGACCAGCTTCGCCGATCATTTCGGCGAGGCCGTCACCAGCAGCAGTTCCCTGCTGATCCTCGGCGACGGCCGCACCAACTATCGCAATCCGCGGCTGGAGACCCTGCGCGAGCTGGTCGGCACCGCGCGGCACGCGCACTGGCTCAACCCAGAGCCGAAAAACCTGTGGGGGACCGGTGATTCGGCCGCCCGCGATTACGGCGAGGTGATCGAGATGCACGAATGCCGCTCGGCCCGCCAGCTGACCGAGGTCGTCTCCCGGCTGTTGCCCGTGTGAAGGAGTTGGTGATGAGTGTGGACCCGCTGCCCTACTGCCTGGCCAAACCCGGTGCCTGGCAGGACGAACCGTGGGAGGGCGACATTGTCGCCAAGGTCGGCGACAAGATCTTCGCCTTCCTCGGCGACGGCACCGCGATCGGCCTCAAATGTGGTCGTGACCGCGCCGAAGCCGATGAACTCGTCCTCATTCATCCCGGCGACGTCAGCGCCTCCGCCTACATCGGCCGCTACGGCTGGAACAGCATTCGCCTCGACGGCGCCGTACCGCCCGACGAAATACGCGAACTGATCGACGCCTCCTACGACGCGGTCGTCGCCAAACTGCCGAAGTCCCGGCGCCCGAAGTCCTGAGGACCATCAGCGGACGTTAAGCGAGTCACAGGGTCACCCGACCAAGATCACCGCCATGCTGGCAGGGGCGTCGCGCGGCGACGAGTGGGACGACCGCGGTGTTCGCGATGACGAGATGGTGGTGCGCCCGCACCGGACGACGATCGCACGGTGGGCACGGTCGGCCCGGTGACCGATGTGTTCGACGGCGAGAGTCCCCGCGTCTCCACCGAGTCCGGCGAAGTCGATCCCCGGTCGCCGGATGAGGCGATCGGCGTCGGCCTTGCTGCCGGTGGCGCTGCGGGGACCGCACGGGGTGTGGCACCAGCGGGCTGTCGCGGCACCTGCGATCAACCCGGTCCGGTCTCGGGTGCTGAGCCGAGTTCGGGCGGTTGTCGATGTTCCGGCTCTGGTGCGCGGGCGGCGCGCAGGCTGGCCGAGCTCGCGGCCTTGCGGGTGATCGACGCACCCGCCGCGGCCGAGGAGCAGCTGCGCCGGGCGCTGGTGGTCGGGGGCAGTGAGCTGCGTGGCCGGGAACTCGCGGTCCTGCACACCCAGCTCGTCACGGCGGTCGCCGCGCAGCCCGGCCGCGACCGGGACGTGGCACGCGCGGCCGCCACGGCGGCCGAGTGCTGGCAGCCGATCTCGGCGGCCGACTCGGTGCACCTCAGGCTCGTAGCGGGCCGCGCCTGGCACCGGGCGGGCAGGCACGCCGAGGCGGTGGCCGCACTCGACCTTCCCCTGCTCAACGCCGAGACCGGTTACCCGCCCCGCGAGCTCGCGCAGGTGCGCGCCGAGTTCGCCGAATCGCTGATCCGGCTCGGGCGCTATCGCCAGGCCGCCTGGCAGTTCACCGAGGCGGCACGACTGCTCGCCGGCTCGACGGCGGACCGGCATCGGCACGCCGACCTGGTGTGGTCGGCGGCCGTGACCCGCGAATGCTGCGGTCAGGAAGCCGAGGCGCTGGGCGGCTATCTGTGCGCGGCGGACCTGTGGGGCGACCAGGACAAGATCGTGCCGCGGGCGCAGTGCCTGCGCGCGGCCGCCTGGCTGCAGCTGCGCGGGGAATCGAACCGGGTCCGCGGGCAGTGGTGGGTCACCATCGAGGCCCTGCTCGCGGAACTGGACCGCCGCGTCACCGCCGATCCGGCCGCTCACCTCGTCGAGGAGCTGGAGCGCACCCGCAGCCAGTACACCCAGATGTGCGAGCAGGCCACGGGTGCGGACGAGCAGGAAGGGGCCCCGCTGTACGCCGATCCGCTGGTGTGGTGGGAGTCCCATTAAGCTCGGTCCCCATGCACGAGACAGCTCGGCCGCGCCGCAAGCTCGGCGTGATGGGCGGCACCTTCGACCCGATCCACCACGGCCACCTGGTCGCGGCGAGCGAGGTCGCGAACCGGTTCGCGCTCGACGAGGTCATCTTCGTCCCGACCGGACAACCGTGGCAGAAGGTGAACAAGCAGGTCAGCCCCGCCGAGGACCGGTACCTGATGACGGTCATCGCGACCGCGTCCAATCCGCGGTTCTCGGTCAGCCGGGCCGACATCGAACGCAACAAGGTCACCTATACCGTCGACACCCTGCGCGAGATGCAGAGCGCGCATCCCGACGCCGAGCTGTACTTCATCACCGGTGCGGACGCGCTGGCCAACATCCTGACATGGCAGGATTGGACCGAACTGTTCGAACTGGCGAAGTTCGTCGGGGTGAGCCGACCGGGGTACGAGCTGAACACCGACCATCTCGAGGAACATCTGCGGGACCTTCCCGCCGATGCCGTGACGATGGTCGAGGTCCCCGCGCTGGCCATCTCGTCGAGTGAATGTCGTCGCCGCGCCGCGGAGGGGCGGCCGGTCTGGTACCTCGTCCCTGATGGCGTGGTGCAGTACATATCGAAGCGGCACCTGTATGTGCCCGCAGGAACGGAAGGTGCATGACGTTGAGCGACACGAGCGAGGTTCTGACCTGTCAGGGGGACGCGGCATGAGTGCTTCCGCCGAAGCGATCGACATGGCCAAGGTCGCCGCACTCGCGGCCGACGACAAACTCGCCACCGACGTCGTCGTCCTCGACGTCTCCGAGCAGTTGGTGATCACCGACTGCTTCGTGATCGCGTCGGCGCCCAACGAGCGCCAGGTCAACGCGATCGTCGACAGCGTCGAGGAGAAGCTGCGCGAGGCCGGGCACAAGCCGGTCCGTCGCGAGGGCACCCGCGAGGGCCGCTGGGCGCTGCTCGACTACGTCGACATCGTCGTGCACATCCAGCACAACGACGAGCGCAACTTCTACGCGCTCGAGCGGCTGTGGCGTGACTGCCCGACGGTGCCTGTCGAGGGCATCGCCGCTCCCACGGCTCCGGCCGCCGCCGACGACGCGCGGGCAGAGGACAGCAGCGAGTGAGCAAGTACGCCCATGTGCGCACGCTGATCCTGCTGCGGCACGGGCAGACCGAGTGGAACGCGGCCGACCGGATGCAGGGGCAGATCGATACCGATCTGACCGAGCTGGGCAGGCAGCAGGCCAAAGAGGCAGCGCGCGAACTCGTTTCGCGCAATGCCATCGCGGTCCATGCCTCCGATCTGCGTCGCGCCAAGGAGACCGCGCAGGCGCTCGGCGACATCAGTGACCTGCCGATCGTCACCGACCCGCGGCTGCGCGAGACCAGCCTGGGCGACTGGGAGGGCCTGACCCATCTCGAGGTGGATGCCGACTACCCCGGCGCTCGGGTGCAGTGGCGCCTCGACGCCACTTACACGCCACCCGGTGGCGAGAGCAAACTCGAAGTCGGTGCGCGGTCGCTGCCCGTGGTGCGCGAACTGTACAACGAGCGGCAGGATTGGCCCGGTCGGACTATCATCCTGGTGGCGCACGGCGGGCTGATCGCAGCTCTCACGGCCGCGTTGCTGGAACTGCCTCCAGAGAACTGGCCCGTCCTGGGTGGACTGGCCAATACGAGCTGGGTGCAGCTGTCCAGCCACGGCCCTGACATCGACCGACCCGGCTGGCGCCTCGATGTTTGGAACGCAGCGGCGAAGGTAGCTCCCGATGTCCTCTGAAGAGCCCGTCCGATCGGTACCGGACGAACTGTTCCAGCAGGTGACGGCCAAGGCCGGACGGCAATTGCCGGACGCCCTGTTCGGCCCGCCACCCGCTCGGCCCGCACGCTCCGAGCGTGAGGAGCCGATCCGTTCGGTACCGGACGAACTCTTCCAGCAGGTCACCGCGCGCAGTACCCGATCGCTGCCCGATGCTCTGTTCGGCCCGCCGCCCGCGCCGGTGACTCCCGAGCCCGAGGCGACGGTTGCCGACGAGTCCGACACGGGCACAGACGATTCGGCGGTGAAAAAAGCCGAAGAACCTCCTCCGTCCCAGGTCGACGCCACGGCGGCCGTCGCTGATGCTACGACGAGTTCCGCTGTGCAGGACACGGATGTCACTGCTGCGAAGTTCGCCGCACCGGGCGAGGATCGTGTCGTCGCCGGTGCTGCCACGGACACGTCCGATGATGTGGAATCCGCTGCCGTGACAGCGGATTCCGATCAGGCTTCCGCGAGTACGACCGCTGTGGCGGCTGCTGCCCCTGGCAGTACCGATCCCGGTCGAGCGGCTCCCACCAGCCCGAGCGCGCTTGCCGGATCTCCCGTGGGCACAAGCGCTTCGACCGGACCAAGCCTGGCCGATCCGGCGCCCGACGAGCCGTCGACCGCTGATGTCGACGGCATCGTCGAAACCGACCCCACCGTGGCCGACCCCGCACCGGCCACCAGTGCGGTGCACACAGCCACGGCCCCGGTTGTCGCCGAGTTCACCGAACCCGCCACTTCCGTGGCCGATGCCTCGACTGCGTCCGGCACCGCCGCGGCCAGTGCATCCGCAACGACTGGCCCCGTCGCGGCGGTCAGTGGCGGACCGGCAGTAGCCGCGCCTGCCGTTGTTGAGGCGGGCGGCATGGTGACAAGCGGCCTTTCGGCGGTGGACACAGCCGTTGCATTGACTGCCGACTCTGCGGCAGATACTCGCGCCACTGTGCTCGAAGCCGCTGCTGAATCCAGCGCCACCGCTGCGGCGACCGAAGTGTCCGCTGGGGTTGGCTCGGTCACTGCGTCCGTCGTGGCCGGCGGGTCCGCTGCCGCCAATGCGCCGGTGACAGGCGAGTCGGCGGTCGCCGGTACTCCCGTCGCGTCCGCTGAGGCCGGCACTGCCGCCGCTGTGGCTGCGGGTTCGGTGGTCGTGGAGCCTGATGCCGTTGGTACTGTGGCGGAACACACTGTGCCGCACAGTGAGTCGTTGGCCGTTGCGGGACTGGATTCCGTGCTGGTCCAGGAGGATGCCGCCGACCGGCCCGTCGAATCCGCCTCGCCCCGGCCGGTGCTGTTGGTGATCGCCGATTCGCTCGCGTACTACGGGCCCAAAGGTGGACTGCCCGCCGATGATCCGCGGATCTGGCCGAATATGGTGGCCGCCGAACTGGATTGGGACGTCGAGCTGATCGCCAGGATCGGCTGGACCTGCCGGGACGCCTACTGGGCGCTGATCGGCGATCCCCGGGTGTGGGCCGCGGTGCCGCGCGCCGGCGCGGTGGTCTTCGCCGTCGGCGGCATGGACACCCTGCCCTCGCCGCTGCCCACCGCCCTGCGGGAGCTGATCCGCTACATCCGCCCGCCGCGGCTGCGCCGTGGCGTGCGCGCCTCCTACAACTGGCTGCAGCCGAAGCTGTCGAAACTCGGCCGGCCCGTTGCTCTTCCGCCGAGGGTGAGTGTGGACTACCTCGAGCAATCGCGCGAGGCGTTGGCGCACCTGCGTCCTGAACTGCCGGTGGTCGCGGTACTGCCGTCGGTACACAAGTGCGATGCCTACGGGCGGGTGCACCGGGGCAGGGCGCGCGCGGTCAAGGCGCTGCAGGCATGGTCGGGCAAGACCTCGGTGCCCCTGGTCGACCTCGGTGCGGCCGTGCGCGACGACATCGAGTCGGGTTCGGCGAACCCGGACGGGATCCATTGGGGCTGGGCCGGGCATGCCGCCGTCGCGACGGCGATGACCAAGGCGCTGCAGGAGGTCCGGTAGTCCGTGACCGTTGTGGTGGTCACCGATTCGACGGCCGGGCTGTCCGATGACCTCGTCGCCGAACTCGGTGTCGAAGTGGTGCCGTTGCACGTGCTGGTCGGCGATCGGGAGATCCGCGAGGGTGTCGATCCTGTCGAGATCGACTACGCGGCGGACTCGGTCACGACCTCGGCGGCCTCGCCGGGTGAACTGCGTGAGGCCTACGAACGCGCGCTGACCCACAGCGACGGCGACGGCGTCGTGGCCGTGCACCTGTCGCGCATGCTGTCGGCGACCTGGGAGTCGGGCAGGCAGGCGGTGCGTGACATGGGCGCCGAAGACCGGGTGCGCCTGGTCGATTCGCTCGGCGCGGGCTTGGCGACGGGCCTGCCGGTGCTCGCGGCGGCGCGCCGGGCGCGCGCCGGCGAGACGCTGGACGCGGTCTACGAGTGCGCGGTGGCAGCCGCGGCCCGGGCACGCACCTTCATCCTGGTCAACCGCACCGAACAGCTGCGCAAGGGCGGCAGGCTGAGCAGCGCGGCCGCCTTCTTCGGCAGCGAACTGGTGACCAAGCCACTGCTGCATCTGGTGGAGGGCAAACTCGAGCTGCGGGAGAAGGTTCGCACTCGCTCGCGCGCCTACGCCAAACTCGTCGCGGCCGCGGTGGAGGCCGCGGGCCGCGACGGCGCGGCCCTCGGCATCCAGCATCTCGGTGCAGCCGATGCCGCGCAGACCATCGCCGAGCAACTTCGCGAGCAGCTGCCCGAACTGAGCGAACTCCATGTCGCCGAGTTCGGTCCGACATTGGGCGTGCACCTCGGCGTCGGCGCACTGGGCGTGGCGGTCCTGCCCGGCGGGTGTTCCTGAGATGTGCCTGTTCGGCATCGCGGTGCTGACAACCGGTCCGACCGGGTGTCTACCGTAGAAGCCATGGCAGGCTCCACGACTCGACCGACTACGCATCCGGTGCGCGTGCGCGCCGTCGACTGGGACCATCCGGACGCCGAGACGTTGCGCGCGGAGATGGCCGCCGAAATCGGACCCCGCTACGCCCATCTCGATTTCGCTGGTCTCGGGGGCGACCCCCACGCGGTCGATACCGAAACCGTGCATCGGACCTTCGTCGCTTACGGCGCTGCGGAACCCGCGGGCCATGCCGCGCTGCGCTGGAACGACGGCGAACTCGAACTGAAGCGGATGTTCGTCCGGCTCTCCTACCGTGGCTCCGGTGCCGCGACCGCGTTGCTGCGCGCCGCCGAAGATGCCGTCCGCGTGGCCGGCCTGCCGAGGATGGTCTTGCAGACCGGCCATCTGCAGCCCGACGCGGTGCGTTTCTATGAGCGCAGTGGCTACCAGCGGATTCCGCTGTTCGCTCCGTATCACCTGTTGCCCAAGTCGAACTGCTTCGCCAGGAACCTGGGCTGAGAGCCTGATCACCCGGGCCTCTACGATGCCCCGGTGACCGGATACGACGACTTCGACCACCCCGACACCGCGCACCTGCCTTCGCGCAGGCAACACATCCTCGCCGTGATCAGGGATTCGGTACTCGCCAACGGCTATCCGCCGAGCGCGCGGGAGATCGCCGACGCGGTGGGCCTGCGCTCCACGTCCACGGTCTCCAAACACCTGAAGGCGTTGGAGGAGGACGGTTTCCTGCGTCGCGGCACCACGATGACCAGGCCCATCGACGTCCGCCTGTTTCTGCGCGGAGCGCCCGGCGCGTCCGCGGAGTCCTCGGTCAGCGTCCCGGTCGTCGGTGACATCGCCGCAGGCACGCCGATCCTGGCCGAGCAGCACGCCGACGACGTCCTCACCTTGCCGCGCGAACTGGTCGGCCGCGGTGAGGTCTTCGGTCTCCGGGTGCGCGGCGACTCGATGGTCGACGCCGCGATCTGCGACGGCGACCTCGTCGTCGTACGCAGACAGCACGAGGCGGTCTCCGGTGACATCGTCGCCGCCATGATCGGCGAGGAGGCCACGGTCAAGGTGTACCGGCGGCGCAACGGCCACGTACAACTCGAACCGCGCAACCCCGCCTACTCCGTGATCGACGGCGACGAGGCGGTCATCCTCGGCAAGGTCGTCTCGGTGATGCGCCGGATCTGAGGCTCTCGCTCCTACACCGGGCCGAACCAGTCCAAGGACTGACCGTGCGGCCCGGCGAAAGCCACCGGCACCTCGTCGATCACGAGCTCCAATCGCGCCGTATCCGAATCCCGTTGGGGCAGAAGGTAGACGAGGCCGATAAGCACGCCGGGTCCTTCCTGGGAGACCCAGTGTCAGTGGTGGCGGAAGTCCGGGTAGGAATCCGCGCTCGCGCCGTGCGCTCGCGCGGCTGCCAAGACGAGGTTGGGTTGCTGTTTGCCGGTGGGCAATTCGGCGATCACTGCCAGCACCGCGGGATCCTCGGCGATGTCGAGCGCCCGCTGCTGGTAGAGCGGGGAGTTGCCGCGAGCTTCGCGTAGTGCGAAGTCGCGGAATCGTTGTGCGAGCTGCATGGAACCATGCGTACTGCGAACCGGCCATGAGCGCACCGTATTCACCCGGACCGCGCGGATTTCTTGGCCGAGGCCGTTTTTCGCCGAGTTGTCCACAGGGTCGAAGTTATCCACAGGTTCGTTATCGGCCCTGGTCGGCGCCGGATTCACCGACCCGCGGCGTCGTAGCGTCGCTGCCATGTCACGACACGAAGAACACGAGCGGGTACGGCAACGGCTGGGCGGCCTGGCGGTCAGCGAGCGGCCATGGCCGAGCGGTGTACCGCGGCGCGGTCCCGGGGTCGCTGCGGCGACAGCCGGTGCCCGCACCGGCGACCGCGACCATTGGGACGACGAGGAACTCGCGCCGTCGTCCGGGCCACCGGGGGAGGTGCGTACTCCGGGCTGGCTCGACGACGGCCGGACGGATCGGCGGAACCGATTCGTGCCGGAGCGTTTTCGGCAAGCACGGCTCGATACCGGCCTGAAGGGTTCATTGGCGCTGGGTCTGGTCGGACTGGTCGCGGTGCTGGTGACCGGAGTGATGGTCATGCGCGACCAGCCGATGGCCCAGTCGGTCCCGCCGGTCCCTTCGGTGCGGGCCGACAGTACGACTGTGCGGGCCGAGCCCGCCGTCGAGGTGGCGGCGGTGGCCAGTATGGCGCCGAGTGCGAGCGCGGAGGTCGTCGTCAGCGTGGTGGGGCTGGTCGAGCGAGTCGGCCTGCACCGCTTGCCGGGTGGCTCCCGCGTCGCCGACGCCATCGAGATGGCGGGTGGCATACGCGAGGGCGCCGACCTGGCCGGGTTGAACCTGGCCCAGCGGCTGTCCGACGGAGACCAGGTTGTCGTCGGCGCGACCGGTCCCAACTCGGGCCCACCCGTGCTGGGCAGCGTCATGATCAGCGCCACCGACCGGGCACCGGGCACCGGTCCCAATGTCGCGGGCTCCACCGGCACACCGTCTTCGACCGGGACCTCCCGCGTCGACCTGAACACGGCGAACGAGGCCGAACTCGACGCATTGCCGGGCGTGGGACCAGTGACGGCCAAGGCGATTCTTGCCTGGCGCGCTACCAACGGCCGGTTCACCGATGTCGCCCAACTCGGTGACGTCGACGGGATCGGCCCCGCTCGCCTGGCGCGACTGCGCGACTTGGTGAGGACATGAGCCGTCTGGTCGAACAGGGCTGTCCGGGCGCGGTCGGAGATGCGGGTGACGACATGAATCTCGCGGCCCGCCCGGGCGGGTCAGGAGGGATGGCCGGTGGCAGGAACCATCTGCGCGACCTGGAGGTGACGGGGGGACGGGTGGCGCCAGGGATCGGCTGGACAACTCCGGGGAAGATCGACATCGTCGGTGGTCGCTCGCACCACCCACATGTCGGCCGGGTACCTCGAATGCTGAGCCGCGTCGGCGCGACTGGACGATCCCGTGCGGTGGCGGGATTCGGATGTGACGCCGTGACGCGCGGATGAAGTCGGCGACGCGCACGGGGCCGGCGGTCGAGGAGCCGGAGTGGCAGGTACTCGACATGCGTCTGTTGCCCGCCGCGCTCGGGTGCTGGCTGGCGACGATCGTCGCGGTGACCCTCGGATGGTTCGCCGGCCTGCTGCTCGCGGTCGGCGCTGTCGGGCTGGCGATCGGGCTGTGGGTGGTGTTGCTGTGGGCGATGGCGCATCGGCGGGAACGGTGGCGGGTGGTCGCCGTCACCGGGCTGGCGACCATGGTGCTCGCCGCGGGGTTCGGCGCTGCGGGCGCGTGGCGGGAACACCAGGTGCAGACGCATCCGCTGCGAGAGTCGTTCGGTCGCTCGGTGAATGTGGTCGCGGTGGTGTCCGACGACGCGAAGCCGATGCGCTCCAGCGCTTTCGGCGGTCAGCGGCGTTGGATCGTGCACGCGGGTCTGCGCGAGTTCGGTGGCGGTGCGACATCGACGCGCGTCGGCGGTGCGATCGTCGTCTTGGCGGAGGGCTCCGAATGGGCGGAGTTGTCGCCCGGTCAGGTGGTTCGCTTCCGGGCCAAGGTGAGTGAACCGAATCGGGCGGACCTGACCATCGCCACCTTGCAGGCCAACGCCGTCGTCGAACGGATCGGTGACCCGCCGTGGTGGCAGCGATGGGCCACGTCCGTGCGCACGGATCTGGTGGATTCGGCAGCGCGGGCGTTGCCGCCCGCCGCCGCGGGATTGCTGCCCGCGTTGGTTGTCGGTGACACCTCGGCGCTGTCCGACGAGGTGCGCGATGCCTTCGAAATAGCCGGCCTGCAACACCTCTGCGTGGTCAGTGGCGCGAACTTCACCATCTTGTTGACCGCGTTGCTCGCGCTGACCCGTCTGGCCACAGCGGGTCCGCAGACCAGCGCCGCAGCAGCAGCCGGGGCGGTGGTGCTGTTCGTGGTCGTCGCTCGGCCCGATCCCAGTGTGCTGCGTGCGGCGGCGATGGGATCGGTGACGGTGCTGGCACTGCTGACCGGTCGCCGCAAGCAGGCGCTACCGGCGCTGTGCGCGGCGGTGATCGGATTGCTCGCCGTGGCACCGCAATTGGCGGTGAGCGCTGGATTCGCGCTTTCGGTGATCGCCACAGCAGGTTTGATCCTGCTCGCCCCGAGCTGGGCGGACTGGTTGCGGGCGCGCGGATGGTGGCGCGCACCGGCGGAGATCGTCGCGGTGGCGGCCGGAGCCTTCGTCGTGACGCTGCCACTGATGGTGGCGTTGTCGGGGCGGGTGAGTCTGGTGGCCATCGCGGCGAACGCACTGGTGGCGCCAGTGATCGGGTTGATCACGGTGATCGGGGCAGTCGGTGCGGTCACGGCCTGCCTGTGGGGTGAAGCCGCGGTGTGGGTGCTGTGGTGCGCGCGTCCGCCACTGTGGTGGTTGCTCGGTGTAGCCGATCGCGCCGCGGCGGTGCCTGGAGCCACGGTGTCGGTGAGCTCGGGCGTCACCGCGGGGCTGGTCGCCGCCGTGATCGTCGTCGCGATCGTGGCTGCGCTGCGCTGGTCGAGGACGCGCAGGCTGCTCGCTGTCGCCGTGTTGGGGATGGCAGTGGTGCTGGTACCGGTGCGGCTGTTCCAGCCCGGATGGCCGCCGGACGGGTGGGTGCTGGCGATGTGCGATGTCGGCCAAGGGGACGGGCTGGCACTGTCCGTCGGTTCCGGGGCAGCGGTCGTCATCGACACCGGTCCCGACCCGCGGCTGATCCGCCACTGCCTGGACCGCCTGCGGATCACTCGCATCTCGTTGCTGGTACTCACCCATCCCCATGCCGACCACATCGCCGGACTGTCCGGCGCGATCGACGGGCGTGTCGTCGACGCGATCGGGACCGCACCCGGCGAATTGCGCTCCACCGTCGATCACGACTGCCCTACGCGCCCGCGGGGAGACGACCAGGCCACCACGCAACCCGGTGTTGTTCCCAGCGAATCAGGCGAGACCGCGTCTCCGTCATCGGCCGCCACCACCGAGCCCACCGGGCCGGGACAGCGAGCTGCATCCGGGGCGTCCGGATCGCTGCCGCCGACTGGACCGCCGGTGTCTTCGGCGAGGGTGGCGGCCTCCTGTGCCCTGTCCTCGGCAGGTGACCGGGCGGGCTCCGAAGCGGCCACACATCGCGACCACCACGAACACGCCGACGACTCCGGCGGAGTGGAGCGTGTGTCCGCGCTGGCCCGCGCGGCGCGCATTCCACTGCTCGAGCTCCACGCAGGGCATGTGATCCCTTTCAACGGTGTGGAACTGACGGTTCTCTCGCCGAGCCGGATCGTGCCGACAACCTTGCCACAGAACGAAGCCAACGACCGTTCACTGGTCCTGAAGGCCCGCACCGCGATCGGCACCATCCTGTTCACCGGCGATATCGAAGCCGACGCGCAAACCAGTCTGCTGCGCAACCACGACGTCCGAGCCGACATCCTCAAGGTCCCCCATCACGGATCCCGAACCACCACCCCGGAATTCCTCCGCGCCGTCCATCCCCGCCTCGCCCTGATCAGCGCGGGCGCCGACAATGCGTTCGGCCATCCCCACTCCACCATCACCGCCACCCTCACCGAACTGGGTGCCACCATCGCCCGCACCGACCGCGACGGCGACACCATCGTCCTCGGCGATCCCGCCCACCTACGAACCGTCACGACCCGCCGCCGCACCCCGACCGCGCCCTCCGCACGGCTGTCAGGGGTCCTACGTAGGATCGGCCCGTGAGCGAACACCCTGCGGTGCATCTGGTTCTCGGTGACGAGGAGTTGCTGGTCGAGCGTGCGGTGGCGCGGGTGACCGGGGAAGTCCGGGCGAGTGCCCCCGATCCGGAATCGGTGCCGGTGGACCGGTTGCGTGCCGGGGACGCGAGCACCGCCGAACTGGCGGAGCTGCTGAGTCCCTCACTGTTCGCCGAGGATCGGGTGATCGTGCTCGAGTCGGCTGCGGAGGCGGGCAAGGACGCGGTGGCGGTGATCACCGAGGCGGCGGCCGACCCGCCCGACGGTGTGGTGTTGATCGTGCTGCATTCGGGCGGCGGCCGGGCCAAGGCGTTGGCGTCCGCGCTGCAGAAGCAAGGTGCGGTCGTGCACGACTGCGCGAAACTCGCCAAGGGCGCCGAACGGGCGGAGTTCGTGCGCGCCGAGTTCCGCTCGGCGGGCGTCAAGGTCTCGACCGAGGTGGTCCAGGTCCTGCTCGAATCCGTCGGTTCCGAACTGCGCGAGCTCGCCGCGGCCTGCTCGCAGCTGGTGGCCGACACCGGTGGCAAGGTCGACGCGAATGCTGTGCGCCGCTACTACTCCGGCCGCGCCGAGGTCACCGGATTCGATGTCGCCGAACTGGCCGTTGCCGGCGATCGCCCCGCAGCCATGGAAGCTCTGCGCTGGGCCACCGACCGCGGTGTCGCGCATGTGCTGCTGGCCGACGCCCTCGCCGACTCCGTACACACCATCGCCCGCGTCGGCTCGGCAGGCCGCGGCGACCCGTTCACACTCGCCCAGCAACTCGGCATGCCGCCGTGGAAGGTGAAAAAAGCCCAGGCCCAGGCCCGCGGCTGGAACCCCGCCACCATCGGTACCGCCCTCCAGGTCGTCGCCACCCTCAACGCCGACGTCAAGGGCGGCGCCGCCGACGCCACCTACGCCGTGGAACACGCCCTCTCCCGCATCCTCGACCTCCGAGCCGCAGGCTGAGTCGGCGAACCGGCGCCCGTCCGCACTGACCGACACGGCCGGGTCGCCATGGAATCGGGATCGAATCGCGATGTCTGTCCGCTATCGCAGCTGGCAGGGTTGATCATGACATGGACGAGTCGATCGAGAGCCGGAACGGGGAGCGCGGGCGCGGTCGACGCGCTCGGGGGTCGGCGGGGCCGGTGGCCAGGCGGGTGGTCAAGGTGGTGGTGGCGGCGTTGTCGGCGGCGGTGGTCGTGATCACCGCGTACGGGTGGTCGACGGCGGGGAACTTCGATGCGGGATTTCTGCGCTCGTACGCGCTGGGGGAGGACGCGCCGCATTCGCTCGACGGTGATCTGAACGTGCTGCTGATCGGCCTGGACACCAGGCGCGACCAGAACGGGGACGAGTTGCCGAAGGAGGTGCTCGACCAATTGCACGCGGGTGACGGTGACGAAGGCGGATACAACGCCAACACCTTGATCCTGGTGCACATTCCGGCCGCGATGGACAAGATCGTCGCGGTGTCGATCCCGCGCGACAACTACGTTCCGGTGACCGGCATCCCCGGATACACCCACGCCAAGATCAAGGAAACCTACGGGTTGAAGAAGGCCGCGGTGCAGGACCAGATGATCGCGCGCGGCGTCACCGATCAGCGCACACTCGAGCAGGCGGGCCGGGAGGCGGGCCGGGCCTCGACCGTCGCCGCGGTGCGTGATCTGACCGGCGTGCCGATCGACCGATTCGCCGAGGTCACCCTCGCCGGTTTCTACGATCTGGCCGCCGCGCTCGGCGGGGTCGAGGTGTGCCTGAACAACCCGGTGCGCGACACGGAGTACTCCGGCGCCGACTTCCCCGCAGGCCGTCAGCACCTGAATCCGGCGCAGGCACTGGCCTTCGTCCGGCAGCGGCACGGCCTGGAAAACGGTGATCTGGACCGGACCCATCGCCAGCAGGCCTTCCTGACCTCGGTGGCCCGGCAGCTGCACAGCGCGGGCACGCTCACCGATCCCGGCAAGTTGTCGGCGCTGATGGCGGTGGCGCACCGCAATATCGTGCTGTCGGACGGCTGGAACATGACCGAGTTCGTCCGCACTCTCGGCGGCGCGGACGATCCAGAGGTCGAATTCCGCACCCTGCCGGTGCTGCGCTACGACGTGATCGACGGTCAGGACGTCAATATCGTCGACCGGGCCGCGATCCGCCGGGAGGTCGCCGCCGCGTTCGGGTTGCGGATTCCGCCCTCGTCAACCGTGCGGCCCACCGTGCGACGCACCGAACCGCCGACGGCCTGGTCGACCGAGCAGACGACCGGCGCCTGGCGGACCAGTACGACCACGTCGGTGTCGGGCACTCCCGACGCGGGCACGCCGGTCCGCAGCGACATCACCTCGGGTGAGATCCGCTGTGTGAACTGACCGGACTCACTCGCCGACGACAGCCAACGGCTCCTCGTCGTCCTCGAGGTCCTCGTAGCGGCCTTCCCACTCGTCGTAGAGCGGGACCTCGTCCTCGCGGGTGACGATCCACGCGGCGCCGTAGCCACCGTCCTCGTCGGGCACCATCACATTCTCGATCTTGAGACCGATCCCGAGGATCTCCGCCGCGCGGATCACCTCGGCCAGGTCATCGCCTCGTACCACCGTTTGATTCGCGTACACCGTCAACATGCGCGGAATGGTAGCCGACGACAAAAGCCGCCGTGGTCATCGAGGCCACGGCGGCTGCGTACTACGGGGTACTGCGTCAGATCTTGTTCAGAGCCAGCGCGAGCGCCGACTTCTTGTTGGCCGCCTGGTTGGCGTGGATGACGCCCTTGGAAGCGGCCTTGTCGAGCTTGCGGCTCGCGAACTGCAGCTGCTCAGCAGCCTTTTCCTTGTCACCGGCAGCGGCGGCTTCGCGGAAGGTGCGGATCGCGGTGCGCAGCGCGGACTTGACCGACTGGTTGCGCTTGCGCGCCGCCTCGTTGGTACGGATCCGCTTCATCTGGGACTTGATGTTGGCCACGCCTGTATCCTCTGGTTTCCTGTCGCTGGGTGGTTTGCCTTGAAAGCTCGTTGGGCGCGCGCCCACGATGCAGCAGATGGTGCTGAACTACGGGTAACACCGCGCCGAAGATCGAGGTTACCAGCTGGGCACCCGCCGACGAAATCGGCCCTGCGGCGCCCGCGGATCTCGCTCGCGCGCCGCCGCCGATTTCACCCGTTTCAGGTGATGCAAGAAATTTACCTGTGTCTCACACGACCCTGCTGCCAGGTGATGCACAGTTTTTCTCATGACCTCCACCACTGCGCCGAGTACGGCTCGATCTGCATCACCGGCGTTGGTGAGAACGAACGGGCATCCGGCATCCACGCACACCGGCCTGTTCGAGGGATACGGCCCCGGCCGATTCGCCGACGCCTTCGACGAGATGTTCGACGCCTCGGGCAAGGTTCGGGCGCCCTATCGCGGCATCCACGCCGCGATGGCCGCCAACAACGTCGACGACCTGGCCAAACGCTCCGACGCCCTGGACCGCGCGTTCATCGATCAGGGCATCACCTTCTCGCTGTCGGGCCAGGAACGCCCGTTTCCGCTGGATCTGGTGCCGCGGGTGATCGCGGCCGCCGAGTGGGCCAAGCTCGAACGCGGGATCAAACAGCGGGTCACCGCGCTGGAACTGTTCCTGGCCGACGTCTACGGCGAGCAGAACATCCTACGTGACCAGGTGATCCCCAAGCGGCTGGTCACCTCGTGTGAACACTTCCACCGCGAAGCCGCCGGACTCGTCCCGCCCAACGGCGTGCGCATCCACGTCTCCGGCATCGACCTGGTGCGCGACGAACGCGGTGACTTCCGCGTGCTCGAGGACAACCTGCGCTCGCCGTCGGGCGTCTCCTATGTGATGGAGAACCGGCGCACCATGGCCAGGGTCTTCCCCGACCTGTTCTCCTCGCACCGGGTGCGGGCCGTCGGTGACTACCCGGGGCATTTGTTACGGGCGTTGCGTGCCTCGGCCGCCCCCAACGAGGCCGACCCGACCGTGGTCGTGCTCACCCCCGGCGTGCACAACTCCGCCTACTTCGAGCACTCCCTGCTGGCCAGGCAGATGGGTGTGGAGCTGGTCGAGGGCCGTGACCTGTTCTGCCGCGACAATGTCGTCTACATGCGCACGACGGCGGGGGAGCGCCAGGTCGACGTCATCTACCGGCGCATCGATGACACCTTCCTCGACCCCATGCACTTCCGTCCCGATTCGGTGCTCGGCGTCGCCGGGGTGCTCAATGCCGCCCGCGCGGGCAATGTCGTCATCTCCAGCGCGATCGGCAACGGCGTCGGCGACGACAAGCTGATCTACACCTACGTGCCGACGATCATCGAGTACTACCTGGGCGAGAAGCCGATCCTGCCCAATGTCGACACCTTCCGCTGCTGGCTCGACGAGGAACGCGAGGAAGTGCTCGATCGGGTCGGGGAGCTGGTGATCAAGCCGGTCGAGGGGTCCGGCGGCTACGGCATCGTGATCGGTCCCGACGCGAGCCCCCGCGAGCTCGAGACGATCAAACGCAAGGTCAAGACCGATCCGCGTGGCTGGATCGCGCAGCCGGTGGTGCAGCTGTCGACGGTGCCGACCAAGATCGGCAACGATTTGGCGCCCCGCCACGTCGACCTGCGCCCCTTCGCGGTCAATGACGGTGAGGACATCTGGGTGCTGCCGGGCGGACTGACCAGGGTCGCGCTGCCGGAAGGCTCGCTGGTGGTGAACTCGAGCCAGGGCGGTGGCAGCAAGGACACCTGGGTGCTGGCTTCGCGCTCGGGCACGGCCGAGCGGGAACTGGCCGGTCCGGAACTGGTGAGCGATCCGCCGCAGGCCGATTCGTTCGAGATCGGTCGCGAGCTCAGTGCGCCGCAGGCCAATCAGCAACAGCAGCAACAACAACAGACGCAGCGGCTGATCGGGGAATAACACACATGCTGGCTCGTAACGCCGAATCCCTGTACTGGATCGGCCGATACGTCGAGCGCGCCGACGACACCGCGCGCATCCTGGACGTGGCCGTGCATCAACTGCTCGAAGACGCCACCGTCGACGCCGACCGCACCTCCCGCGTGCTGCTCAAGGTGCTCGGCATCGAGCCCCCCGAAGGGCTGCGCCTCGATGTCTGGTCGGTGACCGATCTCGTCGCGTTCAGCCACGACCACGGCGTCTCGATCAGCGACTCCATCGCCAAGGCGCGCGAAAACGCCCGTGGCGCCCGCGAAGTCACCTCCAGCGAGATGTGGGAGTGCATCAACGCCACCTACAACGGGCTCACGACGGCGGAACGGGCCGCGCGCGGGCTCGGCCCGCACGAGTTCTTCTCCTACGTCAAGGACCGCGCGGCGATGTTCACCGGGCTGACCGACTCGACCTTGAGCCGCGATGACGGCTATCGCTTCCTGCTGCTGGGCCGGTCCATCGAACGCATCGACATGATGGTGCGCCTGCTGCTCTCGCGCGCCGGTGACCGCACCTCCTCACCCGCCTGGGTGACGGTGCTGCGCTCGGCGGGCGCGCACGACACCTACCTGCGCACCCATCGCGGCGCGCTCGACGCCGCCAGGGTCGCCGAATTCATCCTGATCGACCGGCTGTTCCCCCGCTCGGTGTTCCACACCCTGCGGGTGGCCGAGGCCTGCCTGACCGAGCTGGATCAGCGGCCGGGCAGCCGGGTCGGCGCGCGGCACGAGGCGCAGCGCGTGCTCGGCCGGGCACGCAGCGAACTCGAGTTCCTGCCGCCGGGAGTGTTGTTGGAAGACCTGCAGAACCGACTGCTCACACTGCAGAAATGCTGCCGCGAGGTCAGTGAAGCCGTGTCACGTCAGTACTTCCACGCCGCCCCCTGGGTCGCCTGGACCGATGTGCGCAGCAGCCAGGACGGTCGCGTGCAGGTGGAGGGAGAGCTGTGAGCTGGCGGATCAGAGTGGTGCACACCACCGGGTATGTCTACGACGCGCCGGTGACACGATCGTTCAACGAGGCCAGGCTCACCCCGCGCGCGGACAGCAGGCAGAACGTGATCCTCAATCGCGTCGAGACCGTGCCCGCCACCAGGGCCTACCGCTACACCGACTACTGGGGCACCGCGGTCACCGCCTTCGACCTCCACGCGCCGCACACCGAACTCGAGGTGACCGGGTCCTCGGTGGTGGAGACCGAACCGTTCTCCGAGCCGACCGAGGAACTGACCTGGGAGGAATTGCGGGCCGGGCCGGTCGTCGACCGGTTCGACGAAATGCTCAGTCCCACCGCCTATGTGCCGCGTGACCGCAAACTCGCGACCGTGGCCCGTCAGCTCTCGCGTGGTGAGCCGCCCGCCAAGGCGGTGGTGCGCGCCGCGGAGTGGGTGCACAAGGAGATGGACTACATCGCGGGCACGACCTCGGTGCACACCTCCGCGCTGCAGGCCTTCGCCGAACGGCGCGGGGTCTGCCAGGACTACGCGCACCTGACGCTGGTGTTGTTGCGCAGCATGGGAATTCCCAGTCGCTACGTCTCGGGCTACCTGCATCCCAAGCCGAGTGCCGCGATCGGCGAGACGGTGGCCGGGCAGTCGCACGCCTGGATCGAGGCGTGGACCGGGCAGTGGTGGGGTTACGACCCGACCAACAATCTGGCCGTCAACGAACAGCACGTCTCGGTCGGTGTCGGCCGCGATTACGCGGATGTGCCTCCTCTGAAAGGTGTTTTCTCCGGGGGCGGCTCGACAGACCTCGAAGTCGTTGTGGAGGTCACTCGCCTGGCGTAATGTCGCGTTCGCTCGTGCGGACCCCGCTCGTCGGCGGGGGATCACTCCTCCCGAAAGAGGTGGCGGCCGATGCCCACTGCGCAGGAACTCGTCGAAACCGACCCTGTTTCCGAGCCGAAGAAGTGGGCCGCCGAAGCGCTGGGCACCTTCATCCTGGTGATCTGTGGTCTCGGCACGCTGGTGCTCGCCGGTGATCGGGTCGGCGCGCTCGGCGTCGCCTTCGCGTTCGGGCTCACGCTGATGTTCCTGGTGTACGCGATCGGGCCGATCTCGGGCTGCCACGTCAATCCGGCGGTCACCCTCGGACAGTTGCTGCTCGGCCGGATCAGCGCGGTCGGCGCCGCCGGGTACGTGATCGCCCAGCTGATCGGCGCCTTCCTGGCGGGGCTGGTGCTGTTCGCGCTGGCCAAGAACTTGCCCTCCTACGACCGGGGCGTCGACGGGCTCGGCGCCAATGGCTGGGGCGCGCACAGCCCTTCGGCGCTGACCGGTCCGCTGGGCGAGGCCGTCCTGCAGAACGGATACGGCCTGGCGGCCACCATCATCATCGAGGTGATGCTGACCGCGCTGCTGGTGTTCGTGGTGCTGGCCTCCACCGACCAGATCTCCGACGTGCCGCTGGCCGGACTCTCGATCGGTGTCACGCTCACGGTGATCTACCTGGTCTCCCTGCCGATCGACAACACCTCGGTCAACCCGGCACGCAGCCTCGCGGTCGCGCCGTATCAGGACGGGGCGATGGCGCAGGTGTGGGCGTTCGTGGTGTTCCCGCTGATCGGTGGGGCGCTCGGCGCGCTGGTGTACGGCCTGGTGTTCGGGCGCTCGCGCGACCCGCACACCTAGGCCGTGACCCGGTCAGCTCCAGCTGTATTCGGCGACCAGGCGGTGCGCGACCAGGTCGAAGGTCTTGCGCTCGACGATCGCGCCCTCGCGACGGATGCCGTCCTCCGGCACGTCGATCACCCGGTCCAGCCGCACCCAGCTGGCCCGGCCCGCGTTGTCCCACGGGCCCGAGCCGATGCCGACCCAGTTGTGGTCGTGCGCGCGTTCGGGTTTCGACGACAGCATCAGCCCGAGCAGGGTCTTGCGGTCGCGCCCGACCACCAGCACCGGCCGATCCTTGCCATTGGTCGGGTCCTCCTCGAAGGGAACCCAGGTCCAGACGATCTCCCCGGGATCGGCGCGCCCGTCCAGTTGCGGGCAGTAGACGATCTGACGGGCGCGGTGGGCGGTGGGGACGGGCGTGGACGCGGTCGGGCGCACCGCGACGGCCGGTCCCGGCTTGGTCGCCAGGGCCCCCACCAGCTTCTCCAGCAGCCGCGGGCCCTGCTTGCGCACGATCTTCGGGCCCTGTTCCTTGGCGATCACGCCGAGCTGCTTGCCGAGTGTGTTCCAACTGCTGGCCATCCTTGAAATATAACGGGGACCCACGCAACAGTGCACCGGTGACGGAGCCGGGAATCCGGCCATGGGACGATGGACCGAGTTCGCCGATACCCCTCGAGGAGTGGAGTGGCTTCCAGTTTTGCCGATACGACGTTCACCGATCCGTCCCGGATCCGGAACTTCTGCATCATCGCCCACATCGACCATGGCAAGTCGACCCTGGCCGATCGGATGTTGCAGCTGACCGGTGTGGTCGAGGAGCGGGCCATGCGCGCCCAGTACCTGGACCGGATGGATATCGAACGTGAGCGCGGCATCACGATCAAGGCGCAGAACGTGCGGCTGCCGTGGTCGATCGACACCGCGGCCGGTCGCGAGGATTATGTCCTGCACTTGATCGATACTCCGGGCCACGTCGACTTCACCTATGAGGTCTCCCGCGCGCTCGAGGCCTGTGAGGGCGCGATCCTGCTGGTCGACGCCGCCCAGGGCATCGAGGCGCAGACACTGGCCAATCTCTACCTGGCGCTGGAGAAGGATCTGACGATCATCCCGGTGCTGAACAAGATCGACCTGCCCGCCGCCGACCCGGACCGCTACGCGGCCGAGCTGGCCCACATCGTGGGCTGCGAACCTGAGGACGTGCTGCGGGTCTCCGGCAAGACCGGCGTCGGCGTCACCGAACTGCTGGACAAGGTCATCGAGGCGGTCCCGGCCCCGGTCGGCGACTCCGATGCCCCGGCGCGGGCGATGATCTTCGATTCGGTCTATGACACCTACCGCGGCGTGATCACCTACATCCGCGTGGTGGACGGCAAGATCACCCCGCGCGAGAAGATCAAGATGATGTCGACCGGCGCGACCCACGAGCTGCTGGAAGTGGGCATCGTCTCGCCCGAGCCGAAGCCCACCCAGGGTCTGGGCGTCGGCGAGGTCGGTTACCTGATCACCGGCGTGAAGGATGTGCGCCAGTCGAAGGTCGGTGACACGGTGACCAGCGCCCGCAACGGCGCGACCGCGCCGCTGACCGGTTACCGCGAACCGCGCCCGATGGTCTACTCGGGTCTGTACCCGGTCGACGGCTCGGACTACCCGGATCTGCGCGATGCCCTCGACAAGCTGCAGCTCAACGACGCCGCGCTCACCTACGAGCCGGAGACCTCGGTGGCGCTGGGCTTCGGTTTCCGCTGCGGCTTCCTCGGGCTGCTGCACATGGAGATCACCCGCGAGCGGTTGCAGCGCGAATTCGGCCTCGATCTCATCTCTACCGCGCCCAACGTGGTGTACCGGGTGGAGATGGAGGACGGCACCGAGCACATCGTCACCAACCCCTCGTACTGGCCGGAGGGCAAGGCCCGGCACGTCTACGAGCCGATCGTGAAGTGCACGGTGATCTCGCCCAGCGAGTTCATCGGTTCGATCATGGAGCTGTGCCAGCAGCGTCGCGGCGAGCTCGGCGGCATGGACTACCTGTCCGAGACCCGCGTCGAGCTGCGCTACACGATGCCGATGGCCGAGATCATCTTCGACTTCTTCGACTCGCTCAAGTCGCGCACCCGTGGCTACGCCAGCCTCGACTACGAGGAGGCGGGTGAGCAGGCGGCCGACCTGGTGAAAGTCGACATCCTGTTGCAGGGCGAGGCGGTCGACGCGTTCAGCGCCATCGTGCACCGCGACGCGGCGCAGGCCTACGGGCACAAGCTCACCACCAAGCTGCGTGAGCTCATCCCGCGTCAGCAGTTCGAGGTGCCGATCCAGGCGGCGATCGGCTCGAAGATCATCGCGCGCGAGAACATCCGCGCCATCCGCAAGGACGTGCTCGCCAAGTGCTACGGCGGCGACATCAGCCGTAAGCGTAAGCTGCTCGAGAAGCAGAAGGAGGGCAAGAAGCGCATGAAGACCATCGGTCGCGTGGAGGTGCCCCAGGAAGCCTTCGTGGCGGCGCTGTCCTCGGATTCGGACAAGCCCAAGAAGTAGGCAGGACCCAGCTCAGGCGCCGGTGTTCACCGGCGCCTGAGCCATGTGCACGCGCAGGCGGACACCGCCCAGCGGGCTGTGCTCGAGTTCGGCGGTGCCGGCATGTAGTTCGGCCTGCTGACGCACCAGTGCCAGGCCGAGACCGGAACCGGGCGAGCCGGGCCGCTTGGCGAAACGGTCGAAAGCGGTGGGGGACAGGTGTTCCGGGATGCCGGAGCCGTTGTCGTCGATGGTGATCTCGATGTTGTCGGCGTCCGCGCGCGCCGCCACCGTGACCTCGGTGGCGTGCCCGTGATGGACCGCGTTGCTGACGGCATTGGTCACGATCAGCATGATCCCGCCGGGCAGCCCGGTCATCGGGACCGGTTCGCAGGCGGTCAGGCTGATGTCGACTTCCGGCTGAGCGCGCCGGGCGTTCTGCACGGCCCGATCCAGCGTCTCGCACAGCTCGAACGATTCGAAGGCGCCCTGGTCGGTGAGTTCGTCCACGGCGAGTCGTTCCAGATCGGTCAGGGTGTGCTCGATCTGGCGTTCGGCCGCGAGCACGTCGGCCAGCACCGCGCCACGCTGCTCGGCGGGCAGTTCCGTCCCGGCGAGCACCTGGAGATCGGTGCGCAGGGCGGTGAGCGGGGTGCGCAGTTCGTGCGCGCAGACTGCGGCGAAATCGCGGGCGCCCGCCAGCGCCTGCCTGGTCTCGCCGTGTGCGGTGTCCAGGCGTGCCAGCATCCGGTTGATCGCGTCGGACAATTCCTCGGCTTCTCGTGCGCCACGTCCGGACAGCGGCGGCAACTCGTCGAGGGTGTCGATCTCCTGGGTGGCGTTGGCGAGTCTGCGCAGCGGGCGCGCGGCGAATCCGGCCAGCACCCAACCCAATCCGGCCGCGACGAGCACCCCGCCGACGCCGATACCGAGACCGATCAGCTGGCTGCGGGTGATCGCGGCTTCGACCAGGTCGCGATCGGGATCGAGCCGGACCAGCAGGCCCGGCGCGCCCTGCACCGGCGCGAGCGCGGTGTCCACGGGGGTGAAAGGCACCGTGATCGTGGTGGACGGGTCGGGTGTCGCGGGGCGCGGCGGTGCCGAAAGTGGTGCGCCCGGAACGTCATCGGCGCGCTGGGCAACTTGTACCCGCATCGTCGACACCGTCTGATCGAACTGGCGCGAGCCGGCCACCTTCAGCAGCGCGGCGTAGGTGAGCCCGAGGGTGATCGCCACCAGCGCGGCCACCACGGCCGACACCACGGCAACCCGCATGCGCAACGACCACGAACCACGCGCCGCGCTCACGGCTGGTCCCGCAGCACGAAACCGACCCCGCGCACCGTGTGCACGACCCGCGCGACGCCCTCGGCCTCGAGCTTGCGGCGCAGGTAGGAGACGAACACGTCGACCACATTGGTGTCGGTGGCGAAGTCGTAGCCCCAGACCGCGGCCAGGATCTGCTCGCGGCCGAGCACGATGCCCCTGTTGTCGGCCAGCATCGCCAGCAGTTCGAACTCCCGCTTGGTGAGCTCGACCGGTTGCCCGCCAGAGCGCACCCGATGGCCGGTGAGATCGATCACCACCTCGCCCACCTGGACCGTGCGGCCCGGCGGCGCGGCGGTCACCGGTCGACGCCGCAGCAGGGCGCGCAGCCGGGCGACGAGCTCGCCCAGATCGAACGGTTTGGTCAGGTAGTCGTCGGCGCCGCGTTCCAGGGCCGCGATCCGGTCGGTCACCGCGCTGCGGGCGCTGAGCACGCAGATGGGGATGTCGTTGTCCATCGCCCGCAGGGCGGTGACCACGCCGACGCCGTCGAGCTCGGGCATGTTCACATCGAGCACCATGGCGTCGGGGGCGGCCGACCGCACCAGGGCGAGGGCTTGCGCGCCGTCACCCGCGGTGATCACGTCGAAGCCGGAGAGTTCCAGGCCGCGACGCAGTGACGCCAGCACGCGGACCTCGTCGTCGACGACCAAGATCTGCTGTCCGGTCATCTGCTCACCCTAGTGCGATCCATCGGCTGTCCTGCTCAGCGCGTATGCGGCGGGAACGCCAGGGCCAGGGTGCCCGGCACGGCGGGCTGGGCCGGGACCGCCCCGGCCGGATCGATCCGGGTGCACTCGGCGCCGTCCAGCGGCGGACCGGGCACCGGCGGCCGGTCCTGGATGCCCTGCTCCACGGGCAGCGCGGGCTGGACCCGCTCGGCGGGCACGGTGCGCTGGAAGCGGACCTGCGGCGGCGGTACGCCATCGCCCGGTGCGCCGCAGAGGATGATCGTTCGATCGTGGCCGCTCTCGACCGAGGTGATGGTCGGCGCGGCCGTCGCGGTACCGGCGACGGTGCCGGTGATCAAGGCGACACCGCCGAGCAGTGCCGCGGCGCGGATGCGGCGGTGGTTGGCGAATGCGGTCATGTGGGTCTCCTCGAGAATCGTGTCCGCCGACCCGCTCGGTCGGCGAAACCGACGCTAAGCAGCCGATCTTCACGCTCCGTTGAGCAATCGTTAGAGTTCTCTTGGGATCCGGTCCCCCTGATTCCACCGGCTCGCCGAAAGGTGTTGTTCGCCATAAGGTGAGTGCCGACCGTTCTGATCGAAATGACAGTTCGGCATTCCGGAATTAGTGTTGGATGGTTCTCACTTCCGCCTCGATCGTGGTGGGGACCTACATCGATGCGAGTGTTGGAGCTTGGATGACGCGTGATCTGCCTTTCGATGACGGTGCCGCACGCGCAGAAGGCCCTGACACGGCCTACAAGGTCGCCAACGGTGTCGCCCGGGTGGCCAGGGCGGGTGCCTATGTGACCGGCGGCGCACTGGTCGCCGCCAACGGCACCACGCCCGAGCGCGAGCAGGGCACCAGCAATGCCGACAGCCGCTACGCGGGCTGGTCGTCGCAGACGGTGCCCGCCGATCCGAGCCCGGATGCGCCGAGCCCGGTCATCACCTTCCCCGACCTCGCCGCCGAGCCCGAGCCCTTCCCGGTGCAGCCGCACACCCCGTTCGGCACCCGCCCCGGCGCCGAGGACGACCTGGCCATGGTCAGCCGCTCCACCGAGTCCGAATGGCGACCGGAGATCCCCGGCTCCGACGGTGAGCGCGACTTCCGGATCCCCGGTAGCGACGACAACTCCACAGGCATCGGCATCCCGTCCTACCCGCAATCGCCGGGCCTCGGCTTCGACGACTCGTTCGGCCGGCCCGGTGCCGACCAGGACGGCGGCATCGGCCTGCCGGGTGGTGGTCACGGCGGTATCGGTATCCCCGGTTTCGATGGTCTGCCCGGCAACGGTATCGGCATTCCCGGTTTCGATGGTCTGCCCGGCCAGGGCATCGGCCTTCCCGGTTTCGACGGCATCGGTGTGCCCGGCGCGACCAACCCCGGTGATCTGGTGGCCGGACCCAACTCCCCCGATGGGCTGTTCAACGGCATCGGCGATGTCGGCGGCCTGTTCGACGGCTTCGGCGCCATGGTGACCACCGACTGGCAGATCGACATGCACGCGGGCCTCGACGGCGTGTGGTTCACCTCGCAGATGAAGGTCGATGTCCAGGTCGGCAAGGTCGGCGACCAGCTCGACGACTACGGCAAGTGGCTCGGCGACGGCCTGCGCGTCCCCGGTGACACCGGCGCGCGCGCCGGCCTGGATTCCGTCGGTCCCGGTGCCTCCTCGCCCGCCGACGCCGGTCTCGGCACGCCATCGTCCACTGGCCCGAGCCTGCCCGGCTCCGGCTCTCCGTCGGATGGCCCGAGCTTGCCGGGCTCGTCGTCGGGTGCTCCGGGCCTGCCTGGTTCGTCCTCCTCGGGCGGTCCGGGTCTGCCCGGCTCTTCGTCGCAGGCTGGTCCGAACTTGCCCGGTGCGTCCGCTCCGGCTGGTCCGAGCCTGCCCGGTGCGCCCGCTCCCGTGATCGCGGCGCCCGCCCCCCTTGCACCGGCGCCCGCCCCGGTTCCGGCTCCGGTCGCGCCCGCCCCGATCGCGCCGCCGCCCGCCCCCGTGGCGCCCGCCCCGGTCGCGGTCGCCCCGCCCGTGGTCGCCGCGACGCCGCTGCAAACCACCATCCAGCCCGACGCCGCGTCCACCCCGATCGCCAATGTGCTGAGCACCCCCGCCGTGTCCCCGCTGACCGCGCCCGCCGCCGCGGTGCCAGGTCTGTTCGCGCCGGCCACACCGGCGGAACCCGTTGTGCTGCCCGATCTTTCCGATAGCGGCTCCTCCACCCCGTCGACCGTGCCGGGCACCGGTGGGTCCACGGCACCCACCGTCGACATCACCACCGCGCCCACGGTGACGCTGCCCGGCCTGCCCTCGGCGACCGCACCGTCGACGCCCGGCGTGACCAAGCCGGAACTCACGGTGCCGCCGACGGTCATCACCACGCCGACTACTGGTGGCACCACGCCGACTACTGGTGGCACCACGCCGACTACTGGTGGCACCACGCCGACCACCGGGGGCACCACGCCGACCACCGGGGACACCACGCCCGGCACCGACATCACCACTCCGGGCGGTACCGGCGGCGTCACGACCCAGCCGACCGCGCCGAGCACCCCCACCGTCGACGTCCCGACCCCGACGGCGCCCCAGCCGACCGCCACCCAGCCCACCGTGGCGCCCCAGCCGACGATGACGGTCCAGCCGACCGCGTCGGTCCCCACGCAGCAGCCCACCGTCCCGACCGTCGACGCGCCGACCGTCGTCACCCCGCCGCCGGCGGTCACCGTGCCGACCACTCAGGCCCCGGTGAAACCGCCGGTCATCGAGACCAAGCCGATCGCCGGCGAGTTCGATCAGCACCACGGCGTCTACCATGGCGTCTCGGCCGGACTGTTCGATTCGGGGCTCGGTGGCGCCGATCTGGGAAGCGCTGTGTTTCCCACCGAGCATCCTGGGTACGACTTCGTCTAGTCCCTGCGTCTCGGCCGGGTACACGCAAGGAGAGTGAGGACAGGTTTGTCTGCCGCAGCCGGACTGCAGGCCGCGACGGTGAAGCATCCGGATGTGATGGCCCCGGTCGTGTCTCTCGTCGACGAACTGCGGGAACTGGTTCGCTCGGGCGGCCGCGACGACCTCGATGCCCGCCTCGGCATGGTGCGAGCCCGGCTCAGCGACCCCCGCGTGCGGCTGGTCGTCGTCGGTGAACCGCAGGCCGGGATGAGCACGCTGGTCAACAGCATGGTCGGCAGCCCGGTCAGCGCGACCGACGGCAAGCCCAGTGTCCCCGTGATCGTCGAATACGGCGCCGCGCCGAGCGCGACCCTGGTGAAATCGGCCCAGCGCGGCCGGGTCGAACGGGTGCCCGTCGACCCGCTCAACCCAGGGCCCGCGCTGACCGCCCTCGGTGTGCTGCGTGCCGAATTCGCGCAGCCGAGCCCCCTGCTGGCCGACGGCCTGGTGGTGATGGACGCACCAGGACCCACTACCCACGAGGGCGCGGCCTGGTCGATGATCGCCGCCGCCGACGTCGTCCTCTACGCCACCGACGCCGCCGCCGAACTGACCGAAGCCCAGCTGGACTATCTACGTCGCGTCGAGCAGGTGTGCCCCTCGGTGGTCTGCGTGCTCACCAAGATCGACCGCAACCCGCACTGGTCACTGACCCAGCGACGCAACCGCGCCCTGCTCGACGGTGCCGGGCTGAACTTCGCGGTCGCCCCGGTCTCTGCCCTGCTGCACCGGCAGGCCGACGAGACCGGCGATCAGCAGCGCGACATCGAGTCCGGGGTGCCCCAGCTCATCGACCACCTGCAGGAATACGTGGTCGCCCAGGCCGACTCGGTCGCGATCGCGGCCGCGGTGCGCGACATCGCCCTGGTCACCGACCAGCTCACCGTCACCCTGCGCGCCGAAGTCGAGACCCTGCGCGATCCGCGTCGGCGGGCCGAGATCACCCAGCGCCTGGCCGCCGCCCGCGCCGAGGCCGATCAGTTGCGCCAGCGCACCGCCACCTGGCAGGTCACCCTGGTCGACGGCGGCGCCGAGCTCAACGCCGATATCGAACACGATCTGCGGCATCGGCTGCGCAGCCTGGTCCGCGAGGCCGAGGCCGAGATCACGCGCACCGATCCGGCGCACAAGTGGACCGAGTTCGCCACCGAACTCGACGCGCGGATCTGCGAGGCGGTCGAGGAGAACTTCGTGATGGCGCACTATCGCGCCGTCGAACTCTCCGAACAGGTCGCCGCGAAGTTCCCGCCGCACAATCGAACCCCACCGCTGCCCGAACTGCGCCTGACCAATCCCGGCGAGGTGCTCGAACCGGTCCAGTCACTGGAGACACTGGAAAGCGCCAAAGCCAGTATCGGACAACAGGCGCTGTCGGCCTTGCGCGGCTCCTACGGCGGCATTCTGATGGTCGGTCTGGCCACCAGCCTGCTCGGCATGTCGCTCGTCAACTGGTACTCCGCGGGTGCGGGGGTGCTGCTCGGCGTGAACGCCCTGTGGGACGACCGCCGCAGCCGCAAACAGCGCAGGCAAGCCGAGGCCAAGGTCGCCGTCGCGCGGCTGGCCGACGACGTGATCTTCCAGGTGGGCAAGGAATCCCGCAACCGCCTGCGCACCCTGCAGCGCGTGCTGCGTGACCACTACACCGAGATCGCCGCCGAGGTCTCGCGCACCGCCGACGAGGCACTGCGCGCCGCCGAGGAGACCGGCCTGCGCTATGGCGACCAGCGTGAACTGCGCATCACCGAGATCGACGCGGGCCTGCGCACCCTGGCCGGGCTGCGGGAACGGGCCCAGCGGCTCACCCGCTGAGCGTGCTCAGCTCGGCCGGTGCGGCGGCGTGTGCGCGGGCTGGAACTGACCGACCTCGCGGGAATCCTCGGCCCTGATCACGTGGGTGACGGCGTTGATCAGCGCCAGATGGGTGAACGCCTGCGGGAAGTTGCCCAGATGCCTGCCGGTGCGCGGATCGATCTCCTCGGCGTAGAGGCGCAGCGGACTGGCCAGGCCGAGCAGCCGCTCGCACAGATGGGTGGCCCGCTCCAGTTCGCCGATCTCCACCAGCGCGGACACCAGCCAGAACGAGCAGATCGTGAAGGTGCCCTCCTCACCGGCCAGTCCGTCATCGGTGGTGTCGGTGTCGTAGCGCAGCACCAGTCCGTGCACGGTGAGGCGGTCGGCGATGGCCAGCACGGTCGCGCGCACCCGCGGATCGTCCGGCGGCAGGAACCGGGTCAGCACCACCAGCAGCAGCGAGGCGTCGAGGGTGTGTCCGCCGTAGGTCTGGGTGAACACGCCGTCGGCGTCGACACCGTTGGCCAAGACGTCGGCGCGGATCTCCTCGGCGATCTCGAACCACCGCGCCGAGCGTTCGTCGCGGCCGTGCAGTTGCGCCAGCCGGGCGCCGCGATCCAGCGCCACCCAGCACATCACCTTCGACGAGGTGAACTGCTGCGGTTCGCCGCGGACCTCCCAGATGCCGCGATCGGGTTCGCGCCAGTGCTCGATCGCGGCGTGCACGGTGCGTTCGAGCATCGGCCACAGTGATTCCGGCACCTGCTGACGGGACTTCATGTGCAGGTACATCGCATCGAGCATGGTGCCCCAGATGTCGTGCTGGTCCTGGTTGTAGGCGGCGTTGCCGATGCGTACCGGTCGTGAGTCGTCGTAGCCGGACAGATTGGGCAGCGTCTCCTCGGTGATCCGGCGTTCGCCGCCGATCCCGTAGAGCACCTGCAGGGGGACGGCGTCACCGTTGTCCCCGGTGGTCGCGTCGTTGAGGAAGTTGAAGAAGTCGTCGGCCTCGCGGTCCAGGCCCAGGGTGTACAGGCCCCACAGCGCGAAGCTGGAATCGCGGACCCAGGTGTAGCGGTAGTCCCAGTTGCGTTCCCCGCCAGGGGTTTCCGGCAGGGAGGTGGTCGCGGCCGCCAACAGCGCGCCGGTCGGGGCGTAGGTGAGGCCCTTGAGGGTGAGCGCGCTGCGCTGCAGGTAGTTGCGCCACGGATGGTCGGGGAAGTCACCGAGGGTGATCCAGCGTCGCCAGCATTCCGCGGTCGCCCACATCTTCTCCGCCGCCTCGTCGAAATTGCCGGGTGCGGGCAGTTCCGACCAGGTCAGCGCGACGTACACCGAATCGCCCTCGCTCATCCGAGTCCGCGCCCGCGCCTCACGCCCCTCCAATCCGAGGCGCAGATCGGTGGTGAGCACCAGCGACAGTCCCGACTCGGAGTCGGCGCTGCTGATCGCACTCGCCTGCTCGTACACCTTGCCGGTGTACTCCCAGTGCGCGCCACCGCGGTGGTAGTCGAAGGAGGGCTCGCAGCTCATCTCCAATTCGACGGTGCCACTGACACATTTGACCGTCCGCAACAGGCAGTGCTCGGCGTCCCAGTCCATCGGGGTGCGGCGGTGGGTCTTGGAACGGGCCATGTTGTTGTGCCATGGACCGAGTACGAGCGCGTCACGCACGATCAGCCAACCGGTGGCGGTCTGCCAGGTGGTTTCCAGGATCATCCCGCCCGGCAGATACCGCCGCGCGGCGGGGACCTGCGTGCCGTACGGCCCGATCCGGAAGTGCCCGGCGCTGCGATCGAGAATCGCGCCGAACACGCTGGGAGAGTCGGGGCGGGGGACACACATCCACTCGACCGCACCGCTGCTGGCGATCAGGCAGCCGGTCTCGCAGTCGGACAGGAACGCGTAGTCGTCGATCGGCGGGAAGGCGCCACGGTTGCCGCTGGAGGACACCGGGCTCAGAATCGGCAGGCTGTCGGCGCTGGAAGACTCCATACCCCATCATCGGGGCGCCGCGAGCCGACGTCCAGCGCAATCGGTCGATCCGCTGGTCGTGGCGTCGCGACATGGCTCGGCGTCGGCCGGAGCGGACCGTTCACGGTGACCGACTAGTCTGGTCGACGTGGAACGCATCGCAGGTTGGTGGGACGGCTTCGAACTCTGGGTGGCCGGACTGCCCTTCATCCCCCAGTTCCTCGTCGTGCTGGTCGGCATGGTGCCGATCAGCTTCGCCATCGCCTTCCTGCTCGACCGTGCCCTGCGCGCGATCTTCCGCGCGCTGGGGCGTGACGACCACGCCGAAGTCCCGGCCGTGGCGCCGATCGCCGTGTCCGCCCCCGTTGCCGCACCCGTGCGGCCGACCGTGGGCAGCGGTGTTCGCTGATGCCACGTTCGCGCGTTCAGCTCGCTCTTGTCGCCCTGTTGGTTCTTGTTGTCATCGCGTGGTTCTTCACGCGATAGGCGCGATAGGTTCGGTCGGATCCGGGGTCCAGTGACACGGGGAGGCATACGGGCTGTGTTTGTTGGAGCGCTGGCGCGCTCGAGTCGCGGCCCCTGGGGGCCGCCGGTCAGCGCTCGAGACTCGCGCCTGCGGCGCATGCGCTTCGAGCGCTGACCGGCGACCCGGCCGCGACCGGCCGACTTCGTCGGCCGCCGCTCCTCGGGGTCGCGGGTGCGGGGTTGGGAGTGCGGTCATCGCGGACTCCGCATGGTGTTGTGCGGGGTTGGGAGTGCGGTCATCGCGGACTCCGCATGGTGTTGTGCGGGGTTGGGAGGTGCGGTCATCGCGGACTCCGCACGGTGTCGTGTGTGGCGGGGAGTGCGGTCATGGCGGATTCCGCATGGTGTCGTGTGTGGTGGGGAGTGCGGTCAGGCGGACTCGATTGATGGTGTTGTGGGTCGGCTAGTTCTTGCGCCAGTCGTCGAAGCGTTTGCCGAGGTCGGATACTGTGCGGCCTACTTCCTGGCCGACGGTGTTGACGGCTGATCCCACGTCGCGGCCGAGGTCGCGGACGGTGCGGACGAACATGTCGTCGGACTGGTCGAAGGATTCGCGGTAGGTGCGGGCGGCTTCCTTGACCTCGTCGCTGATGCGGGCGTTGCGGTCGGAGTCGCGGCGGGGGTAGCTGCCGCCGAGGATGCGGTCGTACTCGCCGGACTGGATCCAGCGGCGGAGTTCGGCGGCGCGCAGGACCGAGAAGGGGTGCGTCTGCAGTTCCAGGTTGAGCAGTTTGAGGACGCCGTCGCGCAGGTCGCCCGAGCGCATGTAGTCGTCGGCCTGGTCGAGGAACGCGCCGTGGTTCATCTCGGTCAGCCAGGCGCCGCCCGCGGTCTTCATGTGCACCCGCACCGAGGCCTCGACATCCTGGCAGCACAGCAGGCCGGCGCGGTCGCCGGACAGTTCGGACTTGCGGCTCCACTCCATCAGCGCCGCCACGATCGCGCGCAGTGCCCAGCCGCCGACCGGCATCCAGCCGACCGAGGCCGACAGCCGCATCAGGTGCATGAGCATCGTGCGGTACACCGCGTGCCCGGACAGAGCGTGGCCGAGCTCGTGGCCGACGACGAAGCGCAGCTCCTCGGTGTCCATCAGTTCGAGCAGGCCGGTGGTGAGCACGATGAACGGCTTGTCCATGCCGATGGTGAAGGCGTTCACCGACGGGTCCTGCAGGACGAACATCTCCGGTGTGGTCGGCGCGTCGAGCACGCCGACACAATCCGCCCGCAACTCGTGCAGGGTGCGGAACTGCCGTTCGTCGACGCGCACAGCGGTTGCCAGGTACAGCAGCCGGTGCTGACGTTCGCGCAGCAGTCCCGACAGTGCGCGCAGCACCGTGTCGAAGCCGCTGAGTGAGCGCAGCGTCACCAGTGCGGTGCGGTCGGCCGGGTGCTCCCAGGCACGCGTGCTGATCTCCGGCAAACGCACGCGAACGCGGTCTGGAGCCATGGTCATAGGATGAAATCCCCCCTCGGTATGGAGTTCTCGTCGATTCGAACCATCATGTCGCAATCTGTTACAGTCTGCCCGTGTCGTCGAGTGTTGCCCCGCAGATCCGCCATGAATTGGCGTTGATCGCTGTCGGCGACCTCGCGGTCGCGGACATCCTCTGTCGATGATCGGCCATCGGACTCGTCTGCGCATTCCTGCCGAGTAGACTAGCGCGCGCTTTCTCTCGCAGTCGTAGTTCGGCACTCCGGGGGCCATGAGCCCGAGTCGCGCCGACTGTCGTGCAGCCACCGCCTCGCAGGTCCACCGATCGACAAGTGTTTCTCCTGCCGCAGCGAAAGACATTGCGCGGCAGGTCCTTTCCCGAAAGGTACACCCCGATGTCTCGCAACACCTGGATCGGCTCGCGCCGCCGCGCCGCCGCCATCGCGCTCACTGCTGTCGCCGCGGTCGCCCTGACCGCCTGCGGCGGTGGCGCCAGCGATTCGACCGACGGCGACGCCATCGTGGCCGACGGGAGCGGGGGCACCATCAACCTCTACGCCTACGCCGTGCCCAAGGTCGGTTTCGACGAGGTCGTGCCCGAGTTCAACAAGACCGAGGCGGGCGACGGCGTCATCGTCCGGGCGTCCTACGGCGCCTCGGGCGACCAGTCGCGCAAGGTGAAGGACGGCGCTCGAGCCGACGTGGTGAGCTTCTCGGTCGAGCCCGACATCACCCGCCTGGTCGAGGCGGGCTTGATCGACGAGAACTGGAACGCCGACTCCACCAAGGGCGTCCCGTTCGGCTCGGTCGTCACGCTGGTGGTCCGTGAGGGCAACCCCAAAGGCATCAGGGACTGGGACGACCTGCTGAAGCCGGGGGTCGAGGTCGTCACCCCGAACCCGTTCAGCTCCGGCTCGGCCAAGTGGAACCTGCTGGCGCCGTACGCGGCCAAGAGCGAGGGCGGCAAGAACCCACAGGCGGGTCTGGACTACCTGTCGCAGCTGATCTCGCCCGAACATGTGCGGGTGCAGCCCAAGTCGGGCCGCGAAGCCACCGAGGCCTTCCTGCAGGGCACCGGTGACGTGCTGCTGAGCTACGAGAACGAGGCCCTGTTCTCCGAGCGCAACGGCGACCCGATCGAGCACGTCAACCCGCCGATCACTGTCAAGATCGAGAACCCGGTCGCGGTGCTCGAGAACGCCGAGAACGCCGCCAAGGCCATCGCGTTCCGCGACTTCCTGTTCACCACCGAGGGCCAGCGTGCCTGGGCCGAGGCCGGTTTCCGCCCGGTCGACCCGGGCGTGGCCGCCGAGTTCGCCGCCGACTTCCCCACCCCCACCCAGCTGTGGACCATCGATGACCTCGGCGGTTGGAAGACCGTGGACGAGGAGTTGTTCGCGCAGGACACCGGCACGATCGCGATGATCTACGACCAGGCGACCAGGTAAGCCGTGACCCAGCACACACGCGATACTGGACAACTGTGACTGACAGCAGTGGGCATGCCGGGACCGGGGACACTCTCGATTCCGGCGATGCCGTGAACCTGGAGAAATCGGCGACCACCGCGCCGCCGAAGCCCCGCGGCCCGCGAGGGTCGTGGTTGCGGGTGACCGGCTCGGTCGGTCCGCTCGGCATCGCCATCGCGGTGCTGTGGCTCAGCCTCATCGTGCTGTTGCCGCTGGCGGCGCTCACCGTCAGCTCGTTCGAGGACGGCTGGTCCGGCTTCTGGGACGCGGTCACCGCACCCGCGGCGCTGGAGTCGCTGCGGATCACCATCGGGGTGTCGGTGGTGGTCGCGGTGGTCAACCTCTTCATGGGCACCCTGATTGCCTGGGTGCTCGTGCGTGACGAGTTCCCCGGCAAGGGAATCGTCAACGCGCTGATCGATCTGCCGTTCGCGCTGCCGACGATCGTCGCCTCGATCGTGCTGCTCTCGCTCTACGGCCCGAGCAGTCCTTTCGACATCCACCTCAACGCCACCCAGCCCGGCCTGGTGATCGCCCTGGCGTTCGTGACCCTGCCTTTCGTGGTGCGGTCGGTGCAGCCGGTGCTGATCGAGGTCGACCGTGAGGTGGAACAGGCCGCGCTCTCACTCGGTGCCGGCAACTGGATCACCTTCCGCCGGATCGTGCTGCCGACGCTGACGCCCGCGATCATCTCCGGCGGCGGCCTGGCCTTCGCCAGGGCGATCGGTGAATACGGCTCGGTGGTGCTGATCGGCGGCAACATCCCGCGCGAGACGCAGGTGACCTCGCAGTACATCCAGCAGCAGATCGAGGTCGACCGGCCGGTCAACGCGGCCGCGGTATCGGTGGCGCTGCTCGCCGTCGCGTTCGCCACGCTGTTGGTACTGCGCCTGCTGGCCGAGCGGACCGCGCGCAAGGAAGAGGCCGCTCGATGAAGCTGTCGGCACTGACCAGGATCTCGCTGCGCACCGTCGCACTGGGCTACCTGTTCATCCTGCTGGTGCTGCCGCTGGTCATCATCCTGCTGCGCACCTTCGAACGCGGGATCGGCGCGTTCATCGACTCGATCACCACGCCCGCGGCGATCTCGGCGTTCCAGCTGTCGATGATCATCGTGGCCATCGTGGTGCCGTTGAACGTGGTCTTCGGTGTGATCACCGCGCTGGCGCTGGTGCGCAGCAAGTTCCCGGGGCGCAGTCTGTTGCAGGGCATCGTCGACCTGCCGTTCGCGGTGTCGCCGGTGGTCGTGGGTGTGGCGCTGATCCTGCTCTGGGGTGCGGGTGGATGGTTCGGCGGGTTGGAATCCCTCGGGTTCCAGGTGATCTTCAGTTTGCCGGGCATGGTGATCGCCACCATCTTCGTGACATTGCCGTTCGTGGTGCGCGAGGTGGAACCGGTGCTGCACGAGATCGGCGACGATCAGGAGCAGGCCGCGGCCACCCTCGGCGCCACGGGGTGGCAGACCTTCTGGCGGATCACTCTGCCCGCAATCCGCTGGGGCCTCACCTATGGTGTCGTGCTCACCGTGGCCCGCGCGCTCGGCGAGTTCGGCGCGGTGATCATGGTCTCGACCGCGATGCCGGGCGAGTCTCAGACGCTGACCCTGCTGGTGCACGGTCGCTACATCGATGATCACAACGACTTCGGCGCCTACAGTGCGGCGACACTGCTGATGGGCATGGCCCTGGTAGTCCTTCTCCTGATGACTCTTCTCGAACGCAAGCGGGGCCCCGAATGATCACCGTGACCAACGCGCGCAAGAACTACGGTTCCTTCGCCGCGCTCGACGATGTCACCATCGACATCCCCTCCGGCGAACTCACCGCCCTGCTCGGCCCGTCGGGGTCGGGCAAGTCGACGCTGCTGCGCTCGATCGCGGGCCTGGAGTCGCTGGACTCCGGGATCGTGATGATCGCCGGCAACGATGTCACCCACGTGCCACCGCAGAAGCGTGACATCGGCTTCGTGTTCCAGCACTACGCCGCGTTCAAGCACATGACGGTGCGCGACAACGTGGCCTTCGGCCTGACCATCCGCAAGCGGCCGAAGAAGGAGATCGACAAGCGCGTCGACGAACTGCTCGGCATCGTCGGGCTCGACGGGTTCCAGCACCGCTACCCGGCCCAGCTCTCGGGCGGTCAGCGCCAGCGCATGGCGCTGGCTCGCGCGCTGGCCGTCGACCCGCAGGTGCTGCTGCTCGACGAGCCCTTCGGCGCGCTCGACGCCAAGGTGCGCACCGATCTGCGCCAGTGGCTGCGCAGGCTGCACGACGAGGTCCACGTGACCACGGTGCTGGTGACCCACGACCAGGAGGAGGCGCTCGACGTCGCCGACCGGATCGCGGTGATGAACAAGGGCCGCATCGAGCAGGTCGGTTCGCCCGAGGACGTCTACGACCGCCCGGCCAACGAGTTCGTGATGTCGTTTCTCGGCGCGGTCGCGCGGCTCAACGGGCATCTGGTCCGTCCGCACGACATCCGGGTGGGCCGTGATCCCAGCATGGCGCTGGCCGAGCACGAGGGCACCGCGGATTCGGCCGGTGTCACCAGGGCCACCGTGGAACGCATCGTGCGCTTGGGCTTCGAGGTGCGGCTGGAACTGCGCAATGCCGCCACCGGCGACCAGTTCGCCGCCCAGGTGACTCGCGGCGACGCCGCGGCGTTGCGGCTGACCGAGGGCGAGACGGTCTACGCGCGCGCCACCCGCATCCCGGATCTGCCGACCAGCTGATCCGAACCCGCCACGGCAGGGCCCCGCGACACGATGCCGCGAAGCTCTGTCGGTGTTGTCGCGCTGTTCGCTGGCTGCCCGTACGCCGACCTGACGTCCGGTATCGGCGCAGGATGACCGGTACCGTCGGTCCGACCAGCGGGTCGACGCGCTCGGCGTGAATCTATTTTTCCCGACTCGCCACGCGGCCACCGAGACTGTGTATGACCCAGCGTCACAGGTAGGGGCGTTTTTACTGGTGAGTAGCTTTTCGTGTCGGCTTTTCGACGCGCCGAACACGCGAATCCGCGCCCTTCTCGGAGTTGACGCGCTACCTCATAGGTGTAACTATTGGAAACAGTAAACGTCCCTTGAGGAGAGGCAGTGACGACGATGTCTGCGCCCACCACCCCTGACGTCGATCCTGTAGTCGCCGAGGCTCAGGCGTACGCCGAGAAGTTGCTGATGCTTTCCGAGGCATCGGTCGACCGCCACTTCGACCCGTTCGAGGACATCGACTGGGACAACCCGGACTTCGACCCGGACTGCAAGCCGGAGCGCTGGATCCTGGTCACCTCGGCCGACCCGATCGGTCGCCACCCCTGGTACCAGTCCCTGCCGCAGGACGTCAAGATCGAGATCGGCAAGGTCCGCCAGGCCAATGTGGCCAAGGTCGGCCTGCAGTTCGAGGCCATCCTGATCATCGGGATGATGCAGCACATCTTCAACCTGAAGAACAACGACCCGGAGTTCCGGTACTGCTCGCACGAGATGATCGAAGAGCACAACCACACTCTGATGTTCCAGGAGATGGTCAACCGCGTCGCCGACGTGCCGGGCATGAACCCGCTCGTGCGTCAGCTGCGCCACCTGGCCTCGCCCGGCGGTGCGCTGTTCCCGAACTTCTTCTTCATGGCCGTGCTCGCCGGCGAGGAGCCGATCGACCACATCCAGAAGGACATCCTGCGCTCGGGCGACGACATCCACCCGATCATGCGCGGCGTGATGGCGATCCACGTGGCCGAGGAAGCTCGCCACATCTCCTTCGCCCACGAGTTCCTGAAGAAGAACGTGCCCGCCCAGCGGCCGTTCAACAAGTTCGTGCTGTCGATCGCGATGCCGATCATCATGTTCATCCTCGGCCGGGCGATCGCGACCCCGCCGAAGACCTTCTTCAAGCAGTTCGACATGCCGAAGGAAGTGCGCAAGGAGCTGTTCTACGGCTCCAAGGAGGCCAAGCAGGTCTTCGCCGACTACTTCATCGACGTGCGCGCGCTCGCCGAGGAGATCGGTCTGATGAACCCGGTGGCCAAGCGGGTCTGGAAGCTGCTCGGTATCGACGGCCCGTCGAGCCGGTACCGCTCGGAGCCCAAGCGCTCCGTCAAGCACGCAGTCGCTTGAGTCGGCGGTAGTCTTCCATGCCCTACGTCGTTACCCAGTCATGCTGTAGTGACGCCTCGTGTGTCTACGCGTGCCCGGTGAACTGTATTCATCCGACCCCGGATGAGCCGGACTTCCTGACCGCGGAGATGCTCTACGTCGATCCGGCGGCCTGTGTGGACTGTGGTGCCTGCGCCACGGCCTGCCCGGTCGACGCGATCACCTCGTCGAAGAAGCTGACCCACGAACAGAAGCCCTTTATCGAGATCAACGCCGATTTCTACCGGGTTCAGCGGGACCGGCCGACGCTGGCCCCTCCGGTGATGCCCCCGTCGATCGACACCAAGCGGTCGCCGCTGCGGGTCGCGATCGTCGGGTCGGGCCCGTCGGCGATGTACGCCGCCGACGAGCTGCTGACCCAGCCCGGTGTCTCGGTCACGATGTTCGACCGGCTGCCGCAGGCCTACGGTCTGGCCCGGCTCGGCGTCGCGCCCGATCACCAGCGCACACGCAAGGTCGCCGACCTGTTCGACGTGATGTCGAAGCAGGAGGACTTCGGTACCTACCTCGATGTCGAGATCGGCAAGCACATCAGTCATGCCGATCTGCTCGAGCACTTCCACGGTGTGGTCTACGCGGTCGGCGCGTCCTCGGATCGCAAGCTGAACATCCCGGGCGAGGGTCTGCCGGGCAATGTGTCGGCCACCGACTTCGTGGCCTGGTACAACGGCCATCCCGAGCACGCCGATGACACCTTCGATCTGGACCAGAAGCGGGTGGTGATCGTCGGCAACGGCAACGTCGCCCTCGACGTGGCCCGCATCCTGACCGTCGATCCGGCCACGCTGGCCGGTACCGACATCGCGCCCTACGCGCTGAAGGCCTTGCGCGAGAGCAAGATCGAAGAGGTCGTGGTCCTGGGCCGCCGCGGCCCGGCCGAGTCGGCGTTCACGGTGCCCGAGTTCGTCGGCCTGCTGGCCGCCGACATCGACATCGCGATCGACGGCGAGCTGCCCGAGGTCACCCCGGAGCTGTCCTACAAGGTCGAGCAGAAGCTGCGCCTGCTGCACAGCGTCGCGACCCGGCCGTTCGGTGAGCGCAGGCGGATCGTGTTCCGTTACCTGTCCTCGCCGGTGGAGATCGTCGGCACCGACACGGTGACCGGTGTGCGGGTCGAGCGCAACGAGCTGGTCGCCGATGCCGACGGTCGCGTCGGTGCGGTGGCGACCGGGGACATCGAGCTGGTGGAGGCCGGTGTCGTGCTGACCTCCGTCGGCTACCGCGGTGTGCCGACCAAGGATCTGCCCTTCGATGACGAGCGCGGCGTGATCCCGAACGAGCACGGCCGCGTGCTCACCGCTCCCGGCGGCGAGATCGTGCCCGGCACCTATGTGGCCGGCTGGATCAAGCGTGGTCCGAGCGGCTTCATCGGCACCAACAAGTCCTGTGCGCAGGAGACGGTGCAGCAGCTCGCCGACGATTTCAACAACGGCAAGCTGAGTGAGCCCGCGCGCGACGCACAGGATTTCGACCGCCTGGTGCGCGCCCGCCGTCCGGAGGCCCGCGCCGGCGGTGCGGTGGCACCGCGGGTGCGACCGTTGCGGCGGCTGCTCGCGCGCAGCTAGTCGACGACACCCGAAGGCCCGCCACATCAGCGGATGTGGCGGGCCTTCGGCGTACGGCGGCTACTGCGCGGTGAAGCCGCCGTCCACGGCGACCGCGGCGCCGGTGATGAAGGAGGCCTCGGTGCTGAGCAGGAACGCGCACAGCGCCGCGATCTCGTCGGGCTGCGCGATCCGCCCGATCGGGTGCAGCGCCGCGATCGCCGCCTCGCCCTCCGGTGTCGCGCCCATCGAGGCGCGGAAAGCCGGGGTCTCGACCGCGCCGGAGAGGATCGCGTTGACCCGCACGCCCGACGACGCGGTCTCGAGCGCCACCGACTTGGTGAGCCCGACGACGCCGTGCTTGGCCGCCACATACCCCGAGACCGATGCCATGCCGACGACGCCGAGGTTGGAGGCGTTGTTGAGGATCGCGCCGCCACCGGAGGCCGTGATCGCCGGTACCTGGTGGCGCAGGCCGTGGAAGACCCCGGTCAGGTTCAGGGCGAGGTCGGCATGCCATGCGGCGGTGTCGATCTCGGCCACCGTACCGAAGGCGTTGATCGCGCCCGCGTTGTTGAACGCCGCGTCGAGCCTGCCGAAGGCGGTGAGGGCGCTCTGGGTGAGGCGCTCGACCTCGTCCTCCACGGTGACATCGGTGGGGATGAACAGCGCGCGCCCGCCTGCGGCGCGGATCTGCTCGGCGACCTGCTCGCCCTGATCCTTGCCCCGCGAGCCGAGCACGACGGCAGCGCCCTCGGTCGCGACCCGCAGCGCCACCGCCTTGCCGATGCCGGAACCGGCTCCGGTGACGAGGACGACCTGGTCGGCGAAACGAGTGGACATGTGTATTCCCTTCTGTCCCTGAGTATTCGGAGATCGCTCGGATGTCTCTCCGTGCTTTCGAGTCAACCGTCGCGAGCCGGTCGGCGCTGGCGGGTATCGGCCGTTGCGTTGACGCATCATCCTTTGTGGTGCGTACACCGATCCGAGGCAATGTATTTCGCCGAAAGTGAAATCAAAAGAGCGGTAAATGAATTGATTACCGGTCGGTAAGTGCGCTAATTATGCCCAATAACAAACTGTAAGAATGTATTCACCGCAGGCGCAGGGTGATTACTCGCGAGTAGCTGGCTCTCGGAGTCTGTGGGTCGCCTCGGCATCGTTCAGGGGACTGGACGATTGTCCGCATGCCTCACTACCTGCATGTATCCCTCAACAAGGGCCAAAGGTCACGTGTTTCGTATCAATCGGGCAGCAATTCGATGATGGGACAGTTAATCTGTGCGAGCTGTTTGGAAGACGACCGCGGCCACATGGTGCGCTCGCGTGCTGGACGTGGTCACGGTGCGTTGACGGGATAGCAAAAACATGACCAGAGGTCTGGGCTTGAGTATCGGTACGGTCAATGCGATTTCGGCGGTGGTCGCCGACAATCCGGCCAAACCGGCGGTGCGAACACGACGCACCGCACTGACATTCGACGAAGCAGGTCGACCCCGCATCGGGGCGATCAACGAATTCGCTTCCGCCATCACCGATTTCGCGGACCTGAGCCGCGAGCCGGAGCCGATGGTGATCGGCGGCCGGTTCTACTCGGCGACCAATCTGATCGCCGAGGTGGTCACCGGGCTGATCGCGTTGGCCGAACCGGCCGAGGGCGCCGTATTGACCTATCCGGCGGTGTATTCCGACAAGCAGGTCGCCCTGCTCGGGCAGGCGCTGCATCTGGCGGGCGCCGGTCAGGTACTACTGGTGCCGGAGCCGGTCGCCGCCGCGGAATGGCTGGAGACCGACCGGGGTCCGCTGGCGCCGGGTTTCGTGCTCGTCTACGACCTCGGCGCCAACAGTCTCGACCTCACGGTGCTACGCGTCGGCCCGGACTGGCCGCACCATCCGATGATCGGAACGCCCACGCGGTCCACTGATTTCGGTGGCAAGCCGCTGGGCGAGATGGTCGCCCGGTACGCCGGTGGACCGCGCTCGGCCCGCGCGACCCAGACACTCACCTCCATGGTGAACATCGACGCGCTGCGCGCCGAGCACATCCGCGACACCTTCCCGCTGGTCAGCAAGAGCGTGGCCGCCGCGGGGCTGCGCCTGGCCGACCTGTCGCGCATCCTGGTCGTCGGCGGCGCCTCACGTCCGCCGGAGGTCGCACGTACGCTCGCCGAACTCGGTGTCCCGCTGGTCACCGTCGCCGATCCTGGCCAGGTGGTCGCCGCGGGTGCGGCAGCGCTGGCGGCGCGGACCTTCGCGCCCGAGCAGCAGGGCGGCGGCGCGGGTCCGCATGTCGCCGTGTTCTCCAGCGCGGCAGTGGTTTCCGCGCTGGCGATGTCGGCCATGACGGTGTTCGGCAGTCCCTTCGATCCCGGTCTCACGCCCGTGCTCGATCGGTTCCCGGCACTCGGCGCACCCGCCGACGCGTTGCTCTACGACATGAGTGCCGAGTTGGCCGCCGCCCGGAACGCCGGGCTGCTCGGCAGCATCGACCCGGTCACCGGGCGAGTCATGGTCGCGGGCACGACCGCCGTGCGGACCGCCTACGAGCGGTTCGTCGCCCCGGACCGTGCGGGGGCTCCCGGCAAGACGTTCGCCGGAGGCGAGCGCGGCGGTTCCGGTCACCAGGACCTCCGCGACGACGAATGCCGCTCGCCGCTGGCCCGCACGACCTACGGCGATCCGGCTCGCTTCATCAATCCCCTGCCCTTCGGGATGTCCGTGGATCCGCAGAACCCAGGGACCTATCCCGGGTCACCCGACCTGCCCGCCGCCAGTCCCATCACCGCCCCCGGCGCGAACCCCGGCGGGCCCTCGACTCCTGGTGAACCGTCTGCCCCCGGCATTCCGTCGACGCCCGGTACGGATGTGCCCGGCGCGACGATCCCGGGAACCGGGCCGTCCACCCCGACCGACGGCACCACAGTGCCCGGTGTCGGCACACCCGTCGACACCGGAACGTCGCTTCCCGGTGGAATCGGTACGGGCACTCCGCCTTCCGGCGGCACGTCGGGTGGTGTGGAGTCCGGTGGTGCGATGCCGGGTGGTGGCAGCGGTGCCACTGACGGCGGGTCGGGTGGTGGCTCGACCGGTGGGTCCGGTGGCACGGACGGATCCGGCGGTGCCTCTGGCGGTGGTGCGTCGGGTGGCGGTGCTTCGAGTGGAGGATCCGACGGTGGTGCTTCCGGCGGCGGTGCATCCGGGGGCGGCGCTTCTGGCGGGGGTGCCTCCGGTGGCGGCGGGTCAGATGGCGGCTCGTCCGGTGGTGGCGCGTCGGGCGGCGGCGGTGGTGGCGCCTCGGGCGGCGGCGCGTCCGGTGGTGGTGGCGGCTCCGGTGGCGATGCGTCCGGTGGTGGCGCATCCGGTGGTGGCGCTTCTGGCGGTGGTGCTTCTGGCGGTGGCGGTGCATCCGGTGGTGCTTCTGGCGGTGGCGGTGGATCGGGCGGTGGTGCTTCTGGTGGTGGCTCGTCCAGCAGCGGCGCGTCGGGTGGCGGAATCTCCTCTGGTGGTAGGTCTTCGGCCGGTGGCGCCTCCTCCGGCGGCTCGACCGGCGGCTCCTCGTCGAGCAGCACTTCCGGTGGTGGCTCGGGCGGCTCCTCGACCGGCGGCTCCGGTAGGGGCGGCTCCTCGAAGGGCGGTTCGTCCACGGGTGGCGATTCCTCCGGCGGCTCGAAGGGCGGCGGTGGCGGAGGCGGGGCCGGTGGCGGTGGCGGCCGCCGCTGATCGCAACGACTCAATTCCCGGGAAGTCGCGGCAGGATTCGCTGCGCGACAGCACCTCTGACTCCCATCGCGCGCCCGGATCGGGCATCTGCGGTGACCTCCGCATCGCGGCGGCGCATCGCGGCGGCCTGGCCGGGTGCTGCGTCTCTGTGGGTGTGAAGTTCGGCGAGGACGGACGGCGACGTCGATGGCTTGCGTCGATCGGCCTCAGGTGTGTGGTCACACCACGGGGATCTCGTGTAGCCGCAGCCGTGAGAGCCCACTCCAGGCGGCATCTCTCCGCGTGACGCCCGTGCGCGTTCTCCGGCGCCGGTCGGCTCGAAGTTCGCTCGTGCACCGAACCAGGGCGAGGAGCGCGGTACTGAGATGTGTCGGACGCGAGGGTGACCGGCGGAACTGCTGGTGAAACGCGGTGTGGGTGTCGGTGGGGGCGGGCACAATAGCGTGGTGGCTGTACTCGGGGGAGCGCCGAAGCTGATTGCGCTCGATGTGGATGGGACCCTGCTGTCGACGGGGGTCGAGATCAGTGCGCGGGTCATCGCGGCGGTGCGGGCGGCGGTGGCGGCGGGGGCGCATGTGGTGGTGACCACCGGGCGCACCGTGCTCACCACCCGACCGGTGCTCGGCGAGTTGGGGCTCACCGAGGGACACGCGCTGTGTTCCAACGGGGCCGTGCACATCGATGTCGCGCGCGGCGAACCCGTTGCCGTGCAGTCCTTCGACCCGGCACCGGCGGTGCTCGCCCTGCGCGCGCTGTTTCCGGAGATGATCTTCGCCGCGGAGCGGGTCGGCGTCGGCACCTGGGCGACCGGGCACGGTCCGGGGGAGTACTCCATCGGCGATTTCCAGCTCGTCGACCATCGTGTGCTGAGCAGTCAGCCGACGCCCCGGCTCAACGGCTGGTGGCCCAGTGGCACCGCCGAGGAGATGCTCGCCCTGCTGGCCTCGCTCGACGTGCCCGACGCGTCGTGGGTGCACGGCGAATACGGACCGTGGCTCACCGTGTCGCGCCGGGGCGTCTCGAAAGGCTGGGCGCTGGAACGGCTTCGGCGCGTACTCGGCGTCGCGCCCGACCAGACACTGGCCATCGGCGACGGCTTCAACGACCGCGAGATGCTGCGCTGGGCCGCCCACTCGGTCGCGATGGCCAGCTCACCCGCCGACGTGCTCGCCCTCGCCGACGAGGTGACCGGCGATGTCGCCGAGGACGGTGTGGCCACCGTGCTCGAGCGCTGGTTCGTCGGCTGAGCCGCTACCTCGCCGCGGCGAGCGGCGCCGTCATGGCGACGAAGTGTGGATTGGTCATGATCCCGAGGACATTGCCGAACGGATCGAGCACCGCCGCGGTCGCGAAACCCGTTCCCTCCCCGCGCTCGGTGATCGGCTCGTACTCGGTCGCGCCGAGCTCGAGCAGCCGGGCATGGGTGGCCGCGAGGTCGTCGACCTGCCAGAACACCACCCCTCCGCCGCCCGGCGCGTGGTGCGCACCCGCAGGGGCGTAGGCCCGGTTGATGATGCCGAGCTCGGCCTGCAGCGGACCGACCCGGAACTCGTAGTAGCCGCCCGGAACCTCGAAATAGGGTGCGATGCCGAGGAATGCGGCGTACCAGTCCTTGGCTGCGGTGAGATCGTCGGCGTAGTAGGTGGTGGTGGCCATTCCGCGCAGCATGGTTTCTCCCTGTTGTCGTTGTGATGCGAGAACAACCTTGCCAGCCAAAGTACGCACCGAATGAGCACTTATTCCGGCAGAATCATCGAGTATGCGAGCGGACAGATTGGTGGCCACCCTGCTGTTGATGCAGACGCGGGGCCGGGTGACGGCCGCGCAGGTCGCGGCCGAGCTCGAGGTGTCGGTGGCAACGGCCCGCCGCGATCTCGAGGCCCTGTCGACGGCGGGCATCCCGGTGTATCCGCAGCCGGGCCGGGGTGGTGGCTGGTCGCTGATCGGTGGCGCCCGCACCGACCTGTCCGGTCTCACCGCGGGGGAGACCAGGGCGCTGTTCCTGTTGGCCGGTCCGGCGGCCCAGGCTGCTCCCGAGCTGAAATCCGCGCTGCGCAAACTGGTTCGGGCGCTGCCGCAGACCTTTCGCGCGGATGCTGCTGCCGCGGCTGATGCCGTGGTCGTCGACCCGGCCCGATGGGGTCGGCCCGATCCGGAGCCGCCCGCGATGCTCGCGGTCCTGCAGCGCGCGGTGGTGGATCGTCGACGGGTACGGATCGACTATCTGCGGTCGGGTCAGCGTACGGTCCGGGCGGTCGATCCCTGGGGGCTGGTCGAGAAGGAGACGGTGTGGTACCTGATCGCCGGTACCGAGCGCGGCAGGCGCACCTTCCGCCTCGACCGGATCGCGGAGCTCGCGGTGCTGGACGAAACCGTCGACCGGCCTGCGGAACTCGACCTCCAGCAGCAGTGGGCCGAGGTCGTTTCCGAGATGGAGCAGCGTCGTGCAGCCGTCGCCGCGACTGTCCTCGTCTCCGCCGCGCTCGCCCCGATCCTGGACGACCAGCAGGGCCGCCACTGCACCCTGCTCGGTCCGGCCGACGATGGCCGGGTGCGCGCGAGCATCACCGCCGATACGACGAAGATGCTCGCGCGCCAACTGGCGGGCTGGGCCGGTGATGTCGAGGTGGTCGAACCCGCCGAGGTCAGGGCCGAACTCGTCGCCCTCGGCACCGAACTGGTGCGCGACAACAGCTGAGCACGGCGGGAGTTGCCTGCCCCAACTGCCGAGCCGAGCCCCGCGCCGATCAGGCCGCGGCGATGCGCGCGCTCAGCGACTGGATCACCTCACTGGCCACGACCGCGTGCCCGCTGGTGGTGAAGTGCAGGAGATCGGCGCTCATCAACTCCGGGCGCGACCGCACCGGATGCTCCCAGAACTCGGTGAGCACGGCGTCGTAGTCGGCGGCGATCACGCGGACCATATCGTTGAGCGCGGCCATCTTCGGCCGCATCGGCCGCATCGGCGCCATCCGCTCGACGTCCCACACATCGGCGACCGTGAAGACGGACAGTTGCGCGCCGGTGGCGGTCAGTGCCGCGCAGATCGTCGAGAGGTTCTCGCGCAACCGGTCGAGGTCGGCACCCGGCTCGAACAGATCGTTGCCGCCGCAATTGACGTGCACGAGATCCGGTGCGAATTCCAGGATCTCGGGGAGTTGCCGGTCGAGCACCTGGGTGCTGGTCGCGCCGATCCGGCCGGTGTTGCGGTAGGCGAGCGTGGGCTGGACCGCAGTGAGGGCAGCCGCGACCCGGTCGGCCCAGCCGGTGGGCGCGTAGCCGGGGCTCGGATCGCCGGTGCCCGCGGCGATGGAGTCGCCCAGCACCGCGAAGCGCCGCCACGGCGCGCCCGCGAGCAGAGTGTGCGCCTGTTTTGGAGTCAGCAGCAGCGGGTCGTCGGTCTCGGTACGGGGCGCGGCACGGTGGTCGTCCGAGGACAGGGGAGTGGTGGAAGACATGTCGATCTCCTCGGTGGTCGGATCAGTCGGTCGAGCGAGAGTGCGCGGGCAGGGCGAGCAGCAGGGTGACCGCGACGCCGATCCCGGCACACACGGCGAACAGGATGTGGAAGCCGCGCAGCGCGTCATCTGCCGTCGCTGCCAGGATCGCCGCGAGAATCGCGACACCGAGCGCGCCACCCACTTGGCGCACGGTGACATTCAGGCCGATGCCCGCCGCGAACTGCTGCGGGGGAACCGAACTCGCCGCAGCAGTACCGAGCACGGTGATGACGAAACCGATGCCGCCACCGCCGAGAATGCCGGCCGGGATCCACGCCGACCAGAGCGCGGGTTCGGGGCCGAAGGCATCGGTGCTCATCCAGATCAGCGCCGCGGTGTACATCAGCGCGCCGAACACACCGGCCCAGCGCTGTCCGGGTGCGGACGTGATGCGTCCGGTGACAAGGGAAGTCACCATCGCCGCCACCGCGCCGATGGTGAGCGCACCGGCGGACTCGAGCACCGAGTATCCCCAGATCGTGTGCAGGAACAGCGGTCCGGCGAGCAGCCAGGCGAACATCGTCGCGCCGAACAGGAACGCGCCCGCGTTGGCCAGCGCGAACCGGCGATCCCGCCACAGGGCCACCGGCACCGCGGGGTTCGATCGTCCGGCCGAACGGACCAGGGCGAACAGCGTCAGCGCGACACCGCCGAGCAGCAGGGTGAGCGTGCCGGGTGCGGTCCAGCCCCACGACTGCCCCTCGGTGACGGCCGCGACGAGCGCGCCGAGTCCGAGCACGATCGCGACCGTGCCGAGCGCATCGGGCAGCGCGGTGTCGCGACCGCCGTTGCCCGCGTCGGGCAGCCGCAGTCCCGGCACGATCAGCGCGAGCGCGATCGGCACATTGATCAGGAAGACCGCCCGCCACCCGAACCCCTCGACCAGCGCACCACCCAGCGCCGGGCCGACGACCGCGGCGAACCCGCCTGCCGCCGACCACGCGCCGATCGCGGTGCCGATCTTCGCACGCGGCGTGACCGCCAAGAGGAGTCCGAGCGCGGCGGGCACCATGAATGCCGCTGTCATGCCCTGCAGGATGCGTCCGGCAATGAGCCATTGCGCGTTGGGCGCGAGCCCACAGAGCAGGGAAGTGACGGCGAACCCGGTCAATGCGACGGCGAACAGGCGCTTGCGGCCGAGTACGTCGGCGAGACGTCCGGCCGGGGTGAGCAAGGCCGCGAAGGCGATCGCGTAGCCGCTGACGATCCAGGTCAGCGTGGCGGTGGCGGTCTCGGGAAAGCTCAGGGCGATGGTCGGGAACGCGATGTTGACGACGGAGAGGTCGAGGAACGCGATGAAGGCGGCCCCCGCGGCGACTGCGAGAGTGCGGCGGGTGGCGGAATCGGTGGCCGGGGTGATGAGTGGATCGTCGGGCCGAGCGGAGACGTCGGTCATGCGGAGTCCTTCGGGGAGAAATAAGAACGTACGATCGTTCGTGGATAAAAGTACGACCGTTCGTTCGACTTCGCAAGGGGGGAGTGGAAGAATGGTCTGCATGACCCAGTTGACGGAACCGACCGATCAACGGCTGGCCAAGGGCGCCCGCGCCAGGGCGACCATTGCCCAGCGTGCCGCCGAACTCGCCTCCGTCGAAGGTCTCGACGGCCTGTCCATCGGGCGTCTCGCCGCCGACCTCGGGCTGAGCAAGAGCGGCATCGCCACCCTGTTCGGCACCAAGGAGGCCCTGCAACTCGCCGCCGTGCAGACCGGCCGCGACATCTTCGTCGAGCGGGTGATCGCACCGAGCCTGGCAGTGCCCCGCGGTATCGAGCGGATCCGCACCCTGGTCGACCGCTGGTTCGCCCACATCGACGAACCGCCCTTTCCCGGTGGTTGTTTTCGCGTCGCCACGCTCACCGAGTTCAGCAGCAAGACCGGACCGGTCCACGACGCCGTCGTCGCCGATCACGACCAGTGGCTGGCCTTCCTCGCCGCCGAGATCGCCAAGGCCCGCGACCTCGGCGCCCTCCCCATGGTCGACCCCGACCTGCTCGCCTTCGAACTCGACGCGATCGTGAGCGCGGCCAATGTCGCCCGCCAGACCGGTGATTCGTCGCGCGTGGACGCCGCCCGCGCGATCGCCGCCCGGCTCCTGTCTCCTCAGGGTTGACCTCGATGCCCGGACGCGCGGATGGCATCGTTACCTGGACGGGGTGGTCAGCGGTGGTGGGTGTGCTCGGTGGTCTGCGGGGTGGTGAGGGTGAAGGCCGCGGTGCGCACGGCGTCGTTGTGGCGGAAGTCGAGGAACAGGCGATACGTGCCGGGACCGGGAACAGCGGTGTGGAAGCTGATTTCGGGACCGGCGGGGGTGATGCCGTCGCCGGGTTCGCCGTTGGGGTGGACGTGCACGTAGGCGAGGTCACCGGCGCGCAGGATCACCAGGTGGCCGAAGGCGGCGAGGTAGGGCTGCAGATCCGTCACCGATGCGCCGTCTTTGCGGACGGTCAGCGTCAGCAGGTCGCCGTCAGCGCGTAGCTCACCGTCGACGGTGAGCTCGTAGCCGTCGATCTCGGCTGCGCGCCCAACGGCGGGAACCGGTTGTGGCGCATAGTGTCCCGCGATGGCGAGATCGGCGCCGAGCGTGATCGTCCGTCCGAGGGCGCGCGGGGCGATATCGGTGAACACCCGATAGGCGCCCGCTTCGGGCAGGTCCAACCGGATCGCCCAGGTGCCGTCCGCCTCGCGGCGCGGATGCACGTGCCAGAACCCGGTCAGCTCCCGCCGCGCCACGATCAGGTGCAGCTCCCGATCGTGAATCGGATCGAACTCCGTCACGGCGGCCCCGTCGGGCCCGAGGATCCGGAACCGGAAATCGATCCCGCCCGGCTCGGCGATCGTCGTCTCGAGATTCAGGGTGTACCCGTCCTGCGTGATCAGCAGGCCTCCGGGTCCGGCGCCGTGTCCGACCTGGATGGCAGTGCCTGCCTGGTCTGCCTGGTCTGCGTGGCCGCCGTCGTGTCCGGTGTGTTCGGCGGCGTGAGTCACGTGGTGCCCGGCGCGTTCGGCGGCGCGGCGTGCCTCGGGGCCGACGTGTGCGGTGTGGTGGTCCGCGTGGTGGTGCTCGACGGCTGCTGTGGCCTGCGCGGCTTCGGTGCGATCACCGTGATTCCGGTGTGTGGCGCGGCCGCCGCCATCGACTCCGGGTGCGGCGTTGTTCGTCGGCTGCGGTGTGGGGGGTGCGGTGGTGACGTGTCCGGTGTGGGCGTTGGTGGTCATCGTTTCGCCTCTCCTGGTTCGTTTGCGCTGACACGAACTATACCCCCATGGGGTATGTAGGGAAGGGTTCGGTTGCATGAATTGGGTCACTGGAGGGGTCGAAGTCCGGCTGGTCGAGCTGCCTCGCGGGTGCGGGGATGAAGCCGCGCGCAACGTTGTCGCGCGCTGTGTGCGGAGCCACTTCATGGATCCGATCGCCGACGGCGCAGTACCGGTCGGTGGCGGAGCGTGCGCATCGCAGAACGCACGGTGACGTGTGGATGGCCACGGTGGAGTGTGGATGGCGGCGAGGCGCGTGCGGGCAGGGGAGGCGGCCGAGAGGAGTGGCGAGGCCCGCGCGGGCAGGGGGAGGCGGCTGAGAGGAGCGGTGAGGCGCGTGCGGGCAGGGGAATGCGGCCGAGAGCAGAGGCGATGCCGGGGTGTACGAGGGGAGTCGGTCGGAGGGAGGGGATCGGGCCGAGCGCGCGGATCTCAGGCGGACAGTTCGAGTTCCGCCGCGATCGTGCTGTCGTAGCGTGCCCAGATCACCTCGGTCAGTGCGGAGTGGGCGCCGATGACGGCGGCGTGCACGAGGTCGGGTGCCGCCGTGCGGAGTCGATCAGTGAGCAGTCCAGGCGCGAGGAACCAGGGTGCGACGACGATGTGTTCAGCGCCACGCGCACGGAGCCGGTCGATGGCCACAGCGATTCCGGGATCTACTGTGGCGAAGCATATTTCGGTGCGGAGGCCGGTCGATGCGGCGAGTCGGCGAGCGACCGCCGCGGTCCGTCGATTCGCCGCCGCGTTCCGTGAACCGACAGCGGCCACCGCGATTCCCAGCTCGGGCGAGGGTCCGGCGGACCCGAAGGTACGCACCATTGCCCCCGGTGAGCCGGGGAGCGTGCCGATGTGCGGCGAGGCGATGTCCGCAGATCGTGATCCGGAAGCAACCGGCCGACCGTTGACGGCGTGCGTGACCTGATCGGCCAGCGCCGCGAGCAGGCGCGGATCGGCGCCGAGGACGTCGGCTTGGGTGAGTCGCAGCCGGGGATTCCGTCGCGTCGCCTCGCCCAGCAAGGCGGGTAGGTCGACGCGAGCGTGAAAAGCATTGCCCAGCAACAGCGGAACGACGATCGCCGAGGTGTGTCCCTGGGCGGCGAGATCATCGGTGACCTGCTCCACCGACGGCGCGTTCAGGTCGAGAAAAGCCAGCCGGACCGTGAGGTCGGGGCGGGCGGCGGCGACGTCGGCGACCACGGCCGCCATCGTCGCGGCGGAGCGGGGGTCACGGCTGCCGTGAGCCACCGCGACGAGTGCGGGCCCGCCACCGGTACGCGGTGCCATGGCGGCACCACGCAGCGGGGCGAGCACACCCGTCATCGGACTGCGGCCCCGACCTCGACCGAGGTCAGCACATCGCCGACCAGACCGGCCGCGAGGGTGTTGCCACCCGCAGGGTCGATCAGCAGGAACGAACCGGTGTGCCGGTTGGTGCGGTAATCGTCGGCCGGGATCGGCTCGGCCAGCCGCAGCGAGACCCGGCCGATGTCGTTGAGCTCGAGCGACTCCGGGTTCGGCACCGCGGCGAGGGCCTGCTCGTCGAAGCGCTCGACCAGCGCGCCGACGATGGCCTGGGTGGTCTTGGCGCCGTGCTTGAGCAGCAGCCGCGCGCCAGGGCGCAGCGCCTTGTCGCCGAGCCAGCAGACCGTCGCGTCGAAGGTGTCGACCGGCTCGGGCGCGTCGGCGACCGAGGCGATGATGTCACCACGCGAGATGTCGACTTCGTCGGCGAGGATCAGCGTCACGCTGCGGCCCACCTGCGCGACCGCGAGCTCACCGTCGGGGGTGTCGATCCGCTCGACGGTGGTGCGCTTGCCCGAGGGCAGCACCACGATCTCGTCGCCGGGGGAGACCGAGCCGGCCGCGATCTGGCCCGCGTAGCCGCGGTAGTCGGGGTACTCGGCGGTGCGCGGGCGGATCACGTACTGCACGGGGAACCGCAGGCCCAGCGCGTGCTCGCCGGTCGAATCCGCGTCCACCGGAACAGATTCCAGGTGCTCGATCAGCGAGGGGCCGTCGTAGTACGGGGTGTTGGCCGAGCGGCTGGCGATGTTGTCGCCGTGCAGCGCGGAGACCGGGATCTCCAGCACGTCCTCGTCGGCCCAGCCCAGGGTCGAGGTGAGTGTGTTGAACTCGGCCGAGATCTCGGCGAACACCGTCGCCGGATCCTCGACCAGGTCGATCTTGTTCACCGCGAGCACCAGCTTCGGCACGCCGAGCAGTGCCAGCACGGCGGCATGGCGGCGGGTCTGCTCGATGACGCCCTTGCGCGCGTCGACCAGCAGGATCACCAGCTGCGCGGTGGACGCGCCGGAGACGGTGTTGCGGGTGTACTGCACGTGACCGGGGGTGTCGGCGAGCACGAAAGACCGCTTCGGCGTGGCGAAGTAGCGGTACGCGACGTCGATGGTGATGCCCTGCTCACGCTCGGCGCGCAGGCCGTCGACGAGCAGCGACAGGTCCGGTGTCGACAGGCCCTTGTCGACCGAGGCGCGGGTGACGGCGTCGATCTGATCGGCCAGCACGGACTTGGTGTCGTAGAGCAGCCGTCCGACCAGAGTGGACTTACCGTCGTCGACAGAACCGGCGGTGGCCAGCCTCAATAGGTCGGACATATCAGAAATAACCCTCTCGCTTGCGGTCTTCCATCGCGGCTTCCGACACTCGGTCGTCGCCGCGGGTCGCGCCGCGTTCGGTCAGTCGGGATGCGGCGACCTCGGCCAGGATGGCCGCGTTGTCGGCGGCGTCGGAAATGATGGCGCCAGTGGTGGAACCGTCGCCGACGGTGCGGTAGCGCACCGACCGGGTCTCGAGCACTTCCCCCTCGGCGGGACCGCCCCACACGCCGGGGGTCATCCACATACCGTCGCGCTGGTACACCGGACGCTCGTGGGCGTAGTAGATGCTGGCCAGGTCGATGTCCTCGCGCGCGATGTAGCGCCAGATGTCGAGCTCGGTCCAGTTGCTCAGCGGGAACACCCGCACGTGCTCGCCCGGCGCGTGCTTGCCGTTGTAGAGGTTCCACAGCTCGGGACGCTGACGCTTCGGATCCCACTGGCCGAAGGCGTTGCGCAGCGAGAAGATCCGCTCCTTGGCGCGCGAACGCTCCTCGTCGCGGCGGCCGCCACCGAACACCGCGTCGAAACGGTGCTCGGTGATGGCGTCGAGCAGCGGCACGGTCTGCAGCGGGTTGCGGATGCCGTCGGGGCGCTCGGCGAGCCGACCATCGGCCAGGTACTCCTCGACCGAGGCGACGTGCAGGCGCAGGCCGTACTTCTCCACCACCTTGTCGCGGAACGCGAGCACTTCGTCGAGGTTGTGCCCGGTGTCGACGTGCAGCAGCGCGAACGGCAGCGGCGCGGGCCAGAAGGCCTTGAGCGCCAAGTGCAGCAGCACGGTGGAGTCCTTGCCGCCGGAGAACAGGATCACCGGCCGCTCGAACTCGCCCGCGACCTCACGGAAGATGTGGATCGCCTCGGATTCCAGCGCTGCGAGGGTGTCGAACTCGGACAGGCCGAGTTCGCGTTCGGTGGTGTGGGTACTCACAGGCTCACTCCCAGTGGTGGTGACAGTCATGATTGGTGCAATCCGCATTCGGTCTTGGCCAGCCCGGCCCAGCGGCCGCTGCGCGGATCGGATCCCGGTTCGGGCTTACGCGTGCACGGCGCGCAACCGATGGACGGGTAACCCTCCTCCACCAGGGGATTGACGAGAATGCCGTGGGCCGTGATGTAAGCCTGCATCTCGTCGTCGGACCACGGGGCGATCGGGTTGATCTTCACCAGTCCGAAGGCTTCGTCGAACGAGATCAGTGGCGCGTTGGCGCGGGTGGGGGCCTCCACCCGCCGGATACCGGTGATCCAGGCGTTGTACCCGGACAGCGACTTCTTCAGCGGAACGACCTTGCGCAGCCGGCAGCATTCGGCGGCGTCGGTGGCGAACAGATCCTTGCCGAGCAGTTCGTCCTGCTCGGTGACGCTGTGCTCGGGGCGCACGTTCACCACGTTCACGCCGTACACGGCCTCGACCGCGTCCCTGGTGCCCATGGTCTCGGCGAAGTGGTAGCCGGTGTCGAGGAACAACACGTCGACGCCGGGCCTGGTCTGCGCGGCCAGGTGCACCAGCACCCCGTCCTGCATGTTCGACGCCACGATGTAGTTGTCGCCGAAGTGCTGGTCGGTCCAGGCGATCAGCTCGGCCGCCGAGGCGTCGGGACCGAGCTCGGCCGCGCCCTGCTCAGCCAGTGCGCGCAGTTCGTCTTCGGCCAGCTTGGCCGCGAGATTCGTTGTCACAGTGGAGATCTCCTCTTCGACTTATCGCAGGTCGGCCTCGTCGGCGCGAACCGCCCACACCGCGAAGCGTTCCCCGGACTCCCGGTTCTTGACGAAGTTGCGGACCACGCGCTCGATGTAGTCGCCGAGCTCGACGCTGGTGACCTTGTGCTGACGCAGCTTGCGGCCGAACCCGCTGTCCAGGCCGAGGCTGCCGCCCAGGTGAACCTGGAATCCCTCGACATGATTCCCGGCACCGTCGTCGACCAACTGCCCCTTGAAGCCGATGTCGGCGATCTGGGAGCGGCCGCACGAGTTCGGGCAACCGTTGATGTTGATGGTGATCGGGACATCGAGTTCGGCGTTGATGTCGGCCAGCCGCTGCTCGAGCTCCGGTGCGAGCACCTGCGAACGCTTGCGGGTCTCGACGAAGGACAGCTTGCAGAACTCGATGCCGCTGCAGGCGAGCAGGTTCCGGCGCCAGATCGACGGACGGGCCTGCAGGCCCAGCGGTTCCAGCTCGTCGATCAGCGCGTCGACCTGGTCGTCGGCGATGTCGAGGATGATCAGCTTCTGGTACGGGGTGAACCGGATCCGGTCGGAGCCGTACTTCTCGGCGGCCTCGGCGACCTGGCTCAGGATGGTGCCCGAGACACGACCGGCGATGGGGGAGAAGCCGACGGCGTTGAGGCCGTTGCGCAGCTTCTGCACACCGACGTGATCGATCGGCTTGGCGGGCTGTTCGGGCGCGGGACCGTCGATCAGCTTGCGCTTCAAGTACTCGTCCTCGAGCACTTGGCGGAACTTCTCGATGCCCCAGTCCTTGATCAGGAACTTCAGGCGCGCCTTGGTGCGCAGGCGGCGGTAGCCGTAGTCGCGGTAGAGCGAGACCACGGCCTCCCACACATCGGGCACCTCGTCGAGCGGCACCCACGCGCCGACGCGCTTGGCCAGCATCGGGTTGGTCGACAGGCCGCCGCCGACCCACAGGTCGAAGCCGGGGCCGTGCTCAGGATGCTCGACACCGACGAAGGCGATGTCGTTGATCTCGTGCACCACGTCCTGCTGGCCCGAGATGGCGGTCTTGAACTTGCGGGGAAGGTTGGAGTACTCCTTCTTTCCGATGTAGCGCTTCACGATCTCGTCGATGGCGGGTGTCGCATCGAGCACCTCGTCGAGGGATTCACCGGCCAGCGGCGAACCGAGCACCACGCGCGGGCAGTCGCCGCAGGCCTCGGTGGTGTGCAGACCCACCGATTCCAGCCGACGCCAGATCTCGGGGACGTTCTCGACCTCGATCCAGTGGTACTGCACGTTCTCTCGGTCGGAGAGGTCGGCGGTGTCGCGGCCGAACTCCGTGGAGATCTGGCCGATGGTGCGCAGCTGGGCGGCGCTGAGCGCGCCCGCGTCGCAGCGCACTCGCATCATGAAGTACTTGGCTTCGAGGATGTCGATGTTGTCGTCGTCGGTCCAGGTGCCGTCATAGCCCTCTTCACGCTGGGTGTAGAGACCCCACCAGCGGAAGCGGCCGCGCAGATCGGCCTTGTCGATCGAGTCGAAGCCGCCCTTGGCGTAGATGTTCTCGATCCTGGCCCGCACGTTGAGCGGGTTGTCGTCCTTCTTGGACTGCTCGTTCGGGTTGAGCGGCTCGCGGTAGCCGAGCGCCCACTGGCCTTCGGACCGGCGGCGGACCGGCTTGCCCGTGCGCGCGCGCGGCGCGACGGGTGCTTCGGTGCGTGGCCGATCGGGCCGGACACGGCGCTCGGTGGCCGGGCGCTCTGGACGGGCCTGTGCCGTCGACTTGTCGGTCGAACCGGCGTCGGTGCTCGACGTCATAGGGGTCGCTCCTGCGGGGGTGGTGGTACATCCGTGCTGAAGGCGCGAGGGGCTGGCTCGCGTCAGGTGGTCAGCGGGCCGATGAGAGTCGAAGACACCGGGGGATACCCGGGCGTGGAAGCCGCTGCGCTACCGGTGGAGACCGGGCCGACAACAGGCGCTGCAGACGCGCAGGAAGTCGACGTGGCGACGGGCCACGAGTCGTACTCCTGTTGCGTGCATGGAGCCTATTGTGCCATGTCAGCCCGGTCGTTCCGACCGCGGGGAGATATTTCCCGCACTTTTGAGGGAAATTCCCTGGATGCTCGTACAGTTCTGTGATGTGGGTCATAAATGGCACGGGAAAAGCAGCCGATGATGCGTCGAGTTCCCCGCTGTGCGGTGGCGCGCTCGGTGGTTGACCTCGACTGCTGTTGAGGTTGCACGGTGGTGGCATGAGCAACGAAGTCAGCATCGCAGGACATACTCCCCCAGACCTCGAGACCGAGATCGCCGCCATCCGCGCGGTCGTCGCCACGGTTGCCCGCGCCCAGGCGAACGAACTCGTCGAGGAGTTCGTCGGCGTCTTCCGAGACGACGCGATCTGGACGATCGGCCACGGCAAGAAACTCTTCGGCCGCAACGCGATCGGGGAGTTCACCGCGCAGGTCCTGCCCGGCGGCTCTCCCAGCGGCCGTGTCGCCTACGAACTCGAGCATGTCCTGTTCCTGCGCCCCGACGTCGCCGCGGTCAAGGCGCGCCAGCCCCACTACCCGCTCGGCGACGAGCTCGACGGCGAGGGGGCACCGTTGTACGTCACGACCAAGGAGGACGGCCGCTGGCTGCTCGCCGCCAACCAGAACACTCCCGTCATCGGCTGACCTCGGCCCGCGGGTATCGGCTGGGGCCGCGCGGGTGCGGCCGACGGGGCGCGGCAGACTGGAGTGGTGACTCTCAGTGCTGCCTCCAGAGCTGCTCGCGCGATCCCGGCCGATACCGATCGGCCGGAGCTGCGCGATTTCGGTGGCGGCCCTTTCGGTGTGTACGTCCACGTGCCGTTCTGCGCCACGCGCTGCGGGTACTGCGACTTCAACACCTACACGGCGGGGGAGCTGGGGACCTCGGCGTCCCCGCAATCGTGGCTCGAGGCGTTGCGCGGTGAGCTCGCGACCGCCGCGGTCGAGTTCGGTGCGCTGCCCAGCGCGACGCCGGCGGTGTCGTCGATCTTCGTCGGTGGCGGCACGCCCTCGCTGCTCGGCGGCGAGGGGCTCGCTGCGGTGCTCGACGCGGTGCGCGCGAATTTCACCCTGGCCGCAGGGGCCGAGGTGACGACCGAATCCAACCCGGAGTCCACCTCCCCGGAGTTCTTCGAGCGGATCCGCTCGGCCGGGTACACCCGCGTCTCGCTGGGAATGCAATCGGCCGCGCAGCACGTGCTGCGGGTGCTCGACCGCACACATACGCCCGGTCGCGCTGTTGCCGCCGCCAAGGAGGCGCGGGCCGCCGGCTTCGAGCACGTGAACCTGGACCTCATCTACGGCACGCCAGGGGAGACCGATGCCGATCTGAATACGAGCCTGGACGCGGTGCTGGCCGCCGGTGTCGATCATGTCTCCGCCTACTCCCTGATCGTCGAGGACGGCACCGCGCTGGCGCGCAAGGTCCGTCGTGGGGAACTGCCCGCGCCCGACGACGATGTCCTCGCCGCGCGCTACGAGCGCATCGATGCCCGCCTCGGCGAGGCGGGGCTGTCCTGGTACGAGGTCTCCAACTGGGCTGCCGACGACGACGCCCGCTGCCGCCACAACCTCGGCTACTGGGACGGCGGTGACTGGCTCGGCGCGGGCCCCGGCGCCCACAGCCACGTCGGCGGTATCCGCTGGTGGAACGTCAAACACCCTGCCCGCTACGCCGATCGCGTCGCTCTCGGTGGCCTGCCCGCCGCGGGCTGGGAGGCCCTCACCGACGACGAGCGATACACCGAGCACCTCATGCTCACCGTCCGGCTCCGCACCGGCCTGCCGGTCGCCGACCTGGCACCCACGGCCAGTCCCGCCCTGGACCGCGTCCTCGTCGACGGACTGGCCGACCTCGTCGACGGCAATCTCGTCCTCACCGACCGCGGCCGCCTGCTGGCCGACGGCATCGTGCGCGATCTGCTGGGCTGATCCGGTCTCGTTCGCTGGTACGAGTCGTGCGGACTGTGCTTGGGTGACGTTTTCGTGACCGGAATTCGTGTTCCCCGATCACCCGGTGACCGATCGGTGATCACCCGGTCATCGTCACTAACCATCGCGATGCACACCGGGTGCGGCAGGGTGGACAGCAGGGTGGTCGAAGGCGTTTTTCGGCGGGTTAGGGGCCGAAGATAACGATTGGGGGCGTAGGCTTCGAGACGATCCTAGGGAGCTAAATGTCCACCGAACGGCACATCACCCTCGTCCACGAGCAGAGCGAGTTCGCTGAAGCGCGCTCCGCTGAGAAGGCGGCGACCGCGCATCAGTGCGCAGTCGCGGCGCGGACGGTCGCGTCCCATTCCAATGATGCGGAAGATTGCGTATCGCTGCTGGCGATGCTCGGCCTCGATGCTCTCGCGGGCAAACAGGTCGGCGGCGCCCACTCGGCCGCCAGGGGCTGACTCGGCATCGGCCGCCCCGGTGGGGCGGCCAGTACCGACGGTGTCGGCGACTCGCTGGCATCGCCGTCACCGTCGAGCCGCCGGTGAGCGCTGCTCGCCGGGCACGAAGTCGTCACCCGCGCCGATCACTCCGCCGATGATCGCTGGTCGCGGGTCGCCGAGCAGTGCCTCGGTGTTCGCCTCGGTGATCAGGTAGTCCGGGAGCCTGTGCTCGGTGTCCTCGCACGGCGACAGCGGGCTGAGCGGTCCTGCGCAGGAAAAGAAGCGGTCGGCCGGCCGGGTCACTGTGATTCCACTCGGCCGCTCGGCGCCGATCACCGGACCTGCCGCACCCGGCAGGCTTCGCCCCGATCCGGGCCCGAACGGTGTGTGCCGCGGCGGCTGTTGGTAGCGCGGGCCATCGGTCAGCGCGCTATCACTCGCGCCCTGCGCCGTTCTCGTCGGTCGCTCGCCACCGGAATACGGGCTGCCCGACAGGCTCCGGCTCGGCGACATCGTCGCGTCGACCTGCCCGAGCGGTCCCTGTGGTGTCGTGACAATCCCTGTGCCGCCCGCTGCCGGCAGGGGGACCGGTGCGCCGGCGACCACCGTCGACGACGCGACCGTTCTCCCGTCGTCCGGTCCTGTCGTGCCACCGAACTCGGCTGGAACCGGGCTCGACGCGTCCGCCACGGATGGGTCGGGATCCTCGGTCGCACCCGGACTCGGCCCTGGTCGGGCCGACATCTCGCCGGCGCCCACGGTCGACACATCAGAACCGCCCGCATCGCCCGCATGGCCCGCCGACGACCGAGCGCCCACACCGGTCTCGGAACCCGGCCGACCCGCGGGCGCGACGAGCAGCCCACGATCGCCCACCTCGGCCGCCGAATCGACCAGCGGGCTCGGTAACGGCAGTATCGGAATGCGACCGTCCAATTCGCCGAACGGAACGACATATCGCTCGTGCATCGCGGCCCGTGCGTAGTCCTCGGCCGCCGCAGCAGCCCGATACTTCGCCGCACCACGCATCGCCCACGTCGATGCCTCCCCTTCGGACTCGACCTGCGCCGGAATCGCGTACTTGGTCGCCACGATCGCCTCGGCCGCGGCCCTGACCACCTCGGGCAGCTCGTCGAGCGCCACGCTCAGACTTCGCGCCTGGGCGAGATGGGCATCGACCGCCGCGGCCGCGGCCGAAGCGCCCACTCCCGTCCACGCCTCGGACAGCGATTCACCCATCGCGCGTTCGAACGCCGCGACCCCGTCCGCCCAGCACCGCGCGATCAGCGCGAACTTGTCCGCCTGCGCATAGGCATCGGTCACTTCGAGCGTCTCGAACGCCGCCCTGATCTCCCGGTGCCGCCAATTCCAGCTGTTCTCACCGCCGCCGGGGATGCCCCGCGGCTCGTGCACGGCCATCACCGTGGCCGTCCGATCGGCAGATCGGGGTGCCCCACAGCGGATTCCACCGAGTCGAGTAGATCGGCCCACTCCGCGTCGGCGCGTACCAGCTGATCCCGGGCAATCCGAAGCGCGTGCCGAATATCGTCGACGACGCGCGCGTGCGCCGCCATCACCGCGTCGACGCTGTTCCCCGGTTCGGACGCCTTGGCCCGTAACCGCGAGACCAGGGTGGCCCCGGAGATCAACCGGGCGTCTCCCTCGCCCAGCCCCCAGTGGGCCTGCCCGCCGATTTCCCCCGCCGCCGCTCGGATCCGCGCGATCACATCGAGGAATTCGCCACACGCCCGGTCGATCGCGGCGAACGCCACCGGGTTCAGCGCTACCGCCGTACCCGTGTTCTGCCCATGACTCTGCCCACCCTGACGCACCACAGACCCCTCCCGCACGTCGACGACATTCGAAAAACGCTGGCAATGACCCTGATCCAGCACCGAACGTACGTCCGCGTCCACCGGCCGACAAGACCCGATCAGCCGCCTGTGGATAAACCCGGCCTGTGGAGAACTTCGCGCCGCGGGCCGATCGGGCACCCGTGTGGCCCGGCGATGTCGACGCAGACAATTAGACTGGACAACGAGACGCTCCGAGCGTCCGCGTGCGAGTCTGTGCGGCAGCGGCACACGCGGGCCGATGACGTACCCGGCACGAGCGAGGAGGTGGGGTCGATGGCGTCGAGCACCGAAGATCGGCGTTTCGAGGTCCTGCGAGCGATCGTCGCGGACTACGTCGCCACCAAGGAACCGATCGGTTCCAAGTCGCTGGTGGAACGGCACCACCTGGGCGTTTCCAGCGCGACCGTGCGCAACGACATGGCGGTGCTGGAGGCCGAGGGCTACATCACCCAGCCGCACACCAGCTCGGGCCGCATCCCCACCGACAAGGGCTACCGTGAGTTCGTCGACCGGATCGCCGAGGTGAAACCGCTCTCGGGCGCCGAGCGGCGCGCGATCATGGAATTCCTGGAATCCGGCGTCGACCTCGACGATGTCCTGCGACGCGGGGTTCGCCTGCTGGCGCAGCTGACCAGGCAGGTCGCCGTCGTGCAGTACCCCACGGTGTCGGCCTCGATCGTGCGCCACATCGAGGTCGTCGCGCTCAATCCGGCCCGGCTGCTGCTGGTGGTGATCACCGACACCGGCCGGGTCGACCAGCGCATCGTCGATCTGGGCGCGGTGATCTCCGACGACGACCTCGCCGCCGTGCGCGGCCTGCTCGGCGGCGCGATGGACGGCAAGCTGCTCTCGGTGGCCAGCGCGTCGGTCGCGGGGCTGCCCGAACGTGCTCCGGCCAAGATCCGCGATGTACTGGTCCGGGTCTCGACCGTGCTGGTCGAGACGCTCGTGGAGCATCCAGAGGAACGGCTCGTCCTCGGCGGTACGGCCAACCTCACCCGCAATGTCGCCGACTTCGGATTCCCCGGCTCCTTGCGCACGGTGCTGGAAGCGCTGGAAGAACAGGTCATCGTGCTGAAGCTGCTCGCCGCGGCGCAGCAGCCGGGACAGGTGATGGTGCAGATCGGCGAGGAGACCCAGGTCGAGCAGATGCGCGGCACCTCGGTGGTCTCCACCGGGTACGGCGCGGCGGGGGCGGTGCTCGGCGGCATGGGCGTACTCGGCCCGACCAGGATGGACTATCCGGGAACCATGGCGTCGGTGGCGACCGTGGCCCGCTACATCGGTGAGGTGCTCGCCGAAAGGTGACGCCAGCTCGGGAACGACCCCACCCGCACTGTTAAGGTCGATACTTCGGCCGGTAAAGTTGAGTGGATTCGACTGAGGGCGCGAGGCGCTCGGCTGGACCACAGCGACCAAGGACTAGAGAACTCACAGTGGCACGGGATTACTACGGACTGCTCGGCGTCGGCAAGAACGCCACCGACCAGGAGCTGAAGCGCGCTTACCGCAAGCTGGCCCGCGAACTGCACCCCGACGTGAACCCCGACGAGGCGGCGCAGACCAGGTTCAAGGAGGTCTCCACCGCCTACGAGGTACTGACCGATCCGGAGAAGCGCCGGATCGTCGATCTCGGCGGTGACCCGCTCGAAAACGGCGGTGGCGGTGCCGGATTCAACGGCGCCGGCTTCGGCGGACTCGGCGACGTGTTCGAGGCGTTCTTCGGTGGAATGAGTGGCCAGCCAGGCGGAGCGCGCAAGCCGCGCGGTCGTGTGCAGCCCGGCGCCGACTCGCTGATCCGCACCCGGCTGAGCCTGGCCGAATGCGCGGTCGGGGTGACCAAGCACCTCACCGTCGACACCGCGATCCTCTGCGACATCTGCGTGGGCGCGGGCACCAACGGCAATTCCAAGCCGGTGCGCTGTGAGACCTGTGACGGCGCGGGCGAGGTGCAGTCGGTGCAGCGCTCGTTCCTGGGCCAGGTGCTCACTTCGCGCCCCTGCCCGACCTGCCGCGGTGCCGGTGAGACCATCCCCGATCCGTGCCACAAGTGCGGTGGTGACGGCCGCGTGCGCGCGCGCCGCGAGATCGCCGCGCCCATCCCGGCCGGTGTCGCCAACGGCATGCGGGTTCGGCTGGCCGCCCAGGGCGAGGTCGGCCCCGGCGGTGGGCACGCCGGTGACCTCTACGTCGAGGTCGTCGAGCAGCCGCACGACACCTTCGTCCGCGACGGCGACGATCTGCACTGCACCGTCCGGGTCCCGATGGTCGACGCGATCCTCGGCACCACCGTGGTCGTCGACACCATCCTCGACGGGCCGACCGAGCTCAGCATCGCCGCGGGCACCCAGCCCGGCGAGGTCATCCAGCTGCGGGCGCATGGCATGCCCCGGCTGCGTTCGGGCGCGCGTGGGGACCTGCTCGCCCACCTCGACATCGTGGTGCCGACCAAACTCGACGGCAAGCAGACCGACCTGCTGCGAAAGTTCAAGGGCATGCGCGATCGGGACCGTGCCGAGGTGATGTCGGCGCAGTCCGAGCACAACAGCGGCCTGTTCGCCCGGCTGCGCGCCTCCTTCAGCGGACGCTGACCCGGTGGCCGCGACGGTCTTCTATCTCGACGAGGTGCCCGAAACCGGCGCCGTCGCCGTGCTGGACGGTCCCGAGGGCCGCCATGCCGCGACCGTGCGCCGGATCCGGGTCGGCGAGTCGATCACCCTGTCCGACGGGCACGGTGTACTCGCCGATTCGGAGGTCGTCGCGGCGCAGAAGGACCGCCTCGAGCTGGTGGTCCACGATCGCCGCATCGAGGAGCCGGTGTTCCCCCCGGTGACCGTGGTGCAGGCACTGCCCAAGTCGGAGCGCTCCGAGCTGGCGGTCGAACTGATGACCGAGGCCGGCGTCGATCTGATCGTCCCGTGGCAGGCCGCGCGCTGCGTCGCGAACTGGGAAGCCAAAGCCGCCAAGGGCCTCGAGAAGTGGCGTGCCACCGCACGCTCGGCCGCCCGGCAGTCCCGGCGCGCCTACATTCCCGAGGTCGCCGACCTGCATCGCACCCGCGACCTGCTCGACCTGGTGCGCAAGGCCACCGCCGACGGTGTGATCGTCGCCGCGCTGCACGAATCCGGCACCGGCAAGTTCATCGAGTTGCCAGTGGGAGAGGCGGCCGAGGTGATCTTGATCGTCGGCCCGGAGGGTGGCCTCGACGACACCGAAGTGGCCGCGCTGGCCGAGGCTGGTGCGCACATCGTGCTGCTCGGGCCGACCGTTCTGCGGACCTCCACCGCCGCCGCGGTAGCACTCGGCGCGCTCGGCGCGCTCACCGATCGCTGGTAGCCCACCGCCACGATCCTGTGACCTGCGATCACGGTCTGCTGTTCGGCGCCGTTATATCGCTGGGCCGTGTCGGTGCCGCGCGTTAAACTGAGGTCATCGAACAGACAGTCGAGACCGGAAGCAGGCTATAGCCACTTTTGAAGAATCCAGGCGAGATCGGCGACCCCACCAACCCCGTATCAGGCATCGGCGCAGGCGGAACCAACGCGGGTCCCGCGGCGCGAACAGTGCGTTCGAGCATCGAACTCGCCCCGGAGTCTGTTTTCCCCTTCCTCGGCTCGGCCGACCAGAACCTCCGTCAGCTGGAGAAGCTGCTCCCGGCCGACATCCATGTCCGCGGCAACACCGTCACCATCACCGGCAAGGCGGGTGATGTGGCGCTGGCCGAGCGCGTCATCGAGCAGCTCGTGGCGCTGACCGGGCGCAACCGGGTGATCACGCCCGAGGCGGTCCGCCACACCGTCTCCATGCTCACCGACGACGGCGTGTCCGAGTCACCCGCCGAGGTGCTGAGCCTGGACATCCTGTCCCGGCGCGGCAAGACCATCCGGCCCAAGACGCTGAACCAGAAGCGCTACGTCGACGCGATCGATGTCAACACCATCGTGTTCGGTATCGGCCCCGCCGGCACCGGTAAGACCTATCTGGCCATGGCCAAGGCGGTGCAGGCCCTGCAGGCCAAGCAGGTCACCCGCATCATCTTGACCAGGCCGGCGGTCGAGGCGGGTGAGCGGCTCGGCTTCCTGCCGGGCACGCTCAACGACAAGATCGACCCGTATCTGCGTCCGCTCTACGACGCGCTGCACGACATGATGGACCCCGAAGCCATTCCCAAGCTGCTGGCTTCCGGTGTCATCGAGGTCGCGCCGCTGGCGTACATGCGTGGCCGTAGCCTCAACGACTCGTTCATCATTCTCGACGAGGCGCAGAACACCACCGCCGAGCAGATGAAGATGTTCCTGACCCGCCTGGGCTTCGGCTCGAAGATGGTGGTCACCGGTGACATCTCGCAGGTCGACCTGCCGCACGGGCAGCGCTCGGGTCTGCGGGCGGCCGCGGAGATCCTGACCGATATCGACGACATCCACTTCTCGGAGCTCACCAGCGCCGACGTGGTGCGGCACCGGTTGGTCTCCGACATCGTCGACGCCTACGACCGTTTCGAGTCCGAGACCCGGCCGGTGCCGGGCCCGCACTATCCGGGTAATCGTGCGCAACGCCGGGCCGCCGGTCGCGCCGAGCGCCGGTAGCCCACGCAGCGTTCGATCCCGGCCGGCGCCGGACGTTCGCGGCCCCGGCGGGCCGCGAACGGCGCTGGTCGGGGACGAACGTACCCTGAACGGGTGAGCATCGAGATCGCCAACGAATCGGGCATGGACGTTCCCGAAGAAGACCTGGTCAGCGTGGCACGTTTCGTGATCGGCCGGATGGACGTGCACCCGGCCGCCGAACTGTCCATGGTGCTCGTCGATCTCGACACCATGGCCGACCTGCACGTGCGCTGGATGGACCTGCCCGGCCCCACCGACGTGATGTCGTTCCCGATGGACGAGCTCGAGCCGGGTGGCCGCCCCGACAGCCCGGAGCCCGGCCCCTCGATGCTCGGTGACATCGTGCTGTGCCCGGAGTTCGCGATGGGTCAGGCGCAGAAGGCCGACCACTCGCTCGACCACGAGCTGGCCCTGCTCACCGTGCACGGCGTGCTCCACCTGCTCGGCTACGACCATGCCGAGCCGGAGGAGGAGAAGGAGATGTTCGCGCTGCAGGCCCAGCTGCTCGAGGAGTGGTACGTGAACCTGCGCGAGGAACAGCGCCGTGTCGAACTGGCCGAGCGCGACGCGCGACTGCTCGGCAAGGCCGGCTTCACCGCCCCGGGTGACGCGTTGGGCCCGGCGTGACCTCACTGACCCTGATCGCGCTCGCGATCGTGCTGATCGGAATCGGTGGCGTGTTCGCCGGGGTGGACTCGGCGCTGAACACGGTCTCGCGGGCGCGCCTCGACGACATGGTCCGCGAGGACCGTTCCGGCGCGGTGCGGCTGCGCAAGATCGTCGACGACCGCCCGCGGTACGTGAATCTCATGGTGCTGCTGCGCGTTCTGTGCGAGATCACCGCGACCGTGCTGTTGGCCGCCGCGACCCTCGACCTGTGGAACGAGCGCACCGCCCTGGTCGTCACCGCCGCGCTGATGGTGGTGGTGTCCTACGTCGTGATCGGCGTCGGCCCTCGTACCCTCGGTCGCCAGCACGCCTACTCGATCGCGCTGGCCGCCGCCGTGCCGGTGCAGCTCATCGGCGCGGTACTCGGCCCGGTGAGCAGGCTGCTGATCCTGCTCGGCAACGCCATCACCCCCGGCCGGGGATTCCGCAACGGCCCGTTCGCCTCCGAGATCGAACTGCGCGAGGTGGTCGACATGGCCCGCGAACGCGGTGTCGTCGCCGATGACGAACGCCGGATGATCCAGTCCGTCTTCGAACTCGGCGACACCGCCGCCCGTGCCGTGATGGTCCCGCGCACCGAGATGGTGTGGATCGAGGGCGACAAGACCGCCGCGCAGGCGATGTCGCTGGCCGTGCGCTCCGGACACTCCCGGATCCCGGTGATCGGCGAGAACGTCGACGATGTGCTCGGCGTGGTCTACCTCAAAGACCTGGTGCCCTATGCCGATCGCAGCCGCAAGGTGTCCGTGCGCGAGGTGATGCGGCCCGCGGTGTTCATCCCCGATTCCAAGCCGCTGGACGCCCTGCTCGACGAGATGCAGCGGCGCCGCAACCACATGGCGCTGCTGGTCGACGAGTACGGCGGCATCGCCGGTCTGGTGACCATCGAGGACGTGCTCGAGGAGATCGTCGGCGAGATCGCCGACGAATACGACACCGACGAGACCCCGCCGGTGGAGGAACTGGGCGACGGTCGCTACCGGGTCTCGTCGCGGGTGTCGGTGGAGGATCTCGGCGAGCTGTTCGGACTCGACATCGAGGACCCCGACGTCGACACGGTGGGCGGTCTGCTGGCCCACGAACTCGGCCGCGTGCCGCTGCCCGGCTCGAAGGTGACCGTCCACGGGCTGGTTCTGCGTGGCGAGGGCGGCGCCGATGCGCGTGGCCGCATGCGGGTGAACACCGTGCTGGTGCGTCAGGCGGCCGACAAGGACAAGAAGAAGACCGGCAAGCAGCTACGCACCGACGCCGATCTGGTGACTGCGAACGGTCCCGACGACAACGGAGAAGCCGATGAGTGAACTGGACGCCGAGGACAACAAACTGCTGGTCCTGGCGCGGGGCGCGCTGGCCCGCACCGGCGGCGCGAGCGGCGCCGCGGTACGGGACACCGATGGCCGCACCTACGCCGCGGGCGAGGTCGCGCTGACCGCGCTCCCGCTGACCGCGCTGCAGGCCGCCGTGGCCGCCGCGATCTCCAGTGGGGCAGAGGGTTTCGAGGCGGCGGTCGTCGTCGCCGGTGCTCCCGACGACGCCGGGATCGAGGCGGTGTGGGAGGTCTCGCCCTCGGCCGCGGTGATCCGCACCGATCGCAGCGGCGCGGTGCTGAACGAGGTGCACGGTGGCTGATCACGGTAAGGGCGCCGAATTCCGCTCCGGCTTCGTCTGTTTCGTCGGCCGCCCCAACACCGGCAAGTCGACGCTGACCAATGCCCTGGTCGGCTCCAAGATCGCGATCACCTCTTCGCGCCCGCAGACCACCCGCCACACCATCCGGGGCATCGTGCACCGCGACCACACCCAGCTGATCCTGGTCGACACCCCCGGCCTACATCGTCCGCGCACCTTGCTCGGCCAGCGCCTCAACGACCTCGTGCGCGACACCTACTCCGAGGTCGACGTGATCGCCCTGTGCATCCCGGCCGACGAGAAGATCGGCCCCGGCGACCGCTGGATCGTCGAGCAGATCAAGCTGATGGCGCCCAAGACGAAGGTGCTCGGCGTGGTCACCAAGATCGACAAGGTGGGCCGGGACGAGATCGCCCACCAGCTGATGGCGCTGTCGAAGTTGCTCGGCCCCGACTCCGAAGTCGTTCCCGTCTCGGCCGTGAAGGGCGAACAGGTCGAGGTGCTCGTCGACGTGATCGCCTCGCTGATGCCCGAGGGTCCGGCGTTCTACCCCGACGGGGAGATCACCGACGAGCCCGAGGAAACCCTGATGGCCGAGCTGATCCGCGAGGCCGCGCTCGAGGGCGTGCGTGACGAACTGCCGCACTCGCTGGCTGTGGTGATCGAGGAGATCGAGCCGTACGAGGCCAACGAGGACATGCTCGAGGTGCACGCCCTGCTCTATGTCGAGCGGCCCAGCCAGAAGGCGATCATCATCGGCAAGAACGGTGCCCGCCTCAAGGAGGTCGGCACCAACGCCCGCAAACAGATCGAGCACATCCTCGGCACCCGGATCTACCTGAACCTGCACGTGAAGGTCGCCAAGGATTGGCAGCGCGACCCGAAACAGCTGGGGAAGCTGGGCTTCTGACCGTTTGACCGTCGGTCGTTCGGGGTATCGTTCGGCGAACACATCGGCTCGGCCGGCGTGTTCGCTGATCGTTTTTCCGGGGGAGGCCGCCGACATGTCCGAGAGCAATGATGTCGGCAAGCTGCTGGAGTTGCTGCGGGCGCTGGAGATTCCCGACACCAAGCCGCGCGTCCTGCGCGCACTGCTGCGTCGACGGCGCACCCTGCCGCGGCCGATCGTCGAGATCGTCGGCGTGCAAGGCCACACCGCGCTGGTCACCGATCTCTACAGCTGGCTGGGCGAATCCGGCGGCAGGCGCGCGACACCGCGCGCCAAGATCGACCTGCGATCGCCGGACCTGCCGCCCACCGCGCTCACCGCTGACCTCAATGCCTTCAACGCGGGACCACACGCCAACGACCAGGAGATCCCTGGACACTGCCTGCCGATCATCCAGCACCTGGTGGCAGGTTTCGCCGCCGACGACACCGCGATGGGCGCGATCAAGTTCCCGCGCTACCGCACCGCCGACTGGCTGACCAGGCAGCGCGTCACCAGCGACGAGTCCGAGGCGCCCGACGAATTGCGCCGCCGGTTGCCGAAGCTGCTGCGCAGCGGCACGCCCGCCAGTCACTCCGACACCGCCGAAGGCATTGCGGGCGACACGATCTCGCGAGTCGTGTTCGGCGTGCTCGCGCTGTGGCCGGTGCTGCGGTTGTGGCTGTGGGTCTCCGGGCGCATTCCCGGCATGTCGAAGGTGACCAGATGGTTCCTGCGCCAGCGCTACCTCGCACCCGAATTGTCCGACAGTTTCCTGGGTTTCGCGTCTCGGCTGACCGCCTCGCACCGGGTCGACGAGAACGAGGAGCAGATCGCCAAGCTCCTGATACACGCCTTCCTCGAAGACCTGCGTGACGCCTATCGCCGCCGGATCTGGCGACCGTCGAGCTGGCGGCGCACCGCCTACCCGGTGGCGCTGTGGGGCGGCCTCGCCGAGGGCAGTGACGGCGCGCGCATCCTCACCTGGATCAACGAGATCCGCAACGAGACCGGGCTGTTCGATCCGCTGGTCGTGCTGGCCTTCCGCGAGCAGGGCCCACAGCGTGAGGTCGGCGAGCTCTCACAGATCAGCGACCTGCGCTCGCTGCGCACCCTGGAGAGCCTGGCCGACGCGCCGACCCAGCAGCCGCCCGACCCGCTGCAGACCTGGGTGCGCGAGATCGACAACCGGCGTACCCATCGCCAGGCCGACGCCTGGTTCCTGCCCCTGCGCGCGCTGTTGCCGGCCGACACCCCACCGGGTGTCGGCGATCCCCGCTTCCGGGGGATGGCCCTGCCGCCCGCACCACCGCTGGCGGCGCGCAGCTGGTTCGTCGGCTTGTGCGTGCTGATTCCGATCGCCGTGGCCGTCGCCGCCACGCTGGTGTACTTCCCGCCGTTGCGTGGTGTCGCGTGCGCGCACTGGCCGTGGACCGACGGCGTCTCGGTGAGCCTGCGCGACGGTGAATGCGTCGGCTACAGCGACAACGCCAGGCAGACCTTCACCGACGATCCCGAGCTGTCGACCATGCAGCGAGAAGTGTTCCGGCTCAACGCGGCCGCTGCACGGGCACGCGAGCACAATCCGAACCGCCCGCTGGTCTCGCTGGTGTATTTCGCCGGTCTGAGCTATCTCGACACCAATGTGCGCTACCCGCACGCCCAGGTCGAGGAGCTCGCCGGGCTCGCGGTGCAGCAGCGCCGGGCGCTGCTGGCCTTCGACGAGTCGGAACCGTTGTTGCGCGTCATCGTCGCCAACGGTGGCTCGGACATGCGTCACGCCCGCTGGGTGGTGGACAATCCGTTGCGCTCGCTGGTCGCCGACGATCCCAGCGTGCTCGGTGTCGTCGGCATCGACCGCAGCAACGACCAGACCCGCCGGGCGATCACCCGGCTCGGTGAACTCGGTGTGCCCGCGGTGGCCACGACCCTGTCCGCCGACGGTCTCGACCAGGCTTCACCGCTGTATTTCCAAGCGGCGCCGAGCAATACGGTGCAGGCGCGTCTGGTCGCCGACTATGTCCAGGGCGCGCGGGAATCGAATGGCGCGCCCCGCTACGACGAGGTCGTGATCTATCACCCGGAGACCGAGGGCGACCTGTATGTGACGACCCTGGTCGAGGATCTGCGGGCCGAATTGACCGACCGCGGTGTCGTCCAGCGCAGTCTGAGCTGGCGTGAACAGCAGGAGCTCTACCGCTTCCCCGCCCCGTGCGAGACCGAAGGTTTCGACCGCCGCACACTGCTGTTCTTCGCCGGTCGCAATGACGACTTCCCGACTTTCGCCAAGTCGGTCAGCCGCGGCTGCCTCAGTGGCGCAGGCCCGGCGATCCTCGGCAACGACGCGGTCACCCGGCTGATCACCGACCAGCGCGCGACCGCCGCGCTGCCCGCCAACCTGACCGTGCGCTATGTCGCGAAGGCGGCGCCGGTGATGCTCGGCGGCGCCGACTGTGTCCGCGGCATCGGCAGACTCGGCGACCAGCCGGTGCCCTTCGAACACGAACAGCTCTGCGCCGAACTGGCCGGACTGATCGAGGATCTGCGCGGCTATCCCGAACTCACCGACTATCGCCCGAGCTGGGCCGGCGATCGTACCGGCCTCGCCTTCGACGTGAGCGGGCTGTTCCTCCAGGCCGTGCGCAGCAGCCGGGGCGTGCTCGGCGACCTGCCACCGAATCGGACCGCGATCGCGGTCCAATTGCGCGAGAGCGACTATCGTGGCGTCACCGGCATGCTCGGCTTCTCGACCAGTCGTGTCGCCGACGGCTCTTCGATCGCGGTGCTGGTCACCACCGCCGTCGGTTCGGCGGGTCCACAGCGCTGCCTGCTGATGTTTCCCCGCCAGTCCGGTCAGGACGGGTGTCCGGCCGGTACCAAGAGCGATATCGAGCTCTGGGCCGAACCGGGCCGATAGTGGGTGTGACTCACCACCACGGGGTCGGCCGGTCGCGCTCCCAGTGTCGTGCCGATTCCAGCTGAGCGGCCAGTGAGATCAACATCGGTTCGGTGTTGGCGGTGCCCATCAGCTGGGCGCCGATCGGCAGACCGGCCCCGGTGAACCCGGCGGGGACGTTCACGCTCGGCCAGCCGAGTACGTTCCAGGGCCAGGTGTAGGGGCAGGCGCCGGTGATCAGGTTGTTGGTGGCGCCGACGCCGATGCCGTCGATTTCCTCGGCGATCGGCGGGGGAGTGGCGGTGGTCGGGGCGAGCACCAGGTCGTAGTCGTCGAAGAACGAGCCGATGCGCCGGTGCAGCAACGGTTCCGCGCGACGGGCGGCGGCCAGGACGGGCCCGCCGAGGACACGGCCGAGACGAGAGTTGGCGGTGGTTCGCGGGTCGACGACCGCCTCCGGCATCGCGCGGTGCACGAGGTGGATCCCGGCCATCGAGCGCGGCAGGAACGAGGCGCCGATCATGAGCCCGTAGTGCAGGTCGGCGACCGTGACGGTGTGCCCGAGCCCGCGTAGCGTCGTCGCCAGCGCGTGCACCGCCGCCGCGATCTCCGGGTCGAGGGCGGTCTTGGTCGCGGTGAACGGAATACGCAGGGAGAGCGCGATTCTGAGCTTGCCCGGATCGCGGCCCACGGCGGCACTCGCGTCGATCGGAGCAGGGGTGTGCAGGTCACCGCTGTGCGGTCCGGCGGCGACGTCGAGCAGCAGGGCCGCGTCGCGCACGGTGCGCGCGAGCGGTCCGTTGACCGTGAGCCCGTAGAACGCCTCGGCGTGCGGCCAGGTGGAGATGCGCCCGCGTTGCGGCTTGATCCCCACCAGGTTGTTCCAGGAGGCGGGGATGCGCACCGAGCCCGCACCGTCGGAACCCAGTGCGGCAGGCACCAGTCCGGCCGCGACCGCCGCCGCCGACCCGCCTGACGAACCGCCGGGCGTGCGGCGGCGATCCCACGGATTGCGGGCGTGTCCGAAGGCGTCGCCGCTGGTGAAGGGCAGCTGGCCGAGCTCGCAGGTATTGGCCTTGCCCACGATCACCGCACCGGCGGCACGCAGCCTGCGCACCGATTCCGCGTCCTCGGTCTTGGGGCCGAACTCGCCGCCGCAGCCGAATGCGGTGATCTCACCGGCGATGTCGGTGTCGTCCTTGACCGCGATCGGTACGCCCAGCAGTGGAAGCCGGGTACCGGCGGCCAATTGGGCGTCGGCCTCGGCGGCTTCCCGGAGCGCGGCCTCGCGGCGGACGACGCGGAAGGCGTTGAGGGTCGGTTGGGACGCCTCGATCCGGTCGAGCGCCTCGGTCACGGCGGTGACCGAGCTGAAGCGGCCCTCGGCGATCGCCGAGGACATTTCGGTGAGGCCGAGCTCGGCCGAAGGCTTCGGCGCGATCCGGTCGGGTGCGGACATGTGAGCTCCGTCTCTGCAGGTACGTGGCTCGACCGTAGCGCGGGAGTTGGTCACACGTCCACATACCCTAGGTGGATACTCGCCGTAGACATACATACCGAATGTATGTAACAGTGAACGGGTCAGCATTCGACCAGGGGAGGACCCCATGGGAATCAGCACAGCACTCGGGCCGGCGCACGAGATCGCCCTGTCGTCCGGCCACATCCGCTACCACGACACCGGCATCGGATCGCCGATCGTGTTCGTGCACGGCCTGCTCGTCAACGCCGATCTCTGGCGTGAGGTCGTCCCCGGCCTCGCCGCCGCCGGACACCGATGCCTCACGCCCGACTGGCCGCTCGGCGCGCACTCGATCCCGCTGCCCGACGCCGACCTCACTCCCACCGGCCTCGCCGACCTCATCGCCGAGTTCCTCGACGCGCTCGATCTCACCGACGTCACCGTCGTCGCCAACGACACCGGCGGCGCGCTCACCCAGATCCTGATGACCCGCCACCCGGAACGGATCGGCCGCGTCGTCCTGGCCGCCGTCGACTGCTACGAAACCTTCCCGCCGCGGCCCTTCACCGCGCTGCTGAAGGTCGCGAAGCTGCCCGGCGCGATCGCCGGGCTGCTCGCCCCGCTGCGGTGGCGGTTCCTGCAGCGCTTGCCGCTCGCCTTCGGCCTGGTGACCAAACATCACCTGCCGACCGAGATCGCGGAGTCCTATCTGCGGCCCGCACAGCGCAGCGCCGCGATCCGCGCCGACCTACGCCGCTTCGCCGCGGGTGTGGACATCCGATACACGATGGCCGCCGCCGAGCGCTTCGCCGAGGTCGACCTGCCGGTGCTGGTGATCTGGTCGACCGAGGACAAACTGTTCCCGATGACGCTGGCCCAGCGGCTGGTCGCCGACCTGCCGCGGGCGAGTCTGCGCACCGTCGACGATTCCTACACCTTCGTGCCCGAAGACCAGCCGGAGTTGCTCGCGGAACTGATCGTGGAGTTCACTCGGCTGCATGCAGCGCCGTAGTCAGGAGGATCGCTCCCGCAGTACCAGGGCCGCGCTCGAGCGGGCAGGTCGTGACCTGTTCGCCGAGCGCGGCTTCGCGAACACCTCCGCCGAGCAGTTGGTCTCGGCCGCCGGCGTCACCCGCGGCGCGCTGCATCACCACTACGGCGACAAGCGCGGCCTGTTTCTCGCCGTGCTCGAACAGGTGGAGACCGAGGCCACCGCCGAGATCGCGCGCGCGGTCGCCGCGGTCGACCCCGATGATGTCCTCGCGGGCATGACCGCCGGACTCACCTGCTTCCTCGACATCTGCGCCCGCCCGGAAATGCTGCGCATCGTCCTGATGGATGCCCCGACCGTGCTCGGCTGGCCCGCCTTCCGCGAATTCGAGTCCCGCCACGGCCTCGGCCTGATCACCGGCGAACTGCAACGCGCCACCGACGCCGGACTGGTCGCCGCCGCCCCGGTCCCGGTGCTGGCGCAACTGTTGCTCAGCGCCATCACCGAAGCCTCGCTCATCGTCGCCCACTCCGCCGACCCGGCCACCGCGCGCGTGGAGACCCAGCAGTCCCTGCTGCTGCTGATCACCGGCCTGCTCCGGTAGATCCGACCTGCGGCGTGCGCGTCACCGCGGTGTGCCGGGCGATCGCAGCCGCCACCGCGCCCGTGTCCGTGACCGCGCTGTCGGGCCGACGTGGAAGACTGGGCGCGTGCGGTTGTATCGGGACGAGGCGGTGGTGGTCCGTCAGCACAAGCTGGGCGAGGCCGATCGCATCGTCACGCTGCTGACCAGGCAACACGGGCTGGTCCGCGCGGTCGCCAAGGGGGTGCGGCGCACCAAGTCCAGGTTCGGGGCGCGGCTCGAGCCGTTCGCCTACATCGACGTGCAACTGCATCCAGGCCGGACACTCGACGTGGTCACCCAGGTCACCACGGTTGAGGCGTTCGCCGCCGACATCATCGACGACTACGGCCGCTACACCACGGCCTGCGCGATTCTCGAGACCGCCGAGCGCCTCGCGGGTGAGGAACGCGCCCCCGCGCCGAAACTGCACTCGCTCACCGCGAGCGCCCTGCGCGCCATCGCCGCCAAGCAGCGACCGCACGAACTGATCCTCGACGCCTACCTGCTGCGCGCCATGGGGTTCGCCGGGTGGGCGCCCGCCCTGGACGAATGCGCCCGCTGCGCCACCCCCGGCCCGCACCGCGCCTTCCATGTGGCGGCGGGCGGTGCGGTCTGCGTGCACTGTCGCCCGCCGGGGTCGAGTACCCCGGCCGCGGGGGTGCTCGATCTGCTCGTCGCCCTGTTGAAGGGGGAGTGGGCCTACATCGACGGCGTTCCCGGCAACGTCCGCCGTCAGGCCAGTGGCCTGATCGCCGCCCACCTGCAATGGCATCTGGAACGTCAGCTGCGCACCCTGCCGTTGATCGAGCGCACCGCCGAAACCGCCACCGTGAATCGGGTCGACACCGCTGTCGTCGACCGGGTCGGCTGACCGTCGCGTCCTGGTTCACCCGGCTGTCGCGCCGACCGAACGCGGTCGCGACCGGTACACGGCGGAGCCCGTGCGGACCGCACCCGGCGATCAGGCAGGATGGAGCCCGTGATCCTGCGTCGTGACTCTTCCACCGCGAGCAAGCCGGGTGACGGCACCCGCACCGTGCGCCCGCCGTCCCCGCATCCCTCCGGCGCGCGTCCGCCCGCGATCCCCCCGGAACTGGTCCCCAGCCACGTCGCGCTGGTGATGGACGGCAACGGTCGCTGGGCCCAGGAACGCGGTCTGCCGCGCACCGCCGGACATGAACGCGGCGAGGCCGTGCTCATGGACTCCGTCGAGGGCTGTATCGAGATCGGCGTCAAGTGGTTGTCGGCCTACGCCTTCTCCACCGAGAACTGGCGACGCAGCCCCGACGAGGTCCGCTTCCTGATGGGCTTCAACCGCGACGTGATCCGCCGCCGCCGCGACGAGATGCACGAGATGGGCGTGCGCGTGCGCTGGGCCGGGCGCCGACCGCGCCTGTGGCGCAGCGTGATCAAGGAACTCGAGGTCGCCGAAGAACTCACCCGCGACAACGACGTGATGACGCTGACCATGTGCGTCAACTACGGCGGTCGTGCCGAGATCGCCGACGCCGCACGCGAAATCGCGCGCCGGGTGGCGGCGGGTGAGATCGACCCGGAGAAGGTCGACGAGGCCACCGTCGCCCGCTATCTCGACGAACCCGACATGCCCGATGTCGACCTGTTCCTGCGGCCGTCGGGCGAGTTTCGCAGCTCGAACTTCCTCATCTGGCAGTCGGCCTACGCCGAATTCGTCTATCAGGACACGCTTTTCCCCGATTTCGATCGGCGTAATCTGTGGGACGCGTGCCTGGAATACGCCAAGCGCGATCGCCGCTTCGGTGGCGCCAAATGAGCGACGGAGCCGACATGGACTCAGTGGTCACCCCGGAACTCGACCTGCAGGCGCGCTCCGGTGCCTGCCTGCAGATGCAGGACATCGACATCCGGGTCGACGCCGACGGCTCGCTCGGTTTCGAATACGACGGCGCCTTGTGCTCGATCCGCGCCGTCACCCTCGCACCCGGCCTCACCGTGCTGTCCTTGACCAGCGTGCTGGCCTGGGATCGACCGTTGAAACCGCAACTGCACAAGCGAGTCGCCGAGCGTAACAACGAGATCCAGTTCGGCTCGGTCACCCTGATCGCGCGCGGCAAACTGGGCGACGTCATCCTGCGCTACACCTTCCCCGCCGAAGGCCTCGACGATCAGGCCCTCACTACGATGCTGCTGCTGGCGCTGTCCGGCGCGAGCAGGGCCAGGCAGGGCTTGCTCGCGTCCTGACCCGCCCCGGAGAGTCAGCTCGCCGGTTTCCAGGTGATCTTGCCGCCCTGGAAATCCTGGGCCTTGCCGCCCTGGTAGTCGTACTCGTCGCTGGTCGGGTAGCCGTAGCGGCCGGTCTCGCCGCCCGCGCGGATCCAGTCGGCCTGGATGCTGCCCCACACCGCGTGCGCGCCGGTCTTCGGCGACCAGTAGATGGCGCCGGTCGGGAACATGCTGTACTGCCCGTCGCCCTTGCCTGCCGCGGACACGTCGGTGAGCGGGAAGCCCAGCGGGCTCGACTCCCAGCCGAGTTCGCCCCACTTGTCCCGGATTGGACCGCTGATCTGGTGCGCGCCGGTGCCGACGGACCAGTAGATCGAGCCATGCTGGAAATGATTGAACCGTCCGGTGCCCGCCGGAGTCGACTGCTCGCGGGTGGTCGGATAGCCCAGCTTGCCCGACTCGTTGCCCAGACCGGCGAACTTGTCGCGGATCTGCCCGGCGACGGTGTTGGCGTTGGTGTCGGGATGCCAGTAGATGGCGGCGTTGTTGGCGAAGGTCTGGTACTTGCCACCGGCGGCCGCGTCGGCCTCGGGGGAGGTGGGCTCTCCGAGCGCGGGGCCGCCCGCCTGGTCGTATTCGACCTCGATGGCGCCGCCGACGTCGAAGCCGCCGATCATCCGCGCCTGCGCGGAGCCGGCCAGCGCGGCGGGCAGCGCGGCCGCGACGGTCGCGGTCGCCAGCACGGCGAGACCGCGTGAGCGGAGGGTTCGGCGGTGAAGAGCCACAGGAAACTCCCTGGTCGGGTCAGTGTTCGACTATTGTTGGGGCCCGATCCCCGCGGGGGCCGCGTCCGAACCTACCCGGTGCGCGCCGGTCGTAACAGTGACCTTCCTAACGTTCACCCCCTGGCGCGGGCCGCGGCGTGACGTGTCATTCCGCCGCGCACGGTGACGTCGAGCCAATCGCGAACCGGCGCTGCGCCGGGTCGGCCCCGTAGAAGAGGGCGGCGCTCACGGTGAAGCCGCGCGGATCGGTGTAGGACCGGTTCTCCGGCTGGTCGCCGGGGATCGGATCGGGGTCGCGCACGAAGCCGCGGGTGGTCATCGCCGCGAGGTTCGCCAGCACGCGGTCGATGAACTCCGGCGACGGATTGATCTGTGTCCGTTCGTAGATCGGCGTCCACGGCGGCCCGACCGCGCGCAGCGAGTTCGGATCGGTGCGGCGGCCGTGGGTCAGATCGACCGCATCGACGGGCACGGAAACCGGCTCCGGCCAGACGAGTTCGAAATTTCCCGCCACCAGCCGGCTCGCCTCGGTGACGGTGAGCCCGGGTTTGTCGGTGATGCGCGGATCGGCATAGGGATCGACGTCGAACAGCGCCCCCGCCGAGGCGGCCTTGCCCGCGTCGAACGCCTCCTTGGCGCCGTTGCCGTTGTCGCCGAGCCCGACATCGATCCAGCGGCTCTCGATGCCTCGCTCGACATATCCGGTGACCTCACCGCCCGCGATCACCCCGACGATATTGGCGAAGGCGGTCGATTTCGGGTCGTCCCAGTACTTCCCGTGCCCGTCCGGTCCGAACACCACCTCGCCCGGCCGATGTCCACTGGTCGCGGTGCCGTAGAAGCCGGTGTCGAGGCGGGTCACGCCGGGTACCTCGTCCGGGTCGCCGCCGAGTTCGGCCGAGGCGTGCGGATTGCCGGGGATCCGGACCCCGCCCGGAATCGACAGTCCGGCTTCCGGATACGACTGGACGACGCCGATCGGGTCGCCAGGCGCGGTCATCGAGTAGCGCTGGACGGCGGGATTCGGATTGTTCCAGCCGGTGTCGAACACCCCGGTGCCCGTTCCCGGCACGTACACCCCGACTCCCGCTGCGCCCGAATTCATCGCACCGAGCAGCTCGACCATCCGCCGTTGCCCTCGGTGCCGAACATGACGAACTTGCGCTCGACCATGTCCTGGTACGGCGTTGCGCGCGCCGGTCGCGGCCGGTGCGGTGCCGAGTTCGCCCACCCCGGCGGGGTTCGGGATCGGGGCCAGCATGGCCTCGAGCTGCTGGCTGACAGTGACTCACCGAGCCGAGCGCCGAAGAGAGTGTCGAGGCGTTCGATCTCATCCAACCCGCCGTGCAGGTTGAGCTGGAAAACCTCCTGTGTACTGGACCAGAAGAACCGCGCGCTCGGTGCGGTAGCACTCGACGGCGGGGTGACCCATTCCGATCCCGAGAAGACGGGCGAGGCCGCGCTGGGCCGGATCGGTGAGTGCGCGCACGGCGGCGAGTACCTCGCTGCCGTCGCCGGTCGCCTCGGACATCGTCGACCAGGCCAGCCCGCCGACCTCGTCCCCCGCCTGGCGCCACATCCTGGCCATGACCGTCAACTGCTCGGGCTCGACACCCAGCGTCGCACTCACGAATTCCCCTTCTTCGCTGCCGAGGTCCTCTTCGTGAAGGTTGGACGGGGCAGGCGAAGCGAGATTTCCGCTCTGTGATGTGAGTCGCTATCGAACCGGGGCGGGCACGTCCTCCGACGACTCGGTGCGGGCGTGCGCGCAGTCACGGCAGGTGCCGAAGATCTCGAGGGTGTGACTCACCTCGGTGAAGCCGTATTCGCCCGCGATGGACTCGGCCCACGCCTCGACTGTGGGGCCTTCGACCTCGACGGTGCGACCACAGTGCCGGCAGACCAGGTGGTGGTGGTGGCCGCTCGAACACTGCCGGTAGACCGATTCGCCGGAGTCGGTGCGCAAGACGTCGACCATGCCCGCGTCGACCAGCGACTGCAGCGTGCGATACACGGTGGTCAGGCCGATGCCCTCGCCGCGTTTGCGCAGTTCGTCGTGTAGTTCCTGAGCCGAGCGGAACTCGTCGATATCGCCGAGCAGGGCCGAGATCGCACTGCGCTGGCGGGTGCTCCGCACGCCGACCTGCTTGCCGGAGAAATTGTCAGTCAACGGTTTACCCTTCTTCGGCGTGGGCGACGGCATCGACGACGATGTGCGCCAGATGGTCGTCGACGAGTTCGTAGAGGACCTCGCGGCCCGAACGTTCGCCATGGACGACCCCCGCCGATTTGAGAATGCGCAGGTGCTGGCTCACCAGCGGCTGGGTGACCCCGAGCGCGTCGACCAGCTCGTGCACGCAGCGCGGCGACTCGCGCAATTGCAGCACGATCGCGATCCGCACCGGCGCGGCCAGGGCCCGCAACAGCTCACCCGCGTCCTCGAGCACCTGGCGTGCGGGCACGGCGGCGGGGGCGGGGGAGTGGTACGGATTGTGTGAGTGCGCGGGCGCGGCCTCGGTGGTCATGAGCCAACTCCTTAATGGAAACAGATTCCATTTTGATATGCAAGGGTGCGCATGTCAAATGACGCGCCGGGCGGGAGACGGTCGGCTGCTGCAATCTCGCTGGACACCTCCCGATACGCTGGACCCGATACGTACGGTATGTCGATCCGGAGCACCGGGCGGGATACCGGCAATTCCGACTCGCAGTGGATGGAGAAATCTCGCGTGGCACCCAAGTCGAAGGTGGACACCGTTGCCAACCTCGCCAAGCGCCGGGGTCTGGTCTACCCGTGCGGTGAGATCTACGGAGGCACCAAGTCGGCGTGGGACTACGGTCCGCTGGGCGTCGAGCTGAAGGAGAACATCAAGCGGCAGTGGTGGCGCACCATGGTCACCAGCCGTGAGGATGTCGTCGGCCTGGACTCCTCGGTGATCCTGCCGCGTCAGGTCTGGGAGGCCTCCGGCCACGTCGAGACCTTCTCCGATCCGCTGGTCGAATCGCTGCACACCCACAAGCGCTACCGCGCCGATCATCTCCTGGAGGCCTACGAGGAGAAGCACGGCCGCCCGCCCGCCAACGGCCTGGCCGACATCAACGATCCCGAGACCGGCCAGCCCGGCAAGTGGACCGAGCCGAAGAACTTCTCCGGCCTGCTCAAGACCTTCCTCGGCCCGGTCGACGACGAAGAGGGCCTGCACTACCTGCGCCCCGAGACCGCACAGGGCATCTTCGTCAACTACAAGAACGTCGAGACCACCGCGCGCAAGAAGCCGCCGTTCGGTATCGCCCAGATCGGCAAGAGCTTCCGCAACGAGATCACGCCGGGCAACTTCATCTTCCGCACGCGGGAGTTCGAGCAGATGGAGATGGAGTTCTTCGTCAAGCCCGGCGAGGACGCCGAGTGGCACAAGTACTGGATCGACACCCGCCTGGCCTGGTACACCGACCTCGGCATCGATCCCGAGAACCTGCGCCTGTTCGAGCACCCGCAGGAAAAGCTGTCGCACTACTCGGCGGGCACCACCGACATCGAGTACCGCTTCCGGTTCCAGGGCAGCGAATGGGGCGAGCTCGAAGGCATCGCCAATCGCACCGACTACGACCTGAAGACGCACTCGAAGCATTCCGGCACCGACCTGAGCTTCTTCGATCAGGCCTCGGGTGAGCGCTACGTCCCCTACGTCATCGAGCCCGCGGCCGGCCTGACCCGTTCGCTGATGGCGTTCCTGGTCGACGCCTACGCCGAGGACGAGGCCCCCAACGCCAAGGGCGGCGTCGACGTGCGTACGGTCCTTCGCCTCGATCGTCGCCTCGCGCCGGTCAAGGCCGCGGTCCTGCCACTGTCGCGCAATGCCGACCTGACCCCCAAGGCCAAGGACCTCGCCGCCCAGCTTCGCCGCAACTGGAACATCGACTTCGACGACGCGGGCGCCATCGGCCGCCGCTACCGTCGCCAGGACGAGATCGGCACCCCGTTCTGCATCACCGTCGACTTCGACACCATCGACGACCAGGCCGTGACGGTCCGCGAACGCGACTCGATGGCTCAGGAACGCATCGCCCTCGACCAGGTCGAGTCCTACCTCGCCACCCGCCTCCTCGGAGCGTAGGAACCACACCCGAGAAGCCCGCACCCCACCAGGTGCGGGCTTCTCGCGTTGGACGGTTGATCACCAGGCTCTGGTGTGAGTATCGGCCGAGTAGCGAACGCCACCAAAGCCTGTTGATCTTGATCGACGGGGTCCGGGGTACAGGTGATCACAGGGCGTACCTGACGGTTTGCGTCGGGGAGGTGTGTGCCTCACTCTTTCCGTTGTGCTGTGGGAACCGGAAGACGTCGTGCGGGTGCTGGCTCCGTCGGAGCAGCGATTCGTGCGGCACGCAACCTTCACCGGACGCTCGGTGACGGTGCGCGGTGAACTCGACGCGGCAGCGCTCGGGGCGGCGTTCGCGGCGTTGCAGCGAGCCTTTCCGATTCTGGTGTGCCGGATCGTCGAGGACGCCGAGGGTAACGGAATCCTGTTGCGCCCCGGTCACATCGAGCCCGTGGGCGCGTGGGTGAGTTTCGACGACCCCGACGAGGTCAGGATCCCGGCCGAATCCATGGCGCCCAACGCGCAGCTCGGCTACCTGGACGTGGTTCTCGCCGAAGAGGATCGGGCGCGGGTCACGTTGTTCGTGCACCACAGCATCGCCGACGCCGCGCACTGCGTGGAACTGCTCGCCCGGCTGTGGGGCTACTACACCGACCACGTGGAGACCGGGACCATCGCGGCGGGTGCGCGGGCGTACCCGGAGTCGTTGGAAGCGTTGCTGGCCCGGCGCGGGGTCGTCCGCGGGCCGCGTTCGGGACTGGAGTCGGTGACCCGTCCGCTGGTCGTCGCCGACGAGACACCGGTCGCCGAACCGGGCGAACCGGCTCCACCCGCGCTGGCTCGACCCGACCGGATCCGGCTCGACCCGACCGAGACCGCGCGTGTGGTCGAGCAGGCGCGCACGCACGCGGTGAGCGTCAACGGGCTGGTCACCGCCGCGGTGCTGCGAGCCCTCGTCACGCTGACCGGCGCCGACCGGGTCGGCTGTGTCTACCCGGTCGACCTGCGCAGGCGTCTGGACCCGCCGGTCGCGGCGGAAGCAGGCACCAACCTCATCGGTCTCGCCGCCTTCACCGCGGACCGCGCCGACACCGAAAACCTCGTCGGCCTGGCCCGCAAGATCGGCACCAGCCTGCACGACGACCTCACCACCGGCGTCATCGAACAGTCCGCCCTGCATTTCCCGGACATCTTCGGCCCCAACCGAATCCACTCCACCGCGGGTCACATCGCCCTCACCAACACCGGCACCGTCCCTGCCTTCCGCGCCCCGACCGGCGTGCTTCTCGACGACTACGAGATCGTCTACCTCGCCGCCCATCCCCGCCCGTCGGCAGGCGCCTCCGCTGCGGTCACCATCCTCGTCTACACCTACTGGGGGACACTCACGCTGGCCCGGCTGGGGGGCGGCAGTCGAACCACCGACCTGCTGTCCGCGATCGCTGCCGAACTCGACTGGCAGCGCACAGATCACGAGGTCGCGACCGCTTGACGGATGTCGGCGTCGCCCGATGGTGGCGTTCGGTGCCAACGGCCGGATTCCCGTCGCGCTACGGCACCACTCGGGGTGGCCCCGTGGGTGCGCCGCGGTGAGCTCCACGCCGCCTCAGCACGGGGTCCGTGAGCATCGATCGCGGCGAGCGTCGGCGCTCACGGACGAACTCCATCACCGTGCGGGCGCACGACCGCAGAGTCCAGGTCGTGCGCCCGACTTGTCCGCCCGGTGCCGGTCACCTCGGGGCGAGGGGCTCCTGAAGCTCGGTGACCCATCCGTCGGGGTCGGGCGTCCACTCCAGGGTGACCTCGCGGACCGGGGCGCCGGTGCGATATCCGTTGTCCTCCACCCAGCGGCCCAGCGCCTGCCACGCCGCACCGATCTCGGCGACGCTGCCGTGATGGACGGTGGTCGCCACTTTCTCCAGCGCGGGCAGGTCGACGATCGAGAACTCCGGCGCCGCATCAGGTTCCGCCTTCACCGGGACGCACGCGTGGACCTCCACCGATCCGTCCTCGCGTGGCTCGTAGTAGGCGGTTCCGGGCCCGACGATCGCGATTCCGGCTTGCTCGAGTCGTGAGAACAGCCCTTCGAACAGCGGCCGGATCACCGGGCTGATCGCCGAGGGTTCGAACCCCGCTGCCACCCCGGTCGATTCGGCCACTCTGACCGCGGGCAGCGACTTGATCACGACATCCTGATCGGGCATGACGCCCTCCTTTTCTATGATGCGGAGTCTCGCCTCGACCTCGGTCAACCGCGCACGGTCGTCCGCGATGCGCTGTTCCAGCTCGGCCCGGCGCAACGCGAGCATGCCGCGCAGGGCGACCACATCGGGCCCTGGTTCGAGCATCCGGCCCACCTGTTCCAAGGTGAACCCGAGCTCTTTGAGCGCGACGATCCGGTTGAGCCGGGCCAGCTGTGCCGCGGTGTAGAACCGGTAGCCGGTGGCCGGGTCGACCCGGGCCGGGTGCAGCAGCCCCACCGCGTCGTAGTGACGCAGCATGCGTACCGACACCTGACCGTGTCTGGCGAAATCTCCGATACTGAACATGACGCCCTCCGGTGTACGGCCTCACACGGTGTGAGGGTCAAGCGCTCAGAAGCGACCACCCCGGCTGACCCGCCGCGATCCCGATGACCCGCCGAAGGAGCCCGCCCGGTAACCACCCCCACCACTGCTGCGCCGAGATCCACCGCTCATCGAACCGCGCAGGAAACTGTCGAGCAGAATACCGCCGAGCACCGCGCCGGTCTGGGCATTGCCCGCGACCGGCCGCCGCTGCTGGCTCTCCCACGCCCGCACACTCGCCTGCGCCTGCTGCATCGCCCGCCCGCCGAGATCAGCGGCGGTCTGCGCGCCGCTGAGCGCACGCTGCGGATCGGCGCCGCCGAGTCCGCGCGCCTCGTCGAGATGGCGCTGTGCTTCCGAGAGCCGGGTACGCGCCTCGGCGTCGACCCCACCGCGGCGGGTGCTGATGAACGACGACGCCGCGTCGATCCGCCCGGCCGCGTCGGTGAGCGTGCGATCGAGTCGGCGCCGCAGATCCTCGACCGCGAGTTTGCGATCCGAGGCCGCCGCGATCGCCCGATCGAGATCGGCATCGGCGTTGACCGCCTCATGGAAGGCGCCCAGCGGATCGGTCTCGGCCGCGGCGGACGCCGAGTTCACGGCGTCGGTGGCCGTGGTGACGGCCGCGCTGAGCTCGGGCCCGCCGAATTCGGTGAGGCCGGCGGCGACGCCGAGGTCGGAGCGCAGTTCCTCGATGGCGGCGGGCAGTCCGTCTCGGGCCTGCTGAATATTGGTCGCGGCCTGGTCGACCGCGTCGAGCAGGGCGCGGGCCTGACCGATCGCGCCCTCGGCCGCGCGGATGGCCGCCACCGCACCGCCTTGCCGCCCGACCGGCTGGGTGAGCGCGGCCCGCGCGGTGTCGATATTGCTCTCGGCGAAGCTGATTCGTTCGCGCGCCATCTGCACGTTGTCGCGCACCGGGGCGATGACCGACGTCGGATAGGCCGAACTCAGCCGCGCCAGTTCGGCCTCGGAGGCCGGCGTGCGCGCGGTCAGCTCGACGACGGCCTGGGTGAGCCCGTTCAGCCGGGCGGGCGCGTCGATGAGCAGATCGCGCATGGCGTCGAAATCGGCCACCTGCGAATCGAGTTCGCGATCGGCCTTGCCCGCGGTGGTGATCAGATCGAGCAGCATGGCCCGCTGCTGGTCGGGGGTTTCGGGGATGTCGTCGTCGAGTTGCTGACGAATCGTGAACGCCTTGGCGGTGGCCGCACGGGCGGCGTCGAGGGCGGTGCGGAACGGGGTCACCGCGGTCTCCCCGAATTCGCCGGTGGCCAAGGCCAATTCCTCGGTGCTGGTGCGCACGGCGTCATCGATCTCGACGAGGCGCTCGCGCGAGAGCTCGTGCAGGGTCGGCAGCGAGAGCGCGGCCAGCGCCGCCGAATCGGTCGGATCGATCTCGCGCGCGCTGATCAGCTCGGCGCGCTCCCGACCACGGCGGCGACGGCGGGAGAACAGGATCAGCCCGCCCGCCACCACGACGACCGCCAGCGCGAGCAGCGCCAACACCCCGAGCGACACCCCGCCACCGCGGATCGCCGCGCCGAGGCCCTCGGCGGTCTCGACCCCGGCCTGCGCCCACTGCTCGTCCCGCAGTGCGGGTTCCACCTCGCGGGCCAGCAGCGAATCCAGCTCTGCCTCGCTGACCTCCGTCGGCAGCTCGCCGTGCAGCCAGTAGCCGCGATCCTCCACCGCCACCACGAGCAGCAGATCGCGGTCGCTGAAGCCGGAGAGGTCGGCGGTGCGGGCGGCCCAGTCGCGCGGCGCCATCCCGTCGAAGTCACGCACGTAGTTGACCCACAGTTTCACCTGGTGGTCGCGGTAGAGCGCATCGACAGCCTCGGTCACCCTGGCCTCGTCGGCGCCGCTGAGCACGTCCGCGGAGTCGACCACCTGCGGACCCATCCGCGCGGGCGGTTCGGCCGCGGCGCCCGGCGCGCACAGCAGACTCAGTGCGGCGAAAACGATGCCGATCAGACCAGCCAGTGCGCGCACCGGAACTGATCGTCGGGCCGGACTCTTCCTCGACTGCGGCATGGGTCGAATCTAATGGGCGCACGGGCCGTACGGCGAGTCCGCGAGTGTCGGCGCCTGCTCCTACGATCGGCGCATGGTCTCAGTCGATCGCCGCTACACCGGTCACCTCACCCCCGGCACGGGCGCGCAGCAGCGCGACGTCCCCGGCGCCCGCATCACCAAGATGTCGGTCGGCCCGATGGACAACAACACCTACCTGGTGCAGAGCACCGCCACCGGCGCCACGGTCCTGATCGACGCCGCCAACGACGCCGCCCGCATCCTCGAACTGACCACCCAGGAAACCCCCGGCCAGGTCGAACTGATCGTCACCACTCACCAGCACCCCGACCACTGGCAGGCCCTGACCGAGGTCACGAAGTCACTCGGCGTCCCCACCGCGGCCCACCCCCTGGACGCGGACCCCCTCCCGGTCACCCCCGACCGCCTCCTCACCGACGGCGACACGATCGACGTCGGCGACCTCACCCTCGAAGTCATCCACCTGCGCGGCCACACCCCCGGCTCCCTCGCGCTGGCCCTCACCGACACCACCGGCCACACCCACCTCTTCACCGGTGACTCGCTATTTCCGGGGGGTCTTGGGCGGACAACAAATCCGAGCGACTTCGGAACCCTGTTCGGCGACGTGACCAGCAAGATCTTTGACCGCTACCCGGATGACACGTTGGTCTACCCCGGCCACGGCGACGACACAACTCTAGGCGCAGAGCGTCCACATCTCGCGGAGTGGAGTGATCGAGGATGGTGATCAGGTCGAGTTCCGCAGCGGATTACGGTATAGGGCGCGTATCCCAAAGTAGCGATGGGGCCGCGAAGTCGCTCCAAGCCAGTGCTGTCCGCTGCGCCGAGCGATTCGAGAGGAGCGACTTGCGGTGGGCTCTTAAGCTTCGCAACTCCGTTAGTTGAGTGGTCAGGGCCGGAAGTTGCTCGTTGATCGGATGTGCGCGGATTGAGAGGTGTTTGTCGTCGAAAGCGGGGCCGTCCAGGGTAGGCTTTGTGGGCGACGTCACTTGAATGATTCGGAGGCATGGGGTGGATTGGTTTTTCGATGGTATTGGAACTTTCCTTGTTGGGCTCCTTGTCGGAGGCGGCACTGCTGGCGTGACCGGTTATCGGATAGGCATCCGAACCGTCCGGCAAAGCCAAAAGGCCCGGGATAATGCGAACCAGAACATGACTGGCGGTGGAAATATTAGTTCTCGCGATGCTTAGCAAGGGTAGTCAAAAGGCGGGTGACAATTCAAACCAGGTATACATTGAGAATCAGACTGTCGGAATAACGGAGTCTCGCGCAACGGAAATCGCTCGCATTCAGGCGGAAATCGCTATCCGGGAGAAGTTCACGGCCGAAGCTGAGGTGAAGGCGAGTAGTCGGATTCAACATGCTGACCGTAAAATAATAGCGAAACTGACCGCGCTGGAGCTATTGGACATATTTGGCGAGCCGTCCTTTCTCTCGGCATTTCAAAAGGCGCAGATAAGCGCGGCGCAGTCCGATCGTGAAACTGACTATGACGTGCTTGCCAACCTCCTTGTCGAGCGTGCTGTTAGCAATGCAAATGTCGCCAAAGCTGCTGTAGTTCGCGCCATCGAGGTTGTCGATCTGGTAGATGATGAAGCCCTAGCTGGGCTAACTGCTCTTTGGTTTGTCGGAACAACGACGGCAAACGCGTCTACCCCGGAAGTTGCGCTGGAAACGCTTGAGGCTTCTTATGCAAGCATTCTGTCAGGCAGCTTACCGGTCGGCACCTGGTGGATCGACCACCTGTCGGCATTAAACCTCGTACGTGTAGACCGAACTCTGCGGTTCAAGAGCTACATCGACTTATTTCTCAAGGATCGTCCTGCTTGGGCCTGCGTTGGATTGACAAGCGACGAAGTTGTCGAGCATTCGGATCGACTCAAATCTCTGATCGGCATGGGTGTGGATCCAAGTATATTTATATCCCACCCCTATAACGAAGAGCGATTCGTATTTGTTTTTAACTCTAAATCGGACGCCGTTGAAGCTATTCGTGGATATTTTGAAGGTGTCGGCAAGTCACTTGACGGGGTGGACTGGCCTGCGGTCGGTGAATTCTTCGAGTTCTTGGATAAAGTTGACGATTCCTGTGTTGAAAATCTGAAGAATTATATCCGAGAAAATTATCCAAATGTTGCTCGTGTAATGGCATGGTGGGGTTCCTTCGGTCAGTATGCCGATACGACTCATATCGGCGCGGCCCTTGCCTTCACGAACGCGAAACGATTTGACGATTTGAAGGGCTTGAGTTCGCTTGAGGATATGTTGATTTCATACGGGATGGGCTAATCTTTTTGCTGGCTTCAGGGGTTTTCGACTATCGGAAGGTAATTGAACTCAACTATGCTCATCCTTTGTTCGCGGGTGTAGCCTGGTTGCCCTCAACTTGGGCACAAGAATATGATCGTGTGGGCATAATAGTTGGATGACTGCCTTCACGCTGTCCCCGGATCGTCGCGACCAACTGGCCACGCTTCTCGCGGATGAGGGGAGGTTGCAGGCCGAGTATCCGAAGGTCGCTGAGTATCTGGATACCGCGGCCAGCCTGGCGGGTGGCGCCGATCCCGAGCAGGAGCGGCTGCTCGACCTGCGGATGCTGAACTTTCTGGCCGGAGGTGAGAGCGCGAATCCATACTGGGACGTCGTGGAACCGCTCGTCGGCGCTGGTGCGGATGGGCAGCGCCGGATTCCCGGCGACGGTGTGACCGGAAGTGCTCGACTCGGCTACGCGCAGACCGTCCTGCAGGAGACGTACGCGTACGCGGTGCCGTCGCCCGGGACGCTCGACTGGGTCGCCCGCATCGCCGGTGACCATGGGGTGTGTGAAGTCGGCGCTGGGCGCGGGTACTGGGCGGCGATGCTGGCGGCCCGCGGCGTGGACGTCCTCGCATTCGACTCCGAGCCGCCGGCGGATGCGGCGAATCCGTCGTTCCCGAACGCGCCGGGGAGGCGGGCGGCGTGGCACCGGGTTGCGGGGCTGGCGGAGCTCGAGCAGGCGTGGGAGTCGCAGCGCCTCGGTGAGCGGGTGCTGTTCCTGTGCTGGCCGCCCGGTTGGGGAGACTCGATGTCGGCGCGGACGTTGTGGGACTACGCCGAGGCCGGTGGTGAGCGGCTGATCGTCATCGGTGAGCCGAAAGGCGGCAAGACCGGGAGCGACGAGTTCTTCGACGAGCTGGCCGCCGGGTGGAGTCTCGAGTCGACAGACGACTCGTTTGTGTCCTGGTGGAACCTGGACGACGCCGCCCAATATTGGCAGTTGCGCTGACGGCGTATGACGCGGCCCGCGCACCGGGGGTATCGGTGTGTCGTCTTATCGGAGGTACATTCTCTGCGTATACGCAGGCGGTTTGCCTGTGGACGTGGACCGAGAGGGGTGCCGATGTCGGAGCCGAAGTATGTGGTGATCGCGAACAAGTACGCCGCGGACATCCGGAAGGGGGTGATACCCCCGAACGTGTGGCTACCCAGCCTGGCGGAGATCGCGCGCGAGAACGGGGTGTCGGAGATCGTTGCTCGGAAGGCGATCGGTCAGCTTCGGCGGTGGGGGCTGGTGAAGACGGTCGAACGCCGCGGGACGCTGGTCCTTGCGCAGTCCGACGACACCAGGATCTCGCCCGAGCGTCAGATGGAGAGCCCGGAGACGACCTACAACACCGAATCCGCCGGCGGCGACGAGGTGGTGGTCGATCGCGAGATTCGCGAGATCGCGGCCGACCAGGAGCTCGCCGAGACATTCGGTCTCGAGGTCGGCGCGACGCTGGTTCACGTGATCACTCGCGCGACGGAGGGCGGGCGACCGATTTCGATCTCCGACACCTTCCATCTGCCGGGGCAGTCTCCGCCGGAAGCCGATTTCCTCGAGGAGGAGCTATCGGAGCGGGCGCCCGCCGGTACCCACGCGGATTGGCTCGGCGTGCCGGTTGGCGAACCGATCATGACGGTCAAGCAGCGGTACCTCACCGCGGGTGATCGGCTGCTCATGATCTCCGATGTGTCCTACATTCCCGGTCGCTATCGCGCCTACTCGTTCCGGATGGCGCTGAGCCGAGAGTGATCCAAGGCCGGGTTTCCCGGCGCCCTTGTCAAGAGCCCTGATCGGTCCGCTGATCAGGGTTTTTTGCTGCTTCGAGCAGGTTGCGTATACGCAGCGCTTGAGCGTATACGCATCTGCGTATACGCTCGTGTGTATACACAGACCGCACAAGCAGAAGGAGTTGCAGAGATGCACACAGGGGACAGTTCGAGGACGACTCCCGATCTGATCGGGCTGCGAGATGCTGGCCTGCTCGCAGGCGGCGTGCACCCGACCACCGTTCGTCGGTGGACCAAGTCGGGTCTGCTCCAGGCGTTCCAGGTCGGCCCGCGGCTGATCAAGGTCGACCGCAACCAGGTGCTGGCGCTCACTCGCCCGCTGGCCGAGGACGGTGCCAAATGAGCGCGCCGGTTCGTCATCAGCGCAAGGCCGGTGGTCCAGCATTCGCCGCGCGATCGCAGGCAGCCGCGTGCGCCGCAAGTGTCAACGCGGATGACGGTCGCCGTACCCCGCGCACTGTGACGTTGGCGCCGGACGTGTGCGACTACCTGGACGAGATCGTTGCCCAGGCGCCCCCGATGTCTCCGCAGGCACGAGCCAAGCTCGCTGCGCTGCTGGGCCGTTCGGCTCGGAGGGCGGCGTAATGCGGGCCCGGACATTCGCGACCGCGGTCGCGCTGCTGTCGATTGGATCTCTGGCGCTGATCGCGCCGGATGCCCTCGGATTCATCCTCATGCTCGTCGGCGCCGTGTGGCTGTGGCGGTCGTCCAAGCGGTCGGGGGTCCGGCGATGAGCACCGAGCACGGCCAGGAGCCGTTCTACGACCCGGAAGATCTGCTGGACGAGCTGGATTCGATCATCGCGGCGCAGGCGATCTTGCAGAGGCGCACGGTCGCGTTGCAGGCCCGCTACGCAGCGTTGGAGCCGTACGCGGACCGATTCGACGAAATCGACCCGGAACGTGACTGGATTCCGCGCACGTTCGGCAGCGTGAACGTCGAGTCGACCGCGCGGGGCCTCGGCTACGCAGTCGGTCCGGCAGAGAGCTTCGCTGACTGGCTTGGGCACACCCGCGACAGCGCATCGAAGATTCGCGTGTACCCGCGTCCGGACCGCGCGCAGACCGAACGCGTGTCCGGTAACGCGATTGCGGATGCGATCACACGCAACGCCGACCGGGACGGCGTCGAGCGATGAACGGGCAGGGGAATGGCGCCCCGCGGTACCGCAGCCGGATCGACGATCGTGACCAGGTCGGTCGCAGTGCTCTGCAGTCGATGGGCGGTCCGGAGTTCGCCGGTGTCGGCGCGGTATACGCCCCGCTGAACCATCTGCCCGCGGGTTTGCGGTTGCTCGCGCTGGCGGCGTTGGTGGTCGTAGGGATGGTCGGCTGCTCGGTCGCGTGGGTTGACCAGCAGTCCTATGTCGAGTCGCCGAACATCTGCCGGGCGCACGAGGTCGAGCGCACCGATTGCGTGCACGTAGAACGTCGACCGGTCGAGCAGGTGCCGCGATGAGTGAGCCGATTCCGACCTACGAGTGGCGGACCGCGCCAGCGCATTTGCGGACCCGGCGCCAGTTGGCTGCTGAGGGTTTGCGCCCGAACGGCCAGGACATTGCTGGCCGGATCGTCCGCTCGCGTGGCAGTCGCAAGGAACCGCTGGTGGCGCACCTTTTCGACGTCGAGAAGGCCGCGCCGAAGCGCCAGCCGAGCGAGGCACAGCTCCAGGCGCTGGCGAAGGCCACCCGCGAGCACCAGCTCCGGGCGGCAGAACGCCGAGGCGTGGACCGCGCCGAGTTCGACGAGCCGAGCACCGGAGATCCCGGACCGGCATGGACAGCGCCGACCAGTGCGCTCGCGAGCTACTCGCCCTCGGGCAATGCCGTGGCCGCGGCGCTGGCACGAACTACCGATCGAGAAGGGATGGAGAGATGAGCTTTCGGCTCTCACCGCGCGATATGGCCGGTCTCACGATCCTGGCCGAGATGTACGGCGCCCCAATGGATGTGGTTGGCGAGATGCTGGGCGTGAGCAGTTCCCGGACCTATCGCATCGTGGCGAAGTGGTCGGCGGCCGGGATGATCAGCGACCGGCGACCGCGGCCGGTGCTCGGTCCGGCGTGGATCTTCCCGACGAAGTCGACGGCCGAGGCGCTGCTGGATCGGCCGGTGCGCTACTGGGTGCCCACGCCGAAGATGGCCGCGCACACCAAGGCCGTGTTCCAGCTGCGGCTGGCGCTGACCGGGATGGACCTGGACCGGTGGATCTCGGAGCGCACGCTGCGCGCCGATGTCGGGATGGTGAAGGCGGGGCAGCCTCGCCCGCACATTCACGACGGCCGCTTCTACAACTCCGCTGGGGATCTGTGGGCGGTCGAGGTCGAGCTGACCCCGAAAAGCATTGCCGCGGCGCGTAGCGCGGTGTTCCAGGCGGTGCGGGCCGCTCAGTCGGCCGAGTGCGTGGGCCTGACCTACTACTGCCGCGGTGAGGCGGTCAAGACGGTGATCCGGACCGCCGCGAACGGCATGGACACCGACAGCGGGCCGCGGCTGCGGCTGGTGGATCTGGACGGGTTTCTGGCCAAGCAGAAGGCCGATTCGTCCTCTCCCGACCTGCGACCCGGGCTCCGGGTGATCGCGGGCGGCGCCGCTGATCACGAAAACACCCAGGTCACAGACCGAACCGAGAATGGAAAGGCGGTGTCGCAATGAGCTGCACCCCGATGATCACCCCGGCTGATTGCGCGCCGTACGCGCCGACGCCGGTCCTGTCCGCCCAGCCGACCCCGGCGAACTCGCCGGAGATCCACGTCGAGCCGACGATGCCGCCGGTCGGCCTGGACACCGACCCGATCGGCTGGATCCCGAACCTGAGTGAGATCTCCCTCGACGGTGTCGCCGATGGCGCGTTGCTGATGGCGGCGTGTGTGGTGGCGGTGCTGGTGATGGTGGCGATGATCCTGGTCCCGGCGACCGCGCTGGCGTGGCAGCCGACCAAGCTGCGTAACTGGATGATCGGGTCGCTGTTGGCGATGCCGGGTGCGGCCGCGTTGTGGGCGTGGGATGTGCTGGCGCCGGGCACGATGGCGACCGAAGCCAGCCGTCAGTTCATGGACGGCCAGTACGCGGCCGGCCTCTTGGGCATGGCCGTGATCCTGGTGCCGGTCGCGTGGATGACCGCGACGATCGCGCACACCAACCGGCGGGTGCAGCTGGCCACGGTCGGACTCAAGTCCCCGGCACGCACCGAGCGGGCACTGTGGGCCCAGGCGCAGCGCGAGCAGCGTGCCGCGGCGCGCCTGTCGCGGCGGCGTCTGCCCTTCACCAGTGGCTACTGGAGCCCGCAGCTGGTGATCGGGCGCCTGTCCTCGCAGACCGACCAGGCACCGCCCAAGAGCTTGTGGCGGATGCTGTTGGGCCGCACCGAGACCCGGTTGTTGCTGCCCTGGATCAATGTGGCCGAGCACATGACCACCGTGGCCTCCAGCGGTTCGGGCAAGACGACGCTGATGCTGCGCGTGCTCGTGTCCTGGTTCGTGACGACCTGGACCCGGCATCGGCAGTGGTGGCGTGCTGATCGGCCCGGTCGCCCGCTGGTGATCATCGTCGACTGCAACGGTGGCCCCGAGAGCCGCAAGGTCGCGGTCCGGATGCGCACGTGGTTCACCGCCCTGGGCGTGCGTCCGGAGCGGTTCGGCACCTTCCCCGACGATGTGTCGCTGGGCATGTGGCCCCAGGCCGACTTCGGCACCAAGCCCGCCGAGGTGCAGAAGGAGATCGTGCAGGATCTGCGGTCGATCCTGTCGGCGATGATCTCGGGCGGCTCGACGCCGACCACCGACACCGAGCGCTACTTCCACGAGATCCGCGAGACCCTGATCCACCTGATCGTGGATGCTCCGGCGCGGGTCGAGCTGATCGACGGCACCCCGACCCCGATCGGGTCGAACCCGCCGCGTAGCTGGCTGGATTTCCTGTCGCGGTTCAACGTCGAGGTGCTCTCGAAGCTCTGGGGCGGCGAGGCCGGGGCGAGCCCGTGGCCGGGCGTGCCCGGGATCGACATGGAGATCGCGTCGACGATCGACGGCAAGCAGCCGGTCATCAACTCCGCGCGCGCCGAGTTCGCGAACCTGTACCGGTCCCTCGGGTCGGCGTTCGACGGCGACAAGGAGCTGACCGACTTCGATGTCATCTACATCGTGTTGGAGGGTGTGAAGACCCCCGACCGGGCGCGTAGCCAGTTCGGTGCGCTGGGAACGATGTTCGAGCAGCTTGCTGACAAGCAGCACGGCCGCACGTCGCTGATGGTGGTCGACGAGTTCTCCGCGGTGTCGGACGGCAAGACCCGCGCGGTGAAGTGGGTCGAGCGCCTGCGTAAGGCCGGGATCGGGTCGTGGTGGATCGCGCAGTCCTGGCAGGGCCTGGGCCACGACGACGACAACCGCACCGCGCTGGTGTCGGCGGCTTCGGGTGGTTCGCTGCTGGGCCGGTCCACCGATCCGGAGACCCTGGCCAAGATCTACGGCACCCGCCCCAAGTTCGAGCTGTCGCGGAAGTTGATCAGCGGCAACGCCGCCGGTGACGAGGGCAACGTGCAGTCCGGCGACCAGTTCCTGGTCCCGCCGAACAAGTTGCGCGCAATGCAGAAGGGCGACGTGGTCCAGGTCGCGGGCGGGCGGGCCCGCTTCGGGCGGGTGTCCCCGCTCGACGACGCCGAACTGTCCCGGATCCGGCCGCTGCTGGGGCTCAACAAGTTCACCGGTCCCACCGAGAGTGCCGACACCGATTCCGGTGATCTGGCGCCGGTGATCGACATGTCCAAGCGCCGCAGCGCCTGAAACCAGCAGCAGGACAAGGAGTTACGACCAATGGCTATCCCGAATCCACTACCCGATCCCGAGGACCACGGCGAGGAGCTGGGCGGGCGCAGCGCCGCGGCGAAGGCCCACGAGCAGTCCGTGCTCGACCAGCTCGCCGCCGACATGACCGGCACCGCCGCCGAGAAGCTCGCCGCCCAGCTCGTCCCGGTCATCCCCGATGGCGGCCAGGTCGGCCGCACTGTCGCCCCGCACGTGCCGCGTGTGACGAAGGCCCGTGACTGGACGCGGATCTGGGGACCGGCCATCGCCGGAACCGCAGTCGCGGGAACCGCGGTGACGGTGCTGCCGCTGCCCGGTCCGCTGGCCCTCTACGTGCTGGCCATCGCGGCTTTCGGGTGGTGGCACTGCGCTGGGCGCCCTGGCGCGATCGAGACCGCCCAGATGGCCTACTACGCGGCTGTCGACACCGGCAGCTGGATCCGCCGGCATATCGAGGCCCTGGCGCACCGTCGCGCCCGCTACGAGACCCGCCGCACAAACACCAACCCAACCAAGAAGGAGAAGTGATGCCCGACAACAACATCCAGGGTTCGTGCCGCCGCCAATGTCCGCCCGATGAGTGCTACTGCGCCGAGCCGACCTACCGCGACGCCAACTCCGTTTGCGCCAGCTGCGGTGGCCATGACGGCGACTGCTACTGCGACGAGTTCTAACCCATCCACAAGAAGGAGATTGAAAATGTTCACACTTCACGACAACAACAGCGGTGGTCACGCCGATGGCCCCGCGGTCGAGGACGAACTGACCCGCAGCACCGGCAAGGCGCTGGGATCGATCATGGCCGCGGCCCGGATGTGGATCCACAACCAGCGTGGACGCAAGGTCGGGGACACGGTGCCCAAGCTCTCGCGCAAGGAGCGCAAGGAGCTGGCCGAGACGATCCAGGCCCAGGTCGGCGAGCAGAAGGTCGCCGCGGCTTGGTACTCCAAGCGAGTCGATGACTACCGCTTCGAGGTCCTCGCCGCGCATGCCCGACGCAACGAGCCCGGCTACACCCCCGCTGACATCGACCGCGACGACGCGCGGCTGGCCGGTATCCGGTACTCGATCGAGTCGACCCTGCACGAGCAGCAATCGCTGCCGATCGAGCGGCGCGGCCAGGTCGCGCTGGCGTTGAGCGAGGCCGACCGCAACCCCGCCCAACCGCATGGCGCGGTGTTCACGCCGATGAACGCCGAGCAGGAGCGCACAGCCAGGGCGGTCGCGGTGCAGTCCGAGACCTGGGTGGCCGGTCGGCGGGAGCACAACGCCCGCTTGGTGGCCGAGCAGCGCGAGCAGGCGGCCAAGCGCGCCGAGGCCCGCCGCGAGCAGCGTCCGCCCCGGGCTTACGACGAGCTCAACGACCGCCAGCGCAACGCGGTGCAGCGCCTGCGCAGCGCTCACCTGGGTGTGAACCGGTCCGGCCAGACACTCGATCCCGAGATCGCCGAGCAGGCGCGCCAGACCACACAGGAGGCGGCGTACGCGGCCGGTTTGTCTCGTCGCGAGATCGGCCACGAGATCGACTACATGGCCGAGCACACCAGCTACACCGCGACCTACGGCGTGCCCGGTGGTGTCCAGGTCCGCAACCACTACCCGGTCCGTGAGGAAGCGATCGAGCAGACAGCGCGGGAGATGGGTCGCGATCAGCGCCTGTCGCAGGATGCGGCGGTGTTCGTCGCAGTGGAGTCTCGTCCCACCGGGCTCGCCGCCGATGATGTGCAGCGCCGCAGTGCGATGGGTCCACGGGATGAGGCGATCAGCGCGGTCGCGCGCTGGTCGCGTGAGCACGAGGTCGAGTACGCGGTCGCCGAGCCGCACGAGGTCGCGGTAGCGCGGATCGAGCCGGGGACCGGCAAGGTGCTGTCCAGTGAGATCGCCACGGTCGGCAGCGAGGCCGCCGCCATGGATTACGCACATGCCAGCGTCGACAGTGCGGCATCGAGTGCGGCCCGGATGCGGGTCGAGGTCACCGATCCACGGGAGCCGGGAACCCCGCGGTATGAGAACTATGGGCTGCCCAAGACGTTGGCCGCGGATCTGGCCGATCATCGTGTCGGTGCACGCGAGCGGCTGCTCGGTGAGGCCGAGCTCGACCAGATGGACCTGGCCCGCGAGCACGCGAGCCTGCGCCAGCGTCACAGCCTCTCGATCGAGCACAACGGGGAGCTGACCGACCGCAACGCCGATCTGACACGGCAGCTGGCCACGATGATCGCCGAGCGCGATCAGGCGCTGGCTGACCGGGATCGGTTCCGCGGGGAGCGTGACGAGGCGGTGCACAAGCTCGCCGAACGGGCTCCTGCCAAGGAGCGGTTCGGCAGCCCCGAGCGTCAGGCCGCGGCTGTCCGTGAGACCTCGGCCCCGTCGAGGCCCGCCCAGGAACGTGCTGCGGCACCGGAACCGGAGCGGCCCGTTCGTGACGTGATGATCACCGACCTCGCTCCGGAAGTTCGGCAGATGCTCGCGGACGAAATGCTCGCTGCCTACGAGAACACGGATTCGCCGGTGGTCCGTGAGCAGCTGGCCCGGCAGGGAGATTCCGAGACCCTCAGGGAGGGGTTGGACAAGTTCTCCGGCTGGTGGTTGACCGAGGGGGTGGTGCGGTACCGCGCGGAGCGGCAGGCCGAGGCCGGGGCCGCGAAAGACGCTGAGCGTGTGGCCGAGTCGGCTCGGGAAGCGTCGGTGCCGGTGTTCAGCGGTGTCGCCGAGCAGTCGAGCGGCGTGGCGGCTTCGTCGGGTAATGCCCTGGCCGATGCCCTGGCACGCCAGACCGAGCGCGACGGGATGGAGCGATGAACCACGAGAACGAGCTCGACGACCCGTTCATCGCCCGCTACGCCGACCGGATCGACGACGAGACCGAGGTGTTGTGGCGGGCCGATTTCGCCCGCGCGCAGGACTACTACGACCGCGGTTACGACGAGGACGCCGCCTTGCTGCCCGAAGCCCGCGCGATCGACGCCCTGTGGTCCTCAGACCCCGAGGTCGGGCCCCGGTGGCGTGAGCTCACCGAGATCCACGACGCCTGGATCCACGCCCCCGAGGCGATGACCAGGGCCCACGAAGTGTTCATGCCGGGCGGATTGCAGCCGCCCGACATGAACGACACCCGGTGGTCATCGCACATGCAAGCACGCGAGATGACCGGCCACGGCGCCTGGCCCGGCTTCGAACCCACCCACTCCATGAGCAGCAACGAAAGGCACGAACCAATGACCGAGACTACCGACCGCAACGACCGGGCCGACGAGGTCACCGCCGAGTCCGAGTCCGACACCGAACAGCTGATGCGCGCGGACTTCACCCACTGGGCCGCGGTCGGCTACCACCGCGATCCCGACGACTACGACCCGGCCGATCAGATGGACCTCACCGAGCTTTCGTCGACCTGGATCAACCACGGTGAGGACCGGTGGCTCCAGGAATGGGTGACCCTGTCAGGCGCCTACCTGGACTACCGGTACGACGGTGCCGAGGCCGCCGACGCCAAGCGGGCCCAGCTGGGCGAGACTCTCGGCCCCGTCGCTGCCCGCAGTTGGGATCAGGCCCGCGACCTGGCGGTCAACGGTATCGAGCACGACGAGCTGGGCCTGGTCGCCAACCACTACGTGACCCGGATGCCGTACGAGCGCGGCGAGGAGATCCGCGACGCGCAGCCCACGTTCCAGCACGTTCACAACATCAACGGGTATCCGTCCAGCGACGCCTCCCGCAACTGTCCGGACAAGCCGGTTCCGTCCTTCGGCGCCAGCGTGGCGGCCCGGACCAGTGCGCTGGCCGACTACCAGGGGCACGGCAACGCCATCGCCGCGGCGATGGACCGCCAGGCCGAGCGGGCAGGGGTCGAGCGGTGAGCGCCGCGGCCGAGTCGACGATGCCCGCGACGGCCAGCGTCGTCGTTGTCGAGCGCGACCAGGCCGACCTGGCCCCGGTGATCGCGCTGCACCCGATGCAGCGGCCCGAGATCGGCACCGAGCAGACCGATCTACTCGCCCGGATCGCCGAGCTGGAAGCGCGGGTCGCCGATCTGCAGGACCGTAACCGGGAGCTTGCCAGCGATCTGGACAACGCCCTGGATCAGTTGTCCGGGCACGCCTTGCACGACGAGCAGGAGCGCTTGGTGCACGCCCCGACGTGGAGCCCGTGGACAGCGTCCATGAGCCAGGAAGGACACCAGCGATGAACCGTACAGCCGCTGTACAGCCCGTCCACCGTCCGTCTACCCGGCGGATGGACGCCGCCGAACTGACCGCGATGGCGATGACGATCGTGATCGGACTCGGCGCGTTCGTCTGGTCGTTCGCGGCCCTGACCGAGTTGTCGGTGATGGCCGGTATCGACCCGCGTCTAGCGTGGGTCGGCCCGATCTTCGTCGACGGAGCAATTGTCCAGTCCGCTGTAGCCCTGGTTTCACTGCAGCGCAGAGCCCGCCAAGGCGTCACGATCCCCGCGGCGACGAAGTGGTTCTTCTGGACCGAGCTGTTCGCCGCCGAACTGATCTCGGTGGTCGGAAATGGTCTCCACGCTGCGGAATCCGGACAGCGGATCCTGCCCGCAGCCATCGCTGCCGGTGTCGCCGGTGCGGCTCCGCTGTTCGGTTTGGCTGCCACGCACGGGTTGTCGGCCCTGATCGAGGTCCCGCGCGCTCCCGAGCTGCCTCAGGCCGCGCCCGAGTTCGGTTCGGCGCGACTGGACAGCGATTCGACACCGGTAGACGCGGTGTGGACAGCGCTGGACACTGACCGGACAGCACTGGACAGCGGGGCGACACCGGTTGTCGAGGCCCTGGACACCGCACCGGAGCCGGAGTCGATCGCCGACCGCGACACCGAGATCCTGCGCCGCCGCGCGGCGGGGGAGTCCACACGCACGATCGGCGCCGCGGTCGGTCTGTCGCACTCCCGCGTCGCGCAGATCATCGCCGCCGCCGAGACCGACGACGACACGGGGGAGGTGCTGAGCCTGGTTCGCTGACCGATCGCTACCGGGACAGGCAGTGAGCCTGCCCCGGTAGCCCAACCATCTCCGAAACACGCTCCACACGAACGAAGGACACACACCATGACCAACGCTTTGACCGACCTGGACCAGATCAACGCCGAGCTGATGACCGGCAGCGCCCGCAACCCGTTCGGCCGCGACGTCGCCCCCGGCGACGGAGTCAGCGGCGAGATCATCGCCGTGATCCGCCGCCACCGCCACAACAGCCAGGGCCAGCCGCTGTTCTGGGTCAACCGCCGCCCGCAGGTCGCCGCGACCGGTGACCCGGTGATCGACTCGCAGCTGATCCTCGAGACCGACGACCGCGCCGACGACGAAGACGACGGCCTGGCAGCGGTCACCATGGACCGTGACGTCCAGCGCGCGATCCGCGCCGGCGTGCGCCGGGCCCGCGCCAACGGCGTCGCGATCGGCGGACGGCTCGACGGCCTACTGTTCGTCGGCCCGGCCGAGGGCGGCAACGGCCGCGTCTACGACCTGGGCAGCTACACCCCGCCCGCGTAAGTCCGCCGCGCAGCACCACCAGGAGCCCCTGGCCCGTGATCGGGTCGGGGGCTCCGTCGCGTTCCGGCCCGCCCGGCTCGGGATGTACTGCCGCACGAGCTTCGCTCGCTTGCCTCCAAGGATCAGCCTGCCGCGGTTCGGCGGTTGGGCTTGTTCCCCAACTGTTCCTCTGGCCCTTCCTCCGAAGGCTTCACGAGCACGGACGGTGGGTTGCTCAAGGGTGGCCGTAGGCCATCGGCGCAGCCGACGCGACGAAGGAGCGCCCTTGAACTGCCCGCCGTCCGTGCTCACGCTGTCACGCCGAGGAAGGGCGATCTTCTCGTGGTTTCGGCGGTCCGGTATTCGATCTTGGTGTGGATCGAAGGCGCGAAAACCGCGCGACTATCTGGCGAATATCTAGCACCTGTGGGGTGCTAGATATTCGCGGTCTCAACCACCACCCCATCCATCCCGTGAGCTGCGGTTAAGGGCGGGATTTCTGCTCACTCCCCACCCCCACCCAGTTCGACATCTCATCACCCACTGCGTGTCCAATGAGATGTCGAACTGGGTGGGGGTGGGGAGCAATCAGAAATCAAAGAACAAGTGAGGGATGGATGGGGTGGTGGTTGAGAGAAAAAGAAGTGGTTGGGTTGGGAGTACATCGGCGGGTTTGCGAGTGGGTTGCGTTGGGAGTCGGTGACGGTGGTGCTGTCAGGTGCGCGAGGCTGCGGTTTAGGGCCGCGGCTGTGGTGGCAGGTGGTGGAGTAGCGCGTGTACCGGTGGGTGCGTGGTGCGCTGGCTGGTGAGGGTGGTTCCTCGAGGTGACGCGAGTCAGGTCCCGGAGCGGGTATCGCGAGCTACGCTCGCGCGGATCTTCGCGGAGCGTGGTGTTTGTCCCTCTCGGCGTGGCCTGATCTGAGGGCTATCACCTCGGCAACGAGCATCAAGGGCGCCTGCGGCGTCGCTACGCGATGGCTGCGCCACCCTTGACGCCCGCCGCCGTGGTGATCGTGTGGCCCTCAGGCCACACCGAGAGGGACAAACACCACACAGACCAGCCGCCGCGCAGACCGGAGATCACGGCCGATGGCCGTGGAAGGGCATTCCGCTCGCCGCGGGGGCAGGCCGCCCAAAAGGGGTGGGCTACGAAACGCCTGTTTGGGTCTGTCGGCCGCGGCCTTCCCCTCAGCAATCTTTGAGCAGCGAAGCCAGTTATCAGCTGGCGATTCTCCGACCGTCATTGAGAGAAGTTCGCGAATTCGCCGCGACTACCGCGCACGCCGATCTGTTTATTTGTGCTGGTCAGCTCTGTAGTGGAGCGTACCGAAACCTCTAGGCGGAGATCATGGTTGGCTCTCGGACGCATTCCAGTCGATACGGACATACTGCGGTTTGAAGCCCGGTCCACCTCGAGCCGGGAGGAGCGTCACGCGGACGTCCAGTGCTTGAAGAACCGCAATTCGCTGCGTGACAGCAAGACTGTCCCAAACTTCGCGCGTATCACCAGCGGTGATTTCCGAAACCAGCGTGCTGTCCAATCCTGCTGTGGCTCGGCTCGCGTCTGCCTCGGCGGCTGACAGTTCGGGCTTCAGCTTTGCGGTGATTCGTGCGAGCTGCTGGGCGTCGATTTCACCGTCCGCGAAGGCATCTGCGGCGCTGTCCAGCCGGGATCGGATCGCATCGACACGGATGCGAGCATCACGACCCGCGGTGTCGTCGCTGCTCACGAAGAGGTCTCGCGCGTCCTCGCGTGCCAGTCGGGCGCAGATCACCGAGGCGACGAATTCGTCGACCCACTCGACTCGTCGTCCGACACAGCCCTGCGGCGTGTCGCAGCAATACAAGATGTGCGGGCCCCCTCGATTGACGACACGCAGGATCGACCCGCACTTTCCGCAGCGGCCGATACCGAAACTGAGGAGGTGTCGGCGGGCGCCTCCCTTGGTTGTCACCCGGGTCGGGTCGGTCAGTAGCGCTGTCACGCGGTCGTGGGCATCTCGGTCGACGATCGCGGGCCATGCTGCCGGATACTCCTGTCCGCGGTGCGTCCGGATCGCGACATTCATCTTGCGCAGAGCCAGCTTGCGCACTGTCGACGACATCCACTTTCCCTTCCCCGAGGGTGTGGGGGTGCCTGAGGCGTTCAGTTCTCGGACAACGTGATTCATCGACAGACCGGCCAAGAGGTCGGCCACGATGCCCCTGACCACGTCGGCGGCGATGGGATCTTCGACGTCTTCCCAGCTGATCATGTTGCCTGCGGAATCTCGTTGGTAGACACGCGTCCATCCGTATGCGTGTGAACCATTCGCCCGGCCTTCCTCTGCACGCTGCTTGGCAGCGCGGGCAATTCGTTCGCTTTTGATCTCGGACTCCGCAGAGTCGAACTCGCCAAGGATGCCCGCGTACATACGTCCGGCTGCCGAGGTCAGGTCGATATCGGACCCCTTGACCAGGGCGATTCCGACTCTGGCCTTCGCGAGGACCTCGATCGCGTGCGCTCGCTCCTTCCGGTTACGCCAGAGCCTTGACAGGCCGTAGGCGACGATGAAATCGAACTCGCCACGAACTGCGGCTTCGAGCATCGCGTCGTAGTTCTGCCGAAATCGAGCGCCCAGCACTGAGACATCGTTGTCGATATAGGTACCGACAACCTCCCACCCCCGGGCCTTGGCGAGCTGCTCAGAGTCCTCTCGCTGGCGCGTCACGCCCCGCTCAGTGCTGCGCGGGTCCTCCGATATGCGGCAGTAGATCGCGGCTTTGATGATGGCCATGGCTCATCTTATCCGCTATCGACCGTTGCTATTCCCCGGCGGCGTCGGCAAAACCCACAACCCCGCCGACTTCGACACCCTCCTCACCGACGTCACCACCAAACTCTTCGACCGCTACCCCGACGACACCGTCGTCCACCCCGGCCACGGCGACGACACCACCCTCGGCACCGACCGCCCGAACCTGCCCGAGTGGCGCGAACGCGGCTGGTGAGTCCCAGCGAGCCTCATCCAGCTCGGCGCACGTCATCTTCCACGCGTGGACGCTCTCGTCGAGGAGTTCACCGGACCGGAACCGGCCGGTGACCGCTGGCATCATCGGGCGTAGGGGCGACCTGGCAGACTGATCAGGATGAAGTCGGGTTTCTCGCGAACGGCAGCACCTGCGGCGAATTCCCGGCATCCGCGCGGGCTCGTTTCCTCGATCTCGGTGTGGATGGCCCGGTTGATCGTCGGCGCTGTGCTGATGGGGTTGATTCTGGTCGCCGGAACCGCGGTCCGGGTGTGGCAGGTGGCCCGGATCGACAACTACACCCCCGCCGACGCGATCGTGGTACTCGGCGCGGCCCAGTACTCCGGGACGCCGTCGTCGGTGTTCGAGGCCAGGCTGTACCAGGCGGGCCGGCTCTATGAGGCCGGGGTCGCGCCGATGGTGATCACCGTCGGCGGCAAACAGGAGGGCGACCTCTACACCGAGGCCGCCTCGGGCAAGCGCTACCTCGAGAACGCGGGCGTGCCCAGCGATCACATCCTCGCCGTGGAAACCGGCTCCGACACCCTGCGCAGCATCGAAGCCGTCGCCGACGCCATGGGCGCGCGCGGGATGTCATCGGCCGTACTCGTCTCCGATCCGTGGCATTCACTGCGGACCCGGACGATGGCACGCGACGCCGGTCTGCGCGCGTGGACCGCACCCACCCGCACCGGTCCGGCCGTCTACACCAGGGAATCGCAGTTCCACGGCATCGCCCGCGAAACCGGCGCGCTGCTGTGGTATCAGCTCACCCACTTCTCGGCAGATTTCTCTTACACGGCGGGACAGTGAGATCCGATGACCGACAGCTACACCCCGCACGACCGGGAACGCATGGTCCACGAACCGGGCAAGACCGCGTGGCCCGGCGCCGCGGACCGCGGCCACCGCAGTGAGTTCTCCCGCGACCGCGCCCGCGTCCTGCACTCCGCCGCCCTGCGCCGCCTCGCCGACAAGACCCAGGTCATGGGCCCGCGCGAGGGCGACACCCCGCGCACCCGCCTCACTCATTCACTCGAGGTCGCCCAGATCGGGCGCAGCATCGCCGACGGTGTCGGCGCCGACCCCGACCTGGTCGACCTGGCCGGGCTCGCCCACGACATCGGCCACCCGCCCTACGGCCACAACGGTGAACGCGCGCTCGACGAATTCGCCGACGAGTACGGCGGTTTCGAGGGCAACGCGCAGAACCTGCGCATCCTGACCCGCCTCGAACCCAAGGTCCTCGACGCGGCGGGGGAGAGCGCCGGGCTCAACATCACTCGCGCCGCCCTCGACGCCACCATCAAATACCCGTGGGGCAGAAGCGGTTCCGGCACCAAGTTCGGCGCCTACGACGACGACCTCGAACGCCTGGCCTGGGTCCGCAAGGACGCCCCCGAGCGCGTCCAGAGCCTGGAATGCCAGATCATGGACTGGTCCGACGACGTCGCCTACTCCGTGCACGACGTAGAAGACGGCGTGATCGTCGGCCGCATCGACCTGCGCGCCCTGGCCGACCCCGCCGAGCAAGCCGCACTCGCCGAACAGGGCCACGGCCAGCACCCCGACCAGTCGATCGAGGCGCTCGCCGCCGCCGCCCAGCGGCTGTCCGAACTCGACGTGGTAGCCGATGCCGTGGACTACGACGGCACCTTCGCGTCCTCGGTCGCGTTGAAGCGGCTCACCAGCGAGCTGGTCGGCCGCTTCGCGACGGCGGCCATCGCGGCCACCCACGAGCGCTACGGCCCCGGCCCGCTCATCCGCTACGAGGCCAACCTGGTCGTGCCGCCGATCGTGGCCGCCGAGGTCGCCGTGCTCAAGACCGTCGCCCTGCGCTACGTGCGCTCCGACCGCGGCCACCTGGCCCGCCAGCAGACCCAGCGCGAGCGCGTGCAGGCCGTCGCCGACCGCCTGCTCACCACCGCGCCGGCTCACCTCGACGACCAGATGCTGCCCTGGTGGAACGCCGCCACCGACGACCCCGCCCGCGTGCGCGTGGTGATCGACCAGATCGCCTCCTACACCGAGAGCCGCTTCGAGCGCGTCGCCGCCTCGCTGGACTGCCGCTGAGCCCGACCGACTAGACTTCCCACGTGGCCGGACGAATCCCAGATCGCGATATCGCGGCGATCCGTGACCGGGTCCGGATCGAAGACGTCGTCGGTGAGTACGTGGCGCTCAAGCGCGCGGGCGCCGACTCCATCAAAGGCCTGTGCCCGTTCCACGACGAGAAGTCGCCGTCGTTCCACGTGCGCCCCAACCACGGCCTGTTCCACTGCTTCGGGTGCGGTGAGGGCGGGGACGTCTACAAGTTCCTGCAGCAGATCGAGCACATCGGTTTCGTCGAGGCCGTCGAGCAGATGGCCGACCGCATCGGTTACCAGATCAACTACGAGGGCGGTGGCACCTCGGTCCAGCGCGACCGCGGCACCCGCTCCCGTCTGGTCGCCGCCAATGCCGCCGCGCACGAGTTCTACGTCGCGCAACTGCGCGAACCCGAGGCCGAGGCGGCCCGCGCCTACCTGACCGAGCGCAACTTCGACGCCGCCGCCGCCCAGCAGTTCGGCTGTGGCTACGCGCCCGGCGGCTGGGACGTGCTCACCAAGCACCTGCTCCGCAAGGGCTTCGAATTCAAGGAGCTGGAAGCGGCCGGACTGTCCAAGCAGGGCAAACGCGGCCCGATCGACCGGTTCCATCGCCGCCTGCTCTGGCCGATCCGCAACCTGGGCGGCGAGGTGATCGGCTTCGGCGCGCGCAAGCTCTTCGACGACGACACCATGCCCGGCAAGTACGTGAACACGCCGGAGACGTTGCTGTACAAGAAGTCTCAGGTGCTGTTCGGCCTCGACCACGCCAAGCGCGACATCGCCAAGGGCCACCAGGCCGTCGTCGTCGAGGGCTACACCGACGTCATGGCGATGCACCTGGCCGGGGTCAAGACCGCCGTCGCCTCCTGCGGCACCGCCTTCGGCGAGGAACACCTCCAGGTGCTGCGCAGGCTGCTGATGGACGACAACTTCTGGCGCGGCGAGATCATCTACACCTTCGACGGCGACGCCGCCGGGCAAGCCGCCGCGCTCAAGGCCTTCAGCGGCGATCAGCGCCTGGCCGGCCAGACCTACATCGCCGTCGCCCCCGACGGCCAAGACCCGTGCGAGCTCCGTCAGCACTCCGGTGACGCCGCCGTACGCGACCTGGTTGCGCGACGAACCCCGCTCTACGAGTTCGTGATTCGCGGTCTGCTCGCCGAACACAATCTCGACGATGTCGAGGGCCGGGTCGAGGCCTTGCGGCGCACGGTGCCCGTGGTCGCGCAGATCAAGGACAACGCCACCCGCAAGGGCTACGCGACCAAACTGGCGGGCTGGGTCGGCTGGGACGACATCCAGCTCGTCGTGCGTCGCGTCGGCGAGGAAGCGCGCAAGAACCGCACCGGCACGAACGGCAAGCCCACGCCCGGCGGGAAGGTCGGTGCCGCACCGGTTTCCGCGCCTCGCGCCGACGAGGGTTCCTCGGTGCGCCCCGCCCCGAACGATCCGGTGCTGCTGGCTCAGCGTCAAACCCTCAGCGCCGCACTGCAATACCCCGGCATCGCCGGGGTGGCCTTCGACGCCATCGACACCGCCGCCTTCACTCACCCCGCCTACGTGGCCGTGCGGATCATGATCGCCCAGGCGGGCGGCACGGCCTCCGGTCTCGGCGGCGCCGAGTGGGTGGCCGCCGTCGCCGACCACACCGACGACCTGATGATCCGCGCCCTGGTCTCCGAGCTGGCCAACGAGCAGCTGCCGGTGCGCTCCCAGAACGACACCCCGCGCTTCATCACCGCCATCCTCGCCCGCACCCAGGAAGCCTGGGTCGGCCGTCAGATCGCCGAGCTGAAATCCAAGCTCCAGCGCCTCTCGGCCAGCGAGGAGCCCGACACCTACATGACCCTGTTCGGCGACCTGGTGGCGCTCGAGCAGTACCGCAAGAGCCTCGCCGCGCAGGCCATGGGCAACGAGGGCTACGCGGCGGGCGCCTGACTCAGCGGCGCAGCTGGTTGTGCGGCACGAGCACCGTGGTTCGCTCGTCCAACGGCACCATCGGCTCCAGTTTCTGCTGCGTGCTCAACTTGTCCGACAGCTTCTGCCGGCCCACCGACACCAGCTTCTTCGTCACCGGACTCCCCGTGACCGCCCGCGTCGCCGCACTGATCTGCTCGTAGCGCGCGCGCCCGGCCTTGGTGCCCAGCACATACCCGGCCGCTACGCCGATGATCAACCGCAGCATCTGATGGAGCTCCTCCCACGTTCGTGTGCCGCCTCATCCTGCCCCACCCGCCCCACCCATGTCGATCCGCCCACGGTTCGTCGACACATCGTTATACGCCGCATGTCCGCAGGTAGCAGCCCGATTTGGGAACCCGCAACCCCATGCGCTAAAGTTTCATCTCGGTCAGCCCGCCAAGGCAGACCGCCTGAGTCTACCGACCCAGGGCATTCCCCTATAGCTCAATTGGCAGAGCAGCCGACTGTTAATCGGCAGGTTTCTGGTTCGAGTCCAGATGGGGGAGCGCATTAAGAAGAGGTTCTGACCTGCGTTTTTTCGCACGTGTTGGAATCTCTTTTTTGTGTTGTGCTACTGGTGCGACGCTCTCACCTGGTCTTTTGCGCGACTCGACTGTCCTACCCGCCCAGTTTCGGGATCAAGTCTGGTGATACGTGGGAAAACTGCCTCTGAGCTGCGAAACCATCACGATAAGACAGGTCTTCTACGATGTGCAACACGAAATCGACACGTTTTGGATTGCACGAGCAGCCGACACCGTGCCCGTTCTGGAAACGAAGCGGCGTAGATGCGGCACCGCAGTGCCGATGACGGAACACCATGCTCGATGAACTCGATCCACTCCTCGGCGTCGACCGCGCGGACTCGTCGATCCGTCACCATGGTCGCGCGCACTCCATGGACGAAGTGCCACCTCGACAGCCGCCCTCGGTGTCTTTCACGATCTGGTAGCCGCCGGGCAACGACGACCAGGGCAGAATCGTCGGGCAGAATCGGTGGGTGTCTGACCTCGCCGTTGCCGTGCTGCCGTTGATCCGTACCCGCGCTGACCTGCATCACCGAAGCGCGGCCACCGCTCATGGCCGGCCGATGCAGCACGCGGTTGACCTACTTGCCGACGCGTTCGATTCCGACCCAGCGGCGGTATTCGCGGTCACGCAGAAGGCCCTGGCGAGCGCGATCAAGCTCATCGCCCGCGCTGATGATTCCAGCGGGGTCATGGGCAGTGCGATCCGGGACTTGCTCGATATCCACGCGCGTTCGGCCGCGGTCGCGCGGGTGCCGGTGTCGAAGCTGGTGGCGTGGATGATCGCGTTCCAGTTCGAGGGCGAGGTTGACTACTTCGAGCTGGATCCAGTCGCCTATGCCGGTGCTCTGGGCGAGGACGGCATGGCGTCCTATCGCGACCGAATCCGGCAGTTGGAGGCCGACCTCGGGCCCGGTTCGGCACGGCGGTTCTTTGTGGAATGGAACCTGCGGCGGTTAGCGGTGGTCGCGGGCGACGTGGATGCGATCATCGCTACCCACGCGCGAGATCGTCGAGTCGCAGCGTGGTTTACCGACACCGCGCGTGCATTGGCCGAGGTCGGTGAAGTCGAGCTGGCGATCGATTGGGCCAGGCAGGCTGCCGATTTCGATCGCGGGCACCAAGCCCAGGAGGGCGCGCAGTACTGGTGTGAGTTGCTGGGCGAGTATCGCGTCGGTGAAGAACTCCCAGCTCGCGTGGAGGTGTTCACGCGGTGGCCGTCCTCGACGACCGCGGCCCGCTTGTACATGTGCGCTGGTGAGCTGTGGCCGCGATATCGCGATGATGTGCTGGCGCGGTTGGCATTCAGCGCCAGGGAAACTGTGCTGTTCGCGTTGGGGAGCTTGGGTGATGTCGAGTTGGCCTGGGACGCGGCCCATGCGCTCAACCTCACCAGTGTCGATGTGTGGGACCGGCTGGTTGCCGCGTATGAGCCCGTTGACCCCGCCGCGGTCGTTCCGGTGCTCGCCGATTTGGTTACCGCGGAACTCGCCCACACAGGTGTACGCCACTATCAGGTGGCGGCCCGCTACTTGCACAGAATGCGCGCGCTCGCCGCAGGCACCCCACAGGCCGCCGAGGTCGATCACTTGATCGGTGAATTACGTGAGAAACACCGTCGACGGCCGCGGCTCCAGCAGGAGTTCGACCGGGTCGGATTGCCTCGATAGCCAGGGCTTGTCAGCACACGGCGGGTGCGGACCCCGCGACCCGCCGAACCGGCGCCGCGTTCGTGAAGTCGCTGACGCCCGCACTTTGTCGGGGCGTTGTCGCGGAGCAAAGCTGTGGAATTACATTGCCCCACAACGGTAGTTCGAGAACAGGGTGCGTGACCGGTGAGCGAATACCAGTACTACGAGTTCATGGCTGTCGATCGGCCACTGAACGCCGATCAGCAGACGGAGCTGCGGGAGTTGTCGACGCGGGCGGTGATTACCAGCACGAGCTTTGTCAACGAGTACCACTGGGGTTCGTTTCGTGGTGCGCCTGATCGGATGATGGATCGGTATTTCGACGCGCATCTGTATCTGGCGAACTGGGGGTCGCGGCGGGTCATGCTGCGCTTGCCGAAGAAGTTGCTCAGGGCCGACACCGTCGAGCGGTACCTGCTCGACGAGCACGTCGAGGCGCGATCGGTGGGCAAGCATCTTGTCATCGACCTGCGCAGTGAGGATGAGGAGTGCGACTGGAATCACGATGCCGAGTCGTGGCTGCCCGCCATTGTGGGGGTGCGGGGGGAGTTGGCGGCCGGTGATCTGCGGCCGTTGTATCTTGCGTGGTTGGCTGGGTATGGGTCGTGGGAGCGCGATGAGTGGGCGTTCGATCGCGATCATGACGACGAGCCCGAACCGCCGGTGCCTGCGGGGTTGGGTACGTTGACCGGCCCCCAGCGAGCATTGGCCGATTTCCTTCGCCTGGACGAGGATCTGTTGCACGTCGCCGCAACCGCGTCAGCGCCGTTGCCGCCGGTGGCCGATGATCCGGGTGCGCTGGGTCGGTGGATCGCCAGTCTCGCGGTGGAGGAGAAAGACCGGCTATTGGCGCGGGTTGTTGGTGATGAGGCGGCCCAGGTGCGGATGGAGTTGTGGCAGCGTTTTCGTGGTGGCGTGGTCGATCAACCGTCGACGGCGAGCACGCGGACTGTCGCGGACTTGCTCGACGGTGTGGCACGGTACCGGGCAGAGCGTGAATAGCGGGAGGATCTTGTTCGTTTGGCCGAGCGTGACCGCATCATGTGCCCACAGCGGCTCTTCTTCGAACTCCGCTCGCCGGATCCCGCGTGCCGCGCATAGTCGGTGGATCATGTAGGGCGACAGCAGTTCACCGATGACCAACATCTGCGTGGTGGGGTGTCGGTCCTCGGCGCGACCGCTGCGGTCGAAGACCTACCCGGTTGGCCGAGGTTCGATATCTCAGTGGGTGGGCGGCGCGCGTGCGGCTTGCTATCTGGGATCAATTGCGCGCCAGCGGGATCCGATCTCGCAGCCGTGACGCCGGCACCTCTGGAGGCAGATGGGCTGGACGTTCGGATTGCTCCTAATCCTGGGTCCGTGGCGTTCTCGGCCAGGCCACTATCTGGGTCGGCCTGATCTCGACGCGGTCGGCATCGTCGAACGCCGCCACAATGGATTCCAGGTGTGTTTCGAACACGGCGAGCAGATCGTTGTTGCTGATGTTTCCCATCGCTACGACCAGAAGGCGGCGGGGTTGGCCGTGTAGTTGGTGCGAGATCCGGAAGTCGGCGTCCTTCGACACCACCACGCGGTCCTCAGCGTCGGCTTCCTTGGTGACCTGGTCGTCGGTGGTGCGGTTTCCTGCGGGCAACTGCGTTGTGTGCCGCGTCGTGTCCGGCGTCGCCTAGGAACCGGGCCAGTCGTGCCGGGAGTTGCGCGTCGACCAGGACTTCACGCGGCGTTGACAGTGACGACGGTGTGTCCGCCTGCCGCGAGAGCACCGAACTCCAGCGCGGCGAGGAGGTCGTCGGATTCCAGGTCCGGGTAGTCGTCGAGGATCTCTTCGCGGCTCATGCCCGAAGCCATCATCTCGAGGATGTTCTGCACCGGCATCCGAAGTCCGCGCACTACCGGCTGACCATGGCAGATCTGCGGATCCGAGGTGATGCGATCGAGGCGCGACATAGGCACCATCGTAGCCTTGACCATGAGATCTCTGCTAGCGATCATCGCTGACAGGGGGTTCTGTGCCCGTCGTGATCGGGGCGCCACCCGTGACTACAACGACATCCGTACGCGAGGCCACACGCGTGGTGCCGCGAGACGGACACGCCGCCGCGGCGAAGTGCCTCCCTAGGACCTGGCCGGGTGTGGATCAGACCTAGCGTCCGCGCGTTGAAACAGTGAAGGTTCGATCTAGTGCCTCGTCAGGCAACGTTCGTTAGGTAATCCGGATGCCGGATCTTGGATCCGACGGCGAAGTCGCGGATCGGTCCGGCGTGCTGGTTGCGCCAGCGGATGTAGTTGCCGATCGCGGTGTCTTGCTCGTCGTGGCTGCGGTGGTCGGTGCCGTTGAGCGCGAAATACCGCAGCGCGGCGAACTCGCACTCGATCCGATTCAACCAGGACGAATAGGCAGGCACGAACACCAACTCGACCGCGTTGGCCACGCACCATTCCCGCACCTCACGGCGTTTGTGCACCGAGTAGTTGTCCAGAATCAAGTACAGCTTGTCGCCGGGCCAGCGGGCCCGCAGCGACGTGAGGAACGCCAGGAACTCGGTCCAGCGCTTCCGGTCACGGATCCGGTAATAGAGCAGGCCCGTCGCCAGATCGAGGCCGCCGAACATGTGCCGCACCCCCTGGGTGCGGTTGTAGGGCGCGCGCAACCGATTCGGGCGTCGCCGCGGAAACCAGCCACGTCCAGCACGCGGTTGCAGGTTCAGCGGCCCGAACTCATCGACACAGACCACCCGCCCGTCAGCGGGTGGATTGTCGTAGAGCTCGAGCACCCGTGCCATCTTCGCCGCGAAATCGGGGTCGTTGCTGGCCTTCCAGGTTTTGGTGGCCTGCCACGACACCCCGCCGGCCTTCAAGATCTGACGCAGAGTCTCGCGGCTGATATCAACAATCCCGTTGAGCACCAACACATCCCACAGCTTGGACAGACTCCACGTCGAAAACGGCCAACCCAGGCTCAGGGGGCAGCACCGGGCGATCTGACAGATCCGTTCACGCATCTTCGGATCAGTCTTGCTCGGCCTGCCCCCGCTCCATTTTGGGTCCAGAGCACCAAACCCATGCTCGTTGAAGTCGTGAATCACTTGCCGCACATAGGGTTCCGAGACCTGCATCAACTTCGCGATCAGCCCGACAGGCTGCCGCTGCGCCGACGCCATCACCACGATCGCCCGCCTCGCTCTGACCGGCACCTTGCTGGTCTTGGCGATCCGCGCCACCCGCCGCCCCTCTTCCGGGAACAACGGCCGCACAAACACATCCGGCTTCCGGCCCACGACACCACCTCCACCGGCAGCATCACCCGACCCGCCGGCCAGAGCAAGCCGACACCCGATTACCGCAGCAACCTATCCAGACAAGGCACTAGTTCGCGGCTTCGTCGCCGAACGTGACCTGCAGCTGACCGTCGCGGCTTTGACCCAGACGTGCATGGTGCTTTGGTCTGGCCCCAGCCTTCGCGCCTGACGGCGGTCCACCATCGCGACTGTTTGTATAGGTCACGACCATCCGCCCTGGGTTCGCAGGTGGTCGACCAGCCCGTCCAGGGTGACTTGTGCCGCCGTCCTGGTGCTCACCACCTCGACGACGACTCCACCGTCCAGGAGGCTTTCGCCGCGGGCGCGAGCGGTTCCCTGCTCGAACACGCCGCACCCGCCGACCTGGTCGCCGCCATCCGGCGCTGCGCCGCGGGTGACAGCTGGCTCAACCCCGCCATCGTCGGCGGTGTCCTCGGCGCCCTGCGTTGCGCCGGCCGCCGCACGGTGAGCGCACCCAGGCTGCTCGCGACCCTGACCGCCCGGGAGCGAGAAGTGCTGGTACTCCATGTACTCACCTGCGCCCATCCTCCAGTTGGTGTCGTTGTCAAGAGCGGACAGCGTTGGACCGGTTGGCGGCGTTAGGCGATTGATCTGCGGATATGCCGGAACCCTGCCAAGCGTGGCATGGTACATCGGCTACTAGCGTTGGCGTAGTCGAACGTCGTTGCTCGACGTCAGCCATTAAATGGCAGGATTGATGACAAGTACAGCGCGGTCATCAGCAATCTGCTGGACAAGGTCCCCCCGCTATGCCGCCCACGGGGCGGCATCGTCTGTCCGGCTGCCACAGGAAGTGAGCCCGAAGGCCTGGGACAGGCCATTTCGAGAAGCTGCGCGCCGCCGGGTGCTCGCTGCTGTGGCTCCGGCCGACAGCAAACCGAACTCGCTGGAGGGGTGAACGTGCACCTGGCCGCCACGGCCGCCGCTATCGGCCGCACCGCCGCCGCTGTACGCGCCACCAAGCCCCGCGCTGCCCCGGGCGCCAAACTGCGACCGGGGCAACAGAACCGAGGGCTGCCACCGCCCCCAAAAGAGCAATCCGAGGCTCACCGGAGAGAAATCCCGTAGTCGGCGGTGCGCGCAGCAACCCATGCGTCTTGGGACTGGAGGCAAGGTTTGTTTCCACTTAACCTAATTGCGGTGACCTTCAGGAACTCCCTCTGACAGCCTATGCGGGCGGAAGCCGGACGCCACAAGTTGACGGGACCGAATTCAGAGGGCGCCCAGGCATGCCATTACGACCAGGACGAAGGCCGAAGTTCCGGCGAAGCCAATGCCGCCATCACGGATCGTTTCGGTGATAGGCCCGCCACCGAAGTGGGTGAGGAGACCGTTGACGATGCCGACGATGATGCCGAGCAACAGTGCGATGGCGATCATCAGCGCTTTGCGCAGAATGGGATGCATGACTGGATCTCCTGGGTTGGTTTTGAGCTGGGATTGATATCCAGCACAGCCCGCGCCATGACGTTCCGGCGAGCGCCGAGATTCGCTAAAGTCACTGAATGCGCATGTCAGGGAGCGATTTTGGGGCATCCAACTTCTCACGAGCCGCGGCGAGTCGCCGCGACTCGCGGCTCGTCGAAACGCGATGATGGCCGAGGACGGTGCGCGAGAGAAGTTCTTCACCGAACTGGATCGCCTGCGATCGGCGGCGCGGCCACCGACCGCGAGGCGCCCACCTACGGTGCAGACGATCGCCCGCGAAACCAAGGTGTCGGAGGGGACGCTACGTAACTGGTTTCCCACCGATCCTGGTCAACATCGCACGGTGTCACGCAACGACGACCAGCTGATCAGGGTGGTGGAGTACTTTCTGCGCACTGCGGGACGTCTGGCCACACATGCGGGCATGGACCGCCGTACCCGAGAGGACTGGCTGGTGTTGCGTGACGCGGCCGCCGCCACCGAACTCTCACTGTCGGGGTCCGGACGCCACGACAGCGTCGCTACGCGTATCTCCGGGTTCGGTCCGCGTTCATCGTCCGGCGCGGTGGAGGTGGTGCTGACTGTGACCGACAATCGGGTGTGGTTGCACGGCACAGACGTCGACGTGACCGCCGAGCACACCGGCGTGCGTCCGGGGTTGGTGAATGCGATCGCCGAGATCGGCAATGCACGGGCGCGGCTGCGGCGCTCGGCATTTGCACGAGCCGAGCTGGCGGGCTTGGCCTCGGAAACTGGCTCCTATTCGGTGTCGCTGCGGCGTGCGGGAAAGCTGGTTGCCGACTCCTTTCTTCCGTCGCCGGTGTCGGTGGCACTCACGCAGATACTCGCCGACGCCGTCGCCGCGCACCTGCCGGTCAGGCTCGGGATCGAGACAGGACCGTTCGCTGGATTGCCGTGGGAGACAATGCCCGATCCCCTTACCCAACGGCCGCTCGTACTGCACCCGCTGGTCACGGTCTACCGGCATATCCCCGCCCAGCCAGTTCGTACAATCCCTGGTCCCTTGCGGATTCTGGTGGCGATCGCGGCCACCGACAGGGGCAGCGGGCCGGGGTTGGATCACGAGCGGGAACTGCGCAATGTGCTATCTGCAGTGCGGGGTGCTCGCGAGCGCGACGCGGAGGTCCGCATCGTCGAATTCGCCACCACCGTCGCAATCAGGGCCGAACTGGCTCGGTCTCCCACGCACATCTTGCACCTGTCTAGCCACGGCAAGACTGGATGCCTGCTGCTCGAGAACGACAACGGCACGGCCCGCGAGGTAGACGCAGAAACATTTGTCGCGGAAGCGATCCCACCCGGGTCGATGCCTCCGGTGATCAGTCTGGCCTCCAGTCATACAGACGCCGACACAGCCGCACCGTCGTTCGCCGCCGCGCTGATCGCCCACGGTGCCAGCGCGGTGATCGGCACCGAAACCTCAGTGACCGATCGTTATGCCACCGCATTGTTCGCCCGCGTCTACCAGGAACTCACCCAGAATCAGTTCCCGGATGTAGTCGCTGCGGTCGCCGACGCACGCCGTACCATCCACCAACAATTGTCCACCTCGACCGACCCCACCGACGCCCTGCTGGCGAGCATGGACGAGTGGAATGTCGTGACCGTACTTGCGGGCAACGGCGCTGTCAGTGTGTACGACCCGGCAGTATCCGAATCGGTTCCGCGCCTTGACACCGTGAGGGTGCCGGGATTGCTGACTCGTGGGGTCGGGGAGTTCGTCGGACGACGCCACGAACAACGTAGGCTTCCCGCTGAACTGGCAGGAAACCGATACGCAGGCATCGTGCTGCACGGCATCGGAGGCGTCGGTAAGACAGCCCTGGCCGCCCATATCGTTCGCCGTCAACGGTTCGCCGTAGTGATCGCGGTGGTCACCGGCGAGACCACCATCGACGGCGTCTTGTCAGTGGTCGCCGACACCATACGCAGGCATTGCCTGATCGACGACGGTGCCTCGCGGGACCCCCGCGTGCTGCGGGCGGCCAACCTTGCCTCGGCCACCACCGAGTCGTGGCAGAACCGTTTGGATGCGCTGCGAGCATTCGTTTTCGACCAACTGCCGGTGCTGGTGGTGCTGGACAACTTCGACGACAACCTCACCAGCACAAGCACACTGTCCGATCCACAGTTGGCGGCGCTGCTGTCGGCGTGGCTTGCCGATCCGGGAGATAGCCGACTGATCGTCACCTCCCGCTACCCATTCGTACTCCCCGACAACGCTCACCATCGACTGTTGTCACATCAGATCGGGCCCTTATCGCGGGCGGAAACGTTCAAGCTGATCTGGGCCTTGCCCGCGCTGGACCGGCTCACCGCCGACGAGCTGGATCGCGTCTGGCGGCTCGTTGGCGGCCATCCGCGGAGCTTGGAATACCTCGATGCCCTGCTCAACAACCAGATCGGCCGCTACCACGAGATCACCCATCGGCTCGAGAACGCCATCACGCACAATCCCGTGGCACGACCCGCGCTCACCGCACATACTCTCGACACCGCTCTCGCAACCATCGTCGCACTCATCGCCGATGACATCCTGCTCGACCAGCTACTCGGCCGGCTTACCCCTGCCGCGAATCGGTTGCTGATCGGTGCTTCGGTCTATCGAGAGCCGGTTGAGAACAACGCGTTGCTCTACCAGATCGGCACCCACGACCCCAGCGCCGCCCGGCAACCGGACTACCGGGCACTGCGCCACACGATCACCGCCGCCACCGCCCAACACCACACCGATCTCACGCCGACCGCATTCGACCTCGACGCGCTTCCACAACACATATCCGACGAGATTGCGCCCGCGGTAATCGCTGACGACACCGAGCCGCATCCACCGATCTCGACCGATCTCGACATCGATGAGCTTGTCCATGAGTTGACCTCCCACAACCTGCTCACCATCGATCCGGAGAGCGGGCGGGTATTCGTGCATCGCTCGACCTTCTCGGCACTCGAGAGGTCCCTCGCGCACGATCAACGTGACGACATCGTCGCCGCGCACCGTCGCGCGGCCGGGTACTGGGTCTGGCGCGTGGCGGCCTGGCCACAGGATCGTGACGCCGACCTGCACGACCGACTGGAAGCCCGCTTCCATTACAGGCAAGCCTCCAACATCGCCGCAGCACACGACCTCACCCTGGCCGTCTGCGACCGCCTGCACACCATCGGAGCGTGGGATCACGAAATCACCCTCATCCACGACACCCTCCGCCATCTACCAGCCGAAGCACCTGAACGCGCTCACTGGCTACGCCAGCTCGGCATGATCGCTCAACAGCGAGGCGACTACGAGGAAGCCGAACGCCGATACCAGCGCGCCCTCACCATCGGAGAAGAACAAGGCAACCGCGCAGGCGTCGCCGCCGGCCACCACCAGCTCGGCATGATCGCCCAACTGCGAGGCGACTACGAAGAGGCCGAACGCCGATACCAGCGCGCCCTCACCATCGGAGAAGAACAAGGCAACCGCGCAGGCGTCGCCGCCGGCCACCACCAGCTCGGCATGATCGCCCAACTGCGAGGCGACTACGAGGAAGCAGAACACCGATACCAGCGCTCGCTCGCGGCAAAGAAGAAACTCGGTGACCGCGCCGGAATAGCCACGAGCTACGGGCAACTCGGTGCGCTGGCCCAAGAGCAAGGCGACTTCACCGAAGCCGAACACCGATACCGTCGTGCCCTGACCATCAAACACGAACTCGGTGACCGCGCCGGAATAGCCACGAGCTACGGGCAACTCGGTGCGCTGGCCCAAGAGCAAGGCGACTTCACCGAAGCTGAACAGCAATGCCAGCGTGCGCTGACCATCAAACACGAACTCGGTGACCGCGTCGGAATAGCCGCCGGTTACGGTCAGCTCGGTGTGCTGGCTCAGTTGCGGGGTGACTACACCGAAGCCGAATACCAATACCGGCGCGCTCTCGCTCTCGCCGGAGAACTCGGCTACCGCGCCGGAATAGCCGGCATCTACCACCAGTTCGGTGCGCTGGCTCAGTTGCGGGGTGACTACACCGAAGCCGAATACCAATACCGGCGCGCTCTCACCCTGGCCGAAGCACTCGGCTACCGTGCCGGAATAGCCACCACGATCACTTCCCTCGGATCACTCGCGCTTCAGCAGGATCACCTGTTTGAAGCAGTGCAGTGGCAAATCCAAGCCTGGCGCCTACACACCGAAATGGCGTTAGGGGCCGCCGCGGTACTCAACCTGGATGCGCTTCGACAACTGCGAGGCGGGATCGGTGTGGAACTCATCCTTGAAGTAGCACACCAGATCCTCGACCCGGCCCAGGCAAGAGCTCTTGAGGATCTGCTCGACCAATAGCCATAGCCCCACAGTCGCCCTCGTCTCACCACCAGAGCGATGCCAGCGAACCAGACGAGCGACTCCCAATTCGCATCGTTACTGGATCGAACAAGGATCCGGCATCCCTTTTCATGGCTTGCGTGCGACAGCGCCGTAGGACGAAATCGATTGCTCGATGCCCCCCGAGCCCGCCTTGTTGCGCCATTCGGTGATCGGACCGAAGCCCGGCTCGACAAACTCGAAACCGTCGAAGACCGCGCGGATCGCCTCCTGGGTGCGCGGAACATACGGCACACCTCCGGACTTCGTGTACTCCTCACACAGGGTCACATATGCCTGACTGTCGGGAGTTCCGTCCCACAGCACCAGATAGCTGCCCGAAGGAGTCGCATCCATGACGGTGCGCACGATGTGCAGCATGTCCTCATAGCTGCGGGCATGACCGAGGACACCCATGAACATCACTCCGACCGGCTGGCTGAAATTCAAGATGTTGCGCGCGTCGGCAATGACTCGGTCCGGATCATGGAAATCGCAATTGAAGTAGGCGGTAACACCCTCGTCGGTGGTACTGGTCAGCAAGGCACGCGAGTGAATGAGCGCAAGCGGATCGTTGTCGATGTAGACGACCTTGGACTCCGATGCCACCGACTGGGCGACCTCATGGGTGTTCTGCATGGTGGGAAGGCCGGCGCCAACGTCGAGAAACTGACGGATCCCAACCTCACCGGCCAGGTATCGCACCACCCGAACGAGGAACTGGCGTGACTGAACAGACACGGTCGCGATGTCTGGGTCGATCTTCAGACTCGCCTCTCCGACAACACGATCCACCTCATAGAAGTCCTTACCGCCCATCCAGAAGTTCCAGATCCGCGCAGAAGACGGAATATCAGTGCGGATCATCGCTTCGTACTCACCGGTCATGAGGGTAATCTCCTGGTTCAGTGCCGCCGGACAACAGTGCGTGGATGGCCGGTGGCGGCGGGCCACCGATGTCCCTCGTGGCCACCGCTGAACAGACTCCTCGGTTACGCGCATAGGAGACCGAAGAGCGTGCTGTGCATTCACAAGGACAAGTCCGCGTGTCTCCGAGTGCGTTTGGCTCGATGTTCAGTGGCCAACCTTAACCCGGTTTTCACTCGATTGCCATGTGTCGTGATCGGTTGTCCTGCAATATGTTCCACTCATGGCCTACGAGCAGTCGAAACATCCTGTGCCCAACGAGTTACGTGCGAGGATCGCCCCTGCTACACAGCAAATCGCGCATCTGGCCGAGGGTGGCTCCGCGTCGGCCGAGGGCGAGAGACGTTCGTGCCGACCGGCAGGCGTGCCTGGCAGACGCTGCCCCATCGTTCTGCGGCACCCGTGCCGATCGCCCACCGGAGACTCACTTACACGGTCCATGCGTTGAATTCGCCCCACACACCGCCGGGATCCCGACGCTTGGCGACCAACTACCGGGAGTGACACCGGCGGCGAGTCGCGCGACATTCATCTGTCCCCTTAACCGAAACATTGTCGGCTACGGAATACTGACTGTGAACGAAATCAAGCGATTCGTGAGTAGCGTGACTAATTTGTATCCACCTAGCGCAAGTCGCCAGGTTGGCTATCGAACGGACCACACCGTAACAATTTACACAAGAAGGGAACTTGAAATGAAGGTCGGATTCTTCATGCAGCCGATTCACCCGCCAGGAACATTCGTGGCCGAGGGTATTGCACAGGACCTCGATGAGATCGAATTTCTCGACTCGCTTGGTGTCGACGAGGCATGGTTTGGTGAACACCTCACCGCAAAGACGGAGCCGTGGCCAGCTGGTGACCTGATCATATCGCAGGCCATCCCGCGGACGAAGAACATCAAACTCTGCTCCGGAGGATATGTTCCCCACTTCTATCATCCTGCGGCACTGGCATTCCGGATCATGCAACTCGATCACATGGCGCAGGGCCGGTACATATGCGGCATAGCCGCCGGTACGATCCCCGGCGATTTCAAGCTCACGAACGTCGACAATCTCTCCGGTCAGCACCGGGAAATGCAGGCCGAGGCAATCGAGATAATGAAAATGATCTGGACCTCGCACCTCGACGGCGAGTGGGAATTCAAGGGCAAGTTTTGGCAGGTCCGGAATCCCGGCCATGGGCTATTGATGGGTGAAGACCCGACCCGATGCGCCTACGGCTTCGGCCCGTTCTGGAAGCCGTATCAGGATCCGCATCCACCGATCGCCATCGCAGGTATTTCTCCCAACAGCGCCAGCATCAAGTTTGCCGGCGAGGGCGGTTACATTCCACTGAGTGTGTTCTTCAACGCGCGCTTCCTGACCGGCCACTGGGATACCTACGCCACCGCAGCACGGGAAAACGGCCACACTGTCGACCGCAGCATTTGGCGTGTGAACCGCGAGATTTTCGTCGCCGATACCGACGCAGAAGCACGAAACTTCGTCCGGAACAGCCTTCAAGCCGAGGTTTGGCAGAAACACTTTCTCGTATTCATGGCCGCTATCGGCTGGCTGGACTACCTGAAACACGATGACTCCGTGCACGACTCAGATATCACCGTCGACTACCTGATGGATCATCTGTGGATCGTCGGTTCACCAGACACCGTCCGCCAGCGCCTGGAGGACCTGTACGGAGAAATCGGTGGATTCGGAACAGTGCTGCCCACCAAATATGGTCACATGGGCAAGCGGAAGCAGATGTGGAACAGTCATAAACTGCTGATGGAGGAGGTCATGCCAAAAATGTCAGTTTGAAACGATGTCACAGATAACAAGAGGGGGCGGTAGACTTCAGCCGCTTGAGTGATAGGCACCACCTCCATCGGCAGCACCGCTGCCGATGGAGGTGGTGCCGCCTGGGCATTAGCCACTGTGCATCGACGTGCCAACATCCATGACACCAGATGCCAACCAAATCTGGGAATGTGAGTGAACCTCCCAACGCCACCTACCGCCGGTAACTCATGGCACTCGGACGGTCCAACACCGAAATCAGTGCCGAACTGTTCATCAGCGAGGCAGTCACCCGCACCCACGTCGCCCAGGTGATCACGAAGACCGGATCCCGCGACCGAACCCAGGCCGTTGGCCTCGCGTATCAGAGCGGGCTGATGCGGTGAGGACCGCCGCCGAACCAGCGGACGCGCCCGTGCGTCAATCGAGCTGTTCGAGTTCGGCCAGGGATTCCTCCAGCCCGAGGAGGAGCCGCTGCAGGTGGGGGACGGCGCGGCGGCAGCCGACGATGCCGAAGTGCATGCTGCCACCGGAGCTGATGGTGGTGATGTTGACGGCTTGGCCGTCGAGCGGGATCGACGCGGGATAGAAGGCTTCGAGTCGGACTCCGTTCCAGTATTTCGGCTTCTCGTCGCCGGGGACATTCGAGATGACGATGTTGAACGGCGGTCGGCCGTTGTCGTGCCGCCAGGGCAGCGACGGCAACGCCAGGCCGGCCACGTTCACCGCCGACAGGCCGAGCACCTGCAGTGGAGTCAACCGCGACATGGTCGACTTCGTCCGGACCATCGACTCGCGGATGCGCGCCAGGCGAGCGTGCGGGTCGGGTTCGTCGGTGCCGAGATCGCACAGTGCCGCGCCGACCGCATTGCCGCCGTCGGCCGGTCCCGTCTCGGTCCCGCGCAGCGACACCGGGACCATCGCGATCAGCGGACGCTCGGGCAGCACGTCCTCGGCGAGCAGATATCGGCGCAGGGCACCCGCGCACAGGGCGAGGACCAGATCGTTGAGCGTGACGCCGGTCGTCGCGGTGACGGCCCGCAATCGAGACAGCGGCCACGACTGCGCGGCGAACCGTCGGCCGCCGCTGATCGGCACGTTGAACATGGTGTGCGGCGCGCGGAACGGCAGCGGGCCCGGCGTGCGCCGTGTGAGTTCGAGGGTTCCCGAGATCGCCTCCGGCACCGAACCGACGGTCCGGGAGATCGACCGCACCGCGCCGGTCAGGTCGGACAATCCTGTCGACTTCTGTTGTCTGCGTTGCCGTTCCGCCCGCCACGGTGGTCGACAGTCGCGGGCCACCGGATCCGACGCCAATGTGCGCTGCCAGGTCCGCACAGCCGCGACGCCGTCCATCAGCGCGTGATGCGTCTTGGCGTACATGGCCACACGGCCATCGGCCAGGCCCTCGATCACGTACACCTCCCACAGCGGGCGGTGCCGGTCCAGTAGTGCACCGTGCAGCATCGACACCAGCTCCAGCAGTTCCCGCACGCGTCCGGGCGCGGGCAGGGACAGTAGCCGGACGTGGAAGTCGAGTTCGACGTCGTCGTCGAGGTCCCACCGCAGCAGGGAGAACGCGCCGAGCGAACGCCCCGGCCGCCGCCGGAACATCGACGCCACCGTGCCGTCGCCGCGCACCATGTCCTCGTACAGCGTCCGAGCGAAATCGTCGGCACGGTCGGTCTTTTCGAACAATGCCAGCCCGCCGACGTGCATCGGATGCTCACGCGACTCCATCGCCAGGAACATCGCGTCCATCGGGGGCATGTAGGTCATGGTGGTCCTTCCCTGACGGCCGACCTGATCTTCCCACCCTCGCAGGAGCCACCGCAGCGATTCGTGCCCATGGTGTGCAGGGACGTCAGCGGTTGTCCACGGCACCGCGCTCTGACCACGGCAGCCTGCGCGGCGACTCCGGCGCCGATTCGCGGCTCTGTGAGCGACGACGGGATCATTGACCAGGCGAGCGCTTCCCCTGTGCCCGATGTGTGCCTTCGGTGCGTGCGAGGACCCCGCGGCGAACCCTGCACCGCCTGAAACACGGCCGGGCGGGACGCCGCCGCGGCGGTTTGCAGCGGGATGGTCACAGCGGGTTCGTCTGGTGGATATGAGTGGCAATTGTGTTCGGTAACGAATTTTCCGCACAAACTTCTTCGTACGGGAGAGATCGGGCCTGGTGGTTGGTGTGAGGTCGGCTTGCTCTCGAAATGCCTGTTCAACTCCGGTAACGTGAATATTCCGACTGGTTTCGGATCGTGGTCCGGGGCGGTTTGTCAAAGGTGACATGTGAGGTTGTTATGCGTGGAGCATCGTCTCGTCCGGTGCTGTCGCACACCGCTGTTCGCGGTAGTGCCGCTCCCCGGTTCCAGGATGCTGTCGACCGGTTCGGGCGGTTGTTCGAGGGTGGGCGTGGCGGGGGTGCGCTGGCGGTATACCTGCATGGGCGGCGGGTTGTCGATGTGTGGACGGGGTGTGCGGATGCGGCGGGGGAGGTGCCGTGGGGGGAGAACACCGGCGCGCTGTCGTACTCGACCTCCAAGGGTGTGACCTCGACGGTTCTGCACGTGCTCGCCGGGCGGGGGCTGGTGGACTATCGGGCGCCGGTCGCGGAGTACTGGCCCGAGTTCGGGGTCAAGGGGAAGGCGGGGATCACCGTCGCCGAGGCGATGAGTCATCGGGCGGGATTGTCGCGGATCGGTGTGTTCGCGCGCAACGCCGATGAGCTCGCCGATCATCAGCTGATCGAGGAACGGCTCGCCGCCGCGGCGCCGGACCGGTTCCGTGGCTTCCCGGCCTATCACGCGATCTCCTACGGCACCCTCATCGCCGGGATCGCCAGGGCGGTGACCGGCAAGAGCATGGGCGAGCTGTACCGGACGGAACTGGCCGAACCGCTCGGGATCGACGGGCTGCATCTCGGAACACCGGGACCCGGCTCGACCACCACCGTCGCCGGAACCCACGGTTCGACGACTCCGCTGGGAATTCCCCAGGCCGACATGATGATTCGGCTGGCGGCCCGCACGCCGGTGCCCGGCGCGGGATTCCTGCGCTCGATCTACACCGAGGGCATCGATCGGCTGGCACTGGGCACCGAGCCCGCCATCCTTCGTGGTGAAATGCCTGGCGCGAACGGTGTGTTCACCGCGCGCTCGCTGGCCGCGGTCTACAACGTGATCGCCACCGAGTCGCCGCTGCTGTCGCGGGGCCGGGTGCGCGCGATGGCGCGGTTGCAGTCGGTGCTGCCCGATCGCAATCTGCTGTTGCCGATGGGTTGGCGGCTCGGCTACCACTCCTGGCCGGTCATGGGCGCGCCGAACGCGTTCGGGCACATCGGGTTCGCCGGTTCTGGTGGCTGGGTGGATCCGGCCTCGGGACTGGCCGTGGGGTTCGTGCACAACTGGGCGCCGGAAGCGCTGTCGCTGCCGCGTGACCAGTTCGTGCTGCTCGGTCTGCTGACCGCGGTGGTACGGGGCGCCGGTGCGGAAGCGGGCGATCCGGTCGAGCTGCCGGTGGCAGTCTGACCTACCCGGCGACGAGCGTTACCGCTCCGTCCCTCGTACAGTGAGTGGAACCACTGAGTTCCAGAAGGAATCGGTGGAGCCGTGTGGAATTCGGTGCACAGACGCACGCACACGGCTGTGATCGGACACCGGGGCCGAGTGCGGTTCCGGTCAGGAAGGACCCTGGATGACCGTCAATGCCGACGTCTTCGATGAATCCGCGCCGGTGGAGCCGCTGCGGTTCGACCACCCCGGCCAACCGCGACGTCCCGAGGACGACCCGTTCCACACCCCGCCGCGTGGCTGGGAGGCGACGGCGCCCGGTGCGATTCTGCACACGCGACGGGTCACGATCGCCGCGTTCGGACTGGTCCGGCAGTCGTTCACCGCGTGGCAATTGCTCTACCGCACCACCGATCTCGATGATCGACCCGATACGACGGTGGTCACCGTGCTGGTGCCCGAGGGGGTCGCCGGTCGTCCCGAGCGGGTGCTCAGTTTCCAGTGCGCCATCGACGCGGTGTCGTCGCAGTGTTTTCCGTCCTACGCGCTGCGGCAGGGGGCGCGCGCCCTGGGGGCGGTGCCGCAGTTCGAGATCTTCCTGATCGGCGCCGCGCTCGACCGCGGCTGGATCGTCGCCGTGCCCGATCACGAGGGGATGCTCGGGGTGTTCGGCGCCCCGCGCGAACCGGGGTATCGCTCGCTCGACGGGATCAGGGCCACACTGGGTTTCGGCGAATTGGGCCTCGACCCGGCCACGCCGGTCGGATTGTTCGGCTACTCCGGTGGCGGTATGGCGACCTCGTGGACCGCTGAGATGGCGGGTACGTATGCGCCGGAACTGACCATCGTCGGCGCGGCGGCCGGATCGCCGGTCGGTGATCCCGCCTCGACCTTCCTGCGGCTCAACGGCTCGGTGTTCTCGGGCTTACCCGGCATGGTCGTGGCCGGCCTACGCCGCGTCTCACCCGCCCTCGACGCCGCCCTCAGTGACGCCACCCCCGACGCGCAACGGCGGCTGACGGACCTGACCGAGCGGACCACCGTCGGCGCGGTGCTGCGCGCACCGCGGATGGACTGGGACACCATGACCACCAAGCCGCTGGCCGATGTGCTGGCCGAGCCGGAGATCGTGGAACTCATGCGGAGCCTGCAACTGGGCCTGCACACCCCGACCATGCCGATGCTGGTCGTGCAGAGTGTCGCCGACCCGCTGATCTCGGTGGACGATGTGGACGGTCAGGTGCAGCGCTACCGGGCCGCCGGGGCCCACGTCACGTATCTGCGTGATCGTCTCAGTGAGCACATCACCTTGGCGGTCTTCGCCGCTCCGCTGATGTTCGACTGGCTCGACGACCGCTTCGCCGGTCGCCCACTGCCCGAATCGACGACGAGTACCGTCACCACCGTCCTGACTCGCCGCGGCACCGTGCCCGGCCTGTTGCGCTTCCTCCGGGTCTGCCTACGCATGCTGGGCGGACGAGGCGTTCCCGCCTGAGCTCAGCGGGGTCCGCCCTGGTGGCGCGTAGTCATGTGCGGGAGCAGCGGTCCGCACGTGACCGGGGTCGCTCCGCCTCGGAAGACTTCTGCTGATATCCCGAACCGGTGATTCGCTCCACCACGCTCGCGCGACAGCGAGCACCGAAAGACGTTGTACGGCACCGTAATTGAACAAGCGCCCATTTGTCAGGGTTGGATTTCCGGTCTCAGCTGCGACGACGAAAGATGTTGCGGCGAAGGGCCGTTGACGGGGGTATGGCCACGGCTGTGACCTCGGCCACTGAATCTGTGCGTAACCTTTGGTTACAGGCAGTTGATGTGCCAGACTCCGAAGGGCAACGCGGTCGACGTAGTGATCGGCCAATCGTGACCGAATTGGCAAGGGGGCCAACGGTTCACCCGGTGAGTTTGTTCGTTTATCAGTGACTCGAGTGCACGGATCGAGCGTTTCGTCGTGGAAACGCTCGATCCGGCGTGCGCTGAGGAGGGGTTATGACGACTGTCGTGAAGAAGAAGACGAGCTCACCCGCTCGTGAAGTCGCCCGTTTGGCCACCTGGTTCCCTTATTACGGAACCCGTGGTTACCGGCAGTTCCGGCGTACCGGGGACAAAGCCGTGGTGACGTCGAATCTCCGGGAATTCCTGGTCCGAATGGGGCCGATGTACACCAAGGCCGGCCAGATTCTCGGCACGCAGACCGGATTGTTCGACAGCGACGCCATCACCGAATTCCGCGCGCTGTTCGCCGATATGCCCGCGATGTCGCCGGTCGAATCGACCCTGCTGCTCGGCACCGCGGGCAACGATGAGCTCAATCGCAGGCTGGTCGACTTCGACCCCGTCGCGATCGCGGCGGGCACCGTCGCCCAGGTGCACCGTGGGCGGCTCGACACCGGCCAGATCGTCGCCGTCAAGATCGTGAAATCCGGTGTGCGCGAGCGGCTCGTCGCGAGCACCCAGGCGACCAGCGCCATGCTGACCACGCTGCAGAAACTCATTCCGCTCGCCCGGTCCTACGACGCGGTGAGCCACTTCGCCGAGCTGCGTCCGTTCCTGGTCGACCAGTGCGACATGCGCATCGAGGCGCAGCGCCAGGGCCGGGTCAGGGAGAACTTCCGGGCGCATCCGTTCGTGCGGGTTCCCGAGGTGTACCCGGAGCTGTGCTCCGAGGACGTGCTGGTCATGGAATTCATCGACGACGCGATTCCGGGCACCGAATACGACAAGTGCACCTACCCGCGCGGTGAGCTCGCGCGCCGCCTGCAGGACATCATCTACACGATGGCGTTCTTCCACGGTGAATTCCACGTCGACCCGCATCCGGGCAATGTGATGTTCACCGACGACGGCCAGATCATCATGCTCGACTACGGGCTGGTCGGCACCCTGTCCGAAGACAGCAAATGGAACCTGGCCGCCTTCTATTACGCGTGCATTCACCGTGAATGGGACAAAGCCGTCGAACGTTTCGTCGAGGCTTTCACGGTACCGCCCGAGGGCGCGACCGGTTTTCCCGACGACCGTCGTGATCAACTGACCGCGGTCCTGAAATACCACTTCGAGGACAAGAGCGACTCGTGGTCGACAATGGGCTTCTTCGACGACGCGACAAAGGTACTGCGCGCGGCGAATTGGCGACTCACCACCGAATTCACACTGCTGGGGCTGGCCTTCCTGACCGGTGAGGGCTTCGTCAGCGCGGTGGACCCCGACATCGACGTCTGGGCCAACGCGCGCAAGTTCACCGACCGGTTCTCGCCGTTCATGAGCGCCGAGCTCAAGGAGTTGTTCGACGTCGAGATCGCCGGGCACATGCCGCAGGCGATGGCGATCAAGAACGACGGAGAGCGCGCGCTGATCGCCCAGATCCACATGGATCGCTACATGCTGCCCAGCGAGTACCCGCTGATCGTCGACACCGCCGAGGGCAGCCGGATCACCGACATCGACGGCAACAGCTACATCGACCTGTCCAGCGGTTTCGGCCCGCACATCCTGGGCTACCGGCCCAAGCCCGTCGTCGACGCGGTCGAGGAGGCCGTCCGCAAGGGCGCGGTCAACGCGATCGGCAACCGCGCCGAACTCGAGCTCGCCTCGATCATCGCCGAGGCGTTCGGCGGCGACCGCAATGTGGTCTTCACCAACTCCGGTACCGAGTCGGTGCTCACCGCCTCCCGCATCGCCCGCGCGTTCACCGGCAAGGACGTGGTCGGCAAGTTCGAAGGCCACTATCACGGCTGGTCCGATCAGGGCATGGTGTCGTCCTGGTTCCGCTACAGCGGTGACCCGAAAGAGCCGACGCCGGTGAGTAATTCGGCCGGTGCGCAGCGCGGTGTCGTCGAGAACACGCTGGTGTTCCAGTACGGTGCGGACTACTCGCTCGAGCGGATCCGGCGGCACGCCGCGACGCTGGCCGCGGTGGTCATCGAGCCGATGCCGTCGATGAACCTCGACTACGACCCGGAGTTCCTGCGCAAGCTGCGGCAGGTGTGCGACGAGTGCGGGGTGGTGCTGATCTTCGACGAGGTGGTCAGCGGCTTCCGGGTGACCTATGGCGGCGTGCAGACGCTGGCCGGTGTCGAGCCGGACCTGACCTGTCTGGGCAAGATCGTCGGCGGGGGCCTGCCCGGCGGCGCTGTCGTCGGCAGCGGCCGGGTCATGCAGTCGGCGCGCACGACCAACGATCCGTTCGAGGACTTCGCCACCAGGGCGTTCTGCGGCGGCACCACCAGCGGAAACTCGGTCTCGACCGCCGCGGGCGCGGCCGTGCTCACCTACCTGCGCGACAATCCGGCGGTGTACAGCGAACTCGACGCCAAGACCGACTACCTGCGCGAGGCCTTGCAGAAGATCGCCGACGAGGAGGAGGTCGGGGCGCAGGTGCGCGGAAAGCACACTGTGTTCAGCATCGGCTTCGAGTACTCCAAGCCCGCGCTGGCCCGCGACCAGGCGGCAGGCAGCCACGTCAAGGCGATGCTGGCGCTGGCCTACTACATGCGTCTGAACGGGGTGTATCTGCCCGAGCTGCACACCATCATGCTCGGCGACGCGCACAGCTACGAAGACCTCGACCTCGTCGCCGCGGCGTTCCGCAAGAGCATCCGCGAGATGAAGCAGCAGAATTTCTTCTCGTTCTGATGAGTACGCACACGCTGAGCAAGTCAGCACCACAGCAGAGCGCACCCACCGGTGGAGGCCGCGGTGAACCTCGCGGCCTCGCCGCCGGCTGGGCGCGGTGGTGCTACCGGCTACGCTGGCTGATCCTCGGGTGCTGGGCGATCATCGCGGTCGTCGGCGGCATCCAGTACACGGTGCTGGAAACCCACCTGAGCCTGCCCGACTACTCGATTTCGGGTTCCGAATCAGCGACGGCCACCGAGGTGTTGGCGCAGCGGTTCCCGCGGATCGGCGCCGAGCAGGTGGCGGTGGTGGTGTCGGCGGGCGAGGGGCGACTGGTCGAGGCGGCGGTCGGCCCGATCGTCGAAGCCGTGCGGGGCGTGCCCGGCATCGGCGACATCCTCGACCCGACCACCGCCCAGGTCGGTCCGCAATTGGCCACCGCCGATCGCCGCACGGCGATGATCCTGGTGGCCCTCAGCGGTGAGGTGGCCGAGCGTGACCTGGCCACCGATCGCATCGAGGCCGCGGTGGCCGGGGTCGAACTGCCGGTGGGGGTCACCGCCGATCTGACCGGGGAGACGCCACTGAACAAGGCGCTGGCCGATGTCGAGCGCGAGGACCAGGTCAGGGCCGAGATCATCGGGCTGAGCCTGGCGATCCTGCTGCTGGTCTGGGGGCTGCGGTCGCTGCTCGCCTCGGGCCTGGCGGTGGTGTCGGCGATTCTCGGTGTGGCGCTGAGCAGTTGCGGCATCGCCGTCATCGCCGGCTCGCTCGGCATGTCGCAGTTCGCGCTGGTGGTCGCGACGATCATCGGCCTCGGGGTGGGCATCGACTACGCGCTGTTCATCATCAGCAGGTTCCGCGAGGAACTCGCCGAGCGCGCGGACACCTCGCAGGCCACGGTGCTCGTCGCGCTGACGCGCGCCCTGCAGACCTCGGGGCACACCGTGATCATCTCCGGCGTCATCGTGATGGTGTCGCTGTGCTCGATCATGATCATCGACGGCCCGGTGTTCCGCGAGATCGCCATCGCCGCGGGACTTGTCGTGCTGTGCTCGATGTTCGCCGCGGTCACCGCGCTACCCGCCTTGCTCGCGGTGCTGGCGCCCCGGCTCGCCGCGCGCCCGCACCGATCCGACACGAAGACCGACCCGACGACCGGCCGGTGGTATCGCTGGGTCACGCTGGTGCAGCGTCGGCCCGCCGCATGGGGTGTCCCGACCTTCCTGCTGCTGATCCTGTTGGCCGTGCCGGTCACCGGGATGAAGCTGGGCTTGGACCTGGGCATCGGCACCCTCTCGGAGACCCCGGCGGGTCGCGGCTACGCGACCGCGGCCGATGCCTTCGGCGGATCGGCCGTCGCCCCGATCTACCTGTCGGCGTGCGTGGGGGAGTGGCGGACGCTGAACAACGGCGATGCCACCCGGGTGCGCGGCTACCTCGACGGGCTGGAAGGCAACGGGGGCGTGCTGTCGACGGCATCGGTCTTCGATGTCGCGCCAACGGATTTCGAGTCCCTGGCCGGCGGACCGGTCGGACGGGCCGTCAGTGGTTCGCTGATCGACGATGCCGAGCGCCCGCGCTGCCTGCTGGCGTTGGTGCAGCCCGCCCATCCGGTCGACGCACCCGAAACCGGTGCCCTGGTGGACCAGCTGCGCGGCGATGCGGCGGCTTTGGCGGCCAACGGGATTCAGGTGCACATCGGCGGAATGTCGGCGCAGTACCGGGATCTCGCCGAGGAGACCTCCGCGATGCTGCCGCTGGTCGTGCTGCTCGTGCTGGTTCTGTCGCTGATCTACCTGGTGATCACCCTGCGCAGCGTCGTCATCCCGATCAAGGCGATTGCGTTGAACGCGCTGGCGACCGCCGCCGCCCTCGGCGCCACGATCGCGGTCTTCCAATTCGGGTACGGCGAATCACTGTTCGCGTTCACGAGTGTGGGCAGTATCCAGGCGTTCCTGCCGGTGGCCATGTTCGCGGTGCTGTTCGGGCTGTCGATGGACTACGAGGTGTTCATGGTGCGCCGGATCAGGGAGGAGTACCTGCTCTGCGGCGACACCGCCGAAGCGGTGCGCCGCGCCATGGCCAGGGTCGCGCCGCAGATCACGATCGCGGGGCTGATCATGATCGCGGTCTTCGGTTCGCTGGTGGTCGCCGATGTGCTCGAACTCAAGCAGATCGGGTTCGGCCTCGCCGTGGCCATCGCGATCGACATCTCGCTGATCCGGCTGATCATGGTGCCGGTGCTCATGTCGTTGGCCGACGGATGGAACTGGTGGTTTCCGGGTAGCCAGAAGCCGACGGCGGCGCCGAGCGGCGCGCCGAGGGAAGGGAGTCGTTGATGCGTGTGCTGGTGCTGGGTGGGGCGGGCGAGATCGGCCGGGCCGCGGCGCGAATGCTCGCCGCGCACGAGGATGTCGAGCAGGTGGTGATCGGCGATCTGTCCGAGTCGAACGCGCGGGCGGTCGCCGAGGCACTCGGGGCGCAGGCGCGTCAGATCGACGTCACCGAGCACGACCGGCTGGTGGCGCTGGTCCGCGAGCACGACATCGTGGTCAACACCGTCGGCCCGTACTTCCGGTTCGGGCCCGGCATCCTGGCCGCCGCCATCGAGGCCGGGCGCGACTACGTCGACGTCTGTGACGATCCGGCGCCGACCGCGACCATGCTCGACATGCACGAGCAGGCCGTGGCCAACGGGGTCACCGCGGTGATCGGTATGGGCGCCAGTCCCGGCGTCGCGAATCTGCTCGCCCGCCAGGCGATCAGCGGGCTCGACCGGGCCGACTCCGTGGTCACCGGCTGGAACCTGCTGATGGCCCAGCCCGCCCAGCGGTCCTGGCAGCCGAGCGCGGCGATCGTGCACGGCATCGAGCAGGTGAGCACGCCCATCCCGGTGATTCGCGGCAACGAGCAGGTGCGCGAGAAGCCACTGACGAAGACGACCGTCGACTACCCGGGGATCGGTTCGGGGACCGGCTGGACCTTCGGCCACCCCGAACCGGTGACCCTGTTCCACACCTACCCCGGCCTCGTCGACTGTGTGAATCTCGCGGTCGCCCCGCCGCATGTCATCGGCCCGCTCACCGCGCTCGGCACGGCCGTGCGCTCCGGGTTCCTCTCCCGGGCCCGTGCCGCTTCCGTCGCCGCGGTCGTCGAGAACCTCCTGCCCAGCTCCCCGCTCGCGGCCCTGGACAACTGCGCCCTGCCGCCGCTGTTCGCGACCGCCACCGGCACCCTCGACGGCGAACCCGCCACCATCGGCTGCGCGCTGGGCCAATTCCCCGGCCTGACCATGGCGGAGGCCACCGGAATCCCACTGGCGGTGGGCACTGTCCTGCACCCGAAGCAGCCGGGCGTCCACCCGCCGGAAGCCGTCTTCGACCCCGAAGAATTCTTCCGCGCCCTCGCCCCACACTGCCTGGGGAATCCCCGCCCCGAGTCGATGGTCGTGACCACCAACAGTCAGTGGTCATCCGAGCGCAACGCCCGCGCCCTCGACACCGGCTCCCTCGTCACCGCCCTCCTGCGCCACAAGCGCTGATGCTCAGTGCCCGCGGGCGATCCAGTCGGCCAGCGCGGGGCGTTCGGTGCCGATGGTGGTGGTGTCGCCGTGGCCGGTGTGGACGACGGTGTCGTCGGGGAGGGCGAAGAGGCGGTCGCGGATGGAGTCGATGATCGTGTCGAAGTCGGAGAAGGAGCGGCCGGTGGCACCGGGGCCGCCTGCGAAGAGGGTGTCGCCGGTGAACAGGGCGGACAGGTCGGGGACGTGCAGCGAGACCGAACCGGGGGAGTGGCCCGGTGTGTGGAGAAGGTCGATGTCGGTGCCCGCCAACGTGATCCGGGTGGTGTCGGCGAGGGAGCGGTAGTCGGTGTCGGGGTGGGTCATCCGCCACAGGGGCTCGTCGCCGGGGTGCAGCAGGATCGGGGCGTCGAAGCGGTCGGCGAGATCCGGGGCGACGGTGACGTGGTCGTTGTGTCCGTGCGTGCACAGGATGGCCGAGACCGTGCGGTCGCCGACAGCGGCGGCGATGGCGGCGGCGTCGTGGGCGGCATCGATGACGAGCACCTCGGCGTCGTCACCGATCAGCCAGACATTGTTGTCGACATCCCAGGTGCCCCCGTCGAGGCTGAAAGTGCCCGAGGTGACGACGCGTTCGATGCGCGGGTTCACCACACCACCACCGACCGCAGCACCTTGCCCTCGCCCATGGCGGCGAAGGACTGTTCGACGTCGTCGATGCCGATGCGCTCGGTGACGAACCGGTCCAGCGGCAGGCGCCCTTGCCGGTAGAGGTCGATCAGTGTCGGGAAGTCGCGTTCGGGCAGGCAGTCGCCGTACCAGGAGGACTTCAGCGCGCCGCCGTGGGAGAACAGGTCGATCAGCGGCATGTCGAGGGTCATGTCCGGGGTCGGGACGCCGACCAGGACCACGGTGCCCGCGAGGTCGCGGCCGTAGAAGGCCTGCTTCCAGGTCTCGGGACGGCCGACCGCGTCGATCACCACGTCGGCGCCGAACTCGTCGGTGAGCTCCTTGATCCGCTCGACCACGTCCTCGACGCTCGCGTCGATCGTATGAGTGGCGCCGAAGTCCTTGGCCCACTCCAGTTTTCGTGGATCACGGTCGATCGCGATGATGGTGCCCGCACCGGCCAAGGCGGCACCGGCGATGGCGGCGTCACCGACCCCGCCGCAGCCGATCACCGCGACGCTGTCACCGCGCGAGACCGCGCCGGTGTTCACCGCCGCGCCGATCCCGGCCATCACGCCGCAGCCGAGCAGTCCGGCCACGGCGGGATCGGTGTCGGGATCGACCCTGGTGCACTGTTTTTCGTGCACGAGGGTCTTGTCGGCGAAGGCGCCGACGCCGAGCGCCGGGGTGAGCGGGGTCCCGTCGGTGAGCGTCATCGGGGTGCTGGCGTTGTGAGTGTCGAAGCAGTACCACGGGCGTCCGCGGCGACAGGCTCGGCATTCGCCGCAGACCGCGCGCCAGTTGAGCACGACGAAATCACCGGCGGTCACGTGGGTGACGGCGGAACCGACCGTTTCGACCACACCGGCGGCCTCGTGGCCGAGCAGGAACGGGAACTCGTCGTTGATCCCGCCCTGGCGATAGTGCAGGTCGGTGTGGCAGACCCCGCATGCCTGGACGCGGACGACCACATCGTGCGGTCCCGGATCCGGGATCACGATGTCGACGGTCTCGACCGGGGCATCCTGCGCTCGGGCGATGACTCCGCGGACGGTGTCGGGCATGCGGACCTCCTGTGGGTTGGCGTGGTCTGCCACCCACGCTAGCGGGGTCGCCCGGTCGATCAGTCCGGGATGGGTGGGATCTCTCCGGTCGGGGTGCCGAGTTCGTCGCGGATGTGGTGCTCGACGAGCAGGGGAACGAAGTCGCGGACGTGTGCCTTGGCGAAGTGGTCGTAGGTGTGGCGGACGATGTCGGCGATCTCGGCGGGGGCGATGGTCGGGTACCGGATGGTCAACCGTTCGATGACCTCGTCGAGCTGCTGGTTCTCGTGAGTAGTCATATTCCAGGGTTACTCCGGGAGGCGCGTCGGTCAACCACGGCGGGCGAGGTCGTGGATGGCTGGCGAGCGGATCCGCCGGAGTTCGGGCGTCGCGCAGGACTACCCTCGGCGGCATGCCCGCGGCCGAATTGTTCCTCGAACCCATGATCGGCCGCCCGGCGGGCAAGATCGGCTACTTCACCGGCAGATCGGGCTTCGATCACTTCGCCGAGGCCTATCGCGCGGGACTGGCGTTGTTGCCGAGACCCGATGCGGTGGCCGCCGTTCCGACCTCGTTCGGGCCGGTCCGCGCCTACCGTTTCGGCCCCGGCGGTGACATGCCGGTGGTGTTGCTGTCCGGCCGCCAGGCCTGCACCCCGATGTGGCGGGCCAACCTGCCGGGACTGTCGGCCCGGCACACGGTCTGGTCGGTGGACAGCATCGGTGAGCCGGGCGCGAGCACTCAGGTCCGCGAGCTGACCGACGGCGCCGACCAGGCGACCTGGGTCGAGGAGACCCTGGCCGGACTCGGTCTGTCGCGTGCTCACCTGCTCGGCGCCAGTATCGGCGCGAACCTGGCGGTGCAGACCGCACTGCACCGCCCCGATCGCCTCGCCTCGATCACCCTGCTCGATCCGGCTAACACCTTCGCGCGGCTGAGCTGGAAGATGATCGTCGTTTCGTTGGGCAGTGTGGTGCCGGGTATGCCCGCGGCAGTGCGCAACCGACTGCTCAGCTGGATATCCGGTGGGGCACAGGCTGATTCGGTGCCGGAGGGGCAGCTCATCGCCGCCGGGATGAAGTACTACCGAGGCGCCCAGCCGCTGCTGGGGCGCCCCACCGAAGACCAGTTGCGCGCGCTCGCCGTGCCGACGCTCGCCCTGTTCGCCGGCCGCAGCATCGTCCACGACGCCGACCGGGCCGCCGCCACCGCGCGCCTGATCCCGGACGCTCAGGTGGAGGTGTGGCCGCAGGCCTCGCACGCGATCAACGGCGAATACCCGGATCGGATCGCCGAGCGGTTCGCCGAGTTCGTCGACGGGATTCGTTAGCCCTGCTCGCCGGTCGAACCGATGCGGGCCAGCACGGCACCCACCACCAGGCAGGCGCTGTCGACGACCTCGGGTAGCGGTTCCCGGTAGCCCGAGAGCACCCATTTCTGGGCGATGATCAAGATCGCGCCGACCAGTCCGAGGATCAGCATCCGCACGCTGACGGAAGGATGGTCGGTCAGATCCAGGTGCGGGGTGATCAGGGCCAGGCAGATGTCGACCAGCGCGTCGAGCACATCGTGGTAGGCGTGGTCGACGGCGGGACTCACCCCGAGGATCTCGAAGAAGGCGATCCGCGGGACTCGGGGATCGTCGGCGATGAGCTGGAAGTAGGCCGTGAGGGCCACCCGCACCCGGGTGTCGAGATCGGCCTCGACATCGCCCATCCCGACATGGATGGCCTCGAGCATGCGCGCGGTGACCTCGCGGTACACCTCCAGCAGGAGATCCTCACTGTCGGTGAAGGATTCGTAGAAGTACCGCTTGCCGACGCCCGCTGTGCCGCAGATGGTGGTGACCGTGGTGGCCCGGTAACCCTCGGTGCCGAACGCCTCGGTGGCCGCCTCGACCAGCCGGGCGCGTCGTTCCCGCTGACGCTGTCCGGGCGCGGCGCCCCGGTACCTGCGGCCGTCGGCGTCGAGATCAGGGGCGTTCACGGTGCCAATTCTCGCAGTGCCGGGCGTGAGCCGGTGCGGCGGCTGGTGGTTGTCTGCCGTGATGGAGAACATGTTCTTGCCATATAGCGTGACCCAAGCTACGTTACTTTCCGGTACGGGAACGTCGTGGTTCCCGATGGTGGAGGGCTGAGACCGAAGCATGATCAAACATCGAGGGCGACTGTCCGCGCTGGTCGCATCTGTCGTCGTGTTCGCGGGTGCGGTGGCATCGGCCCCGGTCGGGCAGGCCGCGCCGGCCGCCGAGGGGCTCGACGCGCAGTTCGTCGCCACCCACAACGGACCGCAGCAGTACCCGAATGTGTTCATCGAGTGGGACGTTCCGATCACGATGAGTGACGGAACAGTATTGAAAGCCAACGTCTATCACCCGGCGGGTGCCGACGGTCAGCCGATCGCCGAGCCGACGCCGACGATCGTCAACATGACGCCCTACACCAAGCTCGTCTCCAACATCGCCGACTCGGCACTCTCGGTGCCCGGCCTGTCGGAGGTGCTGATGCCGGTGCTGCAGAACCTCGATTTCTCCGCGTTCGGTTACAGCAGCCTCAGCGACATGATGAACGCGCTGCCCGGGGGTGCGGGGCGTACCTTCGGCGTCGACCGCAATCTCATCCGTGGCGGCTACACGCAGGTCGTCGTCGACGTGCGCGGCACCGGCTTCTCGCAGGGTGTCTGGCAGGTGTTCGGCGAACGCGAACAGCTCGACGGTGTCGAGGTCGTCGACTGGGCGGCCGAACAGGGCTGGTCCAACGGCAAGATCGGGATGAGCGGCATCTCCTATTCGGGGATCAACCAGCTGCACACCGCGCAGCGTCAGCCCGAGGCGCTGAAGGCGATCTTCCCGATCGTGCCCGGCAGCGACCTCATCCGTGATGTCGCCGCCCCGGGTGGCGCGCTCGGCATCGGCTTCATCCCCGCCTGGTTGCTCGCCGTCGACGGCGCCAAGCTGTTGCCTGACATGGTCTCGATCCTCACCGGCAGGTTCGACTGGACCTGGCTGGCCGACCGCGTCCGCGATCCGTTCACCTTCTTCAATGTCCTCATCGCCGCGCTCACCACGCCGAGCATCGACCAGATCCCGCCGGAGTTGGCCACGATCCTCGACGACGAGAGCTCCTTGCGCACGTCCTGGGTCGGCAAGCCGGACCAGGTCCAGGTGCCCACGTTCATCTACGGCGGCTGGCACGACATCTTCACCTACTCGTCCCCGCGCATCTACAACGCCGTCGACGTGCCCGCCGAGCAGAAGAAGCTCATCATGGGCAACGTCTATCACGTGACGGTGAGCTCGGGTCTCGGCCGGCCGGGGGCGCCCGCGCCGCTGGAAGCGTTGCAGCGCGCGTGGTTCGACAAGTGGCTCAAGGGAATCGACAACGGCATCGACCGCTACGACCCGGTCACCCTGTGGCAGCAGGGCAGTGAGCAGTGGACCACCGATGTCGCGTTCCCCCGCCCGGGCATGCAGCACCGGCGGCTGTACCTGGACCCGGCCTCCTCCGGGACCGCGCCGGGCGCCAGGTTCGACGGCAGTCTGGTCGGCGAGCCGGGTGGGGCGCAGCGGGTCTCGGTCGATCCGAGTCTGGCCACCATCTGTTCCCGTGATGCCGCGCAGGGCACGGCGGGTCTGGTTCCGCTGCCGGACGTCTGCATCAAGGACGCCCGGATCAGCGAGGGTGCCGCGCTGACCTTCACCACCGCCCCGGTGACCCAGCCGACCCGCATCTCCGGCTCCATCGCCGCGCACCTGAACACCGTGCTCGACACCACCGACGGCTACTGGACGGTGACCGTGAACGACGTCGCGCCCGACGGCCGCTCGACGGTCTGGTCGCAGGGGCAGCTGATGGCCTCGCTGCGCACGGTCGACGAGGCCAACTCGACGCGCTCACCCAACGGCGACTACACCGATCCGTACCCGTACCTCACCCTGGCCACGCGGCAACCGGTGGTGCCGGGCGAGCCGACCATCATCGACATCGGCATCAGGGCCACCGACGGTGTCCTGCTGCCGGGCCACCGTCTTCGGGTCGACGTCTTCGCGGGCAACTTCCCCAGCGGAATCCCGCTGCGGCCGTTGCTCAACGAGAGCGGCCTGCGCACCCAGCACCTCGAACTCGACCCGTCCCGTCCGAGCTGGATCAATGTCCCGATGGACACCGACCCCGGCTGGTGATCCCCGCTCGCCCCGCCTCGAACAACCGGGGCAGGGGCTGCGGTTGATCATCGCGCGGCGTCGGTCAGGTCGGGGGCCCGGGTCACCGGCGTTGTCGGCATTGTCACGGCGCGAGCCGTCTCAGCTCCCGGCGCGCAGGAGCGGGTCCAGTTCGCCGGCGTAGAAGTCGAGGAAGGCGTCCATGTCCGGACCCGCGTTCATCAGGACGACTCGGTCGTACCCCGCGTCGGTGTATTCGCGTACCGCCTTGACATAGCGGTCGGGATTGGGCAACTCGCTCATCACCTTCCAGCCGCCGACCGACCACCGGTTCGTCGACAGTGCCGCCTCGGCGCCCTCCTCCTCGGTCGGCGCGAACGCCACACCCAGTTCGGCATATCGCGGCCCCTGCCCAGCCGCCTGCCGATAGGCCTGCACGAGTTCGGGCACCCCTCGGCTGCCAATTTGAATCCGATCTGCATGGCGAACCTTTCGCGGTACTCAGTCGCGGCCCAGGGCGTGGGCGAGTTCCTGCTTGTTCATCTTCGAGCGGCCGTCGATGTTGCGACGGCGTGCCTCGTTGTAGAGCTGGTCGCGGGTCAGGCCGCGCGGTCCCTTGCGGTGCGCGCGCTGACCACCGCGGCGGGAGGGCGAGGTATCGGTGCGGGACAGGTGGCTCGAGGTCTCGGCTTCGCCCTTCTGGGCACGGGTCTTGTTCACCGTGCGCGCCGCGATCTCCTCGGCGCGCTTCTCGCTGGTGCCGCGGTCGCGTTCGGACTTCTTGATGTCCTTGTACTGGCGTTCCCGCTTGGCACTCCATGCTTGCTGCGGCACGACTGCCTCCTCGGATCGGGTGGACGTTCGTTGGGCGGCTACCCGGGGACCGTCGACGGAAACAAGGCTGCCCCGATCGGTTGGCGGTGGCACCCGTGCGGCAGGAGCCACCGACAGGGGAATCGATCGTGGTCAGGCGATCAGGTTGGTGAAGAACTGCCAGACAACCTGTAAGAAATCGACAATCATGACCCAGCACCTCCTTTCATCGACGTCCGGTTGGTTACCGGTCGGCGTTCAGGTTTGCGGCAGAGTTTCCGTCGCATACCTGCAGATGGCTGGGATTCAACCCGTCACTTTGTGACTACCCGAAATCAGCTGGCAATAACCTGGCTATCCAACTCCAGGCGCACTGTCGTGGTGAGTAGCACGGTCATTCGCACACGGATCGGTGAGCTGGCGGTGACCACCGTGATCATCGCCCGGCTCCCGCCCGAGGAAGCGCGGGTCTGGCTCGGTCACCGCTCGACCAACCTGCACCACCTCGGCGAGGATCCGCTGCGGGTGCTGATCGGCAGCGCTTTCTGGACCGACGGCGGTGGGTGGTTCGCTACGCCGTGCTGTTCACGGTCTTGCATGCCAACGCCGAACGCCGGCTCGGCACGCTGCGCTGGCTGGTGGTGGTATTCGCTCACGCGGGGGCGGGGCGCTCCTCGGAACTCGGCGGTGACCCTGGGCAGGTTTGCCCGCCGGGCATCGAAGCGCCGACCACTCGTGTGAGCCCAGTCGCCGCCGAGTGGCCCGATGCGCTGGGCCGGGTGATCTTGCTGGCGGTCGGAGTGGCTGCTGGGTGTGTTCGTGGTGCGCTTCCGGGGCGACCGGCGCGGATTCGGCAATGGAGTGCTGTTGCTGCTCGGGCTTCTGTGCGTCGGTGGGGCACTCGTTTCCTCGGGCGCCGAGAGTTCAGGGCCGCAGGTGCTGGTCCTGCTGGTCCTCGGACTCGGTCTCGCGCTGCTCGTGCCGTACGTGCTGCTGGTGGTCGCGTTCGCCGCGCGATGGGTGGTACTGGGCACCGTCTTGGTCGCGGTCGTTCTCGTCGCGTCCTATCTCGGCTTCCTGCTGGTGGCCTTCCTGCTCTATTCGCTGGTCTACGGCTGGACCACCCGGGCCGAAGGCGCGATCGCGATCGTCGTGCACGGCTCCGGTCTGCTCGGTGGCCGAGTGTCGCCGCTGCTGGCGAGCAGACTGGACCGGGCGCTGGGTCTCTGGCGCGCCGACCGCCCGTTACTACCTGCCGAGCGCATTGCCGCGCGAGGATGTCGGCGTCCTGGCCGAACGCAAGTGGTTCACCATCGCCGCCTGCGGGATTCTGGCGGCACTGCCGCTCGCGGTGGCGGTCGCCGCGTGATGGCGGGCGAATCCAAAATAGGTGTTACCTGGAATACTACATAGATGTATCATTGCCCTACCGCAGGAATCGGCGCACCGCTGCGCCGCAGCGCTCGCAGGAGCTCTGCGCGGGAGGACGAGGAGTACCGATGAAGTTACTTCGCCGGGCCGCGCGGCGACCGGACACCGATCCGGGTCAGGTCGCGCTGCAGGCTCGCAATGTGACCTTCGACTGGTCGGACGTGGCGCTGCACTGGATGCCCGCCGAGCCGGTGGCCAGCCATCTGATCAGCGCGCTGAACATGCTCCTGCCGGAGGGCGAGCGCATGTTCTGCGCGACCTATCGCGAAGCGCTGCCTTTCGTCAAGGACGAGAAGCTGCGCGAGGACATGCTCGGCTTCATCGGGCAGGAATCGATGCACGCGAGCACCCATGAGAAGGTGCTCGGCGAGGTGTTCGCCGCGCACGGCATCGATCCGGGGCCGTATGTGCGCCAGATGGAATACCTGTTCCGCAAGACGCTGGGTCCGCGCGGTGGCGATGATCGAGTGGTCCGCCAGATGCTGGTGGAACGGATTGCCTTCATCGCCTGCCTCGAGCACTTCTTCGCCTGGCTCGGCGACTGGGTCCTCAACGCCGATCTGGAGAAGTTCGGCGCCGACCCGCGCATGGCCGATCTGTTCCGCTGGCACGGTGCCGAGGAGGTCGAGCACCGCAATGTCGCCCACGACGTGGCGGTGTACTTCGGCGTCGGCTATGTGCGCCGGTGCGCGTCGATGATCCTGGTGTTCCCGATCTTCCTCACACTGGTGGTGCGCGGGACCCGGTTCCTCGTCCAGCAGGACCCGGAGCTGCCCGATCACGGCTACCCGCGCCTGCTCGGCAAGGTGTTCGGCGCCATGTGGCGGGGCGCGCTGCCCGGTGTACCGTCGCTGCTGGTCAGCGCGCTGTCGACGTTCCAGCCCGGCTACAACCCGGACAGTGTCGGCTCGACCGCTCAGTCCGTCGCCTACCTGGCGAAATCGCCGGCGGCCCGTGCGGCGGCTTCGTGACCACCCACGACTTCCCCGCCGACCTCTACGGCAAGCACCGCCGCGATCCGGGGATCAGGGTCCTCGACGCCATCGCGACCACCCGGCTGCGCTGGAGCGCGCTGGTCAATCGCGGTGACCTGGCCCGGCTGCGCGCTGACGACCGCCGGTTCCCGGTGGTGGTGACCGAGCGGCGGATCGAGGCCCACGACCAGGATGTGGTGAGCCTGCGCCTGCAAGCGCCGGACGGCCGCGTCCTGCCGCGCTGGCGTCCCGGTGCGCATCTGGATCTGGAACTGCCCTCGGGCCGGTTGCGCCAGTACTCGCTGTGCGGCGACCCCGCCGACGAGCGCGCCTACCGCGTCGCCGTGCGCCGGATCCCCGAGGGGGGCGGCGGTTCGGCCGAGGTGCACGACGACCTGCCCGTCGGCAGCCGGGTCGTGGTGCGCGGGCCGCGCAACGCGTTCCCGTTCGCCGTGCCCGGCCACGGATCGCCCGCCCAGCGCCTGCACTTCGTCGCCGGTGGGATCGGAATCACCCCGATCCTGCCGATGGCCCGGCTCGCGCATCGGCTCGGTGTGCCGTGGACGCTGGTCTACAGCGGCCGCAGCCGCGACACCATCCCGTTCCTGGACGAGATCGAGAGCTTCGGCGCGCGCGTGGTGGTACGCACCGACGACGAACACGGTCTGCCCGACGCAGCCGCGCTGCTGCCCGGCGTCGGCCCCGGCACCGCCGTCTACGCCTGCGGACCTACCCCGATGACCTCGGCCATCGTCGCCGCCGTGCGCGCGCTGCCCGAGGTGGAATTGCACTACGAACGGTTCTCCCCGCCGCCGATCGTCGACGGCACCGCGTTCGAGATCGAATTCGCCTCCACCGGCGAGGTGGTGACGGTGCCCGCCGACCGCACCGTCCTCGACGCCATCCTCGAGTCGCGTCCCGATCAGCCCTACTCGTGCAGGCAGGGCTTCTGCCGCACCTGTGTGGTGCGGGTGCGCTCGGGCGAACCAGACCATCGCGAGACCGTGCTCTCCGATGCCGACCACGCCGCGGGTGAGCTGCTCGCCTGCGTATCTCGTTCCCACGGTGAGCGATTGGTGCTCGATCTGTGAGTTCGATTCCGGGACAAGGAGTCCGAAAGACCATGACCATCGACAGCCCCCAGGTCGCGAATGAGCGTGTCGTCCGTAGCGGCGACTTCGACATCGCGGTGTACGAATACGGAAATCCCGCCGCCGACACCATCGTGCTCGTGCACGGCTGGCCCGACACCCATCATCTGTGGGACACCGTGATCCCGCTGCTGTCCGAGCGTTTCCACGTGGTCGCCTACGACACCCGCGGCCACGGCGCTTCCACCCGCACCCAGCGCACCGCCGACTTCCGCCTCGACGAACTCGCCCGCGACTTCTACGCCGTCCTCGACGCGGTGAGCCCCGACCGTCCCGTGCACGTGCTCGCCCACGACTGGGGTTCGGTGCAGGTCTGGGAGGCGGTGTGCGAGCCGCAGGCCGCCGCGCGGGTCGCCTCGTTCACCTCGGTCTCGGGCCCCAATCTCGACCACCTGGCCAGCTGGGTGCGTGACCGCCTGTCGCGGCCGACGCCGCGCAATGTGTGGCAGCCGGTGACCCAGCTGCTGTCCTCGGCCTACACCTTCTTCTTCATGACCCCGGTGCTGCCGCGCGTCACCTTCGGCGCCATCGGGACCGAAAAGCTGTGGCAGCGCGCCGTTTCCCTGATGAACGACACCCCGGCCGACAATGTCAAGCTCGGGCCGACCTTCCGGCGCGACATGGTCGACGGGCTGCTGATCTACCGCGCGAACATCGTCGCGCGCATGCTCTCCCCGCGTGAACGGCGCACCGAGGTGCCGGTGCAGCTGATCGTCGCCGGGCGCGATGTCGCGGTGCGGCCCGCCGGCTATGACGACTCGGGCAAGTGGACCGACCGGCTGTGGCGTCGCGATGTGCCCGCCGGGCACTGGATGCCGTTCTCGCATCCGGAACTGCTCGCCACCGCGACCACCGAACTGATCGAGGCCCTCGACGGCGCCGGGGTCGCACGCGGCCTGGCCAGGGCCGAAGTCGGCCGCACTCGACGGGAATTCGACGACAACCTGGTGGTCGTCACCGGTGCGGGCAGCGGCATCGGCCGCGAGACCGCGCTCGCCTTCGCTCGCCTCGGCGCCGAACTGGTGATCTCCGATGTCAACGAGCTCGCCGCCAAGCAGACCGCCGAACTCGTCGCCGCCGAAGGTGGTGTGGCGCATTCCTATTCGCTCGACGTGTCGAACGAGGAGGCGGTGCGCGCGCATGCCGAGGCGGTGATCGCGGCGCACGGCGTGCCCGACATCCTGATCAACAACGCCGGAGTCGGCCAGGCCGGCGGGTTCCTCGACACCCCGTCCGAGGAGTTCGACCGGGTGCTGCGGATCAACCTGGGCGGCGTGGTCAACGGCTGCCGGGCCTTCGGTTCCGCGATGGCCGAGCGTGGCCTGGGCGGACACATCGTGAACCTGTCCAGCATGGCCGCCTACAGCCCGCAGCGTGACATGGCCGCCTACGCCACCAGCAAGTCGGCCGTGTTCATGTTCTCCGACTGCTTGCGCGCCGAACTGGCCGAGCGCGGCATCTCGGTCTCGACCGTGTGCCCCGGCATCGTGCACACCAATATCGTCGCCACCACCCGGATCTCGGGTGTCTCCGCCGAGGAGGAGGCCGCCGCGCAGCAGAAATTCGACAAGCTGTACCAGCGGCGCGGCTACACCCCCGACAAGGTCGCCACCCAGATCGTGAAGGCGGTGCGCACCGGTCGTGACATCGTCCCGGTGACGCCGGAATCGTGGCTGCAGTACCGGATCAACCGGATCGCCCCCGGCGCGGTGCGTTTCGCCGCCCGGCGGATGAAGCTGGTCTAGGCGGCGCTCACGCCCGGCGCAGTTGCTTCTCCACGGCGGCGACGTGCCGGGCGTCGACGCCCCAGGGCTGCTCGACGCCGACGGCGCGGTCCAGGTCCCACAGCACACACCGCTCGTCCGGTCGCGCCACCATCGACCAGGCGACCACCGTGCGGCCGAGCTGTTCGGCCATCGACCCGTGTTCGTCGGTCTCGCCTGCCCCGTCGGGGTAGTGGTGCAGGAAGCGGCCGTAGGCGCGGGCGCAGAAGTCGGCGTAGAGCCGGGTGCACAGGATGAAGCCGTGCCAGGCCTCGTCGACCGCGTGCGAGGGCATGCCGATCACCTGATCGTCACGCAGGGCCGCGCCGCAGCAGCGCAACCATTGGCGCAGACCGGATTCCACGAGTTCGCGGGGTCGCCACGGGCAGGTCTTGAAGATCGCCTCGGGCAGGCACACGTCGGTGACGGCGCGGTCGACCCGGTTCAGGTCGACCGCACGCGGGCCGAATCGGGGGATCGAGAGCGCCATGAATTCACTGTAAGGCCCCTGGGTGACGGGCTGCCTTCGGTCCGCGCGGCGGTTAGCCTGACAGGTATGTCGTCGCTGGTGATCCTTGTCGTGCTGTTGGCCGTGATCGTTCCGGTCCTCGTCGTGGTCGTCGTGCTGTTGGTCCGTCGGGCGAACAGGCCGCGCGGCGGTGGGTATGGCGCGAATGACCACGGCGGCGGCTGGGTGGCGGGGATGGCCGGGACCGCTCTGTACGTCGATGGAGCCTCGGGGCACGATCACAGTGATCGAGGCGGGAGCAGCGGGTCCGAGGGTGGCAGCGGTCTCGGCTGTGGTGGCGGGAGCTCCAGCAGTGGCGGCGGGGGTAGCTCCAGCAGTGGCGGCGGGGGTAGCTCCAGCAGTAGCGGCGGGGGTAGCTCCAGCAGCTGTGGTGGCGGGAGCAGCTGCGGTGGCGGTTCCTGATGATGTGATCCCCCCGGCAGCGGCCTTGACCTGAACCCTGCTCGAGGTTTCATGCTTGGACGAGTCCCGTGAACGAAGGAGTCGTGCCCATGCGTGCAGTACAGGTCAAAGAGTTCGGTGGTCCCGAAGTGCTCGAGGTGCTGGAAGTAGCGGCGCCGCAACCGGGTTCGGGTGAGGTGGTGGTCGATGTCGAGGTCGCTGACGTGATGTTCCTCGATACCCGGCTGCGCGGTGGTTGGGGTCAGGACTTCTTCCCGCTGACCCTGCCGTATGTGCCCGGTGGGGCGATCGCCGGTGTCGTCAGCGCAGTCGGCGCCGAGGTCGACGACCAGTGGTTGGGCAAGCGCGTCGTCACCCAGACCGCGTCCAGTGGCATCGGCGGCGGTGTGCCCACCGGTGGCTACGCCGAGCAGGCGCTGGCCAAGGCCGCCACCCTGGTCGAGATCGCGCAGGGCGTGACCACGCAGCAGGCCGTGGCGCTGGCTCACGACGGCCGCACCGCGCTCGCCGTCTTCGACCGGGCGGCCGTGCGGCCGGACTCCTGGGTGCTGGTCACCGCGGCGGCCGGTGGACTCGGCACGCTGCTCATCCAGCTGTCGGCCGCGGCCGGTGCCAAGGTCGTCGCCGCGGCTCGTGGTGTCGAAAAGCTCGCGCTCGCAACGCGATTGGGTGCCCACGCCGTTGTCGACTACTCTGTCGTCGGCTGGGACGAGCGGGTTCGCGAGATCACCGGCGGTGGCGCGGACGTCGTGTTCGACGGCGCGGGTGGTGACATCGGCGCGCTGGGGTTGGCGGTGACCGCCGACAACGGGGTGTTCCTCGGATACGGTTCCGCCGCAGGAGAGTTCGGTACCGGTGACGCGGAGGTCGCTGGTGTGCGTGGTGTCACAGTAGTCGACCTGTTCGCCGCCGTCGGCGCGGTGACCGACTGGCTGGCCATCGCCCGGCGCGCCCAGGCCGAAGTTGCCGCCGGCAGGCTGGAAGTCGTTGTTGGGCAGGCGTTCCCGCTCGATCAGGTGAAGCGAGCACATGCCGCGATCGAAGACCGCTCGGCGCTGGGCCGTACCGTCTTGACGATTGGCGCGACATTGTAACTTAATGTGCGCCACAACGGAATACACGTTAAGTTCAATCTGTGCAGGGACTCATTGTCGTCGTGGTCATCGCCGCGGTTCTGTTGTTGGTCGCCCTCGTGATCAAGGTGGCCAGCAACCCAGGGGGATCCATCGACCGTCGCGTCGGCGAAGAACGCGCGCCGCGACGGCGTGAAGATGTCGAGAATTTTTAGCTGCCAACTGGTTTCGGTTCGGCATCACCTACGGTGATCGGTCGCCGCGTCATCCCCACGCGGGCGCGGGGACCGATCGCCGTGGAGTGCGTTCACCGACGCCCGGCCTCGCCGGTGTGGCCCTCGGATTCCCGGCCGACCACGTCCCCGACCACCCGCCGCCGTCCCCTCCTATCGGCCCCCGAACACCCCGTTCCCCGGCTCGCCGAGTGGTCAGCGCCGCGCCCCACCGGGTACGATCCCACTCGCCCGCGGGTGCACCGCGGCCAGGGGCGGTAGCTCAGTCGGTTAGAGCCGCGGACTCATAATCCGCTGGTCGTGGGTTCGAGCCCCACCCGCCCCACCGTCGTGGCGATGCCCTTCCTCTCGGGATGTGGTGGCGTCGTAGTCGCTGCGGGCGGCCTCGACTTTCGCGAGGTTGTCGTTGGCCCATTCTCCGAGAGCTGCGAAAACCGGGTCAGGCACCTTCGAGGATGCGCCGTTCGAGCTTGCCGAAGCGCTGTCGGCCGACATGGTCCAGGCTCCACGGGATCGGCGTGGTCCAGCGGCTGACGATATCGATGACCGGCCATGGCCGGTCGCCGCCACGGTGCTGCGCGAGCCGGGTCATGGCGGCTACGCCTATGACTGACCGGGGCAACGACCATCTCTCCTCGGGAGATGTCGCCGCGTTCGGATAGGACTACCGATCGGCGATGGAGCAGGCGAGGTAGAGGTCGACTCGGTCTCGGGTGATGGCGAGGTTGCGGCCGGTCAGGTGTTCTATGCGTTGGATGCGGTAGTGGAGGGTGCTGACGTGGATGTGGAGGGTAGTGGCGGTGGTTCGCCAGGCGCAGTTGGCGTCGAGGAAGGCGTGCAGGGTGGGGAGCAGGTCGGTGTGGTGTTCGGCGTCGTAGCGTTCGAGGGGGCCGAGTAGACGGGTACGGTAGGCCGCGCGGATCTCGGCGGGGACGCCGGCCAGCAGGCGCAGGTGGGAATCGAGCTCGCGAGCGGTGACAAGGGCGAGGCGGTGGGGACTCTCGGTGGCCAGTTGGGCGGCGTGCCGAGATGCCTGGAGAGCCCCGGTCAGTGCGGCAGGGCCGTCGGCAGTTGCGCTGAGGCCGAACGTGATTCGGCCGCCGAGGGCCGCGGGTTCGAGGTCGCTCAGGCGAGCACGCAGAAGCTCGGCCACGCGGGTCTCGTCCAGGTCGACGCCGGTCGAGGCGATGACGGTCAACCCGTCCGCGCCGCCCGCGAGGACGGCGCGACTGTCGGGGTCGGTGTCGAGAACGCTTTCGATCAGGTCGGCCGCCAGGTCCCAGGGTCGCACCATCCCGCTGGTCAGCGCGGTAAGGACGAGTAACGGCCGGTCGGGGTCGAGGCGGGCCGCGCGCAGGCGGGCGGTGATCGAGCCGGTGGGTGCGCCCTGATCGATGAGATCGACCATTTCGGCGTGCAGGTGCTGTTCGGTACGGCGGCGCTCGTCGCGCCGAGCGCCGCCCAGAGCGAGCAATTGTGCTGTCTGCTCGGCGGATTCGCGCTCGAGCGGGTCGTCGAGCGCGCCGTGGATGACGAGATGCCCGGCGCCCTGACTGCGTCGGCCGATCGGGTGGACGGTGAAGCCGTCGACCACAGTCGGCAGCTGGTCGGCCAGCTGACTCGCCACCGCGAGGTGAAACCGGGTGGGTGCGGGCAGGGTGTCGGCGGCGCCTGCGAGCACCCGCCCGGCAGGGGAGACCGCCCAGCATTCGCGTCCGATATCGGTGGCCAGCATCGCCACCAGACCGCCCAGGTCGGCGCCTTCGACCAGGGCCTGAACCAGGCGACGATGGCGGCCGAGCACCTCGGACAGTTCACGACCACGCTCGCGGTTCAAGCGTTCGATCACGGTGCGCGAGAGCACACCGTAGCTGAGTTCGGCGGGGGCGGCCAGCACGGCGATGCCGCGGTCGGCGCAGGCACGGACCAGCGCGGATGGCACATGGCCGAGCAAAATGTCGCCGGCGACCAGGGCTGCCGCGCCACCGGCGGCCAGTGAGGCGGCGAAGGTCTCGCAGTCGGCGTCGGTGCGGTACCACCCCTCGCTCGTCAGGACCAGCTCGCCGCCGGTGAGGAAGGCAGCGGGCTCGAGCAGGTCGGTGGTGTAGACCCAGCGCAGTTCGCGGTCGAGTTCGCCAGGGGCCAGCAGCGTCAACCGCGCCTGTTCCATCGTCAACAGGTCGGACACTCGCACGAAACAAATCTCCTCGGGTCTCGAACGATCATAGGAATTCGGTGCTCGGATCGGCCTCAGGTTCGCACATCCGACACCTGTTCGGCCAGGTGAATCCATTGATCTACTGGATGCACTGCGCAGCCACACTTCCTACGAATCATCGAAAGGGCTTTCTCATGGCCCGAACACCTCCGATCGTCGGCAGACTCGCCGACAGCGCTCGCGCAGCCACCACCGTGGAAGCCGCGGGCATCGAACCGATTCCCGAACGGGAGCGTCGCGGTGGGCCGGGGGCGTCGTTCACCCTCTGGTTCAGCTCCAATGTCCAGTTCTCCACCCTCAGTGCGGGCATGCTCGCCACCGCGGCTTTCGGCCTCGGCTGGGTCCAGGCGATGCTCGCCATCACGATCGGCTCGGCGATCGGCGCGGCCGCGATCGGCATCACCTCGACTTTCGGGCCACGCACCGGAGTCGGTCTGCTCGTGCAGACCAGGGGACCGCTGGGGCGCGTCGGCGCGATCGCACCGGCGGTGCTGGTCTTCCTGAAGGCCTGTGCCTGGTTCGCGGTGAACTCCGTGCTCGGCACCTTCGCCGTGCAGACCCTGCTCGGCGGCGGTTTCACCAGCGCGTTCGCGATTGTGACGATCGCGCAGATCGTCATCGCCCTGGTCGGCTACAGCTTCATCCACACCGTGCAGAAGGCGATGGCAGTGGCGCTGCCGGTGCTGTTCATCGGGGTCTCGGTCTACGGCTTCACGCAGAGCGATCTGGGTTCGGGCTTCGACGCCGAGCAGGCCGGTGCGCTCGGGTTCGTCGGCGCGTTCGCGCTGACCGTCGCCGTGCACGCCTCGCGGGCGCTGAGTTTCTCGACCTATGCTGCCGACTACACCAGGTACATGCCCGCCGACACCTCTCCGCGACGATTGTTCGCCTGCGCGTTCACCGGCACACTGCTCGGCTCGGTGTGGATCGGTGGACTGGGCGCGGCCATCGGCACGCTGGCCTTCATCGGCACCCCGACCGATCTGGTCACCGAGGTGCTGCCCGGCGTGCTGGCCGCTGTCACCATGCTGGCGCTCGGCATCTCGACCATCACCTCCAGCTGCCTGGACTGCTATTCCGGCGCGTTGGCCTGGCTGACCGCCGGGGTGCGGATGACGCGCTGGCAGGCGGTGCTCGTGGTGGGGGCGATCGGCGCCACCCTCGGCTGGCTCACCGGCCAGGGCGACTACTGGGAGTCGTTCCAGAATTTCCTGATCCTGCTGGGCAATTGGATCGCGCCGTGGTTCGCCGTCGTCCTGGTCGACCGGTTCCTGGTGCGCGGACCCGTCCGTCCACCGAGTCGTTTCGGACCGGGATTCGTCGCCTGGCTGCTCGGCGTGGCGGCAGCGGTGCCGTTCATGAGCCAGCCCGGTGTGTTCACCGGTCCGATCGCCGAGCGGTGGCCCGCACTCGGCGCGTCCGCCGTGGTCGTCGCGTTCGTGACGGCTGGACTCGTGCACGCTCTACTGACGCGGGTCGCGCGTCCCGAAACCCGTTCTTCGAAGGAGATCCCCGCATGACCACCCTGACCGCCGCCGACCGCGCACTGCTCGACACCGCCGTCGCGATCGCCCGCCGTTCCCGCGAGCACGGCAACCACCCTTTCGGGGCGCTGCTCGCCGGATCTGACGGCGCTGTGCTGCTGGAGGCGGAGAACACCGTCGCCACCGAACGCGACGCGACCGGTCACGCCGAGACGAATCTGGTGCGGCTGTCCACCGCCGCCTACGAGCCCGAATTCCTGCGCGGCTGCACGCTCTACACCAGCACCGAACCGTGCGCCATGTGTGCTGGGGCGATCTACTGGTCGGGCATCGGTCGCGTCGTCTACGCGCTCGGCGAGGACGAATTGCTCGCCCTGACCGGTGCGAACCCGGAGAACCCGACCATGGCTCTGCCGTGTCGCACCGTGTTCGCCGCGGGCCAGCGTGAACTCCTGGTTCTCGGGCCCGTCGACCTGCCTCGGGCGCGGGCGGTTCACGACGGATTCTGGACCTGATCGGTCCGGCGTCGGCACTGCCCTGCGGGCCCGCGAGATCGGCGCCGCCGGAAGATGGCCCCGGTCCGGTGCCCGGTGGTCGGCCGCGCCGCAGCTGTCGACCGGGGGCAGGCGGCGCATCCCGCGGTCCACTCAGCCGATCCGGCGCCCGGATCGCCTAGGGCGCCAGTGCTTTGCGCAGGGTGCGCAGGCAGTTCTGGAGGGTCAGGTGGCGGGACATGCCGGTGTCGTCGTTGACCGAGATCCACGCGATGTAGGCGAAGGACCAGATCAGGTTCTCGATCCAGCGGGTGTCGAGTTCGGCGTCGAGTTCGCCGGCGTCGCGGCCGCGATCGATGGTGGCGCGCAGTTCCCGTTCGGTGGGGTTGTCCTCCCAGCCCGACCAGGTGGTGAACACCGGATTGTCCAGTGCCAGCAGCATCTGCTGACCGGCCAGATCGAAGAACTCGACGCAGAGCCGTTCGAGGGCGTCGAGGGTGGGGCCTTCGTGCAGGCGGGCCCGTGCCTGGGCGGCGGTCAGCTTGTCGCGGGTGTCGGCGGCGATGGCGACGATCAGGTCGTTGCGCTCGGGGAAGTACCGGTGCACGGTCGTGCGGCCGACCCCGGCCTCGGCGGCGACATCGGCGAGCGAGGCGGACAAGTCCCTGGTGAGGATTCGCACCGCGGCATCGAGGATCGTGCGCCGGGTCCGTTCTTGCGCGGGGGTGCTGACGCTCATGTCGGTATGGTAACTGCGGTCTCCGAAAAAGAACTACATTGACCATAATGGAACAGCTGTGTTCCACTGAGTGGATGAACGCTGGCGAGACGATCCAGAGATTCCCCCGGTTGCGGCTGCTGTGGTCGTTCGCCCGGCCGTACCCGGGGCCGCTCGCGCTCGGCCTGGTGTGCGCGCTGGCCGGTTCGGCGATGGGACTGGCGACACCGCTGGTCACCAAGTGGATCCTGGACTCGTTGGGCGCGGGTGCCGGACTGACCGGTCCTGTCTTCGCGCTGCTCGCGCTGACGGTGGTCGGCATCGGTTTCGGCTACTGGCAGTGGACACTGCTCGGTACGCTCGGTGAACGCGTCGTGCTCAGCGCGCGCGAACGGATGGTGCGGCGGTTCCTCACCGCGACCATCCCGGCCGCGACCCGTCGTCCCGCGGGGGAAATGGTCACCCGCGTGACCTCCGACACCGTGCTGCTGCGCGAGGCCGCGACCTCCTCGATCATCGGCCTGATCAACGGCACGGTCATGCTGGCCGGTTCGCTGATCCTGATGGCCGTGCTCGATCTGACGCTGTTCTCCACCACGGTCGTCGCCGTCGTGGTCGTCGCGGTGCTGTTCGCCACGCTGATGCCCGCGATCGCGAAGGCGCAGACACAGGCCCAGGCGCATGTGGGGCAACTCGGCGGCACACTCGAGGGCGCGCTGCGGGCCCTGCGCACGGTCAAGGCCAGTGGCGCGGAGCGGCGCCAGGCCGAGCAGATCATGACCGATGCCAAGGAGTCCGCACGGCACAGCGTGATCGCGGTGCGGCGCGAGGCGATGGCGTGGTCGGTCTCCTGGACCGGCGTGCAGTTGGCGATCATCGCGATCCTCGCGGTGGGGGCCTGGCGGGTCGGTGAGGATCTGATGACGGTCTCGACGCTGATCGCCTTCCTGCTGTACGCGTTCGGGCTGATGTCGCCCATCGGCGAACTCACCCAGAATGTCACCGCCATGCAGGCCGGCATCGCCGCCGCCGAGCGCATCCGCGAGGTCGAGTCGATGCCTGTGGAGCCGCACACCGCGGCCGCCCCGCGCGGTCCGGCCGGACCCGCGGACGGTCCGGTGCTCGAACTGCGCGGCGTGACCGCCGGCTATGGACCCGACCGCCCGGCCGCCGTGCATGCGCTGGACCTGGCGATCCCGCGACGCGGGCACACCGCGATCGTCGGACCGTCCGGTGCGGGCAAGACGACGGTGCTCTCGCTGATCCTGCGGTTCCTCGAACCCCAGAACGGGGAGGTGCTGCTCGACGGCCGCCCCTACCGCGAGTACACCCACGCCGAGATCCGGGAACGGCTCGCCTACGTCGAACAGGACACCCCGGTGGTGCCGGGCAGCATCGGCGACAACATCCGCTACGCGCGCCCGGACGCCACCGACGACGAGGTCCGACGCGTCCTCGCCACCGTGCACCTGTCCGATCGGGTCGACTCGCTCGACGAACCGCTGTCGCCGACCACGGTCTCCGGCGGCGAGCGCCAGCGCATCGCCCTGGCCCGCGCGCTGCTGCGCCGCCCCGACGTGTTGCTGCTCGACGAGGCCACCGCCCAGCTCGACGGAGTCACCGAGGCGACCGTGCACGATTGCGTCCGCGGCATGGCCGAGCACGGCGCGGTGGTGACCATCGCGCACCGGCTGTCCACGATCCTGGACGCGGACACGATCATCGTGATGGAGGACGGCCGGATCCGCGCGGCGGGTGACCACCGGAGCCTGCTCGCCACCGACGAGCTGTACGCGAATCTCGTCGAGGCGCTCCGCCTGACCGATCCGGTCGGCTGAATCGGGTTCTCGCCCAGCGGTGCTCGGCGATGACATTTGTCATCGCCGAGCAGTGCGGAACTCATCGGTAATCGGTGATCGCGCGTACTACTGGTGACGGCCCGGATCGCGGACCGTAGTACCCATGAGAAACACGCAACCCGACATCATCACCGCCCGGGGGCTGCGCCGGACCTACGGTCGCGGCGAGACCGCCTTCGAAGCCGTCACCGGGGTGGACCTCGACATCGCCGAGGGGGAGGTCTTCGCGCTGCTCGGCACCAACGGCGCGGGCAAGACCTCGACACTGGACATGCTGGAGGGGCTCGTCGCGCCCTCGGCCGGTCAGGTCGAGGTGTTCGGTCTCGATCCGCTGCGGCACCGCGCCGAGGTGCGGCCGCGGTTGGGCATCATGTTGCAGTCCGGTGGGCTGCCCGCCGAGCTGACCGTCGCCGAGACGCTGGAGATGTGGCGCGGGACCTGCACCAATCCGACGACCGCCGACGTCGTCCTCGCTCAGGTCGGGTTGTCGGACCGGGCGGGCGTGCGGGTCGGCTCACTGTCGGGTGGCGAGCAGCGCCGCGTCGACATGGCCTGCGCGCTGCTCGGCCGGCCGCGGCTGCTGTTCCTCGACGAGCCGACGACCGGACTCGATCCGGAGAGCAGGCGCGGTACCTGGAAGCTGCTCGCCGACCTCAAGGCGTCCGGGGTGACGATGGTGCTCACCACGCACTACCTCGACGAGGCCGAAGAGCTCGCCGACCGGATCGCGATCATGCACAAGGGCGCGATCGCGCGCAACGGAACACTGCGCGAACTCGTCGACGACCACCCGGCCCGGATCGCCTTCGACCATCCCGGCCTGCCGATGCCCCCGCTGCCCGGCGCGCGGATCGACGCGCAGGCCACCGTCACCATCAGCACCAACGACCTGCAGGGACACCTGTTCGAGCTGCTCGCCTGGGCCCGCGAGACCGGGGTCCGGCTGACCGGGCTCGAGGCGCGCGCCGCCTCGCTGGAATCGGTCTTCCTCGACATCGCGGGCGGCGAGCGCGAAGGCACCACCGCCGAACTGATCGGAGCACAACGATGACCACCGCCACCCCCGCGGCCGGATTCCGCCGCCGCCCCCTCGCCTCGCTCGGCAAGGCCGAATACCTCCAGTTCCGGCGCAACAAGACGCTGGTCTACACCGCGACGGTCTTCCCGGTCGGCATCGCGCTGTTCGTGTACTTCGTCGGCCGCAGTGACGCCGGATCGACACCGGCCATCGCGGCCATGACCTTCGAGATGCTCGCGGTGATGGCGCTGCTGTTCGTGCAGTACTACTCGGTGCTGTCGATGGTCACGACGCGCCGCGGCGAGGGCGTGCTCAAACGGCTGCGCACCGGCGAGGCCACCGACTGGCAGATCCAGGCCGCGCCGACGATCCCCGGCGTGGTGGTGACCTTCGTCTGCACCGCCATCGTCGCGGCGATCGTGTACGGCACCGGCACCCCGGCGCCGGTCAATCCGGTCGCGATGGTGCTCGCCCTGCTCGGCGGCATCGTGCTGTTCTCCCTGCTCGCCCTGGCGACCAGCGCGGTCACCAAGAACGCCGAGGCCGCGCAGGTCACCTCGCTGCCGGTGATGACGCTGGCGATGCTGGGGATGGCCTTCGTGCGTGACTTCCTGCCCGATCGGCTGGCCACAGTGGCCGATTGGACGCCGTTCGCCGCCGTCTCCGACCTGATCTACCTCGGCGCGGCCGGCCAGTACGCGGGCAGCGTGGACGACCCGGCGATGAGCTTCGCCGACACCGTCACCGAATCCGCCCGCCCGTTTGCGACACTGGCGGTATGGATCGTCGCGGCCCTCGTGCTGACCCGCAGGAGCTTCCGCTGGGACGACCGCGGATGAGTCAGTTGGTCACGTGGTGGCGTGCGCTGTCGGGTCCGGCCAAGTTCCGGCTCTACACCCGGCTCACCTTCCACGTGGCCATCGTCGTGGTCGTGGTGGCGATGATCGCCACGGTCGCGGCGCCGTGGTCGATGGTGATGATCGTGTTCGCCGGTCTGGTCACCCTCGTCGCGATGGACGCCCAGCCCGATCTGGCCACCTTCTCCACCGTGGCGTCGCGCCGGTGGGCGGCGACGGCGCTCACCGTGACGCTGTCGGTGCTGTGGCTGGTCGCCGCGGTGATGGTCCGGGTGGCCACCGACGAGGCGGCCGCCGACGAGGCACGCACGGTCGGCATGTTCGCCATGCTGCTGGCCACGCTGGCCCTGGTGCCTTTCCTCCGGCACAAGTGGCGGGTCCTGCTCGTCATCAGCCTGGCCACCGGCCTGGTCTTCGGCCAATCCTGGATGTCCGGATTGCTGCTGGCGGCGGTGGTCGCCGCCACCGGATTCTTCGTCGCAGGGACGACGCTGCTCACGGTGTGGGGACTGCGGGTCGTCGACGAGCTCGAGCACGCGAAACGGGTGGAAGCCGAACTGCAGGTCGCCGAGGAACGGTTGCGGTTCGCCCGCGACCTGCACGACGTGGTCGGCCGCGGCTTCTCGGCGATCGCGGTCAAGAGCGAACTGGCGGTGGCCCTGTCGCGCGCCGGAGACACCGAGCGCGCGACCGCGGAGATGGACGAGGTCAAAACGCTCGCGGTGGAATCGATGGGGCAGATGCGCACGCTGGTGCGCGGCTACCGCAACATCGACCTGCGGGGTGAGGTGGCGGGGGCGCGGTCGCTGCTGTCGGCGGTGGGCTGTCGGCTCGTCGTCGAGGGCGATGCCGCGAAGGTGCCGCAGCGCAATCACGAGGTCGCCGCGTGGGTGGTGCGCGAGGGCACGACCAATATCGTGGAACACTCCTCGGCGACCACCGCGACGCTGACACTCGGTGCTGCGGGAATGTCGCTGCGTAACAACCGACCCCACGGGACAGCCGGTGAGCGTTCCGGATTGCGTGGGCTGGCCGAGCGGCTGGCCGCGGTCGGTGCCGACCTCGACGTCGTCGCGTCCGACGACGATTTCACCCTGGAAATCCATTGGGAGAATTCATGATTCCCGTCCTCCTCGCCGACGACGAGACGCTCATCCGCGCGGCCTTGGCGACCATGCTCGGTCTGGAGGCCGATCTCGAGGTGGTGGCGCACGTCGGTTCGGGCGAGGAGCTGCTGGCGCTGTGGCGGCGCCGTGCCGAGCAGGACGCGCCGGTCGCGGTGGCTGTCATCGATCTGCAGATGCCGGGTATCGATGGCATCGATACCGCTGTCGAGCTGCAGCGCATCACCCCCGGCGCGGGCACCCTGATCGTCACCAGTCATGGTCGCCCCGGCTATCTCAAGCGAGCACTCGCGGCGGGCGTGCGCGGCTTCCTGCCCAAGACCACCTCGGCGGCCACGCTCGCGGAGGTGATCCGCACGGTCCACCAGGGCGGTCGCTACGTCGATCCCGAGCTGGCGGCCGAGGCCATCAGCGCTGGTGACACCGTTCTCACCGCCCGCGAGGCCGATGTGCTCGAGTTCGCCGCCGATGGCGCCTCGGTCGAGGACATCGCCAAACGCGCCCACCTCTCGCCGGGCACCACCCGCAACTATCTGTCCTCGGCGATGAGCAAACTCGGTGTCGCCAACCGCTACGAAGCCGCGCTCAAAGCCAGGGAGAAGGGCTGGATCTAGGCGGGGAACAGGCCGCCACGAAGGTCTTGGACGATGGGCGATACGCCCGTATAGTTCCGCTTAGCCCAACCTGAGGAGCTGTGCGGTGACCGACTCTCGGGCCAAGTCCATGCTGCTGACCCCTGTCGCGGCGGGCGCCTTTCTGCTGAGCGCCTGCGGTGGTGCCGACGACACGGCCGCCGAACCGACTCCCAGTGCCACGAAAGAGGAGTCGGGCGTCTACACCCCGGGCGAGTACCAGGCCGAGGGCAGCTACCAGACACCGGCCGGGACCCAAAAGGTGGGTGTCACCATGAGTCTCGCTGCCGACGGCACGGTCGACGCGGTGCGGGTCGACCCTCGGGGCACCGGCGGATCGCTGGCCTTTCAGGCGCGCTTCGTCGGCGGCATCGCCAACGAAGTGGTGGGCAAGAGGATCGACGAGCTCAATGTCACGAAGGTCTCTGGATCATCGCTGACCAGCGGCGGATTCAACGCCGCGATCGAGACGATCAAGAATGAGGCCGCTGCCTGAGCAGTGGCGGTTCGAGGCCATCGGCACCGGTTGGCAGATCGATACCGCCGTTGCGCTCGGCGAATCCGACCGCGCGGCGGTCCGGGCCTGCCTCGACAGTTTCGATCGCCGATGGTCGCGCTTTCGCGATGACGGTGACATCGCCGCGCTGCGCACGGGCGCGTCGGTCGACTTCGGCCCGGACGCGTCGCCGCTGTTGGCCCTCTACGACCATCTGTACGAACTCACCGCCGGTGCGATCAACCCGCTGATCGGTGGCGGGCTCGAAATGCTCGGCTACGACGCGAACTATCGGCTGCGCCCGATCGGTGTGCCGACTCCCGCGCCGCAGTGGACGCTCGCGCGCCGCGAGGGAGCGGTCCTCACCGTGCCCCCGGGTGCGGTGCTCGACATCGGCGCGGTCGGCAAGGGCTATCTGGTCGACCTGGTGGCGGCGGTGCTCGCCGATCGCGGGCATCGCAGTGTCATCGACGCGGGTGGTGATCTGCTCAACGCTTCCGCTGATCCCGTGCGCGTCGCCCTGGAACACCCGGACGACGCGACCATGGCCGTCGGGGTGCTGGAGCTGGCGCCCGGACGCGCGGTGTGCGGGTCCGCGGTGAACCGCCGAGCCTGGGGCGAGGGCCTGCATCACGTGCTCGATGCCCGCACCGGCCGCCCGATCACCGGAGTCGTGGCCACCTGGGCGGTCGCCGACAGCGCCGCTGTCGCCGATGCCGCTGCCACGGCGGCCTTTTTCGTGCACCCGTCGCGACTCACCGACGACCCCGCGTGGCCGCGCACCGAGGTCGTCGTGATCGATCGATCCGGTGCGGTGTCGGCGGCATTCACCGGAGAGGTGTTCGCATGATCCGCAGTCTGCTGGGCAAGGTCACGATGTATCGGCTCGTGACGCTGGTGCTCGCCGGGCTCGCCGTCATCGCGTTGATCCAGGCGCTGACCGGACAGCTCGACTCGACGATCTTCGTCCCGCTCGACATGCTGGCCACCGCCGCCGTCCTGATCGCGGCCTCGGTCGCGGCCAGCGTGGTGCTGGCCCGGATCTGGCGGCGCCGAGCCCACGTCGAATCCGCGGTGATCACCGCGCTGCTGCTGTGGTTCCTCTACTGGCCCACCGCAGATCCAGGCGAACTCGCCTGGCTCGGCCTGGTGGCGGTGCTGGCCAACGCCTCGAAGTATCTGCTGGCCTGGCGGGGCAGGCACATGTTCAATCCGGTGGCCGCCGGTGTGGTGGCGGCGCTGCTGCTCGGTGAACTGCTCGGCGATGACACGCTGCGGCCCATGACGATCTGGTGGGCGGCCAGCGAGACGCTGGCACCGTTCGTGCTGGTCGGCGCGCTCGCCGTGCTGTACCGCACCGGCCTGCTGACCATGGCGCTGACCTTCGCGATCCCGGCCGCGGCGCTGACCTACTGGGGCGCGGCCGCGTTCTATCCCGACCGCACCGCCGTGCTGGAGTACGTCGTCTACTCCACCCCGATCGTGTTCTTCGCCGGATTCATGCTCAGCGAGCCGTTCACCCTGGCGCCGCGTCGCCATCAGCAGCTGATCCTGGCCGTGGTGGCCGCGTCGCTGTTCGCCTGGCCGCTGTACTCGCCGCGGCTCATCGGCGAGGCCGTGGTGCTCGGCCCCTTCGACAGCACCTACGAACTCGCCCTGCTGGTGGTCAATCTGATCGCATTCGGGCTCGGCCAGCGGCGCGGGATCCGGTTGGCTTTGCGTGATCGCAAGGACTTCGGGGACGGTGTCCACGAGCTGTCGTTCGAACCGGCGCGCCCGGTGCGTCATCACGCGGGGCAGTATCTCGAACTCGAGGTCCCGCACTCGGCCGACCAGCGCGGGACCCGGCGGGTGTTCACCATCGCCTCCGCGCCGGGAAGCGACACCGTCGACGTCGCCGTGCGGATCCCGGAGAACTCGTCCAGCTACAAGAAGGCACTGCTGGATCTGCGCCCCGGCGATCGGGTGACGGCCACCGCCGTCCGCGGTGATTTCGTCCTGCCCCGCGCCGATCGCCCCGTCGCACTGGTCGCCGGTGGCATCGGCGTCACCCCCTTCCTGAGCCACCTGCGCGCGGACCACCCGCACGACGCGGTCCTGATCTACGGCTCACCCTTCCCACGGGTGCCCTACCGCGCCGAACTCCTCGCCTCGGGAACCCCGGTCGTCGTGGTCTCCCCGGAACCCCCGACCGACCTGCCCGAGCAGTGGCGCCACATCACCGCCGACGCCATCACCCCCGACATCATCCGCTCCGCCGTCCCCGACCTGTCCGCCCGTCGCATCTACCTCTCCGGCCCACCCCGCATGGTCTCGGCCCTGGCCGCCCGCTTCCGCGGCCACCGAGCCGGCCTGCGCACCGACCACTTCACCGGCTACTGAGCGGAGGCGGCGTGCCGGTGGTCGGCGGAGTGCCCGAAATACTCGCTCGACCGGCGGCGGAGACGTGGATGCCCTTATGGTGTGGGGCATTACGGCCGACCGGGGCCGGCAGATGAAGGAGTCGCAGTGACTGCTGGGCTGATGAAGGGGCAGAATGCCGGGCTCGGTGTGGGGGAGGTGGTGCTGTCGGTTCGGGGTGGGGTCGGGGCGGATCTGTCGGCGCTGTTGGTGACCGAGGCGGGCAAGGTCAGGTCGGACGCGGACTTCGTGTTCTTCAACCAGCCGCACGCGCCCGGGGTACGGCTCGACGGTGCGGAGCTGGCGATCTCGCTGGGGGCGGTGCCGGGGGAGATCGCGCAGATCCGCGCGGTGATCACCGCCGCGGCGCAGGGGGACACGTTCGGCGGGCACGCGGCTCCGGTGGCCTCGGTGGCCGACCGGGCGGGAAACGTGCTGCACGAGTACGTGATCGACGGGCTCGATCAGGAATCGGTGGTGATCGCGCTCGAGCTGTACCGGCGCGGGGAGCAGTGGAAGATTCGCGCCGTCGGGCAGGGGTACGCGGGCGGCTTCGCCGATCTGGTCACCGATCACGGGGTCAGCGTCGACGACGAGCCGGAACCCGTCGGCGGGCCGGTACCCATCGACCAGCCGGAACCCGTTGTCGTGCCGCAGGTTCGGACAGTGCCGGGCGAGGCGGCGTTGTCGTTCGAGAAGCGCCAGAAGCTCGACCTGCGCAAGCGCGAGGTCGCCAAGATCCTCATCGACAAGAGCGCCTTCGGCGTGCGGGCGCGTGTCGTGCTGGTGATCGACAAGACCGGCAGCATGCACAAGCTCTACCGGGGCGGCACCGTGCACCGGGTGGTCGAACGGATGATCCCGGTCGCCACCCAACTCGACGGCGACGGCTCGCTCGAGGCCTACCTGTACGCGCTGCAGTTCGCGAAACTGCCCGACATCACCGTCGCGCACGGCGAGCAGTGGGCGCAGACCTTCTTGCACCTGGCCGGCACCCACGAGGGCATCGACTACGACCGGATCGGCGGACGCAACGACGAACTGCCGGTGATGCGCGCCGTCATCGACACCCTCTCGACCACCGCCGAACCCACCCTGGTGCTCTTCTTCACCGACGGCGGCTTCGCGAAGAAGCGCGAGATCGCCGCGCTCATGCGCGAGGCCAGCGCCCTGCCCGCGTTCTGGCAGTTCATCGGCCTCGGCACTTCGAGCTTCGGTGTGCTGCGCACCCTCGACGAACTCGACGGCCGCGTCGTCGACAACGCGGGCTTCTTCGCCCTCGACGACATCGACCGGATCGACGACGCCGAGCTCTACCAGAGGCTGCTCGGCGAGTTCCCCGACTGGCTTCGTGCTGCCCGGGCCGCGGGCATCGTCAGGCCGTAGCGGGATGGGGAGGTCCCAGCCGCCGGGGTCGTGACAAGGAAACTCGGTTGTCAGTGGACCGGGGGATCATTAGCGTGTCTACCGTTTGTTCATCGACAAGCTGAAAGGACACCTCCCCATGGAACCCCTCACCGAACGCGACATCAGGTCGTCGTTCGTGAACTGTTCGAAGGGCGACGCCAAACGGCTCAACGTCCCTCGTGATCTGGCCGATCGTCCCTGGGGCGATCTCGACTTCCTCGGCTGGACCGACCCGTCGTACGCGGGCCGGTGCTACGTCTCGGTGCCGCGTGACGGCGAACTGATCAGTGTCGCCCTGCGTCACGAGACGGGCAGTTCGGGCAAGACCCAGATGTGCACGATCTGCCTGACCACGCACTCCGGTGGCGGCGTCTCGCTGATGACCGCGAACAAGGCGGGCGAGTCGGGGCGCAAGGGCAATACCGTCGGCAGCTACATGTGCACCGATCTGGCCTGCTCGCTGTATGCCCGCAACAAGAAGCGGCCCGCGATGGGCAGCCGCTACCGCGAGGACCTGACGCCGGAGGAGAAGGCGCGGCGGGTGCGCGAGAACCTGTTCGCCTTCCTGGATCGTCTGTACACCTAGACCGACGTTGCCGTGACGGCTGACAGACAGGAGGTAGATGCCATGCGCCGACACTCGACGCCATGCATCCCCGACGACCCGAGTTCTGCGCGAACACGCCAGAACTCGGGTCGTATCGTTCCTCGCCGGTCGAGGCGGTCCGGAGATCCGGACCGGCTACGAGCGGACAGGAATCAGAGCACCGCGTTCATGATGGTGCCCGCGCTGGTGGCCACCGCGCCGCCGATCATGGCGCCGGCGACCATCTTCGGCGACTCCAAGCCGCCGCCGGTCCACTTCTCCCAGGCGAACCGGCCACCGGCGTAGGTGATCGCGGTCACTCCGGAGAGCAGGATGAACCAGGTGAAGTAGCGGATCAGCTGCAGAATCTTGTCCGAGACCGGTGGCGCTTCCGGCGTCGGATTGCCGAACTGCGCCAAGGTATCGGTGACGGCCAAGGTATCGGTGACGACGGCCAGGATCATGTGTGCTCACTCGGTAACTCGGGGGAACGGCGATGAACTGCACTGGCGATGTTATCCGGTCGGATCGGTGGTCGCAGCTGCCCACCTCGACCGAACCGATCGGTATTGTTGGTGCGTCGGGGGTTTGCGCCCGTATCCTGGACTCGTTCGAATACGACAGTGCGGGAACGCAGTTCGCATTACGCGATAGGGGAGCAGGCTATGAGCATCATTCTGACGTCGATGGCCGACACCGTCACGACGTTCGCGCAGGTCAGCAACCCTACGCCGCAGGCGCCGCCGCTGTCGGACAAGATCATGCAGATGGTCCAGTACCTGACCTGGTTCATGATCCTGTCCGGTGTGCTCGCCATCACGGTCGCCGGCGGAAAGTTCGCCTGGGAGAAGTGGAGCGGCAGTTCGATGGAGTCGCCGAAGATGATCGCGGGCGCCATGATCGGCGGCGTGGTCGCCACCAGCGGCGGCACCATCATGAACGCCATCCTCGGCTAGCCGCGAGGCGAGCGACTCACCCCGGGGCGCGGAGTGAGTCGCTCGCCCCTGCTCAGACCAGCAGACCTTCCCGCTCGCGGGAATCGTCGGATCGCGGTGCCTCCCGCAGGCCGAAACGGTCGTGCAGCCTGCGTAGTGGTCGCGGCGCCCACCAATTCGCCTTGCCCGCCAACCGCATCAGCGCCGGGACGAGCACTCCGCGTACCAGGGTGGCGTCGATCGCGACGGTGATCGCCATGCCGATGCCGAGTTGCTGCAGGAACACCACGTCACTGGTGCTGTACACCGCGAACGAGGCGGCCAGGATCAAGGCGGCGGCGGTGACCAGTGGCGCCGAGCGCGCGACGCCACGCGGAATGGAGCCGATCGGGTCGCCGGTGCGGTCGTAGTCCTGTTTGATGCGGGCGAGCAGGAAGACCTCGTAGTCCATCGACAGGCCATAGGCGATGCAGAACATGAGGATCGGAATGCTCGGCTCGATGGTGCCGGTGGGGGCGAAGCCGAGCACATCGGCCAGCGCGCCGTTCTGGAAACCCCACACCAGCACGCCGAACATCATCGTCATCGACAGCATGTTGAGCACTGCCGCCTTGAGTGGGGCGAGCACGCTGCCGGTCATCAGGAACAGCACCGCGTAGGTGACCACCATGATCAGCAGCGCGACCAGGGGAAGTCGCGCGCTGATGCCGTCGCGATAGTCGGTCAGCTCGGCCGGGTAGCCGCCGACGGCCACCTCGAACGGCGCTGGGGCCGCCCGGATCTCCGCCACCAGGCCGGTTGGATCGGACTGGAGGCGATCGCCGGTCGGTACGACCCGTAACCAGGTCGCGCCCTCGCTCGACATCGCCGTCGAGGGTGTGCCCGGCACCGCGGCACCGTCGGCGAACGACCCCGCCGCCGAATCCACCCGGTACACACCGGGAACCGACGACAGGCTCGCCGCGTACCCCGCCACCGCACCCGGATCGGAGTGGCGGACCAGCACCTGCAGTGCATCGGCCTCCTCGGTCGCGAAGTCCGCGCGGATCGTGTCGTACATCGACCGCACCGGGTAGTCGCCGCCCAGCACGCGGTCGTCGGGCGCGCCGAAGTTGACGCCGAGCGCCGGTGCGCCCAGCGCGAGCAACGCGAGCAGGGCCGCGCCGCCGGTCAACACCGGCCTGCGAATGACCGTGTCGGCCGTGCGGAACCAGAACCCGCGTTCGGGATCGCCCGCGGGCCGCGTCGGCAGTGCGCGGTGCCCGAGCAGGCGCAGCGCGGCGGGCAGGATCACGGTCGCGCCGAGCACCGCGACCGCGGCGACGGCGATGCCCGCGTAGGCGAACGAGGACAGGAACGGGAAGCCGAAGGCCAGCAGCACGGCCAGGCTCGCGGCGACGGTGACCGCGCTGAACACGATCGTGCGACCCGCACCGGCGACCGCGCGGCGCACCGCCGCGTCGACCTCGGCGCCCGCGGTGAGCTCCTCCCGGAACCGGTAGATCATGAACAGTCCGTAGTCGACGCCGAGGCCGATGCCCATGACCAGGGCGATGTTCGCGGCGAAGGTGGAGATCTCGGTGAACGAGGTGGCCACGCGCAACAGGGCCAGCGTGCCGACCACGCAGAAGATGCCGATGCCCAGCGTCACCAGGGCCAAGGCCCATCGTCGCAGCACCGCCCACAACAGCAGCAAGACCAGCGGGAGCACGATCAGTTCGGCCCGCAGGAAATCGGCCGAGGCCTGTGCGGCGACATCGCGGAACACCTCGTCGCCGCCGCCGAGGGTCAGGGTCACCGCGGGGTCGACCTCGGTGAGCAACTCGGTCTCGATGGCGGGCAGCACCCCACGCCGGACATGGTCGGCGTCGCCGGGTACCACGGCGAGGACGAGCGCGTGCCGCAGGTCCGTGCTGGCCAGGGTCTCGGGCGCATCGGGCTGCCAGAACGAGCGGACTTCGATCACACCCGGGAACTCGGCGAGTTCCTCGGTGAGTGTGGTGCCGATCTCGGCGACCCGGTCGGTGCGCACGTCCCCGTCGGTTGCGGTCACCAGGATCGCCACGTTGGGGCTCCCGGTCGCGAAGTTCTCGATGAGATCCCGGCGCACCAGCGACGATTCGGAGTCCTCCCGTTCGAAGCGGTTCAACGCGAAGCTGTCGAGCGCACCGCCCGCGAGCACGACGAACAGGCCGAACACGGCCAGTGCCATGGCTATCACGGTGCGAAAGCGACGAGTGAGGAATGATCCGAGCACGACGGCCCCTCTGTTAGTCTGCGAAATATGCGAGTGAGCGCTCGCATTGGAGGATACGAGTAATCACTCGTATTTTCAAGAGGAGGAACATGGCCGAGGTGCGCCGTCAGGAACGGGGCCGCCGCCGCATCGAGGACATCCTGCGTGCGGCCGCGGCGGTCTTCGCCGAACGCGGATACGAGGGGACCACCACGAACGCGGTCGCGGCCGAGGCCGGGATCTCGCCCGGCTCGCTGTACCAGTACTTCCGCAACAAGGACGAGATCGCTGCCGCGCTGGCCGAGTTCTACCGCGACCAGCTCGCCGCACTCGGCGCGGGCGTGCCCCACGAATCCGAGGGCCTCGACTTCGACGCCCTGCTCACCCGGGTGCTCGGCACCCTGGTCGAGTTCAACATCGCCCACCCCGGATTCAAGGCCCTGTTCGCGCGCACCGACATGCCGACCACCTTGCGCACGGCCGTCGCGCCCGCCTACGGTGCGCTGCACCTGCGGTTCGAAGCCCTGATCGGCGCGGCCTTCCCCGAACTCGCCCCCGAGGACCGCCTGCGCGCGACCACCGTCGCCATCCAGCTCGTGCGCGGGATGATGCCGCTGATCGTCGAGGCCGACCAGCACCAGCGTCCCGCGCTCGTCGAGGAACTCCGGTTGGTCCTGCGCTCGTACCTGCTGGCGCGAGCGGGCCGGCCGACCGGCTAGATCCGCGCGCCCTTGGCGCGATTGCAGGCCCGGCACAGGATCTGCAGGTTCGTCATGCTCGTGGCACCGCCGCGGCTGAGCGGGATGATGTGGTCGAACTCCAGGTAGTGGCCGTCGCCGCATTCGACGCAGCGACCACCGTCACGCTGCCACACCTGGGCTTTCACATCCTGGGGGATGCTGCGGGTGTCGCGCTGGCCCGGCGTCAGCACCAGACGTTTCGACACCCGCAGCGCGCCCTCCAGCGCGGCTGCCACATAGTCCGGATCGGCGACGCCGAAGGTGGCGCCGCCGCGCGCCGAGGTCGCCGCGAGTACCACGGTGCCGTGCTCGGGATGCACCGAGACCACCCGGTTCCACGGCAATTCGATACCGGTGCCGTCGCCGACGAAGCGCAGCTTCTTGGAGCTGCCGATCAGCCTGCCCTCGGTATTGCGCGGCCCGCGCGCGAGGGTGCGGATGTGCACGGCAGGCAGATCGAGGTGCACCCGCTCGTCGGGGTCGAGGTGCAGCCCGGGGGTGTCGACGGTGGGCAGTTCGCCGCCGCGCAGCCGGGACAGGGTGCGGCCGCGGTGCATGCGGCGGCGCAGATCGTCGACGATGTGGCCCGACAGGGCCAGCTCACTGACGACGTGCTCGAAGGCTTCCAGCTCCTCGGCGAACACCTCGCCGTCGGCGAAGGCGAACGCGACCATCCGCTCCACATGAGTCGTGCCCACCTCCCGCAGTACCGCGCGGCCACGTTGGTCATCGATGCGCTGGAATCGCAGCGCGGTCCACAGCTCGATCCACTCCATCGACTGGGTGCCCGGGCCGGTCATGACCCGCACGGCCCGGTTGCGCCAGTGCGTGAGGAACTCCTCGACCTCGGCCGTGCAGCTCTTGCACTGGGAATGCCCGCCGAAGAACCTGCGCCGCAGCGGGTTACCGCAGCGACCACAGTGCGCGCGATGCTCGTGGATGTGTGGGCGGGTGCTGCCGGTCCACTCGTCACCGTCCCACCAGCGCAACTGCCCTGGCGCGTGCGGGTCCGGATGCCAGTCGGCCAACTCCGGGTCCGGCGGGGGCGGTGGTGGCACGTCGATCACCCGGCGCGTGAGCTCCGGGGGGCGCGCCGTCGGCCGCCCTGCTCGGTCGGCTTCTGACGACTCGCTGGTCGAGGTGTCATGACGGGGTGCCGTGGCGGCAAGGCGAGCGCGATCCGCGGTGTGGGTGGACCCGGCCGCCGACGATCGTGGCGACGTCGACGAACGCTCGGTACGCACCGCCTCCGGCAGTTCGGGATGCCCGGCGACCGACTCGTCCACGGTCACCCCGAACTCCGTGGCCAACCCCGCCAATCCACCGGCCCAGCCCTGCCCGATCGCCCGGAACCGCCACTGCCCGTCGCGGCGATAGAACTCGCCGAACATCATCGCCTGCACGTCCTCGATCCCGTCGACCACGAAGGTGGCGACCGGGCCGTCGGCGGCGTGCACGGTCAGGGTGAGGTCGTCCAGCTCGTCGAAGGTGGCGTCGTCGATCGAGGCGCTGATCACGATCCGCGCCACCTCGTCCTCGGTCCGCGGGAGCGACACACTCAGCCGGGCTGTCCCGAGCGCGGGCTGCTGGTCGAGCGTGACCGCCTGCGAGACGTGCCTCGGCGCGTTGAAGAAGACGAAGTCTCCGTCGCCGCGTACCAGGCCCGACTCCGTGACCAGCAACGCATGCACGTCGACGGCGTGCGCCGACTCCCATGAAAGAACCACGGCGAGAAGCGATGTCGGGACTGATGCGTGCGCGCCCTTGCGTAGTTCCATGGTCTTGGCATGATGTCACGCCGGTACGACAGTGTTTGCTGGAGCGTAGTCGGGCGGAGTGACACGGAGTGGGGGTGAGTGGCTCCTTCCTGCGTCTGGGCCGACGGTGGGGCACAGTGGTGTCATGACGAACCCGAAGAAGCGGGGGCGCGCGGCCGAGCCGGTGCCGGAGGCGCAGGCGCGCAGGGTGCCGGGGGCCGAACTGCTCTCGGCGGCTCAGGCTGCCGTGGGGGCGGCGCAGACGGCGGCGGGGCAGGCGATCGATGCGGCGCAGCAGACGGCGGGGTACGCGTTCGACGCGGCGGTGCGGTTGCCACCTGCCTCGGCGCAGTTGGCCGCTCAGTTGCCGGATCTGGTCGAGAATCTCTCGATCGCGGTGGACCGGCTCAACAGCACGATCGACCGGCTCGATCGCACCTTGGCGCTGGCCGATCCGGTTTTCGCCACCTATGACCGGTTGCTGCCCCGGTTGGAGGCGATGATCTCGCTGGGTGAGGACATCTTCGGGGCGTTGGCGAAGGTACCGGGTGTCGGTCTGCTCGGCCGGATCACCGGACGAGGCGGCGACGAACCGCCGCCCGAACCCGAACCGGGCAAGCGCTCCCGCCCGCGACGATAGTCAGCCCTTCGGCCGGGGCGCCGTGGAAGGTCGCCCGGCGGGTGCGCCCCACGATGGGTAGTGGTGTGGCACCACACGGGCGGGGTGGTACCGCCGAGTGGTGCAACGACAGGCCGGCCGCTGCCGTTCTAAGGCAGTGCGCGGAAGGTCGCCGCGGCCTTGAGGACCATCTCCGCGTACTCGTCCTCGGGGTCGGAGTCGAGGACGATGGCGCCGCCCGCGCCGATCCGCCATTCGTCGTCGTAGCGGACCGCGGTGCGGATGACGATGTTGAGGTCGGCGGTGCCGCCGAGGCCGAGGAAGCCGATGGTGCCCGAATAGACGCCGCGTGCCTCGGTTTCCAGCTCGTCGAGGATCTCCATGGTGCGCAGTTTGGGCGCGCCGGTCATCGAGCCGCCGGGAAAGCAGGCGCGCAGGGCGTCGACGACGCCGGTGTCGCGGCGCAGTGTGCCACGCACGGTCGACACCAACTGGTGCAGGGTGGAATAGGTTTCGGTGCTCATCAGCTCGGGCACGTGTACCGAGCCGACCTCGCAGACTCGGCCCAGATCGTTGCGCAGCAGGTCGACGATCATCAGGTTCTCGGCGCGGGTCTTCGGGTCGTCGGCCAGCGTGCGACGCAGGTGGTCGTCCTCGGTGACGGTGTGCCCGCGCGGCGCGGTGCCTTTGATCGGCTTGCTCTCCACCATCCGGTCCCGGTCGATCTTGAGGAACCGCTCGGGCGAGGAACAGGCCACATCCAGACCGTCGAAGCGCAGGTAGGCGGCATAGGGTGCCGGGTTGCAGCGGCGCAGCCGCAGGTACAGGTCGAGCCCGTCGTCAGGCGCGGCGGCCACGGCGGCCGCGTCGGTCAGGCAGATCTCGTAGGACTCGCCCGCGTGCAAGCGCTCCTGGCACACCGCCACATCAGCCAGGTACCGATCGCGGCCACGCACCAGATGTGCCAGCACGGCGTCGGGATCGGCGGGCACGGGCAGATCGGCCGGATTGACCCAGGTGGCCAGCTCCGCGAGTGCGGCCTCGGTCTCGCGCAGCCACCGCTGTGCCGCCTGTTCGGTCGCGGGTTCGGTCAGTGCGAGCAGATGCGTACGGCCCGCCTCGTGGTCGACCACGATCAACCGGTCGGCGAAGATCCACTGGGCATCCGGGGTGGGGGAGCGGTGCACGGCCCGCGCGCCGCAGTCCGCCTTCACCTCGTAGCCCAGATAGCCCACATAGCCACCGGCGAAATCGAAAGGCAGCGCGGGAGTCTCGCAGTGCCGCGCCCGGAGTTCACGGTCGAGATAGTCCAGCACGGTCCCGGCGACGGTGCGTGTTCCCCGGTCATCCGTCACCGTGACGACTCCCTCGCCCACCCGGTAACCCACGATCTCGGCATGCGGCCCGGCCGCGTCGCCGAGAAACGAGAACCGGTCGAGGCCGGGCTCCACATGCTCGCTGTCGAGCCAGAACGCCGTCGACGACTCGGCAAAGCGGCGCAGGAAGATCGCCTCGGTGTCGATGGCCCGCTCGATCACGCTGTGCCGTAAGTCGAATCGATGCTCGGGTGCGACCGCCTTCGGAACGTGCACCGGCCCGCGCACCACCACCGGCGCGGTGGAGTGCGCCCGCGCCTTGGTGAGGTCGGCGAAATTGCGCACCAGCGCCGCACCGAATTCGCTCGACACCGACTCGGGATGGAACTGCACACCCCACTGCGGCCGCTCCCGATGCCGCACCCCCATGATCACGCCGTCACTCGTCCGCGCGGTCACCTCGACGACCTCCGGCAGCGGTTCCAGCGCCGCCAGCGAGTGATAGCGCACGACCGTGAAATCCTGCGGCAGCCCGGCGAACAGCTCACCATCGGCATGGGTGATCTGATCGAGAAAACCGTGCCTGGCCTGCGGTGCCCGCCCTACCGCACCGCCCGCGCCGAGCACGATCCCCTGGTGGCCGAGACAGACCCCGAGCAACGGCAGCGCGCTGTGCGCGATCACCGCCGTCGACACCCCCATGTCCCGCGCGCGGTCGGGGCGGCCCGGCCCCGGCGAGATCACCACATTGTCGAAACGCTCCAGCCCCAGCTCGTCGAGTTCGACGGCCTCGTCGTTGCGCACGACGGTCGGCTCGTTGCCGTTGACCTCGCTGATCAGCTGATAGAGGTTGTAGGTGAACGAGTCGTAGTTGTCGATCAAGAGCGTGCGCATCGTGGGAGAAACCCTACGCCGGGCGCGGTCGTGTGCCTGCGAGGCATTCCCGCGCAGCGGGTGGCGATCTCGGGGCAGAATGTCCGTCATGGCTGTTTCGCAACCGCTCGATGTCGACCCGACGATCGCGGATTTCGCGGCGATCGGGCAGTGGATGGACGAGCAGAACCTGCCCGGCGGCGAGTTCGGCGAGGTCACCGCGATCGGTGGCGGCACGCAGAACATCATGCTGCGCTTCACCCGTGGTGATCGCGAGTACGTGCTGCGCCGCGGCCCCCAACACCTGCGCGCGAAGAGCAACGACGTCATCCGCCGCGAATCGCGACTGCTCGGCGCCTTGGACGGCACCGAGATCCGGTCCCCGCGCGTGATCGCGGCCTGCGCCGACGACTCGGTGATCGGCGCGGTCTTCTACCTGATGGAGCCCATCCGCGGCTTCAACCCGCAGACCGAACTGCCCGCCCTGCACGCCGGTGACCCCGAGGTCCGCCACGGGATGGGCCTGTCCGCGGTCGAGGCCATCGCCCGCCTCGGCTCCCTGGACTACCAGGCACTCGGCCTGCAGGACTACGGCAAGCCGGACGGTTTCCTCGAACGCCAGGTGCCGCGCTGGTTGCGCGAGCTCGAGTCCTACTCCGCCAACGAGGGTTACCCCGGCCCGCGGATCCCCGGTCTCGAGCAGGTCGGCGACTGGCTCGACCGCCACCGCCCGACGGACCCGCCCCCCGGCATCATGCACGGCGACTGTCACCTGGCGAACATGATGTTCGACTACGACAGCCCCGAGGTGGCCGCCATGGTCGACTGGGAGATGTCCACCATCGGTGACCCGCTGCTCGACCTCGGCTGGCAGCTGGCGACCAGGCCCGAACCGGGCACTGTGGGCGCGGGCTTGATGGGCACGCTCGGCACCGTCGGCGGTCTGCCGACCGAGGCCGAGATGGTCGAGCACTACGGCAAATTCTCCGACCGTGACCTGAGCGCCGTCACCTGGTACACCGTGCTGGCCTGCTTCAAGCTGGGCATCGTGCTCGAGGGCACGCACGCGCGGGCGTTCGCGGGCAAGGCGCCCGTGCCGGTGGGCGACTTCCTGCACGCGGTGACGCTGGAGTTGTTCGAACAGGCGCAACGTCTCGCCGAGTGATGCCCGGATCTCGCGGATAGTTGGCGGAATATTGATGGATCACAAGATGCAGACATTCTAGGCTCGCATCATGATCGTCCCCGACATCAAGAACTGGACCTGGGTCCTCGAACGCCCCTGCCCCGATTGCGGATACGACGCCGAGGCCACCGCCTACGCGGCGATCCCCGAACTGGCCCTCGCCAGTGCCGCCCGCCTCGGCGCCGCGCTCGAACGCGCCGAGGCGCGGGTGCGGCCCGACGAGTCCACTTGGTCGGTCCTCGAATACGGCGCGCACGTGCGCGATGTGTGCCGGATCTTCGACATCAGGCTCGCGCTGATCCTGGCCGGTGACGGCGTCGAGGCGCCGCGGTTCGAGAACTGGGATCAGGACGCGACGGCGGTCGAGGATCGCTACGGTGAGCAGGATCCCGCCCGGGTCGCCGAGGAACTGTCGCTCGCCGCGGCCACGGTGGCCGCCGCGTTCGGCGCGGTTCCGTCGGATCGGCTGGCCCTGCGTGGCGCGCGCAGCGACGGCTCGCTGTTCACCGTGACCTCACTGGGCCGATATTTCCTCCACGATCTCGTGCACCACGTCCATGACGTGCATGGATAGAGAAATCTTCATATTCTTTCTAGAACGTGTTCCAGAATTGGCCGAATCTTCGTTAGGGTGAGTGCAGTCACTACGAGGCACCAGCTTGGCGAGAGGTCGACCGGAAATGAAGACGAAGGGCGCGATCCTGTGGGGCACCGACCAGCAGTGGTCGGTGGAGGAGATCGAGGTCGGCGACCCCGTCGCCGGCGAAGTGCAGATCCGGATGGAAACGGCGGGCATGTGCCACTCCGACCATCACATCGTCACCGGCGCGACGCCGATGCCCGCCTTCCCGGTGATGGGCGGGCACGAGGGCGCGGGCGTGGTCACCAAGCTCGGCCCGAACTGTCCGAGTGATCTGGCGGTGGGCGACCACGTCATCCTCTCGTTCATCCCGGCCTGCGGCCGCTGCCCCGCCTGCGTCGCAGGCAACATGGCGCTGTGCGATCTGGGCGCGGGACTGTTGATGGGGCAGGCGATCTCGGACGGCACCTACCGCATCCAGGCGCGCGGGGAGAACGTCATCCCGATGTGCCTGCTCGGCACCTTCGCTCCCTACATGACGGTGCACCACACCTCGGTGGTCAGGATCGATCCGACTGTCCCGTTCGAGGTCGCCTGCCTGGTCGGCTGCGGTGTACCGACCGGCTTCGGCTCCTCGACCCATGTGGCGCAGGTACAGCCGGGCGAGACCGTGGTCATCGCGGGTATCGGCGGCGTCGGCCTGAGCGCGCTTCAGGGCGCGGTCCTGTCCGGTGCGTCGAAAGTCGTTGCCATCGACCCGAATCCGTGGAAGCTGGAGCAGGCACAGAAGTTCGGCGCCACCCACACCTACGAGTCCATGGCCGCCGCGATCATGCCGCTCATGGACGCGACCGAGGGGCGGATGGCCGAGAAGGTCATCCTCACCATGGGCGAGATGCACGGCGACTACGTCGAGGAGGGCTTGATCCTCACCGGCAAGGCGGGCACGCTGGTCGTCACCTCGATGGGCCGCATGGACGCCGGCGATGTGAAGATGAACAGCTTCCTGCTGTCGATGCTGCAGAAGACGGTGAAGGGCTGCATCTTCGGCGGCGGCAACGCCCGCCAGGACGCGCCGCGCCTGCTGCAGCTCTACAAGTCCGGCCAGCTCAACCTCGACGACATGGTCACCCGCAGCTACTCGCTGGAGGAGATCAACCAGGGCTACCAGGACATGCTGGACGGCAAGAACCTGCGCGGCATCATCCGCTACACCGAGGCCGACTGGTAAACCGACCCGACCACGCCCGCTCGGTGAACCGTCCTCGGTTCCCTGGGCGGGCTTTTCACTGCACCATCACCGCCAGCACCTCCGCCGGACCACCCGCCGAGACGAGCCGGCCCGCGCGCAGGACGAGACAGTGATCGGCCCGCTGCGCCTCGGCCAGGTCGTGGGTGGCCTGGACGACGGTGACGCCGGTCGCGCTGATCTCGGTCAGTACCTGGGCGATCTCGGCCTGGGAATCCGCGTCCAAGCCCGCCGCCGGTTCGTCGAGCAGCAGGAGATCCGACTGCTGGGCCAGGGCCTGGGCGAGCAGGGTGCGCTGGCGTTGTCCGCCCGAGAGGGTGTCGAGCCGTCGAGTGGCCAGATCGCCGAGGTTCATCCGTTCCAGGCAGGACTGCGTGATGGCGCGATCCTCGCTGGTGAGCCGTCGCCACGGGCCGCGGTGCGCCCAGCGTCCCATCGCCACGGTGTCGCGCACGGTGATCGGCAGCGTCGGCGGTACTGCCGTGTGCTGGACCACGAACGCGGGTCGCCGGGCGGTGTCGCGATGAACCGCGCCCTGCAGCGCGGCGAGGGTGCCCGCGAGTACGCCGAGCAGGGTCGACTTCCCTGAACCGTTGGGCCCGACGACGGTGGTGACCTGCCCGCGCGGGATCGTGGCCGTCACGTCGCGCAGCACGGGCTGACGCGCGTAGCCCGCCGTCAGGTGCTCGAGCCGGATCGCCGAGTCGGCTGTGTGTCGCATCTCACCCCTCTTTGTAACGATAATCATTTTCAGTATATCGTTCGGCGCTATGGATTGGCTGATCGCCCCGTTCGAGGTGGCATTTGTGCAGCGAGCGCTGTGGGGCGGCCTGCTCGTCTCCTGTGTCTGCGCCCTCGCCGGGACCTGGGTTGTGGTGCGCGGCATGGCATTTCTCGGCGACGCGATGGCGCACGGCATGCTGCCCGGTGTCGCGGTCGCGGCGCTGCTGGGCGGCAATCTGCTCGTCGGTGCGGCGGTCAGCTGCGCTGCCATGGCCTTCGGTGTGTCGGTGCTCGGGCGCAGCAAGCGCTTCGCGACCGACACCGCGATCGGGCTGCTGTTCGTCGGCATGCTGGCCGCCGGGGTGATCATCGTGTCGCGCTCGCAGTCGTTCGCCGTCGACCTGACCGGGTTCCTCTTCGGTGACGTGCTGGCCGTGCGGTCGCGCGATCTGTGGTACCTCGTCGCGGCACTCGCGGTCGCGGTGGTGGTGGCGGTGCTGGGTCACCGGGCCTTCCTCGCGCTGAGCTTCGATCCGCGCAAGGCGCACACGCTCGGGCTGCGGCCGAAGCTGGCGCACGCGGCGCTGATCGGGCTGGTGACGCTGGCGATCGTGGCGTCGTTCCATGTCGTCGGGACGCTGCTGGTCTTCGGCCTGCTCATCGCCCCACCCGCCGCGGCGATGTACTGGTCGGACCGGATTCCGGTGATCATGGCCGTCGCGGCTCTGATCGGCGGGCTCTCGACCGTGGGCGGGCTGGTCATCTCCTGGCACGCGGGGACCGCGGCAGGCGCGACCATCGCGGCCGTGGCCGTCGGCGCGTTCTTCCTGTCGGCGATCGTGTCCGCCCTGCGCGAGCGCTTCGGCCGGGTCGGGGCCGCCTCGGTGGCCGCGCTGGCGGCAGTGCCGCTGGTCGGCTGCGGGACGGCGGAGGAACCCGCCGTGGTCGAGGAGACACCGCACGGTTTCGTCGCGGGTGCCGAGGAGATGACCGAGGCGCAGACCCGGCTGGTGGTGGTCGACGCGGGAACCGGTGCGGTGCGGGTCGTCGATCTGCTGACCGAGGAGGTCACGCCGGTCGATGTGGCACTCGAAGGTGCTGCCGTGCAGCCGAGTCCGGCAGGATCGCGCACCGGTGGTTCGCCCGCGCTGCGGCTGGCCGATGACGGCAGATTCGCCTACCTGAGCTCCGGCGACCGGATCCACATCGTCGACAGCGGTGCGTGGACCGTGGATCACGGCGATCACCGGCACTACTACAGCGCACCGATTCGCTCGGTCGGCGCGGCCACGGTGCCCGGTGGCGCTTCTACCTCGAACGAGTCAGGTGTGGTTGCGGCGTATGGCGATTCGGCCCTGGCCACCGTTGTTCTGGAGTCCGGGGCGACGGTCGCGTTCGATCGTGTCGCCCTGGGTGAAGGCGTTGTGCCCGAGCCACGGCGGATCGACGGGATCGCGGTGCCGTATGGCGAGCGGCTCGTCGTGGCCGACGGTACGGGCCGGGTCGAGGTGCGAGACCGGGACGGCGCGCCCGGACAGGTACAGCCCGAGACCTGCCCAGCGGCCCAGGGTCAAGCCGTGACCAGGCGTGGAGTCGTGTTCGGCTGTGCCGACGGCGCGCTCGTCGTCGCCCAGCGCGAGGGTGAGTTCGTCACCGAGAAGATCCCCTACCCGACCCCGACCGCCGATCGCGCGACCGCCTTCACCCACCGTCCCGGCAGCACCACCCTGACCGCCCTCGCCGGTCGCGACGCCGTCTGGAGCGTCGACATCAGGACCAAGACCTGGACCCACACCCCCCTCGCCGACGCGGTCGCGGCGAACACGGCGGGGGAGGGCTCGGCCCTGCTCGCCCTCACCCGCGACGGCGTCCTGCACGGCATCGACCCCGTATCCGGCACGCAGACAGCACAGGTCGACCTGCTCACCGGCCCCGTCGAGGGCCGACCGGTGATCCAGGTCGACCCGAATCGGGCTTACCTCAACGACTCTCGCGCCCGCACCGTCCACGAGATCGCCTACAACGACAACCTCCGCACCGCCCGCGAATTCCCGCTGGACATCGAACCGTCACTACTGGTGGAGGCGGGTCTGTGAACACGAACCGTATCGCAGAGTCGTCGACCGGTCGCGACATTGTGGCGACAGGCGTGCCCGGACCGGTCGATGCCGACGGGGGGACGCGATTCCAGGTGCGCTCGTCCGCGCAACGGGTATCGCGCGTCGGCGGGAGTCGCCGAGCGATCCGCACGGTGTTGGCCCTGGTGGGAGCGCTGGCTGTGCTCGGGTCCCTGGTCGCCTGCTCGTCTACCGGCGACCGGGCCGGGATCGTCGTCACCACCAACATCCTCGGCGATCTGACCCGGACAGTGGTCGGTGACACCACACCGGTGACCGTTCTCATGCGGCCCGGAGCGGACCCGCACTCCTTCGCGATCTCGGCCCGTCAGGCCGCCGAGATCGAACGATCCGCACTGGTCGTGCACAACGGGCTCGGTCTCGAAGAAGGGGTCGCCCGGCATGTGCAGGCCGCGGACGACGCGGGGGTCTCGACCCTGGCTGTCGCCGAGCGCGTGAACCCGATCGAGTACACCGCCGACGAGTCCGCCGGCCAGCCCGATCCGCATTTCTGGACAGATCCGCAGCGGGTCCGTCTCGCGGTCGAGGCGATCAGCGCGGAGGTCATCGACCGGGTGCCCGGAATCGACGCGAACGCGGTGCGCGACAACACCGATCGCTATCTCGACGAACTCGACCAGCTGGACCGATGGATGGCCGATCGGTTCGCCGCGATCGCACCCGGACACCGACAGCTGGTCACCGACCATCACGTCTTCGGGTATCTCGCCCAGCGTTTCGGCTTCCAGGTGATCGGCGCCGTGATCCCCAGCGGCACCACCCTGGCCTCGCCCAGCGCCTCGGACCTCGATGAGCTCGCCGGGGCGATTCGCGCGGCCGGAGTGGGCGCGATCTTCGCCGACTCCGCCCAGCCGGACCGGCTTTCGCGCGTCCTCGCCGAGCACACCGGTGTGCGGATCCAGGTGATCGCGCTACACACCGAATCGCTGTCCGCACCGGGCGGCGGTGCGGCCACCTATCTGGAGATGGCGCGCACCAACACCGAGGCGATCACCCGTGGTCTGTCCGGGCAATCGACGTAGTTCACGCACGAGAAATGGAGCAACACATGCACAGTCGGTCACGGATCACCACGAAGGTGGCCATGTCCGGGGTCCTCGCCTCGGTGGTCGCCCTGAGTGGTTGCGGCACGGATGATTCCGCGCCCGGCCACGAGCACACCCCTGGCGCGGAGCCGATCGCCCTCACCTACGACGGCGGCATCTACGTCCTCGACGGTGCCAGCCTCGACCAGCGCGGCGAGGTGACCCTCGACGGCTTCCACCGCCTCAACCCGGCCGGCGACGACGATCACCTGGTCGTCTCGACCAAGGACGGGTTCCGCGTCTTCGACGCCTACGACGCAGATTTCACCGGTACCGACTTCCCGGCCGCCAAGCCCGGCCACGTCGTTCGGCACGCCGGCAAGACGGTGCTGTTCGCCGACGGCTCCGGCGAGGTCACCATCATCGATACCGATCAGATCGGTACGGAAAAGCCCGAAACCGAGGTCTACCAGGCCGCAGCGCCGCACCACGGTGTCGCGGTCGAGCTGAGCAACGGTGAACTCGTGCTCACCCTCGGCACCGAGGAGACGCGGACCGGTCTCGTCGCGCTCGACGGCGACCGCGAGGAACTCGCCCGCAACGAGGACTGCCCCGGCGTGCACGGCGAAGCGACCGCTCAGGGCGAAGCCGTCGTTGTCGGCTGCCAGACCGGCGTCCTCGTCTACCGCGACGGTGAGTTCACCAAGGTCACCAGCCCGACCCCCTACGGCCGGATCGGCAACATGTCCGGCAGTGCGGCCTCCCCGATCGTGCTCGGCGACTACAAGCAGGACAAGGAAGCCGAACTCGAACGCCCGCAGCAGATCTCGCTGGTGAACACCACCGACGCAAGCCTGCGCCTGATCGACATCGGCACCAGCTACACCTTCCGCTCCCTGGGCCGCGGCCCGCAGGGTGAGGCGCTGGTGCTCGGCACCGACGGCAAGATCCATGAGATCGATCCGGTCGCGGGCACCGTCACCCGGACCATCCCGGTCATCGACACCTGGTCCGAGCCCCTCGACTGGCAGGAAGCCCGGCCCTCGCTGTTCGTCCGCGGCGGCATCGCCTACGTGAGCGACCCGGCCAACAAGCAGGTCCACCGGGTCGACCTGGCCGAGGGAAAGGTCACGGCCACAGCGACTCTGGATGCGGCACCGAACGAGATCACCGGCGTCGCCGGACACTGACGCCCTCGGTTCACGCCGAATCGGCCCATGATGCCTTCGCACCCGAATCCCCGGGGCGGAGGCATCATTCGTGCTCGTCCGACACCGGCGAGCCGCTGTACGGATGCCGATTGAGCTACCTGGCAGCGCACTTCATGACAGCATCTCGCAGATTGCGGCTACGGACGTCGTCGAGGATGGCCATGCCCAGCCGGTTCATGCTGTAGCCGAAGCCCAGTCCTGTTGTCGGGTCGGCGAATCCGAAGGAACCACCGAGACCGGTGGTGCCGTAGGCGCGTTTGTCTGAACCGAAGCGGAAGCTGCCGCGGGACTTGCGGAAGCCGAGGTGGTAGCGGCTCTTGGTGTGCAGGACCAGGTCATCGGCGGGTACGTCGTCGGCGGTGTCGGCGGCGGCGAGCAGGTCGAGAACGTCGTCGTCGATCGGCAGGACACCGGTGCGCCCCGCCGCCGCGCCGTAGATCTGGGCCAGCGCGCGGGCATTGCCGACACCGTTCATGCCCGGCCACTCGATCTCGAGGAAGTCCCGGCGCGCGGCGCGAGCGGGCGCACCGGGACGCGGATTGGTCAGTGCCGCATACGACAGCCCACGTTTGGCATACACCTCGGCCCCGATCCGCAGCGGTACGTCGCGGAGCTCGTAGCGCAGAATGTCGAGGCCCTTGGTCGCCGAGAGCTGGGCGACCCGCTCCATCGGCTCGGTCGCGGGCAGCCCGATGAACACGTCGGCGCCGACCGGTCCGGCGATCTCCTCGGCGAAGAACCGGCCGAGACTGCGGTCCGCCGGATCGACCCGGCGCAGCAGTTCGCTCTGATACAACCCGAGCGTCAGCGCGTGATAGCCGTGCCGGGTGCCCGGTCGCCAGGCGGGTTTCTGGGCGGCCAGCAGCTCGCCGAGCGCGTCCCGGTCGGTCAGCTCGCGCAGTGTCACGATCCGGTCCAGCCCAGACAGCCCGGCTTGATGGTCGATCAGCTGCCGGACGGTGATCCGGTCCTTGCCGTGTGCGGCGAACTCCGGCCAGTACTTCGCCACCGGCGACTCGTAGTCGAGTAGCCCACGTGAGACGGCGACGGCGAGGGCGAACGCCGACAGCCCCTTCGACGAGGAGAACACCGGAACAATGGTGTCGCGCTCCCACCGCACTTCGCGGCGGCGATCGCGATGCCCCGCCCACAGGTCGACCAGCGGCTGGTCACCGGCGTACACGGCGACGGCGGCGCCGATCTCGGCGTGCTCGGTGAAGTTGCGGCGGAAAGCGTCGGCGACGGGACCGAAACCGGCCGCCACGTCGCCGTGGATCGATGGTGCGGGGCTCATGATGACCCGATCGTAGCCGCGTCTCGTACGCTGCCGAGTATGCGATCGTTGCAGCAGATTCAGCACTGGCCGGTCGAGAACGCCGCCGCCGCCGTGGTCACCGCCGACGGTGCCGCCACCATCGGCGACACCGATCGGGTGTTCCGGCTCGCCTCGGTCACCAAACCTCTGGTCGCCTACGCGACGCTGGTCGCCGTCGAGGAGGGCGCGGTCGAGCTCGACCAGCCCGCAGGCCCGCCCGGTGCGACCGTGCGTCACCTGCTCGCCCATACATCCGGTGTGGCCTTCGCCACACCGGATGTCATCTCCGCGCCCGGCGCCCGTCGCATCTACTCGAGCGCCGGATTCGAGCTGCTCGCCGATTTCCTCACCGAGAGCACCGGCATCGAATTCCCGCGGTATCTGCGCGAGGCGGTTTTCGAACCGCTCGGTATGAAGACCGCGATCCTCGACGGCTCCGCCGGGCACGCGGCCTGGGCGTCCTTGGACGACCTCACCCGATTCGCCACCGAGTTGCTGACGCCCGAATTGATATCTCGGCAAACGCTCGATGACGCGACCACTGTGCAATTCCCCGGCCGCGACGGCATCCTGCCCGGTTTCGGCGCCCAGCGCCCCAACGACTGGGGATTGGGATTCGAAATCCGCGACGGGAAATCCCCGCATTGGACGGGTGGTTCGAATTCCGGCCGCACCTACGGGCACTTCGGGCAGTCCGGCACCTTCCTCTGGGTCGACCCGGAAATAAAGGTGGCGGCGATCGCGTTGAGCGACGAGAATTTCGGTGACTGGGCCAGAGCGGCGTGGCCGAAATTCAGCGATTCCGTGATCGCAGAGACACATAACACGCTGTGAAGTAACACGCGCAACACCGAACACTTCAGTACACTCGGGCCACGCCAGTCCGCGACGGGTCGTTGGGGAAGACGCTCCTTGTCGAGGCTGGAGGTGTTGGTAGTGCGCGCATCGAGTCAGTTCGCTGACGCGACGGCGGGTGTGGTCTACATCCACTCATCGCCCGCCGCGTTGTGCCCGCACGTCGAATGGGCACTGTCCACCGCGCTGTCGTCCCCGGCGAAATTGCGCTGGACCGCGCAACCCGCCGACGGACAACTGCGCGCCACCAGTGATTGGATCGGCCCCGTCGGCACCGCCGCCCGAATTGCCCAATCATTGCGCTCCTGGCCCGTTCTGCGTTTCGAGGTCACCGAGGACCCGAGCGACGGTGTCGACGGCGAGCGCTACAGTTTCGTTCCGGACCTCGGCCTCTGGCACGGCTCCACCGGCGCCAACGGCGACGTCATGCTCGGCGAGATGCGATTACGCGCCCTCCTCCAAGCCGCGGCCGAGCTCGACACCCACGGAGCCTTCGACCTCCCCACCGAAATCGACCGCGCCCTCGGCACCCCCTGGGACGACGACCTCGAAGCCTTCCGCCAGGGCACCGACAACACCGGCGCCGAAGTCACCTGGCTCCGCCGAGACGTCGGCTGACGGCTCGGCTCGGCTCGGACTTGTGATCGCGGGTGTCCTGGCGAGGTCGGCGGGCTACGCTGAGATGACGGGACGACGAAGGCCTTGGGGGCGCGATGTCGACGATGGTGATGACCGGTGGGACGTCCGGATTCGGGGCGCTGGCGGTGGAGCGGCTTCAGGGATCGGGTGATGTTCGGCTGATTCTGGGGGCGCGGGGTGGTGGGGACGCGTTGCCATTGGAGTTGGGGGAGCTCGAATCTGTGCGGGCGTTCGCGGCGGCGGTGGGTGCGGAGCTCGGCGGGACACCGGTGGACGCGTTGGTGTTGAACGCGGGTCTGGTGCTGTCCGATGCCGCCCATCGAACTGTCGACGGGTTCGAGACGACCTTCGCGGTGAACCACCTCGCGCACTATCTGCTCCTGCGGCTGCTGCTGCCCTCGCTCGCCGATGGCGCGACCGTGGTGCTGACGACCAGCGGCACGCACGATCCCGCGACCGGCGCGGGGCTGACGCCACCTCGCCACGCCGACACGGTGCTGCTGGCGCATCCCGAGCGTGATCCGGGGCTGGACAACCGCCCGCGGAAAGCGGGTGAGCACGCCTATACCGCGTCGAAGTTGTGCACCGTGCTGACGGCTCGGGCGTTGTCCGGACAGGATGCCGTGCGAGACAAGGGGATCACCGCGATCGCGTACTGCCCGGGGCAGGTGTTCGGGACGGGATTGGCTAAGGACCTTCCGTGGTACATGAGGGTGGCCTGGTCGGCGATGGGCTCGCCCGTGGTGAGCTGGCCCGCCCGTCGGTTCGATCGCACGCTCAACACCCGACCCGATGCCGGAAACGCGTTGGTGGAATTGGTATCCGGGGATGTTCGTCCACCGGAAGGTCGGGTGTACGCGGCACTGCGAGGGGGCGAGCTCACCTGGCCCGACCCGTCCGATGACGCGTTGCGCGACGACTTGGCGCGGGAGTTGTGGACCGAGAGCGCGGTACTCGTCGGCTTGCCGGGCTGAGGTCGTTCAGAGATCGTCGAGCACGCCGCCCAGCTTCGTCAGAAGCTGCCGCCACCCGCGTTCGAGGTTGTTCCGCTGCATCCGCTGACGTTTGTCGGTGATGTCGAAACCCGTGGTGGTGAGCAGTAATCGGGTTCCGTGGCCCTGCGGTTGCAGGGTCCAGCTGACGATCCAGCGAGCCGGTTGTGGGCCGCGCATATCCATCCAGCTCCACGACATCGCGCGACCCGGTGTCACGGTGAGTACCTCGCAGGCGACCTCGGCCGGTGGGTTCGACGGGATCGTGAACAGGAACGACGTCCCGACCTGTGCGTCGAAGCCGATCGATGGCAGGAGCCACTGGTCGATCACGGTCGGATCGGTGAGGGCGTGCCAAACAGCTTCGGGTGGTTGGGGATAGAACCTGCCGAGTTCGACTTGCGCTGGGTCGAGCTCGTTTTCGCTACCCACGGGGTGATCTCCTGAGCGTTCGGCGGTCCGACCCCAACCAGGTTACTCACTCCCGCGGCCTCCGGTTCGTCGTGTGCCGCGCCTCGACCAGGTCCATGCGGAGAAACTCGTTGATGCGCAACAGTTTCGGCGGGCGGGCCACGTCGGCGGGCATGGCCTCGAAAGCCTCGTCTCGGCCGACCACCCGTGGCGCGGTGAGTTCCAAGTCGTGCCCCTCCACTCGCAGACGCGCGCTTCCGCTGGTCAAAATGTTGCGCACCCAGTCCGAACCCGATCCGTAGACGAGCACGAACAGGTAGCCGCCCTCGACGGGATGCGCGTCGAGCGGCGTGCGGTATGTCGTGCCGGACGCGCGGCCGACGTGCGTGAGCACCGGCCACTTCCCGCTCGCCACCGCGCGCGGATTGAACACCCGCTTGTTGATGTGTCCCCACCATCTCGGCATCGGCATCGCGGCCTCCTCTGTTCGGATCTTACATATGTAAGGGTGGCTTACGCATGTAAGGTTGTCAACAGTTCGCACCAGAGGAGCCGCGATGCCCACACCGCCGTCGACCCGGCAGCCACTCAGCAGAGATCGCGTGCTCGCCGCCGCGATCCAGGTCGCCGATCGCGGCGGCGCGGCAGCGATCACCATGCGCAAGGTCGCCCAGGAACTCGGAGTGGAGGCCATGTCGCTCTACCACCACGTGCCGAACAAGGACGCGATCCTCGACGGTGTGGTCGACGCGGTGTTCGCGGCGATCGAGCTACCCGACGGCGACGGAGACTGGCGTGCCGCGATCCGCGCCCGTGCGTCGTCGGCTCGCGCGGTCCTGTCCCGGCACAGCTGGGCCCTCGGCCTCATGGATTCCCGGCGCAACCCCGGCCCGGCGACGCTGCGCCACCACGACGCCGTTCTCGGCGTCCTCCGCCGCGCGGGCTTCACCCTTCCCCTGGCCGCCCACGCCGTCGCCCTCATCGACAGCTACGTCAGCGGATCGGTCCTCCAGGAAGCGAACCTCCCGGTGACCACGCCGGGCGACGTCGAGGAGGTCGCCACGACCATCCTCGCCGACCTCCCGACCACCGAACTGCCCTATCTCACCGAAATGATCGTCGACCACGCCCTCCAGCCGGGCTACGACCACACCACCGAATTCGCCTACGGCCTCGATCTCATTCTCGACGCCCTCGAGTCACGCCGGACGTAGACATACCGCGCACGTCCGTGGCGAGTGTGCGCCAACTCGACCTCACGCGCGCCAGATGTTGAGGCAGCGCGTCATGAGCCGGAAGGGGATGGCCCGTCCCTTGGTCTGGTCGACGGTGCCCGTGAGGTGCAGGTCGAGTTCTGGACAGTGGAAGAGCCAGGTGCCGGTCGCCCCCGAGTGGCCGATGAGGGTGACGGGGTGTCGGCCCGCCGACGCGAGTCGACCGACTCCGAAGAACATGGTGCCCAATCCGTACCGGAGGACGGGGATGTTGCGCAGTCTGTTGCGGCGCTCGGTGAGCAGGCGCGACGAACTCTGCTCACGGAAGAGTTCACCGCCGAGCAGTGCTCGCTGAAAGGTGAGCAGATCGCCACTGCTGCTGAACAAGTCGTTGCTGGACTGGATCAACGAGGGGAGTTCGACGCGACGCTGTTTCGCGTAGAGCGGTGTGGGTGCCGCCGTCGACTCCGGCGGGCGATGCCCGGGTAGCCAGGTACTCGTCAATCCGAGCGGTCCGATGATCCGTTCTGTCAGGAGTTCGGCGAACGAGCGCTGGGTAGCCGTTTCGAGGATGCGGATGAGCAGCTGGAATCCGGTGTCGGAGTATCGCGCCTTCTGCCGGGAGACGGTGAGGTCCTGCGGTGCGAAGTGGGGCCGTTGCTGGTCGCGGGTGGTTCGGATCATGTCCTCGAACGTCCACGCCACGTCCCGGCCGGCGGCGAGCTGGTCGTCCAGGCTGGGGCCCCCACGACGCTTTTCGAAGTGGTCGGGCAACCCTGAGGTGTGGCTGGCGAGGTGGCGCACCGTGATCGCGGAGGTCCGGTCGACTCCGCCGAGCACGTGAAGTCCGTCGGTCGCCTGCGTCGGCAGGTAGCCGGTGATCGGTGCGCCCAGTTCGATCTCGCCGCGCTCGGCGGCCTGGATCACCAACGCGATGATGAAGCGTTTGGTGATGCTCGCGATGAAGAAGGGGTCGTCAGGGCGTATCGGGTGATCGGCACGGCCTGAGGCGGCTGACCAGCGCTGTGTCCCCTCCCCGTTCGCGATGGTGAGGGCGGCGTGGTGGACGTCGCGTCGCGTGACCAGTTTCTCCAGGAGATCGGTCAGTCGCGCGCCGACCTCGGCGGGAACGCGATTGTCGGGTGCGACGGTGGTGGCCGGCGGCAAGCTCATATCCATGAGACCCTATCGCGGTCGGCAGCGACCGCCACTCTCCGAAAAGTTTCGCCGCCCGCGCGAGGCGATACCAGCTCATGCGTTGGGGAACAGCATGAAGTCGGTGACCAACCCGGTGACCTCGCCGTGCTCGCCCCGGAGCACAAAAGTCGGATAGACGCCGTTGCCCCGACCGGAACTCAGGATGCTGACGTTCGCGCCGGTCTCCTCGTCGGTGACCGCAGAGATGTAGCCGAGAGCGGGCTCGGTGGGGAGTGGCCGGGGAACGTAGACCGCATCGACCTCGCTGATGTCCCAGCGCCACAGGGCCTTCAGCGCCTCGACGTCGGCGAGGGTGGCGCAGCCGGCGTCGACGGTGTGCCCTGTGTAGGCCCCTTCCTCCCGGAGGTCGGCGGCCGACTCGTCGGCGAGGAAAGCCATCTCCCACGTCAGCGCGGGTGCCGCACTGATGCGCAGCTCCAGCAACGCGTTGCGCCGGTCGACCTGCTTGCCGCGCTTGAACTGCGTTGCGACCCAGGCGAACAGCGGATAGGCGCCTGGGGCGACAGTCACCGGGAACGGCTCGTCGTCACGGGTGGAGAGGGGATCGCAGGCGACCACGCGACCGGTCGGCAGGACGACCGGGTCGAGTGCGCATGACTCGATGACGAACTCCGACCGCTTCCACCTGTGCCGGTAGCCGTCGACCATGAGGATGTCCAGGTCGGGGTCGTACACCACACCGCGATCCTAGCGACGCGCCCCCTTCGAGGCGGTCGGCGGCCAGGTGAATTCTCCCGCCCGGCTCGAACCTCTTGCCAGTGTTCGGGCACCGTGCAGGACGGAGCCGGAGGTTGTCGTGCCAGATCGTCACGGCCACCGATCATGGAGGCGAATGTGGCCGACGCTGCTGCTCGCGAAGTCGACGTCGTGGCCACAAACCGGGAGGGTGTCCGAGGTTTCGGACAGCGTCGGCGGGTGTTTCGTCGACCAGGACGTCGAAAGAAGAGTTGCGCTACAGTCCGTTTCATGAAGGCAGCGGTGCATTCGCGATACGGCTCTCCTGAGGTGGTTCACGTCGCCGAGGTGGTCCAGCCGAAGCCTGACCACAGCGATGTGCTCGTCCGGATTCAGGCGACCACGGTGAACCGGACCGACTGTGCGTATCGGGCGGCACAGCCCTTCATCGTTCGGTCCTTCACGGGATTGTGGCGGCCGAAGCGCCTGATTCTCGGGACCGAGTTCGCGGGCGAAGTAGCAGCGGTTGGTGACGCGGTCACCTCCTTCGCCGTCGGCGATCGGGTCTTCGGATACAACGAGGGACCTTTCGGATGCCACGCCGAATACCTGTCGATTCCGGAAACCGGTTCGCTGGCAAAGATTCCGGCGAACCTACGTTGCGAAGACGCCGCACCTGCGACGGAAGGAGCGCACTACGCGCTGACGTTTCTTGACGCCGCGGCAGTCGGCAGCGGGCACCGCGTGCTGGTCAACGGCGCGACCGGCGCTATCGGCTCCGCCGCCGTCCAATTGGGGAAGGCGCGCGGCGCGGAAGTGACGGCGGTCTGCGACACGGAGCGAATGGATCTGGTCAGGGGGCTGGGCGCGGATCGGGTAATCGACTACACAGTCGAGGATTTCACGGCCGAGGATCATGCCTATGACGTGGTCATCGATGCGGTGGGAATGAGTTCATTCGGCCGTTGCGCGCGCTTGCTGAAAACCGGGGGTGTATACCTGTCGTCGGAGGCGGGCAGGTTTGGCCAGAACCTCCTGCTGGCGGCGGTTACGCCGTTGGCCGGTCGCAAGAAGGTCGTCTTCGCGGTGCCGAAGCACGATCAGGCGATGGTGCGGTACCTGGCGGAGCTGCTGACCACAGGTGAGTTCGCCCCGGTGGTCGACCGGCGGTTTCCGCTGGACGAGATCGTGGAGGCTTATCGGTACGTGGAAACGGGGCACAAGACAGGCAATGTGGTGATCACTGTCGGTACCGCTGAATCGGATCAGGAGCGTGGATAGGCGCGGGTACTGGTCGTGCTCGGGCTGATGCAGACCGTTTCATGGTGCCGATTGCGGCGCTCGTGCGCGAACGGGCCCCAGTCGGCGAGGTAGCGCAGCATCATCGCGGTGGTGAACTGCCTCCGCTCGGCCGATCGGAGCCGGATGTGCTTGTCCAGTGCGGGGGAACAGCGGTGTCCGCCGCCGAGCACCACGGGCGAGACGAACACCGATGCGATCTTCTTCGCGCCCGAATTCCTCGGCGCTCATGCGGACCGCATCGGTCGACGAATCATCATATCCGTTGGGGTTTCGGCGATGGCTACCGGAACCTGACGGTGCGTTCTTGCCCGACGTCGTGGGCGTGAAACTCGCAGGTGTGCTGCTATCGCTGCGCAGAGGGGATCGAACCCCCGACCGCTGGTGTGTAAAAGCGCCCATCAACGTCCGCCCTGTTCCACTCCGTCCGATGAGTCCAGGTCAGCGCGGTATCCACGTCCGTGGTGTGCTGCCCTGTCCGCCCCGTATCGGTCCGTCTTGGCAAGCTCTAGGCAAGTTCCCGGTTCGCGATATCCGGCCGCTGACCTGCGCAGATTCATGCCGGGTAGGTGTCTTGGAACGCTTCGCGCACGATGGCCGCGCCGTGCGCGTCCTGCTGCCCGATCCCGTTCACGATCTCCGACACCCGCCAGTAGTGCGACGGGACCAACCGGCCGCCGGTGACCACGCCCAGCGCCACGCTCGCCGCCTCATCTGGCTTGTCAGCGGCGACCAGCGCGAGGCCCAGGTCCAAGCTCGCCATCGCGATACGGCGTGGCCTGACACACACGGCGCGCTCCAGATCGGCGACGACGTGGCGAGCGTAGACCTCGGCCGCCGGGTCACCGAGCCAGGACAGCGTGGTGGCGACGTAGGTATCGGCCTTTGACGGGTCGTAGCGAAAGTGATGCTCCGGCCGGTCGGGGGTGCGTAGACCGGACACCAGGCGCGCGACGCTGCGCAGCGCCCCGTATGTGCCCGCACTGTCCCCGATGCGGGCCAGGGCGCGGCCCTGCTGCGCGGTCGCCTGGATGTAGGCCGAACTGTCGGCCGGGGCGATGTCGCACGCCGCCTGTGACAACTTGACCGCTTCGGCGAACTCCCGATTGATGAGGTGCTGCCACGCCCGAGTCTCCAGCGTCCAGGCCGATATTTCGGGGTGCTCGGACTCTTCGGCGATATCGCGGGCGGCGCGCAGCCGGGCGGCGGCGGCGGGTAGTTCGTCCAGGTCTATGTGGCACGTCCCGGCCAGCAGCGAGAGCCACCCGGCGGTCACCAGCAGGCGGCGGTGCTGGACCAGGGTCATTTTCCCGTCCAACAACCGCGCGGTGTACCCCATGTGTTGCCGGATATCGACCAGCAGTTCGGCGGGCGCGGTGGTGGAGTAGGCCGACGCCAGATCGTCCACGGCCATCTCCAGCCGGTCCAGGGTGTCCCCGCCGACATCGGACGCCGCGACCCGCCGTATCCATTCGGCCCCGGCACGTTCTCCATCGGCCGATTCACCCAGAGCGGCGGTATAGGCGGCGGCGACCTCGGCCGGTACCGGCCGCTTGCCGGACTCGATGAGCGACAGATACGCGGGTGAGTAGTGCGTCAGCCGGGCGATTTCGAGCCCTATCCCAGCCGCCTCACGCGCGGCTCTCAGCTGTGCGCCCGGTTCCATCGCGGTGATCCTTCGGCTCGGGGAGCTGTGAACACTCTGTCAACACCGTAAGCCTGTGACCACCAATTATGCACGTCTAGCGTTGATTTCAGCCCCACCGCCGGGGTATGCCGGGCAACGCTGGCTCGGCACATCGGGCGCAGTGAGCTGCGGGACGATGGCGAAAGCTCTGCGGCGGTGGGCGCACTGACCTGACACCCACAGGGGGACCCGTGACACTGCCCCAGCGCACGCCGCACACGAAACGACCGCACCCGGTAGAAGTCGCGCCACCCGAGGTGATCCGGCGGCTACTCGTCGCGCTCGATCGGTGGGAACCGAAGCGGCGGGCATCGTGAGCGGCCCGGTACAGCTCCGCCTCGATGAGCTGACCGAACGGGCCGCGTTGCGCTCGATGGCGATCCGCAAGGCGCACGAACCGCCGTACGGGTGGGAGTTGTACAGCCCGTTCCGCGTGGTCGTCACGGGGTCGCTGGACAACGTGGCCGCGTGGCTGACCGCAGCCGAAGCGCGCGACGATCAACCGCCGGTGCTGAGCGTGGCAGGCGAGAGGGCCGACGGGTGATCACGTTCGGGTTCATCCTCGCGATCGGCCTGCCGCTGCTCGTGGTGTTCGGCACGATCGTGTGGCCGGAGCCGATTCCACCCGAACGCACGGTGGACGCGATCCGGCGACGGGTGGAGTCCGAGTCCGAACGGAATCGAGTTCGCCGCCGACCACCGCCGTGGTGATCGTGGTCGACCTCCGCTCTGACCGGCCGAATGCGCGTTCTGACCACCGATAACAGGTGGATATCGGCGTGCGGCAGGACGGCAAGCGCCACCGTAAGCACTTCACCTTCACCAACAAGACCGAAGCGCGGCGCGAATACCGCCGCATCAGTACCGAAGTCGTGAACGGTACCTACGTCGGGCCAGCGAAGACCACGGTCGGCGAACACATCGGCAAGTGGCTGGACGGGCGGCGCGATGTTCGCCGCGTGACTCTGGAGGGCTACCGCGACGCGCTGAAACCGGTTGTGGAGCGATTGGGAAAGCTCCCGCTCCAGCAACTCACGAAGGCGCACGTGGATCGCCTGGTGACGTGGCGGCTAACCGAAGGCCGTCAGGTGCAACGGAAACCGGGCGCGGCATCGGACGCCGTGCTGGTGTTCGTGGCAGCGCAGTCGGACGGCGTGCGGTACGCCCAGGTTGCCGAGAAGTTCGGCGAGAAGGGCGCGCGGTATCTCGGGGCCGCTGCTCGGCTCGGGCGCGATCGTCCGGCCGAAGAGCGGCCTGTACGTCGCCACGACGGACGCGCCCGCAGCGCCCGAACTCCGTGGGGTGTCTGAACGCACGGTGACCACCATGCTGATTCAGTTGACCGCCGCGCTGGACGACGCGGTGTCGCAAGGTCTGGTGACGCGCGATGTCGCCCGCTTGGTTCGGCGGCCCGACATCACCGATACCGAGATGAACGTCTGGACGCGCGAACAGGCGGCGGTGTTCCGGGACCACGTACGCGCTCACCGGCTGCACGCGCTGTTCCTGTTGTCGCTGTGCGGATTGCGCCGCTCGGAAATCATGGGGCTGCGCTGGTCACGGATCGACGGGGCAACGCCCACTGTGGCGCGCGGTCGGGTCACGGTCGGCAAGGACACCGAAGAGGGTGATCCGAAGTCACGGCGCAGCCGCCGCCGGCCGACGTGGTGACCGTGCTGCATCGGTTCCGGGTCGCGCAGAAGGCCGAAGCGCTCGCGCTCGGCGTCGCGTGGTCCGACGATCGTCTGGTCGCGGTCCACGAAGATGGTTCGGCGATCCGGCCGGAGTGGTACACCGACGAATTCCAGCGCCAGGCGAAGGCGGCGGGTCTGCCGGTGATCCGCCTGCACGATGCTCGGCACACCGCCGCGACGAACCTGCTGGATTCGGGCGCATCGGTGTCGGCGGCGGCGAAGTGGCTGGGACATGACCCGGCGATCCTGCTGCGGGTCTACGGGCACGTCTACGACGAAGCGCTGAGTCTGCCGGGGCAGTGCTGTTCGGTGGCACCGAATCGGCCACCGGCACGTAGTTCCGCCGACCCGTTGGCAAGTTCTAGGCAAGCTCAACGGGTGAAGTGATGTCGGGGGAGTGGAGCCGGGTGTGAGAAACAGCGTCTGACATGCTGTTTCGTAGGTGGGCCTCATAAGAACCTACTCGAATCGATACAACGCTGACCACCTCCAAGGGGTCATCGCTCGCGTCGCCTCAACTTCCCAACGTCCGCCATCGGAGGCTCCACCAGCCCGTCGTTTCCGCATCGACCGTCGCCTCACCCCCGAACAGATTGCCGAACTGGTCACCGCCTACAAGAGTGGTACCTCCACGCCCAAGCTCTGCAAGCAGTACGAACTGTCCAAAGGCGGCGTCCTCAAGGTCTTGGCCGATAACAACGTCCTCATGCGCCAACAGCAACACCTCACGGAATCCCAGATTGACACTGCCGTCGAGCAGTACCAAGCCGGAGACTCTCTCGCCACCATCGCCAAACAGATGGGTAGCGCCGCCACCACCGTTCGACGGGTGCTGCAAGAGCGGGGTGTAGCCATGCGGCCAAGCGGAAGAGGTCGACGCGGGCAAACTGATCGCTAACTCCAAGTCCTACAGTGGATCTCAACTCGGACAGTTCGCGATTGCTCAGCGGTTACTGGTCGGTTGCACGGTAGGATCATGCGGCATGAGGCTGAGCCGATTCACTGTGTCGAACTTCCGAAACCTTCGCGCTCTGGACATCACGTTAGACGGTGGTGCTGTTGTCGTTGGGGAGAATAGTAGCGGCAAGAGTAATCTCCTATATGCCCTCAGGCTCGTTCTCGATCCTGGTATGTCAGGCCAGCAGCGGACGTTAACCAGCGAAGATTTTTCGGAATCCCTCGGCACTGACCCAATGGCAAACGGGCATGTCATTTCTATCTCCGTTGAAATAGACGATTTTGATACCAATGCTGGCTTGTTGGCCACTCTTAGAGATGCGCTAATTTCCGGCAGCCCAATGAAGGCGAAACTCACCTATCAGTTCCGTCCTCGACAAAAGGTTGATCCGCAGAGTGCACCGGTCTATGAATGGCTCATATACGGTGGACTGGACGAGAATCAACGGATTAGTGGCGAACTTCGCAATTATCTCTATCATGAACATATGCACGCGCTCCGGGACGTGCAGAGCGATTTGGCCTCTTGGCGGCGTTCCCCGCTTCGGCCGGTTTTGGAGGAAATCTCACGAACGGCAAGCGCCAGCGATTTGGATATCGTAAAGAAAGCGCTGGAAGACGCCAACTCTGCAATACGCAATCTTCCGGGGGTGAAGGATGCTAGCATTGATATAGCTGATCATGGTCAGCTGCTTGTAGGTCCAATTCATCGGCTTGATCCGACGCTTGATATCACTCCAGCGGACCCTGCACGCACCCTCCGCTCATTGCAGTTATTTATCGACGGCGCTTCTCAACGCTCGTTGGCGAGTGCGAGTTTGGGGGCACTCAATGTCCTGTATCTGGCTCTGCTTCAGCTGAAGCTTCAGCGCCTGCTTGATAGTCGAGAAATTGAGCATGCTCTGATCACGATAGAAGAACCGGAAGCGCACTTGCATGTGCACCTGCAACGACGCGCGTTTGAGGGTCTTCTGAGAAGCGATAATGATAAACGGAGCACAATTGTCACAACGCACAGTCCGCATATTGTATCAGTCGTAAATCCGAAAAAGCTGGTTATCCTTCGGAACTCCGATGTCGAGACGGAAGCCTTCGCTGCTGTGAATGCTGATCTCTCAGAGACTGAGTGGGATGATCTGGGTCGCTACCTTGACGCCACCAGGTCCGAGCTAGTTTTCGCTCGTCGAGTTCTACTGGTTGAAGGATTTGCAGAGCAAGTGTTAGCAGCGAGGCTGGCAGACGCAGGTGTAAATTTCGATGAGCATGGTGTGACCGTGTGCGCTATCCATGGAACCCACTTCCTCTCTTATGTAAAGTTCTTGCGAGCGGTTGGAACACCGTATGCGGTGATCACTGACGGGGATCCTTCGGCCGGGGCTGGAAAGACGGGTGCCGACCGTGCACGCAAGATTGCAACAGTATTGGGTGAGGATCCGAACGACCCTGAGAAATCTGGAATCTTCTGCGGTCGTGAGACACTCGAAGCTGATCTGTACGATGCCAGTGATAGAAACGCTGCTGCGATGATGGAGGCATTGCTCTCATTTAATTTGAGTGCTGCCAAGGCTCAAGGATTCAGAGACAGTTATGCTAGTGGAAATTTGAGCGGATCAGACTTTGTTGGATATGTGAAAAAAATGAAGGGTAGATTTGCTCAACGGCTTACAGCGCGGAATGCAAAACTCGATGCTCCCGAGTATGTTACCCGTGCGATGGGCCACCTCATTCCGTGAGCGCGTACGATAAAGCAGTTGCAGAGCTCGCCGAAAATGAGAAGCAGTGGGAAGCGTTTGAGTCGGATGGACATTGTGCCGTCCTTGCCCCACCTGGGAGTGGTAAGACGAAACTGTTGACCACCAAGTTAGCCCGTCATCTTCTCAATGGGGATATACGTTCGCCACAGGGGCTAGCTTGTATAACGATGACCAACGATGCCGCGTTCGAACTAAGAAGACGTCTCGCAGAGCTGGGGGTTCATTCGCGGGCTACGATTTTTATCGGAACGGTGCATTCTTTTGCTCTAGGTCGAATAATTCTGCCATTCGCTAAAGCTGCTGGAAATACCGGTCTTGCGGAGAGTCGATTCGCGACAAATTCCGAATTGGATCAGGCTTTTGTGGAAGCGTTCGATCGAAGCACGTTTCTCTCTTATGAGCGTGCCACTGTGCGTGCAACAGTAAACCGGGTGCGGCAACGGCTCGACTATTCTGGCGATATACGGCTAGGTGGCCCGAGAATTGCGCAGCTCGCTTTAGAGATGAACCGTATTCTGGACGAGCGAGGAATATATGAATTTCGCGATGTAATCAGGCATGCGGTCAACTTGGTTGAGGATAACGAGTGGGTTCGAAGAGTTCTGTCTGCATCGTATTCAAGGGTGTTTGTGGATGAATACCAAGACCTAGCTCCCGGACTCGACCGGATTGTTCGCGGGATTACTCTTAGTCCAGAGACAAACTCGACCCTATTTGCAGTGGGTGATCCTGACCAGGCAATATATGGATTTTCAGGAGCGCACCCCGAACTTTTGCGTCACCTGGCTATGGAGATAAATCCGATTAACCTGGAACGCAACTATCGCAGTGGTACTGGAATAATATCTGCGGCGCTGAAGGCTTTGGGAGAGACAAGGTCGGTAATTTCCGACAAGCCTGGTGGCAGTGTGGAAATACACTCGGCTCCTGGCGGAGTTCCGGCGCAAACGCAAAAGGTGTTAGAACTAGTGGTGCATGAGGCGACCCGCGGAATCGCGTACGATCAGATAGCAGTCCTGGCTCCTTGGGGTTCGGACCGAGACGTAATTGTCAAGTATTTGCGAAGCTCGGGAGTGCCCGCATTTGCACGGTCTAATGATGATTGGGAGCCTGTTCCGATCACACTGCTGCTTGAAAATATGGCTGTATGGTCGGCGAGCTCGAATGCTCATGAACTCGCATCGAGATTGCGTGAGTTGGATTCAGTCTTGCGTGGTCAAAGCGATCACTCGATACGCCGTGACGTTGTGCAGCTGATGTTGGATTATCCGAGATCTTCGTCTGCGTCAGGGTTCGTTGAACGATTCTGTGATATTACTCTTGATATTGTGTCCAAAATGTCCGATAGCGAGGATGCGAGAGAGCTGCACAGAATGAAAACTGCGCTACATCCAGGTGGAGCTGCCGCCCATATGATGCTCGCAGACTTGGGATCCAGAGCGCGTGCACCCGGCCATGTTTATGTCTCTACAGTCCACGCTGCGAAAGGGCTTGAGTTTGATTGCGTCGTGTTGGCGGGTGCGGATAATGCCGGCTTGCCGGGATTCAATCCGTCTGATGACGAGATAGCGGAAGCAAGGAGAAAATTCTACGTATCAATAACACGAGCACGGGATCGTGTGCATATCGTCTATACCGATATGCGGGTAGCGAAAAGTGGTAGACCCTATCCCGTAACGCCAAGTCCCTTTCTTGGTGAATTGGGAATTTGATTTGACCGACCCCGTTTGTTCGCTGGTCTTCAAATGAGTCTGGATGAGGCGTCGCGAAAGACGACCCGAACACCGAGACGCCCGAAGCGGTCGCGCAGGCTGGTGCGATGAGCGTAATGCTGGGCGAACCGCCCTTGGTGAGGGAAGATCGCATAGTGAACATCTGGATGGATGCGAAGGTAGCCAAGCATCTTGCGGAGTTCCGGCCGGTAGCGCAGGGCGGTCGCAGGTACGCCGATCTCGATGAACTCCTTGACCACCCCGACCCCGAGTGCGCTGGCGGTCAGGAGCCCGTACTCACGCTGCCGCTTGATCGCCAGCGGTTCACCCTGATCGTCGGTCACGACGTTCGATGCGTTGGCGACCGAGAGGAACAGTACTGCTGGTGTGAACGCGGCTTCTGGATTGCGATCGACGCGGCGGCTCATGGTTAGGCCTCCGCCATCGCCATACGTGCCCGGCTGGGCCGAGCCCGGGAGGGGCTGTTCCTGCGGGCGGCCGTGGTGCGGGCTGGGCAGATCGGGCATTCCTTGCGTGTCGCGTTTGGAATGGGATCAATGCCGGTACCCGCCTGTGGCGTGCGCACCGACTTTCCGATACCAATCTGTGCCAGCCGTGCCGTGATGACAGCAGGGTCCACAGCGAACAGGGTGGCCAAGGCAGTAGGGTCGCGTGTTCCAGCGACCCATGCATCGGTCAACACGGTGGAGGGAACGAGCAGGAGTCCGGCGAAGTTGCGTGCGGCTCGTTCGGCCTGGCAGTTGGTTGTGTGGTGTTCGTCGCCGCGGTAGAGCTGATGGCGGTGATTGTGGTCAAGGATGTGTTTGAACTCGTAGGCCAGATGGAATCGCCGAGTGGGTTCGGCGTCCGAGGCGGCGAGCTGGACGATCCATTGCTGCTGTCCGGCGTCCCAGAACCGCAGGCTGCTGATCGGACTGTCGACCAGTTCGACGTGCAGTTGCGGCAAACTGCTGATGATCGAGTCTGGCACCGGGGCGCCGAACGACCCGTGGCGGTCGTGCAGCGATTCGGCCTGCCGCTGGGCGATTCGCAGTGCAGCACGAAAGCTCAGCGCGTGTACACGCTGGGGTGGCAACAAAGCTCGCAGGTGCGCGAGTGTGTGACTGTGGGGGCGGATAGGGGGTTCGTTGTGCATAAAGACATCTCCTCTCGGCGTTTGATCTGATTACATGAATTCTCCGTCTGGTTGTCACCCTGATCCCACCCGAGGGTTTTGGGTTGTTTTCCTCGTTTCGGCTCCGTTCCTCCTCGTTGTCTTATTACTTCGCTGTCGTGGCGTATTGATCTTCGTCGTTGCGCGGACCGTCGAAACTGATGCCTCGTGCGCGGGCGAGGCCGTCGAGATAGTTCTCGATCTCCTCCAATAGCTCGGCTGGCATATCGCAGTATTTGGCGTGAAGGTACGGGCGGATGCTCGGCAGCTCACTTGCTGGTATTCGACCGATTGCGGCGAAAATATCTGTGAGAGAGACGCCCAGGACCTCGCCGATTGCTTGCAGGCTATCGGTATGCGGCTTGATCTGCGCCGCTTCCAACCGGCTGACAGTACTCTTGGCGACACCGGCTCGCCGTGCAACTTCTGCTTGCGATAGCCCTGTACCCTCACGTTTCGATCTCAGGAAATTTCCAATATTGATTGCCTGTTCCTGATTCATTGATTTATTTACTCCTTTTTGTTTTTCGACTATAACGCCATCGTTGCGTGCATGCAACGATTATTGTAAAAACTGCAACGAAGCGAAGAGGTGAAGGTCCTATTGTTTACGGATATAAAGGAGAAGTGACCGGTCGGCCAGCGAAGAGGACTGCTCCTCGATTCGCTGATCCGACCGGCCGTGTGTCGCCGGGAGCGCGTGCTTCGCCCGACGGTTGTGGCGCTACTCGCTGGCCTGCGGGCCTCGTCGTCCGGTCGAACGACGGGTGCCTTTTGCCTCACTCTCGCCAGATTCCGTCTCGTCTTCTTGGATGGGCGGTGGCGGGGTGGGTGCGGTGAACAGGTTGGCGATAGCCTCCTGCCGTTCCCTGGCTTGCCGCTCGATTTCTTCTCGGGCGGCGGTAGCCTTGGCGATCAGCTCGGGATCTTGTTTGGCTGCCTCGATGTAGGCGTCGACCGCTTTGAACGATTCGGCCTTGAGAGTGGTGCCGCGCAGTTCGGCGATCCAGGTGAGCTGAGCGTGGCGGGCTGGGTCGAGTTTGATCGCCAGGGTGATTTCCCTGCTGCTCGATCCTTCGGGTGTGGACATCGCTCCTCCTCGGTGCGAGCGGCCGGCGAACACGGGATGTGTTCACGGTGACGGCCGCAGGACACCGACGAGGCGCTGTCTCTATCCCGTGAGAATCCTCGGGTCGTCATTGCCCTTGTGTGCGCGCTGGTGGTCGGACGGCACCGGGTAGCCGGGGATCACGATGTCGGAGTCGTCGATTTCGTTGCCCCATGCTTCCCACCCTGGTTGACGACGGCGGGCGAACAGTTCCAGATACGGCCCGTGGGAGACGCGCTCGATGATCGCGAACTGCTCTTCAGGCTTATGGCTATGGTCTTGAACCGGGGCGATGAACCAGGTGGGTTGTGCGCGGAAGTTGACCGGTGCTTTGCCTCTGGTGCCGAACAGGACGTGTTCGGTCATGTTGCGCAGATACTGCCCGAGTTGGAGGCGCGGCTTCACCCACGTGAGCGGGGAGCGGTAGGTGAAGCCCCATGCATCCATGACCTCGAATCCGTGCCGCAGCGTGGCATTCGTAACCCAGAGAAAAAGGTGAGCATTGTCCTCAGCCAAGTCGGCCACGGGCATGGCCTTGATTTGCTCGATCGGCATGAGCGAGTAGTGCTGTTCGGCTCCTCGGGTCCCGCGTTGCAGGATGTCCCACGGTGGGTCGGCCAGGATGGTTCGGTAGCGCTTGGTGATCGGGGGAATCGGTTGTGGGTGAACAAGTTTTGTGTTCGCTTCTGTCATAGGCTGGTTCCTTTCTGCGTGATGTTGATTAGTTGTTCGGGTGCGATGATCCGGAACAGGTCCTCAGGCAGGCGGCGGTCTTTGGCGATAGCGCCATGCAGGGCGCTGCGCCGTCGTTCGGCCTTGGCGTCGGTTTCGGCGGCCATGCTCCAGATGACAACCGGAAACGCTCCGTCGCTGCGGTCCTGTTCGATGCCTTGTCTGCGGTATGACTCGTACTCGCGGCACTTCCGGATCAGGGTGGGGATGCTTTCGGTCCCCATGTCGATCTCGATGAAGGCGGCGTCGACGTACTCGCTACCGGGTGGCGAAGCGGTTTCGGCGTACAGATCCGGTTTGAGGGTCAGACGCACCGCGCCGATCCCGGTGTAGGTTCGCCATGAGATCGGCTCGATATCGCAGCGCAGCAGTTCCAACTGCCCAGCCCGGTCGGCACGGACGAGGCCCACGTGGGCGTCGGCGACACCGAGCTGATGGTTCAAGAAACGCGCGGTGGGTTCGCGGAACGCGCGTCGGGTGCGGCGTTCACTTTCACGCCGCAGTAATCGGTCGCCGACTTCATCGACATAGTGGATGAGCCCGCCACTGCCCCCGCTGGTTCCGCCGACCGAGCGGGTCAAGCCACCGAGCACCCCGAGCCGACGCAGACGGGCGCAGGCGCGGCGGGCGGCGCGTGAGCGTGATCCGGGGGCGTTTTCGAAGTGCAACACTTCGATCTGCCCGATGGTCAGGAACTTGTGTTCTGCCACCGATCGCAGGATCGCGGTGTCTCGTTCGCCTAGTTGCTGGGCTACTTTGTCCAGGTCACGCACGCGGCGGCGGCCTTGTGTTGTGGTGCCCGAATGGGCACCATCATTCGGCTTCCGCAGCGAACCATGATGCCAGGTAGATGAGGATTTCTTGGAGGGGCCGAAAGGGTTGTCGACAGGGTGGGGTGTAGTCACGCGTCGTTCCTCCTTCGGCGACGGGCTCCGCCGCTACTAGTCCCGCCATTCACCTGCTCCAACAGCGCAGCGAACCCCGCCTCGATCTCATCGAGCGGCTGTCCATACCGCTCTCGACTCAGTCGCCGAATCTCGTTCGGATCGCTGGTGATCGGTGGCGGTGGCAAGGTGGTGCCGGACGCCCACGGCTGGACTGAGTTGTCCCGCATCAGGCTGGTGTAGATGTGGTGGGCAGGCAGCGCCCCGAAGTCTTCCGGCGCGATCATCGTCTGCCCGGCCGCCATGTCCTTGGCATCGCCGGATTGCAGTTGGAAGGTGATGCGGCTGCGGGCGTTGTTCCGAAAGGCATCGAGCATCGCCGGGGGCAACTGCTTCTGGTATTGATGCGCCAGGTGAAACCCGGCCCGGAGGCTCCGTGCGGTGGCCAGCGCATCACCAAGATCAGTCGGCAACCGCAGGTAGTCCTGCACCTCGTCGATGTAGATTTCGACGGGCTGCCTGGTCTCTTCCGGCGTCCCTGCTCGTTCGCGGATTGCTTGCCACAGTTCCGCCAGAACGAGCGCACCCAGCAGTTGCGCGCTTTCCGGCCCGATGACGCCCTTCTGGAGCGGCACCAGCAGTACCTTGTTCTCGTTCAGCACTTGGCGTATGTTGAATTTCGGATTGCGCTGCGCCAGAACAGCCCTCAACTGGCGTGTCAGCAAGGGGCGCAGCTTGTTGCTCAGTGGAGCGATCTTCGTATCCACCGCTTCTGGTGACATCGCATCGAACCAGGCCCAGAACGGCCCGGCCGCGAAAGGATCGTCGCGGATCACCCGCTGGGTCAGCGACCGCCGAAACCCCGGATTGGTGAGCAGCAGCGGCAGCATGGTGAGCGAGGCGTCATCGCGCTTCGCCAGCACCTCCAAGGCATTTCGGAGGATGTCCGCCGAGCGTGGCCCGAGATCACCGTGAATGGCATGGATGGTGCCGAATAGCGAATCCGCGATGACCTCCGGTGTGCGGCCCTCGCTGTGCGCCAAGGGATTTATTCCGACAGGGGCCTCGTCCAGGGCATCCAGGAGGACTACGTCCTGTTTCCGATGCTCAGGAATCCGAGCCAGGATGTCTGTCACCAGATCCTTCGGTTCGATCACCACCACCGGCCGACCCGCTTCGAGGTCTTGAACGATCAGGTTCAACAGCAGCGTCGACTTGCCGGTGCCGTTCGGCCCGATGACCCAGGTGTGACGCATGCTGTCGAGCACGTCGTAGCCGATAGTGCCAGAGACGCCGGGGGCGTTGGCCTCCGCGATCACCCTCTCACCACTCAGGAGCGCCGGGGTCGGCCGCACCGGCTTCGGATGCAAGGGCGGCTGCCCAGGAAACCGCTCGTCGTGATCACTCACCGGCCAGGCCAGCAGGTGACTCAGTTCCGGCACACTCAGCGGCTGGGCCGGGGTCAGGATCGACCAGGTTGCTTTCGGCCCGTTGACCTTTGCGGCTTTCTCGTCCGCCAGCTTGAGATGCACCCCGGCCGTCTCCACCGTCCCGATCGCCGCTGCCAGACCAAGGAGCAACGATTTTCGCCGGTCCGCGGTGCCGGCCTCGACGCCGATGCGGATGACGGCCGCGAAGCCGTGCTGGCCGAGCTTGCGGGTGATGGCCTGCCTGGCATTCGGCCGCTTATCCGGCAGCAACCCATTCCACACTTTCGACGCCACCGATTGATGGCCACCGTGGGGGTGTTCGCTAGGAGGCAACATCGGCTGACGGCGCGGCCCGAGTACTACTTGAATCACCAGTCGCTCACCGGTATTCACAGCGGTAAGAGCACTCAGAATCGAACGACTGGAAGCCACACGGTCGACCGGTTCGAGCGGCCAATCCGTCGCGGTGAGCTTGAGGCGGCGGGCGGTGACGATGTCGCCGCGTTCGTCGGCATCGAACGGCGTCACCACCGAGCCGCTGATCAGCTGCTCGACGGACCGGCGCACACTGTGTACATGCCGAAGTTGGCTGCCCACAAGGTATTCCACCCCGTCGCTGGTTGCGCGGGCTTCGAGGATCAGCTGTGGTGCGTGCTTTTGTGCGGCCCAATGGCGGAGCAGCGACGTTGCCGCTCCTTCACGAAACGGGCTGGGCCAGAAAAGGAGTTGCCAGACGAGGGAGTCGGCCGTTAGTTCTTGGGTCGGGTTATTTATTGTCATGGGCGGCCTCCGAATCGTCTTCTTCAGCAAGCAGGTCGGCAGCGGGGGAGCCCGTAGCGGCATCAGTCTGAGCGTCGTCAGTAGCCTTTTGTCGCTCCATTTCTTCGAGTTCCATCGCAATAATTGCGCGGCCCAATTTCTGAAGATCCGGCGAATCTTTGCGCTCGCTGCGCACAGTGACGTGGCGGTCCCTTCCGGGCTGATTGCGACCCTTTGCGGGTCGGCGATAGTTGTAGCGTCCAGTTTTTGACATAGCTGTCCTCCTTGGGGAATTACGGTTGATATTTCTGAAAATGGACTTGGCGATTAACGCCTTCACGCGATCGCGTTGCACGCACGCAACGGTCCGCTGTCCTCTACTATGCGTTGCACGTATGCAACGATCAACGGTATTGACTAAATCACAACACCGAAAGGGCGATCATTCTGGAGGTGATAAGTTTGTTCATTGCACTTATGTCAACGTTGCAGAATTGCCATCAATATTGGAGTGGGTAAGCGGTAGTTACCACCCGCTGCGGATCTTGCGATACAGCAGCACCAACCCCGCGATCACCCCGATCACTCCCGCAATGCCCAGGATGAGTGCCAGTGTCGGCCAAATGGATTCGATGACCCCGACCGCGCAGTAGACGGCAACCACGCCGACCAGGATGCTGATGCAACCGCGCTTGAACTTCTCGGCCATATTCAGGTCGTCGCTCATCGCGTCACCACTCCCCACCGAGGTCGTCAGCTTCGTCGTTCGCGCTCGAAGTGCCCTTCGGCACCTCAGGCGTGGACGTGGGAGTAGTCGTCGACGTCGCACCCTCGGTGGATGTTTCGCTCTCCGCGACCAATTCGCCCAGGCGACCCAACAGGTGGTTGAGCACCGAGTAATCCACCGCCACCTGCGGGGCCAGTAAGTTGCTGTCCGCATTGTGCTGCGTGGAAAACGTTGCCTCCGCGCCGCAACCCTGGTGGTACGAGCGGGCCAGCAAGCGCACCTGATCCGCCCCCTTGAGCGGTGTTCCCATCCTGGCGAGCGTTGCGGCGTAGACCCGCTCGGCCTTGAGCATGAGCGGCGGCAACTGTGTGGTCAGGCTGTCGATCCGGCGCTGTGAATCGACGCGCAATTTCTGGATCGGTGCCAGCTGCGTCGCCAAGTGCCCGATCTCGTCGGTCTGGAGCGATCCGTCCCGAAAGCGCGTCGCGACGACCACCACGTTCACCACGATCACCACGACCGCGAAGAAGACCCCGAGCACGACCGCGCCGGTGATGCTGCCGCCTGCCGCCACGCTGTCCGAGACGAGTCTGTATGCCATGACGATTCCGGCCCCGATCGCCAGCAGCGACGCCAAACCCACGAACAGCAACGGAATGCTGCGCGCCTGCCCTTCCGGGAACTCGACGTGGCCGTGTTCGTCCTTATAGCCCTTGAGATCGTGGCCGATGAACTTCAGCCCCACGGCCACGGCCGCAGTACCCAGCAGTGCGAAGACGATGGAGGTGATGAACCCGATCAGGCTTTCGCCCCAGGCCCTCCCGTCACCAGCCGACAGTCCGGCCAGATCAACATTGAACACCTGCGCCAGGAAATACAGCAGCACAAAGAAGTCCGCCAATGGCGCCCAAGTAGCGAACCGGTGTGCCCAGACCGGCACCCGCCGATGCTTCACACTGCCCGCGTCGCGCTCCTCGGTGACGATGGCGCTGACCACGATCATCCGGTCCCCAGCACTGCGGGTGGTGATGATATCGCCGTTCATACCGGTCAGCGGCTGGGCGTCCATTTGAGCGATTTGGGCACGCACCGTGTCAATTTCGCCCTTGATCGTTGCTGCCCGGTCTACCAGGTCGCCCAGCTGGTCGGCACCTCGGTCGCGGGCTTCCTCGGCCCCCAGCATGCCCTTGCTCAGCACCAGGGCTTCCATCTGGCTGAATGTGGCCGGATCACGGGTGACGCCGATCCGACGCTGTTCGCCGACCAGCGCCAGTACTTGCGGCAACCATCCATGCGGGATCGGTTTGCCCGTCGCCAGCGACCATGTGATATCCCGCTTGGGTACCGACTTCGGCTCGTACTGCTGCTCCGCGAGGGTCGTGGGCAGGATCGGTGGGTCGGTTGGCTTACGTAGCGTCACCGTCCTCGACGGCTGCGGGTCAGGGGAGAGGCAGTTCGGCGTGGTGGCAGGTGTCAAAGTCACAGCAGTACCTCCAATCTGGTTGGCGGATGGGCGTTCTTGCGAGGGGTGGTGTTGGGGCATCAGCGACCCGCCTTGTGGAAGACGATCTCGACACGGCGGTTTTTCTGCGCGGCTGCCTCGTCGAAGACGCCGCCGGTGAAGTTGGGGATCACCGGTTGGCGGGCACCGCGGCCAGTGACCGCCTTCAGCAGGTCACGCCGAAGCCCTAGGGCGACCAACCGATCTGCCACTGCGCGGGCACGGCGACCCGCCAAATCGTTGTGATCGTTCCCTTCGCCGGTATCGGCTATGTGCCCGGTGATGTCCAGCGACCGAATCGTGCAGCGGGAGGTTGCTTCCACGATGGGAAGAAGGGCAGCGTCGGCGCTGGCCGGCAGCGCCGCGCTGTCGGCTGAAAATCTGAGCACGGCGTCGGACAGGTTCAGCCATACCGGGCAGCCGTCCTCGGTGATCGCCTGCGGAACTCCAACCACCGGTACTGGCATCGTGGCTACCGGTGCCGCCGCGGACGGGGTGTCATGGGCGACGGCACACCTCGCCGCCTGCGCCCGCTCACAGATCCCGACCCATACTCGTTCGATCGCGGTGCGCGCGAACGGCGGCAAGCCCGGTTGCGATCCGGCAGCGACGCCTAGGCGGTGGAAAGTCACGTGACGGCCGGTGAGGTTGGGCAGTTGTCCTTGCCTGGTAATGCTCTCGATGACGCTGTCCGGGTTCGTGTTCCAGCCAATAGCCTGGAATGCCATCGGGGCCCCCGTACTGATGCCCGACGACAGCACATGAATATCTGCGTTTGGAATCTGCGCTGCCCGATCGAGCAGCGGCAACACGTTCAGGCCCGGCGTGGTGGAAGTGGCCTCACTCAGCGTGACGCCGAGTTTATCGATGGCCGCGCGGATCTGCCGCTCGGAGTCGGCGGCGGCATGCTGCACCTGGCCGTTCGGCCGGAGCGGGGTGAGGTCGGTCGTGATGACCTCGCCGCTGGTGGATGTGATGACGCGGACGGTGGCGTCGCCCTTCCGCTTCGAGTGCCTTGCCATGTTGGTCAGCTCGGTGGCGAGCGAATCCGGCAGGGCCGGGCGGGGTTCCGCACTTGAGGCCGTAAGCACCAAGGTGGCGGAGCGAGCGGACGACCGGGTTGAAGAACCACACGCGGTCACCAAGCCGGTGATGAGGATGAGAAATACGAGGATCAGGACGAGGCGGGGTGAGATATTCGGAGAAAGTGGGTGGCAGAACCACCGCGGGGATTGCGCTTTCGGGAGATGGGGCATGTAAGCCTCCTTGCTGTGGGTGGATAAGGAGCAGAACCGAAGGGCTGGTTGGGGATAAGTCGTTTCGGCACCAGCCGGACTGGTGCCGAAACGACTGCGAGAGTTAGGTATCACCACCGTTCGGGCCGTGGCTGCAGCCGGGGCACAGGTTGCCCGTTGGTCGCCTATGTCGCCCGTGTCGTGGTTGTGAAAGCCGCACCTTGATGGTCGCTTCCAGCGAAACAAGCAAATACGAGACCATGAACAGAACCCACGCAGTGAGGGTGGATTGCATTGAATTCCTTTGGATGGGTTTGCGGATCAATCAGGGATTGTCCGGCTTCCGGCATGGAAGCAATTCGACTGTGGCATGTGGAATCGAGGAGCGGAACCGAAGTTGGCCGCAAGTTGGGCGTGACCTGCAACGACGCCCAACTTGCGGCCAAGTTGTCGGTGAACTCTCTTGACAGCGGGAGGGCATCCAAGTATTGGCCCGGAAATGGATCATCAAGGGCGGGTCTCGTAATTTCTCGCCTTATATGCTTATATATTTATAGAAGAACTAAATATGACAGACCCCAACCATTACCCCTCGTCGGAACCTCAACCTGAACGGAAGTACCCGGAACTTCCGGCGGACCCTCTTCCGCTTGGGCAATTTGATCCGGCTGCCATCGCATATTTGTTTGAGCTGACTGGAAAGCATTGGCTTACCGGTCGATATAGAGACGAAGGCAATGAGGCGACCGAGGCGGGTGGCGTCTATTCCGCCGTGGAACAAGGTGTGCGCCAACTGGTAGAACAGAACACCGGTTTGGCAAGGGATGCCCTGTATCTCATGGCCAATAGCGATGACTGGCAAAAGGAGTTGTCGGCAACAATGCTGGACTCGCTATTACGACGCGAGCATGAAACTAACGATATAGATCATATGGTGACGACTGCGGCGCATTTAGTGCGACTCATGCATGAGGAAGAAGCCGGTCAATTATCTGGCGAGGTTCTATCAGAGCAGACGCCGTTGAGTTTCTTTGCTGCTGCAACTACTGCGATGAAAGATTTGGTCAGAAATTACGATCTGTCCCCGGACGATCCTTCTTCAACAAGCTGGCTCCGGCCGGACTTTCATAAATGGTTTGAGGCGGAGCTGCTGAAGTACCTTGAGCCCGAGGAAATTCATGGCTGATTGAGGTCAAATGGGATCATGACACCTACGTGTAAGCTATCATGTTGGCCGTGACAGATAGGGATGCGGGCCGTTCCAAGGCGATGGTGCATGAACTGGCGGCGCTGTACCTATACAGGGTCCGGGTAGAAGCTGGGCTACGAGCCGGTTCTTATCGGGACAGCGAGCCGGTCAAGCTCGGTGACCGGAAGTACAGTCATGCGAAATATCACGTAGACTTGTATTATATTGCGCGCCTTGTCGAAAGGCTCTGTCCGGAACTGTTGGCGCTCGACCCTGTGGTGGCATTGGAGAATGTCTTCGGCCATGCCATGCAGGACAAGAGATTTGATCGGTCAATAGATCCGCAAAGTAAAATCACAAAGCGTGGCCTACTAAGAACCATGTACATCCTAAGTGACATGGAACGCGAGGCAGACGAGGGGAAGTTCGCATCGGAGTTGATGAAGCAAATTTTTGCTTCTGAACCAGACCGGGCCAGTAAAATCTGGGAGGGTCGACGAAGGCGCTGGATCGACGACGCCCGAGAAAGATTGGTGGATGCACTCCTCAAGTTGGAAGAGGAATTCGAAGCCAAATCTGCCCCACAGGAACCCACGCTCGATAGCACGCAGTCGGTCGAACAATTTGCGGGGAACAGATCGACCGAATTCGTGTTGGACGCTGCTCGCATGGCCTCCAGTCAAGACGAAACCAGTGAAGAGGGTGCGGGTACGAAATCAACCGGCTCGCCCGCTGTTTCAAGTGACTTCGTTGGTAGCCCGCTGGTTCACATCGACACTGTCAATGTGAACCCTCCGCAATCGCGGCGTCTACTTGATCCTACTAATGCGCAGTTCGAAGCCGCCAAAATGCTCACGCAGACTGTGCTCAAGCGCTGCAAAGAAGAGCGAAAGGCACTCCGACTCGATTCAAACCACCCCATGCCCGTCCGCTGGTCATTGACCAAGCAGCAGCGGGCAGATCGTCTCGTCAACGCTTTCGGCGGATCGGGACCGTTTGCATTCGACGTAACCTCCGAAGACCACCTCGATGCTGCTTCTCAGTTTCGGAAGCTTGCGCGAAGTCGACTAGTGATCCTCGGTCAGACAGGTGCAGGTAAGACTGTTTTCGCGGAGACTCTCCAATGGGGCCTGCTTGAGCAGGAAGAATGGCAGATCGTTCCGATCTTTCTCCGCGCCAACAGCTGGAATGTCGCCGAGCAGAAGTCGCTAAGAGACTGGATTGTCCATCGTTTGACAATCGACTACCCCGAAGTATGGGGAAGCAATCAGAAAACCTCGCCCGGCGAGTTGTATGACGCCAACCTGATCCTCCCTGTCATTGACGGCCTCGATGAAGTCGTCAGCGGTATCCGATCAGATATCGTGAAGGCTCTCAATGAACACCTTACTCACCACGACGGGCTGGTGGTGAGTTGCAGAACCGAGACGTACGGCGAAATTGTCGACGAGTCTGGCGTAATTGCTCGTGCTGCGGTCATTGAGGCGCATCCGCTGAAAAGCGAGGAAGCGGCGAAGTACCTGGTCGACCTTGCGCCGGAGGGAGACCCGACATGGCTGGAAATGAAAAATGCTCTTGTTAGCGAGCGATCGCAGTCATTGTCCAAGATCTGCTCCAACCCGCTCGGCCTCTGGCTTGTGCGAACAATTTATATCGACAAGGACTATCGCCGCGATCAACGGACTGTCGCAACAACTCCGCTAGAACTGCTCGACACAGACCGTTTTAGTGACCCTGAAACAATCCAACACTACCTCTTCGACTGCCTAGTACCGGCAGTGCTCGATCGGCGTACTGTATCGGAGGACGATAAAGCAGACCCGCGGCGTCCTCGAACGAAATGGAGGATCTGGGAGTCCGAAAAGTGGCTGTCACATATTGCACGCACGGTTGATCCTGGCGGCACTATCGAATGGTGGCATCTCTCTGGCAAACCGCATGTAAAATTTCGAACCGTCAATCAGCTTATTGATTGGCTATTTGAGGATCGCCGCTTACGGGTTACATTTCCGATTATTGCATTGGTAGTTGCGCTAGGTTTCCTCGCCTATAAGGAAGTATGGTACCTGCATATTCTGGTATCTGTCGTCTTGTTGCTGTCGCCATTCGCTGTAGTACCAATCGTTCTGGTATGGCAAATACGGCGGATCGAGGAACCTCCGATGCCTACCGGCTCGAAGAGCCTAAGAGACTTTGTCGGATACGAAATTCGGCACGAGGCTAAGGGTTTCCTTTGGGCTCCGCTCGCTGGCGGTGCCTTCTTAGGTTTTCTCGTCTGGTACGGAAACCTGCCCTTCTCAAAGCTGGATATGCTCTGTGGCTGGATGATCGACATGTTGCCCGCTGGTCTGTCCATGTCAGCGGTAGTAGCGATTTGGGCATTGATTGGTGTATTGGTCGCGCCCGTGCTCGTTTTCCTGGCGAGCATCCAGCACGGAATTGCCCGATGGCTACGCCCTAGAGAACATGATTCGGGATGTCCGGAACACAGTCCGCAACTTAAAAAGGATACCTATCAGCGGGAGCAGTGGGACAGCGCGGAACAGCGCTGCATTACCTGCGGCTGGAGTTGCGACTGTCCGAACTGCGACGCTATCCGCAATGCGTGGCGAGATCCGATTTCGACACACCGGGTAAGTAGAAATCGGGCGCTGGCTGGCATTCCCGTCAATATCCTATACATGGTGGTCGTTGTTGGATTCATCATTTGGTTTTTTTCTATGCCGGATGGCTCGACGCCCTCGGATTCAGCTCATTGGATTGCGATGGTTCCGCTTATGATGATAATTGCAATCCCGTTCGCTATTCCTATTGGGATGGCTTTGGCTATCGCGCGGGAGCCTGCATGGTACTCCTATTTGTTCGTATCACGCTGGTCCGCCCGCCGAGGGAAGCTCCCCAAGAAGACCATCGATTTCCTGGAGGACATGCACCGTGTCGGCCTATTCCGGATAGATGGTGCAGCTTATCGCTTCCGCCACATTGAGCTACAACGCCACCTCCTGAACAAGACGTCGGACCGCAGGTAGCGCAGAGCACACACCTGAAGTCCGCAGAAGGCCCGATTCTGAATCCCTACTGTGCCTTCAACCTCACGCCGTATCCACCAGCTTCACCGCCGCCTGCAAATGCACCCAGCAGTCATCCGGTCGGTGCATCCCGTGACACTCGCGCAATTGCCTCGCCCGGATGACCGTCAACTCCATCAGGTATGCGTCACACAGGATCTCGGCCAACGGCCCATCGGCGTGCACGAAGGTCCGATCTGCCGCATCTCGATACCGCCGCGGAATTGGCTGTGGCAGATCATTTCTCGCGTCCTGCGAATCGTCTGCATCAGTCATGCGGGAGCTCACTTTCTGCATCGAGACTGTCTGTGGATGTTGCGCCGTGCCGGTCAGTACGGCTGGCGCGACGTATCCGGCCTTACCCGTCCGGCGTCGATGAGCGTCTGGAAGGCGACAGCCTTCCTACCGCACCCATCCAGGCGGCAGATCCGATGCACCTGCATCTCGCGGTGGGCTTCATCGGCCGTGAAGGGCTGATCGGGTACGTCGTGCGTCCACGAGTAGGGCCAGATGCCCGATGCGGCATCGCTTGCCGGTGGGGTTGATCCAGCATCGCCGCCCGGCGCCGGCCTGGCCGCGCTCGCGCTGCCCGGATCTCCCGGCCACCGTGTCGCCATCACCACCACCGACGCAAGCAGTGCAATCGCGCCGACGCCAGCAACCCCGGCGAGAAGCAGGTTTAGCCATGTAGGCATGACTCACACCCCCGCAGGCAGACGTTGGCCAGATTCGATCTCAGCTGCCTAGTCACAACCGATCACCGCGGCTTGCTGGCAGAGGGCACCACGCGTCCGGCCTCGATGAGCGCATCGAGCGCGGCAGCCTTCCTCGGGCAGCGTGTAGCGCGGCAGGCCACGTGGAACTGCATCACCGAGTGGGACTGTTCGATGGTGAACGGCACCGATGGTGGCTGGTGCGCTTCCTGATTTGTTATGGCGATGAAGTGTTGCATGGCAATCGAATTCGTTGTCATCGAGATCCTCCGTGGCAGAGCAACCGAAATAGGCGGTGGTACCCGGCACCGGGGGCATTTCGCCACCGGCCTGCCACCCATGGGTAAACCGGTGCGCCGCTGAGGGGTTCGGCGTCGGCCCGGTGCCGGGTACCGCGTTGGACCGTAAGCCCGGAAAACCGCCGCTTTCGCCCAGAAATAGCTAGTCCGTGCGCCGTTATACGGAAATCGGTATATGGTGCAGACGGGGCCGCAACCGTACGGCGAAGGCGGCCTACCCGGCACAACCCAAGTAGGCTCGGCCGCGCAGGGGGTATCCGAGAATGTCTATGACAACGGGCGAGACCATCCGGCGGATTCGTAGATCCATCGGGATGACCCAGGCGGATCTGGGTGCGCTCCTTCATTTCACCCAACCGGCAATTTCGCAGCTGGAGCACGACGGCCCCGCCAGCTACGATCTCCGCGTGTTGCGCCGTGTGGCCATCGCACTCCAAGTGCCATTGGCCATACTGGCGGCCGAGTCGGACGAGGAGGCAGACGTGCGGCGTCGCCAGTTCTTCAAGACGGGTGCGGTTGGGGTTGCTACGGCTGTCGGTGGAAACAAGCGCCAGGAGATCGCTTCGTCCGCGTCTTCTGGACCGAAGGTCGGTGCCACGGATGTCGAACGAATTACCAAGAGCATCGACAAGATTCACGAATTACAGCTGATGGCTGGCGGTGATCGGCTGTGCGAGATCGCCTCCAACGAAGTGCGCTACATCGAGCAACTCCTCGATGCTGGCAGCTACAGCGACAAGGTAGGCAAAGCGCTCACCAGCGCCGGGGCCGAGATGATGACCGCCGCAGGCTGGGTGCATTACGACGCAGGCCGTTGGAAGGATGCCAAGCGCTACTACGCCGACGCGGCTCAGGCAGCCACCGTCAGTGGCGACGGGATCGCCGCCGCCCATACCTGGATCAACGCCTGCCTGCTGTCGTATCGGGAAGGTTCACGGCCGAAAGAGGGCGTGCAGCTCGCCCAAGCCGCGCAACTCGCCGCCAGGAGAGAGGGCGGCCCAAAGCTGCGGGCACTGGCCGCAATTCGCGAGGCCGAGGCGCTCAGCGTGATTGGCGATCGTTCGGCGATGGTTGGTGCGGTCAATCGGGCGCACCGGGCGTATGAATCGACCAGAGGTCATGATCCGGCCTACCTTGCTCATCTGCCGGAAGCGCAGCTCAGCGGATTGACCGGCCTGGCGTTCATGCGAATGGGCGACCACAGTGAAGCCACCACATATCTGCGATCTGCCATCGGCGGCACCGCGGCCTACCCGCGTGAGCAGACTGCCTGGCAGGTTCGCTTGGCTGAGAACTATGTTCAGGCCGGGGCGATTGCCGATGGCTGCGGGGTACTAATCGAGAACTTCCAAGGCGTCAGCAAGGTGGCCTCGACACGCCTGCAAACGACGCTTACCGAGATCGCGGATGAGCTGCGTCGGCATGTAGCGGTGGCGGAAGTACGCGAGTTTTTCGGGCTGTGGACGGCACGGTGAGGCTAGTCACTGAGACGTTCGGCAACCCTTGCCCGTAGCAGTTCGTAGCGCTGCTTGGTGTGCTCGTAGGAGAGACAGAACTCGCGGGTTGAGGCGAAGCCCTTGGTTTTCGGTGCCGGTTCGGAGAACTGGGTGTGTTCCGGGAACTGCTCGGCAGTGAGATCAACCGGCCTGCCGTCGATGAGATTGAAGTAATGGGAGACGGTATCGCCGCTGGGCAAGGTGGCGGTGGTGTGAAGGATATCGCCGCCCAGATGATCGTTGACGACGCAGGCGGTCACGGCACACTGCCCCTTGGCGCGGTTGTTCTCGGTCCAGGCTGCGGCAGCGCTCGTGTCGGCTGACCAGGCGGATCGGATCGCTTGGCGGAGTGCTTCGAGCGGTACGGCAACCATGAAGGCGAGGGTATCGCGGCTGTGCAAGATCGCGCGGTTTGGGAGGCTCGGCAACCCTTGGAATGGATGGGGCCGTGGACCATGCCGAACAATTTTTCTCTGCATCGCGCGGGCCGATCATCCTGACAACCCAGCGCGACTCGGAACTCTGCTAATGGCCAGTAAACATCACAATTCAATAACATAAATTGCGTTCGAGAAACTGGTCGGTCGAATATTTTAGTGGCCTAAATGCCTTCTGGCCTGGCATTCTGTCCGCTCGTGCAGCGGCCTCGCAGTTGCTGTGGTCGGTCACCAAGGGTTAGATGCCCTCGGCGTTCGAACAGACTTTCCAGCCGAGAGTTACACCGCTGTAAGCTGTATGGCGGTACAGCAAACCCCAGGCCGGATGCCTAGGGGCTCTGGCCTGGGGTTGCATCTACTTGGCGGTAGGCGGCTGAAGTTACCAGGGGGACTGTGGGGTGTCAGTGATGGCGACCACATCGTGACCAGAGATTTATTTGCTGCTGCCACGAGGCCCGAAGCGGACGCCGAGGGTCATGGTGAAAGGTGGCTCAATATGAGTCAGGTTGGCACGATTGCTCATACTGGATCTACCTGCCCTGAGAGCGGGGTGTGGCAGGTCGTCGGTAATCCGTCGACGACTGCTCCGATTGCCAAGGGTAATGTTATGCCGCCGTACAGCGGCCAGGCCGTCGATTGGAAGCTGATTCAGCTGGCCTAGTCGGCTGGAGGGTATCGCCGTCGGTTTGGTGGGTCGCGGTCGGCGGCCCGCCGAGTCGACGATTCCGATATATTGTTGATGTCCAGGAATTGTCAGTGCTTGCGCGTCGCCTCAAGTCTCCGGTGTCAAGATTGATCCAAGATCAAAGGATAAACGTGGGTTACAGGAATAAGACATATGTTGCATTTGCTAGTGAAGATATCCACTGCTACCGAATGATGGAAGCATGGCGCGATAACGAGAAAATCGACTTCAATTTCTTTGATGCTCATGATCTGAACATCTCCAAAGACTCAAGCCTTCCTGAAACGATCAAAAGAAACCTTCGTGCACGCATGACGAATGCAAAGCAGATCGTGCTTCTTGGGAGCGCTAGTGCAAGGAGGAAGGGTGGGAACGGTGTTTCGTTTCTCGCTCATGAAGTAAAGTTGGCAATCGAGTTCAAGTTGCCCGTCGTGGTTGCCAATATTAAGAACACTCGGGATCGTTCGGTCGACCGCTCGATTATTCCGCAGCCCTTCCTGGATGTCGACTACTACACGGTCTCGGTAACGTTCCAGCCGAAGATTATCCAGCACGCACTCGACAACTATGCCTCGACATTTTCTAGTTCTGAGAAGGCGGGGCCGCATATCTACCCGGACAAGGTCTATTCGTCTCTTGGGCTGTGACAGGTCGCTATCGGTGATGTGTCGAGCTGCAGGTCGCCAATCGTGGCGGTGATATCAGCACAGGTGATCCGAGCCTGCACGGATCTTGGCGGCGATCCGATCAGTCTCGTCGATCGTTAGCTCCGGGACCTCCCCGAACTCGGTGCCACCATCGGGGAGGGTTCCGGCAACGTGGAAGTGAACGTGTGGAATCGTTTGGTGAGCAGCCGTGCCGTTGTTCTGCCACACAGCAATGCCGGGACGCTCGAACGCTTCGTCGATTGCTTTGGCGACCAAGGCGACGGTGTCAATGATTGCGTGTCGTTCGTCCTCGCTCAGGTCTAGAAGCGTGGGGGCGTGGCGGACAGGTACCACGATGATGTGGCCAACTCCTCGCTGCTCGCGGGTTACAAGCGCTGCGACACGGTCTGAGCGACAGAGAATGGTGAATGGACGTCGGCCACTTAGGTAGTCGCAGAATGCGCACCGGGTTACTTCGGGTAGCGAGAGGTTCGACTCAGTCATCACTGCTCCAATGAGGTGAGAAATGCTTGGAACTCCGCCATATTGATGTTATCGGCGGTAGTTTGGGTGACGACGATACGCAGCTCTCTGGAGAACCTATGCCTTCTCGTCCTCAGTACGAACGAGAAGGCGATCAATCGTGCCGAGACTTCACCGGTGAGCTCGGATATCCGTGACTGGCCTTGTCCAATCAGTGGTACACAAACGGGCGCACCGTTGCTGTGGCGGTCGCACGCGTCCCATACGGCGTCGAGGCTGTCCAATACTCCGCGTATTGAGCCTTGTGCAACGTTGTGAACATCCATGTCGGTGTATGCGACACAGAAGTATTTCTGTGCGTTGGTTGCCGACAGGGTTGCCACCGTCCCGATCGGGTACACGACCTGCTTGCCGGGTTTGTTTATCGGACTGTTTGCGGCGGGCGCTATTCCCGACAGTGCGGAGTCGAGCGCCATGTCTAGTCGTACTTCTGAACCGGCGTAGATCCTGTTGAGAAAGTGCGCTTGAACGCTGTTTGGCGCAATTATTCCGCCAGTAACAGATGTGTCGAACGTTGAGGTCATCCCGATGAGGAGACTGCCGTCGGTCTGGTCGAACAGGTCGCCTACGACGAGGCGGATGGTCGCATTGGACGAATAGCGCTTCTGTGGGAGCCGTGGCCGCTCCACCACGAGTGCCCACGTGAGCGCGACGACAGCCACTACGGCGACGACCCACCACTTCTTCTTAAACAGGTCCGGATAGAACAGTGCCCACAGCCCGAGGCTGACAGCCATCAAGCCAACAGCGGCAAATACTCTCTGACCGAACTGTTTCCAGAATCGGAGGTGGCGTGCCTGTGCAAAATAGCGCCGGATCATGAATCGAAATCCCCCTCGGGACGGTCCTTTGCAACGCAGGCTACGAGTCCCTTCGGGGGCTGTTGTCTCCCGTCGGGAGCTGCCGTCTCGTCACGATCGCGCTGGCTGACTTATACTCTAGCCGCCCTCTGTGACGGCGCTTGCGTTGGCGCCGTTCGGCTTCTGTCGCTCGGTCTCGGTACGGTTCGATTGGTCACCGCTGGTGGCCGGATTCATCCCATGGCGGGGCAGGCGGCGGAAAACGTACTGCTCGCGCACTACGTTGCCGTCCACGCTCTGATCGACAAGTTGGGTCCGCCACTCTGTGCGGGCAGGTAAGTCTATTCCGTCGAGAGGTTGAGCATCGGGATGATGGACGATCCAGCGTGTGGCCTGGCCGGCGACTTCCCGGTTGATGAACCGGATGAGCGAGTCCCGGTCTTCCTGTGTTGCCGAGTTTGGCAGGCCGAGCTTTTCCGGGTCTGCCGTGGTGTCACGAATTTGTAGGATCACACGGTCGCTAAGCGGAAACCACATCACCCGCGCTGATCCGAATCCCACGGGATCGTCGCCTGGGCTCCACCACACAATAGGTTCGTCGCTGGTGAGAACCGAGCCTGGGCGTCCGACGATCAGGCTCCATGCCATGCAGTCGGCGAGCCTCTCATTGATCTGCGTAAATGCCATCCGGATGCTTTCCTGAACCAACACTGCTTGGGGTGCGAACAAGCGAGGTCCGTCATCGCCGGTCATCTCACGTCGGTACGCCAGTACGCTTGCATGGGTAGGTCGCTGGCCGCGCTCGACCAGCCAGTCTCGGATCTCATCATCGGAAACGGTCTCCCGCAGATATTGTCGCGCGCTGTGGGTCGCGAGAGCGTTCAGGTCTTCACGCCATCGGTGCCCGCGTACCGTCTGCAAAGCGACGAAGTTGATCAGGTGGTACCAGTCCTCCTGTGTCATGGAGGCGAGGCTGAGTTCCCGCGTGAACTTATCGATCACTTTCAAGCCTTCGCCTTCAAAGTGGCTGAGATGGTTTTCAACCAGTTCTGGGTCGTGCCCCTGACGGTCTTTCTCGCGTGCCAGATCATCGGTTTCGATTCGATAGAAGCCAACTTCAGTGCACGCCTTATCGACCGATTTAGGGATTATTCGGCTCGAATCATCTCGATCCACCAGTGCTACAACTGGGTACTTCTTGCCTGGTTTGGCTTTGGCGAAGTGCCGTAGGTAAGCCTCTGGGATGAGATGGTGCCGAGGTGTCATGCTTCGTTTCTCCTGCCCGCGACAAGTTAATTTGTCCTCGCGTCAACCGGTCGCTGGGGGTGGCGTGTGGCAGCGGCGTATCTGGCGATGATACCCAGCGCAAGCGTCGTTCTGCTGGTGCGGCTTTCGATGGACATGATGCGGGCGGCGAGGATGGATCGGTGGTCTCGCGGGTCGGTCAAACCGAGTGAACTTCCAGCCCGCGAAGATCCGCCGAACTGTGGCCGAAACCCTGAATTCCCTTGATAATAGCCACTTTTCGAGGTACAGTTAACTTATGGCGACCACGCATTTGAGACGTTAGCGATCTTATATCCCGCATCCACGAGGGGCGCCATTTATGGCGTCCCTCGTGCTGTTTACGGGCAACAAGATCCTGACCCCTCGTTGCTGGTGGCCACGTCACTGTAGTCACAGCAAAGGAGGCAGCTTATGGACGAGAGCAACGCTCGCAACATTCCGGCATACATTCAGGATCTGGTCACAGCCAGGCACGGTCGCGCGAACAGGGGAGAGCCCGGTTCCCTGGAAACCGAGTTCGGAGCCACTCCGCTGCTCGCTCCGTCAGCACCGACGCTGATCTACCTCCGAGTGTCCACGAAAGGGCAGCTCGACACTGCCCTCGACATCGACCCCAACGGGCTGTCCATCGCCACCCAGCAGGATGAATGCGTCACCAAGGTCAACGCCGTCGGCGGCGAACTGGTACATCCACCGTTCATCGAGGGCGGCGTCTCCGCCAAGGACGTCGAGCACCGACCGGCGTTCAAGCAGATGCTCGCCTACATCCACGCCCATCCCGGCATCAAGTACGTCATCACCTACAACCGGGCGCGCGCCTTCCGAAATCATTTTGACGCCGCCATCCACATCGCTCAGCTCCAGAAGTTCGGCATCCGCCTGATCACCGTCAAAGATGACTTCGGCGAAGGCCCCGCCGCCACCGCGATGGAGGGCATGCTTGATGTCATGAACGGCCTCATGAACACCATGAACGGCCTCGACGTCGCCGCCAAGATGGCCTACAAAGCCACCCACGGCGGCACCATCGGCCGCGCCAAACTCGGCTACCTCAACACCAAAACCGACATCGGCGGCAAGAAGATCGCCACCGTCACCCTCGATCCCGAGCGCGCCACCCTTGTGCATAAAGCCTGGGAACTGTACGCCACTGGCGAGTACAGCATCGAACGCCTCGAAGCCACCATGGCCGACCTCGGCCTGACCGCCCGCCCGGCCGCCCGCAACCCCCATATCCATCCCGTGTCCGCCAACAAGCTGGACCAGATGCTCGGTGACCCGTACTACCTGGGGTACGTCATCTACAAGGGCGACATCTATCCCGGCAACCACGAACCCCTCGTCGATGAAGAACTGTTCCAGAAAGTCCAGGAAGTCCGTGACCTCAGAAGCGCCAGAGGCCAACGCGACCGCGTCCACCAGCACTACCTCAAAGGCGGCATCTTCTGTCAGCGTTGCCACACCCAGGGCCGCACCTCGCGCCTGATCTTCACCCAGCCCACCGGCAGGGCAGGCAAGAAGTACGGCTACTTCGTGTGCCGGGGTCGTCAAGAGGGCTTGTGCGATCTGCCGCACCTTCGGATCGAGGATGTCGAAGGCGCGATAGTCGAGCACTACCGCAGCTTCGCGCTGCCGACCGGGTTTATCACCGACGTGCGCCGTGTCCTAAATCACACCCTGAGCAACGAACACGCCGCCACCAAGGAACTCCACGCCAGTCTGGCTCGGCGTATCCGCGATCTTGATACGCAGGAAAACCGGCTCGTTGATGCCCTCGCCGACGGCACCCTGCCCGGCGACAAGATCCGCGCCAAACTTCGCGATATCACCATCCAAAAAGACCGCCTCAAGCTCGGATTGGCTGACGCCAGCGCCGAACTCGCCGCCGGGGCTGATGTCCTGCGCCGCAGCCTCGACCTTCTGGTGAACCCATACGCGATGTACCAGAGTGGTGCCGACAACATCCGCCGCCTGCTCAACCAAACCTTCTTCGAGCGCTTTTACCTCGATGAGACCACCAACACCGTCGTTCCGGCCGATGACAAGACGCCACTGTTCGCGGAACTGCACGAGGCCAACCGGATTCACCAACGCCGAACAGCCGGGCGGGGCATCACTGCGGTCTCACGCGCCGCCCACGGCCGGATAGACGGCACAACCAGCCAGCAGGGCACGCAACCCGACGCCAACGCTCAGCGAGCCACACACAGCCAAGACTCCGGATACGACAAGAGCCCCCGCTATGCGGAGGCTCCTACCCGTACGGATGCTGAATCTTCTTCTACTGTCCCGCCCGAACCATCCCTTGCCGACGTTTTGTCGGTCGGTGATTCGAGTACGGCACTTATGGTGGGCGCAGAGGGGATCGAACCCCCGACCGCTGGTGTGTAAAACCAGTGCTCTACCGCTGAGCTATACGCCCTGGCACCGCCGGGGAGAACCGGCGGTGACGGTTTATGAATCTAGCGCGGCGAGCGCTTTCTCCCAAGCCGCCTGGTCACGGGCCTCTCCGGGCTCGTTCATCTCGGCGAAAGTGATGTATCCGGACTTGTCGACGACGAAGGTGCCGCGGTTGGGATAACCGGACTTCTCGTTGAAGACGTCGTAGGACTGGGTGACGGCGCCGTGCGGCCAGAAGTCCGACAGCAACGGGAACAGGTAGCCCTGCTCTGCGGCCCAGATCTTGTGGGTGGGCGGGGGACCGACGGAGATCGCGATGATCTCGGCGTCGTCGTTCTGGAACTTGGGCAACTCGTCGCGGACCTTGCACAGTTCGCCCTGACAGATGCCGGTGAAGGCGAGCGGGTAGAACACCAGGAGCACGTTCTTCTTGCCGCGGTAATCCGACAGGGTGACGGGCTGGTTGTTCTGGTCCTTGAGCGTGAAGTCCGGCGCGAGAGTGCCAACCTCTAGCGGCATACTGGGGATCCTGTCGTCGTGTCGGGTCTCAGCCGAGCGTTCTCGCCCAGCTGAGACCTTAGCGAACCGAAGAGTCAGCGCTGCTTCGACGGTGCCTTCGGCTGCACGAGGCGACTGCCCGTCCAGGCCCCGAGGCTGATAGTGGATGTCTGGGTCAGGCCGGCCGTGGGTGCGGCTTCGGCGATCTCGCTCGGATCGACATGGCCTGGGTGCCCGGTCTTGGGGGTGAGGACCCAGATGAAGCCTTCGTCGGCCAGCGGGCTGATGGCATCCATCAGCTCGTCGGCCAGATCGCCGTCTCCTTCTCGCCACCAGAGCAGGACGGCGTCGACGACCTCGTCGGAGTCTTCGTCGACCATCTCGCCGCCGCTGACCTCCTCGATCTCGGCGCGCAATGCGTCGTCGGTGTCCTCGTCCCAGCCCAATTCCTGAACAACCAAGCCGTGAGAAATGCCAAGCTTCTGAGCGTAGTTCTGCGCGTCCGCCGCGGCGACCACGGTGGTGTCCTCCCTAAACTGCCGACAGTAAGATAGGTGCAAGCGAACATGGTTATCGCCCGCAACGCAAGCCGATCGGATGAATTGGGACCGTACGCCGCGTGTCGGCAGGGCGAATTCAGCGGCCTGGGCAGGCCTCTTGTACCGCGGTACGGGCCTGATTAATGGTGCGGCTGGCCTCGTTGAGCCGACCGACCGGTGAGCTGTAGGTCATCTTCCTGGTCTCGGCCGACAGCGCGCGCGCGGCCATGACGTAGTCGGTGAACTTGCCGGCCAGCTCGGCCGGTAGCGCGCCCGCGGCGGCCGTGACGCCGCTCTCGACCTTGGTCGCCGCGTTGTCGAGGGTGGTGGCCGCGGCCTCGCGCTTGTCGGCGTAGTCGCCGGCGTTGCTGTCGTGCGCGGAGACGAATTCGTTGTAGGCGGTGACGCCCGCGCCCGTGGTGGTCGGGAACTGGGTGCAGTTGTCGCTGATCGCCTTGGCCTCGGCGGCGGCTGCCCGCGAGGCCGCCGCCGCCGAGGACGACGCCGCGGCCTCGGTCTGGTAGGCGGCGACTTCGGCGGCGTCGGTGGTCGGGGTTCCGGGGATCTGGGTGGCACAGCCGGCGACGACCAGACCAGAGGTCACCGCGACGACGGCACAGGCCAGTCCGAGCCGACGCGCGTCCAGCAGCCTCATCGTTCCGCGTTCCCTCTCACTCACCGGTACACACTCACGTTTTCCCCCGCAGAACCTAATGGATTTGCTGCTGACATGATGACCTGGGCGGCCCTTTCGGCAAGGATGGGGGGTGCGCCCGAACCTTTCGTAACGGGTGGTCCGCACACCAAGCGGGCAGGCCCGGGGATAGCGACGCCATCAGCAGTTCAAGCCCCCAGTACGAGGAGCAGATTTGACCGACCTGATCCACTCTGCAGCTTCAGCGAATTCCGCGAATGATCCCGCTGTCACAGCATCCGCCACAGGCGGTGAACAACCCACCAGAGCCACCGGTGAACGCGTGCGGGTGATCCGCGAAGGAGTGGCGTCGTATCTACCCGACATCGACCCCGAAGAGACCAGCGAGTGGCTGGAATCCTTCGACGACATGCTCGACCGTGAAGGTCCGGGCCGCGCTCGCTACCTGATGTTGCGCCTGCTCGAGCGCGCGGGCGAACGCCGCGTCTCGATTCCGGCGCTCACCTCCACCGACTACGTCAACACCATTCCCACCGAGAACGAACCCTGGTTCCCCGGTGACGAGGAAGTCGAGCGCCGCTACCGCGCCTGGATCCGGTGGAACGCCGCGATCATGGTGCACCGCGCGCAGCGCCCCGGAATCGGCGTGGGCGGCCACATCTCGACCTACGCGTCCTCGGCGGCGCTCTACGAGGTGGGCTTCAACCACTTCTTCCGTGGCAAGGACCATCCCGGCGGCGGCGACCACATCTTCATCCAGGGCCACGCCTCGCCCGGCATCTACGCCCGCGCCTTCCTCGAAGGCCGCCTCAGCGCCGATCGGCTCGACGGCTTCCGCCAGGAATACAGCCACGGCGGGCTCGGCAAGGGCCTGCCGTCCTATCCGCACCCGCGGTTGATGCCCGACTTCTGGGAGTTCCCCACGGTGTCGATGGGCCTGGGCCCGATGAACGCGATCTACCAGGCGCGGTTCAATCACTATCTCAACGACCGCGGCATCAAGGACACCTCCGACGAGCACGTCTGGGCCTTCCTCGGCGACGGCGAGATGGACGAGCCCGAATCGCGCGGCCTGATCCAGGTGGCGGCCAACGAGGCGCTCGACAACCTGACCTTCGTGATCAACTGCAACCTGCAGCGGCTCGACGGCCCGGTGCGCGGCAACGGCAAGATCATCCAGGAACTGGAGTCGTTCTTCCGCGGCGCGGGCTGGAATGTCATCAAGGTGGTCTGGGGTCGCGAGTGGGACGCGCTGCTGGGCGCCGACCGCGACGGCGCGCTGGTGAACCTGATGAACACCACTCCCGACGGCGACTTCCAGACCTACAAGGCCAACGACGGCGCCTACGTGCGCGACCACTTCTTCGGCCGTGACCCGCGCACCAAGGCACTGGTGCAGAACATGTCCGACAGCGAGATCTGGAATCTCAAGCGCGGCGGCCACGACTACCGCAAGGTCTACGCGGCCTACGCCGCGGCGATGGCGCACAAGGGCCAGCCGACGGTGATCCTGGCCAAGACGATCAAGGGCTACACCCTCGGCAAGCACTTCGAGGGCCGCAACGCCACCCACCAGATGAAGAAGCTGGCGCTGCAGGACCTCAAGGACTTCCGCGATCTGCAGCGCATCCCGATCACCGATGCCGAGCTGGAGAAGGATCCGTACCTGCCGCCGTACTACCACCCGGGCATGGACAATCCGGCGATTCAGTACATGCTGAGCAGGCGTGAGTCGCTCGGCGGGTTCATCCCGGAACGGCGTACGACACCGAAGCCGTTGACGCTGCCCGGCGACGAGGCCTACCGCTCGGTCCGCAAGGGTTCGGGCAAGCAGAAGGTCGCCACCACCATGGCGCTGGTGCGCCTGGTCAAGGAACTGTTGCGCGACAAGGAGATCGGCAAGCGGATCGTGCCGATCATCCCGGACGAGGCGCGCACCTTCGGCATGGACTCGTGGTTCCCGACGCTGAAGATCTACAACCGCAACGGCCAGCTCTACACCTCGGTCGACGCCGAACTCATGCTCGCCTACAAGGAGAGCACCGCCGGGCAGATCCTGCACGAGGGCATCAACGAGGCGGGTTCGACGGCGTCGTTCACCGCGGTGGGCACCTCCTACGCCACCCATGGCGAGCCGATGATCCCGCTCTACATCTTCTATTCGATGTTCGGGTTCCAGCGCACCGGCGACAGCTTCTGGGCCGCGGCCGACCAGCTGGCCCGCGGGTTCGTCCTCGGCGCCACGGCCGGGCGCACCACGCTCACCGGTGAGGGACTGCAGCACAACGACGGCCAGTCGCTGCTGCTCGCCTCCACCAATCCCGCGGTGGTGACCTACGATCCGGCGTTCTCCTTCGAGATCGCCCACATCGTGCGCGACGGTCTGCGCCGGATGTATGGCGGTGGCACGCCGGAGAAGACTCCGCTGCCCGGCACGAATCCGCCGGAGAGCGGTGCCTTCGCCGGGGAGAACATCTTCTACTACATCACCCTGTACAACGAGCCCTACCAGCAGCCGGCCGAGCCCGACGATCTCGATGTGGCCGGGCTGCTCAAGGGTCTCTACCTCTATCAGCCCGGTGGTGAGGGCGATGTCCGCGCGCAGATCCTCGTCTCGGGCGTGACCGTGCCCGACGGCCTGCGCGCACAGGAACTGCTGGCGCGGGAGTGGGGTGTCGCGGCGGATGTGTGGTCGGTGACCTCCTTCGGCGAACTGCGCCGTGAGGCGCTGGACAAGGAGATCGCGGCGCTCAAGCACCCCGACACCGATCCCGGCGTTCCCTACGTCACCCAGGCGCTCGCGCCGACGCGGGGCCCGGTCGTGGCCGCCACCGACTGGATGCGCGCGGTCGCCGATCAGATCCGTCAGTGGGTGCCCGGTGACTACACCACCTTGGGTACCGACGGGTTCGGCTTCTCCGACACCCGCCCGGCCGCGCGCCGGGTGTTCAACGTCGACGCGCAGTCGATCGTGGTCGCGGTGCTGGAGGGCCTGGTGAAGGAGGGCTCGTTCGACAAGGCCAAGGCGGTGGAAGCGGCGGCGAAGTACGGCATCGACGATGTCGCCGCCGCGCCGAAGCCGAGTGCGGACGCGGGCGAGGAACTCGCGTAGCGGACTATTGGACTGTGGAGCGCAAACCGCCGCGGCCCCGTCGGATCACCGAGGGCACCAGCGAGCACGAGGTATACCTGCCGACGGGGGCACTGTCCCCGAACCGGCAGACTCGTGATCCGCTGCCCGACACGCTGCTCAAGCGGGTCAAGCAGTTCTCGGGCCGACTGTCCACCGAGGCGGTGGGATCCATGCAGGATCGGCTGCCGTTCTTCGCCGACCTGGACGCCGCGCAGCGCGCGGGCGTGCAGATGCTGGTGCAGACGGCGGTCGTGAACTTCCTGGAGTGGTTGCAGGATCCCGACTCCGACATCCGATTCAGCCTGGACGCGTTCCAGGTGATTCCGCAGGATCTGGCGCGGCGGCTCACGCTGCGCCAGACCGTGGACATGGTGCGGGTGGCCATGGACTTCTTCGAACAGTGGCTGCCCGCCCTCGCCCGCAACGATCGGCAGCTGGTCGCGCTCACCGAGGCGGTGCTGCGATACGGGCGTGAGCTCGGTTTCGCGGCCGCCTCGGTGTACGCCAGTGCCGCCGAGTCGCGGGGCGCCTGGGATACCCGCCTGGAGGCCCTGGTGGTCGACGCGGTGGTCCGCGGTGACACGGGCCCGGACATGCTTTCCCGGGCCGCCACGTTGAACTGGGACGCCACTGCGCCCGCCACCGTGCTGGTCGGTACCCCGCCGCTGGATCAGGGCGTCTCGACCGTCGGCGCGGTGCACACCATCGCGACCAGGCACGGCCGGGCCGCGCTGGCGGTGGTGCAGGGCGCTCGGCTGGTGATGGTGGTCAGCGGGAACCTCGGTGACGCCGGGATCGGCTCGCCGTTCCTGGTGGATCTGCTCAGTGACGTGTTCTCCGACGGGCCGGTGGTGATCGGCCCGACCATGCGGACTCTCGGGGCCGCGCACGCCAGCGCGATCGAGGCGCTGGCCGGAATGGAGGCCGTGGTGGGCTGGCGCGCCGCGCCAAGGCCCGTTCACGCCTCGGAATTGCTGCCCGAACGCGCGCTGCTGGGCGATAGAGCTGCGATAGAGGCGCTGAACGAGTATCTTGTGCTCCCGTTGGCTGCTGCCGGATCTTCGTTATCCGACACACTCGACGCGTATCTGGATTGTGGTGGAGCAGTAGAAACGTGCGCGCGTCAGCTGTACGTCCATCCAAATACCGTTCGGTACCGACTCAAACGAATCGGGGAGATCACGGGACGTGATCCGATGAATCCTCGAGACGCTTATGTGCTCCGGATCGCGGCCACAGTGGGTCGTTTGACACGAACGCATAACGAATCGTCACCCCCTGTCACAGAAACCCCGCCCACACCAATGGGTCACGACCCCCTGTAACGGGATCGGGGAATCGGTCGATCAGGACAGCCCACCTCGGATTTTGTGGGACCCCTACAAAACGCGTCCGAAAGCTTCATTCGCGCCGACATCTCCTGCGGCGGGGGTCACAGTGTTCTCTTAGGGAGTGATCGCGTTGCTCACCCCTGGACAGGGGTCCCAGACACCCGGCATGCTCACGCCGTGGCTCGCACTCCCCGGTGCGACTGATCGCCTCGAGCTGTGGTCGAAGGCCGCCGGCCTCGACCTGGTCCGTCTCGGTACCACCGCGACGGCGGAGGAGATCGTCGACACCGCGGTGACCCAGCCACTCGTGGTCGCCGCCGCCCTGCTCGCCTTCGCCGAAATCGCCCCCGAATCGCTGCCGGCCGATACAGTCGTCGCCGGACACTCGGTCGGTGAATTCGCCGCAGCCGCTGTCGCCGGTGTCATCACCGCCGACGAGGCCGTCGCCCTCGCCGCCATCCGCGGCCGGGAGATGGCCAAGGCGTGCGCGGAGGAGCCGACCGGTATGTCCGCGGTGCTCGGTGGCGACGAAGCCACCGTGCTCGCACGGCTCGCCGAACTCGATCTCGTCCCGGCCAACCGCAACGCGGTGGGCCAGATCGTGGCAGCGGGCCGCCTGGAAGCTCTGGCGGAGCTCGCCGCGAACCCGCCGGAGAAGGCACGGGTCCGCGCGTTGCCCGTCGCCGGTGCGTTCCACACCGCCTTCATGGCCCCGGCACAGGATGCTGTCGCCGGAGCCATCGCCCAGATCTCGCCGAGCGATCCGATCCGGACGCTGCTGTCGAACTTCGACGGCAAGCCGGTCGCTTCGGGCGCCGACGCGATCGATAAGCTCGCCGCACAGGTCACCCGCCCCGTGCGCTGGGACCTGTGCACCGAGACCATCCGCACCGCCGGAGTCTCGGCCGTGGCCGAACTGCCACCGGCGGGCACCCTCGTCGGCATCGCCAAGCGCGAACTGAAGGGCACGCCCACGCTCGCCCTGAAGACGCCGGAAGACCTCCCCGCGTTGGCCGAACTGACCACCTCGGGCTAGCTTTCCCCCCGGCGGTCGCGCACGACGAAGTGCGCGTCCGTTTCAGACCCCTACAAACGAGAACAAGAAGGGAGCCACCAAAGTGGCCGCTCTGACCCAGGAACAGATCGTCGAAGAACTCGGCAAGATCATCGAAGAGGTTACGGGTATCGAACCCTCCGAGGTGACCATCGAGAAGTCCTTCGTCGACGACCTGGACATCGACTCGCTGTCCATGGTCGAGATCGCTGTGCAGACCGAGGACAAGTACGGCGTCAAGATCCCCGACGAGGATCTGGCCAGCCTGAAGACCGTGGGTGACGCAGTCTCCTACATCCAGAAGCTCGAGGCGGAGAACTCCGACGCCGCCGCGGAGCTCAAGGCCAAGTTCGACGCCGAGTAGGGCTGCGTACACATGACCACTCCTGCTCCGTCGACCTTGAACGGGAAATTCCCCAACGTCGTCGTCACCAGCATGGCGGCGACCACGTCGATCGCGGGTGATGTCGATGCGACGTGGAAGGGACTCCTCAACGGTGAGAGCGGAATCGACGTTCTCGACGATCCCTTCATCGAGGAATACGACCTGCCGGTGCGCATCGGCGGTCACCTGAAAGTCAGCCCCGACACGCTGCTGAGCCGGGTCGAGATCCGCCGGATGGCGTATGTCGAGCGCCTGGCGACCGTTCTCGGTCGCGAGGTGTGGAAGAACGCGGGCAGCCCTGAGGTCGATCACGACCGTCTCGGCGTCGCGATCGGTACCGGCCTCGGTGGCGGCGACGCGCTGATCGATTCGGTGGACAAGCTGAAGAACGGTGGCTATCGCAAGATCTCGCCGCTGGCTGTTCAGATGGTCATGCCGAACGGTCCGTCGGCCGTCGTCGGTCTCGAGCTGAAGGCCAGGGCGGGAGTGGTCACTCCGGTCTCGGCGTGCTCGTCGGGTTCGGAGGCCATCGCCAACGCGTGGCGGATGATCGTGATGGGTGACGCCGACATCGTCGTCACCGGTGGTGTCGAGGGCTACATCTCCGATGTGCCGATCGCGGCGTTTTCGATGATGCGTGCCACGAGCACCCGCAACGATGACCCCAAGGGCGCGTCTCGGCCGTTCGACAAGGACCGGGATGGTTTCGTCTTCGGCGAAGCGGGCGCGCTCATGGTCATCGAGACCGAGGAGCACGCCAAGGCCCGCGGGGCGACCATCCACGCACGCCTGCTGGGTGCGGGCATCACCTCCGACGGGTACCACCTGGTGGCACCTGATCCGGAGGGCACCGGTGCGGGACGCGCCATGCAGCGCGCGATGCAGACCGCCGGTTTGTCCCCGCGCGACATCATGCACGTGAACGCCCATGCGACCGCGACTCCGATCGGCGACGTCGCCGAGAAGAACGCGATCCACTACGCCGGGGTGCAGCATGCCTCGGTGTACGCGCCGAAGTCGGCGCTGGGTCACTCGATCGGTGCCGTCGGTGCCCTCGAGTCGATCCTCACCGTGCTGTCCATCAGGGACGGCATCGTTCCGCCGACCCTGAACCTGGACAACCAGGATCCGGAGATCGACCTCGATGTGGTGCACGGGGAAGCCCGTCGCCAGGAAATCGAGTACGCGATCAACAACTCCTTCGGTTTCGGTGGGCACAACGTCGCGCTCGCCTTCGGTCGGGCATAGCCGCACCGATCGACTGCATTCACGATCCCCGGTGGGGGTCGCGCCAACTGAATGGCTCGACCCCCACCGGCGGTTCGCCGTACGCAGCCGCCGCCGCGGCGAGACTCTCAACGAAGGTAGGAGTGAACGCGATGACAATCATTGCTCCCGCGTTTCAAGACACGACGACCGATCCGCGTGACCCACTCGGTCGCCTCCAGCGATTCTTCGACCCCGGCACGATCCTGCCGTTGCATCCGCGGGACCGCTCTGGTGTACTCGCTGCCATCGGCGAGGTCGACGGTGTGCGCACTGTGGCCTACTGCTCCGACGCCACCGTCATGGGCGGCGCGATGGGTGTCGAGGGCTGCAAGCACATTGTCGACGCGATCGACACCGCCATCGATTCCGGCATCCCGGTCGTCGGCCTGTGGCACTCCGGTGGTGCCCGTCTCGCCGAGGGTGTCGAGGCGCTGCACGCGGTCGGCCTGGTCTTCGAGGCCATGGTCCGCGCGTCCGGCCTGGTCCCGCAGATCTCGGTGGTCCTCGGCTTCGCCGCGGGTGGAGCGGCCTATGGCCCCGCCCTGACCGATGTCGTCATCATGGCGCCGGAGGGCCGGGTGTTCGTCACCGGTCCCGACGTGGTCCGCTCGGTGACCGGCGAGAACGTCGACATGGCGACCCTCGGTGGTCCCACCACACACTTCAAGAAGTCCGGCGTGTGCCACATCGCCGCCGATGACGAGCCCGACGCGCTGCACCGCGCCCGTCGCCTGGTCTCGATGTTCGCCGAGCAGGGCGAGTTCGATCTGGTCGCGGCCGAGCACGGCGATGTCGACCTCAAGGCACTGCTGCCCGAGTCGGCCAAGCGTGCCTACGATGTGAAGCCGCTCCTGCACGAACTGCTCGACAATGTCGACGGGGAGTCCTCTTTCGAGGAACTGCAGGGTGGGTACGCCCGCAGCATGGTCACCGGCCTCGGTCGTCTCGGCGGTCGTACGGTCGGCGTGCTGGCCAACAACCCGTTGCGTCTGGGTGGCTGCCTCAACTCCGAAAGTGCCGAGAAGGCTTCACGTTTCGTGCGGCTGTGCGACGCGTTCGGCATCCCGCTGGTCGTGGTCACCGACGTTCCGGGCTACCTGCCCGGCGTCGGCCAGGAGCTCGAGGGCGTCGTGCGTCGCGGTGCGAAGCTGTTGCACGCCTTCGCCGAGGCGCGCGTCCCGCGCGTCACCCTGGTGACCCGCAAGATCTATGGCGGCGCCTACATCGCCATGAACGCCCGTGCCCTCGGCGCGACCGCGGTCTACGCCTGGCCCGGTTCCGAGGTCGCCGTCATGGGCGCCAAGGCCGCCGTCGGTATCCTGCACAAGAAGGCACTGGCCGCGGCCCCCGACGACGAGCGCGAAGCCCTGCACGAGCGCCTGACCGCCGAACACGAGAAGATCGCGGGTGGTGTCGAACGCGCGGTCGCGATCGGCGTCGTCGACCAGGTCATCGACCCGGCCAAGACCCGCAGCATCATCGCCGCGGCCCTCGCCGCGGCCCCGGCCCGCAAGAGCCACCACAAGAACATCCCACTGTGACGTTGTAGCTGGTTGGTTACGATCCGGCCGTCGCTGCCTCCCCGCCAGGAGACAACGGCGGCCGTTTCGCGTACCGGGAGGGTTGTTTCTGTTCAGTGAACGGTCGTACACTCAAAGGGCAGCTGGGCTGCGAATTGCCGTTACCGAAGGAGCCTTACGTCGATGCGTGTATCCGAACTCGGCCGGGAGATGTTCACCGACGGCGTCGTGGTGGGGGGTGTTCGATGAGCTATCGGAAGGAACTCTTCGACGAGTTGTCCTTTGCGGTGCGTCGCACGGGTGTCGCCATTGGCGACATCCTCAGCGATGCCGGGCGTAGTACCACGCGTGAGGTGGTCGATCTCGTGCACGAGGGGCGTGAACTCGTCGCGGGTGCGATGCGGGCGCAGGCGGCTGAACTGCGTCGTCGCGGGAGGTAGGTCCGCGGCGGCCCGGCTGCGCGCATAATGGCTGGGTGCGCTACGAAGAGCTGGCCGAGGTCCCGTGTTCGATCACGCGGCCGCTGGTGATCTTCGGGGATCGGTGGACGTTGCTGATCCTGAAGTACTGTTTTGCCGGGGTGCGGCGGTTCAACGCGTTCCAGGGTGCGCTCGGGATTTCGCGGAGTCGGCTGGGGGATCGGCTGGATCGGTTGATCGAACACGGGGTCCTGGTGAAGCGGCCCGTCGAGGACGGGGCGTACGAGGAGTACCGGCTGACCGAGAAGGGGCACGCCCTCTATCCGATCCTCATGGCGATCCGCGATTGGGGCGACACCTACATGGCCCCCGACGGCCCGCCGGTCGAGTACCGCCACCGAGAGTGCACCGGCGAAGCCCACGTCCACCTCACCTGCGACGCCTGCGACACCGAAATCACCGCCCGCGACATCGTTCCGGAGCCCGGCCCCGGCCTCACCGAGGCATCCCGGCCCGCGTAGAAGCCTGGACGGTTGATCACCAGGCTCTGGTGTGACCATCGGCCGAGAGCCGCCCGCCACCAGTGCCTGTTGATCTTGATCAGGCGGTGTGCCAGGTGATTTGGTCGTCGAGGGGTGCGCGGTGGGTGCGGAAGGTGTTGATGGGGTGGTCGGGGTCGGGGTAGCCGAAGGAGACGCCGAAGACGACCTTGCGGTGGGCGGGGAGTGCGAAGTAGTCGTGCAGGAACGGGGCGTAGGAGGCGAGGGCGGCTTGGGGAGCGGCGCCGAGGCCGAGGGCCTGGGCGCCGAGGAGGAAGTTCTCCAGCCACAGGCCGCAGTCGATGGCGCCGTAGACGCCGAGATCGGCTTCGGAGGTCACGATCGCGACGTGCGGTGCGTCGAAGAACTCGAAGTTGCGCACCATCTGGCGCATCGTCTTCTCGTGCTCGCCCTTGGCGATGCCGACGCTGTCGTAGAGCTGGAAACCGCACTCGCGCCTGCGATCACGGTAGACACCGGCGTACTGCGCGGGAAACTCGAAATCCGGTGCGGTGCCGTTGGCCTGGATGTGGGCGAGCAGTTCCTTGCGGAACCTCTCGGTCCCCTCGCCCTCGGTGACGACGACCTGCCACGGCTGGGTGTTGCACCACGAGGGCGTGCGCCGCGCGAGGCGGAGCAACTGTTCGATGGTGGCCCGGTCCACCTGCTCCGGGCGGAATTGGCGACAGGTCCAGCGTTCGTCGGCCAGCCGCTGGAGGGTGGCGAAATCGCTGCTGTCGTGGTCGGTTGGCGTCATCGCGCGGCTCCCTGGGTAGGTCACGGGAGCTAGTCCCATTTTGAGACCAACCTAGCAGCCGTTCGGACCGCGCGGAACCACCGATCGGGACGGGCGTTGCCGTTTCGGCCGGTGAGGCGGGGTCCTGCTTACGGTGTGCGGAGGGGCTCGCAGGGCACAATCGATCGCATGGCTTCGCAGGCCCGTGACGCGCAGGAGCGCAAACGGCACGGCAGGCACTACACGCCGCCCGAGCTCGCGCGGTTTCTGGCGCGACGGGCGCTGCTGCACGCGCCACGCGCCGACGAACTGCGCGTGCTCGACCCGGCCTGCGGTGATGGTGAGCTGTTGCTCGCGGTGCATCGGGAGCTGACCGCGACTGCCCCGGATATCGCGGTGCGGCTCACCGGATACGACCTGGATCGCCACGCGGTCGGCCGCACGGCGCGGCGGGCTTCCGACGAAGGCGTCGCGATCGACTGTCGAGCCGAGGACTTCCTCGCCGCCGCGTCCCGCCTGCCCGACCATGCCTTCGACCTGATCATCACCAACCCGCCCTACGTGCGCACCCAGCAGCTCGGCGGCGCGACCGCCCGACTGCTGAGCAAACAGTTCGGCCTGCGTGGGCGCATCGACCTCACCCACCCGTTCGTCGCCGTCGCCCCTCGTCTGCTCGCCGCCGACGGCGTGCTCGGCCTGCTGTGCGCCAACCGGTTCCTCACCACTCGCGCCGGCGCGAACCTGCGCCGCATCCTGACCATCGACCTCACCCCGGTCGAGCTCTACGACCTCGGCGACACCAAACTCTTCACCGCCGCCGTGCTGCCCGCGATCACCGTCGCCACCCGCGCCGACCACCACCCGGACTGCCGCTACGTCTCGGTGTACGAGGAGCCGGGCGCCGAACCCGATTGCGCCACCGACCTGTTCGACGCGCTCGCCGGTGAGTCCGCCTGCCTGGTGGGTGACGGTGGGCGCGTGTTCGCGGTGGAGGTGGGAGTTCTGTGCACGGGAGTCGCCGCGTCGGAGACGACGCCGACGGGCACGGGTTCGGCGGGAGAACAGGCAGCAGGCGTTTCTTCGATGGACACGTCATCGCCGGACCCGGTGTCGATGACCGTGCCGTCGTCGAGCGGGAAGTCCGAGCGGGCGGGTGCGTGGCCGACCTCACCTCTGAGTGTGCGGGCGAGTTCGCCCGATCGAACTGTCGACACCGCCTGGCGGATGTCGCGGCCCGGGGTGGATCGGTGGCTGGCGCGGATCGCCGAGCGCACCTGGCGTTCCTTCGGGGAGGCCGCGCGGATCCGGGTGGGGATCAAGACGACGGCGGATCGGGTGTTCATCTCCGATCGGTGGGAGCAGATGGACCCGATGCCGGAGCCGGAGTTGTTGCGGCAGTTGATCACTCATCATGATCTGCGGCCGTGGCAGGTCGCGATGGCTCGCGGCACCAGAGTGCTGTATCCCTACGATGTCCGGCAGCCGCGCCGAACGCCGATCGATCTGGCCGAATTCCCGAGCGCGGCGGAGTATCTGCGTTCGCACGAGCAGGTGCTGGCCGGACGACGTTACGTGCTCGACGGTGGCCGGAAGTGGTTCGAGATCTGGGTGCCGCAGCGTCCACACCTGTGGGGCGCACCGAAATTGGTGTTCCCCGACATCAGCGAGCGACCGCGTTTCGCGCTGGATCGCTCGGGCGCGGTGGTCAACGGGGACTGCTACTGGATCTCGCTCACCGACCTCGGCGCGGGGAAGGCGGCGACCGAGCTGGCGTATCTGCTGATGGGCGTGGCGAATTCGGCGCTGGGGCTGCGGTTCTACGACGCGGTGTGCGGGAATCGGTTGTACTCGGGCAGGCGTCGCTGGATCACCCAGTACGTGGCGCGCCTGCCGGTGCCCGATCCGGCCGGTCCGGCGGCCGCCGAGATCGTCCGCAGAGTGCGCTCGGTACTGGAAGACGGCGTGCCCGTGGCGGATGCGGGCGTCGACGAGGTGGTGGCGGCCGCGTTCGGTGTTCAGTGATCGCTGCGGATGCCGACCATCGGCAGCAGCGTGCGGCGGGCGAACTCGCGCCCTGCTTCGGCGTCGTCGAGGGGGATGAGCCCGTCCGGGGTGAGCGCCAGGGACAGCCCGAGCCTGGCCATGACCTCGGCGACTAGATCGGGGTCGAAATCGGGCGACGCCTCGCCCGCCGGTAGCTCGCGGAGCTTCTCGGCGAGGTAGGCGCGCCCGACCGCGAGGATCGGCCCGGCGTCGGTGGTGAGCCGGGGCAGGATCATCTCCGGCTCGGTGCCGAGCAGCCTGCGCAACAGCTCGTTGCCCGCGATGGTGGTGACGAACGCGACGAAGATCTCGACCATCTGATCGGCGGGATCGGCGACCGCGCGGACCCGCTCGTCGATCTCGGCCACATAGCGCTGCGCTTCGCGCACGCCGACCGCTTCGACCAGCTCGTTCTTGGATTCGTAGCGCCGATAGAGGGTGGCCGGGCTGATCCCGGCGCGCCGCGCGATCTCGCCCATGCTCGTGCGTTTGATCCCGAAGTCCAGGAACGCCGACAGTGCGCTGTCGAGCAGCTTCTCACCGTCGGTGACGGGCTTTTCCAGTATCCGCGCGAGGATGGACGAGACGGTAGGCATCGCCCCATTATCCTCGTGGCGCCAGATCCAGCGCGGCCATCTCCTGCTCGATCGCATTGGCGGCGAAATGGACTCCGCGCGAACGTAATTCGTGGACGCGGCACCGAAGTGCCTCGATTCCGCCCGGCTGGGCGGCGATATCGGCCACGCTGAGCCGTCCCCCCGCTCGGTGCACACCGGCCTGCATGTATGCCACCGTGATACCTCCTGCCTCGCGTATCCGGTGCCGACCGAAACTCTCATGATCGGACGCAATACGCAGGGCAAATGCTATCAGGTTTACCTACTGGACACTTGCTCAGTGTGATGGTTCACAACACCTCGGCATCCCGGTGCGCCGCGATGTTGTGCACGTACACTGCCGCGTTGAGCTTGATCCCGTCCTGCTGTCCCTGGGTCAGCTCGCGCCGCACCTTGCCCGGCACCCCCGCGACCAGTGATCCGGGCGGAATCTGCGCGCCCTCGGGGATCAGCGCGTTGGCCGCGATCAGGCTGCCCGCGCCGATCACCGCACCGTTGAGCACCGTCGCACCCATACCGACCAGTACGTCGTCGCCGATGGTGCAGCCGTGCAGAATCGCATTGTGGCCCACCGAGACCCCGGTGCCCACGGTGAGCGGGAAGCCCGGATCGGCGTGCAGGACGCAACCGTCCTGGATATTGGTTCCGGCGCCGACGCTGATCTCCTCGAGGTCGCCGCGCAGTACCGCCGAGTACCAGATGCCGACCTCGGCGGCCAGGCGCACCCGGCCGATCACGGTCGCGTTGGGCGCGATCCACGCGGTGTCGTCGATCTCCGGTTCGAACCCGGTCACCTTGATGATCATGCGGTGATTATTGCGCTGTCCCGGCGAACCGGGCGCGGTGGGCCGCCGCAGCGGTGCCGCTCCGGTGCGGAGCGGCACCGCTGCGGGCTCGTGGCGCTGCCGGAACCCGCGCTGGTCGGGCCATCCCGATCCGACACGCGAACCAGGTCGGCCGAATCCGCTCCGGGCACGTCCTAGGCTGGCCGGATGACGGGTGCAGGCGTGACGGTCGGGGTGCCGACGGAGGTCAAGCCGCAGGAATTCCGGGTGGCGCTCACGCCGGCGGGTGCCAGCGAACTGGTCGCGCACGGACACGAGGTGCTGGTACAGGCCGGAGCCGGGGTCGGTTCGGGATTCGCCGATGACGACTATCGCGGCGCGGGCGCGCGGATCGTGGCAGACGCCGAGCAGGTGTGGGCCGAGGCCGCTGTGGTGTTGAAGGTGAAAGAGCCCATCGCGCAGGAGTACTCGCTGATGCGCCGCGACCAGGTGCTGTTCACCTACCTGCATCTGGCCGCGTCGAAGCAGTGCACCGACGCGATTCTCGCCTCGGGCATCACCGCGATCGCCTACGAGACGGTGCGCGCGCCGGACGGTTCGCTGCCGCTGCTCGCGCCGATGAGCGAGGTGGCGGGCAAGCTGAGTGCCCAGGTCGGCGCCTATCACCTGATGGCTCCGCTGGGCGGGGGCGGTGTGCTGCTCGGCGGGGTCCCCGGCGTCCGCCCGGCCGACGTGGTGGTGCTCGGCGGGGGCGTGGCGGGGACCAACGCGGCGAGTGTGGCGGTCGGGATGGGCGCCACGGTGAGCGTGCTCGATACGAATCTGGCGCGCTTGCGGGAACTCGATGCCCGCTTCGCCGGACGCGTCGGCACCCTCGCCTCGCACGCGTGGGAGATCGACAAGGCCGTGCGGGCGGCGGATCTGGTGATCGGTTCGGTCCTCGTGCCGGGCGCCAAGGCGCCGACATTGGTGTCCGACGAACTCGTCGCCCGGATGCGTCCTGGCTCGGTCCTCGTCGACATCGCCGTCGACCAGGGCGGCTGCTTCGCCTCCACGCGCCCGACCACCCACGCGAACCCGACCTTCCCGGTGGCGGATTCACTCTTCTACTGCGTGGCGAACATGCCCGGGGCGGTACCCCACACCTCGACGGTCGCCCTCACCAACGCGACGCTGCCCTATGCGCGCGCCATCGCCGACCGAGGCTGGCGCGGTGCCTGCACCGCCGACCCCGGCCTCGCCGCCGGTCTCACCGCCGTGGACGGCAAACTCCTCTCCGCCGAGGTCGCCGCCGCCCACGCCTACCCCCTCGACGCGTAGCCACCTGGGCCGCTGATCACCATGCTGTGGTGGCGAGGGGCGAACGCCACCACAGCGTGATGATCTTGGTTCGGGGTCAGTGGTTGCCGAAGGACCAGTCACCTTCGGTGGGGAGGTCGTGGAGTTTGTCAGGGTTGCGGACGATGTCGAGGGCGGTGATGCGTCCCTGGTCGACCACGAAGGAGAAGACGCCGATGTTGGCGCCGTCGTGAACCACCAGACCGGGGACGCCGTTGACCAGGACCGACCTGCCCCAGCCACCCGCGGCCGAGGGTGCGTGGTACCAGCCCAGCAGCATCTTCGCGATGAGTTCCGCGCCGCGCACGGGCTGACGGACCGCGGGGACCTTGCCGCCACCGTCGGCGGTGAGGACCACGTTCTCGTCGAGCACGCCGAGCAGCGAACGCAGATCGCCCGATCGCCAGGCCAGCGCGAACGCCGACACGACCCGCTCCTGTTCGACGGGGGAAGCGGGAAAGCGAGGGGTGCCGATCTCCACGTGCTTGCGGGCGCGGGAGGCGAGCTGGCGAACGGCGGCGGGCGTGCGTCCGACGACCTCGGCGACTTCGGGGCCGGTCATACCGAACACGTCCTGCAGGACGAAGGCGGTGCGCTCGGCGGGTGACAGCGACTCCAAGACGACCAGCAAGGCGGTGGTGACCCGCTCGTCCTGGGAGATCCGGTCGGCCGGGTCGTCCCAGGTGACTTGCGGTTCGGGCAGCCACTCGCCGACATACTGCTCACGACGGGCGCGTGCGGAGCCGAGGTGGTCGAGGGCGAGCCGACCGGTGACGGTGGTCAGCCAGGCGCGCAGATTGTCGATCTCGCCCGCCGTGCCCGCGGCGAACTGCCGCTGCAGGCGCAGCCACGCATCCTGCACGACGTCTTCGGCGTCGCTGAGGCTGCCGAGCGTGCTGTAGGCGAGTCGGCGCAGGTACGGGCGGTGTTCCTCGAAACGGCGGGCCAGTTCGGCCTGATCGAGGGGCTGCGGTGAGTCGGTCATCGTGGTCGCCATTCGGTTGTCCGCCCCGGTGCCGGGGATGAGAAAAGTCTGTCGCAGAGATGACGAACCCGGCGCACCCGGTGTGACATTCCCGCCACCGGCTACCCTCGCCCCGTGCAGAAGGCGACATCGACCGCGTGCGGGCTGGTGCTGGGATTCGTGCTCGATCGGGTGTTCGCCGATCCCCGGCGCTGGCATCCGGTCGCCGGATTCGGTACTGCGGCAGCGGCGTTGGAACGGTCGACCTATGCCGATGACCGGCGGGCCGGGGTGGTGCACGAGGTCGTGGCGGTGGGGTCGGTCGTCGCGTTCGGCGCTGCCGTCGCCCGGGGTGGGTTGCTCGCGACCGCGTTGGCCACCTGGACGGTGTTGGGCGGGCGCAGTCTCGCTCGCGCGGGGCACGCCATGGCTGATCGGCTCGATGCCGATGACCTCGCCGGAGCACGGGAGCTGTTGCCGTCGCTGTGCGGGCGGGATCCCTCGGTGCTCGATGCCGACGGGTTGGCGCGGGCGGCGCTGGAATCGATGGCCGAGAACACCTCGGACGCGACGGTCGCGCCATTGCTGTGGGGTGCGGTGGCGGGGGTGCCGGGGTTGCTGGGATATCGGGCGGTGAACACCCTCGATGCGATGGTCGGGTATCGGAACGAACGGTATGAGCGGTTCGGCTGGGCGGCGGCGCGGACCGATGATGTGGCGAATCTGGTGCCTGCTCGGGTGACCGGTGTGTTGACGGTGGGGTTGGCGCCGCTGGTCGGCGGCACCCCGGGGGCGGCATGGCGGGCGTGGCGGCGCGATGCGGGCAAGCATCCGAGCCCGAACGCGGGGGTCGTAGAGGCGTCGATGGCGGGCGCGTTGGGGGTCCAGCTCGGGGGCCGGACACAGTACCGGCACGGTGCCGAGCTACGGCCGACGCTGGGGGAGGGACCTGCGCCGAGGACCGCGGATCTGCGGCGGGCGGTGCGGATGTCGGAGGCGGTGCAGGTGGGGGCTGTGGTGGTGGCGGGGATCGTGGGGTGGGTTGTTCGGCGGGGGTGAGCGGACGGTGCGGGTGCGGTCAGGTGGCGATGTCAGCGGTAGCGGCCGTAGCGGTCCGCGAGGCGGGCTTCGGTGTTCGGGGTGGCGGGAGCGGTCGAGTCTTCGGCGGGGATGGCTGTGGACTCGGAGCTGGTGGGGGTGGCGCGGTCGCGGCGGCGGGCGCGGAGTTCGGCTACGACGAAATAGCCGAGACCGAGGGGGGCCATGATGCCGAAGGCGAGCCATTGCAGGCCGTAGGAGAGGTAGGGGCCCGCGTCGAGCTGGGGCAGGGGGGTGGGGGTGTAGGCGCCGGGCTGGTTCTCGGCCAGTTGGAGGTAGCCGCCCTTGTCGGTGCCGGTCGGGATGGGTGTGAGGGTGGTGCCGAGGACGGTCGATTCCTGCGTGGTGTCGATGGTGTAGACCTGCCGGTAGCCGTCTTGGGTGCTCGGGGCCTTGTCGGGGACGACGCCCTCGGACGCGCGCACCCTGGCGTCGAGGCGCTGCGGGCCCGTGGGCGGATCGGTGATGGCGGGCGGACGGGTGCCGTCGACGGCGGCGACGAGGCCGCGGTCGACGAGCAGGGTGCGGCCATCGTCGAGGCGGAAGGCGGCCAGTACCGCGTAGCCGGGGGCTCCGTCGAGGTGGCGCAGGCGCACGAGCACGGTCGACTCGGGCAGGTAGCTGCCGGTCGCGGTGACATTGCGCCATTCGGTGTGGGTCGTGGGGTCACCGTCGAGGATGTCGGTCACGGGCACCGGATCGGCCTGCACGGACTCGGCGATCAACTGATTGCGGTGCTCGGTGCTGTCGCTCTTGCCCAGCTGCCACGGCGCGAGCACGGTGAAGCACAGGTAGGCGAACGCGACGACGATCACCCCGAGGATCAGCCAGCTCGGGCGCAGCAGGAAGGCGAGTTTGCGGATCATCGGGCATCGGCGGGGCTGCGGGTGGCGAGTGCGGCGTGCACCCAGTCGAGCAGGCCGGGGACGGCGGCTTCGATCTGGTCGCGGACGAGGTCGAAATCGGTCTGGTCGCCGTAGTACGGGTCGGGCACGTCGCTGCCGTCGGCGGCCGGATCGAAGCTGCGCAACAGTCGGCGTCGCTCGGTCGGCACGCCGCGGTGGGCCAGTTCCCGGTCGTGGCCGGTGTCGAGGGCGACGACCAGGTCGGCGTCGCGGTGCTCGGGCCCGAAGGTGGCCGCGATGTGCTCGGTGTCGTAGCCCGCGCGGCGCAACGTCGCCTCGGTCCGCGGATCGGCCGGATCGCCGACATGCCACGATCCGGTCCCCGCGCTGCTGACCCGCACCCGGTTCGCCAGCCCGGCCCGGAACAGATGCGCCTCGAACATCTTCGCGGCCATCGGGGACCGGCAGATGTTGCCCGTGCAGATGAACGTGACGTGTAGATCCACGCGCCCATTCTCGCCGGTGCCGCCGAACGCGCGCCACGTAGGGTGTTCAGTTGTGTTCGAGGACTCGGTCGACCCCGCGATGTTGCGCCACCACGGCGACGTGGAAGCGCGCCCGGGGATGCTCGATTTCGCGGTGAACGTGCAGGGCCTGGCCCCGCCCGCCTGGTTGCGCGACCGCCTGGCCGCCCGCCTCGCCGACCTCGGCCGCTACCCCTGCGCCGACGACGAGCACGCCGCCCGCGCCGCCGTCGCCGCCCGGCACGGCCGCGCGCCCGAGGAAGTCCTGCTGCTCGCGGGCGCCGCCGAGGGCTTCGCGATGCTGCCGCGTCTGACCCCTCGCCTCGCCGCGGTGATCCACCCGTCGTTCACCGAGCCGGAACTGGCCTTGCGCGAGGCGGGCGTCCCGGTCACCCGCGTGGTCCTCGACCCGCCGTACACCCTCGACCCCGCCCTGGTCCCCGACGCCGCCGACCTCGTCGTGCTCGGCAACCCCACCAACCCCACCTCGGTCCTGCACCCCGCGCAGACCCTGCGCGCCCTGCGCCGCCCCGGCCGCCTCCTCGTCATCGACGAAGCCTTCGCCGATGCGGTCTCCGGGCCCGGCGTGTCCAGTTCCGCCGGTGAGCCGTCTCTCGATCCGGGTGAACCCGAATCGCTGGCCGGACTCGCCGTGTCCGACGTCCTGGTCCTGCGCAGCCTCACCAAGACGTGGGCACTGGCCGGGCTGCGGTGTGGTTACGCGCTCGGCGCGCCCGCAGTGCTCGCCCGGCTGACTCGGGGACGACCGCACTGGCCGTTGGGCACCCTGCAGCTCGAGGCGATCAGCGCGACCGCCGAGCCGTCCGCGGTCGCCGAGGCACGCCAGGCCGCGCACCGCATCGCCGCCGACCGCGCCGCGATGGTCGAGCGACTGAGCGCGCTCGGCATCGAGGTGCACACCCCGGCGACCGGGCCGTTCCTGCTGCTGCGTGTCCCCGATGGTGCGCTGCTGCGCAAACGACTCGCCGACCGCGGTATCGCCGTGCGCCGCGCCGACACCTTCCCCGGCCTCGGTCCGAACCACCTGCGGGTGGCTGTGCGCGGGCCGGCTGACGTCGATCAGCTGATCGACGCTGTGCGAACGGCGCTGTGGTGAGCGACCCGGCGCGGATCGGCCGACCCCGACCAGCCGATCGGCCGGATGCGGGCGGCGCCGTGGTGACCACGCGTGTTCGCCCGGCCGTCGGGTCGACCGGGCACCTCGGGCGGACGCTGCTTTCGAGACACGGTGCGACCCGCACGATGACGACAATCCCAGCGCGACGAAGGAGGCGGCGGTGACCGACCTGGCCGAACTGATCGGGGTGCTCGACGGGGCCTACCCGCCGAAACTGGCCGAATCGTGGGATTCGGTCGGGCTCGTGTGCGGCGACCCGGGGCAGGAGGTGCGCAAGGTGGTCTTCGCCGTCGACGCCACCGCCGCCGTCGTGGAGGAGGCGATCGACTGGGGCGCGCAGGCGTTGGTCGTGCACCATCCGCTGTTGCTGCGCGGGGTCGACACCGTCGCGGCGAACACGCCGAAGGGCGCGCTGCTGCACACCTTGATCCGCCACGGCTGCGCCCTGTTCACCGCCCACACCAACGCCGACTCCGCCGATCCGGGCGTCTCGGACGCGCTGGCTGCCGCCATCGGCCTCACCGTCACCGGCCCGCTCGATCCCAAACCGATTGCCGCCGTGGACAAATGGGTGATCCAGGTGCCACAGACGCATACCGCGGCCCTGCTCTCGGCCCTGTTCACCGCGGGCGCGGGCGCGATCGGCGACTATCGCGAGGCCGCCTGGTACACCTCGGGCACCGGTCAGTTCCGCCCGCTGCCGGGCGCCAACCCGGCCATCGGTGTGGTCGGCGCGGTGGAGACCGTCACCGAGGACGCCGTCGAGGTGGTCGCCGCCCCGACCCGCCGCCTCGCCGTGCTGGCCGCCCTGCGCGCCGCCCACCCCTATGAGGAACCGGCCTACCACCTCACCGAACGGGCGCCACTGCCGTCGAGCCTGGGCATCGGCCGGATCGGGGAACTGCCCCGGCCCGAGACCCTGCGCGAGTTCACCGCCCGCGTCGGCGTCGGCCTGCCCCGCACCGTCTGGGGCGTGCGCGCCGCGGGCGACCCCGATCGGATGGTCCACAAGGTCGCCGTCTGCGGTGGCGCGGGTGACTCCTACCTCGACGCCGCCATCCGCCACGGCGTCGACGCCTACCTCACCTCCGATCTGCGCCACCACCCCGTCGACGAGCACCTCCGCCGCGGCGGCCCCGCCCTGATCGACGCCGCCCACTGGGCCACCGAGTTCCCCTGGTGCGCCCAGGCCGACCAGATCGTCCGCACCGCCCTGCCCGACATCACCACCCGGATCTGTACTCTCCGCACCGACCCGTGGACGGTCACCGGCTGAGCGACTTCACCCCCGGTCCGTCGGGTCGCTGGGCCGATGCGCGGCACCCAGTTGTCGGTTTCGTAGCGGGCGTGCCTGTGAGCCACGGAGCGGGCGATTTCGTCGGAAGGGCCGCGTGTTCGCCGGTCTGTGGCCGCGTCCTCGGGTCATGGCGTGGTGAACCCCCGCGGCGCGGTACGGTTGATCGATCCATCCCTCCACAGTGTTCAGGAGTTCGTGCGCGTTGAATGTCGAACCGTCGGTCCAGTCCAAGCTGCTCCAGCTCGCCGCTGTCGATGCCGAGTTGACGCGGATCGCGCACCGCAGGAACGCGCTGCCCGAACAGCAGGAGGTCGCGCGGCTCACGACCGAGCGCAACGGCTACAAGGACGCGGCCGTCGCGGTGGAGATCGGCATCGACGATCTGGATCGTGACATCCGCAAGCTCGAGGGTGAGGTCGAGGCCGTGCGCAAGCGCGAGGACCGCGACCGCGGCATGCTCACCGCCGGCACCGTCGCCGCCAAGCAGCTCTCCGAGCTCCAGCACGAACTGGGCAGTTTGGAGCGCCGCCGCACGGTGCTCGAAGACGAATTGCTGACCGTGATGGAGCAGCGCGAGGCGATGGCCGCCGATCACGACCACGCGGGCGCCCGCCTGAGCAAGGCCGACCAGGACCTGGCCGACGCCGAACGCCTGCGCGACGAGGCACTGGCCGATCTCGAAGTGGCCCAGCGTCGCTGCGACAACGACCGCTCCGGCCTGCTCGGCCAGTTCCCTGACGAACTGCTCGCCGTCTACGACAAGCAGCGCGCCGCCCACGGGGTCGGCGCCGCTCTGCTGCAGGCCCGTCGCTGCGGCGCCTGCCGGATCGAGATCGATCGCGGCGAGATGCAGCGCATCGCCAAGGCCGCGCCCGACGCCGTCCTGCGCTGCCCGGAATGCGGCGCGATCATGGTGCGCACCAAGGAATCGGGGCTGTGAGCGGATCGGTGCGCCGATGAGTGCGCACGAGGTGATCGTCGAGGCCGACGGCGGCTCGCGCGGCAATCCCGGTCCGGCCGGGTACGGCGCGGTGGTCTTCGCCGACGATCACGTCCGGGTGCTCGCCGAGCGCAAGGAGTTCCTCGGCGTCGCCACCAACAACGTCGCCGAATACCGTGGTCTGCTGGCAGGTTTGGCGGCCGCGGCCGAACTGGGCGCGCGGGTGGTCGCGGTGCGGATGGACTCCAAGCTCGTCGTCGAGCAGATGGCGGGACGCTGGAAGGTCAAGCATCCCGCGATGATTCCGCTCGCCGAACAGGCGCGGGCGCTGGTCGCCGGGTTCGACCGGGTCAGCTTCTCCTGGATCCCGCGCGCCGAGAATTCCCATGCCGACCGGCTGGCGAACGAGGCGATGGACGACGGCGCGCTCACCGGGGTCGTCCGCGAGGCCGTCTCGGCGGGGTACGCGGCCGGTGACGAAGTGCCCGTGCCGAAGATGACGAGTACCCCGAAGACCGCTCCCGGCTGGACCGGCGCCGTCGGCAAGCCGACCCGCCTGCTGCTGCTGCGCCACGGCCAGACCGCCCTGTCGGTGGAACGTCGCTACTCCGGCCGCGGCAATCCGCCGCTGACCGACCTCGGTCGCGAGCAGGCCGAGCGCGCCGCGAAAATGCTTGCCGCCAAGGGCGATATCGCCGCCGTGGTGAGTTCGCCGCTGCAGCGCGCCCGCTCCACCGCCGAGGCCGCCGCCACCGCGCTCGATGTTCCGTTGCGCGTCCTCGACGGCCTCACCGAGACCGATTTCGGCGACTGGGAGGGTCTCACCTTCGCCGAGGCGGCGCAGCGCGATCCGCAGCTGCACAGAGACTGGCTGGGCGACCCGTCGATCCCCGCGCCCGGTGGCGAGAGCTTCGATCAGGTGCGCGAGCGCGTCGAGGGTGCTCGCCGGGATCTGGTGGCGCTGTATCCGGGCGAGAACATCGTCGCCGTCAGCCATGTCACCCCGATCAAGACACTGCTGCAGTTGGCACTCGGCGTCGGCCCGTCGCTGCTGTATCGCCTGCACCTGGATCTGGCCTCGCTGTGCATCGCCGAGTTCTATCCCGACGGTGGTGCCTCGGTGCGCCTGGTCAACGACACCTCGTACCTGTAGCCGGCCCGCTCGCCCGGACGCGGTACGAGTGCCTGGGTTCACGGGGGGCGTAACGACATCGTCCCCGTGACCGAAAGGTTCACGGGCGTGCGGAATGCCGCGGCCATCGAGAAAGGTACTTGATGAGGTTTCTACGGATGGCGGCATGTGCGGCGGCCATCGCGGGGGTGCTCACGGCGTCCGCGGGCGTCGGGAGCGTGTCGGCTGATCCGAGCGTGGTGCTCGGGGCGGGTTCCGGCATCGTCTTCGACAACGAGTCGGGGTGCTCGTTGACGGCCATCGGCCACGACAACGCGGGTCGCCTGGTCGGACTCACCGCGGGCCATTGCGCGCCGACCGGGTCGCGGGTCGGTGCCGAGCAGGCGCTGGGCGCGGGAGTGATCGGCACCGTCGCGTTCTCCGACGACGGTGACTACCTGGATTTCGCTGTGCTGCAACTGGACGCGTCGAAGGTCCTGCCGGTGCGCACCATCGGCGAGACCACCGTCGCCGGGATCGGTGGCGCGCCGGGGCCGGGCACCATGGTGTGCTCGGACGGGCGCACCAGCGGACGTAGCTGCGGCGTGGTGTGGGGTGAGCTCGAAGGCACCTCGATCAACCAGTACTGCTCGCAGCCCGGTGATTCCGGCGGTCCGGTCGTCGTCGGTGATCGTCTGGTCGGCATGAACCAGGGCAGGCTCACCGGCCTCGGCCCGATCGACTTCGACGTGCCGTGCACCGGCGGTGCCAACCCGGTCCACTCGCCCGCTTATTTCCAGCCCATCCAGGTCATCCTGGATGTGATCGACCGCGCGGGCGGGGTCGGCGCGGGCTTTCGGCCCCTCTGAGCGAACCCGGTACCAAGGGCGCGGCACCGAATGGTGCCGCGCCCTTGGTGTACTCGCGACTCATTGTTCGGCGGCGTCGAGGCTCGACTCCCGGTAGGCGGGCGCGAAGCCCGCGGCGAGCAGCAGCCCTCCGGCACTGGCCGTTGTCGCCGTCACTTGGTCAGCGTATCGACCTCGCCGGCCGCCCGGCGATGACCTCCGAGGTCATTGCGGCACCGCCCCGGTAGGGCTCAGCCGAGGCTGCGTTCGTGCATGAGGAGCATGCCGAAGGCGGCCAGGGTGTGCGCGTCGACGATCTCGCCGCGCATGATCATGGCCTCGACGCGAGCGCGGGAGAACCACGCGGTGCGCATGTCCTGTTCCTCGTGTTCGCGCTCGGGTGCGCCGGGGACGAGGTCGGTGGCCAGGAAACAGTGGCCGCGCTGATTGGTGATGGCCGGGGCGGTCGCCATGGTGCCGAGGTGGACCATCCGGCCCGCCCGCAGACCGGTCTCCTCACGCAACTCGTTGTGCGCGACCTCGAGCGGCGTGGGTGTGGTGCCCTCGGGCGGAGTGCCCGCGGGAAACTCCCAGCAGCGCACGCCCAACGGGTAGCGGAACTGCTCGACGAGGTGAAACCCCTTGCCGTCGAACGGAATCACGAGTGACCAGTCGAGCTTGTCGAGCACGCCGTAGATCCCCACCGTCCCGTCGGCCCGCCGAACGGTGTCCTCCCGCAGCCGCAGCCACGGATTGGTGTAGATCGTGCGCGAGCTGAGCTGTTCCATGGACCCATGGTGCCCGACGACCCTGCTCGTACCGGCGGGTTTCGGACACCGTCCGCCGTATCAGGGGCGCAGGACCGAGACCAGGAAGTCGGTCTGGTCGCGGACGACCTGTTCGAAGACGTCGTCGAAGTACACGTCGAAGTGGCCGACCGGGTACTGCTTGACCACCGCGTGCTTGGTGCGCTCGGCGGCCTTGCGGGTGGGGGCGGCCGGGGCGATCGAATCGTGCTCGGCGATGGCGTAGAACACGGGGACCTTGAGGGCCTTGGCCCGGCGTCCCGGAGCGTCGAACAGGGTCGAGAAGGCCACTCGCGCGGCGACTTTCGGCTCGTAGGTGGCGCTCTCCTCGGCCAGCCTGCCGAAACCCTCGGGCACATCGGAGGCGCTCATCAGCGCCGCGGCCCGCTTGCGCCCGGCCAGTCGGATACCCACCGGCTTGCGCCGGATCGGGCCCAACAGCACGTCGGTGGCGGCGATCGTGGCGACCTTGGTCAGGCTGATCGGTCCCTTCGCCATCGACGAAGACCACCCGCTGGTGAACGGCACCTGCGCGACCACCGCCGCGAGGTAGTCGTCGTCGGGGGCCACCGCGAGCACGTGCCCGCCGCCGAAGGAGGTGCCCCACAGCGCGATTCGGGTGGCGTCGAAGCCGCGAATGCTGCGCGCGTAGGCGATCGCGGACCTCCAGTCCTCGCGCTGTTTGGCGATGTTGAGCAGCTGACGCGGCGCGCCCTCACTGGTCCCGAAATGCCGGTAGTCGAAGGCGAGCACCCCCATTCCCGCGGCCACGAACCGCCGCGCATACCGATCCAACCCCATCTCGCGGGTAGCCCCCAGCCCGTGTCCCATGATCACCAGCGGTCGCGGTCGGGGCGCGCCGTCGGGCAGGTAGAGCCACGCGGCGCATTGCTGGTCACCCGAAGGGAAACTGACGTCGACACGTTCCATGAGTGACAACCGTACTGCGTAATCTGGCTGAGCTCTCGGGCCCTCCGTGGTTACGCGGGCTGCCTCCTCCGGGCCGTGGTTCGCACCGCGGGTACTCTGTACGAGCGGACGAGTCGGCCGGGCGACCGCGGTGACGGGAACGGGTACCTCAGGTGCCGCTGCCCGACGCCGAGGAAAGTCCGGACTCCACAGAGCAGGGCGGTTGTTAACGGCAACCCGGGGTGACCCGCGGGACAGTGCCACAGAAAACAGACCGCCGCGCGCAGGCGCGGTAAGGGTGAAACGGTGCGGTAAGAGCGCACCAGCGCCCCGGGTGACCGGGGCGGCTAGGTAAACCCCGCCCGGAGCAAGGTCGAAGGTCGCACCTCGCGGTGCGGCTGCGCAGGTGTTGGAGGGCTGCTCGCCCGAGCCTGCGGGTGGACCGCTCGAGGCACCCGGCGACGGTGTGTCCAGATGGATGGTCGCCTACCGATGCGAATCGGGGACAGGATCCGGCTTACAGGTCGGCTCGTCCGCCTACGGCGACGACGAAGGCGGCGGACCCGCAGGGGTTCCGCCGCCTCGCTTCCGCTGGGCGAACCTCAGCACATGAGTTTGGACATCTGGTAGATCGCCTGCGCCTCTTCGTCGGTGGCGGTGGCCGAACCGTTCTCGGTGCTCGACACGATGCCGGCCACGGTGTCGGGCTCCGACTTGCCGGCGGCGATGTCATCGCAGGTCTGGGTGAGCACGTCGGCGACCGCTTTGTCGTCGCGGCCCTCGGCCAGCTTCGGGAAGGCGTTGCGGTAGCTCACCACGAACATGCCCGCCTTGCCCGCGTCGACCTCGGCGGTCGGGGCGGCGGCGGTGGAGGAGGAGGAATCGGTCGTGGACGAGGAGTCGTCGCCACAGCCGGACAGCAGCAGGGCGAAGACGGTGGTGCTGGCCGCGATGGCGGCGGTAGTTCTGCTCACGCAGCGGGATGCTAGCCGCCCAGGAAACACCTCGCCCCCCGTGTAGTGAACGGGGGGCGACATGTTTCGGCAGGAATCAGTCCACTAGTGTTCCGCGCCTGAAATCCGTTGCAGATATCGTGCGAGGGAGTCGAGTATCTCGTCGGCGGTCTTGCGCCAGACGAATGGGCGTGGGTTGGTGTTCCACTGGTCGACCCAGTCTCGGACGTCTTTCTCGAGTGCAGCGACGCTTTTGTGGACGCTGCGGCGTAGTAGTTGCTGGGTGAGGAGCCCGAACCAGCGTTCGACCTGGTTGAGCCAGGAGGAGCCGGTCGGGGTGAAGTGCACGTGGAATCGTGGGTGGGCGGCGAGCCATTGCTGGACCATCGGGGTCTTGTGGGTGGCGTAGTTGTCGCAGACCACGTGCACGTCCAACTCGGCGGGCACGGTCTTGTCGATGCTGGTCAGGAACGTGCGGAACTCGGTGGCGCGGTGGCGGCGGTGCAGTTCGCCGATCACTGTGCCGTCGGCGATGTTGAACGCGGCGAACAGGCTGGTGGTGCCGTGACGGGCGTAGTCGTGGGTGCGGCGCTCGGGCATGCCGGGCATCATCGGCAAGACCGGCTGGGACCGGTCCAGAGCCTGCATCTGAGACTTCTCGTCGACACAGAGAACCACGGCTCGTTCGGGCGGATTGTGGTACAAGCCAACGACATCGACGACCTTCTCCACGAACAACGGGTCGGTGGAGATCTTGAATCCATCGGCCAGGTGGGGTTTCAAGTCGAACCGCCGCCAGATCCGCCCGACCGTCGATTTCGACAGCCCGGACCGCCCGGCCATCGCCGACCGCGACCAGTGCGTGGCATCGGCCGGGACCTGCTCGAGGGTCATCTCGACCACCTGCTGAACCTGATCGAGCAGGATGGACGGCGGCCGGCCCGGCCGCGGTTCATCGGCCAGACCGGCCAATCCGTACTCGATGAACCGGTTCCGCCACTTGCGCACCGTCATCGCCGACACACCCACCTCAGCGGCAACGTGGGTGTTGAACGCGCCCGGCTCGGCGCAGGCCAGCACGATCCGGCACCGCAACGCATACGCCTGCGTCGACGTCGCCGCTCGCGCACCACGCACCAACTCCCGACGCTGAGCGTCGGTCACTACCAAATCCGGACCCGATCTCGGCCGCCCCGTCCTAGCCACCACCGAATCCTACAATTAGACAACGGATTTCAGGCGCGGAACACTAGGTGGGGTTGATCACCAGCAGCTTGGCCCAGAAGGTGGCCTGATCCGGACCGAGGATCGGCAGCAGGTAATCGAAAATCAGCGACGACATACGCTCGGAACTCCCATTTATCGACGTGGGTGGCGCACCGCCCAGCGTGTGCCGGGCGTGCCGCCGCCACAGTAACAATTGCCGGGCCGGTGGCCGCTCGCGTGTATCGGCTCGGTGAATATGCGCTGGAACTCGTCGGGAACGTGAGCGAGGTCATAGAGTGTTCGCCGTCGGCAGGACTCGCTGCCCTCCGGTCGCGGGCCCAACACATTCGATCGCGGAAGCAGGTCTTATTTACATGCGGGTAGTTCGTTCCATTGTCGCCGGTGCACTGATCGCCGGAGCCGCTGCGGTTTTCACCTCGCTGGGTGCCGGATCGGCCAGCGCGGTCGCGGTGACCCCGCTGGCGGGTGGGGTCCAGGTCGACCTCAGCCCAGCCGATACCGCCTGGGTCTCCCAGTCCCGGATCGGCCTGACCATCGCGGGGCTGCCGCATCCGTCGGCGGCCTCCTTCGGCGAGGCGCTCGACGCGGCCGCGACCGTGTCCTCCGCCGTGCCCGGCGGCCGGGTCACCTTCACGGTCTTCGGCCCGTTCGATCAGCTCAACGGCACCATGCTGGCATTGCAGTAGTTTCTCGTCCTAACCTGCCAGGATGGAACTCCATCAGCGGATCGTCTCGGCGCCGGTCGACTTCGGCGCCATCCGTTCCGAATTCGGACTGGCCTCGGAATATCCGGCCGAGGCCGTCTCCGACGCCCGCGACGCGGTCGACGCGTTCGCGGGCACCAGGGCCGATCGCACCGATATCGAATTCGTGACGATCGACCCGCCCGGCGCCATGGATCTGGACCAGGCGCTGCGGCTGGAACGCACCGCGACCGGCTTCACCTTGCACTACGCGATCGCCGATGTCGGCGCCGTGATCATGCCGGGCAGCGCGCTCGCCCGCGAATCCGAATCGCGTGGTCAGACCTTCTACCTCCCCGACAGCGCGGTGCCGCTGCACCCCACGGTGCTGTCCGAGGACGCCGCCAGCCTGTTGCCCGGGCAGAACCGTCCCGCTGCGCTGTGGACGATCGAACTCGACGAACACGCTGTGCCCCAATCCTTTTCGGTGACACGTGCGATGGTGCGCTCGCGGGAGCGCTTCGACTACGCCCGGGTGCAGGCCGATGCCGACGCGGGCACACTGCACCCCTCACTGGTCGCGCTGCCCGAGTTCGGGCGGCTGCGGATCGAGGCGGGGTTGGACCAGGGCGCGATCTCGTTGCGGTTGCCCGCGCAGGACGTGGTCCGCCACGGCGACGAATGGCGGCTCGAGCTGGAGCCGAGGACCGCCGCCGACGATTGGAACGAACAGGTCTCGCTGCTCACCGGGATGTGCGCGGCGCGGATCATGCTCGAGCACAACGGCGCCCCGATCGGGTTGCTGCGGACCATGCCGCCCCCGGCGCAGAGCGCGATCGACTCGATGCGGCGCACGGCGGCCGCGCTGGGTGTCGCCTGGCCCGCCGACGTGCCGGTCGGCCGGCTACTGGCCGGGTTGGACGCCAACACCCCCGCGGCCCTGGTGCTGATGTCGGAGGCGACCAGCCTCCTGCGCGGCGCGGGCTACACCATCCTGGCCGACCTCGACGACCCGGGCGCGGACAAGCTGACCCACAGCGCCATCGGCGCACCGTACGCCCACGTCACCGCCCCGCTGCGCCGCCTGGCGGATCGGTTCGTGACCGAGATCTGCCTGGCGCACTGCGCGGGCACCGAGGTGCCGCAATGGGTGATCGACGGCCTCGGTCCCGCCGTGGAGACCCTGCGACGGACCGACGCGGTGGCCAGCAAGGTGGATCGCGCGTGCGTGGATCTGACCGAGGCGACCGTGCTCGCCCCCCGTGTGGGCAGCGAGTTCTCCGCGCTGGTCCTGCGGGAAGCGAACGGTTCGCGGCCCGCGGAGATCTTCGTGGCGCAACCGCCGGTGCTCGGTCGGTGCGAGGGGCGACCGCCGGAAGGACAGCGAGTACCGGTGCGGTTGACCGTGGCCGATCCGGGCAAGAGGATCATCACGTTCGACTACGTCAGCTGATGGAACCTCGTCGTGCCCAGGCCCCTGACGACAGCGCACCGGCGCCTGGCCTCCGAGTTCGCCGCCCTTCCCCGGCAGCCGACCCCACTCGGCCGGTCGTTGTTCTCGTTCAGCTCGAGATGAAGGCCGCGGCGGACGGGTAGCGGGCCAGTGCCTGTCCCGCCGCCGCTTCCTCGGTGTCGGCGAGGAGTTCGTAGAGGGTGGCGGTCGGGCCGTGGGCGCCGGTGCCCACCGTCAGGATCGCTTCGCGGGATTCCACGGCGTCGCGGTGGTCGCCGAGAACCGATTGCAGGCGTTTGGCCCGGGCGCCGAGGTCGTGGGCGTCGGAGCCGAGGGTCGCCGCGGCCGCTTCGCAGCAATAGCGTAAGCGTTTGGCGCCCTTGCGGATGTCGTGCAGCAGTTCCACGCGATCGGCGGGGGTGGCGGTGGGTTCGGCGAAGACCAGTTCGCGCAGGCGGGTGCGGTCGCGGCGCAGGATCTGCTCGAAGACGGTGGTCGCGTCCTTCGTGGCCCGGGCGGCCGAGAGCGGGGGATCGGTGCGCCAGGTGGTCAGTACCTCGACCAGGCGGTGGTAGCGCTCGCCGTCGAGTGCGGCCAGCACCGCGGCGTGGGCGGTGGCGTAGGCCTGCCGGGACGCGCCGACCAGTGCATCGGTGACCTCCGCCGGGACCTCGTCGAAGGTGGCCAGCAGATCGGCGAAGCGCTCGGCGCGGACCTCGGCGTCGCGAGCGACACCGAGCAGGTCGGCCAGCCACTTCAACTCGGCCTCGGTGGCGGCCGCCTCGTCCTTGACGAACAGTTTGCGATAGGAGCGCAGGACGCTGCGCAGTCTGCGGGTGGCGACCCGCATCTGGTGCACGGAGTCGTACGCGTCGACCCGGACGTCGGGTTCGGCGGCCAGGAGCCGGTCGATGTCCTCGCGCAGTGCCGCGATGACGGCTGGTCCTGCTTCGGTCGCCATGATTCAGTCTCGCTTCCCGAACGTGTCGGTCGCTGCCACCAGGTGATGGGTGATGCCGGGCTCGTGGGCGGTGTGCCCCGCGTCCTCGACGATGTGCAGGGTCGAGGACGGCCACGCGTTGTGCAGCTCCCAGGCGCTCACCGCCGGGCACACGATGTCGTGGCGGCCCTGGACGATCACCCCGGGGATGTCGGCGATCCGATCGATGTCACGCAACAACTGTGCCTCGTCGAGGAATCCGCCGTGCCGGAAATAGTGGTTCTCGATCCGGGCGAAGGCGAGGGCGAAGCGCGCCTCACCGGTTGCGGCGATCCGATCCGGTTGCGGCAGTAGTGAACTCGTCGCACCCTCCCAGGTCGACCACGCCACCGCGGCGTCGAGGGCGACCTGGGGATCGGGGGAGTACAGCAGCCGGTGATACACCTCGACAAGATCGCTGTCGCGTTCTTCGACCGGCACCGGCGCGAGGAACTTCGCCCACTCGGCCGGGTACACGCTGCCCGCCGCGCCGTTGTAGTACCAGTCGATCTCCTTGCGCCGCAACAGGAAGATCCCGCGCAGCACCAGTTCGGTGACGCGCTCCGGATGCGCCTCGGCGTAGGCCAGGCCCAGGGTGGAACCCCAGGAACCGCCGAACACCTGCCAGCGTTCGATACCGAGGTGCTCGCGCAGCAGTTCCATGTCGGCGATCAGATTCGGGGTGGTGTTGGTGTCCAGGCTCGCGCCGTCGGCGATGTGCGGCACCGACTTGCCACAGCCGCGCTGATCGAACAGCACGATCCGGTACACGGCGGGATCGAAGAAGCGCCGCTGCAGCGGGTCGGTGCCGCCGCCGGGCCCGCCGTGCACGAACACCACCGGCTTGCCGTCGGGGTTCGCGCTGACCTCCCAGTACACCGACTGCCCGTCACCGACGTCGAGCAGCCCGTGCTCGAACGGCTCGATCTCTGGGTAGAGCGTGCACATCAGAACGCCAATCCCGAAGCCAGATCCGGCAATTCGAGCGAAGTCAGCGCCTCGGTCCGCACATCGGGGCAGGCCCCGGTGGTCACCCGGTCGACAATCGCCTTGTCGGCGAGCACCTGCCCGTTGATCCCCCCATTGCGCAGCGCCCACTCGTGCACCATCGCGTTGAGCGAGAACCGCCCCAACGTCGGCCCCTGCACCCGGAAGTTCGACAACTCCGGCTCGATCATGCCGCACAACTCCGCCGCGGCGGCATCGGTGATCACGGCCTCGCCGGCACCCGCCGGGCCGGTGGTCTTCGCCGCGCTGCCGGCCGCCGAGGTGGTGGTACCGGAGCTACCGGTGGGCACGGCTTCGCCACTGCCACACGCGGTCAGGCTCGCGACGGCGAGCGCACCCGCGATCAACAGCGCGGGACGGAACTTCCAACGACGGTGCGGCATCGGTACCTCTGCTCGACTCGACTATTTCGCCTCCGAGTCTGCCACTTCCGCCGCACCACCGGCCGGCACCGCGATGCCGTGGGCGGCCGGACGCGCTGCCGCCCAGGCGGTCAGCGCGTCGGGATCGGGCGACGGGATGGGCGTCGCCCGATCGGTTGTCATCGCCGGATCAGAAGCTGTGCTCCGGCCCGGGGAAGGTGCCCTGGCGGACTTCGGCGGCGTACGTGGCCGCGGCGGTGCGCAGTTCGTCGCCGACGTTGCCGAAGCGCTTGACGAACTTGGCGGTCTTGCCGCTGGTGTAGCCCGCCATGTCCTGCCAGACCAGGACCTGGGCGTCGCAGTCGGCGCCGGCGCCGATGCCGACGGTGGGGATGGTGAGCTTGCGGGTGACCTGGCCCGCGAGTTCGGCGGGGACCATTTCCATCACCACCGAGAAGGCGCCTGCCTCCTGGACGGCGATGGCGTCGGCGACCAGCTGTTCGGCGCCGTCGCCGCGGCCCTGGACGCGGAAGCCGCCGAGGGTGTTGACGCTCTGCGGGGTGAAGCCGATGTGTGCCATCACGGGGATGCCCGCCGCGGTGATCAGTGCGATCTGTTCGGCGACGCGCTCACCGCCCTCGAGCTTGACCGCGTGCGCGCCGCCCTCCTTCATGAAGCGGGTGGCGGTCGCGAGGGCCTGCTGGGGCGAGGACTCGTAGGTGCCGAACGGCAGGTCTGCCACGACCAGGGCGTGCGGTGCGCCGCGGACGACGCCGCGCACCAGCGGGATGAGTTCGTCGATGGTGATCGGCACGGTGGTGTCGTAGCCGTAGACCACATTGGCGGCGGAGTCGCCGACCAGCAGGACGGGGATGCCTGCCTCTTCGAACAGACGCGCGGAGGAGTAGTCGTAGGCCGTCAGCATCGACCAGCGTTCGCCCTCGGCCTTCATCTGCTGCAGATGCTGGACACGGGTCTTGCGGCGAGGCTTGTCGGCGGTGGCGGGAGCGGCACCGTAGGCAGGAGTCTGCTCATCGGATACGGACATCATCGTCCCTTTCGTCTGGTTCCTCGAGGCCCGTAACCGGGTCCCCGGGTTTGTCTGACGAATCCAGTGTGCCACCTCGATACGAACCGGTTTAAGGGCCGGTGGCGGTGTGATCGGTCACACCGCTGGTTCGGCTACCGTGAGCACGAGCCCCTCCGTGCGGAACGGGCGCATCGAGATGTGCGCCCGGCGGCGCGGAAAGGTGGACCCACCGTGCAGCGAGGTCGGTTCGTCGTGGTCATCGGCGCGATTGCCGCGCTGATCGTCACCGGATGCAGCACCAGTGAGGACGCGCCGCGCGCCGAGCTGCCGCCACCACCGCCCGGGCTGGACACCTTCTACTCCCAGCAGGTCGACTGGGGCTCGTGCGAGAGCTTCGGCGGACCCGACGACCGGCTGCCGCCCAGCGCGCAGTGCGCGCGGGTCACCGTGCCCGTCGACTACGCCCGCCCGGACGGACCGACCGCCCAGATCGCGCTCTCCCGGCTCCCGGCCACCGGCCGCAAGATCGGCTCCCTGCTGATGAATCCCGGTGGTCCCGGCGTCTCCGGGCTGTCGATGATCACCATCGGCACCCGCACCGAGCTGGCCGAGAAGTTCGACCGCGTCGGATTCGACCCGCGCGGAGTCGGCTCCTCCCTGCCCGCGATCGTCTGCCTGACCCCACAGCAGGCCGACGCCGAACGCGCCGAGCCACCGACCGACAACACCCCGGAGGGCATCGCGGCGGCCGAGGCCGACAACCGTGAGTACGCCGATCGCTGCGCCCAGCGCACCGGCACCGACCTGCTCGCCCATGTCGGCACCCGCGAGGTGATCCAGGACATGGACGTTCTGCGCGCCGCGCTCGGTGACGCCGAGCTGAGCTACCTCGGCTACTCCTACGGCACCCGCCTCGGCGCGGCCTACGCCGAGAAGTTCCCGCGGCACGTGCGCGCCATGGTCCTCGACGGCGCGGTGGACTCCTCCCAGGACCCGGTCCAGGAGTCCTTGCGCCAGGCCGCGGGCTTCCAGGGCGTGTTCAACGCCTACTCCGCCGAGTGCGCCGCCCAGGCGGGCTGCCCGCTCGGCGCCGATCCGGCCGAGTCGGTGGCTCGCTTCCGGGCGCTGGTCGATCCGCTCGAGACCACCCCGGCCGTGACCGACGACCCGCGCGGGCTCAGCTACAACGACGCGATCACCGGCGTCCAGCAGGCGCTCTACAGCGACGAGATGTGGAACGTGCTCACTCAGGGGCTGATCGAACTGCGCGACGGCCGCGGCGACACCCTGCTGGAACTGGCCGACCTGTACGACGGCCGCCGCCCGGACGGCACGTATTCCAACACCCAGGACGCTTTCAACGCCATCCGCTGCGTCGACGACCCGCGCATCACCGATCCCGCGGTGACCGGTCGCCAGGACACCGAGTACCGCAAGGCCGCGCCCTTCCTCGACGACGGCAAGGGCACCGGCGCCGCCCCGCTGGAACTGTGTGCCGCGTGGCCGGTGCCCAACACCAGTGACCCGCATCGGGTGTCGGCGCCGGGCCTGCCGGTCACCGTCGTCGTCTCCACCACCGACGACCCGGCGACGCCGTATCAGGCGGGAGTCGACCTGGCCGAACAGCTGGGCGCGGATCTGATCACCTTCCGCGGAAACCGGCACACCGCCGCGCTCGTAGCGGGGGATCAGTGCCTCGACAGCGCGATCATCGACTACCTCGTCGATCTCGCCGCGCCCGGACCCGGCCTCACCTGTTGAGCACTCGCGGACGGCGCCGCGGGCAGGTCGTGGCCGGTGATGTGGCCCAAGGGGCCGGGCGGATCGCAAACCCGTTCGTGTATGTAACACGGATTTAACGCCAGGTGCCTACTCTCGCCCGTATGGATCGCCAGAAGGAATTCGTGCTGCGGACGCTCGAAGAGCGGGACATCCGCTTCGTACGTCTCTGGTTCACCGACGTACTGGGCTACCTCAAGTCCGTCGCCATCGCCCCCGCCGAGCTCGAAGGTGCCTTCGAAGAGGGCATCGGCTTCGACGGTTCGGCCATCGAGGGCTTCGCGCGCGTGTCCGAGGCGGACATGGTCGCGCGCCCCGATCCCTCGACCTTCCAGGTGCTGCCCTGGGCCAGCTCCAAGGGCCATCAGCACTCCGCGCGCATGTTCTGCGACATCACGATGCCCGACGGTTCGCCGTCCTGGGCCGACCCGCGCCACGTGCTGCGCCGTCAGCTGAACAAGGCCGCCGATGCCGGCTTCAGCTGCTACGTGCACCCCGAGATCGAGTTCTTCCTGCTACGCGAGCAGCTCAAGGACGGCTACGAACCCACTCCGGCCGACAACGGTGGCTTCTTCGACCAGGCCGTGCACGACGCCGCCCCGAACTTCCGCCGCCACGCCATCGACGCGCTCGAGTCGATGGGCATCTCGGTCGAGTTCAGCCACCACGAGGGCGCGCCCGGCCAGCAGGAGATCGACCTGCGCTACGCCGACGCGCTGTCGATGGCCGACAACGTGATGACCTTCCGCTACCTCATCAAGGAGGTCGCGATCGACGAGGGCGTGCGCGCGACGTTCATGCCCAAGCCGTTCTCGCAGTACCCGGGCTCGGCCATGCACACCCACATGAGCCTGTTCGAGGGCGAGTCCAACGCCTTCGCCGACGCCGACGACCCGAACAACCTCTCGGGCACCGCGCGCTCGTTCATCGCGGGCGTGCTCGAACACGCTCCCGAGATCAGCGCGATCACCAACCAGTGGGTGAACTCCTACAAGCGCCTCATCCACGGTGGCGAGGCCCCGACCGCGGCCTCGTGGGGCCGGTCCAACCGGTCGGCGCTGGTGCGTGTGCCGATGTACACGCCGAACAAGTCCTCCTCGCGGCGCGTCGAGATCCGCAGCCCTGATTCGGCCTGCAACCCGTACCTGACCTTCGCGGTGCTGCTGGCCGCCGGTCTGCGCGGCATCGAGAAGGGCTACACGCTGCCGCCCGAGGCCGAGGACGACGTGTGGTCGCTGACCGCCGCCGAGCGGCGCGCCATGGGCTTCCGCGAGCTGCCCGGCACCCTCGACGAGGCGCTGCAGGCGATGGAGCGCTCGGAACTGGTCGCCGAAACCCTCGGCGAGCACGTCTTCGACTTCTTCCTGCGCAACAAGCGTCGCGAGTGGGCCGACTACCGCAGCCAGGTCACCCCGTGGGAGCTCAAGGAGTACCTCAGCTTGTGAGCCGATAGGCGGACGGGCGTGACGCGGTCGATGCCATCACGAGGTAGTTTGAGGGCATGGTTCGGCCACCGACTGCCCGCTCCGCTGTTCCCGGCGTAGGTCGGCTCGGTTTACTGGAGCCCGCCGCCGCCGACTCCCTGCACCAGCTCGGCTGGGACAATGTCGACGGCGTGCCCGTGCTCTGGGCGCTCTCGCGCTCGCCCGATGCCGACCTCGCGCTGTCCACGCTGATCCGGCTGCGCGAATCGCTGGGAGCCGACTGGGCCGAACTCGATTCGGCGATCCGCTCGGAAACGACCTTGCGCGGCAGGCTGTTCGGGCTGCTCGGCTCGTCGACGGCGTTCGGTGACCACCTGGTCGCCACACCGGACGCGTGGAAGATCTTGCGCGCCAAAGAGCTTCCCGGCCGGGACGCGGTGATCGCCGATCTGCTCGACGCCGTGGCGTCGGCACCGGAGACGGGGCCCGGCGCGGGACCGATGCTGTATCGCGCCACGATCGCAGGTCCGGAGGCGATCTCGTTGCTGCGCAAGCGGTATCGCGATCAGCTGATGCTGTTGGCCGCGTTCGATCTGGCCTCCACCGTGGAGAACGAGCCGGTCCCGCCGTATCTGGTGGTGGGCAGGCAGCTGTCGGACCTGGCCGATGCCGCGCTCACCGCGGCGCTGTCGGTCGCGGTGGCGCGGGTGTGCAAGAACGGCGAGGTGCCGGTGCGGCTCGCGGTGATCGCGATGGGCAAATGCGGTGCGCGCGAACTGAACTACGTCAGCGATGTGGACGTGGTCTTCGTCGCCGAACCGGCCGACGCGACCGCGACCCGGCTGGCCGCGGAGATGATGAGCGTGGCGAGCTCGGCCTTCTTCGAGGTCGACGCGGCGCTACGGCCGGAGGGCAAGGCGGGCGCGCTGGTGCGGACGCTCGACTCCCATCTCGCCTACTACAAGCGCTGGGCCCGCACCTGGGAGTTCCAGGCGCTGTTGAAGAACCGGCCGATGACCGGCGATCTCGCACTCGGCCAGCAGTACCGTGACGCGATCATGCCGATGGTGTGGACCGCCTCGGAGCGCCCCGATTTCGTCGCCGATGTGCAGGCCATGCGCCGCCGGGTCGAGGACCTGGTCCCCGCCGACTTGCGCGAGCGCGAACTCAAACTCGGCGCGGGCAGCCTGCGCGATGTCGAATTCGCCGTCCAGCTCCTGCAATTGGTGCACGGCCGGGTCGACGAGTCACTGCACGTCACCAATACGGTCGAGGCGCTCACCGCGCTCGCCGCCGGTGGATACGTCGGTCGTGAGGACGCCGCCAACCTCACCGCCTCCTACGAATTCCTGCGCCTGCTCGAGCATCGTCTGCAACTGCAGCGGCTCAAGCGCACCCACACCCTGCCCGCCGCCGACGACGAGGAGGGCATGCGCTGGCTGGCGCGCGCCGCCCACATCCGGCCGGACGGGCGGCAGGACGCGGTCGGCGTGCTCGACACCGAGATCCGGCGCAACTCGATGCGGGTGCGGCGACTGCACGGCAAGCTGTTCTACCGGCCGCTGCTCGACGCGGTCGCCCGCATCGACTCCGACGCGCTGCGCCTGAGTCCCGATGCCGCCGTCCGCCAGCTCGCCGCCCTCGGCTACGCCGCGCCGGCGAACGCGCTCGGTCACCTCAAGGCGCTCACCGGCGGGGTCTCGCGCAAGGGTCGCATCCAGGCGCTGTTGCTGCCCACCCTGCTCGAATGGCTCGGCGACACCCCGAATCCCGATGCGGGCCTGCTCGCGTACCGGCGCGTGTCGGAGGGGCTCGACGATCAGATCTGGTTCCTGCGCGAGCTGCGCGACGAGGGCGCCATCGCCCAGCGGCTGATGATCGTGCTCGGCTCCTCGGAGTACCTGCCCGATCTACTGATCAACGCCCCGGAGACCATCCGCATGTACGCCGACGGGCCCGGCGGACCGCAGCTGCTCGGACCGCAGCCCGAGGAGGTCGCCCGCGGCATCCAGACCGCCGCCGCCCGCTACGACGACCCGAAACGCGCTGTCGCGGCGGCCCGTTCGCTGCGCAGGCACGAACTGGCCAGGGTCGCCTCGGCGGATCTGCTCGGCATGCTCGACGTGCCGCAGGTGTGCGCGGCGCTGTCCTCGGTGTGGGTCGCTGTGCTCGAGGCGTCGCTGAGCGGGGTCATCCGCGCCTCGGAGGCCGAGCGTGGCACGCCGGCACCCGCCGATTTCGCGGTGATCGGCATGGGCAGGCTCGGCGGCATGGAGCTGGGCTACGGCTCCGACGCCGATGTGCTGTTCGTCTGCGAACCACGGCCCGGCGAGGACGAGACCACCGCGATGAAGTGGGCCATCGGCATCGCCGAACAGGTTCAGCGCCTGCTCGGCGCGCCGAGCGTGGATCCGCCACTGCAGGTCGACGCGGGCCTGCGCCCCGAGGGGCGCAACGGGCCCCTGGTGCGCACGCTGGCGGCCTACCAGGCCTACTACGCGCAGTGGGCGCAGCCGTGGGAGGTGCAGGCTCTGCTGCGCGCCCATCAGGTGGCGGGCGATCAGGAGCTGGGTGTGCGGTTCCTGCACGTCATCGACCCGGTCCGGTATCCGGCCGGTGGCGTGTCCGCCGATTCCGTCCGCGAGATCCGCCGGATCAAGGCCCGCGTCGACTCCGAACGGCTCCCGCGCGGCGCCAACCCCGCCACCCACACCAAACTGGGCCGCGGCGGCCTGGCCGACATCGAGTGGACCGTGCAGCTGCTGCAGTTGCGCCACGCCCACCAGGTCCCCGGCCTGCACAACACCTCGACCCTGCAGTCACTCGACGTCATCGAGGCCGAGGGCATCCTCGAACCGGAAGACGTTGCCCTGCTGCGCGAATCGTGGATCACCGCCACCGCTGCCCGCAACGCTCTCGTACTGGTCCGCGGCAAGCCCTCCGACCAGCTCCCCGGCCCCGGCCGCCTCCTGTCCGCCGTCGCTCGCGTCGCGGGCTGGCCCACCGACGACGGCAGCGAGTTCCTCGACAACTACATGCGCATCACTCGCCGCGCCAAGGCAGTCGTCGAGCGCGTGTTCGGCGGCTAGGAGCCGGTTCGCGCCGGTGCTCGGCGGGAGCCCGGCACGAGCGGTGCGGTCGACCGTTCGGTCCGGCTGACCGACACGAGCTTGCCGCGGCGCAGCACGATGCGGTCGGCCGGTGCGTCGGCCATCGCCTCGTCGAGGTTCGCCGCGCGAATCGCCAGCAGGTCGGCGCGGGCACCGACCTCGACACCGGCGGCCGGCAGACCCATGACATCGCGGGCACCGGTGCTCACCGCGTGATAAGCTTCTGTCGGGGTCAGATGCGCGGCCGTCACCAGCAGCATCGCTGTCTCCATCGCGTCGCTGCGCCCCATCGGGTTGTACGGATCGCGCACATTGTCGGCACCCGCGGCCAACCGGACCCCGGCGTCGAGCAGCGCGCGGACCGCGGTGATCCCGCGCGGGGTGGCGGCGGGGCGGTCGCGGCCCTGCAGATAGAGATTGGTGATGGGCAAGGCGACGATGCCGATGTTCGCGGCCCGCACCGAGGCGATGACCCGGGCGAGGGATTCGGGCTCGAGCATGCCCAGGCTGACGCAGTGCCCGGCCGTCACCGGCAGCGCTCTCGGCCAGTCGCGCACCGTGTTCGCCAGTTCCTCGAGCGTGAGCATGGTGGGATCGAGCCGCTCGTCGGTGTGCAGGTCGGCACCGATTCCGCGGGCGTGGGCCACCGCGAGCAGCCGCGCGAGGTTCCCACTGGGGTCCGGTGTCTGGTGCGGATGACCGCCGACGAAGTCGACGCCGAGATCGATGGCTTGGTGCAGGACGTCGTCGCCGACGACGTACGGTGTCAGCGCGACGAGCTGGATGTCGATCAGCTCGGCGAGCTCCTCGCGCACCGCGACCAGCGCGCGAACCCCGCGCAGCGGGTCGTCGCCGCGCAGCAGGTTGACGTGGGAGCGCACGGCCGTGGTCCCGTTGGCAAGCAGGCGCAACGCCGCCCGGTGGGCCCGCTCGGCGATGTTGTCGACGGTCAGATGCGGGGTGTGGTCGTCCCAGGCGCGGATCGCCGCGTCGAGATCGCCGGGAGGAGAACGGATCTCGTCGTAGGTCAGTGCCTTGTCGAGGTGGGCGTGTGGTTCGGCCGGGGCGGTGAGCAGCAGGTGGCCGGTCAGGTCGAGGTCGCGGTCGTCGTACGGGGCCGCGGTCGCGGGCGTCACTGCGCTGATCACGCCGTCGGCGAGGTCTACGTCGACGAGGCGCCCGTCGGGCAGCCGCGCGTTGCGCAGGGCCGGGACCGCGAGACCATCGGCCCGGCGCAGGGCACCGGACCGGGTCGGTGGAGTGTCGGGCAAGAGGGGCTCCCCGGTGGGCTAGTGGGCGAAGTCGCGTTTCCTGATCGAGCAGTGCACGCCCTTGACCAGGTCGACGACCTGGGTCACCGCGAAATCGCCTGCGGCACTGAGATACAGATACGCGTCGGTGGGTGTCATGCCGGTGTGGGAGGAGAGGAATTCGACGGCGAGGCGGGCACAGTGCCGCATGGCGACGTCGAGGTCGGCGTCCATGCCGAGCACTACCCAGTGCTCGTCGGTCTCGACGAAGGGAAACGAAGCATGCTGGGGCAGGCCGGAATGCACGATGGTGAGCCGGGCGGTCGCGCGCAGTGACCCTTCGAGCGCGGTGAGCGCGATCTCGCCGTTGCCCTGGGCGAAATGGGGGTCGCCGAGATAGAAGCCCGCACCCTCGACCTGCACCGGCAAGAACAGTGCGGATCCGGCGACGATCTCGCGGATGTCGATGTTCCCGCCGAACGCGCCGGGCGGAATCGTGCTCCGTGCGGCACTGCCCTCGGGGGTCACCCCGCACAGGCCCAGGAACGGCGCCAGTTCGATCCGCGCGCGACGGGTGTCGTAGCCGAACACCGCCGATGTCCCTGGCTCGTCCAACGAACAGAACTTGCTCACCACCGGTACCGCGGCACCGTCGGCGCTGTGCGGTAACAGCTCCGGTAGCGCACCACGCCCGTGGCGACTCGAGATGATGCCGTAGGGCACTCGGGGTGTGAGGTCGAGGAAGTCGACGCGCAGCCAGTCACCCGCTCGTGCCCCGCGGACCCGGACCGGGCCCAGCACGATGTGCGGCCCCGGCGGCGCGGGCGTCCGGTGCAGATCCGAGGCCGCCAGCTCGACGGCCTCCGGCAGGACCTGAGCCCTGCCGACTCCGTACTGCCCGAAATAGGCGATGGGGTCTCGTCCCTGGTCCTCCATCAGCCCTTCCTGGGAGACGGTGTCGAAGGTGACGGTGTCGCCGCTGTCGACGGTGAGCACGGCAGGGGTGTCCGGCGTCGGCAACGTCCCCCAGCTGACGGTGTCGGGTGTGCACCACAGATAGTGGTCCGCCGTGCCCGGATCGACGCCCGCCGTGAGGATTTCGCTCATGTGCGGTCGGCGGTCGTGGCGCGGTGCTCGTGCCAGCCGCCGGTCGCGGTGATCTCTCGGACCGCATCGTCTTCGACCGGGAGGCGCCTGCACACCATACTCAGCGACCCGCGCCCGTCCTCGAGCTCGATCACCGACAGTTCCAGTTCGGTGGGCTCACGCGGGAGCAGTCGCTCACGCAGCTCCCGGTAGGAGACCTCGTAGATTTCTCCCGGCACGCACCAGCCGCCTTCGGCAACCGGCGCGAGACCGGGGAACGAGTTGTCGAAGTCGAAGAACCGGTACACCGGAGCGGTGCGCACCCGGCCGAGGAAGCGGGCCGAGGCGAGCGCGTCGTGCAATGCCCCGCCCCGCATGGCCTGGCCGTTGACGAACATCCGGACGGTGTCGTCGGACATGGTGGAACTCCTCTGCTACAGGGTGGTGTTGCCCGGACCGCGCAGCGCGTGGATCCGCGCCGCGGTGATGGCGCGCTCGACATCACCGCTGGATAGATCGTCGAGCAGCGTGCGGTGCTGGGAGATGGGCTCGTGGCCCGGCTGCTGGACGTAGTCGTCGGTCGGGTACAGGAAGGCTTGCCGTTCCAGGAACGATGAGGTGATCGGCGTGAACGCGGCGCGATTGACGGCCATGTGGAAGGCCAGATGGGCCATCGAGTACTGGGCGCTGCCGACGCCGTGCTCGCGCAGCGCCGTCTCGAGCGGGACGAGCTCGGCGTAGAGCGAATCCCAGTCGACGGTGTCGGCCTTGGCGCTGATCATCCGCGCGGCGACCTGGTCGAACGCCACCCGTAGCTCGTGCAGTTCGGCCCGCGCGTCGGCGTCGACCGCCACGACAACCAGCTGCCCGCGGCGCACCCGCTCCACGAGCCCCTCACTGGTCAAGCGCTGCAACGCTTCCCGGATGGGGGTGCGACTGACCTGGAGCTCGTCGGCGATCTGTTCCTCGGTCAGCCGGATGCCGCCCGCGTACTCGCCCGTCGTGATCTGCTGACGCAGATAGCGATACACGCGTTCGCGCAGGCTGGTCGGCTCGTTGCTGCGGGTGGTGTCGAAGGTGGTCATCGCGGCCTCGTCGCCAGCAGGGCGGCCCGGCACGCGTTGGTCGCGCGCTGCATGAACGTCCCCGACATCACGTTCATGCCCGCCCGCAGCGCGCTGGTCTGCAGCGCCGAAACCCGGTTGTTCAGATCGAAGTAGCTGTTGCCCGGGGCGGTGAGCGCGGCGAACTCGAAGGCGAAGGGCTGCTCCTCCGAGGCGTCGGTCTCGCCCCAAGTGGTCGTGTTGACCAGCAGCGTCGGTGCCTTCTCGGCGAACAGCGCGCCGAGTTCGCCGGGTGCGACGGTCTCGGCGTCGCAGCGGTCCGCCCATGCCCGCAGCGCGTCGGTGTTGCGCGCGCTGCCGATCAAGCGGGTCTTCGGCCAGGCGCGGCGGACCGCGAGGGCCACCGAGTTCGACGAGCCGCCCGAGCCGAGAATCACGACCGAGGCGGGTGATTGCCCGCCGAGCAACGTTTCCATCGCCGCCTGCGCGGCCCAGCTGTTGGTGTTCACCCCGACCGTTCCGCCGTCACCGCGTACGACGGTGTCGACCACACCGGTCTGTGCGGCGGAAGGGGTGAGCGCGGCCAGCCTGCTCGCCACGTCCTGTTTCCACGGGCTCAGCACCAGCGCCAGGTTCCAGGATTCATCGGCGGTCAGCCCGGCCGGATCCGCGAACGGAACCGTCCGGTCAACCGGAACCTCGTACCGGGCCAGCGCATCGAGCAGCAGGGCGCCCTGGAGCGCGTGCGGCGCGGTCGTGCCGATGCCGGCCACGACCGCGGGCACGGTGTTTCGGGCGCGCGCCCGCGTGGCGGGCAGTTCGGCGAGGCAGTGCGCCACCGCGTTGCCGATCGTGGCAGCGCCGTCCTCGCCGAGCAGGCTTGTCTGATGGTCGCTCACGCGTCTCCCTCGGTCCTGTGTGCGGAATGTCGTGCGGTCACTGTGCGATGACGTGCGGGGCCCGGACGGGCACGACCTGGCGCCCGGCCGGGGCGCCGATGACATCACCCTTTTCGAAGATCAATTGTCCGCGCAGATAGGTGGCGAGCACCGCACCCTCGAGCGGCCATCCGTGATACGGGCTGACGTTGTGCTTCGAATGCAGGGTCGCCGCGTCGAGCACGGACGCAGCGGTCGGGTCGACCAGTACGAAATCGGCGTCGAACCCGGCGGCGATCCGGCCCTTGTCCGCCATCTTCCACCGCCGCGCGGGCTGATACGAGCACAACCGGACGATGTCCTCGACGGTGAGCTTGCCCGCGGCGGCCGCGGTGAGCAGCAACGGCAGCATCGTCTCGACCCCGATGAATCCGCCGTAGGCTTTCCAGACGTCCTGCTCGGCCTGCTCGGCGGCGGTGTGCGGCGCGTGGTCGGTGGCGATGATGTCGACGTCACCGCGGGCGATACCGGCCCAGAGCGCCTCGACGTCGCCGGCAGGCCGGATCGGCGGGTTGAGCTTGATCAGGTTGCCGTGCGTGGCATACGCCTCGTCGTCGAGGAACAGGTGCGCGACCAGCGTCTCGATGGTGACCTGATGGCCCTGGGCGCGCAGATCGAGCACGCGCTGCAGACCGACCGCCGTGGACAGGTGGTGGATGTGCAGCTTCGTGCCCGCCTCGGTCGCCATGGTGACGATCCGGGTGACAGCCTCGACCTCCACGAACGCGGGCCTGCCCTCCAGATGGGCGCGCGGATCCTTGCGCCCGGAGGCGCGCAGCCGGTCACCGAACATCCGCAGCAGGTGGTCGTTCTCGGCGTGCACGCCGACGACGAGGTCGGCGGCGGCGGCCGCTTCGAGCCCGCGGAAAATGGCCGCGTCGTTCGGGCAGCGGTTGTCCCCGGTGGTCTGGCCCATGAACAGCTTGAATCCCATGGCACCGAGCTCGGCCATGCCCGCGATCTCGGCGTCGTTGTCGTGATCGAGCATGCCGTAGAGCCCGAAATCGACATAGGCCTTGTCGCGCACCAGATCCAGCTTCTGGCGGAAGCGCTCGGCGGTGGCCACGGGCGGCTTGGTGTTGGGCATGTCGACCACGGTCGTCACCCCGCCCGCGGCGGCCGCACGGGTGCCGCTGGCGAAGTCCTCCTTCTCGGTCATCCCCGGCTCGCGCAGGTGGACGTGCATGTCGACCAGACCGGGCAGCAGGAGCAGGCCGGTGGCGTCGACGGTGCGCACGCCGTCGGTGGCGAGCTGTTCGCCGACCGCTGCGATGCGGCCGTCGCGGACGGCGATGTCCTGTTGGCGTCGATCGTCGTGCGAGACGACGGTCGCACCGGTGACGACGAAGTCGAATGGTGCGGGTGTGGACACGAGTTGTCCTTTCGGTGATGGGGGAGCGGGTCAGGCCAGCGTGAGGTCGGGGTTGTCCTGATACACCTCGCGGATCGGTCCCAGCTCGAACAGGTCGGTGACCGACAGATCGAGCCCGCCCGCGGCGATCGAGCGGATGTTCGCCTCGGCGGCCTCATCGGAGATGGCGAGGATCTGCTGATTGGGCCGGCCGCTGCGGATGAGCTCGTTGCCCGCCAGACAGCACTGAAAGGTGCTCTGGGGATTGAGATTCAGGGTCCGGCCGTACTCGGTGACGGTGAGATCGGTGGCGCGCTGTGGGTCGGCGAGCACGTCGGTCCAGCCGCGGACCTCGGCCTTGAGGAAGGCCTTCAACTTGTCGCGGTGGTTGTCGATGTTGTCCTGGGTGGTGATGTAGACCTGACCGACCAGGGGGAAACCGACATCGGCGAGCAGCATCGTCCTGATGTCGAATCCCTTGGCGCGCAGGTCGACCACCTGGCTGTTGATGAAGCCGAGGTAGCCGTCGATCTCACCGGCGGTCATCCCGATGGGGTCGCCCTGGACCGGCACCGTCTTGATCCGCGAGTTGTCCAGGCCGAGCGCGGCGATGAAGTTGCGCCACACCGGCTCACTGGAGGACGCGCAGCCGATGGTCTTGCCGTACAGGTCTTCCGGCGTGCTGATCGGGTTCGCGCCCATCGACATCACACAGCCCGCGTAGCGTTGATAGACCGCGCCGACGATCTTCAACGGGGCACCCTCGGCGACCGCGGAGCCGACGATCGGTACCTGCGAGACACCGGCGAATGTCCGGGACAGGACGTCGGATTCGATGGGCGGCGCGGTCGGCCCACCGGCGACGAGGTCGGCACCGCTGAAGCCTTCCTGCGTGTAGTAGCCGTTCTTGTCGGCGAGATAGCTGCCCGCGAACTGCGTGTTCTTGATCCAGGCCAGCCGCTGGGACGCGATGCCGAGACCTCCCGCCGGGGCGGACTCGGTCCCGCTGGACACACAGGCGGACAGCAGGGTCGGCGCGGCGACGGCGAAACCGCCGACGACGAGGCCGCGGGTGAGGAACTTGCGACGGTCGTAGTGAGGGGACATGGTGCTCCGATGGTCGAGAAGGGGACGGGGTGGGCGCGGTCAGCGAGCCGCGCGCAGACGGGATCCGACGGCGTCTTCGGCGACGGAGACGAGCTGGTAGACAACGACGCAGACGACGGTCAGCACGACGACCGAGGACCACAGGCGGGCGAACTGGAATTCGTTGGCGTCCCTGAGCATCTGGCCGCCCAGTCCCTCGCCGGTCGCCAGCCATTCGGCCAGCAGCGCGCCGACGACCGAGGTGGTCACCGCGACCTTGGCCGCCGTGAACCAGGTCGGAATCGCGTGTGGCAGGGACACTTTGAAGAAGGCCGCCGCTCGTGATCCGCCGAAGGCGGTGACCATGTCCAGATCGGTGCGCGGGGTCGAGCGGATGCCGTGCAGCATGGTCAGCAGGGCGGGGACCACCACGATCGCGGCCCCGACGACTGCGGTGCCGAGCGCGCCGCGACCGAAGATCAACACCAGGATCGGGCCGACGGTCACCATCGGCACGGCGTGCATCGCGGTCACGGCCGGGACGAACATCGACTCGACGGTGCGGGAGAAGTAGAACACCAGCGAGATCACCGCGGCCAGGGACAGCCCGAGGACGAATCCGTAGGAGGCGTCGATCAGGGTCCGTACGAGGTTCGCCGTGATCGCCGAACGATTCGCGGCCGCTTCGGCTTCGGTGAACAGGTAGTTCCACACATCAGCCGGTGTCTTGGCGACGAAGGGGCTCACGTCCACGAGCCGCAGGAACAGCGTCCACACCGCCACGATGGCGACCGCCGTTCCGGCGAAAGTGACGATCGTGCGAGTGAGACTGCGTGCCAACGTATTCCAGGTCATGACCGGTCTCCCGCCGTGCTGGGTGCCCAGGGGGTCGCCAGCCGTTCGACGGCAGCGACGAGCGCGAAGGCGATGCCGGCCAGCAGGCTGCAGACCACAGTGATGCCCCAGGCCCGTACCACCTCGCTGGACTGCTGCGCCACGACCAGGGCCGCGCCGAGGCCGTGTTCCTGACCCATGAACTCGCCGATCACGGTGCCGAGCACGGCGGCGGGCACCGCGATCTTGAGTGCGGTCAGGATGTAGGGCAGTGCCGCGAGGAACTGCACCTTGCGCAGGACGAGCACGCGACCACCGCCGTAGGCCCGGACCAGATCCTCGCCGGCCGGGTCCGCGCGGCGCAGCCCGTTGACCGTGCCGACGAGCGAGGCGAAGAACACCGACACCGCGGCCATGATCGCCGAGGTCGCGGGACCGTTGAAGCAGGCAGCGAGAATCGGCGCGATCGCGATCAGCGGGATGCACGCCGAGGCGATCCCGATCTGCAGCACGAGCTTCTCCAGCGCGGGCACGGTCATCACCAGCGCCGCGCACGCGACGGCGGCGACATTGCCCCAGAAGTACCCGACGGCTGCCGAGGTGAGGGTGACCGGTAGATGGGTGCCGTAGAACGCGGCTCCGTCGGCCAGCAGGCCACCGGCGATCTGCACCGGCGCCGCGATGGCGGGCCCGAGTACTCCGGTCATCCCGACGAGCTGCCAGGCCACGAGCACGATCGCGGTGCCACCGAGGCCCAGATACCGCCTGCCGCTCATCGCGCGGGCTCCAGCTCGGCCGCGGCCTCGGTGCCGAACAGGGTGGACGACAGCAGGTCGACGTATTCGTGGAATGCGGCGGTGCGCATCATCGCGGGCGTGCGCGGCCGGGGCAGGTCGATGTCGACGACCTTCTGGACGCGACCGGGCCGCGCGCTCATCACGACGACCTTGTCCGAGAGGAACACCGCTTCGCCGATCCCGTGGGTGACCATGAGGGTGGTGGCCGGGCGTTCGGTCCAGATGCGCAGCAGTTCGACATTGAGGTTCTGGCGGGTCATGTCGTCGAGCGCGCCGAACGGTTCGTCGAGCAACAGCACCTGTGGCTTGACCACCAGCGCGCGAGCGATCGCGACCCGCTGGCGCATCCCGCCGGAAAGCTGTGCGGGCCGGGCATTCTCGAATCCGGTCAGCCCGACGAGGTCGATCAGCTCCCGGATCGCGCCCTCGTCACCACGCTGCCCCGACACCTCCAGTGGCAGCCGGATGTTCGTGCGCACCGACCGCCAGGGCAGCAGCGCGGCGTCCTGGAAGGCGATCCCCAGGTGATGGTGGCGGCGCATGTCCAGCGGGGTCTCGCCGTGGACGAGCGCGGTGCCCGTGGTCTGGGTCTCCAGTCCGGCCAGGATCCGCAGGATGGTGCTCTTGCCGCACCCGGACGGTCCGAGCAGGGTGATGAACTCGCCTTCGTCGGAGTGGATGTCGACGCCATCGATGGCGGTGACCTCCTGGCGACCGACCGTGAACTTCTTCGTGAGGTTGCCGAGATGGATTCCTGGTGCGGTGGGCGGGACCATACGAGCTCCTAGCGGGAAGGACGGCGAAGTCTGCATCCAAGTTTGGATCCAAACTCGTATCCAAGAATCTAGGGCTCGGTTGTTTCGGTGCGGTGACGTCCGGACAAGACTGGGTTACCGTCCGCTCACCGCATGCGGACGTGAAAAAGGCCCCGTACCAGTGGTACGGGGCCTTTCTACAGTTGCGCCGAGATCAGATGGCGCGGACGTCCTGAGCCTGAGGGCCCTTCTGGCCCTGGCCGACCTCGAACTCCACCCGCTGTCCCTCTTCGAGAGACTTGAAGCCCGAGCCGCCGATGGCGGAGTAATGCACGAAGACGTCGGGGCCGCCTCCGTCTTGGGCGATGAAGCCGAAGCCCTTTTCGCCGTTGAACCACTTAACAGTGCCTTGAGTCATGTGTTTAAAAGTCTTTTCCGTAGGTGAGCCACGGCGATCACTTGCGATCAGCCCAGTCTCAGCAACCCAGTATGCCATACTCGTCGGCAAACTGCGCAATCAGACCTATAAGACCACGTTGTGGGCGGCTAATGCGGTTCGAGCCCGGGCGTGTCGCGCCCTTCGGACGCGGGTTCGAGCGCCCGCGCCACCTACCTTCGCCAGGTGTGCCAATCTGGGCGGTATGGGTGAGACGAACGAGGGGGACTCCGGTCATGTCGACCTGGCGCTGCGGGTGCTCGACGCGCACGTGGCGTTCACCAAGGCGCAGCTGCTGGAGCCGCCGGGATTCCTCGAGCTCGTCGTCGAGGAGGTGGACGGCCTGCTCGACGAAGCCGAGGAACTGACTCTGGCCGAGTCGGTGACGCGGGAGCAGATCAAGGCGGTCGCGCACAAGTACGCGGTGCAGATCCCCGTGGAGGGCGCGATCCCCGAACTCGTCGGTGAGGTCGCCGCCCGGCTCTACCACCATCGCGCCAACGACGAGATCCCGGTCGGCGAGGTCGTCGACAGCCGTCGCTTCGACGAATTGGCCGCCGCCGTGGCCGACATGGGGGTCACGCACCGGTTGGTGCGGTTGGTGCTCAGCAGTCCGGTCACCGTCGACGCCTGTGTCGAAGCGGTTCAGCGCGCGGTCGTCACCGCGGTCGACGACGGTCGTCACGCCGACGGCGGTGGGCTGGCGCGGACCCTGCGCGGCGCGCTGGCTCGGCTGGCCGAGCCGGCGATGCCCGCGATCGAGGACGGCGTCGGCAGGATCACCCGCACCGGCGCGCGATTCGTGTTGCGCGGCAACCGCGCCGACGCCGACGACGTACTGCTCGACACCGCCCGCGAGACCTGGCGCAAGCACACCGGCGACTCGATCGGTTCGTTCCGCGATCTGGTCTCGGCCGAGGACGTGGAAGACGCGGTCGTGCTCACCTTCGAGTTCTGGCGCACCTTCCGCGACACCGACTACTTCCACGCCCTGCTCGACGAGGGCATCGACCACGTCTTCGACAAGTACGGCGACACCCCGCTCACCGAGTTGCTCGCCGAGCTGGGCATCGGGCGCGAGGACCTGATCGAGGAGGCCCTGCGCTTCGGCCCCTCGGTGCTCGGAAAGCTCGACGAGCGTGGTTATCTCGACGCCGTGGTGCGGCGCAGGCTGGCCCCGTTCTACGCCTCGGCGGAGTTCCGGGCCGCGGTGGCGGGCACCGGGTAGTTCGGCGGCGACCTGCCAGTCCTGTTCGGGCGCTGCCGCGTCGGTGTGTGTCGGTACGATCCGTGCAACGATGGGGCGGTTCGCCGCCACCGGATCGCGATCGAAAGGCTGCCGTGACACGTCTGTCCACCCTGCTCGACCAGATCGACTCCGGTGCTGTGCTGCTGCCCGAATTCCAGCGCGGCTACGTGTGGAATCGGGACCAGGTGCGTGGACTCATGCGGTCGCTGTACCTCGGGTACCCGGTCGGTGGGTTGCTGGTGTGGGAGACCGGGTCCGAGGAGATCGCGGTGCGCGGTGCCCCCGGTGGGTCGGGCCTGCGGCAGCTGCTGCTCGACGGCCAGCAGCGCATCACCACCCTCTACGGGATCGTGCGCGGGACCGCGCCGTCGTTCTTCGAGGGCGACGCGATCGCGTTCACCGGTCTTCATTTCGATGTCGAGCGTGAGGTTTTCGAGTTCCAGGTGCCGGGGCGCGACACCAATCCGGCCTGGATCGATGTCACCGAACTGTTCGCGCTGGGGCCGATGCACTACCTGGCCCGGTTCACCGACGTGGCGCCGGAGACCCTCGCCGTCTATCTCGACCGGCTCAACAAGCTGCGCGAGATCACCCACCGCGAGTTCAATGTCGAGACCATCACCGGGTCCGATCGCACCGTCGACGAGGTGGTCGACATCTTCAACCGGGTCAACTCCGGCGGCACCAAGCTGTCCAAGGGCGATCTGGCGCTTGCCACGCTGTGCGCGCAGTGGCCGCAGGCCCGCGGCAACCTGCGCGACCACCTGATCCGCTGGGACAAGGACGGCTACACCTTCACCCTGGATTGGCTGCTGCGCAATGTCATCGCGGTCGGCAACGGGCGCTCGCACTTCGACGCGCTCGGCGATCTGGACCCGGTCGAGTTCGAGCAGGCGCTCACCGCGACCGCGACGCAGGTCGACACCTTCCTCGACACCGTCGCGGGCAGGCTCGGGCTCGATCACGACCGAGTCCTGATGGGGCGCTACGCCATTCCGGTGATCACCCGGTTGCTGTTCCTCAACGGCGGCCGCTTCGACAACGACCTGCATCGCGATCGGGTGCTGTACTGGTACGTGCACTCGGCGCTGTGGGGGCGGTTCAGTGGCTCCACCGAAACCTTCCTGCAGCAGGACTACGACACCCTCGAGCGCGGCGGCATCGACGGTCTCATCGCTTCGCTGGAACGGCTGCGCGGCGGTTCGCTCGACATCTGCGCCGATGATTTCGGCGGTGCCACCCGCGGCTCACGCTTCTATCCGCTGCTGTATCTGCTTGCCCGCGTGGATGGTTCGCGCGATCTGGGCACCGGTTCCGAGTTGGGGATCGAGCAGTTCAGCGAGCGCACACCGGTGCAGGTGCACTACCTGTTCCCGAAAACCCTGCTGCGTGAGGCGGGTTACGAGCGCAACGAGATCAACGCGATCGCCAACTTCTGCTTCCTGAGCCCCGGTTCGGAGGCCGAGCTGGGTGACCGCGAGCCGGGCGACTACTTCGCCGAAGTGGAGCAGCGCAACCCCGGTGTGCTCGCCTCGCAATGGATTCCGACCGATCCGGCGCTGTGGCGGGTGGAGAACTACCGTGAGTTCCTGCGGGCGCGGCGCAAGCTGCTCGCCGCGGCGGCCGACTCGTTCCTCGAACAGCTGCGCACCGGCACCCTGCATCGGCCGACGCTGCTGACGGTCGGCGTGGCCGGGGCGACGCTCGGGGATCCCGCCGTCGATCAGGTCAACGCGCTCGTCGACGACCTCATCGCCGACGGCTTCGGCTTCCCGCTGCTCGACAGTGAGGTCTCCGACCCGGTCACCGGTCGCGAACTCGCTGTGGCCGAGGCGTTCTGGCCTGAGGGGCTACAGCCGGGTGTCGGGATGCCGGTGGTACTCGTGCTGGAACCGGCCAATGCCGACCTCACCCGCTTCGCCCAGCTCGGCTACGCGGTGTTCACCTCCGTCGACGCCCTGCGGGGCTATGTCGGCAACCTGCGCGCCGAGGCCTCCGGCGCCACCGGCCCCGACGGCCCGGCCGCCGATGTGGCGGCCCTGGCCGAGCGCCTGCCCGCCACCTGGGTCGGCAACTCCGAGCAGGTCTGGTTCCACTACGCCTGGAACCAGCTCGAGCACGACCGGGCCAGCGGCCCCGACGCGAATCTGGAGCCCGAGCAGGTCGCCCTGCGCTACGTCGCCCTGTGGGCGCTGACCCGCACCTTCTACATCCACGCCTTCGATCAGGGCAATCCCGGCGAATGGCGCTACTACCTGGGCGATGTGATCGGCGCTGCCCCGCTGATCCCCTACGAGTGGCTGGCCCAGCGCGCGGTCGACTCCGGCGCCCTCGCCCCCGGCGCCGCCCCCGGCGACGAGGACATCGCGATCGCCCTGGTCCACGGTGTCATCGAAACGGTCGACGAGGTCGGCACCGCCCTCACCTACCTCCTCGGCGGCCCCGGCCTCTTCGCCTCCCTCTGGGCCTCCGCGGGCGCCGCCGAACACTACGGCTACCCCCTCTCGCCCGACCAGGTCAACGACCTCATCAATCAAGTCGTCAACGACCCGGCCTCCCGAAAGATCCAGGCCTACAACTGGATCGAGGAAGGACTGCCGCTGTAGCCAGGCGGCGTACGGCTCTTCGCGCGGACGGTCATGGGGCAGGTGGCCACCCGGCGCCGCTCACCGGGATTCGGTAGGCGCGGTCGCGCGCTGGAAAGTGGTGACGAAGTCGCGCAGAGCGGTGCTGTCCTCGCGGTCGGCGGGACAGTAGCCGTGGGCGGCTTCGACGGTGATCGGGGTGCCGGTGGTGATGGGGAGTTCGGTCCAGCAGGTGGACAGGACCGGGAGCTGGACGGTCCGGGTGGCGACGGTGAGGGTGATGGTGGAGGTGTAGCGGGTCGCGAGGAGGGTCAGCTCGTCGACCGCGTGCTCGGTGAGCGGGCCCGCCGCGGTGAACTCCTCGATGTACATCGGCCACCTCCTGGGGTCAGGGTAGTCCACAGAGAATCTTCAGCTCCGCCACAAGCCGGCCGAAAGTGGGGCGACTTAGTACTGCAACTGCACTCAGGTGAGTGGGCGGCCGCGTAGTCGGTAGTGCGAGAGCCGAGCTTGGTGTTGTCGGCGTCGTCGCCAGCGTGACCAGACCCAGATATGGTCAGCCCGATTGAGTGGGGTGAGCACGAATGCGACGAGCAGGCGGCGGATCTCGGGTAACGTGAGAGCGATCATGCCGTCTTCATCGTCGGCGAGTCCCCTTTTGTAGCAATGGTTTTCATGGCTGCGAGCCACGCCAGGGCGAGCATGGACAAAGTGATGTGGGCATGCCAGGCCCGCCATTTGCGTACCTGGTAGTGGTCGAGTCCGGCTTCGCCTTTGGCCTGCTGAAACGCTTCTTCGACATGCCAACGCGACCAGGCGGTCCAGGCCAGATCGACCAGCCGCGACGAGGCCGGACCGTAGCAGAGGTAGTAGGCGATCTCGGTCGGGTTACTGATACTGCGCCGGGCCAGCAGCCAGTGCCCGCGCCCGGTGGCCCAGGTGACCTCGATCTGGCGGCGTGCCCAGTCGTATTCGCGGGGTCCGTGTGCGCCAGCACCGACCGAGAGCCGTTGCCAGGTGCGGTCACCGAATTCGGCTACGAGGTCATCAGCGCAGGCTACGCGGTCGGCGCGAGTGCTCACCTGCTGGTCGCAACGGGTGGCCAGCACGTAGGACACGTCGCGGTCCTCGCACCAATCCCGCAGGTAGCCGACTTGGCCGTAGGCCTCATCGGCGGTGAACCACGCGAAGGGGACCTTCGCCGCGAGCGCGCGTTCGAGCATGGCGATCATCTGTCGGGGCTTGGTCGCGAACTCCGCGGAGTCGGGGATACCGGCGTCGCGGCAGCGGCCCGATCCGATGTCCACGACTCGGGGATATAGAGCTCCCGGTCGATCAGAGCGTGCCCGTGCCGGGAGGCGTAGGCCAAGAACACACCGATCTGGCAGTTCTCCGTGCGTCCGGCAGTCCCGGAGTCTGACGTTGCACGCCAGCAGATTTGATGCCCTTCTTCAGGAAACCGGTCTCGTCACCGGCCAGCACCCCGGCGTGGTCACCGAGGTGCTCGACGACAAAATCGCGCACATCGTCACGCACCCCTTCGACGTCCCAGTCCGTAGCGCGCAGCAGCCGCTGCATCCCATCCGGAACTCTCTCACCAGCGCGTTCGGCCAGAGTCCACCCGTTCTTACGTTCAGACCTGCTACCAGCCCCGACACATACTCACCCGCCCGCCCCCGCGGCTCAGTCCGAGTGAACCGGCCCTCGATCCTGTTCATCAACGAATCTAGTTCGGCCACAGCATGATCCAACACCATCAGACAGGTCTACCAGCACAGAACTACGCGAGTGCAGTTGCAGTATTAGAGCTCCTAACAGGTTCTGTCGGGTAGCGACGAGTTTGCTTGTAGTGCAGGATTTTTCGTCGTGGCAGCGCCGTGGATCGTGGACGACCAGCTGTGGGCAGTGATCGAACCGCTACTGCCGGTCAAGGCGGCGGGAACACCGGGACCAGCATGGATGAATGATCGGCTTGTCCTGCAAGGGATTCTGTTCGTGTTGATCACCGGCATCGGGTGGGAAGACTGCCCCAAGAACTGGGTTTCGGGTCCGGCATGACCTGCTGGCGGCGTCTCCGGGACTGGCAGGCAGCCGGGGTGTTCGAGGCCATGCACACCACGATGCTCGCCCACTGCCACCGCGCGGGCTTGATCGATTTCGACCGCGTCATTCCCGACGGCTCGCACGTGCGGGCCACAAAAGGGGTGCCGATACCGGTCCCAGCCCGGTCGACCGCCGTAGAATCGGAGCCAAGCACCACATCCTGACCTGCGGTAACGGCCTTCCTCTAGCCATCGTGCAGTCAGCGGCCAACGTCAACGACCACCTTGTGCTGCCCAAACTGCTCGATCGTGTGAGGCCGCTACGAGGACGCCCCGGCCGACCACGCGAGAAGATCACGACCCTGATCGCGGACAAGAGCTACGACTACCCCCGCGTCTACGACGAACTCGAGCAACGACGAATCACCGTCTACATCCCACGCAGCGGAACCCGCGACAAGGTGACCACCGGCCGCTGGATCGTCGAGCAAACACTGGCGTTGCTGCACCAATACCGGGGTTGGCCATCCGCTGGGAACGCCGTACCGACATCCATCAGGGATACCTCGACCTCGCCGCTGTGCTGATCTGCTGGCGACGACTCAGCAATCGAACATGTTAGGAGCTCTTAGCCACCCGGACGGTTTTCGATCCGTCAGATCCCTTTCGTGCGCGCAGAGTGCCCTGCTACCGGCGAATCGGTTGATTCCGAATCGGTTGATTCACTGCCGGCCTCGGGCCCCACCGCTCGATAGAGTTGAGCAGCCGCTGGTAGACGCCCTCGGCGTTCGTATCGCAGGTACCGGCACTGGCTCGGAATGGCTCGCCCGTCCCGGTCGTGCCGCGTGAGCTCGGCCGATATCGCCGTGAAGTGGATAGGAGCACGAGTGTGAGCAGCGAAGGAACTCATCGCGGCCCCGGAGCCGCCGCGACGGTGAAGCGTCGCCGAGGAGCCATCGTCGACGCAATGCGGGCTCGGCTGTGGCCGGTGCCCTTGGCGGGAGTTCTCGTAGCGATCCTCGCCGGCATATTCCTGCCCGCACTCGATTCTCGGCTGAATGGTCACCTTCCCGAGTCCGTCACCGAGCACTTGTTCGGGGGCGGGGCCGACGCCGCGCGTGAAGTACTCGGCACCATCGCCACCTCGCTGATCACCGTGACCTCACTGACTTTCTCGCTGACGCTGGTCACGATGCAGTTGGCGAGCAGTCAGTATTCACCCAGACTGCTGCGGTCGTTCTCCTCCGACCGGTTTGTTCAACGCACCCTCACGTTGTTCTTGGCGACGTTCGCTTACTCGCTGACGGTCCTGCGCAGAGTGCGCAGCGGCCGCCTCGACGGTGTCGAATTCGTTCCGCAGATCTCGGTGACGGTGGCGTATGTGCTCGCTATGGGTAGCGTGTTGGGTTTGGTGGTGTTTCTCGGTCACCTGGTGCGTCAGATTCGAATAGAGACAATGCTCGACCAGGTCGCGTCCGAATCGATCGGCAGCGCCCACCACCTGCTGGAACGGGCCGAGACCGCCGATCAACCCGTAGACCCCCTGGCAATGCCGCCGCAGCGAACGGGAATCGAGGCATGTTCGTCGGGCTATCTCGTCGAAGTCGACGAAGAAGTGCTCCTCGCTGCTGCGGTCGAAGCGGACGCGGTGTTGTCGATCCGCTGCCGGGTCGGCGACCCGGTGGTTGCCCGTACCGTGGTGGCCTACTGTTGGCCGGCGGAGGCCGTGGCCCTTTCCTCGGAGGCGATCGATCAACTCGGCGACAAGGTCTCTCGCGCGCTGAATTGCGGTGCCGAACGCACGGCTGCGCAAGATATCGGCTACGGGTTGCGGCAGTTGACCGACGTGGTCATTCGAGCGTTGTCACCGGGCATCAACGACCCTTCCACCGCGATTCACGCGATCAACTCGGCGACCGTGGTTCTTTGTGAACTCACTCGATACCGCCTCGGTCCGGAAACCCGCTACGACAGCGACGGCACTGCCCGCCTGCATGTGGCCCGCCCTGATTTTCCGGAGCTGCTCGACCTCGTCTGCGCCCAACCCAGACGTTATGGTGCGCACGACCCAGCGGTACTCGGCAGCTTGTTGTCGATGCTGAAGGCGCTCTCGTCGGTTACCCGAAGCCCGGTGGATCGACAAGCAATCGGCGACCAACTCGCCCGCATCGAACAGATCTGTCGACGACAAGATTTCGACACGGTCGAACGCGACCACCTCAGCCTGCTGACCCAGGCTGTGGAGCAGTCGCTGCAAGAGAGCTGACCGCGGTCTCAGGTGGCAAAGCATGGTTGCGCGGCAGTGAGTCCGCCTCTGCCCGGCACGTCGATCCCGGCGCGCTCTACGATCGACAGCGATGACTGATGACCGAGTGGACGGGCGCACCCTGCGTTATCGGCATCGTCGACCCGAATTGCTGGCCGCGGCCACGGAGTACGTGCTCGATCATGGCATCGACGGGGTGTCGCTGCGGCCGGTCGCTACCGCGCTCGGGGTATCGCACGCGACGCTGCTGCGTCACTTCAAGTCCAAGGACGAGCTTCTGCTGTGCGTGGGGGACAAGATTCGCGGCGACTTCGTTCGGTCGTGGCAGCAGGACGAGCAGTTCAGCACCGCGAGCTCGTCGGCGGAACTGGTGCGCATGGTGTGGACGAGGTTGTGTGAGCCCAGGGAACAGCGGCAGTTCATCCTGTTGTTCCAGCTGGTGGGTCGCGCGGCGCGAAGGCCCGCCGACGCGCAGGCGCTGGCGCCTTCGATCGTCGATGACTGGTTGACACCGATCGAGGAACGCCTGTGTGCCGACGGTTGGCCTGCCGACGAAGCGCGCACCCTCGCCACTCTCGTCCTGGGGCACATCCGTGGATTGCAGCTCGACTTGTTGCTGACCGGAGATCGCGCGCGTGTCGATGCCGCGTTCGATGCGGCGATCGCGATGATGCATAGCCCCCACGGGAGCTGACCCGTCGGAGGCCCGATCCCGGCGCGCGACGATGTGCGCGCCGATCCCGTACCAATCGGTTTGACTAACCGCTTGGTACGGCTATGCTCTCGCGGTATGCGGACCGATGAGTATCGGAGCTTCGACGCGCTGGGGCTTGCCCAACTCGTCCGAGCCGGTGACGTGACGCCCAGCGAACTACTCGAAGTCGCTCGGCGACAGGCCGATTCAGTGAACAGCAGGATCAACGCGATCGTTCGATTCATGGATGCCGAGGCCGATCGCCGCGTCACCGAGGACTTGGTCGGCCCCTTCGCAGGCGTCCCGTTCCTGATCAAGGACCTCGGCCAGGACTACGCCGGTCTGCCGAGCAGCAATGGGTCTCGCTCGTTGGCGCGGTTACTGGCCGAAGAGCATTCGACGGTGGTGCGGCGATGGATCGACGCCGGCCTGGTCGTCCTCGGTAAGACCAATACTCCCGAGTTCGGCGCCAAAGGCGTCACCGAGCCCGAACTGTTCGGCCCCGCCCGCAATCCGTGGAGCCTCGATCGAGCTCCTGGCGGTTCGTCCGGGGGATCGGCCGCGGCAGTGGCCGCCGGAATCGTCGCGGTGGCCGGAGCCAACGACGGCGGAGGATCCATCCGGATCCCGGCCGCCTGCTGCGGCCTCGTCGGCCTCAAGCCGGGGCGGGGACTGGTTCCGATGGGTCCCGCCGTCGGCGAAGCCATGCACGGTGCCGTGGTCCAAGGTGTGGTGTCGCGTTCGGTGCGCGATACGGCCGCCATGCTCGATGTCCTCAAGGGGGGCGAACACAGCGGGCCCTACATCCCCGCCGTTCCGGCAGAAACGTTCCTCTCCCAGGTCGGGGGAGACCCAGGCCGACTGCGGATCGGTATCTGCACGTCTTCGGCCATCAACTCCTCGCCCCATCCAGAAGCCCTGGCGGCTGTCGATGCCGCCGCCGAGGCGCTCACCGACCTACATCACACCGTCGAGATCCTCGACAAACCACCGTTCGACGACGAGGCGCTGGCGCAGGACTTCCTGTTGACATGGTTCACCTACTTGGCCTGGGAAGTCGATGCCGCCAAGCGCCGATCCGGTTGCGGTGACGAAGGTTTCGAGTTCGATACCCGACTGATGGCCGCGCTGGGAAGGGCTTTCGGCAGCGTCGAGTACGTCGACGCGGTCATGCGTCGCCATGAACACGCTCGGCGCCTGTCGAGCTACTTCGAGCGCTACGACCTGCTGCTGACCCCCACGCTCGCGGACCTTCCACCGCGAATCGGCTCGCTCGACACACCACGGCGGCTGCGGCTGGCCGCGGAGGTACTGCTCAAAACAGGCACCGCGGGTCTCTTACGTCATTCGACGCTGACCGATCAGATCATCCACAGCAGCCTGAGCTGGATTCCCTACACGCAGTTGGCCAACGTGACAGGCCGCCCGGCCCTGTCGTTGCCACTGCACTGGACCGCCGACGGCATTCCGATGGGTGTGCAGTTCACCGCGCAATTGGGCGGTGAAGCGATGCTGGTGCGCTTGGCGGCACAGCTCGAAGAAGCCATGCCGTGGATCGACTGTCGCCCAACGATCTGACCGCACACCACGTGACCGACCATTAGCACGACAGTTGTATTTCGTTGCTTCATAATCGGTTTCGTTGATGTCGGAGTTGGCGGGCGTAGTTCTGGTGGCGGCGCCGCCATCGGCAGGTGGCCAGGGCGTGGGTGAGAGTGCGGGCGGGGTGCAGGACTATCGCCAGGAGACGGCGGACGTCGGCGACTGTGATTCGACCCAGCCCGCGTGGGCTTTTGGGTCGGTAGCGGCGGTGACGGCGAGGAAGGCGTGGGCGAGCATGGCCAGGGTGATGTGCCGGTACCAGGGAGTCCATTTGCGGACTTGGTAGTGGTCGAGGCCGCATTGGTCCTTGGCGGCCTGGAAACATTCCTCGACCGCCCACCGGGAGCCGGCGACGGCGATGATCTGCTCGCGGGTAACGGTGGCGGGGTGAAAGCACAGGTAGTAGGCGATGTCGGTGGGGTCGTCGAGGCTGCGGCGGGCCAGCAGGGTGCGGGAGAACCCGGCCGGGACGTCGCCGAAGGACGGTAGCGTGGCCCACGCCCAGTCGTAGACGCGTTCGCCTCGCTCACCGAGACCGGCCGATACGCGATGCCAGGCATCGGCGGGCGCGCGACCGACAAGGGTGTCCACACGGCGACGGCCGTCGAGGTCGTTCACGGTCTGACGGACCGGCACTTCCAGCACGTAGGACAGCCGGCGAGCCTCGCAGAACGAGCGAAACTTTCCGTCGCGCCCGTAGGCGGAATCGGCGGCGACCCAGCCGGCGGTCACGCCCGCCTCGACGGTGCGGGCGATCATCGCTTCGGCCAACCGGGGTTTGGTCACGACCCCCTGTTCACGACGTGGGTCGGGGATCCCTGCCTCGGTGCATCGGTCCGCGTCGCCGGTCCACGATTCCGGCAGATACAGCTCTCGGTCGATCAATGCTCGCCCCGCACCGGCAGCGTAGGCGAGGAACACCCCGAGCTGGCAGTTCTCCACACGTCCGGCGGTGCCGGAGTACTGCCGCTGCACACCCACGGACTTGACACCCTTCTTCAGAAACCCGGTCTCGTCGACCACCAGCACACCATCCGGGCAAGCCAACGCGGTCGTCACATACGAGCGCAGCCTGTCGCGCAGTTCATCGGCATCCCACCGCGACCGGTTCAGGAAATGCTGCAGCCCGTCCGGCCCCACCACACCCGCGGCATCGGAGAGCTGCCAGGAGTTCTTGCGTTCCACCGGCGCCAGCAACCCTGTCAGGTACGACCGCGCCCACCGCCGCGACTCCACCCGACCGAACATCCCCGCGATCCCAGCGAACACCTCGTCGAACGCCACCCGCCACACCGAAACATCCTCGGCCACAACATCATCCAACACGAACGGGCAACCTACCGCACCGCCAGCCCTGGTGCAGCACAACGAAATACAACTGCCGTGTTAGTACTCCAGCCGCACTTTGTGATGCATAGCCCGTCTTCGCTGGTAGTGGGCTTGCTTGGCGCGGTGTTGATGTCTTCGCCGCCAGATCGACCAGCGGTGCACCCTCGATAGGTCGGGAGTCGGGGTGATCAGGTGTGCCAGGAGACGCTTGATCTCACCGAATGTGAGTGGAATGAGGCCGCTGCCAATGCTTTTGGGGAAACTGCTGCTGTCACTGCGAGGTAGGTGTGGGCCAGCATCGCCAGGGTGACGTGCCGATACCAAGCGTCGTAGCGGCGGACCTGATATTGGTCGAGCCCGACCTCGGTTTTCGCGGTCTGGAAGCAGTCCTCGACCGACCAGCGAGCACCCGCGACCCGGATCAGATCGGTGTCGGCGGTGCCGATCGGGGCGCCGCACAGGTAGTGGGCGATCTCGAGTTCACCCTTGGCGTTGTGGGTCAGCGACCGCCGGGCCAGCAGCCAGCGCCGCCACCCCGGGCCGGCCTCGCTGAGGGTGGGCAGCGTGGCGACGGCCCAGTCGAACAACCGAGGCCCTTTCGCTCCTTCTCCGCAGCTCAGACGCTTCCACGCCTGCTGCGGCGCGTCCGCGACGAGCCGGTCTGCACGCGAGTCGCCCCCGACGGTCACAATCGGCGCGCTGCTGGCCACGGCCACCACGTACCCGATCCGGCGCTGCTCGAGCCAGCGCCGGAACTTCGAATCACCACCGTAGGCTTCATCGGCGGTGACCCACCGAGCAGGCACGCCGGCATCGAGCGCACGACCCAGCATCCGTTGCGCCAGCACCTGTTTCGTAGCAAACTTGACATCTTCGGGCACTGCAGCCGCTGCGCACCGGACCCGATCGGTGGTCCACGACTTGGGCAGATACAACTCCCGATCGATCAGAGTGCGGCCCTTGACGGTCGTGTAAGCGCAGAACACGCCGAGTTGACAGTTCTCGATCCGCCCGGCAGTCCCTGAGTATTGCCGTTGCACCCCAGCCGATTTCACGCCCTTCTTGAGGAACCCGGTCTCGTCGACCACCAGCACCCCGTCGGCGTCGCCCAGATGCTCGACCGCATACGCCCGCACGTCATCACGCACGCCATCGGCGCCCCAAGACGCCCTGTTCAGCAGCCTCTGCATCCCGTCAGGAGTTACGTCACCGGCGACCTCGGCCAGCGTCCACCCGTTCTTCCCCGCCAACGGCGCCAGCAGTCCCCGCACATACGCCCGCGCCCTCAACCGCGGCTCCGCCCGCAGGAACCGCCCCGCCACCCGCGCGAACAACTCGTCCAAACCAGCCGTCCACGCAGCCAGATCCTCATCAACCAGCACGAAAGCCGATGCTACCCAGCAAAATCACACAGTGCGGCTGGAGTATTAGGCTGGCCCGATGATGCGTAGATGGGTGGACCGGGTACTGCTCGGTCTGGGGTGGGGCGCACTGGCGGCGGCGGTGACCGGGATCGTGCTGCACGTGGGGAACTGGCAGCGGCAGGGCTTGGTGCTGCTGGCCTCGGGGGCGACCTGGTTGATGCTGGGGGCGATCGTCGGGCTGATCCTGGTGTTGGCGGCACGCGGATGGCGCAGTGCGGCGGCCGCCGCGGTGGTCGTCGTCGGCGTGGGGTGGACGCTGATTCCGCCCTACATCCCGGACAGCCGCGCCGGCGACGGTCCGGAACTGGTGGTGCTGCAGTCGAATCTGTATTTCGGTGCGGCCGATCCGGCGGCGGTGGTCGCGACGGTCCGTGACAATGCCGTCGACGTGCTCACCCTCAACGAACTGACCTTCGACGCCGTCGTGAAACTGCGCACCGCGGGCCTGGAGGACGTGCTGCCGCACTTCTACACCGAACCCACCCATGCGGGCGGCGGCGGCACCGGCATCTACAGCCGATACCCGTTGCGCGACACCGTGAAATACGACGGCTTCATCCTGCACAACCTGTCCGCCACGCTGGCACATCCGCAGCGCGGCCCGATCGCGGTCCACGCCTTCCACCCGGTCCCGCCCACGGCCGACTTCCCGGCCTGGTCGGCGGAGATGCGCCGGGTCGACGAGATCCTCGCCACCGCACCGGTTCCCGCCGTTGTCGGCGCGGACTTCAATGCCACCCGTGATCATTCGGCCTATCGCGCACTGCTCGACGGCCCGTTCGCGGCCGCGGCCGAGCAGACCGGTGACGGTGTCCTGCTCACCTATCCCGCGGATCGCCGGTGGGGGCCGGTCATCGGGATCGACCACATCCTGCTCGCCGGCGGTGTCGCCCAGTCGGTGCGCACACTCACTCTGCCCGGCACCGACCATCGCGCCGTGCTGGCCACTGTCCGACTCGACCGTTGACGTCGGCGCGGCCGCTGCTACTACCATGTGAGCGCTCGACCGCGGACCGCTCGGTGGCCGCGGCATTCTCGGGGAGGAAGACACCATGAGGAGAAATCGGTTCGGCCTGGCCGTGGCCGCGGCACTGGCCAGTGCCGGCATGCTCGTATCCGGCTGTACGGCAACGACGGTCGCCAGCGACCAGGCGGTACCGGTGCTCGACGATCCCTGGGAGGTGGCCGGTGCCGCGTCGAGCACCAGCCCCAGCGGGCCGCGTCCCGGTGTCCCCGACACCGACAAGCAGGCCGACAACGGTGACAGCGGACCGATCGACACACTCGCGCTCAACGCCATCGCCGATATCGAAGAGTATTGGCGGACCGAGTATTCCCAGACTTTCCGCGGCAACTTCAAGCCCGCCTCGAAGTACATCTCCTGGTCGGCGACGGCCCCGGAGTCGGAATCGGTGAAGTTCTGCCTCAGCAGCACCTATCAGCTGGTCAACGCCGCGTACTGCCCGCTCGACCACACCATCGGCTGGGACCGCTCGGTGCTGCTGCCGTTGCTGGTGGACAAGTACAAGGAGATGTCGGTGGTGATGGTGCTGGCCCACGAGTACGGTCACGCCATCCAGTCCCAGGCCGACCTGCTGCGCGGCTTCACCACCGACGCCCTGGTGAAGGAACAGCAGGCCGACTGTCTGGCCGGTGTCTTCCTGCGTCATGTGGCCGAGGGCAATGCCCAGCACTTCACGCTCAACACCACCGACGGCCTCAACGGTGTGCTCGGTGCGGCCGTCGCGGTGCGCGACCGCGACCCCAATGATCCCCACGCCGTGCACGGTTCGGCCTTCGAACGGGTCACCGCGGTGCAGATGGGCTACACCCAGGGCGCCAAGTCCTGCAAGGACATCGACGAAGACGAGATCGCTCAGCGTCGCGCCGGGCTGCCGATCACCTTCGAGGACGGCGAGCGCGACGAGCAACTCCCGGTGAACGAGGAGAACCTCAGCTCACTGGCCGAGCAGCTGGCCAAGTCGATGCCGGTGAAGAACGCGCCGAAGTTCGTTTACACCGGGCTGACCCGCGACTGCGCCGCGATCACCACGACCGAGCTGGTGTCCTACTGCCCCGGCAGCAACACCATCGACACCGACCTGCCCGCCATGGCCGAGCGCGCGGGCGAGGAGACGCGAAGCGAGGAGGAACCGCTCTCGGCGATCGTGACCGGTGACTACGACGCCGCGGTGGTGTTCGTCTCCCGCTATGCCCTCGCCGTGCAGCAGGACCGCGAGCTGCCGCTCACCGGCGCGGAAACCGCTGGTTTGCGCACCGCCTGCCTGTCGGGCGTGCTCACCACGAAACTCAGTGAGCCCGGCAGCGATCCGCGCCTGTCGGCGGGCGACCTCGACGAGGCGGTCTCGGGCCTGCTCGCCGACGGTCTCGCGGCCGCCGACGTCAACGGCAAGGTCGTGCCGAGCGGGTATCAGCGCCTCGAGGCGTTCCGCACCGGTGTCCTCGAAGGCGAGCAGGCCTGCCTGAAGAAGTTCGAGTAGGTCAGGTCGCCGCGGGCAGTGACCGCAGGGAGCTGAGGGTGTTCGCCACCGCGCGGGCGGCCTCGGCTCCCTTGGTCACGAAGTGGTTGGTGTAGTAGTCCACGTGCTCGCTGTGTTCGTGGAAGTGGTGCGGGGTGAGCACCACCGAGAAGACCGGCACATCGCTGTCGAGCTGCACGCGCATCAGGCCGTCGATCACCGCGGTGGCGACGAAGTCGTGGCGGTAGATGCCACCGTCGACCACCAGCGCGGCCGCCACGATCGCGTCATAGCGTCCGGTGGCGGCCAGGCGCTTGGCGTGCAGTGGGATCTCGAAGGCACCGGGCACGTCGAAGACGTCGACGAGCGCTGGGTCGAAGCCGAGATCGGCGTATTCGGCGACGAACCCCTCGTGCGCCCGGTTGACGATGGAGCTGTGCCAGCTGGCACGGATGAAGGCGACGGCGCCGGTAGACGTGGTTCCCATGGACCGAGTCTACTTTCCGGTGAACATCCCCCGGAAGCGTCGGATCACTCTGAGTCCGGCGGCGCCACCACCCGCATCTCACCGGGCGGGCACGGCGTCGGTCGCCCCGCCCGCAGAGTCTGTGAGGAGGCGCCGGTGTCAGGACTCGGCGTCGCCTTCGCTGACGTGCGCCGACAACCACTGCGCGACGTCGCCGATCACCTCATCGCGCTCGGGTTCGTTGAACACCTCGTGGAACAACCCCGGATACCGGATCACGGTCACATCCGGTGAACCGGTGCCGGTCTCCAGCACATCGGCGCTCGACGGCGCGGCCACCACATCGCCGGTGCCATGTACCACCAGCAGCGGTGGGGTGAGCGCGCCGAGGCGCTGCTTCACCAGCGCCGTGTGCTGCAGGATCTCGACCGCGGTGCGCGCGGGCAGTTTGCCGCGGAACACCAGCGGGTCGGCATCGTAGGCGCGGACTACCTCCGGATCGCGGCTGATCGTCGACGAATCCAGGGTCAGCACACCGAGATTCGGCGCGATCCGGGTGAGCAGGGGAGCGGCCAGGCGCTGGACCGGGTTGCCGAGCGGAATGTCGAGCGGCGGTGCGGAGACGACGATGCCCGCCACGTCGACCGGTGCGCGGGTGGCCAGATGCAGCACGACCAGACTGCCCATCGAATGGCCGAGCAGGAACCGGGGCACGCCGGGATGGGCGGCGCCCGCCAGCTCGAGCAGCGTCGCGACATTGTCGGCGGCCGCCTGCATCGAGCCGATGTTGGCCGAGGCGCCCTCGGAGAGTCCGTGCCCGATGTGATCGAGCGCGTAGACCGCGAACCCTTCCCCGGCCAGCACCTCGCCGACGTGCTCGTAGCGACCGGAGTGCTCGGCCACGCCGTGTACGAGCACGATCACCCCGCGCGCGGTGGACTCCGGTTGCCATGCGCGCCAGGCGATCCGGCCGCCGTTGCCGGCGAACTCGCCCGTATCCGTCGTCATCGCCGTTCTCCTGTGGGGTCGGGCGCCGCGGCGAGCCGCTCGATCAGGCGCCGGTTGAACTCGATCAGCCGAGCGTAGTTGAGCCGGGAGATCCGCTCGTCGGTTCCGTGGATTCGTTCCAGGTCGGCCGCGGTCAGCACGATCGGCGCGAAATTGCAGCGTGTGCCCGCCAAGCCGTCGTAGTGCCGGGAGTCGGTCGCGCCAGGGACGAGGCCGGTGGTGGTCACGATGCCCTCGACCACGCCCGTGGCCAGCTCGGCGATGAGATCGAAGGCCGGGCCGGGCCCGGTCACCTGGGACGGCTCCGAGGTGGGGCCGGTGAGGTCGATCCTCACACCGAGGTCGCGGATCACCCGTGTGCAGTGCGCGAGCACCGCGGCCACCGAATCACCGGGCAGGATACGGAAATTCACCAGCGCCTCCGCGCTCTGCGGGAGCACATTGGCCTTCACCCCGCCGCGGATCACGGTGGGCGCCGTCGTGGTGCGGACCAGGGCCTCGGTCGTCGGTCCCGCCGCCAGGATCCGGGTGACGAGCGGTCCGGTCAGCGCGGCGAGGCCGCGTCGATCGGTCAGCTCGAGCAGCGTGCGGCGCGGTTCGGGCAGCGCCACCCGCATCCGGGCGAGCATGTCGGCGATCACCGGCGTCAGCCGCAGCGGCATCGGATGGTCCTGCACCCGGGCGACCGCCCGCGCCAGCCTGCCGACCGCGGTCTGCTTGCCCGGCATCGAGGAGTGACCACCGGTCTCGGTGACCGAGAGCCGCACCGTCGCGTAGCCCTTCTCGCCGAGCATGATGCTCGCGACCGGCCGGTCGACCCCGTCGGCCACTCCGTCGGTGATCACCCCGCCCTCGTCGAGCAGCAAGTCGGCGCGCACGTCCCGTTCGCGCAGGTACTGAGCCATCTGCACCGCGCCACCGTCGCCGAAGACCTCCTCGTCGTGGCCGAAGGCCAGGTAGACGGTGTGGTGCGGCCGGATGCCCAGCTCCAACGCCCACTCGACGGCTTCGAGGACGGCGAGCACACGGCTCTTGTCGTCGATCGCGCCGCGGCCCCAGATGAACTCCTCGTCCACCACCCCGGCGAACGGCGGATGCGTCCAGCGCTGCTCGTCGTCGACCGGGACCACATCCTGATGGGCCAGCAGGATCGCCGACACCTGCCCCGGCTCGACGCCGTCCCAGCGGTAGAGCCTGCTGCGGCCGAAGGTGGTCAACGTCAGCTCGGCGTGTACCCGGGGAAACGAGGACTCGAGGTGTTCGGCCAGGCGGACGAACTCCGCGTCGGCGGTCCGCGCCGGGTCCTCGGTCGAGACCGTCGCGCAGCGCAGGGCGACGGCGAGGCGCTGCGCGACCGCGTCGTCGACGCCCTCGGTGACGGGGAAGTGGGCCGGGTTCTCGGTGATCGGGCGCATCCTAGGCATTCTGTCCGGTGCTCGTCCCGCGCGCCGGGAAAGACGTCCGAAACGCCGTGATCGTGCCGGAGTGTCATGCGGTCCGACCGGCCCGCGGGGCGCCATCTAAGCTGAACCCTATGGCAGGAGGCAAGGGCGGCAAGCCGTCGAAGGAAGCCAAGGCCGCGGCTAAAGCGGCACGTAAGCAGGCATCACGCGAGCGACGTCAGCAGCTGTGGCAGGCGTTCACCATGCAGCGCAAGGAAGACAAGGCGCTGCTGCCGCTGATGATCGGCGCACTCGTCGGCACCACGGTGGTCTTCTTCCTGATCGGCTTGATCTTCGACATGCAGTGGTTCCTGCTGCCGCTGGGTCTGCTGCTGGGCGTGCTGTTCGCGTTCATCATCTTCGGTCGCCGGGTGCAGAAGAACGTCTACCGCAAGGCCGAGGGCCAGGCGGGCGCCGCGGCGTGGGTGCTGGAGAACCTGCAGGGCAAGTGGCGGGTCGCCAACGGCGTCGCCGCGACCACCCAGCTCGACGCCGTGCACCGCGTCATCGGGTTGCCCGGCGTGATCTTCGTCGCCGAGGGCGCCCCGCAGCGGGTCAAGTCGCTCATCGCGCAGGAGAAGAAGCGCACCGCCCGACTGGTCGGTGACACCCCCATCTACGAGGTGATCGTCGGTAACGACGACGGCCAGATTCCGCTCAAGAATCTGCAGAAGCACCTCACCAAACTGCCGCGCAACATCGACGCCAAGCGGATCGAACAGATCGAGGGCAGGCTCTCGGCGCTGAGTTCGCGCAGTGGTCCCGCGATGCCGAAGGGCCCGATGCCCCCCGGTGCGAAGATGAAGGGCATGCAGCGCGCGATCCGTCGCCGCTGACTCGACTTCCCGCGAGCCCGTCACCCCGAGGTGGCGGGCTCGCGGTGTTCTGTCAGCTGGTCGCCGTGCGCCCGGTGAGCAGCCAGATCGCCCGGTCGTAGGCGCCGGTAGCGTCACGGCGGATCGAAGGAACCGTCATCCGTGCCAGCAGGGGGCCAGGGCAGGGATCAGCGGGCGTTGACCAGTGCGGTACCGGTGGCCTGGTCGTGCATGCCGCGCCCGTCGGCGTCGGTGAACAGCGCGGGAACCACGAAGACCAGCAGCACTTGCCGGGCCAGCGCGCGCACGAAACCGACTGTCACCGGCGCATCGATACGCACCACCCGCAGCTTCATGAAGTACTGGCCGGGCGTGAAGCCGAACAGGATCACCGCCGCGACGCCGATCACGAACCACACCAGCAGCGGCATCGTCGAGGAGGTGAACCCCTTCGTGATGATCGCGGCGATCCCGACGCCGATGAACCAGTCGATGAACAGGGCGACGACCCGGCGCCAGGTCGCGGCCAGCGACCCGGCACCCGAGCGCGGCAGCCCGTACAGCTCGCCGGGGTAGCCGGGTGTTTCCGGGTCGCCCGGCTCCGCCGAAGATCCGGAGAGCCATGTGCCGGTGATACGCGCCATGGGCTCCAGGATAGTGGCGGACTATCGCCCGCTCACGACCGCATCGGTGGAGGTCACGTCATCGCACCGCGAGGGCGGATGGCAGGATTACCATGCAGGTCGCGCTCGGATGGCTGGCATCACCCCAGTCCGCCGCACGCGTAACACTGGCGAAACACAGCCTTGACTGTCGGGAAACACCGCGTCCATACCGTCAGGTCGCGACGAACCCATGCATGGTTACTGGCTGGGAACCGATCCGTAAGGAGAACAAGTGACGTTCAGCACGGCCGAAGAGGTCATCCAGCACATCAAGGAAGAGGACATCGAGTACGTCGATATCCGCTTCTCCGACCTGCCCGGCGTTCAGCAGCACTTCTCGATCCCGGCCAAGGCGTTCACCGCCGATCTGGCGGAAGAGGGTCTGGCGTTCGACGGCTCCTCGGTGCGTGGCTTCCAGTCGATCGACGAGTCGGACATGCTCCTGCTCCCCGACTTCAGCACCGCGCGGATCGACCCGTTCCGTAACGCGAAGACGCTCAACCTGAACTTCTTCGTGCACGACCCGTTCACCCGTGAGGCCTACTCCCGCGACCCGCGCAACATCGCGCGCAAGGCGGAGGAGTACCTGCGTTCGACCGGTATCGCCGACACCGCCTACTTCGGTGCCGAGGCCGAGTTCTACATCTTCGACGGCATCCGCTACGGCTCCGGCATGAACGGCTCGTTCTACGAGATCGAGTCCGTCTCCGGTTCGTGGAACACCGGCAAGGAGTTCAACCCGGACGGCAGCCGCAACCTGGGCTACAAGGTCCGCAACAAGGGCGGCTACTTCCCCGTCGCCCCGTACGACCACTACGTCGACCTGCGCGACGAGATCTCGACCAACCTGCAGAACGCGGGCTTCGAGCTCGAGCGCGGCCACCACGAGGTCGGCACCGCCGGTCAGGCCGAGATCAACTACAAGTTCGGCACCCTGCTCGGCGCGGCCGACGACCTGCAGCTGTTCAAGTACATCGTGAAGAACACCGCGTGGAAGGCCGGCAAGTCGGTCACCTTCATGCCGAAGCCGCTCTTCGGTGACAACGGCTCGGGCATGCACGTGCACCAGTCGCTGTGGAAGGACGGCAAGCCGCTGTTCCACGACGAGGCCGGCTACGGTGGCCTCTCGGATCTGGCGCGTCACTACATCGGCGGCATCCTGCACCACGCCCCGTCGCTGCTGGCGTTCACCAACCCGACCGTGAACTCCTACCACCGTCTGGTGCCGGGCTACGAGGCCCCCATCAACCTGGTGTACTCGCAGCGCAACCGCTCCGCCGCGGTCCGCATCCCGGTCACCGGCAACAACCCGAAGGCCAAGCGCATCGAGTTCCGCGCGCCGGACTCCTCGGGCAACCCGTACCTGGCCTTCGCCGCCATGATGATGGCCGGCCTGGACGGCATCAAGAACAAGATCGAGCCGCTGGCCCCGGTCGACAAGGACCTCTACGAGCTCCCGCCGGAGGAGGCCAAGAACATCCCCCAGGCCCCCACCAGCCTCGCGACGGTCATCGACCGCCTCGAGCAGGATCACGATTACCTCACCGAAGGCAACGTCTTCACCGAGGACCTGATCGAGACCTGGATCTCGCTCAAGCGCGAAAACGAGATCGCCCCGGTCAACCTCCGCCCGCACCCCTACGAGTTCGAGCTGTACTACGACGTGTGAGTCGTCACCAGCCGGACCGTCGGTAGCAGTACCTGAAACGCCCGTCCCACGCTTCGTGGGGCGGGCGTTTTATTTTCTGAAGAGTAGATCGCTACCTAGCTCAACGCAGTCCCCGCCGCGCTAGGCGCCGTCAAGCGACATGGACAGCACCGTGCGCGTCGAGCAACCGTCGGGCGCGGCCTGACCTGCCAGACGCTCGTCGACCCAGCGCAGGACCGCGGGCGTCGCGCTGATCGCGAGACTGACGTGCTCGCTCCATTGGTCCCGCGTATAGGTGATCTGTGCCCCCGACGCGCACCACTGTGCCACGGCCTTGTCGACCCCCGCGATGTCGATGATCTCGTCGTTGCACCACAGGTTGATACGACACTGACCATCATCGGACTTCCCTCCCTGGAGCGACCGCCACCCGCGAATCCGCTCGAGGCAGTCAGGGTATATGTCCGGATCGTGATGGATACCCGAAACGACGACGAAGTTCGGGCCGATCGCGGCTGTCGCCCGTGCCGACGAGTGACCGTACGCGCAGCTGATGCACCGGTAGCAGTACGTGACACGCTCGCCTCACGATATTCGCGGTGCGTTTCGCTTCAGGGTTTGGCGGTGACCGATTCGATGACCGCCACGGGGGTAGCAAGGGTGTCAGAGCTGACTCGTCCGCTGACGACATCGGCTTTGGTACCTCTGACGTCGAGGGAGTGGATCCGCTCCCAGTTCGTGCCGCCGTCGATGACGATCGAAACCCGATACGACTTGGCCGGGTCGAAAGTGACCGGCTGGGTGACCACCACTCGTAGCTCGTACTTGAAGTTGCATCCTGCCGACCCGAAGCACTGCTTCTCGGTCACAGTGAGTTCGGTTGCGAGGTTGTCCGCCGAAGGGGCGTCATAGCGAGCTGCGGCCGTGGTCGTCATGCGCGGTGACTCCGGTGTCGCGGCAACTGCCAGGGTGCTGGAGGGTGAAGTGCTCGCGCTGTCACTGGAGACGATCCCTCCGATCGCGCCGATCGCCAGACCGGTGACGCAGAGTCCGCCGAGAGCTGCCGCCACGATCGCGACGGTCTTTGCGGCGTTGTTCGGGGCAGGGGGCCGCGGCGGTGCCGGGTACGGGTACTGCGGGCGGGTCATCGAAGCTCCTCGGTTGTTGTCGATGGTCGATGGAGGGTGTGTGTGACGTGCCGCCAGGCGCGACGGAGTAGGGTGCGCAGCCCGTTCGGCGCGGAATTCTGCTGCGGTGCAACAGGAACAGTGCGCAGGAGTCCGAGCCGGTCGGCGACCTCGGCTGGCGTCGGCACCGGACCGCGCGGATACGGCAGGTCGAGCGTGGTCGGGGGCCTTGCCGAACCGGAGGCAGGTTCGGGCGCGCTGTGCTCAGCGGCGTATTGCTCGAGCGTCTGACTGGTCAGATGCCAGCCATGGCAGGCGGGGCACTTGTAGCAACGTGTTTCGCGACGAGCGGGATCGCGCCGGTCGAGGCAGGCCAGTACCAGCTCGGCGTCGAGCCGGGTGAAGTAGCGGCGTTTGCCGTACAGGCACCTGGTCGTCGGAACGCGCGTGCGTCGACTGAACAGATCGTGCCCGTGCCGGAGCGGCAGTGCATGCGAGGCGCGGTGCATACGCCGGCGACTACGGAGCTGTCGAGGGGTGGACATACGGTCTCCTAGGCGTTCGAGGGCGCGACGAACAGCGGCCTCTGTGGGCCGTCGATCTGGGGAATCGGTGGTGGAGCGACCGGTTTCGCCTCTGATCGGCACTCGGGGGTCGCTGCGTCGTTACCGTAGCATCAAAGTCATGTCGCCTGCAAGCAGTTAACAATGTTTTCAGAGACCAGTACCGCCGCTTGTGAAAACATCGTCAAAATGAGCGTGCTACGTTGAGGATTGACGACCTCCCGCCATCGGTGGCGGGTCGAAAGGAGGCCCATGTCCGACACATCGCCCACGGTCGCCGCGGCGGAAATCGCCAGGCTTGCGGGCGTCACGCGCGCCACTGTCAGCAACTGGCGCCGCAGGCATGCCGACTTTCCTGCCCCGACTTCGGGTGGCACCGAGACACGTCCTGTGTTCGACCTTGGTGAGGTGCAGAAGTGGCTGCGCGGACACGGTGTGCAATCAGCGGATTCGCCGGTGCAACGCCTGCGATCTCTGCTGCGCTCCGACGTCGATCCGGCGTCCGTGCCCACCCTCATAGGCCAGATCGGTGCCGACAGCTCGCCAGTGCATGCCGCTGTCAACGCTGCCATCGGTGTGGTCGGTCTCAAACAGACGCTCGACACCTTGGCGGAACGTGGGCTCGACGCGGTGCCCAGCACGGGTGTCTATCCGACTGATCATCCGGTCGCGGCCCTCATGGCCGACCTGCTCGCTGCCTCCGCTTCGCTGCCGCGGAGCAGTATTCTCGATCCGGCCTGCGGCAGTGGAACCTTGCTGATCGAGGCGGCGCGGATCGGCGCGACCTCGCTCGCGGGCCAAGACTCTCTGCCGGTCCAGTCCGCCCGCACCGAAAGGCTGTTGAGCGCGGAGTTACCCGGGGTCTCCGTCGACATCCGCACGGGCAACAGCCTCCTCGCTGATGCTTTCCCAGGCGAAAAGTTCGATGCCGTCATCACCAATCCCCCCTATGCACAAAGAGATTGGGGTGCCGATCAGCTCGCTCTCGACATGCGCTGGGAATACTCGGTTCCTCCGCGCGGCGAATCCGAACTCGCTTGGGTGCAGCACGCCATCTCGCACCTGGTTCCTGGCGGTACCGCGGTCGTCCTGCTACCGCCTGCGGTCGCTTCCCGGACATCCGGCCGACGAATCAGGATGGAACTGCTGCGTGCAGGTGCCCTCCGGGCAGTGGTCGCACTGCCCCCGGGTGCGTCGACGCCACGTCAGATCGGTCTGCAGATCTGGATCTTGCGCCGACCCGATCGCGCTGCCTCCGAGGACTCCATCTTTTTCGCCGACGCGGCCCGCCTCCCGCACCGTGGCGACACTCAACCGGATTGGCAGGTCCTCGCCGACCGGCTCATCGATTCGTGGCGTTACTTCGATCACGGCGACACCGAAGCGGCCACCATAGCCGATTTCAGCGCGGTCGTCCGTGTGATGGACATTCTCGATGACGACGTCGACCTCACTCCCGCGAGACGAGTACGCGCCGCGGTCGACACCGGCAGTGTCGCATCCTCCGCCCATGCCGCTGTCGCGCTGCTCGGTGAACACCTCGCCTACCTCCGCGATACCGCTGCCACCTTGGAAGTGTGGCCCGCCGGCAGTGGTACCGCCCTGCGCACCGCCACGGTCGGTGACCTCGAACGTGGCGGCGTCGTTCGAATAGTCAGCTCCTCGACAGAACTCGCTGATTCCGATGCCCCAGTCCGTCCCGTTCTCTCTGCCCGAGACCTTCTTTCGGGCCGCGGTCCGTCTGGCCTCACCGGGCCGGGTGTCCAGGTCTCTTCCGAACCGATTCGCGACGGTGATGTCCTGGTCTCCCGATTCCGCGATGACCATGGCGCCGCTCAAGGCGCCCGCGTCGCCGAAGGTGAGGACGTCGGGGCAGTTCCCGGTGCGGGTGTCATCGTCTTCCGCACCGACCCGGACCGGATGGACCCCTGGTTCTTCGCCGGTTTCGTCGGCAGCCCTGACAACTCGGCAGCCATGGTCGGCGCAACAACCATCCGCCTCGACCCTTTCCGCTTGCGCATCCCCAACGTGCACCCAGTTGATCAGAAGCCGTACGCGGAGGCGTTCCGGCGATTGCACCGGCTGCGGGTGGCGGCGGTGCATACAGCCGATGCTGCCCAACGGGCAGCAGATCTGATCGGGACCGGGCTCACCTCGGGCGCGTTGGAACCGCCTACCAAGGACGAGTGACGGCTACTGCTTCAGCAGCTCGGAGAGCTCACCGCTCCATGTGACCACCAACTGATCGCGTGCCCGGCTGGCGGCGACATAGAGGAGCGAGCGTTCGCGCTGCTGGGCCTCGTTGAGTTCCTCCTCTGGCACGCCACGCAATTGGTGCTGTGACGGCACATGATCACGATCGATACCGGCGAGCACGACACAGCGGAATTCCATGCCTTTGGATCGGTGCATCGTCAGCACGGGAACCTGTCCGCTGGTCGGCAGGTCGTCATCGAGTACTTTGGCGGCAACACCGCGTTCGTTGAGTGCGCGCTCGATGAGGTCACGTTCGCGATGGCCGCGCGCGAGGACCGCGATGTCGGCCGGACCGATGCCGTCGGCAATCCAGGTCTTCAGCTGGTCGGCGATCGAATCCAGTTCCTCGACGACCGAAGCACAGGGGACCAGGCGCGGGTCCGGGCCGAGACGGGCGGAGGTGTAGCCCGCCGTGGACTCCTCACCTTCCTCGAGATCGCGATAGGTCGCACCCTCGAGGATGCTCACGGCGAAGTGCAGGTTCTGGGCGGTGGTGCGGTAATTGAGGGTGAGCTTGCTGGAACGCCCACCCCGGATGTTGATGCCGAGACGGCCGAGGACCACCGGCTGGCCGTAGATCCGCTGATGCGAGTCCTCGGCGATGAACAGGTCGTTCGGACCCTCCTCGACCAGTGCGCGGAGCAACGCCCAGTGTGTAGCGTGCAGGTCCTGCGCTTCGTCGACGATCACATGTTCGGCAATGGTGTGCCCCGTGGACCTGGCTCGCCACTGCAAGTCCGCTGCGGCCAAGGCGAGGACCTCGGGGAAACTGAGTCGCCCGGCGTTGCGCCCGCGCTTGCGGTACTCCTCGATCAGCTGCCACACGGCGGACCGCTGCGGGCGGCTGAGCCGTACGCCCCGGCCGGCCCGCGGCACCTTCAAGTACTCGGCTTGGGTCGTGATGCGATTGCCCAGCACCACGCTGACGTATTCCGCGGCCAGGAACGACGAATGCTTCAATCGCGGGTCGAGGGTGTTCTGGACGCCAGCAGCCACTTCCGACCACCCGAAATCGGCATTGACAGTTCGTCCACGCCGTGTCGAAGTTCCGGGACCGAAGACCGCGGTGAATGCTTCGTCGCATTCCTTGTTGCGCCGCAGATGCGCTGCGGCGAGTTTGTCGATGCCGGCGATGTAGACACCGCGATCGCCTGGCTCGTCGGCAATGGTGAGGGAGGGATCGAGCGCGCGGAGGTCGTCGAGCAGTGATTTGGCGAGGGTCTTGTTGTAGGTCGTCAGCACGATTCGCGCGTCCGGATTCTGCTGCGCCAGGTAACGGGCACGGTGCAGCGCGACCACGGTCTTGCCGGTCCCTGCTCCGCCCGAGAGCCGGAAAGCGCCGCGCTGCTGCTTCTCCACGAACCGGCGCTGGTTCGGATGCAGGAAGGTTCGCCAGGCTTTGAAGTCACCTTCTTCGATGACGCGGCGGAGCTCGTCGTTGTCATCGACGAGGGTGAACTGCATTCTGGTCGCGGGGTGTTCGAGAGCGGCCAGGATCTGTTCGTTCTCGTCGAGACTCTCGTCCACGGGCCGCTCGGTGAAGCCCAGCGTGTCACGGATGTCGTCGATGGACCGGCCGACCGCGAGTTCGAGGATGGCGTTCTGCTGCCAGGTCACCTCGGTGGTCTGCGCTACCGCGAACACGCCATCCTGGTCGGGTGCGGTGAGGACCTCGGTTGCCAGTGCCGCGTCGAGACCGAGGCGATCGGTGAGCTGTTCGAGAACATAACCGGCACGGCTGAGGTAGCCGATGGTCGGTTGGGCCGCCATGGCCGCGAGCACCCCGAGTGGATCGGGTACGACCGAGCGCTTCTTACGATCGGCGTTGCCGTCGAGCTCGCCGACAATGCCTTCGAGCACGCCGTTGACCGGGTTGACCCGCAGGGTGGACTTCTCGGCCAGCTTGTTGGCCACATCGTGTTTCCACGTGCCGAGATAGATGTAGGTGGCGTCGCCGAATCTGTCATCGATGCGGAACATCAGCGCTCGGTAGTTCAGATCTACCCGTCCGGTGCGCACTCGAGCATCGGCGGAGCCCCTGATGGGTTCGATGTGCAGCCCCGGCGCGGTGTCGTCGGCCCGGACCTTTTCGAAGAAGTCGTAGACCTTGTCCTTGACCGACCCGTCGAGCTTCGGCATCGATTTGTTGTTCGTCGCCAACACAACGGTCGCCACAGCACACCTCAGTTCCTTCGATCGGCGACGTGCGCCGATTTCTTGCCGGTCAGGATCGAGTCGAGCGCGGATGCGGCTACTGTGCCGCGGTGTGGAGCAGGGCGGAACGCCGTCCGCTCCACGTCACGACGAGCTGGTCGCGCGCACGGCTCGCCGCTACATACAGCAGTGACCGTTCCCGGAGCTCGGCCTCGGCCCGCTCTTCCTCGGGCGCTTCGTTCAGTACCGACTTGGCCGGTACATGCGCGTCGTCCACACCGGCGAGAATCACCTTCGCGAACTCCATGCCTTTGGACCGGTGCATGGTCAGCACTTGCACGTGTCCTGGCCCGGCCGGGTTGTCGTCGAGCACCCGCGCGTCGATTCCACGCTCACCCAGCGCCCGAACGAACTGGCTGCGATCGTTCTTTCCACGGGTCAGGATCGCTATGCTCGACGGCTCGACTCCCTCATCGAGCCAGGAACGAACACGGGCGGCCACCTGGTCGAGCTCATCCGACAGCGAGGTGCACGCGAGGAGAATCGGTTCGGGACCGGTTCGCGCCGAACGGTATCCGTGTGTGGATTCCTCGGCTTCTTCCAGGTCGCGGTAGTCGGCGCCGGAGAGAATGTCGACCGCGAATTTCAGGTTCTCGGCGGTGGTGCGGTAATTCAGCGTCAGGCGTCGAGAACGGCCCACGATCTTCACCCCGAGCCGACCGAGCACCACCGGCTGGCCGAAGATGCGTTGGTGGGAGTCCTCGGCGATGAACATGTCGTCGGGCCCTTCGGCGACCAGAGCCCGCAGCATCGCCCAGTGGGTGGCATGCAGATCTTGAGCTTCGTCGACGATCACATGGTCTGCGATGAAGGGCTCGCCCGCATTGCCGCGCCTGCGCAGGTACTCCGCTGCCAGCGCGAGTACCTCCGGAAAGCTGACGGTGCCGTCCATCCGGCCGCGACGCCGGAATGCCTCGATCAACTTCCAGACGGCGATCCGCTGCGGGCGGTTCAGCCGTACTCCGCGCCCGGCCCGGGCGACCTTCGCGTACTCGGCGACGGTGGTCACCTGATTGGCCAGCACTACCGCTGTGTACTCATTGTCGAGGAAGGCCGGGGTGGCCAGACGCGGATCCAGACCGGAGTCCACCGATTTGGTGATCTCCCGCCACACCTTGAGTGTGTCGGTGCGCCGCGGCGACAAGTCGGTGGCACTGCCCAGCACCGCTTCTGTGACCGGTGCCAGATCGCGGGCTCGGACCAGGACATCGCTGGCCAACTTGTCGACTCCGTCGATGTAGACGCCGATGTCGCCAGGCTTCGCGGCGATCGTGATGCCGGGTTCCAGCGTCTGGAGGTCTGCGTGCAACTGCCGGGCGAGCGTTCGATTGAACGTGGTGAGCACGATGCGGGCGTCCGGGTTACGACGCCACAGATTGCGAGCTCGATGCAGCGCGACGACCGTCTTGCCCGTGCCTGCGCCACCGGACAGCCGAAACGCGCCGTTGTAGTGCTTGTCGGCGTAGGCCCGCTGTTCGGGATGCAGGAAGGTCCGCCAGGCGGCGAAGCTGCCACCTTCGATGACGCGCCGTAGCTCGTCGGCATCGTCGCCGATGTAGTTGAACTGGATCTGGCTGGCGGGGTGTTCGAGCGCCTGCAGGATCTGGTCGTCCTCGGCGAGCGATGGATCGACCGGGTTCTCGGTGAGACGCAATTTCTCCCGGATGTCTCCGATACCGACGCCGCAGGCCAGTTCGAGTAGTGCGTGCCCCTGCCAGCCGTCGACGTCGGCGGCGATCGTGTTGAGCACATGGTCGTCGGCGGCCACCAGTGCGCGCTCGGCGAGATTCGCGTCGAGGCCGAGCTCCTGGGTGAGCTGTTCGGCGGTGAACCCCAAGCCGGTCAGATAGCCCGAATGTGCCTGAGTACGAGCATGACCGGGGGTCGGGGTCGGCTCGATCGGCAGATCATCGTGCACGATGAGGTCGAGCACGCCATTGACCGGGTTCACCTGGAGGCCGGCGCGGGGTGCCAGCTCGGCAGCCGCGTCGTCAGGCCACGCGCCCATGTAGACATAGGAGGCCTCACCGCCACCTGTCGGCGTCACCGAGAACAGGATCGCAGTGTGGCCCAGCCCGATTCGGCTGACTCGGACCCGGTCGTCGCGCGCACCCGGGACCGTTCCGATCTGCGGGATCGCTGCGGACTCGTTGTTCTGCAGCGTGTCGAGAAAATCGAATGCTCGTCGTTTGACCGGACCATCGAGGTCGCTGCCCGACTTCCGCTGGCTGGTCATCACGATGTGCGCCATCACATCACCCCGTTCGTCTTCAGCGCGTCGACGAGTTCGGCCGGATCAGCCGGGCAGATCGTCCACCCCTGTGCAGTCATCGTAGGAGCCGCCTCGGGATCGCCCAGGAGGACCCCGATGCGGGCATCCGGCCAGCCGATGTCGATGACATCACCACGATCGGTCTCGACACCGAGCACCGGGACCGGGACGCCGATCGACGCAAGACCGAGAACGAGTTCGCGTTCGGCATCGGAGATGGTGTCGTCGTAGAGCTCTTGCCACGCGGGTGTCAGTTCGACCGCAGCCGGACGAGCGCCACTGGTCCGTACCGGACCACCTGGCGTGACACCATCGAGGGCGCCGGTACTGGCATCGAGCAGTGTGCGCGTGGTGATCGTGTGACCGTCGAGCCCGAACCAGTTGGACAGGCGCAGCCATTCCTTCCACGCATGGCCATCCCGGACTTCGAGTGCTTCGTCGCGGTCGTCGAGCGCCAGCACCGCGTCGATGGTCTTCATCGTTGCGGGCACGGCAGCGGTGATGGTCAGTGGACCGTCCGTATAGGACCAGCAGTTGTACTCGCCCTTGACGATCGGCGTGCCGCTGCCGTTGATCAGGTCGAGCGCCCAGCTCCCGATCGCTTCGCTGTCCCCCCTGGTCTTGCCGTTCTGCAAGAACATCAAGGGGAGCCATCGACCGACCGCGGCCCAGGCATCCCGGTCCGGGTCCACCATGAATTCGATCAGCTGGGTGATCGGATCGGCGTGCAAGAGATTGAACAGCGCAGGGCGCAGATTCCCTTGTTTCCGGGTGAGTCCGGCGAGTTTGTCGGTGAACCAGCTGGGTTGCTCCGGCTGAGCGCTGGTGAACCGGACGAGATCGTCGTGACCGAACGCCCACACGAGAACACCGCCCGAACGCAGGATCTCGCGCTTGCGGGCATCATCGCTGACCCGGTTCTTACCCGGCACGGCGTGATACTTCCGCCCATCGGCGAACACGGCGATGATCGGGACCTCGGGGTCTTCGGTGCGTAGCTGGAAATCGGGCTGGCTGTTGCCCATCAGGACCTGTGGCTCGAGCTGCCACTTGCGAATCTTCGTGCCGGGCAACTTGATCGTCGCGGTGGGCCCATAGGTGCCCGGACGCTCGGTGATCGTCGCCCCCATCGTCGTCAACCGCTCGGTGAACGCCCGATAGAACTCGCGCTCGAGCGGTGACTCAGGGCTCACGACCGGTTTGGCAGGCGACTCCTCGGTGATCGTTTCCAGCCACCGGACCGCGTCGGGTTCGCTGCCTTGGCAGGCGAGCAGATCGTCGAGCACCTTGGCCGCGGTGACTCGCGAGACCTTGTCCAGTTCCCGTGGCGGGGCGAAGGGCAGCAGGCACTTGTGGCATGCCAGCCGATCCGTGCAATCGCAGTTCTTGACGACCTCGCGGGCCGCCGCGAGTACTTCCCATACCCGGCGAGGATTGGCGAAGTCGGCGAGATAGCCGGTGCCGCCGGGAACGGTGTCGTGGATGAGCAGGGCTCGCTGGTTGGGCGCGTGCAGCGCATCGGTGATCGCCGCGACATCGAGATGCTCGGGCGAGCCACCGATCACCTGCCGCAACCCGAGCAGGATCGCCGCGCTGAGGCTCGGATGAGCGAACGAGTCGTATTCGAGCCAGCCGGGCAGATGCAGCAGCACGGCCTGCGTGCGCAACGTTCGGGCCAGCGCGATCTCGCGAACATGCTTCTCGTCATCGGCTTTTCGAAACTTGCACCAGCTCCGGTGCTCGTGCGGCTCGTTGCGGCCTGCCACCTTGTCGAGCTGTCCGCATCCTGAACAGACCCGGAAGAGTCCACCGGTTGTGGAGTTTCCGGCCACCAGGCGTTTGCTGCCCTGCGAGTTGCGCCGACCCATGTTGAGCCAGCGAATGTCCATGCGCCGCAGGTACTCCGCACCGAAATCCTGCTCGGCGACGAACCACCGTTTGGTGATGTTGTCCGGGTCGATGTCGGCTGCGGTCAGCACGGTGAACGACTCCTGGCGCCGTTCGTCGCGGATGTCGTTGATCGCGGACTCGTCGCGGCGGACCTCAGCCGACACCTTGGCCATTTCGACCACCTGCAGCTGCTGGCTCACGTCGGCGATGGCACCGGAGTGACAGCGGGGGCACTGGATCGGCGGCGGCGTCCGGTCGGCACCGTGGCTGATCCCGGCCCAGCCGCAGGACGGGCACACTCGCCAAGTATGGATCGCGGATTCGCCCGCTCCGAGGTCGACCGCATCGATTTCCACGGCCAGACCCTGGGCATAAAAAGTGGCGCCGGGCGCGAGCTCGGTCAGCGCAACCCGCGATCCGCGCTGATAGCTGGCGGTGTCCTCGGCATATTCGTTGGTGTCGGGATCGATCCAGGTGATGCCCACGTCGAGGGAGACGGCATCGTCGAGGAGTGTGTAGTTGGGCAGCACGCCGTAGCGTTCGAGCACACCCACCCAGTGTTCGGTGGTCAGGTCGTTGATGCTCTTGGACAGCAGCCGCAGGGTGCCGCGCGCGGTGCGCAGGTCGCGCCGGTCGTCGTCGGTGGCGGCGGGGGAGGCGGCGCGCTGCTCGAAGTCCGGCAGCGCGGCATCGACAGCCGTGCGTCGATGCCGCAGCTCGTCGACGTCGCGGTTCCAGCGATGCACGGCTTCGCGCAACAGCACCCCGAGCCCGCTGTACTCGCCGAGTCCAGGTGGTGTCGCCCAGGCGCGTAGGCTAGCTGTCGTTGTTGCGCCGAGCAGATCGCCGAACTGGCCGAGGAACTCGTCGAGCAAGAGATCGGCGTCGTCGTCGGCGACCTCGATCAGCGTGCCCATCCAGGTTCCCTCGTCGAAACTCGAGAGCACGTTGGCCGCGCTTCCAGGATCTTCTGCCCCAGCCTTCCGCGAGAGCCGGTCGACGATATGCGCGAGGTACTGGCGCTGAAGGATCTCCTCCGCGGTGAGGTAGGTGGCCGGCGGGCGAACTTCGCCTTGGATAACCGACGTCGGGTCACCCAGTTTCGGTAGGTGCTCGCCCCGGCCACGGACGAAGGCGAGGGCGAGTGAGTTGCCGGTGAGACGACCCGCGCGACCGACGCGCTGCAGGTACGACGACACGGCCCGTGGCATGGACCCGAGCATCACCGTGGACAGGTCGCCGATATCGATACCCATCTCCAGCGTTGGGGTCGCGACGAGAACATTCGGAGCGGTCGGGTCGGAGTCGGTCTTCTTGAACTTGGTTTCGTACTCGAGCCGGGTCTTGGTCGGCAGCAGCGAGGTGTGTTCGCGCGCGACCACCCGCTTCATCTCCGAGCTGTCGTAGAGGCTGCGATAGAAGTTGTCGTGCTTGGCCGCCCTGGTCAGTCGGCCGGGGCACCGGGTGAGCAGGCAGGGCGCACCGTCGAGCTGGTCGATGACGGCAGTGCTGCCCGGCGTCGGTGTCTGGCAGACATCGCACACGAGCAGGTACTTCATCCCGGCCAGCCCCTCGACAGCGGGTATTCCGACCATCACCGTGTCGTGCGTCAACTGGTATGCGGTGAGCGACTTCTCGGTACTCGCGGTATTCACCACTCGTTCCTCGGCGAGGACATCGAACAGCGCCCGTGCGAGGAATCCGCCCTCGTGCGGTGAAACGTTCAAGCACTGCGCCGCCCACCTCGCGTACCAGGAGGAGGACGCGGTGATCGGGTCGAATCCTTCGGGAACGGTCCGGCCGCCGACTGCCGGAAAGGCCGGTGCGGGACGGCCTTTCGGGAAGGCAGGCATTCCCTGACCTCGGGGACGGCCGCCCCACACCCACCGCCGGTTGGCATCGTGGTGGACGTATTTCGCGAGCCACTCGTGCGCGATCGCGCCGCGGGTGCGCATCCGTTCCGCGACACCGCGCACCCAGTGAGTGACGGCCGAAGGATCGGGCTCGGCGAAGGTCAGCTGGTGTTCGGTCCGTTCGAGCGCGGTGACACCGAGCTGGGCAACTCGTTGCGCGGAGCCCAGATCCACCTCGGCCACCACGCTGCCGGTCAGCTCGAGCGTGCGGCCGAGCCTGGACTGCAGCCCGAACTCCAGGTCGATGTCGAACTGAACTCGTCGTGCCACGCTCTTGGTTGCCTTGCGCCGCAGAGCAGCCGGGGTATCGGGCTGCCAGAACGCGGCGAAGGCCTCGTGCTCGACAATGTCGGGTGCGAGCAGGTGATAGCGTCGGCCCGAATCCTCGGCTGCCCGTTCGAGCACGGCATCACGCAGTTCTGACAGCGTCAGCATCTGCGCACCACTGACGCTGTCGCCCAAGGCATTGCGCAGGGTCGAACGCAGGCTGAGCGTATGCGATCGGGCCTGGACGAACCCGGCGCGATGGGCCGCGTCCTGCACGCTGTCGGTGAAGACCAGGGCCTTCTTCTCGACCTTGTCCAGTTGCGCGTCGCCGAACAGATTCGACAGTGCCACCGACAACTGGGTGGCGATCGCACTACCCAGGAACCGGATACCGTCGTCGGAGCCGCATGCAGGGCACAGATCCTTGCGCGAGTTCTCATCGGCGTCGGGTCCGCTGAGGAAGAGCACCGGCAGGACACGCCCGTCGACCAGTTCCGCGCTGTCGGCATCGGGACGCTGATCGACGATCTCCCGATCGTCCACCCGGAACCAGCGCAAACCCTCGACCGCATCGGCCAATTCGGCCTCGGTCGGCGCGGAGATCAGCGCACGGAACCGCAGCCCGCCCGCGGCATGGTGGCTGCGGATGTCCTCGTCGCTGGTGTCGAGTGTGCTCCCGGTCGGTGCCAGCCGGACGCCCCAGCCGGAGCGACCGCAGTGGCGGCAGTAGAGCGACGGGTAGTAGTCGGTGCCTGTGTCGTCGAGCGCACCGTCGTCGGGCCAGCGGAACAGCGGCGTCACCGTCGCCGCTCGGTCGACCCGGGACAGCTCTCGGAACCACAGGTGCACATCGACATTCAGCGCGGAGCGCCCGACTTCGGCGCGCAGGTGTGACAGCGCCGCGAAGAGATAGTCGACATAGCGTTCGCGCTGGGCGAGCCCCCGTCCGAGATCCCGCTCGCCAGTGGGGGAGGGCAGCGCAGTCGCCGCCAGCTCCTTCACCGAGATCACATCGAGGGAGCTTCGCAGTATGCGCGCGAGGGTTCCGTGCCGCTTGACCAGATCCAGCATCTCGGTCTCGTCCAGCCGGTGCAGTCCGGCGGCGATCCGCTCCGGCGAGTCATCGATGTCGGAAGTGTGCCGGAACAGGCTGGCCAGCACCGCAGCGGTGACCCGCTTGTTGGTGAGTGCTTTCGCCGCCACACGATCCAGCTCCGCGACAGCCTCGCTGATCACCGGCTCGACCGGCGAGTAAGTTCGGTCGAGCGCGGGGCTGCGGCTACCCAACCATTCCTCGGGGTCGACTCGTGTCTCACCGATCAAGGTCTCCGTGTCGAACGGCTCACCGAACACTGTTTCGGCAAAATCCAGCATCGCCGTCGGCTCGCCCTTGGATCCGAGCGTCGCCGACGTCGCCACCGGCGTGATCTTGCCCAGCGGCCGCAGCCGATCCTCGTCGGTGACCGGCGACCGGGTTGTCCAGTGCGACTTGATCGTGAGCCCGAGCCTGCGCAGCAGCATCGCGACATCAGTACCCTGCGCGCCGTCGTAGGTGTGGAACTCGTCGAGCACCACGTACTGCAACGAGGTCGCCGACTGCCGCCACATCGGCGCCCGATCAGATCGCAGCAGCATGTGGTCGAGCATCTTGTAGTTGGTCAGCAGAATGTCTGGTGGCGAATCGTGCATGAGCCGACGATCGGTGATCAGCCCCGCCTCCGACACCAGAGTCCGCCCACCCGAGGACTGCTCCCCGGTATAGAGCCCGGCGGTGACTCCCGCCAGCTCGGGGTGGCCGGCGATCATCTTCGCGAGCCGCTGCTCCTGATCGTTGGCCAGCGCATTCATCGGATAGATGATCAGCGCCTTCATCCCCGACACCCCGGCCTTCTTGGCCCGCAGCACATGGTCGAGGATCGGGATCAGGAACGATTCCGTCTTACCTGAACCAGTTCCGGTGGTGACCAGCGTCGGCTGCGGTCGCCGATGGAACTTGCTCGAGAGGCGCTCGAACGCGGCCGCCTGATGCCCGTAGGGCTCGAAGTACTTCGGCCACCAGTTCAGGTGCATCCCCCAGTTGCCCCGTGCCGAGGAGAACGGCAAGCGCAGCCGCACATAGGGGCCTTTGAACATTCCGTCGCGCGGATGCCCGATGAAGTCGGTGAGCGCACCCTGGGTATCCGGGTCGGTCAGCGCGAAGGTCGTCGTCAGATAGTCGGTCAACCCCTCCCGCAGCCGCTCGGCCTGCAGGGTCGGAAGCAAGGCCCCCACGTGTGCTCCTCGAATATCAGTCAGCCGTTATGGCTGATCACCGGCTGTTCGCCACGTCTGTCGGATGCTAGTCGACCCAATGATTCCGGTCGGAAGATTCTGCGGCGCACGGCCGCTGGTCCCCTCGCTGAAGTTAACACGTTTACGCTAGCCCAGCAATGATTGACGATGTTTTCATCTAGAGGTACGCTGATTTCGGCCTATCGATCGTTCGATGGAAGGCAGGGCCGTGGACATCCGAATCTGGCGTGCGTTGGCGGTCCTCGGGTTCGGCACTGTTCTAGCGTTGTCCGGTTGCTCTGCCCCTGCCGACCAGCCACCTTCGATCGACCTGCCACCGACATCGCTGTCGGAGACTCCATCACCGACTACCGGCCTCGAATCACTTTCGCCCGCACCGCCCGAGTCGTTACCCACCTCGCCCGTGCCGGTAGCGCCAATTGAACCGCCCGCACAGCCCAGCCCGACCAACACGCCTGAGCCATTCCCGGTCCAATGCTTGGAAGGGACACCCGGGCCGGCCATCTGGAGTGACGGCACCACTCGCTATTCCCAGTGGTGCTTCGACACTCGAGGCGGTCAACAGAGCCTCGACGCGGAATCCGAGTCGGGAGCACCCTCGAATGGCCGGGGATACGAGTGCGGCGCAAACGGCTGTTTCTGGCCGGACGGCACCCCCGTCATCGGCGCCGACCGCTGCGGCCGCCTGTGCGGTGAACCCCCGACGTCCGGTGACGTCCAGGGTGAATGGATACAGTGCATCGCGGTGAAAACGACAGAGCAGTGCCGAGCGGAACTGGACGGCAACTGACGCGCTTCGCCTCGCAGCAGGCGGATCGGCGCAGAGCTCTCCGTCCTGAGCGTCGCTTTGCGTTGGCCGGGTGGGGGATGTTCACGTACGGTATCGATCGCAGCAGCGGGCCGAAGTGGGGGATCCGCTCCCAGTCACATCTTTGCGTCAAAGTTCACGCGTTACTGGATCGGGGCAGTACACTGCCAAGAAAGTGAAGTTATGTCTTCATTTGAGCTGGAGGTCATCTATGAAGGTCGCGCACTGACGGTGTTTGGTGTGGTGGTGCCGGGACGCGGATGCCTCGCTTCGGCCTGGTTGGAGGGTCTACCGGTGCAGCCTCAAGCCCAGTTTCGGGCAAGGTTGGACAGGCTGACGGAGGTGGGCTTCCTGCGGAGCCCCGAAGAGATGCGCCCGTTGCAATGCAACGGCGAGCCACCTGTTCATGAGATCAAGACGAGGTCTGGACATCGGCTCTACGTAATCAGGTCGAGGCAGGACTGGGTGGCAACCCACGGTGCGGTCAAGCCGCCCGATCGCAAGGTATGCGCGCAGGCCGAACGGGCACGGGGGATCTGGAAGGAGGCGCAAGAACAATGACGACATGGTTTCGGCGGACGCCGGAGGCAGAGGCGCTGTTCGCGGAGGAGCGTCTGCTGTTGTCGGCTACCGAGATGGTGCACGGCGCATTGAACGCGAAGGGCGTGAGCAAGAAACAGCTGGCAGAATTGCTGGAAGTGGCGCCCACCGAAGTGAGCCAGCGATTGAGCGGCAGACGCAACCTCACTTTGCGAAGCTTGGCACGCATGATGTACGTCCTCGGATACCGCGTGCGCCTTGCTTCTGACGCACTCGGCGGAGCTGCGGGCCACGACGCTGTGGGCGCCCGAATCAGGCGGCACCTCGTGGATCGAGACGACTCCGCGGGGAAGGCATGGTCGGTCTGCTTCCGTGCATCGATCAGTGCCGACGGCGTCAGGGACAAAGCCGATTTCGCCACCCACATCGAAGAACTCTGGTCGAACCTGCAAACGCTCGATCACATCTCCTCCGCCCGTCTCGACCACCGTGAAGACGAGATCTTGGTCGAACTCCAGGTCCACGCAGACGACCTGCTCCAGGCCTGCACCCGCGGCACAGCCGCAGTGCGAACCGCCATCCACACTGCCGGTGGCGAGACCCCCGGATGGGAGAAGGAAATGGAGCGGTTGGTTCGGCAGCTCCGATTGGATGTCTCGTCGGATTCCGAGTGCCTCGACGAGACAACTGATCAGGCTTAGTTCGTTCGACAAGCTGACTACCTATTGCTCGCACGCGGCTGGCCGGTAGTCCTTCGGGTCGGTGAGCGGATGCTGAGTCGAGGTCTCATAGTCGAAATATGTTGTTGCGCTGTGATGTTCGATGTGCTGCGATGAATGATGTTGAGCACATGGTTTGCTGAGGGGGAGCTCTGAATCTCGACGAGGCTTGGCAACTCTGTCGAAAGTCCCTTCTGAAGGCCGGTATACGGCGTCAATGGTCCGCCGGGGCCGTGCTGATGCACGAAGGTGATCGGTCCGAGCATGTCGTCGTGATCGAGCATGGGCGCGTCAAGGTGACGTCAGCGGCAGCTACCGGCAAGCAGGCCCTTCTGGCCATTCGGGGTCCCGGTGACCTGCTCGGGGAGTTGTCTGCGATCGACGGCAAGGAACGTTCGGCCACGGTGACGGCCTTGTCGCAGGTGACCGCGACGTTGGTTCCAGGCTCGGCGTTTCGTGACCTGCTCATCGGTGATGGCCAGATCGCGTTCGCCCTGCTGCGGGTGGTGGTCGACCGCCTGCGGGAGGCCGACGTACAGCGTCTCGAATTCGGTGCGTACAACGTCACCGAGCGTATCGCGAGGCTCCTGGTCGACTACGCCAGACGCTACGGCGAGCAGGGAGATGACGGAGTGATCATCACCTTGCCGTTGTCGCAGGAAGAATTGGCACATGCCGCCGGCGCATCCCGCGAAGCGGTGTCCAAAGCACTGAAGCGGTTGCGCGATCTCGGCGTACTCCGCACCGGGCGGCGACGAATCGAGCTGCTGCGGCCGGATCTACTGGCCGACATCGTAAAAGGACTGCCGAGTGTGCATTTGGACGCAGACGCGCCTGGCCACCCCCGATAGACATGAGGCGACTCACACCACACGGAGGCACACCATGAACGAACCGATGCACCGGACCTTTCTCGTCGTCGATGTCGAGAACTCGAGCCAACTGGGCAACACCGAGCTCGCGGCGATGCGCTCGACGCTGTACCGGATACTCGACGAGGCGACGGATCGCACCGGGACCGTGGTCGCCGACGATGATCGGGGCGACGGTTGCCTACTCGTGCTGAGCCTTCCGGTACTGGAGGTCCTCGACCAGATCGTCGAGTCGGTTGTGGTAGGTGTTCGCACCCATAATCACACCGTTGGCCCGCTCGACTGGATGCGTGTTCGCGTCGCAGTCCACGAAGGGTATGTGCACAAGGATGGGCGAGGGTGGTCCAGCGACGCGCTGACCGCTACCTTCCGTCTCAACGACGCCGCTGTGGTGAAGGGAACTCTGAAGAACGCAGCCAGGGCGGTCGGGGTCGTCGTGATTTCCGATATCGTGTATCAGGGTGTCGTGCGGCACAACTACCGACCTACAGTGACCTCCGCTGAGTACCGCAGTGTCGATATCACGACCAAAGAAGGACCGGTGCGGGCGTGGCTCAGGGTGCCGGGTTACCCGGAGCCGCCCCTGCCCGCCGACACATCCGCGCCCGCGGTAGCGCAGGAGGCCAACCCTGTTCGAGCGGTGGGTGAGTCCGGTTCGATCACCGCCAACAACATGATCGTGGGTGACGTGCGAGCCCGCACCATCATCGGTGGTGACAATGTAGGTGGGACGGTACCGGCGTGAGCGACTCCGAGGTACCGGTCGCCGATGACACTGCCGGGCCGGAGCGTATCGATGACGCTGAGGAGGAAGCGAACAGTATTCGCGAACGCGCCACCGACGCCGAACGCAAACGTGAGTCACGTGCCGCCGCGGAGGCGCTGAACGATGCGTTGGGTGCATTGGGTGGCGACCGCATGTCGGTTGTCGCCAACAACCTGTTCATTGGTGAGCCGCAGGTCGGCACTGTGATCGGCCGAGACAACCATTCGGGCGGTCCCGATGTCGGTTTCATGCGAAGCGGGCTGGTGTCGCCCAGCAGACTTGATGAGCTCGAGAAGACATTTGTGCCACCACCGAAGTTCGAACAGATCTGCGAACGCTTGGAATCGCATCCGGTGTCACTGCTGCGCGCTCCCGAGGGGTGGGGGAGAACGGCTACAGCTCTGCGGGCGCTGAGTCGGCAGTGTTCGGCGGGCGTGAACAAGCTCAGTCCTGAGGTGGAACTACGGTCGCTGAGCATCGAGTTCAGCGAGCGCACGGGATACCTGCTCGAAACACCCGAGATCGACCAGTTGCGGTCGCTGAGCGAGTTCCATCTCGAACAACTCGGGAAACGATTGCTCGAGCACGAATGTCGGTTGGTCGTCATTGTGGATGAACAGGTCGAACTGGGCTCCGCTGTCCATCCCTTCGTGGTCGACTGCGGAGAACCTGTCGATGTGGAGGCACTGGTGCGCGAGCACCTGCGCAGACATCTCGCAGAAGAGGAGCTGGGCATACTCGAGTATGCCGAGGTGTCCGTGTTGTTGGACCTGGTGGCCCATGACCGTCTGCCCACCCGCGAACTAACCGAATTGGCTGCACAACTCGTCGAGGTGGTCAAGGGCCAAGCCGACATCGACGATGTGATCGCCCGGTATTCGGCATACGCCGACAGTCGATTTCGGCAGTGGTTCGATGAACTCGACGCCGATGCCCGCCCATTTGCAATTGCCCTGGCGGTGTTCAACAAGATGCCGCTGCACATCGTGTCCGCGGCGGCCCGCACACTGGCGAGCCTGATCTTCGATGCCGAGGTCGATAATGAGGACATTGCGTCGGTTCGGTCAGTCTTCGGCGTCCGGAGCGTTGAAGTACTGGGCATGGTCCGTGCCCAGTCATATCGCTCGCACGAGGACACCGTGTACGGCCGAATCCCGGTCGACGCTGTGCGCTTCGAGGACGAACGCGTTCCGCAGCGCCTGCTCGAGTACGTGTGGCAGGAATATCCCGCTGCGCACGAGGTGGTCCGTGACTGGTTGCGTGGGCTCGGCGGTGCCGACGACCTCAGAGTCAGCACGCGGGCCGGGGTCGCGGTAGGACTGCTGTCCACCTTCGAGTTCGAACATGCCAGGCGGTTGGTGATCGAACCGTGGGCCGACAGCGGTCGGCATCACGAAGAGTATGCCGCGATCGGTGCGTTGCAGTTTCCCAGTCTGAGGCCAGAACTCACGCCGCTGGTCGCGCGGATGCTCGCGGCATGGTCTCGCCCCGGGCAGCCGTTGGCGCGCCGAGTGACGGCGACAGCCGCATTGGGCAGCACGATCGGACAGCTCATGCCGCAGCGTGCCATTTTGTTGCTCCGTCAGGCAGCCCGTAGCTCCGAGCCGGATGTGCGTGATGCGGTGTGTTACAGCATGAAGCAGCTATTCTCTATCCGCGATATGACTGGCACCGTGCTACGCGAGCTGCGCCGGTGGACTGCATCGCAGCATCGCAGCCTGCGCGGCACCGGGTTTCTGTGCGTCCTGCAATTGAGCTTCGATCTATCGGTCGACACGGCCGAGGGCGTGTATCCGTGGCCGGTGCTGGTCTGGCTGGCCGACGAATCGAGCGAGCATCGCGATGATGTCATCGTGCTTCTGGCCCGCCTGATGCAAGCACCGTATTTCCTGCCTGCCGCCTATGACGAGATCCGACGGTGGGTTTATCTCGCCGAGCGCGACTCCGGATTGTGCGTGCCATTGGGGCGACTACTGGTCGACTTGGAGAAAGCAGATCAGGACAGCGGAGTCGTCCCGGACTATCTGCGTGAGTGGGCGGACGAACGCAATGGGCCAGTGGCGGCCGTTGACGAATTACTGAAAATGTTCGAGTCGAAAAGGATGAATTGACATGACAATCGACGGAACTCGACCGTTGATACGCTACGCCACCGTCGACCGGTCTGCTTGGCGGACATTCCGTCCACCTACCGATGGACACGCGGCCGTCTCGGTGGACCGGGGAGGTGAGCTGCTTCTTCTCACTCGTCGGCCATCGGCAGGTGAGGCGTTCTTCCGGCCCCCTGCCGGTGTGTACTGGGTGGACGTTGCCGTGCACCACGATCCGTGCACGTTCGTTCTCCCTGCGGCCGAGGGCGTTTTCACCTTCACTGCAGAGGTCGACCTCACGTGGCAGGTGACCGACCCGGTGAAGGCGGTCAGAGACCATCCGGCCAGCGGCGAGCAGGTGTACCGGCCCTACCTGGAACGCGAGCTGCGACGGCTGAGCCGTGAATATCAGATCGAACGCTTCATGATGGCCGAGCGGGAAGTGAACGATCATTTCGCCGATCAGCAAATCGAATTGAGCTGTGGTATAGCGCTTTTGAGTTGCTCGGTCAAGCTTGCGCCTGAGTCGGGCACCCATGCCTACATTCAAGAATCCACGTTTGATCACAGGAAGGCACGGCGTCGTGAGGCCGAGCATGACGCTCTCCTGCACACCGCGCAACTGCAGCTGACGGCGAACGAGTCCCGGCACGGTCTGAAGCTGCAAACGACCCACCAGGACTATGAGCTCACCAAACTCGCCCAACGACGCGACCTTGAGCTGGAGCAGCAACGGATGAGTTTCTACGCTGAGGCACTGCACGGCGGTGAACTGAGTGTGCTCGCGTACCGACTGGCATCCAACCGCGACGACGCCAACGAGGTCATCGCGTTGATGATGCGGCAGAAGCAGGTGGATTTCGATGCTGCGCACGGCATGTTGACCGCCCTGCTGGAACAAAACCTGGTCAACAAGCGCGACGTCCAGGACATCATGGCGCGTGCGACCGCGGTCGTCGCCAACCATTTGAGTCCCGGGGCGGTGGAAGCCGGTTCGGTGTCGCCGCCCAAGACTGAGCTTTCCGCCTCGTCGATGTCGGCTCTTGTCCAAGAGGCTGAAATTCTCGACCGGTCCGATGACGATGACGTCTGACCTCGCGGTCGCGGACAACCCGTTGGCCGAGCTTCCCGTCGGCGGTGGGTTGGTCGCGCAGCTCGACAAGTTGCTGATCGATCTGGGTTTCACCGCGCAGTGGGCAGCGGCGGTGGAGTTCTTGATTCTTGCGGTGGTGGCGTTCCTTCTTCTGAGCGTTGCCATCGGCAAGGTGGTGCCGTGGATGAGTGGGAAGCTGAATGGGTACGAAGGTCGGCTTACCGCGCCGATCCCAGCGGTGCTGTTGGCGCCGGAATGGATGGTCACAACACTTCTGGTCAAAGCCGGACGAAAGCCGGGAGCAATCGTGTATGGCTATGGTGAGGCCGTGCTCGCCCTGACGGACTGGCTGCAGGCCGCGCTTTCGGTGGTGCTGCGATTCCTCGGATCAGTGGGCAAGTTCAGCCGACAGATTGCGATCGCGGTGCTCGTGCTGGGATTTCTCTCGTGGAACAGCAGTTCCTGCGTAGCCGACAGTCAGCCATGCATCTCTCCAGTTCAACATTGGATGGGATGATCGGCGCTATCATCTCGATGCTCCGAGCAGCGCCACCGTGAACCAAGCAACGAAGACGACGAGGCTGATGGCCGTCCAGCGCAGTGCCACCCCGAACCGGTGGTACTTGTGCCGGGCAATCTCAGCCAGGGCGCTGGCTTGCCACCACGCCTGATCGGCCAGCACCGCTGTTGTCGGGCGCACGTCCGCCTCGCTGGGAAAGGTTGGGAAGCAGAACCAGTTCCCCGCCCCAGCGCTGCCGAGCCTTGGCCGCAGCGTCGCGCCGAGGTATCCCATACAGACGATCAGACTTACTGCGAGCCCGATCGCCGTCACGACAAGAGCGATATTCATAGACGAGCGAGTAGTGGTGACCAGGCCGGTCACTGCGAATCCGTTGGCGGTCAAAAGCAATCCGGCCTTGGTGTCCGCTGCGAGGATGACGCGGTTGAACTCGGAGATGGTGCGAAGAGCAGTGTTGAGGTCGTCGAGCGGGGCGAGACTTTTGCTACGGATCATCATGAGACCAGCACAGCAGCGGCCATGAGTAACCTCCAGGTACTAAGACACACAGCAGGTTGGTGCACAGCACGCACGCTGGGTCGTGGTCTCCGAGGAAAGTTGGGGCAGATTCAGCGAGAGAGCGTCAAGCTCGGTGGTGAGCGGATCAGTGCCAGATGAACGTGAGGTGGTCCCGGGCACGGGTTGCTGCGACGTAGGCAAGCGCCTTGGCACGCTGCGCGGCATCGGCAGTCTCGTGCGGGGACCCTTGCATGTCGACGACTGCTGTGGGCGGTCTGCCGGGGTCGACGCCGGCAACGATCACGTGGGTGTACTCGAGCCCCTTCGCGCCGGACATCGTGCGGACCGCGACAGGTGGTGGAGCATCGTCGCGGAAGTCGTCGTCGACCCCGAAACTCGCTGACCTCAACCGTGTTCGAATTCTGTCAGCTGTGGTGTTGTCGAAGGCCAGCACCGCGATGGTTGTCGCCGAAGTGCCGGACTCCTGCCATCCACGGACCGTCGCGACGATCCGTTTCAGCATCGCTTCCTCGCCAGGGCATCGCAGCAGACTAGGTTCGGGACCGAGCCGGGCAGAGCGGTAGCCAGACCCCGGTTCGACCCGATCTTCGAGATCCCAGAACTCGGTGTCCGACAGGAAGCTCAGGGCGAAGTCAAGGTTCTGGGCCGTGGTCCGATAGTTCAGAGTGAGCCGACGTGACCGACCGCTCAACGCAATATTGTGGTCCGACAAAGTGATTCGCTCGCTGAAGATGCGTTGGTGTGGGTCGTCGGCGATGAACACGTCGTCAGCTCCTTCGTCGACAAGCGCTCGCACGAATCGCCAATGCACCGCATGCAGATCTTGCCCCTCGTCCACCAGAACGTGGTCCGCGAGTGCCACGCCACCTGCAGACGCATCGTGCACGAGGCGCCGCGCTGCCACGGCGGCGACTTCCTGATAGCTGTACCAGTTGAACCGCGCGCACAGCTCCCGGTACGCGTCGAAGATCTTCCACAGGGAGTGCTTGGTTGCCCTGTCCAATCGGATTCGGCGCCCACGCCGGTCCACCGTTGCGTATTCGCGGAACGTCCGGATTCGTCGCGCCAGCACCACCGAAACATACTCGTTCTCCAGGAACCACGGCGTGGTCAGTTGGGGCGGCAAACCATGGTCCACCTGCCCGGCGATCCGCGGCCACACGTAGCGATCGGGTCGCTTTCCCCGCCAATGGAACTTGCGGTGCCCGAAGACATCCTGTGATGCAGGTTCTACTTCTGAGCTCTGCCGCAGGACCTGGATGGCCAGACTGTCGATGCCGCCGACGTAGATACCGGGCTGTCCCAGTTTCGTCACAATCGCTATGTCGGGATCGAGGGTTCGGAGATTCGTTTGGAGAATCGTTGCCAGCTCTTTGGTGAACGTGGTGAGTACCACGCGGGCAGCCGGGTCGCGGCGAACGAGGTTACGCGCGCGGTGAACGAGAATGACCGACTTGCCGGTGCCCGAGCCGCCCGAGACCCGGAACGAGCCCTGATAGCTCTGCTCCGCGTATCGCCGCTGTTCCGGATGCAGGAATGTTCGCCAGGCATCAGCGTCGCCACTGTCGATGACACGTCGTAGCTCGGTCGAATCCTCGGCATAGCTGAAGCGCAGCCGTGATGCCGGGCGCGCCAGGGCGGCGATGATCCTGTCGTCTTCGGCCGTTGTTGTGTCGCTCGGGACGATCAGGTCGAGTTGTTCGCGAATCTGCGCGGGTGTAGCTCCATCGAGGAGTTGGAGCAATGCCTGGCCCTGCCACCCGAGCGTTGCCGAGACTTCTCCGGCGAACCGCACGAATTCCGACCGATCGGTGATGCGGCACGCGCGTTCGGTGACGGTGCGGTCGAGCCCCAGTTCCGCAGCGAGCTCTGCCGCAGTGCGCCCGCTCCGCTCCAGTACGGGATGACGGGCCGGGTCAGCAGTCCGTGGTCCGGAGGTGACGAGCGGCAGCTGGCCCACGGTACCTTCGAGCACACCGGAGACCGGATTGACGCGCAGCATCGCCCTGGCAGCTCGGCGGACTGCTTCGGCGGTCGGCCACGTGCCCATGTAAATGTAGGTCGTCTCGCCGGCGTCAGGATCGACACGGAAGACGACGGCGCGGTGCCTGCCATCCACGTATGCCGTCCGCACCCGCGAATCGTTCGCGCCCGGAACCGGCTCCGTCCATGGCTCGTCCTGTGGGCTGCCCTGGAACAGTGACAACAGGTCGATGAGGCGCCGTCGAACGGTCGGATCGAGATCTCTGCTCGTGGCTGTGGAAGTGAGGACGATCCTCGCCACTTACTACACCCGCCCGGTCATGCGGGTGCCCGCATCGGTCGTTCCCGTTGCTGCGCTTGCCGGATCAGATCGACGATCGTCGCGGTCCGTTCGGGAAACTCGTTCGCCCACAATGCGAGGAATGCGTGGGCCACATCGTGCGCCGACAGAAATCCGAGGTCTTCACCGATCTGCTGAAAGATCACGTGGACGTCGCGGTTCGTCGTCTTGCGTGAGCGGACCACCGAAACGACACGCCGCTGCCGATCCAGCGGCAGTCGCAGCGACATCGTCAGTCTCGCTCCGAGTTCATCGAGTCGGGAAAAGACATCGTCGAGCACAGTGCGTTCCGGATCGAAATCTCCAGGCAGCAGATGGATGTGTTTGTCACTGTCGGCCTGAGACGCTTGATCGCCGTCCAGGAAACAGAGCGCAGGTTGCCGGGTGGTGGGGATCGAATTATGGTGCAGGGTGGCGTTCTTCGCGACCGCAGCGCCGCTCATCGGATGGATCTCGATCATGTCCATCTCGATCTCGCCGTCCCCGCGCAACGCGGTGGCCACCAGATCTCGGGCGAACTGATCCTCGACGAAAACCACCACATCGGCCTCTACCTGCCCGGTGATCGCGCGCAGTGACCGTACGTCGAGCTTTCCTTGGATCACCCTGTCGCCCAGCGCAGCCCAAATCGCTTCTGCGGGCAGAGGAGCCAAGGCGTCGTTCGAATGGGTGGTGAACACGACCTGGCACTTCCGGCGGTGCGCCACGTCGATCAGATACTCCACCATCCGCTGGGTTGCCACCGGGTGAAGACCGTTCTCGATCTCCTCGATCAGGATCAGGCTGTTGTCCTCGGCCGCCTCTACCTCGGCGATGATCCTGATGACGCTCGCCTCACCGGCACCGAAATGAAACTCCGAGTACCCGTCACCGTGTGCGGTGACCCCCGAAAAGATGCTCAACCGATCGGTGGCATCGAGGAACAACTGACGGAACCCGGCCAACGGCTTGCCGAGCACCTTCTCGGCTTGGTCGATGACCTGATCAGGGAGGTGGGTCTCGCGAACCGCCTCGAAGGCGCCGCCGACCGCCCGGCGGAGATTCTGGCGCTCACTGGCCGGGACCGTACGTTCGACCCCGAAGATCAGCACCCGCCGGTCGACCGCCGTCCGATTCCACTTCAGCCGTTTGAAACTGGCGGTCCGCAGCACCGGCACCTTTCGGTTCAGCCCCTTGTCGATGAGCTGATACTCGATCGACCAGTTCTGCATGCTGTCGTCGTACTTGCCGCTCTTGGCGAAGAACCGGCTCGGCGGCACCGAGCTGTAGGGCAGACCCGCAGCTCCGAGGATCGTCGACTTCCCGCCGCCGTTCGGCCCGGCCACCGCGGTGACCGGAAAGTCGAAGCTCACCTCGATTTCGGTGAAGCCACGAACCTTGGTGAGCGTGAGTTTGCGGAGGTACTGGCCGTAGTTCTCCTTGGCGACCTTGCCCGCGAGCTCCTGGATGATCCCATCCCGGATCTCACTACGAAACCCGTTGCCTGCGTACACAACCACGAACCACCCCCAGCTCGTCACCTGGACGCTCCGCGCCCCGACCGTTGAGCATGATAGCGCGATCAGCGTCACCTTCGGGTGACGGAATCCCGACCGATCGCTGCAGGGTGGTGGTTCTGCTGGTCATCTGGCGATATGCACTCGAGGCGAAGGTGGCACTCAATGTTCTTGTCTGACAACGTGTCTACGAGCGCTGCGGTTACCTCGGCTGGGCCCGCTTCCAGGGTGTGGGGGGAGTTGCCGTGGCTGATCTGTCGGTAGAGCTGTCAAGCATCAGCGGATTCACCACCGATCTCGGGGAACTGGCGACGTCCTCGGGCATATCCTGTGAAGACAATCGCCGGACCGCCGCTGGAGTCGTCACCACGGGTGGAACGAGGGCAGGAAGCATGGTTCACCTCGGCGTCGGGGAAGGTGATGATTCGCGAAGTCACCGTTGATGTGCGCGACGAAACCACTCGGATCATCCACATAGAATTTCGTGGCGTCTGATCTCGGATCATTCGTCGGGGGCGCTGCCTGGATGTGTTGCCAGGCTTGCAGCTGTTCGGACGCATGGGTGGTTCCTTGTCTCCTTCGGAGCGTGGCACCGGGCAGGCAGATCTCGGTTGACGATGTTTTCAATACGCACGCCGGTTTGTGTTGGGATTTTCCCAATTACCCAGGTAGTCTGGCATGTATGGATGACGATCTGATGGCGGTAGGCGAGCGGATCCGGTCGCGGATGCCTGCGGATCTGAACCAGCGCAGCCTTGCTGAGCGGGCTGGAATGAAGCCTGACGCGTTGTCGCGGGCGCTGAACGGCCAGCGAGGGTTCTCCTCCCGGGAACTTGCCCGCATCGCCGACGAGATCGGCGCCGACCTCTACTGGCTGGTCACCGGCGAACGGGATCCGCAACGGGTCAGGATCGCTGCTCGCCATGTCTGGGATGGCGATCGCGGCGTGCGGACCAATCCGGGGCGGTCCCACGACGAGGCGCTCCTCGCGCAAGTGGTCGAGACCTACAACGCGGCGTTCCCACAGGGGCCACCGCCGAGTGAACGAATGCCCGACAGCCCCGAGGCGATGCGCGGCGTGCTCGGCGAGAACTTCGCACGGCGGTTCGGTGACGCTGTCGAGAAGCGGTTGGGGGTCGACGTCATTCGCCTGCCGATGTTGTCGACGGACTACTCGCTGACTATCGGCTCGCGGGCGGTCGTCATCCTCGCGACCACTCCCAATTGGTTTCGGAGCAACTGGTCACTGTCCCACGAGCTTGCTCATCTTGCACTCGGGCACCCCAGCGGGGACCAGCACCCCGGGGAGTCGGACGAGGCGCCGGCTGACGACTTCGCGGCTCGGTTGCTCCTCCCTGAAGCACTTGTCACTCAGCAGAGTTGGCCTGTGATGAGTGCTCGCAGCGTGGCGCGCTTCCTGTGGGAAACGGGTGTGTCCACGGCTGCCTTGAAGAATCGGCTGGCCACGCTGAGGATTCACCCTTCCGTCGAAGTCGTCGCGGCCCTGAAACAGGCAACACCGGTGGCAGTTCGCGCGCATACCGCTGACGAGTTCGAGCCGTTCGAAGTTCGGCGAGCGGTGATACTGAGACAGCAAGAGTCGTCCACACGCGCGGTTCCGTCGATTCTTCTCGACGCGCTCCAACAGCGGGTCGAGGATGGCGCCATCTCTCCCGAACACCTCGCGTGGGCGCTGGATGTGTCGGTCGATGAGATTGATTTCCCTGAACCGGATGACAACAGGGACCTCGCGCGAGCATACGAACAGGGCTTCGACAACCGGCCGAGTCATGCCGAGCTGGCGGACTGGCTCGCAGCGAGGGGCCGACCTGCCCAGTGATTCCATCGGAGATCTGCTGGACAACGATTACCGATCGCCGAGAGGCGATAGAACTTCAAACCTTCACCTGCACAACCGCACGCCTTCGCAGCCCCGCAGGGCGCGAGCTGCCGCATCCCAAACCCTGGGAACGTCTGGCTCAGAGCATCATTCGGCGCAGTCCGCAGTGTTTGAAGGCGGGCAATCTCCTGATCGTCGGGCGATGTGAGGCCAGCACGGAGATTGTTGCGGTAGCTCATCTGACGTTCGACGAATCCACGTCGACGATGTTCGCTGCCCACGTCGCGGCTGTCGGGGTGAGTGAGAGCATGCGGGGACTGGGCGGAAAGGTCGCCGACAGCGTCCTGGCCAGGTCCTGCGAGGTCATCGTCGATCGAGCACAGGAGTTCAGCGCTGGTCCGATACTGGTCACCGCGAATATTCATGTCGAGAACCACCCGAGTCAGCGTCTGTTCGAACGTGCTGAGTTCGAGCCGATCTCGGTGCCGCTCGGCGAGTATCAGCAGTGATCCGCGACCTCGGTTGCTGAGGCGCTGAAACCGAAAGGTCATCGCGCACCTTCGAGCCATGGAGCTTCATTCGTCACGTGCCCGTGCCACACGCACTCCACAGTCCGGTCCGGAGCCAGGCTGCGGTTTCGGTGGGGGATTGGCCGACGTCGATGCCGATGGTGTGGATTGTGCCGAGGTGTCGATTGTTTCCGCGGACGTGCAGTGTTCGGGAAGAGTGCGGATGGGTGCACGGGTGGATTATCGCGGCTGCGGGCGTGTCCTGTGGGGAGTAGCCGGTGATATAGGTGAGGAGTTGGTGGGTATCGGCCGCTGAGACGGAATTGTTCTCGTAGCGCTTGTATTTCGCGTCGATGGGAAAGTATTGCGACGTAGTGGGAGAAGCGACGGTGACTACGACATCTGGGCGGAATGTGCGGGTCGACAGGTCGCCGGAAACGGTGATCTTGGTAGCTGTGATCGCTGTTGCGATGGTGGCGCCGGGTGGGGCGGAGTCGGCGATGAGGCGGGCGACGGCAGCTTCCCAGACGCTGGGGAGGTGGAGAAGGAGGCTGTCGGTACGGGTGCCCGTATCGGTGAGTAGGTCGGCTACCCCGCCGGATCGCAGGATCAGGCCCGCCCACACATGTGCTGAGCGATAGCGGCAGTTGAGGCGGTTGTAGCTGGCTCGGGACAGAGCATCCACGGCCCCGGAAACTCGCCCTACAGCGGGAAATTCGGCGGCGATCAGGGAAAGCTGTTGCACCAGAGTTGAGTCGGAGACGATCGCGTGAGCGGCTCTGAGGGCGTGGCCGCAGACTTCGTTCTCCCAGATCGACGGGCTGCGGTCGAAGGTGTCGAGGTGAAGCTGGTCGAGCATGCCGTAGCGGCGGGTGGCCTGGGTGACGGTGTCGAGGCGTCCACGAAGCACGGGGCCGAGCTGGCGGTTGCGAACATAGTCGCGGCGCAGGCCCTCGCGGAGCAGGATCTGGCATTCGCGCAGAAGCGCGGCGGCGACGATGTCGGCGAAGCCGGTCCGGGATACGGACCAGTCTCGCGCGGTCGAATCGTGCGGGACGGGCACGGCTAGGGCATAGCACAGCCACCGGATGAGAGACTCTCCGGTGAAGGCGAGCTTCGGCTCGATTACCAGACGGATTCGGTCCAGATTGAGGATGCCGACCGTCGCATCGGCCTCGAGGCGCCAGCCAGTCCGGGACTCTTCCACGGTGAAGCGGCCCTGGGCCTGGATCGCACGGAGCCGGACCAGGTCGCCTGGGGTGAGCAGATCTGCGGGGATCTGGGCGGATTCGTATTCCCGAAGGCGGACCTCGGATCTTTCACTCATCGAGACCTGAAGTGCTCGTGGTGAATTCGGTGGCAAGCGAGGTCGGCAGATCGGTGGCCGTGATGATCTTCGGGCGGCTGGTTTCGGGGTCGACCAGGGAACCCAGCACGCGGTGGAGCAGTTCGGCACGACCCATGCAGTAGTCCTCGAGCAACGGCACGATGTCGTGGTAATAGGCGGCGGCGAGTTCCTCTTCGGTCGAGATCGGGAGCCCGTTGTGGAGGAGGTAGGCGTGCCCGATCTGGTGGTCGGCGTCGAGGTGACCAGCGATACGGTCGTTGAGCGCTGACAAGAGTTCGGGAAGTTCGAGAGGACCGATGGTGCCGGAAACGACCTCCGGGTCGGGTCCGACATGGACAAATGCGAAGCGGCGGCGAATCGCCGCGTCGAGGTGACCGACACTGCGGTCGGCGGTATTCATCGTGCCGATGATCTGAACGTTGGGCGGCACGGCGAAAACGCGCTGACTGATAGGCAGATCGACACCGAGGCCGCGCTTGTCGGATTCCAGCACGGTGATCAGCTCGCCGAAGATGCGAGGCAGATCGCCGCGGTTGATCTCGTCGATGATCAGCAGGAATTTGTCGCCCTCATCGGCGGTTGCCGCCTCGGCGCAGAGCTTGTGGAACAGGCCGTCGGTGAGTTCCAGGTGCAGGCCCGCGGTGCCGGGATGGTGTGCCGGTTTGAAGCCCTCGACGAAGTCCTCGTAACCGTAGGACGGGTGGAAGGTAACCAGGCGGACGCGGCCGGTCTCGAGGAGCTCGGTAACCGCAGCATTCCGATTCGGGCCATCGATGTCGGCTGTCCGGCCGTGGGTGGCGAGTGCGACATTGAGGGCGAGGCGGGTTTTGCCGGTGCCCGGCGGGCCGTACAAGATGGCCTGACCTTTGCGATGCAGGGCGGCCGTGATCGCGGAGATCGATTCCGGTAGTTCGGGTTCGACATCGGCGGCCCTCGGATTCTGCGCGGACTGCGCTTTGGTGAGCTCCGCGAAAAGGCTGTCCTTGACCTTGACGATGGTGCGCCGCCAGCCCTGCGGGGTATCCAGTCGCCGCGCATGGCTGGTATCCCACGCGACCGGAACCACATGTTTGCAGTCCGTCCGTGAGTCGTCGAACCGATAGCCGCCGGTTACGGTGCCGATGGCGAGCACGGTGGACATGCCCTGGTTGGCGATGATCCGATCGCCAGGCTCCAGATCACGGTAGGCGAGCAGGTTCTTCGCACTACTGATGGCGGAGGTCGGCCACAGCGCGGTGAAAGCGTCTTTGAGGTCGGTGTCGCTGGTGTACTGCGAGAGGTCGCCGAGTTCGTCCCAGCCGACACAAATGTAGTTGCCCTCCAGACAGTCCTTCCAGTACTTCGCCTGTTCGCCGGGGGCAATCTTCCAGATGGGGCGGCTGCGTTCCCTCGGGTCGAAGTAGTCGTACAGGAACTGCATCAGTTCGTGGGGTTCCCACTCGGAGAACTCCGGGAACTGCTCGACCAAGGCGAGCAGCTGACGGTTCGCGCGCCAGGAGGTCGCTCCGCGCTCCGGGGTGCCACCGAGACGCTCGATGAAGCTACGCAGGTGAGAGCCCGAGAAGACCGGGAGAAAATGCTGTGGGAAATAGGTCGCCAGTGACTTCGTCACCAACGACTGACCGGACCGCAGCGCGTCGAGGTCGTCGAGCTCGTCGAACGCCTCACGTCTGACGGCATCGAACGCGGCCACGAACTGAGCGCGCAATCGCGTCCAACCCGCCTCGAGGTCTGAGCCGAGTTGCGGAGCGAGCTTCCACTCGCCGGAACTGCGCCGGAAGATGATGTGCTTCCCCGCGCTACCACCACCGATGCCGCCGAGATCGACCGTATCGAACTCCATCAGCCGGCAGTACGTGCCCGGTCCGCAGCCCAACGCATAGCGTTCGACTTCGAGCGCCGGCCACGCCTCCAGCGGGAACTCGGCGAGAACTCGTTTCCGCTGTTGCTCGGCATTGGCGACGCGGTCGGCGACACGGCTTCGGTCGAAGTCGGCGATCGCGGCTGAGAGTTCCATTTGTCCCTGTCCTACGGTCGAATTCGCCTGGTTCGGGGTCGCTGGATTGGCGGATTCCAGGTCGATAGTCCTTCGTTGGTGATTCGCTGTCGCACTGGCGCGTCAGCCGAGTGGCGTCCACTGGGACACAACTTGGATGCTCTGCCCGTGCTGCGCGATGTCCGGCCAACTCGCATAGTCCGCGAACGAAAGTCGGCCTGCTGCAGATTCGGTCACCGTCGTGTACCAGACACCTTCTTCGCTCCCTGTGGAGCCGACATTGATCGCCGCCAGATAGTGGCCACCCATGGTGAAGCGGACGACAGCGAGCGATTGCCGGATACGGGTGTCTCCGCTGCCCTCGACTGGGGCGAATCCTCTTGCGATATCGAACTTCCGGACTCGTGAACCGAGGTTCGTCCAGGACATCACCTGGCTGATCGCACCTCCGCCTCCTGTCGACGTGGTCTCCCAGCTCTCGCCGCGGCGCACCGCAACATAGTTGTAGCCACCCCTGCTGAAACGCAGGATCGAGCCGTCCGATGGTTCGACGGGCAAAGGCCTCGCTACAGCCTGCACAAGCGGTAGCGGTTCGAGGAGAGGTCTGGCTGCGGTGAGGTCATAGCAGAGCGGATCGGGCGATTCGGGGCACAGCTGGGGGCACGTGACAGGTGTTCCGTCCAGCAGCTGTGGAGTTGCCTCATTTGCTTTGATGCTGTCGATGCGAACCTTCGCGGCGACAGCCGAACCGGTGATGTCGCCCCAGCAGGCGGTGACGAGTCCGCGTCGCGCGAGATGCTGGATCAGCGGTGCGAAGCGCTGACTCGTCTGCGGGGTCAGTTGGCCGATCCGCTGATCGTCGACCCGAACCTCTACGTGGGGTTTCGCTTTCCCGGATTCCGGCACAACCTCGTGGAGGGTGACGATCAGTACGCCGTGTCCGCTGCCGGGTACGAATTTCCGGAGTGCATCGAAGTGTTCGTGCTCCTTGGTGACCTGCACGATGGCCGAGCGCGGGAGGATCGTGTACGGGACCGTCGGCGGTTCGTTCAGCGGGATCGCGTCGCACGCTTCGCCGAGACCGAGCTGCACCGACGCTCTTGACTCGGTTCCGTCCCATCCGTCGTACTCGGAATACCAGATGCGGCCCGACGTCGTCGGGATGAATCCGGACGCGATGATGCGCCTGATGGGACCTGCCCAGTCCCGACTGATCTCGGCATTCAGATACCCGATCGTGCGCCGCTCGACGCGCACCGAAATCGCCCAGGGGCCCTGCGGACCGGCTGGTTCGGGAATCAGCTCGACTTCGGGACTCAGCTCAGTCCGGTCCTCGGGCAGGGGGTTTGGAAGAAGACTTCGAATAGCAGGTAGATACTCGTCTTTCACCTCGAGTTCGTGGTCGTGCCAGCTTCGCGGCTGACCCCACAATCGATACGGCGAGCCCGCTTCGTGCGCGGAAATCCTCGCCGGCCCGGGCGTTTCGCCCTGCGCGGGCTCGGCCGCATCGTCCACTTCGACACCGAAATCCGTTGCCAGACCGGCGAGCCCGGAATCCCAACCTTGTCCTACCGCCCGAACCTTCCACGCACCGGCACGACGGTAGACCTCACCGAAGACGAACGCCGTTTCCGTGGTCGCGTCCGAGGTGACGTATTCAGCGAGAGAGCTGCCCGCCCCGTCGAGGATCTCGAGGGTGAGATCGCCGAGCGCGCCGAAGTTCCCGGTCGTGACGCTGCCGACCAGCGCCACCGTATGGACATGCTCGGGAACCGCGGACAAGTCGACCACGATCCGGGCCCGTGCGCGTCCGCGAGAGGCGTCGGTGCCCTCGAACCGCACCGAACCATCTGCGGATCGCGGCTGGTTGTAGAAGACGAAATCGGCGTCGGACCCGACTTTTCCGTCGGCACCCAGCAACAGGGCAGAAGCGTCTACATCGGCTGCGGAGTCTGCCCAGCCGATGACGGCGTCGATGCAGTTCGCATCGGCGGGAAGTGGGAGGTTCTGCCCGCGCAGCAGTTTCGGTGGCGTCACGGCTTCGGTGCCCTTCGTGGTTACGGCGGTCTGTCTGGACGGGTCTGCCATGATCTCGCATCGTGGCAGGTTCTCGTTACTGGTCAACATGTCGACTTCGCGGAGTCCGCAGCCGCTTTGCTGTGGCGCCTGACCACAGCAGATCCGAGGAGATCTATGAGCAGTACACCCATTGAGCCGCGCCCGCTGACCGACCTCGAATCCGATGCTGTCACCAAGTTGCTGTCGGCGGGTGGAGTCGGCGCAGCTGAATTGCTGATGCAGATCCCGTGTACCCAGGTTGTCGCGACCTGGGGCATCGGGTCGCCCAGCGTCGATCTGATGGTGCAGTGGGGAGTTGCAACCGCGGCTGGTCCTATCGATGGAGTCTTCGCCAATGGCGCCGTCACCGATCTCAACGGATCGTCGGTAGGCGAGCTCATCCTGTGGGTCGAGAACGGGTGGCTCAGCGGCGTCGAGTACGCCTGGTACACCGACGAGCGTCCTCGCACGCTACCGGATCCCGAGCAGATAGTCGTCCTCTGATCCAAACCGCCGATGCAGCCCTATCGTCGTTGATTCGACGTCGTATTCGTCGTGGCCCAGGCCAAGAACTGCGTCGCAGTGAAGGTCGGCTTGCTGTACCTGGCGGCTGTTCGTCCCTTGGTCGACATGGTCCCGGCCTCGGCGGTGATCAATACATCGCAGCGCTTCTTGGTGACGGTCTCGACCGGCTCGAGACCGCACCGCTCGGCCACTGCCTTCAGATCGCTTCGAGTGAGCTCCCGGCCGGAGTCGTCGACAGCTGTTCCGGTGAAACAGACTCTGGCGCCGGCTACCAGGACGGCGGCGATATCCGTTGCTCCGGAGGAGGTTTCGTGGTCGAGAAGGGTTCGTCCTAGACGGAGTTCGAGATCGCGCAGCATCGAACGCGTCTGGTCGTCCACGTGGATCGTGTTGACCTTCGACAGGAGGTGTTCCGCCAGAACCGCATCGGTGCTGGGCGTTCCTGCGGCCTGGAAGCAGTCAGCTCGTCCGCCACGTGTCAGGACATAGCCGGTGCGGTCATCGGCCAGGGGGAATACGTCGACCGCCGCACCCATGAAAGGAAGCTTTCGCCAGGCGATCTCCCGCACCGCCCGGGCCCGATCCATTGCCCGAGGCGCGTTGATACGGGTCAGCTCCGCGGCCGACAACCCGCTGGTGTCGAGGTCGATGCCGAGCGGCATGGTGATCACGTAGCCATGGCGTTTGAGCTCGTAGTCGAGATTGCGGAGCTGGTGGTCGATGTCGACGCCGACCGGGGTTCGTCCGGCAAGGTGCGGGGCCAGAGCTGCCCACGCTTCGGTGAGCAACGGCGCCAACTGCACGTCGCCAGCGGTGATGCCGTAGACCGTGCGGGCATCACCGAGGTCGCGGGTGGGGTTGACCAGCGTGGTGATCTCGATGCCGTCGTCGGTGACCACGGCGATCTCGACCGGCCGCGGCCGCCACATGCGTCCTTCGTCGCCAACAGCGCAGATGCCGAGATAGGCGTTTCCGCGCGACCGGACACGTGGCCGACCCGCGAGCAGGAACCGGTGGATACGCAGGTCGGTTTTGAGGTCGCGTGCTCGGACCTCCCGTTTCAGGACCAGCCCGTCCATCGACGTGCAGCGGCTCAGCGCCACATAGAGCTGTCCGTCGGCAAACGTGCCGCCGCTGAGATCGACGACGAGGCGCTCGAGCGTTTGGCCCTGACTCTTGTGAATGGTGATGGCCCAAGCGAGTTGGAACGGCAGCTGGGTGTAGGTGCCGATCACTGCGTGTCGCAGTACCCCCGCTTCGACCGTCGGTCGGGTGATCTCCCAGGTGTGCGGAGTGATCCTGACCTCCCGGCCGCTGGGGAGTGCGACCGACAAGGTCGGTGTGCCCTGCTCGTTGTGGTGTCCGGTGATCCGTCCGATCGTGCCGTTCACCCACCGGTCCGCGGGGTCATTGGTGACGAGCATGATCTGGGCACCGACCTTGTAGACCAGCTTCTCCGCGATCGGACGCTCGAAGCCATCCACGTCGCCGGTGGTGATGGCCTGGTAGTGCAGTTCCTGTCCGGGTACGAGGCCGAGCATCTCGCGATTGCGCGCCTCGGCGATCCGGTTGGTGGTGGCCAGAGTCAGCCAGAACTCGTCGATCGGCGGCTGGAATGTGGGGTCGGTGCGTGAATTGAGTTCGGCGCGGGCAGTTTCCAGGAGGGCGCCGGATCGGACGTCGTTGAGGATCTCGACCAGCCGGCTGTCTCCGATCTGTCGAAAGACAGTGGTCAGCTCGATCAGCGGGAAGTGGTCGCGGTCGTAGTGGTCGGCGGAGAAGAAGTACGGTGATTCGTACCGCTGTTCGAAGTACTCCTTCTCACCTTCGGTGACCACGGGCGGAAGTTGATACAGGTCGCCGACCAGTACCAATTGCACTCCACCGAAGGGCATTCCGCGCTTGGGCCCGAATCGTTCGAGCGCGACGGCCAGACAGTCGAACAGGTCGGCCCGCACCATCGACGCTTCGTCGAGGATGAGGGTGTCGAGCTGCCGCAGGGTCTTGGCGAATCGCGCCGGAAAGTACTCCTTCGATCGAACTGTCTCCACGTTGATCCCGGCCGGGAAGGAGAACAACCGGTGGATGGTGTAGCCCTCGACGTTGAGCGCGGCGATGCCGGTCGGCGCCGCGACGACGACGTTTCGGTCCGTCGTCGCGAGGAAACGGCGAATGAGTGTGGACTTGCCAGTGCCTGCCCGGCCGGTGAGGAACAGATTGTCGCCCCGCTCCAGCCGCTCGAGCCCTTCCGCGAACTCCTCGGTCAGGGTGAAGTTGGGCGGCTCGGTGGTGGTCATGGCAGCGGCTCGGGCTTGACCTGGTCGGCGAATTCGGCGGGTAGCGCGGCGACGGTGGGGATGTTGAGTTCGGCCGGCATGATCCAGGGCGATTCCTGCGTCTTCGGGGTGACCGTACGGCGGTGCCGTTGTTCGTCGGTGAACAGCCATGCCGCCCACACCTCGCCGACGTAGTTGGCGGCGGCCAGGGCCCGGGCCTGCGGTTCGTCGCGCTCCGGGGTCGCCAGTTCGGGCACCGGCAGGAAGCGGGGGACCACCAGCTTGGCGCGTTTGCGTCGCGCGTAGTCGACGATCGCCGCGCTGATGCGCTCCTGGTGGGCGGCTGTTCTTGCGATCAGATCGTCGAACAGGTCGATCCGCACGGCATGGGCGAACTCGAGCGGCGATTCGGTCCCGTCGGTGAGGACAACCGAGTGGTCGGCGGTGAGGGACCGAATCTTCTTCTCGTAGTCCGGATCGTCGTGCTGAAGGACGACGGCGTTCGTGTTACGGACGAAGGTGGTGTCGGTGCGGTGGGTCAACCACACAGCCGTGGCGTCGGCGGATGGTTGCCGGTCGATGATCGCGAACGCGAACATATCTCTCCTGGTCTTCTGCTTCGTTGCCATCGTGCTCGACTGATCGTGTGACTCCGTCGCTGCCACTCTCTGACCATCAGGCGACCGGTTCTGGGCCCGTGTGATGTCAGCGATGTGATGACGGGCACAGCATGATCTCGCACGGCGCCGGGTGCTCGTTACCGATCTACTCGGGTTGACCTCGCCGACGTGCGGGCGCCCGAGACTTCGACGCGCCAACCGTTACCGACAGCGAAATAACCAGGGCTGCTGAGGTTGTCGTTGGCAGGAGACGCCGCTGTCGGCGCCGCCTCGGGGTCGTGCGTCGCGCCCGGCAACCCAGGGATGAACGTACACCATCAACGTATGCGTTGACAATGTTTTCATTGTCTTGTGCTGGCTCGGGGCAGTCTCGCCATCGCAAGAAACTTTGCATGTCTCTATGACGTGTAAAAGAACCGGCAAAAAAGTTGCCTATCAACTCGGGTGTGGCAGGTTGGAGGTGGTGACCAGATCCGCATCGCGACCGTCATGGAACGTTGCGATGTGTCGCGCCCCATGGCAACCAGCTGGCTGAGCGGGCTCGCCGCGGCCGGGATGCTGCGGGACGTGAAGACCGGCTGCGACGGGGTCTTCATCAACTCGGAATTCCCGCAACTGCTGACAGCGCTGTGAGATCCCGGCAGCAACTTCGATGCCTGGTCAGGGAGGAGGTGGGCGAGAACTGTGAGTACAGATGAATACGGCACCCGCGATTCGGCGCTACGGGCACTCCGGGCCAAGATGTCGGAAATCGAGGCCAAGTCAGAGGGTCTCGAGGACGCGGCAGCCGCAGCGCGTCACCGAATCCGGGAAGCCGGCTCAGACCCCGACCCCGCAGCGCGGTGGACAGGAGCGAACTATCCGGGGATGCCAGAGGGAGACGACTGGCTGGACGTCCTCCCGCCCCGATACCAGGATGGTGTCCGCGGGTTCGAATTGCGATTGGCACGCGAGCTGGCGGCGGTCGGTGTGCGGTGCTACACCCTGCAGGACCTCAGGAAGTATCCGAGAACCGACCGGCAAGCGATTCCCGTGTTCGTGGACTGGCTGACGAATCTGGATGCGAAGATCCCTGGGCCGGAAACCCTCCATCGTGACGGCATCCGTACCCTCCTCCTGCGGAATCTGACAGATTCCGCAGTCCAGGGCGACTCCTCGGCCATTGCAGCGGTCATCGCGCAACTACGAAGGCAACCACCCCTGAACGGCGGTACGCAGTGGACTGCTGGAATCGCCTTGGTCCAGATCGCACGCCCCGATGACTACTCGGAGATACTCGAGCTGTTCGGCCAGCTCACCGCGGACGAAGCACGGGCCGCACTGCTGTCCTATCTCGGCAGGTCCAAGTCGCGTGAGGCGATCCAGATCGCCATCGATGAACTTGCCAATCCCGGTACGCGGCAGTGGGCCATCCAAGCGCTGATTCTCGCCGAAGCTGATGGCACACGTCCCCTCATCGCCCGGTACGCCAACGATGAGAACGAGCAAGTTCGCCGGTGGGTCAAGACCGCCATGAAGCAACTGGAGTGACACGGTGATGCTCGGAGAAGTAGGTGCTTCAGTCATCGACAGTAATCACGTCGCACGTATTCTCCAGCGCAAACGACTGGACATCGTCGAGTGAGACCTCGTCCGATTCCGCTGACACGGATGCATAGAGCCAGGTCCGACGCGGCTATCCCGGACTTCCGGGACCGCCTTTGACGATCGCAAGTGCCACCTCGTCACGTAGCTGCTCGAACGCTGATTCGAAAACGGCGATCTGTGAACCGGAAATGCCATTGGCGGTAGCGATACTTCGCCAATCGCGCGTCGCGGTGAACACCTCAGCAAGAATCGCCGCCGCCTGGTCTGGCGCCAGGCCGAATTCAGCGGCGCTCGTCATCAGCGCATCGATTTCGTCGTCCGCCGCGCGCGCACCCGAGATTCCGGTTACGCGTTGACTGTGCGGGTCGGGGTCCGGGTTCACGTCGAACAGCGGCGCCAGCGTCCAGCCGTTGCGGAAGTGGAGAAACCCGTGATTTCGAAGGTGATCATCGGTGTTGTGGATGGCGACGGAGAACGCCATTCTGCGCCACAGTGCTACCAGGTCATCCTTCGGCTGCTGACCGGTGACGGATAGTGCGGCAGCGAGATCCAAGTAGTCGGCAGTGTCGCCGTCGGTGTGCTCGGTGAGCGTCATCGCGCTGATGTATCCGACTCGTTGTCCGGTGGAGGGGTGGCGATCGAATCGATCGAGCAGCAGTACCGTGCGTCCGTCGATCCGTGCAATGCGATGCGGAGGAACCTCGATTCCCGCTCGTTCGGCCAGGTCGAGCGCGGTGCATTCCCACGCCATGACATCGACAGTGTCGTCGCGATGCGGAAACTTGGCGATGAGCAGTCGGTTTCCGTCACGGACCGACGCTTTCGGACGCGCTCCACCGAGTGTGCCAGTCCCCGCGGCCAGCAGCTCTTTGATAGCGGCGAGGTCGGATGACCGCGGCTGTGGTCCGAAAGTTACGCGGTCGGCGGCGCGCAGCAGCCGGGGGAGGTCGACCAAGGGGGGAATCGAGGCATCGGAATGGAGGAACGCGTCTCCCTCGACCTCGCGGAAGCGCAACGCGCCCTGACGAGTCGCGTCCGCGACACCTACGAGCAGGTCGATGTCTGTCACGGTGGCAGGTCGGCGTCCCTGTTCACGAGCTTCTGCAGCCAGCCGCTTGGTGACGAGGTTCTTTCCCCACCGATCAGGCGCGCAGTCCGAGAATGCTCCGGGCAAACCTCGAACGCTGAAACTGCCAGCAGTGAGCGGTATGCCGGGATCGATGGGATAGGCGCGCCGGTCCGATAGATAGTCCGGAAAATACTGGATGGTCGTGCTGATCGTTCCGCCACGGCGGTTGAAGTGCGCGATGGCGGCATCTACCGTGTCGCCGCCCAGGTCGATCGCGACGACGAGCTTGTCCGGTGTCGTCACGGCCGCACCCGCTTCGGCAGGATCTGGTCGGCCCGAGCTCGTCCGAGATCGGACTCATAAGGGTCGATAGCGTTGACGGCGTCGCGCAGAATGCCAAGTGCGTGCAACACCGACAGGTAGGTCTCCATCGTCACGCCGAGCCCGCCGTTCTCGACGCTGCGCAAGGTCGTGCGTGTGATGTTCGCTCTCTGAGCTACCTGCTCGGCTGTCAAACCTTGGAGCTTCCGCCAGTTCGCCAGGTACTCCCCGAGCTGCTTTGCGCTCCGCATGACGACGGGAGACGTGGGCCGCTTCATGGCTAGTACAGTACGCATTAGCTCGTTTAAAGGCCAGTATGGTAACCACAACTCCTGATGATCGTCCCAAGGGTTCGGTTGAGGTCTATGCACGCTGGTGAAGTCGACGGAAGCATTGATGATGTAGACATACTCGGCGCGGGTGGATTCAGCCAGATCTCGACCGCTTCGGGCAACGGTTCCAGTGCCGCCCGGACCTGCGGGCGCACCCTGATCCTGCAGGTCACACCCTCACATCACCACCTTGACGGGACCCGTCACCCCCCACAAGGAGTCTCATCTGGTGGGTCGTGGAAACCAGCGACGTTGCAATGCCAGCGTTCGTACGTGAGTGAACCGGCAAGTGCCACGTACAGCCGCTCCAGGATCTCCGCTGGCTGCGTCGTCACCGCTCGGATATCCCGATACAGTGCGCGGAAGCGCTCGCCATGCGCGTCGTAGAGCGCCGGGTCAGAAGCGCCCGCGTACCACTCGTTGATCCGCGGCGCGAGCAGACGACCACTGTTGAATGCCACGCGGCTACTCTCGGGGAGCTCGTTGAACTCCATCTTGTCGGGCGGGACTGGTTGGATCGTCCCCGCAGCGTCGGGGCTCGGGCTTTCGGTGCCGAGCTTGTCGAGGAGTGGGATCAGATCCTGCAGCTCGACGTTCGCGGCACCGGGCACGCCTGGGAACAGTTCGTCCAGCACGTCGACATCGAGCTTGCTCACCATGTCGGTCCACAGCTTGTCTGTACCGAAATGGCGAATCTTCAATGGGCGCAGTGGATGTGCGTGATGCGTCTGCTGTAGGTCAACGAAGACTGCCGAAGCTTTCGGTCCGACTGGGGCATTGGTCACGATCCGCCAGGTACTGAACGTGGCCCACACTCCGTAGGCGCGGTCGAAGTCCGGTCGGACCTTCTTCGCCAGCTCTTCCTCAGCATTCCGCCCTGGTCGCTGCCCGTAGCAGGCATAGGCGATGCTGCCGGCCTCCGCGATCCCGTCGCAGCCGCCGTCGCCGAACGTTCCGGTCGGGAAGGGGTTGAGGAAGTCATCGTGGAAATGGCCGAGGACCTTGGCGATGTACTCCTCGTAGGCGGCACCGGACCGGAAGCATTCTTCACGATGACGGAAGCGGTACCAGTCGCGCCAGTTCGCAGACGCCAGATCCATCATGGCCCCGCCCTCGCCCTCGCCCCGTCGGCCGGGCCCCGATCGCACCGCACCTCGTGACGGCGACTCTACCGGCGGGAAGATGCGCAGGTCGCGGTCCTTCGAATGCAGATCCAGCGATTTCTCCTGGCGGGGACTGGGCATCCTCATGCCGGTCGAGCAGCTCTCCGTGCAGCATCCGGCAGGCACGGGCGGCGGGTTCAGGGTCGCGGGAACTTGTCCCCTAGCATCAATCTTTGAAATCTGGCAGACTTGGAGAACTGGGAGCACTAGAGTGTTGCGTGGAGGTAGTGTGGAATGAATTACGAAATCAGCGTCGACCGCGACGTGTATGAGGCACTTGTTCGGTCTCGCCGCGGGTTCGAGCAGCCTAACGAGGTGTTGCGGCGACTCCTGCTCGGCAAGGAGGGGACGGGGACCTCGGGCCAACCGAATGAAAAACCCCGCATCGGTCGGCTGTCAGCGCTTGTCGATGCAGGCTTGATCGAAGTGGGCGATGAGTTGCGGCATGAACGAGTTCGCAAGGGGCAGGTACTCGTCGCTGAGGTGGCCGAAGGTGGTTCGATCCGAACCGCGAATGGCCTCTACAGCGCCCCCTCGCCCGCGCTCAAGGACCTGATCGGCACTGACATCGACGGTTGGCACAACTGGATACACGTTCGCTCAGGCAAGAGCCTGCGTGAACTTCGTTCCGCCCTGTAGGCGGCCAGGGGCTTCAACAAGAGAACCGACCGCCCCTCCCTGGTGCGGGAGTGGACGATCGGCCATGTAGTTCGATACTAGTGTTCCGCGCCTGAAATCCTTTGTCTAATTGTAGGATTCGGTGGTGGCTAGGACGGGGCGGCCGAGATCGGGTCCGGATTTGGTAGTGACCGACGCTCAGCGTCGGGAGTTGGTGCGTGGTGCGCGAGCGGCGACGTCGACGCAGGCGTATGCGTTGCGGTGCCGGATCGTGCTGGCCTGCGCCGAGCCGGGCGCGTTCAACACCCACGTTGCCGCTGAGGTGGGTGTGTCGGCGATGACGGTGCGCAAGTGGCGGAACCGGTTCATCGAGTACGGATTGGCCGGTCTGGCCGATGAACCGCGGCCGGGCCGGCCGCCGTCCATCCTGCTCGATCAGGTGCAGCAGGTGGTCGAGATGACCCTCGAGCAGGTCCCGGCCGATGCCACGCACTGGTCGCGGTCGGCGATGGCCGGGCGGTCCGGGCTGTCGAAATCGACGGTCGGGCGGATCTGGCGGCGGTTCGACTTGAAACCCCACCTGGCCGATGGATTCAAGATCTCCACCGACCCGTTGTTCGTGGAGAAGGTCGTCGATGTCGTTGGCTTGTACCACAATCCGCCCGAACGAGCCGTGGTTCTCTGTGTCGACGAGAAGTCTCAGATGCAGGCTCTGGACCGGTCCCAGCCGGTCTTGCCGATGATGCCCGGCATGCCCGAGCGCCGCACCCACGACTACGCCCGTCACGGCACCACCAGCCTGTTCGCCGCATTCAACATCGCCGACGGCACAGTGATCGGCGAACTGCACCGCCGCCACCGCGCCACCGAGTTCCGCAAGTTCCTGACCAGCATCGACAAGACCGTGCCCGCCGAGTTGGACGTGCACGTGGTCTGCGACAACTACGCCACCCACAAGACCCCGATGGTCCAGCAATGGCTCGCCGCCCACCCACGATTCCACGTGCACTTCACCCCGACCGGCTCCTCCTGGCTCAACCAGGTCGAACGCTGGTTCGGGCTCCTCACCCAGCAACTACTACGCCGCAGCGTCCACAAAAGCGTCGCTGCACTCGAGAAAGACGTCCGAGACTGGGTCGACCAGTGGAACACCAACCCACGCCCATTCGTCTGGCGCAAGACCGCCGACGAGATACTCGACTCCCTCGCACGATATCTGCAACGGATTTCAGGCGCGGAACACTAGCAGGGGGTTGAGAAATCGGCACGCAGCCGCTCGTGACCAGTTACAGCAAGCCGTACAAAACCCTGCCGGAGCAGGTTGCTCTGCTACGCGATCGCGGCATGGCGATTGGCGACGAACCTGCCGCGACTGCTCAGCTACTCGCGATCGGGTACTACCGGCTCAGCGGCTACTGCTACACCTTCCGTGAGCACGCTGTGCCATGCGCGAGCACCTGCGGCTGTCCACGACGTAGAGACAACTTCGTCGTCGGAACAACGCTCAAACAGGTCGTCGATTTGTATGAGTTCGACCGCGCGTTGCGGCTACTCGTCCTGGACGGGATCGAACGGGTCGAGGTCGCGTTGCGGATGCGACTGGGGTACGTCGTCGGTGCGGGCGGCGCATTCGCTCATCTCGACCCGGCCGCGCTCGACCCCGCATTCACCGGGTTCGATGAGGAACGCCCGATTGCCAGCAGATCGCATTGGCTCGGCAGTCAACATGCCAAATGGTTGGCCAACGTCACGTCGGAAGAAGGTCGTTCGAAGGAAGACTTCGTCGTCCACTTCAAATCTAAATACGGTACGCCACTCCCTATTTGGGTCGTCACGGAACTGTTGACCTTCGGCAGTCTGGCCAAGCTTGTCGATGGGTTGAAGCCTGGGCACAAGAGTTTGATCGCCGAGACGTTCGGAATTTTCGATTCCGACTGCGACGGTGATGGCGCCGCGCTGGCGAGCTGGATGTCGAACCTCGCCTACATCCGGAATGTGTGTGCTCACCATGGCCGACTGTGGAACCGGAACATGGTGGTTCAGCTCAGGCGGTTGGAAGGCGTTCCCGCACTCGTCCATGCGTCAGGCGCGCAGCCCAGATCGCGGGTCTACGCTTCCCTCGTTGTACTCGCATTTCTCACCATTCACATCGATCCTGCTTCGCCGTGGCGATCTCGGGTGATCGAATTGGTATCCGGAGAATTCTCTCGGCTCGGACTGCCCGTCGAACACATGGGGTTCCCGAAAGGATGGTTGAGCGAAGCGATCTGGTCTGCCCACTACCGACCGCCGGTCGATCCTGTCCCCGCCGAACATCGGGAAATGTTGCAGCACTTCGAATGTGTGGGCACTGCGGACGCCGGCAAGTTCATCGACTCCAGCAGGGAGCCGAGACGCAGGGCAAGTGCCGTGCGTTCATTGCGGTCGCGCAATCAGCTGCTGGATTGCCGGTCGGCCGGTCGTTGCGGTTTCCCAGCTTCCAGTTCGACACGAACTCGTGCGGTGTGCACCCGGAAGTCATGCGCATCAACTCGGCGTTGAAGGCGAATAGGCAGCCGTGGGCCGCCGCTCGTTGGTGGATCACCGCCAACTCGGGTGTCGATGGCGCGGTGCCGATGACGCTGGCAAACTCGGCAGTGGGCCGCCGCCGGTTGCTTGCAGCCACTTTTCCGGCGTAGACCACCAGGTCTGACGGCACCGAGGGGCTCTGCGTGCCTGTCCCGATACCTCGGATCAGTGCACCCGAAGTGAATTGCAGCGTGAAGTATGGCGACGCCGTTCCATCCGTTCGCTGTGTCGGAGCGAAGTTGGTTGTGAGATCGGCGGCGGTCCAATAGTCCTGGCGGGGACGGGGCATCCTCATGCCGGTGGTGGATGGAGTCGAACATCGACCACTGCTGGCAACGGCTCCAGCGACTGGCGGATCAGCGGCTTCACGCTTGCCCAGTCGAGGCCGCCATGCCCGCAGCCCAGTGCTGGGATGGCCACGGACCGGGTCTGGTTCGCTTCGATGGTCTCGGCGAGGGCGGGTAGGCCCGCGGCGACGTCGGCCAGGCGGCTGGGGGAGCGCCAGTGCCGTTTCGTCGGGTAGTTGATGATGAACGGCGGACCGCTCATGGCACCCGTTGCCCACACGTGCATCGCGCCGATCTGAACTTCGCCTGCCCGAGCGGCGCGGGCGTACTCCCGAAACATCGCCGGGTAGGCCTGCTTGAACTGCATCGCGATCCCTTACCCGGCCACCAGCTGTTGCGGACAGCCTACGACACCACCTCATCGATTCATCCTGGCGAGTCTTCACCAGGGGCGGTGGAGTGGTTGGCGGCGCTGAGCTTGGCCGATGGCGTGGTAGACCGCGCGGCGCCGCGCGGTCTCCTGGTTCTCGTCCGTTCCGGGGGAGCGAGAGAGATCCACGATGTAGCGGTTCAGGCGCGCTCTACTGCCTCCGCGAACTCCTCGGCGTTGGGTCCGGTCGCGGTGAAGGTGACTGTCGCCGCGGTGGCTGGCACGTTCTCGGATGGGGTGCGTCCCGGCACCAAGGACTTCGCGAATTCCACGAGCTCGCTGTAGGTCATCGCGTCGCGCTCGCAGCGTTGCCAGTGGAGTTGGAGCGGGGTGATCGTGGGTGCGTCGAGGAGGGCGACGAGGAGGTCTTCGACGCCGACCCAGGTGCGGTCGTTGTCGGCGGCGATGCGGGTCGCGCGTGCCAGTGCTGCGGCTACCGAGGGGGCGAGGCCGGTGGCTTCGGTCTTGGTTTCGTTGTGTTCCATCGGGTGTCTCCTATTTAGGTGCGGGGGAACAGGATTTGTTGTCCGTCGCCGAAGCCGCCGACGCACCACCAGGTGCCGTCTTGGATGCCGATGGCGATGCCGCCGTGTTGTTCGCAGAATCCGGTGGTGACGGCGTTCGCGCTGCCCGCTCCTACGAGGGCGAATGCGAGGGTGGCGAGGCTGGTGGCTGCGATTCGTATTCTCATGTGCTCCTTCGATAACGTGGCCGCGCCGGTGAGGGCGTGGTCACTGGGCGAGCGTACGACGACGGGTGTGGGTGTCGCCGGACGTGGGTGACTGCGGGGCCGTTCTCGGGCTGGTCGCTCAGCTCTCGGCCGGCGGGTAAACGCGAATATCGACGGTGTCGGACAACGGATCCAGCCACTGGTGGATCAGTGGCCGTACCTGATGCCAATCGAGGCCACCGTGTCCGCAACCGAGTGCCGGGATGGCGATCGAGGAAATCCGGTGCCGTTTGATCGACTCGGCGAGGGCGGGGAGCCCTGCGGCGACATCGTCGAGTCGGCTGGGGGAGCGCCAGTGCCGCTTCGTCGGGAAGTTGATGACGAACCGCGGCCCGGTCGTGGCGCACGTTTCCCACACGTGCATCGCCCCGATCTGAACCTCGCCCGCCCGTGCGGCGCGGGCGTAGGCCCGAAACATCTCAGGGTAGGTCTGCTTGAACCGCAGCGCGATCCCCTTGCCCATCACTGCGACAGTGTTGACGGCGTTGACGAGTGCTTCGACGTCGGCGCTGAGCAGGTCGCCGGATTGCTCACGGATCATGTGATCACCGTAGGGCTCGCGAAGACAAAATACGTTCTTGCGTAGGTGTTTTCGTCGTTGACGGTGATCACGTCGCATGTTCGGATGAGGGCATTGGGCAGTTCGGTGCCGAGGTGCGCGAGGTGGGGCGTGAAGACGGTTTCGGCGGCGGTCCGGTGGGCGGTGGTGATCAATCGGGTGATCGGGTCCGAGGTTCGTGGGGTGCACACGATGGTTTTCGCGAGGTCGTAGCCGTATCGCTTTGCCAGGGAGCGGATTCGGATTTCGTCCCAGTTCTGGGCTGTGCCGGAGATGTCGGATCGTAGGTATCCGATGGCGGTGGGTTTCATCCGGCGAGGGCGGATCGGGGGACGTCGAGCATGGCTTGGCCGGTGGGGGGTGTTGGTGTAGGCGTGGCCGCAGGGTGAGAGTTCCCAGGCGTTGCGGTGGGTGACGTGGCGGAGTAGGCCGCTTTGGTGGAGAGCGCGAATGGCGTGCCTGGTTCGACGGATGGATAGTGCTGTGTTGGCGGCGATTTGGTGGTCGATGAGTTGGCCGCCGGGTTGCAGGATGCGCAACACCAGTGCCTCGGGAAGGGTCTTCGACATCGTGGGCTCCTCCTCGATTTGGATGCGTCGAAGACTGCCGGAGGGCAGTGTCCGGCCGCGTCGCCTCCGATGTCCGAGGTTGTCCCCAATTGGTCGGCAAGTCTGATCTTTGAATCTTCTCGGTGCTCAAACCGGATGTCTTGCGGTAGTCGGACCCGTACCATCGACTTCGAGCGTTATCCGGGATCATCCAGATCGGGAGGGCTGGCACATCGTCACTTTGAAGGTTCTGCTCCAGTCGAAGCACCTGCAGACGCATGGCGCGTTCGACCGTGAGTACAACGCGGTGGCTCGACGTGTGGAGCCGGGCCTGGTCGGGTCAGGCCCGCGAAAGGCTCAGTTCTATCGGTGGTTGTCTGGCGGCGTTGCGGGGCTTCCGTATCCGCACCACTGCCGGATTCTCGAGGCGATGTTTCCTGACTACACTGCGGGCCAGCTATTTGCAGAATCTGTCGGGACGCAGAATTATTCGACCAGTAAGGTCTGCGGTGGCGGCCCCGAAATAGTCACCACGTATGCGACCAGGAGCGAGCTGCTTCGCAATCTTCCTCCGACGGAGCTATTTCCGGGCGTGACGAGGGCTGACATTGTCGGAATCTCGTTGAACCTGTTCTGCCAGCAGTTCCCTGACCCCGAGATCGTCGAGTTGTTGCGCTCGGGCGCCCAGATCCGCTGCCTGTTTCTCGATCCGAACAGCAGACACACCGCGGATCGTGAACGGGAAGAGGGCCAACCAGCGGGTTCGTTGACAGCACTCACTCGTCTCAACATCTCGGCATTACGCCGGATCGTCCAGCAGATCGCGGCCGAGGATTTTGTGGGCACGCTGACGATTCGGACTTACGACGCACCCGCCCGGTTCAACATCGCGATCGTCGATCGGACATGCGTGTGCCAGCCGTACTTGCCGACCTCTCGCGGGGTGGAGTCGCCGGCATTCGTTGTCGATGCCGACTCGTCAGGCCTGTACGCCACCTTCAGCGGAGTGTTCGAAACCTTGTGGGCTAGCGGAGCGGAGCCGGTTGATGATCGTCGATAATGTGGATGTCCTTGCCCTCGCGCGTGATGCTGCGGCGGTCGGTGCCGACATGTTGGCCTCCGCTCGTCCGGCCACCGTCCGCTTGAAGGGCGACCGTGACTACGTCACCGATCTGGACCTTGAGATCGAACATACGGTCCGGGAGTACCTCGCCGCTGCGACGCCGGACTTTTCGTTCCTCGGTGAGGAAAGTCCAGGTCACGACGTTGGTGGCGAGTATCGGTGGGTGTTGGACCCCATTGACGGCACGTCGAATTTCGTCCACGGAATCCCTTTGTGTGCCGTGTCATTGGCACTACTGCATGGTGACACGACAGTCGTTGCGGCGATCGTGGCACCGTTTCTCGGCCAGGCGTTCTACGCGAGCCATGGGGGTGGATCGTATGCGAACGACGAGCAGATCTTTGCGAGCGGCGTCCTGCAGATCTCATCCGCGATGGTGTCGATCGGTGACTACGCGGTCGGCCCAGATGCGCCGGGCAAGAATGTCGAACGGCTCAAAGTGACTGCGGCGCTTGCAGGTCAGGCTGAGCGCGTTCGGATGCTCGGCGCGGCATCGCTTGATCTCGCGTGGTTGGCTCAGGGGCGGACTGACGCCTGCGTTATCATGGCTAACAAGCCGTGGGATACAGCGGCGGGCGCCCTTTTGGCGCGAGAAGCGGGCGCCGTGATCAATGACGTTCGAGGTGATCCGCATACGCTGTCGGCGCTCACGACTGTGGGGTGCGCGAGTGCTGAACTCGCGCTGTCTATGGTCGATTTACTAACCTCAAGCTGACAAGGGTGCAGTGAGGAGGAGCGGCGGAAGTTTGTTTTCACCCGCTCGGCCGGGTTGCGGGCGGCGATCCGTGAATCGACCGACGTCCGGTTCGCAGGTGCGTACGAATTTGTTGTCATCATCGAAAGTCAGCCTCCGAGAGAGATGTTTGCCAGTGTGAGAGCTTTTCCGTCAATAAGCAGGTCAGTTTCTACCGCAGCCTTTGCCGCTTCAATGTCGTGGGCGAAAATTACGATTGCGAGTGATTCGACGGCGCGCGAGACGCACACGTAGAGCAACCGGCGTGTTCGTTCGAGAACAGAGTCCTTCCCGGATGCTTGGTGCTCCAGATCCCTGGCTGACAGGTCTTTGATTCCAAACAATTTCTCGTAGGAGTACAAGGTGAATCGCGAAGCCTCCTCGTCGTCGAGGATGACGAGGACTTTGCTGAATTCGGAGCCTTTGGTGCCGTGTTGTGTTGAATAGGGCGACTGCTGGTGGATGTAGCTATAGTAGTTCTCCAGCTGCCGAGTGTCGCATGCTGCGAAGGCTTTGAGAGTCGCCTGTACCGGCGATGCCGGGGCATCATCGTCGTCGACGGAATCTGGGTCAAGGATGATAGAGAATCGCGGATCGGGATTGTAGAGGCCGTATTTTGCTGCAAGTCGCAGAACTTTCCCGACTGAATCGGCTCCGCCAGCCATCATAGTCGATTTGATCTGGCTAACTGCGGCACGTGTCGTCGCCAGTACGGTACGTGGATCCGCGCCTGGTACAGCGAGTTCACGGTCGATGTGGTCGCGCAGCACGCTGACCATTGCAGGTGATCCTTCGTTCTCTGGTGCGCACAGCGGCAAGATGAGCTCATCGAAAGGGCGCAGCGGCCACGCGGTACCATCGTCGAACGCGTCTTTCAGCGCATTGTCCCGGTAGTCGTGAAACGCGGAGAACAGCTGTAGGAACCCGAGACGAGCTGCTGCCATTCGGTGCATGATAATCAGAATCTTTGCGCCGTCGTCCTCAATATCGGTCCCTGGCGTCCAGGCACCATTCGTGCTGTGCTGGCTCAGCCAGCGCCGCGCTTGGTTCAAGGACTCTGTACGTCGCTCGTCGGCAGGTAGGACGAAAACGAAGCACTCACCTTCACGTTGTTCGCTCGGTTTTCGCCCGGGGACCTGTATTAGCCCGTCTGCTTTGGACCGAACCTGGTTGACGATCTGTAGCACCCGGCGTGAGCTGCGGAAGTTTTCAGGCTTTTGGATACGATCCCAACCGGGTTCGAGCTCGATTGCGCCTACACCCCGTTGGTAGATCTGTTGCATCGGGTCCCCGAAGAAACCTAGGCAGATTCCGCCTACGTCCTGGGTATATATGTGCTTTAGAGCCTTGACCACTTCGGCGAAGGTGTCTTGGCTCTCGTCGACGAATATATAAGGATACTGCTGCGCGGCGATCTGGGCCAGTAGAGGCTTTCCAATGATTAATTCGGTACCGATCTTCATAACATCGCCGTGTCCCAGGCTTCCCGTGCCATAGTCGATTCCGTACCCATACTGGAACTTCTCTACCGACACCGCTGCCTCGATTTGGCGGCGCAATCGCTGCAGGTCTCCGGCGTCTTTTTCGATCGTGCGCCGTTGGGTTCCTTTGGGGTACGAATCCTGCTTGGAAGCGATTTCCTCCGCCTTGGCCTCCAATTTTCGGATTACGTACGCGCGAATGTCACGCTGGAATGGCCGGATCAAGGACCAAAGGAAGCTGTGGATCGTTGATACTGAGACAAGCGGATTGTGACCTACGTCAGCAGCGATCTCCTCGGCCGCAACCGAGGTGTAGGTGATGCACGCGACCTGCTGAGTTCGAGCTCTCAGTCGCGGTCCACGGCTAACAGCGACATGGTCGAGTGCTTTGACGAGTGACGTGGTTTTTCCTGATCCAGCACCAGCGACGACGACGAATCCCCTCCGCTCACAACGGTCGAGGACCTCCCGCAGCGCGATATCGGCGGCCGTGTCCGGAGCCGCCACGCGTGAGGTCATGGCCGGACACCTGACACGTCAGTCATCTCGGGTGATGCCACAGTTTCAACTTGTGCAAGTACCGGAGCCGGGACTTGTAGGCGGTCCCGGAGCCACGCCAGTCCATCCAGGATGTACTGCGGAGCAACCCACTCTAATGATGCGTCAGCCATGAGATGCAACGCGAACGCTGTCTTGTCGAGGTTGCGGACCCGGTTGAAGATCCTGACGTGCATCTCCTCCAAGGTCCACGTGTGCCCTTTCCGAATGTGGAGGCCGAGGTTCTTACGTTCAGGATCCTGAGTCCAGACGAGATTTTGCAGAGCAAACGCCTCTTCGAGCGTGCGGCCGGCAAGTTTGGCGGTAAGTCCTGACCACATCACATCGCAGCGAGTCTGATATGCGAGCCGGATATTTCCCTCGCTCTGGCCATCCAGCTTGATCACTTTGTCGGCTTCTGGGCAGTCGAGCAAGTCGGTGACTGTCGGTGACTTCTCCAGCCAGTGCTTCAATGTCTCATTGGACGTGACTGCACCGGGATAGTTTGTTAGACAAGATGTTCCGTCACGGATAGGAGGTACTGCCTGTGCGGCATTGATCGGCTTTTTTGCGGGCGGGGGTTTCACGCTGTCGAGATCGGTGATGATCAGTGCCGGGATCGACAGGAATGCCAATAGTCCTTCAAATATGTGTGCAAAGGCCCCGCCAACCTCCAGGATGGTCAGGTGCACCGATCTCAGCTCGGGGAAGTTTCGCTCGATGATCAGCGGCAACAGGAGCCGTTCAACATTGCCCTCGACCAGGACAACTGCATCGGCAAAGAACAGATCGCAGTGGGTCAGCTTGACATACCGTTGCAGGAACTCCCTGGTGGTGGCCTCCTGCCGTTGATCGAAGACCGACAAGTCTTTGATTTCACTGCAAGCCAACGGGCCTGAAATCGACGCCCGCGAGAAGTATCGGATCGGCGAGAAGCTGCTCTCGTAGAGAAGGTGAGAGGAGTGCGTGGTCACCACCATCTGTGTCTGGAATCCCCTGTCGGGCGGTGGCAAGAGAGCGAAGACCTTCCGGATGAAGACTTGCTGGAGCTGGGCATGCAAGTGCGCTTCGGGCTCTTCGATCATGATCAGGTGTACCGGTTGGCGATCGTCGGGTGAAGTCGCCCAGGCGTTATGGAAGTCCAGAATCTCCACCGCCATGTAGATCAGGTTTTTGAACCCTAGACCGTTGTACTGGTCAGGCAACGTCGCTAGCGATCCTCCTGACGGCCCGGCGTCGGCACCCGGCAGCGCGTAGTGGACTCGCGCACTTCCGCTGAAGATTTGAGCAGGGCTGAACGATGCTTTTAATAGGAGTTCAGGGTGTGCTGCCCCTGGGTAGCCTAGCTCGCCGATGCCTCGCAGAATTGGTTCGAACACCTCCCCGAGGTGATCATTGAGCGCGGACTCGGTATTGGCGATCGCGCCGAGCGCTGCCAAGTCAGTCTCGAACTGGGGGAGGTTCCGTCTATAAAAGCGACCGAGCCGCGAGGAGAGGTTCTCTGCGCGCCCGCGCGGCTGATCCCCTGAACGCCCGGACGATTCTGAATCGGCAAGATGGCGCTGTGCGTCTAGGAAATCCACCTTGATCAGGGAGGAGACGATTTCACCAGCGCCAGATTGGCGCGATCCCAGGAAGTACGGTGTGTAGTCGGGCAACGGGACACGTCGACCATCACATCGCCGTTCGTCGAGCGCGTGATATGTGATCTCGAACTCATCGGTCAGCCGTTTTTCCAGGTACTCAGTCAGCGTCTGCGGCCATGGCCTATACCCGGTCGCCCTATCCTCGTTCGAATTCGAAGGAGGGCACGTGGCTGCGCGCGCTATCTGATACCTCGTAAGCATGGCCGAAGAATCTTTCGCCCCATAGACCATCCTTAGGCCGATCAATTCTCCATCCCAATCGAGGTCCGGCAGTAGGCGCACGACGCGATGAATATTGTCGTCATCTACATCAAACCAAAGATCGAGACATATTTTCGGCACTTGGTCGGCCGAATCGGGATTGCCTGGATCGAGAGAGTCGAGCTGCGCCCAGCAGTCCGCAGTGAAGTCATAGATCTGGAACTGATCCGACTTGCCCAGAAAGCGTTGGAAAACCCTGGTAGCCGAGGTCTTTCCGGTGTTATTCGCGCCGACAAAGACGGTGGTCTGCTCATCGAGGTCCACCGTGACTTCCTTCAGTCGACGGAAGTTTTGAATCCGAAATGACTTGATACGCAACGCTTCTCCTCCACGTATGGATGAAATCCCTGCGAAACATGCAGAGGAGTAGCTCCTCTGTAAATCACTTGCGTTACTGAATGGCTCGCGCTGGCGTATATGTCGATCAGCCTACGAAGCCCGCCAGAAAAGTCCACTTCCCGGATTGGCCCTCCATGAGGAGGTTGGGTTGCTAGCGGCGGCCGGTTAATGATTCCTCGGTTGCGTGCGTTGCGGCTCGTACGGTGTGCATGAGCCGATTAGTGCAACTGGTAGGTATTTAGTGGTCGCTAGCTAATGCTGAGAAGTGGCGATGAGCGAGCTCCATGTCGAGCTCCCGGTCGACGCTAGTGAAGGGCTCTATGTATGTGATTCCGTCGACCGTGAGGCCAGCGTCGGGGAGTGTGCTCTTTTTCCGGTATTCGGTGGCTAGTTTGGTGGGGAGTTGGCGGCCGGTGGTGTCGTAGAGGGCTTCGCGTTCGTATTTTTGGAGAACGGGGAATTGGGTGCGGTAGATGGTTAGGAGTTCTTCGGCGGTGATATTGAGCATTACGGCTACGATGGCATCGATTTCGATGAGGGCTTGGCGGCGGTCGGCGTCGTTGCGCAAGGGGGTGTGCCAGGTCCATTCTGGGGTGATCTGGGCGAACGGAACGGTTCGTAGATAGCCCGGGTTGAGGTTAGGTGTCCATGTGTCTGATTTCCATGTTGGGTTGTACACCTCTGACCACAGTGGCGAGTAGGCGCCGATCAGGGCATTGAGTCGGAGTGTGCGGGCGTGTAGCCTTCCCACAAGCGGGTGCTCTTGCGGGAATGGGAACTGGAGCCAGGTCGCGGCCTTAATGTGGGCGTTTCCGATAACCTTGATCATGAAGTCGGCGATGATCGAGTGGCTTATGCCGGCCAGGAGAACTAGTCCGGGGTTGTCGCTGGGCAGACTAAGAGTATGGACGGCGTGCACATGAGTTGGTCCAGGCGGTAGGAGTGCAGACTTGAGAGTACGAACATTATTGCTATCACACATTTCTCGCCACGCGAGTCGGAAGAAGCATGAGCTCGGTTCGTCGTTCCAATGCGGGTATGCCGCCAGGTAGTCCGCAGCGGCCCGCGACGGCTGGTAGTTCGTTCGTGGGATGAAATTCTCCGGAATAGTCTGAAGATCAACCTCGGAGTAGTCTTTGTTGCTACGCATGGTTGGGTTGCCCTGTTGGTAGATCGGGCACCCGACAGTGAAATGTGGGCCTTGGATAATTACATCATTGAGGCTATCTGGCACAGCAGACCGGGATTCGAAGTAGCCATCACGTCGGTCGCGGTCTTCTTCCCAGCCTCGAGTCCACTGGAATTCGATATTGGCAGGTCTCGTCGTGGCAGCAATCTTGTCGAGCACAATTGCGCTCGCGCGGTTAACCGGGTACAACATACGCGCTTCGTTCGCGGGTGAGCCCGGCTCACCGATCAGCTCGGCCCATCGGGCTAGGTCTGTTTCGGATATTTCGACGATCCGCTCTGCGTGTGGGCGCAGATCCCAGTGGCCGTCACTGTCCTTGACGCCCGGTGTCTCCCCTGAACCATCGTGCCTCAGAGACCGGTCGACCGTATCTGGATGGTATAGTGACGCGCTCTGCTTGAATGAGACTGCCGAAGGTGCTCCATATACGTGCACCCCATACTCTTTCGCATTGTGTATCTCGAACAGTCGCGCTTCGTTTCGAAACTGCCAATGGCGCTTTAATCGTCGATAGCATGCACGGCGGAGTGTTCCTGCTCGTGCTTCAGTGAAATGGCTTTCCGGGTGAATTAGCGAGACGATTCCTGAAGGGGCCGCAGACCGCCATGTTCTCTCCATGAAACACCTGTACAGGTCGGGTTGTAGGCCAGCAAGCGTCGGTCGGTCGATACCTGACCCAACATGCTGGTTTTGACCCGCTTGCACAGCCCGCTCATCCAGCAGTGAAGTAAGGACTGCGGGGATTCCTAGTGAGAACGCCGCTTTCGCCTTCTTGTCCGACTCTGAGGGTCTGTGAGCCAGCTGCCACCAGGGATCGAACTCGGCCAGCACGCCCGCCTCGTCCCAGTCTGGTCGCACCCATGGCGGGTTACCCACCTGCAGGTCGAATCCGCCTCGGGCGAAGACTGGTGCGAAATCGAGGTCCCAGTGGTGGAACCCCTGGCCTTGGGAAATGTTGGAGGCGACGCTCAGCCACGGGAATTCGGACAAGGCGGAACTCGCTGGTCTGGCCTGCGCAAAGATCCGGTCGTTGTCTTCGGCTGCGTCGAGTTCGAACCAGCCCATGTCCGAAGCGAAGCTGGTTTGCCCGTACTTCTCGAACTTACCTGCCTTGGCGGTGGTGCCCAGGACGGCTTCGAGGCCGCCGACCCACTGGTCCCAGTCCGGTGCCGTGATGTCGCCGGTGACTGGCCATGACCAGAGCGCGCACCAGGCGTCCATCACGCGACGCAACCGCTGGTAGGAGCCATTCTCGTCGTTCAGGACCGCTTCGATCTGTTCGCGGGTGACCGCTGGAACATGGTCGATGGGTTCGCTGCGCCACAAGTGCAGGTCACGACGGATTTCGGACTCGGCGATGGTCAGGCGGCGGAGGGTGAACTCCCACAGCGTTTCCACGCGTTGGGCGAGGGAGGCGAGGCGCTTGGTGATGTCTTTGGAGGGGGACTTGCGGATTTCGTTGCGCCACAGGCGGAGCTCTTCGCGCTGTTCGGGGGCGTAGTTTTTGGCTTCGGCGGTGTCGACTATCGCGCCCCAGCCTTCGGCGGGGAGGAGGAAGTGGTGGATGCCTGTGCCGATTTCGGTGCCGAGGGGGACGTCCTTGGGGACGGTTTTGAGCCAGGCCTTTTTGGTGAGGTCGGCGGGGGTGTAGACCGCTCGGCGGGCGCCGATCAGGGAGTTGCCTCGGCGGAGGTGGAGGCCGAACCAGGGGGCTTGCAGGCCGGCGACCATTGTGTCGAGCCAGAGGGAGATTTCGGCTAGTTCGACGGCTGTTGCGTTGAGGTCGACGCCGTAGACCTGGTGAATGGCGATGTGGGCCTTCACCTTTTGGAGTTCGATGGTGTATTGGTCGGCGTCGATCAGTTCGCCGAGGTCTTCCTGCTTGCGCTTCAAGTATTCGGCGGCGAGCTGGCGGACTGCTTCGATGGCGAAGGCGCCGGAGCCGAGGGCGGGTTCGCAGATGGTTAGGGAGAGGATTTCGTCGGGGGTGGTGCGGTGGCCGTCTTGGTCGAGAAGTTCTTCGAGGGCCTGGGAGACGACGAACTTCGTCAGGACTTCGGGGGTGTAGTACGACGCGGACTGTTGGCGTTCGCGGCCGGCGAGGCGGAAGACGAAGGTGCCCTTGGGGTGGAGGACGGGCTTCTTCTCGCCGGTGCTGGGGTCCTCTGTGCGGACGAAGTCAGTTTCGGAGAGGTGGTCGGCGCGGTGTACCGGGACCACCCAGGAGCCCTTTTCGGGGTTGCCGTCCTTGGCTACTTCGTAGAGGTCTTCTTCGGCGAAGAAGCCGGTGTAGGACATCAGGCCCTCGTAGACGGCGCCGAGTTGGTTGATGCCGAGTTCGGCATAGCTGATGAAGCCGCGGTCGGCGCCCTTGCGGGACTTGGATTCCTTGGTGAGGAGGAGGTGGGCGAGGACCTGTTGGGTGGCCTCGTTGCCGAGGCGGACCTCATCGATCAGCGCGGTTGCATTGGGGGAGAACAGGTCTGCGCGCAAACGGTTGAATTCGAGGCCGGGGGCGGGGTCATCGGTGACGTCCTCGCGCACGGTCGGGGTGTGGCCGTTTTCCACCAACCAGAACAGCTTCGCCAGGGATTCGTAGAGGTGGGTGCCGGTGCGGGCGTGGTGGGAGACCAGCTCGGTGAGGGTTAGTTCGCGGAGGCGGTCGAGGCCGTAGCCCTCTTCGTATTCGGCTGCGCCGGTCGGGAGGACCTGCATCTCCGGGGAGGCTTCGGCGTAGAGCAGGAACAGGATTCGGTATAGGAAGCGCAGGGAGTGTTTGGCGAGTTCGTTGCCGTCGATGTTGTCCATCGGGAGGTCGCGGGCGCGGCGGCGGCGGACGACCTCGTTGGCGATGATTTCGATGGAGAGGCGGATGCCTTCGCGGAGGTCCTTGGAGACGCCGACGGTGTGCTTCACCGAGTCTTCGAGGACACCGGTCCACCAGATGTTGCCGTCGGGGTCGGGCCGCAGGGATTGGTGGCCGAAGATGGCGGCGGCTCGGTCGATTTCGCCGCCGCGGGCGTCGTGGCGGCGTTCGGCGACGACGAGGAGGTCGAGGGCGAGGTAGCGGCCTTCGGCCCAGCGTTCGGCTTCGGTGAGCAGGAGCCAGCGGCCGGCCTGGACTACGACAAAGGCGGGTGGGGTGTCGGAGCGGTAGGCGGCCGAGACTGCTTTGGAGGCCGATTCGAGAGGTTTGTTGTCCTCGATGGCGGGAGTGAGCAGGGTGCCTTCGCCGAGGAAGTCTTCGACGGACTCGACCGGGTTCGACTGGAGGAACAGCACATTCGGCGTGCCGACGAGCTGGGCGTCGGGGATGACCAGTTCGGAGCCCGCGCGTTCGGCGGTGAAGGGGGTCAGTTCGCCCTGGAAGCCGAAAGTTTGGCGGACCAGCGCGTGTGCCTTGGGCGCTGCTTCGGGGTTTTCGGCGAGGGAGCCCAAGAGGGTGTGCAGGTCACCGGCGGCCGAGAGGAGGTTGCTGCGGACGGTCTTGCGGCCCTCCTTGGCTTCGGTGTCCCAGGCCTTGCGTAGTTCCATGACCTTGCCGTGGAACGACTCCTTCACCGAGTCGGTGGTGAAGTAGTGTTCGCTGATCCAGTCCTCGCCGACGACGATGGAGTCGAAAGAGGCCATGTTCACTGGTCCTTTCCGGGGGCGATCACCAGCAGCGGGCGCACCAGTTGCTGGGTGGGGGCGAGGGATTCGGCGAGGCGCTGTTCCTCGGCGATGCGGCGGGCGTACTTGTCGACCTTCTTCTTCTGGCTGCCGAACAGTTCGAGTTGTTCGGCACCGGAATGCCAGCGGTCGGCGCGGCGGCGCCACTGGTCGAGGCGCTCGTTGGCGGAGCGTTCCTGGTGGTCGAGGATGAGTTTCATCGACTTCGTGGCCTGATCGACGGCGACGGGGATCAGCTGCTGGAAGCGGTCCGGGTCGGGGATCGGGCCGGGGTTGGCCGTGTTGGGCTTCAATCCTGTTTCGGTGAGCAGGAAGTCGAGGCTTTCCAGTGGGCTGGGGATCGCGAAGGTGGGGCGATCGGGGTCGGGGAATTCGACGGTGGAGAAGACGCGGGAGACGAGCTGGCCGCGGCGGTTCATCAGGGTGCCCATCAGGACGACGGTGATGGCGTCGACCTCACCGCGGATGGCGAAGATCTGGTTGCGGCCGAGAGCCGACAGGGCGCGGTCGCTGGCCCAGTCCAGGACCGGGTGCAGGGGGCCGAGGTAGTGGGCTTCGGGCCAGGTGGTGCCGTTGATGCCCTTGCCCTGGCGGGCGGCACGCAGTTGTGCGTCGCCGACTTGGCGGGAGGTGGCGAGCTTGAGGCGCTGGTCGATCTGGCCCTTGTCTCGGTAGTTCTGCGGCAGGTGCGCCAGACGCTGGCGGAGGTCGCGGGGTGGGACCAGTTCGGCGATGCCGTGATTGGCGTGGACGGTCCAGCCGACGCCGCCGTTGTCCGGGGCGGCGTGGGGGACGTCGTTGAAGGCTGCGCGCAGGGCCTCGTCCAGGTAGTCGACGTCGGTGGGGTAGAGGCTCTGGCGGGGGAGTTCGGGGAGAGCGGGGGTGAAGTCCTGGTCGAGCTGGGCGAAGAAGGAGTCGAAATCGTCGCCCTCGAGAACGTCCTCGACGGTCTTGACCTGGTCATCGAGGCTGGCCTTGCGGGCCAGCACGTCGCGGATCGCCGATTCCTCTTCGCCGACACTGTGTTTGCCCATCAGGGACGCGACGTCGCCAAGGGTCGTGTGCGCCTGGTTCTCGCGTTCGAGCAGGCGCGACAGCACACGCAGGTCACCCGAGAACTCGGGGTCCGACGGCGCCAGGATCAGCGAGGAGATGACCGGGGGAAACTTCTGGCCATAGCGGTCGATGCGGCCGTTGCGCTGTTCGATGCGGATCAGCGACCACGGAATGTCGTAGTGGATCAGGTGGTGGCACTGGGCATGCAGGTTCACGCCCTCGGAGGCGACGTCACCGGTGACCAGCACCCGGATGGGGGAGGTCTCGAGCTTGAAGCTCTCGACGATTTCCTGCTGCTCCACATCCGACAGGCCGCCGTGGAGCATGGCGATGTTCTCGGGCTTCAGCCCGAGGGCAGCGGGCAGGAGGTCGTGCAGCCATGTCAACGTCGCGACGCGTTCAGCGAAGACGACGGCACGTGTCGATGACTTGGGGCCGACGCCGATGTCGCGCAGGCGGGCGATGAGGGCGGCCTGCTTGCCCGCGGACTCGGTGAAGGACTTGTCGTTGAGGTCGGACAGATTGGTCAGCGCGGCCAGCTCGGTGTGCTGCTCGGGGGTGTGCGGACCGCCTTTTTCGCACAACTTGGCGCGTCGCTGATTGATCGATTCACGCAAGGCCGCAGGGGAGGACAGGAATGCCTTGGCAAGGGTCCAGGGGAACAGGCCTTTTGTTTCGCCGGAGTACGGTGAGCCGCCGGATTCAGGGTGCAACCAGACTTGCGAGAGTTCGCGCGCGACATCGTCTTCGGGGCCGGATGCCTTGACCAGCCGGTGCACGGGCTCGGCGCGTTCGGCCCAGTCGCTGCCGACCTCCGCGGCGACCTCGTCATGGTGACGGTGCCTGCGGATCAGCAGGGACTGCACATCGTCCTTCGTGAACGAACCATCCGCGGCGACGGCGGTGGGATCGAGCAGACGCAGCAGCTCGGCGAACGATTCCTCCCGGCCGTTGTGCGGGGTGGCCGACGCCAGGATCAGGGCCTCGGTATTGGGAGCCAGGACGCGGGCGAGTTCGTTGTTCTGGGTGCCGACGTTGGTGAGGTTGTGGGACTCGTCGATCACCACCGCATCCCAGTGCTGACGCTCCAGGTGGGCCTTGTAGCGGGGGCTCTTGAGGGTGTCGATCGAGATGATCGCGCGCTTGTAGTACGTGAACGGGTTACGGGTTGCGGGCAGCTTCTGGCGGACCTTCTGGATGCCGGCCGAGTCCAGGCGCACGAACGGCAGCGCGAAGCGGCACCACAGTTCGTGCTGCATCTGCTCGAGGACGTGCTTGGGGGTGACGATCAGGATGCGCTCGCCCCGTCCGCGGCGGACCAGTTCGGACAGGATCATGCCGATCTCTAGGGTCTTGCCGAGACCTACCGCGTCGGCCAGCAGAATGCGTGGCCGGATATGTTGGGGATCAAGGGCTTTCGCTACCGCAGCGCGCTGGTAGCCGAGGGAGTCGGCGAGCATACGGGTGGAAACGGTGAGCGTCTGGTCGCCGTACGGGAACGGGGTCTTGCGCAGGAGTGCTTCGAGCCAGAGCCGGGAATCGCGGTAGCCGGACGAACCGTCCGGGACCACCTGGGCGCGGGCGGGGTCGAGGACCTCGATGTCGTCGAGACTGTTGTAGAACGTCGCTGTGGTGTCGGCGACCAGCTCCGACAGACCCCGAACACGCAGGAGCCAGCCGTCGGAACCCTGTTCCGCCGAGGTCACGAGCCATTCCTCGTCGCGGACCACGACAATCGAGCCGGGGGCGACATTGAGCTCGCGGGGCTCGACGGCTTGGGGCATCAGCTGCACTCCTGGTGGGTCGACGCAGAGGTGATCCGAATGTAGTGCCGAACGGCATTCATTCGGAATTCCGCATGTTTAGAACGGCGGGCATGGCAGTGTGGAGATCGGCGAACAGGCCTCGGGTGTTGCATGCCCTGACGCGTTCCCGAAGCATAGGGCGACGTGAAAACAATGTCAATCGATATCGGTTGTGCTGGGCGAAACCAGGGTTGGGTGCGCTACCGTGGTCGCCTGGACAGGTGGGGGTGCGGGAAGTGGCAGACGCAGCGGGGGCACGGACCGAGCTGACAGCTCCTGATGGGCCGCGCCGGGAGGTTCCTGCGTACGGCGAATTACGCGAGATCACCTCGGCCTTTCGCACACCGGATCTGCCGGAACTGGAGCCGGGTGAGAGCCCGTGGCCGACCGTGACGCTCGGTGAACTGGTCGACGCCGGCGCCCTCGCCATGCTGGAATCGCCGCCGACCCTCATGTCAACGGACGCGGGGTCGGACATGTTGACCGCCAAGGATATTCGGCTCGGGCGCGCGTCGTCGAAGATCGGTGACCCGCGGACGCCTGGGGCCGTGACGGCGCAACAGGGGGACGTTGTGGTCGCGGTGGGTGTACCGACCATGGCCCGCGTCTGCGCTGCGGAGGTGTTGGTCGCGCCTGGAGTGATGGTGCTGCGCGGCAACCCGACGGTGATCGATGCGGTCTTCCTCTCGGGTGTCATCCGGGCTGCGGGTGAGTCGGCTGCGGGCAAGCAGGTCGACCTGTTCGCGGTGAATTTTCCGCGGTTGCCGCTCGGCGGTCAGCGAGATGCCGGCGCGGCGATCGGGCGACTGATGGACATCGAAAGTGCTTGGCGTGCTCAGCGCCTCGTGGTGGAGCGCTTGGTCGGTGCCGGTCTTGCCGGACTTGCCACAGGCACTTTGCGCGCCCAGCCCGGGGCAGGAGATGTGGGGGAATGAGATGACTCCACGGATCGTGGCGCAGCGCTACGAGCTGATCGAGGTCATCGGGCGTGGTGGCATGGGGCAGGTGTATCGGGGCTTCGATCGGCGTCTCAAGCGCCGGGTCGCGATCAAGTTCATTCACCCGAGGCTCGCCGAGAACGATGAGTGGGAACGGCGTTTCGTGCGCGAAGCCGAGCTGATGGCGCGGATGAGTCATCCCGGAATGGCCACGGTCTTCGACGCCGGGATCGACCCGGGACCGCCCGAGCAGCCCTTCCTGGTCATGGAATACATCGACGGGGTCACCCTCGACAGCATTTTGGCCAGGCGGGGGAGCCTGCCGGTCGGTGCGGTGGCGGGAATTGCCGCGCAAACTGCTGCCGTGCTCGCTGAAGCACACGGGCACAGCATCTTTCATCGGGATCTGAAGCCGTCGAATCTGATGCTCTGCGCCGACGGGACGGTTCGGGTGCTCGACTTCGGTATCGCCGTGGCGCTCGATTCGAGCCAGCCCCGGCTGACCCGGACAGGGTCAGGGATCGGCACGCCGGAATACATGGCGCCGGAACAGGTGCGGGGAAAGACGGTGGTGCCGCAAACGGATCTGTATTCGCTGGGCCTGGTGATGTACGAGCTGCTCACCGGGGTCAGGGCCATGCTCGGTGGCTCGGAGATCGACACCATGATCAATCAGGTCAATGCCGCCCCGCCGGACCTGACCCGGGAGCGGCACGATGTGCCCGAGGAGCTGGCGGTGCTCGTCGCGGGCATGCTCGCCAAAGAGCCACTCGACCGACCGGCGGACGCGGCAACTGTGCACGCGGTGTTGATGCGCTATGTCGGCGCGATCGACGGACTGATGGACCGGGCCGACCCGATGAGCCCTGCCCGGCTCTACGCCACCGCGGTCGGGGCCTCCGCGGCGACACGGACGGCATCGACTCAACTGCGTCAGAGCCCCGACTCGGCTCCCATCTCGGAGTTCACCCGCGGTGACATCGATAGGGTGGTCCGCCACGCTCGCGATCTCGCCGACGAATCCCAGTACGTCCCCGCGGTCGGGGAGCTGCGGGACTTGCTGGCGGTCGCCGTCCCGCAGCTGGGTGCCCGCGATGCCGATGTGGTCGACACCCGGATTCGGTTGGCAGATCTGTGCCTGGAATCCGGGGACTACATCCAGGCCGCCGAGTTGTACAGCGAGCTGATCGACGACCTCACCGCCGAGCGTGGCCCCTACGACGACCAGGTCATGTTCTGTCAACGGCAGCTGGCCACCTGCCAGGTACACAGCGGCCAGGTGCGGGCCGCCCTGACCCGGTTACGGAAACTGCATGCCCAGCTCGCCGCCTGGCACGGCGAGAAGGATCCGCGCGTCCTGCAGCTGGGGGAGATGATCGCCCAGATTCGGGCCGGCTCCAGATAACGAGGCATTTGGTCTGTAGCGCGGGCCCGTGAGCTGGCGATACCGTTGACAGGTTGGTTTGCCTGGGTGAGGAGAAGTCGGGATGGCGGAACCGGGGTCCGTGCTGGAAGCCGATCTGGCGGATCGGGCGTCCCGGCTGTTCCGGTTCCTGGCCCGGGTGCAGGGGGTCGGCGGTCACGCGATCCTCGATGCCGACGATCTGGGCGCGGTGGAATGGCTCGGCGCGCTGCCGCCGAGTGAGGCTGTCCGGTTCACGCCAGGGTCGGAGGACAAGCCGTTCCTGCGGCTGGACAAGGTGCCGTTCTCCCCGCCGATCGGCCCGCCCGGACCCGAGGTCAGAGCGTGGCTGCTCCCCGGACGGCTCGACGACCACACCGCCGAGCCTGCTGTGCGCTCCGAACGGGTCAACAGCAACGCTTTGACGGAACGACTCGCCGAGCACCCCGAGATCTCGGAGCAGTTCGACGGTTGGCTGCGGCGATGGCGGGCCTGGGCGGAGCGGGCTCGCATCGAGGAGCCGGCGCATCGCTGGTATCAGGCGATCTACCGGATGTACTCCGATGTCAACGCCTCGGCGGAAGCCAAGGAAGCGGTGCTGGCGCTGGGCTGCGTCGTGTGGCGTCGGCCCGGGACGGGGACGATTCGCCGACATGCGCTCACCATGCCGGTGAAATTCGAATTCGACACCGACTCGGGCACTTTGACCGTACGGCTCGACCTCGACGCAGGGCGATCGACAATGGAGCTGTCGGACTTTCTCGACCCTGGCGAGATCATCGATCCGACATTGCTGCGCTCGGTCGAGCGCGAATTCCTCAGCGGGGCAGACCCCTTCGATCGTGACGTGATCGCGGGACTCATGCGGAAGCTGCTGCACAGCCTCGGCCCCGCCACGGATTTCCGTGACGAGATGATGCCGGCCGCAGCGACGACGGACCCCATTGGTTACTACGCTCCCGCGCTGATCGTCCGGTCCCGCGGTAAGCGAGGGCTGACCCGGGTACTCGACACGATCGCCGACCGGATTCATGACCAACGCCGGGTGCCTGCCGGATTGCGCAATCTGGTCGACCCGGCCTACGCCGCGACCGCGGAATTGCCGTCGGACAACGGCGCGATGGTGCACGACGGGCCCGACAGCTTCCTTCCGCTGCCGCTCAACGCGGTTCAGCTGGCGATCCTGCAGCACGTGGACTGCCACCCGCACACGATCGTGCAGGGACCGCCGGGTACCGGCAAAACGCACACGGCTGCCGCCTTGATCACGCATCTGCTCGCCCAGGGCAAGCGAGTACTCGTCACCGCGCACACTGACCGGGCGCTGGCCGAAGTGCGGGGAAAACTCCCTGTCCGGATGCGCGACCTGTGTGTTTCGGTCGCCGGGGCAAGCCGGGACAACTTCGACGATTTGAAACTGTCGATGGAGCGGATCGCCGCGGCGGCCGACGATCACGATGCCCCGGGCGCCCGTCGCCGAGTCGAGGCGAGCAACGCGCGCGTCGCGGAGTTGCGAGCGGATCGCGCGCGTGTCGGCGAAGAGCTGGTCCGCCGTCGTGAGCAGGAGGTGACCCGTCACCTCGTTGGTCCCTACCAGGGCACGCTGACCGAACTGATCCAGCGGCATCGGTCGGAAGCGACGCGATTCGGCTGGATGCGGGGGCTCGCCGATGTCGATGTCGATGCGGTGCTTCCGGTTTCTTCCGTCGAGGCGCTCGAATGGCGCGCGCTCCTGCTCGACGGCGCACTGGCGGACCCCGAGGTCGCGGCGCCGCAACTGCTCACCGTGCACGACCTACCGCCGGTCGCTCAGGTGGCGCAGTGGTGCGCTCGGCTGGCCGACGCGACACAGCGGGTCGATGCCGTTGTCCCGACCGCGATGCGGTCCTGGATCGAACAGATCCGTGGCATCACGCCTGCGAGTCGGGGTGAGCTGCTGGCCACCGTGCGAAAGGTGGACCGCGAGCTCAACGAACTGGCAGGCAGCCGTGACGGATGGGTTCGCGAGGCCGTGGCCGACGTGGCCAGAGGGCGAGGCGGTGTTTGGCACGGACGGCGCATGCGGTTGGTCGAATTGCTCGATCCGGCAGCAACGCTGATCGGTGAACTCGGCATCGCTCAGGTACGAGTGTCCGAGGGCGATCGCGCCACGCTCGTTGCCCTGGCCGAATCGGTGCTCGGCCATCTCGAGAAGAACGGAGCGCTGAAACTGCGCCCGGATGGTGCGCCGAAAGTCGGTCTCACGACGAGCCGCGTCGTGAAAGATGCTGCGCCACTGTTCGAACAGGTTCGGGTGGACGGCCGGATCCCGGTCACCGCTGACCAACTGCGGATCTTCGTCAATTACGAGAAGGTCGAGCGGCTGGTCGAGCAACTCGACGAAGTGTGGGCGGGATCCGGAGTGGCTGCCGCGGCGCCCGGCACCGTGTCGGTGCGATTGGCTCACCATCGCGAACATGCCGATCAACTGCGCACGCTGCTCACTGTCGGCGCCGAACTGGTCGGTGCGGGACAGCAATTGCGTGGGTACGGGATGGCCGAGCCGGACTGGTCGGATCGTGTTGCCCGCCAAGCCCTCCTCGCCTCGTTCGACGCGGCCGCGGCCATCGACGAGCAGACCGCAGTGGCCGAACTGTTCGACAACGTCGCCGCGCGAGTGGCCGGGCTGCGCTATCAGCCAGGTGCCACCGCAAACCTGCACGCGCTGCACGAGGCGCTGCAGCGTCGCGATATCGAGGCCTACCAGCGTGCGCATACACGGTTGGCCGAGCTGAACACGCTGCGTGCGCGGTCTGCCCGGCGCGGCGAGCTGGACGCCCGGATGACGGCGCTGCCTCAGTTACGCGAAGCCGTCACCTCCACCGCGGTGTCGCGAGTGTGGGACTCTCGCCTCGGCGAGCTCGAAAAGGCCTGGGATTGGGCAGTACTCGGTGCGTCGCTGAAAGCTGTCGATACCGAGCCGGCCAACGAACTGTTCGATCAGCTCGACGACATCGAGGCCGGGTTACGCGAGGAAGCCACCCAACTCGCGGTGACCAAGGCCTGGGACAAGGCCGTCGCGCCCGAGCGCCTCGGGCGGGGAATGCAGACGGACCTGCGGCAGTATGCCCAGCTGGTCCGACGCTATGGCAAGGGTACGGGCGTGCACGCCGACCGCAGGCGCCGCGAGATCCGGGACACGATGGGGCGCTGCCGGTCGGCGGTGCCGGTCTGGATCATGCCGATCTACCGGGTGGTGGAACAGCTCGACATCGAACCGGACATGTTCGATGTGGTCGTGATCGACGAGGCATCCCAGGCGGGCGCCGAGGCGGTCTTTCTGCAGTACCTCGCCAAGCGCATCGTCGTCATCGGTGACGACCGGCAGGTTTCGCCGTCCGGCGTCGGCGTGAAGATCGAGACCGTGCGGGGCTTGGCCGAGCAGTACCTCGCCGACAACCCCCATATCGCGAGCTGGATCGACACCAAGCGGAGCCTGTTCGACGACGCCGGCATGCGGTTCTCCTCGCGGCTCACCCTCGTCGAACACCGCCGCTGTGTGCCGGAGATCATCGGGTTCTCGAACAAGATCGCCTACGCGAAGGACGCCAAGCCGCTCATCCCGGTGCGTGTCTACGGCAGCGACCGCCTCCCGCCGATCCGGACCGAATATGTGGCCGATGGTGTCAGTACCAAGAGCAATGTGAACGAGGTGGAAGCCGACCGGATCGTCGCACGGGTGGTGGAGTGCCTGGCCGACCCGCGCTACGCGGCGAAGACCTTCGGCGTCGTCTCACTACTGGGAGCTCCCCAGGCAGAACTGATCTGGAACAAGCTGCTGCTCGTCGTCGCGCCCGAGGAAATCGACCGGCGGCAGCTGCGATGCGGTGACGCCGCCGACTTCCAGGGTGCTGAGCGCGATGTCATCTTCCTGTCGATGGTGAAAGCTCCCGGCCCGGACTCGCGGCTGGTGGCGCAATCGGCCGAATCGGCGATTCAGCGGTACAACGTGGCGGTGTCGCGAGCGGCCGATCAGCTGTGGCTGTTTCATTCGGTATCCCTCGACCAACTCGGCAATCCCAACGACCTGCGCTACCAGTTGCTGGACTACTGTCTGTCGGCCGAGGAGTCCGCAGCGCCGGAGGAATTCGAACTGTCGGCACCGGTGCGAGAGGACCGGCTGGTGCCGCCGTTCGAATCCGTGTTCGAGCAACAGGTGTTCAACCGGATCGTGGCGCGGCGCTACCGGGTGATCGCTCGCTATGACGTCGGAGTTCATACGCTCGACATGGTGGTGGTCGGTGGGCACGGGCGCGTCGCGGTGCTGTGCGAAGGCGATGTGTGGGGCGGGCCGCAGTCCTATCGGCAAGCGTTGACCTGGCAGCGGGATCTGCAGCGGTGCGGGTGGCCGTTCTTCCGGGTTCGGCGGTCGGCATTCGTCGCGGACCCGGAGCAGGCGCTCGCGCCGCTGTGGGAGGTGCTGGATTCGATCGGACTGGCGCCGGTTACCGACGAACCGGTGGTCCTCGCTGCGCCGGTCTCGCCGCCGACGCCCGTAGCGGAGTCCGTCCGGGAGCAGATGGCGGTTCCCGTGCGGGAGCAGGTGGTGCCTGCGGGGCCGGTGACGACGCAACCGCCTGGTTTCGAGCCGAAACCGCTGACGGAACTGCTCGGCAGCTATGACTGGGTCAAGCCGGATGTTGATGAATCCGACCAGGAGATAGCCGCACCCATCACCCCGGAGGCTGTCCCGCCGACACCATCGGCATCGACGACCGGGGTTCGTTTGGCTCCAGGCATTCCGGCGAAGACCGCGTCAGCCGCGGTGAACGGCGTTGCTGAATATCGTGCATTCACCGAGCCTTTGGCGGTGTCGCGCGCAGGCCACAATGTGGCCTCGGTCAAGGCGGATCTGCTGCGTGTGATCGAAGTGGAAGGCCCGGTGACCGCAGGTCGTCTCGCTGCAGTGCTCGAGCGGGCTCGAGTGGAGGACGAGGACCGGGACCGATTCCCGGTGCTCATCGATCGGGCACTCGAGGCGGCTGTCACACAGGGGTTGCTCGTCACCGACGATATCCTCGAACTCGGGCGGCCGGAATGGGTCAGCTATCGGACGCCGACCCAGCCGGTGACGCGGCCGCGGTTGCTCGGCACCCGGACGATCGAGCAGGTGCCAGGGCGAGAGCTGGCCGAAATCCTGAGCCGCAGCGCCGAATCCACCGGGTGGGGCAATCGCGCCGCCCTGATGCAGCGTGCTGCTTCGGCGCTGGGGCATGGTCAGCTGAACGATCGCGTGATCGCCATGCTGGCCATCGTGTTGCCGATCGCCCAGCGGGCAGCGGCGGCTCGAACCACGCGCTAGAGCAATGCCTTCGGGGTGGTTCCTCGCAGGAATGCCGCGATCTGAACGAGCCGATGGGGCGGGACATGCACCCCGTCCAGATCCGACATCAACTCGTACAGCGCACCGATCGGGTCATCGGAGGAAGTGGCCCACAGTGTGATTCGCGCTGCGGTGGCTCGCGTTCGGGGCAGATCGGTGTGTGGCGCGGTGCCGAGTAGGAGCAGGTCATCGCTGTCGCCGCCGACTTCGATGAACACCAGTTGTTCGTCGCGGGCCGCTGTCTCGGTCAGTATGCGCAGGTCGCTGGGGTCGGTGAAGCCGATCAGGTCGCCTACTTCTTCGCCGGTGGCGATCTGGCCGAGGTTCGTGAGCTCGTTCAGCAACTCGGCGATCTGCTCGGAATCCGGATTTCGGGGGGACTGCGGGAGGGGATCCGGACCTGGTGCTGGTCGCGGCACCGGCCGCTGTGTCGGTCCCGGCGCCGACTGGGGGATCGACCGCGGCACCGGCGCCGCGGCCTGCATTGGTGTGGGGGCTGGCGCCTGGGGTGCGGCGGTAGCCGCCACCGGTGTTGGATCGGACGCATGGGCCGATTTCCAGCTGCGCAGGAAAGTGGTCAGGCCGGCGGCATCGGTTCGTATGGTCTCGGTGGCAAGCGGGCCGACTGATGCCGCGAGGCTTCCGCCGTCCTGGCGGGGATCTTCGACCGAACCCGAGACGAACACGTTGATGATGAGCTGCTTGCGGGTCGGGCTGCCGGGGCGAAGGACCCGCCCGAGCCGCTGGATCAACTGCGTGTGGTTGCGGTGGCGGGCGAGCAGGACCGCGATCTCCGCTCCGGGGACCGGGATGGTCGGATCGAGGACACGTTGTTCGACGAGAACTGCGAGTGAGTGGTCGTTCAGCCCGTCGGTTGTGGCGGTCCGTTGTGCAGCGGTGGGAGGTGTGGCGGTGGTGGCTGCCGGAATTCCGTGGGTGGTCAGGGTGTGGTGTACCTGTGCGGCCGATACTGGTCGGTCGGCGAAGACGATCGTTTGGGTCGCGGTCATGACCTCGGCGGGAAGCACGCCGACGAGATCTGTCTTCGCCTGGCATTCGGCCAGCAGCGTTGCGCGTTCGGCGACGGCGGTCAGATACCGGTTCGCGTGCTGGGCGCCCGAACCACGTCCGGTGGCGAGTACGTCGACGAATGTTCGGAATTCCGTCGGTTTCGCCGGTGCGCCGTAGCTGTCGACAAGGGTGTCGTATTCACGGTCGACGAGCGAATCCAAGTGCGTCAGTCGCGCGCGTTCTTTGGCGTCGAGTTCGACGCCGATGTGGATCACTGTGACCGGGGCGAGCAAGGCCTGGGCGTGCGCGGTCGGGTAGTCGCATCCCGTGATCGCCTGTCCGAAATAGGGGAGCAGTCGCGAACGAACAGCTTGGTCATCGCGATCGAGGGCACGAGTGAGCGCGAGCCGGCTGGTGAACTGGTCGGTGAGTATCTGGGCCAGTACGCCACCGCCGTAGCGGTCGAGGTCGTCGACGACGAGGATCGCGTTCGAGCACTGTGCGGGGGAAGCGATCTGACGGAGCCGAGCAATGGTCGACGCCGTGACGATCGCGACCTGCCAGGTGCGTTCGGCGCTCGGGCGTGGATTGGCGCCCAGCCCGGCGACCCGGCAGTCCGGTGCCGCCTCCGCCAGCTCGTCCAGCCACTGTGCGCGGACGGTGTCGTCGGCGACGACCACTACCGCCGGGGTGTTCGATGCGACGGCCGCGGCGACCACCCGGACTCCGAGAACGGTCTTTCCGGTACCGCCCACCGCCTCGACGATCCCCTTGGTTCCGTTGCGCGTCCACACCGACAGCGCGCGCTGTTGCCATACGCGAAGTGGCGACTGTTCTTGGTGCGGTGTCGTTTCTCCTGGGTCCGTCCGCTCATCCCCCACCCCGCACCACCTTCCCGCTTCGGCCGCACGGCCACGAAATGAGGGTAGCGGCTCGGCGGTCGACGTGAAGGAGTGTGCACAGGTGATCCCGGTTGTCGAGTCAGCTCCCTGAAGGGCTCGATGGTGCAATGATGGGCAGGCGAAAATGGTGGGTTTGCCGCGGTCCGAACCGGGCAGCGGGTGGGTGATGCGGAGGGGCGATGCCGGACACGTTCGTCTGGGACGAGGCCGGAAAAGAGGAGTTGCGCCAAGCACGGCGACTGGAGCAGGTATCGCTGTTCGCCGAACTCAACCTCGACTACGACGAAATCGTGCGCACCCGCGACCTGCTCGGCCAGCTGATCCGCGAACACCGGCACCGCCTCGGTTTGCCTCGGTTGCTCGACAGATTTCCGGCGCTGACGGTCACCACGTTGATCGGTCATGCCGGTCTCGACTACGAGCAGGGCAAGTACTGGGAGAGTTTCTGGTCCGAACTCGACCTGGCACGTGAGCAGGAATTCGAGAATCTGCTGCGGGCGCGGCTTCCGGTGTACCTGCGCAAATTCAGAATGCGGACATTCCCCGATCTCGGGACACAGTACGTCCAGATGATGGCGGTTCACGCCGGTGTTCCGGTGCACTGCCTCGGTGATCTGGTCGATGTTGTCGAACAGCACATCGCACAGGGGCGGGATCCCAGCGGGGCCGCGGTCTTCGAGTGGTTGACTCAGCCGGGCCTGGAATATCGCATGAACGATCTGGATGTTCCCGTGCGAAACTTCCTGAAGTACGGCGGTGAAGTCGCCGTCGACATCGTGGACCGGATCATCGAGTTCGCCGGGTACACCCGTGAGCACCCCGACTTCGCGAACGACCTCAATCTGGACACCTCGACCACCGGTATCCCGAGTCTGCTGCTCGATGCCTTGATCGAGCGTTGGGAAGAGCGGCCGTTCGGTGAGGACGCGGCGCTCGCGAGCCGGGTGCCGCGAGCCCGCCGCCCAGCCCTCACCTACGTCCGCACCGACGATCAGATTGTTGTCGAAGTGCCCTATCCGGCCGCGGGCGCCGAGATCCCGTGGCTGGTTTCCTTCGATGGTGAGACCACTACGGTGCAGGCGCGCCGCGGTTGGGGGTTGTCGGCGGGGGAAGTGCAACCACCGACGCCCGTGCCGGTGTCGCGGCAGGTCAGGGAGGTGGTGCTGCGCCATGAGGAATCCGGACAGCTCTACCGAATCTCGTTGGTGGACAAGGCCGATCCGCTTCTGCTGTTCGACGAGCAGGGTAGCCACCTGTCGCGTCACGTGGCGCTGCCTCGCGGTGAGGTGATAGCTGTACACCCCGCCCGGGCGATCTTGCGTGATGCCCACTCGGGCAGCGAGATCGAACACTCGGGCGAGGCGACACCGGTGGGCTGGCGGGATTGGGTCGCCCGGGTGTACGACCTGACCGACACCGACGCCGTGGTGCTCCGCGACGGCGCTCGATGCGGTGTACCGCGGCAGGTTCGGCGGACCGGCTCGGCGCGCCTGGTCCTGCCGGAACCGGTCGAAGGTGCCTACACCAGGTCGGGGCTGGTCGTCTATGCCGACCGGCCGACCGTGGACCTGCCGCCGCACGCGGTGGAGCCGGTGGAGTGGCGAGTACGGGTCCGGCATTCGGGCACCGTCGACTGGCTGGCCGACGACATCTGGGAATCCGACACCGAAGCAGTCTCCCTCGATCCGTTCGAAGGGATCGACCCGGGCCTGCTCGGTTTGTTCGATGTCGTCATCAGCGGACCGCTCGGACAGGACATCCGGCACAGCGTGTTCCTCGCCGAAGGGCTCACCGTCGAGCATGCCGCCGAGTTCCGAATTCCGGTCCCGGACGGACTGGCGCCGACCAGCGCGATCGTGCTCGCGGAGGCGCCGTTGCGCACCGATCACATCGAGATCGAGTTCGGTGCGTTGGACCGCGAAGCGAACGTCGTCGTGACGTCGGGCGCTGACACCGAACGGTTGGTGGTGCGCCCACCCGCAGTCGAGCTACGGGTGGATCCGATCGGATCGATTGCCGGCTGGCGAACCGTGGCACCGGTGCTCACCGTGGACGACCTGGCCGAGTACATGATCGTGGCGGCGAAGGTGCCCGGGTCCGTCGAAGTCGACATGGTGTTGACCGACGAACGCGGCGCGGTCCGGCAGGCAGCATGCCCGAAGACAGCGCGCGACAATGTCTTCCAGATATCGACTCGCGAGTTCGCCGACACGGCACGGTTGATGCGCAGATCTCGGATCGTGCTGCGCATCGACACCGACGACGGATCGACCACGGAGGTGACCCTCGCCCGGATTCAGCCGCGCAGATTGTGCACGGCTGTGCGCCTCGAAGGTGCCGACCTCGTCTTCGCCGGGGCGACCGACTCGGATCTGGCGGCCTTCGTCTGGCCGTGCACTGCTCCGTGGCAGGCGCCGATCCAAGTCGAGTTGGTCGACGGAAAAGCCGCTTTGCCTCGGGAATTCGTCGGCGCGGGTCCGCTGACCGTACAGGTGTTCGTCGATGACCCGTGGTCGGTGATTTCGGCGCCGGAGCATCCGGACGATACCGCCGACATCGTGGAACAACCCGGCTGGATGCCCGACGACGACCTCGGCCGTGCCGAACTGGCTCGGTTCCTGGCCGGGGCCGGTGACCTTCCCGGCACGAGCTCGGCCGTGCCAGAGGCGTGGACGGTCTTCGCCGACGCGCGCAGCGGACAGGGATACCGGTCGACGGTGCGTTCGGCCTTGCTCGAGGTGCTGCGCGCCGACCCACGCTCCTCAGTAGAAGCACTGGACCGCAGCATCATTCCGCGGACCGAGGTTCCCGCGCTGCTGATCAGCAGCGGATTGATCGAACGGGATCTGTCGTCGCCGATCCGTTCCGATACCCTCACTGATCCCTGGCTCGGCTGCCTGGTCGGCATCGCCGACTTGCCGTATGCCGCACTCCACCTGCGTGATCCGGTGCCGGGCGCGGAATTGCGGGCCGAACTGGTCAATTACGGTGGTGCGCAGCTTCGGGACCTGCTGACCGGTGATGCCCGTTGCGCGTACTCCGACATCTTCGACGCGGATACGGTGCCGCTGCACTTCATGCCAGAGGAACAGTTCGCGGCGCTGAAGCAAGCTTGCGAAATCGTGCCCGCCGCGCTGCTCGACGCCGATACTCGCCGCAGCGCGGTGTTCGAAGCCTTCGCCCAACGGCGTTGCTGGCAGGACGACCCGGCTCGGGCGACGATGACCATGCAGTCGGCGGAGCTGATGCCACTGCTGCGCAGGGCGTCGCCGGCGCTGTACGACGTGGTCAAGGCCCGGAATGAAGTCCTGACAGGTGCTGACACGACCCAGTTCCCATGGTTGCTGGTATCGATGCAATCGCTGCTGTTCGCCGCGGTTGCCCGGCTGAGCGCGCGATCGATGCTCCATGGCTGGTCGATGCCTGCGCCGATGCGCGAATCCTGGGCGCAGTTGGCTCAGCTCTGTCCCGCGCTGGTGTGCACCGACGTGCTCATCGCCGACGCCCTCGCGTCCTACGCGGTGCACCAAGACCTCGTCAACAAGATCGGAGAACCACGGTGACCGAGCGGCTCGATCCCCTCGCGGCCGGCGCAGACATCGAGGCCGGTTACAAGAGGTACCTGAAAACACTACTGGCGCCGCGTGATCCCGCCCTGGCGACAGCGTTCGACCGAGCCGTGGACAAAACTTCCTTGCTCGTCAAAGGGCCGTTGCTCGAGCTCACCCCGCCCTATGCGGCCGGTGCCACACTGCGGTCGCTGATCACCGAGGGTGTCCTGCACCCGGGATTCTCCGAGTTCGCCGCGACCATCGGGCTGGACCGGCCGTTGTATCGGCACCAGGAGACCGCGGTGCGCAAGGCCGTCGCTGGTCGGAATCTGGTGGTGAGCACGGGAACCGGTTCCGGTAAGACCGAGAGCTTCCTGCTGCCGATTCTCAACGAGCTGGTCGCCCAGAAGGCTGCTGGCACGCTAGGCCCTGGTGTGCGGGCACTGCTGCTGTATCCGATGAATGCGCTGGCCAACGACCAGCTGAAGCGATTGCGCCAGATCCTTTCTGCCACACCGGACATCACCTTCGGTCGATACACCGGTGAGACCAAGCAGCGCCGTGCCGACGCCGAAGCGGCATATCGGTCGATGTTCCCCGGCACCGAACGACTGCCGAATGAGCAGCTCAGCCGCGAGGAAATGTGGGAGTCCCCGCCGAACATCTTGCTCACCAACTATGCGATGCTCGAATATCTGCTGCTGCGTCCGCGTGACATCGAGCTGTTCGACGGAAGACACTCGGGAACTTGGCGCTTCATCGCCCTCGATGAAGCACATGTCTATGACGGTGCGCAGGGCAGCGAGGTAGGGCTGCTGTTGCGCCGGTTGCGTGACCGCGTCGCCGGTGACCTCCCGCTGCAGTGCATCGCGACCTCGGCATCGTTGTCGGGCAGCACCGACGACAAACAGGGGGCCGAAGCCACTGCCTTCGCACAGAAACTGTTCGACGCGCCGTTCGAGTTCGTCGATGGTGACCCCGCGCGCCAGGACCTGGTGACCGCGACGCGGATGCCGCGCAGGCCCGAACCCACCTGGCAACTCGACGACGACAAATTGATGCTGCTGGCCGAGCCCGACGCGGACCTGAACTGGGTCGGTTCGAACACACCGTCCGGCGACGTCGCCGATGCTCTCCATGCCGAGCGTCGTACTGCCGAGCTCAAGAAGCACGCGGGACCGGGCCCCAAGAGCGTGGCCCATCTGGCGGCGAAGATGTGGCCCGACGACGCTCTGGCCGTGACCAAACTGGAAGCGCTGGTCGCGCTGGGCTCGAAAGTAACCGGCCGAGACGGCAATCCGGTGCTCTCCGCGCGCTACCACCTGTTTGTCCGCGCCACCGAGGGCGCCTATGTGAGCTTCACCGACACCGGACCTTCGGTGTTGCTCGGACGGCACGAGATCGATCCGGCGACCGGACGGGCAGTATTCGAGTTCGGCACCTGTCAGCGATGCGGCGCCGTTCATCTTGCCGGACAACCCGAGTTCGACGGTGTCCGTGAGTACTTCCGTCCCGCCAAACGGGATTCCAAGGTGAAGTGGCTGGTGCTCACCGACAACGAGACGGCCGATCTTGTCGACGAAGATGACGCCACGCTCGACGAAGACAGTGGTCCGGGTCGGGGAACAGGTACCCGGGCACTGTGTGCGGGCTGTGGGAAGCTCGACGGGGGCTTGGGATCCTGCGGGGCCGACTGCCCGGGCGGGCCGGTGCTGCGTGTGCGTGAACATCGGCTGGCGCAACGCATCATGAGCAAGTGCACCGAGTGCGGAGCGCTGTCCCGGCAGGTGATCCGACGGTTGCGTACCGACACGAATGCCGCACCGGCGGTGATCACCACCGCGCTGTATCAGAACTTGCCACCGGCCGAGGACGAGACAGCGGGGAACGTCGGTGGGGGACGCAAGCTCCTGATGTTCTCCGACTCGCGGCAACAGGCCGCGTTCGCCGCGCCCTATCTCGAACAGACCTATGGTCGGATGCTCGAGCGCCGGTACCTCGCGGAGGTACTGGCGCTGTCGAAGAACTCCGGTGAATTGCTCTGTCCGGAAGATCTCGCCGCCGGTGCGCGAGGAGTAGCGGTCCGCGCCGAGCACTTCGACGAGCGGGCCACGAGTACCACGCTCAAACGGGCCGTCAACCCGTGGGTGATGGCCGAGCTCATGGCCATGGACCAGCGGTTGTCCCTCGAAGGCCTCGGGCTGATGTCGGTCGGGTTGTTCCGGCCACGGAAGGCGAAGATACCGGCCGGATTCGCCAAGATCGGGCTGACCGAAGAGGAATTCTGGGGTCTGCTCGACGAGCTCGTGAAGACCATCCGGCTCCAGGGCGCGATGAATCTGCTGCCCGAAGTCGACATCAAAGAACCGATTTTCGAGCCGCGAGCGAGTCAGATCAGGGTTCGTTCCCGGAGTTCCGACCGGGACCGCCGCATCATCAGCTGGCTGCCGGGCGGCAAGCCTGGCACAACGAACAACCGGATTCTGTTCCTGCGCAAGGTGCTGGCCGCAGTTGGTGCGTCGGCCGATGCCGAGCTGGTTCTCGACGGCTGCTGGAAGTTCCTGCTGGAGCACCGCTTGCTCGCCGAAGAGAACGACCGGATCGCCGGTGTGCTCTACCAGCTCGACCAGGAACAGCTGCGAATTCGTCCCGGTGCCGACTGCGAGTGGTTCCAGTGCAGCGCGTGCCGTCGTTTGACCACGCACAATATTCGCGAACTGTGTCCGCAGGGCAACTGCGACGGCAGGCTGACGACGTTCACCTTGCCACCGCTGGGTGCCGACACCAACCATTACCGCACGGCCTACCGCACGCTGGCCATGTTGCCGCTGTCGGCGCGCGAGCACACCGCGCAATGGGAAGCGACCGCGGCAGCGGAAGTACAGCGCGAGTTCGTTTCCGGCGAGGTCAATGTCCTGTCGTGCTCGACGACCTTCGAGCTCGGTGTGGACGTGGGTGATCTCCAGTCGGTGATGCTGCGCAACATGCCGCCCAAAACCGCGAACTATGTGCAGCGAGCGGGCCGCGCGGGTCGTCGCGCCGCCTCGGCCGCGCTGGTGGTGACCTATGCCAAGCGCAGCTCACACGACCTGTCGAAGTTCCAGAACCCGGAATCCATGATCGCGGGGCGGATGCGGATTCCGTGGATTCCCATCGAGAACGACAGGATCGGGCGCAGGCACGCGCATTCGATCGCCTTGGCGGCCTATTTCCGCCACTGCTATGACCGGGGCGGCGAAGAATGGCGTACTGCTGGACAATTCTTCACACCCGTTGAGAACACACAGCACTCCGCGGCCTCGCGTGTCCGGGAATTCCTCACTCCGGTTCCGGATGCTGTGCGGGCCTCATTGCATGCTGCGCTCCCGGCGAGGATCCAGCGCGAGATCGGCGTCGAGGACAGTGCGTGGGTCGCGCACCTGTGTGACCAGCTGGCTGATGCCGAGAACGATATCCGCTCCGATATCGCGACGTTTCAGGAGCTGATCGACCAAGCCGTACGGGAAGGCCGGCTCGACCTGGGGGCGCGACTGCAGAAGACACTGCGCACGATCAGTGACCGCCAGCTGCTCGGCTACTTGGCCAACAAGAACGTGCTGCCGAAATATGGGTTCCCGGTGGATACCGTGGAACTGCGGACCTCGCACTGCGAGGGCAGTATCGGTGCCAGGCTGGAGCTGTCCCGAGATCTCGGGCAGGCAATCTACGATTACGCGCCCGGCAATCAGGTGGTGGCAGGCGGGAAGCTGTGGACTTCACGCGGCCTGCACAAGTTGCCGAAGCGAGAGCTCGAGTCGCTTCAGTACCGAGTGTGCAAGGAGTGCAACCACTTCGAGTCCGGACATGTGCTCGACGAGTCGGTCTGCCGGAACTGCGGCACCGAGTTCGGACCTGCCAAGCGATGCGTGCTACCCGAATTCGGATTCGTGGCGGACCGCAAGCCCGAGGACGTGAAGTCCGAGCCGCCTCGGCGGGCGTGGTTCGGCGCCAGCTATGTGGAGACCATCGGCGAAGCGGTCGAACTGCCGCCGTGGCGATCGGACACCGGGGTCGAGGTACGCGCGCGCTCCGGCACCCGGGCCAGGCTCGCGGTGATCGGCGAAGGATCGGGCGCAGGCTTTGTGCTCTGCACGTGGTGTGGCTGGGCGGACCCGATCGGCCCGAACCGCAGCAAGGCCAAATCCCATCATCGTCCCGCGACGGGAAGCGAGTGTTCCGGACCGCTGGAGGTGGTTTCGCTGGCGCATCGCTACGAGACCGACGTCGCCGAGATCACCTTCTCCTCCGAATTCACCTACACGCCCGAAGCCGAAGCGCGGTGGTTGTCGGTGCTGTATGCGTTGCTCGAGGGGGCTTCCGAAGCGCTCGAGATCAGCCGCGATGACATCGACGGCACGCTGTCGTGGAGTGTCGACGGGCGACGCAGCATCGTACTGTTCGATACCGTTCCGGCAGGGGCGGGCGCGTCGAAGCAGATCGCAGCTGAACTCGATCGGGTCCTGCGTGTCGCCGCGGGGCGGGTGGCCGATTGCGATTGTGGTCCAGAGACCTCGTGCTATGGATGCCTACGCTCGTTTCGCAATGAGCGCCACCACGACAGTTTGTCCCGGGCCGGTGCGCTGGCGATATTCGACGGTCTCGGTCTCCCCGACGCCGACCCTCGTGCGGCTGTCGCGCGCTGGGACTCGGAGTCGGTGGGGGTATCCGACGCTGTCCGGATACTGCTCGATGAGCTCGACAAGGCAGGGGTGCCGCAACCTCAGATCGGGATCGAGGAAGGTCGTCATTATTGGCCGGTCGAACTCGCATGGCCCACGGAGAAGGTCGTCGTTGTCGAAGGCCTGGACGATGACCGCGATTCAGGCCTGAACGAAGACGGCTACCAGGTGATTCCGGTCGAGGCGTCCGATGTCGCACGGCGGGTCGGCGCGCTGTTCACGGCGCGGTGAAGGGCCCTTTCTGCTGACTGCGCCCACCGCGAAAGGCCAGGTGGTCGGGACCGGTTTTCCAACCCCAGGTACCACCAGCGTCGAGCTGTCGGGCCAGTCACGGGTCGAGGTCTCGACCGGCGGAGTTGTCCGAGGACGAGGTGCGTCGTACCCGGGCCGCGATCCGTGCTGCCGGTTCACAGTCTGGACAGCGACGTGATCCGCAACACGTTCGCGCGGCCGTTTCGGCTCTCGAGCGGCGCGAACAGCTGGCGGTGTCGATCCCATCGATTCGCGTCCCGGGCTGGTCGGCTGACAGGATCAGCGCCGCAGTGTGGGCGAGGTGGCTGCGGATCGCAGCGCACCCGCTCGGGTAGAGATCGTGGGAAAGGAACGTCGGGGTTGGCGACGGATGTGCGAGCCGAGGTGGAGTCCTTCCTTCTCGGAGACCGGTTCGCCTGTCTGGCGGGTCGCTCCGCCTGGCGTCAGGGCGGTATCACTCATGGCCATTACGACGTCATGGGCGGCGAGGAGTCGGCGCGGCTGCTGGCCGCGGATCTCGCGGAGTTCGTTGACGGCGCCGACTGGGGCTCTCGCAAGTTCACCAGCTTCATCGCGACCTTCGAGCAGCCTCGCGGTGTGGACGAGCTGCGCTTCGAAGAGCTGTTGTGGCAGCACCTGCAGCTGTTGCACGAGGCGGACGCGGACCGGTTCGCCTGGGCGGCCGGATGTTCGTCGGATCCGCGGTCCGGTGAGTTCAAGTACAGCGTGGCGGGGCATCCGTTCTTCGTGATCGGCTTGCACGAGACACATCGGCGGGTCGGCCGCCGTCCGCCGTTTCCGATGCTGGCGTTCAATTCCCACGAGCAGTTCGCGCGGATCAAGGCCGACGGGATGTGGGATCGGCTGGCAGACAAGATCCGTAAGCAGGACATCATGCTGCAGGGTGACATCAACCCGAATCTGATGGAGTACGAGACGCTGTCCGAAGCGCGCCGCTACTCCGGTCGCCCCAAGCCCGCGGATTGGCAATGCCCGTTCAGCGCCCGTGCCGCGGCGGCCGAGGGTGCGCTGTCAGGTGCTCGGCACGTCTGACCGCCCGGTCGCCGTGGCGGTGACACGCCCCGGATTCTCGGGGCTGGACGCCGTTGTCACGAACGGCGATAGTCCAGTGGTGCGATGGGGTGCGTTGGTGGCGCGGGTAGCGGTTGGTGTGGCGTTGGTGCTGGCAGTGGCGGTGCCGGTGACGGCTGAGCCGTTGACGGTGGAGTACACGTGGACGCAGGAGTATCTGACCGCGCCCGATGGGACCCGGTTGCATGCTGACATCTTGCGGCCGGCGGGGGTGGCGGCCGATGAGCGGACGCCGGTGATCCTGACGGCGAGTCCGTATCGGGCGCATCTGGCCTACCTGAGTCAGCCACGGCCCGAGGGCGGGCCGTCGACGGAGAATCTGCCCGTCGAGTGGGCGCTGCGGGCGGGGTACACCTATGTGATCGTGGATCTTCGGGGGTTCGGTGGGTCCAACGGGTGTCCGGATTTCGGTGGGCCGGGGGAACAGTCGGATGTGGTGGCCGCGGTGGAGTGGGCGGCGAGCCGGCCGTGGTCGACGGGGCGGGTCGGGATGGTCGGGACGTCGTATGAGGGCTGGACCGGCATGATGGCGCTGGCCGGGAAGGCGAAGGGGCTGGCCGCGGTGGCGGCGTTCGAACCGGTCGTCGATCCGTACTCCTATCTGTACATGCAGGGCACGGCGTGGAAATTCGGTGGCAAGCCGCTGACCGAGGACGGGGTTCGGCCCGCCGACACCGCGGGGGCCGAGCATCTCGCGATCGCCTCGACGCCCGGTCACTGGTCGGACTCCGACGAGTACCGGGCCAATGCCGTCGCGATGCCTCCGGGCTGCGCCGAGGGCTACCTGGCACTCACCACCGACCACAACGGTGCCAACCCTGGCTGGCAGGAGCGCAACATGGTCGATGCGCTGCGCGGCAATACGATTCCGCTGTTCCTCGGCCAGAGTTTCCTCGACTCCAACACCAGGGCCGACCGCGTCATCGAGGCGTGGGAGGCGCGCGGTCCCGGCGAGCACCGGGCGTGGTTCGGGCAGTGGGGACACTCCGACTGCAGTACTCGCTGTGGGACACCGCATTTCGCGAATGAACTGTTCGCCTTCCTCGACCGGCATGTGGCGGGTGCCGAGGTGGAGGTGCCGGGCCCGCCGGTCACGGTCGGCCAGTTCGACGGTGGGTGGCGTGGTGAGCCTGTCTGGCCGCCGACTGATTCCCGTCGAGTGTCGGTCGATCTGCGGACCGGCACCTACACCGATCGTGGGCTGCTGCCCGGACCGGACCGTGAGATCTGGTCGATCTCGGCGCCGGTGTCCGAGCCCGTGCACCTGGCCGGACGCGCCACGGCCTCGCTGAAGCTGGCGGGACCACACCATGCCACCGTCGCGCTGGAGCTCTACGACATCGCCCCGGACGGGCAGGCCACGGTCTTCACGCGTGGCATCGCTCCGGTCGGCCCGGACGCCGAGATCCGCTTGCTCTGGCAGGACGCCCGGCTCGACATCGGACATCGGCTCGGCATTCGCATCACGGATGTCGTCGACGACGTCTGGTCGCACATCCCGGCGAACGCGATCATCACGGTGACCTCGGCGCGCCTCGACCTGCCGCTGCTCACCACTCCGCGTGAGCTGGACCTGACCGGCGGCGTCCCCATTTGGCACGAACGCTGGCGCAACGTCGAAGCGGTCCACCTCGACCAGGCGATGCTGTCCGATCCCGCACACGCAGTCGAACTGCCCACCGTGAACTGAACACGTCTCCCTCGCGCCCTCTACACCCGACGCGGGGGTGTAGAGGGCAACGGCCCTTGTCGGCGCCCACAGCGGTGCGGCAAAGGGTGCGTTCACATCCTGGACAGACGGACAGCAGGCGATGGTGGCGTTCGCGTCTCGGGGCCGATGCTGAGAGCCTGGTGATCAACCGCCCAACAGGGCGCTGGGGACCGCTTGCCGCTGGAACAGGCGCTAGGTCGTGATGCCCTGACGGGAATTCTGAACCGATCCCGCTGTCGTGGCGGGAGGTTCACCGCGCAGAATCTGCGCCACCAGTTCGGGATGTGTCAGGTGCGGGTAGTGGCCGGTGTCGGGAATCGTGATGACAGAGTGGCCCGTCGGTTCGGTCAGCGGATCGTTCGCGCCGACGATGATGTCGACCGGGACCTGCACGCGTGCGAGTTTCGCGGCGAGTTCGGCCCGGCGGGCAGCTGCACCGGCAGCGCGCAGCGTAGCGAAGGTGCGCTGTGCGACACCGGGACGTCGAAGGTTGGCCGCAGCCGAGGCGATTGCCGGGCCGTCCGGAGTGCCGAGCAACTCGGCGAGTTTCGCGGTGGGAAGCCGCTTGACCACCTCTGCCGTGATCGGTGTGCCGATCAGCCACGCGGCGGGCTGTTGCAGAAGGGCGGGCGCGATCAGTACCAGCCGCGCCACCCGTTCGGGATGACGCAGGGCGAACTCGATCGCCGGTCCGGTCCCGAGCGAGTGACCGACGAGCACCGGCGTGGTGCGCACCGGCGCCATGAGCTCATCGGCCCAGTCGCCCGGCGAGGCAGTCGACTTCGCCGATCGTCCCAGCCCGGGCAGATCGGCCGCCAGATACGGTCGGTCCAATCGCTGGGTGACGTCGAGCCAGGAATCGCTGTCGATCGGAATCCCGTGCAACAAAACGTAACCGGGGTCCCGCTGATCGCCACTCACCCAGGTGCCGTCCCGGAATCCGGCGTGCGCCGGTGCGTCGACGGCGCCGTTGCGGGTGGCGACGATCCCCTCGGCGTAGGTACGCAGAAGGTCGCCGACCGGCGGATGCGCCACACCGAGCCGTCGCGCGACGTCCTCGCTCGCCGTGGTGTCGTAGCGGTCGTCGCTGATGAACGGCAACGTTTCGGGATCGGCGTGCGACAGTGCCCGGGGGAGTCGGCGCACCACCGAGACCGGAATGGTGAAACGTGGTGCCGGAACGCGCAAGTGGTCGGCGACCAGCCGGATCAACTCGGGCAGGTTCGGCGTGGTCGCGTCGAGCAGCGGGTAGGACCGGCCCACGGTGTCGGGCAGCGTGGGCAGTCCGGCGATGACTCGCACCAGGTAGTCGAGGTCGACGACCGGGATGAAGGTGTCGGCAGAGCCCGGCAGCGCGGGCAACCGGCCCCGCCACAGATTGTCGATGATGTCGGCGAGCCCGAAGTACTGGCCGGGGCCGAGGACCCCGGCGGGGTTGGCGAAGGTCAACGGGATGTCGCGTGCGGCGGCGACCTCGCGTAGCAAGACGTCGGCTTCGGTCTTCGAGGCGCCGTACGCGCCGTTGCGGTAGTCGGCTTCCAGGCTGTTGTCCGATCCCTGGACGCGGTAGCCGGTGATGTGCACGATGCGCCGCAGATCCGGTTGCCGCGCGGCCCATTCCAGCACGTGCAGGGCCCCGTCGAGATTGACCCGGCGGGCCACGTCGGCATCGAGGCCGAATTTCATCAGCGCGGCCGCGTTGTAGACATCGCGAACTCCTTCGATCGGCTTGCCGAGGGCCAGATCCGGTTCGCCGATGTCGGTGGTGGTGATTGTCAGCGCGGTGGTGTCGACGTCGTGGCTGTCGAGCCAGGTGCGGAGCCGATCGTGGCTGCCCGCGCGCAGCGCGGCGGTGACGGTGTGTCCGGTGCGCAACAGTTCGGCGACGAGGGAGCGGCCGATGAATCCGGCGGCGCCGAAGACGATCGAGTCGGTGGTGACCATGATGCACTTCTTTCTATAGACCGATTGGCATATTTTTGGGAGATGGATTGGGGCTGTGTTCGGCGCGCGATGTCAGATCAGCATGTCGATGGTGTCGGCGAGCTGGCGCAGCGGCCGGCGGTCACGATGAGTGCGGGCGAGAATCAGTCCGCCCTCGATCAGGGCGAGTGCCACGGTGGTGACACGTTCCGGTTCGGGGTGGCCGAAGCCGATCAGTCGCTCGCGAATCGCCTCTTCCCAGAGTTGATAGGTAGCCGAGCAGGATTGCCGCACCGCGGTATTGGTGGATGCGGTGTCCAACGCGACGGCGGCGACAGGGCAGCCGATGGTCCAGTCCGAGGCTTCGAGTTGATCGCCGAGCAGGGTCAGCATCTTGCGGGCGAAATCGGGGGCGTCGCTCGCCTCGATGGTGCGGATGATCTGGGCGATGTCGGCCCCGCTCTCGGTGAGTGCCGCCGAGACCAGTTCGTCTTTGCCGCCAGGGAAGTGGAAGTACAGCGACCCGCGTGGCGCTCCGCTGTCCTGCACGATCTGATTGAGTCCGGCGCCGAAGTAGCCCTGCGACTCGATCAGCGAGCGTGTGGCCCTGATCAGCTTGCTCCGCGTCTCGGCGCCCTTCTTGCCCATGCCCCCAAAACTAGACCGATCGACATATTTTGGCAACCGTCAGCCGAGCAGGGCGGCGGCGTCGGTGGACAGGCGTTCGATGGTGACGGCGACGGGCTCGACGTGGGTGACCAGGCCGACGCCCTGCCCCGCGTCGACCGGAGCGAGCCGCGGATCATCGGAATAGATGGCTTCGCGCAGTCTTTCGGTACTCGGGGGCTCCTCGTCGCCATTGGGCCGCGACCACGGATCGGTGAACTCGTTGCGCAGCACGCGGGCCGGGTAGATCGGTGGCCAGGGCAGATCGAGTGCTTCGTCGAAGGCGGTGGTGAGGACGGTGCTGGTGGAGTCGGCGGCGAGCATGGCCCGGCGGGCGTTCTCCGGCAGCAGGGATTCCTCGGCCGCGGCCAGACAGGTGCCCAGCCACGCCCCCGACGCCCCTGCCGCGAGCACCGCGGCGAGGGCGCGCCCCGAACCGATTCCGCCCGCCGCCAGCACCGGAACGGTCGCGATCTCGAGCACCGCGTCGAGCAGCGGCAGGAGGGCGAGGCGATCGGCGCCGTGACCACCGCCTTCGCTGCCGCGGGCGACGAGGACATCGATCCCGGCGTCCTGGGCGCGGTGCGCGCCGGGCACGTCGTAGACCTGGGTCACCGTGCGGATGCCCGCGTCCCGCACGGCCGGCACCCAGGAGAAATCGGTCCCGAAACTGACCGAGAGCGCGCGGGGTTCGGCGGCGATCGCGGTGTCGAGCAGATCGGACTCGCGGGTGCGCACCCAGTCCACCAGTCCGATTCCCACGGTAGCGTCACCGGCCTCGACGAGTTCCCGTCGGAGCGCGTCGACCGAGCCCGCGCTGCCCATGCCGATCATGCCGAGCCCACCCGCCGCGGTGACCGCCGCCGCGAGCCGGCCGCCCGCCGCGCCGCCCATCGGCGCGTTCACCACCGGCACCCGTAATCCGAGCGCGCGGGACCAGGTGGTCGACAGGATCGGATCGGGCTCCGAGGTAGTGCTCATCGGCTCATCACCTTTCGTCGCGGCTCCGGCGAATCATCATGGCAGTCCGTACCGACTTTCCCGGTCGCGTCGTGCGGGCCTGTTTCGCGGACCCGGCGGATGCTGGGACGCGTATGGTCGCACTGTCGCTACCACGAACAGGGGCTCGGATGACCATCAGGGATCGGCTGGAACAGATGGTCACCGAGTCGCCGATGGTGTTCGGTGAGCCGATCCGGACCACCGACGGTGCCACGGTGATCACCGTGGCCCGTGGCGGCGGTTTCGGTCGTTCGGCGAAGCCGGTCGGGGTGTTCGTGCTCCACGACGGCCGCGCGCACTGGACGCCGGCGGTCGATGCCACCCGCATCGCCCAGTTGGGCGAGATGATCGGTCTGGTCACCGGGGTGGTCGTGGCGCTGGCGATTCTGCGTCGTCCGCCGTGGCCGGATCTGCGCCGCCGAGGGTGAGTCCGCGCAGGGCCAGGGATTCGAAACGCTGCCACGCCGCGGCGGGCGGCACCGGCGCGACCGGGTCGATCACCACGCCGAGGAGGCCGAGCAGTCCCCACGACAGGAACGCGACGGTGTCGGCGGGCTGATCGGTGAGCAGTTCACCGACGATGTCGGCGACCCCGCGCCGGTAGGCGTGCAGCACCGTCGTGGTGGCTTTCGGGCCGATCAGCGGGTGGTACACCTCGGGGTACTGCGCGGCGAGGTGGAACATCACCCGCAGCGGGCCGAGTGGTGAGCCGGGCACCGTGGTGCGGGCGATCTCGCGGCGCAGGAACTCGGTGCAGCCGACCAGGAGCAGGTCGTCCTTGTCGCGGTAGTGGGCGTAGAAGGTGGAGCGTCCCACATCGGCCCGGTCGATGATGTCGCTGACCGTCACCCGGTCGTAGCCCCGTTCGATCATCAACTCGATCAGCGCTCGGTGGAGGTGGTCTCTGGTGCGGCGGACCCGGCGATCGGTGTACTCGGCCATCGTTCCTCCCGGGACGGATACGCCGGATCTGTCCGGAAACGGACGGATCCGGCCGTTCTGTTCCTGGTCGGCGCGGTGTCGGCGTTCGACCATGGACGCATGTCAGGAAACCAGCTTCTCACTCCCATGTTCGTCGACAACAGTGACACCGGCCTGGTCATCGCGGGCCTGCGCCGGTACAACGTGTTCACCGCGGTGTTCTTTCTCGGCAGGCATCGTCGGTTGCTCACCGAATTGGCCGCGATCTCCCGTGCCGCGCCGGGGGAGCGCGCGCTCGACATCGGCTGCGGGCCGGGCAAACTCGTTCGGGCGCTGGGTGCCGCGGTCGGAGGGTCGGGTGTCGCGGTCGGGGTCGACCCGTCGGAGACCGCGATCACCGACAATCGGCGGCGTGACCGGGCGGCGAATCATCGCTACGAGCGCGGACCCGCGCAGGAACTCCCGTTCGCAGACGCCGAATTCGATGTCGTCACCTGCACATTCGTCATGCACCACGTTCCTGAGCAGCATCGCGACGCCGCGCTCGCCGAGATGTGGCGAGTGCTACGCCCTGGCGGTCGGGTCCTGCTGGCCGACGCGGCGCCCGCGCCGTGGATGCGCCGAGTGTTCGCGCGGCGGTCCGGTGACCCGTTCGCCGAGGTCGACATCCGCCGCTACGCCGAGCAGTTGCGTGCGGTGGGCTTCACCGACCTCGACTACACCGACAGCCGGTACCAGACCGGTATCCTGACCGCCGTGAAACCCGAGGGCAGCGCCCCGCCGGACGGATCGGCGGATGTTGTCGGTGGCCTCGGCTAGGGTCGGTTTCGACAGGATCGGAATCGAGCACGGGGGTGTGGCATGACGTTCGATCAGCGCGAAGCCGAGGCGCGGGAGTTCGCCGTCGCAGCGCACGGCGACCAGCGCTACGGGGAGCATCCGTACAGCAGACATCTCGCGGCGGTGCGCGGCGTGCTCGCGGACTTCGGCTACGGCGGTGATCTCGCGCTCGCCGCCTGGCTGCACGATGTCGTCGAGGACACACCCGTCACCGCCGCGGAAGTCGAATCCCGTTTCGGCCGTGAGGTTCTCGATCTGGTCTGGGCGGTCACAGGCGTCGGCCCCGATCGCAAGGCGCGAAACCTGGACGCCTACAACAAGATCGCCGCGCACCCACGGGCCGTGATCCTCAAACTCGCCGACCGCACCGCCAATGCGGAGGCCAGCCCGCCCGCCAGCAGTTGGATGGGTATGTACCGCACCGAACACCCCACCTTCAAAGCGCACCTCGGTGGGCTGTTACCCGACGACCCGACGGTGGCGCGGATGTGGGAAAGGCTCGAACAGTGTCTCGATCTGTCGGTGGCGCCGCCGACCGATCAGTGGGTCGAGATCGACCGTCTGTTCGCCGTGGGGGAGCGGGAGAAGGCGATCGCGGCGGTACAAGCCGCCTTCGACTGCGACCCGGGGGAAGCGGAGCGGATTCTCGCCGAACGGGTGTGAGTCCCTGGCTGCTCGGCGTCCGCCATCGACCGGTGGCCCCGCGCTGAACGTTCACTGACTCAGCGGACGACCCAGCGCGGACGGCGTCGCCGAACCCGAGACATCGGCCTGCCAGAGCGGGTCCTACGGGTACCAGCAACTCGGCTCGCGCTCGGCTGCTGTTCGCACACCCAGCGCTAGGAAGTCGGATGTTCGGCGCTGCTTGTTGACCGCAGTTGCTCCGCCGCGGCGGCCGCGAGGTGGTTGTCCAGTTGCTCGTGACCCGAGGTGCCACCACCGCCGGGACCGCCGTCGTCGGGGACAACCCGCCGGGCGGACAGGTGGATCGCGTCGACCCCGGCTCGGTGCAGGCCGGGAATGTCGCCGACGGTGACGCCGCCGCCCGCCATGATCTGGATCCGCCCCCTGGCGTGCTCGACCATCGCGGCGAGTTCGCCGAGACCTTCGGCACAGTGGGATGCGCCGCCCGAGGTGAGTACCCGGGTCATTCCGCTGTCGATCAAGGTGTCCAATGCTGCTGAGCGGTCGTCGATCTGATCGATCGCCCGATGAAAGGTGAGTTCCATGTCGTCGACTTCGATACCGTCGAGCACCCTGCGCATCACCTCGACATCGACTCGATGGTCCTGGGTCAACGCCCCGACGACCAAGCCCGCCACTCCGGCCGATACCGCCGCCCGTGCGTCGGCGTTCATCACCGCGATCTCGTCGTCATCGGTGTACACGAAACCGCCTGCGCGGCAACGGATCAGCGCGTGCACCGGAACCCCGGCCCCGACTACGGCCTCGATCGTGCCGATACTCGCGGTCAGCCCGCCGGTACTGCCCAGCGCCGCACACAGTTCCACCCGATCCGCCCCGGCCCGGCGGGCGCCGTGCGCACCCGCCACGTCCTGCACCGCGAACTCGAGCGCGGTCACCTCAGAACGACTGCCAGGCCGGCTTGTTCGCCAGCGCGTACTTGTAGTAGTCCGCCAGCTTCAGCTTGCTCGCCGCAGGTTCGTCGATCACCACGGTGACATGCCGATGCCACTGCATCACCGAGGCCGGGCAGAACGCCGACAGCGGCCCCTCGGCCGCGGCCGCGATGGCATCGGCCTTCCCGGCGCCGAGGGCGATCATCACCAGGTGACCGGCCTCGTTGATCGTGCCGAGGCCCTGGGTGAGCACGTGATGCGGCACATCCTCGGGACCGTCGAAGAAGCGGGCATTGTCCTTGCGGGTCTGCTCGGTCAGTGTCTTCACCCTGGTCCGCGAGGTCAGCGCCGATCCGGGCTCGTTGAAGCCGATGTGCCCGTCGGTGCCGATGCCGAGCAACTGCACGTCGACCCCGCCCGCCGCGGCGATGGCGGCGTCGTATCGCCTGCCCTCACCCGCGATGTCGCCGGCTTCGCCGTTCGGGCTCAGCACCCGGGTCGGGTCGAGGTTCACGTGGTCGACGAACTCCGACCGGATCACCGAGAAGTACGACTGCGGATGGTCTTTCGGCAGCCCGACGTATTCGTCGAGCAGGAACGCGCTCGCGGTCGAGAAATCCAGCTCGCCCTCGCGACAGCGTCGCGCCAGTTCCTGATAACTGCCCAGCGGCGAGGACCCGGTGGCCAGGCCGAGGATCGCGTTGCCGCGCTCGACGTAACCGCCGACGATGTCGGCGACCGTGGTGGCCACTTCGTGCTCGTCCGCCCGGATCACGATCTCCATCAGGTTCCTTCCGTTCCGGCGACGAACACCCGTCGCGGTTGCAATGACTGGTCGGTGACGAGGAGGTCGGCGCGTGCGCCGACGGAGAGCGTGCCGCGCTCGTCGGTGAGGCCGAGCACGCGAGCGGGGGTGCGGGAGGCCGCGGTGACCGCGTCGAGGAGGGGGATCCCCGCGTGCCGGACGGCCCAGCGGACGACATCGAGGAGCGTGGCCGTGCCGCCCGCGATGGCGCCGGGAGATCCGTCGCTGGTGGCGAGCCGGGCGACACCGTCATGAACGCGCACATCGAGCGCACCCAGCCGGTAGTCGCCGTCGCTCATTCCCGCGGCCGCCATCGCGTCGGAAACCAGTGCGATCCGGTCGGCTCCGACCGTGTCGAACACCATCGTCACGGTCTCGGGCGCGAGATGCACGCCGTCGGCGATCACTTCGACCACCATCTCGCCGCGGCCCGCGGCCGCCAGACAGGCGGCGACCGGGCCGGGGGAGCGGTGGTGCAGTCCCGGCATCCCGTTGAACAGGTGGGTCGCCGTGATCGGTGCACCGACCGCGTCGGCGATGCGGGCCGCGGTGGTCGCGGCGTCGGCATCGGTGTGGCCGAGGCTGGGCAGCACCTCGTGGTAGCGCATCGCGGTGAGCAGCGCGTCGAAGTTCGCCGTCTCCGGCGCGAGCGTCATCGAGCGGACGGTACCCCGCGCCGCCGCGCAGATCCGCTCGAACAGATCGGGGTCACCGGGAATGATCGCCGCGGGATCCTGTGCGCCACAGCGGATCGCGTTGATGAACGGACCCTCCAGGTGCACGCCGAGCAGGTCGCCGTCGGTCACGAGGTCGGCCAGCATCGACGCTTGGCGCACCAGCGCGTCGGACTGGGCGGAGACCAGACTGCCCAGCAACCCGGTCGTGCCGTGGCGGCGGTGATGCGCGGCCGCGATGCGCGCGCCGTCGCCATCGGCATTGGGGAACCCGAACCCGGCGCCGCCATGGCAGTGCAGGTCGATGAGTCCCGGCAGGACGAGGTCGTCGCTGACCGGCGGCAGCAACGCGCCGCCGCCCCGATCCACCGCGGGCCCGACCCAGGTGATCCGGCCGTCGTCGAATTCGACGACACCATCGGCGATCTCACCGACCGACGTCCCGACGAGATGCCCGCGCACGACATTCGGTCGGCTCACCGCGCCGCCACCAGACAGACATCGGCATGGTCTTGCCGGGGGAGGCGGGGCTCTTGCCGGGCATTGGTCCGCGCCCGCCACGGCGTCACCGAAATCCGCCGGGAGTCGACGCGGCCTGCTGCCGCGTGGCCGGACCGGCGGGCAGCCGGACCGGCCACGCGATTGTCGGGACGCTCACGGATGCCCGACGATCGCCGCGACCGCCTCGCGCGCCAGCTGCGGATTCCTTGCGGCACACGCCGCGTCCGCCGCGTCCCGGCACCGCTCGATGTCGACGGCCGACAGGGCCGCACGCACCGCGGGCAGGGCGGGCACCGACATGGACAGGCTCGTCACCCCGAGTCCGACCAGTACCGGTGCCAGCGTCGGATCCGAGGCCGCCTCACCACACACCCCGACCGATTTCCCCGCCGCCGCTCCGGCCGCACCGACCATCGCGATCAGATCGAGTACGGCGGGCTGCCACGGATCGAGCAGGTGGGCGAGCCCACCGGCCATCCGGTCGACCGCGCAGGTGTACTGACTCAGGTCGTTGGTGCCGATGCTGACGAAGTCGAGGTGGGCGAGCAGATCGACCGCGCGCAGGGCCGCCGCGGGGATCTCGATCATCGCGCCGACCTTGCGCAGCCCGGATTCGCGGGCGAGCGCGGCGAATCCGGCGGCCTCGTCGGCGGTGGCGACCATCGGCGCCATCACCCACAGCTCGGAGCCGGTCGCCTCGCCCGCGCGGGCCAGCGCGGTCAGCTGGGTGGCCAGTGTCTGCGGGAACACCGTCCCGATCCGCAGGCCACGCACACCCAGCGCGGGATTCTCCTCGGTCCCCAGATCGAGGAAGGGCAACGGCTTGTCCGAACCCGCGTCCAGGGTGCGCACCACCACGCGGCGCCCGGCGAACTGCTCGAGCACCGCGGTGTACGAGGCGGTCTGCTCGTCGAGCGACGGCTCGGACGGCTTACCGAGATACATGAACTCGGTGCGGAACAGTCCGACGCCCTCGCTGTCGACGGGTCCGGCTTTCACGGCGTCGTCGACAGTGCCGATGTTCACCAGCAAGCTCACCGGTGTGCCGTCGGCGGTGTGCCCCGGCCCGCTCGCGGCGGCGATGCGTGCCTTGTCCGCGGCCGCCCGTTCGGTAGCAGCCTGCTGGCGGGCCGTGCTCGGATCGATCACGACCTCACCGGTGGTGCCGTCGAGCAGGACCGGCGCGCCGTCTACGAGGAGGTCGGTTCCGGGACAGTTCACCACCGCGGGTAGTCCCAGCGATTTCGCCAGAATCGCGGTGTGGCTGGTCGGCCCGCCTTCGCTGGTGAGCAGCCCGACCACATCGCTGTCGCCGAGCATCGCGGTATCGGCGGGCGCGAGATCCCGAGCCACCAGCACGAACGGATACCCCGGCTCCGGAATCCCCGGCATCGGCTGTCCGAGCAGCACGGCGACCGTACGGCCACCGATGTCGCGCAGGTCGGTGGCCCGCTCCGCCATGTATCCGCCGAGTGCCTCGAGCTTGGCGCAGAACCCCTCGAAGGCCAGGTGCACCGCGTGCGCGGTCGGCATTCCGGCGGCCAGCTCCTTCTCGGTGGCGGCGACGATGCCCGGATCACGGGCCATCGTCGCCGACATCGTCAGGATCTCCGCCGCGACGCCGCTGACCCGAGCGGCGCGCGCAGCCATCTCGTCGGCCACACCACCGAGGGCGTCCTTGACCCGGGCGAGCTCCCGCTCGGGCGAATCGCCGACCGGGTCCTGCGCGGAAGTCTCGAGCTGCGAACCGAATCGCAACCACGGTGCGCTCACCACGCCGGGACTCACGCCGAGGCCACGGATCACCTGCTCGGCCATCAGGCCGCGTCCAGGTCCGAGGCGACGAGTTCGGCGAGGTGCTCGAGCACGGTGTCGTCACCGTCGGCGTGCAGCGTCACCTCGGTGCCGTGACCGGCGCCCAGCATCATCACCGCGAGAATGCTCGCGGCGTCGACCGGTTCGCCGTCGCCCACCGAGATCCGAACGGGGACACCCGTGGCCTGCACGGCCTGGGTGAACTTGGCGGCGGGCCGGGCGTGCAGCCCCACCGTGGATCCGACGACGGCTGTGCGGGTGGTCATGGTCTCACTCACCTTCCAGTTTCTTGTCCAACTTCGTTTCGACTTCGGCGACCAGTGGCGCGTCGGTTCGAGTATCACCGGTCGCGGTCTGCGCGGCCGCGGCTTCGGTCGCGGCGACATCCGGCGCGCCGACCTCGACATCGGTTTCGGCCTCACGACCGGGCGTGCGCAGATTCCACTTCTTGATCACGAAGCTGAACAGCACGTAGTAGATCACCGCGTACCCGAGGCCGATCGGGATCAGCATCCACGCGTCGGTCGCCTTGCCGAAGTTGAGCACATAGTCGATCGCACCCGCGGAGAACGTGAATCCGTCATGGATGCCGAGGGCGTTGACCAAGGCGTGTGAGGTACCGGTGAGCAGTGCGTGCACGACGAACAGCGGCCACGCCACGAACATGAACGAGAACTCGAGCGGCTCGGTGATACCGGTGACGAACGCGGTCAGACCGGTGGAGAGCATGATGCCGCCGACCAGCTTCTTCTGCGACGGGCGGGCGTTGCGGTAGATGGCGAAGGCGGCGGCGGGCAGTGCGAACATCATGATCGGGAAGAAGCCGGTCATGAAGGTGCCCGCGGTCGGGTCACCGGCGAAGAACCGGTTGAGGTCGCCGCGCACGAGCTGGCCGGAGGCGTCGTTGTAGTCGCCGACGAGGAACCAGACGGTGGAGTTCAGGATGTGGTGCAGGCCGGTGGGGATGAGCAGGCGGTTGGCCGCGCCGTAGATGCCGCCGCCGAGGACGGTGTTCTCGGCGACCGTCTCGCCCACCCAGGTGAGCGCGGAGTTGAACGCCGGGTAGAGGAACGCCATCCCGACACCGACGACCAGGCCGGTGACCGCGGTCAGAATCGGTACCAGCCGCCTGCCGTTGAAGAAGCCGAGGAAGTCGGGCAGTTTCGTGCGGTAGAACCGCTGCCACAGCATCGCCGAGAGCAGCCCCATCACGATGCCGGCGAGCACGCCGTAGTTGATCATCGCCTGGCCGCCGGTGGGATCGGTCTTGCCCTCGAGCACGATCGGCGACATCGCCTCGAACACGCCGTTGATCACCATGTAGCCGACCACCGCGGCCAGTGCCGTCGAGCCGTCGGCCTTCTTGGCCCAGCCGATCGCGATACCGACGGCGAAGATCAGCGGCAGCCAGGTGAACACGGCCTGTCCGGCGGCCGAGATGACCGCGGCGGTGCTCTCCAGTGCGGAGAATCGGCCGAGGAGGTCGTCCTGGCCGACGCGGAGCAGGATGCCCGCCGCGGGGAGGACCGCGATCGGCAGCATGAGGCTGCGACCGAGGCGCTGCAAACCCGCGAACACCTTCGATTCTTTTTTGGGGCTGTCGGTAACGGCAGTCATGTCGACCTCTTCGTGCCGGGCGTTCCGGCGGTCTCGGCGAGCCGGTCGGACTTCGCAGCCGATCCGGGACAACTATTGTGAACCAGTGACCCTGACGGGTACTGTCCGGTCATAACCAGTTGTCAGTTTGACCAGGTGGCCGTCGGATGTCAACCGCGAAATATGACGTGGCGCACATTCGAGGCTCCCATACTGGAATCGGCAACCACCGCAGAAGGGGAGAACACATGTCCAAAGCGGAAGCGATCGTCAAGGGCCTTGGTGGCGCGGAGAACATCGTCGAGATCGAGGCCTGCATCACCCGGTTGCGCACCGAGGTGAAGGACGGCGACAAGGTCGACGAGGCCGCGCTCAAGGCGGCGGGCGCGCACGGCGTTCTCCAGGCGGGCTCGGTCGTGCAGGTCGTCGTCGGCCCCGAAGCCGACACCCTCGCCGAGGACATCGAGGACATCCTGTGAGTGTGCCGGTGCTCGCTCCGCTGCCCGGCAAGGTCGTCGCGCTGGCCGAGGTCCCCGACCCGGTCTTCGCCGGTCAGCTGGTCGGCTCCGGCGTCGCCGTCGACCCCGACCGCACCCGGGGGCCACTCGTGGTCACCGCGCCCATCGCGGGCAAGATCGTCAAACTGCATCCCCATGCCTTCGTGATCCTCGGCCACGGTGTCGGCGTCCTGGTCCATCTGGGGATCGACACGGTGAAGCTCAAAGGCGAGGGTTTCGAACTTCTCGCCGCCGAAGGCGACGAGGTGGTCGCGGGAGCCCCTGTCGTCACCTTCGATCCCACCCGGATCGACACCACCGGCTATTCGCCGATCTGCCCGATCGTGGTCATGGACTCGGCCAAGGACTCGGTCACCAGCGACGCGATCGACACCGCCGTGGAGCCCGGCGCCCTCCTGTTCGACTCGCCGTAATCGCAAACAGTTGACGCCTACTCGGCGTCAGCTGTTTTCACATCCGAATCCGTCTCCATCGCTGTCGAGCCCGTAGTCGTCGGGCCCGATCACCCGCACCGGTCCGCTGTAGACCGGCCCGTCTCCGCTGCCGCCCGCGCAGTCGACATCGCTGGTGATCGGGAGACACGGGTCGTAGGACGGATGACATTCGCCCGATGGCGGCGGTGGTGGTGGCGGACAGAACTGGCTCGATCCGCTGCCGCACAGCAGATCGGCGATCGGATCGGCGCCGGCCTCCGTCGGCAACGCGATGGCGATGGCAATCGCCGCGCAAGCGGCCGGTCCGAGAATTGTCGCTGGTCTCATGACTGCTCCGATCATTCGAGACGCACGAACAGTCTCGCGCACACTGTCCGCACAATGCGTTTCGGAGACCGAATCGTTGGCGGCGGGAATGAACCCCTGGGCCGGACAGCCCGTAGTTCTGCACAGTGGGGCCCCGCGATCCGCGGAGTCCGCTGGGACTCGGGAGGACCAAACAGTGACGACAGTGGAGCAGACCGGTGAGGAGTTCGCCGAGCGATTGTTCGGCGCAGCGCTCGGCGCCGTCGACATCCTGGCGGTGTATCTCGGTGATCGGCTCGGCTGGTACGAGGCGTTGGCCGCCGGCCCGGTCGACGCGCGTGAGCTGGCCGAGCGGGCGGGCGGTGACGTGCGGTATGCCCAGGAGTGGCTGGAACAGCAGGCCGCGACCGGGGTGTTGACGGTCGGCGCCGACGGCAGATTCGCCCTCCCGGCGGGACCGGCGGAAGTGCTCACCGACCGGCACAGCCTCAACTACCTCGCGCCCCTGGCCCGGATGTTCGCCGGTGCGGCGGTGCAGATGCCCGCGCTTGTGCGCGCGTACCGTGACGGCGGCGGGGTCGGCTGGTCCGACTACGGCGCCGATCTGCGCGAATCCCAGTCGGACATGAACCGTCCCTGGTTCGAGCACCGCCTCGCTCCGGCTTTCGCCGAGGTCGCCGAGGTCGACAACGCGCTGTCACGCCCCGGTGCCAAGGTCGCCGATATCGGTTCCGGAGGCGGCTGGTCGTCGATCGCGCTGGCCCGCGCCTACCCCGAGCTGATGGTCGACGGCTACGACATCGACGCGCCCTCGGTCATCATGGCCCGCGAGAACGCCGCCGAGCTCGGCGACCGCGTCCGCTTCCAGCACGCCGATGCCACCGCACTCCCCGAAGGTGCCTACGACCTGGCCTTCGCCTTCGAATGCGTGCACGACATGCCGTATCCCGTCGCGGTGCTATCCGCGATGCGGAAAGCCTTGCGCCCCGGCGGCGCGGTGATCGTGATGGACGAAGCGGTGGAACCCGAGTTCACCGGACCGGCGGGCGAGATCGATCGGCTCATGTACGGATTCAGCCTGCTGGTCTGCCTGCCCGACGGTATGGCTCACCCCGATTCGGCGGGCACCGGCACAGTCATGCGCGCCGCCAAACTGGGCGAATACGCCGAGCAGGCCGGCTTCACCAGCGTGCGGACTCTTCCGATCGAGGACTTCGGCTTCTGGCGCTTCTACCTCCTGGCCACGTGAAACTCGCTCAGCTGCCCACACATTCGATGAGTGGCGCGGGGTAGTCCCCCGCAACGATTCCCTCGCGCCACGGCCGGTGAATCCGCGCGCCCGGCAGGTGTGCCAACTCCGGGATCCAGCGCCGCACGTAGACGCCGTCCGGGTCGTAGCGGTCGGCCTGCCGGAGTGGATTGAGGACACGGTTGGGGCGGGTGTCGGTGCCGGTGCCCGCGACCCACTGCCAGTTGAGCTGGTTGTTGGCCAGGTCGCCGTCGACGAGCCAGTGCAGGAAATGCGCCGCGCCGACCCGCCAGTCCTGGCGCAGCGATTTGGCGAGGAAGCTGGCCGTGATCAGGCGCGCTCGTCCCGGCATCCAGCCCTCGGCGCGCAGTTGGCGCATGCCCGCGTCGACGATCGGATAGCCGGTGCGGCCGTCTTTCCATGCGGCGACGGACTTTTCGTCGTCGGCCCCGGTGCTGGTCCGTCGGCGGTAGTCCGACCAGGCGGCGTCGGGGCGCGCGGCGAGCACCTGGTGATGGAAGTCGCGCCAGGCCAGTTGCCGGACGAAGGCCAGTCCGCCTTCGGTGGTCGAGTCGACGCGGTGGACCAGCTCGGTCGGGGACACGCAGCCGAAGTGCAGGTGGGGTGACAGCCGTGAGGTGGCGTCGGCGGCCAGATCGTCGTTGTCGCGGGCGTAGTCGCCGATCGGGCCGTCGAGCCACTCCCGCAGCAGCGCACGACCGGTCGTCTCGCCGCCGACCGACAATCGAGGTGACGGCTCCCCGGTGGCGAGCTCGCGTGCCTCCGGTAGCGGATCGCTGGCCGTGCGCGGTACGGACAGCGAGCCAGGAGCGGGCAGGGGACGACGGCGATGGGTCTCGCTCCATCGGCGGAAGTACGGGGTGAACACCGAGAAGTGGTCCCGGCCGGTCGACGGCGTGATCTCGGCGGACGTGGCGGTCACCGAGCCGGAATGGCAGTGCACCGACCAGCCGTCCGCGCGGTCGCGCAGGGCGTGCTCGCGATGTCTGCTGTAGCGGCTCACGTCCTCGGCCAGATGCACGCTCGTGGCCGAGGTTTCGGCGGCGACTCGCCGCACCTCGTCGACCACCGCGCCGTGTCGCACGATCAGCCGACCGCCGAGCGCGCGCAATTGCTCGTCGAGTTCGGCGAGTGCGGCGGCGAGGAAGTGCGCGCGGTTGGGCGGGCAGCGGTCCGGCACCAGCGCCTCGTCGACGACGAACAGCGGTACCACTCGGTCGGCCGCGCGGGTCGCGGCCGTGAGTACCGGATTGTCGTGGACCCGAAGATCGCGGGTGAACAGAGCGACCGCGACGCTCATCGCGTGCAGAGGGGCCGCACGTCGGGATCGCCGCCGGTGGTCGGCGTGGTGAGATACACGCACGGGTCCTGGCCTGCGGTGCGGATGGCGGCGTCGACGTCCTGCCAGGTGGTGTCATCGAGCGCGGGGGTGCGCGAGAGGACGAAGCCGGAGAGCCGGCTGGGGGAGGTGACCAGCGCCCACGAGTACTCCGGGCCCAGCGCGGTCACGATGTAGTTGGTGTCGCCTTCCCGCTCGCCTTGGCCGGGGACGCCGGGAAAGCTCACGTGCAGTTGCGCGTTGGTGTCCGGATCGTTCACGGTCGCGGTACCGCGGATCTCGTCGACGCCGCCGGTCCAGGTGTGACACCGGTTGTGGACCCCGATGTCGCCCTGCGGGTCGAGGGTGTAGGTCGCGGTGGTGTCGCGCGCGCAATTGAGGTTGAACGGCTGGGGGATCGCCGCGAGCTGACGCCATTCGCCTAGGTAGCGGTCGAGTTCGAGGCTCGGAACCGGCGCGGGCGGTGCCGCGGCGGCCCCGCCGGGAACCACCGCGCCGAGGCCCACGGCCGCGGCGATCATCAGTCCGGTGGTCCACGAGTTGCGACGAGAGTGCACGGGAAACTCCTAGGGTCGGTGTCTGGCCACAGTAGCAAATTTCGATGCAAAAATGATGCACTCACACAGTCTTGGTGGGCTTGTCCGAGTGTTCTGCGCGGGGTCGATGGAGGCTTGCCGACGCGCGTCGGCCCCGGCCGCGGCGCGAGCGCCGCGCGGTTCCGGGCAGAATGAGACGATGCCCGCCGGTTTCGCCCCCACCCCCGCCGGATACACCGTGCGCGCGGTGGCCGACCGTCTCGGCATCCCCACCGCCACCCTCCGGAGCTGGAACCGTCGTTACGGCATCGGTCCCGCCCAGGCCCGGCCGGGACGGCATCGTCTCTACACCGAAACCGACATCGCCTTGCTGGCGCACATGCTCGAGCTGATCCGCGGCGGCGCGAGTCCGGCCGGAGCCGCCGCGGCGGCCCGTGGACCCGTCCCCGTTCAGGGCGACCGCACCGGCCTGCTCGACGCGGCCTTCGACCTCGACACCGCCGCCGTCTGCGCCTCCATCGAGGCCCATGTGCGGGCCTACGGTGTCGTACAGACCTGGGAGCTCCTGTGCCGCCCCGCCTTTGCCGACATCGTGGCGCGCCAAGGCGGTGGTGAGAGCTGCATCGATGTCGAGCACCTGCTGTCCTGGTCGATCACGGCGATCATGCAGCACGTCCGCCCGGCGCCGAGCAGTGCTCCCGTGCTCCTGGCGTGCACCAGCGGAGAAACCCACGCGCTCCCGCTGGACGTCTTGCGCGCGGCCCTGGCCGAAGCCGGAGTCGGCGCCCGCATGCTGGGCGCCGACGTGCCGACCGCCGCGCTGTCGGACGCGCTCGCCCGACACGCGGGGCCGTCGTCGGTGCTGCTGTGGTCGCAGCGCGAGTCCACGGCGTTGACCTCCGCCGTGCTCGCCTGCGCGCACACCGGCGCTCGGGTATTCGTCGGTGGGCCGGGGTGGGATGCGGTGTTGCTGCCCGACGCGGCCGAACGGGTCACCGACCTTTCTGCCGCGGTCGCCATCTTCAGCTGACTCCTTTTCGGTCGGATCGCTCTGTCGCTGAGCGCAACTGCAGTTCGGTGCCCCGCGGCGGCTGGATTGCTCGGGTTCCCGAAATCGATCGAACGATGCATTATCGACGCGTCCTGTGCCGATCGGATCTACGGCGAGTAGCGCCTGTGGTGGGCCGTGTAGGACCGATCCGGTAGGGACACCTCATGCGGCGGCCGCCGCTTCGCAGATGATCGGTTCGGCCGCGTCGACATACCCGACGTGGCCGCGTTCGGGCAGCTGCCGCGGCACACCAGCCGCGCCGAGCCCCGGCCGGGTTTGAGGGCCGGTGCCGTTGCGCCGGTCACGGCGCACTCTCAATCGGTAAGGGGCGCTGCCGTGCGCCCGAGGACATGGCGCAACGTGGCCTCCAGTTCCCCGGTGCGGAACCGGTGTCCGGCGGTGCTCAGTCGAGCCGGGATCACCCGCTGATTCGCCCCGGCCAACTCCCGCGCACCCTCCTTGCCGAGCAGCACCGCGGGGCCGAAACCAGGCACCGGCAGCAGTGCGGGCCGGTGCAACACCCGAGCCAGCACCCGGGTGTACTCGCTGTTGCGAACGGGATGCGGTGCGACAGCGTTCACCGGACCGGACAGGCTGTCGTCCCACAGCGCGCGGTGATACACATCGACCAGGTCATCGATTCCGATCCACGAGAACCACTGCTGCCCGTCGCCGATTCGCCCACCCAGCCCGGCCGCGAACAACGGCCGCAGCAGTCGCAACGTCCCGCCCTGCGGCGACTGGACGATCCCGGTGCGCACCTGTACCGCCCGGACTCCCGCCGCCGAGGCCGGAACGGTCGCCGCCTCCCACCGCTCGACCACGTCGGCCAGGAACCCGTCGCCGCGCTCGGCTTCCTCGGTCAGCGTCTGCTCACCACGGTCGTAGCCGTAGAAGCCGATGGCCGAGGCGCTGACGAAGGTGGCGATCCCGGCCGTCGCGGCGAGCTCGGCCAACCGCCGGGTCGGCTCGATTCGGCTGTCGGCGATCGCGCGCTTGTGCGCGTCGGTGAACCGCCCCGCGATCGAGGCGCCGGCGAGATGCACGACGGCGTCGACACCGTCGAGCAGATCGGCGGCGGGCTCGTCGGGATTCCACTGCCGTTCGTCCTGGTCTCGGGCCGGATGCCGGACCAGCCGCAGCACCCGGTGTCCGCCGGTGGTCAGGAACGCGGACAGGGCCGAACCGACCAGTCCGGATGCGCCGGTCACCGCGATCGTGCGCGAGGACCAGCCGCTGTCACTGGCGCGACGGTGCGCGGCGAGATCGTTCGCGAGTTGCTGATAGCGATAGTCGAACATCGCCCGCAACGCGGCCTTCGGCACCGGCGTGCGCACCCGATCGATCACCCGCGTGTGCCCCTCGTCGATCTCCTCGAACTCGTGCACGTGCCGCCACGGGAGCAGCCGCCCGACCGGTGCCGAGGCGAGCCCGTCCGTGGTGACGGCATCGGCGAAACGTTCGGGTGGCCGATAGGCGTCCGGATCGTGCTGAGCGAGCCAGCGCAGCCCGCCCGGCAGTCCGAGGACGGCACAACCGGAGGCGAGGGAGTCCGATTCGGCGAGCAGTGTCACCGGCTGCCAGGGTGGCGCCAGCCGGGCGAACGCGCCGGGCCGGGCGAACCAGTCGAAGACCTCGGTCCGGGGTGAAGCAACGATGGCGGAACAGTCGATGCCCATCCCTCGACTGTAGACATACCGCCCGCCGAAAGGTGTCCCGCCGCCGCGAGTGCCGGGTCAGAGCGCCGAACGGACCAGCTGCTCGGTCTGCACCGTCCACTGCGCCGCCAGTGCGTCGAAGTAGCGTTGGCTGCTCCACAGCCGGTAGTTGCCGATCACGTAGACCCGTCGCCGCGCACACGACACTGCCGTGTTGAGCACGTTCGGATTCGTCGCCGCCCACCGCCGCGAGCCGCCCGCGGCGGGTGAGGTGCCGAGCACCAGCACGACCACCTCGGTCGAGTTGCCGTGCATCGCGTGAATCGTGCCGACCTGCCGGGCGGCGAACTCCGGTCCGAGCACCGCCTGCGCCACCTCCCCGGCGCCCCGCGCGACATCGCGGAACGGGCTGACCACCCGGATCTGCGCCGGATCGACACCGTCGGAGGCGAGTTCGGTGAGCAACGCGGCGAGCGCCTCGCCTTCGCCCGGAATCCAATTGCCTTCCGCCCGTGCCGATCGCACATCGATCCAGCGATTGTCATCGGGGAATTCGGGTCGTGACGGCGTCCCGAAGATCAGCAGATCGTCGTCGTAGGCGATCCGGTGCGTCAGTTCGAAGATCGGCAGATCGCTGCGCCGGTGCACCCGCAGCGGCGTGCCGACCCAGACCGGCGCTTCGGCGTCGGCGGGGGTCAACCAGGTGCCGTACCGCACCACGCGGTCGGCGGCATGGCGCGCCGAGGCCCGATCCGGCATCCATTCCCGATCGAGGTCGTATTCGCCGACCAGAGCCTCCTGCGCCGAGGTCGGCAGCACGCCCACCGGTCCGAGCTGACGGTGGTCGCCGACTATCACCGCCCGCCGCGCCCGCCACAGCCCACCGGCCACCGCCTGCGGTGCGGCCCGACCCGCGTCGTCGACGAACAACCAGCCCAGCGCCTCGCGTCCCAACCCGGCGAACAGACTCGGCAACGCGGTGAACGTGGTCGTGATCATCGGCACCGCGAGGAACATCGTCTGCCAGGCGGCCGCGATCGTCTCCGGCTTCGGCGCCACCGCGAGCTCGTCCCGGATCAACGCGACGGCCACGATGAGGTTGTCGCGCACCCGCGGCGCGGCATTGAGCAGGAAGGCCCGGTGCAGCCGCAGCGCCGACAGGAACAGTTCACGGCGCGCCGTCGAGTACTGCTCGTCGGCCCACGGATTGCACAGCTGGAACTGCTCGTCGTCCCCGGCGACATCGCCGAAAGGAATGGTGCGCGACCAGTTCTCCCGCGCCCGCTCGATGACATCGAGCGCCGCCTCGCGACGCTCGGTCAACTCGAGGTGCTCGCGAATGAGCGTGCGCCCGTGTTCAGCCGCTCGCGCCCACTGCTCACGCGTGTACTCGACCTCGGTCTGGCGCCGCCGCATCTCCGACTCGGCGATGTGGCGCTCCCGCAACAGTTCGGTGCTACGCGCACTCCACCGTCGTCCGGCCCGGAACCCCGTCGACAGCGAGGCCAGGAATCCCGGCTTGAGCCCGCTGTGCTCACCGAGTGCCTTGCCCGCCCGATGATGCTCGGCCTGCGCGCCGCGCAGATGCTCGGCCGCCAGCCGATGCCGGTCCCGCCAGTGCGCGTGCGCGTCATCGGCTTCGGCGATCTCGGCCGACATCGTCGCCAGCCCGTTGTTCATCGTGGGCAGTTCGGCGACCGCGTCGGCGACGTCCTGGCGCTCCTGCGCGAGCCCGCGCACCTCGGCCCGACACCGCGCGAACTCGCGCACCGCGGTCGACCAATCCGGGATCGAATCCGGTTCCGCCTCCGCCTGTTTGAGAATGTCGAGCATGCCGCCCGAACTCGCCTGCGCGCCGTTCTGGCGTTCGGTGGCGAACCGATCGCCGAACCAGAACTGCTCACCGAACGCGCGGCGCGTCCCACCGAGCGCCGCGGCGACCAAGCCCCACGCGGGCTCGTCGCCGACGAGTTCGGCGAGGTCGGTGAAATGATCGATTCGCACGTCGCTGTCGATCGACTCGCGGTGCTGGATCTCGGCGACCACCTCGGCGGCGGTCTCGTCGCTGCCTGTCGCCAGCACCACTTCGAATCCGGTGATCGCGGTGGCCAGCCGATGTGCCCCCACCGTGTAGTTCTTGGCCACCTGCACCTGTTCGGTGACTCCGGCGAACACCGCGAGCGGATCGTCGAAGGCCGCCAGTCGCGCGGCCCGCTCGACCACGATTCCCGCCAGCAGATCCCGCAGCATCGTCGTCGTCCCGGTGCCCGGCGCGCCGTGCACCGCGAAAATTCCCGCACTGTCGGCCAACTCGGCCATCGCCCGGTCGACAGCGAACTGCTGGCCCGACACCAGCGGGTCACCCGGCCAGCGTCCGTCCGGAATCAGATGGGGGAGCAGCCCTTCGACCATCACGTCCTGCCGCTGCCGGACATCGATCCGATCATCGACCGGCAACGCCTGCGCTGCCGTGAGGTAGTCCCGCAGCGCCGCACCGACATCGCCGCGTTGCACCGCCGAGCCCAGCGCGGCGAGGTCCGCACCCAACCCACTGTTGAGGCGATCCTCGGCGCCGGCACTGTCGACATCGCGCGTGGCGACCTGCACACACGCCACCCGCACGCCACCGGCGCGCAGCTCGGACCGAATCCCGAGCGCGCCGCACAGCTCTCCGGTGAAGGTCTGCAGATCCCGCCCGGTCAGTCGAGGAGCCTCGACGCCGTCCTCCGGCTCGTTCGGGACGAACCGTTCGGCGAAGGCCAATGCCGACATCCCGGCCAGCCCCGGCGAGATCACGCCGTCGGCACCCGCCGCGATCAGCGACGCGCCGACCCCGCGACCGGCCACATCCAAGGCCCGCCACCGCGGCTTGTCCACCTGCTCGGCCTCCGGCGCCGCCGCGGCTTCCCGCGTCAAGGTGTCGAAGGCGGCGGTGAAGGCCGCCGAATCATGATCGAACCCGTCGGCCCAACCGGTATCGCCCGGCCCCGGCGACCGCAGTCGATTCACCGCCCACGCCAACCCCGACAGCGTCGCCGAGCCGCCGACGACCACCCCGTCGTCGGACAGCGTCAGCGCGAAAGCGGCTGTGGTTCCGGCCCGTCGAGCGTCCGCCTCGAGCTGGTCCTCTCCGAACATCCGCACCAATGCCTCACGAGCCCGGCCGACCCCGAACAGCCCGCCGTAGACCACGAATTGCCACACATGCCCCGCCCGCAGCGGCGGCAGGACCGTCGTGTCCTCCCACGGCGCGACGTCCTCGGTCCCGAGTTCGACGACGAGTCCACCCGACTCACAGTCCGCCTGTATCTCGGGAACCAACTGGGGACCGAACAACTCGACGGTCTGCCAGAAACGCACGAGCCGCACGGCATGCTCGGATCCGCTCACGATGCACCCCAATTCCGTCGGCCATCATGCTGACAACCCGTACCACGGTACGCGATCGCTATTTCTCCGGCACGCCAACCCGCACGTCAGCCACTACCAGCTCGGCAGACACCCCGCCGCGCGCAACCGCCCCGCCAGCGACGAGTTCACCATCGCACTCGACCCACTCCCGGCCCCCAACGCCACCAACACATCTCCACCCAGCCCCGCCCCGAACGAACACCCGAGGACGTTCACATCGATGAAGATGTTCTCCCTCGGTTCGGGCTGCTCGGGTTCGGCAGCGGCCGAACCCATCCCGACCATGGCGCACGCGGCCACCGCTCCCACGATCGCCGCGATCCTGACACTTCGCACTTGTCCTCCTGGACTGCGCGGCACTCCGCGCCGATTCATCCACCCGCCGAGGTCTCGACGACGGCAGCAGTGTTGACCGAACCACCACGCCGGAAACGTCGACCCCACCCTCCCACGGCATCGAAATATGGATTGACCGAGGAACTCCGACATCGCACGCTGAGGGGCATGGACGACCTCGACACCGCCGCCGACCTCTTCGCGCTGGGCGAGCGCGGTCGAGAGGACCTGCCCATGGTCGCCGCCGAAGCACTGGCCCGGGGCCTCGACTCACCGGCCCTGATCGAGCTCGCCTGCCTGCACCGCACGGACACTCGGGATGCCCCCGACTTGTTCCGCACCGCCCTGGCGGAACTCGGTCTCGACGGCCCGAGTTGGCCGCAGCGAGAAGCCGATATCATGCTCCGCCGAGCCAGCCAGCACGCCGAGCGCCTGCTGTCCGGTGACGGTGATCCCCTCGAACACCTCTCGAGGATCTCCACGCACCTGTTCACCCTGGTGCGGACGCCAACGTCGCAGCGCGCCGATCTGGACACTCTGGCCGCAGATTTCGAGTACCTGTGGGGCTGCGCCTACGACGGATACCGTGACCTCGAGGACGTCCTCGACGACGCGCGACGCGGGTGCCGACACCTACTGGCCGGTCCGCCCTACGAGCCGATATACCAGCGCGTTGTCAGCACGGACAGTGCCGCGGTTGCGAAGCGGCCGTGGTGGCGAACCCTCCCACCGTGGTTACGGCGCGTCTTACGTGGATGATCTGGATCGCGTTGAGCGAACCCGCGTACTGCGGTTTCCAGGGCCTGTGCACGGTGGACACGACCGTCGAGCGCGGGTTGATTCCGTGGAGCGTCGCGTGGGCGGGATGGCTCCTGGCTGGGTGCGCCGGGTGGCAAGCGGTCCGATAGCCTGCGGGGCGAACGACGAGGATTCATTGGGGCGGGATGCGGCTGGAGCTGGGTCTGGGCCAGTTGTGAATCGCCGCGCCGGAACGAATGTGAGCTGTCGGCCGGGCGCGTTCCGTAGTGGGATCGTGTCCGGCCGACGGGTCCGTAGACTCCAGTCCGGGCAGTCCGATATCGAGAGGCAGGCCGACCAGAAATGACGTCCCATGGCCCCTTTCCCCGGCATCTGCCCGACTCGACCGCGGACCCCGAAGCCATCGCCAGGAACGACTGGGAGGCCTTCGCCGAAATCGAGTACCTGCGCGACCACTGGAGCGTGAAGCAGTGGTCACCCGGACGCACGGGGTACTACTGGTACTTGACCTTCGACGACCCGGACCTGGTGGGCTTCGCCGCCGAACGCCGGCGCGGACTCGGCCTCACCGGCCTCGACGCGGTGCCGCCGGACGGTTTGCACATCACGATCAGAGGTGTCGGCGACACGACGGCTGTCCCCGACGAGCATGTCGATGCGCTGGTTTCCTCTGCCCGCGAGCGGCTTTCGGACGTGAAGCCGTTCGATCTGACCATCGGCCCGCTCGCCGGCTCTCGAAGCGCGATCCGATTCTCGGTCGCTCCGTGGGACCCGCTGCTCGATGTCCATCGAGTTCTTTCGGCATGCTCAGGCGAGGTATCGCCTGATCCGGCCGCGCGTGACGTACCGGGCTCGCCGTCGCGATTTCGACCGCACCTGGGAATCGCCTACAACAACACCGACCGAGCCGCGGCAGCCGTCATCGCCGCAGTCGCCGCGCAGCGGACACCGGAGCGGATCTCTGTCCGGGTGGACACTGTTGAACTGGTTGTTCTCCGGCGGGAGGGGCGCTGCTACCGCTGGGATACGCGCGCTGCCATCGCGCTCGGAGGCTAACGGTTGCTCTCCAGTGCGATGAGCAGCCGCGAGGCGCGTCGCCAATCCGCCTATCGCTCGATGTAGTCACGCGACGGCCGCGGTAGTGGGCTTCCAAGAGAGCGTCGAGTTCGTTCGCCTGTTGCCACACCGAGCGGATCGGCCGGTCCTCCGAGGCATCCAGCGCCTCGATCCCGAACTGAACGGCCTGCTCGACATCCTCCGGGGAACGCTGGAGCGTGAACGCGCTCGCCATATCCAAAGTCACCAGCGCACGGCTCCAGACCGAGTCCGACTGCGAGACAGACTGGCGTCGGCCAGGCCACCGTACTCGAGAACCTTGTCGAATCTCCCCGCGGCGCCACTGCCGTCGCGGCGTCGGCCAGGAGCCGGGTCATTCCGTACGGTCTGAACGTGAGCGAGAGCAGGAACCCTGGGATGATTGGGGGCTGCTGCAGGATCGGGTGACAGCTTCACCTATCCCCTGCAACAGCCCCCCGCAGGCCCCTGGCGTCCGACCAAGTGCAGTCACGTGGCGGTCACCTCGATAGATACGACCTTGGACTTGGTGCAGAGACGTCGTCGGCCCTACTGCTGGGTAGCTCCACGCGTGATAGCATCCGGCGGCGGATTGATGCGGAAGGGGCCGCAACGATCGTTGATGCTCAGGGGGAGTCGATGACGGCGGACAATCAAGGTGCACCTCCCTCTCTCGGCGGGATTCCTGCCCCTCTGGCACAGCTCGGTGCTAATGCAGCTGCGGTAGCGGCTGCCGCTGCCCAGCAAAAGGTGTCGGCGGCGAATTCGCGAGCGAGCGCGACCGACCAAGCACTGCTGGCCAAGAACGCGGGCATTGACCCGGACTTCGTCGCCAGTGAGGAGAACTTCGGCGCATTCTCACATACCGATATCTACCAGCACGCCCAAGCGATGAACGTCGAAGGTCTGCGGACGGCCCACAGCTTGTGGTCGGCGGAATGCACGCGGTTGTCGGACCTGTCCATGTCTCTGCAGATCTCGATTCTCGGATTGATGAACGACGGGGAATGGAAGGGCCAGAGCGGGGATGCCGCTCGTACGGCTGTCGGCGCGCTCGGTGGAGCGACGAGGCAAATCGCGGACGTGTTCTCCACGGTGTCGGATCGGCTCGACGCGGCCGCGTGGGCTGCGGAAGCCACTCGGCTCGCGGTGCCGCCGCCAGTGGCTTCGTCAGCGGTCGCCGCGCCGAATCCGGATGATCCGACGTCGATGATCATCCCTGGCCTCCTCAATCCCGCGACTGTGGCGGCGGACCAAGACGCACAGGCCGCGGCGGAGAACGCCGCGCGCGCCACGATGAACACGTTGTACGCTCCCTCGTTTCCCACGACGGGGAACGCGGTCCCAGCCTTCACCGAGGCGCCTCGGTTCGGCGAGAACGGCGCACCAGTGGTCGGGCAGGGCTCGCAGAACGGTGGCGGCTCGAATGCCGACCCAGGCAGCTCGAAGGAGCCTGACTCGCCAGAGACCGCCGTGCCGACATCTGAAGTCCCGCCGAGCACAGGGCCGGAGGGCGCGAGCGGTGGTGACTCATCCAGCGATGCCGGCGACGGGACCAGTAGTAGTTCGTCGGCACCCGATCAAGGCGAATCGACGACACCGGCGAGTACCGCCACCACGCCGAGCGCAGCGCAGACCACGCAGCCAGGAGGCCAACCGGGTGCCGCGCCGAGCGCGAGTTCACCTAACTCCGCAGGTTCGGCAGGTGGTTCGAGTTCGCCGGGCGCGGGAGGGCAGGCGGGGGCGCCCGCCCCGGGCAGGTCGGTTCCTGGGCCTGTCGCCAGCCCTCGCGCCCCAATGGGCGGCGCGGCAGGTACGGGCCGCGTCGTGGGGTCGCCGACGGGAATGGGTCCGATGGCCCCCGGCGGCGCCGGAGCCCGCGGCAAGGGCGGTGACGACGAAGGAGAACACCGAGCACCGGACTATCTGCGGGGCGTTCATCCCGACTGGCTGGCAGGGATCCAAGCGCCCACCGTAGTGCTCGGCGCCGATGCCGAATCAGCCGCTCCCGTGACAGAACCCTCGCAGCCCGCACCGCAACACATACCAACACAACCAGCGCCGGTCCCCTCGATTCGACGCGAACCTGAGTACTCACCATCCCCGCCGGTACGGGACAAACCTGCGGCCACACCAGTTCAAGAATCGACACCACCGCGATCAAGCGAACCTGAAGTACCGCAGCCCGAGCCACCTGCGCTGTCAGCTGAGATCGCGAGTCTGCTCGCCCAGCACGGTCTTTCGGGGACCTCGCAATCGAGCACGCCGTCGAGGGACACGCAGTGACTGACCTGCGGACATGGACGTTGTCACCTGACGAGTTCGCGGCACTGTGGCACCGTGAAACGCGTCTCGACGCGTTCGACTATCCGAGCCCGATCACGATCCGCGAGACCTTCGGGACCCGCGCCGCCCAACAGCGATTCGCGGCCGACGCTCTGTCTGTGCGGTTCCCTCCCGGAGACGACCAAGGTCTATCGGCGGCTTTCACGGTTCTCGCTGGTGCTGACACGCGGCTTCGATGTTCGGCACGGCTGGCGGGTGGGCTCGAGGTCCGGGCCCACGGCGCGGTGTTGGGTGCGGTTGGTGTGGTCGCGTACCAGTACACGACGGCATCCGAGCCGTCGACGCCCGTCATGATCGCGCTGGTCCGGCGGGCCAGTGTCCCGTCGCGCCTGTGCGCAGTGCTGCCGCCGACTCCGCCGGGTAGCGCGGGGCGGATGGCGGGTTTCACACCACGGGTGCGCGGTGAGGAGCCGCCGACGCGATGGGGCGTGATGCCGGACGGGAAAGCTCCGGTCGAGGAGCGGATCAGAACGTTGGTCCGTCAGCGCCGATCCGGCGAAGGATATTTCGAGGCAGCCCGGGGACTCGACACCGATCGTCCACAGCCCGCCCACTACGTGAGCTTCATCGATGTCGCCGAGGGACGACCGACGAGCGGGCGATACCTGATCACCGTCGACGAGAACGACACCCGTGTCGTGCCGGTGTCCCCGACGACGCTTCCTCACGAACTGCTCACGCACATCCGAGAACCCGCCCCGTCCGACGAGAGGAGTATCGGTGGCTGAGAAGGTCAACTACGGGGAAGCGGACATCACCGCTTTCACGCAACGCGCGAGTGCCGGCGAGTTCAGTTTCGAACCCGATGCGGTGAGGGCCGCGGTGAAGGAGATCGACTCCTACATCCACGAGCTGATCGTGTCACGTGGCAAGATCGCGAGCGGGGAGAGCGCCAGCGGATTCGGCACGCTCCCGTCGGGTATGGAGCTTCAGCTGGGCTTTCAGAACAAAGCTCGATCCGCTGGTAGCGCGATCAATCAGCTGATCGAGGGCGCGATGCAGATCCAGGAGGGGTTCCTTCGATCCGCGGGGCTGATCGAAGACGCCGACAGTGTGAGCGCTCGCCGAATCGCTCTGATGGCCAGCACGGTTGAGGGACCGCAATGACGAGGAACGGTCGGCGCCTGCTGCTGGCAGTGCTGGTGCTTGCGCTGGCGCCCGGTGCCTGTGCGACGCAGGAGTCAGATTCGCCCGACAGCCCGTCTGCCACGACCACGACCACGACCCCGACCCGGACCTTCGCGGCGCCGGTTGGTGATCCACCGCAGCAGGGTCGAGGGACGAAGATTCCCGTTCGGTGGGACCCGTGTGTCGAGATACCCGACTCCACGGTGTCCGCTGCCGGGTTCGCCCCGGACACCCGCGAACGATCGGATGCCATCAACTATGACTACGCGTTCATCGGTTGCCAGTTCGAGCGCCAGGAAGACGTGCGTGGTCAGATGCTTGGAACAGGACTGATGTTCGTATCATCAGCGAACATCGGCCTCGAACAGATACGTGAGCGCGAAGACGAAGAGGAGTTCACCGTCAACGGACGGGCTGGCGTCTTCTATCGTGATCGTCCTGCCGAAGCCTGCTTGGTGGCGTTTCCCGGACCGGATGGCGTCGTTCACATCAGTGTCTCGAGCTCCATAGCACTCACTGATTGGAACGCGTGCGATCACATCGATGGGATCGCTGGTGCGATCGAACCCCTCGTCCCGAAGTGACGGAAGCCGACAACTGATATGACGAACTCCTTGGACCCACTTCAGCAGAAGACATCGAACCTGGTGTCCGCGCTCACCTCGACCCGCTCCACGGCCACCGCCGCGGACGGGCTGATCCAGGTCCATGCCAGCGCGGACGGCGAAATATCCGTCCAGATCGATGACAAACTCCTGGTGCTTGGTGGCGCGGGACTCAGCAAACTGATCACCGAACTCGCCGCGCACGCGCTGCGCACGGCCCGAACGAACGCTCAGACGATGCTGGCGGAGTTCCGGTCCGACCCTCGGGTCGCGGCCGCTGTCGCCGACACCGTCGACGCGATGAACGGACCACTGCCCGAGCAGTCACATACGTTCGACGTCACCGACCGACCCCGCGACGAGTTCGGGCGGCAGGCGGCGGTGGACGAACGACGAGCGGGATCCGAGGACGGTTTCTCGCACCGAAACACCTGGGGGAGATAGGTCATGGGTAGTGGTCTCGCTGATTCGCTCGACATCAACGCCGATGACGCGCTCGCGCTCGCGCGGGGGATGCGTAGCTATGCCGCCGAGGTTGCTTACGGCACGGTCGCGCCGAGCAACTTCGGGTGGGCAGCGAACGCCGTCCGCTTCGGGTTCGCCGACTTTCGCCTGGCCGATGTCTGTGCGGCCAAGTCCACCGAAACCGCGTCAGCGAACAGCGCTTTGAGTGACGCGCTCCAAGCGATCGGCGACAACACAGTCAAGTGTGTCGATGCTTTCCATGACACCGACCACGCCACCAAACTTCGGATCGACAACTTGTCGACCTGGAAGACCGGCTCATGACCGGACCGGCGACGAAGACCCAGGCCTATGCCATCCAGCCGGGAGCGTTGGAAGCCCAGACCACTGAGTGGCGCTCCTTGCACGACCGGCTCGTCACCAATCTCGATCTGGCACAACGTGACTACGCGGGATCGACCAGTTACTGGGTCGGCAACGCCGGTGATCGTGCTCGCGAGACGACAGCGAGCACTGTCACCGAGGGCCGGAAGATCACTGACGCACTCAACAGTGCGATCACCGCGGGATCCAACGGTCAGTCGAGTATCGCCGCGAGCAAATCAACCGCCACGGCCGCGATAGACCTCGCGGAGAAGGACAAGTTCTCAGTCAGCGAAGACGGCACCGTCACCGCCCCCGACGCCCGCTTGTCACTGCCCGACGCGCAACCCGACGACCTCGTCGCCGCTCAGGCCGCCCTCGACGCGACCGCGAAGAACGTCTACGAGCCACCGATCAAAGCCGCCCTGCTCGGGCTGGGCCAGGCGATCGAAGACACCACCGTGGCGATCGAGAAGGCGTTCGAGAACGTCGGCGCCATCAAACCGGTCGCCGACTCCGTTCTGGTGAGTCTGGGCGAACGCAGCCAGCAGGTACAAGACATCCTCGATGGCAAGGCGACTCTGCCGGCGGGCACCCAGGAATTCCACGATCTGTGGTCCACGCTGTCCGATGAGGACAAAGACGCGCTCTGGAACCAGGACCAGTATCTGGGCAATCGTGACGGTATGCCCGCCACTGACCGCGACCACTACAACCGGCTTCTCCTCACCGAGCAGATCGCCGAGACACGGAACGCTCTTGATGAAGCGAAAGTGATCGCCGGTGACAAACACGATCAATGGATGAAGTACTCGGGGACCGCCGAAGGGGAGCGGTGGCTGGAGACCCAGCCCGGCTACACCGAGTGGAAAACCAAGATGGACCAGTACGCACGCCTCGACGACCTTACCGCCACGGCCTCAGCTATCGAGCCGAACGCCGACACCGGCGAACCGCGCATGTTGTTGGGTTTGGACGACAAATCGGGTGAACGTGTTCAGGCGATCGTCGCCGACGGTAACCCGGACACGGCATCTCATGTCACCACGTATGTGCCGGGAACCGGGTCGCAACCCGCCAAGCTCGAAGGTGACATGGAGCGAGTGGACCGCATGACCGACCAAGCCGAGAACTCTGGTGCAGCCAAACCGGTGACCATCGCTTGGATGGGATATGACGCGCCGCCTGAGCTCGGAGACGCGACGCAGCGTGACTACGCGGCGGCGGGGGCTCCGGCGTTGAACGCGTTCCAGGATGGACTACGGATAACCCATGAAGGTGAACCGTCCCGCAATACTGTGCTCGGACACAGTTACGGTACAACCGTCGTCGGGTTGTCGGCGGCGGAGGGGCGGACCCTAGACGCCGACACGGTTGTGATGGTGGCGAGTCCCGGCGCTGGCGTGGATTCCGCACGGGATCTAAGCCTGACCGGTGTCGAGGACGGACAACAATACAAACACGTCTACTCCACCCGAGCGGAGAATGACCCAACTCCGCTGTACGAGAACCTCCCTGGGTGGATTCCCGGCGTCGACCGGCATGGCGAGGACCCGACCGAGTCCGAATTCGGCGGTCAGGTGTTCACTTCCGACCCGGGCTCGCGTACCCCCCTGGTGGGGTACAGCGGTGCCTCGCACAGCGAGTATTGGGAACCTGGTAGCGCGTCGCTGGTCAACATTGGGCAGATCATCGCGGGAAATCTTGGTGAGGTGAGGTACGAGTGAGACGAATCCGAGTACTGGTACCGATCGCGGTTGCTGTGTTACTGGCTGTAGTAGGTTGCGGATCGACATCAGAAGGACCCCACGTGGACGAGTCACTCACCGCAGTAGACGCACAACTCAAGATTCGGTCGTACATGTCCGAGCTACTCGCGGAGCTTCCCACTGGGACGGCGTTGTCCAAGAAGCCTGACAACCCGGATCTCGCGACCAAGAATCGTCGAAACCCCATCGCGAATCCGTGCTGGGAGGGCAACGTTCAGTCGGACGGGCCGCGGTACCTCAGTATCGGGTACTGGATCGTCGGTCTGCCGGCTGGTTCGACGACCGAGTATTTCGAGCGGATACCTGAACTGTGGCAGAGCAAAGGCTGGGCCACGGAACCGCAAGGGCGGACAGTGGTAAAAGCGAAGATCCCGGACGGTTTCGGGTTCCAGCTCCAAGATGCGGGGAAGGGCGATGGCTCGCTCAGCCTCACTGGATTCTCCCCATGTGTGCCGGAAGCAACGATCGATGCGATGGAGAACGACCCATTCACGATCACACAGCCCTGAACTAGAAGCCGCGCAGCCGGTCAGGTCGGGACAACTCCGACCCGCTGTGCCAAACGGCCGAGATCACCGGTCGTCAGGTCCCGCCGCGCGCTCCGCATCATGTGCCCGACCAGCTCCCGAACGGGGGCCATTGTGCGCACGTGCTGTGGCGCGGCGTGTTCGGCGCGCAGCAGCGCGTACAGCGAGTCTCGGTAGTTCTTCTTCATCGCGTACGCGCGGCCCGTCTCTACGAAATACTGAGCGCGTCGACCGTCATTGGGCAGATCCACAGGCGACAACGTCGGTGCGAGCGCCAGCACCTGGCCGGGTTCGCGCCGCTCCATCGCCGCCGACATCCGCCACAGTGTGACGTTCGCGGGGCCGAACGACTCGTTTCGTGCCACCGATGTGCTGGACCGGGCATCGGCGAGCCGAGCCGCCTGCTCGGCCGCTTCAGTGAGGTGGGGTTCGGGATCGCCGCCCAAGGTCGCCTCGACGATCGAACCCTGTAGATGCAGCATCCCGAACGTCTCGACCTCGCCGACCGTGCGCACATCGGCGGCGATCTTCTCGGCGGTCTCGGTCGTGGTCGCCAGCGCCGCGGGCAGTGCACCAGGGCGCGACAGCATGATCTGGCCCTGGGCGAACGCGGCGGCCGCGATCGGCGCGACGCCGCCGATGTGGGTGGCGGCGCGTTCGGACTCCTGTGCGGCTGTCCACGCCAGCGCGTAGTAACCCCGTGCTCGCAGCGCCGACGCGACACCGTATGTCACGGTGGCGAGAACATCCCACGCGCGCTCGGCGTGGCCGCCCGCGGCGCCGCGGACGTGACGGTAGGCGTCAGTCAGCATCGGAGCGAGGAGCGGTCCGAGCGTGGCGTAGTCGCAATCGTTGCGAAGCTCGGTTGCGGTCCGTGCGAGAGCGGCCAGTTCGTCGAGAGTATGAGGTGGCGCTAGATCGGTAATGTTGCCGCGCGACCACAGCACAGTCTCCAGCTCGGGAACGGCGGCGTGGAACCCCGCTGTGGATGGATCCAGCTTGTCCTGCTCATGGCCGGTCAGGTCACCGATGGTGACCCCGAGCGCCGCTGCCAGTGCGAGCAGTATCCGACGTGAGTCGATCGGCCGTTCACCGTTCTCGTACTTGGCGATCGCGCCCCGGCTCAACCCTGTCCTGTCGGCCAATACCTGCTGCGAGATTCCCCGGCGCGCCCGGATCTCGCGCACCTTTTGCCCGATGAAGCGGTCGGCGTCCATGAACTCTCCCGTCGATGACCTGACAACCCACATCGTACGTCCGTTTTTCCGCCTGATCCCTGTGTTGTCCCGCGGCGGGACAAAGTGACGCGGGGTTGCGGCCAATGTCGTTCCAGCCCCGCCGCCGGGGTGATGGCAGGGCGCCCGCCCGCCACCTCGGGCTCAGTGAGCTGCACCCGATGGCGAAAGCCCCCGGCGGTGGGTGCATCCACCGTGAACCAACGAGGAGGGACCGTGCCGCGACACCGACATGTACCGCCGACGAACCGATGCACTCCGCTTCAGGAAACCCGATTTCCCGTAATCGGGCCGCAGATCCATCGCAGCTGGCAGGGCGGGGGGTCGCGATGACACAGGACAATTCGACGACTTCGTCGACCTCTGATGGGTCCAGTCTCGACCGCTTGGTCGAACTCCTCGAGTCGATGAGGGAAGCAGGGTGGGTTGAGGCATCGCCCGTGCGACTCTGCCTCGATACCGGCACGACCGACAGTAGCGGGTAGTGAGTATGGCCTCGACAAGTTCGTCCGACGCGGCGTATTCCGAAACGCCGCGTTCGCGATGTGAGTTCTACCGCGACGTCTGTTTGTTGCCGACGGTGGTCGATCCTGAGTCGGGTCGAATCACCATGCGGGCCGGGTTGATCGGCGCCGTGATGATGCCCGCCGGTCTCGCTCAACGCGTTCGAACAACGCTCGATCAACGGGGTGTCGCACCGCTGTCGATCATCAGCCACCCGAGAGCAGCCATGTGGACTTTTCTCGTGCGCACCGATATCCGACCCATGGGGGACCCGGCTGATGTGGCGCGACTGTGGCGGGCGAGAGTCGTCGTCATCCGAGAAGGCGACATCGCACTCCCGTCTCCGACATCCGATCCGCTTGTGGCCCGAACATGGATATCACCGGCCATCAGTGCGTTTCGGCCGTCGGGAGCGGTTGTTCTCGAGTGTGCTCGTGCCTGCTTGCAGATGCGGAACCCGGGATGAGGTCGGATTCGCGACCGAACTGCACACGAGCCTTCATGCCATCGGTATGGCCTCGGGTGCGCCAGCGCACCTCACACTGTGCCGATCGTCAGCCGAGGTGAGACGCGTTTCCGGAGGTCTACTTCCGCTCAGAACTCCGGGGACGCCGATCTCCCGGGAACCAACCATCCCATCAATCATGAAACGCCTAGGAAGAGGTGAAACGGTGTTTTACACCACCTGGTACGAAACGTGCGGCACCGGGCTATCGACGCTGCAACGCAGCCTCATCGCTCTCGAGCACACGACTGCCAATCAGCGTGGGTACAGCCCGGACCTGATACCAGCACTACTACAGACTCCGGCTTACGCCCGCGCGGTCTTGTCCGTGTGCGTCTCGGTACTCCAAATCCCCGACGACACCGAAGAGACAGTCACCGCGCTCTTGCAGCGGCACACCATCCTTGATGCACCTGGCCGCCGGTTCCACCTGCTCATTGGTGAGACCGCGTTGTTGCGGAAGGTAGGCGCTGCGGACGTGATGGCAGACCAGGTCCGATTCCTCCTGGAAATTCTGGCTACCCGCGAAAACGTAGAAATCGGGATCGTGCCCCTGGATTCCGAACTGGTCGCTCCGGCTGCGAATTTCGTGATCCCTGACGAGTCGATCGTCGACATCGAAACTGTCACCGGCTTCGTCACCGCCACGGGCGCCGAGGAGATCGCGTCGGCAGTGAGAACCTTCGATCTGATCGCCACCGTGGCTGCCTACGATGACGGTGCTCGCGTCATCCTGAACCGAGCACTGGCCACCCACGTCATCGGCTGCTCGCAGGCGGCGCTCACGTCGAATATTGGCCAGGGTTCCCCCTGAACCCCTGGACGATCCACGTCGAGTCCGAGCTCGTTCACGTTAATCCCTTGTGTACCAACATGGTTGCTGATCAGGACCGGCGTATAGGATCAGTCGAAGTGCGGGCAGCATTGAGCCGGACCTACTGGCCGTAGCTGCGGCGCAGGTTCGCGTTGATGAGTTTGTCTATTCGGTGGCGTAGGTGGCCAGTCGTGGAGTCGTCGGGGAGTGGGTCGTCGACGTACAGGGTCCAGCGTAGGTCGGTGCCGGAACCACCGTCGGAGGGGAGATCGAACTGAAGGCGGGCGTCGGGGCGTCGGGGCCACAGCGAACTCCACACCACGAAGTGGGGGTAAGTGCTGTCGAGGACGGTGGGGCGTTGCTCGTCCCGGAGGAGGTTGAGCCATGGGCGGGTGGGGTCGCGGTCGGGGTTGGTGAGTGATTCGAAGATGGCGTGCGGGGGTGCGGGCTGGTTCCGCTTTCGGCTGCCGATGACGTGCATTCCGCGGAGCGTATCCGGATGAATCGGGCGTGGAGACCGACTGAGAGTGAGTGTCGTGCCAGGGGTGCGCGCTGATTCAGGAGCTCAGTTGGTCGCTGAGCTCGGGGAGGCCGGATCGCGCTGCCTGTGCGGCGAGAAGCTCTCGCAAGGGCTGGGGGATCTCGGTTCGAATGTCGGACAGGGCTGTCCAGAACGCTGGATCGGTTGTGGTGAAGGTGCTGATCAGGTCTTCGAGGTCGGGGGCCTCGTTGAGCAGGGTCAGGGATCGGGTGCGGGTGGGGGTGTCGAAGGCGAGGACGATCGGGAGGAGAGATGCCCACTGGTTGTGGGTGTGGGCCTGTTCGATCAGGGCGGTGAGTGAGTCGTCGGATTCGGTGGCGACTCGCGCTGCCACGCACTGCGATTGGGTGGGGGTCAGGTGGGCGGCGAGGGGGAGCAGGTCTGACCAGAGGTCGTGGGTGAGGGCGGTGTCGGTGATGGTGGTGAGGGCCTCGGGGGTGTGGAGGAGGGGGCGTTGGGTGAGGTGTTGGAGGGCGGTGGGGGTCATGCCCGCGGCTACCGGGAGGAGGGTGTCCCAGGCGTCGAGTTCATCGACGGCGGTGAGGAGGCCGTCGATGACTTCGTCGTCCTGGTCGGCGGCGATGTCGCCGATGCGGGAGCGTTCGGCGGGGCCGAGGAGGTCGAGCAGGGTGATGGCTTCGGGCCATTGGTTTTCGGTGTGGGTGGCGCGGAGCATGCCGGGGATGCGGTCGGCGACCAGGGTGAGGAGGCGGTCGGCGGCGGAGGTGTTCTCGAGGTAGTAGCCGACGTGCAGGAGGTCGATGTCGGCGGCGTGGGGGAGGGCGGCGCGCAGGGCCGAGTCGGGGACGGAGCCGGCCAGGCGGCCCATGGTGAGGTAGTCGCCGCGGCGGATGAGCTCGCGGGCGACGGCGGCGGCCATCGAGGTGGGGACGTGGGTGATGACCTCGGCGGCGCGGTGCGGGTCGAGGGTGACGGTGGCGTCGGCGAGGAAGCTCGGGGACAGCGAACCGGCGATGGCGACGGCTCGGGCCGGGTCGACCGATCCGGCGACGGCGGCGGCGAGGACGGGGCCGAAGGCGGCCTCGGTGATCTTGGCGGCGATGGGCGCGGGGACGAGTTTGGCGGCGGCGCCGATGCGTTGCATGCGGCGGGCGTCTCGGCGGGAGATCAGATCGTTGACCTGGTCGCGGAAGGCGCGGATCGCAGCCGGTGGGAGCTCGGCGAGGAATGCCAGGTCGGCCGGGTCGGGCTGGTCGAGGACGCGGGCCAGCTTGGCGATCTCGGCGGTCGTGTGGTGGGTGGCGGTCACAGGCCGAGCACCTTCTTCACGGCGGGACGGGCCAGGCGGGGGATGTGCCGCATGCCGGCGTCGAGGGCGTTGTTCAGGGCGGCTTCGCGCTGGTCGAGGGCGTGGTGGACGAAGCCGTCGAGGCGGGTGAACTCGTCGGGGGAGAGGGCGGCGAACTCCGGCGGCGGTGGGGTGCCGAGTGTCGTGGTGAGTTGACGCAGGGCATCCGGCACGGGCTTCTCCTTCGATGGTGTCCGACAGGTTTCGTACTGTCGGTACGGAGCGTGATACTGCCGGTACGGTGGCCGAATGTAAAGCCTGCTGGATCTGTGTCGGGCTGCTGCGGACCTCGGTGGGGTGCGCGATCGTACTGGCGGTACGTGTAGTGTCGAGATCCGTGACCCGTGCCAAACGACCGCCGCCGGTGAGCCGGGACGCGATCGTCGACGCGGCCATACGGGTCCTCGACCGCGACGGCCCCCGGCCGAGCATGGAGGCCATCGCGGCCGAGGCGGGGATCACCAAACCGCGGCTCTATCGCCAGTTCACCGACAAGGGCGACCTCTACACCGCCATCGGCAGCCGCTTCGCCGACACGGCCTTCGCGGCGACCGGCGCCGACCTCACGCTGCTGCTCCAGCCGCCGCGCGAGGCCATCGCCAGGGCGCTCGGCGACTACGCCGCGGGCATCCTCGACCACCCCGATGTCTTCCGATTCCTGGCGCAGGCCCAGACCGGATCGACCAGGGACGGTTCGGTCTGGCAATACGACCTGAGCAGCGCCGTCGCGAACCGATTCGCGAAACGGGCACGCGCGGTGGCTGATTCGATTCCGCTCGACACCGAGGGCATCGACTATCTGGCACGCGGGATAGTCGGGGTGATGATCGCGCTCACCGATCTCTGGCTGACCGAACCCATGCCGGACCCGGCGGAATTCGTCGATCGGGCCGGGGAATTGGTGTGGGGGATGATCAACGCGTTCCTGCGTGGACGGGGTGTCGACGCCGATTCGGACGTGCCGATCTTCGTCACCCTCGCGGCGCTGAACCAGGACAGCGACTGAGGGAGATTCTCGGCGTCGGATCGCGAGTTCGGAGAACAAAACGATCACGGTCTCGCGCAATCGCGTCGGATAGGAGATGCTGTCTCCTGACATGCGACACGCGGGCGCGGCGTGACATTTCCGCGACCTTTTCGTAATGTTGCAGAGACCTAATTATCGACAGTAGCTGGTGATCGAGAACGTGCCTGGTCAACATCGGAAAACGGCCCCTGCCCCTGGGAGTCGTGGGGCTCTGGGTGTCTGTGGGCTCGCCATGACTGTTCCGGCGATGCTGTGGATGGCGTTCAAACCGAGCCCGGCGGTGCCGGAGGCTGCCGCGGCCGAGCCGCGGTCGACGTCGAACATCGAGCTCGATCCGATCGCCGCCGCGGCACAGCACACCGAGCTCGAGCCCGAGTCCGGACTCGAGCCGGTGGCGGCCGACGACGAATTGGCGGCTCTGTCGGCGATGAAGGCCAAGCTGCTGTGCTCGACGGACCTGCGCGGCGCCAAGCCCCATGTGGCACAGGTGGGGCGGCTGATCCAGCAGACCTTCGGTCTCCACGACATCGGCGGCGCCGAGGGGCGCTGGGACGGCGACCACGGCTCGGGCCTGGCGCTCGACTTCATGACGCCCAACGCCGCGGTCGGCGACACGATCGCCGAGTTCGTGCTGGCCAACAAGGAGCGCTTCGGCGTCACCTATGTGATCTGGAAGCAGCGCTACAACGACGGCAACGGCTGGTCGCTCATGGAAGACCGCGGCAGCTCGACCCAGAACCACTACGACCACGTCCACGTGTCGTTCCACTCCTACGGCGCGGCGAACCTCACCTGCTGACTGTCACTGTTGGTTGGTGACGCGTATTCCTGCGCCTTCCTGAGCAATTCGCCGCGCGGAACCGGTGGCGCTCGTACGGTGTAAACGCATCGGCTCGACGAGGAGGTTCTGCGCGATGGGACGACTGACCGGCAAGGTCGCGGTGATCAGTGGTGGCGCTCGGGGGATGGGGGCGGCGCACGCGCGCCGATTCGTCGCCGAGGGGGCCTCGGTGGTGCTGGGTGACGTGCTCGACGACGAAGGCGCGGTCGTGGCGAAGGAACTCGGCGCCGCCGCGATCTACCGGCACCTGGACGTGCGCGAACCCGAGCAGTGGAGTGCGGTCGTCGCGGCGGCGGTCGAGGAGTTCGGCGGGCTGCACGTGCTGGTGAACAACGCGGGGATCGTGAACGGGAACCTGCTCGTCGACTTCGCGCTCGCGGAGTGGCAGCGGATCATCGACATCAACCTGACCGGGACCTTCCTCGGGATGCAGGCGGCGGTTCCGGCCATGCTGGCGGCCGGTGGTGGTTCGATCGTCAACATCTCCTCGGTCGAGGGGATGCGGGGCAGTCCCGGGCTGCACGGGTACACCGCGACGAAGTTCGCGGTGCGTGGGCTCACCAAGTCGGCGGCGCTCGAACTCGCGCCACAGGGCATCCGGGTGAACTCGGTGCATCCCGGTCTGATCAGCACGCCGATGACCGAGGGGATCCCGGCCGACTTCCTGCAGATCCCGCTGGCACGGGCGGCCGAGCCGGACGAGGTGTCCGCGCTGGTGGCGTACCTGGCCTCCGACGAATCCTCGTACTCGACCGGGGCGGAATTCGTCGTGGACGGCGGGCTCACGGTGGGCGTACCGCACAAGTAGCGGCGCCCTCGATCGTGTCGATGCGTGGTCGGCTGCGCCGAACGATGCGACTTCGGCGGCCGGATCGAGCATGATCGAGGGATGGCCCCCAACAGCGCGAAATATTTGATCAGCAACGGCACCGACGACCGGGTGTCACTTTTCGACGACGGGCGCGTGAAGGTCTGGTCGACCACCCACCTGTGGACTGAACTGAGCCGGGAGCGTCACAACGCGCTCGGCGAGACGGTGCTGCTCGGTTTCGGGCGCACGCTGGACACCCCGGGACCCGTGGATCGACGTCAGCAGCCCGACGCGGAGTTCTCGCTCGACCCGGAACAGGGTCACACGGTCGCGGCGACCGTGGCCGCCGACAACGGGACGTTCGTGCAGTTCTTCCACGACGGCACCATCGCGGTCGGCAACGACGGACGCGATCTGGTGAGTGTGTTCAACGCGGGCCGCGAGTCGAACACGACCAGGGGTGGTGTGAACGGTGTCGGTGGCTCGGTGATGGTCACCTTCGGCGGGAGCTACCGGCCGAGGACCGTGCGCGAGAACGACTTCCAGGTGGAGCTGGCCGAGACGACCTCGCCACGGCCGAACCGGCTGTACAAGGACGAATTCCTCGTGAAGTAGAAACCCGGGATGGGGGCGGCCGAGCGGTCGCCCCCGGTCCGGTCAGCCGTAGTGGCAGACGTAGTGCATGGTGTCGACGACCTCGATGTCGAACGAGCTGTCGCCGGGCACCTCGAACGACTCCCCACCGCGGTAGGTGACGGCCTCGCTCGCCCCGGCCAGGGTCACCTTCGCCTCACCGGCCACCAGCTCCATGACCTCGGGCGCACTGGTGGTGAAGGTCAGCGCCGACGGCTGGATCACGCCGACCGACTTCGCGGTGCCATCGGGCAGCTCGAGGCTGTAGCTGACGCATTTGCCGTCGAAGTAGACATTGGCCTGCTTGGTGACGGAGACGTTCTCGAACTTCGACATGGGTCCTTCCGAGGAGTGAGGGGACCCTGAGCTTAGCTGCCGAAGCGGGCGAGGACGGAGCTGGCTTCCTGGGACGCGGTGCCACCCTGGGCCAGGTGATTCATGGCCTCGGGGATCTCGCGGCCGTGGTGGGCCATGGCCTGGGCGTAGAGACGGCCGGCGCGGTACGACGAGCGGACAAGGGGACCGGCCATCACACCGGCGAAGCCGAGCGACTCGGCGAACTGGGAGTGCTCGACGAACTCTTCGGGCTTGACCCAGCGGTCGACGGGGTGGTGGCGGGGGGAGGGGCGCAGGTACTGGGTGATGGTGAGGATGTCGCAGCCCGCCTCGTGCAGGTCGCGCATGGCCTCGGTGACTTCCTCCGGCGTCTCGCCCATGCCGAGGATGAGGTTGGACTTGGTGACCAGGCCGACCTCGCGGGCGGCGGTGAGGACGGCGAGGGAGCGCTCGTAGCGGAAAGCGGGGCGGATGCGCTTGAAGATGCGCGGGACCGTCTCCAGGTTGTGGGCGAGCACCTCGGGGCGCGAGGCGAAGACCTCGGCGAGCTGGTCGGGGTCGGCGTTGAAGTCGGGGATGAGCAGTTCCACGCCGGTGTTCGGGTTGAGCCGCTTGATGGCGTTGACGGTTTCGGCGTAGAGCCAGGCGCCGCCGTCGTCGAGGTCGTCGCGGGCCACCCCGGTGATGGTGGAGTAGCGCAGGCCCATGGCCTGGACACTCTCGGCGACGCGGCGGGGCTCGTCGCGGTCGAGGGCGGCGGGCTTGCCGGTGTCGATCTGGCAGAAGTCGCAGCGGCGGGTGCACTGTTCGCCACCGATGAGGAAGGTGGCCTCGCGGTCTTCCCAGCATTCGAAGATGTTGGGGCAGCCCGCTTCCTCGCAGACGGTGTGCAGGCCTTCGCGTTTCACCAGGCCCTTGAGCTCGGTGTACTCCGGGCCCATGGTCGCGCGGGTACGAATCCACTTGGGCTTGCGCTCGATCGGGGTCTCGGCATTGCGCGCCTCGATGCGCAGCAGCTTGCGTCCGGCGGGGGCAGAAGCGTCTACGGAGCTCACTGGATCGACTCTACGCTCGGGGCCTGCGTGTTCGCCGGGCCGGTGGTGCGATCAATGTCATGGGGCTGAACGGGAATTTCGCCGTCGAGGGCGGCAACGATCGCGGCGGCGACGAGCGGCTCGAGCTCGGCGACGGTGACCTCGCGGCCCAGTTCACGGGTCAGCGTGGTGACGCCGGCGTCCTTGATGCCGCAGGGCACTATCGCCTGGAAACCGTCGAGGGCGGAATTGCAGTTCAGCGAGATGCCGTGCAGGGCGACCCCGCGTTGCACGCGCACCCCGATCGCGGCGATCTTGCGTTCGGAGAACAGCTCGGTGGCGGGCAGCCAGACGCCGGAGCGGCCCTCGACGCGACCACAGTCGACGCCGAGTCCGGTGACCACCTGGATCAGCGCCTCCTCCAACCGTCGGACGTAGTGCACGACGTCCACCGGCTCGGCCAGCCGGATGATCGGATAGCCGACCAGCTGACCCGGCCCGTGCCAGGTGATCTTGCCACCGCGGTCGACCTGCACCACCGGACTGCCGTCGATCGGCAGATCCTCGGCCTCGGTGCGGCGGCCCGCGGTGTAGACCGACGGGTGCTCGAGCAGGAACAGCCGGTCGGAGCCTTCGCCCGCGGCGCGCTGCTCGGCGGTCTGCCGCTGCAGCTCCCAGGCGGCGTGGTAGTCGATGAGTCCGAGATTCTCGACCACGATCGGGGTCGAATCGAACCGTGCGGACGCGAGGGGGCGCGTGTTGTTCACGTCCCTGACGTTACGCCCACGGCCGGAATCCGGTGCAGGTCGGTCAGGAGGCGAATAGGAGCCGGACGGCCTCGCGCGCCCACCTGGTTCGTCAGCGCGGCCCGAGCTCGGTCGGCGCGAGCCCGAACAGTCGCGCGAGCACCGGCACACGCCCCGCGTAGTCGGTGGGGAGATAGCGTTCCCGGCTGGTGGTCCACGGCTGACCGGACTGTGGATCGTATTCGCTCGGCATCGGCACCTCGCGGGGCGCGAAGGCTGTGACGCCGCGGGCGCGGCTGGTGTATACGGCCCGCCACAGGTGATCCTGGAAGGCCACCACACCCGCGACGTCCTCGGAGGCGGCCGGACCACGGAGTGCGGCGACCTCGGCGGCGACGCCGTCGGTGGACAGGTAGACCAGCGTTCCGTCGGCAGCACGGGTCGGATCGATGGACACGACATCGCGCAGCCCGTACTCGGAACGCAGCACCGTGGCGATCTCGGTCTGGGCGTACACCGGGATGTCGCGTCCGGCTCTGGCCGCGACGGTGGCCGCGGCGAGCGCCTCGTTCACCGGGCCGGGGTCCCCGACGGTCCGCTGCGGATCGACGCCCTCGGGAATCCGGTTGCCGAAACTGAAGGCGATGAGGACGGAGAACTCGCGTGTCTCGGCTGTCGGCACGGTCCACAGGGCGGCCGGTTCCTCGATCGGTGGCGCCGCGAGAGCCGGGCTCGTCGCGAGGAGGGGAAACGACAGCGCCGCCACCACAGCGACGAGTGCACGACGGGTTCTCATGCGCTCGATGTTTCGGCAAACCGACCGGTATGCGCAACCGTGCGGTGACCCGGCGCCGAGGATTTCACGTGTGCCCCGGCTGCTGTTCAGCGGTGGTTCATCGGGAAGGTCAGCTGCAGGAGGGTCAGGTCCATCCAGCGGCCGAATTTGTGGCCGACCTCGGGAAGTTCACCGACGACGCGGAAGCCGAAGCGTTCGTGCAGGGTGATGGAACCGGAGTTGCTCGATTCGATCGCGGCCACCATGGCGTGCACGCGGTGGGAATCGGTGGCGCGGGTGATGAGTTCGGTGAGCAGGGCGGTGGCGACGCCGCGGCGCTGGAAGCGGTCGTCGACGTAGACCGAGTTCTCCACCGTGAAGCGGTAGCCGGATTTGGGGCGCCACTGACCGTAGGAGGCGTACCCGGCGACCTCGCCGTCGATCTCGGCGATCAGGATCGGCATGCCCGCGGCGGAACGGTCGGCGAACCAGGTCAGGCGGTCGTCGAGGTCGACCTCGTCGGTGTCCCAGATCGCCGTCGACTCGGCGATATTGGTGTTGTGGATCGCGAGGACGGCGGGCAGATCGGCCTTGTCGGCGTCGCGGATCCGCATCAGCGGTTCCCGGATCGGCCGACGGCGGCGGCCAGCGCGGCACCGATCGTCGGATGCTGGAAGGTGTATCCGGCTTGCTCCAGCGCGGCGGGGATGGCGCGTGGTCCGTGCAGGATGGCCTCGTCGGCGAACTCGCCGACCAGGGCGCGCAGGGCGAAGCCGGGGACGATGAGTGGTGTGGGCCGATGCAGCGCCCGGCCCAGCGCGCGACCGAACTCCGCGTTGGTCACCGGCGCGGGACCGGCGGCATTGATCGGGCCCGACACCTCGGGATGGGTGAGGGCGAAGGCGATGGCGCCGACCTCGTCATCGAGGGAGATCCAGGGCGTGTACTGACGGCCGCTGCCGAGCCGGCCCCCCAGCCCCAGCCAGTACAGCGGGTGCAACATGCTCAGCATTCCGCCGTTGGGGGCGAGGACCACCGCGCTGCGCACCAGCACGGTGCGCACGCCCGCGGCGGTGGCCGGGGCCGTCGCGGCCTCCCAGTCGCGACACAGCGTCGCCAGGAAACCCGTTCCGGCGGCGGCCGTCTCGTCGACGATCGTGTCACCGGTGTCGCCGCCGTAGTAGTGCGCGCCGCTGGCGTTGACCAGCGTCGGCACCTCCGCCGCGGCGACCGCGGTGGCCAGGACATCGGTGGGGGTGATGCGGCTGTCACGCAGCTCCTGCTTGTAGCTGCCGGTCCAGCGGCGACCACCGATACTCGCACCGCACAGGTTCACCACCGCGTCGGCCCCGCGCAACGCCCGCTCGTCGAGCTGGGCGCGCGCGGGGTCCCACGCGAATTCGTCGGGTGCGGCGGCCTCGCGCCGGACCAATCGGGACACCACGTGCCCGTCGCGGCGCAGGGCCGCGACGAGTGCTGTCCCGATCAGTCCGGACGAACCGGCGATCACCACCTGCATGGTCGGCGAATACTCCGGCTACAGGCCGAGATCGGCCTCGAACGCCGAATCTTCCAGCCGGTTCTTGATGGTGGTGAGGAACCGGCCCGCGTCGGCGCCGTCGATGAGCCGGTGATCGTAGGTCAGCGGCAGGTACACCATCGAGCGCACACCGATGGACTCGCCACCGGTCTCGTCGGTCATCACCACCGGGCGCTTGACGATCGCGCCGGTGCCGAGCATGGCCGCCTGCGGCGGAACCAGGATCGGGGTGTCGAACAGCGCGCCCTCGGAGCCGATGTTGGTGATGGTGAAGGTGCCACCGGACAGCTCGTCGGGCTTGAGCCCACCATTGCGGGCGCGGTGGGCGATGTCGGCGATCGCGCGGGCCAGCCCGGCCAGCGACAGGTCGCTGGCGTTGTGGATGACCGGCGAGAGCAGACCCTGCTCGGTGTCGACCGCGATCCCGAGATGCACCGACGCGTGGTAGGTGATCTCCTTGGAATCCTCGTTGTAGGAGGCGTTCACGTTCGGGTGCACCCCGAGGGCCTCGACCACGGCCTTGGCGAAGAAGGGCAGGTACGTCAGGTTGACGCCCTCGCGCTCCTTGAACGAGGCCTTGGCGAGCTGACGCAGATGCGCGATCTTGGTGACGTCGGCCTCGTGGACCTGGGTCAGCTGCGCGGTGCTCTGCAGCGATTCGCGCGTCTTGGTCGCGGTGATCTGGCGGATCCGGCTGGCCTTCTGCGTGGTGCCGGTGAGGGCGGCCAGCTTGGGCGCTGCGGTCGGCTTGGCAGGCGCCGACGCGGGTGCGGCGGCGGCCGGAGCCGGGGCGGGGGCCTTCTTGGCCTCGGCGGCGGCGAGCACGTCCTGCTTGCGGATGCGGCCGCCGACACCGGAACCGGTGAGGGTCGTCAGGTCGACGTTGTTCTCGTCGGCCAGCTTGCGCACCAGCGGGGTCACGTACGGGGTGCTGCTGCCGTTGGCGGAGGACGCCGGGGCAGGAGCGGACGCGGCCGGAGCCTTGGCGGGAGCCGGTGCCGGAGCGGGCGCTGGGGCCGCGGCGGCGGGCGCGGGAGCCGGCGTGGGCTCAGGCTCGGGCGCCTTGGCCGGAGCCGGTGCCGGTGCGGGCTCGGGAGCGGGCGCGGCGGCGGGCGAACCACTGCCGATCACACCCAGCTGACCACCCACGGCGACGATGTCGTCCTCCTGCGCCGAGATCTCGAGCAGCGTGCCCGCGACCGGCGAGGGGATCTCGGTGTCGACCTTGTCGGTGGACACCTCGAGCAGCGGCTCGTCGACGGCGACGCTGTCGCCCACGGCCTTGAGCCAGCGGGTGACGGTGCCCTCGGTGACCGACTCGCCCAATTCGGGCATCTTCACCGGGGTGCCATCGGCGGCGGACGCGGCGGCGGGAGCCGGTGCGGGCGCGGATTCGGCGGGAGCCTGCGCGGCGGGCGCCGGTTCCGGCTCGGGGGCCGGTTCGGGTTCGGCGGCGGCGGGCTCCGCGGCGGGCGCGGCAGGGGCGGCTTCGCCCGCGTCGCTGATCACGCCGAGCTCACCACCGACCTCGACGATGTCGTCTTCCTGCGCGACGATCTTCGACAGCACACCGGCGGTCGGCGACGGGATCTCGGTATCGACTTTGTCGGTGGAGACTTCGAGCAGCGGTTCGTCGACCTCGACCGTGTCTCCTTCCTGCTTCAGCCACCTGGTCACCGTTCCCTCGGTGACGCTCTCACCAAGAGCCGGCATCTGGACGGAGAAGGCCATAGTCCTCTGACTCCTCTGACTGTTCGACGGGTAATACAACAGTGCTTCGTCCCGGTGGACTCCCGTCGCGGGTCGCGGCGGACGTCCACCCCAACCTTCGCGGCGGGGCGCCCGGGAGCGTTGGTTCTTGTTCCGGCAACCATCCTTGCACTCGCTCGCCGCGTGCGTAGCGCAGGGCGGCATTCCGGGCAGAGCTGGCACCATGGAATGTACGGCGGTGAGCAGAATTCCGTCGGATGGCAGGAGGGCTGAACCGATGGGTTTGCTGGATCGTTTCCGCGGTGGGCGCGGCAGGAGCAGGTCAGGTGCGCGCGAGGGCGCGTCGGAGGTGCGCGCGCTGGCCGACTGGGCGCGGTCTCGGCGCGGTGTCGAGGCGTTCATCGAACCGAAAACAACTGTGACCGATGTCACAGCCGTGTTGGTGGCCGTGGATGGTGAATGGACCCGCCGGATCGTCGGCGAGCGCGGTGCGCGCAAGCTGGCCGACGCGCTGAAGATCCCGGTCTACGACGTCAACAAGACCGGCTATCCGCAGCGGATGCGTGACTTCGACGCCCGCCGCCGGATCGAGCAGCGGCGGGCCCGCGAAGCCGAGTTCGACGAGTGACTACTCCGCCCCGATCTCCTCGATCACCGTGATCAGCGTCCGCACCGGGACGCCGGTGCCGCCCTTGCCGATGTAGCCGAACGGCCCACCGGTGTTGTAGGCCGGACCCGCGACGTCCAGGTGTGCCCACTGCACGTCCTCGGGCACGAACTCCTTGAGGAACAGCGCCGCCGAGAGCATTCCGCCCCACCGGTGCGGGGCGACGTTGGCCAGGTCGGCGACCTTGGAGTTGATGTCGGCGCGCAGTTCGGCGGGCATCGGCATGGCCCAGCCGTTCTCGCCGACCGCCCGCGAGGTGGCGGCCACGCGGTCGCGGAACTCCTCGGTGCCCAGCACGCCGGGGGTGCGGGTGCCCAGCGCCACCATCTGGGCGCCGGTGAGGGTGGCGACGTCGATCAGATAGTCGGGCTCGTCCTCGCTGGCGCGCACGATGGCATCGGCCAGGATGAGCCTGCCCTCGGCGTCGGTGTTGATGACCTCGACGGTGGTGCCGCCGTACTGGGTGAGCACGTCACCGGGGCGTTGCGCGGTAGCCGATGGCATGTTCTCGGCCATCGGCACCGTCGCGATGACGGTGACCGGCAGGCCGAGGCGCGCGGCGAGCAGGGTGGTCGCGATGACCGCTGCGGCGCCCGCCATGTCGGAGGTCATGTTCTCCATGTTGGCGGCGGGCTTGATCGAGATGCCGCCGGTGTCGAAGGTGACGCCCTTGCCGACGAGCGCGATCTTCTTCGGCCCGCCCGCGTAGGTGATCCGCACCAGCCGCGGCGGCCGGGAAGAACCCTGGCCGACGCCGACGATCCCGCCGTAACCACCCGCGGCCAGCGCGGTCTCGTCGAGCACCTCGACCTCGAGCCCGGCGGCCTCGGCGAGCACGCGGGCCCGATCGGCGAACTCGGCCGGGTACAGCGCGCTCGGCGGGGTGTTCACGAAATCGCGGGCCGTGGCGACGGCTTCGGCGACGAGCTGGGCGCGCAGCAGTTCCAGCACGCCGAATTCCGGTTCGGGGACCAGCAGTTCGACGCGCACCACCGGCTGCTCGTCCGGCTTCGGGGCGCTCTTGGTCGACTTGAACGTGCTGAAGGTGTAGGCGCCGAGGTAGAAGCCCTCGGCCGCGGCACCGAGGTCGATGCCGGACAGGGTGGTGGCGACGAGTTCGGTGCCGCTGAGCGCGCGCCCGGCCACTCCGGCGCTGCGGCGCACCTGCTCGGCGTCGAGCTTCTCGGCCGCGCCGAGTCCGACCGCGAGCACACTGGTGACGTTGTCCAAGCCCGCGGGCGCGGGCACCCTGGTCAGTTCCTCGGGCTTGCCCTTGGCGCCGACGGCACCGAGGGCGTCGAGCAACTCCGCGCGGACCTCGGCGGTGAGGATGTCGCCGAACAGGTCGGCGGGCACGATGGCCGGGCCGTTCTCCGAGGAGGTCAACCCGATCACCAGGACATCGGTATCCGGGGCGATGGTTTCGGTACGTGCCAGTTCCGGTCCGAGGGAACGATCTGCAACAGCGGTCATCGCCCCAGGCTATTCGGTGGCCGGTCGGTGTCGCACCGCGACGCCGTCGAGGAGCAGTCCGACACCGGCGGTGAGCAGTTCGTCGAACGACAGGTCGGGCCCGGCGGGCTCGCCGGTGAACACCCGGTGCACGACCGGCCGGGTGCTCGGGTCGAGGAGTTCGGCGAGTTCGTCGCGCATCCGGTCCGAGGCGGCCAGCGCGCCGGCGCCGATGCGGTCGCCGCGGTCGGTGCTCCACATCAGGGCCAGGCCCTGGACCATGCCCGAGTAGGCCAGGTAGATCGTGAGCATCTGGGCGCTGGTCAGGTCGAGTTCGTCGAGGGCGGCGAAGGCGCGTTCGACCGAGTCGAGCAGGGTCGGGCCCAGCGGTGGACGGGTGCGGGCGAGCACGGTCAGCATCCAGGGGTGACGGCGGTAGAGCCGCCATTCCTCCTCGGCCTCGATGGCCAGGGTCGCGTACCAGGTCGGCGCGGGCGCAGGATCGGGGGTCTCGTCGAGCGCCAGTTCGGTCATCGCCGCCAGCAGCGCTTCGCGGTCGGGGAAGTGCCGGTACAGCGCGGCGGTCGCCACGCCCAGTTCGCCCGCCAGCCGCCGCATGGTGAGGCCGTCGAGCCCGTCGCGGTCGGCCAGGTCGACGGCGGTGCGGGTGATGAGGACCGCGGTCAGTTTGGCTGGTCGCGGATGCCGCACCGGTGTTCGTCGATCGCGGCGTGCTCGATAGGCCCGGCCCTGGCATGACCGCGAACAATAGCGCCGCACTCGCCCTCGGTCGGCCTGGACCACTTCGGCTCCACACTGCGCGCACAGCGTTGTTTTCCGCACACCAACCAGTGTGACGAAATGGTCGCTGTTGCGCAGTACCGCTCCTAGATTGGCGGACACGCACACCGTTCACTCAGGAGGTACTCACCATGCAGCCACAGGTTTGGAAAGCAGGAGCCGACGACGTCGCCGCGGTCGCCGAAGCCTTCGTCGCGGGCAGTCTCGACGAGGTGGTCAACGCCTGGGTCCGGGCGGGTGACCCCGCGATGGACGAGGCGTACAAGACCACGATCGGTCCGCAGGTCGTGACGAAGGCGCTCGCCCAGGACGAGGTCTGGCTGGCCGGGACCGGCGACGAGATCTGGGCGGTGTCGCTGTGGCAGCGGGTCAATTCCGCCGACCGTTTCCACGCCGAGGCGGCCGAGGCGCGTGCCTTCCTCGACGCGGCGCCCGAGGTGGTGGCGCTGCAGCGGATGGCGGCGGTCTCGAGTCTGGTCGCCGAGGCGCATCCCCGCGAATTCCCGCATCGCTATCTGCACGTCATCGTCACGGTGCCCGAACATCGCGGCAAGGGCGCGGGCGGTGCGATTCTGGCGGATCGGTTGAAGGCGTTCTCTGATGCGGGGGAATCCGCGTTCCTCGAAGCCAGCACGCCACGCTCGTCGCGGCTCTACGCCCGCAACGGTTTCGCCCACGAGGGCGCGCCGATCGAACTGCCCGACGGCGGACCCACTCTGCTTCCGATGTGGTTCCGCGGCTGAACCGCGCCATTGCGGGCCCGGCCCCACCGGCCGTGCAGGCCCCGCGATCACTGCGGGCACGCATACCCGGCGCTCGAGGGTGCGCCTGGGCACACCGACTCTGCGGGCCGGCCGACGCCGCTGGCCGCCGGCCGCAGGCGACGCCGCTGGCCGCAGCCAGCGTTGTGCCGCAGCCAGCGCTGTGCCGCAGCTGGCACCCAGCCGCAGCTGGCGCTTGCCGCAGTCGGCGTTGTGCCGCAGTCGGCGTTGTGCCGCAGCTGGCACCCAGCCGCAGCTGGCGCTTGCCGCAGCTGGCGCTTGCCGCAGCTGGCGCTTGCCGCAGCTGGCGCTTGCCGCAGCTGGCGCTTGCCGCAGCTGGCGCTTGCCGCAGCTGGCGCTTGCCGCAGCTGGCGCTTGCCGCAGCTGGCGCTTGCCGCAGCTGGCGCTTGCCGTGGCGGTGCGCCCCGGCTGTTGGCACTCGACTACGGGCAAACCCCACTGACCGAGATGTACCGGTGCCGATTCGGCATCGGCGGCCCAGGGCAATCCCGGAGCCAATACTGGCAATCACTGGACAATACTGGAATGCCTGAATACGCTCGCGATCGTGACGGACTCGGCCGAGGAGCTGGAGGCGCGCATCGCGGGCCTGCGCGCCGAGGTGCGCCGAGCCGCCGCGGCCGGCGATCGGGCCACCGCGCGTCAGCTCCGCGCGGAGCTACGTAAGGCCGAAACCGACTGGGACGCGGTCGTTCTCGGCTCGATCCCGGAGACGCCCGAGTTTCCGGACCGGGTCGACGCCCCCGCCGTGCCGGTGCGCGAACACGTGCACCGCGCGCTGACCCTGCTGTCGGTGCCCTCGTCGCCGAAGCTGGTGCTGGCCGTGCACGACGGCTTCTTCTCCGGTGAGCTCCTGCCCGCACGGCTCACCAGCCTGCGCCGCGACGAGGAACGTTCCTTCCGCTCGGCGCCCTTCGCCCGCCCCTACTACGTGTGCGCGGCACTGACCACCGACCTGCTCGCCCCGGCGCGGGGGCTGATGGCGGTGAGTTCGTGGCCGCTCGAGCGGCGGATGATCGGTCCGCTGAGCCCGCGCGTCGACCTGTTGACCTCGGCAATCCGCCTGGCCGAACATCTTTCGGCGCAGCCTGCCGCCGAACCGGCGGGGTTGCGCGTACTGTGGCGGCTCGCCGTGTCGATACCCGGGGTGAACAGCGCACCGGATTCGCTGGACCCGGCGACGGTACTCGAGGCCGCGCGACGGGAACTGGCGGTGCACGAGAACGACGACGCGCGAGCGCGGATCGCGGCCGCGCGCCGAGCGGCGGATCAGCTGGCCGATCCGGCCGCACAACTATTCGGTGTTCGGCTCGGCGTAGCCGATCGGCGACGAATCGAGGTGAGATGAGCACTCTCGCAGCACAGTTGGACCAGTTGCGCGGCGATGCGCCCGCCACGCGGCACAACGCCCGCACCATCGCCGCGTTGACGGCCAATCCCGGATGCGCTCGCCGCGCCCTGCTCGACGCGGCCGCGGTGGACAAGACCGTGATCGCCCAATCGCTCGGTTTCCCACCACAGTTCGGTCAGTCCCAGTTCGCCATCACCCGTGGCAACGCCTTCGAAGCCATGGTGAAGGCGAACGGCTGTGCCGAGCTGTTGGCGCTGTTGCGCGACAAGCTCGGCCTCACGATTCCCGAGGTCGCCTACCACGATCTGAACTCGGTGGGCGAGAACACCGGCAACGCGGTGCGCCACCAGCGGACCAGGCAGTTGCTGAAGGCCTCGATCGCCGCGGGCGACGGCACCCTGTTCGACCACCCCATGCTGCGCCTGGACATCGCGGGCGCCGCCGCCTATCTCGAACCCGATGTCGTCGCCGTGCAACTCGACGGCAAGTTCCATGTGGTCGAGATCAAGGCGTTCCCGGTGATCGACGGCCAGGCCGACCCGGCGCAGGTCGCGGCGGCGGCCCGCCAATCCGCGGTGTACGTGATCGCGTTGCGCGAGTTGATGACCGAGATCGGGGAGTCACCGGAGCTGGTGTCGCACAATGTGATCCTGGTGTGCGCCAAGAACTTCACCAACCGCCCGACCGCCGAACTGGTCGATCTGCGCAAGCAACTCGCCGTCGTCTCCCGGCAGCTCACCCGGCTCACCGCCATTCCCGAACTGCTCGACCTGCTGCCGCCGGCGGCCAGCTTCGCGCCGGGGGAGGACCTGGAGAAGACCATCGCCGCGATCCCGGCGCGCTATGCCCCCGAATGCATGTCGAGCTGCGAACTGGCCTTCGCCTGCCGGGACGAGGCCCGCACCTGCGGTTCGGTGGACGCGCTCGGTCGCGGCGTGTGTGACGAGGTCGGCGGTATCGACAACATCCACACGGTCCTCGGCCTGGCCGACGGCACGCTGGAACCGGGCCCCGAGCACGCCGACATCACCGCCATGCTGCGTACCGCGCACCGCCTGCGGCTCGAGATCGCCGGATGAGCGTCCTGTCCGCCCTGGCCAAGGCCGAGGCCGTCCGTTCGGGCCGCGCGCAACCCACCGCGGCGCTGCGCCATCTGCATCTCGCCGAACGTCCGCTGGTCACCGTGCCGCTGCGACTGGCCGGGGAGGCGGCGGCGCCGCTGGCGATCATGATCGGCACCGCGCGCGGTGATCAGAACGTGCTGATCGTGCCGCAGCCCCGCGACCGGGTGCTGCGGTTGCGGTTCATCGAAGAACTGGCCGACGTGGTGCTGCCGTATCTCTCGTCGTTCCTGGCCGAGACGGAAGAACTCACCAGCAAGGCGGGCGAGACCTACACCCGCTGCCTGGACGCACCCCAGCTGTGGACGCCCAACCCGGCCGGCGTGACCTTCCTGAAACTGCTCGGCCGCTCGGTACGTTTCCACCGCACCGACGGCGACAACCCGGTGCCGCCATCGATTCCGCTGCTCGGCCGCTGGCTCACCTGGTTCGGCGACCGGGCCGAACATCCGGGTTCGGCGGTCCTGCCCGCGGTCACGGCGGTGCTCTCGGCACACTGGGCCTCGGGCCAGTCCGCGCTCGAGGACGGCAATCTCGCGGCCCTGCTCGGCTGGATCGATCCGCCGCCCGGCCTGACCGGCGCCGAAGCGGCCGCGCTGGCCGAAGATCCCCTGCTGTCCCCGCCCGCGGGCCCGGCCACGGACCCGGGTTTCGACAACGAGGAACTGGCGCCGCTGATCGCCGCCTACAACGCCGCCGAGGACGAGAACGCTCGCGCGGTGGCCGCCGAACGCCTCGAACGTTCGCTGCGCGGGCAGCTCGAACCGACCTGGGGACTGATGTGGCGTGCGCTCGACCTGCTGCACGCACTCCCGCCGGGCGCCAGCGTCGAGAGCCGCTGGACCGACGATCGTGGCGCGTTCTCCCGCTTCGCCGCCGACGTGGCGGAAGGGATTCCGCAGGCCCGCCGGGATTCCGCGGTTCCGGCCGTGCGCAGGCTGCTGGCCCGCGAACGCGCGCTGGAGGCGCTGCAGGCCCAGTGCGCCTTCGACGACCCGCTGCGGATGCTCGAACACCGCGTCACCGGCGCGGCCTTCCGCGGCACCGTGGTGCACAGCGAACCGGATCGCCTCGACCGTTCGGGTTCGCGTCCGAAACTGCGCCCGCACATCCATCTGCGCACCACCGACCCGTTCGTCCCGGTTCCCGGCGAGGAGCTGACATGTGTGGAGCGTCCGAAGCAGACCGGTGTCGTCGTCGAGAGCGACGGTGCGGCCATCGTGCTGGAACTGTCCGGCGGGATGGGCCGCAAACTCGTCGCCGATCCGGGCAGCGTCCCCGAACCCGGTGACGAACTCGGCTTCGCCCGCTTCAAGCCCGCCGCCTTCAACGGCCAGCTGAATCTGCCCGCGCCCGAGGAGACCCCGTGGACGCACGGCGGTCCGCCGCCGGAGTGGACCCCGCCGCCCACCGACGACGCGGGGGAGGACCTGCAATGACCACACCGGACCAGGCCGTCGCCGGAATTCTCGCCGATCTGCGCGACGAGAACCATCGCGCGATCGTGGTCGACTCACCGCCCGGCGCGGGCAAATCCACCCTCGTGGTCCGCGCGGCCCGGCAGCTCGCCGAGGACGACGAGCAGCGGATGATCGTCGCCCAGACCAACGAGCAGGTCGACGACCTCATCGACCGCCTCGCCACCGCCGACCCCGCCCTGCGCATCGGCCGCCTCTCCAGCGCCGCCTATGTCACCAGCGAGCGGGTCGACCAGCACGGCAATGTCCGGGTCGCCAAGCAGCCCGGTGACCTGGCCGATCGCACCATCGTCATCGGCACGGCGGCCAAGTGGGCGACCATCACCGAGGGCAGCTGGTCGCACGCCATCATCGACGAGGCCTACCAGATGCGTTCGGACATGCTGCTGCGCATCGCGAACCGCTTCGACCGCGGCCTGTTCGTCGGCGACCCCGGCCAGCTCGACCCGTTCGCCACCGTCGAGACCGCCCGCTGGGCCGGGCTCACCTGGGACCCGACCATGAGCGCGGTCAGCGTCATGCTCGCCAACAACGACCACATTCCCACCCATCGGCTGCCGGTCTCCTGGCGTCTTCCCGCCACCGCCGCACCCGTGGTCTCGCGGGCCTTCTACCCTTTCACCGAATTCGAGTCCGGTACCGGATTCGGTGACCGCCGCATGGATTTCACCACCCGGGGGATGGGCGGCCCGGTCGACGCGGTGCTCGAGGAAGCCGCCGAATCCGGGTGGGGCTGGTACGAACTCCCGGCTCGGCACACCCTGCGCACCGACCGCGAAGCCGTGGCCGCCATCGCCGCGATCGCCGCGCGATTGATCGAACGCGGCGCGACCGCGCACTCCGAATCCGGCAGTCACCCGGTCACCACCGAGCGGGTGGCCATCGGCACCGCCCACCGTGACCAGGCCGATGCCGTGCGCGCCGCGCTGCGCGGGACCGCGGCCGAACCCGTCACCGTCGATACCGCCAACCGGCTGCAAGGCCGCGAATACGACGTCACCCTCGTGCTGCATCCGCTGTCGGGTCGACGCGACGCCAGTGCCTTCCACCTCGAGGCAGGCCGCCTGTGTGTGCTCGCCTCGCGGCACCGGCACGCCTGCGTTCTCGTCGGCCGGGCCGGTATCCCGGAGTTGCTCGACGCGCATCCCTCGGCCGAACCGGTCCATCTCGGTGTCCCGGTCAAGTTCCCCGACGGCTGGGAAGCCAACCAGGCGGTGCTGACCCACCTGGCCCGCCATCGGGTCCGAGCCGGCGGCATGCTGTGAGTTTGCCCAGCGCGCAGTAATTCTCGAGTACGCGCGCGGGTGCGGGTGGTCGGTTACTCTCTCGACCAATGAGCGTGCCCGCTGCGCTGCGGGAGCGGAAAGAAACCCTGTGAAGATCTGGCGTACCGGCGTTCGTGGCCGCGTGAGCGTGCGGACCCGACTGCTGTCCATCGTGCTCATCTCCAGCGTCATGCTGTTGCTGACCGGCGGCGGTGCCGCGGTCCACCTGGTGAATTCGGCCCGGGAGTCGACCGAGTGGGCGGAGCTGGCCAGCAGCACCACCGCGCCCGCCATCCTCATGGTCTCGGCCTTCCAGGAGGAGCGCAGGCTGTCGCTGCTGCGTCTGGCTGGTGACGCGTCGGCGGGCCCGGCGCTGGGTACGGCCAGACAGCGTTCCGACGAGGCGCTGGCCGCGGTGATCGCCAAGGGGGAGGCCGCGCGCGAGCTCAACCCGGACGGCTCGGCCGAGGACATCGAGGGGTACAACCAGCTGTTCACCATGGTGCCCACCGTGCGTGGCGGTGTCGACGCGCTCGGCATTCCGGCCGATCAGGTGTTCACCTTCTTCACCCAGGTGATCGGCACCATCATCGCCGCGTCCATGGTCGCCGCACGAGTGGCGCCCACGGCGGGAATCGGCATCGAATTGGGTTATGCCGTCGAACAATTGCGGGCCGCCGAAGCGCTGTCGCAAGCCGACACCCTGGGTTCGGTGGCCCTGACCACCGGCGAGTTCACCGCGGCCCACCTGGTCGACTTCGGTCGCCGGGTCGGCGAATTCCGTGGCGAGGCAGAGTATTCCGCTGCGGTGCTGAAAGGTGTGCGACGCGCGCAGCTGGACGACCTCGTCGCGAGCCCGCAGTGGCAGCAGGTGATCGCGATGCAGGACGCGGTGCTGCTGCGCGGTCCGATCTCGGGCACCAACGCGGAGACCGACCTGCCGATGACCCTGGCGCAGTGGCAGGACGCCTCGCGTCAGGTCAACCTCGGACTGCAGAAACTGTGGGAGGACCAGAGCGGCGACGCTCACGTCATCGCCCGCCAGCAGGGCGACCGCGACACCCGGACCGCCCTGCTGGGTGGCGCCGTCGTCGCGCTGATCGCGGTGGTCGCGTTCCTGGTGGCGCTGGTCATGGCGAACCGGTTCATCGCCCGGATGCGCCGCCTGCGCCACGACACCCTGGAACTGGCCGACGAACGACTCCCGGAGCTCATGAGCCGGGTGGCGGCGGGCGAGAATGTCGACGCGAGTGCCGAAGCGTCGCGCCTGGACTTCGGCTCCGACGAACTCGGGCAGGTGGCGGCGGCGTTCAACCGGGCCCACGTCGCCGCGGTATCGGCCGCGGTGGCCGAGGCGCAGACCAGGGCGGGCATCAACACCGTGTTCCTCAACATCGCGCACCGCAGCCAGGTGGTCGTGCATCGTCAGCTGGCCCTGCTCGACCGTGCCGAACGCGACGAAGGCAATGCCGATCAGCTCGAATTGCTGTTCCAGCTCGACCATCTCGCGACCCGGACCCGCCGCAATGCCGAGAATCTCGTCATCCTCGGGGGCGAACAGCCGGGCAGGCGCTGGCGCAACCCGGTGGCGCTGCTGGAACTGGTGCGCGGCGCGATCGCGGAAAGCCTGGACTACACCAGGATCGAGGCCAAGCGGATGCCGGAGGTGCGCATCGCCAGCCACGCCGTCGCCGACGTGATCCACCTGCTCGCCGAGCTGATGGACAACGCGACCGCCTTCTCACCACCGGAATCGCATGTGGTGGTCTCCGGTGTCGTGGTCGGGCGCGGCGTGGCGGTGGAGATCATCGATCAGGGCCTCGGCATGCGCGAAGACGACCTGGCCGAACGCAATGCGATGCTGGCCGACCCGCCCGCGTTCAGCGTGGCGACCCTGTCGGGCAGCTCCCGTCTCGGCCTGTTCGTCGTGGCCACCCTGGCAGGCCGGCACGGAATCTCGGTGCGGCTGGGGGAATCGGTCTACGGCGGCGTGCGGGCGGTGGTACTGATCCCCTCGGCGCTGGCTCGGGCCACCGATCCGGAATCGGAGATCTCCGGTCAGTTCCCCGCCGTCTCGCCGCAGCCATGACCGACGAGCCCGAGCACTGGTACGAGGAGGACGCGGGCCCACTGGTGCGCCTCTACGCGGTGACCCGTGGTCGCGGCCGCGCGCCGCGGCGCGAGCTCGATCTCACGACACTGCTCATCGACGCCCACGCCGAGGCTGCTCCCCGCCGCCCAGGACCCGAATACGACGCGATCGTCGAAATGTGCCGCGCCCCGCTGTCGGTGGCCGAGGTGTCGGCCCACCTGCACCTGCCGCTCACCCTGACCAAGGTGCTCGTCGGCGACCTGATCGACGACGGTCGATTGGCGGCCCGCGCACCGGAGCCCACGGCGAGCGAGCCGTCCACCGACCTGCACGTGTTGCGCGCGGTGCTGGCCGGCATCCGCCGGGTGCAGATCTAGCGCAGCCGCGCGGCCAGGCGCTTGGCGGTCATGTAGCCGATCGCCTCGATGGTCAGCATCGGATTGACCCCCGGCGCGGTCGGGAAACTCGACCCGTCGGCCACCACGATGTTGGGCACCTCCCAGGTCGCGCCGTCGGGATCGGTCGCCGACAGCGCCGGGGTACCGCCCATCCGCGCCGAGCCCATGATGTGCAGCGCGCCGAGCGCGCACCGGCCCGGCCCGTACCCCGCCTTCTTCGTCGCGGCGTCGAACTCGGCGAGCGAGCCACGCGTCCCCGGCTCGAAGGAGATTCCGGCCTGGTGCCCGGAGTAGATGCGCTGCGCACCAGCCGCTTCCAGGATCGAGGCGGCACCGACGATCCCGGTGTGCAGGTGGGCGGCGTCGTAGTCGGAGAGCCGGTACTTCACCACCGGTTCGCCGCTGCCGTCGACCGAGACCGTGCCCGGATCGCGATCACGAGTGATGATCCCGATCGAGCTGGTGCGGGCGAAGTCGAGCATGGTGGCCCGATGCTGCGCGGCGCCGCGCCAGCTCATGAAGCCGGTGGCCAGGCCGGGGTGGACCGGCCCGGTCTCGTAGATGACGCCGTAGCCGTTGCCGTCCAGATCGGCGTGGTGCCGGCTGATCCGGGCCTGCAGCGCGCCCTCCCACGGCCGGATCTCGTCCTCGAAGACACCGAAAACGGCCGCGGCCGGATGCAGCCGCAGGTGGCGGCCGATGTTCTTGTTCCGCAGTCCCGAGCGTCGCAGCAACGCGGGAGTCTGGATCGCGCCCGCGGCGACGACGACCGTCTTCGCGCGCACGGTGATCGGCACGCCCGCGGCGGTCACCGCCGAGACCGATTCGGCCCGGCCCGCCCTCACCACGATCTCGCGCACGTCGGCGTCGACCACGAGGCGGGCCCCGCGCCCGGCCGCATCCGCCAGCCAGGTCTTGGTGACCGACTGCTTGGCACCGAGGCGGCAACCGTAACCGCAGCGCCCGCACTCGATTCCGGCATCGCAGGAGTTGTCGACATTGCGCGGCAGGGTGTCGACGTCCCAGCCCAGTGCGCGGGCGCCGCGTTCGAGGATCCCGTCGCGGGCCGACAGCGGTGACTTGCGGTCGGTGACGCCGATCCGTTCGCTCACCACCGCGAGGGCGTCACCGAACTCGTCGGTGGCGAACTGGGGCACGCCGGAATCGGCCCATTCGCCGCGAACCCGGTCCGGTGTCGGCAGCGAGGTACTCCAGTTGACGACGGTGCCGCCGCCCAGGCAGGTGCCCGCGACGAGGGTGATCTGGCCCTCCGCCGACGCAGCAGGTCCCGGCGAGTACAGGCTGGTCAGCGCGTCGAGTTCGCCGTCGCCGAAGTCCCGGTCGTCGTAGTAGCCGCCGCGCTCGAGTACCACCACGTCGAGCCCGGCCTCGGCCAGCACTGCCGCCGCGGCGCCACCACCGGCGCCCGAGCCGACCACGACGACATCGCAGTCCAGCGTGGCCGGCTCGGTGAACCGCTGCGGCGACAGCGGCGGCTGGGGCGCCGACTCGAGGCGACCCACCGGACCCGGATAGCCGATCTCCTTCCACAGCGGATGCGTGCCGGTCGGGCCGGGGCTCACGTTGTAGGCCAGCAGGGAAGCTTGTTTGAGCGCCTGGAACACCGCCCTGACCGGCGCGAGGCCGGAATCGCCGAGCCGCAGCAGGGCCGCCTCGCGCTGGTCGGGCGACAGCGTGGAGAACCGGCGGAACCCGCTGCCGGTGGCCAGGCCGAAGCCGCGCGAATCCCACAGCCCCAGCAGCATCGCCAGCTGCTTCTGCTCCGCTTCGCGGGGATTGCGGCCCAGGATCCGGAAGATCGTCTCCACCGTGCCCACCTCGGTCGCCGGTGGCAATCCGAGCCCGTCACCCGGCAGGAACGTATCGCAGATCATGCCCAGCGCAGCGCGCTGTTCCGCCGTGGGCTCCATGTGGAAACCACCCCTTCCAACTCTGGGTGATTTGTATCACGGGTCACGCGACGGCGCTGGGCGTCACAGGCTTTCGGATCAGCCCATCGTGAACTGGATGGTTTTGCGGCTCGGTGTCGCCAGCTCGACATCGGTGGTGGCGGTGGCCCGCGGCATCGACCCGGTGGGCTGGGCGGTGAGCCGGTATCGGCCGGGCTGCAATCCACGGAAGCTGACCTGGCCGTCGGCCCCGGTGGACAGGTGCCGGTGGATGCTGTCACCGCAGATGTCGACGCCGGTCAGCACGACCTTCCCCCCGGAAATGGGCTTCCTGGTGCCCGCTTCGATGAGGACGGCGTCGAGCTGACCGACCGCCGCCGGGCTGTCGTCGCGAACCTGTAGTTCGTGTTGTCGCGCGTGCGATAGTTCGCAGCTCGACGATTGCCGGACCGTGTCGCCGGTGCCCGGGTGCGCGGCCGCGCTCCCCACCGCCGCCCCGACCAGCGCTGTGGTGGCCAATCCCAACGCCAAACACTGTGAAACGACAAGCCGTGGCATCGCGCCGACTTCCTCCTGCTTCCTCGGTGATCCTGGTGCGCGTGGACGTTGCTGAGGTATCGCTCGGGCGGCAACCTTACTGACGGGAATTCCGGCGCCGGATTGGGCGTTGTACAAACACGGTTGTGGCCGATCTGTGCGACCACCGAGCTCTCGTGAAGGAGGACGCGTGACCGAAACCCGAAAGGCGATTCTGGCCGGTGGATGCTTCTGGGGGATGCAGGATCTGATCCGGCGTCAGCCCGGTGTGCTCTCGACCCGGGTGGGTTACACCGGGGGGAGTAATGATCACCCCACCTACCGCAATCACCCCGGGCATGCCGAGGCGGTCGAGATCGTCTACGACCCCGCGGCCACCGATTATCGGGCGCTGCTCGAGTTCCTTTTCCAGATCCACGATCCGACCACCAAGGATCGACAGGGCAACGACATCGGTTCGAGCTATCGATCGGCGATCTTCTACCTCGACGAGGACCAGCGCCGCACCGCGCTCGACACCATCGCCGACGTCGACGCCTCCGGCCTGTGGCCGGGCCGGGTGGTCACCGAGGTGACCCCGGCGGGACCGTTCTGGGCGGCAGAGCCCGAACATCAGGACTATCTGGTGCGCTATCCCGACGGCTACACCTGCCATTTCCCGCGCCCCGGCTGGAAACTGCCGCGGCGGGCGGACGCGCAGGCGTAGGTCCCTCGGTCGTCCGGGCGGTCATCCCAGGTGGGGTGGCCGCCCGTCGCATGTGATGAGCCGCCACGGCGATGGCGATGTGCCATGATCGGCAGTGTCGGCGTGACCGTGACGTCGGATCGGAATGACTCATATATCGGCGGCTCGGCCGCCGCGGACGATGAGGGGTGCGATTCGGATGACGTATGGACAGCAGCAACCCGGCTATCCCCCGGCGGGACCGAAACTCGGCGTCGGTGACGCCCTCGGTTACGCCTGGGACAAATTCAAGAACAACGCGGTGGTGTGGATCGCCATCGTCCTGATCGCGTTTCTGATTCAGCTGGCGCTCAATCTCCTCTTCAGCGTCGGCAATACCGGTGATACCGATTACAGCGACGGCGTCAGCTTCGGATTCAGTGTGTGGGGATTCATCGGCACCATCGTGAGTACCGTCGTCGGCTATCTGATTTCGGCGGCCTTCATCCGCGGCGCGCTGCACGAAATCGACGGGCACAAGCCCGGGTTCGGTGCGTTCTTCCAGTTCTCCCGGGTGGGCGCGGTGATCCTGGCCGGTCTGCTCGTCGGCGTGGCGACCGGCGTCGGCCTGCTGCTGTGCATCCTGCCCGGCCTGGTCATCGCATTCTTCACCTGGTGGACGATGCAATTCGTGATCGACCAGGATCAGGACCCGGTCTCGGCGATCAAATCCAGTTTCTCGGCGATCTCCAGCAACGCGGGTCCGCTGTTGCTGCTGGCGCTGGCGCTGTTCGGTATCAATGTCGTCGGCGCGCTGCTGTGTGGCCTCGGCCTGCTCGTGTCGATTCCGCTGACCATCATCGCCTCGACCTACGCCTACCGCGTGGTCGTCGGCGGACCGGTGGTCGGTGGGGCAGCCGTGCCGGAGCCGGGGTATCCGCAGTACGGCGGTCCGGCCGGTGGGTTCGGTGGACAGCCGGGTGGTCCGGGCTACGGCGGACCCGGGTACGGCGGTCCTGCTGGTGATCCGGGCTACGGCGGTCCTGCTGGTGGGCCGGGTTATGGCGGTCCTGCTGGTGGGCCGGGTTATGGCGGTCCTGCTGGTGGGCCGGGTTATGGCGGTCCTGCTGGTGGGCCGGGCTACGGCGGGCCCGCCGGTGGCCAGGGCTACGGTGGGCCGGCCGGTGAGCCGGGCTACGGCGGACCGGGCTACGGTGGTCCGCCCGCGAGCGGTCCGGGGGCCGGAGGCCCCGGTTACGGTGGGACACCTGCCGGTGGTCCCGGGTACGGCGACCAGGGGTACCCCGGCTACGGCGGACCCGGTTCGGGGGAGCCCGGCGGTCCTTCCGGCGAGCCCGATTCCGGTCCGGATCTGGGCAAGCCCAACGACCCGAGGCCCGACGACAACCGCTGACGAAACACCCACGAGGGGCGTGCGATGACCACATCGCGCGCCCCTCGCGTCTGTCTACTCGCAGCCGATGCCGTCCCCGTCCCGGTCGAGACCGTAGTCGTCGGGCCCGACGACCTGCACGCGCCCGGTGTAGACCGGCCCGTTGCCACTGCCGCCTGCACAGTCGACATCGCTGACGATGGGTAGGCAGGGGATGTAGGAGGAGTGGCACTTCGACGGTTGCGCGGTGGCGACGGCCGGGGTCGCGATCGCGAAGGCGAAGGCGGCGACGGCGGCGGACCCGAGAGTCACAGCATATTTCATGGAGCTCCGATCAGTTGTACAGCGGCGCACAGTGTTTCACGGCGGAGTGGTTTGCTGGAAACCTCTGTGCCGGTACCTGTCGGTAGCCTCGGCGACATCGTGGGACCCGAATTCGACGGGCGCGATGGGGAATCGGCGTCGTGGTCAGGCGGCGATGCGGGTGAGCCAGGGATGGCCGGGGTGGACCTTGGCCAGCCAGGTGTTCAGGCGGGCGAGCCTGGTGGGTGGGAGCAGGGGGAGGACGCGGTGGAAGTCGGTGTCGTCCTTGGGGCGGTGGGCCTTGGCCTTGAACAGCAGGACCACCTCGGGGATCAGGTAGGGGATGCGGGCGGAGCTGGTCAGGATGAGCTGGGAGTAGGGCAGGGTGATGGAGGGGTCGCGGCGGCAGATCCAGGTGTCACCGTCATGGGGTTCGCGGAAGACATCGAGGTGATAGGTGCCGGTGAACGGGTCGCGCAGCCAGGTCTGGTGTAGCTCGGGGTCGGCGGCGGCTCGCTCGTAGGGCCACAGGCGCCCGCCACCGACGACATCCCACCGGTATTCGGGGAAGGCGGCCGCGATCTGCGGGAAGTCCGTTCGGGGGACGGCGATTTCGATGTCCTCGTGCGCGCGCGAGATCGCGCCCGCGAACAGGTCGAGGGCCCATCCGCCCGCGATCGCCCAAGGCGCGGAACAGGATCCGAGACAAGCGGCCACCACGCTGGGGGTCCAGGGATCCCAGCGGCGGGCAGCTTCGGTCGCCGTGATCGGACGACCACCGGCCGGGAGGTTCATGACCCATCATGGACACAGGCATGGGTGCGGGCGCAAGCCTGTTGTGGGCGATGGTGATCGAGGTGATGCGGGTTCGTGAGCAAACCCGCCCGCACCCCTCAGCGGCGGCGGTCGGTGAGCCAGGCGAGGGGGCGGCGGTGGTGCGGGCGGGCGCGGTTCTCCCAGCGGGGGTTGTCCTCGTCGCGGCGGTAGGCGGCGACACGGCCCGCGATGGCGAAGCGCAGGGTGTGCGAGGTGCCGACCACTTCACCGTCGGCGGCGACGGGCGCGGGGGCGTCGAGGGCCACGGTGAGTTCGCGCATCTGGCGCTCGCCGTAGACCCGGCTGTGCCCGATCGCGGCGACCATCAGGGCGAGTACGGCGCGGGTGCGGGAGAATCGGACGTCGGCGCGCAGCCAGCGGACATCGAGCAGGCCCTCGTCCAGGCGGGACCGGAAGGCGGGCACCGCGCCGTGCGGGTGGTAGGGGCCGTTGCCGACGAACAGGAACCACAGGTCGTGCCAGCGGTCGTCGATCCGGGCTCTGATCGGTTCGGCGCGGCGCAGGGTCACCACCAGCGCGGCGGCGAAGGCGGGCCATTTGCCCCAGCGGTCCTCCCATTTCTCGCGCAGGCGGACCAGTTCGGGGTAGGCGCCGATGCTGGCGGTGTTGATCAGGTGGTGGGTGCGCGGACCGTCGGGGGTGTCGAATTCGACCGTGGCGATATCGACTTCGACGGCCTCGCCCGTGCCGGTCGCGTCCACGACCTCGCGCAGGTCGTAGACGCCGAGGTCGCGGGCGAAGTGGTTGAGCGTGCCCGTGGGGACGACGACGAGGGGCAGCTTGTTGCTGATCGCGACGGCGGCGGCCGCGGCGATGGTGCCGTCACCACCGGCCGCGCCGACTGCGACGATCGACGGGTCGATGGCCTCCTGCAGCTGGTCGATGGCGTCGCGACCCGATGCGGTCTGCAGCAGAGTCGCCGCGGGCATGGCCTCGGCGATATCGGCGGTGGGGTCGTAGGCGGCGTCGCCGGAGCGCGGATTGATCAGTAGCAGCAGTCCCTTGCCTTCGGCCAGGACAGGGGCGTCGTGGACGGCGTGCGCGTCGGCCTCGTCGGACTCGCGGATCGGCCACCAGCGCCGGGTGGTCAGCGCGACCCCGGTGCCGACGGCGGCACCGACCAGGACGTCGGAGGGCCAGTGCGCACCGGTGTGGACGCGCGAGTAGGCGACGGCCGCGGCCACCGGCGCCACGGCCAGGGCGGCGCGCGGGCTCTCCAAGGCGACGGCTGTGGCGAAGGCCGCCGCGTTGGCGCTGTGGCCGGACGGGAACGACGACGAGATGGGGGTGTCGACCAGGCGGCGGCCCAGCGGCATCAGTTCCGCCGGTGGGCGACGGCGCGGGATCAGCGTCTTGAGCACCAGGTTCACCGCGAAACTGGTGCCGCCCAGGGCGATCACACCGCGCAGTGCGGCCCGGCGTGGCGGACCCGGCCGGACCGCGAGCGCCGCTGCGACGGCCAGCCACAGGCGGCCGGTGTTCGCCGAGCGGGTGAGCCGCAGAATCGCGCCATCGGCCGAGGACTCCGGAATTCGGGACACGACCCGGCTCACGGACTCGTCCATCCGGGCGACATGGCGGAATCTGTGGCCGCGCGACTCACTCACCGCACCGACACTACCGGCGCGGGCGGTCGGTGGTTCCCGAGTCGGCAACCACCGCGTCCGAGATCGAATTGCGGTGTGGTGGCGGGGATCTGCGGGGGATCGCAGTCGGCGGTGGGCGACTCGGCGGACAGCGCCTGGAGGATGCGGCCGAGGTTGATCGACGATGAGCCGGTATCGGCGTTGGCGGCCGGGGCGGCGATGAGCAGCGGAGCGGTCGACACACCTCGGACCCGGTGGTCGCGCTGTCGGCGATAAACTCGGCCGATGACCGACACCAACCTGCTGCAGGGTCCGATCCATGACGTTCACGTCGAGCTCGGCGCGACCTTCGCGCCGTTCGGGGGCTGGGCGATGCCGGTCTCCTACGCGGGCACGGTGGGCGAGCACACCGCGACCAGGACCACGGTGGGCCTGTTCGACGTGAGCCACCTCGGCAAGGCGACCGTGCGCGGCGCGGGCGCCGCGGCCTTCGTGAACTCGGCGTTGACCAACGATCTGGGGCGGATCCGGCCGGGCAAGGCGCAGTACACGCTGTGCTGTACCCCCGAGGGCGGGGTGATCGACGATCTGATCGCCTACTACGTCGGCGACGACGAGGTGTTCCTCGTCCCGAACGCGGCCAACACCGCGGCTGTGGTGGCCGAACTGCGGACGGCGGCGCCCGAGGCGATCACGGTCACCGACGAGCATCGCGAGTACGCGGTCTTCGCCGTGCAGGGCCCGAAGTCGACCGAGGTGCTCGCCGCGCTCGGCCTGCCCACCGAGATGGAGTACATGGCCTACACCGACGCGCAGTGGCAGGGACGCCCGGTGCGGGTGTGCCGGACCGGCTACACCGGCGAGCACGGCTACGAGCTCCTGCCGACCTGGGACGACGCCGAGGCGGTGTTCCGTGCGCTGGTCGAGCGGGTGCGCGCCGCCGGAGGTGAGCCCGCCGGTCTGGGCGCGCGCGACACCCTGCGCACCGAGATGGGCTACCCGCTGCACGGCCACGAACTCTCCGTCGACATCACCCCGAACCAAGCCCGCACCGGCTGGGCCGTCGGCTGGAAGAAGCCGGAGTTCTGGGGCAAGGCGGCGCTCGAGCAGGAGAAGGCCGACGGCCCGCGCCGGACGCTGCTGGGGTTGAAGGCGCTCGATCGCGGCGTGCTGCGGCAGGGTCAGACCGTGCTGCGCGAGGGCGAACCGGTCGGCGAGACCACCTCGGGGACGTTCTCCCCGTCGCTCAAGGTCGGCATCGCGCTCGCGCTGCTCGACACCGACGCCAAGCTGGAACCGGGCGACGAAGTGGAGGTCGACGTGCGTGGGCGCAAGCTGCGCTGCGCGGTCGTCAAGCCGCCGTTCGTGGAGACCAACACCAAGTAATTCCCCAGCAGTGGGGGCGAGACAGCCAGAAATCGGCCCGGATAGGATCGCATCATGACAGTTGCTGCACAGTTCACTCGTATTCCGCATCCCGCGCCCGTCCCGGCGCAGCAGCGGGCAGAGGTACTGGCGGCCCCCGGGTTCGGGCGGTTCTTCACCGATCACATGGTCTCGATCGACTACGCCGACGGGCAGTGGGGCAATGCGCGCGTCGAGCCGTACGCTCCGCTGTCGATGGACCCGGCGACCATGGTGTTCCACTACGGTCAGGCGATCTTCGAGGGGCTCAAGGCCTACCGCCAGTCCGACGGCAGCATCGCCACCTTCCGCATCGACGCCAATGCCGCGCGGTTCCGCCGCTCGGCGGCGCGGATGGCGATGGCGGAGCTACCCGAGGAGCTGTTCATCGAGTCGGTGCGCCAGCTGCTCGACGTGGACGCCGACTGGGTGCCCGCCGCCGGCGGCGAGGACTCGCTGTACCTGCGCCCGTTCATGTTCTCCACCGAGGCCGGCCTCGGCGTGAAGCCCGCCGCGTCCTACAAGTACCTGCTGCTGGCCTCGCCCGCGGGCGCGTACTTCCCGCGTGGTGTGAAGCCGGTGCGGGTGTGGCTGTCCACCGAGTACGTGCGGGCGGCGCCCGGCGGGACAGGCGAGGCGAAGGTGGCCGGTAACTACGCCGCGTCGCTGCTGGCGCAGGCGCAGGCCACCGAGAAGGGCTGTGACCAGGTCGTGTGGCTGGACGCCTGCGAGCGCCGCTATGTCGAGGAGATGGGCACCAACAACCTGTTCTTCGTCTACGGCACCGGCTCGGAGGCCCGGCTGGTGACCCCGGAGCTGTCCGGTTCGCTGCTGCCCGGCATCACCCGCGATTCGCTGCTCACCCTGGCCGCCGACTCCGGTTACCCGGTCGAGGAGCGCAAGGTCTCGGTCGAGGAATGGCGCAAGGGCGCCGAATCCGGCGAGATCAGTGAGGTTTTCGCGTGCGGAACGGCCGCGGTGATCACGCCGGTGGGCTGGGTGCGCTCGACCGAGGGTGAGTTCAGCATCGGTGGCGGGGAGCCGGGTGAGGTCACCATGGCCCTGCGCGACACGCTCACCGGCATCCAGCGCGGCACCTTCGCCGACACCCACGGTTGGATGAAGAACCTGTAAGAGCCCCCACAGCAGGCAAGGAGCGGGTCCCGAATCGGGGCCCGCTCCTTCGCTGTCAGCCCGGCATCAGGGCCTGCCATTGCTGCAGGGACTGGGGGCGCAGCACGTAGTTGTTGTCGCGAACGGAAGCCAGTGCGGCGCTGGGCTCCTCGGAGTACCAGTGGCCGGGGTAGACGACCGGGTTGCCGTCGAGGGCCGAGAGGTAGCGGAGGCTGCGGAACATCTCGTCGGAGTCGCCACCGGGGAAATCGGTGCGGCCGCAGCCGTCGACGAAGAGGGTGTCGCCGGAGATGAGGCGGCCGTCGAACAGGAAGCACTGGCTGCCGGGGGTGTGGCCGGGGGTGTGCAGGAGTTCGATGTCGAAGGCGCCGACCCGCACCTTGTCGCCGTGGTCGTGGCCGGTCAGTTCGCTGGGGGCGATGCCGGTGGTCTGCGCGACCCAGTCCAGTTCCTGCTGGTTCACGTGCACGGGGACGCTGGTCTTCTCCAGCAGTTCGCGCACGCCACCGAGGGTGAAACCGAGCATGGTGCCGCCGACGTGGTCGGGGTGGTGGTGGGTGGCGAGCACGCCGGTGACGCGCATCCCGTCGGACTCGGCGACGTCGACCAGGTCCGCCGCGGCGTAGGCGGGGTCGACCAGGACGGTCTCGCCGGTCTCCCGGTCGCCGATCAGATACGCGAAGTTGCGCATCTGCGTGGCGATCGGATCGCCGACGGCGTAATCCCGGCCGGACAGCAGCTGGCGGAAGTAGAGGCGCTCCGAAGACATGTCGACCACTGTATTGCCACCGGTGTGCTGGGGTGGCATCCGCATACCGCTGACCGAACGATCTGTGCGAGCACACAAGCGGCCATGTCTTGGACTTGTGACCAGTTGGAGTTTGCCGACACCGCGGTTCCGCGCTATCCCCGCAGGGTGAACCCCACGGCGGCCAGCGCGACCGTGATCTCGACGAGCGCGCCGAGCACATCGCCGGACAGCCCCTCGAAGCGGCGCACGCAATGGCGGGTGATCAGCAGGGCCAGTGCGAGGGCGGCGACCACGACGATCGGGCCGAGCCAGCGTGCGCTGGGAACGACCGCCACGGAGCCGGCGATCGCGATGGTCGGCCAGATCGCGACCGCGGCGCGCGACTGGGTGCCCGCGACCAGCGCGCCGAACCCCGCGTCGGGCGCGGCGGTGACGCCTGGGCGGCATGCCAGGACCACGGCGACCCGGCCCGCGGCGACGGCGAGGACGAGGGCGAACCAGCGTTGCTGCTCGGCCAGCGTCGCGAAGGCCACGGCTTGGATGGCGACAGCGAAGACGAGAGCGGCCACGCCGAAAGGTCCCGCGCCACCGGACTTCATGATCTCGCGCGCCCGCGCGGGCGGGCCGTAGCCACCGAGTCCGTCGACGGTGTCGGCCAGCCCGTCGAGGTGCATACCCCGCGTGAGCAGGGCGAGCAGCCCGACGGTGAGCAGCCCTGTCAGCAGCGTGGTCAGCCCCGCCTGGTCGAACAGCCACATCGCCCCGGCCGCGATGCCACCGAGCGCGACGCCGATCAGCGGAGCACCAGTGATTGCCCGACCGGCGATCTGTCGGTCGACTGTCGCCGGTCCGGCCACCGGCACGACGGTGAGCCAGGAGACCGCCAGCCGAACGCCGTTCACGACCGACTCCCAGCGGACGTGCCTGCCGTTGATGTTGGACCGTTGATCACCAGGCTTTCAGGTGAGTATCGGCCGAGGATCGAACGCCACCACAGCCTGGTGATCAACGGTCCAGGTGGGTGCCCGGCGGCGCCCGCCACGTCGAGTCGCGCTCGGGGAATCTCCGCCGAGGGGGTCACTTGACCAGGTCGATGGTGGCCGAGTCCGCTTCGGCCGTGCTCACGCCGGCGTCGGCGAAGGTCGACATCTCGGCGAGGGTGGCGACGGCGGCGCGCAGGATCGGCAGGGCGGTCAGGGCGCCGGAGCCTTCGCCGAGGCGCATGTCGAGGTCGAGGAGCGGTTCCAGGCGCAGGTGCTTCAGGGCCAGGTCGTGGGCGGGTTCGGTGGAGCGGTGCGCGGGTAGCCACCAGGCTTTGGCGCCCGCGGCGAGGTCCTCGGCGACCAGGGCGGCGGCGGTGACGACGACACCGTCGAGCAGGACGGGGGTGCGCCGCGTCGCGGCCTGGGCCAGGAAGCCGGTCATGGCGGCGAAGTCGGCGCCCGCGGCGACGCGGAGCAGGTCGACGGGGTCGGTGGCCACCGGGCGGGCGCGGCGCATGCCATCGCGGATGGCGGCGACCTTGCGGATCCAGCCCGCGTCGTCGACCCCGGTGCCCCGGCCCACGGCGGCGACCGGTTCGGTGCCGGTGAGGGTGGCGATCAGGACGGTGGCGGGGGTGGTGTTGCCGATGCCCATGTCACCGGCCACGAGCAGGTCGGCGCCCCCGTCGATCTCCTCGTCGGCGATCGCGCGGCCCGCCGCCAGCGCCGCGGCGACCTCGTCCTCGGTCAGCGCGTCCTCGCGGTCGATCGACCCGCTGCCCCGGCGCACCTTGTGCCCGGCGATCGAGAGCTCGGTGTCCCCGTCGACGGCGATGTCGACGACCCGCACGGTCGCGCCGGCCACCGTGGCCAGCGCGTTCACCGCCGCGCCGCCGGCCAGGAAATTGGCCACCATCTGCGCGGTGACCTCGCTCGGATACGCCGAGACGCCGTGCTCGGCGACACCGTGATCACCGGCGAAGATCACCACCCGGGCCCGCTCGAACTCCGCGGGCGGGCAGACGCCCTGGCAGGCGGCGATCCAGTTGCCCAGCTCTTCGAGGCGCCCCAGCGACCCGGCCGGTTTGGTCAGCTGTTGCTGGCGCTGTTCAGCCGCCGCGCGCACCTGCGCGTCGGGGGCAGAGACCGGGGCGAATCCGTGAGTCACTGGCAAGCCTTTCGGTGTGGTGCCGGGGTGTTCGACGCTCATCTTGCCCGGATCGGGACCCGCCGCGCCGACCGACCCGCCTCATTTCAGTCGGACCGGCAACCCGGCCACGATGAGGAACGCGTCGTCGCACGCCCGCGCCAGACGCTGGTTGAGCGTGCCGATCTCGTCGCGGAACACTCGGCCCGAGCGCGTCGCGGGGATGACACCCATCCCGACCTCGGGCGAGACGATCACCAGCCGCTCCCCATAGGTCTCGACCGCGGCGACGAGCGCGTCGCAATCAGGGGCGACGGTGCCGCGCGGAGCCTCCCAGGCGGCGCGGGCATCGAGCCGGGCGGTGAGCCAGGTGCCGATGTCGTCGAGCAGGGTGGCCGGCGCCGGATCGGCGAGAACGGTTGCGGGCTCGATGTTCTCGACGGTCGACCAGTGCGCGGGGCGACGGTCGCGATGCCCGGCGATCCGGTCGGCGAAGTCGTGGTCGGCCGGGTCGAGAACGGCGGTCGCCAGATAGCGGACCGTACCCGCGTCGGCCAGCAGGTTCTCCGCGAAGGCGGACTTGCCGGAGCGCGCGCCGCCGAGGACGAGAGTGCGGGTGGCCATTCGAGCACGGTAGCAAGCGGCACTCGTCGGCCACACGCCGATGATCCAGCACACCGCGTACCTGTGCGTTGACCGCGCTCCTGCCCGCGCAGCCTGTGCCCTGCGCGCAGCTTGTGCACCCGCGCGCAGCCGGGGCACCTGTGCGGTCGGGACCGTGTGCCAGCGTGGTCGGGACCGTGTGCCTGCGTGCGGGGCAGGATCAGCGCGCGCCGAGGGCGTCGAGGATCATCGGGCGCGCCGTCGTGAGCGACTGCGCCCAGTACGGCCAGGTGTGGTTCCCGTTGAGGATGTCCACGCGCGCGGAGATGTCGAGCTCGGTCACCCGATCGCGGAAGATACCCGCCGCGACCGCGGTCATCGCCTCGAGGCTCATCGCGTGGACGGTGTCGCCGAGGCCGTACGGCGGGTCGAGCGGACCCGGGAGGCCATTGCCCGACGTCACGTACATCGGCAGACCGCGCAGCCGCTCGGCCTGGATGGTGGCGTCGTTGCGGCTCCACGCGGGATCGCCTACCGGGCCCCACATGTCGTCGACATGGAAACCGCCCTCGCCGAGCATGGCGGCCCGCATCGCCTCGTTCCACCACGGATAGGTCGGATTGACGAAGCCGGAGAACGATCCGGCGAAGCGGAACTGGTCGCGATGGTGGGCGGCCAGGATCAGCGCCGCGTTGCCGCCCATCGACGCGCCCACGATCGCGTTGTTGGTGCGGGAGATGCCGCGGCCCGCGAGGAATTCGGGCAGTTCGCGGGTGAGGAAGGTTTCCCACTTGTAGGTCGTGGTCTGGTTGTTGGTGCTGCTCGGCCGATACCAGTCGGTGTAGAAGCTCGAGCGGCCGCCGACCGGGAACACCAGCGTCACGTCGTCACCGGCGAATTGGTGCAGGGCGTCGGTGTCGGTGGTCCACTGGCTGTGCCCGGCGGGTGCGCGAAGGCCGTCGAGCAGATAGAGCGCCGAGCTGCCGCCGCGCGCGGCCCACCGCACCTGCACCTTGATCGGCCCCATGCTCGACGGGACGAACAGCTCCTCGAAACCGCCGGCGGGAGTGCGGGAGACAGGCGCCGCGGTGGCGACGGGCAGCCCGATCGAGGAGACGAACACGGCGGCGGTGACCACCGTCAGTACTCTTCTCAGCCGACGAAACCTACCCGACTCAGCGCGCGACACTCGGTCAGCTGATCAGCGGCGGATGACCACGTCAAGCCGATTCCGGCCGGAAATGATCGGCCGGGGTCGCCGATTGTGTTTGCTCACAGCGGGTTCGGTGCCTTCTTGACAGGTTGATGTCGACCTCAGCGCGCCTCGGCGGGCGTGCCGAAACGGCGGCGGTATTCGGTGGGCGCGATGCCGACCTGGCGCTGGAAATGGTGACGCAGCAGCGCGCCGGATCCGAAACCGGACTGATCGGCGATGCGTTCGAGCGGCAAGTCGGTGGCCTCGAGCAGCTGCTTGGCGAACAGCACACGCTGGGTGGTGAGCCACTTGACCGGCGTGGTGCCGGTCTCGGCGGCGAAACGGCGCGCGAACGTGCGGGTGGACATGCTGGCGCGGGCGGCGAGCTCGTCGACGGTGTGCGGGCGGGCCAGGTTCTCGGTGAGCCAGATCAGCGTGCTCGACAGGCTGTCGGTCTGGCAGTCGGGCACGGGCTGCTCGATGAACTGGCGCTGGCCGCCGTCGCGCTGGGGCGGCACGACCATGCGGCGGGCGATGCCGTTGGCCGCGGCCGAGCCGATCTCGCGGCGGACCAGGTGCAGGCAGGCGTCGATGCCCGCGGCGGTGCCCGCGCTGGTGATCAGGTTGCCCTCGTCGACGAACAGCACGTCGGGGTCGACGGTGGCGCTGGGAAAACGGGCGGCCAGCGTGTCGACGTAGCGCCAGTGCGTCGTGCACCTGCGACCGTCGAGCAGCCCGGCGGCGCCGGCGAGGAAGGCGCCGGAACAGACGGTGAGCACGGTCGCGCCCGCCTCGGACGCCGCGCGCACGGCCGCGACGACGCGCTGGTCGTACTGGTCGTCGACCACGATCGGGGAAGCCGGAATGGCGACCAGGTCGGCCCGCACCAGCTCGTCGAGGCCGTATTCGGGCGTGACGGTGACACCCGGAGTGGTCGAGCGCAGCGGTGTGCCGGGTGCGGCGCCGCAGACCCGGAAGTCGAAGCCGGGCAGGCCGTCGGCGGTCCGGTCGAGCCCGAAAACCTCGCAGACGACGCCGAATTCGAACATGGCGAGCTTCTCGTTGAGGACGACGGCCACCTTCGACAGCACCACCCCATGCTATCTGGCTGAATCTTTACGCACAATGACAGAACAGCCACTTTCGGCTGAAATCAGACGAGCGCAAACTTTCTGCCATGCTTACTTCTCTGATCGCCTTCGCCGTCATCGTCGGACTCGCCGTGCTTCTCGGCCGCGGCCCCGCGGGCTCCACCGGGGTCGTCGACCGCGACGCCCAGCGGGTCGGCGCCGAACTCGCCGCGATCGCCGGATACGCGAACAACATCGGCCCCGGTCGCGACTGAACGCACGAATGCCGTCCCCTCCGGCAGCGGGAACGGCATTCGGGACAGGAAATCTCAGACGGCGTCGCCAGGTCCGACGCGCGGCTTGGGGGCGCGCATCTTGCGGATCTGCGAGGCGCGGACGAACGAGTACCAGCCGAGCTTGAAACCGGTGTCGGTGGTGTCGGGGAAGCGCTCGATCACCCGGTTGTTCACGATCTTGCCGAGCACGAAGCCCTCGATGATCATGAACATCATCATCACCAGCATCGCCAAGGTGACGATGGTCTGCAGACCCGGCGCCACGAACATCGACATGATCAGCACCAGCGCCATCGGCATGAACAGGCCGACCAGATTGCGGCGGGCGTCGACCAGATCGCGCACATAGGCGCGGACCGGGCCCTGATCGCGCGGCAGCAGGTACTTGTCCTCGCCGGCGAGCATGCGGGCGCGGCGCTCCTGCACGGCGGCGCGGCGATCGGCGGCGGCGGCCTTGCGGTCGGCCTTGGTGCCTTTGACCGCCTTGCGGCGGGCGCGGGCCTCCTTGCGGGTCAGCGGGGCGGGCGCCATCGGGCCACGCCGCTTTCCTTCTGCCTCACGCCTTTTCGGGGTGGGACGACCCTTGCCGGGGGTGGTCGAAGTGGGTGCGGTAGCGGTCTGTTCGACATCCTGCACCGAGGGGTCGACGGACTCGTCGATGGTGCTGGACTCGCCGCGACGGAACAATTTCACGTTCACCAGGCTATTCGATGACGGCGAGGAGGACGAAACGCGGTCCGGTTCGCGGTGTGGCCGGTCTCATCGCGGCCCGGGTGAGAGCTGGCTCACCCCGTGGTGGCGCGTAGGGTGGGGCGAAGCACCCAGGTCGTGTCCACGGGTTGCGGCCGGAGTGGCAAAATAGGAATAGCAGGTCGCGCGCTGGTGTTGAAATCAGTTGTGCGCTGTGCACCTGAGGTCCGTTGACGGGCTGACCGAACTAGGAGTGTCCATGACTGTGCAGAACGAGACCGCCACCGAGACCCACGGTGCGACGCTGACCGACGCTGCCGCCGCCAAGGCGAAGGCGCTGCTCGACCAGGAAGGTCGCGACGATCTCGCCCTGCGGATCGCCGTGCAGCCGGGTGGTTGTGCGGGTCTGCGCTACCAGCTCTTCTTCGACGATCGCGTCCTCGACGGTGACATCGTCGTCGACTTCTCCGGTGTGAAGCTGGCCGTCGACCGCATGAGCGCCCCTTACATCCAGGGCGCCTCGATCGACTTCGTCGACACCATCGAGAAGCAGGGCTTCACCATCGACAACCCCAACGCGACGGGTTCTTGCGCCTGCGGCGACTCGTTCAACTAGCGGCTGGCGCCGCGGGTTTTCGGCCTCGTGACCCCGCGCCCGAGGGGCGATACTCCGGCTTCGCCGTGACGTATCGCCCCTCGGTTGCGGGGCGGCCGAAAACGTTGTGGTCGGGTGGGGAGTCCGTAGGTGGGGGCATGAAGTACGAGTGGTTCACTCGTGAGGCGGGTCCGGTTCGGGGTGGCTGGGTTGCGCTGAGGTGAACCGTGGGGGTGTGTGCCTTGCTACCGTTGAAGTCCGGGATCGGTTGATTCCGGGCTTTTTCTGTTTCCTCGCCTAGCGTCGAAGGGGCCCTGCCTCGTGTCTGTTGCCGTGTCCGCGTCCATCGCCACCGACCACCTCATGCGTTTTCCGGGCAAGTTCGCCGATGTGCTGCTCGCCGATCAGCTCGATCATGTGTCCCTGAGTTTCCTCGTCGACGATCTGCAGATCCGTCGCGGCGGGGTGGCGGGCAACATCGCCTACGCGATGGGCCTGTTGAAGCAGCGGCCGCTGCTCGTCGGTGCGGTGGGTGCCGATTTCGCCGAGTACCGGCAGTGGCTCGAGAACAGCGGGGTCGACTGTTCGGCTGTGCACGTCTCGGCGAAGGCGCACACCGCCCGCTTCGTCTGCACCACCGACGAGGCGATGGCGCAGATCGCGTCGTTCTACCCCGGCGCGATGAGCGAGGCGCGCGATATCGACATCGCCGCTGTCGCCGCCGCGCACGAGGTCGACCTGGTGCTGGTCGGCGCCAACGATCCCGAGGCGATGGTCGCGCACACCCGCCAGGCCAAAGCGCAGGGCATCCCGTATGCCGCCGACCCGTCCCAGCAGCTGGCCCGCCTCGACGGCGAGCAGGCGACCGAACTCGTCGACGGCGCGGCCTACCTGTTCACCAACAAGTACGAGTGGGCCCTGCTGCTGCAGAAGACCGGCCTGACCGAAACCGAGATCGCCGCCAAGGTCGGCATCCGGGTGACCACGCTGGGCTCGGAGGGTGTTCTCGTCGTCGACGCCGACGGCACCGAGGTGCGCGTCGGGGTCGTGCCCGAGACCGCCAAGGTCGACCCGACCGGTGTCGGCGACGGCTTCCGCGCCGGCTTCCTCACCGCCCACCGCGCGGGCCTGAGCCTCGAACGCGCCGCCCAGCTCGGCTCCCTGATCGCCGTCCTGGTCCTGGAAACCACCGGCACCCAGGAATGGACCCTCGACACCGACGACGCCCTCGAACGCCTCACCAAGGCCTACGGCTCCGACGCCGCCGACGACCTGGCGTCGCTGCTCTAGTCCGGACACCCGACGAACGCCCCCTCGGATCCGTGGATCCGAGGGGGCGTTCTCGTCGGAGTTACAGCGAGACGGGGTACACCGGCTCCTGGATCTCGGGCTTGATGCGGTCTTCGACGAAGATGCCGTGCCAGACCATGAAGACGAGCAGGGTCCAGAGGCGGCGGCTGTGGTCGGCGACGCCTGCTCGGTGGTCGCGCAGCATCTGCAGGATGGCGGGCGTGTTCAGCAGGTGGTCGGTGTGGGACTCGGCGATCTGGGTCTCGGCCCAGTCGTAGAGTTCGGTGCCGCGCAGCCAATGCCGCAGTGGGACCGGGAAACCGAGCTTGGCGCGGTGCAGGACGTGATCGGGGACGATGCCGTCCAGTGCCCGGCGCAACGCGTACTTCGAGGTGTCGGAGGAGATCTTCTGCTCGTAGGGCAGCCCCTGGGCCACGCGCATGACCTCGTTGTCGAGGAACGGCACGCGCAGTTCCAGCGAGTTGGCCATGGTCATCTTGTCGGCCTTGACCAGGATGTCGCCGCGCAGCCAGGTGAACAGGTCGAGGTGCTGCATGCGGGTCACCGGGTCCCAGCCCGCGGACTGGGCGTAGATGGGGGCGGTGACGTCCTGGTGGGTCCACTCGGGACGGAACTCGCGCAGCACCGAGCGCAGCTGGGCGTCGTTGAAGCTGCGGGCGTTGCCGTAGTAGCGGTCCTCGAGCGAGAGCGACCCGCGCTGCAGCAGGGACTTGCCGCGTCTGCCGTCGGGCATCGCCTCGCCGAGCTTGCCCGCGAGCCTGCGCAGCCCGGCGGGCAGGTACTCGAAGGGCTTGAGCGACAACGGTTCCCGGTAGATGGTGTAGCCGCCGAACAACTCGTCGGCGCCCTCGCCGGACAGCACCACCTTGACGTGCTTGCGGGCCTCCTTGGCCACGAAGTACAGCGGGACCAGCGCCGGGTCGGCGACCGGGTCGTCGAGGTACCAGACGATCTCGGGGATCGCGGCGGCGAACTCGGCGGGGGAGACCACCTTGACGATGTGGCGCGCGCCGATCAGTTCGGCGCTCTCGGCGGCCACGTCGACCTCCGAGTAGCCCTCGCGCTCGAACCCGGTGGTGAAGGTGATCAGCTTCGGGTTGTGCCGCATGGCCAGCGCCGCGATGGCGGTGGAGTCGATGCCGCCGGACAGGAACGAACCGACGGTGACATCGGCGCGCATGTGCTTGGCGACGGAGTCCTCGAGCGCCGCGGCGATCTCGTCGTAGCGGGCCTGCGCGGCATCGGTGTCGATTCCGCCCCCGGCTCGCCGTGTGGTCGCCGGGGCGAACGGGCGGACCCGGAAGTCGGGACGGAAGTAGCGGGTGGCCTTCGGCTCCTCGCCGACCTCGATCGTGGCGTAGGTGCCGGATTCGAGACGGCGGATATTCTTGTGCAGCGACTCCGGCTCCGGCACGTACTGCAGCACCGTGTAGTGCTCGAGCGCGCGCGGGTCGAGCTCGTCGGACACCCCGAGCGGGCCCAGCAGTTCCAGAACGCTCTTCTTCTCGCTGGCGAAGGCGGTGCCGCCGGGGCCGGTCGCGATGAACAGCGGCTTGATGCCGAACGGATCGCGCGCGAGGAACAATTCCCGCTTCTCGGTGTCCCAGATCGCGAAGGCGAACATGCCGCGCAGCTTGCGCACGGCCTCGGGGCCCCAGAAGTGGAAGGCGGCCACGATGGACTCGCCGTCACCGTCGGTGGCGAAGATCTTGCCGTCGGGGAACTCGCTCGCGTGCTCGGCGGCGAGCTGTTCGCGCAGTTCGAGGTAGTTGTAGATCTCGCCGTTGAACGTCATCGCGTAGCGCTGCGGGTTCTCGGCGGGGCCCCAGCGCAGCGGCTGGTGCGAGTGTTCGATGTCGATGATCGAGAGGCGGTTGAAGCCGAAGATCATGTGCTCGTCGTGCCAGGTGCCCTTCTCGTCCGGGCCGCGATGCCGCTGGCAGTGCAGCGCGTCGTACACCTGGTCGACCACCTCGGTCGTCGCCGGATCAGCGGTCAGGAATCCGAGCAGTCCGCACACGGTGTCGGCAACCTTCTCTCGTTCGATGATGGGATGGCCACTGACGGGCCGAAACGCTGTGTCCGAGTATGCCGCACGCCCACGCGACGCGCCGCGCGCAACCCGGCCCAGCGGCCTTTCCCACCCCGCCCCGGTGTCAAACCGCAGGTCGCCGTGTCTGGTGCGGTGATTGCGGAGTGTCGAATGCGACCCCGCGACAAGACGGTGCCCGCTTTGGTCTACGCTGCGTAGTACTCAGGTCCTTCTCAGGTGTGCAGGCATCACAGCGGCAATACTCGAGGGCGGCCTGAAACGTGCTTGAAAAACGTGTCGGAACGGGCGAATCGCGGCCCGGACGACGCGATGTGTCGGAATGTGTGGCGACCAGGAAGGCGTGAGCGTGGCGCACAAGGCGAGCGAAGAGATCGGGGCACGGCCCGTTCGGGGGCGGCAGGGCCGTCTCCTTCGGCGGGCCGGGCTGGTGGTGTCCCTGGGGATCACCGCGGTGCTCGTCTCGGGCTGCTCGATCGACAATGTCTGGCTGCGGTTCGGCTGGCCCTCGGGCATCACGCCCGAGGCCGCCCGGATGCGGGAACTGTGGACCTGGTCGGTGCTGGCCGCGCTCGCCATGGGCGTGCTGGTCTGGGGTCTGACCTTCTGGACGATCATCGTGCACCGCAAGCGCAAGGACTCCCCGGAGTTCCCGCGCCAGACCGGGTACAACGTGTCGCTGGAGCTGACCTACACCGCGATCCCGTTCGTGATCATCGCGGTGCTGTTCTACTTCACCGTGGTCGTGCAGAACTACGTGCACGAGAAGACCGACAACCCGGACGTCACGGTGGACGTGACGGCCTTCCAGTGGAACTGGAAGTTCGGCTACCGCGGTGTGAACGACGTCGCTGGGCTGACCTGGGACGGTATCGACTACGAGCGCGAGGCCGCCAACGAGCAGCAGGTCCTCGAGTACGCGGACCGCACGGACGAAGAGGGCCACCCGCAGCCGGGCCCGCTGCACGGCAAGCCGGCCAACGACATCATCTCGTACCTGCACTACGACAAGGTCGAGACCTACGGCTCCAGCGAAGAGATCCCGGTCCTGGTACTGCCGACCGGTAAGCGCATCGAGTTCCAGCTCGCCGCCGCCGACGTGATCCACTCCTTCTGGGTGCCGGAGTTCCTGTTCAAGCGCGACGTGATGCCGAACCCGAAGGAGAACCACTCCGACAACGTCTTCCAGATCACGGAGATCGAGAAGGAAGGCGCCTTCGTCGGCCGCTGCGCCGAGATGTGCGGTACCTACCACTCGATGATGAACTTCGAGGTCCGGGCGGTCTCGCCGGAGAAGTTCGCCCAGTACCTGCAGGCGCGCATCGACGGCAAGACCAATGGCGAGGCGCTCGAGTCGATCGGCGAATCGCCGGTGGCCACCTCCACGTACCCCTTCAACACCAAGCGTGATCTCAAGAGCGCTTCGGTGAACGAGAGCAAGTGAGGATTCTGATATGAGGATCGAAGCGCGGATCTTCGAACTGCTCACAGCGTTCTTCATCCTGGTGGGCATCGTCTACGGCTTCTTCACCGCGCAGTCTCGCACCGGCGTGGAATGGGCGGGCACCACCGCGATCGTGCTGACCGCGGGACTGTCGCTGATCATCGGCACCTACTTCCGCTTCGTCGCGCGCCGCATCGATCTGCGGCCCGAGGACTACGAGGACGCCGAGATCGTCGACGGCGCGGGCGACCTGGGCTTCTTCTCGCCCGGCAGCTTCTGGCCCATCCTGCTGGCCGCGGCCGGCTCGGTGACCGCGCTGGGCCTGGCGTTCTTCCAGTTCTGGCTGATCGGTCTGGGCGTGGTCCTGGTCCTGGCCGCTTCGGCCGGCCTGGTGTTCGAGTACTACCTGGGCGCCGAGAAGCACTGAGTTCTTGGAGCGCTGGCGCGCTCGAGTTCGCGCCCCTGGCGGTCCCGCCGATCAGGCACCGTTGCTTGCTCCTTCGTCGCGTACGCCACGGCGCCTGATCGGCGGGACGGGCGCGAACCGCCGACTTCGTCGGCGATCCCTCCTCGGGGTCGGGATGTGCGGGGTTGGGTTTGTTGGAGCGGTGGCGCGCTCGGGGTTCACGTCCCCTGGCGGTCCTGTCGATCGGGCACCGCGGCTTGCTCCTTCGTCGCCTACGCCACGGCACCTGATCGGCGGGACGGGCGCGAACCGCGGCGGACCCTCCTCGAGGTCGGGTCGTGCGGGTTGCGTCAGGAGCGAACAGTGGAAAGGTCCCCACCGGATTCCGGTGGGGACTTTTTCGTGTCTGTTGTCGGCGGGCTTTACACGCTGTACCGCAGGGCCTGTTCGGAGCGGCAGATGTCGTCGATGCCGGAGACGATCTCGCGCAGCTGCTCCGACGGCAGGGCCGAGGGACGCAGGCGGCAGGTGAAGGTGATCAGGCCGTAGTCGGCGGGGGCGAGGCCGCGGGCGGCGGCTTCGGCGCGCAGGTACGCCGAGCGCACGCCGTAGGTCATCGCGGAGATGACGGTGAAGCACCCCGTGCGCTCGCGGTGTCCGGCGAACAGGTCGTGCAGGCCGTAGAACACCGAGCCGTAGTTGGCCAGGGGGGCGAACACCCCGACACGGTAGGCGGGGCCGCGTTCGGAAGAGTTGATCACGGTGTCGGCGAGGTACTCGGCGTCGCGGATGGTGAGCACTTTCGGCGCGAACATGAGCGCGCCGGCCGCCGCGTTGCGCACCGGCATACCCGCGCGCCCGCCGGCGGCGGAGGCGATGGCGCCCAGTGACTTGCGGGTGCGGGTGCCGACCTCGCGCCGGGCCCGCAGGCCGCGGGTGGGCGCGGTGGGGTAGAGGCTCGACCACTGGCCGAAGCGGACCGCGCCGAGGGTCACCTGGCCGGTGCCGACGGGCCGCGCCACCTTCAGCGGGGCGGTGTCGACCCAGCGGCCGACCTGCAGCGCCGCGCTGCCGGGATTGGTGATCTCGGTGGTGGCGTGCTCGACGAAGGAATCGAAGTCGAGGAACCGGTCGGCGTCGGTGGTGAGCCAGGTGTGGTCCTTGTCGACCTCGACCACGTCGAGGGTCAGCGCGGTGATGATCCCCGCGCGTCCGCCCGCGCCGAGGATGCGGTGAAAACGCTCGGTGTGATGACCGCGCCCGCAGGTGCCGATCCGGCCGTCGGGGTCGACGTACTCGAGGTCGACGATCTGGTCGATGAACATGCCGTAGCGGTGCGAGGCGGTGCTCACGCCGCCGACCGAGGCGAACCCGCCCGCGGTGATGTCACGGTGATCGCCCACCACGGGCAGGCCGAGACCGTGCGCGCCGAGGCGGCGGTCGATCTCGGACAGTTTCGCCCCGGCCTGCACCCGCACGGTGCGCCGACCGAGGTTGATGTCGAGGACCGAGTTCATCTTGCGCAGGGAGAGCACCGCGCGCTGATCGGGCAGCCCATAGGACTCTTCGGTCTGCTCACCGCCGCGAACCGTCAATCGTTCCGAACGATCACGTGAATCACGCACAGTGCGAACGACATCCGCCGTGTCGGTGGGGAGATATTCTTCGGAGATGACGGAATGCGGCGTGCCCATGACCGCATAGCTAACCACAGCTGGGCGGTTCTTGCGCAGGGTACTTCGCACCTAATTCCGCCCGGGCGCGAGCTGCTGGCTGAACAGGACCTTTCCGGTCGCGTCGCGCAAGTTGACAGTCAATTCCGCGGACCGGCCGTCGATGCGGACCTCGCCGAAATGCTGATAGTCCGCCTCCAGCGGCGAGGTGTTGGGCTTCGGCGGCGCGTGTACGAACACCGCCTCGGGTCCGAAGGTGGGGTCGAGGTCGTTGGGACCGAAGGCGCCCGCGTTGAGCGGACCCGAGACGAACTCCCAGAACTCGTCGAAATCGGTGAAGGCGGCGCGGGCGGGCGAGTAGTGGTGCGCGGCGGTGTAGTGCACATCGGCGGTGAGCCAGACGACGTCGCGCACCTTGTTCGCCTTGATCGCCGAGAGCACCTGGGCGATCTCGGTCTCGCGGCCCGACGGCGCGCCGGGGTCGGCATTGGCCGGGCCCTCGAAGGCGGTCTTGCCGTCGGGGACGATCACGCCCAACGGCAGGTCGGCGGCGACGATCTTCCAGGTGGCCGTGGAATCGCGCAGCCCGTCGATGAGCCAGCGGGTCTGGGCGGGGCCCAAGATCGCGCCACTGGGCGCGGTGTTGGCGTCGTTGGCGTCCTTGTAGGCGCGCATGTCGAGGACGAACACCTCCAGCAGCGGGCCGTAGGAGATCTTGCGATGGAGCCGCCCGTCGACGGCCTCTTTCGGGTCCAGCGGCATCCACTCGTGAAAGGCCTGCCAGGAGCGGGCCGCGAGGGTGTCCATGCTGCGCTCGGTGTAGCCCTTCTCGGCGGCGACGGTACCGCCGGGGTACCAGTTGTTGGTGGTCTCGTGGTCGTCCCACTGGACCACTTGGGCGACAGCGGCATTGAAGGCGCGGTAGTTGTCGTCGGTGAGGTTGTAGGCGTAGTTGCCGCGGAACTGGTCGAGGGTCTCGGCGGGCGCGTTCTTGGCCTCGGCGGTCACATTGCGCCAGACCCGCCCGTCGGGCAGCGTCACCGACTCCTCCAGCGCGTTGTCGGCGTAGATGACATCGCCGGAATGCAGGAACAGGTGCGGGTCACGCGCGGCCATGGCCGAGAAGATCTTCATGCCGCCCAGCTCGGGATTGATGCCGAACCCCTGGCCCGCGACGTCACCGGACCACAGCAGGGTGATGTCGGCGGGCGCCGTGGGGGCGGTGCGGAAGACACCGGTGACCGGTTCGGAGCCGGCGCCGTCCTCGCCGTCGAGGCGCACTCGGTAGTGCACGAGCTCGCCGGCCGGCAGGCCGTTGACCCGGATCCGCCCGGTGCCGTCGGTGGCGGGGGTGAGCAGGGGACCGGTGAAACGCTTGACCTGGCTGAAGCTCTCGGTCGCCGAGGTCTCCACGATCAGCGTCGCCGGGACATCCGAGCGTGCCCAGATCAGGGCGCCGTCGCTGCGCGGATCGCCGACGGCGACGCCGTGGGTGAGGCTGGGCCTGGCGCGTACCAGCGCGGGTCCGTCACCGGAACCGCATGCCGCGAGGGCGGGGGTGACGACCAAGCCGAGGGCGGAGGCGCGCAACAGTGTGCGCCGGGACATCGCGAAATCCGAACCAGCCATGGTTGACACCGTGACGCGCCGGTGGGAACGCGCAGCCGTCTGCGTGGCAACGGAATGTGAACGCGGCGTGGCGCGACAGTGCCGAAGCCCGGTGTCACCGTGTCCGGTTTCCCGGGACCTGTTCCTGCTCTACGGCCCTGACAGCGCTCACAGTCCGACCGCGGCGGCGGTTTCCGGATACCAGCGCGTGCATTCGGCGCGCAGGGGCACCGCGGTCTGCAGCTGGCACAGCACGGCGACACCGCCGAGGAACGAGCGCAGAATGGGGGTGTGGCCGGGCGGCATCGTCAGCTGGCGCAACACGTTCGACAGGCGTAGATCGGTCACCAGGCGGACCTGCTCGCGCAGCCAATCGCCGGAGAGTGGATAGGTGGGGGCGAGCAGCGCCTCGCGCAACACCCGCAGGCGGGCGGCGACGGTGGCGATGTCGAGCTCGCGGCCCGGCGCGACGAATCCGTGCCGGCGGATGGCGGCCTCGAGATCAGCGGCGGAGTCCGCCATCACCGCGGCGCCGACATCACCGGCCACCTCGAGGAACGCGGCAGGCCACGGCGTGCACGCGCCGAAGTCGACGACGCCGAGGCGGCCGTCGGGCATGCGCAAGAAGTTGCCGGGATGCGGGTCGCCGTAGACGAGTTCGGCGCGGGCGGGCGCCGAGAACAGGAAGCGCAGGATCAGCACGCCCAGCCGGTCGAGTTCGGTGGCCTCCCCGCGCACGATCAACCGCGACAGCGGGACACCGTCGAGCCATTCGGTGACCAGCACGTCGCCGCGCTGGGCGATCACCCGGCTCAGCACCACATCCGGGTCGTCGGCGAAGGCGGCGGCGAAAGCGCGCTGGTTGGCCGCCTCGCGGGCGTAGTCGAGTTCGGCCTTGATCTCGGCGCACAACGCCTCGATCACCGGGCGGGTGTCGGCACCGGGCAGCAAGGCGGTGAACAGGGGCGTCGCCCGGCGCAGGGCCTGCAGGTCGGCCAGGACGGCGCGGCGCGCGCCCGGGTACATGATCTTCACCGCGACCGGGGTGCCGTCGTGCCAGCGGGCGCGATGGACCTGACCGACCGAGGCGGCCGCGGCGGCGCGATCGTCGAATTCCAGGAACAGCGACCGCCACTCGAGGCCCAGATGAGTGGCCAGTTCGGCGTGCACGGCGGCGGGCAGCATGGCCGGTGCGGAGTCGTGCAGGCGGGCAAGAGCGAGGCGATACGGCTCGGCGAGGTCGGGGCCGAGGCCGAGTTCGAGCAGGCCGAGCAGCTGACCCAGCTTGGCCACACAGCCCTTGAGTTCGCCCAGCACCTCGAACAGGTGCTCGGCGGTGCGGATCCTGATGTCGCGGTCGACCTCGGCCGAGGACCGGCCGACGGCTCGTTGACCGAGCCCGGCGATCCGCCGCCCCGCGTACGCCACCGGCACCGCCGCCAGGCGCGCGCTGCGGGCGACCCGACCGGTGGGCGGAATGCCTGTCCCAGGATCGGGTGTCGAGCGGGCCTTGCGGGTGAACGGCACCACCCGGCCTTCGAGATCGCGACCGACCATGTCCACCTCACTGCCCCGTCGACGCTGTCACCGGTGTGACCGCCCACCCGTCGGCGATGTGCTCGGTGCAGGCTACCAACCAGGTGCGCGCCGCGTTGGCTGTCGCCCGCGGTGCCGACCGATTCGCCTCAGCGGACGGTGGCTGCCGCGGCGGCGCTCATCGGCCTGCGGGACAGTGGATTCGGGTCAGCTCGCCGCGGTGTCGGGGATCCGGGTGGCCTCGGGCCGCGCGCCCGACGGCACGCCCTTTTTGAGGCTGTGCGCGTAGACGTCGACGTACTCCTGGCCGGTGAGGCGCATCAGCTCGTACATCACCTCGTCGGTGACCGCGCGCTCGACGAAGCGATTGCCGCTCATGCCCTCGTAGCGCGAGAAGTCCAGCGGCGCACCGAACTTGAGGATGACCTTGTGCCGACGCCATTTGAACGGTCCGGGCGGGCTCACCTTGTCGGTGCCGATCACCGCGACCGGGATCACCGGGACGCCGGTCTCCAGGGCGAGCCGGGCCATTCCGGTCTTGCCCTTGTAGAGGCGCCCGTCGGGGGAGCGGGTGCCCTCGGGGTACAGGCCGACGAGCCGGCCTTCGTCGAGCAGCTTGCGGGCCGCGTTGAGCGCGTCCTCGGCCGCGGTGGCGCCGCTGCGGTCGATCGGGTACTGGCCGGTGCCGCTGAAGAAGAACTTCTGCAGGCGGCCCTTGAGGCCGGGGGTGGTGAAGTACTCGGCCTTGGCGAGATAGTTGATCCGGCGCGGGCTCAGCAGCGGAGCGAACAACCAGTCGGAGAACGACAGGTGGTTACCCGCCATGATCGCCGGGCCGTCGGTCGGGATGTTCTCCACACCCTCGACTTCGGGCCGGTTGTACAGATGCATCCACGGTCCCACGAGTACGAACTTGAGTAGCCAGTAGAACATGGCGTCCTTTCCCCGGGACCGGGATGGTCGTGTGCAGCCTCGTCGGAGAACGACTTTACCGCTGGTCGCAGGTCACAACCAACCCAGGACGGTAGCCGTCGGGTATGGATGTGACCATCATCTCCCGGCCGTGCGGGCCACGGGCGCGTCGGCCGCCGCCCTGGCCAATTCCGCGGCGCCGATCATGCCCGCGGCCTCGCCGAGCTGGGTCGTGCGCAGCCGGGCCAGCGGGCGATGTCCCGCGCCGGTGACCGCGCTCGTGTAGTGCTCGCGGGCCTCGTCGAGGAACAGCGGGGCCGAACTGCTCACCCCGCCCGCGATCACGATCAGATCGGGATCGAACAGATCGCTGACGAAGGCGAGGCCGAGGCCGAGCCAGCGGGCGAAGTCGGCCATCACCCGGACCGCGAGCGCGTCACCATCGTGCGCGGCGCCCGCCACCCGGCGTCCGGTCAGCGAGCCGGGGTCGCGGATCACGTCGCGGGCGAGCACCGAACGCACCGGGTCGGTGGCCAGCATCTCGATCGCGGTCTCGGCCAGTGCCGTTCCGCTGCAGTAGCGCTCCCAGCAGCCGCGTTTGCCACAGGGACAGGCCCGCCCGCCGGGAACCACCTGCAGGTGCCCCAGTTCGGGGGCGATGCCGTGACTGCCGCGATAGAGCTGACCGTCGATGAGCAGGGCAGCGCCGACGCCGGTGCCGATCGCGACGAGTACCACGGTGTGCCCGCCCGCCGCCGCGCCGAAGCGGTACTCCGCCCAGCCCGCGGCGTTCGCGTCGTGTTCGAGGATGACCGGCAGACCGAGGCGCGCGCTCAGCCGTTGCGCGACGGGAGCCTTCTGCCACGGCAGGTGCGGAGCGAACAGGACCGTCGAACGGTCATCGGAGATGAAACCGGCGACGGCCAGTCCGACGGCGGCGATCGGGTGCCTGCGCGCGAGCTCGCGCACCGAGCGGTCGATGGCGTCTTCGAGCGCGCGCGCCGAATGCGGGGTCGGCGCCTGCACGGTGTCGAGCACCTCGCCCTCGGCATCGACGACCGAGGCACGGATGTTCGTGCCGCCCACGTCGATGCCGACGGTGAGCAGGTGGGAGGGGTCGATCCGCTGGGTCATCCCCGGATCGTCACCGGAATGTCGACATAGCGCGAGCGTGGCGCGCTGGCGGCGCGTGCTCGATCCGCGTCGGCGGTGCGGCGCCGGTGCGCGGTGTCGTCGGTCTTGGGCGGGGCAGCGGGGAAGCGGCCGGTGGGCGAAGGATCCTCGGGGATCACCGCCTCGGCGGCCCGGTGCTCGGTCGCGCGGGCTGGGGCGCCCTGCTGGCGGGGGGCGGCGTACTCGTCGACCCGCCGCGGTCGCGGCGTGCCCGTTTGGTCACCGCGTGCGCTACCCCAGCGCGGGCGCGGGTGACCCGTGGGATCGGCGAGGTGGGGTGTCTCGGCGGTTCCGCTCGCGGGCGGCGGGCCGCCGGGTGGACGACCGGGCACCGTGGCGCGCAAACCTGTTGTCGCGGAGCCGGATTCGTCGGCGGTGGCCGCTGCTTCGGCTGGTGTGGAGTGGTGGCCGTTTCCGGCGGCGCCACGACGGTCGCGTGTTGGCGCGGCCAGTTCGGTGGTTCGGGGCGGCTGTCCTGGTGCGCCGGACCCGTCGGCGCCGTTCGGTGGGGCCGCGCCGTCGCTCGGGTGTTCGGGTCGCGAATTCGGGTGGCCCGCGGCGTGCTCGGCCCATTCCTCGGGCAGCAGGGGTTCGACGGGGACGCCGGCCAGTGCTTCACGCAGGACGGTCACCATGGAGGTGCCGTGTTCGGCGAGGGCGGCAACGACGTCGTGGTGTTCGCCGCGGACCAGGGCGGCGGCCGCGCAGACCGGGCACCAGGCACAGCCGCCGAGATCGGCCTGGCCGTCGGCGGCGGTGCGGCGCAGCACCGGTTCGACGCGGGCCAGCAGCACCTCGGCCAGCAGGCGCAGTTCCTCGGTGAACTCGGCGAAGCCGTCGGGATGGTGGCCGTGGCGGTCGGATTGCCTGTCACTGCTCATCTGCGGTGGCCTTCGTGTAGTTCGGATCGGCGGGCCAGACCTGCGGGTCGGGACGGAAGCGGACCACGAGCTGACCGTCGTCGAGTTCGGCGCCCGCCACCGTGCAGCGCTGCAGCACCGGTGCCAGTCGCACTCGCGTGCGCACCCCGTCGGCTCCCACGATCAGATCGTCCTCCACTCGGCCCAGCCGCAAGGTGCCGGGATCGACCACCGGCAACCGCATCCGCATCGCGTACACGGAGTCGATGCCGGAGCCCGACTCCCATCGAACCATCGGTTCGCCCGATTCCGCGCCCTCGGCGTGCGTGGCCGACGGCGTGTCGAGCGAATAGGAGAACGCCGACAGCGCGCTCAGCCCGACCGGTTCGGCACCGGCGTGCTGGGCGATCAGGATCGGCACATCGGTGAGCTGCTCGTGCAGCCGGGCCACCACTTCCAGCTGTTCGGCGCGCCGGTTCAGGTACCAGTGCACGGCCGGGTGGGCGTTCTCGCTGGGCGGCGGCACCGGCGCGAGCACCTTGTTCACCACCACCGCGTCCAGCCGCAGCCCGATCAGCGCGGCCGCCGAGCGCACCCGTCGCGCCTCGGCGACGGCGACCTGCTCGGGGCCGGTGATCAGCCGAGCACTGGTGCGGGTGCGGTCGGCGAGCAGATCACGGACCTGGGTCACCGCCTTGACGATTCGTTCGACGGTGACCGCCAGCACCGCCTTGCGCAGGTCGGCGCCGATCGCGCTCATCGTGCGCGCGTGCCGCGGCCAGAGGCGTTCGAGATAGCTGAGCAGGGTATCGGGCGCGGTGACGATGCGCAGCATGTCGGCCGAGGGCGGGCAGTCGATGACGATGACGTCCCAGTCCTGCTCCTCGGTGTACTGGGCGATCTCGACCAGCATCAGCAGTTCCTGCACGCCGGGCAGCCCGGTCAGCTCGGCGGGATCCAATGCCGCCAGGTCGATTCCGTGATCGTGGCCGCCGCCCTTGTCCAGCATCCGCACGACATCGCGGAACCGGTCCTCGAGCAGCGCGAGCGAATCGATCTCGATCGCCTCGAGCCCCGGCGCCACCCTGGCGACCCCGGCGACCGTGCCCGGATCGTGCGGGAACCGGAAACCGAGTGCGTCGCCGAGCGAATGCGCCTGGTCGAGCGAGGCGATCAGCACTCGCTGACCGGCGCGCGCGTGGGTCATGCCCGTCGCGCAGGCCAGCGTCGTCTTGCCGACACCGCCCTTGCCGACGAACAGTTCGACGCGGGTACCGCCCGTGGCGCTCAGTCCTCGACCCGTTTCTTCAGTTCCTTCAACGCCGTATCGGTGATGACCTTCTCGGCCTTGCGCTTGAACATGCCGATCATCGGGATGTTCAAGTCGACGGTGAGCTCGTAGATCACCTCGGTGCCGCCCTCGGGCAGCTCGCGCAGCTCGTAGCTGCCGTCCTGGGCCTTCTGCAGGTCACCGCTGACCAGCTGCCAGCTCACCGCCATACCGTCGGCGCGCCAGGTGTAAGCCAGCACGTAAGTGTCCTTCACGACGCCGGCGTCGAGCACGAAACGCGCGGTCGCGGCGCGTCCGGCGGCATCGGTGTCGAGGACCTCCACCGATTGGGCGGCGGAGACCCATTCCGGATAGGACTCCAGATCCGCGATGACGGCCATCACCTGTTTCGACGGCGCCTCGATGACGATCGATCTCTGGGTCCGGTCGGCCATGGCGAAGGATGGTTCCTTTCGTACGGGACGAGCAGTCGGGCACTCAGGACGCGGCGGTCGCGGGTGCGACGCCCGCGGGTCGACCGGCTTCGAGCCGAGTCTTCACTTCGAACGACATGTCCTTGCCCGCGACGCGACGGGCCCGATTGGCCGCGGCCTGCGCGCGCGGGGACAGCGGTGTGGCCGCGGTCGACTCGGCGTGCAGGAAGTAGTGCAGGATCGCCCCGTCGGCGACGGCTTCCAGCCACACCTCCATGGTGCCGCTCAGCGGACCGGCCACGGTCCAGCGGATGCCCTTGTCCCCGCGATCCTCGCGCACGTCGAGGCGCAGGTCGGGCCACCAGCGGCGCCAGTTGTTCGCGGCGCCGAGCAGCTCGGCGATGGCGGCGGGCGGCGCGGCGACGAAGGTCTGATCTGCGACCTGGATACTGCTCACCTCGCTGAGCGTAGTGGACGCCACACCGGCGCAGGCCAGGGTGTCACCGCAGCAGTTCCCGCAACCGGGCGCCCTGCCGGTCCCAATGCCAGTTCCGCTCCACCCAGGCCCGGCCGGCGGCACCCATCGCGGCGGCCCGGTCCCGGTCGGTGAGCAGCTCGACGATCGCGTCGGTGACCTGCGACGCGGACCGGCCCTGCACGACCAGTCCGGTCTCGCCTTCGCGCACGGTCTCGGGCGCGCCACCGGAATCACCGGCGACCACCGGGACCCCGCTGGCGGAGGCTTCGAGGAAGACGATGCCGAGGCCCTCCACGTCCAGCCCGGCGCCGCGGGTGCGGCACGGCATGGCGAACACGTCGGCGATGGTGTGGTGGGCGGCCAGTTCGCCCGAGGGCACCCGCCCGGTGAACACGACACTGTCGGTGACGCCGAGCGCGTCTGCCAGTCCCCGCAGCCGCGCCTCGTAGGGTCCGCCGCCCGCGATCACCAGCACCGCGCCGTCGACGCGTTCGCGGATCTCGGTCATGGCCGCGATCAGCACGTCCTGGCCCTTGCGCGCCACCAGTCGCGACAGGCACAGCACGGTCGGCCGGTCGCCGAGGCCGTAGCGGGCGCGCAGCTCGGCGCGCGCGGCCGGGTCGGGCCGGAACTCGGCCGGATCGACCCCCGGCGGCAGGTACTCGAGCGCGGCGCGCGGACCGAAGGCCGAGGCGAACCGGCCGCGGGTGTACTTGCTGACGTAGGTGACCACGTCGGTGTTCTCGCCGATCGAGCGCAGTACCTGCCGCGAACCCGGCAACATCGACCAGCCCACCTCGTGGCCGTGGGTGCTGGCCAGGATGCGTTCGGCGCCCGCGCGCCGCAGCATCGGCGCCATCGCGGCCAGCGGGGCGGCCGCGCCGAACCACACGGTGTCGCACTCGTGCTCGCGCAGCAGCGCCGAGGCGCGGGTGATGACCGCGGGGGTGGGCAGCATCAGCGTCGTGGGGTGGCGAACGACGCGGAACTTCTGGGCGGCGTCGAACTTGTCGTGGCTGTCGCCACGCCAGCGCGGCGCGTATACCACCAGGTCCTCGGGCGGCAGCTGATTCGACAGTGCCTGCAGGTAGGACTGGATTCCGCCCGGCCGAGGCGGGAAATCATTGGTAACCAGCAGAGTTCGGGCCATAACTGAACAACCTAATGGGTCGGCTGATACGGACGCGGGCGGTGGTCAGGCAGCATGGCCGCGCAGCCAGGACCGCCAGCCGTCGAGCAGCTCCGCGCGCGAGACGCCGAGGACTTCGGTGAACGCGGCGTCCTGCGCGGCGGCCGATTGCGGACCGGTCGCGAGCCGCTTGTACAGCGTGGTCAGGGTGTGCTCGCCGTACTGGTCGGCCACGAACGCGCAGGCACTCCACGCGGTTTCGTAGGCGTAGGGCGCGTCGGTCCCGGTGAACTCGGCGTCGGCGACCAGATCGGTGGGCAGGGCGCCCGCGCGCAGCCGGGTGGTGAGCGTCGGCGCGATCTGGGAGAACGTGGTGTCCTGCGCGCGCTGGGCGACGTATTCGGCGAAGCCCTCGAGCATCCACAGTGGGGAGCCATCGGTGGTGACGGCCCTGGTCGCGACGTGGGTGAGCTCATGGCGCAGCAACGTCGCCAGACCCTCGTCGCCGACCCGGCGGCGCGCGTCGGGGTTGAACACGATCCGCTGGTCGGTGGGGGTGCTCCCGGGGACATAGGAGCCGGTGAGCGATACCGCGGCCACATCGGCGGTGGCCGCGGCGCCCGCGACCCTGGTGAGCGCGGTGAATTCGGCCGGTGACCCCGCGACGACCAGCATGGGCGCGCGGTTCCATTCGGTGCCCCACACGGCGCTCACCTGCGCGATCGCCGATCCGAGTTCCTGTTCGAGGACATCGAGGTCGGCGCGGTGGCCGGGGTGGGCGACCAGCAGCGCGTCGGCGGAATCGCCCGCGGCGACCGCGCGCACCAGGATCGGACCGAAGGGCTGCAGCTCGCGCCGCACGGGAGTCAGGCGCGGGTCGTCGATGGCCTCGGTGCTACCGAGCACCTCGGCCTCGTCGGTGGCCAGCTGCAGCCCGCCGACATTGCGCGGCACCAGGATCAGCGCGGCGCACGCCCCGGTCAACAGGGTGACCGAGACGAGCGTGAGAGCGAATTCCAGACGGCCGTTGGCCGAGAACCAGGATCGGAAGCCGGATGTGCGGCGCGGCGGTTCGGTCACCGTGGCCCCTCAGTATCGCCGGGCCGAGTGGTACGGGGTGGTGTTGATCGGCGAGACAGCGACCGGCACACCGAAGGTGGAGGCGTGCACCATCATTCCGTTGCCCGCGTAGATCCCGACGTGGGAGATGTCGGGATAGAACAGCACCACGTCGCCGGGCTGCAGATCGCCCTTGGCCACCGGCGTGCCGTATCCCGCCTGCGCGGAACTGGTGCGCGGGACGTTCTTGCCGACCTGTTTGAAAGCCCACTGCACCAGACCGGAGCAGTCGAACTTGTCGGGGCCGGTGGCGCCCCAGACATACGGATCGCCGACTCGGGTCAGGGCGGCGGCCAGCGCGCTGGTGCCGCTGCCGGGGACCAAACCGGCCAGCAGGCTGTCGCGGTCGAAGCCGGGTGGGAAGGGCGAACCGGCCAGCGTCGACTTGTCGCGGGCCGAGAGCGCGCCCCACGCCTCGACGACCTGGGTGGTCGCGACACCGAGATCCTGGAGCTTGCGATCGACATCGGCGCGCACGGCGTCGGCGGCCGCGGTCGCGGCGCGCGCCGCGTCGGCGGCGGCGCGGGTGACCGATTCCGCGGCGGTGGCGGCATCGGCGGCCTGCTTGAACTGGCGGACTGTGTCGGCGGTCTGCTGGGAGAGCACGTCGAGGGTCGACATCTTGTCCAGCAGCTGCTGCGGTGAACCGCTCGACAGCACGGCGAACATGCTGTTGGTGCGCACGCCGGTATAGGCGGCCACGGCGGTGCGGTCGATCATCGGCTGGAACCTGCGCACCTCGGCGCGGGCGGCGTCGGCGACCGCGGTGCTCGCGGCCAGCTTGTCGTCGGCCTCGCGTTGCAGGGCCAGCTTGGCGTCGAGATCGGCCCGGGCGGTGAGTGATTGCTGATTGAGCTGCTCGGACTGGCGGGACAGATCGACCATCCGGGCGATGGCGTCGGTCGCGGTGGTCGGCAGGGCGGCCGGGTCGGCGGCGGCGGGACCACCGGTGACGGCGGCGCACATCAGGAATGCGGCGGACAGTGCTGCGACGAAGCCACGCGAAGCGTGCGGATTCCGGTGGTGTGGGGTCACAGTGCCCGGTACCTCGTTCTCTCGTTATCCGCTGGTGCAGCGCCTCTACCTGAGCCCGAGCTCCTCGTCCGCCACAAAGGTCTCGATCAGGTTACGGAACCGCGTGTGTCCGTGTCCAGTAGGGCACGAGAGGGTCACGGTGCGCCCTTCCCCGTGAACGACGCACCGTACCCGACCGGTCAGAAGCGGCGCGCGCCCGCGAACGGCATCGAGGACAGCGGCGCGAGCTGTACCGGGGTACCCGAGGTGGAGGCGTGCACGACGTTGCCGTTACCGGCGTACAGGCCGGAGTGGCCGCCACCGTAGAACGAGATCATGTCGCCGGGCTGCAGGGCGTCGATCGAGACCGGGGCGCCTGCGCCGAGTTGAGCACCGCTGGTGCGCGGCAGCTCCCGGCCGGCCTGCCGGTAGGCCCACTGGACCAGGCCCGAGCAGTCGAAGGCGTCCGGGCCCGCGGCGCCGTAGACGTAGGGGGAGCCGATCTTGCTCAGCGCGGCATCGAGGGCGATGTCGGCGGCGGTGGCGCGCGGCGCGGTGAAAGTCTGCGGTGCGGCCGGGATCTCGATGCCGGGGATGCCCTGCGGCAGCGGGATCTCGTTGGGCACCTCGAAGGTGCCGATCCCGGGGATCGTCACCGGCGTCGCCGACGCGGGTGCGGCCGGGAGGAGGAACGCGCCGATGGTGGCAGCGCCGACGGCTCCGGCGGCAACGGCACGCTGCGCCTGACGCTTGACGGTGTTGGTCGCCATGATGCGGTACTTCCAATCTGCCCCACGACGCCCCGTCCGTATGACGGGGCGGACTCCTCGCGCCGAGCCGTTTCCGGTCCGGCGGACTCCGTGAGGTCTCGAAAAGGTTACGAAGACGTCACGGTGGTTTGTAAAGTCGGACAGGTGACCGCGAGGGCATTCCGGCGATATCGCCGAATGGGGGGTGCGAGCTGGGTCACACGAATCACGAAACGATAACGCCAGGTCACTTCCAGTCCGCTTCGTGGCTGTCGTCCGGCGCGTCGTCGATGGCCACTTGACGGCTTATTAGTCTACCCCTAGGGGTGAACCCCCAGGTCGACTCCGCGCGTCGCGGGTTGAACCGGGCGGTTGTCCAGTCGTGCGCGCGGGCGGCGCGCCGCCCGCTCCGGCGCCCTCCGATCGGTAATCCGGCTTACCCAATGAAATTCGCCGGAGTCATGTGAAATTCGGCAAACTGTGAGCCCGGTCTCCATCGAGTCCGACCAAGGTCATTTTGTTCGCATCGGAACGAAAGTCGCGCGCCGAATTGCCCTCGGCGAGCGTGTCGGACCCCCTCCCTACGCTGCTGGCCGTGTCCGAACCCGTTGCGCTCCCGGCCGCTCGCCAACTGGCCTTCGACGAGCTCGATACCCCGCTCTGCGACACCACTTTCGTCGTCGTCGACCTGGAAACCACCGGGACCAGCCCGGACGGTGACGCGATCACCGAGATCGGCGCGGTGAAGGTGCGCGGGGGAGAAGTACTGGGGGAGTTCGCCACCCTCGTGAACCCGGGATTCGCGATTCCGCCCGCGATCGTGCAGATCACCGGGATCACCACCGCCATGGTCTACGAGGCGCCGCGCATCGAGGCGGTGCTGCCCGGGTTCCTCGAGTTCGCGGCGGGGGCGGTGCTGGTGGCGCACAATGCCCGCTTCGACACCGCCTTCCTCAAAGCCGCCGCCGCGCGCCGCGACATCGCCTGGCCCAATCCCCAGGTGCTGTGCACGGTGAAGCTGGCGCGACGGGTGCTCACCCGGGACGAGGCGCCCTCGGCCCGGCTCGGCGTGCTCGCGGCGGTCCTCGGCGCGGGCACCACGCCGACCCATCGCGCGCTCGACGATGCCCGCGCCACTGTCGACGTGCTGCACGCGCTGATCGGCCGGGTCGGCAATCAGGGTGTGCACAGCCTGACCGAGTTGCTCGACTATCTGCCCGGCGTCACCGGAACCCAGCGCGCCAAGCGCACGTTCGCGACCGATCTGCCCGCCGCACCCGGCGTCTATCTCTTCCGCGGACCGTCGGAGGAAGTCCTCTATATAGGGACGGCGGTGAATCTGCGTCGCCGCGTGCGCAATTACTTCACCGGTTCGGAGACTCGCGGCCGGATGAAAGAGATGGTGGCACTGGCGATTCGGGTCGACCACGTGGTGTGCTCGCACGGTCTGGAGGCCGGGGTCCGCGAGCTGCGACTGCTCGCCGCGCATGCCCCGCCCTACAACCGTCGCTCGAAGTTCCCCCGCAAAGGGTGGTGGCTCACGCTCAGCGACGAGGCCTTCCCCCGGCTCGTCGCGGTGCGGACGCCGACTCGAACAGCATTGGGCCCCTTCTCTTCTCGTGCCCATGCTCTGGATGTTGCCGCTACCGTCGCCGAGTTCGCGGGGTTGCGGACCTGTTCGACCCGGCTCACCCGCGCGGCGAATCACGCCTGTCAGCCCGCGGTCGTCGGTGGCTGCCCCGCGGCGCGCGCGGACCTCGAACTCGACGCGGCGGGTTACGTCCCGGCCGTTCACGCGGTCCGCGATCTGTTCGCCGGCCGCGCCGACACGCTCCTGCGTGCCATGCTCGATCGCATCGAAACCCATTCGGCCGAACAGCATTTCGAAGCTGCCGCCCGCCTGCGCGATCGCACCGCCGCCGTCGTCACGGTGCTGCACCGCACCCAGCGCCTCGCTGCCGTGGCCCGGATCGCCGAACTGATCGTCGCCTCGCCCGATGGTGAACGTGGATGGGAGTTCTCGGTGATCCGCTACGGCCGCCTCGCCGCCGCGGGTACCGCACCCCGCGGCACCCCGCCCATGGCGGTCGTCGACCAGATCGTCGCCGCCGCCGAAACAGTCGTCCCCGATCTCGGTGACGCGGCCACGGCGAAGGCGCTGACGCACCCACCCGCCGCGCCGATGCCGACGGCGTCGTCGACCGTGGGGTGGCCCTCCGCGGGCAGCGCGACGGACGCCGAGACCGACGGCGCTCTGTTCGGCTGTCCGCCGCGCTCCGCGGACGACATCCCACCCCTGCGCGGTGCCTCCCCCGAGGAGGTGGGCGTGGTCGCCCGGTGGCTGGCGATGCCCGGTGCCCGGATCGTGCGCACCAGCGAGGGCTATCGCGAACCGCTGCACGGCGCCGCCCGCTGGGTGGGCTGGGCGAAGCTCGCGCGCACCGCGGCGACGGCGATCAGCCCGGAGGACGAGTACTCGGCGCAGCGGTGAGCCGGTACCTGGCCGAGCGGTGCCCGGTTGCGATCCGGGATCATGGACCACCGACTCCCGCGCGCGTGCGGGTAATAAGGAGAGGGGCATCGGCGGATGTTCGTGAAGGTGTGCGGTCTGACCACCGAGGAACAGATCGACTGGGCGGTCGAGCTCGGGTACTCCGCGATCGGTGTGATGGTCACCCCCAGGAGCAAGCGCTACCGCACCCCCGCGCGGGCCCGCGCCCTCGCCGACTACGCGCGCGGTCGCATCACCACCTTCGTTGTCGCCCTGGAAGCGATGGAGGTCGCCGAGGTGGCCGATGCCTTCGACGTGGTGCAGCTCTATCAGTGGGCCGACCTGCCGAACCTGGCCTTCTGCTCGTCCACCCCGCCCGACCCGGCGCAGCGCAGTCAGTACTTCTTCTACGACGCCAGCGCGGGGTCGGGGATCTTCGAGGAGTTCCCCGACTGGGTCCGCGCGCAGCCGGGCCAGGTCGTGCTGGCCGGTGGCCTCGACGCGGACAATGTCGCCGACGTCATCGCCCGGCACCACCCCTACGGCGTCGACGTGTCGAGTTCGGTCGAGGCGGCGCCGGGGGTGAAGAGCTACGAGGCGATGGCACGGTTCGCGGCGGCCACCGAGTCGAAGTTCTAGGCTGATCCCATGATTACCGCGATCGTGCTGATCCAGGCCGAGAACTCTCGTATCCCCGAGACCGCGCAGGCGCTCGCCGACACCGACGGTGTGGCCGAGGTGTACTCCTGCGCGGGCGATGTGGACCTGATCGCGATCGTGCGGGTCCGCGACCACGAGCGCATCGCCGAGGTGGTCACCGGGGGCATCGACAAGGTGGCGGGCGTCATGCGCACCACCACCCACATCGCGTTCAAATCCTATTCCAGCGCCGATGTGGAAGCCGGATTCTCGCTGGGGGAGTGAGGCCCGCGCTCAGGACTCGTCGAGGACCTGGGTGAGTTCGGCCCAGCTCTGCAGCAGTTTCGCCGCCGCCCCGCTGTCGAGGGCGGCGGCGGCGCGCTCGAGCGCTTGACTCAGCGCCGCGTCCAGATCCAGGTCGACGTCGCCGGACCCGCGCGAGAGGTCGTAGGCCACGATCGCCGCGGCCGAGTTCACCAGCACCGCGTCGCGGACCGGACCGGGCGTCCCGGCGAACACCTCGCGGGCGATCCGGGCATTGACCTCGGCGTCCCCGCCGCGCAGCTCGTCCAGATCGACACGGGGGATGCCCAGCCGCGTCGGATCGAGCACCGTCTGCCGAATCCGCCCACCGCTGACCACCCACACGTCGGTGAGGTCGGAGGTGGTGATCTCGTCGAGCCCGTCGCGCCCGCGCACCACCAGCGCACTCGCGCCTCGCTCGGCGAACACGCCCGCGATGACCGGCGCGAGATCGGCGAACGCGCACCCGATCAGCCCCGACCGCGGCTGCGCGGGGTTGGTCAGCGGGCCGAGCACGTTGAACACGGTCGGGATGCCGATCTCCTTGCGCGCCGGACCGGCGAAGCGCAGCCCCGAGTGGAACAGCGGCGCGAAACAGAAACCGATCCCGGCCTCGCGGACCGACCGCGCCACCGACTCGGGGCCCAGTGCCAGCTTCACACCCAGCGCTTCGAGGACATCGGCGCCGCCGGACTTCGAAGACGCGGCCCGGTTGCCGTGCTTGACCACCGGAACACCGGCCGAGGCCACGACCACCGAGGACATGGTGGAGATGTTCACCGAGCCCGAGCGGTCACCGCCGGTGCCGACGATGTCGACCGCGTCGCCGTCGATCCGGACCAGGCGCGCGTGGCCGAGCATGCCGGCGACCATGCCCGCCAGCTCCGCGGGCGTCGGGCCCTTGATCTTCATGGCGACGCCGAACGCCGCGATCTGGGCGGGGGTGGCGTTGTCGGTGAAGATCTCGTCGACCACCCAGGTGGTGTCGTCCGCGGCCAGGTCGCCACCGTCGGCGAGGGTTCCCAGGACCTGGGGCCAGCTGCGCACGCTCATCTGCTCCGCATCTTTCGTTCGACTCCACCGTGGCCGCGGGATCGCAGCTCGACGGCGTTGGATACGACGTGCACGACGTGATGGTGCGCGCACTACCGAGCAAGCTTAAGGGGCGAGGTGCGGCGGCTGCAGCGCATCCCAGCCGTCGGCGATCCCGTCATGGCGCTGGGCGAGCCCGGCCATCCGCGAGCGTTCCTGCGAACAGCTCAGCGGATCCAGGCGCTGGACCCGCTGCAAGACGACCGGCACCAGCCCGCCCGCGGCGCGGTCGGCGGTGTCTGGGCCTTCGCCCGCGTCGCGAGCGGGCTCGGCCTGGGCGTATCCGTCATATCCCGCGATCTCGCACGCCGCCTCGATCTGCTCGGCGGGCAGACGCAGATGGTGGCGCAAGACCGCGTCGGCATCGCGATCGAGATCGACGGCCCTGTTCAGGGCGGTCGAACCGGCCTCGGCGTCGTCGAAGCTCGACGCCACGACCACCAAGTCGGTCCGCGCCGGGTCGAGGGCCTGCGCCGACCCGCCGAACATCCGCCGCCACATCCGCACCACAACCATGGGGCCTCCTCGTCTCAGCTTATCCACATCCAACGCTGTCACAATGGGTTGTCGCCTGCTCGTCGCCAACACGCCGACGGATGTCGCGGACCCCCTCTGTGCGTGGGTTTTCCGACTCGCGCGACAAACTTTCGTACCCGGGTACAGCTGTCGTACTACGAAGAGTCATACTTACCCCGTGACGACCGCAGTAGGCACCCCAGGATCGGCCATTACTCAGCGTGTGCATTCGCTGAACCGGCCCAACATGGTCAGCGTCGGAACCATCATCTGGCTGTCGAGCGAGCTGATGTTCTTCGCCGGACTCTTCGCCATGTACTTCGTTGCGCGCGCGCAGGCGAACGGGGCTTGGCCCCCGGAGCCGACCGAGCTGAACCTCGCTCTGGCGGTGCCGGTGACGACCGTGCTGATCTTGTCCTCGTTCACCTGCCAGATGGGTGTGTTCGCCGCCGAACGCGGTGATGTGTTCGGCCTGCGGCGCTGGTACACGATCACCTTGATCATGGGTACCTTCTTCGTGCTCGGTCAGGCCTACGAGTACTACCACCTGGCCAACCACGGGACCACGATCGCCGGTAGCTCCTACGGCTCGGTCTTCTACATCACCACCGGCTTCCACGGTCTGCACGTGATCGGCGGTCTGATCGCGTTCGTGTTCCTGCTCATCCGCACCAAGCTGAGCAAGTTCACCCCCGCGCAGGCCACCGCCGCGATCGTGGTGTCCTACTACTGGCACTTCGTCGACATCGTCTGGATCGGGCTGTTCGCCACGATCTACTTCGTCAAGTAGCGCGCTGGCGCACCTAGCATTCGTACAAGTCGGTTCCGTCTACTCCAAAGGGACACAGATGAGTTCATCTCCCCCGTCGGCCCAAGAGCCCGCTGGCCCCGGCAACGGGCAGGCCGCCAAGACGCGTAAGCAGCGTCGCACCCGCCGTCGTCTCGCGGGCGGTCTCGCGTTGCTGATGGGTCTGGTCGGAGCCGGCTTCCTCGCCGCGGCGCTCACGCCGACACCGCAGGTCGCCACCGCGAACCAGGACCAGTCCGCGCTGATCCGCGAGGGCAAGCAGCTCTACGACACCTCCTGCATCACCTGCCACGGTGCCAACCTGCAGGGTGTGCTGGACCGCGGGCCGAGCCTGATCGGTGTCGGCGAGGCCGCCGTCTACTTCCAGGTGTCCACCGGCCGCATGCCGATGGCTCGCAACGAGGCGCAGGCCTGGCGCAAGCCGGAGAAGTTCGACGCGCACCAGACCGACGCGCTCGGCGCCTACGTCGCCGCCAACGGCGGTGGCCCCTCGGTGGTCCGGGACGCCAACGGTGAGATCGCCCAGGAATCGCTGCGCGGCGACGACATCGCCCGCGGCTCGGAGCTGTTCCGCATGAACTGCGCCTCCTGCCACAACTTCACCGGTCGTGGTGGTGCCCTCTCCGGCGGCAAGTTCGCTCCGCCGCTCGAGCCCGCCAACGAGCAGCAGATCTACACCGCGATGTCCACGGGCCCGCAGAACATGCCCAAGTTCTCCGACCGGCAGCTCTCGCCGGAGGAGAAGCGCGACATCGTCGCCTACGTCAAGAACTCCGCCGAAGAGCGGTCGCCCGGCGGCTGGGATCTCGGCGGTTTCGGTCCGGCGACCGAATTCGTGGCGATCTGGGTCATCGGCATCACCGCCACCGTCGGCGCGGCGATGTGGATTGGATCCCGATCATGAGTGGACAGGAGCGAAGCGAGATGGGTCGCGAACCCACCGAAGACGAACTGGACGCGATGTCGCGCGACGAGCTGGTCGAGCTCGGCACCGCGCGCGACGACGTCGAGGTCGTGTACCGCGGCGAGCGGTGGCCGGTCGAAGGTACCCGCGCCGAGAAGCGCGCCGAACGTCAGGTGACGTTCTGGTTCGCCATCTCCGGACTCGCCGCCGTGGCCCTGGTCGGCGTCTTCCTGTTCTGGCCGTGGGAGTGGAAGGGCAACGGCCAGGACGGCCACGGCGCCTACTCGCTGTTCACCCCGCTGATCGGTCTGAGCTTCGGTATCTCGGTGCTGGTCATCGGCGTCGCGATGGTGCTGATCCGCAAGAAGTTCATCCCCGCCGAGATCTCCATCCAGCAGCGTCACGACGGCCCGTCCGAAGAGGTCGAGCGCCGCACCCTGGCAGCCGAGCTGCAGGACGCGCTCGACACCTCCACGCTGGGGCGTCGCAAGATGATGCTCGGCACCGCGGGCGCCGGTGTCGGCGTGCTCGGTGTCGGCGCGCTGCTGGTGTTCGTCGGCGGCATGATCAAGAACCCGTGGGCCAAGGGCGACAAGTCGCCGCTGTGGGTTTCGGGCTGGACCCCGGACTACCCCGGCGAGACCATCTACCTTCGCCGCGACACCGGTCGCCCCGAGGACATCGTGCTGGTGCGCCCCGAGGATCTGGACGCGGGCGCCATGGAGACGGTGTTCCCGTGGAAGGAGAAGTGGCGTGGCGACTCGCACGAGACGCTGCAGTCGCTGCGCGGCATCCGCAACTCCGTCATGCTGATCCGCCTGCGGACCGCCGACGCCGAGAAGGCGATCAAGCGCAAGGGCCAGGAGAGCTTCAACTACGGCGACTACTTCGCCTACTCGAAGATCTGCACCCACCTCGGCTGCCCCACCTCGCTGTTCGAGCAGCAGACCAACCGGATCCTGTGTCCCTGCCACCAGTCGCAGTTCTTGGCGACCGAGTGGGGTAAGCCGATCTTCGGTCCCGCCGCCCGTGCGCTGCCGCAGCTGCCGATCACCGTCAACTCCGAGGGCTTCCTGGTCGCCAACGGCGACTTCATCGAGCCGCTCGGCCCGGCCTTCTGGGAGCGTCGTTCATGAGTGCTGTGGCAAGCCAGGCCAATGAGATGGACGAGCGGTATCGCGCCGCCGCGTTCATGAAGCGGTCGATCAACAAGGTCTTCCCGACCCACTGGTCGTTCCTGCTCGGCGAGATCGCGCTCTACGCGTTCATCATCCTGCTGCTGTCGGGTGTGTACCTGACACTGTTCTTCGACCCGTCGCTGGTCCACGTGGTCTACGACGGCGCCTACCAGCCGCTGCGCGGTGTCGGTATGTCGAGGGCCTACGAGACCACGCTGAACATCTCCTTCGAGGTGCGCGGCGGTCTGTTCGTCCGCCAGGTCCACCACTGGGCGGCGCTGCTGTTCGCGGCGTCGATCATCATCCACCTGTTCCGCATCTTCTTCACCGGCGCGTTCCGCAAGCCGCGTGAGGCGAACTGGGTGATCGGCTCGTTGCTGCTGATCCTGGCCATGTTCGAGGGCTTCTTCGGCTACTCGCTGCCCGACGACCTGCTCTCGGGTACCGGTCTGCGCGCCGCGTTCTCCGGTATCACGATCGGTATCCCGGTCGTCGGTACCTGGATGCACTGGCTGATCTTCAACGGTGATTTCCCCGGCGACATCATCATCCCGCGCCTCTACATCGCGCACGTGCTGTTGCTGCCCGGCATCATCCTGGCGCTGATCGGCGCGCACGTCGCGCTGGTCTGGTACCAGAAGCACACTCAGTTCCCCGGACCGGCCCGCACCGAGCACAACGTCGTCGGCGCGCGCATCATCCCGGTGTTCGCCGCCGACCAGGGCGCGTTCTTCGCGTTCACCCTGGGCATCGTCGGCATCATGGGTGGTGTCCTGCAGATCAACCCGGTGTGGAACCTCGGTCCGTACAACCCCTCACAGGTGTCGGCGGGTTCACAGCCCGACTTCTACATGATGTGGACCGATGGTATGGCGCGCCTGATGCCCGCCTGGGAGCTCTACCTGGGTCGGTACACGATCCCGGCGGCGTTCTGGGTCGCGCTGGTGATGGGCCTGGTGTTCACGCTGCTGATCGCCTACCCATGGATCGAGAAGCGCCTCACCGGTGACACCACCGCGCATCACAACCTGCTGCAGCGTCCGCGCGACGTGCCGGTGCGTACCGCGATCGGCGCCATGGCCATCACGTTCTACGTGATCCTGACCCTGTCGTGCATCAACGACATCATCGCGTTCAAGTTCGACATCTCGCTGAACGCGACGACCTGGATCGGTCGTATCGGCGTGCTGCTCGGCCCGCCGCTGGCGTACTTCATCGCCTACCGGTTCTGCATCGGCCTGCAGCGCAGTGACCGGGCGGTGCTCGAGCACGGCATCGAGACCGGTGTGATCAAGCGACTGCCGCACGGTGAGTACATCGAGGTGCACCAGCCGCTGGGCCCGGTCGACTCGCACGGTCACCCGATCCCGCTGGAGTACCAGGGCGCCCCGGTACCCAAGAAGATGAACAAGCTGGGTTCGGCGGGCAAGCCGGGCACCGGCAGCTTCCTGACGCCCGATCCCAAGTCCGAGGCCGAGGCCTGGGCCGAGGTCGAGGAGAACGAGGAGCATCGGATGCTCGGCGTACTCGCCGAACAGCAGGCGATCGCCAATCGCAGCGAGCCGAACGGTCACTGACCGCGCGTCCCGACGCAGCAAGGCCCCGAGTCGAATTCGACTCGGGGCCTTCGCCTGTCGGTGACCGCTCAGAGGCGGGGAGTACGCCGGTAGGACTCGATGGCCTCGAACTTGGCCAGGTTGTGCCGGGCGTCGGCCAGCGCGTCATGGGCGTCGCCGGGGATCGGCGGCAGGTCGGGGCTGCCGTGCGCGACCCAGTGCTGGCGCAGCTCGTTGGTATAGCGCGGCATGCCCTTGGGCAGCGCGGTCATGTCACCCCACAGTTGGCACAGCGCGACATGGTCGTAGGCGGAGACCCAGGCCCACAGCTCCGGCTGCACGCTGGGCCGCGGCAGGAAGAACTTGAACAGGTCGTCGCGGATCTGCTCCCTGGTGCGATACAGCGACGATCCCGCGGGCGGCAACTTCGGCAGCACGTGCTTGCGGACCCAGGGACCGGCGCGCCCGGCATCGAATTCGGTGGACACCGCGTAGTACTCGCGCCCGTCCTCACAGACGACGCCGATCGAGACCAGGTCGATGGTGACGCCGTCCTCGATGAATTCCGAGTCGTAGAAATATCGCAGGGAGATCGCCTCTTCGTGCAGGTGGGCGGCCGTGCTCGCCCGGGAGGACGGCACCGGCCAGCGGGCCCACAGTGTGTTGGTGGAACCCTATGCGCGCCTCGCGCGCGCGGTGCGCACAGGGTCGCCGGTACGCGACCGGGGCCGGGCGGCACGCCGGATATCCGCCCGTTGCCTCGGGTCCGTATTCTTAGCTGGTGACCTGGACCGTCGACGTACCGATTGACCGCCTGCCGGAACTGCCGCCGCTGCCCACCGAGCTGCGTACCCGGCTCGACGCGGCCCTGGCCCGGCCCGCCCTGCAGCAGCCCTCCTGGGACGCCGACGAGGCCGCGACCATGCGCACCGTGCTCGAGAGCGTACCGCCGATCTGTCTGCCCGCCGAGGTCGAGGACCTCAAGACCCAGCTGGCGCAGGTGGCGCGTGGCGAGGCGTTCCTCATGCAAGGTGGTGACTGCGCGGAGACCTTCGCCGACAACACCGAACCGCACATTCGCGGCAACATCCGCACCCTGCTGCAGATGGCCGTGGTGCTCACCTATGGCGCGAGCATGCCGGTGGTGAAGGTGGCCAGGATCGCGGGCCAGTACGCCAAGCCGCGCTCGTCCGACATCGACGCCCTCGGCCTGAAGTCCTACCGCGGCGACATGATCAACTCCCTCGTCGCCGAGGAGTCGGTGCGCCGCCACGATCCCTCACGCCTGGTCCGTGCCTACGCCAATGCCAGCGCCGCGATGAACCTGGTTCGCGCGCTCACCAGCGCCGGCATGGCCGATCTGCACAAGGTGCACGACTGGAACCGCGATTTCGTGGCCCAGTCGCCCGCGGGCGCCCGCTACGAGGCACTCGCCGAGGAGATCGACCGCGGCCTGCGGTTCATGACGGCCTGCCGGGTCAACGACCCGAGCCTGCAGTCGGCCCGGATCTACGCCTCGCACGAGGCCCTGGTCCTCGACTACGAGCGCGCCATGCTGCGCCTGAGCGAGTCCGAGACCGGCGAGCCTCTGCTCTACGACCTCTCGGCGCACTTCCTGTGGATCGGCGAGCGCACCCGTCAGCTCGACGGCGCGCACATCGCGCTGGCCGAGCTGCTGGCCAACCCGATCGGTCTCAAGATCGGCCCGACCACCACGCCCGAACAGGCCGTGGAGTACGTCGAGCGGCTCGATCCGAACAACGAGCCGGGCCGGTTGACCCTGGTCGCCCGGATGGGCAACGGCAAGGTGCGCGACGTGCTGCCGCCGATCATCGAGAAGGTACAGGCCACCGGCCACCAGGTGATCTGGCAGTGCGACCCCATGCACGGCAACACCCACGAGTCATCCACCGGTTTCAAGACCCGCCACTTCGACCGCATCGTCGACGAGGTGCAGGGTTTCTTCGAGGTCCACCACTCCCTGGGCACCCACCCCGGCGGTATGCACATCGAGTTGACCGGCGAGAACGTCACCGAATGCCTCGGCGGCGCCCAGGACATCTCCGACCTGGACCTCGAGGACCGCTACGAGACGGCCTGCGACCCCCGCCTCAACACCCAGCAGTCCCTGGAACTGTCGTTCCTCGTCGCCGAGATGTTGCGCTGAGTCAGAGCTCCGACAACCCGGCCGCGCACCCGCGACCCCGAGGAGCGGCGGCCACGCAGTGGCCGGTCGCGGCCGGGTCGCCGGTCAGCGCTCGAAGCGCATGCGCCGCAGGCGCGAGTCTCGAGCGCTGACCGGCGACCCCCAGGGGCCGCGACTCGAGCGCGCCAGCGCTCAAACAGACACCAGGTCGTCGATCTGGTTGATCGCGCCGGTCGCGCCTTCGACCACGCCCATGTCGAGCACCTTCTGCAGGCCCTCGGCGCTGTCGTAGATGCCCACGTAGGTGGCGATCGTGTGGCCGTCGCGTTCTTCGAAGGTGTAGGTGTTGGTGGCGACGGGCATCGACTCGACCGGGTTGTAGTTCTCGTCGGCGAAGCCGTCCCGGAACACGAACCCGTTCGGCTCGTCGACGGAGACGATCTCCCAGTACCCGGGGTACTTCTCGCCTTCGGGGCTGGTCATGTAGTAGGTGACCCGGCCACCGGGGGTGAGCGAGTGCTCGACCACGGTCGCGGGGTAGGTGGGCGGGCCCCAGATCTTCTCCAGCTGGCGCGGGTCGGCGTAGACCTGCCAGATCCGCTCGCGCGGGGCCGCGAATTCGGCGGTCAGCGTGAGGGTGCGGGTGTCGAGATCGTGGGTGACGTTGGTGACGGGCATGATTCATACCTCCGGGTGAGGGTTGATCGCTATGAGGTCGTCGATGCGGCCGATCCGGCCGCGCCAGATCTGTTCCAGTTCCGCGAGCATGCCGGCGACCGCGCGGACCGCGGCGACGTCACCACTGGCCAGTTGTTCCCTGCCCTGGCGTCGCTTGGTCAGTAGCCCGGCCCGTTCCAGCACGGCCACGTGCTTCTGGACGGCGGCGAAGCTCATGTCGTAGTTCTCCGCCAGTGCCGACACCGAATGCTCCCCGGCCAGCACCCGGCGCACGATGTCGCGCCGGGTGCGGTCGGCGAGGGCGTGGAACAGGGCGTCTGCCGCGTCCTCGTCGGTGTCGTTCACCCTTCTAATGTACAACCAGGTGGTTGTATGTTGTCAACCCTCGAACGAGAAATCGCATCAGGGGAGGGCGGTGAGGGTGACCGTGCTGCCCGCCTCCACATTGGAGCTGATCCCGGGTACCTGGCCGATCACCAGCGAACTGTTGGAGTCGGTGATCGACTTGACCTCCACCTGCAGGCCCAGCTGCTGCAGCTTGGAGCGGGCATTGCCCACGGACTGGCCCATCACATTGGGCACCTTCACCGCGTTCGACACGATCAGCGTCACGCTGTCACCCGACTGCAGGGTGGCGCCGACCGCCGGATCGGTGCCGATGGCCTTGTCGCCCTCCACGCCCTTGTCGAACTGCACCCTGGTGTCGCGCACGACGAGCCCGGCGCCGGCCAGCGCGGCCGCCGCGTCCTCGGTGCTCATGCCGCGCACATCCGGCACGTTGACCGGCTGCGAGCCCTTACTGCGATACACCTTCACCTGCGCGCCCATCGGCAGGACGGTGCCGGGCGCGGGCTCTACCCTGGCCAGCGAGCCCTTCGGCGCGGTGCTCGGCGCCTCGCCGCTGTCGATCGGCTGCAGGCCGGCGTCACGGATCGCCTGGTTGACCTCGCTGATCTGGTCGCCGGGGTTGATATCGGGCACCCGCGGCTTGCCGTTGGAGATCAGCACCGCGACGGTGGAACTCTTGGTGACCCGCGATCCGGCCGAGGGATCGGTGCCCACCACGCCGCCGACAGGGATCGTGTCGGAGGCCTTCTGCCGTAGCTCGGTCTCGAAACCCGCCTCCTGCAGCACGGCGACCGCGCGCTCGGAATCCATCCCGGCGATCGGGGGCACGGCGGTGTAGCGGCCGACGCCGAGCCACCAGCCGCCGATCCCGACCAGCAGGGTCAGCGCGGTGACGATGCCGACCCACATCAATCCAGTGCGGCGGGAACGATTGTCCTCGGCCACGAACGGATTCGACAGTGGCGCTGGGGAGTGTGAGGACGTGTACTCCTCGGCGCGCGGGCGCGGCGCGGTCACCACCCTGGTGTGCTGCGGTTGCCGGTCCGGCGCCGGAATCGGTGGCGCGAACGCCGGATTCGGGGTGGCGGGGCGCTCGCCGGGATGATGCGCGTCCCCGGTGTGGTAGCTCTCGCTGAGATGCTCGGCCGAATCGCGTGGCGCGGGAACACGATAGGGCGGCAGGTTCAGCGCCATCGCGATCGACTGCAGTTCCGCGGCCATCTGGTGGGCGTCGGCGAAGCGTTGCGCCGGGTCGCGGGAGGTGGCCGTGGCGACCAGTTCGTCGAACTCGGGCGGCACGCCGCCGATGAACTGGCTCGGCGGCGGCACATCGTTCTCGACCCGCTGATAGGCCACCGACAGCGAGTTGTCGCCGGTGAACGGCACCCGGCCGGTGAGCAACTCGAAGATCAGCAAGCCGAAGGAGTACACATCGCTGCGCGCGTCGGCGGTGCCGGTGGTGACCTGTTCGGGCGAGAGGTAGGCGGCGGTGCCGAGGATCACGCTGGCGGAGGTGGTGTTGGCGGCGGCGACGGCGCGCACCAGACCGAAGTCGGCGATTTTCACCTCGCCCGCGTCGGAGATCAGCACATTCTCCGGTTTGACGTCGCGGTGCACCAGGCCCGCGTCGTGGGCGGTACCGATCGCGCGCAGCACCGGCTCGGCCACCGCGCGCACGGCGTGCGGGGGCATCGGTCCGCGTTCACGCAGCAGTTCGCGCAGCGTGCCACCTTCGACCAGTTCCATGATCAGGAACGGGTATTCCCCGTCGATGCCCTGGTCGTACACCGCGACCAGCGAGGGGTGCTTGAGCTTGGCCACCGCGCGCGCCTCGAACTCGAAGCGGGTGAGAAACTGCGGGTCACCGGCGAACTTCGGATCCATCACCTTGATCGCCACCGGGCGGTCGAGACGGGTGTCGGTTCCGCGGAACACCATCGACATTCCGCCGCGGGCGATCGGCGCATCGATGCGATAGCGCCCTTCCAGCATCTGGCCGATCAAGTGCGTCCTCCGGCGTACGACAAACAGGCCACGGTGTGCGGCCCCCACGATCGTAACCGGGCGACCCGTGCAGGCCAGCCACTGCTCGCCGGTACCCACGTATTACCGTTGTGTGGGTGAGTGCCTTCCCCTGCAGCGACGATGTGCTGCCCGACACCGAAACCATCGTCTCGCTTCCCGAGGCCGCCGAAATCCTCGGTGTCCCGGTCACCGCGGTGCACCAACTCCTGCGTGACCATCAGCTCATCGCGATCCGCCGCAACGGCGTCGCGGGCATCCCCTCGCGCTTCTTCGACGACAACGACGAGATCGTCCGCATGCTGCCCGGCCTGATCACGGTGATGCGCGACGGCAAGTACAGCGACGAGGAGATCCTGCGCTGGATCTACACCCCCGACGACTCCCTCCCCGGCCGCCCCGTCGACGCCCTGCACGGCGATCTGGCCCGCGAAGTCGTCCGCCGCGCCGCCGCCGAACCCTTCTGATCTCGGTTCGAAGTCCGGCGCGGCCTCCCGCAACGCGCTGACCGGCACCGCTCGCGATGGCGAGAACGCGGGCCGTTGCGGTCAGCGGCGCCGGGTCGCGGTGGCGAAGCCCTTGGTGGCGACCAGGATTCGGCGGCGGCGGGGGACGCGGGCTCTGGCGGCGAAGACCTGGTATTCGGCGGCTTCGATGCGGTCGAGGATCTCGGCGTAGAGGATGCGGGCGGTGCTGATCGCGGGGCGGACCCGGGGGTCGAGCAGGTCGATGCCGGGGGTGGCGCGGCGGTAGATGTCGCGGTTGATCGCGATCAGGTGGGCCAGGGCGCGGCGCAGGGGTGCGTCGGTGTGGCCGGTGCGGCGGGCTTCGCGCAGGTGCGCTTCGTCGACACCGAATGCGGCCAGTTCCTCGGTGGGCAGGTAGATGCGGTCGCGGTCGAGATCCTCGGCGACATCGCGCAGGAAGTTGGTGAGCTGGAAGGCTTCGCCGAGCGCCGCCGCGGCCGGTTCGGCCTCGGCGACCGGGACGACGGTGCCGAGGACGGGCAGCAGCTGCAGGCCGATGGCGGCAGCGGACCCACGCATGTATTCGCGCAGCTCGGCCATGGTGGCGTAGCGGGTGCGATGGGTGGCGGTGCCGGGGACGTCCATGCGCATGGCGTCGAGGAACGTCCAGAAGTGGTGGTGATCGATCTCGTAGCGGGTGATGGTGTCGACGGCCGCGGCGAGGATCGGCAGGGTGCGTGGGTCGCCGTCGATGACGCCGTGGTCGAGCGCGTCGCGCAGCTGTCGCTCGATCACGTCGAGCTGCCGCACCACCGAAAAGGCGGAGTCGGCAGTGCCATGCGGAGTGCTGCGGTGCCGACCGAGGCCAGTCGGGTGCCCGGCGAGGCCCTGGGCGGGGTCGTTCGCGTGATCGACGATGTCGTCGACCATCCGGGCGAAGGCGTACAGCGCGTGCACGGCCTGGCGGCGTGGCGCGGACAGCAGCGTGGCCGCCAGGTAGTAGGTGCGTCCGTGTTCGGCGGTGATCCGGCGACAGCGCGCGTACGCCTCGCTCAGGTTGCCTGGAGCGATGTCGACGTCTCGGCGCCTGCCCCCGTCGAGATGAACGCGATCGCTCATGCCCGGACGGCGGGCGCCGGTTCCCTGAGGTCGGGCTTCGAACTCGCGGAACGCAGGTGCAGCGGGTCGACGGTACGCAGCGACAGCGCAGCCACGATGGCGGCGAAGGTCGCGAGCGCGACGTGCCAGAAGTTGTACAGCCCGATCGAGCCGTCGGGCTGGAACACCAGCATCAACCAGGTGCACAGTCCGACCAGCCACATCAGGGTCGTGGTCGAGAGCGCGAACCCGGCGGCCAGCGCCAACGGCCACGAGTAGTACCAGGGCAGCGCGGCGGGGGAGAGCAGCACGATCGCGACGAAGGCGATGACGATGCCCATCACGGCCTCGCGCTCGCTGTGGCGGAACCGCCACCAGGTCGCCACGAGCAGTACGACCAGCGCGACCTGGCACAGCTTGCGGGTCACCCACAGCACCGAGTCCAAATCGAGCGGGGTCACCCAGGTGACCATGTGCGCGAGGATCGTCGGCAGCGAGAGCCAGTTGATGATCTTGTTCGAGCCCTGCAGCGCGGTGACCCAGCCGAAGCCGACTCCCGCGATCACCGATGCCGCGCCGAACACCGCCACGAACACACCGAAGCCGATCCCGGCGATCTTGGCGAACACGAACAGTGGATGCGGCATGTCCGCCGAGGGCCGGGCAGCATCGGGATGCTTGCGGTCGTCGAGTTCATTGGTGACACCGCGTTTGGCGGCGCGGCGTTCCTTCTCGTGCAGAATCCAGATCCACACCAGGAACGGCAGCGCGACGCCCGCGGTCGCCTTGATCGCGACGCCGATGGCGACCACGACGATGCCCGCCACGTGATGGCGTTCCAAGACGAGCGCGATGCCCGCGCACATGAGCCCGACCATCAGCAGCTCGTTGTGCACGCCGCCGATGAGATGGATCAGCACCAGCGGGTTGAGCACCGCGAGCCACAGCGCGACCGTCGGCTTGCCGCCGAGGTGCTTGGTCAGATACGGCACCGCCCACATCATCAGGGCCAAGCCGGGCAGCATCACGAAGCGCAGGGCGATGGTGCCCGCGATGATGTTGTCGCCGGTGATCATGGTGACGGCGCGGCCGATGAGCAGGAACATCGGACCGTAGGGCGCGGTGGTGGTGGTCCAGACCGAGCTCACGTTGTCCAGCAGCGTGCCGGGATTGGCGACCGGTCCCACCTGGTAGGGGTCGAAGCCGTCGCGTAGCAGCGCGCCCTGGGCGAGGTAGGAGTACACGTCGCGGCTGAACATGGGCGCCGCGAAAAGCAGGGGGGTGGTCCAGATGGCGACGATCGCGCGGAGCTCGTTCAGGGTGACCTGCGAGCCGTTCTTGCCGATGGTGGTGCGCCCGAGGCGGACCCACGCGGTGATCATCAGCAGGACGCCGATCCAGATGGTGATCGTCGAGAGCGCGTAGCCGTGGCCGAAGCGCAGCCACGACAGGTGCAGCGCCTCCAGTAGCGGGTCGTGCTTGCGGACCGCACCGGCGCCGAAGCCGCCGACGGTGATCATGATCGCGCCGAAGAAGCCCAGCACGGCCGCGTGGCCCTCGGGGCTGCGGGCGAAGTCGCTCGCGATCCGTAGCCGTGACCGGACGCCGGGATCGGACCCGGAGGGCATGTGGCGCTGCGGCTCGAGGGTGCGCGTGGTGTCCATGGGGCCTACGGTCGTCTCGGGGGGCGGCATTGTCGGTCGGTCCCCCCGGATGGTCGGCGGTCGCAACCGCGAGCTGATAAGTCGGCCGTCAGTTTACGGCTTCACGTTGGAACACTAACCCGGTGGTCGGTCCGGCTGCGCGTCCGGTCGCCGGTGATTCGCGCAGCCGCCAGCTTGCCCGACAGCAGCGTGGTGGGCACACCCACCCCCGGAGTCGTGCCGCAACCTGCGAGAACGACGTTGTCCATGCCCCTTGGCAGATTGCGTGACCGGAACGGCCCGGTCTGCCGGAACAGATGCGCCACCGAGAACGGTGTGCCCGCGATCATGCCCTGGGCGGCCCAGGTGGCCGGTGTGTCGAGGTGATCGACCGTGAAGTGCTCAGTGATTCCGGTGTATCCGCGCTGCTCGAGCACGGTGAGCAGCTCGTTGAGGTAAGCCGGTCCGAGTCGGTCCCAGTCGAGTGGGGCGGCGGTCAGATTGGGGCACGGTGCGAGTACCGAGAACGGTTCGAAGCGGCCCTGCGCCCGGTCGACGAACTGGCCGGGGTCGGTGAGCGCGGGCCGGGTCAGCAGCAGCGACGGGTCGCTCATCAAACGCCCGCGACCCGGCCGCGCGGCGATCTCGGCGAAGGTCTGCGCCCAGGCTGCCCCGAAATCGATGGTGTGATGCGCCTGCACGGGCCACCGTGCGGCGATCGCGGCGGGGATGGTGCCGTGCGCGACGACAGCCGACGGTGAGGCTCGCAGCCCGCGCCGTGCGCGCAGGCCGAACCGGGGGAGCGAACCCAGGTCGGCGGTGAGGACCACGGCATCGCACGGGAAGTCGCGCCCGTCGGTGGTGCGGACCGCTTCCGCACGCCGGCCGCGCACCCTGGCATCGGCCTCGCGGCTCGGGTTCGCGTCGGTGCGGTCAGGCGTGCGCTGGACTCCGCGCGAATAGACGATCCGGTCGACCTCGGCGCCGAGCACGAGCTGTCCGCCGGCCGCCGTGAACGCCTCCGCCAGCGCGGTGGTGATCGCCCGCATTCCCCCCTCGGGGAAATAGACGCCCTGGCAGGTGTCCATGTTCGGGATCGCGCCGTAGAGCGCCAGCGCCCGGTCCGGCGCCATCCCCGCGTACAGGGCCTGGAAGGTGAAAAGCCTGGTCAGCCGCTCGTCGCCCACATAGGACCGGACGCGCGGCCCGAGCCTGCCGAACCCGCCGAGCCGGGCCAGCGCGGTCAGCGCGGTGCGCGAGCGCCGGGTGCGCACCATGTCGAGCGGTGAATCGAAATTGGCGTCCATGAAGTCGTCGAACTCGGCCGCGTAGATCCGGTCGAGCCAGTCACGCAGCCGCCGATAGCCGCGAGCCTCGGCCGGTCCGCAGGCCCGGTCGACCTCGGCGGCCATGGTGTCGGCGTCGTCGAAGACGCGGATGTCGGAGCCGTCGGCGAAGCGCGCGTGATAGGCGGGCGCGAGGCGGTGGATGCGCAGCGAGACGTCGTCGCGGGTCCGGCCGACGGCGGCGAGCGCCTCATCGATCAGTTCCGGCATCGTGAGCACCGTGGCGCCGCTGTCGATGTCGTAGTCGTCGAACCGGTAGCGACCCACCCGGCCGCCGGGATGATCGGCGCGTTCGAGCACGGTCACCTCGCGACCCGCGCCGCGCAGATGCAGCGCGGCCGCGAGTCCGGCGAGCCCGGCCCCGATCACGACGACATGGTTCGTCTGTCCCACAACACTTCTCATGATGTCCTCAGGCAGCTCGACGGGTAGCGGCCAAGGCCATGGCCTGCAACAGCTGTTTGGCGACCGGCGTGGCGGTGCTCGTGGCGACCGCGGCGAGGCCGGTGTCGGTGAGCTCGGTGATCCGCCGCTCCACCTCGGCCACCGCGCCGAGGTCGGTGAGCAGCGCGCGCAGCCGGTCGACGGCCTCGTCGTCGAGCTCGGTGCCGAGTCCGGTGCGCAGCGCCTCGGCCGCCGCCGGGTCGGCCCGGCGCAGGGCCTCGGCGATCAGCACGGTGCGCTTGCCCTCGCGCAGGTCGTCGCCGGAGGGCTTGCCGGTGACGGCCGGGTCGCCGAATACGCCGAGCAGGTCGTCGCGGAGCTGGAAGGCGATACCCACGTCGGTGCCGTAGGTCCGCAGGGCCGCCACCAGCGCGTCGTCGGCGCCGGCCAGCGCCGCGCCCAGATGCAGCGGGCGTTCGATCGTGTAGGCGGCGGTTTTGTACCGGTTGATCCGCAGGGCCGCCTCGACCGATTCGTCACCCCCGGCCTCTCCGTTGATGTCGAGCAGCTGACCGCCGAGCACCTCGGTGCGCATCCGCGCCCACACCCGCGCGAACCTGGCGTGCGCGTCGGGCGCGAGTCCGGCCTCGTTGACCAGGTCGTCGGCCCAGGCCAGCGCCAGATCGCCGATCAGGATGGCGACCGCCGACCCGTAGGCGGCACCGTCACCGGGCCAGCCCGCCGCGCCGTGGCGATCCTCGAAGTCGACGTGCACGGTCGGGAACCCGCGCCGGGTCCGCGAGGAATCGATGATGTCGTCGTGCACCAGCGCGCAGGCCTGCACGAGTTCGAGCGCCGAACAGGCGGTGAGCACGGCCGCCGCGTCGGGTCCGGCCGGATCGCCACCGGCGCCCACCCAGCCGGTCCACGCGAATCCCGGCCTGGTCCGCTTCCCCCCGCGCAGGACGAACTGCTCGAGCGCCTCGGCCGCGTCGATGAACACCGGCCCGAGCGGGTCCACGATCTCACGGCGCGTGGCGAAGAACGCGGCGAGCACGCCCTCCACGGCGCCGGCGAAGGCCGGGGTGCCGGGGGTGAGCGTGGTGACCTCGACCGAGGCCGGTGGCCCGATGCGGGGCCGCGACAGTGGGGTACCGATTCCGGCGGACAGGGCGGCCTCCAGGGTGGGCGAAGTGGACGAACGGGGTGCACCGGTCGCACTCGGCGGTGCGGTCACCGGCCTTCCGTCGCAGGATACGCGGGCCGGTCGCCGGCGAAGTCTCCGCACGTGGCCGGTGCGACCGACCCCACATCCGTGGCGTCGACGGCCGGTGCTCCGCAGGAAGGCGGCGTCAGGGTGTTCGAGTGCACCACTACACTGGACCGGTGGATTTCGACAACGGACGGGGACGCTCGACCCCTGATCGCCCCGCCTCGGCCCGGCAGATCGTCTCGCGCACCCCGTCGGTGGTGCAGAGTCTGCGCACCCATTCCGGCAGTGGCGTGCCGTTCTCGGTCGAATTCAATCCGCCCCGCGACGCGGCCGGCGAGGCCAGATTGTGGCGCGCGGTGCGCCAGTTCGAACGGATGCATCCCGCCTTCGTCTCGATGACCTACGGTGCGGGCGGATCCACCAGCGACCGCACCGTCCGGATCACCGGCGAACTCGCCACCGAGACCACCTTGCTCCCGGTCGCCCACCTCACCGCGGTCGGCCACAGCATCGCCGAACTGCGTTCCCTGGTCGGCTCCTACGCCGACTCCGGGATCCGTAACCTGCTGGTCCTGCGCGGCGACCCGCCGGGCGACCCCCTCGGCGAGTGGCACAAGCACCCCAGCGGCGTCGAATACGCCGAGGAACTGGTCCGCATCGTCCGCGACCTCGGCGATTTCCACGTCGGCGTGGCCTCGTTCCCCCAGGGCCACCACCGCTCACCCGACCTCGACCACGACACCCTCCACCTCGCCGCGAAACTGCGTGCGGGCGCGGAGTATTCGATCACCCAGATGTTCTTCGACGTCGAGCACTACCTGCGCCTGCGGGATCGCGTCGTCGCCATGGACCCGATCGAGGGCGCCAAGCCGATCATCCCCGAACTCATGCCCATCACCTCCCTGCGCACCGTCCAGCGCGCCGAGGAACTCTGCGGGCGCACCCTGCCGAAATCGGTGATGACCCGGCTGGAGAAGGCCGCGGGCACCGCCCCGGAAGAAGACCGCGCGGCAGTCCGTGCCGAAGGCATCCAGATCGCCACCGAGATGGCCCAGCGCCTCATCGACGAGGGCGCTCCCTGCCTGCACTTCATCACCCTCAACTTCGCCAAGGCCACCAGCGAAGTCCTCACCAACCTCGGTTACGGCGTCACCGCCGCCCCCATCAGCGCGTAATCAGATCGCGGTCGCTTCGGCCACCGGATTCGGTGACGTCCGCGTCGAGGCTTTCCCTGTGCGGTCACTCCGGGTGAGACGCGGTCGAGCGGGCCGAACATGTCGGCCCGCCACGCCGTGTTCATCGCCCGGATCCGCGAATCCCCGGAGTACCGTCGGCCTTCTGAGTGTCGATGATGAGGAGTTGCGCCGTGATCGTGTCGCGTCGTTCCACCGCACTGACCTCGCTGACGGCCTGCGCCGCCGCGCTGGTGCTGGCCGTGCCGCCCGCCGCCGCGGAGCCCGCCGCCGCGGCGACGACACCCGCTGTCACCAGGGACTCGCCGGCCACCCCCACCGCCGGGCCCGGCGACCTGCTCGCCGCCTACCACACCGTGGTCGAGACGCTGAAGGCGCTGGGCATCGAGCCGTTCCTGTACCCCACAGCCGCGCTGAACTGCTCCGGTGACGGACTCGGCATCGTCCCCGCCGTCGCGGGCGCGGTGCCCGGTCCGTGGCCGACCAACACCCTGCCGATCGCCGGTCTCGACCTCACCGCGGTGAAATCAGGGCAGACCCTGTTCACCTTCCTGCCCTACGGACTCGCGCCCGACACCCCCGCCACCGAGACGGCGGGTATGCAGGTGGCCTGGCTCAACCTCAGCAGCGGCCGCGGCGGGATGGCCTCGATGGGCCCGATCGCCGACATCGTCGGCGCCATGGTCCCGCCCGAGGTCCCCGTGGAACTGCGCCCGCTCGCCGAGGCCGCCATCCGCGACTTCCTCTTCGCCGCCATCCCGGTCGGCGGTGTCCGCGCGGTTCCCGTCGACACCGGTCGCGGCACCGTCCTCGCCGCCGTCTTCGGCACCGCCGACAACGCGGGCCGCTCCTGCTTCTTCTTCCCGACCATCGGCATCACCGAGGTCCCCTGACTCCCGCGAGTCGGTCAGGTGATCACCGGGTTCAGGTGAGCATCGGCCGAGAAGCGCCGCCACCGGTGCCGGGTGATCGATGATCCGGTCGAGCGTGGGGGAGTACGGGCACCCCGCTACGGCGAATGCGCGAGTCAGGCGTGTTTGGCGCTGCGGCGGTCGGGGGTGACCAGGGGGCGTTGCTTCCAGCGGAGCCGGCCCGTGCGGTAGCGGTGGTGGGAGCGTGCCCAGAGGGCGAGGTAGTGGCCGACGCCGACGGGGTGGGCCAGGGCCGAGGCGAGGTCGGCGTGGGTCGGCCGGTGGCGGGTCTCGGTGGCGCGGGCGAGCAGTCGGCTGGTGACAGCCGCGAGGTAGCCGAGCAGACCGGCGCGGCGGGTGCGCCCGCGACCGAGCACCGCGGCCAGTGGGGGAATCCAGTAGGCGAGGGCGACGAACAGGCCGACGGCCGCGCCGGTGTCGAGGCGGCCGCCATAAGCCGACCACAGCCAGCGGGTGTAGCCGTCGGTGAGTTCCGTGGCACCGGTGTACATCCGGGTGCGGGCCGCGTGACTCGCGGTGACCAGCGCGGTGCGGTGACCGGCCCGGCGTACGGCCCTGGCCAGGTCGAGATCCTCGGTGGCGCTGGCCGCGACCGCGCCGTGCCCACCGGCGGCGCGGTAGGCCTCGGCGTCGACGGCGAGGAACTGCCCACACGCCACCGCGGTGGACGGGCGCAGGCTGTGATTGGCCGGGCCCAGCGGCAGGGTCGAGGCCCACGACCAGGCCAGCAGCGGTTGGACCAGGGATTCGGTGACCGAGCCCGTCACCTGCACCGGCCACGCTGACACCATCCCGGCCTCGCGTTTGCGCAGTTCGGTGACGGCCGCGGCGACCGCCTGCGGGGTCAGCCGCACATCGGCATCGATGAAAACCAGTGCCGCGTCGTCGGTTCGGGCGGCCAGTCGGGCACAGGCCGCGGCCTTGCCGGTCCAGCCGGGGGCCGGGTGGGCGGCCGAGCGCAGCACGGTGAAGCGGTCGTCGCCGCCGATCGCGGCCAGGGCGGCCTCGTAGGTGCCGTCGGTGGAGGCGTCGTCGAGGATCAGCACACGCAGGCGCGGCACCCCGGTCTGGGCGCGCAGGTCGGCGATGAGGTCGGGCAGCCGGTCGGCTTCGTCGCGGGCGGGGACGCACACGGTGACCGGTTCGATCACGCCGGACACCTGACGCGGCAGGGTGCGCAGGGTGGCCAGGTTGTAGGCGGCGGTGGCCGCGCCGAGCGCGGCCAGACCGGTGCCCGCCCAGGTCAGGTAGCGCCCGGCCGCACGCATGTCAGCGGCCCAGCCTGCGACTGGTGATCTCGCGCCACATCTCCGAGGGGGAGAACCCGCCGCGCGGCGCGTTCGGCGGACCGGGATTGCGGTCTCGGAAGGCCATACCGGCGACCAGTGCGGCCACCGCCAGGGTGATCCCGCCGACGATGCCCGCCCAGCCCGCGAACGAGCGGGTGTTCGGGTCGGCGTACTTGACCTGGGCGCGCAGGGTCGAGGTCTCTCCGGCGGGCAGCTTCCACAGCACGGTGTTGTCACCCTCGCGGGTGCCGTTGGTGGTGGCGACGCGGGCCGGGAACGCGATGGAGAACTGCACGTCGGACCCGTTGGGCGGCACCGACTCCAGGTCGACGCGCCCGGTCAGGCTCACCAGATCGCCCGAACGCTGGAACTCGAGGGTGAACATGCCCTGGGTCTGGTCCGACAGGCTGCCGAGCTGGCCGACCTCACCGAAGGACAGATCGTCGAAGAACACCTGGGTGCCCAGGTAGCCGTCCTGGTTGTACTCCTCGATCCGCACCTTGGCCGCCAGCTGGCCGGGCGCCGTCAGTTGTGGGCCCTTGTCCTCGGGACCGGTCGGCACCACGGCGGCCACGATCCGCCCCGACACCCGATCGTTGGACGACACGCCCATCGATACCTGTACCCGCAGACACCCGGTCAGCGCGGGAACCAGCAGCGCCAACACCACGACGACGGCCGCGACCCGCCGCCCGGGCGCGCGGCGACGCGAGGAGGGACAGGGCATGTCGGCGACGGGACTCGGCTGCACGTTGACATCGTGCCAGGCCCCGGCCCGAGAACCCACCCGACGGGCCCACCTGCGCACAGCGACCCACGTCGAACAGGCGATTCACCCGCGTGATCTCGGGTCATCCGCTCGTGTCGCGCGCCGACGTGCCCGCAGGAGAAGGGGGATGCCGAGGAGGCCGAGTCCGGTGAAACCCCAAGCGGCGGAGGCGGGAAGGCCGAGGAAGACCGCGTGGGCGAGGGTGGAGCCGAGCCAGGTCCACCCGAAGACGGCGACCGGCACGGCCACTGTTCGATCGTGGGCGGGGGCGAGGACCCGGTCGAGTACGGTCAGCAGCAGCGCCATCACAGCGGCGACCAGGGCCCAGCCGAGGTAGTTCGTGTACGGGATCTGGGGCAGGCCGGGCAGTCCGGCGTCGGTGACCGCCCAGGTCCACTGCCCGTCGGCGACCATCTGCGGATCGAGGAAGAGGTCCCAGCCCACCGCGCCGACGACCAGCAGCCCCGCCCGCCCGACCGGGGAACCCGTCAGCAGTCCCGCGACGACCCAGATCGGATACAACCCACCGGTCCAGGCCAACGGGATCACCAGCGGAACCTCGGCGACCGCGGGCCCGAGCCGATCCACCGCGTAGGTATAGGCCCCGAACGGAAATCCCGTGGCGGTCCCCACCATCTCGGCGCCCAGCCCGACCCCGGACACCACCGCGAAGAACCCGAGGGCCCAGCCCCCTCCACGAGTGGTCCACGCATGGAGCAGCGCCGTCGCCGCCGACAACACCACCACCGCGACAGTGATCCGGTCTCGCGCGTCCCCTCCGCTGAGCGGATAGGCGATCTGCACGAGGACCAACAGGATCGCCGCGCCCGCGGGCACTACCCGCCACGGCTCGCTCCGTGACCACGCCCGTATCCGTCCCACGGCCGTATCGGGGCGCCGTCGGCGAGCGCGGATCACCGATGCCCCCTGATCGGTCTGCCCGGCGTGCGGCCACGCCCGCAGGCCCCGCGCCGCCCGGCGAAACCGACTGCGAGCGCCGCCCGGTGCCGCTGATGCGTCTGCCCGGTCCTGCCGGTGTGGAGGTTCGCGCCGGAAGTCATCGTTTGCGGGGCAGGGAGAATCGACGGGTGCGCTGATCGCCGAGGAGCAGGCGGGCCGCGCTGCGCCCACTCGCGCCGGAGACTCCGCCGCCGGGGTGGGTGGAGGCACCGGTGAGGTACAGGCCGGGGGCGCCGGGGACTCGTTGGCCGGACAGTTCGGGCAGCGGGCGCCACAGCATCATCTGGTCGAGGGACATCTCGACGTGCATCACATTGCCGCCCCGCAGGCCCATCTCGCTTTCCAGGTCGACGGGTGTCTGAACGAAGCGCTCGCGGATGGAGTCGGTGAATCCGGGCGCGTATCGCTCGACTTCGGCGATGATCCGGTCCGCTTCGGTCTCGGCGTGCGCGGCCCAGTCGCCGCCGTCGGCGAGTTCGTAGGGATGCCACTGCGCCCACAGTGACAGCTGGTGCTCGCCGGGTGGGGCGATGCTCGGGTCCAGTGCGCTGAAGCTCATCGCCAACACCACCGGTCGCGGCGGGAGCGCACCGGCCAGGGCCGCGCCGTGGGCCTGACGCAGCTGAGCACGGTCCGACACCAGGAACTGCAGGCCGCGGGCGGATTCGGTGGGGGAGACGCCGGGGTACTCCGGTAACCGGTCGGTCGCCAGACGCACCACCATGCCGATGCCGGGGCCCACCCGGACACGGCGCTGCCAGTCGTCGAGGACGGACTCGTCGAAGCCGCCCGCGCGCAACAGGTCGAAGGTGGCCAGGATGTGGGCGCCCGCGATCACGGTGTCGGCGTGCAGATTCCGCCCTGCGGCCGTGCGCACCTGCCAGCCGTCACCGGAGCGCCGCAGCACCGTCACGGCGTCCCCGGTGTGCAGCTCACCGCCGTCGGCGCGCAGCCGGGCGATCAGCGCCGCGCACAGCGCCCCACTTCCCCCCATGGCCCGGCCGGGTGGCAGCGTGTGCATGAGCGCGGCGAACCCGGCCATCGGCGCGGTCCCCGGTTCCGACATCGGCGGACCCGACTGCGCGCCGAACCAGGCCAGCGAGGCCTTGAGGCGTTCGTCGTCGAACCAGGTGTCGAGCAGAGCGTCCCCGGACTGCAGGAACTCCCGCGACAGCGCACTGCCGCCGTCGCGCGCGTCCAGCCCCCAGAACGAGCGCAACAGCCGCCCTGGCGTCGGCGGACCACCGAACGAACGCATCACCCGTGCGCTGCGCGCACCCCACACCGCGACGAAACGCCGGTACGCCGCGGCATCGCGGTCGCCGCAGGCCGCCGCGATCGAGGCACAGGTCAGGTCGAGATCGCGATGGAACACGATCGGCGGGCGCGCACCGTCGGACGGCGTGAAACCCCAGGGGTCGCAGTCGAGATAGCGCAACCCGAAACGCGCGAGCTCGAGCTCCTCGATGATCCCGGTGTGCCGGATCATGATGTGCGCCGAGGAACCGCGATCGACCAGATGGCCGGGGAACCGCGCCACCGTCGACACCGCCCCGCCGGGCACCTCATCGCGTTCGAGCACCTGCACCCGCCGACCGGCCCGCGCCAGGTAACAGGCCGCGACCAGCGCGTTGTGCCCCGACCCGACGACGATCGTGGTGCCCGGGGTCCTCATGCTCGGCTGCCACGCGTCGGCATCGGCAGTCGCCGCCCCAGGATGGCGAACGGCCGGGTGTCGCCCGCGAACACGAAATTGCGGATCACATCGGTGAATCCGGCCCGCCGGTACAGCCGCCAGGCCCGATTGGCCTCCTCGGGCACTTCGGGGGTGGACAGCAGCACGGCCGCCTCGGGACGGTCGGCCAGCAACCGCTGCAGCAGTGTCGCGCCGATCCCGCGGCCCTGCGCCGCGGGGTGGACGTGCAGCTCGGTGAGCTCGAAGTAGTCGGCGAGCAGGTCGCGGGCGGCGGCGTCGGGCCAGCCGCACCGGCGCATCCCGGTGTGCACCTGCTGATGCCACCACTGGCGGGGGGTGCCGTGATAGCCGTAGGCGATCGCCACGATCGGGGCGGTCCGCAGGTCGACCGCGCCGGAGTCGTCGGGCAGGACGGCCGCCACCGCGCGCCACCCGGCCCGGGTGGTGTGCTCGGTCCACATCGGCGCGCGATGGTGCTCGGTGCCGCGCGGATAGTCCATGGCGGCGACATAGACCGACAGGGCGTCGTGTAGGCGCGCGCGCAGGTCGGCGACGCTGAGGTCGACGACGGCGGGGGCGGGAGTGTGATTGGGCTTGACGGCTGTCATGGCTCTCGTCGGTGGCGCGCGGGCGCGGAAGTTGTCGGTGGGTGTCCCTATATTGAAACTCAATTCAAACGTTCGAATGCTTGTTCGATCTGTGCGAGGGGCGAAAGGGGCAGCAGATGACTGGTCGCAATGATGGTCGGGAGCACGCGGCGCACGACGGTCGCGCGGGTGGCCTGCTACGCCAGGCCGACGCCCTGCTCACCGACTCGGCCTGGGAACACGAACCCGGCGAGCGGTTCCGCACCGCCTACCTCGCCGCCCTGCGCGGCGCGGGCGCGATGATCGCGCTCACCGGCGCCGATCGGGCGCCGCGGGCCCGCTCGCGTAGCGCGTGGGTGCTGCTGCGGCGCGCCTCGCCGGAGTTCGCGATGTGGGCGGACTACTTCGAGGCGCACTCCCAACTTCGGGCCGCGCTGGAGGCCGGATTGGACCGTGCGATCACCGACACACATGCCGACGAGTTCTGCTCGCGGGTGGGCGCGTTCCTCTACGACGTCGACGATGCGCTGGTCGCCGCGGCCAAGACACGCCCGCAGCCGAGTCGCGACCGGGACATGACTGCTTAGTTATCACCGAGTGGGTGGTACGGCTTCGATCGAACTCGTATCATGGGGAGCAGATAGCCGCCAAGGTCGGCTACCCGTCGCCTACCCGGAGGCGACCAGCCACGCCTAGTGCCGGGGGAGGTACCGTGCCACTCTCCGAGCACGAGCAGCGCATGCTCGAACAGATCGAGAGCGCTCTCTATGCTGAGGATCCGAAGTTCGCCTCGTCCGTCCGTGGCGGACGTCTTCGCTCCACGTCGAGTCGACGGAGATTTCAGGCCGCGGCATTGTTCGCCATCGGCCTGTGTCTTCTCGTCGCAGGCATCGCCGCCCCGTTCAAGCCGGGCGGTTTCCCCATCATCAGCCTCGTCGGATTCATCGCCATGTTCGGTGCGGGTGTCCTGTTGATGATCGGTAGTTCGCGCCGAGCCGCGCCCGCGGACTCGGACGAGACCCCTCCTGCGGCGGGCAAGGGCCCGTCGCCGTCGGGAGGTTCGACCGGACGAGGTGGTCGCCAGCGCAAGTCCGGCGGCTTCTCCGAGCGGATGGAGGACCGGTTCCGCCGACGGTTCGAGCAGGAATAGCTCGCCCGTAGCCGGAACATCACGGCAGAACAGGCGGCGCCGCACCCCAACGGTGCGGCGCCGCCTTCGTCGTGTCCGGGTAGCTGACGCCGGTCCGAGTCGGAGGTCAGGGCAGTTCCCCCACCTTCTCCACCATTCCCCACGCCGCCCCCGCGCCGCGTCCTCGGCCCCACTCGGCCGGGGCCGGCATCGGCCGCACCTGGGATGTTTGCTGAACGTTGTCGGAACCAGGGGTTGCCGACCCGCGCGGGTCGTCCGAACACGCGATAACCCCGAATCTCGGTGATAGCTGGGGTGACCTGCGGAATTGTGTTGCCGGGGAGCAGGATCACCCAGGGTTTCGATTGAAAGTGGGGGAAAGTGGGGTAATGTGGGTCGCGCACTACAGGAGAGGCCGTATGGCGAGGTGATCCAGTAGGGAGGTGGCCGGGATGTTTCTCGGTACCTACACCCCCCGCCTGGATGACAAAGGGCGACTGACGTTGCCTGCGAAGTTTCGAGACGATCTGGCGGGAGGGTTGATGGTCACAAAGGGCCAAGACCACAGCCTGGCCGTGTATCCCAAAGACGAGTTCACCGCGCTCGCGCGGCGAGCCGCGGCGGCGTCCCGAAGCAACCCGCAGGCAAGGGCTTTCGTCCGAGCGCTGGCGGCGGGCACCGACGAACAACGTCCGGACGCACAGGGCCGGATCACGCTGTCGCCGGACCATCGGCGGTATGCCGATCTCACGCGGGATTGCGTGGTGATCGGGTCGGTCGACTTCCTCGAGATATGGGACAAGCAGGCGTGGGAGTCCTACCTCGCCGAGCACGAGGAGGACTACGCGCAAGCCAGAGACGAGTCGCTGGGCGGGATCTTCTGAGCCCGGAGCACGCGAGTGCTGCGAGGCCTCTGCCCGGGCGTGGACCCTGACGTACTTCCCCGACGCCAGGTGCCGCGCCTCGGTCAGAGACCTCGACGCATTCGCCGGTTCCACCGCAAGGGCGGTGGAACAGCTTCTTTCGGACCGCAATCTCATTCCAAAGCACTGTGTGGCACGGCGATCCGTCTGCGACGCGAGGCAGTATCCCGGGAGGTCCAGGTGAACCATGACACCGAGAACCCCCGTCATGTGCCGGTCCTGCTCGAGCGCGCCGACGAACTGCTCGGCCCCGCGCTGAGCGAGCCGGGTGCGGTCTATCTCGACGCGACCCTCGGCTTGGGCGGGCACGCCGAACATTTCCTGCGCACCTATCCGCAGGCGCGGCTGGTCGGTCTCGATCGTGACACCACCGCGCTGAAACTGGCCGGCGAGCGCCTGGCGCCCTATGCCGACCGGATCACCCTGGTCCACACCCGCTATGACGGGATCGCGGACGCGCTCGCCGAGGCCGGTCTGGCCGAAACCGGCTCCGTCTCGGCGATTCTGATGGACCTCGGGGTGTCGTCGATGCAGCTCGACGAGGCCGAGCGTGGCTTCGCCTACTCCGTCGACGCCCCCCTGGACATGCGGATGGACCCCACCACCGGACCCACCGCCGCCGATGTGCTCAACACCTACAGCCACGGCGACCTGGCCAGGGTGCTGAAAACCTATGGCGACGAACGGTTCGCGGGCAAGATCGCCTCGGAGGTGTTGCGCAGGCGTGCCGTTCGCCCGTTCAGCACCAGCGCCGAGCTGGTCGAGGTGCTCTACGCGAGCATCCCGGCCGCGGCGCGGCGCACCGGTGGACATCCGGCCAAGCGCACCTTCCAGGCGTTGCGGGTGGAGGTCAACGGCGAGCTCGACTCGCTGCGCGCCGCGCTGCCCGCCGCGCTGGACGCGGTGCGCCTCGGCGGCCGGATCTGCGTGATGTCGTACCAGTCGCTGGAGGATCGGCTGGTCAAGCAGGAGTTCGCGCCACGGATCGTGTCCCGCTCACCGATGGAACTGCCGGTCGAATTGCCCGGCATGGGACCGGAATTCCGGATGCTGACCCGGGGCGCGGAGAAGGCGACCGAGTCCGAGATCGAGGCCAACCCGCGCTCGGCGCCGGTGCGCATGCGCGCGGCCGAGCGGATCGCGGAGAGGCCAGGGAGGACACAGGAGGGGACACGATGAGCGTGCGGACGAGCACTGTCGCCGTGCCGGGGCGTACGGCCCGTCGCGTGGAGGCAGCCGAACGGGTGAAGTCCGGTGCCGCCCAGCGGGCCTACGCGCGCAAGCGCACCAGGCAGCAGCTGCTCGACGGCATCGAGCTGCCCGAGCGGGCCTCGACGATGGCCGGGCGGATCCCGTTCGTCACCGCCATCATCGGTCTGCTCGGCTGCGGCCTCGCCCTGACCCTGCTGCTGACCACCCGCGCCGCCGAGGACAGCTACCTGCTCGGGGATGCCAGAGCGGTCAACCGCAAGCTCGCCGACGAGCGGGCCGCGCTGCAGCGTGAAGTCGCCGCCGCCGACTCGGCACCCGAACTGGCCGCGCGCGCTCGCGAACTCGGCATGATCCCGGCGACCGACCCGGCGCGGCTGGTCATCGGCCCCGACGGCCAGGTCACCGTCATCGGTACCCCGATGCCCGCCCAGGGCGCACCGGTGCCACCACTCAACGGCCCGCCGACCACCACACCCAGCGGCCCGGGGCCGGGACACCAGCAGGCCCAGGGCGAACGAGTCGTGCCGGTGCAGCCGGGCGCGCCGATCGCGAGTCCGGCCGCCCCGAGCGGCACCCCGGCGGATGTGCTCGCCGCGCCGGGCGGTGGTGCGAATCAGCCACCGGTGCCCGGTGTTTCGCCGCAGCCTGCGGCGGCGCCGCAGCCCGAGCCATTGGCCCCGGCCGAGGCGGGCACCCCGGCTCCGCAGGGTGCACAGACACCGGGCGAGGCGCCGGTCGAAGGTGAGGTGACCCCGGCACCGCTCGTCCCGGCGACAGTGCCCGACCGGGTCGAGGTCGGCGCCCCGGCGGCCGACGGCGCCTTCACGCCCGCATCAACCGATGGCCCTGCCCTCGCCCCGGTGACGGCGCCCGAGCCGGTCGATACACCACCACCCGCACCGGGTGTCGCGCCGGGACGGCCCGCTCCCGGCGCCGCACCACCGAGCGAGCAACCGCACATCGTCGATCCGGAGGGCGAACTCCGATGAGGAAGAGCGGGCCCGCGTCGCAGCAGCGACGCGGGCCGGTGTCATCGAGGGCCCGTCGATCGGGTTCGCTCTCGCCGGACCGGCCGATCCGGCTGCGCCTGGGCGTCGGCCGGGTCACCATGCTGGCCACCCTCGCCGTGGTTGCGCTGCAGCTGCTCTACATCCAGAGCCTGGCCGCGCCGACGCTCTCGGCGCAGGCCGCCTCCCAGCGCATGTACAAGGAGACCGAGGCCGCCGTGCGCGGTCCGATCACCGACCGGCACGGCAACCGGCTCGCCTTCACCATCACCGCCCGAGCCCTGACCTTCCAGCCGGTTCGGGTGCGTCAGCAGCTGGCCGACGCCAAGGAAGCCAAGTCGAGCGCGCCCGATCCCGAGCAGCGGCTCGAGGACATCGCGAAGTTCGTGCACGACAAGCTCGGGCCGGAGGCGCCCGAGGAAGCGGAGCTGCTCGACAAGCTGCGCAGTGACAAGACCTTCACCTACCTCGCCCGCAACGTCGATCCGCGGGTGGCCTCGGAGATCGTCACCAAGTACCCCGAGGTCGGCGCCGAACGCCAGGACCTGCGCGAGTATCCCGGCGGCTCACTGGCGGCCAATGTGGTCGGCGCGACCGGCTGGGACGGGCACGGCCAGATCGGCCTGGAATCGGCACTGGACTCGGTGCTGGCCGGCACCGACGGTTCGCGCACCTACGACCGCGGCTCCGACGGCGCGGTGATCCCGGGCAGCCACCGCGACCAGCAGCCCGCGGTGAACGGCTACGGCGTGGAGCTGACCCTCGACGAGGACCTGCAGTACTACGTGCAGCAGCAGGTGCAGCAGGCCAAGCAGCTCTCCGGCGCGTCCTCGGCCTCGGCGGTCGTGCTCGACGCCAAGACCGGCCAGGTGCTGGCCATGGCCAACGACAACACCTTCAATCCCGCACTGGGACCCCAGCACTGGGCTTCGGCGAACATGAGCAACCCCGCGGTCTCCGAGCCCTTCGAACCCGGCTCGGTGAACAAGATCGTGACCGCGGCGGCCGCGATCGAATACGGGCTGACCCACCCCGACGAGGTGTTGCAGGTCCCCGGCTCGATCCGGATGTCGGGGGTCACCGTCAACGACGCCTGGGCCCACGACGTCGCGCCGTACACGACCACCGGCATCTTCGGAAAGTCCTCCAACGTCGGCACTCTCATGCTCGCCCAGCGGGTGGGCGAGGACCGCTTCGCCGACATGGTCGACCGGTTCGGCCTCGGCCAGCGCACCGGCATCGGCCTGCCCGGCGAGAGCCCGGGCCAGGTGCCCGCCCGCGACCAGTGGTCCGGCGGTACCTTCGCCAACCTGCCCATCGGCCAGGGCCTTTCGATGACGACGCTGCAGATGACCGGGATGTACCAGGCCATCGCCAACGACGGCCTGCGCATTCCGCCGCGCATCGTCAAGGCCAGGATCGCCCCTGACGGCACCCGCACCGAGGAACTGCAACCCGACGGTGTGCGGGTGGTGAGCCCGCAGACCGCCGAGACCCTGCGCACCGTGTTCCAGGCGACCGTGCAGCGCGATCCGATGGGGGTCCAGATGGGCACCGGCGCGCCCGCCGCGATCGAGGGCTACCAGGTGGCGGGCAAGACCGGCACCGCGCAGAAGGTCGACCCCGCCTGCCGGTGCTATTCGACCTCGTCGTTCTACATCACCTTCGCCGGGTTGGCCCCCGCCGACAACCCCCGCTACGTGATCGGCATGATGCTCGACGCGCCAGTCCGCAGCTCCGACGGCACCGGCGGCGGCTCGGCCGCGCCCCTGTTCCACAGCATCGCCTCCTGGGCCCTGCAGCGCGACCGCGTGCCACCCTCCCCGGAGTCGCGACCGCTCGTCCTGGAGGCCGGGCTCTAACAGTTCGCCTTGGCACAACCCGCGTTGCCCATCCGACACCGCGCGTCGGTAACCTGACTCCTCGTCTCGCCCACGCGCTCGATCACTCTCAGAGAGGAGCCCTGTGCCCGCGCAGTCCAGCCCGCACGCGCTCCGGCCGACCACGCCGCCGTCGATGCCGCTGCAGGCCCTGCTGGACCTCACCGGCGCCACGGTCGTGACCGCCGCGCCCACCCAGGTGGTCGTCACCGGGATCGAGCAGCGCTCGAACGCGGTGCTGCCCGGTGACCTGTTCGCCGCGCTGCCCGGCGCGTCCGCCCACGGTGCCCGCTTCGCCGCCGACGCGATCGCCGCGGGCGCGGTGGCGGTGTTCACCGATGCCGCGGGCGCCGAGCTGATCGGGGAGGTCGCGGTGCCCGTGCTGGTCCGCGAGCACCCGCGCGCCGTGCTCGGTGAGCTCTCGGCCGAGATCTACGGCCACCCCAGCGACCGGTTGCGGATCATCGGCATCACCGGCACCGCGGGCAAGACCACCACCTCCTACCTGGTGGAGGCGGGTCTGGTCGCGGCCGGTCTGGCCACCGGACTGATCGGCACCATCGAGACCCGTATCGCCGGGCAGCGGGTGCCCAGCGCGCTCACCACGCCCGAGGCCCCGCAGCTGCACGCGATGTTCGCCGCGATGGTCGAGCAGGGCGTGCAGGCGGTCGTGATGGAGGTCTCCAGCCACGCGCTCGCCCTCGGCCGGGTCGACGGCGTGCGTTTCGCGGTCGGCGCGTTCACCAATCTCTCGCAGGATCACCTGGACTTCCACGCCGACTTCGAGGACTACTTCGGCGCCAAACGAAAACTGTTCGCCGCCGATTCACCGGTCGCCGCGCGCACCGCGGTCGTCTGCGTCGACGACGAGTGGGGCACCCGACTGGCCGGTGACCTGGCCGCGCCGATCACCGTCTCCACCGTCGGCGCCGCCACCTGGCAGGTCGCCGGCCCGGTGCACACGGTGGGCGCCCAGCAGGAGTTCACCGCTGCCGGGCCCGACGGCGAGCTGACCGTGCGGCTACGGCTGCCCGGCCGCTACAACGTGGCCAACGCGCTGCTCGCGGTGGCGACCTGCGCGGCGGCCGGTGTCGACGCCGAGGTCGTCGCGCCCGCGCTGGCCACCGTCGATGTGCCAGGCCGGATGGAGCGGGTCGAATGCGGTCAGGATTTCCTGGTGCTCGTCGACTACGCGCACAAGCCCGCCGCGATCGAATCGGTCGTGGCAACCCTGCGCGGGCACCTCACCGAGGCCGGACACGGCAGGTTGGCCGTGGTTCTCGGTGCGGGCGGTGACCGCGACTCGGGCAAGCGACCGCTGATGGGCGCGGCGGCGGTGCAGGGCTCGGACCTGGTGATCGTCACCGACGACAACCCGCGCACCGAGGAACCGGCCGCCATCAGGGCCGCCGTGCTCGCCGGTGCGCGCGAAGTCCCGGCCACCGACCGCGGCGAGATCCGCGAGGTCGGCGACCGGGCCTTCGCCATCGCCGACGCGCTCGCCTGGGCGCGGCCGGGTGACGTGGTGCTCATCGCGGGCAAGGGCCACGAGGTGGGCCAGGAGATCCAGGGCGTCAAGTACCCCTTCGACGACCGCGCGGCGGTCGCCGCGGCACTGGAAGCCCTGCGGGCACGACCCACCGCGCAGACGGACTCGGAGGACTTGACGGTTTCATGATCGAGATGACACTGCGGGAGATCGCGGACGTCGTCGGCGGCGAGCTGCACGACGTGCCCGACCCCCAGGCGCTGGTGACCGGTTCGGTGGAATTCGATTCGCGCCGAATCGGTTCCGGCGATCTGTTCCTCGCGCTGCCCGGCGCCCATTCCGACGGACACGACTACGCGGCGACCGCGGTCGCCGCCGGAGCGGTCGCCGTACTCGCGGCCCGCCCGGTCGGCGTACCCGCCATCGTCGTCGCCCCCGAACGCGGTTCGGTTCCGGCGAGTTCGGTGGCACTGAGCAACGACGCCGACGGTTCCGGTGCCGCGGTGCTGGCCGCACTGGCCGAGCTGGCGCGGGTGAGCACCGAGCGGCTGGCCCAGCGCACCGGCCTGACCGTCGTCGGCGTCACCGGGTCCTCCGGCAAGACCTCGACCAAGGACCTGCTCGCGGCGGTCCTCGCCCCGCTGGGCCCGGTGGTCGCGCCGCCCGGCTCGTTCAACAACGAACTCGGCCACCCGTGGACCGCCCTGCGCGCGGGCCTCGACACCAAGTTCCTCGCCCTGGAACTGTCCGCCCGCGGACCCGGCCACATCGCCGCGCTGGCCCGGATCGCGCCGCCGCGCATCGGCGTGGTGCTCAATGTCGGCACCGCCCATCTCGGCGAGTTCGGCAGCCGCGAGGCCATCGCCGCCGCCAAGGGCGAGCTGGTCGAAGCGCTGCCCGCCGAGGGTCTCGCCGTGCTCAACGCCGACGATCCCAATGTCGCGGCCATGGCCTCGCGGACCAAGGCCCGCGTCGTGCTGGTCGGCCGCTCCGGTGACGCCGATGTGCGCGCCACCGACGTCCAGACCGACGACCAGGCCCGCGCCCGGTTCACCCTGCACGCCGGCGGGGAGTCCGTACCGGTGCGGCTGGCCGTGCACGGCGAACACCAGGTCGGCAACGCGCTGTCGGCGGCCGCCGTCGCGCTCGAGTGCGGCGCCGACCTCGCGACCGTCGCCCTGGCGCTGGCCGGGGCCACCGCGGCCTCGGTGCGCCGGATGGACGTGCGCACCACCGCCGCGGGTGTCACCGTCATCAACGACTCCTACAACGCCAATCCCGATTCGGTGCGCGCGGCGCTCAAAGCGCTGGTCACCCTGGCCAAGGCGGGCGAAGAACCCCGACGCAGCTGGGCCGTGCTCGGCGAGATGGGCGAACTCGGCGCGGAATCGGTGATCGAACACGACGCGATCGGACGGCTGGCGGTACGCCTCGACGTCGACCGGTTGATCGTGGTCGGCACCGGACGCCCGTCCCGGGGCATGCACCAGGGCGCGGTGATGGAAGGCTCATGGGGCGAGGAGTCGATCCTCGTACCCGATATCGACGCGGCGATCGCGCTGCTGGACGACGAGATCGCCGCAGGCGATGTGGTGCTGGTCAAGGCGTCGAAGGCGGTGGGCCTGTGGGCCGTCGCCGAGCACCTGACCAGGGCAGGGGAAGGTAGCACAGCTCGATGAGGCAGATCTTGTTCGCGGCGGGGATCGCGCTGGCGGTGTCGATCCTGTTGACGCCGTTGCTGATCCGCGTGTTCGCCAAACAGGGCTTCGGCCAGGAGATCCGGGTCGACGGCCCGGCCAGTCACCAGGCCAAGCGCGGCACGCCGACCATGGGTGGCGTCGCCATCCTGATCGGCATGTGGGCCGGTTACCTCGGCTCGCACCTGATCGGCATCGGCTACGACGCCGAGGGCCCGTCGGCTTCGGGCCTGCTGGTACTCGGACTGACCACCGCGCTCGGCGTCGTCGGATTCCTCGACGATTTCATCAAATTGCGCAAGCAGCGCAACCTCGGCCTCTCGGCGGCGGGTAAGTACATCGGTCAGACGGCGGCAGCGGTGATCTTCGCCGTCCTGGTGCTGCAGTTCCGCAACACCGATGGCTTGACGCCCGGCAGCAAGCACATCTCCTATGTGCGCGACTGGTCGATGTTCTCGATGGGCGCGATCGTGTTCGTCATCATGGTGTGCGTCCTCGTGGCCGCCTGGTCGAACGCGGTCAACCTGACCGACGGCCTCGACGGCCTCGCCGCCGGTTCGATGAGCATGGTGCTCGGCGCGTACGTGATCATCACCTTCTGGCAGTACCGCAACGCCTGCGCCGTGAACCCCGAGGCCGGGTGCTACAACGTGCGCGACCCGCTCGACCTTGCGCTGGTCTGCGCGGCGGCGGCAGCTGCCTGCATCGGCTTCCTGTGGTGGAACGCGGCGCCCGCCAAGATCTTCATGGGCGACACCGGCTCGCTGGCATTGGGCGGTCTGCTCGCCGGACTGTCCATCACCACCCGCACCGAGCTGCTGATGGTCGTCATCGGCGCGCTGTTCGTCGCCGAGGCGGCGTCGGTGGTGCTGCAGGTCGTGGTCTTCCGCACCACCCGCAACCGGTTGTTCAAGATGGCGCCGTTCCATCATCACTTCGAATTGAGCAAGTGGGCCGAGACGACGGTGATCATCAGGTTCTGGATCCTGGCCGGCATCGCCGCCGCCGTGGGTCTCGGCTTGTTCTACAGCGAATATCTTTCCCAGGTCGGGTGAGGACGGACATGGTCGAACACTCACCCCGCGCACTGCGCTCCCCGGGCCCGATGCTCGAATTCCTGCGTGGCCGTGACGTTCTCGTCGCAGGCTGGGGCGTCTCCGGACGCTCGCTGATCGAGCCGCTGCGCGATATCGGCGCCCACCCGGTCGTCACCGACAGCGGCGCCAAGGCGCTGGCCGAGGCCGCCGAGCTGGGTCTCGAGGTCGCCACCAGCATCGAACTCGAACACACCGACCTGAGCCGGTTCGCCCTGGTCATCACCAGCCCCGGCTGGCGACCGGATTCCCCGGTGCTGGTCTCGGCCGTCACCGAGGGCATCCCGGTCTGGGGCGATGTCGAATTCGCCTGGTGGGTCGATCAGGCCAGGATCTACGGTCCGGTCCGCAAGTGGCTGGTGATCACCGGCACCAACGGCAAGACCACCACCACCCAGATGACGCACTCGATCCTGCGTGCCGCCGGCATCTCCAGCGTGGCCTGCGGCAACATCGGCCTGCCCATCCTGGACGCGCTGCGCCGCAACCCCGGCCCGCAGGTACTCGCCGTGGAACTGTCCTCGTTCCAGCTGCACTGGGCGCCGTCGGTACGGCCCGAGGCGGGCGTGGTGCTCAATGTCGCCGAGGACCACCTGGACTGGCACGGCGGCCTGGATGCCTACGCCGCCGCCAAGGCGCGCGCGCTGACCGGTCGGGTCGGTGTCGTCGGCCTCGACGATCCGGTCGCGGGGTCGCTGGCCCGCAAGGCCAAGGCGCGGCGCACCGTCGGCTTCCGGATCGGCGTGCCCGCCGACGGTGAACTCGGCGTGGTCGACGGCAAACTGCTCGACCGGGCGTTCACCAAGGCCGCGATCCTCGCCGAGACCGGCGACATCAGTCCGCCGGGACCGGCCGGGATCGCCGACGCGCTGGCCGCTTCGGCGCTGACCAGGGCGATCGACGTGGCCCCGCAGTTCGTCAAGGAGGGCCTGGCCGAGCACAAGGTCGGTCCGCACCGCACGGCATTCGTGCGCGAGCTGGGCGGGGTCGAGTTCATCGACGACTCCAAGGCCACCAATCCGCACGCCGCGCGCGCCGCGATCATGGCGCACCCGCAGGTGGTGTGGCTGGCCGGTGGACTGCTCAAGGGCGCCAGCATCGACGATCTGATCGAAGAGGTCGGTGACCGACTGGTCGGCGCGGTCCTGTTCGGGGCCGACGCGCCGGTGATCGCCGCCGCATTGGCGCGACACGCACCCGAAGTCCCGGTCATCGAGCTGGATGCGGGAGACGATGCAGACATGCAGTCGTCGAGATCCCAGCGGGCCGAAGCGGTCATGGGCCGCGCGGTGCGCGCGGCGGCGGGGCTGGCGCGCGCCGGCGACACCGTCCTGCTCGCCCCGGCGGCCGCCTCCTTGGACATGTACGACGACTACACCCATCGCGGACGCTGCTTCGTGGACGCGGTGACGGCACTGGAAGATGGTGACATCGGGCGGGAACTATGACCGAGACGCCCCGGCTGAACCGTCAGCGCCCGGAGGAGGCAGCGTGCGTAACCACGTAGGGCGCCGGGGCAGCCGGAAACCGGCACAGCCAGGGTGGGCGGGGGAGCGCTTCGGCGCCTGGTTGGCTCGTCCGCTCGCGTCCTTTCACCTGATCGTCACGATCGCCACGCTGCTCACGGTGCTGGGTCTGGTGATGGTGCTGTCGGCCTCCAGCGTCGAGGCCTATGCCGGTGGCGGATCGGCGTATTCGCTGTTCATTCAGCAGGCCATGTTCGCCGCACTGGGGGCGGTGGGTTTCTACGTGGCGCTGCGCCTGCCGCTGCGCATGTTGCGGCAGTGGTCGTTCCCGCTGTTCAGCCTCTCGGTGCTCGCGCTGGTGCTGGTGCTGATCCCCGGTATCGGTTCGGAGGTCGGTGGCGCGAGGCGCTGGTTCGACGTGGGCCCGATCTCGATCCAGCCATCCGAAGTGGTGAAGGTGACCCTGGTGGTCTGGGGCGCACATCTGCTCGCCTCGCGCCGCGGCGCCCAGCTCAAGGACATCCTGGTGCCGCTGGTGCCCGCCGGGCTGCTGGTGTGCCTGCTGGTGGTGCTCGAACCCAATCTGTCGACCACGATCGCGCTCGGCATCGTGCTGATGGCGCTGCTGTGGTTCGGTGGGCTGCCGGTGCGGTTGTTCGTCAGCATCCTGGTGACCGGGCTGGTCGCCGCCTCGATCCTCGCGGTGTCAGCCGGGTATCGCTCCGACCGGGTGCGCGCGTTCTTCAACCCCGGCGACGACCCGCAGGGCGCCAACTATCAGGCGCGCCAGGCCAAGTACTCACTCGCCGACGGCGGTATCCTCGGCCGCGGCCTCGGCCAGAGCCGGGCCAAGTGGAGCTATCTGCCCAACTCGCACAACGACTTCATCTTCGCCATCATCGGCGAGGAACTCGGTTTTCTCGGCTGCATGATGGTGCTGGCCCTGTTCGCCCTGTTCGTCTACACTGGTATCCGGATCGCGCTGCGGTCGGTCGACCCGTTCCTGCGGTTGCTCGTCGCCACCGCCACCACCTGGATCACCACGCAGGCGCTGATCAACATCGGTTATGTCGTCGGGCTGCTGCCGGTGACCGGTCTGCAGCTGCCGCTGGTCTCGGCCGGCGGCTCCTCGCTGGCCATCACGCTGTTCATGTTCGGCATCATCGCCAGCGCCGCACGACACGAACCCGAGGCGGTCTCGGCGCTGCAAGCCGGGCAGGACGGCCGATTCAGCAGACTGCTCCGGCTCCCGGTCCCGGAGGTCTACACCCCGGCCAGGGCCGACGCGCCGCGCAAGGCCGCGTCCCGTGCCAGAGCGGAACGGCCACGTCAGGCCCCCCGCCGCCGGCCGCCGCCCGAACGCCGTCGACGCGCGTCGGAGAGTCGCGGTACCAGTTCGCTACGGTCGACCCGAGCATGGGAACCGACCTATCCGATGCCACACGCTAGAGAACGAGGTAGATCCAAGTGAGTAACCCGCGATCCGGGTTGTCGGTGATCGTCGCAGGCGGGGGCACCGCAGGCCACATCGAACCCGCGTTGGCGGTCGCCGACGCGCTGCGCAGGCTCGACGACTCGATCCGGGTGACCGCCCTGGGCACCGAACGCGGGCTCGAGACGAAGCTGGTGCCGGAACGGGGCTATCCGCTCGAACTGATCCCGCCGGTGCCGTTGCCGCGCAAGCCCTCCGCCGACCTGCTGCGGCTGCCCGGCCGGGTGCGCGCCTCGGTGAAGGCGACCAGGGCCGTGATCGACGAGGTGAACGCCGATGTGATCATCGGGTTCGGTGGCTATGTCGCGCTGCCCGCCTACCTCGCCGCCCGCGGTGGACTGTTCGGCCGCAAGCGCCGGGTACCGGTCATCGTGCACGAGGCCAATGCGAAGGCGGGCATCGCCAACAAGGTCGGTGCCAAGCTCGCGGCCAAGGTGCTTGCCGCCGTGCCCGGCTCGGGCCTGGCCGATGCCGAGGTCGTCGGCATCCCCGTGCGCGCTTCGATCACCGAGCTCGACCGTTCCGCGCTGCGCGCGCAGGCCCGCGCCCACTTCGGGCTGCCGGCCGAAGGTCCGGTCCTGTTGGTGTTCGGCGGTTCCCAGGGCGCCCGCAGCCTCAACGAAGCCGTCGCCGGCGCCGCGCCGCAACTGGCCGCCGCCGGGATCTCGGTGCTCCACGCGCACGGTCCCAAGAACAGCCTCGAACTGGACACCTCGCGTTTTCAGAGCGGAGAACCCGCGACACCGGCCGCGGAATACCTCGCGGTGCCGTATCTCTCGCGAATGGACCTGGCCTACGCCGCCGCCGACGCGGTGGTGTGCCGCTCGGGCGCGATGACGGTGGCCGAGGTATCGGCGGTCGGCCTGCCCGCGTTCTACGTGCCGCTGCCACACGGCAACGGCGAACAGGAATTCAACGCCCGACCGGTGGTGTCGCAGGGAGGTGGCAGAATTGTCGCCGACGCCGATCTGACTCCGAAATACGTGATCGAAGAGGTGATTCCGCTGCTGCTCGACCCCGCTCGACTCGCCGAGATGAGCCGCGCCGCAGCCGGCGCCGGCCATCGTGACGCCGCCGACACGGTGGCCAGGATCGTCACCGAGGTCGCCCGATGAGCGGTCAGCCACCGGAGGCGAACGCGATCGGCGCCGAGGTCGGCGCCGGTCTGCCGCCCGAACTCGAACGGGTGCACATGGTCGGGATCGGCGGCGCCGGGATGTCGGGCATCGCCCGGATCCTGCTCGCTCGCGGCGGCGCGGTCTCGGGCTCCGATGCCCGCGAGAGCCGCGGCGTGCTGTCGTTGCGGGCGCGCGGTGCCCAGGTGCGCATCGGCCATGCCGCGGAGGCGCTCGACCTGCTGCCCGGCGGCCCGACGGTGGTCGTCACCACCTACGCGGCCATTCCGAAGACCAATCCCGAACTGGTCGAGGCGAATCGGCGCGAGATCCCGGTGCTGATGCGCCCGACCGTGCTCGCCGCACTGATGCGTGGGCACAAGACCCTGCTGGTGTCGGGCACCCACGGCAAGACCTCGACCACCTCGATGCTGATCGTCTCGCTGCAGCACTGCGGCGCCGATCCCTCCTTCGCGGTCGGCGGCGAGCTCAACGAGGCGGGCACCAATGCCCACCACGGCAGCGGCGACATCTTCGTCGCCGAGGCCGACGAATCCGACGGCTCACTGCTGCAATACGACCCGGACGTCGCCGTGGTCACCAACATCGAATCCGACCACCTGGACTTCTTCGGCACCGACGAGAACTACGTGCAGGTCTTCGACGACTTCGCCGACCGCCTCGCCCCCGGCGGCCTGCTGGTCGTGTGCCTGGACGATCCGGGCTCCCTGGCGCTGGCCCACCGGGTCGCCCCGCGACTGCGCGAGCGTGGCGTCGAGGTACTCGGATACGGCTCCGGTGATCTGAGCCAGGCCCCGGTGCCGGTCGGTGCCCGGTTGCTCGGCTGGGAACCCCGCGATGTCGGCGGCATCATCGAATTCCAGCTCGGCGGGGAGGACACCCCGCGCACGGTGCGCTTGTCGGTCCCGGGCAGGCATATGGCGCTCAACGCGCTGGCCGCGCTGCTGGCCGCCCGCGCCACCGGCGCCGACATCGACGAGATCGTGCAGGGCCTGGAAGGATTCGGCGGCGTGCACCGCCGGTTCCAGTTCACCGGCCGGGAGAACGGCGTGCGCGTCTTCGACGACTACGCCCACCATCCCACCGAGGTGCGCGCTGTGCTCGAGGCGGCCGCCCAGCTGGTCGCCCAGGAGGCCCGCGACAGCGCCCGCACCCGGCGCGGCCAGGTGATCGTGGTGTTCCAGCCGCATCTCTACAGCCGCACCGCCACTTTCGCCGCCGAGTTCGGCACCGCGCTGAGCCTGGCCGACGAGGTCGTCGTGCTCGACGTGTTCGGCGCTCGCGAGGACCCGCTGCCCGGCGTCAACGGCGCGCTGGTGGCCCAGTCGGTGACCAAACCCGTGCACTACCAACCGGATATGTCCAAGGTCGGTAAGCAGGTCGCCGGTCTGGCCCAGCCCGGTGACGTGGTGATCACCATGGGCGCGGGCGATGTCACCATGCTCGGTACCCAGATCCTCGACGGCCTGCGGTCCCGGCCCCAGCAGGGCGGTCGGTGAGATTGCCGATGCCCGCGGCCCGCGGGTGGCACGGCTACCGGCTCTGGACGGTGGTCGGGGTACTCGTGGTGACCGTCATCGCGGTGCTCGCGTGGTTCACACCGGTGCTGTCGGTGCGGACCGTGCACATCGACGGTCTGTCCTCGGTGCCCGAACAGGACGTCCGCGTCCTGCTCGAAATCCCGGAAGGCCGTTCGATGTTGCGCATCGATACCACCGAGATCGCCCAGCGTGTCGCCGCGATCCCGAAGGTGCGTTCGGTGCGGGTGCAGCGCAAGTTCCCGTCCACGGTCGCGGTGACGGTGGTGGAGCGAACGCCGGTGGTGTACGTCGAATCACCGGACGGTGCGCACCTGATCGACGCCGACAGCGTCGAATTCGCGATCGAGCCCGCGGTGCCGATCGGGGTGCCGAAACTGGTCACCGAGGAGCACTTCACCGGCCCCGAAGCGGCCAGGGCGGCGGTGGATGTGCTGGTCACCTTGCCACCCGCGCTGTCGGTGCAGGTGGGCGAGGTTGTCGCGCGGTCGAATTCGGACGTCTCGCTGAACCTTCGCGACGGTAGGAAGGTAGTGTGGGGCGGCACGGGCGACGGCGAGCGCAAAGCCGCCGTCGTAATGCCGCTGCTCACCAGGGAAGGCACCGTGTTCGACGTTTCGAGTCCGAATCTGGTCACGGTAAAGTGAGCGAAACGTCGGCGCGCCTGCGCCGGGATCGCGGTGACTGCGAATAGCGTTCCGCAGCAGTCGGATACTTGACATAACGCCAACCCTATGGTTGAGGTTGAGGGTTTTGGATCGAAGGAAGGCGAGAGCCCATGACGCCCCCGCACAACTACCTTGCAGTGATCAAGGTCGTCGGTATCGGCGGCGGCGGCGTGAACGCCGTCAACCGGATGATCGAACAGGGACTCAAGGGAGTCGAGTTCATCGCGGTCAATACCGACGCGCAGGCCCTGCTCATGAGCGATGCCGATGTCAAGCTCGATGTCGGCCGTGAACTCACCCGAGGTCTGGGTGCCGGAGCCGATCCGGAGGTCGGCCGCAAGGCTGCCGAAGACCACAAGGACGAGATCGAAGAGGTGCTCAAGGGCGCCGACATGGTCTTCGTCACCGCGGGCGAAGGCGGTGGTACCGGAACCGGTGGCGCCCCTGTCGTTGCCAGCATCGCCCGCAAGTTGGGCGCGCTGACCATAGGCGTCGTCACCCGGCCGTTCTCCTTTGAGGGCAAGCGGCGTGGGAACCAGGCCGAAGTGGGAATCAACCAGCTTCGCGAGTCGTGCGACACCCTGATCGTCATCCCCAACGACCGGCTGCTGCAGCTCGGTGACGCGGCCGTGAGCCTCATGGACGCGTTCCGTTCCGCCGACGAGGTACTCCTCAACGGTGTGCAGGGCATCACCGACCTGATCACCACCCCGGGTCTGATCAACGTCGACTTCGCCGACGTCAAGAGCGTGATGTCCGGTGCGGGTTCGGCATTGATGGGCATCGGCTCGGCGCGCGGTGAGGGCCGTTCGGTGAAGGCGGCCGAGACGGCGATCAACTCGCCGCTGCTGGAAGCCTCCATGGACGGCGCGCACGGCGTGCTGCTCTCGATCGCCGGTGGCTCGGATCTGGGCTTGTTCGAGATCAACGAAGCGGCTTCGCTGGTGCAGGAGGCGGCCCACATCGAGGCCAACATCATCTTCGGCACGGTCATCGACGATTCGCTCGGCGATGAAGTCCGGGTCACCGTGATCGCGGCCGGTTTCGACGGCGGCGGTCCGGCGCGGCGGACGTTCGAGCCGAATGTCAGCGCGCGCAGCGGGTCCAATCCGATCGGCTCCGGCCGGGCGGGCGAGGTCGGCCAGGCGCGGACCGAGGCGCCGGCCCGTCCCACCGAACCCGCCACCAGTGGGGTGTCGAGTGGGCGTGCGGCGGCGCCGAACTACCGCGACACCGAGCGGTACCGCGAGTCCGAGCGTCAGCGGGTCACCGAGGCGGCGATGAACCGGGTCAACAACCCCGATCAGCGCGACGACGGCGACGATGACGACGACATCGAGGTGCCGATCTTCATGCGTCGATAGACTCCGGACACCAGAAGCGCCCGAACTCCACGGAGTTGGGGCGCTTCTCGTCGTGCGGTCAGCGCGTGGCGCCGCCTAGGCAGAACGTGGTCGCCGCATCGCCCGCGAGCTCGACGAACTGGACCATGTCCCGGGTTGGCCGACGTCACCGTGCGCGGGTACTCCGGACGGTCGCGACCGCATTACCCTCGAACCCATGACTGCCGCAGCTCAGACCGTGACCGTCCGCCGGGTGACCACGACCCGTGCCGGTGGCTTCTCCGCCCCGCCCTACGACTCGTTCAATCTGGGCGATCATGTCGGTGACGATCCGGAAGCCGTGCGCCGCAACAGGCTCCGCCTGGCCGAAGGCATCGGTCTGACCCCCGACCGGCTGGTCTGGATGGAACAGGTGCACGGTCGCGCCGTCGAGATCGTCGACGGACCGCGCGCCGAACCGGTCCCGATGACCGACGCGCTGGTCACCACCGTGCCCGGCCTGGCTCTGGTGGTGCTCTCCGCCGACTGTGTGCCGATCCTGCTCTCCGACGACGAAGCGGGCGTGATCGCCGCCGTGCACGCCGGTCGTATCGGCGCGCGCATCGGCATCGTGCCGCGCGTGCTGGAGGCGATGGTCTCGGTCGGTGCGCGCGTCGACCGCATCGGCGCATTCCTCGGCCCGGCCGCTTCCGGCCGCCAGTACGAAGTCCCCGCCGCCATGCGCGCCGACGTCGAAGCGCACCTGCCGGGCAGCGCCACCACCACCGTCCGCAAGACCCCCGGCCTCGACCTGCGCGCGGGGATCAGCAGGCAGCTCACCGAGGTGGGCGTGGGCGGCATCGCGCTCGACCCGCGCTGCACCATCGAGGACAAGACTCTGTTCAGTCACCGACGCGGCGCCCCGACCGGCCGCATCGCCGGAGTGATCTGGATGGACCCGGCCGCATGAACCCGGCCGCCGACCAGCAGACGGCCACGCGGACCGCCGAGCTCGGCGCCCGCCTCGACGGCCTGCTCTCCCGCATCGATGCCGCCGTCACCGCCGCGGGCCGCCCATCCGGCTCGGTCCGCCTGCTCCCGGTGACCAAGTTCTTTCCCGCGGCCGACGTCGAGATCCTGCACGGACTCGGCAGGCGCGAGTTCGGCGAGTCTCGCGAGCAGGAGGCCTCGGCGAAGGCGGCCGAGCTCGGTTACGGCGACGTCGAATGGCACATGATCGGTCGGCTGCAACGCAACAAGGCCAGGGCCGTGGCGCGGTGGGCGCACACCGTGCACTCGGTCGACAGCGAACGCCTGGCAACCGCGCTGGACCGGGCCGCGCAGGACACACTGGCAGCCGGCGAGCGTACCGCGCCGCTGCGAGTCCTGCTGCAGGTCAGCTTGGATACCGATCCCGGACGCGGGGGTGTCGCCCCGGCCGATCTGCTCGCCTTGGCCGACGTGGTGGCGAAGGCGCCGGGACTGCATCTGGCCGGTCTGATGGCGATTCCGCCCCTTGACGCCGACACTGATGCGTCCTTTGCGAATCTTGCGACTTTGCACACTTCGCTGCGCGCGCAACACGCCGATGCCACCGAGCTTTCTGCAGGTATGTCGGGTGATTTGGAGAAAGCGGTCGAACACGGTTCGACGTGTGTGCGTGTCGGAACCGCCTTGATGGGCGCGCGACCGATAACCTCGGCGTAGCAAAGAAACCTCATCAGTCACATTCGACACATACGATTGGCCGACGAGGCGCTGAGCAAGAACTTCAACACCCGGCCGCCACCGGGGCCCGAAGGAAGGTCGACCATATGAGCGAGCGGAGCGAGCGGGACATCGGCTCAGCCACCTGCGTGGTCATACCGGAGCAGAGCGACAGCGAGGTGGGAGCATGAGTACGTTGCACAAGTTCAAGGCGTACTTCGGCATGGTTCCGCTCGACGAGTACGAAGACGATTACGTCGACGATCACGCCCCTCGCGGCGCCGAGGAGCGTGCCGGTCGCGCTCGCCCGCGCAGCTACGACCGCTACGCCGAGGATCGGTACGGCGCCGAGCGTTTCGAGGACGAGGTCGACGACTTTCCCCAGCCCGCCTACAAGTCGGCCTACCAGGCGCGACGCGACGACTACGTCGGCGATGCCTACGCCGATGATCGCTACGAGGCGCCCCGGCGTCCGACCAGGATCGAAACGGCCCCTTCGTCGGGCCGGTTCAGGGCGGGCGGTGTCGCACCGGGCATGCGTGGCTCCACCCGCGGTGCGCTCGCGGTCGATCCCGACGCCGAGGAACGCAGGATCGAGGAGCGCTTGCGCCCCGAGCCCGCGCCCGCGCGGCGGCCAGGGATCTTCGAGGACGGAGGTCCCTTGTCCAAGATCACCACGCTGCGTCCGCGCGACTACAGCGAGGCCAGGATCATCGGTGAGCGTTTCCGGGAGGGCAACCCGGTGATCATGGACCTGGTCGACCTGAGCAATGCCGACGCGAAAAGGCTGGTCGATTTCGCGGCCGGGCTGGCATTCGCGCTGCGCGGCTCGTTCGACAAGGTGGCGACGAAGGTGTTCCTGCTCTCACCCGCCGATGTCGACGTATCGGCGGAAGAGCGCCGCCGGATCGCCGAAAACGGCTTCTACAACCAGAAATAGTGGCCAGGACCGCAATGCCATGATGGCCGCCCGCGCACCGCGCGGCGCGGCCACTTTGCACACTGCCGTTTTTGCGGCAGAGTGAAGACGTGGCCTTGTTCGCGGTTCTGTACCTCGTGCTTTTCGTCTTCTGGCTGTTGTTGATCAGTCGGGTGATCGTCGAGCTCATTCGCAGTTTCGCGCGTGACTGGCGTCCGACCGGTGTGGTGGTGATCCTGCTGGAAGTCATCTTCACGGTGACCGACCCGCCGGTGAAACTCCTGAGGCGGTTGATACCCCCGGTGAATCTTGGGGGTATCCGGCTCGATCTGTCGATTATGGTCCTGCTCTTCGTCGTCTTCATCCTGATGTCGATCGTGGGTGGGCTCGGGCAGCCCGTGACCTCCGTGTGACATACTGAATCGAGAAGACCGCTTGCTAGTTCTCCAAAAGACGCGTGAAGGGATCCTTCGATGCCGCTGACTCCCGCCGATGTGCACAACGTCGCGTTCAGCAAACCGCCGATCGGTAAGCGCGGCTACAACGAGGACGAGGTAGATGCCTTCCTGGATCTCGTCGAGCAGGAGCTCTCGCGCCTGATCGAGGAGAACGCCGACCTGCGTCAGCGGGTCGCCGAGCTCGACACCGAGCTGGCCGACGCCAAGAAAAATCGTGGATCCGCCCCGGTCAACGCCGTGAAACCGCCTGTTCAGCAGGCACCTCCGCCCGTACCTGAACCAATAGCGCCACCGGTACCGGTGGCGCCGCCCGCGCCGATGCCCGCCGCCGCGCCGGTCCGTGACAACTCCGGTCCGGACGCGAACATGCAGGCCGCGAAGGTGCTCACCCTGGCGCAGGAGATGGCCGACCGGCTCACCACCGACGCCAAGACCGAGGCCGAGGGCCTGCTGTCGAACGCGCGGGCAAACTCCGAGCGACTGGTCGGCGACGCCCGTACCCGCTCGGAGGCGATGATCTCCGACGCGCGCCAGAAGTCCGATGCGATGCTGGCCGACGCGCAGAACCGCTCCGACACCCAGATCCGGCAGGCCAAGGACAAGGCCGAGGCGCTCACCGCCGACGCCGAGCGTCAGCACGCCGAGATCATGGCCACCATCACCCAGCAGCGCACGGTCCTGGAGAGCCGCATCGAGCAGCTCAAGACCTTCGAGCGGGAATACCGCGTGCGGCTGAAGTCCTACCTGGAATCGCAGCTCGAGGAGCTGGAGAACCGCGGGTCCGCGGTCCCGGTCGACGGCGGCGAATTCGCGGGCGAGACCAATGGTTCGGCCAACAGCCTGGCCCCCGCGTCGTCCTTCGGCAAGGGCGGCAAGTAGGCCGCTCCGGGCGCGCGGCATCGCGTCGCGCGACCCGGATCGACCGCCAGGTATTCGTCGGGCCGTTCGGTTGGCTTGGGAGTCACCATGCTCGTCTTGACGCTCGTCCTCGCTGCGATCGGATTCGGACTGCTGGTCGCCGCACTCGCCACCGGGTCGGTGCTGTGGGCCTGGGGATGCATCCTGGTGTGCGTCATCGGAGCGGTCCTGCTGCTCGTCAGCGCACTGGCTGTCGGCAATCCTGACAGCGACGATGTTCCGCCGCAGGGCCGACACGCCCGCCGGGATTGAGGTGGGCGGGGAATAACCGGTGGACGGCCCCGGCTAGAATCGAAGAACACGGCACCGATCCGGCCATCACCGGGGAGCCTTCGGAAGAACGGCGTGTTCGCGCGCTCAGTAGAACCGAACGGGTGAGCCCGTCACAGCTCACACAACGAGAGGCTCGTGCCCTCCTCACGAGGAGTGGTGCGGGCAAGCGGGGTGGTACCGCGGTACGGCGCACCGGCGCCGCCATCGTCCCCGTGCCCAGGATTCGCGCGAACAGCGCGGCGGCACGAGGAGCACTCCGCGATGGCGGACGAGAAGACCACCGGCGGCGCCTACCCCCGAGTCGATTTCGGTGCGGGATCGGGCGCCACCTTCCCCCAGCTCGAACAGCGCGTCCTGGACTACTGGGCCAGTGACGACACCTTCCGCGCGAGCCTGACCAACCGGGCCGGCGCAGTGTCTGATTCGGCGCCTGCGGGGGCCTCCGTGGTTGCGCAGGCTGCCGCCTCCGGCCCCGTCGCAGGCGCCGAGGAATTCGTCTTCTATGACGGTCCCCCCTTCGCCAACGGTCTGCCGCACTACGGCCATCTGCTCACCGGCTACGTCAAGGACCTGGTCCCGCGCTTCCAGACCATGCGCGGCAAGCTGGTCGACCGCCGCTTCGGCTGGGACACTCACGGCCTGCCCGCCGAGATCGAGGCCGAGAAGCAGCTCGGCATCACCGACAAGTCGCAGATCGACGAGATGGGGCTGGCCGAGTTCAACGCCGCCTGCAAGTCCTCGGTGCTGCGCTACACCGGCGAGTGGCGCGACTACGTCACCCGCCAGGCTCGCTGGGTCGATTTCGACAACGACTACAAGACCCTCGATCTCGACTTCATGGAGTCGGTGATGTGGGCGTTCAAGACCCTCCACGAGAAGGGTCTGATCTATCAGGGCTTCCGGGTGCTGCCCTACAGCTGGTACGAGCAGACCCCGCTGTCGAACCAGGAGACCCGCCTCGACGACGCCTACAAGATGCGTCAGGACCCGGCGGTCACCGTCGACATGGTGCTGAGCGTGCCCGCCGAGCATCCCCTGGCCGCGCTCGACGGCGCGAACGCGCTGATCTGGACCACCACGCCGTGGACCCTGCCGTCGAACCTGGCGATCGCGGTGCACCCCGACGTGCGCTACGTGCACGTGCGCGGCACCGACGACAAGCGCTATCTGCTTGCCGCTGAACGGGTTTCGCACTACGGGCGGGAACTCGGTGACGAGCCGGAGGTACTCGGCGAGTACGACGGCGCGGCACTGGCCGGCCTGTCCTACGCCCCGCCGTTCGACTTCTTCGTCGGGCACCCCAACGCGCACCGCGTGCTCACCGCCGACTACGTCACCACCGACTCCGGCACCGGAATCGTCCACCTCGCACCGGCTTTCGGCGAGGAGGACATGGATGTCGCCACGGCCAACGGCATCGAGATCGTGCAGCCGCTCGACGCGGGCGGCAAGTTCACCTCGATGGTGCCGCCGTACGAGGGTCAGATGGTCTTCGACGCCAATCCGGTGATCATCAAGGATCTCAAGGCTGCCGGAAAGCTGTTGCGGCACGAGACGATCGAGCACTCCTACCCGCACAGCTGGCGCTCCGGCCAGCCGCTGATCTACATGGCGGTGCCGTCGTGGTTCGTCGCGGTGACCAAGTTCCGCGACCGGATGGTCGAGCTGAACCAGCGGATCAGCTGGGTGCCCGAGCACATCCGCGACGGTCAGTTCGGCAAGTGGCTCGAAGGCGCGCGCGACTGGAACATCAGCCGGAACCGCTACTGGGGCAGCCCGATCCCGGTGTGGGTCTCCGACGATCCGGCCTACCCGCGCACCGACGTCTACGGTTCGCTCGACGAGCTCGAGCGCGACTTCGGCGTGCGCCCCGACGACCTGCACCGCCCCTACATCGACGAGCTGACCCGGCCCAATCCCGATGACCCGACCGGGAATTCGACCATGCGCCGGGTGCCCGAGGTGCTCGACTGCTGGTTCGAGTCGGGCTCGATGCCCTACGCCCAGGTGCACTACCCGTTCGAGAACAAGGAGTGGTTCGACAGTCACTTCCCCGGCGATTTCATCGTCGAGTACAACGGGCAGACCCGCGGCTGGTTCTACACCCTGCACGTGCTGGCCACCGCGCTGTTCGACTCGCCCGCGTTCAAGACGGTCTCCGCGCACGGCATCGTGCTCGGCGAGGACGGCCTGAAGATGTCGAAGTCCAAGGGCAACTACCCCGACGTCAACGAGGTCTTCGACCGTGACGGCTCCGATGCCATGCGCTGGTTCCTGATGAGCTCGCCGATCCTGCGCGGTGGCAATCTCATCGTCACCGAGCGCGGTATCCGCGAAGGCGTCAGCCATGCGCTGCGTCCGTTGTGGAACGCGTGGACCTTCCTGCAGCTCTATGCCTCCAAGCCCGGTGTGTGGCGCACGGACTCGCCGAACGTGCTGGACCGCTACATCCTGGCCAAGCTCGCGGTGACCCGTGACGTGATCACCGAGGCGCTCGAGACCTACGACATCGCCGGTGCCGCCGACGAATTGCGCTCCTTCGCCGACGCGCTCACCAATTGGTATGTGCGCCGGTCGCGTTCGCGGTTCTGGTCCGAGGACCGCGACGGGGTCGACACGCTGCACACGGTGCTCGAGGTGGTCACCCGCCTCGCGGCGCCGCTGCTGCCGCTGATCAGCGAGGTCATCTGGCGGGGGCTCACCGGCGAGCGCTCGGTGCACTTGGCCGACTGGCCGGCCGCGGACGAGCTCCCGCACGATCCGGAGCTGGTCTCGGCGATGGACGAGGTCCGCATGGTCTGCTCGACGGTGCTGAGCCTGCGCAAGGCCAAGAACCTGCGGGTGCGCTTGCCGCTGGCCGAGACCACCATCGCCGCGGCCGACGCCGAGCGGCTCGCGCCGTTCGCCGACCTGATCGCCGACGAGGTCAATGTCAAGAAGGTCGACCTGACCACCGACGTCGCCGTGCACGGCCGTTTCGAACTGGCCGTGAACGCGCGCGCCGCCGGTCCACGCCTGGGCAAGCAGGTCCAGACGGTGATCAAGGCCGTCAAGGCGGGGGAGTGGAGCGAGTCGGCCGACGGGGTGGTCACCGCGGCCGGGATCACCTTGCTGCCCGAGGAATACACCCAGCGCCTGGTCGCCGCCGAGCCGGAGTCCACCGCGGCTCTGCCCGGCAATGCCGGTCTGGTGGTGCTGAACTCGGTGGTCACCGAGGAGCTCGAGGCCGAGGGCTGGGCCCGCGATCTCATCCGCGACCTGCAGGAGACCCGCAAGTCCCACGGGCTCGACGTGTCCGACCGGATCACCGTCACCCTCGAGGTCCCGGCCGAGCGCCTGGCCTGGGCCAAGACCCACCGCGACCTGATCGCGGGCGAGATCCTGGCGACGGCCCTGGACTTCGGCGCGGTGGGCGCGGACGCCGCCGAGCTCACCGGTGGTGTGCGCGCCGCGGTGGCCAAGGCCTAGCTCGACGCGGGGGGTGGGCGGGAGACGACTCTGCTCACCCATCTCGTCGGTCGAAGGGGGCGGCCGCGCCACGCTCCCGTCGTGCTGCACGGTCGCCGACACCGGTGGACCGACCTCAGCCGTTTCGATGCTGAAAAGTTGCTGATGCGTGTGACATCGAGGGGATCCTCGGGCACAATCGTTACCGTTACTGCTGATGCGCATGGAACCCGCTGAGGCGGCAGTGACTGTTTGTGACGATTGTCCTGTGGAAACGGTGTCGCACCGGCGGTGCACTCGCCTGGTGCGACACCGGATCAGTGGGTGGCTCACCCGTCGGTCAGGCGATGCCGCCCGATAGCCGACCAGCCGGTGGCTCGCGCCGTCCGGCCGTGAGGAAGGGCGCGCGCGTGAGACGAACAATCCTGCACCGGCTACTCTTCGGCTTCGTCGCCACCATGGTCACCACTCTCGTTCTCGCCGGTCCGGTCTGGTCGCAGACCGGCAGTGCGTCCGGCTCGGGTGATACCGGGTCCGGCGGATCGGGATCGGCCTCGGGCAGTTCGAGTGGTTCGGGCGCGATCCCGCTGCCCAGCGCCACCGGCGTCGGCGCGCTCACCGCGGCGGCCACGCAGATCGGCAAGCCGTACGAGTGGGGCGCGACGGGCCCGCACGCGTGGGACTGCTCGGCGCTGGTCCAGTGGGCGTTCCGGCAGGTCGGCGTGCACCTGCCGCGCACCACCTGGGAACAGGCAGAGGTAGGCATGCCGGTGACCTACGGCGGCCTCGCCCCCGGCGATGTCGTCGTCCTCAACGGCGACGGGTCCCACGTCGGCATCTACGCGGGCATGGGGCAGATCCTCGACGCCCGCGACTGGGGGATCCCGGTCGGGCTGCACCCGTTGCGCGAATACGACATCTTCACGATCAGGCGTTTTTGAGCCCTCAGTCCACCAGCTGGCGCAGCAGCGGCCCGTATTCGGGATGGGCCAGCGCCGAGGCGAACTGGGCGACCAGATAGTCGGCCGGGTTGCCGGTGTCGTACCAGCGGCCCTGGATCACCTGGCCGTACACCGCGTGGTTGGCGGCGTAGTTGTTGATCGCGTCGGTCAGATACACCTCACCGGTCTTGTGGGTGTACCAGTTCTCGGTCTGGGCCTGCAGTTCCTCGATGATGCCGGGAGTCACCACGTAGCCGCCGATGGCCGCGAACGCCGAGGGCGCGTCCTCGGGCTTGGGCTTCTCCATCAGGCCGGAGATGCGCAGCAGTCCGTCGTCGAGGTCCTCGCGCACCACCGGAACGCCGTAGCGCTGGGATTCGCCCGGCTGCATCGGCAGCAGCGCGAGCACCGGGCAGCCGGTGGACTCGTAGGCGGTGATCAACTGCTGGGCGCGCGGGACCTCGGCGACGAACACGTCGTCGGGCCACAGCACCAGCATCGGCTCGTCACCGAGGTGACGCGCCGCGTTGAGCACGGGGGTGCCGTTGCCGTAGGGGCCGTGCTGGTCGAGGTAGGTGATGTGACCGGCGCGCGAGAGCTCGCCGACCTCCTCCACCGCGTCGGCGTAGGCGGACTTGCCGTCGGCGCGTAGCTGGGCCACCAGGGCGGGGTTGGGCCGGAAGTGATCCTGGATGAGGGACTTGCCGCTGCTCACCACGATGGTGATGTCGGTGATCCCGGAGGAGACCAGCTCACGCACGGTGTGCTCGATGACGGGTTTGTCCCCGACCGGCAGCATCTCCTTCGGCGTCGCCTTGGTCAGCGGAAGCAGCCGGGAGCCGATTCCGGCAGCCGGAATGACAGCCTTACGGATCTTCATCCACCGATCATCACATATCCGGCGGTGTCGCCGCTGTGGCACGGCGGTCATCAGGGACCAAAGACCTGTCGGCGGCGGCGCGTAGATTGCGGGCGTGAGCACCGATGCCACCACCCCGGACAGGGCTGATGCGGCCGTCACCGCCCGCCGCTGGGTGCTGCACATCGATATGGACGCCTTCTTCGCCTCGGCCGAGCAGTTGACGCGGCCCACCTTGCGCGGTCGGCCCGTCCTGGTCGGCGGTGCCGGGCAGCGTGGCGTCGTCGCGGGCGCGAGCTACGAGGCGCGGGTGTACGGCGCGCGCTCGGCCATGCCCATGCACCAGGCCCGGCGCCTGATCGGCGTCTCGGCGGTGGTGGTGCCCCCGCGCGGGGCGGTGTACTCGGCGCTGAGCGCGCAGGTGTTCGACACGTTGCGCGGCTGTGTCCCGGTGCTGGAGACGCTCTCGTTCGACGAGGCCTTCGCCGAACCGGCCGAACTGTCGGGGGCGAGCGTCGAGCGGGTCGAACAGTACTGCGCGACACTGCGCGAATTGGTCCGCGCCAGAACCGGTCTCACCGCCTCGATCGGCGCCGGGACCGGCAAGCAGCTGGCCAAGATCGGCTCCGGGCTGGCCAAACCCGATGGTATGCGGGTGATCTCGCCCGCCGAGCAGGGCGCCCTGCTGGCCGCGTTGCCGGTGCGCAAACTGTGGGGGATCGGACCGGTCGCCGAGAGCAGGCTGCGCGGTCTCGGGATCGAGACGGTCGGCGCGTTCGCCGCACTGCCGGAGTCGGAGGCCGCCTCGATCCTCGGTGGCAGTGTCGGGGCCGCGCTGCACCGGCTGGCCCGCGGCATCGACGATCGGCCGGTCGCCGAACGTGCCGAAGCCAAACAGATCAGCGCCGAGAACACCTACGAGCGCGACATCGTCACCCTGCCCGATCTGCGCGTCGCGGTGACCGCGATGGCGGCGGCCGCGCACCGCAGACTCGAACGGGACGGGCGCGCGGCGCGCACCGTGGTGCTCAAACTCAAGAAGTCCGACATGGGCATCGTCACGAGATCGTTCACCCTGCCCTACGCCACCGCCGACCTGACCACGCTGTCCGCGGCGGCGCAGCGTTCGGCGATCGATCCGGTCGAACTGGGGCCGATCCGGCTGGTCGGCGTCGGATACGGCGGGCTGTCGGATGTGCGCCAGGAATCGCTGTTCCCCGAACTCGATCAGGCGGTGCCGGAAGATCTGGACATCGAGTCGGCCGACCGTACCGAGGCGCCACCGGCCGACGAAACGCGGAATCTGCTTGCGGGGCAATGGGTTCCGGGGCTGGACGTGTACCACGCAGAATTCGGGCACGGGTGGGTGCAGGGCGCGGGCTACGGGGTGGTGACCGTGCGGTTCGAGACCAGCTCGACAGGTCCGGGTCCGGCGCGTACTTTTCGTGCCGACGACAGCGGGCTGTCGCGGGCCGATCCGCTCGGCAGCCTCACCTGAGGAGTAGCCTCGGCTACCGCGATGAATCCCGCCCACCCCGAACGCAAAGGACGAGACGTTGAAGCTTCGTAGGACCGGACGTGTCGCGATCGCAGGCCTGGCCGTGGTCGCCGCATTGGGTATGAGCGCGTGCAGTGATGACAAGGGCGACGACTCGACCACCGCCGCGACCACCACCAGTGTCAACGCGACGACCTCGGCCGCGGCCACGGCGGAGCTGCCGCCCGTGCCGACTGTGGAGGAGCTCAACACCCAGCTCAACACCGCGCTGGATCCGTCGATCCCGAACGAGGAGAAGCTGGACTTCGTGCAGGGTGGCGAGGCCGATCCCGAGCTGCCGAACCGGTTGGCCGTGGCCGCTCAGGAGGCCGGCGTGGTGGTTGCGGTGACCGATGTGACCTCCTTCGGTGAGAGCGTGAACGCCACGGCCGACTTCACGATCAACGGCCAGACCAATGTCGTGGACGTGCCGTTCGTCGCCGAGGACGGCAAGTGGAAGGTTCAGAAGACCTGGGCCTGCACGATGCTGACCAACCTGGGTCAGGAATCGGTCGCCTGCGTCTGATCCGCGGCGTGTGCCAGCCCCGGCCGGAGTGATCCGGTCGGGGCTTTCGTGTGTCCGATCCGGAATACCGGTTGCCGTCGAATCGCGGTGTCCTCGGCACGGCTACTATCGGGCCCCGTGGTAGAGACGATCGTGCGGCAAGGGCATCCGCCCAAGGATGCTTCGGGACCTGCGCGACGGGGTGATCGCCCCGGCTGGGCACGCACGGTCGCGATCGTCGCCGGAGTGATCGCCGTGCTCACCGCCGTCGCGATTCCGTTCCTGCCGGTGCGGGTCGACGCCGCGACCATCTCCTGGCCGCAGCAAGGCTCGCCCGCCGCCGTCGAATCACCGCTCATCGCCTACGCGCCCGCCGCGATGTCGGCGACCGTGCCCTGTGCGGCGCTGGGTTCGCTGGCCGAATCCGGGGGCGTCGTCGCCTCCACCATCCCGCGGCAGTCCGCCGACATGGAGCGCTACGGCTTCGTCGTCAAGGTCGTCGCCGACACCGAGCAGCGTCCCGGCCGCGTCGACGTGGTGTCGCGGTCGACCCTGGTGTGGACCGCCGCCCTCGCGGACGTCCGCGACCGCGCCTGCGCGCTGGCCATCACGATCACGCCGCAGCAGGCCACGGTCGCCGCGACCGGCCTCGACATCCCGGGCGCGACCCTGGACCGTGACCTGCGTCCGCAGGTGGTCGGTGTGTTCAGCGAACTCACCGGCGCTGCGCCCGCCGAGCTGGCCGTGCGCGTCGACGTGGACTCGCGCTACATCTCCTCGCCGACCTTCCTCAAACTGAGCGCGATCGTGCTGTGCCTGCTGGCCACCGCGCTGGCGCTGTTCGCCCTGCACCGCCTCGACGCGCGCGACGGCCGGTCCCCGCGCCGGTTCCTGCCGCAGCGCTGGTGGCGGCTGCGCCCGGTGGACTGGCTGGTGTTCGCAGTGCTGGGGCTCTGGCATTTCATCGGCGCCAACACCTCCGACGACGGCTACATCCTCGGCATGGCTCGCGGCGCGCAGAGTTCGGGCAACATGTCGAACTACTACCGCTGGTTCAGTGTCGACGAGGGCCCGTTCTACACCCCCTACACCGACATCATCGGCTGGATCGCCAACATCTCCGCCGTCAGCCCACTGGTCCGCCTCCCCGCGCTCGGGGCCGGCATCCTCGCCTGGTGGCTGATCAGCCGCGAAGTGCTGCCCCGCCTCGGCGTGGCCTTGCGCCGCAGCCCGGTCGTCACGTGGACCGCGGCACTGGTGTTCCTGGCGTTCTGGTTGCCCTACAACAACGGCCTGCGCGCGGAATTCGTGGTGGCCCTGGGTGTGCTGGTCACCTGGGTCTCGGTCGAACGAGCCATCGCGACGCGACGGCTGTTGCCCTTCGCGGTGGCGGTGATCGTGGCCGCGTTGACGCTCACGGGTGCGCCGTCGGGTCTGATCTGCGTGGGTGTGCTGGTCGCCGGGGCGCGCACGGTCACCTCGGTGATCGTGCAGCGGGCGAAGTCGGTGGGCTACCTCGCTCAGTTGCTGCCGATCCTGGCCGCCGGTCTGGTGGTGCTCACCGTCGTGTTCGCCGACCGGACGCTGGCCGGCGTGCGGGAGATGTTCGCTGTGCACGGCGTGATCGAGCCGGGGGAATCCTGGTTCTTCGAATTCCTGCGCTACCAGTACCTGCTCCAGCTGAACGCCGACGGCTGGCTGACCCGGCGCTTCGGTGTGTTCATGATGCTGCTCGGGATCATCGTTTGCGTAGCGACCATGTTGCGCCGCGGCGGGCACATCCCCGGCACCGCGGTCGGACCCACCCGGCGCATGCTCGGAATCACCCTCGCCGCCATGGTGTTGATGATGTTCTCGCCCACCAAGTGGACCCACCAGTTCGGCGTCTTCGCGGGCCTGGCGACCTGTGTCGCCGCAGTGACCGCGGTCGCGGTGAGTTCGACTGTGCTGCGTCCGCTGCGTAACCGAGCGCTGTTCGCCGCCGCCGTCTCCTTCGCACTCGCCATGACCTTCGTCGGCGCCAACGGCTACTGGTATGTGTCCTCCTGGGGCATCCCATGGTGGGACAAGCCGCCGACCGTCGCAGGTTTCGGTGTCTCCACCGTCTTCGCCGGACTGGCCGCGCTCGCCCTCGCCGTCGCCGCGTGGTTCCACATCCACCCGAACCCGTCGACCAAACCGGGGCGGGTGTCCGGGCTGCCTGTCCTCGCCATCGCGGCAGCGATGATGGTGCTGTTCGAGCTGGCCTCCTTCGCGAAGGCGAGCATCGCCCAGTACCCGGCCTACTCCTTGGCCAGTTCCAACTTCGCCGCAGCCTTCGCGGGTGGCTGTGGCATGGCCGATGAGGTGCTGGTCGAAACCGATCCGAACGCTTCGATGCTGGCACCGCTGACCGGTGACGTGGTCACCGCCATGGCGGGCGTCGAATCGATGGGCTTCCAGCCCGACGGCGTGGCGCCGGTACTCACCTCCGAGGAGGTGGAATCGACCACAGGACAAGCGAATTCGGTGTCCGATGATCCTGACACGCTGCGCGAAGCCTCGACCTCGGCCGGATCGGAATCCCGGCAGGGTTCGCTGCAACTCCCGTTCGGCCTCGACCCTGCCACGACCCCGGTCTTCGGCAGCTACCGTTCCGGCCCGCAGGAACCGGCCGCGCTGACCACCGGTTGGTTCCGCCTGCCCGAGGGCCCGCGCGGCCCGCTGCTCGCCATCGCGGCGGCGGGTCGCATCCGGACGGTCGACGCCGACGGTGTGATCCGCCCGGGTCAGGAACTCGCCGTCGAGTACGGCACCGCGAGCCCGGACGGCTCGGTCGCCGTGACCGGCCAGGCCGCCCCCCTCGACATCGGACCCGCCCCCGTGTGGCGCAATCTGCGCGTGCCGACCGACCAGCTGCCCGCCGACGCCGACGTCGTTCGCCTGGTCGCCACCGACCGCGATCTCGGCCCCGACCAGTGGCTCGCGGTCACCCCTCCGCGCATGCCGCAGACCACCACGCTGAACGCGTTGGTCGGTTCGCGCTCGCCGGTCCTGCTGGATTGGGCTGTCGGCCTGCACTTCCCGTGCCAGAACCACCTGCCCACCTACAACGGCGTCGCGGATCTGCCCGACTACCGCATCCTTCCCGACCGCAACGGCGCCACCATCACCAACCTGTGGCAGGGCCACGACGGCGGCGGTCCATTGGGCTGGACCCAGCTCCTCTTCACCGCCCGGACCCTGCCCACCTACCTGAACAACGACTGGGACCGGGACTGGGGCTCCATCGAGCAGTACCTCCCCCTCGACTCCACCGCCACCCAGGCCGAGGTCAGCCTCGAATCCACCAACCGCTGGGGGACCTGGACCCCAGGCCCCATCATCACCGCCTGGTAGCCCCGGACTTCGAGATCAGCAGGCATTGGTGGTGCCCGTTCTCGGTCGGTACCCCACCGCTGCCTGGTGCGCAACTGTCCAGGCTCCCGCGGGAGTGGGGGCTGATGAGCGCGGGCGGGGCAGGATCTGCGCCGGCCGGTCCGGAAGAACTGGCGGTGTCCAGCTGCCCCGAGTCAGCGGCAGTTGGTGGCGATACGCAGCGCCAAGTCAGGGAGGTCGGCGCCGGTCAGGCCCGGGTACCCGTGCAGGATGGCACGCCAGGGGGCGGGGACCGCGGAGGCGCCCCAGCGGGCACCGAGGAGGCCGCCCGCGATGGCGGCGGTGGTGTCGGTGTCGTTGCCCGCGCGGACGCAGGCCGCCAAGGCGAGCGGAAGGTGCTCGGGGCCGGAGCTTTCGGTGGTGGTGATGGCCCACCACGCGGTCTGCAGGGCGTGCACGACCCAGCCGTTGTTCGCGAAGTCATCGGGTGTGCCGCGTTCGGCCTCGTCCAGGCGGTCGGTCCAGAACTCGGCGTGCGATGAGCGGCTGACGTATTTGCGGACACCGTCGAAATCGGCCTCGAGTACCGCGTGGCGCACGGCGTAGGTCCACAGCTTGCAGGCCTCGACCGCGTGTTCGTCGTGGTGGGTGAGCAGCCCGATCCGGCCCGCCGCCGCGATGCATTCCTCGGCGTCGTCGAGATAGGCCAGCGCGACGGGCGCGGTGCGCATGAGCGACCCGTTGCCACCGGTCCGGCCGGTCAGTGACATCGCCTGGGCCTGCATGGCGCGCGCGGAGCCCGGTCGCTCGGACAGCACGAGTCGGGTCTGGTTCCCGATGTCGGGCGGATTCGAGTCGTACCAGCGGACGAAGCCCGCGGCCACCGCGTCGAGATCGATCCCTGGCCCGTGCATCGCGGCCAGGGCGACCGCCAGGGCCATCGAGGTGTCGTCGGTCCACTCGCCGGGGGCCCAGTCGAACGCGCCGCCGCCGATCATGTCGATCACCGCGTCGGGTGCCGGTCGGGTGAATTCGTAGCCCGCGCCCAGCGCGTCACCCGCGGCGGTGCCGACCAGCACGCCGGCGACCCGATCCGAGAATCCCGCATCCTGCACAGCACTCACCCCTCTCGGGCGCCCGCTCTCCGACCGTCGAGCCTACCGGTCGGAGTGTGATCCGCCGCCATTCGTGATGGCACCGTGCCGTTGTCGCGTCGCTCACCGTTCCTGGTGCGCGGTGAGGTCTTTCGCCTCGACCACGAGCCGACTGCGGGTCCGTCGCGACCGGCGGAAGGCATCGGCGGTGAACACCGCCAGCGCTGCCCAGATCAGCGCGAAACCGGCCCAACGGGACGCGGGCATGGGTTCGTGCATGACCGCGACACCCCAGGCCAGCTGCAGGGCCGGGGTCAGGTACTGCAGGATCCCCATGGTCGACAGCGGCACGCGCTGGGCGGCGACGGCGAACAGCAGCAGCGGCACCAGGGTGACCGGACCGGTCGCCATCATCAACCCGAAATGGGCGGGGCTGGAGGTGAACTCGCTGCGGTCGGTGGCCATCAGCACGACCAGCAGGGCCAGGGCGAACGGTGCCGCGACGATGCCCTCCGCGGCGATCCCGCGCAGCGCGTCGAGCCGGATCACCTTCTTCACCAGGCCGTAGGTGGCGAACGAGCAGGCCAGGATCAGCGCGATCACCGGGGGGCGACCGTAGTCGACAGTGAGCACCACCACCGCGAGCGCGCCCAGCCCCAGTGCCACCCATTGCGCCCTGGTCAGCCGCTCCCGGAACAGCACGACACCGAAGGCCACCGTGACCAGCGGGTTGATGAAGTAGCCCAGGGCACACTCCACGACATTGCCGGAGATCACGCCGAAGACGTAGGTGCCCCAGTTGATCGAGATCGCCGCCGAGGCCGCCGCGGCCAACCGCCAGGTCCGCGCGTCGATGCCGCGCATCTCGCGCAGCCGCCTGGTCACCGCCAGCGCGAGCAGCACCACGACCAGCGTCCACAGGATGCGCTGGGCCACCACCTCGGCGGGGGAGGCGAACGCCAGCAGCCCGAAGAACGCCGGGAACAGGCCCCAGATCAGATAAGCACCCGCACCGAACGCGACACCGGGTGGCGAGGGGCTGCGCTGCATTCGTCCCATGTTACGACTGACGTAGCCTGACGTGCATGTCCATATCCGTGCAGGAGCCCGCGGCCGCCGGGCTCACCGCAGCACAGGTCGAACAGCGTCGCCGTGACGGGCAGACCAACGACGTCCCGGCCAGGGCGAGCCGTTCGGTCGGTGAGATCGTCCGCGCGAACGTCTTCACCCGGATCAACGCCATCCTCGGTGTACTGCTGGTGCTGGTGTTGTCCACCGGCTCGATCATCGACGGCATGTTCGGGTTGCTCATCGTCGCCAACAGCGCGGTCGGCATCATTCAGGAGATCAGGGCCAAGCGGACCCTCGATCAACTGGCGATCGTGAGCCAGGCCAAGCCGACGGTGCGTCGTGACGGCGTCGCCGAGCAGGTCTCGCCGGGCGAGGTGGTGCTCGACGACCTGATCGAGCTCGGCCCCGGTGACCAGATCGTGGTCGACGGCGAGGTCGAGGAGTCGGCCTCGCTCGAGATCGACGAATCGCTGCTCACCGGTGAGGCCGACCCGATCGACAAGGGCGTCGGCGCGCCGGTGATGTCGGGCAGCTTCGTGGTGTCCGGGTCGGGTGCCTACCGGGCGACCAAGGTCGGCCGTGACGCCTACGCGGCGAAACTGGCCGAGGAGGCCAGCAAGTTCACCCTGGTGCATTCGGAACTGCGCTCCGGCATCAACAAGATCCTCAAGTTCATCACCTACCTGCTCATTCCCGCTGGTCTGCTCAGCATCTACAACCAGCTGTTCTCCAGTGGCGAGCAGTGGCGGCCCGCGGTCACCGGCATGGTCGCCGCATTGGTGCCGATGGTGCCCGAGGGCCTGGTGTTGATGACCTCCATCGCGTTCGCGGTCGGCGTGGTCCGGCTGGGCAAGCGCAACTGCCTGGTGCAGGAATTGCCCGCCATCGAGGGCCTGGCCCGCGTCGATGTGGTGTGCGCCGACAAGACCGGCACGCTCACCGAGAACGGCATGCGCCTGGCGCAGATCGAGCCGCTCGGCTCCTTCGACGAGGCACAGGTCCGCGCGGTGCTGGCCGCCCTGGCTGGTGACGATCCGCGTCCCAACGCCAGCGTGCAGGCCATCGCCGAGGCGCTGCCCGACACCCCGGACTGGGACCAGACGGCCATCGCCCCGTTCTCCTCGGCGAAGAAGTGGAGCGGCATCTCCTACGGCGTCCACGGCGACTGGTTGCTCGGTGCCCCCGATGTGCTGCTCGATCCCACCTCCGCCGAGGCCGCGCACGCCGAACAGCTGGGCTCCTCCGGGCTGCGCGTGCTGCTGCTGGCGCGCGGCGACCGTCCCGTCGACGCCGACGACGCGCCCGGCCAGGTGACACCGGCCGCGCTGGTGGTGCTCGAGCAGAAGGTGCGTCCCGACGCCAAGGGCACGCTGGAATACTTCGCCGACCAGCAGGTCTCGATCAAGGTGATCTCCGGCGACAACGCCGTCTCGGTCGGCGCGGTCGCCTCCTCGCTCGACCTGCCCGGCGGCGATCATCCCGTCGACGCGCGCAAGCTCCCCGAGGACCGCGAGGAACTCGCCGACGTGCTCGACCGCGAAACCACCTTCGGCCGGGTCCGGCCCGACCAGAAGCGCGCCATGGTCGGCGCGCTGCAGTCGCGCGGGCACACCGTCGCCATGACCGGGGACGGCGTCAACGACGTGTTGGCCCTCAAGGACGCCGACATCGGCGTCGCGATGGGCGCCGGCAGCCCGGCCACCCGCGCGGTGGCCCAGATCGTGTTGCTGGACAACAAGTTCGCGACCCTGCCCTATGTGGTGGGGGAGGGTCGTCGGGTGATCGGCAACATCGAACGCGTGTCGAACCTGTTCCTCACCAAGACCGTCTACTCGGTGCTGCTGGCCTTCCTCGTCGGCATCGCGGGGGTGGGTTCGCAGATTTTCGGCTACGACCCGATCGGCTATCCGTTCCTGCCCCGCCACGTCACGATCGCGGCGTGGTTCACCATCGGCATCCCCGCGTTCATCCTGTCGCTGGCGCCCAACAACGAGCGCGCCCGCACCGGCTTCGTCGGCCGGGTGATGCGCTTGGCGGTGCCCTCGGGCGTGGTGATCGGCGTCGCGACGTTCGTCGCCTACCTCATCGCCTACGCGGGTCCGGAGGCCTCGGAGACGCAGAAGGTGCAGGCGGGCACCACCGCGCTGATCACGCTGATCATGATCGCGGTGTGGGTGCTGGCCCTGGTGGCCCGGCCATACGTGTGGTGGAAGGTGGTGCTGATCGCGACCTCGGTGCTGGCCTACGTCGCGCTGTTCACGATTCCGTTCACCCGCGAGTTCTTCAAGCTCGACCCGTCCAACCCGCGCCTCACCGCCGCCGCGGTGATCTGCGGCCTGGTCGGCATCGTGCTGGTCGAACTGGCGTGGTGGGTACAGGCGCGGCTGTCGGGCAACCCCGGCAAGTTCGTGCCCCCCGTGGGCGCCCAGGGCGCCTGACCGGCAGCTGACCTGGCCGGGTTGGCTTCGAGAACCCTTGTGCCGGAAGAACATTCGGTGTAGGAGTACCTTTGGGAACTATGGAGGTATTGCTGCACCAGATCGACGCGTTCGCCGACGCACCGTTCTCGGGCAACCCGGCCGCGGTCATGCCGCTGCCCACCTGGCTGCCGGACGCGCTGCTGCAACAACTGGCCGAGGAGAACAACCTCGCCGAGACCGCGTTCTACACCTCCGAGTTACCCCCGGACGCCGGTGCTCCGCCCGGCGAATGGCCCGCCTTCCACCTGCGCTGGTTCACCCCGGCCGTCGAGGTGGACATGTGCGGGCACGCCACCCTCGCCGCGGCCACCCAGATCATCGAGGACGTCCACCCCGAACACGACCGGGTCAGCTTCTACACCCGTTCCGGCTGGCTGCACGTCGACCGCACCGTCGACGACGAGTACGTCCTCGACCTGCCCGCCCTCGCTTCGGTGCAGGTCGAACCGGACCCGGCGCTGGTCGCCGCCCTCGGCGTCAACCCGGTGGGTGCGCACACCGGCCAGGACGAGGTGATCGTCGTCGCCACCGAATCCGAGGTACGCGATGCCACACCGGATTTCGGGGCCTTTCCGGTCCTGCGCCGCGGCGTGATCCTCACCGCACCCGGCACCGCCACCGACATCGTCTCCCGGTTCTTCGCCCCTGGCATCGGCCTCCCAGAGGACCCGGTCACCGGTTCCGCCCACGCCCAGCTGATCCCGCTGTGGTGCCGCGACCTCGGCCGCACCACCCTGTCCGCCCGTCAGCTCTCCCGTCGCGGCGGGACCCTGCGCGCCGAACTCACCGACGACCGCGTCCTGCTCCTGGGGCGCTGCCGCCGCTACCTCGACGGCGTCGTCACCCTGCCGGACTGATCGGTGCGTGCCGGTCCCGGCGAGCCCCGTGCGCCGAGACCGGGCCCGCCCGCGCGGAAGGTCGGCGAGGGCCTGCGCACGCAGCGTGCGTGGCTTTCCCGATCACGGGGATCCGGTGCGGTGACGGACTATTCGGCCGGGACCGGGCCGTCGTCGGGAGTGGGGGCGACCGTGCCGATCGTCCCGGGGAGCAAGGGGGCGACGGCGAAGCGGCCTGCGATGGCGTCGGCGGGAAGGGCTTGGACCGCGCGAACGCCCGGTCGGCTCGCCAGCTCGCGCAGTTCGGGGAGGGTGCCGCGCACGACGACGCCGGCGGCGCAGGCGCAGCCGGCGCGCAGGCGGGCCTCGCTGATCCGGGCGATGTCGGTGGTGCGCTGATCCGGTTGGCGTTGCGCGGCGAGCAGTCCGGCCGCCGAGCCGGCGGAGTTCAGCGCGGGAATGTCACCGGCGGGGGTACCGACCGTGATCACCGGCGTCTGCACGCGGTCGATCGGCACGTGCTGGATCACCCCGGAGATCCGCAGGCCGTCGACGGCGGCCGGGATCTGCTGTGGCGTCAGGTATTCGCTGTAGGAGACCAGCGCCCAGCGGGGCGCGGTGTCGGCGCCGTCGAGTGACGCGCGCGCCTCGTTCAGGTAGTCGTCGACCCGTTCGCCCGGCGCGGGACCGAGCCGATCGGTCGCGACCCCCATCGACGGGCGCGGATTGATGATCCCGAGGACCACCACGACCACCCCCAGCAGCACCGCACCGCCGAGGAACACCGCGTTGCGCAGCAGGCGCTCCCCGCGATCGTCGTCCGGGACCGTGTCCGGCACCGGCTGCGACGACCGCGGGTCGTCAGGCATTGCGTAGTACGTCCAAGGCACCCGCCAGATCCGCGGGGTACTCGCTGGTGATCTCTAGCCAGCGACCGTCGGCGGGATGGTTGAACCCGAGTTGGCGCGCGTGCAGCCACTGCCGCTCCAGGCCGAGGCGCTTGGCCAGTGTCGGGTCGGCGCCGTAGGTGAGGTCACCGGCGCACGGGTGACGCACCGCGGAGAAGTGCACCCGGATCTGGTGGGTGCGGCCGGTCTCGAGGTGGACGTCGAGCAGGCTGGCGGACTGGAACGCCTCGATCGTGTCGTAGTGGGTGACGCTGGGCCTGCCATCGCCGGTCACCGCGAACTTCCAGGCGTTGCCGCGCGCCCGCCCGATCGGCGCGTCGATGGTGCCGCTGCTCGGATCGGGGTGTCCCTGCACGAGAGCATGGTATTGCTTGTCGACCGTGCGCTGCTTGAAGGCGCGCTTGAGAACCGTGTACGCGTGTTCGGACTGGGCGACCACCATCACCCCGGAGGTACCCACGTCGAGCCGGTGCACGATGCCCTGGCGCTCGTGTGCGCCGGAGGTGGAGATGCGGTAGCCCATCGCGGCCAGCCCGCCGACCACGGTCGGCCCGGTCCAGCCGACCCCGGGGTGCGCGGCGACGCCGATCGGCTTGTCGACGGCCACGATGTCGTCGTCGGCGTAGAGGATGTTCAACCCGTCCACCGGCGCGGCCTCGATGGTCACTTCCCGCTGGGGTTCGGGGAAGATCACTTCCAGCCAGGCGCCCGCGGTGAGCCGGTCGGACTTGCCCGCGGCGGTCCCGTCGATCTGCACCGACCCCTCCTCGGCCAGCGCGGCGACCGCGGTGCGCGACAGTCCGAGCAGCCGGGACAGGCCGGCGTCGACCCGCATCCCGTCCAGTCCGTCGGGCACGGGCATTGTTCTGGTTTCTCTCACGCTGTATCCCCTCGCGCCTGCCCGAGGGGCCCTCCGTGGTTACTCGAGCTGCCTCCTCCGGGCCCTGACTCGGTCATGCGGACTCCTCGCTGGTGTTTTTGCGACCGCTGCGGGTGCCGTCCGGTTCGAAACCGAAGACGGTGAGCGCGACCAACAGGATCGCCCCGCACACGATGGCCGAGTCGGCCACATTGAAGACCGGCCACCAGCCGATGGCGACGAAATCGACCACATGGCCCTGCAGTGGACCGGGGGAGCGGAAGAACCGGTCCACCAGGTTGCCGAGCGCGCCGCCGAGCACCATGCCGAGCCCGATCGCCCACCACAGTGACCGCAAGGTGCGTCCGATCCGGATCACCCCGATCACCACCGCGACGGCGATCAGCGTCAGCAGCCAGGTCATGCCGGTCGCCATCGAGAACGCCGCGCCCGGATTGCGCACCAGGGTGAAGCGCGCGAAATCGCCGATGATCGGCACCGATTCGCCGGGCTCGATGAGGGCGACGGCGAGGCACTTGGTCAGCAGGTCGAGCCCGAACAGCACGGCGGCGATGATCAGCAGCAGCGGCAACCGTCGGCGACCAGCGAGTTTCGTCTCGTCGGCGGCATCGGTCGCCGGTGCGGCGGTGTCGTCGCCCGTCTCGGGGACGGCGGCGTTGTCGGATGGCCGGTCTTCACTCACGCGTCCATCATTCCCTAGTGGTGATCGGGCGCGCGTCGCGGTGCCGGGGGAGTCCCAGCTGTTACTCAGGAAGCGGTCGTACGCTGATGGCTGTGACGGTGTTGTCTGGTTCCCGCTTACCCCGTATCGCGCGCCCCGGGGTGTTGGTCGTGGCGCTCGTGCTCGGGTTCGCCACCTTCGGCGCCGGGTGCGCCGATCGGTCGCCGTCGCCCGCCGAGGTCGAGGGCCTCGAGCCGCTCGGCATCGGCAAGCAGGTGACCGTGCCGATCTCGGCCGCGGCCACCACGCTGGTCTCGCCCGGCGACGAGCCGCGCGAGCTGCTGCGGCCGCGCTACGCCGTGGGCACCAGCCAGGAGGTGACGCTGCGCACCGACTACCGGATCCAGCAGCAGGTCAACGACCAGCCCGCGCGCGACCTCTCGCCCGCGGCACTGACCATTCCGATGACCGCCTCGGCGGGCACCGACGGGGTCGACCTCGTCCTCGGCGCCGTCACCACCCCCGATCCCGCGTTGAACAAGGCGTTCACCGCCGCCGACGGCTCGCAGGCGGGACTGGGGATGAGCGATTTCGGCGCCATCACCGAGCTGCGCCTCGCCCCGTCGCCGGACACCCCGAATACCGCGCGCGCCGCCCTCGAACAAGCCTTCTATCAGGCCGTGTACCGCTCGATCGCGTTCCCCGACGAACCGGTCGGGGTCGGCGCGGTGTGGACGGTGCACCAGGAGATCAACGGCGGCGTCAGTCTCGACCAGGTCACCACGGCCACCCTGGTCGGCCGCGACGGCGACCGGCTCACCATCGATCTGCAGGTGAGCCAGACCCCCACGGACTCGGTCTGGTTGCTGCCCAACGACGCGGGCGCACTCGACATCGAGGGCTACGTCATGGAGGGCGTCGGCACGATCACCGTCGATCTCGGTCTCCCGCTGCCGGTCTCGGGCACCATCGAGGTCGGTGGTCAGCAGACCTACCGCGATTCCTACAGTGCGAGCACCCTCGTCCAGACCCAGTCGACCCGCGTGTCCTGGGCCGAATGATGCGTTCGGCTCTGCTGCGCGCGAGCGCGGCCGCCTCGGCGTGCGCCGCGCTGAGCATGGTGGCCGCCTGCGGTTCCGACGACTCCGGCGCGCCGTTCAGCCCCGCTCCCGCCGCCGCGCCGGGATCCGGCGAGGTCGTGCGCGATCCGGATCGGCTCGCGGCGGGCCTGCTCGCGGCGGACGATCTTCCCGGCGACTTCGCGGTCGTTCCACCGCGCACCGGGCCCGACTCATCGCCCGTCCCGCCGATCGCCTTGACCGAACCGGCGGACTGCGCGCGCCTGCTGACGCCGATCGCGCAGCAATGGCCCGGTTCGGCGGCCGCCGCGTCGGTACAGTTCGCCGGTCCGAGCTTCGCCACCATCGACATCGACGCCGCCAGCTATCCCGAGACCTCGCTGGCCGCCGCGTTCGACGCGCTGCAGGCCCAGCCTCGCCGCTGCACCACCTACTCGGGTGACGACGCGGGCGTACGGATCGACTACCGCGCCGAGGACCTACCGCAACCGCCCGCGGGCGACGCGAGTTCGGCCTTCCTGCTGACCGCGTCCAGCGACGGCCTGACCCTCACCTCTGCCACCGCCCTGGTCCAGGTCGGCAACACTCTGGTCCAGGTCACCGTGACCGCGCCGGAAACCGTCGACCCCGGCGTCCTGACCGACCTCACCGCGGCCCAGGTCCGAAAACTCCGTGCCTGAGCGGCGATCTCAGCCGTTGGCGGGCACCGGCGGCGCGATCTTTCCGCCGAGATGGGCGATGTAGCCGAGCACTTCCTCGGCCGAGCGGTCCGGCAGGCCGAACACCACTTCGGTGACCCCGGCCTCGGCCCACTGCGCCAGTTGCGCGCTGTTGTGGCGCCCGGCGAGCGCGATCACCCGTGGGGTGCCCTCACGGCCGGCCTCGCGCCAGACCCGGTGCAGCAGGTCGATCTTGTCGCCGAGTTCGCCCTCGGTCGGGGTGGTGATCCAGCCGTCGGCGTTCTTGGCCAACCAGCCGAAGGACTTCTCGGTGCCGCCCGCGCCGAGCAGCACGGGCACCCCGGCGCGCACCGGCTTCGGCCAGGACCAGCTGGGCCCGAAATTCACGAAGTCACCGGCGAATTCGGCTTCCTCCTGCGACCACAGCGCCCGCATCGCGCCGAGGTTCTCCCGCAGCACGGTGCGCCGCTTCTTGGGATCCACCCCGTGGTGGGCGAGTTCGTCGGTGTTCCAGCCGAACCCGACGCCCAGCTCCACCCGGCCGCCGGACAGGTGATCGAGCGAGGCGATGGTCTTGGCGAGGGTGATCGGATGATGCTCGGCGGGCAGCGCCACCGCCGTCGACAGGGTGATCCGCTCGGTGACCGCGGCCGCGGTGGCGAGGGCGACCCAGGGATCGAGGGTGCGCAGGTACCGGTCGTCGGGCAGCGAGGAGTCCCCGGTCTGCGGATGGGCCGCGGCGCGTACCACCGGGATATGGGTGTGCTCGGGGACGTAGAACGCGTCGAACCCCGCGTTCTCGGCGGCCCGCGCGGCATCGGCGGGCGTGATGCCCCGGTCACTGGTGAACAAAACAACCCCGTACCGCACGTCCCGGCCCTCCGGATAGACAGCAAAAACTGAAACAAGTTCTACCAGCCTTTTCGGCTCGCCGGAAGGCCTTCCCCCGACCGAGCAAGGGGAATAGGCTCGACAGCGTCCGAGCATCAACCGCGACACGGAGGTATCCGATGTCTGATGTTTCCCCCCTTCCCGCTGGTTACCCTGCGATCTGTCCCGGCCTGTCCTGCGCGGGTGCCACCGACGCGATCGCCTTCTACACGGCGATCTTCGACGCCACCGAACGCATGCGCATGCCCGGCCCCGACGGCACCGTGATGCACTGCGAACTGCTCGTCGGCGAGTCCGTCCTCATGGTCGGTGACCCGGTCCCCGAGATCGGCTTCCTCGACCCGAAAACCGTCGGCGGTTCCCCCGTCAACCTGATGGTCTACGTGGCCGACGCCGACGCCGCCTTCGCCGCCGCGATCGCCGCGGGCGCCACCGAGATCACCCCGATGACCGACCAGTTCTACGGCGACCGCAGCGGCGCGTTCGAGGACCCGTGGGGTCACCGCTGGACGGTGGCGACCCACATCGAGGACGTGCCCGAAGCGGAGATGCAGCGGCGAATGGCGGAGATGATGGACGCGGGCTGAGCCACTGGCTAGCCGCGCACGATCGAATCGCCCTCCACCCGTACCGGTTTCGCGGGTAGTGGCCGGGTGGCCGGCCCGCCGCTGACGCTGCCGTCGAGCCCGAAGCGGCTGCCGTGGCACGGGCAGTTGATGGTGCCGTCGGCGATCTCGGCGACCTTGCAGCCCGCGTGGGTGCAGGTGGCCGACAGGCCGACGAAGGTGCCCGCGGTCGGCTGGGTGATCACCGTGTCGCCCGCGATCACCCCACCGCCCACCGGTACGTCGGCCGTCTTGGCGAGCGCGCCCGCAGGCCCGTCCGCCGGTGGCGTCACCTCGGCCGCGCCGCCGTTGGTGTTGCCGTAGGTGCTACAGCCCGCCAGGGTCGCCGCGGCGGCGATGGCGCCGACCCCGACGACGGCGGTTCTGCGGTCGATCCGGATCTCGTTGCTTGTCATCGTTGCGCTCCGTTGTCAGAAGGTGAGGCCGTTGTTCTGGAAGAACCACAGCGACGAGGTGAGCCACAGGCCGGTCAGGCCCGCGAAGGTCAATCCGCCCGCGACGGGAACAGCCCAGCCGGGCAGCCCTTTTCGCGTGAGGAGCAGCATCTTCGCGACGAAGACGCCATAGAAGAAGCAGCCGAGCACCGAATGCGCGTACACCCGGGCCGTGCCGTCCTGGAAACCGAGCGCGTACAGGCAGTGCACGGCGACCGGCGCGCTGAGCAGCACCGCGGCCCGGCCCGACCACACGTGCACGACACCGGTCCACGACGGCGCGGTCAGGCCGGGCAGCTTGCCGTACATCAGCAGCGCGGAGAACAGCTGGCCGATCACCAGCACGAACACCGCCGTGGCCAGCCAGGCTTTCACCGCGGTGGGACTGGAGAACCCGGCCACATTGACGGCGAAGAACTGGGGTTCGTGGATCTTTCCGTACACGCCCAGTGCCACCGACACCGCCGCGCCGGCCAGCAGGGCCAGGATCAGTCCGAGGGTCGCGTCCGGGCGCGCGGTCCGCTGGTCAGCCGACATGGTCTGCTCCGCTCACCTTGGTGGCGGTCACCTCGGCGCCCGCTACGGTCGCGGTGCCGTCCGGGCGCAGTGCCGGTGCCGGTGCGGTGGTGCCGTCGGCGGCCCGCTGCACCCCAGTGACGCGGCCCGCGCCGTCGGTGATCCAGCTCTGCCGCACGCCGCCGGCCTCATAGACATAGAGCCCGGCCGGGGCTTGTACGGGCGCGGCGGTGAACGTCCACTGCTTGTCACCGATCGCCAGCGATCCGGTGACCGCGCTGCCATCGAAGGCTCCGTCGAAGGTAGCCGCGTTCTTACCGGTCAGCCGCAGCGCTCCGGTCTCGGCGGGCCCGTCCAGCCAGCTTTCGATGCCGACCCCGTCGCAGGCGTAGGCGATCGCCTTCCCGTCCTCGACGGTGATCGCCAGGGTGAGGGTTGCGCCGGACGCCAGCGGGGTTGACCCGATGTAGTCGGCCCTGGCAGGGAAAGGTGTTGCGGCCGTGGTGTTCTGCACAGTGGTCGGCGCTGTGGCAGGTGTGCTGCCTGCCGCTGCCGGCGCGCTCGCTTCCGTGGATGTTGTCGTGTCCTGTGCCATTGTGACGGCGAGCAGCGTGCCTCCGAGCACGCCTACCGCCGCCAGGGTCAACCAGGGGCCCAGTCTGCTCATCGATGAATCTCCTCCCTCATGGCCGCGGTATTTCGCGCCCGGGACCGGGTCCTTCGCACCATCGCGTGCCCGGTCCTGCTGAGTTCAACGGAACGGCCCCCGCGCCGGTTCGATCCCCGCCCAAGTCTTTTTCGCGCACGGTGCGAACGCCACCGCGTCGAACTCGGTGGAACCGAACTGCACTCCTGCTGACCGGCGCATCCGGTCGACGTGGCGACCGTGGCCGAACCCGCTTTACTGCAGCCGGAATTCCATCATGGCGATCGCGTCGTCGACCGCGGTGACCAGGGATGCCAGGCGGGCGCGTGGGTCGGGAGCCGCCAGGGCCGCCTGCCGATCGGTGGGGCCGATCGGCAGGCGCGCAGCCAGTTCGTAGGAGCGGACGGTCGGATCGTCGGCGAGATTCTCCAGCGAGGCCGACGGCGGGGGGCGGTGAATACCAGAGCGCCGAGCCAGCTGGGCGGTGAGCGTGTGCAGCCGGTCGGCGCGTTTGCGCAGGTCGTCCACCAGATCGGCGTCGTCGGCGCCGATCTCGTCCGGCCAGATCCTGGTGTCGGCACGGGGGTAGGGGGCGTCGGGGAGCCACTCGTCGACCCGGATTCGATCGGTGCCGACGCACCGCAGCCGGAACCGGGAACCGGACAGCTCGACGACATCGATGATCCGGGCGACGACGCCGATGTCGGTGCGCACCTCACCGCCGCCGACCTCGTGCCCGCGTTCGATGAGCACCACGCCGAACTCCGGTTCGCGGCTGCCGTCGAGGCAGTCCTCGACCAGCGCCACATAGCGCGGTTCGAAGATCTGCAACGACAGTGGCTCACCGGGCAGCAGCACCGCGCCCAGCGGGAACATGGGAATCTGCACTGTCACAGCATGCCCGGTGTCGGTCACTTCTTGGCGATCGCCTCGAACACGGTCGGGTCGACGAGGGTCGAGGTGTCGCCGAGTTCGCGGCCCTCGGCGATGTCGCGCAGCAGTCTGCGCATGATCTTGCCGCTGCGGGTCTTGGGAAGTTCCGGCACGAGGTGGATCTCGCGCGGGCGGGCGATCGGGCTGATCTCCAGCGACACCGCGGCCTTGAGCTCGGTGACCAGGGAGTCACCGGGCGCGGCCGATCCGGTGAGGATGACGAACGCAACGATGCCCTGCCCGGTGGTGTCGTCGGCGGCGCCGACCACCGCCGCTTCGGCGACCGCCGGGTGCCCGACGAGCGCGGATTCGACCTCGGCGGTGGAGATGCGGTGCCCGGAGACGTTCATGACGTCGTCGACCCGGCCGAGTATCCACAGGTCGCCGTCGGCGTCGAGCTTGGCGCCGTCACCGGCGAAGTACCAGCCTTCGGAAGCGAACCGCTGCCAATAGGTTTCGCGGTAGCGGTCCATGTCGTTCCAGATTCCGCGCAGCATGGACGGCCACGGCTGGTCGAGGACGAGCAGGCCGGATTCGTCGTTGCCGAGTGGGGTGCCGTCATCGTCGACGACCTTCGCCGAGATGCCCGGCAGCGGTGCTGTGGCGGCGCCGGGTTTGGTAGCGGTGACGCCGGGCAGCGGCGAGATCATGATGGCGCCGGTTTCGGTCTGCCACCAGGTGTCCACGATGGGGGTCTGGTTGGCGCCGATGACGTCGCGGTACCAGCGCCAGGCTTCGGGGTTGATGGGTTCGCCGACGGATCCGAGTAGGCGTAGTGAGCTCAGGTTGTGGGTGTCGGGGATTTCGCGTCCCCATTTCATGAAGGTGCGGATCAGGGTGGGTGCGGTGTAGTAGATGGTGACGCCGTATTTTTCGATGATCTCGAAGTGGCGGTGTTCGTTGGGTGAGTTGGGGGTGCCTTCGTAGACGACTTGGGTGGTGCGGTTGGCGAGTGGTCCGTAGACGATGTAGCTGTGTCCGGTGACCCAGCCGATGTCGGCGGTGCACCAGTAGATGTCTTGGCCTGGTTTGTGGTCGAAGACGTTGTGGTGGGTGTAGGCGGTTTGGGTGAGGTAGCCGCCGGTGGTGTGCAGGATTCCCTTGGGTTTTCCGGTGGTGCCGGAGGTGTAGAGGATGAACAAGGGATGCTCGGCGGGGAAGGGTTGTGCTTCGTGGGAAGGCGAAGCGAGGGAGACGGTTTCGTCCCACCACAGGTCACGCACCTCGGTCCACGGCACATCGAGACCCACCCGGCGCACCACCAGCACGTGCTCCACCGAGGTCGGGTCCGAACCGAGTGCCTCGTCGACCGCGTACTTCAACGGTGCCGCCGCGCCCCGGCGCCACTGACCGTCGGTGGTCACGATCAAGCGGGCCTGCGCGTCGTCGACCCGCTGGCGCAGCGCGGTCGGCGAGAAGCCGGCGAACACCACCGAATGCGTGAGACCCAAACGGGCACAGGCCAACATGGTGACGATCGCCTCGGGCACCATCGGCATGTAGATGGCCACCCGGTCCCCGGCGACCAGTCCCAGCGCGGTGAAAGCATTGGCGGCCCTGGACACGTCGTCGAGCAGGTCGCTGTAGGTGATCGCGCGCGAATCGCCCGGCTCACCCTCCCAGTGGATGGCGACCTGGTCGCCGTGCCCATCGATGACGTGGCGATCCACGCAGTTGTAGGCCACATTGAGCTCGCCGTCCGCGAACCAGCGCGCCACGGGGGCATCGGACCAGTCCAGCACCTCGGTGAACGGTGTGTGCCAGTGCAGCCGGTTGGCCTGCTCGGCCCAGAAACCGTCGCGATCGGTCGTGGCCCGCTCGTAGAGCGCGGCATCGGCATTGGCCCGCGCGACGAACTCCGCGGCGGGCGGGTAGGCGTTCGCGTGGTCGGGCCGGGTGGGGTCGGTCACTGCACCGGTCACAAGAAATCTCCTTCGAAACAAACGAGGCTTGGCCCGTGCCGGTGGCGGACGCCACCGGCACGGGCAGGGGTAGCGCTAGTGCGAGATCGCCTTCTCCGCACCGACGCCGGTCAGGGCCCGCACTTCCATCTCCGCGGCCTTGACCTGCTCGTCCCGGCCACCAGCGAAGGTGCCGATGATACCGAGCGCGAAGGCCAGCGGAATGGAGACGATGCCGGGATTGGACAGCGGGAACCAGTGGAAATCGGTCCCGGTGATCATCGAGGTCGGCGTACCGGACACGGCCGGGGAGAACACGATGAGCACGATGGTCGAGATCAGGCCGCCGTACATCGACCACAGCGCGCCGGTGGTGTTGAAACGCCGCCAGAACAGCGAGTACAGGATCGTCGGCAGGTTCGCCGCCGCCGCCACCGCGAAGGCCAGCGCCACCAGGAACGCGATGTTCTGGCCGTTGGCGAGAATGCCGAGCCCGATCGCGAGCGCACCGATCACCACCGCGGTGATCCGCGAGACCCGGACCTGCTTGAGCTCGTCGACCTTGCCCTTCTTGAGCACGCTGGCATAGATGTCGTGTGCGAACGAGGCCGAGGCGGTGATCGTCAGACCGGCCACGACCGCGAGGATCGTCGCGAACGCGACCGCCGAGATCACGCCGAGCAGGATCACACCACCGAGTTCGAACGCCAGCAGCGGCGCCGCCGAGTTCTGTCCGCCCGCCGCGGCGAGGATCCGGTCCGGGCCGACGATGGCCGCCGCGCCGTAGCCGAGCACCAGGGTGAACAGGTAGAAGGCGCCGATCAGCGCGATCGCCCAGACCACCGAGCGGCGAGCCTCCTTCGCGGTCGGGACCGTGTAGAAGCGCATCAGCACGTGCGGCAGACCCGCGGTGCCCAGCACCAGCGCCAGACCCAGTGACAGGAAGTTCAGCTTCGACATCTCGCTGCCGCCGTACTGCGCGCCGGGTGCGAGGACATCGCGGGCGGCGACCGCCTCGCTGGCCGATCCGCTGACCGCCAGCTGCGCGGCGCCGAGCATCTCGGAGAAGTTGAAGCCGAACTTGGCCAGCACCAGCACCGTCATCAACGCGGCGCCCGCGATCAGCAGCACCGCCTTGATGATCTGCACCCAGGTGGTGCCCTTCATCCCGCCGACCAGCACATAGACGATCATCAGTACGCCGACGACCGCGATCACCAGCGATTGCCCCGCGCGACTGGAGATGTCGAGCAGCAGCGCGACCAAACCACCCGCGCCCGCCATCTGCGCGAGCAGGTAGAACAGCGAGACCGTCAGCGTGGTCAGCGCGGCCGCGGTGCGCACCGGGCCTTCCTTCAACCGGAAGCTGAGCACGTCGGCCATGGTGAATTTGCCGGTGTTGCGCAGCATTTCGGCCACCAGCAGCAGCGCCACCAGCCAGGCGACGAGGAACCCGATCGAATACAGGAACCCGTCGTAGCCGTAGACGGCGATCGCGCCGGCGATGCCGAGGAAGCTGGCCGCCGACAGGTAGTCACCGGCGATGGCGACGCCGTTCTGCGGGCCGGAGAACCCACGACCGCCGGTGAAATAGTCGGCGGCGGTGGCGTTGTTGCGGCTGGCCCGGATCACCACGACCATGGTGACCACGACGAACAAGCCGAAGATGGCGATATTGGCGAGTGGGTTGCCCACTGTCGATCCCGCGGCGAGCGTGCTCATGCGCGATCCTCCTCGAGGTACTCGCGGATGGCCGCGGCGCGCGGATCCAGTTCACGGTTGGCGAACCGGACGTAGAGCCCGGTGATGAGGAAGGTGGAGACGAACTGCCCGAGGCCGAGCAGCAGGCCGACGTTGACATTGCCGAAGACTTCGGTGGCCATGAAGTCGTGCGCGTACGCGCCGAGCAACACATAGCTCAGGTACCACAGCAGGAACAGCGCGGTCATCGGGAAAACGAAGCGGCGCAGCCGGTTTCGCAGGTCCTGGAACTGCGGGCTCGCCTGCACGGCGAGGAATTCTTCGGCACTCGGGGTGCGCCCGGGCGGGGCGGCTTCGATGTCGGTTTCGGTCATGCTCGGTGGTCCTGACGTGAGGGGGGTCGTGCGTGGAGATGACGGTAGGTCGCCGGGTCCGCCCATGGACGATGTGTCATGGGTCACTCGGTGAAGGTGGCCGCTCGTGCGGTGAACGGTCGATCCGGTGCGACGAACGGTCGGTGCGAGCTCAGCGGTCGACGGGGGTTTCCGGGTCGCGATCGGCGCTCATCCCGAGCCGTTCGGGTGCGTGCATCCGCAGGAACACCCCGGCGACGGTGCGCTGATCCTGGCCGGTGGTCAGCAGGCTGACCAGGATCGTCACCGCGAACGCCAGCGGCACGCTGACCGCGCCCGGATAGTCGATGATCGCCGCGGGCCAACCATCGGCCCACTCGGGGGAGACTCCGCCCAGCACGGCCAGCACGGTGGCCCCGCCCGCGGTGACGCCGCCGGTGAGCATGCCGGCCGCGGCTCCCGCCGCGGTGAGCCCGCGCCACCAGATGCCGAGCACCAGCAGCGGACACAGGGTCGACGCGGCGACCGAGAAGGCGAGCGCGACGGTGCGCGACAGGTCCAGTGACGCGACGGCCAGCGCCAGGGTGAGCGGGACCACTCCGGCGACCAGCGCGGCCGCGCGGAAATCCCGGATCCGCCCACGCAGAACATCGGTGCTGAGCACGCCCGCCAGGCTGACGAGCAATCCCGATGAGGTCGACAGGAAGGCCGCGATCGCCCCGGCGGCGGCGAGCGCGGCCAGCAGCTGCCCGGCCAGTCCGCCGAGTACCGCGCCGGGCAGCAGGACCACCGCGGCGTCGGAGGCGCCGGTGATCAGCAGTTGCGGCACGTAGAGGCGGGCGAACACGCCGAGCAGGACCGGGAACAGGTAGAAGACGCCGACCAGGCCGATCACGGTCAGCGCGGTCCGTCGCGCCGAGGCGCCGTCGCGGTTGGTGTAGAAGCGCACCAGGACGTGCGGCAGCCCCATGGTGCCGAGGAAAGTGGCCACCATCAGCGAGAACACCTGGTACCGGGGATGTTCGCCGCCGAATCCGCCGCCCGAGCGCACCCAGCTCGCGCCGTCGGCCGGTGCGCCCGCCACCACCGGGACCGCCGAGCCCGGTTCGAGGATCAACTCGGTGCCCTTGGCCAGCGTGTGGTCGCCGGGGGACAGCACGACCGGCCCGTTCTCGGTGCGCCCGTCGACGGTGCCGGTGATCGTCACCACCTGTGAGACGTCGAGGTGCACCACGACATCGGTGGAGATGTCGACGGTGGTCCGCTGCTCGACCATCGGCGGCGCCGCGGTTCCGACCTGGCGTTCGTCGGCGAAGAAGTGCAGGCCGAGCACCAGTGCCGGAATCGCCACCGCCGTCAGTTTCAACCAGTACTGGAAGGCCTGCACCAGCGTCACCGACCGCATCCCGCCGCCGATCACGTTCACCAGCACGATCGCCCCCACCGCCACCGCCCCCACCCAGGCGGGCAACCCCAGCAGAATGTGCAGAGTCAGCCCCGCGCCCTGGAACTGCGGAATCAGATACACCGCACACACCAGCACCACGAGCCCGGCGGCCATGCGCCGCAGCCGAATCGACCCCAGCCGGAACTCCGCGAAGTCCGGCACGGTGTAGGCGCCGGACCTGCGCAGCGGTGCGGCGACGAACATCAGCAGGCCCAGATAGCCCGCGGTGAAACCGACCGGGTACCAGAGCGCATCGGCCCCGTATTTGGCGATCAGCCCCGCGACCCCGAGAAACGAGGCAGCGGACAGGTATTCACCCGAGATCGCGGCCGCGTTCCAGCGTGAACCCACCGTGCGGGAGGCGACGAGGAAATCGGAGGTGGTGCGCGAGAGGCGAACTCCGTAGAACCCGATGCCGATCGTGGCGAGCGCGGCCAGTAACAGCGCGGCGATGGTGAGTGCGGGGTTGTCGGTGCTCATCGGCCGATCCCTGGCCACGAACCCGCGGGGGTGGACAGCAGCGTCGCGGGCACCGGAGCGGAACTGCCGATCGTGAAACGGGCCGCGGCGCACCGTGGACGAGAGCGGGTCGATACCGCGAACGAGTCGTGTGCCGGACGGTGGTTCGGGTTCGAACGGGATCGGCGACCGTGTCGGGTGCCGCAGGGGTGGGCGTCATCGCGCAGGTGTGCCGGCGGTGGGGCGGGCGAATCGGTGCGGGGCGGGTGGGGACGCACGTGTCAGTCCCCGGCCAGTTCCAGGAAGTCGTCCTCGTTGCGCTGGGCGAGCCGGACGTACAGCCGACCCACCGCGTACAGCGCGGGGAACGCGAGGAAGCCGAGGACCAGCCAGGGCAGGCGGATACCGAGCACGGTGGCCTCGGCGATCGCATCGATGCCGAACAGCAAAGGCAGCGCGCCGAACCCGGCCACCGTCACCAGGGCGAGCCGCAGCGCAAGACCCAGCTGCGCCCGAATCAGGCCACCGATGAGCGCTGCACCGAGATCGGTCTGCTCGACCACTTCGGTCCGGGTCCGTACCTGCCGCGCGCCACGCCGCTGCGCGAGCACGACCCGCTCGCGTGGCGGTCGCTGTGGGCCGGTCACCGTAGTGGCCTGTTCGCACTCGGGCGGTACCCGAGCCACTGTGTCCGCACAGCACAGTCGCGTGCCGGGTGCCTTCGTCCGATCATCGCTGCGTCCAGTTCTGGCGTGGCCCGTGGACGAGTCGCTGCTTGAGTTCGCGCACTTGCCGCCTGCTCACCGGAAGTTCCACCGCACCGGTCGCGCCCTCGGCACGCAGGCACACCACAGTGCCCGATCCCGCGCTGCGCAACCCGGTGACCAGGCGCAAGGCCACCAGGTACGACCGGTGTACCCGCAGGAAACCCGCATCCTCCCACCGGGATTCGAGGGCCGAGAGCGGGATGCGCACCAGATGCGAGCCGGTGCCGGTGTGCAGGCGCGCGTAGTCGCCGTCGGCCTCGACCCAGGCGACATCGGCGCGGTGCACCAGGGTGGTGACACCGCCGAGTTCCACCGGGATCACCTCGCTCGGATGTGCCGGCTGCGGCGGTGGCGCGGCGGGCACCGGCGCGGTCCTGGCGGCGAGAATGCGCCGCACCGCCTCGGCCAGCCGCGCCCCGCGCAACGGCTTGAGCAGATAGTCCACCGCGCCGAGATCGAACGCGGCCACCGCGTGATCGTCGTGCGCGGTGACGAACACGACCACGGGCGGCTCGGCGAACTCCGAGAGGATGCCCGCGAGCTCCATCCCGGTGAGACCGGGCATATCGATGTCGAGGAACACCGCGTCGATCGGATGCGCCCGCAACAGCCGCAGCGCACTCGTCGACTCACCGGCCCGATGGATCTCGCCGACCCCGCTCTGGGTGCTCAGCAGATACACCAGTTCGTCGAGTGCCGGTTTCTCGTCGTCGACGGCGAGCACCCGCAGCGCGGTCGAAGGTTCATCGGTGGTCCAGGTCACAGCCCATCCATCGTAACCGGGTCAGGCGCGTATTCCGGCTCGGAACTTCGGGACCCGCATGCTGACCTTGGTGCCCGCGCCCGGTGCGGTCTCCACCACCAGCCCGTAGTCGTTGCCGAAGGCGGCGCGCAGGCGGTCGTCCACATTGGCCAGCCCCACGTGGGCCGCCTCACCGGTGCGGGCGGGACCGGAGCCGGTGTCGACGGCGTCGAGCGCGCCCGAGCGCAGCAACTCGGGGTCCATGCCGATGCCGTCGTCCTCGACACTGATCAGGCAGTCGGTGCCCGCGTCACTGGCGACAATGCTCAGCTGCCCACCGCGACCACCACCGGCCAGGCCGTGCCGCACCGCGTTCTCGACCAGTGGTTGTAGCGCGAGGAACGGCAGAACCACGCCGAGAACCTCGGGCGCGATGCGCAGGCGAACATCCAGGGCGTCACCGAACCGGGCCTGCTCGAGCGCCAGATACCGCTCGATGTTGCGCAGCTCGTCGGCGAGCACGGTGAACTCGCCCGCGGCCCGGAACGAATACCGGGTGAAGTCGGCGAACTCGAGAATCAGCTCCCGCGCACGGTCGGGATCGGTCCGCACGAACGAGGCGATCGTATTGAGCGCGTTGTAGATGAAATGCGGACTGATCTGTGCCCGCAACGCCCGCGACTCCGCCCGGTCCACCCGTGCTCGCGCGGCATCCAGCTCGGCCAGCTCCAACTGCCCACACGCGTACCGCGCCACCTCCCCGGCCGCCCCGAGCATCCCGGGGCCCGGTTTCCCGCTGGTCACCATCCCCAGCGCGCCCACCGCGGCCCCGGTATCGATCACCAGCGGCTGCGCGATCAGCGAGTGCTCCTCACCGGCCACCAGCACCGCCCGCTCATCGGCGATCGCCCGCCGCGCCGCCTCGACGAACGATTCGATCATCCCCGCCCGCGGTCCATCCCACGCCAGCAACGTCGCCTCGGCATCGACCACCCCGAGCGCCTCGGCTCCCGCCAACGCCCGCAGCTGCGGCGCCGCCTCCCGCGCCGACTCCTCGGTCAACCCCCGCCGCAACGGTACCGCCGCCAACGACGCGGTGTGCAACGCCTGATGTACAGCCCGCTGCGCGGGCGTGGTCACCACCCGCTGGGTCCGCCGCCACACCAGCCACGCGGCGACCACGACGATCACCACGCACGTCAACGCCACCACCGCGGTCGTCACCGCGACCTCCTGTCGGCCCGCGCCAGGAACCGATCGCGACCCAGGGACAACCGTTCATCGAGTCGGCCGAGGACAGGTCGGTCACGCAGTGTGGGCATCCGCCGATTATCGCCGCAGGCCGATCCCGGGCACCGACGATCGCGGACGCCGAACGCTCGCGCCGACCCGGGCACGTCGAAACCCGACGGAATCGGCCGTCACCGAGAACTCGCCGGTGACGTTCACCACGACACGCCGGACGAGGCCGAGGCAGGGCCGGGACGCCCGTGTGGCACGCGAAAACCTGTCGGACCCACATGCCTAGAATGCCTAGGCCAACCCCCGTCGACACCCTGGGAGGAAGGACCATCTTGGCACCGTCCGGATCGTTCGTTCACCTGCACAACCACACCGAGTACTCCATGCTCGACGGGGCGGCGAAGATCTCGCCTCTTTTCGCGGAGGCCGAGCGGCTGGGGATGACCGCCGTCGGCATGACCGACCACGGCAACATGTACGGCGCCTCGGAGTTCTACAACAGCGCCAAGAAGGCGGGCATCAAGCCGATCATCGGCATCGAGGCCTACATCGCGCCGGGTTCGCGGTTCGACACCAAGCGTGTGAAGTGGGGCGATCCGGGTCAGAAGGGCGATGACGTCTCGGGTTCGGGTGCCTACACCCACATGACCATGGTCGCCGAGAACGCGACCGGCCTGCGCAACCTGTTCAAGCTGTCGAGTCTCGCCTCGATCGAGGGCCAGCTGGGCAAGTGGGCGCGCATGGACGAGGAGATCATCGCCCAGCACGCCGAGGGCATCATCGCCACGACGGGCTGCCCGTCGGGTGAGGTGCAGACCCGCCTGCGCCTCGGCCACGAACGCGAAGCGCTCGAAGCCGCCGCGAAGTGGCAGGAGATCTTCGGCGCCGACAACTTCTTCCTCGAGGTGATGGACCACGGTCTGTCCATCGAGCGCCGGGTCCGCGAGGGCCTGATCGATATCAGCAAGCAGCTCGGCATCCCGCCGATCGCCACCAACGACTGCCACTACGTCACCAAGGACCAGTCGGTCAATCACGAAGCGCTGCTGTGCATCCAGACCGGCAAGACGCTGTCGGACCCCACCCGGTTCAAGTTCGACGGCGACGGCTACTACCTCAAGTCCGCCGCGGAGATGCGCGCCATCTGGGACGCCGAAGTCCCCGGCGCCTGTGACAACACCGAACTCATCGGCGAGCGCGTACAGCCGTACGACGAAGTCTGGGAACACCGCGACCGGATGCCGATCTTCCCGGTGCCGGAAGGCCACGACCAGGCCAGCTGGTTGCGCAAGGAAGTTCTCGATGGTCTCGATCGCCGCTTCCCGGACGGTCCCTCGCGCGAATACCTCGACCGCGCCGACTTCGAACTCAACGTCATCTGCGAAATGGGTTTCCCCGCCTACTTCCTCGTCGTCGGTGACCTGATCAAGCACGCGCTCGAGGTCGGCATCCGCGTCGGCCCCGGTCGTGGTTCGGCCGCCGGTTCGCTGGTCGCCTACGCGATGGGCATCACCAATATCGACCCGATCCCGCACGGTCTGCTCTTCGAGCGGTTCCTCAACCCCGAGCGCGTGTCGATGCCCGATATCGATATCGACTTCGACGATCGTCGCCGCGGTGAGATGGTTCGCTACGCCACCGAGAAGTGGGGTAGCGACCGCGTCGCCCAGGTGATCACCTTCGGCACCATCAAGACCAAGGCCGCGATCAAGGACTCCGCGCGAGTCCTGTTCGGCCAGCCCGGTTTCGCCATCGCCGACCAGATCTCCAAGGCGCTGCCGCCGCCGATCATGGCCAAGGACATCTCGGTCTCGGGCATCACCGATCCCGAGCACGAGCGGTACAAGGAAGCCGCCGAGGTGCGCGAGCTCATCGGCTCCAACCCCGACATCGCCAAGATCTACGAGACCGCGAAGGGCCTGGAGGGCCTGATCCGCAACGCGGGCGTGCACGCCTGCGCGGTCATCATGTCCTCGGAGCCGCTCACCGACGCCATCCCGGTGTGGAAGCGCGCCCAGGACGGCGCCATCATCACCGGCTGGGATTACCCGTCGTGCGAGGCCATCGGCCTGCTGAAGATGGACTTCCTCGGTCTGCGCAACCTCACCGTCATCGGTGACGCCTTGGAGAACATCAAGGCCAACCGCGGCATCGATCTCGACATGGATCGCCTGCCGCTCGACGACCCGGCCACCTACGAACTGCTCGCCCGCGGCGACACCCTCGGCGTGTTCCAGCTCGACGGCGGCGCCATGCGCGACCTGCTGCGTCGCATGCAGCCCACCGGCTTCGGTGACATCGTCGCGGTGCTCGCGCTGTACCGCCCCGGCCCGATGGGCATGAACGCCCACAACGACTACGCCGATCGCAAGAACGGCCGCCAAGAAGTCAAACCCATCCACCCCGAGCTCGAAGAGCCTCTGAAGGAGATCCTGGCCGACACCTTCGGCCTGATCGTCTATCAGGAGCAGATCATGCAGATCGCGCAGAAGGTGGCCGGGTACTCGCTCGGTCAGGCCGACATCCTGCGCCGCGCGATGGGTAAGAAAAAGCTGTCGGTGCTGGAAGAGGCCTACGCCGGCTTCCGCGACGGCATGCTCGCCAACGACTTCTCCGAGCCGGCCATCAAGGCGCTGTGGGACACCATCCTCCCGTTCGCCGGCTACGCGTTCAACAAGTCGCACGCGGCGGGCTACGGCCTCGTCTCGTTCTGGACGGCCTATCTCAAGGCCAACTACCCCGCCGAGTACATGGCCGGTCTGCTCACCTCCGTCGGTGACGACAAGGACAAGGCCGCGGTCTACCTGTCGGACTGCCGCAAGATGGGCATCACCGTGCTGCCCCCGGATGTCAACGAGTCCGAACTGAACTTCGCCTCGGTCGGCACCGACATCCGCTTCGGCCTCGGCGCGGTGCGCAATGTCGGCGCCAATGTGGTGTCCTCGATCATCGCCGCGCGCAAGGAGAAGTCGAAGTTCACCGACTTCTCCGACTACCTGAACAAGATCGACGCGATCGCCTGTACCAAGAAGGTCACCGAATCGTTGATCAAGGCAGGCGGATTCGATTCGCTCGGGCATCCCCGCAAGGGCCTGCTGCTGATCCACTCCGACGCCATCGACGCGGTGATGTCGACCAAGAAGGCCGAGGCGATCGGCCAGTTCGACCTGTTCGGCGGCCTCGACGACGGCGACGAGTCGATGGCCTCGGTCTTCGATGTCAAGGTGCCCGACGACGAGTGGGAGACCAAGCACAAGCTCGCCCTCGAACGAGAGATGTTGGGCCTGTACGTGTCCGGGCATCCGCTCAACGGCGTGGAGCACGTGCTGGCCGCCCAGGTCGACACGCCGATCCCGGCCATTCTGGAAGGCGATGTCAAGGACGGCGCCCAGGTCACCATCGGCGGCATCCTGGCCTCGGTCAACCGCCGGATCAACAAGAACGGCCTGGCCTGGGCCTCGGCCCAGCTCGAAGATCTCACCGGTGGCGTGGAAGTCCTGTTCTTCCCGCAGTCCTACCAGGTGTACGGCATGGACGTCGTCGAGGACGCCGTGGTGCTGGTCAAGGCTCGGGTCTCGGTCCGCGACGATCGCGTCTCGCTGATCGCCAACGACCTGGTGGTGCCGGACCTCTCGGCCATCGGTGTCGCCAAACCGCTCTCGGTCATCATGACCACCCGCATGTGCACCCCCGACAAGATCGGCGAACTCAAGAAGGTCCTGTCCCGCCACCCCGGCACCTCCGACGTGCACGTCCGCCATGTCGGTGCCCGCGAGAAGACCACCCTGCTCAAACTCGACGACAGCTGGCGCGTCTCCCCGTCCTCCGCTCTCATGGGCGACCTGAAGGCCCTCCTCGGCCCGGGCTGCCTGGGCTGAATCAGGGGTGGCGGTCGGTCGTGGTGGCCCACCGGCCGGCGCCGACACCCCTGTGGCCGGTGATGATGGCCGCCCGGCGGACGACGGGCTAGCGTCGAGAGACGTGATGTCCGCGCCACCCCTCGACTCGCCACCGACCTCCCGGATCCCCGCGCCGTCGAGACGCCCGCCGGTTTCGGGACGAGCGGTGCTGCTGGCTGCCGCGGTGGCGATCCTCGCGCAGCTGGTCCTGCGCGGCTGGGTCGCCGGATCCGGGTTCTTCTACTGGGACGATTTCATCCTGATCGGCCAGGTCGCGACCCATCCACTGTGGTCGACCGAACTGCTGCTGACCAGTCACGACGGGCATGTGATGCCCTTGGCCTTCGTGCTGACCTGGCTGGTCACGGCGGTGGCGCCGCTGAACTGGACAGCGGCGGTGGTCGTGCTGGTGGCGATGCAACTGCTCGCCTCGCTCGCGGTCCTGCGGCTGCTCATCGTGCTGCTCGGGGTACGCGCGCGACTGCTCGGACCGCTGCTCTTCTTCCTGTTCGTCCCGCTGACGGTGCCCGCGTTCGCCTGGTGGGCGGCGGCGGTGAACGCGCTACCCCTGCAGATCGCCCTCGCCTGGGTCAGCGCCGACGCGGTGCTGCTCGCCCGCACCGGGCGGCGCCGGTACGCGGTGTCGGGTGCGGCGGTGTTCGCGGTGGCGTTGCTGTGCTTCGAGAAATCGGTGGTGGTGCTGCCGGTCGCGTTCGTGACCGCCGTGCTGGTGGCGCACGTGACCGGCTCGTCGGCCCGCGAGGTGGCCCGCCGCGGCGCCGCCCTGTGGACGGCCTGCGGGGCGGTCCTGCTGGCCTGGGCGGCGTACTTCCTGTCCGTCGTGCAACGGCCCCGTGGCCTGTCCGGCCCCGAAGACCCCGGTGCGTTGCTGCGCCGCGCACTGTCGGACGGGCTGGTCCCCGGCGTGTTCGGCGGCCCTTGGCGGTGGGAACGCTGGCAACCGGCCACCCCGTGGGCCGACCCGCCCGGCGTGGCCGTCATGCTGTGCTGGGTACTGCTGATCGCGCTGGTGGCGTGGACGATTCGCTCCCGTTCCCGTTCCCGTGCCGTCGGGGCGTGGATGTTCGTCATCGGCCACGCGGTGCTGACGATCGCCCCCATCGTCGTGCTGCGCGACGGCCCTGGCACCGCCGCCCTGCTGCTCCAATCCCTGCGCTATTTCGCCGATTTCGCGGTGGTCGCCACGATCGCCTTCGCGATTCTGCTGCTGGCACCACCGCGATCGAGCGCCGCTGCCGCGAAAGGTAATGTCGGACAACATGATTCGTCGACTCACGAACGCGCCGATGGCGGTCGAACAGGAGTCGGAGGCCGGACCGGCGCGCGGCGGTTCGCCGGACTGGCGGTGGCGGTGCTGTTCCTCGGCAGCAGCGTCTACTCCACGATCACCTTCACCCGATCGTGGGAACCCAGCCCCGCGCGCACCTACATCACCGGCGTCCAGGCTGCCCTGCCCGGGGCCGCCGATGCGCCACTGCTGCCCCAGGAGGTGCCCTGGAATGTGCTGAACCCGTTGGCCTTCCCGCTGAACATGACCGATCACGTCCTCGCGCCGATCGCCACCCCGACCACCTTCGCCCAGTCGACCTCGCGCCTGCGGATGATCACCGACGACGGCGCGATCGTCGAGGCACAGGTGTGGTGGAACCGGGCGATCGTCGAAGGCCCGGAACCGGAGTGCGGTCACCGCGTCCGCGAGCCCACCACCCTCCCGCTCGACGGCCCCATGCAGATCCGCGACTGGACAGCCCAGATCAACTACTTCGCCGAACGCGACGGACAGATCGCGGTGTCCTTCGAGGGCGACGCCGAAACGGTCGCCGAGGTGCGCGCCGGGCTCGGGACCGTCTATGTCCGCCTGCTCGGCGGCGGCACCGCCCTGCGAGTCAGGACCGTCGATCCGCAGCAGTCGTTGTGTGTCGGCGCCGGTCCGGTCGGCGTCGTGGGATATGACCGGTAGTCGGCAGGGCGACGTCGCCACACCCCACGACGCCGACTGGTCCGGCGCAGTCGTCATCGCGGCCTCCGCGACCAGCGGGCGATCGTTGTCGAGCAGGTCGGTGCGGCGCGTGCGATGCTGGGCTGATGAGGCAGTTTCGGGTGTGGGCGCCTACGGCGGGAGCGGTGCGGCTGCAACTGGACGGGGTGGCGCGACCGATGCGGCGCAACGGTGGCGGATGGTGGTCGGTCCGGGTCGAGGCAGGTCAGGGTGCCAGATACGGCTTCCTCGTCGATGACGATCCGACCGTCCTGCCCGACCCGCGCTCGGCCAGACAACCCGACGGCGTGCACGCGCCCTCGGCTGTCCACGACCTCGATCCGACCGCGTGGACCGACCACGACTGGACCGGCAGACAGCTGGCGGGCTCGGTGTTCTACGAGCTGCACATCGGCACCTTCACCCTCGAGGGCACCTTCGACGCCGCGATCGAGCGCCTCGACCATCTCGTCGCGCTCGGCGTCACGATGGTCGAGCTCATGCCGGTGAACGCCTTCGACGGCACCCACAACTGGGGCTACGACGGGGTGCTCTGGTACGCGGTGCAGGAGACCTACGGCGGTCCCGACGGCCTGCAACGCTTCGTCGACGCCTGCCACGCCCGCGGCCTCGCGGTCTGCCTCGACGTCGTCTACAACCACCTCGGTCCCTCCGGCAACTACCTGCCCCGCTTCGGCCCCTACCTCACCAGCGGCCGCAACACCTGGGGTCAGAGTCTCAACCTGGACGGCCCCGGCTCGGACGCGGTGCGCCGACACATCATCGACAACGCCCTGCGCTGGCTGCGTGAATTCCACATCGACGCACTGCGACTCGATGCCGTGCACGCCCTCGTCGACCGCACCGCGACCCATCTGCTCGAAGAGCTCGCCATCGAAACCACCGCCCTGGCAGCACATCTGGGCCATCCGCTGACCCTCATCGCCGAAAGCGACCTCAACGATCCCCGCCTGATCACGCCCCGCGCGGCAGGCGGCTACGGTCTGACCGGCCAGTGGAACGACGACCTGCACCACGCCGTCCACACCGCTGTCTCCGGCGAACGCCAGGGCTACTACGCCGATTTCGGCTCCCTGGCCTGCCTGGAACAGACCCTCACCCACGGGTTCTTCCACGCCGCCACCTACTCGAGCTTCCGCGGCCGCACCCACGGCACGCCGATTCCGCGTGACCTGATCCCCGGCAGCGCCCTGCTCGGCTACACCTGCAACCACGACCAGATCGGCAATCGTGCCGTCGGCGACCGCCCCGGCGAATACCTCACTCCCGGCCAGCTCGCCGTGAAAGCCGCGCTGGTCCTGCTCTCGTCGAGCACGCCGATGCTTTTCATGGGGGAGGAGTGGGGCGCCCGCACGCCGTTCCAGTTCTTCACCTCGCACACCGACCCGGATATCGCCGCCGCCACCGCGACCGGTCGCCGTGCGGAGTTCGCCGAGCACGGCTGGTCCAGCGACGAGGTCCCCGACCCGCAGGACCCCGCCACCTTCACCCGATCCAAGCTCGACTGGACCGAGCCCCGCCGTGAACCGCACGCTCGCCTGCTGGCCTGCTATCGCGCCCTGCTGGCCCTGCGCCGATCGCGTCCGGAGTTCACCGACCCATGGCTGGAACGGGTCTGGGCCGACTACGACGAGGCGCGACGCTGGTTCGTCCTGCGTCGCGGCCGGATCTCGGTGGTGTGCAACCTGTCCGAGGACGAGGCGGTGATCCCGGTGCACGGCCGCGTCCTGCTGGCCTGGGCACCCGCCACCGAATCCGGTGCGGGAACTCTCGTTTCGGGGCACAGTTTCGCGGTACTGGAGGAAGGCGACGGCGCGGGCACCGTGGTCACCGAGTGATGACGGCACAGCACGGCTCGGCCACGGATGGGCGCAGATCGTTGCCCAGGCGACCGAACGACCGTACGGTTAGGCGATGAGCAACGACGCTTATGGGCAGGACACCGCTGCCCTACCGGCCGGTGTCGGCGGATTCGCCCCGGCCGGCTTCGGCCCCTTGGCGCGCGCCTTCGCCGCCCTGATCGGCCATCGCCGCGATGCGGGCGGCGCCCTCGCGATCTATCGGCACGGCGAACCGCTGGCGCATCTGTGGACCGGCAGCGCGGGCGAGAAACCCTGGACCGCCGAGACCGGCGCCATCGTCTTCTCGGCGACCAAGGGCGTCACCGCCACCGTGATCCACCGCCTCGCCGATCGCGGCCTGCTCGACTACCGCGCGCCCGTGGCCGAGTACTGGCCGCGCTTCGCCGCGCACGGCAAGGGCGCGATCACCGTCGCCGACGTGCTCACCCACCGATCCGGGCTGTCCTCGCTGTCCGCGGTCGCCACCACCGCCGCCGAATCCCTCGATCACGAGCTGATGGAGGACCGGCTGGCGACGGCCCGCCCCGACGGTCTGCTCGGCGTGCCCGCCTATCACGCCCTCACCTACGGCTGGTTGCTCGCCGGGCTGGCCAGGGCCGTCACCGGCCGCGACATGGGCGAGCTGATCCGCGCCGAGGTCACCGATCCGCTCGGCATCGACGGCATCCACCTCGGCAGGCCCGCCGCGGGCTCGGCGACCGAGTACGCCCGACTGTCCGGCGCCCATCTCAGCGTGGTCGCCCACCCGATCGCCGCCGGGTTCCTCGGCCGGATCGGCTACCGGATCCCCGGCCCGCTGGGCGCGGCCGCCCGCTGTCTGTTCGTGCCCGGCCTCGGCGGCATCCTCGACGGTGACGACCCGGCGATCCTGAACTCCCAGATGCCCGCGGGCAACGGCGTCGCCACCGCCGCCGGATTGGCGAGGATGTACGCCGCGCTGGCCGACGGCGTCACCCTCGACGGGCAGCCGTTCCTGCAACCGGGCACGCATCGCGCGATCCGCCGGGTGCAGACCTACCGCCCCGACCACGCGCTGTTCTACCTGCCGATGATGTGGCACCTCGGATACCACTCGATGCCCGCCGTCGGTGCGCGCAACGCGTTCGGGCACATCGGACTCGGGGGTTCGTTCGGCTGGGTCGACCCCCAGTCGGGGCTGTCGGTGGCCTTCGTCCACAACCGCCTCGACCAGAGCCTGCTCGCCTACGACCAGATCGCCATGGGCTGGTTGTTGCCGCTGGTGCTCTCAGGTGTGCGCGCCGGCCGCAGCCGCGGGACGAGGATCGACCGCGCGGCCGCCGCGTAGCGGGTCAGGTCAGGTAGCGGTAGGCCGGGGAACCCGGTTCCAGGCGCTCGGCCTGGATCGGGGACTCCTCGATGCGGTGCAGCAGCGAGGCGAGGTCGTCGGTGGCGCCGAGTTCGATGCCGACCAGGGCCGCCCCGGTCTCCCGGTTGTTGCGCTTGACGTACTCGAACATGGTGATGTCGTCGTCGGGGCCGAGGACGTCGTCGAGGAAGCGGCGCAGCGCGCCGGGTTCCTGCGGGAAGTCGACCAGGAAGTAGTGCTTGAGCCCGCGATGCACCAGTGAGCGCTCGATGATCTCGCCGTAGCGCGACACATCGTTGTTGCCGCCGGAGACCAGCACCACCACCGTGGCGCCCGGCTCGATGTCGATCTCGGCCAGCGCCGCGGTGGCCAGCGCGCCCGCGGGCTCGGCGATGATGCCCTCGTTCTGGTACAGGTCGAGCATCGCGGTGCAGATGGCACCCTCGTCGACCTGCATCATCCGGAAAGACGCGGTGCCGGTGGGGATCTCGGCGGCGATCAGCAACGGCAGCGAGGCATGCGAGACCACCCGGCCGCCGAAGGAGGCCGCCGCCCGGTAGGGCAGGTCACCGATCCGGCGCACGGCGGCGCCGTCGACGAACGGGTCGATCTCGGGCAGCGTCACCGGCGCACCGGCCACCAGTGCGGCCGTCATCGATCCCGCGCCCGCGGGCTCGACGCCGAGCAGCCCGGCCCGCGGCGCGCGTTCGCGCAGGTAGGTGCCGATTCCGGCCAGGCAACCGCCGCCGCCCACCGGCACGATCACCAGATCGGGCGCGGTGCCCAGCTGCTCGAGGAATTCCGCGGCGATGGTGCCCTGGCCCGCGGCGGTGCGCGGGTCGTCGAACGGCGGCACCATGGTGGCGCCGGTGCGGGCGACGTCGTCGGCGGCGGCCGCGGCGGCCGCGTCGTAGGTCTCGCCGACGGCGATCAGTTCGACGAACTCACCGCCGTGGACGCGGATGCGGTCGCGCTTCTGCTTGGGAGTGGTGGTCGGCACGTAGATGCGCCCGCGCACACCCATCGCCCGGCAGGCGAAGGCCACGCCCTGGGCGTGATTGCCCGCGCTGGCCGCCACCACCCCCGCCGCCCGCTCGGTGGGGGTGAGCTGGACCATCAGGTTGTAGGCGCCGCGCAGCTTGTAGGAGCGCACGGCGGTGAGGTCTTCGCGCTTGAGGTACACCTGCGCGCCGGTGCCGGCCGACAACCGCGGGCTGTACTGCAGCGGAGTCGGCTCGATGATGTCGGAAATTCGCTTGGCGGCGGCGTCGATCTCGTCCGCGGTCAGCGGCGGACGGGTTACGGACACTTCGGCGACGTCAGCGATGGGGGACACCCGAATATGCTACCGAGGCGTCCGAAGGGGCCAGCAGGTGCTCCCGCTCAGCTCGCCCGCGCCCGAATACCCGCCGGGCCTGCTCGGCCACGGCGGGCGGGGTCCGGGTCGCGCGGTGGTCAGCGGGGGGTGAGGACGAAGACCGGGATCTGGCGATCGGTCTTCTTCTGGTACTCCGCGTAGTCGGGCCACACCTGCACGGCGCGGTCCCACCACAGGGCCTTCTCCTCGCCGAAGACCTCGCGCGCGGTGTAGTCCTTGCTGACGACGCCGTCGCGCAGTTCCACGTGCGGCTCGGCGACGATGTTGTGGTACCAGACCGGATGCTTCGGCGCGCCGCCCAGCGAGGCGACGACGGCGTACTCTCCGTCGTGCTCGACCCGCATGAGCGGTGTCTTGCGCAGTTTTCCGGTCTTGGCGCCCTTGGTGGTGAGCAGGATGACCGGCTTGCCCTGCAAGGACGTGGCCTCGACCCCGCCGGAGCTCTCATAGGCTTCGGCCTGTTCGCGTGCCCAATCGGAAGTGCTCGGTGCGTACTCTCCTGTCAATGGCATGACCTGCACAACGAACCGTCGGGGGGTGATGTTCCCGACAGGCATCCCGACGAAGAGTTCGGTGGACCGAACTCTGATGTGCGCCTATCCTGTGTGCATGGCAGTGGTCACCCCATCGGCAGCATCCGCGACGGTCGACATCGCGGGCAGCGCTTGGCCGGTCTACAAGCTCGAGGCGCTGGTCGCCGGGCTCGTGGTCGGTGCCCTGCTGCTGCTCGTCGTCGGTTCGGCGCAGACCGCCGTGCTGGTCGGCGCCGCGGTCGCCGCGGTGCGCTGGATCATCGGCGCCACCCGCGCGCACCGCACCGGCGACTGACTCACGGCGCGAGGTCGAGCGCGCTCAATTCTGCTCGCGAGACCACGCCCAGCTTCGGATACGCCTTGTACAGGTGGTGCCCGACCGTGCGGTGACTCAGGAACAGTCGCGCGGCGATCTCCCGGTTCGACAGGCCCTGCGCGGCCAGTCGCACGATCTGTGATTCCTGCGGGGTGAGCGCACTCAGCGCGCCCGAGCCGGTCGCCGCGTCCACACCCACGCCCAGTGCCCCCAGTTCCGCCCGTGCGCGAGCGCTCCACGGTTGGGCGTCGAGCCGATCGAACACCTCCAGCGCCTGTTCCAGCTGGGTTCGGGCATCCACCTTGCGTTTGTCGCGGCGCAGCCATTCGCCGTAGAGCAGCCGGGTGCGGGCCTCGTCGAACGGGCGGTTCGCGGTGAGCGCCGCCGCGAAGTGCGCTTCGGCGGACGCTCCGTCGGCCAGCAGCGCCCGGCCGCGGGCCACCAGCGCCGCGATCCACGCCTGACCGGCTTGTTCGGACCAGTCGGTGAGCCGTTCGAGCGCCTCCCTGGCCCGGTCGAACGCACCGAGCCGCACCGCCACCTCGATCCGGTCGACCAGCGTGCGCAACCCGACCACCTGATGACGCGCGGGCTCGATGCTCAGCTGGTCGAACTCAGCGTGCGCCTGCTCCAGCCGGCCCGTGCCGAGCGCGGCCATCGCCCGCGCCGCGTGCGCCCACGAGGCACCGACCGATCCCGCACCGCCGAACTCCTCGTCCACCGCCCGCTCGGCGTGTACCCGGCAGGACTCCTCGTCGCCTCGCAGCGCGGCGAGGTAGGCGAGGAACGCGCTGAGCTGACTGACCCAGTGGGCCTGACCGATGTCGGCGGCGATCCGCACCCCTTCCTCCGCCCCGACCCGGCTCTCGCCCGGTACGCCGCCGAAGAGCTGGGCCTCGGACCGAAAGAACAGCAGCGGCGCGAGCAAGGCGATTCGCCCCTGCTCCCGCGCCTCGCCGAGCAGGTCCTCGGCGAGCTCACCGACTTGCTCGTCCTGACCGACCACCAGCCCGCTACCACACAGCTGCACCAGATCGGCCGGGCTGTCCGCCCCAGCGGCCCGCGCCTGTCGCGCCGTTGTGAGCAGGTCCACCTCACGGCTGTCGGCTGTGCCCGGGGCGATCGCGCGCCGCCCGGCGACGGCGGTGGTCAGGTAACGCATGATCGGGGTGATCGGGTCGTTCTCGTCGAGCCTCAGCGTGGCGAGCACCTCGGCCACCTCGTCGAGCTCGGTGGGACCGAGATACCAGGCTGTGTGTACCGCTCGACTGAGAATGCGGGCGGCCGCGCTCGGGTCGTCCGCGCGTGCGGTGATGGCTGCTGCCATCAGCCGGCGATGTGCCGAACCGGTGGTGCCTCTGGCGAATTCGGCCTGGGCGCGGACCAGCTGCAAGCGGGACTCGAAGGTGTCGCCGACAGGTTGGGCGGCGGCGCGGTCGGCCAGGCGGGCGGCCTGCTCGGTGAGTCCGGCCTCGGTCGCGATCTCGGCCGCGAGGACGAGTCGCCGGGTCCGGGCCGGCACGTCGACGCTCAGCGCCGCCGCGCGGTCGTAGGCGGCGACCGCGCCGTGGAAGCCGTTGCGGCGCCGGGCCCGTGCGGCCGAGCGCTCCAGCGCGTCAGCGGCCTGCTCGTCGGGACCCGTTGCGGCACAGGCCAGATGCCAGGCACGCAGATCGGCCGCGTCGGCGTCGTCGAGCGCGTCGGCCAGTGCGCGGTGCGCGGCGAGGCGCTCGGTGAGCGGCGAACCCTGGTAGACCGCCGCGCGCAGCAGCGGATGACGCCAGGTCAGCACCTGACCGTCGGTGCCGACCAGACCCGCGTCCTGTGCCGGTTGCAGATCGGCCAGCCCGGCGCCGAAGCTCGCGGCGGCGCGCAGCACCGGCGCCAGGTCCTCGGCGCCTGCCGCCGCGGCCACCAGCAGTACCGTCCTGGTAGCGGCGGGCAGCCGGGCGACCCGCCCGTGAAAGGCCAACTGGAGTCGCTGAGTCAACGGCAGCGGATTCCCGTCCGCGCCCGCGCCGATCACCGACGGAAGTTCCAGCAGGGCAAGGGGATTGCCGCCGGATTCGGTGAGCAGTCGATAGCGGGCGGTCGGTGAGAGATTCGCGCCGCCCGCGTCGAGCAAGGCCGCGGCCGCGTCGGGACGCAGCCCGGACAGCGCGAGTTCGGCCAGGCCTGGTGCGGGGAAGTCGTCGGGGCCGGGGCGGGTCGCGAACAGCATCACCACTCCCTCCGCGTCGAGCCTGCGCGCGGCGAACAGCAGGGCCTCCGCGGTGGCGCGGTCGAGCCAGTGCGCGTCGTCGATCAGGCACAGCAGCGGGCCCTCGGCGGCCTCCTCGGCCAGCAGCGTGAGCACCGCGAGGCCGATCAGCATCCGGTCGGCCGGGGTGCCGTCGCCCAGGCCGAACGCGGCCTCCAGCGCGTCACGCTGGCGCGGCGGCAACTGCCGCACCAATTCCATTCCCGGCCGCACCAGCAGGTGCAACGCCGCGAACGGCAATTCGGCCTCGGACTCGATGCCGGCGCTGCGCACTGTCGGAATGCCCTGCGCCGCTGCGTAATCCAGCAGCGCGGACTTGCCGATCCCGGGCTCGCCGCGCAGCACCAGTGCCCCGCTGCGCCCGGCACGCGCGCCCGTGATCAGGTCATCGATCCTGGCCTGTTCGGTTTCGCGTCCGTGCAGCATGACCACCACCGTATCGGCGTACCGATGCCGACAGTAGTCGCCTCCGAAAAGTACCTATAGGCGACTGATTCGACCTACCCCCTCGCCCCATAGCGTAGGTGTCATCGCAGTAACAAACCGCGAAATACCAGCTCACAGTATGTTTTGGAGGCCGAGATGGACACCGTCGTCGCACAGTACCTGGAAGCGTGGAACACCCGCGACGCCGCCGCGCGCCGCGCCGCGATCGCCGAGCTCTTCACCCCGACCGCCTGCTACGTCGACCCGCTGGTCGCCGCGGCCGGGCACGCCGAGCTCGATGCCGCCATCGCCGGCGTGCAGGCCCAGTTCCCCGAGTGGACCTTCCACCTCGCGGGCCCGGTCGACGGCCACCACGACCAGGTGCGTTTCACCTGGGGCCTCGGTCCCGCCGACGGCGACGCGGTCGTGCTCGGCTTCGATGTCGCGACGCTGACCGACGGCCGCATCGACAACGTCTACGGGTTCCTCGACCAGGTCCCCAGCGCCTGACCCGCACCACACCCCTCACACCCCAGGAGATTCGCCATGACCGCCGCCACCGCCCCGTCCCGCCTGTCCGCCCTGCTCGCCTCCGGCGAGAACCTGCTGCGCGTCTCGTTGCGCCTCGACGCCGTCGTCACCGGGGCCAACGGCCTCGCCTACCTGGTCCTGGCCCAGCCACTGGAACGCCTGCTCGGTCTGGACGCCACGATCGGCCTCGCGATCGGCGCGTTCCTGACCGCGTACGGCCTCGCCGTCGCGCTCGTCGGCCGTCCCGCGACCATCAACCGCACGGCAGTCGCCGCGGTCGCGATCGGCAATCTCGCCTGGGTGCTCGCCAGCCTGGTGGCGGTGGCGACCGGCATCCTCGGCCTCACCACGGTCGGCTCGGTGTGGGCGGTGCTGCAGGCGATCACCGTCGGCGGATTCGCGGCCCTGCAGTACCTGGGCCTGCGCCGCACCCGCTGAACACCTGTCGCGACCCACGCGGGGCCACAGATCGTGGCCCCGCGTTCGTGCTGTGTCGACGAGTCTGCGAGACCTCGCCGCTCCCCGCTGGTGACTGCCACGCCGTTGCTGCGTGGCTCGACCAGCAGCGGTCACGGTCAGGATGCGCTGTCGCGGTGGTGATCTCCACCCTGTTCAGCGCACGAGCAGCGCGACCGGCAGTCGGGTGAACAGCTTGTCGAGCCTGGCGTTTCCCGCGAACGAACTGCCCGTCAGCCGATCGGTCCAATTGCCTTCCGGCAGTGGCAGTGTGGTGTCGAGCCAGCCGGTGGCCGCGAGCCCCACCGAGTGCCTGGTCGCCGCCACGATCACCTCCGGCTCCTCGCCCGCCGGTCCACGTCCGAAGGCGACGAGCCGGTGCGCGTGCTCACCGGCGGCGTACAGCGGTCGATACATCCCGCCGACGAAGCACTCCGGGCGCTCTCGCCGCAACCACAGCGCGTAGGCGACCACCCACATCTTCGCCGCGCCGGTGGTGTCCAGTGTCGGTGTGTCGGTGAGTGACTGGAGCATTCCGGCGCGGACGGCGAAGTTCACCGGCCGTCGATTGTCCGGGTCGACGAGGGAGTCTTCCCACAGTTCGGTGCCCTGATAGAGGTCAGGGACACCGGGCCCGCACAGCTGCAACAACTTCTGCGCCACCGCGTCCGACCAGGCGTGTGGCGCCAATTCGTGCGCCAGATCGCCGATGCCGGTGCCGACCGGCCCGTCGATCACGGTGTCGAGCCAGCCGTGCACCGCCGACTCGAATTCCGCGTCGGGCTCCTCCCACGAGGTCTTGGTGCCCGCCTCCCGAATCGACTTCTCCGCGAACAGATGCAGCCGATCCCGCAGCCCCGGCACCGACGAGGCCGGTCGACCGTCCGCGGGCCAGACCCCGAACATGTTCTGCAACAGGAACAGCGCCGTCGCCCCGTCCGGCGCCGGGCTGATCTCCAGCCAGCCCCGCACCCGCTGCGACCAGGTCTCGGCCACCTGCGAGAGCACCCCGATCCGCGCCCGCACGTCCTCGCCGCGCTTGGTGTCGTGGGTGGAGATGGTCGTCATGGTGGCGGGCCAGCGCTGCGAGCGCTCGCTGTTGGAGAGGTGGAAGTCGTTGACGGAGTGGCCGAATCGCGCCGGATTGCCACCCACCTCCTGCAGCGACACCAGCCGCGCGCCCTGATAGAACATGGTGTCCTCGACCGACTTCGCGGTGATCGCGCCACACACCTGCGAGAACCGGGTCGCCGCCTCGCCACCCACCGACAGCGCGGTCACCAGCACCGACAGCGGCGCGGTCAGTTCGGCATTGCGCTTCTCCACCTCCGCGACCACCGCGGCGGTGATCCCGGCCAGCGGCGCGTAGTCCACCCGGTAGACCGGCATGAACGCCAGCACCTCGATCGTCGCGTTGCTCACCGCCAGGGTGTCAAAACTACCGGCGTTGCCGTCGCGCTTGATCGCCGCGACCAGCCGCCGGATCTCCGGCGCCAGAATGGTTTCCGCGACCGCGCGTTTGATCCGGTGCTCGGTCTCGCCGAACCAGGCCCGGTCGCTGCCGTGCCCGGCGACGTGCTGGGACAGTTCGGTCATCGCGGCCTCGCCCGCCGGATCGATCAGCACCCCACCGACATCGGCGAGCGCGTCGTAGCCGGTGGTGCCGTCGACCGGCAACGTCGCGTCCAGCGGCTCGCGATTGGCCAGGATCTTCTCCACCAGCAGCAGCCGCTGCGGGCCGATCAGCCTGCGCAGCCGGGTCAGATACGCGCTGGGATGGGCCAGGCCGTCGGGATGGTCGACCCGGACGCCGTCGATGAGGTCGTGCTCGCACCAGGCCGCCAGCTCCCGGTGGGTGGCCTCGAACACCTCCGGCTCCTCCTGTCGGATCGCGGCCAGGCTGCTCACCGCGAAGAACCGGCGATAGGTGCACACGCCCGCCTTCCAGCTCACCAGCCGGTAGTGCTGGCGATCATGGATGCGCAGCGCGTTGTCACCGTCGGTGCCGGGCGCGATCGGGAACCGCAGATCGTGCAGCGCCAGCATGGGTTCGGGGCCGGACCGGTCGACGGTCAGCGCCGCCGGATCGTTCTCGCTCTGCAGCACCGGCAACGCCAGCCGCCCGCCCGCACCGTTACCGGGGCTCCAGTCGATATCGAAATACTTCGCGTAGGTGGACTTCTGACCATTGCGCAGCACATCCCACCACCACGGGTTCTGCCGCGGATCGGCCACACCGACATGATTGGGCACCAGGTCGACGATCAACCCCATACCCCGACTGCGCACCTCGTCCGAGAGCGCCTTGAGCCCGGTCGGGCCGCCGAGCGCGGCCGAGACCGTGGTCGGATCGGTGACGTCGTAGCCGTGCGTCGAGCCGTGCGTCGCGGTCAGGATCGGCGACAGGTACAGGTGCGAGATACCGAGTTGCTGCAGGTATTCGGCGATGGCGCGCGCGTCGCCGAAGGTGAGGGCGTCGGGGCGCAGCTGCAGTCGATAGGTGCTGCGCACCGTGCTGGGCCGGATCGGCGCGCGATGCAGCAGAGTCAGCGGGTCGGTTACGTAGGTCTCGGTCATCGTCTCGGCTAGGCGGTTCGGCGTAATACGAGCAGGCAGCGGCTCGGCACGGGCAGCGGCGCGGACGCGGCGTGGACCGCCTCGGCCGCGCCGGTCGGGGTCGAGCAATCCAGGGCCAGCGTCCACTCGGCCCCGAACTCGGGCCCCGGCAACACGAAATCGATCGCTTCGTCGTGCGCATTGAAGCACAGCAGGAACGAGTCGTCGGTGATACGTTCGCCGCGCGGTCCCGGTTCGGCGATACCGTCGCCGTCGAGCAGCACGGCCAGGGACTTGCCGAAGCCGCAGTGCCAGTCGTCGGTGGTCATCTCCGCGCCCGCCGGGGTGAACCAGGCGATCTCGCGCCGTTGACCTTTCCCGTCGCCCGGACCGGGAGCGAGGAAGCGGCGGCGCCGGAAAATCGGATGCTCGGTGCGCAGGGCGATCACCGAGCGGGTGAACTCGAGCAGCTCGGCATTGGTCTGCGCCAGTGTCCAGTCCATCCACGACAGCGGCGAATCCTGGCAGTACACATTGTTGTTGCCGAGCTGGGTGCGCCCGATCTCGTCACCGTGCGCGAGCATCGGCGTGCCCTGGCTCAGGATCAGCGTGGCCAGCAGATTGCGCTGCTGGCGGGCCCGCAGCGCGAGGATCGCCGGATCGTCGGTCGGGCCCTCGATCCCGCAGTTCCACGACCGGTTGTGACTCTCGCCGTCGCGATTGTCCTCGCCGTTGGCGTCGTTGTGTTTCTCGTTGTAGGACACCAGGTCTCGCAGCGTGAAACCGTCGTGCGCGGTGACGAAGTTGATGCTGGCGCCGGGCCGTCGACCGGTGGACTCGTACAGATCCGAGGACCCGGTGAGCCGGGAGGCGAACTCGCCGAGAGTGGCCGGTTCCCCGCGCCAGTAGTCACGCACGGTGTCGCGGTACTTGCCGTTCCACTCGGTCCACAAGCTCGGGAAGTTGCCGACCTGATAGCCGCCCTCACCCACATCCCACGGTTCGGCGATGAGCTTGACCTGGCTCACCACCGGGTCCTGGTGCACCAGGTCGAAGAACGCCGAAAGCCGGTCCACATCGTGCAATTCGCGGGCCAGGGTGGCGGCGAGGTCGAAGCGGAACCCGTCGACGTGCATGTCCAGGATCCAGTAGCGCAGCGAGTCCATGATCAGCTGCAAGGTGTGCGGATGCCGCACATTGAGGCTGTTGCCGGTGCCGGTGTAGTCCTTGTAGAGCTCGGGATCGGTGTCGTCGACCCGGTAGTAGGCGGCATTGTCGATCCCGCGCAGGCTCAGCGTCGGCCCGCGGTGATTGCCCTCGCCGGTGTGGTTGTAGACCACATCGAGGATCACCTCGATGCCCTCGGCGTGCATCGCGCGCACCAGCGCCTTGAACTCCGCGACCGCCGCGTCACCGCGCGGCCGGGCCGAGTACTGATTGTGCGGGGCCAGATAGCCGATGCTGTTGTAGCCCCAGTAATTGCGCAGTCCCTGGTCGGTGAGCACGTGATCGTGGAAGAACTGGTGCACCGGCATCAGCTCGATCGCGGTCACGCCCAGACTCTTCAGGTGCCCGATGATCGCCGGATGCGCCAGCCCCGCGTAGGTGCCGCGCAGTTCCTCCGGGATGTCGGGATGCGTCATCGTCATGCCCTTGACGTGCGCCTCGTAGATCACCGTCTCGTGATAGGGCGTGTTCGGCGGACGGTCGGCGCCCCAGTCGAAGAACGGGTTGATCACCACCCCGGTCATGGTGTGGCCCAGTGAATCCAGCCCGTAGGTGTAGAGCGAGGGATCGTTGACGAACTCGCCGTCGAAGGCCTTGCCGTACGGGTCGAGCAGCAGTTTGCTGGGATCGCAGCGCAACCCCAGCTCTGGCTCGTAGGGCCCGTGGACGCGGAACCCGTAGCGCTGGCCGGGTGTGACGGCGGGCAGATAGGCGTGCCACACATAGCCGTCGACCTCGTCGAGATCGACACGCGTCTGGCTACCGTCCTTGGCGATCAGGCACAGCTCGACCTTGGTGGCGACTTCGGAGAACACCGAGAAGTTCGTGCCTGCGCCGTCATAGGTGGCGCCGAGTGGATATGCCGTTCCCGGCCACACTCCCAGTGGGGTCACCTCACCGGATCGGTCGTTCGGGCTCGACATGCTACGACAGTAGTGGAATCCCGGCGCCGACCGCGCGGGGTGCGCGATGGGTGCTTGATCACTCCGGCGTTCCGGAGAAGCTCGCGATCAGTCGTCGCGCGTATCCCGTCCGCCGCGCCAACCGGGCGAGGCCGCCGAACATCAGGCGCTGCAGCAGCACGGGCGGACCGGCCAGATAGCCGTCCTGGTACTCCCACAGCAGCGCGAGGGCGAGGGGATTGCGCGGTACCCGGTCTGCTGTCGTCCGGTGCGCGTTGTCCAAGCCGGTCCAGAACTCGAACATCTCCCAGTGCCGCAGCGGCGGGCGGATCACGTGATCGAGCACCGTGTCGGGCGTTTCGTTCCAGAACTCGTGCACCGCGCGCGGTGCAGCGGTGACGGTCTGACCCGGGCCCGCGAGGATCTCGACGCCGTCGATCCGGAACCGCATCGTGCCGGCGCGAATGGTCCAGGTCTCGGCCAGTTCGGGATGCCAGTGCGGGCCCGCTTGTCTGCCGGGATGACCCAGCAGTCGATGGGCGAATTGGTCGCCCACCTCGAACGATTCGGCTACGTGGCACGCGAGCCCGATCCCGCTGACCGCCGTGCCCGCCTGATCGTTGCCACCGCGTCCGGACGCGCGGCGCTCGCGCTGGCCGCACGCCACATCCACCGGATCGAGCAGGCGCTCGCGGCCGAGCTCGGCCCGGAATCCCTCGACCGGCTCCGGGCCGCACTGGCGCGCGTGCCCGCCGCCATCGCCGATCCGTCCGACCCGCCGTCCGAGTCCGGCCGCAGCTGATAACTTGAACGTTGTTCAAGGCCGTTGCGGCGGCACCGGGCGACGACGAGGAAACCCTGTGGACCTGACCCCCGAGCAGATCAGCGCCCTCGATGCCGAGCACGTCTGGCATCCCTACGGCGGCTTCCCCGCGACCACCGAACCGCTGGTCGTCGCGAGCGCGGCGGGCACCAGGCTCACCCTGGCCGACGGCCGGGAACTGGTCGACGGCATGAGCTCGTGGTGGGCGGCCGTGCACGGCTACCGGCATCCGGTGCTCGACGCGGCCCTGCTCGCCCAGTCGCAGCGAATGAGCCACGTGATGTTCGGCGGCCTCACCAACGAACCGGCCGTCCGGCTGGCTCAGCTGCTGGTCGAGCTCACGCCGGCCGGGCTGGACAAGGTCTTCCTCTGTGACTCCGGCTCGGTCTCGGTCGAGGTCGCGGCGAAGATGTGCCTGCAGTACTGGCGCGGAGTCGGCCGCCCCGGCAAACACCGGCTGCTCACCTGGCGCGGCGGCTACCACGGCGACACCTTCACTCCGATGAGCGTGTGCGACCCCGAGGGCGGCATGCACACGCTGTGGACCGATGTCCTGACCGAGCAGGTGTTCGTGCCCGCGCCGCCGCGGACCTTCGAGCCCGGCTACGTCGCCGAGCTCGAGCAGGCCGTGCGCGCCCATCGCGACGAGCTGGCCGCGGTGATCGTCGAACCGATCGTGCAGGGCGCGGGCGGGATGCGCTGGCACGATCCGCGCTATCTCACCGAACTGCGCCGCATCTGCGACGAGCAGCAGGTGCTGCTGATCTTCGACGAGATCGCCACCGGCTTCGGCCGTACCGGCGCACTCTTCGCCGCCGACCACGCCGGCGTCAGCCCGGACGTGATGTGCGTGGGCAAGGCGCTGACCGGCGGTTATCTCACCCTTGCCGCCGCCCTGTGTACCACCCGCATCGCCGAGACGATCAGTTCGGCGCATGGCGGCCTCATGCACGGGCCGACCTTCATGGGCAATCCGCTGGCCTGCGCGATCGCGGTCGCCTCGGTGGAGCTGCTGCGCTCGCGCGACTGGCGTGGTGAGGTCGCGCGGATCGAATCCGAGCTGACCGAGGGTCTCGCGCCCGTCGCCGACCTGCCCGGTGTCGCCGAGGTGCGGGTGCTCGGCGCGATCGGAGTCGTCGAACTCGACGAGCCCGTGGACATGCGCGCCGCGACCACCGCTGCCGTCGACGCGGGCGCCTGGCTGCGCCCGTTCCGCAATCTCGTCTACACGATGCCCCCGTTCATCAGCAGCTCCGCCGACATCGCCACCATCACCGCGGCCGTGCGCGCGGCGGTGAAGGCATCGGTGCGATGATGCCGCGCCCAGCCCGCTTGAACGGCGTTCAAGTAAGCTCCTCGGCTGTGAGTACGGATCCGTTGAGCTGGTTGGACGAGCGCGCGGCCGAGCGGGTCGACGCCGGGCTGCGCAGGCACCTGCGGGTGCGCGCCGCCGAGTCGCCCGCGATCGACCTGGCCTCCAACGACTATCTCGGGCTGGTTCGGCATCCCGAGGTGATCGAGGGCGCGATCGCCGCCGTGCGTCGGTGGGGGGCCGGATCGACCGGCTCCCGCCTGGTCACCGGAACCACCGCCGAACACGCCCTGCTCGAAGCCGAACTCGCCGAATTCGTCGGCGCGGAAACAGGACTGGTCTTCGCCTCCGGCTATGCCGCGAATCTCGGCGCCGTCACCGCGCTGGCCGGACGCGGCACGCTGGTCGTCTCCGACGCGGGTAGCCACGCCTCCCTGGTCGACGCGTGCAGGCTCTCCCGGGCCAGGGTCGAGATCGCCCCGCACCGTGACGTCGCCGCTGTCGAACGGCTGCTCGCCGAACGCACCGAGGAGCGCGCACTCGTCCTCACCGACTCGGTCTTCAGCGCCGACGGCGACCTTGCCCCGCTTGCCGAGCTGCACCGGGTCACCAGGGCCAATGGCGCGATCCTGATCGTCGACGAAGCGCACGGACTCGGTGTCCGCGGCGAGGGCGGGCGCGGGCTGGTGCACGAGGCAGGTCTGGCGGGTGAATCGGATCTGGTCGTCACCGCGACCCTGTCCAAGGCGTTCGCCGCCCAGGGCGGCGCAGTGCTCGCCGATGCCAGAATCCGCGCCCACCTCATCGACGCGGCCCGCACGTTCATCTTCGACACCGGCCTCGCGCCCGCCGCCGTCGGCGCGGCCCGCGCCGCACTCGGCCTCCTGCGCCGCGACCCCGCCATGGCCGCGCGCGTCCTCGCCCGCGCCGCCGACATCGCCCGCATCGCCGGAGTCCCCGAACCGGACTCCGCGGTGGTCTCGGTGGTCCTCGGCGAAGCCCAGCTCGCCTTCGATGCCGCCCAGGCCTGCCGTGAACACGGCCTCGACGTCGGCTGCTTCCGCCCACCCTCGGTCCCCGAAGGCACCTCTCGCCTGCGCCTGACCGCCCGCGCCAACCTCACCCCCGCCGAGCTCGACACCATCGCCGAGGTGCTCGGCGAAGTCCTCGAGAACGCGCGCGGCAAAGAGCCGGTGAGCGCATGAGCATCCTGCTGATCAGCGGCACGTCCACCGACGTCGGCAAAACTGTCGTCACGGCCGCTGTCGCAGCGGTGGCGCACGCCGAGGGCCGCTCCGTCGCGGTGTGCAAGCCTGCCCAGACCGGGATCGCCCCTGGCGAACCGGGCGATCTCGCCGAGATCACCCGATTGTCCGGGGTGACCCGCACGGTCGAACTAGCCCGCTACCCCGACCCACTGGCCCCCGATACCGCAGCCCGCCGCGCCGGGATGCCCTTGCTGAGCTTGGCCGAGACCGTCGCCGCGATCGACGAACTCGCCGACGCCGACCTCGTCCTGGTCGAGGGCGCGGGCGGACTGCTGGTCCGGATGGGGGAATACACGCTGCTCGAGCTCGCCCACAAGGTCGGTGCTCCCGTCCTCGTCGTGGCCGCCGCCGGACTCGGCACCCTCAACCACAGCGAACTCACCACCCGCACCCTGGCCGCCGCCGGTGTGCCGTGCGCGGGACTGGTCATCGGCGCCTGGCCGACCGACCCGGATCTCGCCTCGCGCTGCAATCGCGAGGATCTGCCCCGCGTCACCGACACCGCCCTGCTCGGTGCGATCCCCGCGGGTGTGGGCCAGTGGGAGCGTGAGCGCTTCGCCGCGGCAGCTCCGAGTTGGTTCGCCGACGGGTGGCGTCCCTGAACGTCGCGTGTCGGTGCGTTGAAAACCTCCGCTGACCAGCCGATTTGACTTAGTGTTCGTCGCTGCGTAACTTTATTCGAGTCAGAGCGACACGGACACCAACCCGGTGCCGAGCAGCAGCCCGCCAGGGCGGCTACGGTGCGGGGAAACGAGGTAGGACGATGAGCGCCTGACTGATCATGTGTTCAGGGTCATCTGGCTGGGATTTGCTTCTGGTCGATGTTCTGGGCTACAGTACGAACCCTTGCCTCACCGAAACCCGCGATCAACATGTTGTGGGTGGAAGTGTGTGCGTGTGTTCTTTGAGAACTCAATAGTGTGTCGATGAATGTCAGTGCCAATAATGATTATTGGTTCCAGCCTTCGCGTACCCCCCGGTCGTGGGAGGTTGGACATTGAAAACAACAGCGAATCTTATTTGCTGGTGTTTGACTTTGCTAGGTTTTCGGACTCTAGTTAGATATTTCTGATTACACCTTTCGGGGTGTGGTTGAGAGTCTTCAACGGAGAGTTTGATTCTGGCTCAGGACGAACGCTAGCGGCGTGCTTAACACATGCAAGTCGAGCGGTAAGGCCCTTCGGGGTACACGAGCGGCGAACGGGTGAGTAACACGTGGGTGATCTGCCTTGCACTTCGGGATAAGCCTGGGAAACTGGGTCTAATACCGGATATGACCATGGGATGCATGTTCTGTGGTGGAAAGATTTATCGGTGCGAGATGGGCCCGCGGCCTATCAGCTTGTTGGTGGGGTAATGGCCTACCAAGGCGACGACGGGTAGCCGACCTGAGAGGGTGACCGGCCACACTGGGACTGAGACACGGCCCAGACTCCTACGGGAGGCAGCAGTGGGGAATATTGCACAATGGGCGAAAGCCTGATGCAGCGACGCCGCGTGCGGGATGACGGCCTTCGGGTTGTAAACCGCTTTTGACAGGGACGAAGCGAAAGTGACTGTACCTGTAGAATAAGGACCGGCCAACTACGTGCCAGCAGCCGCGGTAATACGTAGGGTCCGAGCGTTGTCCGGAATTACTGGGCGTAAAGAGCTTGTAGGCGGTTCGTCGCGTCGTTTGTGAAAACTTGGGGCTCAACCTTAAGCTTGCAGGCGATACGGGCGGACTAGAGTACTTCAGGGGAGACTGGAATTCCTGGTGTAGCGGTGAAATGCGCAGATATCAGGAGGAACACCGGTGGCGAAGGCGGGTCTCTGGGAAGTAACTGACGCTGAGAAGCGAAAGCGTGGGTAGCGAACAGGATTAGATACCCTGGTAGTCCACGCCGTAAACGGTGGGTACTAGGTGTGGGGCTCCTTCCACGGACTCCGTGCCGTAGCTAACGCATTAAGTACCCCGCCTGGGGAGTACGGCCGCAAGGCTAAAACTCAAAGAAATTGACGGGGGCCCGCACAAGCGGCGGAGCATGTGGATTAATTCGATGCAACGCGAAGAACCTTACCTGGGTTTGACATACACCGGAAACCTGCAGAGATGTAGGCCCCCTTGTGGTCGGTGTACAGGTGGTGCATGGCTGTCGTCAGCTCGTGTCGTGAGATGTTGGGTTAAGTCCCGCAACGAGCGCAACCCTTATCTTATGTTGCCAGCGCGTAATGGCGGGGACTCGTGAGAGACTGCCGGGGTCAACTCGGAGGAAGGTGGGGACGACGTCAAGTCATCATGCCCCTTATGTCCAGGGCTTCACACATGCTACAATGGCCGGTACAGAGGGCTGCGATACCGTGAGGTGGAGCGAATCCCTTAAAGCCGGTCTCAGTTCGGATCGGGGTCTGCAACTCGACCCCGTGAAGTTGGAGTCGCTAGTAATCGCAGATCAGCAACGCTGCGGTGAATACGTTCCCGGGCCTTGTACACACCGCCCGTCACGTCATGAAAGTCGGTAACACCCGAAGCCGGTGGCCTAACCCTTGTGGAGGGAGCCGTCGAAGGTGGGATCGGCGATTGGGACGAAGTCGTAACAAGGTAGCCGTACCGGAAGGTGCGGCTGGATCACCTCCTTTCTAAGGAGCACTTCTACGTGAACTCTTCGAAGAGTCGAATGAGGGCGCGTCAGAGACCGTTTAGTTCCCATTCGTGGAACTGCGGACGCTCATGGGTGGAACGCTGACGAACTCATCGCACTCGGTGGAAGCAATGTCTTTCACTGCGGTGATATACCGACACGCTATTGGGTCCTGAAAGAACACGCGAATGTGTTTTTTCACGGCAAAACAAACGATCTGGGAGAGTTTTCCTCGAAACCGCTGGCGGGTGACCGCTGGGTAGGTCTGGGTACGGAACTTTCTCGGGTGTGTTGTTTGAGAACTGCACAGTGGACGCGAGCATCTTTGTTAGTAAGTGTTTAAGAGCGTACGGTGGATGCCTTGGCACCAGGAGCCGATGAAGGACGTAGGAGGCTGCGATAAGCCTCGGGGAGCTGTCAACCGAGCTGAGATCCGAGGATTTCCGAATGGGGAAACCCAGCACGAGTGATGTCGTGTTACCCGCCACTGAATATATAGGTGGTGTGGAGGGAACGTGGGGAAGTGAAACATCTCAGTACCCACAGGAAGAGAAAACAACAGTGATTCCGTGAGTAGTGGCGAGCGAAAGCGGATGAGGCTAAACCAGTTAGATGTGATAGACGGCAGTCGTTGTCTAGCTGGGGTAGTGGGATCATTCTTCTCAACTCTGCCGAGTTGAGCAACAGTAAGAAACCAAGTGGTTAGTTGAAGTGGTCTGGAACGGCCTGCCATAGACGGTGATAGTCCGGTAAACGAAAACTTCTTGGCTGTTGTGGATGTCTCCCGAGTAGCAGCGGGCCCGTGAAATCTGCTGTGAATCTGCCGGGACCACCCGGTAAGCCTGAATACTCCCTGGTGACCGATAGCGGACTAGTACCGTGAGGGAAAGGTGAAAAGTACCCCGGGAGGGGAGTGAAATAGTACCTGAAACCGTGCGCTTACAATCCGTCAAAGCCTTCGTACTTTCGAGTGTGTGGGGTGATGGCGTGCCTTTTGAAGAATGAGCCTGCGAGTCATCGGTGTGTGGCGAGGTTAACCCGTGTGGGGTAGCCGTAGCGAAAGCGAGTCCGAATAGGGCGCCCAATAGTCGCACATTATGGACCCGAAGCGGAGTGATCTACCCATGGCCAGGGTGAAGCGACGGTAAGACGTCGTGGAGGCCCGAACCCACTTAGGTTGAAAACTGAGGGGATGAGCTGTGGGTAGGGGTGAAAGGCCAATCAAACTCCGTGATAGCTGGTTCTCCCCGAAATGCATTTAGGTGCAGCGTCACGTGTTTCACGCCGGAGGTAGAGCTACTGGATGGCCTAGGGGGCCTACAAGCTTACCGAAGTCAGCCAAACTCCGAATGCCGGTGTGTGAGAGCGTGGCAGTGAGACTGCGGGGGATAAGCTTCGTAGTCGAGAGGGAAACAGCCCAGATCGCCGGCTAAGGCCCCTAAGCGTGTACTAAGTGGAAAAGGATGTGGGGTCGCTTAGACAACCAGGAGGTTGGCTTAGAAGCAGCCACCCTTGAAAGAGTGCGTAATAGCTCACTGGTCAAGTGATCCTGCGCCGACAATGTAGCGGGGCTCAAGTACACCGCCGAAGCCGCGGCATTCACGCAATAGCCCGTCCCAGCTGTAGTGGTTGGGGCCAGGTGTGTGGATGGGTAGGGGAGCGTCCTGTGGCCGTGGAAGCAGCAGTGTGAACTAGCTGTGGAGGCCATGGGAGTGAGAATGCAGGCATGAGTAGCGAAAGACGAGTGAGAAACTCGTCCGCCGAATGACCAAGGGTTCCTGGGCCAGGTTAATCCGCCCAGGGTGAGTCGGGACCTAAGGCGAGGCCGACAGGCGTAGTCGATGGACAACGGGTTGATATTCCCGTACCCGTGTATCCGCGCCCAATGCTGAATCAGTTGTGCTAAGTATCCAAATGTTGTCTTACCGAGCCTTCGGGTGAGGGGGATGATGGCTGCATATGACCCTGACTGTAGTAGGTAAGCGATGGGGTGACGCAGGAAGGTAGCTGGGCCAGGTGATGGAATACCTGGTGTAAGCGTGTAGGGAGTGTGATAGGCAAATCCGTCACACATGTGTCCTGAGACGTGATGCGTACCCGTTGAGGGGAATTCAGTGATCCTATGCTGCCGAGAAAAGCCTCTAGCGAGCTGGTACATGGCCCGTACCCCAAACCGACACAGGTGGTCAGGTAGAGAATACTAAGGCGATCGAGAGAACTGTGGTTAAGGAACTCGGCAAAATGCCCCCGTAACTTCGGGAGAAGGGGGACCACATCTGGTGATGATCTTTACGGTCTGAGCTGGGTGGGGTCGCAGAGACCAGAGAGAAGCGACTGTTTACTAAAAACACAGGTCCGTGCGAAGTCGTAAGACGATGTATACGGACTGACGCCTGCCCGGTGCCGGAAGGTTAAGAGGACCGGTTAGCCACTTGTGGCGAAGCTGAGAATTTAAGCCCCGGTAAACGGCGGTGGTAACTATAACCATCCTAAGGTAGCGAAATTCCTTGTCGGGTAAGTTCCGACCTGCACGAATGGCGTAACGACTTCTCTGCTGTCTCAACCACAGACTCGGCGAAATTGCATTACGAGTAAAGATGCTCGTTACGCGCGGCAGGACGAAAAGACCCCGGGACCTTCACTATAGCTTGGTATTGGTGTTCGGTACGGTTTGTGTAGGATAGGTGGGAGACTGTGAAGCGGGCACGCTAGTGTTTGTGGAGTCGTCGTTGAAATACCACTCTGATCGTATTGGACTTCTAACCTCGGACCATGATCTGGTTCAGGGACAGTGCCTGGTGGGTAGTTTAACTGGGGCGGTTGCCTCCTAAAATGTAACGGAGGCGCCCAAAGGTTCCCTCAGCCTGGTTGGCAATCAGGTGTTGAGTGCAAGTGCACAAGGGAGCTTGACTGTGAGACTGACAGGTCGAGCAGGGACGAAAGTCGGGACTAGTGATCCGGCACCGGCAAGTGGAAGCGGTGTCGCTCAACGGATAAAAGGTACCCCGGGGATAACAGGCTGATCTTCCCCAAGAGTCCATATCGACGGGATGGTTTGGCACCTCGATGTCGGCTCGTCGCATCCTGGGGCTGGAGTAGGTCCCAAGGGTTGGGCTGTTCGCCCATTAAAGCGGCACGCGAGCTGGGTTTAGAACGTCGTGAGACAGTTCGGTCTCTATCCGCCGCGCGCGTTAGAAACTTGAGGAAGGCTGTCCCTAGTACGAGAGGACCGGGACGGACGAACCTCTGGTGTGCCAGTTGTTCCGCCAGGAGCACTGCTGGTTGGCTACGTTCGGAAGGGATAACCGCTGAAAGCATCTAAGCGGGAAGCCTGTTCCAAGATGAGGTTTCTCTCCACCTTGAGTGGTTAAGGCCCCCTACAGACCATGGGGTTGATAGGCCGGAACTGGAAGCCAGGTAACTGGTGTAGGTGACTGGTACTAATAGGCCGAGGGCTTATTATCGAAGGTGTTACGCGTCCACTGTGCGGTTTCTGAAACAACACACGACATGGCAGCAAACCCGTTTGGGGAGCGCTGTTGTGGTTGGTTTCATAGTGTTACGGCGGTTATAGCGGTGGGGAAACGCCCGGTCCCATTCCGAACCCGGAAGCTAAGGCCACCTGCGCCGATGGTACTGCACTCGACAGGGTGTGGGAGAGTAGGACACCGCCGGAACATCGTTGCGAAAGGCCCTCCAGCATTGCTGGAGGGTCTTTTTGCGTTTCCGGGTAGCTGATTTTCGGGTGTATGGGTAGCTTGCCGGGTGCGTTCGTCCCGAGCCGGCTGTGTGTCGCTGGTGCGCTGGTCGAGGTCTCGCGCGCCTCCGTCCGGCAGAATCCCCGGGGAGGCGGCGGCCCAGCCCCGGGGAGGCGGCCCGGGAGCTACTTCGTGGTGGTTGTCTCGATCAATTCCTCGGCGATGAGCCAGTGACCCGATGCGGAGTCCGCCGTCAGGTGAATCCACACGCGGCGGTCCTCGGTGCGGATCAGGTATGTATTCACCGTCTGACTGTAGATTCCGCCCAGTCCGGCGTTGAAGCCGACCAACAGGTCTTCATCGATGGTGTCGACCAATTCCTCGGGGACTTTCGATTCGGTGATCTTGCTGCCGCCTGCCGCGGCGACCTCGGTGTCGATCGCGTCGATCAGGGCGAACTTGGAGAACGCGTGATCCTCATCGGCGTGAATATAGGACTGAGAGACCTTGCCGATCACCCACTCGAGGCGGTCACCAGTCCAGATGGGCACCCGATCGCGCGGCCGGACGGGCTCGTCCCGGTTCGGATTCTCGAAGCCCGCGGGCAGGGTGAAGTAGGGGAATGTGCCGGGGAGGTCTTGGGCGAGAGGGACACTCTCGACGTCGAAAGCCGACCCCTCTGCGGTGGGCGGGGCGCTGGTGGGCGCGACCCTGGAACTGGGTGCGGTGACGGTGGTCGTCACCGATTCCGTGGTGCTGGTGACTGCCTCAGTGGCCTTGTCGGCGCATCCGGTGGCGCTGAGGACCACCGCTGCGGTGAGGATGCCTGCTGACAGCTGGAGAGGCCGCCGAGCTCGGAACCGGGATGTCGCCTTCGTTGATGTATCGGTATTGCTCATGGTGCTGCCGAGGCTAATGACCTCCCCACAGGTCTGAGTCTCGAGATGGTCTCAGCATGAAGTGCGCCTTGACCGGGTACCAGGGTGGCAGCGTGCGAGAAGGGGTTCCGATGACAAGAGCTGACTGGGCGGTCACCGACAGGGCCAGCGAGTTGGCACAGTTGCGTGCCGCGATCTCGAGCAGTCGAGTGGTGAATGTCCATGGTCCGCTCGGGGTGGGTAAGTCCTGGCTGGTGCGGCGAGTGCCGGGAGCGACGATCCTGGATCCGCACGAACTCGCCGGCTGGCGCGATCGAACGGCCGGCCCGCTCGTGGTGGACAACGTCGACGGTGCCGACGTCCGCGAGGCAGTGCTGGCATGGTGTGATGCGCGCGAGCCGGCCTCGATGGTGATCGTGAGCAGGACTCGGCTGCCTGTCGGCCCAGGGCTGCCCGCAAAGTCGACTCGCGCGATCGCGGTGTCGCCGTTGGATGATGTGTCGCTCGATGCGATTGTCGAGGTGTTCGGGCGTCATCCGGCGGAGGACGGTGCGGCCGCGCTGCGGTTGGCCGGGGGACTGCCAGGATTGGCCGCGGCGGCGGTGCGCGCCATCGACACCGGGACATCCGGTTCGGCGGTGGGGGCAATCGCCGATGCCATCGGCACCGAGATACTCACCCGGCTCGCGCGGGAGTTGCCCGGTCGGCGATGGCAGCAGTCCCTGCGCCTTCTGGCGGCGGTCGGCGCGGCTGACGAGTCGTTGCTCGGTTGTGGCCCCGAATTGTTCACCGCGCTGGCCGGACTCAGCGTGGTGCGGCGTACAGAGGTGGGACTGAGCCTCGTCGAGCCTATACGGACGGTGCTCGCCGCTGCCTACGAGTGGCGGCGACCGGAAAGCTTCGAGGCTGCCCGAGCCCGCGCCTCAGCGTACCGGCGGAACCGGCTGGCGCAGGCGAATGAGCGCACAACGCGGGCAGCGCTGGTGGAGCAATGTATTTACCTCGACGCGGCAGCGCCGGTGCGGAAGACGCTGTTTCCGGCCGTCCTGGACCACGGTGTGGTCGGGCAAGCGGCATCGGCCGACGCCGAGGGCATCGCCCAGCTGATGCGGCAGTGGTCCGAGCGTAGCGGGTTCGACCGCAAGCGGACCGCCGCACTGGTGGAAAGGTGGCTGGCTGACGGTGTTTCGGCCTTTCACGTCATCCGCGACGGCGCGGGCGAGCTGCGCGGTGTGACCAGACTGGATCCGATCGACGCGGGCCGTGTCGACGGCATCGAACCGCTGCTGCAGCAACACACCGACGATGTGCTGGAACGATTCGGCGACGGATTGCTGCTGGGCGCCGCGTTCGGTGTCGATCGCGGTGCACACGCGCAGATCCTGCGGTACACGCTCGCTGCGGCGACCAAGGTAGGTCGATTGGTCGTCTCGACCACGAACCCCGACTATCAGGAGCTGGTTCAGCGGCTGCGATTCACGACGCATGGCACCGTCCGCGACGACATCTATCGTTGCGGACGTACCGCCGAGATCTACAGCAACGACTTCACTGGCCGCGCGGGCATCCGCTGGGCGGCGGCGCTGTCCGATGCCACAGCGGCCACCGCAGAGCCCACCGCACCGACCGAACTCGCGGCGGTGATGCAGCACCTCGACGACCCGATCGGATTGGCCGCGAGCCCGCTGCTGGCGTCGACGGTTACGCCGACGGTAGGTCGTTTGCAGGAATGGGTGCGGGAGGCGGTGGCTGAGCTGGCAACCAGTCCAGACCCAGTGCAGGCCGAATCCGGGCAGATCCTCGTCGGCTATTTTCTGCGCCCGTCCGCCACCCATCGGCAGGTCGCCACTCGGATGCACCTGAGCAGGGCGACCTATTTTCGAAGGCTACAGTCCGGTTTGACGGCGCTCGCCGCCCGATTCGACGCTGCGGAGGCACAGGTGCACTCGAACATGCGGTCGGGCGGTGAGTCGCCCCGACGTCCTGACCGATACCAGGGTTAGCGTGGAGGCATGGCGACGACGAGGACCGGAATCGACATCAACGCGCCACGCGCGGTGGTCTACCAGCTGCTGCTCGACGGCGATGCGGTCAAGGCCTGGATGATGCCGGACGGGACCAGCGAGGTGCACCGGTTCGAGCCGAAGGAAGGCGGGACCTTCTCGATCACCACCACCTACGCCGCGAGCACTGACGCTAGCGGGACCGAACCGCAACACGACGCCTATTACGGCAGGTTCACCACTCTCATCCCTGACGAGAAGATCGTCGAAGTGCTGGAGTTCGTCACCGAGAAACCGGATATCTCAGGGGCGCAGATGGTCGCCTTCACGCTGTCCGACACCGGGAATGGCACCCGGCTGGACATCGAGCACACCGGTGTCCCTTCGGGCCTGAGCCAGGCTGACAACGAGGCCAGCTGGCAGCTCGCCCTCACGAAGTTGCGGGCGATGGCGGAGGGGCGAGCGTAGTAGCAGGGGGCGTGGTTGCCAGGTGCCGTGGTTCTCTGGTCGGACGGGCAGCGTACGGGCGATCCCTACAGTGGAAGTATGTCGTCGACGAATCGGCATCCGTCCACCGTCGCGGACTACGACGACGCGCGACGGCGAATACGGCTGCGTGAGACGCGGCTGGGCGCCGGCTGGCGGTCGTGGCGGCGTACCCGTCTGGTGCTGCTGCGCAGCATCGTGGTGGTGGTCGCCGCGCTGACGGTTTTCGCCCAGTACTGGCAGCACGATGTGACTCCGGAACGGGAACGATTGGCGCGCACCGAACCCGGGCTTCTGCCGGTCGCGCCGCCGTACGACGAGCGGCGCTCGGACACGGCGGTGGTGGATATGGTCGGGCTCGGTGGGCTGAACGCCGAACCGACCGCGACAGCCTTACCTGCCCTGCGACACTTCGGGGTGGTGTGGGCGGTGCGCTACGACAACGCCGGTATCGACACCCTGGTCATCGCGGAGCTGATCGTGCAGGCGACCCAGCTGGCCGGAGTACGTGACATCGTGCTGGTCGGGCACAGCATGGGCGGGGTGATCGCCCTGGAGGTGGCGCGCCACCTCCACTGGGGCAGCGATCGTCGCCTGGTGGCGGTTCTGCTGGACTGTACTCCAGTCGACCTGAACGCGGTTCGGCCCGAAAGCCGCAGCCGGGGCACAGATCTGATGCGCCTGATGGGCTGGTTGCCTGGTGCGCGGGAGAGCCGGATTCTACGTCTCGCGGTCGAGATCACCGCCCGCCGTGACCGATTCGCGAACCGTGACGGGATGATCGCCGATATCGATCACAGCGCGTTGCGCGCGGTGGCAGCGGAGGTGTTGCGGGACAAGATCTTTTCCCGCGACGCCGCCAGCAACGGGCTGATCCATGCGCAGTTCCTGGCCATCGTCGGGGGCGGCGCGGCCGATGACCTCCGGGCGCTGGCCCGTTCGCATCCCGACAAACCGCGCCCCGCGATCGTCTTCATCCGTCCCATGGACGCGGCCCGGGACCACGTCGTCGATGTCGACCACTCCCACCGGGTGCTCGTCGACCTCGCCGGCGGGGTCGACGGCACCCTGCTGGTGGTTCGCCCGCGGCTGATCGGCCACGCAGATCCCCGCCGACATCCGGACGAGTACAACACGGTGATCGAATCCCAGGTTCTGCACTTCGTCCAGCGTCACCAGCACCCGCCGGACGATCAACAGCCTTCGCTCCCGGACAACTGATGCCGCCCGCAGGCCGGCGACCCGCCGGATGGCAGCTGAGTACTCCGTCAATGCCTCGGATGCCCGATCCGATTCCGGTAGGGAACCGAAGCAAGGGAACGGTTGCTGAGTTCAGCGCACGCGAGTGCCGAGAATGCTGCGCACCCCGGCGATGAACAGCTGTAGCCCGAAGTCGAATCGGGCGGTGGCATCAGGTGTTTCGAGCAACGGAGTGGACTCGGCGGGCAGTGCGCCCGCCGAGTCCATCTGCATCCGCGACTGTTCGTCGACGGTCTGGCCGAGCACGTAGTACAGCAGGGTGTAGGCCGTGAGGTCGGCTTCCTCACGAGTCATTCCGGCGCGAATGACGATGCCAGCCAGGCGTTCCCGCGCCTTGCTCGTGGTCAGGCGAGAGGCGTAGGTGGCCGAGACCAGTTCGGCGCCGTCGCGGTAGGCGAGCAGGCAGTCCCGCAGGCGATGGGCCAATTCGGTGACCTGGCCCTGCCATTCGGCGGTGGTCACCGGTTCGTCCATCGGCGCCAGAATCCGGTCGGCTACCGCGCCGAGCAGCGTCTGCTTGTCCTTGACGTGCCAGTACAGCGCCCCCGGCTGCACCTGCAGCGACCCGGCCAGCCTGCGCATCGTCAGATCCGCCAGGCCGTACTGGTCCAGAATCGTGATGGCGGCATCGACCACATCCGTTTTCCGCAGGTGCACGTGCGTCCTTCCGTCCGATTCCTTGACCCGAGTGTCGTGACTCACTCGTAGCCGCTACCCTATCCTGAACACCGTTCAAGTCGCATGGCTACGCCGGGTGGATCACACCGTCGGCCGTGCGTACCCGATGAAGGGACTCAACGTCGTGACGCAGGCACCCGTCCGGACCGACATTCTGGCCATCGCCCGCGAGCAGGTGCTCGAACGCGGCGTCGGCCTCACCGAGGAGCAGACCGTCGAGGTGCTGCGCCTCGGCGACGACCAGCTGGAAGCACTGCTCGAGCTTGCCCATGACGTGCGGATGAAGTGGTGCGGCCCCGAGGTCGAGGTCGAGGGCATCATCAGCCTCAAGACCGGCGGCTGCCCCGAGGACTGCCATTTCTGCTCGCAGTCGGGCCTGTTCCAGTCGCCGGTGCGCGCGGCCTGGCTCGACATCCCCAGCCTGGTCGAGGCAGCCAAGCAGACCGCGAAGACCGGTGCCACCGAGTTCTGTATCGTCGCCGCGGTCCGCGGGCCCGACGCGCGGTTGATGGCCCAGGTCGCCGCCGGTGTCGAGGCCATTCGCAACGAGGTCGACATCCAGGTCGCCTGCTCGCTGGGCATGCTGAACCAGGAGCAGGTCGACCAGCTCGCCGCGATGGGCGTGCATCGCTACAACCACAATCTCGAAACCGCCAAGTCACACTTCCCGAAGGTCGTCACCACCCACACCTACGAAGAGCGCTGGGACACCCTGCGCATGGTCCGCGAAGCAGGCATGGAGGTGTGCTGCGGCGGCATCCTCGGCATGGGTGAGACCATCGAGCAGCGCGCCGAGTTCGCCGCGCAACTGGCCGCGCTCGAGCCCGACGAGGTCCCGCTGAACTTCCTCAACCCGCGTCCCGGAACCCCCTTCGGCGACCTCGAGGTGTTGCCCGCGGCCGAGGCGCTCAAGGCCGTGGCCGCGTTCCGGCTCGCGCTGCCGCGCACGATCCTGCGCTTCGCCGGTGGTCGCGAGATCACCCTCGGCGACCTGGGCGCCAAGCAGGGCATCCTCGGCGGCATCAACGCCGTCATCGTCGGCAACTACCTCACCACCCTCGGCCGCCCCGCCGAATCGGACCTGGATCTGCTCGGCGAGCTGAAGATGCCGATCAAGGCACTCAACGAGACGCTGTAGATTCGTGGACATGGACGAGCGCTACAACCCGTTCACCGGCAAGCGGATCGTGCCCGGACTCGATGACGCGACGCCGGCGGCCGCGGCGCTCGGACTGGAGCCGCCGCGCTTCTGCGAGCACTGCGGGCGCCGGATGATCGTGCAGGTGAGCCCGGACGGCTGGTGGGCCAAGTGTTCCCGGCACGGGGTCATCGAATCCGCACAGCTGGAACGCCGCTAGTGCTGGGCGTGCAGGCACGCCCAGAGGTGCTGCGGCGTGAGCTGATCGGGGTCGGCGTCGTGGCGGCGGTGGTGCTCGTCGCGAGCGCGGTGGCCGGGGTGGCGTGGGGTGTGCTCGCGCCCACCGAACGGTTGCGGGTCACCCGGCCCGGTCGCGCCGCCGCGCTCACCGGGGAGAGCATGCATCTGTTCGACGCCGTCGGGATGTTCCTGTGCCTGGGCGCCGTGGTCGCGGTGCTCACCGCGGTCGCGGCCTGGCGGGTGCGCGGCACCCGCGGACCCGCCCTTGTCGTGGGTATCGTGCTGGCCTCCGGGCTCGGCGCCGCGGTGATGATGTGGGTCGGGGAGGCGGTCGCGGCGGGCCGACATCCGCGTCCGGACGATCCCGCCGTCGGCGAGATCGTCACGCTGCCCGCCGAACTCGGCACGCACCTCGCCCTGGTGGTGCAACCCTTCCTTGCCGCGCTCGTGCTGCTGTTCCTCGCCGCGCTGCACCCCCGTACCGACCTCGGCTCCGGTGCCGCAGGGCTGCTCGGTGACCTGCGCCCCCGCGACCACGACGACGATCCCACCGGCTACCCGCTCCCGATCGGCACCGGTGAGTATCGGCCCAGCGGCGATTTCGATCCGAGTTGGCAACCACGCGGCTGAGCTGCTCCGGGCCCGAAATCGCGCGCTACCATCGCGCATATCGGCAGGTAGAGACTGTGCGGGCGGCTCGAGAGGAGCGGTCGTGGCATTCATCGGAGGCGGTCCGGTCGTCGAGGAGCTGGACGCCAAATTCTGGCGGCTCACCGAGCCGCTCGCCTACCGGGGCGCGGTCGACACCTTCACGGTGCCCGCTGGATTCCGCACCGACTTCGCCTCGGTGCCGCGGCCGCTGGTCTGGCTGATCCCGCGCTACGGCGCCTACACCAGGGCCGCGATCCTGCACGACTACCTGTGTCGCGGCGAGGAAGTGGACCGTGCGGACGCCGACGGCATCTTCCGTCGCTGCCTGCGCGAGCTCGGCATCTCCGTGCCGCGACGCTGGATGATGTGGGCGGCAGTGCGTCTGGGCTCGCATCTGCGTGGCGCGAGCGCGGGGGATGTGGCGCGCTGGCTGCTGGTCGCGGTGCCCTCGGTCGTGTTCCTCGCGGTGCCGGTCACCGTGGTGACGGTGGCGTTGCTGGTCTTCTGGCTGGTGGAACTGAGTTTCTGGGCGGTCGGTCGGCTCGGGCACCGCACCACGGCGCCGCCGCCGACCCCGCAGATGCGCGCGGCCTAGGCACTCGGCTTCACCCGCAACGGGCGATGCGCGCGGTCGGGCCGGTGCCTAGCGTCGGGATCGACAGCCGAGGAGGCACCCATGCGCATGCCCGGGCAAGCCGTTTCGCCGACACCCGCCGTGTGGTCGATCCCGCGTGGGCTGATCGTGCTGCTGGCCGTGGCGGCGGGGGTCGTCGCCATCGCCGGGATGAAGTCGTTCTCGGCGGTGATCGGTCCCACCTTCCTCGCGCTCATGCTGACCGTAGCGGTGCAGCCCCTGCAGGGGTGGGCGCAGCAGCGTGGGTGGCCCACGTGGCTCGGCATGCTCGCCGCGTTGACCACGGTGCTGCTGATCCTGTTGTCGCTCGTCGGCGCGCTGGCGCTGTCGGCCTACCAGCTGGCCTCGCAGCTGCCCGAGTACACCGACAAGCTCGACGAGCTGCTCGGCTACGTGCGTAACTGGCTCGGCGGTCTCGGCGTGAGCAGCGACCAGATCCAGAAGGCACTGCACAACATCGACATGGGCAAGGTCGTCGGACTGATCGACGGGCTGCTCGGCGGGGTGGTCGGGATCTTCTCGAATCTGTTCTTCGTGGTCGCGCTGCTGCTGTTCATGGCGGTGGACGGGATGAGTATCCGGCAGCGGATGGCGGTGGTCGCCCAGGAACGGCCCGCGATCGCGCACGCGCTCGCCGACTTCGCCCGCGGCACTCGCAAGTACCTGGTGGTGTCGACGGTGTTCGGCGCCATCGTCGCCGTGCTCGACGGTGGCGCGTTGTGGCTGATGGGGGTGCCGCTGCCGCTGCTGTGGGCGCTGCTGTCGTTCATCACCAACTACATCCCGAATGTCGGGTTCATCATCGGCGTCATTCCGCCCGCGCTGCTGGCGCTGCTCGACAGCGGACCGGTGCTGATGGTCTGGGTGATCATCGTGTACTCGGTGATCAATTTCGTGATCCAGTCGATCATCCAGCCCAAGTTCGTCGGCGACGCCGTGGGATTGAGCGTCACCCTGACCTTCCTGTCACTGGTGTTCTGGTCCTGGGTGATCGGGGCGCTCGGGGCGATTCTCGCAGTGCCGTTGACCCTGCTGGTCAAGGCGCTGCTGCTCGACATCGACCCGTCCACACGGTGGGCCGACGTGCTGATCGGCGCGCCCCTGCGCAAAGATGAACTGGCCGAGGATGATTCGGACCCCGAGGAACCTGATCCCGAGGGCGCCACACCCGAGAACGCCGCAGCCGGTGACGCCGCCCCACCGGGCGGCGAGAACGGGCCGTGACGACCGGCGTCGAGCGGGCCGTCGGCAGAAAATCGGTGGCGGGCGCGGATCCCGATCCCTACCGTTGACCGGTCAGCGTTTCCGCGGGGGAGGACCAGGCCGTGCGTGCCACCGAACAGAACACCACCGACGAGCCCACCGAGCGAGCCGATCTGGTCGCCTGGCGCCGCAGGCACGCCCTGCGTAGTTCCGCGGCCGCGACCGCGGTGCCGAGTGGGCGGGCCTATCGTCGCTCGGCCAAACACCGCGATCGCCGTTTCGACTCCTGACCCGGCCCGTCGCCGCGCCCGTGCACCCGGAATCAGGAGGTGGTGGAAGCGCTCTCGCGGCGCAGCACCACCAGGGGCAGTGGCTTGTCGGTCTTGGACTGGAAGTCGGCCAGCAGCGGGTTCTCCGCCATCGCCCACGCCGCGAACTCGGCGTAGCGCTCGCCGGTCAGTACTTCCGCAACAGCCGCGTACTTCTGCGTACCCAGCTCGATCGTGACTCGCGGATCGGCCCGCACATTGTGGTACCACGCGGGATAGCGGTCCTCCATGAACGAACTCACATACATCGTCTCGCCCCGGAACAGCGCGCCCAGCGGAACCATGTGCTGCTTACCGCTCTTGGCGCCTGTCGTGGTGAGCAGCAGCAGGGTCGCGCCCGCGTAGTCGCCGCCGACCTTCCCGTCGTTCTCCCGGAATTCCCGGATGACGTCGGTGTTCCAGTTCGCCATGTCCGCCTCGGAGAACTCCTGGTTCCACGGTGCGTCCGGGTCGTCGTAGGAGGTGATGGACTGCTCGTTCGATGCCTCGGTAGCCATGCGAACAGTGTGACAGCGGCCACCGACACGTTTCGGCTCGCAACTATGCCCCGCGGGCACCGGGCGTCCGGCCCAGCGCCTCCCGGTAGACGTCGATGAACGCGCTCGCCGAGGACCAGCCGCAGCGGTGGGCGACCTCGGTCACCGGCACGGATTCGGCGAGCAGGCCCATGGCGTGGTGCAGCCGCAGCCTGGTACGCCACCACTGGGGGTAGGTCAGGCCGAATTCGGTGCGGAACAACCGGCTCAGGGTGCGCTGCCCGGCGCCGACCCGACGTCCGAGGGCGGGCAGCGTCCAGCTCACGGTGAGGTCGGCCTCGACCAGAGCGCACGCGGCGCGCAGCCGGTCATCGATGGCGGCGGGCAGTTGCAGCGGCTCGTCCGGGCTGCGCCGGATGCGGTCGCGCAGGACGGCGCGCAGGCGGGCCGCTTCCTCGGCCGGTAGATCGCCGGGATCCGAGCAGGCGACGATCAGCTCGCGCAGCAGCGGCGCCGCCGAGATCACGGCGGGCTCGGTGCGATCGCCGGAGCCGGTGGGGGAGAAGCCGACACAGTGGAAGCGGGTCGGCCCGTAGAAGTGGTGCTCGTGCCTGCACCCGGCCGGAATCCACACCGCCCGGTCCGACGGTGCGATCCACCGACCGCGATCGGTGATCACCTGGGCCACACCGGAACTCGGGTACACGATCTGGTGCTCGCGGTGGTGATGGCGCGGGATCCGCGTACCCGCGACGACAGCGCGGGTGACGGTCGGCGCAGGGTGGCGGATTTCCGGCATCATCGGGCATTTTATCGGAAGTCTGCCGCACGGCCGGGTTCCTAGGCTGACCGGTATCTCCATGGGAAGGGGTCGGCGATGGTGAACGTGCGGGTCGGCGCGATGTCACGGGGCGCTGTCGAGTCGTCGACGGCGCGGATGCGGTACTGGGTGAGCTCGCACGCCGTCACCGACTTCTCGGCTTCTTCCTCGCACCGGCACTGGCGACACCGGTACTGGTCGGGCTCGGGGTGGGCGGCACCGCCGTCTTCGTGGCTCCCGCGGTGCTCATGGCCTTCGTGCTCTGGCGCTACCAACTGCGCCGCGCCCAGCAGACGATCTCGGTGAAAATCTCTGGTGGACAAGGTCGTTGGGCGCCCTTTCTCGTGCTGACCGCGCTCGCGGTGGCGCGTTCGGTCGTCTTCCTCGGCCTGAACACCTTCCTCGTGCTGTATTGGATCGACCACCTCGGCGCCACCCCGATGCTCGGCGGCGTCGCGCTGACGGTCTTGCTCGCCGGTGGTGTCCTCGGCACCCTGGTGGGCGGACGACTGGCCGACCGGATCGGCGGGGTGCACACCGTCCGATTCGGTTGTGCGGCAGTGATTCCGGCATTGCTCGCGCTACGCATGACCCCGAGCCCGGTGTGGGCACTGTTGCTGGTCGCGGCCGTCGGGGTCACGGTGAACATCCCGTTCGCCGTCCTGGTCGTCTTGGGGCAGGACTACCTGCCGGGCAGGCCGGGGACCGCGGCGGGGGTCACCCTGGGATTGGCGGTCAGTGCCGGTGGCCTGCTCGTGCCGCTGCTCGGTCTGCTCGCCGACCGGCACGGCACCCAGGCGGTGCTCACCACGCTGTGTGTCCTCGCCGTTCCGGCCGCCGTCCTCGCGCGGTTCCTGGTGACGCCGGCCGCCGCCGACGACGGGGGCGTGGCCGGGCGGAGGTAGCTCGCGTAGGCCGCACCGCGGCAACGGGATTCAGGTGGGTGGGCGCAGGGCGGCGAACTCGTCGGTGACGCGGAGGCCGGAGTCGGTGAAGCGGTACAGGGCCGCGGGACGTCCGCCGGCGCGGCCCGAGGGGGCGGTGTCGCCGGTGGGGGTGATGACTTTTCGGCGAGTGAGCACGCGCTGGAGGTTGGTGGTGTCGACTTCATATCCCAATGCGGCGCAATAGATTTCGCGCAGAACTGACAGGGTGAAGGTGTCGGGGGTCAGGGCGAAGGCGATATTGGTGTAGGAGAGTTTGGCGGCCAAGCGGGTGCGGGCGTGGTCGACGACGGTGCCGTGATCGAAGGACACGGTGGGCAGGGCCGAGACCGGGTGCCAGGTGGTGTCGGGCGGGAGTTCGGGCTCGGTGGTGAGGGGGACCAGACCCAGATAGGCCGAGGCGATGCGGCGCGGACCGGGCACGCGGTCGGGTGCGCTGAACACCGACAGCTGTTCGAGATGGGTCAGCTCGCGCACGTCGACCTTCTCGGCGAGCTGGCGCCGGGCCGAGGTGTCGAGGTCCTCGTCGTCGCGTAACCGACCGCCCGGTAGCGACCAGGTCCCCTTCTGTGGATCGAGCGCGCGTTCCCACAGCAGAACGGCCAGTTCGGGTCTTCCCGGCCGTCCGCGACCACCCGCAATGCCACTACCTGCGGAAACGTCGACGGGGAAGCGGCGAACCTGGAACACCGCGGTGAGCGATTCGTGGATGGTGTTACTATGGGGCACGTTTTCGATTCTAAGTCGAAAACCTGGTTTGGTGCGAATCGCGGCGATGGAGCCGCTCGCACGAGGAAGGAGCCACCATGGCGACGACGACTGCGCGGCCGACGCTGATGGGTTCGGTCTTCGATGGACCCACCGGATACACGGGTGTCGAAGCGACGCCGGAGTGGGCGCAGGAGGTGCGGCGACTGGCGCGAGAGCGCAACGCCACGATCCTCGCGCACAACTACCAGCTGCCCGAGATTCAGGACGTGGCCGACCACGTCGGTGACTCGCTGGCCCTCTCGCGGATCGCCGCCGAGGCCGAAGAGGACACCATCGTGTTCTGCGGCGTGCACTTCATGGCCGAGACCGCCAAGATCCTCAGCCCGGCCAAGACCGTGCTGATCCCGGACGAGCGCGCGGGCTGCTCGCTGGCCGATTCCATCACCGCCGACCAGTTGCGCGAGTGGAAGGCCGAGCACCCCGACGCGATGGTGGTCTCGTATGTGAACACCACCGCCGAGGTGAAGGCGCTCACCGACATCTGCTGCACCTCCTCCAACGCCGTCGACGTGGTCGCCTCGATCGACCCCGACCGCGAGGTGCTGTTCCTGCCCGACCAGTTCCTCGGCGCGCACGTCAAGCGCGAGACCGGCCGCGACAACATCCACATCTGGGCGGGCGAGTGCCACGTGCACGCGGGCATCAACGGTGAGGAGCTCACCGAGCAGGCGCGCACCCACCCCGATGCCGAGCTGTTCGTGCACCCGGAGTGCGGCTGCGCCACCTCGGCGCTGTACCTGGCCGGGGAGGGTTCGTTCCCGGCCGACCGGGTGCACATCCTGTCCACCGGCGGCATGATCGACGCCGCCAAGAAGGCCACGTCGACCCAGGTGCTGGTCGCCACCGAGATCGGCATGCTGCACCAGCTGCGCAAGGCCGCGCCCGGCATCGACTTCCAGGCGGTCAACGACCGGGCCTCCTGCCCGTACATGAAGATGATCACCCCGGCCGCGCTGCTGCGCTGCCTGGTCGAAGGCGCCGACGAGGTGCACGTGGACCTGGCGATGGCCGAGGCGGGTCGTGCCTCGGTGCAGCGGATGATCTCGATCGGCAACCCCGGTGGTGGGGAGTGACCGGCGCGGTTCGGTCGCGCGGGTAGCGACCATGACCGCGGGTGTTCGGATCACCTGGGAGGCCGAGGCCGATCTGGTGGTCATCGGTGGTGGCGTCGCGGGGCTCACGGCCGCGCGCACGGCATCGCTGCGTGGGCTGCGGGTGCTCACCTCGAGCAAGGGCGGGCCGACCGATACCTCGACGCAGTACGCCCAGGGTGGCATCGCTGTCGTCGCGCCGCGGGGTGATTCGGTCGACTCGCATGTGCACGACACGGTCGAGGCCGGTGGCGGGCTGTGTGATGGCGCGGCGGTGCGCTCGATCGTCGAGGGCGGGCAGGCGGCGGTGGCCGCGCTGACCGATCTCGGGGCGGTGTTCGATCTCGGTCGCGACGGGCAGATCTCGCGCACCCGCGAGGGCGGGCACAGTACGCGCCGGATCATCCACGCCGGTGGGGATGCCACGGGCGCGGAGGTGCAGCGGGCGCTGAACGCGGCCGGGTTGCCGGTGCGCTTCGGTGCCGCGGCACTGCGGGTGGTGACCGGGGCCGACGGTGTGTGTGGGGTCGTCATGGCGTCGGACAAGGGATTCGGTGTCGTACACACCCCTGCCGTGCTGCTCGCGACCGGTGGGCTCGGGCAGCTCTACGCGCTGAGCACCAACCCGCCGGGGGCAACCGGTGACGGTGTGGCCTTGGCGTTGTGGGCCGGGGCGGCGGCGGCCGATCTCGAGTTCGTGCAGTTCCATCCGACGGTGCTCTACACCCCGGGTGGGTTGGGGCGGCGGCCGTTGATCAGCGAGGCCGTGCGCGGTGAAGGCGCGATTCTTGTTGATTCCGAAGGTGATTCGGTCACCGCCGGGGTGCATCCGCGTGGTGATCTGGCGCCGCGGGACGTGGTGTCGCGGGCAATCGCCGAGCGGATGCGAGCGCTGGGCACCGATCATGTGTTCCTCGACGCGAGGAGTATCGACGGGTTCGCTCAGCGGTTCCCGACCATTACGGCGTCCTGCCTGTCGGCGGGGATCGACCCGGGGGCGCAACTGATTCCGGTCGCGCCAGCCGCTCACTACCAGTGCGGTGGGGTGCTCACCGATACGCACGGCCGAACCGGAGTTCCCGGGCTGTATGCCGCGGGCGAAGTGGCGCGAACCGGGCTGCACGGTGCGAATCGGCTGGCATCGAACAGTCTGCTCGAAGGGCTCGTCGTCGGTGAACGGGCCGGCGCGGCGGCGGTCGAGCGGCTCGGGGTGCGAGCGCGGGTCGATGAGATCGAGCCGTGGACAGTGGAATTCGCCGAACGGTCGGTCGTGCAGCAGGCGATGACCGAGCATGCTTCGGTCGTCCGTGACGGTGCGGGTCTCGCGATCGCGAGTGCGCGCGTCGACGCGGCGATGTCGCTGGTGGCGGTGCCTGGTCCGGTCGCGCGGACGCTGGACGAGACCGATGTCGGTCCTGCGGCGGACCCGCGCCGCGGTCGCACGCAGGAGTCGGGTTCCGGTCGTGAGCGGGAGTCCGCGGCGGCGTCTCTGCGGACCGTGGAGGACGCCGCGTTGACGCTGACCGCGCGCGCACTGTTGACCGCGGCGGCGGCGCGCGCCGAGAGTCGTGGGTGCCATACGCGCTCGGATCATCCGAGCGCGGTCGACGACCAGCGGTACAGCACAGCGGTTCGCCTCGATCCGCAGGGTGGCCTCGAACTGTCCATCGTGGCAGTCGATTCCGCTCCGATTCCGAGCGGTGCGTTGTGACGGCGCCCGGCGGCATCGTCGGCCAACGGTATGCCACGGTTCCGGTCGGCGGTGCTGTGTTCCCGGCTTCGGCTCGGAATCCACTGGTGGTCAAGCAACTACGGCGGAGTGTCGAACGCTCCAATCCATCCGTCCGGCGCGTGTCGCGCCGCAGAACAGGAGTGCAGTGATGGCTCTGGATGCCACTCTGGATCGTGACGAGGTGCTGGCGTTGATCGGCACCGCGCTCGAGGAGGACCTGCGTTACGGGCCTGACGTCACGACGGTCGCCACCGTGTCCGCGGACGCGGTGAGCAAGGCGTCGGTCGTGTCGCGTCAGTCCGGGACCGTGGCCGGGATCGATGTCGGGCTGCTCGTGCTCGATCAGGTGCTCGGCGCGGGCACCTACGAGATCTCCGAGCGGGTCGCCGACGGGACACGGGTGGAACCGGGCACCTCGGTGCTGAGTGTCCTCGCGCCCACCCGGGGGCTGCTGACCGCCGAACGAACCATGCTGAACCTGGTCTGCCACCTGTCCGGCATCGCCACCGCCACCGCCGCCTGGGTCGACGCGGTCGAGGGCACCGACTGCCGAATCCGCGACAGCCGCAAAACCCTTCCCGGCCTGCGTGCGCTGCAGAAGTACGCCGTGCGCGTGGGTGGCGGGGTGAACCACCGTATGGGCCTCGGTGACGCCGCCCTGATCAAGGACAACCACGTCGTCGCCGCGGGCTCGGTCGTGAACGCGCTGCGCGCCGTGCGGGAGCTCGCTCCCGACATCGCCTGCGAGGTCGAGGTCGACAGCCTCGAACAACTCGACGCGGTCCTGGCCGAGAACGTCGAACTCGTCCTGCTCGACAACTTCCCCCTCTGGCAGACCCAGGCCGCCGTCCAGCGCCGCGACGCCAAGGCCCCCGCCACGAGACTCGAGTCCTCCGGCGGCCTGTCCCTCGACCAGGCCGCCGAGTACGCCAACACCGGCGTCGACTACCTCGCCGTCGGCGCCCTCACCCACTCGGTCCGCGTCCTGGACCTGGGTTTGGACATGTGAGCAAGCGCTTGCCGTCGCGCGTCTCCACCGCCCGGCCGCCGCGCGATGGCGGCCCACCGAGACGTGACAGTCCGCCGCGCCGTTCAGGATGGGGGAGCGGCGCTGGTCACAGCGATTGCACCATCGTCTGCTGGTGGACGCGGCGGCCCTGATAGCGCAGGCCGGGGACGTCGGTGGGGGCGCCGAGGAGGGTGAAGCCGACGCGGGTGAAGAAGCGGACGGCTCTGGTGTTCTCGGTGAGGGTTTGCAGGTAGCAGCCGGGTGCGCCCGCGGTGCGCGCGTGGTCGAGGAAGCGATGGACGAGGGCCTCGGCGGCGCCCGTGCCTCGGGCGGCCGGGGCGAGGTTGATGTGGAGGTGGGCGGGGTAGTCGGGGTCGTCGTACTCGCCCGCGGTTTCGTGGCGGCGGAGTTTGGCCGCCACGGTGTCGGCCATGGCGCGGGCGAAGAAGAGGGCGGGGCCGCGGCGTACACCGAGGCGGTAGCGGCGGATCGCGTCGGTCATCCGGGCTTCTTCGCTCGGGAACTTCGCGGAGTCGACGGTGCCGACGAGGAAGCCGGTCAGCTTGCCCTCCTCGACCGAGACGAACACTGACTCCGGTTCCCGGTCGAGGTAGGGGTCGAGATAGATGGCAGCCTCGGATTCCGGGTGGCCCCAGAGCGAGGCGGTCGGCGAACCCTCGCCCGCGATCTGGGCCAGCGCGCGCAGTTCGGTGCGGTCCGACTCGGCGAATTCACGAATCTCCATGTCGGCAACGGTACGTCGCCGAGATCCTGGGCGGTACCTCGCGCGCGATCGGCGTCGCATGCGTGCCGTGGCTGGTGTCGACGAAGTCGGTTCGCCAGCCGCTGGGCGGGGCGATCGCACCTGTCGGCTCACGCGGTGAGTTCACGTTGCAGGGGTGTGCGGAAGCGGGGGATCGCGCGGACATCACCGAACCAGTTCGTGGTGCGGTCGATTTCGGCTGCGATGAGTTTCTCGGTGTCGGCGCCGACGTCGTCGAGGAGGCGGGTGACGATCTCACCGTCGCCGCGTTGGGCCCAGCCGCCGACGATGCGGCCGTCGGCCCAGACGGTGGGGCCGATATTGCCGTTGCGGTCGAAGAGCGCGGGGGCGTGGGGGCCGAGGAACCAGTCGCGGGATTGCCAGCCCATCGGGGTGGGATCGAGGGCGGGGAGCAGGGCGGCCCACGGCTCGGGTTCGGGGACTGGGGCGAGGTCGTCGGTGAGCGCGATACCGGGGACGCCGTCGAGGTCGACCTCGGTGATGTCGAGGTGTGCCAAGGCTTTTCGGACCTCGCCGAGGGTCCAGCCGGTCCACCATTTCAGGTCGGTGACCGGGGCGGGGCCGAAGGCGTACAGCCACTGGCGGACCAACTCCACCCGTGCTTGCTCGGACGGCAGTGGCGAGAACCCTTGCGGCAGCCAGGTTTCCACCGGCGCCCAAGTGTACTGGCTGCTGGTCCAGCTGCCATTGGGGCGACCGCGCACGATCCTGCCCTCGGCGCCGAGGATCACCAGCACCCACGTGGTGATGCTGGTCGGCTTGGAGTACGACTTGCCGGGGGCGGGATCGACCTGGGTGCGCAGGCGGGGCACGTCCTTGCTCAGCTGGGCCCCGGTCGCCGCGCCGCGCGTCAGCAGCGCGGCGTGGGTCTCCGCTTCGACCTCGGCGAGCCAGGACGCCACGTCACCGTCCACGACATCGGCCTGCTCGATGTAGCGACCGTAGGCGCGACGCTGCTTGTGCGCCAACGCGTCACAGGTGGAGGATTGCAGCACCGGCAGCAGTTCGGTCGGCGCGACGAACATGGTGCGGCGCATGGCGAGCATGCGTACCAGCGCGCGCTCGTCATAGAGTGCCCGCTCCACCGCGGCAGGCGTCAACCCCTCGGTCCGCGCCCCGACCGACAGGAACACCGTCGCCGGATCGGTGGCATGCAACACCACCAGCGACCGCGCGACCTCCACCGGATCCCCACCCCGAGCGCCCGGAGCCAGCCGATGCCTGCTCCCCAGCCGTGCCCGCCGCTGCGCCGCATCGATCGAAACCATGTCGCCGATGCTATCCGCGCCCACCGACACCCGGCCTTTCGAGATCGCCGCGATCTGTCACTGTGCGCGGAGGGGGGCGGGTGTCGTTCCGGCGGCCGAGGACGTCGACCCCGCCACCGCGGGCACGGCCGAGCCGATGCCGCCGCACCGCGGGTCCGAGGCCGCGCTGAACTGCGCGCGCGGCGCAGTGGACCCGGGCGGTGCCGGTAGCGGACAATCGCGACATGACACGGGTCGGCGGAATCGCCGCGATCTGCGCCGTGCTGGTCGCGACGCTGCTGGCGGCCGCACCGGTCGGGCACACCCAACCGGTGTGCACGGCCGGTGTCGCGTTGACGCCGGTCACCATCACCGTCGACGGTGAGCTCGCCACCGGACGGGTGTACGAGCCGTATCGGTGTGTGCCGGGTGACATCCCGGCCCGGCAGCTGGTCGTGGCGGTCCACGGACACGGCGGATCCTCGGCCGATTTCGCGCCGTACATGTCCTCGATCGCGGCGGCGGGCGACTCGCCGGTCCTGCTCATGGATCTGCGCAGCGCCGACGGACAGTGGCGCACCGGGGAATGGAATCTGTGGGCCGGCTGGCGGGACGTGGTCGCGGCGACGCAGTGGTACCGCGAGCTCCATCGGAGCGTCGAAACGACGGTGCTGTGGGGCTGGAGTCAGGGGGGCATCACCAGCGGCCTGGCCGTGGCGCACGGCCCGCCCGGCCTGTTCGACTACTGGGTCGACAACTACGGCCCCGCCGACGGCTTCACCATGTGGGCCGCCGCCGGGACGGTGAACCCGGCCCTGCCGCGCCAGATCGAACGCGACGCCGGTGGCTGCACGCCGATCGTCTGCCCGCTCGCCTATATCGAGCGCTCACCGGCGCTGCTCGCCGACCGGTTGAGCATGCGCCGGGCCTTCCTCATCCACGGCACCGCCGACACCGTCGTCCCCTTCGCCACCAGTGTGGAGCTGCGGGCGGCGCTGACCGCGGCGGGCAAGTCGTTCTCCTTCTATACCGTGGTCAGCGGGCGTGACCTGGCCGGACAGATCGTCCCCGGCAATCATGACGTCGGGCCCGCCCTGTTCGAAGGTGGTTGCGTGGTGCTGCGGCTGCTCGCCGGGACCGAGCCGCTGGACCCGCCGATCAGCGACTACCTCGTCGACGTGGCCAACAACGTGGTCACCGCGCCACCGCCACCCGCCGACGCCAAGTGCGCGGCCTGAGCCGGGAACAACGCCCGCTACGGCCGGGTTGTGCGACACAGTCGACCGAGAGGGGATGCGATGACCGAGGCCGTGCACCGCGACGACCGCTGGCTGGGCGAAGATCTCGACCTCGACGCCTACCTGGCCAGGATCGGCTACATCGGCCCGCGTGCCGCCACGGTCGAGACGCTGCGCGCCCTCGTCCGCGGCCACACCACCACGATCCCCTTCGAGAACCTCGAGATCATCCTCGGTCGCGGTATTCCGCTGGACCTGGAATCGCTGCAGGACAAGCTGATCCGGCGCCGTCGCGGCGGCTACTGTTTCGAGAACGTCGCGGTGTTCGCCGCGGCGCTCGAGCGGTTCGGCTTCGGCGTGACCGGGCTCAGCGGGCGGGTCACCTACGGGGTGCTCGACGCCGGGACGCTGCGGCCTGCCACGCACGCCCTGCTGCGCGTCACGGTGCCCGGCGACGACCGGGTCTGGATCTGCGATGTCGGGTTCGGCTTCGGACCGCTGGAACCGTTCGAACTTCTCGACGGACGCGGTGAGTTCGGTCTCGGTGACTGGCGCTATCGGCTCGAACGCCGTACCGGTGCGCTGGGTGCGCCCCTGTGGGTGTTGTTCCAGCGCAGCCACGAAGGCTGGCTGGACCGCCACACCTTCACCGAGGACCCGCAGTACCGCATCGACTACGCGGTGGGGAATCACTTCGTGTCGACCTTCCCGCGCTCGCCGTTCATCTCCCGGCCTTATGTGCAACGCTTCCTGCCCGGCGCACATCACATCCTCGACGATCTGAGGCTGACCACCGAATACCCCGACGGGGCCGCGCAGACCCGCGACCTTGACCTGGTCGACCTACCGAAAGTGCTGGTAGAGGTGTTCGACATCGATCTCGACGAGGTCGACGCTGCTACCCTCGTGACCGGGCCATGGCGAGCGAACTGACCCTTCTCGACGCGGCTGTGTCCCGCTGCCCGGTTTGCTTCCGTGGTGTCGCTACGGCAAATTGATGGTTACTTGCCGGGAAACACACCCCAGTCGTGGCTGTGGGGTCCGATTGTGTGGGGTCGTTCGTGCCGAAGGTTCATACCGCGTCGCTGATCGAGGAATCCGGGCCGGTCCACAGCGGACCCGCCGCCTCCTCGACCGTGCGGCGGCAGGATCTGGACGGGCTGCGTGGCATCGCGATCGCGCTGGTCGTCGCGTTCCACGTGTGGGCGGGCCGGGTCTCCGGCGGCGTCGACGTCTTCCTCGTCCTGTCGGGATTCTTCTTCACCGGCGCGGTGGTGCGTGGAGTCGAGCGCCGCGGCGTGATCGCCGCGAAGGAGACCGCCCGGCGGACCGTTCGTCGGCTGACGCCCTCGCTGGTGGTCGTGCTGGCCGCGATCGTGCTCGCCACGGTCATCCTGCGGCCCTACACCCAGCTGGGGGAGACCGCCGCGCAGACGCTGGCCTCGATGTTCTATGTCCAGAACTGGTACCTGGCCACCGCCGAACTCGACTATCTCGCGCCCGACCCGTCGGTCAGCCCACTGCAGCACCTGTGGTCGATGTCGGTGCAGGGACAGTTCTATGTGGCGATCCTGCTGGTGCTGGCCGGGTGGGCCTGGCTGCGGCGGCGCGGCAGGGCCGATCGGCCCGGTCTGCTGATCGCGCTCACCGCGCTCGGACTGCTCTCGTTCTGGTACGCCACCGCGGGCACCGCGCAGCACCAGGCCTGGACCTACTACGACAGCATGGCGCGGGTCTGGGAACTGCTCGCGGGCGCGGCCCTTGCCGTCGCCGCGCCCTGGCTGCGGCTGCCGACCCGGGTGCGCGCCCTGGCCGCGGTGGTCGGTCTGGCGATGGTGCTGACGTGCGGTCCACTCTTCGACGGCGCGAACCAGTTCCCCGGCGTCGCGGCGCTGTGGCCGGTGGGGGCGGCCTGCCTGGTGATCGCCTCGGGTTTCGGGTTCGCCGACGGACCGTCGGCGTGGCCGAACCGGGTGCTCGGCGGGCGGATCTGCACCGAACTCGGGACGCTGGCCTATCCGCTGTACCTGTGGCACTGGCCGATCCTCATCTTCTACCTGGCCGAGTCGGGACGCTCGCACGCCGGACTCGTCGACGGGCTGGTGGTGATCGCGATCTCGCTGGTGCTCGCCTATGCCACCACCCGCCTGATCGAGACACCGTTACGGCTGCCACCCCGGGGCCGGTCCCACGAAGGAAAGCAGCATCGGGCGGCCGGGGTACTGGTCGCGGCGACCACCGTCGCCGTGCTGGTGGTGACGATGGGCTGGCAGCTGGTCCTGGCCGCCAATCCGGCCGTGCCGCCCCGCGAGCTGGACGCGCAGCGGTATCCGGGCGCCACCGCCCTGCTCACCGGCGCGGAGTACTCGCCGGAACCGATGCGCCCCACGGTGTTCGAGGGCGGGGTCGACAGTCCGCCGCCGACCACCGACGGCTGCATCACCCCCAGTCGGGAGGTCCGTGTCTGCACCTACGGTGATCCGAACGCGGCCCGCTCGATCGCGGTGGTCGGCGGGTCGCATTCCGAGCACTGGATTCCCGCGCTGGAGGTACTCGGCGCCGAACGGGGGATCCGGGTGATCTCCTACCTCAAGGAGGGCTGTCCGGTCACCCTCGCCGACCAGCCGTCCTACGCCGAGTGGCCGTTTCCCGAGTGTCACGAGTGGTCCAGGGAAGTGCTCGACCGTTTGGCCGCCGATCCACCGGACTGGGTACTCACCCTGTCCACGCGGTACCGCCAGGACGGCCTCGGTGACGAGGTGCCCATCGAATACCTCGAGGTGTGGTCGGCGATGCAGGAGCGCGGACTCAATGTGCTCGCGCTGCGCGACACGCCACGGCTACGCCGCGACGGCGTGCTCTACCGCGCCACCGACTGCCTGGCCCACCGCGGCGACCCCGACAGCTGCGGCCTCGACCGCGCCTCGGCGCTGGCCCCCGCCGACCCCGCCCTGGAACCGGCCGCCGGATTCCCCAATGTGCACCTGCTCGACCTCTCCGACGCCGTCTGCCGACCGCAGCGCTGCCGGGTGGTCGAGGGCAATGTGCTCATCTACCGCGATGAACACCACCTGACCGCCAGCTACGCGCGCTCGCTCGCGCCCGAACTCGGTCGCCAGATCGGCACCATCACCGGCTGGTGGTGACTACCGCACCGACGTCCTCGCGGCGGTTACCCTCGGACGCGTGCGCCTCCTCCGCAAGACACCGGTCCTGCTCCTGGCACTAGCGCTGCTGCCTGTCGCCTGCTCCACGGGCCCCGATCAGCCCGAGACCGTCGCCGAAGCCTTCGCCGCCGCGCTGAGCAGCGGTGACGCCGTCGCCGCCGCGGCGCTCACCGACGCGCCCGACCCGGCAACGGCCACCCTGACCACGCTGTTCGAGAACCTCGGCGCGAACGACACCGTGCGGGTCGTCGGAACCGACGACAACTTCTTCACCCTCGAATCCACCTGGAAGTTCGGTCCGGAGGGCCGCAACGAGTGGACCTACACCAGCACCGGATCGGCCACCGACGCCGACGGCTGGAAGATCGACTGGGATCCGCGCACCGTCGCGCCCGGACTCGACCTCGGTCCACTGAGCTACAGCCCGGTCTGGCCGCGTCCGGCGCGGGTGCTCGACGCCACCGGCGGCGAACTGATGACCGAGCAGGTGGTGACGCTGGTGCGGATCGCGCCCGATGCCGACCTGCCCGCGGTGGCCGCGCTGCTCGCGCCGCACGGGGTCACCGAGGCCGGTCTGCGCTCGGCTCTGGACGCGGCGCAGGGCAAGTCGACGACTGCGGCAGTCCTGCGCGAGGCGGACATCGCGCCGGTCCGCGACCCGCTCACCGGGGTGTTCGGGGTGACACTGGCCCCTCAGACCCGGCTGCTCACCGTGGACAAGGCATTGACCGGCCCGGCCCTGGCCGGACTCGCCGAACTGTGGCAGGAGCAGGCCGACGCCGCCGCCGGCTGGGCGGTGCGCGCGCAGACCGCCCAGGGCACCCAGCGCATCGCCGGGCCCGACGCCACCACGACCAGCGACATCACCACCACCATCGACATCGACCTACAGAACGCCGCCGAGGGCGCCCTGGCCCCGCTCACCGAGCCCGCCGCCATCGTCGCGTTGCGGCCCTCCACCGGGGAAGTGCTCGCCGTCGCGCAGAACGCCCCCGCCGACGCCCAGGGCCCGATCGCGCTGACCGGCCTCTACCCGCCAGGCTCCACCTTCAAGACGGTCACCGCCTCCGCCGCGCTGCAGGCCGATTCCGACCTCACCGTCGACACCGTGCTGCCCTGCCCCGGAAAGGCCACCATCGAGGGCCGCACCATTCCCAACGACAACGGCTTCGACCTCGGTCAGGTGCCGCTGCACACGGCCTTCGCGCGCTCGTGCAACACCACCATGGCCGAGCTGGGCGTGCGCCTGCCACCCGACGGGCTCACCGCCGCGGCCGCGCAACTCGGGCTCGGGGTCGACTATGTGACACCCGGCTTGACGACCGTCACCGGCAAGGTGCCGTCCGCCGAGAACCCGGCGCAACGGGTCGAATCGAGCATCGGACAGGGCACCGTCACCGCCTCGCCGTTCGGGATGGCGCTCGTGGCCGCCTCGCTCGCGCACGGTTCCACGCCCGCCCCGGCCATCGTGCGCGGGCAGCCCGGCACGGCAGATCGGCAGCCCGAGCCGGTGCCCGCGGAGGTAACCGCGCAGATAGCGGCCATGATGGCCGAGACGGTGAGCGTGGGCACCGCCACCGCGCTGCGCGACATCCCCGGTCTGCTCGGCAAGACCGGCACCGCCGAATACCTCGACGACACCCGTGCCCACGGCTGGTTCGTCGGGATCGACGGTGACCTCGCGTTCGCGGTGTTCGTGGCTGATGCCGGCAGCTCCGGACCGGCGGTCGAGGCAGCGGGACGGATGCTTCGTGTGACACGATGACGCACATCACCGGTGTCGTAGGCGAGCAATCCCCCCGCTGCCGCACGCGGTCATCACACAGCCAGCTACACTCGTCGACGGACCATATCCATGGTCAATACGCGGGATGTCACAATTTCGAGAAGGTTCGGAGTAGGCGCCATCGATACCGGTCAGAAGATCGCGGAGCATTACCGCCTGGTCGAGCGTATTGGTAGCGGCGGCACAGGCGTTGTATGGCGTGCTGTCGACGAACGCCTCCAACGCTCGGTGGCAGTGAAGCAGATCCACATCAAACCCAGCTTGCCCGAGGGCGAGCGGGATGTCTTGCGCCAGCGTGCGATTCGGGAAGCCCGCAACGCGGCACGCTTCCAGCATCCCAACGCCATCGTGGTGTTCGACATCACCGAGCACAACGGCGACCCGTGCCTGGTGATGGAGTACCTGAAATCGGTGAGCCTGGCCGGCGAACTGGGGCAGAAGGGTCCGCTGCCCCTGGCCGAGGTCGCTCGCATCGGCGAACAGGTGGCGTCCTCGCTCATCGCGGCCCACGGGGTCGGGCTGGTGCACCGCGACGTGAAACCGGGCAACATCCTGCTCGGCGACCACGGTGAGGTGAAGATCACCGATTTCGGCATCTCCCGCGCCGCCGGTGACGTCACCCTCACCGAAACCGGGCTGATCTGCGGAACCGCCGCCTACCTCGCCCCCGAGGTCGCGCGCGGCGCCGACCCCACGCCGGCCGCTGATGTGTTCGCGCTCGGCGCGACACTGTTCCACGCGCTCGAGGGCGAACCGCCCTACGGTGCCAACGCCAATCCACTGGCCGTGCTCTACGCCGCGGCCAACGGGCAGGTGCGCGAGCCCCGCAACGCGGGCCCGGCCACCGACTTCCTGCTCGACCTGCTCAGCCCGGACCCGCTGGACCGGCCCACGATGACCGAGGCGCGCGACGCGCTGGCCGCCTTCGCCGACGCCGACTCCAACGCGGTGTCCGCCGGATTCGTCCCGGCCAGTGAGGCCTACGGTCGACGCAACTCCACCGCGGCCACCCAGGTGATCCGGCAGTCGGGCCGACGTACCTCGCACGCGGGCGCCTCGACGCCGACCACCCGCCAGATTCGCTCCAATCCGCGCCCGCCGGCACGCCACGACACCGCCGCGCACCCGCCGACCCAGGCGCAGCCCGCACCCGCCCCACAGCACAAGCGGGCGGGCAAGGGCAGGGCGGTACTGATCGGTTCCGGTGTCGGTGCTGTGATCGCGGCGATCGCGGTGGCGATCAGCGCGATGAGCAGCTCTGACTCCGATTCCCCTTCGGTGCAGGCGAATCCGACCACCTCGGTGCAGGCCTCGGCGGCGCCGACCACCACCGCCGCGGTCCCCGCGCTCGGCCAGACCGCCAATGTGGGCACCGTCGACATCGGCTCGGCCGGTCTGCTGGTGGAGAACTTCTTCAGCAATCCGGGTGGTTCGTGGTCGATGCTGACCCCGGCCGCGCAGGAGGTCTACGGCAGTGAGGGCGAGTTCCGGCAGTACTGGAACGAGCGCACCGTCAACACCTTCGCCAGCATCACCGGCACCAACAACTCCGATGGCTCGAGCGACATGCGCCTGGCCAGCATCACCATCAACGGGCAGACCAAGTCGATGGTGATGCGGGTGGTCAGCATGGGTGGCGGTCTGCGGATCGACGGCGACACCCGCTGAGATCACCCCGCGGCTCCGCTCGCGGAGTGATCTTCCGGCGCTGGGGAGGATGTGCCGGAAAAGCGGTGGCGGGCGACCACTAGGCTGGTAGCTGACCTGAGCGGGGATCGTGCTCGCCCGGGTCGGCTGTTCGACTCCCAGCACAGACAGGACTGCACCCCGATATGACTACCCGCATCGAGCTCGCCCGCGTCGATCTGCGCGGTCGTACTCCTTCCGCTGCCGAGCTGCGCACCGCGCTGCCGCGCGGAGGGGTCGACGTGGACTCGGTGCTGCATCATGTGCGGCCGGTCGTCGAGGACATCCGCGACCGGGGTGCCGAGGCCGCGCTGGACTACAGCGAGAAGTTCGACGGTGTGCGGCCCGCCGCGGTGCGTGTGCCCCGCGCCGAACTGGCCAAGGCCCTCGACGAGCTGGACCCGGCCGTGCGCGCCGCCCTCGAGGTGGCGATCGAGCGGACCAGGAAGGTGCACGCCGATCAGCGGCGCACCGACAGCGTCACCGAGGTGGTGCCCGGCGGGACCGTCACCGAGAAGTGGGTGCCGGTGGAGCGGGTGGGGCTGTACGTCCCCGGCGGCAATGCCGTCTACCCGTCCTCGGTCGTGATGAACGTCGTTCCGGCCCAGGCCGCGGGTGTGGAATCGCTGGTGGTGTCCTCGCCGCCGCAGGCGCAGTTCGGTGGGCTGCCGCACCCGACGATTCTGGCGGCCGCCGCGCTGCTCGGCGTCGACGAGGTGTGGGCGGTCGGCGGTGCGCAGGCCGTGGCGCTGCTGTCCTACGGCGGTACCGATACCGACGGCGCCGCGCTGGAACCGGTCGACCTGATCACCGGGCCGGGCAATATCTACGTCACCGCGGCCAAGCGGCTGTGCCGCGGCCTGGTCGGCATCGATGCCGAGGCCGGTCCCACCGAGATCGCCGTGCTCGCCGACGCCACCGCCGATCCGGTGCACGTGGCCGCCGACCTGATCAGCCAGGCCGAGCACGACGTGCTCGCCGCCAGCGTGCTGGTCACCGATTCGGTGGCGTTGGCCGACGCGGTCGATGCCGCCGTCAACGCCCAGCTCGCCGTGGTCAAGCACCACGATCGCGTGGGGGAAGCATTGAGCGGCAAGCAGTCCGGGATCGTCCTGGTCGACGACATCGCCCAGGGTCTGCGCGTCGTCGACGCCTATGCCGCCGAGCACCTCGAGATCCAGACCGTCGATGCCGCGGCCGTGGCGGCGCGGGTGCGCAGCGCGGGCGCGATCTTCGTCGGGCCGTGGGCGCCGGTCAGCCTGGGCGACTACTGCGCCGGGTCCAACCACGTGCTGCCCACCGCGGGCTGTGCGCGCCACTCCTCGGGGCTGAGTGTGCAGACCTTCTTGCGTGGCATCCACATCGTCGAGTACACCGAGGCGGCATTGAAGGATGTCGCCGGGCACGTGGTCGCCCTGGCGAATGCGGAGGATCTGCCCGCGCACGGGCAGGCCGTGCAGGTTCGTTTCGAGGCGCTGTCATGAGTACCCCCACCGTGCCCGGCGCCTCGGCGAGCCTGGACCAGCTGCCGCTGCGGGAGAACCTGCGCGGCAAATCGCCGTATGGGGCACCGCAGTTGACCGTGCCCGTGCAGCTCAACACCAACGAGAACCCGCACCCGCCGAGCCGGGCGCTGATCGACGATGTTGCCGAATCGGTGCGGGCCGCCGCCGCGGATCTGCACCGGTACCCCGACCGCGACGCGGTGGCCCTGCGTTCGGATCTGGCCGAGTACCTGACCCACCAGACCGGTATCGCGGTCGACGCCGCGAACGTGTGGGCGGCCAACGGCTCCAACGAGATCCTGCAGCAGCTGCTGCAGGCCTTCGGCGGACCCGGCCGCAGCGCACTGGGTTTCGTGCCCTCGTACTCGATGCACCCGATCATCTCCGAGGGCATCGACACCGAGTGGGTCGAGGCCGAGCGCAGCGGCGACTTCTCCCTCGACATCGACTACGCCGTCGCCCAGATCACCGAACGCCGCCCCGATGTGGTGTTCGTGACCAGCCCGAACAACCCGACCGGGCACAGCATCCCGATCGACGAGCTCGAGCGCGTCCTCGATGCCGCGCCCGGCATCGTGGTCGTCGACGAGGCCTACGGCGAGTTCTCGGCCGCGCCCAGCGCGATCACCCTGATCGACCGGTTCCCGACCAAGCTCGTGGTCACCCGCACCATGAGCAAGGCCTTCGCCTTCGCCGGCGGACGGCTCGGCTACCTGGCCGCCTCGCCCGCGGTGATCGACGCGATCCTGCTCGTGCGGTTGCCGTATCACCTGTCGGTCGTCACCCAGGCCGCCGCACGCGCCGCGCTGCGCCACGCCGATGAGACCCTCGGCAGCGTCGCCGAGCTGGCGGCCCAGCGTGATCGGGTCGCCGCCGCGCTCACCACGCTGGGGTTCGACGTGATCCCCAGTGACGCCAATTTCATCCTGTTCGGCCGGTTCACCGACGCCGCGCGCGCCTGGCAGCACTATCTCGACGCCGGGGTGCTCATTCGCGATGTCGGCATCACCGGCTACCTGCGCGCCACCATCGGCCTCGCCGCGGAGAACGACGAATTCCTGCGGGTGAGCGCCGGTATCGCGGGCACCGACCTCACCCACTGACCGCTGGAGGCAACTGACATGAGCAGAACAGCGCGGGTGGAACGCGTCACCAAGGAGTCCTCGATCCTGGTCGAGCTGAACCTCGACGGCACCGGCGAGACCGACATCTCCACCGGAGTCCCGTTCTACGACCACATGCTGACCGCGCTCGGCGCGCACGGCGGGTTCGACCTGGTCGTGCGGGCCGAGGGCGACATCGAGATCGAGGCACACCACACCGTCGAGGACACCGCCATCGTGCTCGGGCAGGCGCTCGGGCAGGCCCTGGGCGACAAGAAGGGCATCCGCCGCTTCGGCGATGCGTTCATCCCGATGGACGAGACCCTCGCCCACGCCGCCGTCGATGTGTCCGGGCGGCCGTACTGCGTGTTCACCGGTGAGCCGGAACACCTGGTGCACACCATCATTCCCAGCGCGGGCCCCGGCGCCTCGTACTCGACGGTGCTCAACAAGCACGTCTTCGAGTCGATCGCGCAGAACGCCCGGATCGCGCTGCACGTGCGCGTGCTCTACGGCCGCGATCAGCACCACATCACCGAGGCGGAGTTCAAGGCGGTGGCACGTGCCCTGCGCGCGGCCGTCGAGATCGACCCTCGGGTGAGCGGCGTCCCGTCCACGAAAGGCGTGCTGTGAGTACGAAATCCGTCGTCCTGCTGGACTACGGCTCCGGCAATCTACATTCCGCCGAACGCGCGCTGGTGCGCGCCGGTGCGCAGGTACAGGTCACCGCCGATCCCGAGGCCGCGCTGGCCGCCGACGGGCTGGTCGTACCGGGTGTCGGCGCGTACGCGGCCTGCATGGCCGGGCTGCGCGAGGTGCGCGGTGAGCGGATCATCGGTCAGCGCCTGGCCGGTGGGCGCCCGGTGCTCGGCATCTGCGTCGGCATGCAGATCATGTTCGACCGCGGGGTGGAGTTCGGCGTGGAGACCGAGGGGTGCGGCGAATGGCCGGGCACGGTCGCCCACCTCGACGCCCCCGTCCTGCCGCACATGGGCTGGAACACGGTGAAGTCACCCGCCGACAGCACGTTGTTCGCGGGCCTCGATGCCGACACCCGCTTCTACTTCGTCCACTCCTACGCTGCGCAGCAGTGGGAGCTTCCCGACAACGAGCACATCGCCCCCGCGAAACTCACCTGGGCCGAACACGGCGTCCCGTTCCTGGCCGCCGTCGAGAACGGACCGCTGTCGGCCACCCAGTTCCACCCGGAGAAGTCCGGGGACGCGGGTGCGCAGTTGCTGCGCAACTGGATCGGCTCGATCTGACACGGAGCCACTGGGCTCGCGTTCGGATGCACCGAACTCCGCGGACGGCACCTCGTGGCACAGTCGGCAACCGCAGTCCAGGGCTCCGTCGAAACGGGTAGAACGGTCGATAGGGGTTCAGGGGTGGTCGAGGCGGGCTCGGTTGGCGGCTTCGGCGCCCGCGTTCCAGCCTTCGGTGCTGCGGATGGTGATGCCTCGGGTGTGGGTGGTGGGGAAGTAGGTGGTGCAGGCTTTGTCCACTCGTTGCTGGTGGGAGGCAAGGACGGGGAGGAGTTGGGTGGGGTCGGATTCGGCGATGGCGGCCTCGGTGGTGGCGGTGAGGCGGTCGCCGATGCGGGTGGCGTAGGCGGTGAGGAAGGCTTTGCGGTAGGCGCGGGAGCGGGCTTCGGCGGTGGTGGGGGCGGTGTCGATCATGGCTCGGGTGGCTTGGACGAGTAGGGACGTGGTCAGGAGTTCGACGGCGTCGAGGTCGGTGTCGTCGCCGACGATCGTGACGAAACCCCAGTCGGCGACGAAGATCGCGCGGCTGCGGTTGGCCCGGGTGATCAGATCGACGAGCAGGGCTTTGGCGTCGGTGTAGGGGGTGTCGAGCCAGATACGGCGGGCGATAGGGAGATCGACCGGGGCGGTGGGGTATTCGAGGAGGACGCGCTGGATCGCGTACTTGGTCATCAGTTCCTGGGCCTTGGCCGAGAGGGTTTCGGCCTCCTCCGGGAAGGCGGTGGATTCGGCCTTCGCGAGCAGGCCGCGGATTCGACCGAGGGTCTTCTCGTCCACGCCGTGCTGGGGTGTGTGGGGGCGGGCGGTGCCGGGGAGCGGGCGGATCCGTTCGAGTTTCGGCAGCCCGACCAGGAGGGCGAGGGCCTCTATCACGGCGCTCAGCGCCTCGTGGCCGGTGAGCAGTGCGCGGTCGGCCCACTGGTTGAGATGCGGGCGATCGGCGGTCCACCAGACGGTGGCGTCGAGGTCGTCGAGTTGCCGCTGCCAGGTCTCGTCGACCGATTCGGCGGCGAACGGGGCGCGATGCTCGGCCATCAGATCGGTCAGGTAGCCGACGGCGAACTCGTCGACGCGGCGCCGGGCCGCCTGGTGCACGTCGGCCGGTAGCCAGCCGAACTCGAAGGCGTGGGCGATCAGGCGCTCGCTCGCCCGGTGCGTACCGGTGGCCAGTTCTTCGGTGACCGGACCTTGCCCGGTGATCCGGTCGAGGAAGCGCCTGACCCCGGCAATGTCGCCCTGCGCCCAGGCCAGCGCGGCCGTCGCGATCGCCTCGGCGATGCGCGCCGGGTCGCCGGAGAGCGCGTCGGCATCCAGCGTCAGCCCCGGCACGGCCTTGCGGCCCGTACGGCGGCGGCGATTCTGTGTGCCCACGGTCGGGTTCCTCTCGATCGACTCACCGGGCCGGCAGTCAGGCCGGGCGCCCCGAACATTGTCCCGGCGCAGCGCAGCGTGAGCCCACCGGGGCTTCTGCTCTACGGAATCCGTGGCGAACGGGCGCGGGCGTTGCCCGACGGGCCCACTGTGAATCAGGTGAGCTATCGGGCGATGCCGACCGCGGACCTGGCGGACCGGTTCGAGCAGAAGGCGGGCCGCCTGGCCAAGCCGGCCCCGGCGTCCCCGAACTCCGCCGCCACCGTCTCCAACGGTCCGAGGTGCCCTTTCGCGCCGAGCGAGGCGAGTGACACGAGCCTCAGCGGTGTCGACCGGTGGCGTACTGCGGTGGGCGGACCTACTAGTCTGAGCGGGTGAGTCTTGTGCTGTTGCCCGCCGTCGATGTCGCCAATGGTGAGGCCGTGCGCCTCGTGCAGGGGGAGGCCGGTAGCGAAACGAGCTATGGGTCGCCTCGGGATGCGGCGTTGGCGTGGCAGCAGGCGGGGGCCGAGTGGGTGCATCTGGTGGATCTGGACGCGGCGTTCGGCAAGGGGAGCAATCGGGAGCTGATCGCGCAGGTCGTCGGTGAACTCGATGTGAAGGTCGAGCTGTCCGGTGGCATCCGCGACGACGACTCGCTGAAGGCGGCGCTGGCCACCGGGTGCGCTCGGGTCAACATCGGGACCGCGGCCATCGAGAACCCGCAGTGGTGTGCGCGGGTGCTCGGCGAGTACGGCGACCGGATCGCAGTCGGGCTAGACGTCAAGCAGATCGACGGGGACTGGCGGCTGCGCGGTCGCGGCTGGGTGACCGACGGCGGCGACCTGTGGGAGGCGCTCGAACGCCTCGAACGCGACGGTTGCGCCCGCTATGTCGTCACCGACGTCTCCAAGGACGGCACGCTGACCGGCCCCAACCTGGAGTTGCTGAGCGAGGTCGCCAACGCCGCCGAGGCCCCGGTGATCGCCTCCGGCGGTATCTCGGTGCTCGACGACCTCGTCGCCATCGCGGGCTTGGCCGAGGAAGGGGTCGAGGGCGCGATCATCGGCAAGGCGCTCTACGCGGGCCGGTTCACCCTGCCCGAAGCCCTGGCCGCGGTGCGCTGACCCACCGATGACCACCGCACCGAACACCGCCGAACTGACCGACCTGCTGACCGTCGCCACCCAGGTACTGGACGGCGTCGTCGCGCGGTTCGTCGAAGGTGTCGGCGCGCCGAGCGCGGTGACCAAGGGCCGCAACGACTTCGCCACCGAACTCGACCTCGAACTCGAACGCACCATCTCCACCGAGCTGGGCCGGCGCACCGGGATCGCAGTGCACGGTGAGGAATTCGGTGGCCCCGCGCTCACCTCCGGCACGGCCTGGGTGCTCGATCCGATCGACGGCACCTTCAACTACTCCTCCGGCCACCCCATGTCGGGCATCCTGCTCGCGCTCGTGCACGAGGGCGAACCGGTGATCGGGCTGACCTGGCTGCCCGCGCTCGGGCGCCGCTACGCCGCGGTCGCGGGCGGTCCGCTCCACCTCGACGGTGTCGCCGTGCCGCCGCTGGAACCGGGCAAACTCGCCGAGGCGATGATCGGTTTCGGCGCCTTCAACCTCGATTCGGCGGGCCGCATTCCCGGCCAGTTCCGCTTCGACCTGCTCGGTGCGCTCAGCCGTCTGTCCTCGCGGGTGCGCATGCACGGCGCCACCGGTATCGACCTGGCGTACACCGCTTCCGGGGTACTCGGCGGCGCGGTCGTGTTCGGCCACCATCCCTGGGACAACGCGGCGGGGGTCGCGCTGGTGCGCGCCGCCGGAGGTGTGGTCACCGATCTGGCGGGCGCGCCGTGGACGATCACCTCCGGCTCGGTGCTGGCCGCCGCGCCCGGTGTGCACGCCGAACTCCTGGACATGATTTGCACGGTCAGCGACGAGGAACGAGGCACAACACCATGACACCGCGCACCGACGAACGGGCGAGTACGACGAGCACCCTGGCGGTCCGCGTGATCCCGTGCCTCGATGTGGACGCGGGGCGGGTGGTCAAGGGCGTCAACTTCCAGAACCTGCGCGACGCCGGTGATCCGGTGGAACTGGCCGCCACCTACGACGCCCAGGGCGCCGACGAGCTGACCTTCCTCGACGTCACGGCCTCCACCGGCGACCGCGGCACCATGCTCGACGTGGTGACCCGCACCGCCGAACAGATCTTCATCCCGCTCACCGTCGGCGGCGGCGTGCGCACGGTCGACGACGTCGACCGGCTGCTGCGCGCCGGTGCGGACAAGGTGTCGGTGAACACCGCCGCCATCGCCCGCCCCGAGGTGCTCTCGGAGATGTCGCAGCGCTTCGGCTCGCAGTGCATCGTCCTCTCGGTGGACGCGCGGACCGTGCCCGACGGCCGGCCCGACACCCCGTCCGGCTGGGAGGTCACCACCCACGGCGGCAAGCGCGGCACCGGCATCGACGCGGTCGAATGGGCCATCCGCGGTGCCGAGCTCGGCGTCGGCGAGATCCTGCTGAACTCGATGGACGCCGACGGCACCAAGGCGGGCTTCGACCTGCCGATGATCGCGGCCGTGCGGGCCGCGGTGCACGTCCCGGTGATCGCCAGCGGCGGCGCGGGCGCGGTCGGACACTTCCCGCCCGCCGTGCACGCGGGTGCCGACGCGGTGCTGGCCGCGAGCGTGTTCCACTTCGGTGATCTGACCATCGGCCAGGTCAAGGACGCGATGCGCGCGGACGGCATCACCGTCCGCTGACCGGCTCGAGCTCCGCTCGGCAGGCCCGCCCGGCCGCAGCCACCGGACGGACCGGTCGGGGACCCGGGCTACTTGCCGGAGGTATCGATGAGGCCGTCGGCGAGCGACCAGTGCTCGCCGACGAAGGTCTGGATGCCGACGGCTTCGATCGGATAGCCGTCGCCTTCACCGGTCTTCATCGAGATGCCGGGCAGCATCAGGCCCGCGGCGATGCCGTCGAGTGAGCGCATCGCCTCGCGCAGGCCCTCCCTGGTCGGGCACTTCGCCGAGGACATGGTCTTGTGCAGGCTCTCGGCCATCGCCCAGCCGGCCATGGTGTGCTGGTTCTCCACATCGACACCCGGCGCGTACCGGTCCACCTTGGACTTGTAGGTCCGCATGCCCTCGTCATCGGCCCAGCGCGGATCGGCGGCGTCTTTGAGGAAGGCCGCGCTCACCGTGCCCTGCACGTTCGGCAGGCCCACCGGACGCAGCGTGGCCATGGTGTTGGACACCTGGGTGAGCACGTGCAGCGGATTCCAGTCGGTGTTGCGGGCGTCGGCGGCGAGTGCCTGGGAAGCGAACTTGGGGGTCGCGAAGTTCAGCAGCACATCGGCTTTCGAGTTCGCCAGATTGCGGACCTGGGCGTCGACGGTGGGATCGGTGATCTCGAAGCTCTGCTCGGCGACGACCGTGACGCCGCTGCCTGCGATGCCCTCGCGGAACGCCGTCAGCAGGTCCTTGCCGAAGTCGTCGTTCTGGTAGAGCACCGCCACGGTCGCGTTCGGTCGCTCGGTCCTGACGTGCTGGGCGTAGGCCAGGCCCTCGGTGCGGTAGCTGGGCTGCCAGCCGATGGTCCACGGATGCTCGGTGTCGGCGCCGATCTCGGTGGCGCCGGTCGCGACGAAGATCTGCGGCACCTCGCGCTGGTCGAGATAGTCGCGCACCGCCGAGGACGTCGCCGTGCCGAGGGTCTGGAAGACCGCGAACACCTGATCCTGCTCGACCAGCCGCCGGGTCTCCTCGACCGTCTTGGGCGGCTGGTAGCCGTCGTCGCGCACCAGGTATTCGACCGTGCGCCCGTCGATCCCGCCCTGCTCGGCGTTGATGTAGTCGAAGTAGGCCTGGATGCCCTTGGGAACCGCACCGTAGGCCGAGGCCGGACCCGAGAGCGGATACACCCCCCCGAGCTTGATGGTGGAGTCGGTGATGCCGGTGGTCTGCTGCCCCCGGCACTCACCCTCGGCGACGGTGCCGGTCTCGGCGCCGCGACCGCCGCACGCGGTGAGCGTGCTGAGTGCGGTGAGCAGCGCGGCCGCGACCCCGAGGGAGCGGATCGTCCTAGTGCGCATGAGTTTTCCCTTTCCGGAAACGTTGTCCGAGCCAGTGCGCCGACTGCGTGGCCAGTCCGGCCAGCCCGCGAGGCGCGAGGTACATGACCGCGATGATCAGCAGCCCGAAGATGACGCCGGGGGCGGCCTGGTTGAGGTCCTGGGCGAGGCTGGGAACGAACATGACGAACAGCCCGCCCAGCAGCGGTCCCCACAGGGTGCCGAGGCCGCCGACGACGAGCCCGGCGAGCAGGGTGATCGACAGCGTCACCGCGAAGGAGTCCGGCGAGACGAACGCGATCACCCACGTGTAGACACAGCCCGCGACCCCGGCCAGCAGTGCGCTCCAGGCGAAGGCGAGAGTCTTGTAGTGGGCCAGGTTCACGCCGAGCACCTCGGCGGCGATCTCGTTGTCGCGCACCGCGTGCAGCGCGCGGCCGACCCGGGAGCGCAGCATCCCGGCGACCAGCACGAAGCTCGCCACGGTGGTGGCCAGCGCCAGGAAATACAGCCACTGGTCCTCGGCCAGCCCGGTCCATACCGGGGGCGCGGGTTTGGTGACGGTGAGGCCCATCGATCCGCCGGTGAGCCCGTCGAACCGTTTGAGCAGCGGGACCAGGAAGATGGCGATGGCCAGGGTGACCAGGGCCAGGTAGAGGCCCCGCAACCGCAGCGCCGGAATGCCGAGGGCGAAACCGAGGACGAACGTGACCGCCGCGGCGAGCGGAATCGTCGCGAGATACGGGGTGTCCCAGTGCTGTATCGCGATCGCGGTGGTGTAGGCGCCGAGGGCGAAGAAGGCGCCGTGCCCCAGCGAGATCTGGCCGGTGTGACCAACCAGCAGGTTCAGCCCGAGCAGGGCGACCGCGTAGATCATGGCCATCGCGAGCTGGAAGGTGTGAAAAGGCACCAGCTGGAACGGGGCGCCGACCGCGAGGACCAGCAGTACGGTGATCGCCACGGGCGGAACCGGGTTCGCGCGCAGGCGCGACAGCGGTGAACCCGGCTCGGGGGCAACCGGAGTCGTCGCGGCTTCGGTTGTCGTCGACTCACTCATACCCGCTCCACCGCCGCGTGCCCGAACAGACCTTGCGGACGCACCAGCAGCACGCCCAGGATGATCACCAGCGGCACACCGATCTTGAGTTCGGTGCCGATCGCGTCGACGTAGGCGCCGGTGAGGGTTTCGGCGACCCCGACGATCACCCCGCCCGCCACCGCGCCGCCCGGGGAGTCGAAGCCGCCCAGAGTCGCCGCCGCGAAGGCGTAGATGAGAACGCCGCCCATCATGTTGGGTTCGAGGAACAGCAGCGGCGCCGACAGCACTCCCGAGACCGCGCCGACCAGGGCGGCCAGCCCCCAACCGAGGGCGAGGACGGTACCGACCCGGATGCCGACCAGCCGTGCCGAGGCCGGGTTGCAGGCCACCGCCCGCATCGCCAGCCCGATTCCGGTGAAACGGAACAGCACGTATAGCAGTGCCATCACCACCGCGACCACGGCGAGGATGCTGAGGCTGCCGTATCCGACGCTTACCCCGCCCACCCGAATCGCACCTTCGGGGAAGGGATTCGGGAACGGCTTGACCTGGTAGGACCAGATCCAGCCCGCGACGGCGTGCACGGTGAAGAACAACCCGACGGTGACGATCACCAGGGTGATCTCCGGCGCGCCCTCGACCGGGCGGATGATCACCCGTTCGATGAGCATTCCCGCGGCGAAGGAGAGGGCGAGCGTCAGTGGCAGCGCCGCCCAGAACGACATCACCTGACTGAGCTGCCAGGCCAGGAAGGCCGAGAACATGGCCAGCTCGCCCTGGGCGAAGTTGACGATGCCGGTGAACCGGTAGATCAGCACCAGGGCCAGGGCGAGACCGGCGTAGATGGCGCCCGCCGAGAGTCCCTCGACGAGTTGCTGCGCGAACTCGGTCACGGCCGCACCCGGATTCCCAGATAGGAGCGGGTGACCTGTTCGTCGGCCTTGATCTGATCCGCCGTGCCGGACAACACGATCCGGCCGGACTCCAGCACATGGGCCTGCTGGGCGATACCCAGCGCCAGGTGGGCATTCTGCTCGACGACGATCACCGTGGTGCGTTCCTCCTGGTTGATGGTGTGCACGATCCCGAACAGCTCCTGGGTGACCAGCGGCGACAACCCGAGCGAGGGCTCGTCGAGCAGCAGCACGCGGGGCCGCAGCATCAAGGCCCGGCCGACGGCGAGCATCTGCTGCTGGCCGCCGGACAAACCGCCCGCCGCCTCGCGCCGCTTCTCGCGCAGGATCGGGAAGTAGTCGTAGACACGGCGCAGATCGGTCTCGGTGCCGGTCCGGTCGCGGCGCGACGACGCGCCGAGGCGCAGGTTCTCCTCGACGGTGAGCGGAGCGAAGGTGCCGCGGCCCTCGGGGACGTGGGCGACGCCGAGCCGGGCCATCGTCTCGGGGGCGCGGCCGGTCACCTCGGTGCCCGCCAGCCGCAGCGTGCCGCGCACCTTGACCATCCCGCACAGGGCGCGCAGCAGTGTCGTCTTGCCCGCGCCGTTCGGACCGAGGATCGCGCACACCGCGCCCTGCTCGACCGAGAAACTCACCCCGTGCAGCACTTTCGCCGCGCCGTACCCCGCGTGCAGATCGGTGATGGTCAGGAATCCGTTCATGCCGCGACTCCCAGATACGCCCGGATGACCGCCGGATCCTGTTGCACCGCTTCGGGTGTCCCCTCGGCGATGACCTGGCCGAACTCCAGACAGACCACCCGGTCGCAGGTGCCCATGACGAAACCCATGTGGTGTTCGACCACGACCACGGTCAGCTCCAGTTCCGCCTGGAGGGCCCGCAGGCGCTGCGCGAACTCGTCGACCTCGCCGTGACTGAGGCCGTTGACCGGTTCGTCGAGCAACAGCAGCCGCGGCCGGACCGCGAGCGCTCTGGCCAGTTCGATCCGCTTGAGGGTGCCGAACGGCAGACCGGCCGCCGGATGGTCGGCGACCGCGGTCAGGTCGAGCCGGGCGAGCAGTTCGTCGGCCTCGGCGCGCAGCGACTGTTCCTCGCGGCGGACCTTCGGCAGGCGCAGGCCCGCCGCCACGAAACCGGCGCGTGCCCGGTGATGCGCGCCGACGAGGACGTTGTCGCGCACCGACATTCGGGGGAACAGGCCGAGGTTCTGGAAGGTCCGGGCGATACCGAGCGCGGCCAGCGCGTCCGGGCGCACGGTCGCCAGGTCCACCTCGCGATAGCGCAGGGTGCCCGAGCTCGGCCGGGTGCGCCGGGTCATGCAGTTGAACAAGGTGGTCTTGCCCGCGCCGTTCGGCCCGATCAGGCCGACCATCTCGCCGGCGCCGACCCTGAACCCCACCTCCCGCAGCGCGGTGATCCCGCCGAAGCGCACCGTCAGGTTGGATATCTCGAGCATGTGCCGAGACTAGAATCGCAGGTCAGCGGCCACATCGAACGTTGTGGACCAACTTCTGGGTGTGGCCTCGTCCGCTGTGGACAGGGTTCGAGCCGGTTGACACCGCCAAATCGGACATGCACACTCCACGAACATGTCGCCTGGATCACATCTACTCGCTCACCCGGTCTCGGAGACAGTGCAGGCCGAGCGCTCGCGGATCGTCGCCTGCGCCTATGACCGCGCCGAGGGCATCGCCGACGATGTGATGGCCAAGATCCGTGCCCAGCTGCCCGGCTACGGCACCGCCGATCCCGGCTTCCTCTCCGACGTGCACGACCAGCTCGCCCGGCTCAGCCGCACCGGACTCGGTGCGCTGCTCGAACACAAGCGGGTCACCCCCGCCGATGTCACCTACGCCAGGCAGGCCGCCGCGCGGCGGGCGCGCTCGGGTCTGCCGCTGGTCGATTACATCGCGGCATTCCGCCTCGGCCAGCGCGCGATCTGGAAATCGCTGCTCGCCCACGCGGGAGACACCGAGGCGGGGCGCGAGGCGGTGCTGTCGCTGGCCGGTCCGCTCGCGCGCTACACCGATCTGATCAGCACCCAGGCCACCGACGCCTACCTCGAATTCCAGCAGTACATGGCCGCCGAATCCGGTCGCGACAGCCAGGCGCTGATGGACGCGCTGCTCGATGGTGCGCTACCCGCGGGGGGCCCGCACCTGTCGGTGGCCACCGCGCACGGGATCGGCGCCGAACGCACCGCGCCCTTGGTGGTGGTGACCGCGGTGGTGCTCGACCGCGGTGCCGAGGCCACCGACCCGGGTGAGGCCGCTCAGCTGGTGTCGGCGGCGCTGGCGCGGGTCGGCGTGAACGGGCTGCGCACGCTGGCGGTGGCGCGTGGCACGGAGATCGTCGCGATCCCGGCGCTGGCGCGCGACGGCTCGGCCGACGAGCTGTGCGAGCGACTGCGTGTGCTGCGTGCCGACCTGTGCTCGGACGGGATCGCGCTGGCGATCGGGGTGAGCGCCGCGGTCACCGAGATCGCTCAACTCCCGCGGGCCCATCAGCAGGCCAGAGCCGCGCTCGCGCTGCTGCCCGAGGGCGGCGGGGTGCTCGCGCTGCCGCAGATGACCCCGTTCCGCTATCTGTTGCTGCGCGCCGACGACACCACCCGCCAGCTCGTCGACCCGCGGATCGGCACCGCACTCGCCGACGACCGAGCCCGCGGCGGATCGTTGGCCGAGACCATCCGGGCCTTCGCCGCCGCGGACATGAACCTGCGCGAGGCCGCCGACACCCTGCGCATCCACCTCAGTACGGCCCAGTACCGGCTCGGGCGGATCCAGGAACTCACCGGCCGCAATGTGCGCAGCGTCAACGACCTCGTCGAGCTGCTGGTGGCGATCGAATTGCAGGCCGGTGTTATAAACGAGGCATGAGCCTCGACCCCGCCATCGCCGCCCGCCTCAAGCGCAACGACGCGGGCCTGATCGCCGCGGTCGCGCAGGAGAAGTCGACCGGTGACGTGCTGATGATGGCCTGGATGGACGACGAGGCGCTGGCCCGCACGCTGGCGACCCGGCAGGGCACCTACTACTCCCGCTCCCGGCAGCAGTACTGGGTCAAGGGCGAGACCTCGGGGCACACCCAGTACGTGCACGAGGTGCGCCTGGACTGCGACGGCGACACGATCCTGCTGATCGTCGACCAGGAGGGCGCTGCCTGTCACATCGGCACGCACACCTGCTTCGACACCGACGTGCTACTGCCGGCGGACTAGTCGCAGTCCTCGGCGAGCATCTGGTTCAACCGATCCGACAGGGCTTCCCCGAGCACCGCCAGCTGCGCGGTCTGGGTGTCGTCGAGGCCGTCGAGCACGAGTCTGCGGACGGTGGCGACATAGCCGGGCGCGGCCTCGATCACCTTCTCGAATCCGGCGTCGGTGAGGATCGCGTGCACTCCGCGCCTGCCCGCGGTGGTGTCGCGGCGCGCCCAGCCGAGACGTTCGAGCTTCGACACCACATGGGACAGTCGCGATAGCGAAGCGTTTGCCTTGTGGGCGAGATCACTCAACTGCAGCCGGTGTCCGGCCTCCTCCGAGAGCAGGCTCAACACCCGGAACTCGAAATGGGTGAGTCCGTACTCCCGTTGCAGACGGGTGTCCAACGCGCCGGGAATCCTGGTCATGAGCGCGACGATCGCCTGCCACGCGCGCTGTTCGACGGGGTCGAGCCACTGAGTCATCGCCGGAGCTGCCTCGCGGCCGGGCGGCGGTGGGGAAGGGGTGGGACGCGCACCGGAACGAGTTTGCCACGACGTCGCTGCGGCGTCCGGGAGTTGGCGGTGGTCGTGAGGTCACTCACAACACCGGGTGGTGCGGGCGGGCGCTACCGTTCGCCGGTCATCGGCGGGGTGCCAGGCGGCGGGGTCGGCGCGGGGGCGGGCGCGGCGGCGGCCTTGGCTGCGCTGCGCCGGTTGAGTCCACGTTTGCCCAGCAGAGCCAGGACCAGCGCGAAGACGACGGCCGCGAGGATGGCGCCGACGAGGCAGGCGCCGCGGAAGGCGGGCGCGTCCACGTCGAGGATGCGCTGACCGGCGTGTGCGGCGTTGTTGCCACCGAGCACGATCGTGAGTGTCATCAGGTTGGGCACGGCGGTCAACAGCGCGACGATCACCGCCGCACCCGCGATGAACTTGCCACCCTTGCGTTTCCACACCCGGACCGCGAGCACCACCAGCAGCAGGGGGACCAGGGTGAACACCAGGCCGAACACCAGTCCCCACCAGATGCCCTGGGTGAAGCTGCCGTGCACCATGTTGGCCAGTCGCTGGGCCCACCAGCGCGGAATGAACGAGGACAGGATGAGATACGCGATCACCAGCACCACGGCCGTGGCGACCGTGATGATCGCCCGGTTGCGCCACACGGTGGCGGTGGACTTCTGACCGTTCGACTGCGCCTCGCCGGTTGTCATGGGCTCCAGCGTATGTGCGGCGGCGGCCCCGGGCGTCGATCCGCCGCCCGGCGTTTCGGCGATCGCCGACTACTCGGGCGTGCTCGCGCGCTCGCGCAGGAACGCCAGCGCCTCGTCGGCGTGCACGGCCGCGCGCAGTTCGCCGGTGACGATCTTCAGGATCGTGCGATCGGTATCGATGACGAAAGTGTGCCGCTTGACCGGGGCCAGCTTGCCCAGTAGCCCGCGCTTGACGCCGAAGCTCTCGGCGACCTTGCCGTCCCGGTCCGACAGCACCGGGTAGTCGAGCCGCTGCTTGGCCGCGAAACCGGCCTGCACCTCGGTGCTGTCGGTGCTGATCCCGGCGCACGAGGCGCCGATGGCGGCGAACTCCGCGCTCAGATCGCGGAAGTGGCAGGCCTCGGCCGTGCACACCGGGGTGTTGGCGGCGGGGTAGAAGAACAGCACGAGCGGACCGGCGGCGAGCAGGCCGTCGAGCGAGCGGAGCTGATCGGACTGGTCGGGGAGTTCGAACTGGGGAGCTGTCTGGCCTGGCTGCATGTCCCGACCCTAGCGACCGCCCGGTGGGGACGGAAGATCCCCGCTCACCCTCGGGTGAACGGGGATCCCGCCGTCGACCGGCGCCGCCCCCGACGGACCGCACCCGTCGCCGGGACTACTTCTTCAGCAGTGCCGCGATCTCGGGATTGCGGATCTCCATCACGTCGAGGATGCCGTGCACACGCAGCATCGGCTCGAGTTCGCGGATGCGATCGCGGTGCCCGGCGTATTCGACCGGGAAGGTCTTCTCGTCGAGATCCTGCATGGCCTTGGCGTAGGTGACGAACGACGTGAGCGCGTTCGCCGCGGACTGCTGGCCGGGACCGTAGTGCTGCTGCGACGGGGCGGCCAACCGGCCGTCCTGTGCGCCCTGGTGCGAGGGGTACAACCTGGCTCCTCTCGGAAAGGGAATTACCGCGTGCGACATGGAACGCGCGCGAGTGTAGGTGATCCCGATCACGCCGAGATATCGAATGGGGTCGGGCCAGCGCACGGCGGTGACGGCCCGCCTGGGATGATGGGCCCATGCCTGGCGCGTCGACACCAACCACCACGACCCGCGACCAGTTCCGGCTGCTCGCCGCCGAGCACCGGGTGGTCCCGGTGACCCGAAAGGTGCTGGCGGACTCCGAAACTCCGCTCTCGGCCTATCGCAAACTGGCCGACGACCGACCGGGTACCTTCCTGTTCGAGTCCGCCGAGAACGGTCGTTCGTGGTCGCGCTGGTCGTTCATCGGCGCGGGCAGTCCGTCGGCGCTGACCGTCGTCGACGGCGAGGCGACCTGGTTCGGCGCCGTCCCCGCCGACGCGCCGTCCGGCGGTGATCCACTGCGCGCGCTGCACGAGACCCTCGAACTGCTGCGTACCGAGCGCCTGCCCGGTCTGCCCCCGCTGACCGGCGGTTTGGTCGGCTATCTCGGCTACGACGCGGTGCGCCGGATCGAACGTCTGCCCGAGCTCGCCGCCGACGATCTCGGGCTGCCCGAGCTGGTCCTCATGCTGGCCACCGACCTGGCCGCCTTCGACCACCACGAGGGCGCGATCACCCTCATCGCCAACGCGGTGAACTGGAACGGCACCGACGAGCACGTCGACGCCGCCTACGACGACGCCGTGGCCCGCCTGGACGCGATGACCGCCGCGCTGGCCGCGCCCGCCCCCTCGACCGTGTCGGTGTTCGACCAGCCGGAGCCGGAGTTCCTGCGCCGGCGCACCACCGAGGAGTTCGGCGTCGGCGTGCGCCGCCTGATCAAGGAGATCGAAGCGGGCGAGGCCTTCCAGGTGGTGCTCTCGCAGCGCTTCGAGATGGACTACACGGGCTCCCCGCTGGCGGTCTACCGGATGCTGCGCGCGTCGAACCCGAGCCCGTACATGTATCTGATGCACATCCCCGACGGTGCGGGCGGCACCGCGTTCTCCATCGTCGGGTCCAGTCCCGAATCGCTGGTCACCGTGCAGGACGGGGTGGCCACCACCCATCCGATCGCGGGAACCCGCTGGCGCGGCAAGACCGAGGAGGACGACCTCCTGCTCGAGAAGGACCTGCTCGCCGACGACAAGGAGAACGCCGAGCATCTGATGCTCGTCGATCTGGGCCGCAACGATCTGGGCCGGGTCTGTCGCCCCGGCACCGTGCGGGTCACCGAGTACCGCCACATCGAGCGCTACAGCCACGTGATGCACCTGGTCTCCACGGTGTCCGGGCAGCTCGCCGAGGGCAAGATCGCGCTCGACGCGGTGCAGGCCTGCTTCCCCGCGGGCACCCTCTCGGGCGCGCCCAAAGTGCGGGCGATGGAGCTGATCGAGGAACTCGAACCGACCCGGCGCGGGGTCTACGGCGGCGTGGTCGGCTATCTGGACTTCGCGGGTGACGCCGATACCGCCATCGCCATCCGCACCGCGCTGCTCAAGGACGGCACCGCCTACGTGCAGGCGGGCGCGGGGGTGGTCGCCGACTCCGATCCGGTCTACGAGGACACCGAGGCCCGTAACAAGGCCATGGCGGTGCTCAAGGCGATCGCGGCGGCCAAGACCCTGCGCACCTACGACGGCGGCCCGCAATGAGCGGCCCTGAGCCCGCCCCGGCACCGGCCGCCAAGCCGATCGTCCCGCTCGCGCTGCTCGCGGTCGCCGCGGCCGGACTGTGGGCGTCGTCACGGATGACCTGGGTGACGGTGCACTCCGCCGACGGGCTCACCGAGCCGCGGACCGACGACCTCGACGGCAGCACCTGGTTCGGCGCGCTGACCCCGCTGGCACTGGTGCTGCTCGCCTCGATCGCCGCGGTGTTCGCGGTCAAGGGTGCGCTGCGGCAGATCCTCGGCGTGGTGATCGCGGTGGTCGCCGCGGTCGCGGCGGTGCCGGGGTTCGCGCTGGCCGTGGGCGAGGGGAGGACGGCCGAGCGGGCGGGCACCCTGGCCGAGTTGCCGGTGCGCGCGGTGGTCAGCGGCGCGGACACGCACCTCGGGCCTGCGATTCTGTCGATTCTGGCGGCCACTCTCGCCTTGATCGCCGGTGTCCTGCTGACCCGCCGGACCGGCCAGGGCGCGGAGCTGTCGAGCAAATACGACAACCCGGTGGTCCGTCGCGCCGACGCCAGCGCACAGGTGAGCAAGCAGCACGGTGCGACGGGAACCGCGGCGCCGCTGTCGGACCGGGTGCTCTGGGACGCGCTCGACGCGGGCACCGACCCGACCGAGGACCTCGACGAGCCGAGTACCGACCGCGCGCCGGGCGAGCGGAAGCCGTGACGCCCAGCACCCCCGCCGCAGTGACACGCGCGGCGGCCATTTATTCTTGTCCAGCATCGGTGAGACAGCGCCTGAGGGGACTCTCAGGTGAGAAGTTCGTCTCCCCAGAAAGGATTCGAGCCAGATGACGGTACTCGACTCGATTCTCGACGGGGTTCGGGCGGATGTTGCCGCCCGCGAAGCCCTCCTCGATTTTCAGGCGATCAAAGCTGCCGCGGCTGCCGTGAAGGCACCGCTGGACGCGCGGGCCGCGCTGCACGAGGACGGGATCGGTGTCATCGCCGAGGTGAAGCGAGCCAGCCCCTCCAAGGGCGCGCTGGCCGACATCCCCGATCCCACCGTGCTGGCCAAGGCCTATGAAGACGGTGGCGCGCGCATCATCAGCGTGCTCACCGAGAGCCGCCGCTTCGGCGGTTCCCTCGACGACCTCGACGCGGTGCGCGCCGCGGTGAACATCCCGGTTCTGCGCAAGGACTTCGTCCTCGGCCCGTACCAGATCCACGAGGCCCGTGCCCACGGTGCCGACGTGATCCTGCTGATCGTGGCCGCACTCGAACAGGACGTGCTCGCCTCGCTGATCGACCGCACCGAGTCTCTCGGCATGACCGCTCTGGTGGAGGTGCACACCGAGGAAGAGGCCGATCGCGCGCTCGAGGCCGGTGCGTCGGTGATCGGCGTCAACGCCCGCAATCTCAAGACCCTGGAAGTCGACCGTGACGTGTTCGCGCGGATCGCGCCCGGCCTGCCCTCGGAGGTCATCCGGGTGGCCGAGTCCGGTATCCGCGGTACCGCGGACCTGCTGGCCTACGCCGGCGCGGGTGCCGACGCGGTGCTCGTCGGCGAGGGGCTGGTGACCAGCGGCAACCCACGCTCGGCCGTCTCCGAACTGGTGACCGCGGGCACCCACCCGTCCTGCCCGAAGCCGGCCCGCCGGAGCATTCGGTGACCGCTCTGCCCCCGGCCAGTGCCGGCGTCGCTCAGCACAGCGACTACGAGCCCGACGCGGGCGGGCACTTCGGTGTCTACGGCGGACGGCACGTCCCCGAGGCGTTGATGGCGGTGATCGAGGAGGTCACCGCTGAGTACGACAAGATCCGTTCCGACCGCGGCTTCCTCGACGAGCTCGACCGGCTGCAGCGCGACTACACCGGCCGACCGTCGCCGGTGTTCGAATGCACCCGCCTGGCCGAGCACGCCGGTGGCGCGCGGATCTTCCTCAAGCGCGAGGACCTCAACCACACCGGTTCACACAAGATCAACAACGTCCTCGGCCAGGTCCTGCTGGCCAAGCGGATGGGCAAGACCCGCGTCATCGCCGAGACCGGGGCCGGTCAGCACGGTGTCGCCACCGCGACCGCGTGCGCGCTGCTCGGGCTGGACTGCGTGATCTACATGGGCGCGGTCGACACCGCCCGCCAGGCGCTCAATGTCGCCCGGATGCGCCTGCTCGGCGCCGAGGTCGTCCCGGTGGACTCCGGTTCGCAGACCCTCAAGGACGCCATCAACGAGGCGCTGCGCGACTGGGTCAGTCATGCCGACGACACCTTCTACTGCTTCGGCACCGCGGCGGGCCCGCACCCGTTCCCGCTGCTGGTGCGTGATTTCCAGCGCGTGATCGGGCTGGAGGCACGCGAGCAGATCCAGCAGCGGGCGGGCAGGCTGCCCGAGGCGGTCGTGGCCTGTGTCGGCGGCGGCTCCAACGCCATCGGCATCTTCCACGCCTTCATCCCGGACGCCGGTGTGCGCCTGGTCGGTTTCGAGGCGGCCGGTGACGGCGTCGAAACCGGCAGGCACGCGGCCACTTTCACCGGCGGCACCCCCGGAGCGTTCCAGGGCGCCTACTCCTACCTGCTGCAGGACGAGGACGGGCAGACGATCGAATCGCACTCGATCTCGGCCGGTCTGGACTATCCGGGCGTCGGCCCCGAGCACGCCTACCTCAAGGACACCGGTCGCGCCGAGTACCGGCCGATCACCGACACCGAGGCCATGGACGCGCTGCTGCTGCTCTCGCGCACCGAGGGCATCATCCCGGCCATCGAGTCCGCGCACGCCGTGGCGGGCGCGCTGAAGCTGGGCCGTGAACTCGGCGAGGGCGCGATCATCCTGGTCAACCTGTCCGGTCGCGGTGACAAGGACATGGACACCGCGGGCCGCTGGTTCGGTCTGTTCGACGACGACGCCGAGGAGAACAAGTCGTGAGCGAGCGAACCATCAGCACAGCGCCCATGGCGTCGACCGCGACGAGCGCAAGCGAGGAACGGTCGTGAGCCAGCAGTCCCGTCTGGCCAACACCTTCGCCGCCGCGCGCCGGGAGAACCGGGCCGCGCTCGTCGGGTACCTGCCCGCGGGCTATCCCGACCTCGCCGGATCCCTCGACGTGGTTCGCGCCATGGTCGAATCCGGTTGCGACATCGTGGAAGTCGGCGTCGCCTACTCCGATCCGGTGATGGACGGGCCGACCATCCAGGCCGCCGCCGAGCAGGCGCTGCGCGGCGGGGTGCGGGTGCGCGATGTGTTCCGCGTCGTCGAGGCCATCACCGAGGCCGGGGGACAGGCCGTGGTGATGAGTTACTGGAACCCGGTGCTCAAGTACGGCGTCGACACCTTCGCGCGCGACCTCGCCGCGGCCGGCGGCGCGGGCATCATCACGCCGAACCTGATCCCCGACGAGGCCGACGACTGGTTCATCGCCTCGTCCACGCACAATCTGGACCGCATCTTCCTGGTCGCGCCGTCCTCGACCGAGGAGCGACTGGTCAAGACCCTGGAGGCGTCGCGCGGTTTCGTCTACGCGGCCTCCACCATGGGCGTGACCGGCGCGCGGGACGCGGTCTCCTCGGCCGCGCCCGCCCTGTGCGCCCGGATCCGCGCGCACTCCGACATCCCGATCGGTGTCGGGCTCGGCGTGCGCTCGGGTGCCCAGGCCGCCGAGATCGCGGGGTACGCCGACGGTGTGATCGTCGGCTCGGCGCTGGTCACGGCCGCCGCCGAGGGGTTGGACGCCGTACGAGCCCTGACCACCGAGCTGGCCGAGGGCGTGCGTTCGGCGACCGTCCGCATCTAGTCGTTCGGCACCGGGCCCGGCAGCGCAGATGCGGCCGGGCCCGGTGTTCGTCATCGGTGCGCTGACCGCTGTTCGGGTGGCGGCAACGTGCTCGTGTGCGCTTCCACTAACCTGGGGCCCGTGAACTCAGTCCTGGCCTACATTCCGAGTCCGCCCCAGGGCGTCTGGCATCTCGGACCCGTCCCGCTCCGGTCCTACGCGCTGTTCATCATCGCCGGGATCATCGTCGCCCTGTGGTGGGGTGAGCGCCGGTGGCGCGCGCGGGGTGGTCAGCCGGGCGCGGTACTCGATGTCGCGATGTTCGCGGTGCCCGCCGGCCTGATCGGTGGCCGGATCTATCACGTGGCCACCGACTGGCAGAAGTATTTCGGTGAGGGCAAGGACCCGATGGAGGCCCTCTACATCTGGCAGGGCGGCCTCGGCATCTGGGGGGCGGTGTTCTTCGGCGGCGTCGGCGCCTGGATCGGCTGCCGGGTGTACAAGATCCCGCTGCCCGCCCTCGGTGACGCCGTCGCGCCCGCCGTGCTGCTGGCCCAGGCGATCGGCCGCCTCGGCAACTACTTCAACCAGGAGCTCTACGGCCGCCCCACCGATCTGCCGTGGGGTCTCGAGATCTACAACCGGTTCGATCCCGAGACCGGCGCGCGGGACATGATGAACGGTGTCTCGACCGGCCAGGTTCAAGAGGTCGTGCACCCGACCTTCCTCTACGAACTCATCTGGAACGTGCTGATCGTCGTGCTGCTGGTGCAGCTGGACAAGCGCTACCGGATCGGGCACGGGCGTCTGTTCGCCCTCTATGTCGCCGGGTACAGCTTCGGCCGGTTCTTCGTCGAGCTGATGCGCAACGACGAGGCGACCCACGTGCTCGGCATCCGAATCAACTCGTTCACCTCCGCGATCGTCTTCCTCGCCGCCATGGCCTATTTCGCGCTGGCGACCAAGGGCAGGGAGGCCCCGGCGCAGCTGCAGCCCGGTGCCGAGCCCCGGCCGTGGCCGTGGCAGATCTCGGCCCTGCGGGCGGCCGGCGATGCCGCCACGGAAGCGGATTCCGCGACCACGGACAAGGCCGCGACCACGGACGAGTCCACCGTGAGCACGGACAAGTCCGAGGGCGAGACCGCGCAGGCAGGGGACGCTGAAGACTCCGTCGCCGACGAGGTCACCGAGTCGACGACATCGAGGACGAAGAAGTCCTGAACCGTGAAGGGTTCGCGAAAACGGCGGGTGTGCGGCAACATTCCAGACGCCCGCCGCGATATTTCGTCGACAGTGTCGCCGGTCGTTCGCGGGGCACCCGAGGCGACACCGGCCCGTCGTTGTGACAACAATGTCCGGAGATCGTCGCGGGCGCACCGCCGTTCGGCCGATCGCCACCGGCCGGGGGCCACGACGGGTACCCGCACGAATGATGGAGGACATGAGTGACCGACCCCTACAACCCCAATCCGCAATACGGCCCTGACCTCGGCAAGCAGCCCGATTCCGGGGCGCAGCCGCAGTACGGTCAGCCCGCCTACGGTCAGCCGTCGGATCCCTACGCACAGCAGCCGGGCTATGGCCAGCCGCAGCCGGGATACGGGCAGCCGCAGTACGGTCAGCCGCAGCCGGGGTACGGTCAGCCCGCCGATCCGTACGGTCAACCCCAGCCCGCCTACGGCGCCGCGCCCTACGGCATGCCGCAGGGCTACAACCCGGCTGATCCGGAAGCACCGTACGGCCGGGACATGTACGGCGTCCCGTTCTCGGACAAGCAGAAGCTGATGGCCGGCCTGCTCCAGATCTTCCTGGGCGGGTTCGGCGTCGGCCGCTTCTATCTCGGCTACACCGGCCTGGGTATCGCCCAGATCGCTGTCGTGTGGCTGACCTGTGGCCTCGGTGCGATCTGGCCACTGATCGACGGCATCATGATGCTCACCGGCAAGGTGCCTGACGCGCAGGGGCGCCCGCTGCGCGAATGAGCGCGGTCTCCGCTCGCACCGAACGGGTGCTCCGCCTGGCGGGGCACCCGTTCGCGTTTCCGCGTGAGCGTTCCGATCATGGTGAGCGAACTGCTGCGCACCGCCCGGCTCGCGGCCGCGCCGACCTTCGACTTCTTCGCCCGCTACGGCGTCGCCGCGATCCACTACTGGATCATCTGCCTGTTCCTCGGCGTCGGCCAGTCCCGGCTCGAGACCCGTTTGTCGCGGCACGTGGCGGTTCGGTGGCAACCGATTTCGTGAACACCTCGCTAACTCACCGGTCAACCCGACCGGGGAAAGGACGCGGCGAGGCGGGAGGACTACGCTTTGTCCCTGTGATGCGACGGACGAAGATTGTGTGCACCCTCGGACCGGCCACTGCCTCCCAGGACCGTATTCGTGAGCTCGTCGAAAGTGGTATGGATGTGGCCCGGCTGAACTTCAGCCATGGCGACCACGCCGACCACGCCGACAACTACAAGATGGTCCGCGCGGCCTCCGACGAGACCGGCCGCGCGGTCGGCATCCTGGCCGACCTACAGGGCCCCAAGATCCGCCTCGGCCGTTTCGCCGAGGGCCGCACCGAGTGGGCCAACGGCCAGCAGGTGCGGATCACCGTCGACGAGGTCGAGGGCACGCACGGCCGCGTCTCGACGACGTACAAGGAACTCGCCGCCGACGCCAAGGCCGGTGACCGCCTGCTCGTCGACGACGGCAAGGTCGGGCTCACGGTCGAGCACATCGACGGCAACGACGTGGTCTGCCGGGTCACCGAGGGCGGCCCGGTCAGCAACAACAAGGGCCTGTCGCTGCCCGGCATGAACGTGTCGGTGCCGGCCCTGTCCGGCAAGGACATCGAAGACCTCGAGTTCGCGCTGAAGCTGGGCGTGGACTTCATCGCCTTGTCGTTCGTGCGCTCACCCGCCGACATCGAGCTCGTCCACGAGATCATGGACCGGGTCGGGCGCCGAGTGCCGGTGATCGCCAAGCTGGAGAAGCCCGAGGCGATCGACAATCTCGAGGCGATCGTGCTCGCCTTCGACGCGGTGATGGTGGCCCGTGGCGACCTCGGCGTGGAGTTGCCGCTCGAGCAGGTGCCGCTGGTGCAGAAGCGCGCGATCCAGATGGCCCGCGAGAACGCCAAGCCGGTGATCGTGGCGACCCAGATGCTGGAGTCGATGATCGAGAACTCCCGCCCGACCCGCGCGGAGGCCTCCGATGTCGCCAACGCGGTGCTCGACGGCGCCGACGCGGTGATGCTGTCGGGGGAGACCTCGGTCGGCGCCTGGCCGATCGACGCGGTCCGCACGATGGCGCGCATCGTCACCGCCGTGGAATCGGAGACCTCCCGGGTGCCACCCCTGACCCACGTGCCGCGTACCAAGCGCGGCGTGATCTCCTACGCCGCCCGCGACATCGGCGAGCGCCTCAACGCCAAGGCGCTGGTGGCGTTCACCCAGTCCGGTGACACCGTGCGCCGGCTGGCTCGGCTGCACACTCCGCTGCCGCTGCTGGCGTTCACCCCGCTGCCGGAGGTGCGCAGCCAGCTGACGCTGACCTGGGGCACCGAGACCTTCATCGTGCCCATGGTGGCGAGCACCGACGCGATGATCCACCAGGTGGATCAGGCACTGTTGTCGATGGACCGTTATCGCAAGGGTGACCTCGTGGTGATCGTCGCGGGCTCCCCGCCGGGTACCGTCGGTTCCACCAACCTGATCCATGTGCATCGCATCGGCGAGGAGGACCACTAGTCGTGAGTAGTTCGGTAGGCGGATCGGTCGAGGTCGACTCCGTGCAGGGTGTGCCGTCTCCCGATCTGGGGGTGCTGCTCGGCCTGCTCGACCTCGAACCGATCGGCGAGGACGTCTTCCTCGGCAACCATCCCGAGAAGGTGTGGAGCCGCACCTTCGGCGGGCAGCTGGTGTCGCAGGCGATCGTCGCTGCCGGACGCACCGCGGTGGGTCGCCCGCTGCACGCGATCAACGCGCATTTCGTGCGCGGCGGGGATGTGAAGAAGCCGATCGAGTACCACGTGCAGCGTCATCGTGACGGCCGCGCGCTGGCCAACCGGACGGTCACGGCCAGCCAGGACGGGCAGGAACTGTTCGTCATGCTGGCCGCCTTCCAGGACTGGGGCAAGGGTCTCGAGCACTCCCACGAGGGCCCGGACGTGCCCGACCCCGAGAGCTTGCCCCGGGTCGAGGAGAGCTTCGCGGGCTTCGAGGACAAGCTCGAGATGTTCATCAAGGCCCCGCATCCGATCGACATGCGCTACACCAACGACCCGGCCTGGATCCTCAAGGGCACCGGCGAGAAGCTCAACCACAACCGGGTCTGGATGCGCACCGATGGCACCCTGCCCGACGATCCGCTGCTGCATGTCGCCGCGCTGGGCTACTCCTCTGACACCACGGTGCTCGATTCGATCATCACCACGCACGGTTTGTCGTGGGGTCTGGACCGAATTCTCGCGGCGACGGTGAACCATTCGATCTGGTTCCACCGGCCGTTCCGGTTCGACGACTGGACCCTCTACGCCACCGAGTCACCGGTCGCGGCGGGCTCGCGGGGCCTGGCGACCGGCCGGTTCTACTCGCGGACCGGCGAGCTGCTCGCCACCACCGTGCAGGAAGGCGTCATCCGGCACTTCCCGGCCCGCTGAGCGCCGCGCTCAGCGGTGCTCGGGGTCGAGTTCGAGGGCGAAATCGGTGCGCTGGTCGGCGCGTAGCCGGAAGGGCACACCGGGGCTCGGCTCCGGAGCGACCGCGCCGTAGACGGCCAGTACCAGGCAGTCCTCGAGCTCGGCGATATCGGCGTCGGTGAATTCGTCCGGGTCGCCGACCAGGCTCAGTGCGATCTCATAGGTGGCCTCCCTTTCCGGATCCGATCCGGAATGCGTACCGCGCCACTGTGATTCGAGGTCGTCGTGGATCGGATCGGCGGTGTCGACGGGCAGTGTGAACCGCCAGGCGAAGACATCTCGGTCCTGGAGGTGATCGTCGACCACGGTTCGGATACTGGCGACGATGCGGTGGAGGATTTCCGGCGTCACAAACACATGGAGCGAAACATCCGAAATGCGTTTCGGCAAGTCTCCAGTCCTGTCGTGTGTCGAACCAGCAGGGCAACAACGCGTCCGCGCCGAAGTCTAATCCCTGGGCGGCCCGGGGAACAGAGCCTCGCTCAGCGGCCCCGCTGAGCGGCCAGAAAGGTCGACAGTGGGCGCGCCGGGCGCGGTTCGATCACCAGGCCGAGGCGCTCGTCGGTGCCATGGCCGGCCTGGTTGTATGGCGCCAGCGCGCCCAGCAGCGGGAACAGCAGTTCGGCGATCCGGTCGCCGATCTCGAGGAAGGCTTCGGCCGACAGCCCGATCGGGTCGGCGATGTTCTCCCGGCCCACATAGGCCAGGTCGTTGCGGGCCCGGTGCAGCGCGGCAATGGACTTCGCGCCGGTGACCTTGGCGATCCGGTGCGCCTCCGGCAGGGTGAACGTGCGCGCCGCGGCGCCGAAGCCGAGTTCGCCCACCTGATCGCGCAGTGCCTCGGTCATCGTCAGCACCAGGTCGGCGCGATCGACCATCTCGGGCCGGAGTTTGCGTGCCTTGAAACCCTCGGTGTGGCCACCGAGTCCGGCGATGGTCTCCGCGGCAAGGGGCTCGGCCGGAAAACCCACCAGCGCACGTGTTCCCGCACTCTCGGCGGTCAGCCCGGGTAGACGGTTGTCCGCTGCGAACGCCCTGGCGAGCCGTTCGGCGATCACCGACCGGCAGACGTTGGAGTTACAGACGAACAGCACGTGCATATCGACACCGTAATCGGGTCGATTGTCGCGCAATAGGCCGAAATTGTAACCATCACAGGCGTGGTGCTGGTTATTCACCTTTCGGTTGAATTCCGTACATGAATCATGATACGGAAATCCGTTGCGTGTGACCGTGATACCCGCGAGATAGGTGATGGAAACCCGGCACCGATATGTGTCGGTGATCACTCGTTCGGGTCGTAATAATTCGATTCGGAAACAACTGGCGGCACGGCTGGTGTGGTGCCGTGCACCCGGCCGCGGGTGGAGAACATCGTCCCGCGCGCGGGCACCACCGGTGCGAACGCGGCCAGTCCGGTCGCCGCGGTCATGTCGTCGTAGACCGCGTCGATCCCGCCGCGCCGGAAGTACGCCTCGTGCCAGAAACCGGTGCCGCCGGAATCGCGCAGGAATTGCTGCCACCACTGCCGGTGCGGCGCCGAACGGGTCCAGCGCTCGAGTGAGTCCAGATCGCGCCAGTACTGCCTGGCGCCCCAGTGCGGCGGCAGCATCGACCACACCACGTCCTCGTGGTGGAGCAGGCCGTCGGGGCGGTCGGTGTGCGAGCGGTAGAGCTTGGGGCCGACCCCGAGCAGGCGCAGCAGGCCGCGCGGGGTCCGCACCCGCATGCCGAGCAGGATCATCACCAGGTCGGGATAGGCGTCCAGGTCGACCGTCGTCCGCTGTACCCGCATGTCCGCGCCCTTCCGCTGGGTGACTCTGCTGGTACTACGGTGCGCGTGCCCCGGTGGTTCGACGGCGGTTCGCTTCCCGGCGCGCCGAGACGCTATAGTGGCCGCGGTGCGCCGGGTTGGCGGAACTGGCAGACGCGACGGTCTCAAAAACCGTTGTCCGAAAGGACGTGTGGGTTCGAGTCCCACACTCGGCACCACGGCGGTAGCGCGGCATCTCGCCGCGCTCCGCGGGGGAGTATCCGGTGCGGGGTCGCCAGCGACCGCCACACCCGCGGTCACCCGTGGCTTCGGAGCAGCTCAATACATTCTGCGCGGAGGCGAAAGGTACTCTCTACATCACTCGGTCACCGTCGCCAGTCGTGGTGTGATCGACAGGCATCGGAATCCAGAGGGGTCGAACCTATGAGCACGAATGCAGGGGGCGCTGACGCCACTCGTGAGGCCGTGGCCAAGCGTGTCGTCGTCGCCGAGGACGAGGCTCTCATCCGGATGGACCTCGTGGAAATGCTCAAGGAAGAGGGCTACGACGTCGTCGGCGAAGCGGGCGACGGCCAGCAGGCCGTCGAGCTCGCCGAGGAGTTGCGCCCCGATCTGGTCATCATGGACGTGAAGATGCCTCGTCGCGACGGCATCGACGCTGCGGCCGAGATCGCCACGAAACGTGTTGCGCCCGTGGTGATCCTGACTGCGTTCAGTCAGCGCGACCTGGTCGAGCGAGCCCGCGACGCGGGTGCGATGGCCTACCTGGTCAAGCCGTTCACCAAATCCGATCTGGTGCCCGCGATCGAACTCGCGGCCAGCCGTTTCCACGAAATCACCGCGCTGGAAACCGAAGTCGCGAATCTGTCGGATCGGCTGGAGACGCGCAAACTGGTCGAACGCGCCAAGGGCGTGCTCATGCAGACCCAGGGGCTGTCGGAGCCGCAGGCATTCAAATGGATTCAGCGCACCGCGATGGATCGCCGCACCACCATGAAGGCGGTCGCCGAAGTCGTCCTGGAGAACCTCACTCCACAGTGACGCGGAACGCGTTGTGTCGGTGCGCGTGTCGAAAGCGGAAGAACTTTACGTAAGCGAAACAATAAAGTGAACTACGACTGGACACCGAGCATCCGACATGATGCGAATGTGATGCGGATCTAACACACCGGCGATATGTTCTGTCCGGGCTGAACGTGGTCGGCCCCCTCGGTGACCCCGGGGAGCACAGAACATAGAGGTGAGACGTGCTCAGTTCGACATGGCGCAGTCGTTCGACGCGAGGAGTTCTGGTAATCGGAGCTGCCGCGTCATTGGTGCTGTCCGGATGCAGCGACAAGTCCTCCGACGGCGGTGGGGGTGGCGGCTCCGAACTGTCCATCCAGCCGGTCGTTCAGGTCGATACCGAGGGCAATTCGGTCGAGCAGACCGACTCCGGTGCCGCCGCCGACCCGGCCGGTGACGGCACAGCCACCTGCGCGCCGACCAGCATCGCGATGGCCGGTCCGCTGACCGGTGGCAACGCCGCGCTCGGCATCAACGTGGTGATGGGTGTGAAGCTCGCACTCGACAAGCACAACAAGGCCAATCCCGACTGCCAGGTGACGGTCAAGGAATTCGACACCGAGGGCAAGCCCCAGGTCGCCACCAATGTCATTCCGCGCATCGTCAGCGACCCCAGCATCGTCGCGCTGATCGGCCCGACGTTCTCCGGTGAGACGAAGGCCACCGGCCAGATCCTCAGCGAGGCCGGCATGCCGACGCTGACCGCCTCGGCCACGAACCCGGCGCTGACCGAGAACGGCTGGAAGACGTTCTTCCGTGGCCTCGGCAACGACAACTCCCAGGGTCCGGCGATCGCCAACTACCTGACCAAGGACAAGGGCTTCCAGAAGATCTGCGTGGTCCAGGACAACACCGATTACGGTGTCGGCCTCGCGCAGGCGTTCACGCAGGCCGCCGGCACCGCGGTGGACGCGTCCTGCGGGGTCAACGTCAAGGAAGGTGACAAGGACTTCTCCGCGGCGGTCTCACAGCTCTCGGCGGCCGCGCCGGACGCGATCTTCTACGCCGGCTACTACGCCGAGTCCGCGCCGTTCGTCCAGCAGGTGCGCTCGGGCGGCATCACCGCGGCCTTCGTCTCCGCCGACGGCAGCAACGACCCCGAGTTCGTGCGACAGGCCGGTGAGTCCGCCAAGGACACGGTGCTGTCGTGCCCGTGCTCCCCGGCCCCGGATTCCTTCACCACCGACTACAAGGCGCTCAACGGCCAGGCCCCCGGCGTCTACTCGGTCGAGGGCTATGACCTGACCACGATCCTGCTCAAGGGCATCGACTCGGGCAAGGTCACCCGGCCCGAGCTGGTCGATTTCGTCCGTGGCTACGACGGCGCGGGCATCGCCCGTCAGTACAAGTGGAGTGACACCGGTGAGCTCGCGAACGTCCAGATCTGGATGTACGAGGTCAAGTAGTCACCACTGTCGAACGGTGCGCGCGGTGATTTCGCGCGCACCGTTCGCCTGACGCGAGAGAAACCATGACATCAGCGGCTTCGCTCGGTGTGGCCCTGTTGGCGGACGGGTCCATCGATTTCAACGTCTCCGGGGTGATCGACCAGTTCTGGCGATTGACCGTGGACGGCCTCACCTACGGATCGGTCTACGCGCTCGTGGCCGTCGGATACACCCTGGTGTACGGCGTGCTGAGGCTGATCAACTTCGCCCATTCGGAAATCTTCATGCTCGGCATGTTCGGCAGCTATGTCGGCTTGGAGCTGCTCGGGTTCGCCCCGAGCGGGAACGTGTATTCCCAGGGCGTCGTCCTCACGGTGATCTATCTGGGGATCGCCCTGCTGTTCGGCATGGCGGTCTCCGGTGTGGCCGCGGTGGGACTCGAACGGGTGGCGTACCGGCCGCTGCGTAAGCGCGGTGCCAAGCCGCTGGCCTTCCTGATCACCGCGATCGGCATGTCGTTCGTGATCCAGGAATTCGTGCACTACATCCTGCCCAAGATCAAGCCCGGCCTCGGCGGCACCAACGCCCAGACCGGCATCCGGCTGGTCGAGCCGAAGGTGCAGTTCACCTTCCTCGGCGCCGAAGTGACCAATGTGGCGATCGTGATCGTGGTCGCCGCGGTGTTCCTGGCGATCTGCACCGAGGTGATGATCAACCGCACCCGGTTCGGCCGGGCCATTCGCGCGGTCGCCCAGGACCCCGACACCGCGACGCTGATGGGTGTCTCGCGGGAGCGGGTCATCATGCTGACCTTTCTCATCGGCGGCCTGCTCGCCGGCGCGGCCGCCCTGCTCTACACCCTGCGCGTACCCACCGGCATCATCTTCTCCGGCGGCTTCATCCTCGGCATCAAGGCGTTCAGCGCCGCGGTACTCGGCGGCATCGGCAACCTGCGCGGCGCGCTGCTCGGTGGGTTGCTGCTCGGGGTCGCCGAGCAGTACGGGCAGATCCTGTTCGGCTTCGAATGGCGTGACGTGGTCGCGTTCGTGCTGCTGGTGACCGTGCTGATGTTCCGGCCCACCGGCATCCTCGGTGAGAGTCTGGGGAGGGCGAGAGCATGACCGACCTCACGAAAACCGCCGCGCCGGAGCCGCAGTCGGAGTCGCAGCGGGCCGGTGTCGGCGACGGGATTCGCGGCTGGTGGGATGGCCTGTCGCGGCCCGCCCAGTGGGCGGTCGGCATTCCGATCGTCATCGTGCTCGCGCTGATTCCGGTGTTCCCGCCGCCGCTGCTGGACACCCCGGGGGTGAGCTTCGGCGGGGTGATGGCGCTGTTCTCGATGTACGCGCTGATCGCCATCGGCCTGAACGTCGTGGTCGGCCAGGCGGGCCTGCTCGACCTCGGCTATGTCGGCTTCTACGCCGTCGGCGCCTACACCGTCGGCCTGCTCACCAGCCCGAACAGTCCGTGGAATCAGACCGACAACTGGCTGGAGCCGAGCTGGGCGTGGGTGGCGTGTGTGCCGATCGCGGTGGCGCTGACCGCGCTGTCGGGCCTGATCCTCGGCACGCCGACGCTGCGCGTGCGCGGTGACTACCTGGCCATCGTGACCCTCGGCTTCGGCGAGATCGTGCGACTGATGGCCGACAACCTCGGCGATCTCACCAACGGCAGCCTCGGGCTGTCCAAGATCGCCTACCCCGAGGTGGCGGTCTCCGAATCGATGCCCGGCGGGGTGTTCTCGCCCGGCAACCTGGGTGATCCGAGCAGCTGGAATCCGTTCGAGCGGGCCAATAACGGCACCTGGTGGTTCTGGCTCGGGATGTTCCTGGTGATCGGGGCGCTGCTGATCATCGGCAACCTCGAACGCAGCCGGGTCGGGCGCGCGTGGGTGGCCATCCGTGAGGACGAGGACGCCGCCGAGATCATGGGCGTGCCGACCTTCAAGTTCAAGTTGTGGGCCTTCGTCATCGGTGCTTCGGTCGGTGGTCTCTCCGGCGCCATGTACGCCGGTCAGGTGACCTATGTGAACCCCAAGCAGTTCGACATCATCCTGTCGATGCTGTTCCTGTGCGCGGTCGTACTCGGTGGTTCGGGCAACAAGCTCGGCGTGATCGTCGGCGCGTTCCTCATCGCGTACCTGCCGATGCGCCTGCAGTCGGTGCAACTGGTGTCCAACGAGTCGACCGGCTATCTGCTGCTGGCACTGGACCTGGCGCTGCTGCTGGGGCTGTGGCTGCTGTGGCGACGACGCGGGAACACCCTGGGAGTGTGGGCGCGGCGAGGGGTGATCGCGACGGCCATCTTCGCGGTGGTCGCCGGATTGCTGCTGTTCGGCAGTGTGCTGCTGTTCCGCCAGGGCGGCGCGCAGTCCCTCGGTGACCTGAAGTATCTGTACTTCGGTATCGCCCTGGTGGTGATGATGGTTCTGCGGCCACAGGGTCTGTTCTCGGTGCGGCAGAAGCTGCTCGCCTATGGCAGGCAGGTGTACCAGGCCGTGCGCAAACCGGCCGAACTGATCGGAGCGAAGCGATGACGGGGCCCGGCGCGGGTGACGCGCTGTTCGACAACGAGGACATGGCGGCCGGCTATCGGCCGCCGCCGGAGACCGAGAGCGCCGGCGATGTCGACCTCACCGCGGTGCTGCCCGAACTGGGGGATGCCGAGACGGTCGCCGATGTGGTCGCACCGCACCGCGCGATCGAGACCGCCGTCGGTGAACCGCTGCTGCGCACCGACGGCCTGACGGTGCGCTTCGGCGGTCTGACCGCGCTGGACGGGGTGAGTTTCGAGATCCGCCGCGGCGAGATCCTCGGACTCATCGGCCCCAACGGCGCGGGCAAGACCACCTGCTTCAACGCCATCACCGGCGTGTACAAACCCGCCGCGGGCGGCGTGCACTTCGATGGCAAGCCGCTGGCCAAGACCAAGCGCAACGAGATCACCCGGCTCGGCATCGCGCGCACGTTCCAGAACGTGCGGTTGTTCAACGAGATGACCGCGCTGGAGAACGTGGTGGTCGGCACCGACGCCAGGCACTCGACCTCGGTGCCCGGCGCGATCTTCCGCACGCCCCGGCACCGCAGGGAGGAGCGCGACGCGATCGAACGCGGGATGGCGCTGCTCGAGTTCGTCGGTATCGCCCCGCGCGCGGTGGACAAGGCCCGCAATCTGTCCTACGGCGATCAGCGCAGGCTCGAGATCGCGCGGGCGCTGGCGACCGAGCCGAAACTGCTGTGCCTGGACGAGCCGGCAGCCGGGTTCAACCCCAGCGAGAAGTCGGCGCTGATGGATCTGATCCGCAAGATCCGCGACGACGGCTACACCGTGCTGCTCATCGAGCACGACATGCGCCTGGTGATGGGTGTGACCGACCGGATCGTGGTGCTCGAGTTCGGCCGCAAGATCGCCGACGGCCTGCCCACCGAGGTGCGCGAGGACCCGGCGGTCATCGCCGCCTACCTCGGGGTGCCCGACACGGACACCGTCGACGAGGTGCGCGAGGAGGCCGAGGTCGCCGCGGCGGAGGGCACGACACCGCCGTCGGCGCCCGCCACGGTAGTCGTGGCGAAGGAACCGGACGAGCCCGCGGTCGTGGTGCCCGAGACACCGTTGCTCGAGGTGCGCGACATGGTCGTGAACTACGGGCGGATCGAGGCGCTGCACGGCATCTCGCTGTCGGTCTCGCCGGGCGAGCTGGTCACCCTGCTCGGCGCCAACGGCGCCGGGAAGACCACGACCATGCGCGCGCTGTCGGGTCTGCTGCCGCTGACCTCGGGCACGATCCTGTTCGAGGGCACCGACATCACCATGATGAAGGCGCACGACCGGGTTGTCGCCGGTCTCATCCAGGCACCGGAGGGGCGCGGGGTGTTCCCCGGCATGACGGTGCTGGAGAACCTCGACATGGGGTGCTACGGGCGGCCGTTCGAGGAGAAGGCCGAGTATCAGCAGACGTTGGACTGGATCTTCGAGCTGTTTCCGCGGCTGGCCGAGCGGCGCAAACAGGTCGGCGGCACGCTCTCGGGCGGTGAGCAGCAGATGCTGGCGATCGGGCGGGCGCTGATGGCCCGGCCCAAGCTGCTGCTGCTCGACGAGCCGTCGATGGGGTTGGCGCCCATGGTGATTCAGCAGATCTTCAGGATCATCAGCGAGATCAACAGTCGGGGAACCACGGTGTTGCTGGTGGAGCAGAACGCTCAGCAGGCGCTGACGCGCAGTGATCGGGCCTACATCATGGAAACCGGGGAGATCACGAAGACCGGCGCGGGATCGGCGTTGCTCACCGATCCCGCGGTGATGTCGGCCTATCTCGGCGTGGATTGAGTGCAGGGATGTGCGGAGCCGGGTTCGGGATCCCGCTCGTGGCCGAGCGATGCGAGGATGTGAGCGTTCGAACCAGCGGTAGCGAAGGAAGTGATCACCGATGTCCGACACCGAGCAGGCGTTCGCCCAGGCGAGCGTCGAAGTCAAGCAGCTCACCAAGAAGCCGAGCAACGAGCAGTTGCTGAAGCTCTACGCCTTGTTCAAGCAGGGGTCCGAGGGTGACAACAGCACCAAGAAGCCGGGACTGACCGATCTGGTCGGTAAGGCCAAATGGAACGCCTGGAACGATCTGAAGGGCACGCCGACCGCAGACGCGCAGGCGAAGTACATCGCCCTCGTCTCGGAACTGAAGGCCACTCTCGGCTGACGTCGACCAGGGGACGTGTGCTGGGCGACCGGTGGCGCCTCGCCGCCGCTCCTCGGGGCCGCGGGTGCGGGGCCGGGAGTGCGGTCATGGCGGCCTCCGGTGTTGGTGTAGGGCTGGGGTGCGGTAGCTGACGCGCTTCGGGCCCGGGGTGTGGCGGGGAGTCGTGGTGGTGTTCGGGGATGTCGGGGGGTGTCCCTAGACTCACTCGGGTGAGTTCACCGACGACTGCCGAGGCATCGACAACGACCACTCCCGGCGAGGGCGAGCGGCCTACGCTGCTGCTGCTCGATGGGCATTCGATCGCCTATCGCGCGTTCTTCGCGCTACCGGCGGAGAACTTCAAGACGGTCACGGGGCAGACCACCAACGCGGTGTACGGGTTCACCTCGATGCTGATCAATCTGCTGCGCGACGAGAAGCCGAGCCATGTGGCGGCGGCGTTCGATGTCTCGCGCAAGACGTTCCGCACCGAGGCCTATCCGGAGTACAAGGCCAATCGCAGTGCGACCCCGGACGAGTTCCGTGGCCAGGTCGAGCTCACCAAGGATGTGCTCGGCGCGATGGGTATTCCGGTGATGGCGATCGACGGCTACGAGGCCGACGATGTGATCGCGACACTCACCACCCAGGCCATGGCCCAGGGGTACCGCGTGCTCATCGTCACCGGTGACCGCGATGCCATCCAGTTGGTCAACGACGATGTCACCGTGCTGTACCCGCGCAAGGGTGTCTCGGATCTGACCCGGTTCACCCCGGCCGAGGTGGAGACCAAATACGGGCTGACTCCCGCGCAGTATCCGGACTACGCGGCGCTGCGCGGCGACCCCAGTGACAACCTGCCGGGTATCCCGGGCGTCGGTGAGAAGACCGCGGCCAAGTGGATCCGCGAGTACGGCGATCTGGCCACCCTGGTCGACAAGGTCGATCAGGTGAAGGGCAAGGTGGGCGACTCGCTGCGGGCCAACCTGTCCAGCGTGGTGCTCAACCGTCAGCTCACCGAGATGGTGCGCGAGGTACCGCTGCCCTACGCGCCGGATCAGCTGGCCAAGGCGCCGTGGGACCGGGACAAGATCCACCAGCTCTTCGACGACCTGGAATTCCGCGTCCTGCGCGACCGGCTGTTCGAGACGCTCGGTTCGCCCGAGCCGGAGGCCGAGTCCGGCTTCGAGATCAGTGGCGGCGCTCTCGACCAGGGTGCGGTCGCCGACTGGCTGGCCGAGCACGCGAAAGCCGGTGTGCGCCATGGTCTCTCGATCGTCGGTACGGGCACCCCGATGCACGGTGACGCGCGAGCGCTGGCCATCGCCGCGGCCGACGGCGAGGGCGGCTACATCGATCTCGCCGTGCTCACCCCCGAGGACGAGACCGCGCTGAGTGCCTGGCTGGCCGACCCGGCCGTGCCCAAGGCCCTGCACGAGGCCAAGGCCGCCGGGCACGCGCTACGCGGGCGCGGTTTCACCCTGGCCGGGCTCACCAGCGACACCGCCCTGTCGGCCTATCTCGTGCGCCCCGGCCAGCGCAGCTTCAACCTCGACGATCTGTCGTTGCGCTACCTCAAGCGCGAACTGCGCGCCGAGACCGGCGACTCCGGCCAGCTCTCGCTGCTCGACGACGAGGACACCCTCGCCGCCGACATCGCCCGCGAGGAGATGCTGCGCGCCCGCGCGGTCGCCGACCTGGCCGACGCCCTCGACGCCGAACTGGCCCAGATCGAGTCGACCGCGCTGCTGCACGAGATGGAACTGCCGCTGCTCGGCGTGCTCGGCGAGCTGGAGGAGGCGGGCATCGCCGTCGACGTGGCGCAGCTCGAGTCGTTGCAGCGCCAGTTCGCCGACCGGGTCACCGAGGCCGCGAACTCCGCCTACGAGGTGATCGGCAAGCAGATCAACCTGGGCTCGCCCAAGCAGCTGCAGGTGGTGCTGTTCGACGAGCTCGACATGCCGAAGACCAAGCGCACCAAGACCGGCTACACCACCGATGCCGACGCGCTGGAATCGCTGTTCGAGAAGACCGGCCACGCCTTCCTCGAACACCTGCTCGCTCACCGCGACGCGACCCGGCTCAAGGTCACCGTCGACGGTCTGCTCAAGTCGGTGTCCGACGACGGCCGCGTGCACACCACGTTCAACCAGACCATCGCCGCCACCGGCAGGCTCTCCTCGACCGAACCGAACCTGCAGAACATCCCGATCCGCACCGACACCGGCCGCCAGATCCGCGACACCTTCGTCGTCGGCCCCGGCTTCGCCGAACTGATGACCGCGGACTACAGCCAGATCGAGATGCGGATCATGGCCCACCTGTCCGGGGACGAGGGCCTGATCGAGGCGTTCAACTCCGGCGAGGACCTGCACACCTTCGTCGCGTCCAAGGCCTTCGACATCCCGCTGTCGGAGGTGAGCCCGGAACTGCGCCGCCGGATCAAGGCCATGTCCTACGGCCTGGCCTACGGCCTGAGCTCCTACGGCCTCTCGGCCCAGCTCAAGATCAGCACCGCCGAGGCCAAGGAGCAGATGGAGGTCTACTTCGACCGCTTCGGCGGCATCCGCGACTACCTCGCCGACGTGGTCGACCAGGCCCGCAAGGTCGGCTACACCCAAACCCTGTTCGGCCGCCGCCGCTACCTGCCCGACCTGGACTCCAGCAACCGCCAGCGCCGCGAGTCCGCCGAACGCATGGCCCTCAACGCCCCCATCCAGGGCACCGCCGCCGACATCATCAAGGTCGCGATGATCAACGTGCAGAACGCGATTCGCGAGGCGGGCCTGCGCTCGCGCATGCTCCTGCAGATCCACGACGAACTCGTCTTCGAGGTCGCCGACGGCGAACGCGAGGTCCTGGAGGCACTGGCCCGCGACCAGATGTCGGAGGCCATCGAGCTCTCGGTCCCGCTCGACGTGTCCGTGGGAACCGGCCGCAGCTGGGATTCGGCGGCTCACTGAGGATTCGGCCGCCGCACCGCTGACCGGGGTGCCCGACGCGGGGCCGGGCCCTCAGCCGATCGTGCGGCGCTGCGCCGCACGCCGGGATGTGTGACGATCGCTGTCACTGGTGGACAACCGGGTCGGGGTTGGACAGGTGGGTGGACATGCGTATTGCGATGCTGTTCTACGGCAGTCGCGGAGATATTCAGCCGGGGGTCTGTCTGGCGCTGGAACTGCAGCGCCGCGGGCATCGGGTGATGGTGGCGGTGCCGCCGAATCTGGTGTGGCTGGCCGAGGACACCGGCGTGGCCGAAGTGGTCGCGATCGGCAAGGACACACACACGGCGTGGACGTCGGCGGCGGCCAAGGAGTCGCTGTCGGGGCGGAATCCGTTGCAGCGCGCGAAGTTCGCATTCGACACCGTACGCGCGGGGTTCGCGGCGTTCGACGCGGATCTGTGTGAGCTGTTCCTGCCCGCGGACGCGGCAGTGGGCGGAGGTGTCGATGCAGCGCGGGAGGCGGGTGCCCTGGCCGAGATCGACCTGCTCGTGGTCGGGCCGCTGTGTCAGGAGCGTGGATTCGCCGTCGCCGAGCGGCTCGGCGTTCCCTTGGTGGTGCTGCGCTACGGCCCGATGTCGGAGAACGGCGTGATCGGGGCGATCCCCGGCATGCCCGAGGACTGGTCGCCGACCTGGAAGCGCCGTTCCTGGCAGCTCGCCGACGGCGTCACCTGGCTGGCCACCGGCTGGAACGAGAACTCCTTCCGCCGTCGTATCGGCCTGTCCGCCGCTCGCACACCGCTGCCCGGCCGCCTGCGTCGCGCGGGCGTCCCGCAGATCCAGGGCTACGACCCAGCGATGGTTCCCGGCCTGGTCGAGGAGTGGGGTGCCGGCAAACCGGTGGTGGGCTTCCTCGACCTGCCGTGCGAGAGCAGACCCGGGCTCGGTGAGATCGCCGCCGACGATCCCGCGCTGGCCGGCTGGCTGGCGGCGGGCGCATCACCGGTGTTCATCTCGTTCGGCAGTATGCCGCTGACCGACCCTGACGCCGTGGTGGACACTCTGCGCGGCGCCTGTCGCCGGGCCGGCGTCCGGGCCCTGATCGCGGTGGGGGAGTCGCGCGGCCCCGGCCCCGACGATCCGGAGGTCTTCTTCATCGGACCGGTCGACCACTCGTCGGTGCTGCCGCACTGCGTCGCCGCGATCCATCACGGCGGCGCGGGCACCACCGGCGCCACCCTGCGCGCCGGCTTGCCGACCCTGATCTGCGCGGTCACCGCCGATCAACCGTTCTGGGGCGACCGCGTCCGTGCCCTCGGTGTCGGCGCCGGGATGCGGATCCGGGCGCTGACCGAGGATTACGCCGCAGCCGAACTCACCGCCCTGCTCGCCGATCAGGCCCGCGAGCGTGCCGCCGCGTTCGCCACGGCCATGATCGCACCGGACAAAGCGGTATCCAGCGCCGCCGACATCGTCGAATCGCGGCTGGATCTGCGCTGAGAGATCCCCGACCCGCGTCAGCTGTCGCCGACCTCGTCGTTCGCGGCTCGGGATGCGCCAGGGAAATGTGGCAGCATCAGGCCCATGTCCACCGCACTCATCGCGACCCCGCTGCCCGCCTGCCCGGACATCACCCGCGCCTTCGCCGCGTCCTGGCCGGTGCGGCTCGGTGACACCGACGGGCAGGACCGGCTGCGCCTGGACGCGGTGGCCCGGTATCTGCAGGACATCGGGTTCGATCACCTCGACGCCGTCACCGACGGTGACACCCATCAGGCCTGGATCGTGCGCCGCACCGTCATCGACGTCTACGAACCGATCGTGTTCGGTGACCGCGTCCAGCTCCGCCGCTGGGCCGACGCTCTGTCGAATCGCTGGTGCGACATGCGCATTCAGTTGCGCGGGGTACGCGGCGGCCACATCGAGGCCGCGGCTTTCCTGATCCACATCGACCCCAGCACCGGCCGCCCCGCCCGGATGAGCGACGCGTTCATGGCCCCCATGCTGGCCACCACCACCGAACACCGCCTGCGCTGGCGCGCCGCCCTCACCGAACTCGACGACACCGAGGTCGAGACTGCGCCGTTCCCGCTGCGGGTCACCGACGTGGACCGCCTCGGTCACGTCAACAACGCGGTCTACTGGGAAGCCGTCGAAGAGGCCATCGCCGCTCACCCCGACCGCCACGAACTGCCCTACCGCGCGATCGTCGAACACGTCGGCCCGGTGATGATCGGGGACAAGGTCGCCCTGCGCACCGCCCTGCGCCCCGGGGACCTGCGCCTGCAACTCGATGTCGACGGCTCGGCGCGCGCGCTCGCCGCAGTCCAGCGCCTGCCCGGCGCGACCGGCTGAGCTCAGGCCGCGGCTGGTTCGGCCCGCGGTCACGGGGGCTGCCGGACTCACCGACCGCCGAGCTCGGACGGTGAGCGAGGTAACCGATGCTGAGCTGCGGTGATGGTACTCACGAGTAGACACGTCGGGTGTCAACCAGGTTGCGATCTCGAGACAATCGACCTATTGTCGTTATCGTGCCGAATCCCGCCGACCGCTTCGCCGCGCTGCTTGTCGCTGACCGCGACCGCGCGGCCGCTGCCGCGCTGACCGCGCCGGTGGCTACCCGGCAGATTCTTCTCGTAGTAACCCGCCGTAGCGGGGTCTGATTCGGACCAGCCCCCTCGCTGCGGGCTGATTTCATTGTTCTGCTGGTCCCACCTGCCAACGAAGACGATCTTCGGGAAGACCTCACCTGCAATGACACTGCTGACACTGGACCATGCCCTGCTCGCCGCCGCCCCCGCCGGGCTGCGCGCCGAGCTCATCGACATCGACCCCGCCGAGTTCCTCGACCGGTGCACCCGCCTCGACGGACCGGTCACCCTCGGCGAATGGTCTTGTTCCGGAACGGATTTCACCGTCACCCTGGAGCTGACCGACCACCTGCGCACCGTCATCGCCACCGGCAGCCCCGTCGCGGCCATGACCTCCGCGCTTTACGACGAGGGCTACCCCCTCGAGATCCTGCAATTCCGGCAGCGCCGCACCGAGGCGGGTACCGCCACCTTCGTGCTGTGCGAGTTCAACGGCCGACGCGGCTGGGCCGCGGCGATGGCCGACAACGGCGCGGAATCGACCGTGCGCGCCATGATCGCCGGGGTCAACCTGCTCGCGCGCTAGACCCCGCAACGACGTCAAGGGCCCGTTCACCACGAAAGGTGAACGGGCCCTTGACGTGTGGTGTCACCTACTCGGCAGGCGAGGACTGCTGCTCGGCGAGCTGCTTGCGGACCTCGTCCATGTCGAGGCCCTTGACCTGGGTCACCAGATCCTCGAGCGCGGCGGGCGGCAGCGCGCCCGGCTGGGCGAACACGAGCACGCCCTCGCGGAAGGCCATGATGGTCGGGATGGACTGGATGTTCGCGGCGGCGGCGAGCCCCTGCTCGGCCTCCGTGTCGACCTTGCCGTGCACCACATCGGGGTGCTTGTCCGAGGAGGTCTCGAAGGTAGGGGCGAAACTGCGGCACGGGCCGCACCAGGAAGCCCAGAAATCGACGAGAACCACGTCGTTTCCGGTGATGATGTCGTCGAAGTTCTGCTGGGTCAGCGTCTGGGTGGCCATGACGTCCTCTCCTTGTCGGTGTCCTCGGCTGTAACGCCGTGGCGTCCCTCTATCTTCCACCGATGGCGAACCGCGCTCAGCGAACCTCCCTGATCGAGTGGTGAAAGCCCACCTCAGCGGCCCAAAATTCGGCGGCCGCCCCGCTCGCGGGCGGGACACGGCGTGTCGGGACGCCCCGCACGCGCGGCGGGACGGGGGCAGGGCGAGGATGGTGGGCGTGAACGGTGCGAAGGCGAGCCTGCGGCTCGGTGTGATCGACGGTGACGGCATCGGCCCCGAGGTGGTCGCCGCGACGCGCGCGGTCGTCGACGAGGCGGTCGCCGCGGCGGGTCTGGCGCCGGTGGACTGGGTGCCGCTGGTGATGGGCCACGACGCGATCGCCGCCTACGGCGATCCGCTGCCCGAGCAGACCATGGTCGCGCTCACCGACCTCGACGCCTGGATCCTGGGCCCGCACGACAACGCTTCCTATCCCACCGACATGCGGGTGGCACCCGGTGGCGCCATCCGCAAGCGCCTCGGGCTCTACGCCAATATCCGGCCCGCCGTCGCGTTCGCCGGAGTCCGTGCCGCGGCGCCCGACATCGACCTGGTGATCGTGCGCGAGAACAGTGAGGGTTTCTACGCCGATCGCAACATGTTCGCCGGCTCGGGGGAATTCCGGCCGACCGAGGACGTGGCGATGGCGGTCGCGGTCATCACCCGTCAGGCATGCGAGCGGATCGCCCATCAGGCGCTGCGGCTGGCCAGGGGCCGCCGCCGGCGGGTCACCGTGGTGCACAAGGCGAACGTGCTGCCGATGACGACCGGACTGTTCCGTGATGTCTGCTACGAGATCGCCACGCAGTACCCGGATGTGCGCGTCGACGACGAGCACGTCGACGCGATGGCCGCGCACCTGGTCCGCGAGCCCGGCGCCTATGACGTGATCGTCGCCGAGAATCTGTTCGGTGACATCCTCTCCGACCTCGCGGGCGAACTCAGCGGCTCGCTCGGACTGGCCCCTTCGCTCAACTGCTCCGACACCAGGGCGATGGCCCAGGCCGTGCACGGTGCCGCGCCGGGTCTGGCCGGACACAACAGGGCCAATCCGGCGGCCCTGCAACTCTCGGCGGCGATGCTGTTGCGCTGGTTGGCCGTTCGCGACGGCGACCGTGCCGTCCATGATGCCGCCGACCGGATCGAGCGCGCGGTCGCGGCGACTTTCGCGGCCGGAATCGCGACCGCGGATCTGGGTGGGCTCGCGTCCACCAGCGAATTCACCGAGCAGGTCAGAGCGCGCGTGCATCGGAGGTGAAGGGACCCCTTTCACATTCGCTGATTAATCTTCGGTTACTGTCTCTGCACGCTGTGTCCGGTTCGCATACATTGCCAAACAGGCGCTGACACGTGGCCGGCGTCGACGTGAAATGTGGAGGCTCCTTTGTCTGTTCGAACTGTGCTCGGCCGTGGCGCTGTGCGCGCGCTCTGTCTCGTCGCCGGCGGTGCCCTGGTGCTTTCCGGCTGCGCCGAGAACACCGAGGGCGATGGCACCGAGGTGGCCAAGGTGTCGGTGGAGAAGGTCGACGAGCTCGCCGCCTCCGTTCCCGACGAGGTGAAGCAGGCAGGCAAGATCGTGGTCGGCGTGAACGTGCCGTACCAGCCCAACGAGTACAAGGACGCCAGCGGCAAGATCGTCGGCTTCGACGTCGACCTGTTCGACGCGGTCGCGACCACCCTCGGACTGACGGTCGACTATGTCGAATCCTCGTTCGAGAAGATCATTCCCGCGGTGCAGGCCGGCACCTACGACGTGGGTATGTCCTCGATCACCGATTCACGCGAACGCGAACAGCAGGTCGATTTCACGACCTATTTCTCCGCCGGCATCCAGTGGGCCCAGCAAACCGGTAAACCGATCGATCCCAACAATGCGTGCGGCAAGAAAGTCGCCGTACAGTCCACTACGGTCGAGCACACCGATGAGATTCCCGCCAAGAGCGCCCAGTGTGTCGCCGAGGGCAAGCCCGCCATCGATATGAAGGCCTTCGACGAACAGAGCGCCGCGACCAACGCGCTGGTGCTAGGTCAGGTCGACGCGATGTCGGCCGACTCCCCGGTGACCGCGTACGCGATCAAGCAGAGCGAAGGCAAGATCGAGGCCGCGGGCCCGCTGTTCGACTCCGCGCCCTACGGCTGGGCCGTGCAGAAGGGCTCGCCGCTGGCGGTGTCGCTGCAGAAGGCGGTGCAGCACCTGATCGACAACGGCAAGTACGGCGAGATCACCACGAACTGGGGAGTGCAGGAAGGTCAGATCGAGACCTCGGTGATCAACGGCGCAGTGAGCTGACGTGATCGAGAAGGACAGCACGGTGACGGTGCCCGGACCGGGCGCCGAACCCGAACCGATCAAAGCGGTCCCGCTGCGCAGGCCGGGCCGCTGGATCGCGGCGGCAATCATCCTGATCCTGGTCGGATTGTTCGCCTACGGTGCGGCCACGAACCCCGCCTACCGGTGGGACACCTATGGCAGGTACCTGTTCGACAGCCGGATCACGCAGGGCGCGATCGTCACCCTGGAACTCACCGTGCTCGCCATGGCGATCGCGGTGGGTCTTGGCACGGTGCTCGCGGTGATGCGCCTGTCGCCGAACCCGGTGCTGCGGACCGCCGCGTGGGTGTATCTGTGGATCTTCCGCGGTACCCCGGTGTACGTCCAGCTGGTGTTCTGGGGCCTGGTGCCCTCGATCTACAAGCAGATCGACCTCGGCGTGCCGTTCGGCCCGCAGTTCTTCCACCTCGACGTGCAGAACCTGCAGGCGGCGTTCCTGTTCGCGGTGATCGGCCTGGGTCTCAACGAGGCCGCCTACATGGCCGAGATCGTGCGCGCGGGTATCAATTCCGTCGGTGAAGGTCAACGTGAGGCCTCGGTGGCGCTGGGCATGTCGTGGACGCAGACCATGCGCCGCACGGTGTTGCCCCAAGCGATGCGGGTGATCATCCCGCCGACCGGCAACGAGCTGATCGGCATGCTCAAGACCACTTCGCTGGTCACGGCCATTCCGCTCAGTACCGACCTGTTCGGCCGCGCGCGCGACATCTACGGCGTGAACTTCCAGCCGATCCCGCTGCTGCTGGTCTGTGCCACCTGGTACCTGGCGATCACCAGCGTGCTCATGGTCGGGCAGTACTACTTGGAACGCTATTACTCGCGCGGTGCCACCCGGCAGCTGACGGCCAAGCAGCTGCAGGAACTGGCCACGGCGCAGGCGGCGGTGAAGGCGAAATGACCGAAGCAGTGACCACACCGCCAATGGTGCTGGCCGATCGCGTGTGCAAGAACTTCGGCGCGCTGAAGGTGCTCAAGGGCGTCTCGCTCGAGGTGCAGCGCGGCAAGGTGCTGTGCCTGGTAGGGCCGTCGGGCTCGGGCAAGTCGACGTTCCTGCGCTGCATCAACCACCTCGAACAGGTGAACGCGGGCCGGCTCTACGTGGACGGCGATCTCGTCGGCTACCGGGAGAAGAACGGCAAGCTCTACGAGATGCATCCGCGCGATGCCGCGATCCAGCGGCGCGACATCGGCATGGTGTTCCAGCACTTCAATCTGTTCCCGCACCGCACGGCGCTGGAGAACGTGATCGAGGCGCCCACCCAGGTCCGCGGCCTGCGCAAGTCCGAGGCGATCGCCCGCGCCGAGGAGCTGCTCGACCGGGTGGGGCTCGCGCCCAAGCGCAATGCCTATCCCGCGCAGCTCTCGGGCGGTCAGCAGCAGCGCGTGGCCATCGCCCGTGCGCTGGCCATGGATCCCAAGCTCATGCTGTTCGACGAGCCGACCTCGGCGCTGGACCCCGAGCTGGTCGGTGAGGTGCTCACGGTCATGCGCGAGCTCGCCGACTCGGGCATGACCATGCTCGTGGTGACCCACGAGATGGGCTTCGCCCGCGAGGTCGCCGACGAGCTGGTGTTCATGGACGGCGGGGTGGTCGTCGAATCGGGCCCGCCGCGTGAGCTGCTGGCCAACCCGCAGGAGGAGCGCACCAAAGCGTTCCTGTCCCGCCTGCTCTGATCCGCCGCCGCCGGCCTGTCGAGTTACCCACCGTCGGAGACCTGTTGTTCCGGTGCGCCCGACGCCAGGCGCTCCAGGGAGACCTGTGCCTGGGCGATACGGCGGATGGCGGCGACGGCGGTGTCACCGAGCACCGTCACCACCACGACCGCGTCGATGATCTCCTCGCGACTGCCCGCTGTCAGCGCCGCCGCCACGTCGCTCTCGGCGATCGTGCGCGCGCCGTCGAAGTAGCTGGGCAGCGCGGTGGTGCCCCAGGCCGGGTAGCCGAGCTGGGCCAGGCGCACGAGCACCGAGGTGAGGGTATCGATCGCGGGCCCGCTCGGTCTCATGTCCCAGCCGCGCCGGTCCATCTCCGCGCGCACGATCGCGTACGCGCGGTCCCATTCGGCCTCCGGCGTCACGGACGTGGGTGCGGACAGGCTGGCCTGCGCCACACCGAGCAGCTTGAACATCGACAGCTCCGGGGTGTCGACCGCGGCGAGCACCTCACCGACGGCGGCCACCGGTAGCCCGCCCACCTCGATCATCGCGCGGATCAGCCGCAGCCTGCGCAGGTGGTCCTCGCTGTAGCTGGCCTGGTTGGGGCTGGTGCGCTCGCCCGCGGGCAGTAGTCCTTCGCGCAGGTAGTACTTGATCGTCGCCACCGCGATGCCACTGCGTTCGCTCAACTCCGAGATCCGCACGCTGCCTCCGTTGTCGTCGCTCCTCTTGCCCATCGAGTCTGTCGCAGATAGTCTAACTATCCATAACGGATAGTAGGGATATCTATCTAGGGGAGATTCACATGTCCGTCCTGACCGCCCTCGACGCGCTCCCTCGCCGGCGCGCTCCACTACATCGCCCGCTGCTGTACTTCGCCGCGGCCAATGCCGTGCTCGCCGTCGTCGCCGTGGTCGGCATGCTGGTCGACGACCGGGTCATCGCCGGATCGGCCGCCTGGTTCAAACCGGCGAAGTTCGCCGTCTCGTTCGTGCTCTACAGCCTCGCGCTGGCCTGGCTGATCGCCTTGCGGCCCAAAGCCTCCCGGCTCGTCTGGTGGATGGCCACGGTGATCGTGATCGCGGGGACGATCGAGCAGGTGATCATCGTCGGGCAGGTGGTGCGTGGCCTGCGCAGCCACTTCAACACCACCACCCCGCTCGATACCGCGCTCTGGATCACGATGGGGGTCACCATCATCGTGTTGTTCGTGGCGACCCTGGTGATCGGCGTCCAGCTCGCGGTGACCCGCATCGGTGATCTCGCGATCAGCTGGTCGATCCGGCTCGGCGTCGCGATCACGCTGGCCGGCCTCTCGCTGGGACAGCTGATGACGCGCCGGGATTCGGGGGTCGAGGGCATCATCGGGGCGCACACCGTCGGCGCACCCGACGGCACGCCAGGGATGCCGCTGACCGGGTGGAGCACCACCGACGGTGACTTGCGGATCCCGCACTTCTTCGGCATGCACGCCCTGCAGGCGCTGCCGCTGCTGGCCGCGCTGCTGGTGGTCCTCGCGCCGCGCGTTCCGCTGCTGCGGTCGCTGCGTGTCCGGCTCGGTCTGATCCTGACCGCCTCCGGCGGGTACGCCGCGACACTCGCCCTGCTCACCTGGCAGGCGCTGCGGGGGCAGCCGCTGCTCCATCCCGACCGCGCCACCGTGACCGTCGCGGCGGCGATTGTCACCGGAGTCGTTGTCGGAGTCATGATCTCGGTCGCGAGCGCGACCGCTGTCCGAAAGGAAGTCACCGTATGAGCACGCTGTTCGATCTGGTCTTCTACGTCGTCGTCCCGTTCTGGGCGCTGATGATCTTCGCGCCCACCTGGCGGCACACGCGCACGATCATCTCCTCGCCGTGGATCGTCGCCCCCGCGCTGGTGATCTGGGCCATCGTCACCGTCCCGGTCCTCGGCACGTTCTGGTCGATGGTGAGTTCTCCGTCGCTGGCCGTGATCACCGAGGCCGCCGCCGACCCGGCCATCCTCACCGCGCTGTGGGCCCAGATCATCGCCTGGGACCTGTTCCTGGGCCGCTGGGTCTACCTCGACAGCCGCGAACGCGATATCCACCCGCTGCTGATGGGGCCGATCCTGCTCGGCACGATCATGCTGTCACCCATCGTGTTCCCGGTGTATCTGCTGGTGCGTGCGGTGGCCGGGCGTGTGTCGTCGGGGGGGTCGCCGGTGGCGCGGGCAGATTCGGTGACCGCATAGGCGGGAGTCGGCGGCATGTCGAACATGCCGGGGCGCCCCGGCAGTGGCGTGAGGCCGCTCACCGCGGGCGGCGGCCGAGGGCGATACGTAGTTGGCCGAGTAGAACTTTCGCCGCCGGGCTGCCGGGTCGATCGGCGCGCCAGACCAGGGCGAGGCGGCCGTGGATGTGGGGGTCGACGATGTCGAGGACGCGTACCCCGAACCTCGCAGCCTCCTCGGCGGCGAGGGCGGGCACCACTGCGGTGCCGAGGCCGCGCGCGGCCAAGCGCAGCAGGAGCGGGGGAGCGGCGGCTTCGAAGGCCACCTGCGGGGTGAAGCCGGCAGCGGCGCAGGATCGTTCGAACAGTCCGCGTAGTCCGGTGCCATGCGGCAGGCAGATGAGGCGACGATCGGTGAGTGCGGACAGGGTGATCGTGCCCGCCGATTCGGCCGGATCGACCGGCGCGTCGATGGCCACCGCGGCGACGACCGGAGTTTCCAGCACCACCTCGACCCCGATGCCGGGACCCGTCGGCGCGCCGGACATTCCGATGAGCGCGATGTCGAGCTCGTCGTGTTCGACGGCGGACAGCATGTTCTCGGCGGTGTCCTCGGTGAGGCTGATCCCGACCTGGGGGTGATCGTCGTGGAAGTCGCCGAGTACGTCGGCGATATCGAACTCCTCGGTGGCGGCGCCGGAGATCACGCCGAGCCGGACGTGCCCGCGCAGCAGGCCGGTGAATTCCTGCACCGTCTCGCCGATCCGGTCGGCGGCGGACAGCGCCTCGCGGGCGTGGGCGAGTACCGCGGCGCCGACCTCGGTGGGCGTCACCGTGCGGGCGCCCCGGTCGAGCAGGCGCTGGCCGAGTTCGCGTTCGAGCTGCCGGATCTGAGCGCTGAGGCCCGGCTGGGTGAGGTGCAGGCGCTCGGCGGCCCGGGTGAACCCGCCCTCGTCGACCACTGTCACGAAGTACCGTAGCTGCCGCAATTCCATAACTGCTGATTATAGTTTTCAGAAGAACTATCTGTTGTACTTCTTCACGGCGGGGCGGCACCGTCGAAGACATGACAGGCAGTGCGAACCACACTCTCGATTCCGCCCGATTCACCGGCCCGGTGTTCACGCCCGATCATCCCGGCTACGCCGAGGAGATCGCCGGGTTTCAGACCGCCTACGCCCACCGCCCCGCGCTCGTCGTCGGCGCCGTGCATGCCGACGATGTCCGCGCGGCCGTGGAATATGCTGCCCGGCAAGGACTTCCGGTCGCCGTGCAGGCCACCGGCCATGGCCTCTCGGTGGCTGCCGACGGCGGGGTGCTCATCACCACCGGCCGGATGGACACGATCACCGTCGACCCGCGGGCCCGCACCGCGCGCATCGGCGCCGGGGTCAGGGCCGGTGCGCTGATCGAGGTGGCGGCTCGACACGGGCTGGCTCCGCTCAACGGCTCCTCGCTGGCGGTGGGCGTCACCGGATATGTACTCGGCGGCGGCCTCGGCTTGCTCGCCCGCGAGTTCGGTTATGCCGCTGATCACGTGCGCTCGATCGATCTGGTGACCGCCGACGGCCGGATGCGTACGCTCGTCCCCGGCGACGAGTTGTTCGGCGCGGTCCTCGGTACCGGCGGCAACTTCGGTGTCGTGACCGGTCTGGAACTCGAGCTCGTCGCCGTCACCGAGCTCTATGGCGGCCAGCTGATGTTCGACACCGACCAGGTCGACGAAGCGCTCGATGCGTGGCGCCAGTGGACCGCGACCCTGCCCGACGCCCTGACCTCAGGTATCGCCGTCCTGACTTTCCCCGACATCGCGCCGGTCCCGCAGCCACTGCGCGGCAGGCATGTCGCCTCGATCCGCATCGCCTTCGATGGCCCCGCCGAGGAGGGCGAGCGGCTGGTCGCGCCCCTGCGGGCGATTGGCGACCGGATCCGCGACGACCTGCGCGCCATGCCCTACACCGAATCACACACCATCTACAGCGATCCGGACGTCCCGCACGCCTACGCCGCCACCAACGCGCTGGTCGCCGACCTGACCCCAGCGACGCTGTCGGCGCTGCGCGCGCAGACCGCGCCCGGCGGGCCGGTGGACGCGGTGATCGACATCCGTCACCTCGGCGGCGCGCTGCGGCGTGGCGACGGCATCGCGGTGGACCATCGCGATGCCGAATACGTGGTGCGCGTGATCACCGGCGCGGGGGCGGGCGACCGCACGCCCATCGGTCTGACAGTCATCCGGGAAGCCCTGGCGCCGTGGACGATCGGACACAGCCTGAACTTCGTCTACGGTGCGGGCGCGGATGCCAACGCGGCACAGACCGCGGCGGGCTACGCGCCCGAGACCTACGCCCGGCTGCGCGCGTTGAAGTCGAAGTACGACCCGCACAGCATGTTCCGCCTCAATCGCGCCATCGCCCCTGCGGAGTAGGCAGGAAGTGTCGATGTCCGAATTGTCCGAGCTTGTGTCGCAAGTGGGCGTGCACTATCGTAGTGATATCACTCAGATATCGGGAGGATGTCATGGAGCTACGGTCCGCGTTCCGCGTCAACGGATTCGTCGTCTTGTTGGGGTGGCTGGCACTCACCCTGTTGTTCGGTGCCGCTGCCGCGCTGGCATTCGTCTCGTTCAGTCAGCACGACGGCGGCCCTGCGGTGCTGGTCGGGGCGATCGCCGCCACGGCCGTCGTCGTGGCGCTGGCGCTGGCCGCCACCGGGTTGATCATCGTCAACCCGAACGAGGCCAAGGTGGTCACCTTCTTCGGCCGCTACATCGGCTCGGTCAGTGCGCCCGGGTTCTTCTCGGTGGTGCCGCTGTCGGACCGCAAGTCGATCTCGCTGCGGGTGCGCAACTTCGAGACCCAGAAGCTCAAGGTCAACGACGCCGATGGCAACCCCGTCGAGATCGCGGCCGTCGTGGTCTACAAGGTGGTCGACAGCTTCAAGGCCGCCTTCGCCGTCGACGACTACGAGGAATACGTCGAGACCCAGTCCGAGGCCGCCGTGCGCCACCTCGCCACCACCCATCCCTACGATGCCCACGACGACGAGCGCACCAGCCTGCGCGACGGCGCCGAGGTCGCCGAGGAACTCACCGTCGAGCTGCGCGAACGCACCCTCACCGCCGGCATCGAGGTGATCGAGGCCCGGATCACCCACCTGGCCTACGCTCCCGAGATCGCCCAGGCGATGCTGGTGCGCCAGCAGGCCGCCCAGGTCGTCGCCGCCCGCACCCATATCGTGGAAGGTGCCGTCAGCATGGTCGGCCTGGCCCTGGATCAGCTCACCGCGGCGGGCACCGTGGAACTGGACGAGGAACGCAAGGCCACCATGGTCTCGAACCTGCTCGTGGTCCTGTGCAGTGACCGCGCCGTCCAGCCGGTCGTCAACACCGGATCCCTCTACTCCTGAGGGTCATCCGATGACCGCGCCGAAGAAGGAGCCGAAAAAGGTCCTGGTCCGGCTCGACCCGGCCGTCCACGAGGCCATCGCCAAGTGGGCGGCCGACGACCTGCGCAGCGTGAACTCCCAGATCGAGTACGCGCTGCGCATGGCGCTGGAGCAGGCAGGCCGCCGACCACGGTTGAAGTGACGGACCGGCAGCCGAATTGTCAGTCGACGCCGAGGACGCGGGAGAGGAGGCGTTGGCGGGTGCGGGTGCCGGACTTGCCGAGGATGGCTTTCACGTGGTCGTTGACGGTGTGTTCGGACAGGAACAGTTCGGCGGCCAGTTCGTGGGAGTCCAGGCCGGTGGCGAGCAGGGTCAGGACCTGGGATTCGCGGGCCGAGAGGCCGTTGGCCCTGGCGAACAGGTCGAGGCGCTCGGTGGCGGTGCTCGGTTCCAGGGCCACCGCGATGTCGTGTGGGCCGATCCGGTCGGCTTTCACCGTGATCCAGCGCCGGCCGCCGAGGTGGATTCGGGCCGAGGCCGGGCCGATCGGGGTGCCCGCCTCGGCGGCGAGCAGGGCCGCGCCCGCGTTGTAGACCGAGGCGGGCACCGGGGGGATGGGCTCGTCGGGCGGGAGCAGGCGCAGGAGCGAGGCCGCCGCGGCGGCGGTCTGGGAGCGCACGCGCAGGGTGTCGTCGAGCAGGACCACCGCGGGGCCGAGATCGGGCAGGCGGGTGGCGGATTCGATGAAAGTGGCGGCGACGGTGTGCCGCAGGGCCGCGGTGATCGGGGCGGTGAGCTCACCCAGAGCGGTGAGTTCGCCTGTGGTGAAGGGTGATTCGTGGAAGCGGAGCAGTTCGAGGAAGCCCCAGCGGCCGTAGCGGTCGGCGAAGGCGAGCATCGCCGAATCGGTGACGCCGAGCCCGCGCTGGGTGGTGCGCCACAACAGCGAACGCTCGGGATCGCCGTCGGTGGCACCGAGCAGCGAGTGGGCGCCGGTGCCGCGCAGGGTGTCCCAGCGATTGAGCACGGTGAGATAGCGGGCCCGGATCAAATCCGGCAACCGTTCGAAGTCCAGGCCGGGCAGATCGGCCAGCGGCGCCGACGCGACCGCGGTGACCGGGTCGGTGAGCGCGAAGACATGACCGGTGAACGGCATCGCCGTCCGAATCTCGGCCAGGATCGACTCCCGGAGCCGCTTGGCGGACAGATCGACACGGCACAGGCGGCTCACCCGCTCGGCCGGGTCGTCGAGACGCCCGGGCGGGTGCTCATCGATCTCGAATTCGACGATCGCGCGGGCGCCGAGAGCTTTCGTGCGGCGCTGGCCACGGTGCTGGCGACCCCGCGCAGCCGGGCGATGGTGACCGGTCACCAAAGCTGGCTGGTCGACTTGGTCGAGGAGTACGTTTCCGCCTGAGCGACGCGCCCCAGGCGTGCTCTGGGGCAACCGAACTCGACGACGCCGGTAAGTTGAATCGGTGCCCATCTCGTTCGACATTCCTGGAATGCAGCAGTTGGACAACACGACCTGGGGGAATCCGGCCACTCGTGATGTCGTCGCGTTGACCTATGTCAACGGCGCGCCCGATCTGCCCGCGCGGCTGCACGATCTGCAGCGGCTGCGCAAACGCTTGGCCGAACACCATGCCAGGACCGGTTGCCTGATCGAGGCCTTCGTGGTCTGGGTCGACCAGCTGCCCGCCCTGCTGCGGGTGGAGAAGACACTGCTGCCGGGTCCACGCGGGGACCTGGTCTTCGCCGCATCGATCGTGGTCCCCAAGGATCGGTGCTCGGCGGTGTTCCAGATCATCTGCCCCGAGACCGGGGTACCCGGCGAGCGGGAGACCGCGATCGGCCGCCGGTTCCGGCGCGAGCAGATGTGCCCGCCGCACCCGTACGCGCCCGGCCTGCACGGGCGGCTGCCGTATCTACGGTCCGACGACGTCGAATTCGACAGCGAGTTCCCCGACCACGCCCTGACCAGGACGCGTCGATGGATCGCCGACACGGTGCCGAATGTGCGCGTCGACCCGTCCTTCGCGGCCCTGCCGGAGTTCTAGGCGCCCGGCTTCTCGCTGATGAAGATCGCGGTGCCGGGGAAGATCTGCCCGCGCAGCGGCGACCACTGGCCCCACTCGCGGTCCAGCCACTCCGGCCAGTCGGGTTCGACGATGTCGACCAGGATCAGACCGGCGCCGACGATCTCGCGCACCCGGTCGCCCATCGTGCGATGGTGCTCGGCGTAGGTGGGCACGCCGTCGCCGTCGACCTCTACATAGGGGGTGCGATCGAAATAGGGAATCTGCGCGACGAGGCCCTTCTCGCCCGGATCGTCGGGGAAGATCCAGCGCATCGGGTGGTTGACCGAGAACACCCAGCGCCCGCCCGGCCGCAGCACCCGCGCCACCTCGCGCATCACCAGCGCCGAATCGGCGACGAACGGAACACCACCGAAGGCCGAACACGCCAGATCGAACGAGGCGTCGGCGAACGGCAGTGCCTCGGCGCCGGCCTGCACCAGCGGGACCCGAGGTCCAGCCTGATCCATCGCGGCGACACCGCGCTCGAGCATGCCCATCGAGACATCGAGGCCCACCGGACGCGCGCCCTGCCCGGCCAGCCACCGCGAACACGGCGCCGAACCGCAGCCGATCTCGAGCACCGACTTGCCGGTCACGTCACCGAGAAAGCCCATGTCACCCTCGTGTAAGCCCTCTGGACACCACACGAACTCGCCGCCGGGGGAGTCCACGCCGAGGAAATCGGCGTGGGTCTGGTGATACTGCTCGGCGTCGGCGTCCCACCAGCGCCGGTTGGCGCGCTCGCTGTCGCGCGAGTCGATCTTGGTTCGGGTGGTCGCTGAGGTTCCCAGCAGCGCGTTGGCCTGCGCGTGGCGTTCGTCGTCGGACACGCCGATCAGGGTATCGGCGTGGCGCGGGGGGTGGTTTGCCCGGCTCGGAGGGGTTCGCGTACGCTGAGGCACGCGAGTGTCTTTCGAGGAACACTGTGCGCCGGGGTTGAATGCGTACGGTATCCGATGACGGAGTCGCCCGTGCTGAGTTCGATCACCAGCAAGTGTGGCGGTCCGTGCGATACTTTCCCGGTATCCTTCGTCGCCTCGTCGCGGTGATCTCGCAGCGTACCGAAAGTTCCAATGTCCGCAACCGACCACAATCCGTCCGGAGCAAACCCACATATGCCCACCACCGTCACCTCGCCGCAGGTAGCCGTCAATGACATCGGCTCCGCCGAGGATTTCCTCGCCGCCATCGACGCCACGATCAAGTACTTCAACGATGGCGACATCGTCGAGGGAACCATTGTCAAGGTCGATCGTGACGAGGTTCTGCTCGACATCGGTTACAAGACCGAAGGCGTCATCCCCTCCCGTGAGCTCTCCATCAAGCACGATGTCGACCCCAACGAGGTCGTTTCCGTGGGCGATGAGGTCGAGGCCCTGGTTCTCACCAAGGAGGACAAGGAAGGCCGCCTGATCCTGTCGAAGAAGCGGGCGCAGTACGAGCGCGCGTGGGGCACGATCGAGGAGCTCAAGGAGAAGGACGAGGCTGTCAAGGGCACCGTCATCGAGGTCGTCAAGGGCGGCCTGATCCTCGACATCGGCCTCCGTGGCTTCCTGCCCGCCTCGCTCGTCGAGATGCGTCGTGTCCGCGACCTCCAGCCGTACGTCGGCAAGGAGATCGAGGCCAAGATCATCGAGCTCGACAAGAACCGCAACAACGTGGTTCTGTCGCGCCGCGCCTGGCTCGAGCAGACCCAGTCCGAGGTTCGTTCCGAATTCCTGCACCAGCTGCAGAAGGGCCAGGTCCGCAAGGGTGTGGTCTCCTCGATCGTCAACTTCGGTGCCTTCGTGGACCTGGGTGGCGTCGACGGCCTGGTGCACGTCTCCGAACTGTCATGGAAGCACATCGACCACCCGTCCGAGGTCGTCGAGGTCGGCAACGAGGTCACCGTCGAGGTTCTCGACGTCGATCTGGACCGCGAGCGCGTCTCCCTCTCGCTCAAGGCGACCCAGGAAGACCCGTGGCGTCAGTTCGCCCGGACCCACGCCATCGGCCAGATCGTGCCCGGCAAGGTCACCAAGCTGGTTCCCTTCGGTGCCTTCGTGCGCGTCGAAGAGGGCATCGAGGGCCTGGTGCACATCTCCGAGCTGGCCGAGCGCCACGTGGAGGTCCCGGACCAGGTCGTGGCCGTCGGCGACGACGCGATGGTCAAGGTCATCGACATCGACCTGGAGCGTCGCCGGATCTCGCTGTCGCTGAAGCAGGCGAACGAGGATTACCACGCCGAGTTCGACCCGTCGAAGTACGGCATGGCCGACAGCTACGACGATGCGGGCAACTACATCTTCCCCGAGGGCTTCGATCCCGAGACCAACGAATGGCTCGAGGGTTCGGACAAGGTCCGCGAAGAGTGGGAAGGCCGCTACGCCGAGGCAGAGCGTCGCCACAAGATGCACACTGCGCAGATGGAGAAGATGGCGGCCGACGCTGCGGCCGAGGCCGCCAACGGCGGGCCCGCGGCGGGCAACTACTCCTCCGAGAGTGGCGCTCCGCAGGCCTCGACCGGTCCGGCCGAGACCACCGGCGGCTCGCTCGCCAGCGACGCCCAGCTCGCGGCTCTGCGGGAGAAGCTCTCCGGCAACGCCTGATTCGGGTAACGAAGTTCCGAAGGCCCCGGTCCCTATGGACCGGGGCCTTCGGCCTTTTTCGGGAGTGGTGGGCACCGCCGCACACGGACAGGGCGCTACCGGGCCGAGGATTGTCGGCCCGGTGCGCACATCGGGTTCGGGGGGAGTGGGGCGATCAGTTCGCGGCGGCGGGGACCCAGTAGGTCGAGGACATGCCGGTGCGCTTGCGCATCGCGGCGAAGCTGTGCCGGGCCGGGGACAGCAGGGCGGTGAACCAGGATCGACGGTATTCGGCGAGAGTCGCTGCGACGGCGGGGAATTCGGTGCAGTGCACACCACCGGGCATCCCGAGGCGGTGGCGAGCCGTCCGGTGATCTCTGGTACTCATGCTCATCCTTCGGTAGTCGTGCTGGCCTTCTCGCCGTGGGGGAACATTAGTCGACGCGACTCGCCCGAGGCCGGATTGTGTGGTGGTCCACCCTTGGGCGTGTCGGAAAGATGTCGCCGTGGTGCCGGGCGGGATGCGAGACTGGGCCCATGTTGCGGATCGGCCTCACCGGAGGCATGGGAGCGGGAAAGTCCACAGTGGCGCGCAGCCTCGTCGAGCTGGGGGCGGTGCTGATCGACTCCGATGTGATCGCCCGTGAGGTCGTCGCGCCCGGTACACCGGGTCTGGCCGCGCTGGTCGAGGCGTTCGGTACGCAGATCCTCGCCGAGGACGGCAGCCTGGATCGCCCCGCGCTGGCCGCGGTGGCCTTCGCCGACGACGAGGCGCGCGGCACGCTCAACGCGATCACCCATCCACTGGTCGGCGCCCGCACGACCGAGCTGATCGGCGCCGCCGCCCCGGACGCGATCGTGGTGCAGGACATTCCGCTGCTCGTCGAGAACGGGCTCGCCCCGCTGATGCAGCTCGTCGTGGTGGTCGGCGCCGAGGAGCAGACGCGGCTACGGCGGCTGGTGGAGCAGCGCGGTGTCGCCGAGGCCGATGCCAAGGCCAGGATCGCCGCGCAGGCCACCGACGAGCAGCGCCGCGCGGTCGCCGATGTCTGGTTGGACAACAATGGGGCCCCCGGCGAGGTCGAGGAGCGGGTGCGCGCGCTGTGGGAGCAGCGGATCGTCCCGTTCGAGCGCAACGCGCGCGAGGGCGTCCGCGCGCGGGCCGATTACCGGCTGGTGCCGCACGAGCACGAGTGGGCGGTGCAGGCGCGCCGGATCATCGCCCGGTTGCACCTGGCCTGTGGTGCCGCGGCGGTGCGCATCGACCATGTCGGGTCGACCGCGGTGAGCGGCTTGCCCGCCAAGGACGTCCTCGACATCCAGGTGACGGTCGCCGATCTGGCGACGGCCGAATCGCTCGCGGATCCGTTGGCCGCGGCCGGATTTCCGGTGGCGCCCGGGATCACCCACGACAATCCGAAGCCGACCGCGGCCGATCCCGCGGGCACCGACCTCGCGCTGTGGGGAAAACGCCTGCACGGCAACGCTGATCCGGCACGTCCGGCGAATATCCATCTGCGCGTGCAGGGCTCGCCCGGCCAGCGCTTCGCACTCGACCTGCGCGACTGGTTGCGGTCCGAGGAGGGCGCCCGCGCGGAGTACCTGGCGGTCAAGCGCGAGGCCGAGCGGGCCGCCGCCGACAAGGCCGAGGAGGCAGCCGGCGCGGCCTACTACGCGGTGAAGGAACCGTGGTTCGACGCGGTCCATCCGCGGGTCACCGAGTGGGCCCGCGCCCGCGCATGACCCTGATGCAAATCTGTTAAACATCAATGTTTCGGAAATTGGCCGAGCGGTGCTTCGCGCTGGGTACATTGTGGCGGGTCACCACAAGGTGACTCGATTCACAGGGAAGTTGTAGCGCGTATGACAACACATCACCGTCAGTTCGGCCGTGCGGGCTTCGGCATCACCGCATTCGGCGCCATCGCCGCCAGTCTCGTGCTGGCTGCCCCGCAGGCCTCGGCCTGGGTCGGAAACCTCACTGTCTCCGGCACCGATCACAAAGTCGGCTGCAGCTACAAGCTGACCGCCAGCGTCGAGGTCGACCGGCTGACCTCGGTGAAGTTCACCGACAACGGCAAGGACATCCCGGGCAGCCCGGTCTCGCCCTCACTGCTGTCGGGCACGGTGAGTATCGACTGGAAGCCGACCACCGCGGGCCAGCACAAGCTCGAGGCGCGCCAGCTGCTGATCAGCGACTCGATCACGGTCACCGTGGCCGAGGGCAGCAGCTCCGGCAGTGCGTCCTGCGGCGGCGGTCTCGGCGGGCTGATCCCCAGCCTCTCGGCGGGCTGATCCGCCTCGCGCGACACCACCGATGACCGCCCGTCCCCGATTGCGGGCCGGGCGGTCACGTCGTTTCAGCGCCAGGTCAGCGTCATGCCGAGGGTCGCCAGCCAAGCCTCGATGGCGTAGCCGTTGGCGGCGATCCCGTCGATCGCGGCGGTGGCGTGCTCGATGGCGCCCTGCGCCTGCGCGGCGTCGATCAGTCCGTCGGCGTGGGCGAGGAGCAGTTCGTCGACGTCGACCAGGCGCACGTCACGCCCTGTGCGCACCAGCAGGTCGAGGTAGTGGTCGATCGAGCGCCACAGCGTGGCGGATTGCCTGGTGAATTCGCCGATGTCGACATAGATGTCCTGCCACCGGTCGACGCCGGGATTGTGATGGAACCTCGTCACCCGCAGCGACACCTCGGGCAGCACCCACGATTCCAGGTAGTGGAAGTTCGGATGATCGGACCGGCGGGCCATGTACAGCCCCCACGGCTGCTCCCGGTAGACCTCCACCGGCCGCACGAATCCCTTCGGATCGGTGTTCGTTCGCGCCGCGATGTCGAAGAACTCGACTTTGGGTGGGTGCACGTGCACGGTGGATGCCTGGGTCATAGCCGCAGAATCTACCGTCGCCGAGGTGTGATCGCCCGGTCGTGCCGAGGTGGCGAACCTGTCGGTGGGGCGGCCTAGTCTGGGTTCATGGCATTCGCAACCGAGATCCCGGCCGAAGGGTACGAGGAGCGGGGCAGCACCCCGCTGGCTCATTCCGAACATCGTCCGGTCGGCACCATCGCGCGCGCCGGTGGTCGGTTCGAGGTGGTCAGCGAGCATTCACCGGCCGGTGATCAGCCCGCGGCGATCGCCGAGCTGGAGCGCCGGATCACCGCGGGCGAGAAGGACGTGGTCCTGCTCGGTGCCACCGGTACCGGTAAATCGGCGACCACGGCCTGGTTGATCGAGAAGCTGCAGCGGCCCACCTTGGTGATGGCGCCGAACAAGACCCTCGCCGCCCAGCTGGCCAACGAGCTGCGCGAGATGCTCCCGCACAACGCGGTCGAGTACTTCGTCTCGTACTACGACTACTACCAGCCCGAGGCCTACATCGCCCAGACCGATACCTACATCGAGAAGGACAGCTCGATCAACGACGATGTCGAGCGCCTGCGGCACTCGGCGACGTCGAGCCTGCTCTCGCGTCGCGATGTGGTGGTGGTCGCGTCGGTCTCGTGTATCTACGGCCTCGGCACACCGCAGTCGTACCTGGATCGCTCGGTGCAGCTCGAGGTCGGCACCCAGATCGACCGCGACGCGCTGCTGCGCCTGCTCGTCGACGTGCAGTACACCCGCAACGACATGGCCTTCACCCGCGGGTCGTTCCGGGTGCGCGGCGACACCGTCGAGATCATCCCGTCCTACGAGGAACTCGCGGTCCGCATCGAGTTCTTCGGCGACGAGATCGAGGAGCTCTACTACCTGCACCCGCTCACCGGTGACGTGGTGCGCAAGGTCGATTCGCTGCGCATCTTCCCGGCCACCCACTACGTGGCGGGCCCGGAGCGGATGGAACGCGCGGTCACCGACATCGAAGCCGAATTGGCCTCCCGCCTGGCCGAACTGGAACGCCAGGGCAAACTGCTCGAGGCGCAGCGGTTGCGTATGCGCACCGAGTACGACCTGGAGATGATCCGCCAGGTCGGATTCTGCTCCGGTATCGAGAACTACTCGCGCCACATCGACGGTCGCCCCGCCGGCTCGGCGCCGGCCACCCTGCTCGACTACTTCCCCGACGACTTCCTGCTGGTGATCGACGAATCGCACGTCACCGTGCCGCAGATCGGCGGTATGTACGAGGGTGACATGTCGCGTAAGCGCAATCTGGTCGAGTTCGGCTTCCGGCTGCCGTCGGCGGTGGACAACCGCCCGCTGACCTGGGAGGAGTTCGCCGACCGGATCGGCCAGGCGGTGTACCTGTCGGCCACGCCGGGTCCATACGAGCTGGGTCAGGTCGGCGGTGAGGTGGTCGAGCAGGTGATCCGGCCGACCGGCCTGGTCGACCCGCAGGTCGTGGTGAAGCCGACCAAGGGCCAGATCGACGATCTGGTGCACGAGATCCGCGGGCGCACCGATCGTGACGAGCGCGTCTTGGTCACCACGCTGACCAAGAAGATGGCCGAGGACCTCACCGACTATCTGCTCGGCCTCGGGGTGCGGGTGCGCTACCTGCATTCGGAGATCGACACGCTGCGCCGGGTGGAACTGCTGCGGCAGCTGCGCCTGGGCGACTACGACGTCCTCGTAGGCATCAACCTGCTGCGCGAGGGCCTCGACCTGCCCGAGGTATCGTTGGTGGCGATCCTCGACGCCGACAAGGAAGGCTTCCTGCGGTCGAGCACCAGTCTCATCCAGACCATCGGCCGCGCGGCGCGCAACGTCTCCGGCGAAGTGCACATGTACGCCGACAAGATCACCGACTCGATGCGCCACGCCATCGACGAGACCGATCGCCGCCGTGCCAAGCAGGTCGCCTACAACGAGGCCAACGGCATCGACCCGCAGCCACTGCGCAAGAAGATCGCCGACATCCTCGACCAGGTGTATCTGGAGGCCGACGACGAAGTCGCCGTCGGTGGCTCGGGCCGCAATGTCAGCCGCGGCCGCCGCGCCCAGGGTGAGCCCGGCCGCGCGGTGAGCGCGGGCATCTACGCCGAACGCGACGTGAAGTCCATGCCGCGCGCCGAACTCGCCGACCTGGTCAAAGAACTCACCGCCCAGATGATGAACGCGGCCCGCGAACTGCAATTCGAGCTCGCAGGCCGCCTCCGCGACGAGATCGCCGACCTCAAGAAGGAACTCCGCGGCATGGACGCCGCCGGGCTGAGCTGATTGGCCATGACACTGACAACCCGACCGCCACGGGTTTGCGGCCGCCTCGCACCCGAGGGGCGAGACGGAACGCCGAAGGCGCAGTATCGCCCCTCGGGTGCGAGGCTCACAGGGCCGAAAACCCCGCGGCGCCAGCCGCCGAAATCACTGTGTCCGCATCCACTCGGCGACGCGGCGGTCGGCTTCGTCGCGGGAGACGTCCTCGACGCGGGTCATCACGGCCCAGCGGTGGCCGAACGGGTCGATCACCACGCCGTAGCGGTCGCCGGTGACGAAGGTCTGTGGCTGCTCGGCGCTGCGGGCACCATGGGCGATCGCGCGGGCGATCGCCGCGTCGACATCGGGGCAGTAGTGCACGATCGAGGTGTGCACCCAGTTCTCGGGGGCTCGAACGTTGTTGTCGGGGATCGGCATTCCGAGCTGCAGGGTGGAGTCGCCGATGAGCAGTTCGGCGTGCGCGGGCTGCCCGTCGGGCAGGTCGGCGCGGCTGAGCAGCTTCGCGCCGAAGACCGCGGTGTAGAAGTCGATGGCGGCGTTGCCGTCGGGCACGGCGAGGAAACAGGTGATGGAGTGGTAACCCTCGGGAACGGGTGCTACGGAATCGGTCATGTGTTCGATCCTGCTCGGCCCGGGTCGGCCGGTCTTGTAAGAACGCGACAGTTCGGCGGATCGGAGGGCCGTGGTCGCGCCCGATGACTCACCGGATCCCGGTGACGTGAAAGGCATTCTGCATCCGGGCGAGCAGGCCAGGCACCGCACCCTGAACCGGCTGCCGGTCGGGCCCGCGCTGGCCGAGTTCGCCGATTGGTACTGGGTCGTGCGCTGGGACCTGCGCGGCAGGTCCGCCTATCGGGCCGAGGTCCTGTCGTTTCCCTGCGTGAATCTCACCTTCGAGCGCAGCACCCTGCGCACCGGCGGATTCGTCAACGGCGTGTGCACGACGAAGTACGTGCGCGAGCTCAGCGACGAGGGGGAGACCTTCGGCATCCGGTTCAGCCCCGGTGGATTCGGTGCGTTCACCGGCGCCGACGTGGCCGCCCTGCGCGACGATTCGGCCCCGTTGACCCAGCTGCTGCCCGCCGCCGCGGGGCTCGCCGAGCGCGTCCTGGCCGAACCCTCCGATGATCGCCGCCGGGTGCTGGTGGAGTCCTTCTTCGCCGGACGGGACCGCGGTCACGACCCGCGGTACGCGCTGGTGGCCGCGATCGTGCGCGCGATGTCCGAGGACGCGAACCTGACCAGGGTCGATCAGGTCACCGACCGGTTCGCGATTCCCATCCGCACCCTGCAGCGCCTGTTCCGCCGCTACGTGGGCGCCGGGCCGAAATGGGTGCTGTGCCGGTTTCGGTTGCAGGACGCCGCCGACCGGCTCGCCCACGGCGACGCACCGGATCTGGCCGTACTCGCCGCCGATCTCGGCTATTTCGACCAGGCGCATTTCTGCCGCGAGTTCGTCGCCGAAATCGGGATGTCGCCGACCGAATACGCTCGCCGGTCGCGATGACCGCCATCGACCCGGAATTGTGACGAAAATCCCAGCCACACAGCGGCATTGATTGTGTTGTGATAGGACACAGTCGTCATCGACGCTCGGCCCGATCGCCCCAGGTGGACTTGTGTCGGTGTCGTGCCGCCCACGGTCGGCGGGGCAATTCCCGCCAACACTCCCGGTGTGATCTGTTGCGATTTCTGATAAATCGGCCTGTTTTGGCGTTAGGGTCGACCCAATTGCCGCGCTGACGCTCGATTCCCGGGTGGCTCGGTGCTGGCACCGACCAAGTTGGAGGAGAGATGACCGCCTACCGGACCATTGTCGTCGGTACTGATGGCTCGGACTCGTCGTACGTCGCAGTGGAGAAGGCCGCGGCGCTCGCCGGCGACGCGGACGCGACTCTCGTGCTGGCCTGCGCCTACTTCCCGACCGATGACCGCGACGTCGCCGCCGCGGCCGATGTTCTCAAGGACGAGGCCTACCAGGTTCGCGGCTCGGCCCCGACCAACGAGATCCTGCACGTGGCACGGGAGAAAGCCGTGGCCGCGGGTGCCAAGAACATCGTCGACCGGGCGATCGTCGGCGAGCCGGTCGATTCGCTGCTCGACCTGGTCAGGGAGACCAAGGCCGATCTGCTCGTCGTCGGTAACCGGGGCCTCAACACCCTCACCGGCCGCCTGCTCGGCTCGGTGCCCTCGGACGTCGCCCGCAAGTCGCGGTCGGACGTCCTGATCGTGCACACCGTGCGCTAGGACGACGACGAAGGCCCCGGACCGCGATCATCGACCGCGATCCGGGGCCTTCGCCGTGTTGTCTCAGGCCGGATCCAGCGCGCCCAGCACCTCGGGCAGCTCGGCGGTGTGGACGACCGTGAGCCTTTGGGTGGCTCGGGTGAGGGCCACGTAGAGGTCGTTGAGGCCGCGGGGGGATTCGGTGAGGATGGTGTGGGGATCGACCAGGTAGACGCGGTCGAATTCCAGGCCCTTCGCGTCGTGGACGGTCAGGACCTGCACTGATTCTCCGGCCAATGGGGACAGGTCCGGGACAAGGGTCGCGGGGGCGAGGACCGCGCTGGTCCCGGGGCCGTGCTCGGCGTCCAAGAGCCGGGCCAGTTCGGCGGCGACCCGGTCGGGGCGAACGCGGTGGGCGCGCGGCGGATTGCCGGTCTCGCGCACCGAGCGCGGTACCCGGACACCGGGGTCGATGGCGGCGAGGACGTCGGCGGCGACCGCCATGATCTCGGCTGGGGTGCGGTAGTTCACGGTGAGCTCGGTGAGTTTCCAGCGTTGTGCCACATAGGGTTCCAGCACCCGCTGCCAGGACGAGGCGCCCGCGGGGTCGCCGGTCTGGGCGACGTCGCCGACCACGGTGACCCAGCGATTGGGGATGCGCCGCATCACCATGCGCCACGCCATCTCCGAGAGCTCCTGCGCCTCGTCGACGATCACGTGGCCGTAGGTCCAGGTGCGGTCGCCCGCGGCGCGCTCGGCGGTGGTCTGGCGGTTGCCGAACTCCTGGCGCTGGGCCAGCTGGGAGGCGTCGATCAGGTCGTAGGCCATCAGGATCTCGGGATCGAGTTCGTCCTCGATGTCCTGGGGCGCCGAACCGGTGAGGATGTCGAGCGCGTCCTGCGCTTCGGCGAGCTGGGCGCGCCAGCGGCGGCGGGAACGTTCCCGCTCCTCGGTGTCATCGACGCCGAGCAGTTCGGCGAGCTCGTCGAGCAACGGGGCGTCGGCCGCGGCGAAGGTGCCGTCGTCGGAGCGCACCAGCTCGGCGCGATCCTGCGGGCTCAACGACTTGGCCGCGCGGTCGAGGCGGGCGGGGTCGGCGAGCAGGTCGGCCAGCACGTCCTGCGGGGACAGGATCGGCCACAGCGCGCTGATCGCGGCCTGTACCTGCGGGTCGGCGCGCATCTCGTCGCCGATCTCGCTGAGGTCGGCCGAGCTGAGCAGGCTCGTCCCGCCGGACAGATCGGCGCCCATGGTCGCGGCCAGTTGATCGGTGAGCGCGTCGATCACCGAGGACGCGAAGATCGGCCGCGCCAGATTGTGCGGGCGACGCGAGGAACGGGCCCGGCCGCGCGCCTTGGTCGCGATCTTGCGGTCCAGGGTCACCGGATAGCCGTCGAAGGCAAGGCGCACCGGTTCGGCGGGCACCTCCTGGCGGTCACGCACCGCCTGTTTGAGCACCTCGAGCATGTCCAGGGAGCCCTTGATCTCCCCGGCGCGCAGCGAGTCCTCGCGGACCGCCTTCACCCCGGGATACAGGTCGCCGATGGTCGAGAGCAGCACACCGGTCTCACCGAGCGAGGGCAGCACCTGCCCGATGTAGTCGAGGAAGGTGGCGTTGGGGCCGATGATCAGCACGCCGCTCTTGGCCAGCTGCTGCCGGTAGGTGTAGAGCAGGTAGGCCGCCCGGTGCAGCGCGACCGCGGTTTTGCCGGTACCCGGCCCGCCCTGGACCACCAGCACGCTCTTGTGCTCGGAGCGGATGATCGCGTCCTGCTCGCTCTGGATGGTCTCGACGATGTCGTTCATGTGCCCGGTGCGGGCGGCGTTGAGCGCTGCCAGCAGCGCGCTCTCGCCACCGACCCCGTCGTCGGTGCCGATCGCGCCGTCGCGCTCGGCGGTGGTCAGGTCCAGGTACTCGTCGTTGATCGCGGTGACCGCGCGATTGCGCGAACGGATGTGGCGCCGCCGCGTCACGTCCTCGGGATTGGCGGTGGTGGCCAGGTAGAACGGCCGGGCAAGTGGCGCGCGCCAGTCCAGTAACAGCGGCTCGTAGTCGTTGTCCTCGTCGAGGATGCCGAGGCGGCCGATGTAGCGCGCCTGCTCCTCGGCGGATGCCAGGTCGATGCGGCCGAAGCACAGCCCGTGCTCGGCGGCGTCGTACTTGGCCAGGTCCTCGCTGTAGAGCGCGGTGAACGACTCGCGTTCACTGCGTGCCTGCGGCGTACCGCCGGATTCCAGCAGCACGGTCTTGAGCCGGTTCTGCGCGTAGTCGCGCATGCCGTCGAGCCGGGCGTAGAGCACCGAGAGGTACTGCTGCTCCTGTTCGATCTCGCGGCTGCGCGGGTCCGGCTCGGCGGTGGCGCGGTCTTCGGCGAGGCGGTCGGGCAAAACAGGACTCCTTTGTCACCGCGTTGAGAACAGAGTTGTCGATTCTACTTGTCCGCGGGCGCGCTCGGCGCGACCTCGGCCGAAGCGGGGAAGACATCGTCGCCGAGGACCGGCGCGAAGTGCTCGACCACCGGGAACGGCTCGTAGAAGTGGTGCAACAGCGCCCGCCAGCGCTGGTATTCCGGTGCGTCGCGGAAACCCGCGGTGTGGTCGCTGAGCCGTTCCCAGCGCACCAGCAGCAGATAGCTGTCGGGCCGCTCCAGACATCGCGACAGCGACAGCCCGCCGAAGCCGGGCATGGCGGCGATGATCGGATACGCCTCGGCGAAGGCCGCTTCGAAAGCGTCGGCGAGGCCGGGGCGAACGGGCAGCAGCGCGTGTTCGACGATCACGTCGATCAGTCTGTCAGGAGGCGTGGGTGTTGTTCGAGCGTCGATTCTGACCGAGACCCAGTTCACGATGACCGGCCGGCTTGTCGCGGTACATGGCCAGGTCGGCGTCGTGCAGCACGGCCTCGGGAGTGCGGCGTTCGTGCGGGCCGAGTTCGGTGATGCCGATCGAGGCGCTCACCTCGAGCCGGTGGCCGCGGGCGATGATCGGCTCCGACATCGTCACGCGGAGCCGTTCCACCAGCGCGGGCAGGTCGGCGCGTTGCGGATGACCGGCCAGCAGGACCAGGAACTCGTCGCCGCCGAGTCGCCCGACCAGGTCCTCGGCCCGCAGGGCGCGCTGCAGGCGCTGGGCCACGATCTGCAGCACCGTGTCGCCGATGGCGTGGCCGAGGGTGTCGTTGATCGCCTTGAAACCGTCGAGGTCGATGAACAGCACGGTGGTGACCAGCGTGCCGCCTTCGTCGGCGAGCGCGGTGGAGAGCTGCGACAGGATCAGCGAGCGGTTGGCCAACCCGGTCAGCGCGTCGTGGGTGGCCTGGTACTCGAGCTGGCGTCTGCTGGCCCGGTACTCGGTGATGTCGGCGAAGGAGGACACCCCCGAGGAATCAGGGCTGTCGGGATTGAGCAACCGGCAATTGCACGAGAGCCACACCAGCTGCCCGTCGACGCGCTCCACACCGAAGACGAATCGGGTGACCACCTCGCCGGTGGCCAGCGTGCGCGCCATCGGGTGCTGGTCGCCGGGCAGCGGGTGACCGTCGCGGTCGATCATCGTCGCCGGGAGTTCGTCGAAGCGGCGCCCGAGCACCGGGTCCGCGTCGTCGATGCCGAGAATTCGTCGGCCCGCCGGGTTGATCGATTCCAGCCGCCCGCGCCGATCGACGACGAGCACCCCTTCCTCCAGCTGCGAGACCACGGTTGTGAAGTGCGATTCCGCCCGTCGCGCCGAGTCCTCCGCGGCGCGCTGCGCGGTGAGATCGTGCACGACCACCTGGTAGGCGAGCTCGCCCTGCCACACCGTCAACACCGACACGGTCTGCACGGGCACGGTGCGTCCGTCCACCCGCACGAGGTCCATCTCGGCGGGTGGGGAGGCCGAGCCCTCGGCCGTCAGCTGCGCGATCCGGGCGAGCATCGGCGGAATCGAATCGGGGTGCACGAACGTCTGGATGGACAGTCCGAGCAGGTCATCGGCCGATCGGGCGCCGAGCAGGCGCACCATAGCCGGGTTGACGTAGACGATCGTGCCCGATTCGTGCACGCAGATCGCGTCGGGAGTGTGTTCGACCAGCGAGCGGTACCGCTGCGCGAGCTGCTCGGCGCTCGCCGCGTCGGTATGGCGTTCTCCCACTGCGATACCCCCGATCTCGGCCTGGTCTGGCGACGATGCACAGGACTATGGTGGTGACCCCTGATGAGATCCGCGAGGAGGGATGTGACAGCGGACGATCTTCCCGGCGACACGGCCCACCCTTTCGATTCTATGTCGATCGGGGGCATCGGTGCCGTATCCGGCTACGGCTGGGGCCGCGAACGCCTGTGGCAGGGGTTGCTGACGGGAAAGCCCGCCGCCCGGCTGTACCCCGGTTACGGGCCCGAACGCGATCGGCACGCATGGGTGGGCCGGGTTTCCGACGGCGGCGATCCGGCGCACGGTTCCGGCTTGTTCGGGCGCGCCGTGTTCGCCGCGGCCGCCGAGGCCGTCGCCGACGCGACCGAGCGCGGCTGGCGCCGGACGGGCCGCACCGTCGGTCTGGTGCACGCGATCACTCTGGGGGATGTGGCCGGCTGGCGTGACTTCTATCTCCTCGATCACGGATCCCGCCGCCCCCGCGACTATCTGCCCCTGTTGCCCTCGACACCCATCTCGGTGGTGCAGCAGGAATTCGGCTTCCACGGACCCACGATGAACGTCTCGGCGGCGTGCAGTTCGGGCAATGTCGCCGTGCTGACCGCGAAGATGTGGCGCGACATGGGGATGGTCGACGACGTGCTGTGCGTGAGCACCGACCTCTCCGCCACCCCGGAGATGCTCGACCACTTCGTCCGGATGGGCGCCGCCGTCGCCGACGTGGATCCCTTCACCGCCTGCCGCCCCTTCCAGGAGGGCACCCTCGGCTTCACGATGGCCGAGGCGTCGGTGGCTCTGCTGCTCACCGACGCGGTCGGGTCGCCCTACGCCAGGGTCCTCGGCGGTGCGATGACCAACGACGCCTACCACGTGGTCTCCGTCGAACCCACCCACACCCACATCATCGACTGTGCGCGCCGCGCGCTGGTCACCGCCGGGATCGGCGCCGCCGATGTCGCCTACCTCAACGTGCACGGCACCGGCACCCACCAGTGCGACGCCGCCGAACGCGACGTGCTGACGACGGTGTTCGACGACCGTCCCGCGATCACCGTGCTCAAGCCGCTCCTCGGACACTGTCAGGGCGCGTCCGCGGCGGTCGAGGTCGCCACCATCGCCCTGTCCTACGACCGCGGCCTCGCGATCTCGGCGCCGATCGTCGCGCCGGCTCACCCGCGCCTGCTCGACGGATCCACGCCGATCAGCGACGGCCCCACGGTGAAACTGTCGATGGGCATGGGTGGCAACAATGCCGCCGTCGTACTCGCCAGGGCCTGAGCCTCAGTCGCCCTCGCCGAGGTCGGGCCCCCCGGCCAGGGCGTAGCCACCGGTGATCGGCTGATCCTGCGGCAGCGGCACCGCCCACCGCAGCCGGGTGCCCGGCATCTCCGGGTGATTGCCCTCGGCGTCGGGGCGGCTCGACGGTCCGATGTCGAAACGCCCGCCCGACTCCTGGGCGCGCTGCTCGAGATTGCGCAACCCGCTGCGGATGACGTGGTTGGGGATACCCCACCCGTTGTCGCTCACGGTGATGGTCAGATCGTCGGCCACCTCGATGACGATCGCGACCGTGTCCGCACCGGAATGACGCACCGCGTTGCTCACCGCCTCGCGCACCACCGCCTCGGCGTGATCTGCCAGCTGGGGATCGAGCACCGACAGCGGCCCCGAGACCTGGATCGTGGCGCGCAGGGCGATGTCGGCGGTCTGGCGCCGGATCGCCACTTCCAGCCGCTGCTGCAGTCCCGCGCTGTGGCCGGAGCCGCTGGCGTGCAGGTCGAAGATGGAGGTGCGGATCTCCTGGACGACTTCCTGGAGGTCCATGATCGTCGTCGAAAGCCGTTGCCGCACTTCGGGAACCACCGCCTTGGGCAGGGTCGCCTGCACGGTGAGACCGATCGCGAACAGGCGCTGGATCACGTGGTCGTGCAGGTCGCGCGCGATGCGGTCGCGGTCGGCGACGATGTCGAGTTCGCGCATCCGGCGCTGCGCGTCGGCCAGGCGCACCGCCAGCGCCGCCTGATCGCAGAACGCGGCGGTCAGTTCGAGCATCTCATCGGAGTATGGGGCGAAACCGGGCGGTCGGATCGTCACCAGCACGCCGAGGGTGGCATCCGGGGTGCACAGCGGCAGCACCAGCGCCGGTCCGGCGCACGGGGATTCGGTGTCGGGGAATTCCACGCCGAGGGTCACCGCGGTGGCATCGTCGAACCGCAGTGGCGTGCGCCTGCTGAAGGCATCACCCAGTGCCGTGCCCGCGATCGGGATCGTCTGCCAGTCCTGCCCCGCGTCGGGTCCGGTCCACTGGGTGATCACCAATTCGGTGATCTCGCCGGGCAGTTCGTCGGGGACGGGCACCGAGGCGAGGAAGGCCTGATGCGATCCGGTCAGCTTGCGCGCGTGATCGACCACGTGCGCGAGCACCCGATCGGATTCGGTCCCGGCCAGGAACTCCGTGGCGATGTCGCGGGTCGCCTCGATCCACGCCTGACGGGTGCGTGCCTGTTCGTAGAGGCGGGCATTGTCGACCGCGATCCCCGCCGCGGCGGCCAGCGCGAGGACGAGGACCTCGTCCTCCTCGGTGAACGGCTGACCGTTGGACTTCTCGGTCAGATACAGACTGCCGAACACCTTGTCGCGAATGCGCACAGGCACACCGAGAAACGAGTGCATCGGCGGATGTCCCTCGGGGAAGCCGACCGAGGACGGGTGCCGGGCCAGATCGTCGAGCCGCAAGGGCGCCTTCTCGGCGAACACCGCGCCCAGTACGCCATGGCCCGCGGGTAATCGCCCGATCCGTTCACGGATCCGGTCGGGCATGCCCTCGTCGATGAACTGCGCGACCTGCTGATCGTGACCGCGCACCGCGAGCGCGCCGTAGCGGGCGTCGACCAGGTTCATCGCCGTGCGCACGATGGTGCGCAGGGTCTCGTCCAGATCCAGGCCCGCGGTGACGGTGAGCATGGCCTCGACCAGGCCGTCCATCCGGTCGCGGGAGCCGATCATCACTTCCACCCGGTCCGCGACTTCGCCGAGCAGGGCGCGTAGATGCTGTTGGGACACGGTTGCGCCCACCGAATAGCGGTCACTCCGACCGTCATTCGCCATCGCCGTATCCCGTCGCCGCGCTCCCCGAACCCACTGAACGCAAAGTCTAGTCCGCAATCAGGGGACTTTCGGCCCTTCACCGGCACGGGCTGGCGATGGTGGCATAGGGCACCGGGAAATGGGATCGAGAAGTGGGGCATGAGATGAATTCGTTGTCGAGCACCCAACACTGGACGACCGCCGCGGACCCGGAGCTCGCGGTGACCACCCGTGGCGAGGTTCCACCGCAGGACGTCACCCGCGCGGTTCGCGCCATCACCCGCGTCATGCGCAGGCATCACCTCGACAGTCCGGCCCGCGTGCGCGTCACCGCGCCGCAGGGCTCCGACGAGCCGACCCTGGTGCAGGCCAACATCCGCACCAACGACACACTCACCCGGGTGCAGGTCACCGGGCCCGGCGGCTTCGCCGTCACCTTCGCTGCCGAGCGGCTCGACCGCCAGCTCGCCCGCCGCGCCGGGAAGGAGGCGCGCGCCGCCTGGCCCGACCCCGCGCGGCGCCCGCTGTCGCGGGTCACCGAGACCCGCCCGATCATCCGCCGCAAGGACTGCGCGCTGATGACCGGCACCCCGCTGGAAGCCAGCACCGTGCTCGACGCGATGGACTACGACGCCTACCTGTTCACCGACTCCGACACCGGTGAGGACGCGATCGTCACCTGGGCCGACCCGCACGGCGTCCGCCTCGCCCGACAGCACCACACCGCCGCGGCGGGGGAGTCGGCCGGGCTGCCGCTGACCGCCAGCGCGATGCCGGTCCGCGTGGCCCCCGACGCCGCGCCCGTCTACGCCGAAGACGAGGCCGCCGACGTCCTGTGCACCGCCGGGCTGCCGTATCTGTTCTTCACCGACACCCACACCGGCCGCGGCAACCTCCTCTACCGCCGCTACGACGGCGACCTCACCATCGTCGTCCCCTGCTAGTCGGAGCGCTGGCGCGCTCGAGTTCGCGCCGAACCGCCGCTGCGCGGCGTCCCCTCCTCGCGGTCGGGGAGTGTGGAGCCCAGATCAGATCTCCGGTTCACGGAGCTTGGTCGCCAGGACCGCGGCCTGGGTTCGGCGTTCGACGCCGAGTTTGGCCAGGAGACGGGAGACGTAGTTCTTGACCGTCTTCTCGGCCAGGAACATCCGCGCCGCGATCTGACGGTTGGTCAGGCCCTCACCGAGGAGTTCGAGCAGCCGGCGTTCCTGGTCGGTGAGCCCCGCCAGCGCCCCCGAAGGTTCGGCGCTGCGCCGTAGGCGGGCACGCAGGGCGTCGGCGGCCCTGGTGTCGAGCAGGGAGTGCCCGGCACCGACCTGTTTGATCGCGTCCGCCAGCCGCATCCCGTCGATGTTCTTCACCACGTACCCGCTGGCACCGGCCAGGATCGCGTCCAGCATGGCGTGCTCGTCGGAGAACGAGGTCAGGATCAGGCAGTGCAGGTCGTCGAACTCGGCCAGCAGATTGCGACACAGCTCGATCCCGTTGCCATCGGGCAGCCGCACGTCCAGCACCGCCACATCGGGCCGAGCCTCCCGAATGAGCACCATCGCCTCGGCGACGCTGCCCGCCTGCCCGATCACAGTGAGTTCAGGATCACCCTCCAGCAGATCGATCAACCCGCGCCGCACGATCTCGTGGTCGTCGACCAGAAACACCTCGAGCACGTCGGCTCCTTCATCGTGTCAATCGCCCCCCCGAGGACAAACATAATCGCTGACCCCGAAATCCCGGACGCAGACCGCAAACTCGCCCCCAACGACCGGTCCGCCGCGCAGCGGAGGTTCGCGCCCGTTCCGCCGATCAGGTGCCGTTTCGTAGGCGACGAAGGAGCAAGAAACGGCGCCCGATCGGCGGACCCCCAGTAACGCGAACCCTGAGCGCACCAGCTCTCCAACAAACCCGACCCCGCACATCCCGACCTCGAGGAGGGATCGCCGCGCAGCGGCGGTTCGCGCCCGTCCCGCCGATCAGGTGCCGTTTCGTAGGCGACGAAGGAGCAAGAAACGGCGCCTGATCGGCGGGACCGCCGGGGGCGCGAACTCGAGCGCGCGAGCGCTCCAACAAACACTGTCGGTGGTCGCGCCTAGCATTGTTCGTGGGGGTTCATGTCCGGTCGGCGGATGACGATGAGAAGGGATTCACCTGGTGGCGGAACGCCTCACTGTGCGCGGAGCTCGGGAACACAACCTCAAGGGCGTCGACCTGGATTTGCCGCGCGACAGCCTGATCGTGTTCACCGGCCTGTCCGGTTCCGGTAAGTCGAGCCTGGCGTTCGACACGATCTTCGCCGAGGGGCAGCGTCGCTATGTCGAGTCGCTGTCGGCCTACGCGCGGCAGTTCCTCGGGCAGATGGACAAGCCCGATGTCGACTTCATCGAGGGCCTCTCGCCAGCGGTGTCGATCGACCAGAAGTCGACCAACCGCAATCCGCGGTCCACGGTCGGCACCATCACCGAGGTCTACGACTACCTGCGCCTGCTGTATGCCCGCGCGGGGACACCGCACTGCCCGGTGTGTGGCGAGCTGATCGCCAAGCAGACCCCGCAGCAGATCGTGGACCAGGTCCTCGCCATGGACGAGGGCCTGAAGTTCCAGGTGCTCGCGCCGGTGGTGCGCACCCGCAAGGGTGAGTTCGTCGACCTGTTCGACCAGCTCAAGACCCAGGGCTATTCGCGCGTGCGGGTCGACGGGGTGGTGTATCCGCTCACCGATCCGCCGAAGCTGAAGAAGCAGGAGAAGCACGACGTCGAGGTCGTGGTCGACCGGCTCTCGGTCAAGGCGGCGTCCAAGCAGCGGCTCACCGACTCGATCGAGACCGCGTTGCGGTTGGCCGACGGCATCGTCGTGCTCGATTTCGTCGACCGCGACGAGCACGCTCACGATCGCGAACGGCGCTTCTCCGAGCGGCTTGCCTGCCCCAACGGTCACCCGCTCGACATCGAGGATCTCGAGCCCCGGTCGTTCTCGTTCAACTCGCCCTACGGCGCCTGCCCCGACTGCACCGGTCTCGGTATCCGCAAGGAGGTCGACCCGGAGCTGGTGGTCCCCGATCCCGAGCTGAGTCTGGCCGAGGGCGCGATCGCGCCGTGGTCGCGCGGGCAGACCGCCGAGTACTTCAACCGGTTGCTGTCCGGCCTGGCCGAGGCGATCGGCTTCTCGATGGACACCGCGTGGCGCGATCTGCCCGCCAAGGCCCGCAAGGCGGTGCTCGAGGGCAGTTCCGATCAGGTGCACGTGTCCTACACCAACCGCTACGGCCGCAAACGCTCCTACTACGCCGATTTCGAGGGCGTGATGCCGTTCCTGCAACGGCGGATGGACAACACCGAGTCCGAGCAGATGAAGGAGCACTACGACGGCTACATGCGCGATGTGGCCTGCCCGGTGTGCAACGGTTCCCGGCTGCGCCCGGAGATCCTGGCGGTCACCCTGGCCTCCGACGGTACCGACAAGTCGATCGCCGAGGTCAGTGACCTGTCCATCGGTGACTGCGCGCACTTCCTCAACGCCTTGACGCTGGGGGAGCGTGAGGCCGCGATCGCCGGTCAGGTGCTCAAGGAGATCCAGGCCAGGCTCGGGTTCCTGCTCGATGTCGGCTTGGAGTACCTCACGCTCTCGCGCGCGGCGGCGACCCTGTCCGGTGGCGAGGCGCAGCGCATCCGCCTGGCCACCCAGATCGGCTCCGGTCTGGTCGGCGTGCTGTACGTCCTCGACGAGCCCTCGATCGGCCTGCACCAGCGCGACAACCGCCGCCTGATCGAGACGCTGCTGCGGTTGAAGAAGCTGGGCAACACCCTGATCGTCGTCGAACACGACGAGGACACCATCCGCGCCTCGGACTGGGTGGTCGACATCGGCCCGCTGGCCGGCGAGCACGGCGGCCGCGTGGTACACAGCGGTCCGTACACCGAACTGCTCACCGAACCCGAATCTCTCACCGGCGCTTATCTTTCCGGTCGTGAGCAGATCGAGGTGCCGATGGTGCGCCGCCCGATCGACAAGAAGCGCAAGCTCACCGTCGTCGGCGCCACCGAACACAATTTGCAGGGCATCGACGTGGCGTTCCCGCTGGGCGTGCTCACCGCGGTCACCGGTGTCTCGGGGTCGGGCAAGTCGACCCTGGTCAACGACATCCTGGCCACCGTGCTGGCGAACAAGCTCAACGGTGCCCGCCAGGTGCCGGGCAGGCACACCAGGATCAACGGCCTGGACAACCTCGACAAACTGGTGCAGGTCGACCAGTCACCGATCGGGCGCACCCCGCGCTCGAACCCGGCCACCTACACCGGTGTCTTCGACAAGATCCGCACCCTGTTCGCCGCCACCACCGAGGCCAAGGTGCGCGGTTACCAGCCCGGGCGGTTCTCGTTCAACGTCAAGGGCGGCCGCTGCGAAGCGTGCTCGGGCGACGGCACGCTCAAGATCGAGATGAACTTCCTGCCCGATGTCTACGTCCCGTGCGAGGTCTGCCACGGCGCCCGGTACAACCGGGAAACCCTCGAGGTGCACTACAAGGGCAAGACCATCGCCGAGGTGCTCGACATGCCGATCGACGAGGCGGCCGACTTCTTCGAGGCGATCACCTCGATCCACCGCTACCTCAAGACACTTGTCGAGGTCGGTCTGGGTTACGTGCGTCTCGGGCAGAGTGCGCCGACGCTGTCCGGTGGTGAGGCCCAGCGCGTGAAACTGGCCGCCGAGCTGCAGAAGCGCTCGATGGGCCGGACCGTGTACATCCTCGACGAGCCGACCACCGGCCTGCACTTCGAGGACATCCGCAAGTTGCTCAAGGTGATCAACGGTCTGGTCGACAAGGGCAACACGGTGATCGTCATCGAGCACAACCTCGACGTCATCAAGACCTCGGACTGGGTCGTCGACATGGGACCCGAGGGCGGTTCCGGCGGTGGCACGGTGGTCGCGACCGGCACGCCGGAGGACGTGGCCCAGGTCTCGGCCAGCTACACCGGGCAGTTCCTCAAGGAGGTGCTCGCGGCACCGGCGCCGGTGAAACCGGCCAAGAAGGCGGCGGCGAAGAAAGCGGCGGCGAAGAAGGCGGGGGACACAGCGGTACCGGCGGCGAAGAAGGTGCCGACGGAGACCGCGGCGGCCAAGCGCCTGGCCCGAAAGGCGGCCGCGCTGCGCTGAATCCGGCTAGGGTCCGGTCGGGACTTTCCGAAAACACCACGAAGTGAAACAGGCGTATGTAACATTCGCCTCACTCTGTCCGGAAAACCGGTCAGTAGCGGTTGTCGACCGGCATCAGGTGGCCTCTCGCGCCCGTGGGCGGCGTGACTCGCCGATGCCGGGCAGTACGAAAGGAACGTCCCCATGGATGGCGAAATTCCCACGGACCTCATCGCGATGGTTCTGGCCCTTATCAGCGGGGGGTCCTCGCTGGCCTACACGCCCACCCCGCCGTCCGCCTGAGTCCGGCGGAATCGAAAGGAACTCTCTGATGGATACCGGAAGCGCCGGCCTCGCCGAAATCTTCTCCGCCCTCGCCCAGGCGCTGACCTCGGGCTCGGCCATCTCGGTCACCCCGGGCAACCCGCCCGCCTGAGCGGCGGACTCTCTCCCCACACGCAAAGATCCGCCGACGCAGTGTGCGTCGGCGGATCTTTGCGTTCGTCCGATATCGGGTCAGTGCACCGGGCCGGTGTACTTCTCGCCCGGTCCCTGGCCTGGCGCGTCCGGCACCGAGGAAGCCTCGCGGAAGGCGCGCTGCAGCGCCTGCAGACCCTCGCGGATCGGCCCGGCGTGCGGGCCGAGGTACTCCACCGACGAGGTGACCAGCCCGGCCAACGCCGTGATCACCCGGCGCGCCTCGTCCAGGTCGACGCCCGCGCCGGAGTTCGGGGTGTCCTCGGCCAGTCCCAGCTTCTCCGCGGCTGAGCTCATCAGCATCACGGCCGCCCGGCTGATCACCTCGACGGCGGGGATGTCGGCCAGGTCGCGCACGGGGGGATCGAGCTCGTCAGTCATGCTGATCAGGCTAAGCGAGGCGTTCGCGCCCCGATCGCGCCAGGGCCGATTCGGCAATAGCCGAATGCGATGCTAGACTTTTTGCTGACGACCGCCCCTGGTTGTGTGATTCGACCTGGGGCAGATAAGTGGAGCCCGACTCCCACCGTTTCCCGGCGAGCAATCGTACTGGACAAACGGTCCCGGTCACCCGTTCGTTGTGATGGGTTTCCCGTGCGCCTGGCGCGCGGGGGTCGACACCGAGCTCGTGAGGGCATCGGCTGTGGGCGATCGGTCGACATCGGGCCCCGTGGCGGAGAAGTACCGCACCGGGGCTTTCGTGTTGAAACTGGGGTTGCAGTTATTGCGTGCGGTCGTTATGACGACACCGCTTGACCTAGGAGGCCCCATCAGCACTGAGACCCGCATCAACGATCGCATCCGTGTTCCCGAGGTCCGTCTCATCGGACCCGGCGGCGAACAGGTTGGGATCGTGCGTGTTGAAGATGCACTACGCGTCGCGCTCGAAGCCGATCTCGACCTCGTCGAGGTGGCACCCGATGCCCGTCCGCCGGTCTGCAAGATCATGGACTACGGCAAGTTCAAGTACGAGACCGCGCAGAAGGCGCGCGAGTCCCGGAAGAACCAGGTCCAGACCGTGATCAAGGAGCAGAAGCTCCGCCCGAAGATCGACGATCACGACTACGAGACCAAGAAGCGCAACGTGGTGCGTTTCCTCGAGGCCGGATCCAAGGTCAAGGTCACGATCATGTTCCGTGGTCGTGAGCAGTCCCGGCCCGAGCTCGGTTTCCGGCTGCTTCAGCGTCTGGGCTCCGACGTCGCCGACCTCGGTTTCGTCGAGACCTCGGCCAAGCAGGACGGCCGCAACATGACCATGGTCCTCGCCCCCCACAAGGGCGCGAAGACGCGGGTGAAGGCCCAGCAGGACTCGGCCCCGGCAGCACGTTCGCAGCCGACCGGTCCCGCGAGCGCCGAACCGGCTGCGACGGTCGAGCCGACCGCGCCCGCCGCACCGGCCGCGCCGGTCGAGCAGGCTCCGCCGGCCGACCCGCAGTAACACCGATCTCAACGACTAGATAGAGGAATCCATGCCGAAGAACAAGACCCACAGCGGCGCCAAGAAGCGATTCAAGGTGACCGGCCGGGGCAAGCTGCTTCGCGAGCAGGCGAACCGTCGCCACCTCCTGGAGCACAAGTCCTCTCGCCGGACTCGTCGTCTGGAAGGCACGGAGTCCGTCGCTGCCGTCGACGCCCCCCGCGTGAAGCGGCTGCTCGGTCTCGCCTGATTTCCGGCAAGACCGTCGCATCCTGACGATTCCGCGGCCGGGATGAACCGGACGCCGACAACTACCGAATTCGGGCGCCGCCGCGCCCCTAGATGATCAAGGACTACCACAGTGGCACGCGTCAAAAGGGCCGTCAACGCTCAGAAGAAGCGCCGTTCCATCCTCGAGGCCTCCAAGGGCTACCGGGGCCAGCGTTCGCGCCTGTACCGCAAGGCCAAGGAACAGCAGCTCCACTCGCTGACCTACGCCTACCGCGACCGCAAGGCGCGCAAGGGTGACTTCCGCAAGCTGTGGATCGCTCGTATCAACGCCGCCGCGCGTCTGAACGACATCACCTACAACCGCTTCATCCAGGGCCTCAAGGCCGCCGGTGTCGAGGTGGACCGCAAGATCCTGGCCGAGCTCGCCGTCTCCGACGCCGAGGCCTTCGCCGGTCTCGTCGCCGTCGCCAAGGCCGCGCTGCCCGCCGACGTCAACGCCCCGGCCTCGGCTGCCTGAGCTTGACGCACAGCGATCTGTCGGAACGACCCGTGGACGCGCTCTCCGAGCGCAATCCGCGGGTCGTTTCCGCTGTCAAGCTTCAGCGCGCGGCCAATCGTCGCAAGTCCGGCCGGTTCCTGGCCGAGGGCGCCAATGCGGTGGCCGCCGCGCTGGAGACCGGCCGCGTCCATGAGCTGTTCTATTCGCTCGGCGCCGCCGAACGCGAGACCGCGCTGATCGCGGGTGCCGCCGCCGACGGCGTGCGCACCACGCTGGTCAGTGACCGTGCCGCCGAGCATCTCGGCGAGACCGTCACCGCGCCCGGTCTGGTCGCGGTCTGCGAGCTGGTCGACGTCCAGTTGGCCGAGATCCTCGACCGTGGTCCCCGCATGCTCGCCGTCCCCGTCGAGATCGCCGAGCCCGGCAACGCGGGCACCCTGATCCGGGTCGCCGACGCGGTCGGCGCCGACGGTGTGGTCCTGGCGGGCGAGACCGTCGACCCGCACAACGGCAAGTGCGTGCGCGCCAGCGCAGGCAGCCTGTTCCACGTGCCGATCGCGCGCGGTCGCGACATCACCGCCACCCTCGACGCGATCTCCGCGGCGGGCGTGACGATCCTGGCCACCGCCGCGAACGGCGAGGTCGACCTCGATGCCGCCGACGACATTCTCACCGGCCCAGTTGCCTGGCTGTTCGGCAACGAGGCGCACGGTCTCGACCCGGCGGTGGCCGCTCGTGCCGATCACCGCATCCGGATCCCCATCCACGGCCGCGCCGAGAGCTTGAATCTGGCTGCCGCGGCGGCGATCTGCCTCTACGCGAGCGCCCGCGTGCAGCACGCGAGGTAGTCGCGCCGCCTCAGCATGGTTCGGTGGCCGCGGCGATGTCGTCGAGGATCTCGGTGGCCCAGGGCAGGGAGATCGCGTCGGTGCCCGCGACCTGCATGGCGGTCATGATCGTCAGGAGCATGCCGGTGGCGACGAAGCGTCGCGATTGCTCGGTATCGGCGCCGGTGAGCTCGCCGACCAGGCGGTAGATGCGACCGAATCGCTCCCGCATGTGCTCGCCGATGGCCGGGTCCGCGCTCGCGGCAGCACCGTGCAGCAGGACCAGTGGCAATTCGCGTTCGGCCAGGAAGGTCTCGTAGCCGATGCCGAGTGCGCGCAGTGCCTCGGCGGTGTCGGAATCGGGGGCGATCTCGGCATTGCGGAATACCGTCTCGATGCGGCTGCACACCTCGTGCAGGCAGGCGAGGAACAGTTGCAGCTTGGTGCCGAACAGCCGGATCACATAGGGCTGCGATACTCCTGCTCGGCGCGCGATCTCATCGGTTTTCGTTGCGGCATAGCCGGATTCGGCGAAGGCTTCGACGGCGGCCTCGAGGACCTGCGCGCTGCGTTCGGCCGCGGTCATCCGGGTTCTGGTCGTCTCACCCATGCGGTGTCTGCCTCCTCGGAAAGCTCGGAAAGCTCGGAAAGCCCCGTTGCCCTTGACATGTTATCAGTCGATGCATAACCATTGATTGCTAGTTATCAGTGAATAGCAACAAGGGCGGGTCATGACTCAGACACTCGAACCCGGCGATCCCCCCATCGTCGAAGCGGCACCGTCGGACGGGGCGAAGAACAAGCCGGTCGGCGCGGTCATCGCCGCCGTCGGCATCCCGATGTTCATGGTGACCTTGGACAACCTGGTCGTCACGAACGCGTTGCCGGTGATCAAAGCCGAACTGGGCGCGTCCCTCTCGGACCTGCAGTGGTTCATCAACGCCTACACGCTGTCCTTCGCGGCGCTGCTGCTGTCGGCCTCGGCGCTCGGGGACCGGATCGGTCGCCGCCGGGTGTTCCTCTTCGGCATCGGCCTCTTCGTCGTGGCCTCGGCGGCCTGTGCGCTGGCCACCGAACCGTGGATGCTCATCGCGGCCAGGGCGGTGCAGGGCGCCGGCGGCGCGGCGGTGATGCCACTGTCGCTGACCCTGCTCGCCGCCGCGGTGCCCGAGCGAATGCGCAGCGCCGCGATCGGCATCTGGGGCGGTATCGCCGGGCTGGGTGTCGCGGTCGGTCCGGTGGTCGGCGGCGCGGTCGTCGACGGGCTGAACTGGCAGTGGATCTTCTGGCTCAATGTCCCGATCGGATTGCTCGCGTTGCCGTTCGCGGTGCGCATGCTGTCCGAATCGCGCGGTGTCGCACGTCGGCTCGATCTGCTCGGGCTGCTGCTGTCCGCCGGTGGCGTGCTGGCGGTGGTGTGGGGTGTCATCCACGGCGGCGAGGACGGCTGGACCACGCCGCAGGTGCTCGTGGCGTTGATCGGTGGTGCGGGTCTGCTGGTCGGGTTCGTCGCCTGGGAGAGTCGGGTCATCGATCCGATGCTGCCCCTGCGCATGTTTCGGTCCCGCGCCCTGAGCCTGAGCTTCCTCGTCTCGTTCGCCTTCTCCGCGGGCGTGTTCGGCGCGATCTTCCTGCTGGCCCAGTTCTTCCAGGTGGTGCAGGGCTACACGCCGCTGGAATCGGGCATTCGCACCCTGCCGTGGACGTTGGTACCGATGGTCGTCGCGCCACTGGCCGGACTGATCGTCGATCGCGTCGGCCCGCGTGTGCTCATCGCCGCCGGCCAGGTCCTGCTTGCGATCGCCCTGGCCTGGATGGCCCTGATCACCAGTACCGACATCGCCTACGGCTCCTTCGTCGCCCCCTTCGTCCTCGCCGGTATCGGCATGGGCCTGACCTTCGGTCCGTCCGCCACCATCGTCATGGCCAGCGCCTCCACTGCCGACCAGGGCATGGCCTCGGGCATCAACAGCACCGTCCGTGAAGTGGGGGTGGCCATGGGAATCGCCGTCCTGGCCTCGGTCTTCGCCTCCCGTGGCTCCTACACCGACCCCCAGGCCTATGTCGACGGCCTCATCCCCGCCGTCTGGGTCGGCGCGGGTCTGGTCGCGATCGCCGCCGCCTTCGCCGCCTTCCTCCCCACCCACCTCCGCCACACCACCTGACATAGTCCGAAGACGGCCCGCCACCCCTACTCGGTGCGCGGGCCGTCGTCGTTCTCATCCGAGCCCACCCGGTCGGCCCTGCCCCGGCGAAGGGTTGGTATCCGGGCGTCCGCACAGTCCCGCCAGGTGAGGGATAGGCCGGCTGCGGGCGGGGTGGAGGCCGAGTCCGCAGAGGGCGAGGCCGCTGCCCGGGGTGGTGCGGCGGCGTTGGGGTGGGGTGGATTCGCAGGTCTGTTCCGGCATCGAGTTGTCCTGTTCTCGAGTCGAACGCGCTGATGTGTTTGTTGGGTTGGACGGGGCGCGGGGTCGATCGGTTCCCATGAACTTCCGGCGAGCCGGAGACCGGGCGAAAGCCATGACGTAGGGGTCTCGCGAGCCAGAGCCGCGCTATCGTTGAGCACAGCAGTCCGCACGATAGGGAGCGACCGCATGACCCTTCCCGCGATGCATCCGCGCCCCGGCAACCTCCGTGAGGTCGCCGAGCAGATCGAACGCGCGACCGGTCTCCGGGTCGAGATTCTGGGAGGGGCGCTCGTGATGTCACCGACCCCGCGTGGCAAGCACGCGGGCTCCATCCGTCGACTGCGGCACCAGCTCGAAGCCTCGATGCCATCGGGATTGGCTGCCTATGAGGTCACCTCGATCGCCATGCCCGACGACTCCGATGACTACTGCACGCCGGATCTGGTCGTCCTTCCCGATTCCTGGGACACCGACGACGACTGGCTCGCGGACCCGACCGACGTAGAACTCGCCGTCGAGGTGATCTCGAAGTCGGAGAAGGCGACGCAGATCACCGGCAAGAACGGCTGGTACGCGGCCGCGCGCATCCGGCTGCTCCTTGTCATCGATCCTCGCGTCGGGCGATGGGCCCTGTACCGGGATCCCGTCGGCGGGACCTACCCGGAACCGGTCGAAGGCGACTACGGTGACCAGATCTCGCTCCCCGCACCGCTGTCGTTGTCCGTCGACACCGCGTGTCTGCCCTGGTACGACCGGGAATAGCGGTCGGGGTCGCTCACCTGCCGCTGTCCGGGCTGTCGGGTCGCCTTTCGGCTGTCGTATCCGGATGTTCGGGCCGATGCGCGCACAGTCCCGCCAGGTGAGGGATGGGCCGGCTGCGGGCGGGATGGAGGCCGAGTCCGCAGAGGGCGAGGCCGCTGCCCGGGGTGGTGCGGCGGCGTTGGGGTGGGGTGGATTCGCAGGTCTGTTCCGGCATCGAGTTGTCCTGTTCTCGAGTCGAACGCGCTGATGTGTTTGTTGGGTTGGACGGGGCGCGGGGTCGTTCGGTTCCCATGAATTTCCGCGGGCGAAGGAATTGGTGGGGTGGCCCGTCTGACCTGGACTTGTTGGTCGGGGTGGGGACCTTCGGCAAGCTCTTGGCGCGGTGGTGAGCGCATCGCTGGTAATCCGAATGAATCGCGCGAACCCGATCCCATAGGATTTGTGCAGCACCGATGCGGGTTGGCAATGACGCGCCCGCGAACCGATCCCCAGGGGAGAGTCGAGAAGATCGTGGCCGACGACAACAGTGGAGTCGAGCAGAACGCCAAGCTGTCCGAAGAGGCCCTCGCGGCCGCGGCGGCGGAGGCCGAGAAGGCGTTCGCGGCGGCGGCTGATCTGGACGCGCTGGCGGTCGCCAAGACCGAGTTCATCGGCGGCAAGTCGCCGATCGCGCTGGCACAGCGTGAGCTGGGCGGCCTACCCAAGGCGGCGAAGGCCGACGCGGGCAAGCGGGTCAACGTCGCGCGCAAGCGGGTGACGGAGGCGTTCGAGGCGCGCCGTACCGCACTGCTCGAGCAGCGCGATCAGGCCGTGCTGGTGGCTGAGAAGATCGACGTCACCCTGCCCGCGCGCCGCGCCGCCGTCGGCGCTCGCCACCCCATCACCGTCATCTCCGAGCAGATCGCCGACGTGTTCGTCGCGATGGGCTGGGAGGTCGCCGAAGGTCCCGAGGTCGAGACCGAGCACTTCAACTTCGACGCGCTGAACTTCCTGCCCGATCATCCGGCGCGCACCATGCAGGACACCTTCCATATCGCCCCGGAGGGTTCGCGCCAGGTGCTGCGCACGCACACCTCCCCGGTGCAGGTGCGTTCCATGCTGGAACGCGAGCTGCCGATCTACGTCGTGTGCCCGGGCCGCACCTTCCGCACCGACGAACTCGACGCCACCCACACTCCGGTGTTCTCCCAGGTGGAGGGTCTGGCGATCGACAAGGGTCTGACCATGGCGCACCTGCGCGGCACCCTGGACGCCTTCGCGCGCGCCCTGTTCGGCCCCGACACCCGGACCCGGATGCGCCCCAACTACTTCCCGTTCACCGAACCCTCGGCCGAGGTCGACGTGTGGTTCCCGGACAAGAAGGGCGGCGCGGGCTGGGTCGAGTGGGGCGGCTGCGGCATGGTGAACCCGAAGGTGCTGATCGCCTCCGGCATCGACCCCGAGGTGTACTCCGGGTTCGCGTTCGGCATGGGCATGGAGCGCACCCTGCAGTTCCGCAACGGCATCCCGGACATGCGCGACATCGTCGAGGGTGACGTGCGGTTCACGCTACCTTTCGGCATCCGGTCCTGAGCGACAACCCCTTTCGACACAGAGAGCGAAACGTCAAGTGCGAGTAGCGCAGTCCTGGCTGACCGAGATCCTGCAGCGCACCACCCCCGAGTGGTCGGTGTCGGCCGAAGAGCTCGACGCGGGCTTCGTCCGCGTCGGCTTGGAAGTCGAGGAGGTCGACGAGCTGGCGCCGATCGGCGGTGACATCGACAAGCCGCTGGTCGTCGGCCGCGTCGCCGAGATCACCGAGCTGACCGAGTTCAAGAAGCCGATCCGCTTCTGCAAGGTCGATGTCGGCAACCCCGAGCTGCAGGAAATCGTCTGCGGCGCCCGCAATTTCGCGGTCGGTGACCTCGTCGTGGTGGTGCTGCCCGGCGGTGTGCTGCCCGGCGGGTTCACGATCTCCTCGCGCAAGACCTACGGACACACCTCCCATGGCATGATCTGCTCGGTCGCCGAACTCGGCATCGGCAAGGATCACGACGGCATCCTGGTGCTCGAGCCCGGTTCCGCGCAGCCCGGTGACGACGCCAACGTGCTGCTGGGCACCGACGACACGATCATCGAACTCAACATCACCCCCGACCGTGGCTACTGCTTCTCGGTGCGCGGCCTGGCCCGCGAGCTGGCCTGCGGCTTCGACCTCGAATACGCCGACCCGGCCGTGCGAACGGTGCCCGAGGCCGACGCGCAGGCCTGGCCGGTGCGGGTGGAGTCCGAGTCGGAGTGCACCCGCTTCGGCGTGCGCCGCGTCACCGGGATCGACCCCGACGCGGTGAGCCCGCTGTGGCTGCAGCGTCGGCTGATGCTCTCGGGCATGCGCCCGATCTCCCCGGCCGTCGACGTCACCAACTACGTGATGCTCGAACTCGGCCAGCCGCTGCACGCCTTCGACGCCGCCAAGCTGCACGGCAGCCTGGTCGTGCGCACGGCCAACAAGGGCGAGACGCTGCGCACTCTCGACGACACCGAGCGCACCCTCGACGCCGAGGACGTGGTGATCGCCGACGATTCCGGCGTCATCTCGCTGGCCGGTGTGATGGGCGGCGCGAGCACCGAGGTCGGGGAGGGCACCACCGATGTGGTGCTCGAGGCCGCGACCTGGAACCCGCTGCGGGTCTACCGGACCGCGCGCAGGCACAAGCTGTCCTCGGAGGCGGCCAAGCGCTACGAGCGCGTCGTCGACCCGGAGATCAACATCGCCGCACTCGATCGGGCCGCCTCCCTGCTCGCCGAGATCACCGGCGGCACCATCGAATCCGCGCTCACCGACATCCGGGTGCCGGTGGAGCCGGCCGCGCCGATCGTCATGGACATCGATCTGCCCGACCGCGTCGCCGGCGTCACCTACCCGGCGGGTACCGCCGTGCGCCGGCTCGCGCAGATCGGCGCGAGTGTCGACATCGAGGTCAACGACGCGGGCAAGACCGAGCTGCTGGTGCGCCCGCCGAGCTGGCGTCCCGACCTGACCCAGCCCGCCGACCTGGTCGAAGAGGTGCTGCGGCTGGAGGGGCTCGAGCAGATCCCGTCGGTGCTGCCCGCCGCCCCCGCCGGTCGTGGCCTGACCGCGAAGCAGAAGCGGCGCAGGGCCGTGAGCCGCGCGCTGGCCTTCGACGGTGCCGTCGAGGTGCCCGCACCGGTCTTCCTGGCCGGTGACGTGTTCGATGTCTGGGGTCTGGACGCCGACGATCCGCGCCGCGACACCACCCGCGTGCTCAATCCGCTCGACGCCGAACGCCCCGAGCTGGCCACGACGCTGCTGCCCGGCCTGCTCGACGTGGCCGCTCGCAACATCTCCCGCGGTGCCCGCGATCTCACGATCTACGGCATCGCCCAGGTGGTGCTACCCGGCGCGCAGACCCGCGCGGTCGAGGCGCTGCCGGTGGACCGTCGTCCCACCGACGAGCAGATCGCCGAACTGAACGCCTCGCTGCCCGAGCAGCCGGTGCACGTGGCGGCGGTGCTCAGCGGCAAGCGTGATCCGCGCGGGCCGTGGGGGCCGGGTCGCCCGGCGGAGGCCGCTGACACCTTCGCGCTGGTCGATGCGGTGGCCGACGCGGCCGGTGTCACCATCGAGCGTCGCGCCGCCGCCTACCTGCCGTGGCATCCGGGTCGCTGCGCCGAACTGGTCGTCGACGGTGTCGTCGTCGGGCACGCGGGCGAGCTGCACCCGGCCGTGCTCGAGCGGGCCGGTCTGCCGCCGCGCACCTGCGCGCTCGAACTCGACCTCGACGCGCTGCCGCTGATCGAGTCCCGGCCCGCGCCGACGGTCTCGGCGTTCCCGGCCGTGCTGCAGGACGTCTCGATCAGCGTCGAGAAGGCCGTCCCGGCCGCGCAGGTCGAATCGGCCCTGCGCACCGGCGGTGGCGACCTGCTCGAGGACATCGCCCTGTTCGACGTCTACGAGGGTGCCCAGGCCGGTGCGGGCCGCAAGTCCCTCACCTACGCCCTGCGCTTCCGCGCGCCCGACCGCACCCTCACCGAGGACGAGGCCAGCGCCGCCCGCGACGCCGCCGTCGCCTCGGCCACCGCCGCGGTCGGCGCCGAACTGCGCGGCTGAACGATCGTCGAAGGGCGCCGGGTGCCGCACCGGGCGCCCTTCGACGTATCCGGCGAGCCGAAAACACCTGGGCGGCGTTCGGACCGCGCCCGGCCCGGCGCCGACGGTATCGGTTAGGTTGGACGACGTGTCGATGATGAAAGGCGCCAACGTCGCGGTGCCTGCCTCCGCGGTCCGGGTCGAAGTGGGTTGGCAGTCGGGGCCGGGCGTGCCCGACGCCGACGCGTCCGCCCTGCTGCTAGCCGGGACGAAGGTGCGCTCCGACGCCGACTTCGTGTTCTACAACCAGGGCGCCCACCCTTCGGGCACGGTGCGCTACGAGGGCAAACAGCAGGGCCCGACCGTGGTCGACGCGCTCTCGGTGCAGCTGGCTCAGGTCGAGTCGGAGATCGAGAAGATCGTGCTGGCCGCCTCCGCCGACGGCGGCACCTTCGGCCAGTTCCACGGCCTCTACATCCGGATCGTCGACGCGGCCACCGGTGCCGAGCTGGCCCGCTTCGACAGCACCGGCGCCACCACCGAGACCGCGTTCGTCCTCGGCGAGCTCTACCGCAGGCAGGGCGCGTGGAAGTTCCGCGCGGTGGGTCAGGGGTACGACACCGGATTGGCCGGTCTGGCCACCGATTTCGGCATCTCCGTCGACGACGCCCCCACACCCCCGGCGCCACCGTTCACGCCACCACCACCACCGACCCAGCCCTACGCCCCACCACACGCGCCCGCCAACCAGCCGCCGCAGTTCGCACCTCCGCAGCCGTACGCGCCCCCGCCGCGTGCGCAGCCGTACGCGCCCCCGCCGCCGCCCGCGCAGCCGTACGCGCCTCCTCCGCCGCCGCCCGGTCAGCCGTATGCCCCGCCGCCCCAAGGCCGGCCCCAATTCGCTCCGCCTCCACCGCCTTCCATGCCGCAGCCGACCGGCGCCCCGGTGAACCTGGCCAAGATCTCGCTCACCAAGGACTCCCCGTCGGTCTCGCTCACCAAGCACGGCGCCACCGGCGGCGCCATGCGGGTGAACCTCAACTGGACCTCGATGGCGTCCAGCGGCGGCCTGTTCGGCAAGTTGCGTGGCAAGAACATCGACCTGGACCTGTGCTGCTTCTTCGAGTTGTCCACCGGTGAGATCGGCTCGGTGCGCGCGCTGGACCGCCGCTTCGGCGCGCTCTACGAGCCGCCCTTCATCCACCTCGACCAGGACGACCGCACCGGCGCGAGCGCCTCCGGCGAGAACCTGTCGATCAATCTCGACTACACCCAGTCCTTCCGCCGCATCTTGGTCTTCGCCTCGATCTACGAGGGCGCCAGCGATTTCCGCGGCGTGCACGCCACCGTCACCTTGTACCCGGTGAACTCGGCGCCGATCGAGATGACCCTCGACGGCTGCACCGACAACTCCCGCGACGCGGTGCTGGCCGTGCTGGACAACGTCAACGGTGAACTGGTGGTGCGCCGCGAGGGCGCCTTCGTCCGCCCACCCGCCGGGCAGCCCGGTGGCGGCATCATCGAGATCGCGCGACTCTACAACTGGGACTTCGGCTTCCAGGCGGGCCGCGGCAAGTGATCCGCCACCCCGCGACCCGGGTACTGAACGCGCTGGTCTATCACCCGGACAAGCACGTCGCGCAGACCCCGGCCGCGCTCGGTCTCGACTACCGCGAGCTGACCATGCGCACCGCCGACGGCCTGGACGTGCACGGTTGGTTCGTGCCCGCCGAGCGCCCGCGCGCGCACATCCTCTACGCGCACGGCAACGCGGGCACCATCGGCGACCGCGTCTCGATCATCGCACTGCTGGTCGCGGCGGGTTTCGATGTCCTGGCCTTCGACTATCGCGGCTTCGGTCGCAGCGCGGGCAGGCCGGGGGAGCAGGGCACCTATCTCGACGCGCGCGCCGCGCGCGCCGCGCTGCTCGCCCAGCCCGGGGTCGACCCGGACCGGGTGCTCTACCTGGGTAAATCCCTCGGCGGCGGGGTCCTGCTGGAACTGGCCACCGAGTTCCCGCCCGCCGGCATGATCCTGATGTCGACGTTCAGCGGCATGCGCGACGCCGCCCGCTCGGTCTACCCGTTCCTGCCCGCCCCGCTCATCCCGAACGCCTACCCGAGCCTGGCTCGGATCGCCACCGTGGGCGTCCCGGTGCTGATGATGCACGGCGAGCGCGACGAACTGCTCCCGCTGCGCCACGCCGAACGCCTCTTCGCCGCGGCGCGCGAGCCCAAGCAGTTGATCGTCGTCCCCGGCGCCGGTCACAACGACGTCATCGACACGCTCGGCCCGCGCTGGGCTCGGCTGATCAGTGACTGGGTTGCCTCATCGATCGTCTGAGGCCGTCGTGTTCGAGCCTCGGGCGTGGGCGGGCTGTTCTGCGTAGCCTGGCGGTATGAGCGAAACGAGCGAGATCCTCGGTCGGCTGGCCGCGCTGCCCGATGCCGAGCTGGTGTCGGTGCTGCGCGCCGCGGTCGCCGGGCGGCCGGGTCTGGCCGCGGTCGCCGCCGCACTGGCCGAGGCCGAGATCGGGCACGGCGACATCGATCCCCCTGTGATGCTGGACACCGACATAGCGGATGCGAATGTGGCGCCCGTCGCATCGGAGCAGGTCGGAGGCGCAATCCCGGTACCGCCGGTACCGCCTGGGCTGCCGGGGACCCCCGCACCGCCCGCTACCGGCGGATATTCCACTTCCGGAGTGCCGACATTCGACACCGTTCGCGATAAGGTCGAGCAGCGTTTCGGCACCGCGCAGGGAATGGGTGAACTCGACCGGCAGACCCCCGCGGGTCGCAGCGCCGACGAACAGTGGGAGGCGCGGGAGAAGGCCGCGCGCGAGCGTCTGGACCAGATTCGGAAATCGATGCACGGCAACGATTCCGGGGCCGACGACAAGTAGCCGCAAGGTCTCCCGTCCCGAGCAACGAACCGTGATGGGTGGACACATGACACAGGCGCGCCAGATCGCCGAACGACTGCTCGACGCGCAGGTGGACTTTTTGCTCGCCGAGGTGACCGGCGACCGGTTCGCCGAGGTGATCGCCCGCGATGTGGCCGCCGTGCTCGCCGTCGGCGACACCATCGTCTTCGGCGACGTGGTGTCGCTGGAACAGGGCGAGGAGACCGTCGCCACCGTCTTCGACCGCATCGGCGGCAGCCCGGTGATCGCCGACACCGTCGGCATCTTCTCCGACGCCATCTACGACCACATCGCCGCCAACACCGAATACACCCTCGGCGACGTGGTCGACCGGGAACCGGTGGAGGCGCTGCTGGAGAAGATCTTCGGCATGCACCAGGCCCAGGAGCGCATCCTGGACCGGCTCACCGAGAGCCCGCTGGTGGCCACCGTCGCGTCCCGTTTCGTCGACAAGTTGATCGGCGACTTCATGCAGGCCAATCGTGAACGCGCCGAGAAGATTCCGGGCGTCTCCTCGATCATGTCGCTGGGGCAGTCCGCGGCTACTCGCGCCAAGAAGGTCGCCGACAGCACCTTCGTCGGTGACCTCGCGGGCAAGGGCGCGCTGTTCGCACTCAAGCGCACCAACAACGCCATCCGCGACATGCTGCGCGACGCCCCGGTGCACTCGGCGGCCATGGAGTTCTGGGACCTGCACGCCGACGAGCCGGTTGCCGGCCTGCGCGAATACCTGACCCAGAAGGACCTCAACGAACTGGTTCAGATCTGCTACGAGATCGCGGTGACGACCAGGGAGAAGGAGTACTTCGGCCTGCTGGTGCGCGAGTGCGTCGAGGTCTTCTACACCAAGTACAGCGACCACACGCTGGCATCGATGCTGCCCGAACTCGGTCTCAGCGCCGAGGATGTCAGCGCCGAGATCCTGCGCTACGGACCCGCCGTCATCGAGTCGGCCAAGCGCAATGGCGTGCTGGCCGGGCTGATCCGCGAGCGGCTCGAGCCGTTCTTCCTCTCCGAGCAGGTGCTCGGCATTCTCGCCGGCGAGTAATTCCGGTCGGGAACAAATTGCGGTGATTCGCCGCGGAATTGCGTGCGGTGCGCCGATGTTTCGTGCTGCGCGCAATTCTGGAATTCGCTCACCCGTACCACTTGTGCCCGCCGTCACCGAATGTCGCTCCCGGCATGTATCGGGGGCGAAACGGGCAGGTAACGCCGTCACCGAGCGCACGGTGAGCTTTCGGTCACCTCACCCCGCTTTGATTTCCGGCATGTTGAGATCAGTGCACGAAACCCGCTCCAAGGCCGCCCCGTCTTGACCGCGTCTTCCGGGGCGTGCAAGTTGGCACCTGACTTTCGCTGGGCCGCCGGGTATTTCACCCGCCGGTGTTTCAAAGGAGCAGGTGGTGCGCGCACGTACCCGGCCGGATCGGACTCGAATCCGATCCACCACATACCGGGCCGCCGGTACCGGGCTGATTCGGCCGCGCACCATTTCCGGCCAGCTCGCCCGGATCCTCGCGGTGTCGCTGGTGCTGGTTCTCGCGCTGCTCGGGCTCACGGTGTCGAGCCAGATCGGTGAGTACCGGCGCAGCGGCCAGGCGGTCGACGCGGTGGTTCTGGCGCTGGCGGCCCAGGACCTGGTGCAGGAGCTGCAGCGTGAACGCGGGCTGAGCAATGGGCTGCTCGGCGGCGACGCACGCCTGGGGCAGTCGGTGCTCGATCAGCGCACCGGCACCGACCTCGCCCTGCGGAACCTGTCCGCCACGGTGGCCGCCGATCCACCCGGCGCGAGCGAGGTGTCCTCGGCGCTGGGCCACCTGACCGGCCTGCCCGGTGTGCGCTCCCAGATCGACACCCGCAACGTGACCCGGTCGGCGGCATTCCAGTTCTACACCGACGGTATCGACGCGATGAACCGGCTGTTCCTCGGCCTCGACCAGGCGCGTGACCCGCAGGTCCGGCACGGCCTGCAGGCGCTCTACGCCCTCGGCGACGCCAAGGAGTACAACGCGCGCGAACGCGGTTTCCTCAACGGCGTGTTCGCCGCCGGGGAGTTCGCGCCGGGGGAGTACGTGCAATTCCTCGACATCCGTGCCGCTCGCACCGCCGCGCTGACCCAGTTCGGTCGCGATGCCACCGTCGCCCAGCGCGATCGCCTCGAACTGGTACTCGCGGGCGAGAACGCCGCGCGCGCCGCCGAATCGGAGAACATCGCCATCGCCTCGACTGCGGGCCCGCTGACCCAGCAGGTCGACCCCGCGCAGTGGTGGGCACAGATGACCGCCGTGATCGACGATCAGCGCGCCGTGCAGCAGACGATCGGCGACGACATCCGTGCCCGCGCCGACGAGCTGCGTCGCGAGGCCGCTGTGCTGCTCGCGGCCTTCGCACTCGCCGCCCTGCTCGCGATCGCGGCGGAGTTCGCCCTGGTCTTCGCCAGTATCCGGGCCATCGTGCGCCCGCTCGCCCGGCTGGCCGCCGAAGCCGACGACGTGGCCTCCGCCCGGCTGCCCGAGGTGATCGCGGCCTGGCGCGGTTGCGACACCACCCCCGAGCCGCCCGCGCCCGTGCGCACCCCGCCCGGTGCCGGCGTCGAGATCGCCGCGGTGGCAGGGGCTTTGGACCGAGTCCAGACCACCGCGTTCGAGCTGGCCTCCGAGCAGGCGCTGGTGCGGCGCAACACCACCGAGTCGATGGCGAACCTGGCGCGGCGCAATCAGAATCTCGTGCGCAGGCAGCTGGGTCTGATCAGCGAGTTCGAGCGCGAGGAACTCGATCCCAAGGCGCTGTCGAACCTGTTCGAACTCGACCATCTCGCCACCCGCATGCGCCGCAACGCCGAGAGCCTGCTGGTGCTCGTCGGCGAGGCGAGCCCGCGCCGCTGGGCCGAGCCGATCGCGCTCAGCGATGTCATCCGGGCCGGGCTCTCCGAGGTCGACGACTATCGGCGGGTGGCGCTGCGCCGGGTCGACGAGATCGCCGTCACCGGCGCGGTGGTCAGCGAACTCGCCCACATCCTGGCCGAACTCATCGAGAACGGTCTCGCCTTCTCCCCACCCGATCTCGAGGTGGAGGTGTACGGGCGCCGGATGGCGGGCGGCTACCTGCTCGCTGTCGTCGACCACGGCGTCGGCATGCCCGCCGACGCCCTCGCCGAGGCGAACGCCCGCCTGCGCGGCGAACAGGACTTCATCGTCGCCTCCACCCGCTACCTGGGCCACTATGTGGTCGGCCGCCTGGCCAGCCGCCTCGACATCAGCGTGGAACTCACCACCTCCCCGGTGAGCGGCATCGTGGCCCGTTTGCTCCTGCCGCCCGCCATCCTCGCCGACGACACCTCATCCCACCCAGCCGGTCGACCGGACACCGCGACACGGGCGACTCCTGCCGACTCGCTCGTGTCGACCACTGCGAGCGAGCCGGTCGCGCGCAGAGCGCTGCCGCGGTCCGAGACCGCGACGGGTCCCGTCGTGGCCGAGCCGCCGACCCTCAACGGCGCCACCGCGCACCCGGCCGATTCGGTCTACGCCCAATTCTTCAGCAGCGCGACAGCATCGGTGGGAGCAGCCGGTCACGCCGACGACAGGACATCCGCGGAGCCGGGCGCGGCCGCTGGCCACAGCACCCGGACGACTTCCGAACAGATCAGCGGCCGGGACCTCGACGACATGACGCGGGGCGGCGACATCGATGGGCATGACGCCTCCGCCGACAACGGTCCAGCGATCGCGCATCGGCAGGTCGGCGAGCCTGCCGTGGTCGAACGAACTCGCAACGGGCTGGTGAAGCGGGCCAAGCGCGCCACATCGCCGGGCTCGGATCGTCCGCACCGCGATCCGGGGCCGCACCAGGACCGCCCGCCCGCGCTGGACCGTACCCCCGACCAGACGCGCAGCATGCTCGCTTCGTTCCGCACCGGCCACGAACGTGGCGGGCTCGGGACCGAATTGTCGTCCACCCCCGCCGAGCACATCCGCTGACCGAGCGGACCCGACCTCAGGAGACCCCGGTGACCACCCAGCTACCTACCGCTGATCCGCACACTTTCAACTGGCTGCTCGGCAATTTCGTCCGCAATACCGACGGCGTGCGCGACACCGTCGCCGTGTCCTCCGACGGGCTGCTCATCGCCATGTCCGACGGCCTGGATCGCGCGGGCGCCGACCGGCTCGCCGCGATGGTGTCGGGATTGTCGAGCCTGGCCCGCAGTGCCTCGCGCAGTTACGATTTCGACGGCCTGAAGCTGATCATGATCGAGATGAAGCGCGGCTTCCTGCTGGTCTCGGCGCTCGGCGACGGCAGTTGTCTCGGGGTGATCGCCGAGGGCGGCTGCGATGTCGGGCTGGTCGGCTACGAGATGGCGGTGCTCGCCGAACGCGCCGGATCGCTGCTCGACCCGCTGCTGATCAGCGAACTGCGTGAGTCGTTGCGCAGATGAGGGATCCCGATCTGCCCCGCCTGCCCGATCCGCGCATGATCCCGGTGCGGACGCCGACCGGCTGGCGTGATCCGCCGCCCGCGACCGCGGAACGGACCGCCGACCACGTCGACGACCGATTCGTGCGCCCGTTCGTCGTCACCGCGGGCCGCACCGTCCCGGTCCTGGACGGCCTGCGCATCGAAACCCTCGTTCAGGCGCCGCCCTCGGCCCTGTCGGCGCCGCTGCGGTTCGAGGAACGCACTGTTGTGCAGCTGTGCCTGCGTCCACATTCCATCGCCGAAATCGGTGTCGCCCTGCGGGTTCCGGTCGGCATCGCCAAGGTGATCGTCAGCGATCTGGTGGCGGCGGGGCACGTGACCGTCCGTGACGCACCGGAACTGTCGACCGCCGCCATCGAGAGGATCAGGGATCTTGTTCGCGCACTCTGAATTCCGTACACCGGCGATGCCGTCCTCGGTGAAGATCGTGGTCAGCGGCGGCTTCGGCGTCGGCAAGACCACCTTCATCGGCGCCATCTCCGAGATCGAGCCGCTGGTCACCGAGGCGTCGATGACCGAGGTGTCGATCGGCATCGACGACCCCGGCCACCGCGCCGACAAGACCGCGACCACCGTCGCCCTCGACTTCGGCCGTGTCACCCTCGACGACTCGCTGATCCTGTATCTGTTCGGCACCCCCGGCCAGGACCGTTTCGTGTTCCTCTGGGACGACCTCGTCGACGGCGCCCTCGGCGCGGTCATCGTCGTCGACACCAGTCGCGTCGAGGACTGCTACCCCGTTCTGGACTACTTCGAAGACCACAACACCCCCTTCATCATCGTGGTCAACCGCTTCGACGCCGCCCCCCACTTCGCCCTCGACGAGGTCCGCGAGGCCCTCGGCCTCGACGACTGGATCCCCGTCCTCGACTGCGACGCCCGCGACCGCGACTCCGTCAAGAACACCCTCGTCGCCCTCCTCGAACAGGTCCTCCTGCACCGAGCCCACCCCCGCCACCGCGAGGTCAGCTGACCGTTGGACGAACGGTCACCACGCTCTGGTGGCGGCATCGGCGAAAGCCGACCGCCACCAGAGCGTGGTGATCTCGTCGGTCAGGCGGTGCCGAGGGGAGTGCCGAACCAGGTGGCGAACTTGGCGGCGAGGGTTTCGCCGAGGAAGTCCAGGGCGCCGGGGGTGGCGGTCATGGTGGTCACGTCGGAGGTGGTGCAGCCGGGGGTGGCGGGGATGCCGTCGAGGCGGTCGCGCAGCCAGATGAGGGCGGCGGGGCCGCCGACGACCTCGGCGACGATGTGTTCGCTGGCGTGGTCGCGGGTGTAGGTGAGCGAGGTGCCGGGGGTGCGGCAGTAGGTGTCGACGAGCTCGTTCGTGGCCGACAGCGGCAGGATCTCGTCCCAGGCGGAGTGCCAGATGAACATCGGCATACCGGGGGTGGACTTGCCCATCTTGGTGTCGGCGAGCATCGCCGCGACCGGCGGATCGTCGAGCGGGTCGCCGTCGGAGCCGATCATGCCGGTCAGGTTGAGGAACGGCAGCAGGGCCGACTGGTACTGCACGCACAGCGGCGACTTGATCGCGGCCAGGCCCTTGCCGAGTGGATCGAGGCGCTGGTCGAGATAGGCGGCGAAATCGGGGTATTCGCGGGTGAGTCCGAGGACGGCGGCGAAGACCAGCCCCGAGGTGAGCTGATTGTTCGCCATCCGCAGTGCCGCACCGAGATCGGCGCCGACTCCACCTTCGGCCGCGCCGACGATGGTGAGTTCGGGCGCGTAGGAGGCGTGTAGTTCGGCGGCGTGCCCGGTCGCGATCGACCCACCGGAGTAGCCGTAGAGCCCGACCGGCGCGGCAGGCCCGGCCTCGAGCGGAGCGAAACTGGTGGCGGCGCGAATGCCGTCGAGGGTGATCCGGCCCGCCAGCGGTCCGGCGGCATAGGCCGAGTACGGCCCCTGGTGATCCGGCACGACGACGGCCCAGCCCTGCGCCAGAGCCGCCTGGGCGAACAGGAATTCGGCGGGCACCACGATCTGACCGGCGAGCGCCGCGACCGACAGATGTTGCAGCGCGTAGGACGGCGCGCAGTAGCCGGCGGTCGAGTCCTCGGCCAGTTGTACCGAGAGCAGCTTGCGCGGTTCCACCGCCTGTCCGCGCGGCTTGATCAGCGTGGCCACCGCGGGGATCGCCTCGTCACGGCTGTTGTTCGAGCGATAGGACACCTGCCAGGCGTCCACGTCCACCGGCAGGATGCCGAAATCGGCGATGTTCACCTGCCGGGTCGCGATGATCGCGCCGGGCGCGGTCGCGGCGACCACCTCGGCGGGCGGCAGGTAGAAGCCGGGATCGAGCTCGGGCGGCAGGGGGATCGCCGGTGCCGGGGCGATGGCCGCGGGATCGGCGGCGACCGATCCCGCCGCGGCGACCGATGTCGCCATGATCACGCCGGTGACCAGGGCGAACCACCGCAGAACGGTAGGAGATTTCATCGTGCACAGTCCTCACAGGAATTGAGACTGCTCCGTCTCAATGACGGCTACTATGGCATGGGTGTGGCGTAGATCGCAATCAGCGGGTGGAGTCCGCGGATGTCAGCGCGTTCAGCAGGGTGGAGAAGACGTCGATGAGCACGTCGACCGGTGGTCGCGGATCGTCGAGACTCCACTGGTGCACCGCGCCGTTGACGGCGCCGATGAACGCGGCCATGGCCACCCGCCAGCCGCCGGGTGGCGTCCGGGCGTCCGGCAGTCCGGCGGTCGCCGCGGCGACCACCTCGCCCCACCGGTCCCGGATCTGCGCGCGATGCTCCTCGACCGCGGGGCTCACGCCGACGATCTCGACGAAAGCGACCTTGACACACCGGATGTCGGCGGTGATGGCCTGGGTGTACGCCCGAACAGCGGCATCGATGATCACCCGCACCTCGGTGGTCTGCACCGTGGTGATCGCCGTGATGACCGCGTCCCTGGCCCGGTCCTGCACGGTGTCGTACACCGCGACGAGCAATTCCTCCCGCCCGGCGAACAGCTCGTAGAACTGCCGCCGCGACAACCCCGCCGTCGCGCACACGTCGCTGAGCGAACTGTTCGCGTACGACTTCTCGGCGAACACGCTCAGCCCCGCCTCGATGAACAGCGCCCGGCGCTCGATCTGCCGCTCGGCGACCGAGGTTCCGGTGTAGTGGTGTCGGGTCCGGGCTGGCGTCACGGAATCGACCCTACTGCGCGGCCCCACGGCGCGACTCCGGCAGTCCGGCGCCGCCCTAGACTCGGCGGGATGGGCGAGCACAAGCAACGGATGTTGGCGGGCGAGCTGTATCAGGACAGTGATCCCGAACTGGTGGCCGAACGGCACCGTGCGCAACGGCTGTGCGACGAGTTCAACCGGACCGGGCCCGACGAGACCGCGCGCCGCACCGCGGTGCTGCGGGATTTGCTGGGGAGGTTCGGCGAGGGCTCGTGGGTCATGCCGCGGTTCCAGTGCGACTACGGCCACCTCGTCGAGATCGGGTCCAACAGCTTCCTCAACTACGACGCCATCCTGCTCGACTGCGCGCCGATCGTGATCGGCGACGACTGCTCGATCGGCCCCCGCGTCCAGCTGCTGACCGCGCTGCACCCGATGGACGACCACGACAAGCGCAGGCGGCGGTGGGAATCGGCGGCGCCGATCCGGATCGGGAACAACGCGTGGTTCGGCGGCGGGGTGATCGTGTGCCCCGGCGTCACCATCGGTGACGACGTGGTGGTCGGCGCGGGCAGCGTGGTCACCCGCGACCTGCCCGACCGGGTGTTCGCGGCGGGCAACCCGGCGCGGGTGATCCGGCCGCTCTAGGTGTGCCGGCTGCTCCCGCACGGCGACTCCCGAGTCGCGACATGCGGGCCGGGTGCGGCGTCGGGTCGCGCCCGCCCGCCTGCGGCAATACTGTCTGTCCATGGGCGAATCGCGAATCGAGACCGAACAGGAAGCCACCCGGCCGCTGCGCGAGGACATCCGGTTTCTCGGCGGCATCCTGGGCGACACCCTGCGCGACCACGAAGGTCGCGAGGTGTTCGATCTGGTCGAGCGGGTGCGGACCGAGGCATTCCGGGTGCGCCGCGAGGAGGTCGAGCGCAGCGCGGTCGCCGACATGCTCGACGGCACGCCCACCGAGGTCGCGATTCCGCTGATCCGGGCGTTCAGCTACTTCGTGCTGCTGGCCAACCTGGCCGAGGACCTCCAGCGCGACCGGCGCCGCGCCGTGCACGTGGCGGCGGGGGAACCGCCGCAGGACTCCTCGCTGGCCGCCACCTACGACAAGCTCGACGCCGCGGCCATCGACGGCGCGACAGTGGCAGAGCTGCTCACCGACGCGCTCGTCTCCCCGGTCATCACCGCCCACCCCACCGAGACCCGCAGGCGCACCGTCTTCGACGTGCAGGCCAAGATCACCGAGCTGATGCGCCTGCGCCGCCGCCTCGCGCCCGGCGAGCCCGGCTACGACGAATCGGAACTGCGGATTCGCCGTGAAGTGCTCACCCTGTGGCGCACGGCGCTGATCCGGTTGGCGCGCTTGCGGATCCAGGACGAGATCTCGGTGGGCCTGCGCTACTACGACCTCACCCTCTACGACGTGATCCCGGCCATCAACGCCCAGGTTCGCGCCGCCCTGCGTGTCCGCTGGCCCGAGGTCGACCTGCTGGCGCGCCCGATCCTGCGCCCTGGCTCCTGGATCGGCGGCGACCGCGACGGAAATCCCTTTGTCACTGCCGAAGTCGTGCACACCGCGGCCGAGCAGGCCGCCGCCTACGCCTTCGGCCGGTATCTGCGTGAGCTGGTCGAACTGGAGAAGACGCTGTCGCAGTCGGCCCGCCTGGTCCAGGTGACGCCCGCGGTGGCCGCGCTCGCCGAGGCGGGGTATCCCGATCCGGCGTTCTTCGCCGACGAACCCTATCGCCGCGCGCTGCACGCGATCCGGGCGCGCCTGAGCGCCACCGCGCAGCGGTCGCTGGGCGAGCTGCCCGAGCACGGTCTCGACGCCGGGGCCGCGCCGTACCCCACCCCGCAGGCAGTGCTCGACGACCTCGACGCGATCGATGTGTCGATGCGCGCCAGCGGCGACGCCCTGCTCGCCGACGACCGCCTCGCCGCCCTGCGCCACGCCATCGAGACCTTCGGTTTCCACCTGCAGGGTCTGGACATGCGGCAGAACTCGGAGGTGCACGAGCAGGTCGTCACCGAACTGCTGGCCTGGTCGGGCGTGCACGCGGACTATCCGAGCCTGTCCGAGGCCGAGCGCGTCGAGTTGCTCGCCGCCGAATTGCGGACGCGCCGACCACTTCTGGGCCCGAACGCCCAGCTGAGCGAGCTCACCGTCAAGGAGCTGGGGGTGCTGTGCGCCGCCAAGGAGGTGATCGACACCTTCGGCGCCGCCGCGATCCCGAACTACATCATCAGCATGTGCACCTCGGTCAGCGACATGCTCGAGGCCGCGCTGCTGCTGAAAGAGGCGGGCATCCTCGACCCGGGTTCGGCCGACAACCAGCCGAGCTGCCCCGTCGGGATCGTGCCGCTGTTCGAGACCATCGAGGACCTCGGCGCGGGCGCGTCGACCCTGGCCGCGGTGCTCGAGGTGCCGGTGTACCGCGAACTCGTCGCGACCGCGGGGATGCGGCAGGAGGTGATGCTCGGCTACTCCGATTCCAACAAGGACGGCGGGTATCTGGCCGCGAACTGGGCGCTCTACCGCGCGGAACTGGACCTGGTGGAGGTGGCAGGCAAGTCGGGCATCCGGCTGCGGCTGTTCCACGGTCGCGGCGGCACCGTCGGTCGTGGCGGCGGACGCAGTTACGACGCCATCCTCGCCCAGCCCGCCGGTGCGGTGCGCGGTTCGCTGCGGCTCACCGAGCAGGGTGAGGTGATCGCCGCCAAGTACTCCGAACGCGGTGCGGCACAACGCAATCTGGAGTCACTGATCGCCGGCACCCTCGAATCGACCCTGCTGGACGTGGAGGGTCTGGGCGAGGACGCCGAACCGGCCTACGAACTGCTCGACGATCTGGCCGCCCGCGCTCGCGCCGCCTACGCGCGCCTGGTGCACGAGACTCCCGGCTTCGTCGAGTATTTCCGCCAGTCCACGCCGGTCGCCGAGGTCGGCGATCTCAACATCGGTAGCCGCCCCGCCTCGCGCAAACCCACGAATTCGGTCTCGGATCTGCGCGCCATCCCGTGGGTGATGGCGTGGAGTCAGGCCCGGGTGATGCTGCCCGGCTGGTACGGCACCGGCACCGCGCTCGAGGAATGGGTGGGCGATGACCCCGAACGCCTGGCCCGCCTCACCGATCTCTACCAGCGCTGGCCGTTCTTCCGGACGGTGCTGTCCAACCTGGCGCAGGTGATGGCCAAGAGCGATCTCGACATCGCCGCCCGCTACGCCGACCTGGTCACCGACGAAGCCCTGCGCGCGCAGATCTTCGGCATGATCGGCGACGAACACGCCCGCACCATCCGCATGTACCTGGCGGTCACCGGGCACGCCGGCCTGCTCAGCGACAACCCGTCGCTGGCGGAGTCGATCCACAACCGCTTCCCCTACCTGGAGCCGCTGAATCAGCTCCAGGTGGACCTGCTGCGCAGGCTGCGCGGCGGTGACGATTCCGAACTGGTGAAGCGTGGCATCCTGCTCACCATGAACGGCCTGGCCACCGCCCTGCGCAACTCGGGTTAGCCGCCTACAGGCAGACGCTGATGCTGATCGGGCCGATCGGGATGTGGGCGCACACGGCGACCGAGCCGACGACCGGCTGCGCGGTGGCCGCCGAGGCGGTACCGGCGCCGAGGGCGGTGACGGACAGGGCAACGGCGGCGACGGCGAAGGGCCGGGCGATCTTGGCGAACACAGGCAGATCCTTGGGTAGAACGGGTGACGACAGCCTCCGTGCGAAGGCCGCTTCATCAGAACACGGTACGCCGCCCGGCACCCCCGAAATCGGGCCGCTCAGTCGGTGACGACGGCGAGCGCGTCGATCTCCACCAGCATCTCCTCGCGCGGCAGGCCGGTGAAGACGGTGGTGCGGGCGGGCAGCACGCCGTTGGTGGTGTGCTTGGTGACGAACTCGCCATAGGCGCCGTTCATGATCGTGAAGTCTTCGCGCTTGGTGAGGTACACCCGCAGCATCACGACATCGTCGAAGCTCGCCCCGGACGCCTCGACGATCGCGCGCACGTTCATCAGGGTGCGGGTGGTCTGGGCGGCGACATCGCCGGGATGCAGGTACTCGTTGGTCTCCGGGTCGACCGGGCCCTGCCCGGAGACCTGGACGAACGGGCCCTTGCGCACGCCCTGGGAGAAGGTGTGGGCGGGCGCGGGCGCCTCGTCGGTGCGCACGGCGATCTTGTCGGTCATGGTTCAGCCTTTCCTCGCGGTGACGGCTCGGCGGGGGTCCCAGCCGAGTTCGGTGGAGATAGCCTCGGCGGTCGCCCTGACCTGCGGCAACAGCGCGAGTACCTGATCGTGGTCGAGCAGTACGTCGGGCACCGAGATCGACACGGCGGCCACGACGGCGCCGATCCCGTCGCGCACGGGGACACCGATGCAGTTGACGAAGCTCTCGTGTTCCTCGTGGTCCTCGGCGAATCCCTGCGCGGCGACGAGGTCGAGCTCGGCCAGATATTGCTCGGGGGTGCGCAGAGTGCGGGTGGTGAACGGATGGAAGTCCAGGCGCGCGGCGACGGCGGGCCATTCCGCGCGGGGCAGGGCCGCGACGAGCACCTTGCCGACCGCGGTGCAGTGCAGCGGCGCCGGCCGGCCGATCCGGGAGTACATGCGCACCGCCTGCTCGGCATCGACCTTGTCGATGTAGACCGCGTCGCCGGATTCGTAGGCGGCCAGGTGCACCGTCTGGCCGGTGGCCGCACCCAGCGCGCTCAGGTGCGCACGCGCGACCGTGCGCACGTCGCGATTCTCCAGTGCGCGACTGGCCAATTCGAACATCCGCGTGCCCAGTGAGTACCGGTGGGCGTTGTCGCGCACGACGAATCGTTCGGACTGCATGGTCTGCAACAGTCGCAGCACCGTCGACTTGTGGACCCCGAGCCGCCCGGCCAGGTCGTCGAGGGACTGCGAGTCCTCGCCGAGGGCGAGAAGAATGGACAGGGCGCGCGACACGCTTTGACTCATCGCCCGATCGTCCCATCCAGCGCGCCCGGATAGCGCAATCCGGCCCACACCCGCTCCGGCAGCGCCGCCAGGCGCTGAACATCTTGTACCGGAGGCAGTTTCGCGGCATCGCCGGTGGCGGTGAGCGCGGCGGCCGCGCACAGGTGGCCGTAGCACAGGCGGGTGCGCGGGTCGGCGCCGTACAGCAGGGCCGAGAGGTAGCCGCCCGCGAAAGCGTCACCGGCGCCGATGCGTTCGGTGAGCTCGAGGGTCAGGGCGGGTACCTCGATCGCGGTCTGGCCGTCGAATCCGGTCACGGTGTGCTTGTCGTTCTTGACGATCAGCTGGGCCGGTTCGGGGAACAGCGCCCGCAGGGTCGCGGGGTCGCCGGTGCCGAAGAGCTCCTCGGCCTCGTCGGCGCCGAGCAGCGCCACATCGGCGCCGCGCACCTGGGCGGCGAGTTCGTCGGCCGCCGCGCCGAGGCGCGAACCCCACAGGGCCGGACGATAATTCAGGTCGAAGCTGATCAGGCGACCGTGGCGGGGCATCGCGAGCAGGGTGCGGGTCAGCTCGCTCGCCGACGCCGACAGCGCCGGGGTGATACCGGTGAAGTGCACCAGATCAGCGCGGTCGAGTAACTCGGTGGCCACGGCGGACGCGAGGTCGGCGGGGGACAGGGCGCTCGCCGCCGACCCCGCGCGGTAGTAGAGCATCCGACTGCTGTGCGCCGGAAGATCGTGCGGTGCGCCGGAACCGCTGCCGCGCTCCTTGACGTAGACGCCGGTCGGCCGCGCCGGATCAACGGTCACCGCCCCGACGTCGACACCGTGCGCCGCCAGCTCGGCCACCAGATAGCGCCCGAATCCGTCGTCGCCCACCCGCGACAGCCAGGCCGCCGAGACGCCGAGCTGGGTGAGCACCATCGCCACATTGGCCTCCGCGCCACCCGCTCCGCGTTCGAAGTGCGCGGACTGCTCGAGTGGTCCCGGCCGGGCGACGAGTACGGCCAGCCCTTCGCCGACGGTGACCGCCCTGGGCTGCGTCGATGTTGCCTGCGTCACCTTCTTCGCCCTTTCGTGCTTGCGGTCACTGCCTCTGCGATGCACAATAACGAGCGAAAACACTGAATGCAACCAGCGTTGCACATTATGCAATGCGTGTCGGATATGACCGATCGGCCCGGTACTCCCGGCCGGATCGAGGAAAGGGGATGCTGTGATCATCGACAACGGCGTCGTGGACGCGCTCGCCGACGAGACACTCGGGCCGTGCCACAAGAGCGTGCCGCCCGCGGCATGGGGCCACACCGTCCGCGAATACCTGGCGAGCGCACCGGAACTCGCCCAGTGGCCGACCCCGCTGCTCACCCTCGATCGCGGCAGGCTCGACGCGAACCGCGCACTGATGGCCGGGTGGACCGCGGCTGCGGGTGTCGCGCTCGCCCCGCACGGTAAGACCACGATGGCTCCGCAGCTGTGGCGCGAACAGCTCGACGCCGGATCGTGGGCGATCACCCTCGCCACGGCGTGGCAGGCCCAACTCGCCCGGTCGTTCGGGGTGGGGCGGATCATGCTGGCCAACACCCTCGTCGATCCCGTCGGCCTGGCCTGGGTCGCCACGGAATCCGCGCGCGATGCCGGATTCGAGTTCTTCTGCTGGGCCGACAGCGTCGCCACCGTCGAGCTGATGGACAAGATCCTGCGCGATGCGCCACCGAGCCCGCGAGTGCGGGTGCTGGTCGAGCTCGGCGGCCCGCACGGGCGCACCGGCGCGCGCACCCGGGCCGAAGGCCGCGCGGTGGCGGCCGCCCTGCGGGCGAGCGAGCGGCTCGAGCTGGCCGGTGTCGCCGGCTACGAAGGCGCGCTGGCCCACGATCGCGGTATCGCCGGCCTCGCCGCCGTGCGCGACTACCTGGGCGAACTCGCCGCCCTGCACGGCGAACTCACCTGTCCGGGCGCTGCCGTCGTCACCGCAGGCGGCAGCGCCTACCCCGAGCTGGTCGTCGCCGAACTGGCCGCACTGGCCGACGACACCACCACGGTCGTCCTGCGCAGCGGCGCCTATCTCGTCCACGACGACGGCTTCTACGCCGGCATCTCCCCGCTGGCCGCCCCCGCGGTGGAACCGGGTCTGCGCGCCGCCATGCACGGCTGGGCGCGGGTGGTCTCACGGCCCGAGCCCGAACTGGCCCTGCTCGACGGTGGCAAACGCGACTTCCCCTTCGACGAGGGCCTGCCGGTGCCCCAGCTGGTCGTCGGGGCCGACCGCGCCCTCCCAGCAGCGGCGTCGATCACCGCGCTCAACGACCAGCACGCCTTCCTGCGACTGCCCGGCGCCGAGGCCACCGACCTGCCCGTCGGCAGCATCGTGCGGCTGGGTCTGTCACACCCGTGCACCGCCTTCGACAAGTGGCGGCTCATCCCGGTGCTCGACAGCGTCGATGCCGCCCGCCCCCGCGTGGTCGACCTGATCCGCACCTACTTCTGACGGATGACCATGACGGACTTGCTTTTTCGAGACATCGCCATCGTCGACGGCACTGGCGGCCCGCGCACTCGCGGTGATGTGCTGCTCCGCGACGGCCGCATCGCCGAGACCGGCCCGCCGGGATCGATCGGTTCCGAGGCGAGAGTGCTTCCGGTGGCACCGGGGTCGGTGCTCGCGCCCGGGTTCATCGACATGCACGCGCATTCCGACCTCGCCCTGCTCACCGACCCCGGCCATCTCCCGAAGATCACCCAGGGCGTGACCACCGAGGTGATCGGCCAGGACGGCCTGTCCTACGCGCCGATCGACGACGCCGCACTCGCGGTGGTGCGCAGGCAGATCGCGGGCTGGAACGGCAACCCGGCCGACTTCGATTTCTCCTGGCGCACCGTGGCCCAGTACCTGGACCGGCTCGACGAGGGCATCACGCCCAATGCCGCCTACCTGGTCCCGCAGGGCACCCTGCGCCTGCTCGTCGTCGGCAGTGAGCAACGCGCGGCCACCACCGCCGAGATCGACCGGATGTGCGCGCTGCTGACACAGAGTCTCGACGAGGGCGCGGTCGGCATGTCGAGCGGGCTCACCTACACGCCCGGAATGTACGCCGACACCGGCGAATTGGCTGCGCTCTGTTCGGTCGTCGCCGCCTACGGTGGCTTCTACGCCCCACACACCCGCTCCTACGGGGCGGGCGCGCTCGAGGCCTACGCGGAGATGATCGGCCTGGCCGAATCCACCGGCTGCGCACTGCATCTCACCCACGCCACCATGAACTTCGGCGTGAACCGCGGGCGCGCACCGGAATTCCTCGCCCTGCTCGCGCGGGCCCGCGCCGACGGCTGTGACATCACCCTCGACACCTATCCCTACCTGCCCGGCTCGACGACGCTGTCGGCGCTGCTGCCGAGCTGGGCCATGTCCGGTGGTCCCGATGCCGCGCTGGCCCGACTCGACGACCCGGCCGAGCGCGCCAGGATCACCGCCGATGTCGACGTCAACGGCTCGGACGGCTGCCACGGCGTCACCGTCGAATGGGAGACCATCCAGATCAGCGGCGTCGGCGACGACGCACTCGCCGAGTACGTGGGCCGCACGGTCGCCGAGATCGCCGCCGATCGCGGTGCGGCGCCCGCCGAGGTGTTCTTCGACCTGCTGCGCCGCGACCAGCTGGCCACCACCATCCTGCAGCACGTCGGCCACGAGGAGAACGTGCGCGCGATCATGGTCGACCCCGGTCACATGGGCGGCAGCGACGGCCTGCTCGTCGGCGCTCGCCCGCACCCGCGTGCCTGGGGCACGTTCCCGCGCTATCTGTCCCGCTACGTGCGCGAACTCGGGGTGCTCGGTCTCGAGGAGTGCGTGCACCACCTCACCGGTCGGCCCGCCGCCAGGTTGCGGCTGGCCGACCGCGGACTCGTCCGCACCGGCTACGCCGCCGACCTGGTCGTCTTCGACCCGGCGACGATCCACGACACGGCCACCTTCGAACATCCCCAACAGCAGGCGCGCGGCATCCAGCATGTGCTGGTCAACGGCGAATTCGCCGTGGCGGACGGCGCCGCGACCGGTGCGCTCGCCGGACGTGCCCTGCGGATGGACGCCACGCGACAGGAGACCCGATGAACCCGCTGCTCAGCTCGTCCTCGCGCGCCATGGAGGTGATCCGCGCCGACCGCGCGATCACCGTGGTCCGCGCCCCGGAGATCCCCGACCCGGTGGCCCTCGCCGAAGCGCTCGCCGGTGCCGGTCTGCGCGCCGTCGAACTGACCTTCACCACGCTGGGCGTGCTCGACGCGATCAGCAAGGCGACCGCGGTCACCGATGCGGTGATCGGCGTCGGCACCGTGACCACGCGTGCGCAGGCCGAGGCCGCGATCGGGGTCGGCGCCCAGTTCCTGGTGACGCCCGCGCTCCGGCCCGAGGTCGCCGAAGTGGCCGTCGAGCATTCGATTCCGGTGATCATGGGCGCCTTCACGCCCTCGGAGGTATTGGCGGCGGCCGAGATGGGCGCGGCGGCGGTGAAGATCTTCCCGGCCCGCGCGCTCGGCCCGGCCTATCTGAGAGATCTGCTGGGGCCGTTCCCGCACCTGTTCCTGATCCCGTCCGGTGGCGTCAACACCCACAACGCGCGTGAGTTCCTCCACGCGGGCGCGATCGCCGTCACCGCGGGCACCGACGTGGTCGCCCCCGCCGACGTCGCGAGCGCGCGCTGGTCCCGCATCGGCTCCCACGCCGCACGCTTCGTCCATTCGCTTGATTGAGAGGTATCCCCATGGGCGCCACTGTCGACTGGTTGCGCACCACCACCCCCGGGTTGCTGGTGCTGTGCGGTCTCGCGATCGCCGTACTCCTCATCGCCATCATCAAGGTCAAACTGGAGCCGTTCGTCGCGCTGCTGCTGACCGGTCTGGTGCTGGCCCTGGCCGCCGGGCTACCGGTCGCCGAGATCGTCGGTACGCCACTGAAAGCCGGTGAGTCACTCCTGGAAACGGGCTTCGGCGCAATCCTCGGCCACATCGCGGTGATCATCGGGCTGGGCACCGTGCTCGGCGCGATCCTCGAACGCTCCGGCGGCGCCGACGTGCTCACCGACAAGCTGCTGCGGGTGTTCGGCGAGAAGGGCGCGCCGGTCGCGATGGGCCTGCTCGGACTCATCTTCGGCATCCCGGTGTTCTTCGACATCGGCATCTTCGTCCTCGCGCCGCTGGTCTACGTCGCGGCCAAGCGGGGCGGTCGCTCGCTGGTGCTCTACGCCATGCCGATGCTAGCCGGACTGTCCATGACGCACGCGTTCCTGCCGCCGCATCCCGGTCCGGTCGCCCTCGGCGGTCTGCTCGGAGTGAGCCTGGGGTGGTTGATCATCATGGGATTCGTCTGCGGCATTCCGGGATTCATCGCCGCGGGCATCATGTGGGGCGCCTATATCGGCAAGCGTGTGCAGGTCGACGTGCCGAAGGAGTTCGTGCCGCTCGAGCCCAACGCCGCCACCGAATCCGAGCCCATCACCGGGTCCGACGGTTCCGGCGGCACGGCCGTGCTCACCAAGTCGCCGCCGTCGGTGGCGCTGATCGGCGCGATCATCGCGATTCCGCTGGTCCTGATTCTCGGCGCCACCTTCGGTTACCAACTACTCGACCAGGATTCGGCCGTTCTGCAGGTGCTCACCTTCTTCGGTACACCCGCGGTCGCCCTGCTCATCACGGTGCTCGTGGCGTTCTACGTCCTCGGCATCCGGCGCGGGTCGACCGTGCAGGAACTGAGCACCATCACGGCCGAATCGCTCAAGCCGGTCGGCATGGTGCTGCTGGTGGTCGGGGCGGGGGCCTTCTTCGGCAAGGTCATCTCCGCCACCGGCATCGGCACCGCCCTCGCCGACACCATGTCCGCGGCCGGCCTGCCGGTGATCGTGCTCGCCTACCTGATCAGCTGCGGCCTGCGCATCGCCCAGGGCTCGGCCACGGTCGCCATCGTCACCACCGGCGGCATCGTCGCGCCGCTGGTCGCCGACCAGGGCTACTCCCAGATGGCGATCGCCCTGATCGCCATGGCCATCGCCGCGGGCTCGATCATCCTCAGCCACGTCAACGACGGCGGCTTCTGGATCATCGCCAAGTACTTCAACATGACCGTGAAGCAGACCCTGCAGACCTGGACGGTGCTCGAAACCATCCTGTCGGTGGTGAGCTTCGCGGTGGCGGCGTTGCTGTTCTCGATCCTCTAGCGCCGAACGCGCCGAGCCGGGTCGTCCCCTCAGGGATCGGCCCGGCTCGGTGGGTTGTGGGCGTGGTGGTCAGCGGGAATCGCCGGTCCTGTGCAGTGCGTGCACCAAGCGGGCGAGGGCCGGGCGGGGATCGGCCGCCCGCTCGAATCCGCCGAGGCGGTGCACGACGGCACCGTCGAGGTAGTCGACGAGGATCGCGGTGTCGGCGGGCGAGATGCCGACCTGGGCCGCCATCTCGACGGCCCAGTCGCGGAGGCGATGGTGTGCGCGGTGCAGTGCGTCGTGCAACGCCGGTACCGTCGGCGCCTCGCCGAACAGGGCGAGGCGGGCCCGGGTGCGGACGCGGTCGGTCGTGGTGGTGTGGGTCAGGAACAGTGCCAGCCCGTCGACGAGGTGATCGACGGTGGCCGGGGCGGGCGCTCGGTTCAGTGCCGCCCAGTCGGCGTGATCACGCTGTTCGAGGCGGTCGGCGAGCCCGCACAGCAGTGCGTCACGGGTGCGGAAATAGTTCGAGGTCGATCCCGTGGGCAGGCCTGCCGCCTCGTCCACCGCGCGATGGGTCAGCGCGCGCGAACCACGGGTGCCGAGCACCTCGATGGCGGCGTCGAGAACCCGGTCGCGGTGGGAGATCACACGGTGATACTACGCCCGTAGTGACGATGACTACATTTGTAGTGGCAGTCACTACGAATGTAGTAGGTTTCTGATGACTTGCCGGCCGCCGACCGACCCGCTCGAACCGAGCGGCGGGAAATGCCGGGACCGGTTCGCGTCGAGGGAGGGAGTGTCGATGTCCACAGCGGTGGTTGTCGGGGGCGGTATCGGCGGAATGGCCGCGGCGGTGGCGCTGCGGGCGCGGGGCTGGTCGGTGCAGGTGTATGAGCAGGCGTCGGAGATCGCCGAGGTGGGTTCGGGAATCGGGTTGTGGCCCAATGCCTTGCGTGCACTCGATGCGCTTGGTGTAGGCACCGCGGTGCGGGACAGTGCGATAGAGGAGCAGTCGGCCGGGATTCGCGACGCGCGCGGCCGCTGGCTCTCGCGCACCGACGCGGCCACGATGCGCCGGCGCTTCGGTGCGCCCGTGATGATCCACCGCGCCGCGCTGCTCGACATCCTGCGCGCGGAGGTGCCCGACAGTGTCGTGCGCACCGGCGTCGCGGTGGAATCGGTGGATTGCGACGGCACCGTGACCCATGCCGCGGACACCGCGACCGCTGATCTGATCGTGGGCGCCGACGGCATCCGCAGTGTGGTCCGGCGCGCGGTCTGTGGGGAGGTGTCCGCACGCTATGCCGGGTACACCGTGTGGCGCGCGGTGGTCGAGATCGACCGGCCATTGACCGAATACGGTGAGACCTGGGGTCGCGGAGCACGTTTCGGGATGGTCCCGCTCACCGACGGTCGTATCTACTGCTTCGCCGTCTACAACGCACCCGAACACGCCCCCGGCACGCTGGCCGAGGTCCGCGCCCGCTTCGCCGGCTGGCACGACCCGATCCCGGCCCTACTCGCCGCCGCCGACACGAACACGGTGCTGCACAACGACGTCTACGACCTCCCCGCCCTGCCGACCTTCACCGCCGGCCGGGTCGCGCTGCTCGGCGATGCCGCCCACGCCATGACCCCGAATCTCGGCCAGGGCGCCTGCCAGGCTCTCGAAGACGCGGTCGTCCTGGCCCGGCTGGCGAACGACCCCGACGGCCTGGCCCGCTACGACCGCGAACGCCGCCCCCGCACCCAGATGATCGCCCGCCGCTCCGCCCGGATCGGCGCCATCGGCCAGCTCTCCGCTCGCCCCCTGGTCGCCCTCCGCGACACCGCCTTGCGGCTGACCCCGCCCTCGGCCCCGTTTCGCTCCTTGGCGCCGATTCTCGACTGGACCTGCTGAGCTCACCACCTCCGGATCGGTGCGGCCCGTGCTGAGGTGGGCGCACCCGCGCGGCCGGTGGAGCAACGGATCAGGGGTGGTAGCGCGCGTGCATCGCCGCGGCGACCGTGGCCATCCGCGCACGGAGTTCGGGCGGGTCGAGGACTTCGATGTGGTCGCCCAGGCTCAGCAGGGCGTGGGTGAGGACCTCGTAGGACTCCGAGGGCACGGTGACCTCCACCCGGCCGGACTCGTCGGGTGGGCCCGCCGAGGCGAGCGTCTCGCCGACCGCCGCCGGGTCGATGCTCAGGCGCAGCAGCGCGAAGTGCTCGGGGGAGATCCGGCAGCGGGCGCGCACCCGCAACATCGACCGGGCGAAGTCGTCGGCGGCGCTCGCCCAGTGCGCGGCGAGGTCGAATTCGGCAGGGCGGGTGAAGGATTCGCCGGTGGCATCGGCGGTATCGATGCGGCTCGCCCGGTAGGAGCGGATATCGGTACCCTCGCGGGCCACGAGATACCAGGTGCCTGCCTTCATGACCAGGCCGAGCGGATCGATGACCCGGTCGACGGTGCGGTCGCGGCGGCGGTAACGGATCGCGAGGCGGTGGTCGTGCCAGACCGCGTCGGCGAGCGTGGCCAGGGTGGGGGTGGCGTCGGGGTGGTGGAACCAGCCGGGCATGTCGATGTGCACGCGCTCGGCGATCCGGGTGGCACGGCCGCGCAGTTCCGGCGGCAGCGCGGCGAGCATCTTCAACTGCGCCGTCGCCAGCACGGTGCCGAGGCCGAGATCGGCGGCCGCGCCGGGCAGCCCGGCCAGCAGCACGGCGTCGGCTTCCTCGATGGTCAGGCCGGTGAGCCGGGTCCGGTAGCCGTCGACCAAGCGCACCCCACCGCCGCGCCCCGGCTCGCTGTAGACCGGCACTCCCGCCGCCGAGAGCGCTTCCACATCGCGGTACACCGTGCGCACCGACACCTCCAGCTCCCGCGCCAGCACCGTCGCGGTCGTCCCGCCGTGGGCTTGCAGCAGGAGCAGCAGCTGCACCAGCCTGCTCGCTCGCATGATCTCGAGACTAGCCGCGAAACCTGACACGAGGTGACAAGTTTGCGTCGTACCGTCGAAGCATGACCACTTGGAGTCAGTTCACCGAGGAAGCCCCGCGGATCTGCGCGCTGTTCCTGCGCAGGCACCAGGCCACCGGCAACCTGTGCATGCTCGGCACCGTGCGCGCCGACGGTTCCCCGCGCATCAGTCCGATCGAACCGACGATCTTCGAGGACATGCTGGTCCTGGCCGGCATGCCGAACACCAGGAAGTTCGACGACCTCGCCCGCGACCCCCGCTTCTGCCTGCACACCGCCACCGTCGACACCATGGTCACCGACGGCGACGCCAAACTCTTCGGCACCGTCATCGACGAACCCGACGAAGCCCTCCACGCCCGCTTCGCCCAGAAACTCTTCGATGACAAGGGCTTCGACATCCGCGGCATGAAATTCGACCACTTCTACCTCGCCGACCTCACCGGCGCCTCCACCGTCGAGGCCGCCGAAGACCACCTCGACATCACCGTCTGGAAACCCGGCGCGGGCGAAACCGTCATCCGCAAGACCTGATCAGTCGAGCACCACGCCCTGGTGGCGGCATCGCCCGAGAGGCGCCACCACAGCGTGGTGATCACGCGTCCAGCGCGGCGGCGCGGTCGGGGGTGCGGATTGTGTGACCATGGGCGCCATGGAGCTGCTCGCTTCGGGTGAGGTCGATGGACCGTCGCCGATCGTGTCGCTGTTCTGGATCGCGCTCGTCGCGGTGGCGGCGCCGATCGTGTCGCGATCGCTGCGCGGGTATGTGCCGGATGTGGTGTTGCTGCTGGTCGCGGGGACGGTGCTCGGGCCGTTCGCGCTGGGGCTGGCGGGCTCCGAGGGCGGCGTCGACCTGATCAGTGAGCTCGGGCTCGGCATGCTGTTCCTGCTGGCCGGATACGAACTCGATCCCCGGCTGCTGCGCGGCCGATCGGGTCGTGCCGCCTGGACGGTGTGGTTCATCTGCCTGGTCCTGGCGCTGGCCTTGGTGACCGTGCTCGCCTGGGAGACATCGGCGGGGACGAAGATCGCGGTCGCCATCGCGATGACCTCGACCGCGCTCGGCACCCTGCTGCCGATCATCAAGCAGGTCGGCGTCCTCGACCAGCCGCTGGGCCGGGCGGTGCTGGCACACGGCGCGGTGGGCGAGCTGGGACCGATCGTGGCCATGTCGGTGCTGCTCACCACCCGAGACGTGGTGTCCGCGATCGTGGTCGTGGTGCTGTTCGTGCTGGCGGCACTGTTGATCGGCGCGGTGCCCGAGCGGCTGTTCACCCGGATCCCGGACCTCGGCGGGGCACTGGAACGCCTCGGCGGCAGCACCGCGCAGCTGCCGGTGCGCGGGGTGATCCTGCTGCTGCTCGTGCTCATGGTGCTGGCGGCGGAGTTCGATCTCGACGTCGTGCTCGGCGCGTTCGCCGCGGGCATGATCTTGCGCAGACTCATCGCCGCCGGTCATCCGGACGTGGACAGTTCGCTGGAGGCGATCGGGTTCGGGCTGCTGATCCCGGTCTTCTTCGTGGTCTCCGGGATGAGCATCGACGTGTCGGCGGTCGCGGGCGATCCGGTCCTGTGGCTCGGCTTCGTCGCGGCGATCGCCCTGGCCCGCGGGCTGCCGGTGTGGCTGAGCGAGCGGTTCGTGCCGCACGGAAGCAACCTCGAGCATCCCCGCGAACGCGCCCAGCTGGCGCTGTACTGCGCCACCGGCCTGCCGGTCATCGTCGCGGTGACCCAGGTCGCCACCGGTGCGGGCCTGATGAGCTCCGATGTCGGCTCGACCCTCGTCGCCGCCGGTGCGACCACCGTTCTGGTGTTTCCCCTGATCGCCCGCCTGATCGCGCCCACGGAGCCGACGACCGCCACAGAAGCCCGACCTGCTCATGAACCACCGCACAAAGGTCGGTGACGGAACAACCTACAGGTGGTGGTTGCGGCAGTTCGACAACCTCGGCTACCGGTACGTGGAACTGCGCCTGGACAGCATTGTCTTCGGTGTCCCGCAGTCCCGTGACCGGCTCTACGTTGTTTATCTGGACACTCTTGGCCTGGTCGGGCTCGTTCGGGAGCTCGAAAAAGGGCCCGTGCTGGTTGCATCCCGGGCGTGTCGTTGTGGCGACCCACGGCGCGGACAGCTGCCTCGTCCCGGGTGGCGAGTCATACGACATCACGGCCTGCGCTTCAGAGGTAGTCGCGCCAGAACGGCACGGTGGCTTGGGGCGGCCAGTCTTCGGGGTGCTCGGGCCGGGGTTCCTCGAACTCCTGGTTGATGTAGTCGAGCAGGTCGGCGCCGTAGTAGATGATGTCCCGACCTCGCATCGACAGGACCGGGTGACCGAAGGTGGCGCGACCTGCGGGCAGAAATCTGTGCGCATAGACCGGGACCATGGTGGGCACATCGGCCAGTTGCACCCGTGCCTTGTCGACGGCTCCCTGGTTGCTGTCCGGCTGCTCGCCCCAGGCCGGTGGCCAGTGTCCGTGTTGAACGTCCTGCAGCAGGAAATCGATCGGCCAGTTGAGCTGCCGACGGAGTTCGTCGGGATCGCCGTTGCGCCAGTCTGGCCAAGGTCTTTCCCACGCGTAGCTGGTGCCCGGTTCCTCTTCCCGTGGTTCGTGTACTGGCAGTCCGGCCGCAAGGAATGCTCGGTGGTCGTCGGCGAACTCGAATTGGTATTCGTGCTCGATGCGGTCGAACTCCGCCTCAGTCAGCCCTTGCTCGATCTGGCAGCAGCCCAGCTGCGCCAGCCGCCGCACGGCCTGTGTTCCCAACCGGAGACCTGCCTCATCGATCACGGTGGAACCGTAGCGCGTCGGCCAGCGCCGACATGACGATCACTCGTCAGCGGGTGCGTCTTCCGGTTCTCTGAGTTCTTCTAGGAGCGCGCGTAGTCGGTTGGCGGGGCGCTGGTGGCGCTCGACTTCACGGGCCCGGCCGCGGGCTGCGGCGTCGTCGGTGAGTTGTTGTTCGAGGCAGAGCCATTCGCGGAGCCGGGTAGATGTCGCACTCGCAGGGGCCTTCGCCGGACGATGTTGATCGGCGATCGATGATGCTGTCGGTGACCCGGCAGACCAAGTGCCCGACTGGTGGCACGGTGTTCGCGTTGCCGAAGGGAAGTAGGACGCGGCAGGTGCCGTTGTCGAAGTGGCAGTTGCGGCGCATTGACGAGCATGTGGCAAAGTGCTCGCCCGTTTCGGTGACGCTGCCGTGGAACACGCTGGACAGGGGTGCGACGACGGTGCGGTTGTCGATTGTTCGCACAGACGAGGAGCCGTGGTACGCGAGCCGCTTTTCGGAGGGTCCGTGGGCGAAGGCGTTCGAGGCGGCGGGCTTGGCGCAGCGGCGGCAGTTGGACGGGGTGCACGCGTTGCGGCACGTGTACTGCTAGCCAGCAGTTGGCCGGGAGTGTGTCGGTGAAGGAGCTGGCCGATGCGCTGGGGCATGAGGACCCGTTGATTACCTTGAACACCTACACGCATCTGCTGTCGTCGTCGGCTCCGCGTTCGCGGTGGGCTACGGACATGTACTTCGATCCCGAGAGCGCCGGTACGGCCCCAGCACAGCCCGAGATCGACATCGTTGACGATGGGTCCGCGCAGGCGGAGTGACCGAGATGTGTGATTGAGCGCGTTGAGCTGCGGTTTCCTGGAAAGCAGGGCCTGTTTCGGGGCTGCTCATGAATGAGCTTGCATAGTCGTGCATAATCATCACATGGTTGATTCGTCCGAGAAGTCTTCGGGACCCGCGTTGCGGGTGGCGGTTGCCGGTGCGAGTGGTTATGCCGGTGGCGAGGTGTTGCGCCTGCTCCTGGCCCACCCCGAATACCGACGCGGGCGCCTCGAGATCGGGGCGCTGACCGCCGGTGCCAACGCGGGCACCGCCCTCGGTGCGCTGCAGCCGCATCTGCTGCCGCTGGCCGACCGCCTCCTCGAGGCCACCACTCCCGAGACCCTGGCCGGGCACGACATCGTCTTCCTCGGCCTGCCGCACGGCCAGTCCGCCGCCATCGCCCAGGCGCTGCCCGAGTCGACGGTGGTCATCGACTGCGGTGCCGACTTCCGGCTCACCGACCCGACCGTCTGGGAGAAGTACTACGGCAGCGCCCATGCGGGCAGCTGGCCCTACGGCCTGCCCGAACTCCCCGGCGCGCGCGAGCGGCTCACCGGTGCCCGGCGCATCGCGGTGCCCGGCTGCTACCCGACCGTGTCCAGCCTGGCGCTGGCACCGGCGATCGCGGCGGGAATCGTCGAGCCGAACGTGCACGTGGTCGCCGTGAGCGGCGCCTCGGGCGCGGGCCGCAAGCTCGATGTCGCCCTGCTCGGCTCCGAGGTGATGGGCAGCGTGCGTGCCTACGGCATCGCGGGCGCGCACCGGCACACCCCCGAAATCGCGCAGAACCTGACCGCGGCCGGTGGCGTCGAGGTCTCGGTGTCGTTCACCCCCGTGCTGGCCCCGATGCCGCGCGGCATCCTGGCGACCTGCACCGCCCCGGTCAAGGTCGACCTCGCCGAAGCCCGTGCCGTCTACGAGAAGGCCTACGCCGACGAGCCTTTCGTGCACCTGCTCCCCGAAGGCGTACTGCCGCAGACCGGTTCGGTCCTCGGCTCCAACGCCGTCACCCTCCAGGTCGCCATCGACGCCGACGCGGGCCTGCTCGTGGTGATCGGCGCGATCGACAACCTGACCAAAGGCACCGCGGGCGCCGCGGTGCAATCGATGAATCTGGCCGTCGGATTCGACGAGACCGCAGGACTTTCCACCGTAGGAGTGGCACCGTGACGACCCCTGATCCGCAGACGCCGGACCATGGCAAACTGATCCACACCCAGGGCGTCACCGCCCCGCTCGGCTTCCGCGCGGCGGGCATCGCGGCCGGTCTCAAGGCCAGCGGCAAGCCCGATCTGGCCCTGGTCCTCAACGAGGGCCCCGAATACGCCGCCGCGGGTGTGTTCACCAGCAACAAGGTGAAGGCCGCACCGGTGCTGTGGTCACAGCAGGTGCTGAAGTCCGGCCACGTGCGCGCGGTGATCCTGAACTCCGGCGGCGCCAACGCCTGCACCGGCCACGGTGGCTTCCAGGACACCCACAAGACCGCCGAGGAACTCGCCGCGGCACTGAGCAATTGGGGTACCGAGACCGGCGCGGGCGAGATCGCGGTCTGCTCCACCGGCCTGATCGGTGATCGGCTGCCGATGGACAAGCTGATCCCCGCGATCACCGAGATCGTGCACGAGATGGGCGGCGGCATGTCGGGCGGTTCCGACGCTGCCCACGCCATCATGACCACCGACACCGTGCCCAAGGAATCGGCCTTCCACCACGAGGACAAGTGGAACGTGGGCGGCATGGCCAAGGGCGCGGGCATGCTCGCGCCGTCGCTGGCCACCATGCTCGTCGTGCTCACCACCGACGCGGTCGCCACGCCCGAGCAGCTCGACCAGGCGCTGCGCAAGGCCACGAAATACACTTTCGACCGGCTCGATGTGGATGGCTCCTGCTCCACCAACGACACCGTGCTGCTGCTGGCCAACGGCGCCAGCGGGGTCACCCCGTCGCAGGAGGACCTCGACGCCGCGGTGTTCACCGTCTGCGACGACCTGGCCGCCCAGCTGATGGCCGACGCCGAGGGCGTCACCAAGCGGGTCCAGATCACCGTCACCGGCGCCGTCACCGAGGACGAGGCACTCACCGCCGCCCGCGCGGTGGCTCGCGACAGCCTGGTCAAGACCGCGCTGTTCGGCTCCGATCCGAACTGGGGCCGGGTGTTGGCCGCTGTCGGTATCGCCCCGGTGACGCTGGACCCGAACCGGATCGCGGTGTCGTTCAACGGCAATCCGGTCTGCGTCGACAGCGTCGGCGCGCCGGGCGCGCGCGAGGTCGATCTGTCCGGCGAGGACATCGACGTGCTGATCGAACTGAATGTCGGCGAGGGCACCGCCATGGTGCGCACCACCGACCTCTCGCACGCCTACGTCGAAGAGAACTCGGCGTACAGCTCATGAGCCGCAGTGTGGTGCACAGCCTTTCGGCCCTGGACAAGGCGCATGTCCTGGCCGACGCGCTGCCCTGGCTGCAGAAGTTCCGCGACAAGGTCGTCGTCGTGAAGTACGGCGGCAACGCCATGATCGACGACGAACTCAAGGCCGCCTTCGCCGCCGACATGGCCTTCCTGCGCACCGTCGGCGTGCACCCGGTGGTCGTGCACGGCGGTGGCCCGCAGATCACCGCCATGCTGAAACGGCTCGGCATGGCAGGCGAGTTCCGCGGCGGCTTCCGCGTCACCACCCCCGAGGTGATGGACGTGGTCCGGATGGTGCTGTTCGGCCAGGTCGGACGGGAACTCGTCGGCCTGATCAATGCCCACGGTCCCTACGCGGTCGGCATCTCCGGCGAGGACGCGCACCTGTTCACCGCCACCCGCCGCACCGTCACGGTCGACGGCGCGGCCACCGACATCGGCCTGGTCGGCGACGTCACCGAGGTCAACCCCGGCGCCGTGCTCGACCTGATCGACGCCGGCCGCATCCCGGTGGTCTCCACCATCGCCCCTGACGCCGACGGCGTGGTGCACAACATCAACGCCGACACCGCGGCGGCCGCGCTGGCCGAGGGCATCGGCGCGGAGAAACTCGTCGCCCTCACCGACGTCGAGGGCCTCTACACCGACTGGCCCGACCGTTCCTCGCTGACCAGCGAGATCGACGCGGTCGCCCTCGCGGAGTTGCTGCCGCGCCTGGATGCGGGCATGGTGCCCAAGATGGAAGCCTGCCTGCGCGCGGTGCGGGGCGGGGTGCCCAGCGCCCACGTGATCGACGGGCGCGTCCCGCACTCGGTCCTGTTGGAGCTGTTCACCGGAGAAGGAATCGGAACCATGGTGACCCCCGCCGGGTCACCGGATGGAACACAATCATGAGCGAAGTAGCGAAACTGCAGCAGCGGTGGTCGGCCGCGATGATGGACAACTACGGCACCCCGAAGGTCGCGCTGGTGCGCGGAGCCGGTGCCGTCGTCTACGACGCCGACGGCAAGCGCTACCTCGATTTCCTCGGCGGCATCGCGGTCAACAGTCTCGGCCACGCCCACCCCGCCATCCTGGAGGCGGTCACCCAGCAGCTGGGCACCCTCGGCCACGTGTCGAACCTCTACGCCAGCGAACCGGTGATCGAGCTGGCCGAGAAGCTGCTCGCCCACTTCGGTGACGGCGAGGGCAAGGCGTTCTTCTGCAACTCCGGCACCGAGGCCAACGAGGCCGCCTTCAAGATCGCCCGGCTCACCGGGCGCGGCAAGATCGTCGCCGCCGAGGAGGCCTTCCACGGCCGCACCATGGGCGCGCTGGCGCTCACCGGCCAGGCCGCCAAGCGCGAGCCCTTCGAGCCGATGCCGCCCGGCGTCGTGCATGTGCCCTACGGTGACGCCGCCGCACTGGAAGCCGTCGTCGACTCCGACACCGCCGCCGTGTTCCTCGAACCGATGATGGGTGAGAGCGGCGTGGTCGTCCCGCCGTTCGACTACCTGGCCAAGGCCCGTGAGATCACCTCGCGGGCGGGCGCACTGCTCATCCTCGACGAGGTGCAGACCGGAATCGGCCGCACCGGCACGTTTTTCGCGCACCAGGCGGCGGGCATCGTGCCCGACGCGATCACCTTGGCCAAGGGCCTCGGTGGTGGCCTGCCGATCGGCGCCGTGCTCGCGCAGGGACGCGCGGCCGAACTGCTCACCCCCGGCCTGCACGGCACCACCTTCGGCGGCAATCCCGTCTGCGCCGCCGCGGCGCTGGCGGTGCTGCGCACGATCGACTCCGAAGACCTGCTCACCCATGTGGAACGGGTCGGCAAGAAGCTCAGCGACGGCATCGCCCTGCTCGAGCATCCCGAGATCGATCACGTGCGCGGCGCCGGTCTGCTCATCGGTATCGTGTTGCGCGACAACATCTCCGCCCACGTCGACGCACGGGCGCGCGAGGCCGGATACCTGCTCAACCCCGCCAAGCCCGACGTGATCCGGCTGGCGCCGCCCCTGGTCCTCACCGAGACCCAGGCCGACAATTTCCTCGCCGACCTGCCCGAGATCCTCGACAAGGCCGCCGCCGATGCCAAGGGAGCGACCAAGTGAGCCTGCGCCACTTTCTCCGCGACGACGATGTGACCCAGGCCGAACAGGCCGAAATCCTCGCCCTCGCCGCGGAATTGAAGAAGAGCCCGTTCGCCCACCGGCCGCTGGACGGGCCGCGCGGGGTCGGGGTGATCTTCGAGAAGAACTCGACCCGCACCCGGTTCTCCTTCGAACTCGGCATCGCCCAGCTCGGCGGGCACGCGGTTGTCGTCGACGGCCGTGACACCCAGCTGGGCCGGGAGGAGACCCTCGGCGACACCGGCAGTGTGCTCTCGCGCTATGTCGACGCCATCGTCTGGCGGACCTTCGAACAGTCCCGCCTCGACGAGATGTCTTCCACCGCAACGGTTCCCGTGGTGAACGCGCTGTCCAACGAGTTCCACCCGTGTCAGGTGCTCGCCGACCTGCAGACCATCGCCGAGCGCAAGGGCGCGCTGAACGGCCTGAACCTCACCTACTTCGGCGACGGCGCCAACAACATGGCGCACTCGCTGCTGCTCGGTGGTGTGACGGCCGGGATGAACGTGACCGTGGCCGCGCCCGCCGGATTCGAGCCGCTGCCCTGGATCCTCGACGCCGCCGCCAAGCGCGCCGCGGAAACCGGTGCGACGGTGTCGGTCACCGGTGACCCGGTCGTCGGCGCGCGCGGCGCCGATGTGCTCGTCACCGACACCTGGACCTCCATGGGCCAGGAGGACGACGGCCTCGACCGCGTCGGCCCGTTCCGCCCCTTCCAGCTCGACACCGCGCTGCTCGGCCACGCCGATCCGGAAGCCATTGTGCTGCACTGCTTGCCGGCGCACCGCGGCGAGGAGATCACCGACGAGGTGCTCGACGGCCCGCACAGCGTGGTCTGGGACGAGGCCGAGAACAGACTGCACGCCCAGAAGGCGCTGCTGGTCTGGCTGCTCGCGAAAGCCGCCGCGTGAGACCGCGAACCGGGGCCCGCGTGGAGGTCGGGCGATGAGCGAGCCGAGCGAGCGGCCCGACAGCACAGCCGCCTACGCGCCCGTGCCGGAGCCGAGCGCCGGCGAGGCGCAGGCATGAGCGCGCCGGACAAGAGCGCGCCCGCCATCGCCCGCACCCGCGCAGGCCGTCAGTCCCGGATCGTGGAGTTGCTGTCGGCGCACTCGGTCCGCAGTCAGACCGAGCTCGCCGCGCTCCTTTCGGCCGAGGGCATCGAGACCACCCAGGCCACCCTCTCGCGTGACCTCGACGAACTCGGCGCGGTGAAGTTGCGCGCCGCCGACGGTGGCGCGGGCGTCTACATCGTCCCCGAGGACGGCAGCCCCGTCCGCGGCGTCACCGGCGGCACCGGCCGCCTCTCCAAACTCCTCGGCGACCTGCTCGTCTCCACCGACGCCAGCGGCAACCTCGCGGTTCTGCGCACCCCACCCGGCGCTGCCCACTTCCTGGCCAGCGCCCTCGACCGTGCCGCCCTGCCCTACATCGTCGGCACCATCGCCGGCGATGACACCATCGCCGTCATCGCCCGCGAACCCCTCACCGGCGCCGAACTGGCGGCCAAGATCGAGGGCCTCGCCTGAGGTCTCGCGGCCTGCCAGGAATGGATCTGGCAGGCCGACGCGATCCTGGCGGTTCGGCGGGGCTATCCGCGCCCGCGCCGCATGACCATTTGGTAAATTACCGAATCGAGACTATTCGTCAATTGTTGGTCGAGGAACGGATGATGCGGTGAGCACTGCCGGGACCAAAGGGGTGCCGCGCGCGGAGCGGGAGCGCCAGATCCTCGATGTGGCGGGTGAGCACATCGGGCATGTGGGGTACGCGGGGCTGTCGGTGGGGCGGGTGGCCGAGCTGGCCGGGGTGTCGAAACCGCTGGTGTACAACTACTTCCGGACCAAGGATGGGTTGTATGTGGCGTGTGTCGAGCGGGCCGCCGAGGCGGTGTGCGGGGCCATCGAGCCGGTGCTCGACGGTCCGCCCGACATGCAGATGGCCGAGCGCACGCTGGCGGCGATCTTCGGTGCGCTCGCCGACCGGCCGTATCACTGGAACATCCTGTCCGACACCTCGCATCCGGCCGATGGGGTGGCCGCCGAGGCCGCCCGTGCCGCGCGTAAGCGGATCGCCGGGCAGGCCGCGCGGGGCGCGAGCACGGTGCTCGGTGCGCGCGGTGTCACCGATCCGGTGGATCTGTCCGCGCTGACCGAGGTGTGGATGGGCATCGTGTCGGCGCTGGTCGCCTGGTGGGCGCGCCATCCGGAGGAGACCGCCGAGGCGATGGTCGCGCGCAGCGGCCGGCTGATGTCGGCGCTGTTCGGCAAAGTGTCCGCCGCCGAGTGATCGAGGTCAGCGGGTGCCGACGTATTCGACGTACCCGGTGCCGGTGATCGGCCGCCCGCGAAACGATCCGGTGTAGCGGTAGCTGCCCACATATCCGCCGGCCATGCCGTAGACGTAGTCGTCGTTGACCACGGCATCGATGTGGATCAGCTCGTTGCCGTCGTTGTCGTCGACGGCCCAGGAGAATTCGGTGCCCAGACGCATCTCGCGACCGTTGGGGGTCCGTCGAGCCGAGGGTTCCAGTCGGGTGACATCGAAACGGAAGCCGTCTTCGAAGACACCGCCGTGGTCGTGGCGCGACCGCAGGTAGACCGCGCGCTGCACGGGCACCCCCAGCGGTCCGAGCAATTCCACCATCAGCACCTGGGTGTCGGCGTCGAGATTGATGATCTGATAGGTGAAGAACGCGAACCGCAGGTCGACCGCGACGGCGCGGGCGTATTCGAGGGTGCTCAGGCCCGCGAGCTCGTAACGGGTGCCCTGGTGCGCGACGGTGCCCGTGTAGTCGCACAGCAGTGACCAGTGGTCGTAGAGCCCGCCGCGCAGCTTCGCGAAGTGCGCCACCTTGTCGGTGGCACGCACCTCGAGATCGACCGTGAACTCCGGATTCCGATAGGTGACGGCGTAATTCGGATAGCTGCCCTCGAACCGGAACTCGTCGCCGAAGCGCAGCGCGCTGCCGTCCTCGGCGAGTTCGAGCTGGCGCGAGACCCGGTAGCCGCGGAACTGGTGCGGGAACTGGACTCCGGCGCCCGCCAGCAGGCAGGCGGTGTCGGCGGCCGAGGTCTCGATGAGGTGGTCGTTGCGCCAGATCCCGATTTTCGGCTGCCCGATGACGGTGATGAAGTCGAGGAAGTTCAACGGCGCGGGCAGGTCGGGGAACATGAGTCCGTAATGGACGGTGCTGTACCGCCCGCGCGGCGGGTGAAACGGCGTCGCGGGGTCGAACGGGGTGCCCGAGAGCGCATGGGTGCCCGAGGCGGCGCGCTGGACGCCGTGGAGCAGTGAGGTCGTCATCGACATGGCGGAACCTACACCTTTCGCTGGTGGCACACCGTTGTGCCACGTACTCAATTGACCAATACGGAAATTACCATATGGTCAATTAATGCGAAACCGTCGGCTCAGCGGCCGGCCGGGCCGGTGGCCCGCAGCAGCGTCCACGCGCATGCTCCGACCGCGATCGCCGCGCAGGTCAACAGGAGCGCGGCGGTCGCGGCATAGGCCGCCCAGGTCGGCAGCACCTGTTCGAGCCCACGGACCAGCGCGGCCAGGGCGAACACCGCGCCGACGAGCCCGGTGACGGCCGCGATCGTCAACGCGAGCCCGGCCACGACGGCCAGGCGCAGCCGCCCGGCGAACACACTCGCCAGGCGCTCGGCCCGGCGACGGGCGCGACGCGCGGCGGGCGTGCGCAACGCGTCACGGAGCAGGCCGGAATCAGTGCGGGGAAGGGTGGTTCGATCGGTCACCGAATGTCCTGTCGACTAGGAGGCGAGCATGGGGGAGCTGATCTTGCTGACCAGCCAGCGGTCGGCGTCCTTGCGCAGCGACAACGACACCGAGAGCTGGCCGGGCGCCGGTTCGCCCCCGGTGCCGAGACTGGTGATGGTCTGGTTGATGACGGCGACGGCCTCGGCGGTCGTCTCGTCGGCGGATTCGATGGCGCACCAGACGGTGCCCACGGTGGAGACCACCTGTCCCTGGGTGAGCACCTCGCGCAGATCCCCGCTGGTGGCGTCGAATTCGGTCTTCCAGTCATCGGTGGCACCGGCGAGGACGGCGGCGAAATAGGTGTCGAGATCGGTGGCGTCGTACCGGGCCAGGACCGGGGCATAGGCGCAGGCGGCCTGATGGGCGGCGGCGCGGGCCTGCTCGCGGGCGCGCAGGTCGTGGTTGTCCACGGCGAACCAGGTCGCGGTGGCGACGGCGGCGAGGGTGATCGCGGCACCGAGCGCGATCGCGGTGCGGCCGAACGAGAGTCGGCGATCCGGTGCGGGCGCGGTCTCGTCGGTGGGCTCGGGCTCGGTGGTCATCGTCAGGTCCTCACGGAATCTATTCGGCGGGCAGGGGAATCGAGAGTTCGTCGCCGGTGACACCTGGCGGCGGACCCGATCCGTTGTCAGGTCCCGCCGGGCGCGGCGCGTTCGCCGAACCACGGATCTGGAGTTCGGGATGGCTGGTGACGCAGTAGTTGTAGAGACGGCTGCGTCCGTCGGAGACCTCGGCGGGGGAGACCGGAATGGTCTCGTACTCGCAGGTGGGTCGCGGCCACGCCTCGGCCATGGTGTGGAAAGCGTTGCCGTGGGCCGGAACTCCGATCGCCACCACGCCGGTTCGGAGGGCGGGGAACAGTGCCGTCATCGCGGGTGTGCGCAGCCGAGCGGCGCGGGTGATGGCGACGAAATTGGTGACCAGATCGGTCAGCGGATCGGTGGTCTCGGTGAGGACCCCGCCCAGCGTGGCGAGCCGGCCCGGACCCAGTTCGAGCAGTTCGCGCACCTCCTGGTCGGCGGCGGTCATCTGGTCGAACAGCGTGCCCGAACCACGCACGAGGGTGGCGAGGTCGGGTTGGGCGTGGCTGGTCGTCTCGGCGATGACCCGCAGATTGCGCAGGAGCTCGCTGGTCTGCGGGAGCAGCCCGGTCAGCCCGGCCATCGCCTGACTGAGCCCGCTGATCACCGACCGCAGCACATCGGGCCCGCCACCCAGGGCGCGATCGAGTTCGTCGACGATCACCGTGAGCCGCTCCGGATTCATCCCGGCGACCAGCGCGCCGGTGTTCGACAGGAACGAGTCGATGGTGACCGGGGTGCTCACCTGATCCGCCGACACCACCGCGCCGTCGACGAGATAGGGCCCGTCACCGGTTTCGGGCCGGAAGTCCAGATATTGTTCACCCGCTGCCGACAGCCGCCCCACCGCCACCAGCGAGGCGACCGGAATCCTGGCCGCACTGTCGATTTCGGCCTCGGCGCGAATACCCTCGTCGTCGAGACCGAGGGAGCGCACCGTACCCACACGCACGCCGCGCACGGTGACATTGCTGTGCGGCAGCAGTCCGCCGGAGCTGTCCAGCCGTACCTGCACGGTGTAGGTCGTGCTCAGCGGCCGCACCCCGACGACATCGACGGCGATGTATCCGGAGCCGACCAGCAGCAGTCCGACCATCCCGACCATGGCGAACACGGTGCGGAACCGATGCGCCCAGCGGGCGAGGCGGACGACGATCCCAGCCAGACGATCGATCATCGCGGACCTCCCTGCAACCGCCCGAGCACCCGGGCGAGCACCTGCGCCAGACTGCCCACGAAGGCCGTCGCGTCAGTGCCATCGGGCATCCGGCTACCGGCCGGATCGGTGAGTGCGCCGATATCGAGGTAGGAGATCGTCGCCGCGACCGCCAGGCTCGACCCCCGCGTGCTGGCCTGCACGGCGGGGGAGAGCGCGTTGAACGTGTCGAGTGTGCCCGCGAGATCGTCGCCCATCTGGGTGAACCCCGTCATCAGGGCCTGCACGCTGTCGAACAGGCTGAGGAATTCCGGGCCGGTGGTGGAGGTGAAATCACCCAGCGCGGCGGTCACTGTGGCGACCTGCGTGGTGAGATCGGTGATGGCGCGGTTGTTCTCCGCGATCACCGAGATCAACTCGGGGAAGGTGTCGGCGACCTGCCCCAGTTCTGCCTTGCGGGCACGCAGCGTCGAGGTGAGTCCGTCGAGGCCGTGCAGCACCGAATCGATCTGGTCGGTGCGCTGATTCAGCGCGCTCAGCACGGCGGTCAGTTCGGTCAGCAGATGCGACAGCTGCGGTCCGCGACCACCGACGATCGCGTTCAATTCCGAGGTGATGCGGGCGACCTGGTTCATCGCACCGCCGTCGAGCAGCATCGACATCGCCATCATCAACTCCTCCACCGAGGCGCCGGCCGAGGTGTGTTCGCGGTCGATGATGTCGCCGTCGGACAGCAGCGGCGTGCCCGGCCGATGCTCGGGCAGGGTGACCGCGACGTGGATGTCGCCCAGCGGGGTGGCCTGGCGCAGTTCGGCACGGGTGCCGCGCGGCAGCGCGATGTCGCGGCGCACCTCGAGTTCGACCTCGGCCAGGAAATCCGTGGTGTCGATGCCGGTCACCACGCCGATGTCGGTGCCGCCGATCTTGACCCTGGCCCGTTCCGGCAGATTGAGCGCGTTGTCGAACACCGCGTGCAGGCGATAGGACGGCCCGTCGACGCCCGGGCGCGGCAGTGGCACGTTGTCGACGGTCACCGCGCAGGAGGCCACGCCGAACACGGTGACCACCGACAGGACCAGGCGGGCGGCGCGGCTCATGCGGTGAGTCCCAGCAGCGCGGCGGTCAGCCCGAAGTCGGGGCCGAAATCCATCAGCTTGCCGGTGCGGCACCCGTCGGCCCGCAGCGCGACGCGTTCGCACAGCAGCGACAGGATCTCGTTGTCCAGCAACGACTTGTCGGTGAGCAGATGCAGGCGCAGCGCCTGATGCTCGGGGCTGACCGAGCGGGTGAGGTTCTCGAACAGCAGCGGCGCGACATCGACGATCTCGGTGAGCCCGCGGGCGTTGTCCCGCATCTGCCCGGTGATACCGACCAGCCGCCGCACCGCGTCGGTGAGCGGCGCCCGGTTCTCGTCGAGGACGGTCGAGGTGTTGGCGATGAAGTCGTTCACCTGCGCCAGCACCGCGGCCAGCCCGGGTGCCTGTTCGGCGAGCAGGGTGACCAGTTCGGTGAGCCGGGCGCTGAAATCGCGCACGGTCTGGTCATTGCCGGCGACCACGGCGGTGAGTTCGTTCAGCTCGATCACCGTGTTGGTGATCTGGTCGCGATTGGCCAGGGTCACCTCGAAGGCACCGGCGAGCGCGTCGAGGGTCTCGCGGATCCGGTCGCCGTTGCCGTCGAGCATCGGAAACAACACCCGGCTGGCCATCGGACCATCGGTGTCGTCGCCTTTCAGCGCCGCGCCGAGCTGCTCGAAATTGCGCAGGATCCGGTCGAGTTCGACCGGCGTCCTGGTGCGGGCCAGGGGAATGTGCGTGCCGTCGGTCAGGGTCGGGCCCTCGCCGGTGTAGGCCGGGGTGAGTTCGACGTGCCGGTTGGTGATGAGCTGGGGTGAGACGAGCGCGGCCATGGCGTCGGCGGGCAGTTCGGTGCCGCCCTCGATCGTCATCCGCACCTCCACGAACGAGCCACGTTGCTCGATCGCGTCGACCCGGCCCACCGGCACACCGAGCACCGACACCTCGTTGCCGACGAAAAGACCGGCGGCACTGTCGAAATCCGCGCTGATCCGCAGCGAATCCGGGCGCAACGACAGCGGGACCGACGAGCAGCCAGCGCCGATCACCGCCAGGATCACCAGGGCGAGGACCTGAAAAGTTCTGCGCATCATCGGCATCCCGCGATCGCGTGCGCCAGGCACAACCAGTTGTCCGGGAACAACCACGGCATGTAGACCTCCCCGTACGGCCCCTGTCCGAAGCCGTTGTTGAACTGGCGCACCGTCACCGGCATCACCTGATACAGCGCGTCGAGATTGTCCCGGTTCTTCTCCAGGCCCTCGGACATGGTGTTGAGACTGTGGATGAGCGGACCGAGCCTGCCGCCGTTGTCGACGCCCATGTCCCGCAGGATCTTCGAGGCCGCGGCCACATTGTCGAGCAGTTCACGCAGCAGTTCGCGGCGCTTGGCCACCGCGTCGCCGATGGCCTGTCCCCTGGTCAGCAGCAACAGCACGCTGTTCTGGTTGTCGGCGATCAGGCTCGAGACCTGGTCCATGCTGCCGAGCAACTGGTCCACCTCGTCGCGGCGGGTGGCGATGACCCGGGCCAGCACGCCGACGCTGTCGAGCGCCTGGGCGGTGAGCTGCGGGGAATCGCCCATCTGCGCGCTCACCGCGTCCAGGCTCGCGCGCAACGCGTTCGGGTCGAGCCGCTCGAGATGTTCGAAGGAGTTGCGGTACTTCGGATCGTTCACCACCTTGGCCAGGTTGTAGGGAACGCTGGTGGCTGCCAACGGGATCCGTTCGCCATCGAGATCGGTGCCGGTCCCGGGATCGAGTTCGATGTGCATCTTGCCGAGAATGGTCGACATCTTGATCGCGGCCTTCGCGTCCCGGCCGAGCTCGACCTCGGTGTCCACGCTCATCGCCACCACCACCCGATCACGTTCCAGCCGCACCGATTTCACGGTGCCGACTTCGATTCCGGCGATGTCGACACTGTTGCCCGCGCGCAGCCCGGCGGCCTGGGCGAATTCGGCGTGCACGGTGGCCGTGCCGAGATCGGCGCGCGAGAGCACCCCGGAGCCGAGGACCAGTGCGACCACCGCCGCACCGGCGGCGAGTCCGAGCCACAGGTTCCGGTTCGCGGTCGACCCGCCTGCCGCGGCGACCCCGCGGCCGATCAGGTCCCTGATCATCGGCACACCTCCGAGTGCGAGTCGCCGCCGATCTGCGAGAACAGACCGGGTGGGAGCGCCACACCCCACAGCGAGACGTCCAGGCTGCAGACGTAGGCGTTGACATAGGTTCCGTTGCCGCTGATCCGGGCCAGGCCGGCCAGCACCAGCGGGAGTTCGACGGCCGAACGATCCAACCGCGATCCGTTGGCCAGCAGCAGTTCCACCCCGGTGCCGGCCTGTTCCTGCGCCCGCGCCATTCCGGGCGCCACCTGCTCGATCAGCGCGGTGAGTTTCGTCGTCGACACGGCGATCCCGGTGACCGCGTCGCCCAGCTGCGTGCCCTGTTCGTACAGGCCGGCGACCAGGGCACGCGACTGCGTGATCAGGGTTTCCAGCTCGCCGCTGCGATGGGCGAGGCTCGCGATCACGTCGCTGAGGTTGCCGATCACCGCGCCGAGGACCTCGTCGCGTTCGCCGAAGGTGGTCGCCAGCGCGGCGGCCTGGGTGATCAGCGCCGACAGCGAGACGCCGTCGCCCTGCAGTGCTTGGACGAGCGTCTCGGACAGCGAGTTCACCTCGTCGGGTTGCAGCAGGCCGAACAGGGGTTCGAAACCGGACAGCATGGTCGAGACGTCGAACGAGGACTCGGTGCGCTCCAGGGGAATCGCGCCGTCGGCGGGCAGCGGCTCACCGGGTGTCTCGCCCGCGTCCAGCGCGACGTACCGCTGACCGATGAGGTTCTGGTAGCGGATGAGCGCCCTGGTCGTGGTGCTCAGGCGCTGGCGGGACTGCACGGCCAGGCTCACCCTGGCATGGCGACGATCCACCAGCTCGATCGCGTCGACCCGGCCCACGCGCACCCCGGCGATGCGCACGTCGTCACCGGTGCGCAGGCCGAGCACATCGGTGAAGGTCGCGCTGTAGCGGTGGGTGTCGCCGGGAACCGCACGCTGCAGGGTCGACCAGATCGTGTAGGTCGCGATCAGCGAGAGTGTCACGAAGACGGCGAGTCCGAGATAGGTGGTGCGCGTGCGCATCTCAGTGGCCTCCTGGCGGGGTGACGGTCACGGTCGACCCCGCGAGAACCGGGCCGAGCAGCAGCAGCTGGGTGGTGTTGGGGCGCCCGCCCACGATGGCGGCGACGGCATCGGAACCGGCGAGCGAGATCGGCCGAGCGGGCGAGTCCTGCACTGCCGGCTCCGAACTCGCCGGCGCGGTGACGCCGGGAATGACGAGGCCGGGGATGGTGGGCAGGCTCAGACCGGGAATCGTGGGCAGGATGAGGCCGGGAATCGTGGGCAGCGAGAGCTCGGACAGGCCGGGCGGCGTCGGCAGCGGTGCCGGACCGGCCGTCGAGAGCCAGCCGGGGATGAGTTGCGTCGGATACTGCTGCGGCGCAGCAACATCGGGCACCGAGGGGCCGTCACACCGTGGCCCGGCCTGTGGACCGTAGCGCGGACAGTCGGCCGCGGTGTACTGGCGGAACGGGGTGAACGACACCGTCACGTTCCAGCGCATCTGCCTGCTCGGGCCCCAGTTGAACACCGACGCCAGACGGTTCAGCGAGGTGTTCAATCCCCTGATCGTGTCGGTGAGCGCCGAGGGGTCGGCGGCCAGCGCGCCGAACGTCTCGTCGAGGCCGACCACCAGTTCCTTGCCCGCGTCCGGATTGCGGGCGAACAACTCCTGAGTCGCCGCGGTGGCGGTGCCCGCGGTAGTGAGCAGGTCGATGAGCTGGGCGCGCCGATCGGTGATCGTGCGGGCGGTCTGCACCGACCGGCCGAGGGCGTCGACGAGTTCGGGCGCGGACTGATTCACCGCCGCCGCGGCAGCGCCCAGATCGCCCAGCAGCTCGCCGATTCCGGGCAGCGCGCGGACCTCGGTGATCCACTCGTCGAGGCGTTCGATGGTGGAACCGGGCAGGCGGGCGTCCCCGTCGAGCGCGTCGGCCAGGGTCGCCAGGACCCGGGCCAGCTTGGCGGGCTGGATGCGATCGAGGACATCGCGCAACGTGGTGAGCGTGGTCTGCAGCGCGACGGTCGCGCTGCTGGTGTCCTGCTCGATCACCGCCCCGGCCCGCAGCGCCGGGGCCGCGCCGTTGTCGACCAGCTCGATCGAGGAGACTCCGAAGATGTTGGCGGGTACCACGCGGGCGGTGACCGAGGACGGGATCGCCTCGGCGGCAGCCGGTTCCAATGCCAGCTCGACGCGCTGGCGCAGCCCCTTCTCCGCGATCTCCACCCCCGACACCGCACCGACGAGCATTCCGCGGAAGCGCACATCGGCGCGGGCGGGCAGACCGTCACCGGTGCTGGTCATCCGCGCGGTCACCGCGACGGCATCGTCGAAGTAGCCGGCGTAGCGCAGGCCGAGCAGGGCGACCACGCTCGACAGGCTCACCGCCATGGCCACCCCGGCCAGGCCGAGCCGCCGCCGCGACCAGCCGCGTCCACTGGGGTCCGGATACATCTCGACCACCTATCCCGAGATCCGGATGCCGGGGTCGATGCCCCAGATCGCCAGGGTGAGAAGCAGATTCAGGAAGACGACGACGATGATCGTCATCTTGATGGCGTGCCCCGCCGCGACGCCGACACCCTCGGGACCGCCTGCGGCGACATAGCCGTAGTGGCACTGGATGAAGGTGGCGACCAGCACGAACGCCACCGCCTTGAGCACCGAGTAGACGATGTCGCCCGGGTCGAGGAACTGGTGGAAGTAGTGGTCGTAGGTGCCGATCCCGGTGCCGCCGAGGAAGAACACCGTCAGCTTGGTGGTGAGGTAGGCCGTCGCCATGCCGATGGCGTACAGCGGCAGGATCGCCACCGCTGCGGCCAGCATCCGAGTGGTGATCAGATAGGGCAGCGGCCGGATCGCCATCGACTCGAGTGCGTCGATCTCCTCGGCGATCCGCATCGAACCGATCTGGGCGGTGAACCGGCAGCCGGCCTGGGCGGCGAACGCGATCGTCGCCAGCAGCGGGGCGAGCTCGCGGGTGGTGGCGAACCCGGAGATCGCGCCGGTGAGCGGGCTCATCGTGAGCAGATCCAGCGCGGTGTGCGATTCCATCCCGACGGTGACGCCACCGAACCCGCACAGGATCAGCACCACCCCGACCGTGCCGCCGCCCACGACCAGTGCGCCGTTGCCCCAGGTGACATCGACGATCAGCCGGACGACTTCCTTGCGGTAGTGCCGGAGGACGAACGGGATCGCCAGCAGTGCCTCGAGGAATACCATCCCCTGGTGTCCCAGACGGATGTTCGCCTCCGTCACCGGTCGGGTCGCCGCCCGCACCGCCCGCACTGGCCGCAGCACCGGCGGCAGGTAGCCCGCCATCTCAGAGCACCTTCGACGGGAACACGGTGTTGTAGATCTGGGTGAGCGCGATGTTGGCGGCGAACAACACGATCGCCGAGCTGACCACCGCCGAGTTCACCGCGTTCGCCACCCCACCGGGCCCGCCCTTGGTGTGCAGGCCCGCGTCGCAGGCGATGATCGCGGTGAGCGCGCCGAACACCGCCGCCTTCACGATCGCCACCAGCAGATCGCCCGCGACGGCGAACGAGGCGAACGTGCTGATGTAAGACCCGGGAGTGCCGTCCTGGATGAAGACGTTGAACGCGTAGCCGGTGGCGAAGCCGATGAACACCACGAAGCCGCACAGCAGCATGCTCACCAGCACCGCCGCGAGCAGCCGCGGCGCGACCAGCCTGCGCACCGGGTCGACACCCATCACCCGCATCGCGTCGATCTCCTCGCGGATGGTGCGTGAGCCCAGATCCGCGCAGATCGACGAGCCGACCGCGCCCGCGATCATCAACGAGGTGACCAGCGGCGCGCCCTGCCGGATGATGCCGAGACCGTTGACCGCGCCGATGAAGGTGGTCGCGCCGACCTGGCCGACCAGCGATCCGACCTGGATGGACACCACGACCGCGACCGGAATGGCGACCAGCAGAGTAGGAGTGGCTGAGACACCTGCCATGAAGGAGCACTGCCGCAGGAACTCCTTCAGGGGAAAGCGCCGGTGGACCACGGCGAGGACCAGCTCTGCCGTGGCCCGCCATGCCATGGTGACCTGCCTGCCCGCGGTCTCGATCGACCGCTGCGGATGCTCGCGCCACCAGCGGAGCCCGAACCCGATGACGAGCTCACGATCCGCTGGTGCAGCGGCTTTTTCGCGCGACGCGACGATGACGATCACCTCGGTTCTCGATGGCCGCCGACCTGCGCGACCAGAACTGACCAGCGAGCTACGCAAGCGTAGGAAACAATTTCTACGCGGTGGTAGCGAACTGGCTGAGACAGTAGCAAGAAGCATCCCGGCTGTCTTCGATTTCGGGCATGATCGCCGGGTGAGTGTGCAGCGGAAGTCGAGCGGCGTGTGGCAGATCTCGACGGGTGGGCGGCGTCGGCGACGAGCGAACGCGCCCCGGTTGCCGCCCGCGCAACGGCGCACGCAGCTGCTCGACGCCGCACTGGGGGTGGTGGCCAGGGACGGTCTGGCCCGGCTGACCATGCAGGCTGTCGCCCAAGAGGCCGGGGTCGCCAAGCCGGTCCTCTACGCGATGTTTCCGACGGCGCCCGAACTGGTCGCGGCGCTGCTGCATCGCGAGCACGCGGCCGGCATGGCGCAGGTGCTCGCGGCGATGCCGGCGAATCTGGGCGGCACCGATCCGGATGCGGAGTTCGTGGCCGCGATGATGGCGTTCCTCGACTCGGTCGCCGCCGATCCGCCGCGCTGGCGGTTGATCCTGCTGCCCGGCGACGGCGCGCCGGCGAGTTATCGGGAACTGCTCGGCGCGGCCAGGGACGAGATGGTCGGCCGCGCCATCGCCTTGCTCGATGACGGACTACGGCTGCGCGGTGGTCCGGTCGAGGTCGATGTCGAACTGATCGGTCACATGACGATGGGATGCGCCGAGGTGCTCGGCCGGATGGTGTTGTCGGACCCGCGACGATTCCCGCCGACCCGACTGCGGCCGGCGGTGTGCGCGCTCCTGCGCACGCTGCCGCGGCCTTCCGGCTGATCCACCCGCGGTGATCGGCTCAGTTGAACGGGTACTGGCCCCCGCCGCCACCACCACCGGGGTAGTCGGGAGTCGCGACATCGATGATGTTCTGGACCAGTGCGACGAGGGCGCGCCCGACATCGAGGACGCTGTTGCCGAGGAGGGAGAATTCCTGCGCGATCTGCTGGAGCATCTTGTTCGTCCTCACGTGTGGCGAGCCGAATAGTGCTCTCCCAGGGTGCCACACGCGCGGCCCACGCGGTGGGCCTCGGTGGCTCAAGAGGCGAGGAAATTCAGGATGGCGAGCGTCAGCGGCGCGCCGTGCTCGAACAGGACCTGGCCGATGTGCAGGCCGAGGGTGGCGCCGGACTCGTAGTGATCGGACAGGAACTGCAGGACCGAATCGATCATGAGGTGGTTCTCCCTGTGCTGAAGCGGACCCGACGGTCAGGCGAAGAAGTTCTGCAGGATAGGCGTCCCGAGGTCGATGGCCAGCTTGGCGATGCCGAGACTGAGATTTCCCAATCCGACGACGACGGTGCCGATCAGGTCATAGTTGTCCTGGGCGAAATCACGGAGTTGCTGCATGGTGGCTCCTTCACCCCGACCGGTGGGTAGATGCTGTGACCAGCGTCTCACACATGCCGTGCGCCGCCAAGGTGTTCCTTCTTGTTTTCGCAGGTGGATGGCGATTTCGCACGCCGGTGCGGCCAGTGCGCCATTCGGCCGGTCACAGCTGGTGGCTGGGGTCGCTGGAGCAACTGAACAGGCCGGACCACCCCCGCTATGAATGAGATTGCATCATCGTGCATAATCATTTGCAGCAGCGGCGCGAGCCGAACCGGCGGCCGGAGCATCCATACTGCTCAGAGCAGCCCGTGCAGATGACGTAGACACACTTCGAGGAGCACAACAGACATGTCCGATCGCGTCGTACTCGCCTACTCCGGTGGGCTTGACACCTCCGTCGCCATCAGCTGGATCGCGAAGGAGACCGGTTCCGAGGTGGTGGCCGTGGCCATCGACCTCGGCCAGGGCGGCGAGGACATGAGCGCGATCCGACAGCGCGCGCTGGACTGCGGCGCCGTGGAGGCCATCGTGGTCGACGCGCGCGACGAGTTCGCCGACGAGTACTGCCTGCCCACCATCCAGGCCAACGCCATGTACATGGGCCAGTACCCGCTCGTGTCGGCCATCAGCCGCCCGCTGATCGTCAAGCACCTGGTCGAGGCCGCCAAGTTCCACAACGCCACCACCGTCTCGCACGGGTGCACCGGCAAGGGCAACGACCAGGTCCGCTTCGAGGTCGGCATCGGCGCGCTCGCGCCCGATCTCGAGGTCATCGCGCCGGTCCGCGACTACGCCTGGACCCGCGAGAAGGCCATCGCCTTCGCCGAGCAGAACAACCTGCCGATCAACGTCACCAAGAAGTCGCCGTTCTCCATCGACCAGAACGTGTGGGGCCGCGCGGTCGAGACCGGGTTCCTCGAGGACCTGTGGAACGCGCCGACCAAGGACGTCTACGACTACACCGCCGACCCGACGGTGAACTTCGAGGCGCCCGACGAGGTCATCGTCACCTTCGACAAGGGTGTGCCGGTCGCCATCGACGGCAAGCCCGTCACCGTGCTGCAGGCCATCGAGGAGATGAACACCCGCGCCGGTCGCCAGGGTGTCGGCCGCCTCGACATGGTCGAGGACCGGCTCGTCGGCATCAAGAGCCGCGAGATCTACGAGGCGCCCGGCGCCATCGCGCTGATCACCGCGCACCAGGCGCTGGAGAACGTCACCGTCGAGCGCGAGCTGGGCCGCTACAAGCGTCAGGTCGAGCAGCGCTGGGCCGAGCTGGCCTACGACGGCCTGTGGTACTCCCCGCTCAAGCGCGCCCTGGACGCCTTCGTGCAGGACACCCAGCAGAAGGTCACCGGCGACATCCGGATGGTGCTGCACGGCGGTTCGGCCGTCGTCAACGGCCGCCGCTCCGAGCAGTCGCTCTACGACTTCAACCTGGCCACCTACGACGAGGGAGACACCTTCGACCAGTCCCTGGCCAAGGGCTTCGTCCAGATCCACGGCCTGTCCTCCAAGGTCGCCGCCCGCCGCGACCTCAGCTGACCGACCCGCCTCCCCGCGACTTCTGCTGACCCGCCTCCCCGCGACTTCTGCTGACCCGCCTCCCCGCGACTTCTGCCGGTCGTGGGGAGATCACTGAGTCGTTCACCGGGCTCGCCCACTGCGGTGGTGCTGTTGCGGGCGTCCCCGGTGAGTTACCCATGTTCTTGCTAGATCAGGCGGCGACCTAGGCTCGATCAGGCGGCGACCTAGGCTCGGTTCGTCTGCGCCGTGACCGCCATTGCGTACGAAACTCAGGAGAGGGCACACGATGACCCGCAGTGGAACCAACGAAGGTGCCCTCTGGGGCGGGCGATTCGCGTCCGGGCCCGCCGAGGCGATGGCGGCGCTGAGCAAGTCGACCCACTTCGACTGGGCGCTGGCTCCCTACGACATCCGCGCCTCCAAGGCGCATGCCCGTGTGCTGCACAAGGCCGACCTGCTGTCCGCCGAAGATCTCACCGCCATGCTGGCCGGCCTCGATGCCCTCGCCGCGGATGTCGCCTCGGGCGCTTTCGGTCCCGCCGAGTCCGACGAGGACGTGCACGGTGCGCTCGAGCGCGGCCTGATCGAGCGGGTCGGTACCGAGCTCGGTGGACGGCTGCGGGCGGGACGTTCGCGCAACGACCAGGTGGCCACACTGTTCCGGATGTGGCTGCGTGACGGTGTGCGTCGCGTCGCGGCGGGTGTGCTCGATGTGGTCGACGCGCTCGTGGCCCAGGCCGCCGCGCACCCGGACGCCGTGATGCCGGGCAAGACTCATCTGCAGGCCGCCCAGCCGGTGCTGCTCGCGCACCACCTGCTCGCGCACGCGCAGCCGCTGCTGCGTGACCTGGAACGCCTGCGCGACTTCGACAAGCGCGCCGCCATCTCGCCGTACGGTTCCGGCGCGCTGGCCGGTTCCTCGCTGGGTCTCGATCCCGAGCAGATCGCCGCCGAGCTGGACTTCACCGCGTCCGCGGCCAATTCGATCGACGCGACCTCGTCGCGGGACTTCGCCGCCGAGGCCGCCTTCGTGCTGGCCATGATCGGTGTCGACCTGAGCCGGATGGCCGAGGAGATCATCCTCTGGAGCACACCGGAATTCGGCTACCTCACCCTGGCCGACGCTTGGTCGACCGGCTCGTCGATCATGCCGCAGAAGAAGAACCCCGACGTCTCCGAACTCACCCGTGGCAAGGCCGGTCGCCTCATCGGTAACCTGACCGGCCTGCTGGCCACGCTCAAGGCGCAGCCGCTGGCCTACAACCGGGATCTGCAGGAGGACAAGGAACCCCTGTTCGACTCGGTCGCCCAGCTCGAACTGCTGCTCCCCGCCATCGCGGGCCTGGTCGCCACCCTCACCTTCCACACCGACCGGATGGCCGAACTCGCCCCCGCCGGTTTCACTCTCGCCACCGACATCGCCGAATGGATGGTCCGCCAAGGCGTTCCGTTCCGCGTCGCCCACGAAGCCGCCGGTGCCTGCGTCCGCGCCGCCGAGTCCCGCGGCGTCGGCCTGGCCGACCTGACCGACGAGGAATTCGCCGCCATCGACCCGGCCCTGACGGCTGGTGTCCGCGAAGTCCTCACCGTCGAGGGCTCCATCGCCTCCCGCGACGCCCGCGGCGGCACCGCCGGTGTCCGCGTCGCCGAACAACTGAACGAGGTCCGCACCGCCGCCACCGACGCCCGCACCTGGCTGAACTGACTCCGCGCGCCGACTGGGCCGACTCTGTTCGGCACGGGCCCCGGTAGGCCGGAACCCGGCGGATCGCGTACGGCAGGACCACCGCGCACCGCCTCGTTGGTCCCGGCTCCTGAGGTCGGCGAGCTCATCGCGGTCGTGGGCGGTGGCCTCGCCGCCGAAGGTGTTGCGCCGCTGGTCCGATGGCCGGTTGTGCCGCGTGCGGCGGCGAGTTCGTGGCCCGGATAGTCTGCGCGGATGACCCTGCTCTTCCTGGCACTGGCCATCGCCACCGAGGTGACGGCGACCGTCTCGCTGAAGCTGTCGGAAGGCTTCACCAAGCTGGTGCCCTCGATCGTCGTAGTCCTCGGTTACGGCGCGGCGTTCTTCTTCTTGTCCCAGGCCTTGAAGCGCGGAATGGCGATCGGCGTCGCCTACGGCATCTGGTCCGCCGTCGGCGTGGCGGCGATCGCGACCATCGGCGTCTTGTTCCTGGGGGAGCGGCTCACCCTCATCCAGGTCGGCGGAATCGGCCTGGTGATCCTGGGCGTCCTCGCCCTGGAACTCGGCGGCGCACACTGAGATCGGCCACGGTGCTGGACGGTTGGTCAGAGTTCCGCGCGGACGCGGAAGCCGGCGTCACGGAGCGCGTCGAGGACCTCGTCGCGGTGGGTGGGGCCGCGGGTTTCGGCGGTGAGGGAGACCTCGACCTCGTCGACGGCCAGCCACATGCCGGTGCGGGAGTGGACGATGTCGACCACGCTGGCACCCGCGCGGCCGAGTACGCCGAGCAGTGCCGACAGGGCGCCGGGGCGGTCGGCGATGGTGACCCGCATCGCCAAGTAGCGGCCTGCCGCGCTGAGCCCGTGGCCGATCACGCGGGTGAGCAGCAGTGGATCGATATTTCCGCCGGACAGGATGGCCACGATCGGGCCGGGGAGCTCGCGGTCGCGCAGGGCGGTGGTGAGCAGCGCGGCGACGCCGGCCGCGCCCGCGGGCTCGACGATGAGCTTGGCGCGTTCCAGACACAGGAGCAGGGCCTTCGACAGCGCGTCCTCATCGACAGTGACGATCTCGGTCACCAACTCGGCCACGTGCGCGAACGGCACCGCGCCGGGCAGCCCGACCGCGATGCCATCGGCCATCGTCGCCATCCGCGCGGCCCGAATCGGGGTGCCCGCCGCGAGCGAATCCGGCCACGCCGCCGCCTCGGCCGCCTGCACCCCGATCACCCGCACCCGCGGCGCCAGGGCATGCAGCGCCACCGCCACCCCGGCGAGCAGACCGCCCCCACCGGTCGGCACCACGACCGTGCCGACATCGGGCACCTGCTCCAGGATCTCCAGCGCGACCGTCGCCTGACCGGCGACGATATCGGGATGATCGAACGGATGGATCAGGGTCGCCCCGGTGCGCTGAGCGAATTCCTGTGCGGCGACCAAGGATTCGTCGATCGTATCGCCGACCTGATGCACCTCGGCCCCGTACGCGCGCGTCGCCGTCAACTTCGGCAGCGACGCGCCGATCGGCATGAACACCGTCGAGGTGATCCCCAGTTCGGCGGCCGACCACGCGACACCCTGCGCGTGATTGCCCGCGGACGCCGCGACCACCCCGCGCGCCCGTTCGTCGACAGGCAGATGGGCGATCCGGTTGTAGGCACCCCGCGGCTTGAACGACCCGGTCCGCTGCAGATTCTCACACTTGAGCAGCACCTGCGTGCCGACCCGCTCCGACAACACCCGCGACCCCACGGTCGGCGTCCGCCGGATCACCGGCGCCAACAGCCGCTCAGCCGCCTCGATCCGCTCGATCCCGACCGTCTCCATACGCCACATCGTGCCGCATGCCCACCCCGAAACGGCCCCGACAGCGACGCGACCCACCCCGAAAGCGTTCTGGACGGGTGATCATCAGGCCCTGGTGGCGCCCGCTTCTCGGCGAATGCTCACACCAGATCCTGGTGATCACATGCCCAGTCGACTAGGCGTTCTTGGCGATGTTGTGCGCGATCGTGCCGAGGCGGGTGAGGCGGGCATCACCGAGGGGCGTGAGCTTGCCGCCGAGGCGGTTGGTGACGAAGGCGAGTGACAGACCGGTCTCCGGATCGGCGAAGGCACCCGAGCCGCCGAGGCCGAAATGCCCGAAGGCCGAGATCGGGTCGGCCTTGGAGGGCTTCATGGGGACGCCGTGGAAGCCCAGAGCCCACGGAATGCGGAAGGCGAGAACGTAATCGGGGGTGAAGACCTGACGGGTGGCGGCGCGCCGAATCGAGTCGGGGTCGAGAACACGGGTGCCCTCGAGTTCGCCCTTGTTGGCCAGGGCCGCGTAGAGCCGGCCCAACGCGCGCGCGGAGAACACCCCGTTCACACCCGGCATCACCGAATCGTGCACGCGCGGGTCGACGATGAGTTCGGCGAAGCCGCGCGGTGTGGTCTCGGCCGCGGCCGCGAATCGGGTGCGGGTCAGCAGATCCGAGCCCCTGTCCCAGTCCATGCCCGCGGCTCGCAGGCGCGGAAAGGTGGTCGCGATGCGGTGACGATGCTCGGGCGGCACCCGGAACCAGAGTTCCTCGGCGTCGAGCGGCTCGGCGAGTTCGGTGCGCACGACATCGACGAACTCGCGACCGCTCACCCGCCGCACCAACTCGGCGGCCAGGTGCCCATAGCTGATCCCGTGATAGCCGCTGGTCGTGCGGTGCCGAGGGTCGGGCGACGCCGCGGCCAGCGCCTCGGTCACCGCCGCGTCGTCGAGGAAACTCTCGGCCGGACCGGGCAGCAGACCGCGCAACCGATGCAGACCGGCGCGGTGGGTGAGCACGTCGCCCACCGTGATGTGCGCCTTGCCCGCCGCGGCGAACTCCGGCCAGTACTCGGCCACGGCCGTGTCGTAGTCGAGTTCCCCGCGCTCGACGAGTTGGTGGATCACGGTGGACGCCACGCCTTTTCCGGTGGAGAAGCCCAGGGCGACGGTCTCCGCGGTCCACGGCACGCCGGGGCGCGCGTAGCCCGCCCACACGTCGACCACGGGTTCGCCGTGCAAGTACACACTCAGTGCGCCACCGCCGTGCGAGGGCTTGCGGAACAGGCTGTCGAAGACGGCGACCAAGCGAACGAAACGGCGATCCACCGACTGCGTTGTCGAAACTCCCATCGTTGCAGCATGCCATCGCGCACAAGGGACCGGTCGGTACGGTGATCGTTTCCTGACCGTCACATCGGGCAGTACGCCCGCAATACGGCGTCCATAGCATGTGCGCATGCCCCCGAGACGACGTTCGGCGCTCCTCGCGAGGCTCGTGGTCGACGAGCCAGGCCGTCCCCAGGTGATCCTCGGCGAATTGCGCCGGGTGATCCTCGACGGCGCCGTTCCCCCGTGCACCGTGATCCCACTGCGTGAGGTCGCCGAGCTGTTCGGGGTCAGCCACATCCCCGTACGCGAGGCGCTCAAGACGCTGATCGGGGAGGGCCTCGTCACCCACCGCCCGCAGCACGGCTATGCGGTCGCCCAGCTCACCGCCGCCGAACTGCGCGAGATGTACATCGTGCGCGACACCTTGGAATCGGCGTCGCTCGCCGCGGCGGTCGCCAACGCCGACGACGCGGACCGCGCAGAACTGCTCGCGATCAACGAATTGCTCGAACGCGCGATCCTCGACGACGATCCGGAGACCTACCAGCGCCAGTCACGCCACTTCCACGTCGCGCTGACCCGCCCGTCGCGGATGTTCCGGCTGCTGCAGATGCTCGAGTCGGCCTGGAACGTCACCGAACCGGTGCGGTCGATGGTGCACATCGACCGGCGCCATCGCGAACACCTGCACACCGATCACGTGCTGATGCTGGCGGCCTTTCTCGACCGTGATGTCGAACGCCTGCTGCTGGTGGCCGAGGAACATCACCGCAGACTGGAATCCGTGGTCGCCACCTTGCCGACCGATACCGGGCTGCTCGCGCCGGAGAATATATCGGTCGTGCAATAGCTGGGAAATCGTCGAGAAACGGTCGGGCAATAGCGGATATCTACGGTCGGTGCAGCTGATTCACCCCCTCGGATGGGATGCACAATGACCGATACCCTCACACCGTCTGCGGATGCTCCCGCCGGTGACCCGCTCTATGATCCGCGCCTGACGAACGAGGACCTGGCCCCACTGCGCAAGCAGTCATGGACGTCCTACAATTTCTTCGCCTTCTGGATGTCGGACGTCCACAGTGTGGGTGGATATGTCACCGCGGGCAGCCTTTTCGCCTTGGGGCTGGCCAGCTGGCAGGTGCTCGTCGCACTGCTGGTCGGCATCACCATCGTCTATTTCTTCTGCAATCTGGTGGCCAAGCCGAGTCAGGTGACCGGGGTGCCCTATCCGGTGATCTGTCGTAGCGCGTTCGGAGTCCTGGGCGCCAATGTGCCCGCCATCATCCGCGGTCTGATCGCGGTGGCCTGGTACGGCATCCAGACCTTCCTGGCCTCGGCGGCCCTCGACATCGTGCTCATCAAGCTGTTCCCCGGACTGGCACCGTATGCCGTCACCGCCGACTACGGCTTCGCCGGATTGTCGCTGCTCGGCTGGGCCAGTTTCCTGCTGCTGTGGGTGCTGCAGGCGTGTGTGTTCTGGCGCGGCATGGAATCCATCCGCAAATTCATCGATTTCTGCGGCCCCGCCGTCTATGTCGTCATGTTCCTGCTGTGCGGTTATCTGATCGCGAAAGCGGGCTGGGGGGCGATCGACCTGAGCCTGGGTGCGGTGGAGTACACCGGCTGGTCCTCGGTTCCGGTGATGATGGGCGCGATCGCGCTGGTCGTGTCGTATTTCTCGGGACCGATGCTCAATTTCGGTGATTTCTCCCGCTACGGCAAGAGTTTCGCGGCCGTGAAGAAAGGCAATTTCCTCGGACTGCCGCTGAACTTCCTGGTGTTCTCGGTGCTGGTCGTCGTCACCGCATCGCTGACGCTGCCGGTGTACGGCGAACTCATCACCGATCCGGTCGAGACCGTCGCCCGGATCGATTCGACGTTCGCCATCGTGCTCGGCGCGCTCACCTTCACCATCGCCACCATCGGCATCAACATCGTCGCCAATTTCGTCTCGCCCGCGTTCGATTTCTCGAACGTGAGCCCACAGCGAATCAGCTGGCGCGCCGGTGGCATGATCGCCGCGGTCGGCTCGGTGCTCATCACCCCGTGGAACCTCTACAACAATCCCGAGGTCATCCACTACACCCTCGAAGTGCTCGGCGCGTTCATCGGACCGCTGTTCGGTGTGCTGATCTGCGACTACTACCTGGTGCGCAAGCAGAAGGTCGAGGTCGACGACCTGTTCACGATGTCGAAGACCGGCACCTACTACTACACCAGGGGCTACCACGTGACCGCGATCATCGCGACCGCCGTCGCCGCGGCGATCGCGGTGTTCCCGGTGCTGGCCAACAGCCTGCCCGGCATGCGCACCACCGCCCAGTACAGCTGGTTCATCGGCTGTGGCGTCGGCTTCGTCGTCTACTACCTGCTGACCGCGGACCGCAGGGCCGCCGCTGGGAACGCGGAGGTCACCGCCTGATGCGCATCCGGGTCGTCAACCCGAACACCACCCGGGCGATGACCGAGACGATCGAACAGTGTGCGCGGGCCGTGGTCGGTCCGGGCACACTGCTCGACGCGGTCACCGCCGAGACTGGACCGGCCTCGATCGAAAGTCACTACGACGAGGCGATGAGCGTGCCCGGCCTGCTCGCGGCCATCGGGCGCGGTGAGGCCGAGGGCGTGGACGGCTACGTCATCGCCTGCTTCGGCGATCCAGGGCTGGACGCGGCGCGTGAGCTGGCAGCGGGTCCGGTGATCGGCATCGCCGAGGCGGCGATGCACACCGCGAGTCATCTCGGGCGCGGGTTCAGCGTCGTCACGACGCTCGGCCGGACCATCGGTCGCGCGGCCGATCTGGCGCAGCGCTATGGGATGCGACGCTTCTGCCGCGGTATCCACGCGTGCGAACTGCAGGTCCTCGACCTGCACACCGACCCGCGGGCCCGCAAGATCGTGACCGAGGCCTGTCGCGAGGCGGTCCAGGCTGACGGGTCCGATGCGGTGGTCCTTGGCTGCGCCGGGATGGCGGACCTGTGCGCGGACATCCGTGACGAGATCGGGGTGCCGGTGATCGACGGTGTCGCGGCGGCCACGCTGACCGTGCAGTCCCTGCTCACCCTCGGCCTGCGCAAATCGGGGACAGGGGAGTTCGCGACACCGCCGCCGAAGACCTACCTCGGCCTGCCGGGGCCGCTCAGGTCCTGAGGGCTCACGCGCCGACCGAATCGGCGGTCAACGCGCCCAGCACGGCGTCGAGGTCGTCGACATCGACGACCAGGCGGGTGAAATCTGGGCCGTCCAGGTCGATCCGCACCGCACTGCCGCCGAAGGTGGTGTCCCAGAACTCTTTCCGTCCTTTACCGCGATACACCCCGGCGGCGATCACACCGGGGATGAACGTGCCCGGCGCGCGCACCCACGGCGGGCGCAGGTCCACCTCGGCGGTGGCGATCTCGGTGATGGCGGCGCGGTCGATCACGACTTGCTGGCGCAGCGCGAGCAGTCGATGCCCACCGAGTACGTGGACCGTCACCGTGTCGTCATCGATCTCGACCTCGACCATCGCTACCTCACTCGCCGTCAGTGGAACGTTCGATGTCCAGATTCCTCGCGTGGCCTGTTCGGCGACTGTGGCGAGCCTGTGAGTTGGCCAAGGAAACAGGATGCATTGGAACATGTAGATATGCGCATCAAACTTATTGTGGGCTGTTGACTGGTCAGGACGTCGGAGGTGGAAAAAATGGCGTGGAGGCGAAGAGGTCAGCTCGGGGTGGCCTGTTCGGCGAGATCGAGGACCTGGGCGAGCCACGGCGTGTACTTGCCGGGGCTCTCGGTCAGATCGGCGCGCAGGTTCGCGGGGGAGAGCAGAGTCCAATGGGCGATCTCGGCAGGATCGGGCTGCGGCGGGTGCTCGCCGAGGGTGCCGATCAGGACATGGTCGTACTCGTGTTCGACCCGGCCGGTCGAGGCGTCACCGGCGCGATAGCGGAATGCGCCGACCTCGGTGAGTTCGGCGGCCAGGCCGAACTCCTCGCGCAGCCGGATCGCGGCCGCCTCGGTCACCGGCTGCCCCGGCAGCGGATGGCCGCAACAGGTGTTGGCCCACTGCAACGGAAATCGCGTCTTCGCTGCGGCGCGCTGCTGGATCAGGACGTGGCCGCGGAGGTCGAACAGCAGCACCGAGAAGGCTCGATGCAGGATGCCGGGCGCTCGGTGGGCCTCGGCTACCGAGCAGGCCCCGGTCGCACGGCCCGACTCGTCGACGAGCTCGACGAGCAGGGCTTCACGATCGGTCGACGGGTCGGCCAGCGGTTCGGTCACCCGGCCACCCTATCGGCGCCGGTTCCCGCCTCGACGCGCCGGTGGTGTGAGCCGAATCGCCGGAACATGCGGCGTGTCACAGCCGACACATAATGGAGGTCCGGTGTGGTTAGCTCATATGAGCACATCGGGGTGTGTGAGGTGTGTCACTTTCAGTAGGGTAGGCCAGGTGGGAACGGTGGATATCAGTCCAAAAGGTGTGGTCAGTTCGGTGCAGCGGCTGCTGGCCACGGCGCAGAACGGACTGGAAGTGGTTCGCTTCGGCGGGCTGGCGCACGATGTCGAGTCCTCACCCTTCGAGGTCGTCGAGCGCCGACGCATGTACCGGTTGCGTCACTATTTCCCCGACGACTCCTCGGCCGGCCGGCCGGTGGCACTGCTCGTGCCGCCGTTGATGGTCAACGCCGACATCTGGGATGTGAACGCCGCCGGCGGCGCGGTCGGAATCCTGCACGCCAGCGGAATCGACTGCTGGGTCATCGATTTCGGTTCGCCCGCGACCGAGGAGGGCGGCTGGGAACGCGACCTGGCCGACCACGTGCTCGCGGTCAACTCCGCCATCGACACCGTCTGCGAGGCCACCGGCGCGCAGGTGCACCTGATGGGCTACTCGCAGGGCGGCATGTTCGCCTACCAGAGCACCGCCTACCGCTACGGCAAGGGTGTCGCCTCCATCGTCACCTTCGGCAGCCCGGTCGACATCGTCGCGGGCATGCCGTTCGGGTTGCCCTACGGCGTGGTCTCCGAGGTCGCCGACTTCCTGGCCGACCATGTGATGCACCGGCTGCCGATCACCGAGTCGATGGTGCGCATCGGTTTCCAGATGCTCGATCCGGTGAAGACCGCGAAGTCACGGATCGACTTCTTGCTCCAGCTGCACGACCGGGAAGCGTTGCTGCCCAAGGAACGTCAGCGTCGCTTCCTCAATAGCGATGGCTGGGTGGGCTATTCGGGCCCGGCCGTGGCCGATCTGCTCAAGCAGTTCGTGGCGCACAACCGGATGATGCTGGGCGGGTTCGTGATTCGCGATCATCCGGTCTCACTCGCCGAGCTCAAGTGCCCGATTCTGGCGTTCGTCGGCGAGGTCGACGACATCGGTCAGCCCGCGGCTGTGCGCGGCATCGTGCGGGCCGCGCCCCACGCCGAGGTGTACGAAGCCAGTCTGGTGGCAGGGCATTTCGGGCTCGTCGCCGGTTCGACTGCCACCAACCACACCTGGCCGATGGTGCGCGACTGGGTCGCCTGGATGGACGGCAACGGCTCGCTGCCCGAGCAGATCGTGCCCATGCAGGAACACGTCGAGGGCAACGCGCCGCGCACCGCGGCCACCCGAATGATGCACACCGCGGCCTCACTGGCCGAGGCGGGCGCCGGCGTCGGCAAGGCACTGGAAGGCATCGCCGGCAACACGATTCGCGGATCATTCGAGATGGCGGGTGAGGCGGCGCGCGCACTGCCGCGCCTGACCCGGCTCGGCATGATCCAGTCGCACACCCGGATTTCGCTGGGCAAGCTGCTCAGCGAACACGCCCGGCGCGCACCGAACAAGGACTTGTTCCTGTTCGATGACCGCGTGCACACTCACGCCGCGGTGGAGGTGCGCATCGACAATGTCGTGCGCGGACTCATCTCGGTCGGTATCCGGCCCGCCACCCGCGTCGGCGTCGTCATGGAGACCCGGCCCAGTGCCCTGGCCGCGGTCGCCGCGCTCTCGCGCCTCGGTGCGGTCGCGGTGCTGCTCGCTCCCGGCGCCGAGCTGGAACGGGCCATTCAGCTCACCGGCGTGCAGACGTTGATCACCGACCCGGAGAACCTGCGCGTGGCCGCGGCGACGGGCTGCCGGGCGCTGGTGCTCGGTGGTGGGGACAGTCGCGCCCTGCCGGTACAGACCGGCGAGCGGGTGATCGACCTCGAGCAGGTCGACCCGGCGAAGGTGCGGGTGCCCGCGTGGTACCGGTCCAACCCCGGTCTCGCCCGCGAGCTCGCGTTCATCCTCGTCATCGGCACCGGCGACCGGCTCGAGGCCAAGTACATCACCAACCACCGGTGGGCGCTCTCGGCGTTCGGCACCGCCAGCGCGGCCGACCTCGATCGGCGGGACACGGTGTACTGCCTTGCGCCGCTGCATCATTCGTCGGGACTGCTGGTGAGCCTCGGTGGTGCGGTGGCCGGTGGCAGCCGGATCGCGCTGGCGCGGTCGATGGACATGGAGCCGGGCCGCTTCGCCGAAGAGGTGCACCGCTACGGCGTCACCGTGGTCACCTACACCTGGACCATGCTGCGCGATCTGCTCGATGCCGAGGTCTTCCCGGCCGGGCACAACCATCCGATCCGGCTGTTCATCGGTTCGGGTATGCCCGCCGGGTTGTGGCGGCGCACCGTCGAGCAGTTCACCCCGGCCAGGGTTCTCGAGTTCTACGCCTCGATCGACGGCGACGTGGTGCTGGCGAATGTGACCGGTGCCAAGATCGGCGCGAAGGGCAGGCCGGTTCCCGGCACAGCCCGCGTCGAACTGGTCGCCTACGACCCGGTCAGCGAGCAGATCCTGGTCGGTGACGACGGTTTCGCGCGGCGCTGCGCCGACAACGAACCCGGTCTGCTGCTCGGCAAGGCCGTCGACATCGCCGACATCTCCGACGGCGGCCTGCGCGGGGTGTTCCAAGCCGGTGATGCCTGGTGGCCGACGGAGAACCTGTTCCGCCGCGACAGCGACGGCGACTACTGGCTCGTCGACCGCCGCGACACGGTGATCCTGACCGCGCGCGGCCCGGTGTTCACCCAGCCGATCGTGGACGTCCTCAACGACATCACCCCCGTCGACGTGGAGGTCGCGTTCGCGCTGAAGACCCCGTCGGGCACGCTCGCCGCCGCCGCGCTGAGTGTGCGCGCGGGTTCGCGGCTCGAACCGGGTGACGTCACCGAGGCCATGCGGGCACTCGAACCCGACCAGCGACCGGACCTGGTCTCCGTCGTCGACGTGATCCCGCGCAGCTCGAGCTTCCGGCCCTCGGCCACCGCGGTGCAGGCCGCGGGTTTCCCGAAGGCCGGTCCCAACACCTGGCTCTACAACCGGGAGACCGACACCTATGAGGTGCTCACCGACGTCGTGGCCGCGGAGCTGTTCGGCGGGAACTGAACACACTGATCAGCCGCCGCCGGGGTTCGCCGCGGCTGGTCAGTGTGTGCGCTGATCGGCGATGCCGCTACACGCGATATTCGGTGACCGCGTCGACGATTCGTGTCAGCTGGACCGCGCTCAGCATCGGCCACAGCGGCAACCGCACGATAGTGGCCGAGAAGTTCGCGGAGCGCGTGCACGGCACAGGGGTGCGGCCGTACTTGAGCCCGGCCGGGCTCGAATCCAGCGGAATGTAGTGGAACGGCGCGACGATCCCGCGTCCGGCCAGATGCTCGATGAGGCCGTCGCGACGGTCCTCGGTGGGCATGCGCAGGTAGAACAGGTGCGCGGTGTGCCCGCTGTCGGCGGGGATCGTCATCGGCCGCACATCGTTGCGGGCCGCCCACGCCGACAGCGCGCTCGCGTAGGTGTTCCACACGCGATGCCGGTTGGCCTGGATGGTGTCGAACTCGGCCAGCTGCGCGTCGAGCACGGCCGTGTTGAGTTCGCTGGGCAGATAGCTCGAGCCGATGTCCTGCCAGGAGTACTTGTCGACCTGGCCGCGCAGGAAGTGGGCGCGGTCGGTGCCCTTCTCCCGCATGATCTCCGCGCGGTGCATCAAGATCTCGTCGGCGAGCAGCAGCGCTCCGCCCTCGCCGCAGTGCACATTCTTGGTGTCGTGGAAGCTCTGGGTGCCCAGGGTGCCGATCGTGCCGAGCTTGCGCCCGCGCCAGGTACCGCCGAGGCCGTGTGCGTTGTCCTCGATGATCGCCAGGCCGTACGTGGCCGCCAGGTTCAGCAGGGATCCCATGTCGGCGGCGACACCGCCGTAGTGCATGACCACGATCGCCTTGGTGCGTGCGGTGACCGCCGCCGCGGCGGCGGCCGGGTCGATGTTGCCGGTGGTGTCGTCGATGTCGACGAACACGCACGTCGCCCCGCGCAGCGCCATCGCCGTCGCCGCGGAGGTGAACGCGAAACTCGGGACGATCACCTCGTCGTCGGGACCGAGTTCGAGCAGCAGCGCGCCGAGTTCCAGCGCGTGCGTGCACGAGGTGGTCAGGAGCGCGTGGTCGGCGCCGGTGATGGCCTTGATCCTGGCGGTCGCCGACCTGGTGAACTGGCCGTCACCGTGACTGTGATCGGAATCGAGGACGGTGAGCAGATTGTCGCGTTCGGCCGTGGCACGGAACGGCCGGCTGAAGATGATCCGGTCGGTCACGGCCGGTGGCTCATCTCGGCGCCGACGTCGACGCGGTGCTGCGCGGCCAGTGCCGCCGTGACGTCCGGCCGCGGGGTCGGCGTGTCGACGGTCAGGTACAGCGGTTTGCCGACCAGGACGTGTAGCGCCACCCCGAGATACTCCGCGATCAGTCCGAGCGAGAACAGCGTCGCGCCCGAGCACAGCAGCAGGACGACGATGATCGACGCCCAGCCCTCCGGATTGGCATTGTCGTGCGTCAGCGCCGACGCGATGACCACCGCCGCCATGATCACCCCGGCCAGCGCGAGGGTGATCCCGAGCATGCTCACCAGGCGCAGACCCCGGGTGCCGCTGCACAGCACCATCTTCCAGAACAGCGAGAACAGACGGCGATAGTTGTAGCCGGACTCCTCGCGGCCCTCCGCGCGCAGCGTCACCGGCACCGCGACCGTACTGCCGACCACCCAGGTGAGCGCCACATCCAGGTACACGCCGTTGGCGGCGACCTCGGCGAGCTGACGTCCGATATCCCCCCGAATCAACCGGAAACTCTCGAACCGCGTCGAATCGGGGAACGCGAACACCGTGGCCAGCACCACTTTCGCGCCGCGCGAGGTGAGGTTACGGAGCAGACCGTGCGGTCGGGTGTTGGCGGGCTTGGAATAGACCAGGTCCGCGCGCGAGGCCAGCGCGGCGTCGAGGAAGTCGGCGATGAAGCCCGGATCGTGCTGGCCGTCCTCGTCCATCGTGACGATCCAGTCGCCGCGCGCGGCGGCCATGCCCGCGATCGTCGCCGCGTCCTGACCGTAGTTGCGGCTCAACCAGACCGCGCGCACCTGCGGGTAGGTGTTCGCGAGTTCCTGGAGCACCACATCGGAGCGGTCCGGCCCGTTGTCGTGGACGAGGATGATCTCCTCGACCGCGAACCGGGAGCCCGCGGTCGAAGTGCTCGGGCCGGTCAGCCGATCGAGCTCGGCGACCAGCGCGGCGATCGTCTCCTCGCCCCGGTACACCGGAACGACCACCGAGACCGAATGCACCAGTCGCGCGCGGTGGCGTTCGGGCGCCCCCGCGTGCAGCACAACGCTCGGACGGGACGCACGCGCTGAAGGAATCGGCATCGTCGGCTTTCGGTGTGTGTCACTAGCGCCAGCAGTGTTGCGAGACTTTAACACTGCGACGCCCCCAGATCTGCTAAGTGACCGGCGATGCTCGACGGTGTCGCCGCCGACGCCGCTACCGGTAGGGTGTGGTGCTCATGGTGGAAACCACAACTCCGGCCCGTCGGGCGTGGGATAGAGGGGCCTCGAGCACTGCGGCAGCGCCTCCGGCCTCCGGGGTCGGCCTCGGCCTCGGTGTCTCCCGGATCTGCCTGGCCTACGGCTCGCGCCTGCGCGGTGCGGCACGATCCGGGGTGTCGATCCCGTTCACCCGTTGGTTGCTGTTCGCCGAGGGTCCCGCTGTGCTGGGCGCGCGATGACGGCGAGCGCGGCGCCTCGTGACGGTGTGCTGGAGACACCGGGCCCCCTGCTGCGGATCGTGAAACGCCAGGAACTGGCCTTCGCGATCGTCGGCGGATTCAACACCGCGCTCGGAATGGCGCTCACCCTGTTGTGGCTGGCGATCCTCGGCGACGGCCGACCCGGTCTGGCGGTGGTCGCGGCCTACGCGGTGAGCATGGTGGTGGCCTTCGTCGGGCACCGCACGCTGGTGTTCCGCGTGCGCGGGCGGGTACTGCGCGATTTCCTCGCCTTCTGCGGGGTGAACGCGGGCGGGCTCGTCCTCAATGTGGTGCTGGTGGAACTGGCCGTGACCGGGCTCGGCTTCCCCGCCGCCCCGGCGTCGATGGTGGTGATGGGCGTGGTCGCGGTGCTGAGCTTCTTCGGGCACCGCTACATCTCCTTCCGCAGGCGACCGGCTACCGGTGCCGTCGCGACGGCGGGGTAGGTTGATCGCCATGGCGCACGAATCCACCCTGGACGCAACCCTGCTGAGCCTGCTGGCCTGCCCGCAGGACAAGGGCCCGCTGCAGCTGGTCCGCACCGAATCCGGCGCGAGCATTCTCTACAACCCGCGCCTGCGCCGCGCCTACCCGGTGGACAACGGCATCCCCGTGCTGCTGATCGACGAGGCCCGCGAGGTCACCGACGCCGAACACGAGTTCCTCACCGCCCAGTCCTGATCAGTCGACGGACTGGTCGATGTCGCCGGTGAGATAGCGCTGCACCGTCGGCCCGACCGCGGCGACCACCGCCGGCAGCGGCATCGACGCGAGCGGCTCCAGCTCGAGGACCTTGCGGGCGATGAGGATTCCCATCATCTGGGTGGCCACCAGCGAGACCCGCCAGCGGCCGTCGTCCTCGTCGGTGGCGATCCGGGTGCGCACCCGTTCCAGCACCACCTGGAGCAGGAACGAGCGCACCAGGTTCGGCTCACCCGCCAGCATGCGGCGCACGGTCGCCACCACGCCGGGCCCGGCCGGTGAGTCCCACACCGTGACCGCCCCGCGCACCAGCGCCACACCGAGCTGGTCCAGCGGCGCCGCGTCGATCGCCCGCAGGAAGAGTTCGGGGTCGACGGGGAACTCGACCGCCGCCGCGAACAGCTGCTGCTTGGTGCCGAAATAGTGGTGCACGAGCGCGGGATCGACCTCGGCATCGGCGGCCACCGCGCGGATCGAGGTCTTGTCGAATCCAGCACCGGCGAAGCGCGCCCGTGCGGCGTCCAGAATCGCCGTCCTGGTGTCGGCGTTGCCCGGCCTGCGCCCGGTATGCCGCGACCGCGCCGTGCCAGGGCCGGATTCGTCGCCGCTCATGCTGGTGTTTCCTCCTCGATCGACCTGCGTGGGTTCATCCCATCATGGCGTGCGCCGGTTCAGGGTGGCCGCGCCAAGGCACAGCGCCACGACCGCGAACCCGGCCACGACGGCGAGATCACGCCACATCGCGGCCGTCGGCTGCGCGTGCACCGAGACCTGCTGCAGCGCGTCGACCGCGTAGCTCAGCGGCAGCACATTGCTGATCGCCTCCAACCAGTTCGGCAGCTGGTCGCGCGGCACGAGCAGCCCGCACAGGAAGATCTGTGGTGCCACGATCACCGGCATGAACTGCACCGCCTGGAACTCGGTGCGCGCGAACGCGCTCGCCAACAGGCCCAGCGCCACCCCGCACATCGCGTCGACCATGGCGATCAGCATCACCCAGCCCGGGTTGCCCGCGGCCGTCAACCCGAGCAGGCCGAAGGCGACCAGACAGGCCACCGCCGCCTGGGCCGCGGCGGCGAGGGAGAACGCGCTGCCGTACCCGGCGAGCAGATCGAGCTTGCTCAACGGCGTGGTGAGCAACCGCTCGAGGGTGCCCGAGGTGCGTTCGCGCTGCATCGCGATGGCGGTGATCAGGAACATCACGATGAACGGCAGGATGCCCAGCATGGTGATGCCGACCCGGTCGAACATCGTCAGCGGGCTGTGCGGTGCGGGCGGGGCGTCCTGATAGATGAAGTACAGCAACGCCATCAGCACCGCGGGCACCACCAGGATCATGGCGACGGTGCGATGGTCGTTGCGCAGCTGGCGCAGGATACGGCCCGTGGTGGCGGTATAGGGGCGCAAGGTGACGCTCATCGGAGCTCTCCATCGGTGATCAGGCTGAGGAAGGCGGTCTCGAGGTTCTGCTCGCCGGTGCGCTCGCGCAGCTCGGCGGGGCTGAGCTGGGCCAACAGGGCGCCCTCGCGCATCAGCAGCAGGCGGTCGCAGTGCTCGGCCTCGTCCATCACATGGCTGGATACGAGCAGCGTCGTTCCCGCCGCGGCCAGTTCGTGGAATTGCCGCCACAACTCGACCCGCAGCACCGGATCGAGCCCGACCGTCGGTTCGTCGAGGACGAGCACCTCGGGCCGGCCGACCAGCGCGCAGGCCAGCGAGGCCCTGGTCTTCTGCCCGCCGGAGAGCTGATCGCCGAGTTGACCCGCGTGGTCGGTCAAACCCACCGCGGCGATGGCGGATGCGATGTCGTCGCGAGCCCGGCCGTACAGCGCGGCGTGATAGGCGACGTTGTCGCGCACGGTGATGTCGGCGTAGATGCTCGGTGCCTGGGTGACGTAACCGACGCGGTGGCGCAGCCCGGCACTGCCCGCCACGTCGCCGAGCACGGTGACCGTGCCCGATTCCACCACCTGGGTGCCGACGATGCTGCGCATCAGCGTGGTCTTGCCGCAGCCCGACGGGCCGAGCAGTCCGGTGATCGAGCCGCGCGGGATCGCCAGGGTCAGATCGTGCAGAACGCGACGTTTCCCGCGGCGCACGGTCAGGTCGGCGACCTCGACGGCGGGTGGTTCGGGAGCGGTGTGCGACATGGGCCGCCTCAATTCATCGAGTGTTGAATTCACTACGTGATGAATTTATCGCGGCGCCGCCGCCGTGACAAGGTCAGTGCGCGTGTCGCGGTGGTGTCGCGGCTTGCTGACCTGGCTCGACAACCACGAACTGGCCCATCATTCCCCGGTCCTCGTGCCAGAGCAGGTGGCATTGATACATGTGCGGAGCCGTCGGATCGGCCGGTCCGTCGAAGCGCATCGCCAGCGTCGCGGTGGTGCCCGGCGCCAGGAAGATCGTGTCCTTGGGGAGTCGAGGGTGTGACCAGGGTCGTCGGCAGTTCGGCGTCGAGGCGCTCGCCGCGCAGGATCGTGCGCTCACCCGGACGCATCCTGACCACGATCTCGGCGCGTTCGCCGGGACGCGTCGGCCGTGGCCCAGAGCCAGGCCGTGCCGCCCCCGATCGCGAGCACGAAGGAGGGTGAGCGCTGCGGTGCCGAGTAGCAGGTGGCGGAGTCGAGCGGGGTGTGCCATGTACCGACGGTAGAGATTCCGGCCGCCGGCCCACATCGGGAAGCGCCCCAATTCGACCCCCATCCGCACCCTCGGCAGGCCCGGCTCCAGGGCCGGGGCGCATCGGAATAAACAAATGAAACAGGCGTTCAAGTTTATGTTCGGTTCGCTCATCTGAGGAAGGGTCTTTTCGTGGCCAACCCGTATCGAGAGTTGTTCGCCGCCCCAGGCGCAGTCGCCTTCACCGCCGCCGGTATCGTCGCCCGGGTGGCGATGCCGATGGTCGGCATCGGCCTGATCGCCATGCTGTCGCAGCTGCGTGGCGACTACCTGCTCGCCGGCGCGGTGTCGGCCTGTTTCACCCTCTCCATGGCCCTGCTCGGACCACGGATCTCGCGGTTGGTCGACCGCCGGGGCCAGAGCCGTATTCTGTTGCCCGCCACCGGGATCAGCGTCGCAGCACTCGGTGCTCTGCTGCTGGCCGCCGGATACGGCGCACCCGCCTGGCTGCTGTTCGGCCTCGCGATACCGTCGGGCTGCATCCCGAGCATGTCCGCGCTGATCCGGTCCCGCTGGACCGAGATCCTCGCCGGCTCGCCCCGGCTGCACACTGCCTTCTCGTTCGAATCAGTCGTCGACGAGATGACCTTCGTCTTCGGCCCCGCCCTCTCTGTCGCCCTGTGCACGATTCTGTTCCCGCAGGCCGGACCGCTGGTCGCGGCGGTGCTGCTGGTAATCGGTGGTGTGCTGGTCACGGCGCAGCGGGGAACCGAACCCGCGGTCCGCGCCGCGAATATCAGTGACGCCAGGGTGGGGTCGCCGTCGATGATCGTGCTGGTGCTCGCACTCGTCGCAGGCGGCACCATCGTCGGCACCATCGATGTGGTCAGTGTCGCGTTCGCCGAGCGGCAGGGCAGTCCCGCCGCCGCGGGCCTCGTGGTGTCGGTCTACGCGTTCGGTTCCGCCGTCGCCGGGCTCGTGTTCGGCACGCTCGAACTCCGGATTCCGCTGCCGCGACTGCTGCTGCTCGGCGTCACCGGTACCGCGATCACCACGGTGCCACTGGTGCTGGTCTCCACCATCGCGGGGCTGGCCATCGCCGTGTTCCTCGCCGGTGTGTTCTTCGCGCCGACGATGATCGTGATCATGACCCTGGTCGAGAAATGCGTCCCGGCAAGCGCATTGACCGAGGGCATGACCTGGGCGATCACCGGCCTGAACGTCGGTGTCGCCGCGGGCGCGGCCGCCACCGGACTCGTCGTCGACCTGATCGGCGCCGGCGCGGGCAGCTACGTCGCGCTCGGCGCGGGCCTGTGCGTCGTGGCGATCGCCGCGATCGGCCTCCCGGTGCTCGGCAACGCGGTCGCCGATTCCGAGGCCACGCCCTCGCTATAGTCGGTCCGATTCGGTCGAACGAGGAGGAATCCGCTGGACGAGGCAACTACCGACGGACGACTCCGCAAGGGCAGGCAACGCAAACAAGAGCTCATCGAGGCCACCCTGCACGTCGTCGCCCGCGACGGCGTCGCGGGCGTCAGTCACCGGGCCGTCGCCAAGGAAGCCGGACAGCCCTACACCTCGGCCGCCTACCACTTCAGCAGCATCCACGAATTGCTCACCGCCGCGCTCACCAGCTCCATGGACGCCGACGCCGCGGCGATTCGCCAGGTCGTCGATGCCGCCGACAACGACGGCCGCCGTGATCTCGCCGAATTGCTCGCCTCGGTCGTCCGCGATCCCGGGCGGCTGCTCGCCGAGTTCGAACTGTTCCTCCTCGCCGCCAGGGACACCGGCCTGCGCCCCGCCACCGACCGCTGGCTGGCCGCGCTCGCCGACTTCGCCCGCCGCTACACCGCCGACCCCGTCCGCGTCCGCGTCTTCGTCGGCGCAATCGACGGCCTGCTCCTGCAAGCCATGCTCACCGAAAACCCACCAGGGCCAGACGAATTCAACGACATGCTGCGGGTCCTGCTGCCGGAGTAGGGATGCGCCGAAGCGCCAAAGCGTCGATTCGTGAGGTCGCCTGGTCGCTGGATCGCCGAACCATTGGGGCACCATCCCGGCTCCGAGGTCGCGCCAGCATCCCGGACAATGGCGGTCGTGTCCGCACAGGAACTCGCCGTCGACCCGGTTGCCGCCGCGCGGCGGTTGCTCGGCGCGACGCTGTCATCGGGCCCGGTGGCCTTGCGCATCGTGGAGGTCGAGGCATACGGCAGTGATCGCACCGGCCCGTGGCCCGATCCGGCCGCACATTCGTGGCCGGGACCGACGCCGCGCAATGCGGTGATGTTCGGGCCGTCGGGGCGACTGTATGTCTACCGCTCGTACGGCATTCACCTGTGTGTGAACGTGACCGCTGGGTTCGACGGTGTCGCCACCGCGGTCCTGGTGCGCGCGGGGGAGGTGGTGGCGGGCGTCGACCTCGCCCGGGAACGTCGGCCCGCCGCGCGCGTCGATGCCGATCTCGCTCGTGGCCCAGGCAATGTCGGCAGTGCGCTCGGCATTTCGCTGTCCGACTACGGCACCGAGCTGTTCGACCCGTTCGCGGAGGTCCGCCTCGAACTCGGCCCACCGCTACCTCGGGCGGAGATCTCGGCGGGACCCCGGGTCGGCGTGCGCCTCGCCGCCGAGGTGCCGTGGCGGTTCTGGCTCCCGGACTCACCCGCCGTCTCGGCCTATCGCCGTAGCCCCCGTGCGCCGTCGATCGATCAGCCACTCGGTTGATGAATCGCCGATGGTTGTCACCCTTCTTCCGGACCGACCGCCCATCGCCGCGTGCCGTGGGGCGAATTCCTGACTGGTGCGCCCGGCGCCGCGACCTGCGATGCACGCGGCTCGGTCGGTACGGAAAGATGGTCCGACGTGAGCGGTGACATCTTCGACGAACTGACCTGGCGCGGCCTGATCGCGCAGTCCACCGACCTGGACCAGTTGCGCGCGGCCGCCGCCGCGGCGCCCCTGACTCTCTATGCCGGGTTCGACCCCACCGCGGCCAGCCTGCACGCCGGTCACCTGGTCCCGCTGCTGGCGCTCAAGCGGTTCCAGCGCGCGGGCCATCGCCCGATCGTGCTCGCCGGCGGCGCGACCGGCCTCATCGGCGATCCACGTGAGGTGGGCGAACGCACCATGAACTCGACCGACACCGTCGCCGAGTGGGCCCAGCGCATCCGCGGCCAGCTCGAGCGGTTCGTCGATCTCGACGATTCGCCGACGGGCGCGCTGATCGTGAACAACATGGACTGGACCGGGTCGCTGTCGACCGTCGACTTCCTGCGTGATGTCGGCAAGCACTTCTCGGTCAACGTCATGCTGGCCCGCGACACCGTCAAGCGGCGCCTCGAGGGCGAGGGCATCTCCTACACCGAGTTCAGCTACATGCTGCTGCAAGCCAACGACTACCTGCAGCTGCGCCGCAAGCACGGCTGCACACTGCAGGTCGGCGGGTCCGACCAGTGGGGCAACATCATCGCCGGCGTCGAACTGAACCGCCGCGTCGACGGCGCCCACGTGCACGCGCTCACCGTCCCGCTGGTGACCTCGGCCGACGGCAAGAAGTTCGGCAAGTCCACCGGCGGCGGCAGCCTCTGGCTCGACCCCGAACTGACCAGTCCCTACGCCTGGTACCAGTACTTCGTGAACACCGCCGACGCCGACGTCGTGCGGTACCTGCGCTGGTTCACCTTCCTGTCCAGGGAGGAACTCGACGCGCTCGAGCAGGCAACCGCCGAACGCGCGTTCGCCCGCGAAGCACAGAAGCGTCTGGCCGCCGAGATGACCACGCTGGTGCACGGCGAAGCCGAGACCCGTGCGGTGGAACTGGCCAGCCAGGCCCTGTTCGGTCGTGGCGACCTGCGCGAACTCCCCGAGTCCACGCTCGGTGCCGCGCTGCGCGAGACCGCGATCGACGGCAAGGTGGCCGAGGTGGTGCCCGGCGAACCGAACACGATCGTCGACCTGCTCGTCGCCTCGGGCTTGTGCGAGAGCAGGGGGGCGGCCCGCCGCGCGGTCAACGAGGGCGGTGCCTCGGTGAACAACGAGCGCGTCAGCGACATCGAGTGGACCCCATCCGATGCCGACTACCTGCACGGACAGTGGCTGGTGCTGCGGCGCGGAAAGAAGAACATGGCGGGCGTACGCCGGATAGCCTGAGATCGTCGCGGAGGCCTGAGTCACATCCGTGTGATTCAGGCCGTCGCGAGCGGTCGGGGTCGACGCGCTGACCTGCGCAGATCCCCTGCCATCCAGGCGATTTGACGCGGCGTTATCCGGCGCGTAACTTATTGGAAGTCAGAGCGACACGGACACCAACCCGGAGCCGAGACGCTGGTCCTGAGGGACTTGCGTGGCAAGGGAAACGCGGTAGGACGGGGAGCGCCTGGCAGTGTCTGATCTGTGACCGACGACATGTTTGACATGATCCGGAAGCAGGGTTAGGCTGGAACAGTTGCCCAGTGGAAGATCCGGACCAGATCCGGTGCTCTGCTGGTGCGTGTGTTCTTTGAGAACTCAATAGTGTGTCGATGAATGTCAGTGCCAATAATGATTATTGGTTCCAGCCTTCGCGTACCCCCCGGTCGTGGGAGGTTGGACATTGAAAACAACAGCGAATCTTATTTGCTGGTGTTTGACTTTGCTAGGTTTTCGGACTCTGGTTAGATATTTCTGATTACACCTTTCGGGGTGTGGTTGAGAGTCTTCAACGGAGAGTTTGATTCTGGCTCAGGACGAACGCTAGCGGCGTGCTTAACACATGCAAGTCGAGCGGTAAGGCCCTTCGGGGTACACGAGCGGCGAACGGGTGAGTAACACGTGGGTGATCTGCCTTGCACTTCGGGATAAGCCTGGGAAACTGGGTCTAATACCGGATATGACCATGGGATGCATGTTCTGTGGTGGAAAGATTTATCGGTGCGAGATGGGCCCGCGGCCTATCAGCTTGTTGGTGGGGTAATGGCCTACCAAGGCGACGACGGGTAGCCGACCTGAGAGGGTGACCGGCCACACTGGGACTGAGACACGGCCCAGACTCCTACGGGAGGCAGCAGTGGGGAATATTGCACAATGGGCGAAAGCCTGATGCAGCGACGCCGCGTGCGGGATGACGGCCTTCGGGTTGTAAACCGCTTTTGACAGGGACGAAGCGAAAGTGACTGTACCTGTAGAATAAGGACCGGCCAACTACGTGCCAGCAGCCGCGGTAATACGTAGGGTCCGAGCGTTGTCCGGAATTACTGGGCGTAAAGAGCTTGTAGGCGGTTCGTCGCGTCGTTTGTGAAAACTTGGGGCTCAACCTTAAGCTTGCAGGCGATACGGGCGGACTAGAGTACTTCAGGGGAGACTGGAATTCCTGGTGTAGCGGTGAAATGCGCAGATATCAGGAGGAACACCGGTGGCGAAGGCGGGTCTCTGGGAAGTAACTGACGCTGAGAAGCGAAAGCGTGGGTAGCGAACAGGATTAGATACCCTGGTAGTCCACGCCGTAAACGGTGGGTACTAGGTGTGGGGCTCCTTCCACGGACTCCGTGCCGTAGCTAACGCATTAAGTACCCCGCCTGGGGAGTACGGCCGCAAGGCTAAAACTCAAAGAAATTGACGGGGGCCCGCACAAGCGGCGGAGCATGTGGATTAATTCGATGCAACGCGAAGAACCTTACCTGGGTTTGACATACACCGGAAACCTGCAGAGATGTAGGCCCCCTTGTGGTCGGTGTACAGGTGGTGCATGGCTGTCGTCAGCTCGTGTCGTGAGATGTTGGGTTAAGTCCCGCAACGAGCGCAACCCTTATCTTATGTTGCCAGCGCGTAATGGCGGGGACTCGTGAGAGACTGCCGGGGTCAACTCGGAGGAAGGTGGGGACGACGTCAAGTCATCATGCCCCTTATGTCCAGGGCTTCACACATGCTACAATGGCCGGTACAGAGGGCTGCGATACCGTGAGGTGGAGCGAATCCCTTAAAGCCGGTCTCAGTTCGGATCGGGGTCTGCAACTCGACCCCGTGAAGTTGGAGTCGCTAGTAATCGCAGATCAGCAACGCTGCGGTGAATACGTTCCCGGGCCTTGTACACACCGCCCGTCACGTCATGAAAGTCGGTAACACCCGAAGCCGGTGGCCTAACCCTTGTGGAGGGAGCCGTCGAAGGTGGGATCGGCGATTGGGACGAAGTCGTAACAAGGTAGCCGTACCGGAAGGTGCGGCTGGATCACCTCCTTTCTAAGGAGCACTTCTCCAGGTGGTGTCTCGAATAGTCGAGATCGCCTCTGGCAGAGACAGTTTCGGAAGCAATCGTCTTCCGGCTGGAGCTCATGGGTGGAACGCTGACAGTTTTCATCGCATACGGGTGGTCCTCAGTGATCATCCGCGATGGGTATACCGACACACTATTGGGTCCTGAAAGAACACGCGAGTGTCTTTCAAGGCAAAACAAACGATCCGAATGGGGTCTCCGAGAAACCGCTGGCAGTTTTGGTTGTCGAGTAGGTCTGGGAAATTGTCTTCCTTCGGGTGTGTTGTTTGAGAACTGCACAGTGGACGCGAGCATCTTTGTTAGTAAGTGTTTAAGAGCGTACGGTGGATGCCTTGGCACCAGGAGCCGATGAAGGACGTAGGAGGCTGCGATAAGCCTCGGGGAGCTGTCAACCGAGCTGAGATCCGAGGATTTCCGAATGGGGAAACCCAGCACGAGTGATGTCGTGTTACCCGCCACTGAATATATAGGTGGTGTGGAGGGAACGTGGGGAAGTGAAACATCTCAGTACCCACAGGAAGAGAAAACAACAGTGATTCCGTGAGTAGTGGCGAGCGAAAGCGGATGAGGCTAAACCAGTTAGATGTGATAGACGGCAGTCGTTGTCTAGCTGGGGTAGTGGGATCATTCTTCTCAACTCTGCCGAGTTGAGCAACAGTAAGAAACCAAGTGGTTAGTTGAAGTGGTCTGGAACGGCCTGCCATAGACGGTGATAGTCCGGTAAACGAAAACTTCTTGGCTGTTGTGGATGTCTCCCGAGTAGCAGCGGGCCCGTGAAATCTGCTGTGAATCTGCCGGGACCACCCGGTAAGCCTGAATACTCCCTGGTGACCGATAGCGGACTAGTACCGTGAGGGAAAGGTGAAAAGTACCCCGGGAGGGGAGTGAAATAGTACCTGAAACCGTGCGCTTACAATCCGTCAAAGCCTTCGTACTTTCGAGTGTGTGGGGTGATGGCGTGCCTTTTGAAGAATGAGCCTGCGAGTCATCGGTGTGTGGCGAGGTTAACCCGTGTGGGGTAGCCGTAGCGAAAGCGAGTCCGAATAGGGCGCCCAATAGTCGCACATTATGGACCCGAAGCGGAGTGATCTACCCATGGCCAGGGTGAAGCGACGGTAAGACGTCGTGGAGGCCCGAACCCACTTAGGTTGAAAACTGAGGGGATGAGCTGTGGGTAGGGGTGAAAGGCCAATCAAACTCCGTGATAGCTGGTTCTCCCCGAAATGCATTTAGGTGCAGCGTCACGTGTTTCACGCCGGAGGTAGAGCTACTGGATGGCCTAGGGGGCCTACAAGCTTACCGAAGTCAGCCAAACTCCGAATGCCGGTGTGTGAGAGCGTGGCAGTGAGACTGCGGGGGATAAGCTTCGTAGTCGAGAGGGAAACAGCCCAGATCGCCGGCTAAGGCCCCTAAGCGTGTACTAAGTGGAAAAGGATGTGGGGTCGCTTAGACAACCAGGAGGTTGGCTTAGAAGCAGCCACCCTTGAAAGAGTGCGTAATAGCTCACTGGTCAAGTGATCCTGCGCCGACAATGTAGCGGGGCTCAAGTACACCGCCGAAGCCGCGGCATTCACGCAATAGCCCGTCCCAGCTGTAGTGGTTGGGGCCAGGTGTGTGGATGGGTAGGGGAGCGTCCTGTGGCCGTGGAAGCAGCAGTGTGAACTAGCTGTGGAGGCCATGGGAGTGAGAATGCAGGCATGAGTAGCGAAAGACGAGTGAGAAACTCGTCCGCCGAATGACCAAGGGTTCCTGGGCCAGGTTAATCCGCCCAGGGTGAGTCGGGACCTAAGGCGAGGCCGACAGGCGTAGTCGATGGACAACGGGTTGATATTCCCGTACCCGTGTATCCGCGCCCAATGCTGAATCAGTTGTGCTAAGTATCCAAATGTTGTCTTACCGAGCCTTCGGGTGAGGGGGATGATGGCTGCATATGACCCTGACTGTAGTAGGTAAGCGATGGGGTGACGCAGGAAGGTAGCTGGGCCAGGTGATGGAATACCTGGTGTAAGCGTGTAGGGAGTGTGATAGGCAAATCCGTCACACATGTGTCCTGAGACGTGATGCGTACCCGTTGAGGGGAATTCAGTGATCCTATGCTGCCGAGAAAAGCCTCTAGCGAGCTGGTACATGGCCCGTACCCCAAACCGACACAGGTGGTCAGGTAGAGAATACTAAGGCGATCGAGAGAACTGTGGTTAAGGAACTCGGCAAAATGCCCCCGTAACTTCGGGAGAAGGGGGACCACATCTGGTGATGATCTTTACGGTCTGAGCTGGGTGGGGTCGCAGAGACCAGAGAGAAGCGACTGTTTACTAAAAACACAGGTCCGTGCGAAGTCGTAAGACGATGTATACGGACTGACGCCTGCCCGGTGCCGGAAGGTTAAGAGGACCGGTTAGCCACTTGTGGCGAAGCTGAGAATTTAAGCCCCGGTAAACGGCGGTGGTAACTATAACCATCCTAAGGTAGCGAAATTCCTTGTCGGGTAAGTTCCGACCTGCACGAATGGCGTAACGACTTCTCTGCTGTCTCAACCACAGACTCGGCGAAATTGCATTACGAGTAAAGATGCTCGTTACGCGCGGCAGGACGAAAAGACCCCGGGACCTTCACTATAGCTTGGTATTGGTGTTCGGTACGGTTTGTGTAGGATAGGTGGGAGACTGTGAAGCGGGCACGCTAGTGTTTGTGGAGTCGTCGTTGAAATACCACTCTGATCGTATTGGACTTCTAACCTCGGACCATGATCTGGTTCAGGGACAGTGCCTGGTGGGTAGTTTAACTGGGGCGGTTGCCTCCTAAAATGTAACGGAGGCGCCCAAAGGTTCCCTCAGCCTGGTTGGCAATCAGGTGTTGAGTGCAAGTGCACAAGGGAGCTTGACTGTGAGACTGACAGGTCGAGCAGGGACGAAAGTCGGGACTAGTGATCCGGCACCGGCAAGTGGAAGCGGTGTCGCTCAACGGATAAAAGGTACCCCGGGGATAACAGGCTGATCTTCCCCAAGAGTCCATATCGACGGGATGGTTTGGCACCTCGATGTCGGCTCGTCGCATCCTGGGGCTGGAGTAGGTCCCAAGGGTTGGGCTGTTCGCCCATTAAAGCGGCACGCGAGCTGGGTTTAGAACGTCGTGAGACAGTTCGGTCTCTATCCGCCGCGCGCGTTAGAAACTTGAGGAAGGCTGTCCCTAGTACGAGAGGACCGGGACGGACGAACCTCTGGTGTGCCAGTTGTTCCGCCAGGAGCACTGCTGGTTGGCTACGTTCGGAAGGGATAACCGCTGAAAGCATCTAAGCGGGAAGCCTGTTCCAAGATGAGGTTTCTCTCCACCTTGAGTGGTTAAGGCCCCCTACAGACCATGGGGTTGATAGGCCGGAACTGGAAGCCAGGTAACTGGTGTAGGTGACTGGTACTAATAGGCCGAGGGCTTATTATCGAAGGTGTTACGCGTCCACTGTGCGGTTTCTGAAACAACACACAGATCTTTGAGACATGGGTTTCGGCTTCCTTTTGGGGGGTTGGGGTTTGTGGCTCTCTGTGGTTAGTTTCATAGTGTTACGGCGGTTATAGCGGTGGGGAAACGCCCGGTCCCATTCCGAACCCGGAAGCTAAGGCCACCTGCGCCGATGGTACTGCACTCGACAGGGTGTGGGAGAGTAGGACACCGCCGGAACATTCTTCACGATAGGGGACCCAATTTTGGGTCCCCTATCGTCGTTTGTGAGGCCGGAACGCATCCGGCACGCCGGGCGGACGATGCCCCGTCCTCCGTCCGTGGTTGAATTCTTGCAGGCGGGGCCATGCCAACACTCCCCGGAGGCCGGGGAATCTAGAAAGGGATCGCCGTGTCGGAACACAACGACGAACGGAAGCCTTTCCGCCGGGACGGAGACGCCCGCGGTTTCGGCCGACGCGGCGAACCGACCGACCGCACCCAGGGCGGACGCGACGACAACAGCCGCGGCGCGAGCCGTGGCGGTGACAGTGACCGTGGCGGATTCCGCCGCAACGACAGTGGCGACCGCCGCCGAGAGGACTCCACCGGCGGTTCCGACCGCGGCGGCGACCGTTCGCGCGGCAGTTCCGATCGCGGGAGTTCGGATCGCGGTGGTTACCAGCGTCGTGACGATGCCGGCCGCGGTGGCTATCAGCGGCGCGACGACAACGATCGCGGTGGATCCCGTAGCAATGACGGCGGCGACCGTGGTGGTTACCAGCGGCGCGACGATGCGGGCCGCGGCGGCTCCGGTGATCGTGGCCGTCCCGCCGGTGGTTTCGACCGTGGCGGTGACCGTGGCGGGCATCGACGCAATGATGACGACCGTCCCCGCGGTGGCTCGGATCGCGGTGGGTTCCGCCGTGACGAGGGTGACGACCGTTCGCGTGGCGGTTCGGATCGTGGCGGTGACCGGGGCGGATTCCGTCGCAACGACGGTGGTGATCGTGGTGGTTACCAGCGTCGCGACGATGCGAGTCGTGGTGGTTCCGGCGATCGTGGTGGATTCCGGCGTGATGACAAAGACGATCGTTCGCGGGGAAGCTCCGACCGCGGTGGCTCCGACCGGGGAGGGTTCCGCCGTAGCGAGGGCGATGATCGCTCGCGCGGTGGCTCGGATCGTGGCGGGTTCCGCCGTACCGAAGGTGATGATCGCTCGCGCGGTAGCTCGGATCGCGGTGGGTTCCGCCGTACCGAGGGTGACGACCGCTCGCGCGGTGGGTCCGGCCGTGGTGGTGATCGTGGTGAATTCCGTCGTAGCGACGGTGGTGATCGTGGTGGTTACCAGCGGCGCGACGATGCGGGCCGTGGTGGTTCCGGTGATCGTGGTGGATTCCGGCGTGATGACAAAGACGATCGTTCGCGGGGAAGCTCGGATCGTGGTGGGTTCCGCCGTAGCGAGGGCGATGATCGCTCGCGCGGTGGTTCTGATCGCGGTGGGTTCCGGCGCAATGAGGGCGATGATCGCTCGCGTGGTGGCTCGGATCGTGGCGGGTTCCGCCGTACCGAAGGCGATGATCGTTCGCGTGGCGGTTCGGATCGTGGCGGGTTCCGCGGCGCGGAGAGTTCCGATCGCGGTGGCTATCAGCGGCGGGATGACAAGGATCGCGGATTCCGGCGTGACGACGATCGCGGGCGTGGTGGATTCAAGCGTGGCGGCGACTCCGGTGGCGGCCGCAGGTTCGTCGGCGAGGACGGTAAGCCACTGGAGGGCACCTACCGTGAGAAGCGTCGGGAACGCGACAGCGATGTGCTCGGCGTCGTCTCCGCGGCGGATGCTTCGACTGTCGAGCCTTCGGCCGACGAGTCCGCCGCTGTCGAGTCGACGGAGACCAGTTCGTCGGTATCGGCCGATGTCGCAGCGTCCACTGAGCAGTCCTCGGCCGGACGTGCGTCGGCAGCCGACCTGGTAGCAGATGATTCGGCGCCGGTGGCCGACGACGGCACGGTCTCGACGAAGGCACTGGCGCGGTCCGACGAGGACGACGAGCGCTCCCGTGGCTCGCGCCGCGACGATGTCTCCTCCGATGGCACCGACCGCGACGACGGCCCCGCTGGTGGCGCGGGCCGTGACGACCGCTTCGACGAAGCTGTTGGTGGCGCGGGCCGTGACGACCGTTCCGACGGAGCCGTTGGTGGCGACGACCGTTTCGATGCCGCTGATCGCGACGACCGTTCCGATGGCGTTGCTGGTCGTGTCGACCGCGCTTACGGTGGCTCCGATCGTGATGACCGCGCCCAGGGTGGTTCCGATCGTGACGACCGCTCCAGCGGTGGTTCCGATCGTGGCTTCCGCTCGCGCGGTGGCTCGGATCGGGACGAGGACTCCAGCGGTTCGCGATCGGGCGGCTTCGACCGTGGTGACGAGCGTCGTCGTGGCGGTGAGGGCGCTCGGGCGACCGGTGGGCGGACGAGTGAACGTCGTGCGGACCGGCCGGAGGAGCCCGATCTGCCCGAGGACGTGCAGGCCTCCGATCTGGACCCGGCCGTGCGCCGCGATCTGCTGAGCCTGGACAAGAACAATGCCGAGACGGTCGCACGGCACATGGTGATGGCCGTCGAACTGCTCGACGACGACCCGCGTCTCGCCCTCGCCCACGCCAGGGCGGCTCGGCAGCGCGCAGGCCGCATCGCGGTGGTCCGTGAGACCGCCGGAGTGGTGGCCTATCACGCCGAGGAATGGGCCGAGGCGCTCTCGGAGCTGCGGACCGCGCGGCGCATGTCGGGCGGATCCGGCCTGCTCGCGGTGATGGCGGACTGCGAGCGCGGGCTCGGCAGGCCGGAACGAGCCATCGAGCTCGGTCGCAGCGAAGAAGCGCAGCGGCTCTCCGGTGACGAGGCCACCGAACTGCGGATCGTCGTCGCGGGCGCCCGGATGGACTTGGGCCAGTTCGACCAGGCCGTGGTGACGCTGCAGACCTCGGATCTGGACCCGGCGCGCACCGGCTCGGCCGCCGCGCGCCTGTTCTACGCCTACGCCGACGCCTTGGTGGCGGCGGGCCGTACCGACGAGGGCCTGCAGTGGTTTCTCAATGCCGCGGCCGCCGACCTCGACGGCGAAACCGACGCCGAGGACCGCGCCACCGAACTCACCGGCGACGCGCAATAGCGGCTTCGACGAGACAGCAGGACGGCCGCCGGTCGGGAACCGTAGTGGGAGTCCCGACCGGCGGCCGTTCCGCGTTGTCCGCTCAGAAGGCGCCGAACAGTGGTCCGGTGAGGCCGAGTGCGACCTGCTGGGTGGTGTTCACCAGGTAGAACAGGATCAGCGCGCCGCCGATGATGGCGAGGTTCTTGTTGAAGCTGATCAGCTCGGTCTGCTTGACCTGCGGGTCGGTCTCTTTCCAGAACGCGTGCATGAGCACACTCACGGGTACCAGGAACACGACCAGCAGCAGCGCGCCGAGGTCGATCCAGACACCGAGGACGAGCGAGAGCGCGGCGAGCACCGCGATCACGCCGCTGGCGAGCACACCCGCCTTCGCGGCCGGAACTCCCTTGGCCGCGGCGTATTGGGCCATACCGTCGGCCTGGGTGAAGTGACCGAGCGCGGAGAACGCGAAGATCGCCGCGAGCAGGATGCGGCCGACGAGAAAGACGATGTCCACGAGAGGACCCTTTCGTTCGAATGAGGACGACCGCATCGGAAGCGGCGATTCACCAGGCTCCAACCGGACTGTGGTCCGGTTAATTCCCGAAGGGTGGTGTTCTGGGTCACATTCCCGTCGGCGTGTCCGGTCGACGCGCAGGTCGGCGGGCTCGGAACCGGCGGCACTGTCTCGCGGCACGCCCGGGATGCTCGATCATGAAGGGTGCGAGGCGATCCGGCGGTGGTCAGGTTCGAGACTGTCGGTGGCCTCGCCTAGGGTCGCGGAAGTGACCGGCTCGGCAGTGACGACGGAGTGAGGGTGTGTGAACCGGCTACGCGATCGATACGAGGCTTTGCTGCTCGATCTGGACGGGACGCTGTACCGCGGTCCCGCGGTGATCGACGGTGGGCCGAAAGCATTGGCGCCCGAAGGTGATTCGGCGCAGCGACTGGTGTACGTGACCAACAACGCGGCGCGGGGGCCCGGCGCGGTGGCCGGGCATCTGGCCGAGCTGGGATATCCGGCCACCGCCGCGGACGTGGTCACCAGTGCGCAGGCCGCCGCCAGGATGTTGGCGCTGCGGTTGACACCCCGTGACCGGGTGCTCGTCGTGGGGACCGAGGATCTCGTCGCCGAGGTCGAGGCGGTGGGACTGTCGCCGATCCGTCGGTTCGGCGACACGCCGCCCGCGGCGGTCGTGCAGGGGCATTCGCCGACGACGGCGTGGCCCGATCTCGCCGAGGCGGCCTACGCGCTGCGGGCCGGTGCGCTGTGGATCGCGGCCAATACCGACCGCACCCTGCCGAACGAGCGAGGGCTCGCGCCGGGCAACGGGTCGATGGTCGCCGCGCTGCGCACGGCCTCCGATCGTGAGCCGCTGGTGGCGGGCAAGCCGTACGCGCCGCTGATGGAGGACGCGATCGAGCGGGCGCGCACCCGCAACGCCCTGGTGGTCGGGGATCGGCTCGACACCGATGTCGAGGGCGCCAACGGGCTCGGTCTCGACTCGCTGCTCGTGCTCACAGGAGTCAGCACCCTCGACGAGGTGATCACCGCACCGGACGCGCAGGTGCCCACCTACATCGCCACCTCGCTGGACGCGCTCAACGCTGATGTCGTGTCCGGACCGGTGGCACCCTCGGCGGTCGCGGAGCTGTTGCGGCAGTACCCCGGCCGGGCGGTACGGGTGCGCGCGGCCGATTCGGAAATCCGATAGCGTTGACGGCACGATGAGTACTCCGAGTTCACCGCCGACCGGCGGGTCACAGCCACCCCGGCCCGCGATGCCCGTGCCCGGCAGTCACCTGCCCGGCGCCGCGGCGCGCCAGGAACCGGCCGACCCGAACCGGATCAGAGCCGAGGTGGCCGGACTGCTCGCCGAGCTCGGCCCCCCGACGGCCGGGTCGAGTCCGGCGGAGAACACCGAGACCGGCGCCGACATCACCCGCCGCGCGCGCATCCTCGAACAGGCGCACGACGTACTCGTCGACGCGCTGGCGACAGTGGACAAGATCTGAGGTGGCCAGGCGAGCGCGAGTGGACGCCGAACTGGTCCGGCGCGGATTGGCCCGATCGCGAGAACACGCGGTCGAACTGATCGGCGCGGGCCGCGTCCTGATTGCCGGAACCGTCGCGGTGAAGGCGGCGACGGCCGTGGAGACGGGGACTCCGCTGATCGTGCGGGAGGAGCCCGACGAGGTGTCGTGGGCTTCGCGCGGCGCGCACAAGCTGCTCGGCGCGCTCGAGGCGTTCGAGCCGCAGGGGCTGACGGTCGAGGGGAAGCGGTGCCTCGATGCCGGTGCCTCGACCGGCGGGTTCACCGATGTGCTGCTCGACAGAGGCGCGCGCGAGGTCGTCGCGGTCGATGTCGGGTACGGCCAGCTGATCTGGCGACTGCAGAACGACGACCGGGTGCGCGTGTTCGATCGCACCAACGTGCGCGGCATCACCCCGGAAACCATCGACGGCACAGTGGAATTGGTTGTCGGTGATCTCTCGTTCATCTCGCTGGGGCTGGTGCTGCCCGCACTGGCCGCGTGCACGGCTGCCGGGGCCGAGCTGCTGCCGATGGTGAAGCCGCAGTTCGAGGTCGGCAAGGAACGGGTCGGCGCCGGCGGTGTGGTGCGCGAGCCGGCCCTGCGTGCCGAGGTGGTGCGTGAGGTCGCCGCCGCGGCGGGCGCGCTGGGGCTGCGGACCCTGGGCGTGGTCGCCAGTCCGCTGCCGGGTCCGTCGGGCAACGTGGAGTACTTCCTGTGGCTGCGCAAGGTCGGCCCGTTCGACTACGACGCCGAGCAAGTCGCGGAATTGGTCACCCGCGCGGTCGAGGAGGGTCCGCAGTGAGTGCGCACGAGGGCAGGGAGATCCTGCTCGTCGCCCATCCTGGTCGTGCGGAGATCATCGAGACCGCGCACCGGGTGGCGAAGATCTTCGCCGAGGCGGGCATCTGCCTGCGGGTGCTGGCCGACGAGGCCGACAGCACTCGGTTCGATGGCGAACCGGCCGGGTTCCCGGTGCGGGTGGTCCCGCACAGCCCGTCCGCGGCGCAGGGTTGCGAGATGGTGCTCGCACTCGGCGGGGACGGCACCTTCCTGCGAGCAGCCGAACTCGGGCGGCCTTCGGGCGTGCCGGTGCTCGGAATCAACCTGGGGCGCATCGGGTTTCTCACCGAGGCCGAGGCCGAGCATCTCGACGAGGCGCTGGCCCAGGTGGTCGACCGGGACTATCAGGTGGAGAACCGGATGACCATCGACGTCACCGTCCGGGTCGACGATGTGATCGTCGATCGCGGCTGGGCGCTGAACGAGGCCAGCCTCGAGAACGCCCAGCGGATGGGCGTGCTGGAAGTGGTGCTCGAGGTGGACGGGCGGCCGGTGTCGTCCTTCGGTTGCGACGGCATTCTCATCTCCACGCCCACCGGATCGACCGCGTACGCCTTCTCGGCGGGTGGACCCGTGGTCTGGCCTGAACTGGAGGCGATGCTGGTGATCCCGAGCAATGCCCATGCCCTGTTCGCCCGGCCGTTGGTGACCAGTCCGGAATCGCGGATCGCGGTGGAGACGGTGGCGCTCGGGCACGACGCGATCGTGTTCCTCGACGGCAGGCGCACCCTGGCATTGCCGCACGGCGGGCGGGCTGAGGTGGTGCGCGGTGACCGGCCGGTGCGCTGGGTGCGGTTGGATTCCGCGCCCTTCGCCGATCGGATGGTGCGCAAGTTCCAGCTGCCGGTCACCGGCTGGCGGGGCAGACCTCGAACGGATGACACAGCATGAGCGGGCCGCTGTTCGTGCCGGAAGGACACCGATGCTGACAGAGATCAGAATTGACGGACTCGGCGTCATCTCGACCGCCACGGCGCAGTTCCACGCGGGACTGACCGTGCTCACCGGCGAGACTGGTGCGGGCAAGACCATGGTGGTCACCAGCCTGCACCTGCTCAGCGGCGCTCGCGCCGATGCGGGCCGGGTGCGGCTCGGGGCGGCCAAGGCCGTGGTGGAAGGTCGGTTCGTCGTCGACGACGTCAACGAGGCGGCTCGCACGGCGGTCGGTGAGGTGCTCGAGTCCGCGGGGGCGGAGGCCGATGAGGACGGTAGTGTGATCGCGGTCCGCACCGTCAACAGCGATGGGCGTTCGCGTGCCCACCTGGGTGGACGCGGGGTTCCCGCGGCGGTGCTCGGTGAGTTCACCGCCCGGCTGCTCACCGTGCACGGCCAGAACGATCAGCTGCGACTGCAACGTCCCGAACAGCAGCTGTCGGCTCTGGACCAGTTCGCCGGTGACAGTGTCGCCGCGCTGCTGCGCAAGTATCAGGTGCATCGCCGTTCCTGGCTCGACGCGCGCGCCGAGTTGCTCGAACGCACGGCGCGCAGCAGGGAACTGGCGCTCGAAGCGGACAGGCTCAAGCATTCGCTCGCCGAAATCGACGGTATCGCGCCGGAACCCGGCGAGGACACACGCCTCGTCGCCGAGATCCGTCGGCTCAGCGATCTCGATTCACTGCGAGAGGCGGCCGTCGGTGCGCACGACGCGCTGTCGGGACCGGGTGACGCGGCCGTCGACGGTGGCGGTGTACTCGATCTGCTCGGCGGGGCACGGGCGCGGCTCGACGCGGCCGACGACCCGGCACTGGCCGCGCTCGCGCCGCGCCTCGGCGAGGCGATCGCGGTGGTGGTCGATGTGACCACCGAACTCAGCGGTTACCTGTCCGAACTGCCGTCGGACCCCAGCGCGCTGGACACGATGCTGAACCGTCAGGCCGAGCTGAAGTCGCTCACTCGCAAGTACGCGCCCGATATCGACGGTGTCATCGCCTGGGCCGATGAGTCGCGGGCGCGACTCGACTCTCTCGACGTGTCCGAGGACGCGCTGGCGAAGCTGGCCGGTGAGGTCGAGATCGCCGCGGGCAAGGTGCGCGAGGCCGCGCGCAAGCTCAGCGCCGCTCGCGCGAAAGTCGCGGGCAAGCTGGCCACGGCGGTGAGCACCGAGCTCGGCGGGCTGGCCATGGGCAAGGCTCGGCTCGAGGTGCAGGTGCGCCCGATTCCGGCGAGCGCGCAGGATTCCGCCCCGCTCGCGGTCGACGGCGTGGAGCTGCACGCGGGGTCGACCGGCGTCGACGAGGTGGAGTTCCGCCTCTCGGCGCATTCTGGCGCGCAGTCGCTGCCGCTGAGCAAAAGCGCCTCCGGTGGTGAGCTCTCCCGGGTGATGCTGGCGCTGGAAGTGGTGCTGGCCGGCTCGGACCACGGCGCGACCATGGTCTTCGACGAGGTCGACGCGGGCGTCGGCGGCCGCGCGGCAGTCGAGATCGGTAAACGCCTCGCCCGCTTGGCCCGCACCCACCAGGTCATCGTCGTCACCCACCTGCCCCAGGTCGCCGCCTTCGCCGACACCCACCTGGTCGTGAACAAGTCCGACGACGGAAAAGGCAAGGTGGACAGCGGAGTCCGCACCCTCACCGACGAAGAACGAGTGGTCGAACTGGCCCGCATGCTCGCCGGCCTCGACGACACCGAGACCGGCCGCGCCCACGCCGAAGAACTCCTGGAAACCGCCCGCGCCGAACGAACACCGGCCTGAACCACGGCAACATCGCCCATCCACCGGCAGCCGACGCCGATCGGCGAGAAGGCGACGCCGAGCGGTAAACAGCCAGCGCCCCCATCCCCAACAAACCCAGCCCCGCCCCCGCGACCTCGAGGAGCGGCGGCCGCGTAGCGGCCGGTTCGCGACCGGTCCCAGCCCCCCACCCCTGAGGGCGGGACAGCCGCGAGCAACGCCTCGGGACCGGAATTCAGCGCAGGGCTTTGCGAACCCCACCGAGGAGCTGGTTGGTGAGCTGACGCAAGCCGAATTCGAGCACCGGCGCGGGCAGCGGCAGCGAAGGCTCGGATTCCATCGTGTACACCACGCGGGTGCCACCCTCGCTGGTGTCGGCGAAGGTGATGGTGCCGACGTGCCGCTTGACCGGCGCACCCTTGACGATCTTGTATTCCATCCGCTCGCCGGGGACCAGGGCGATGATCTCCTCGGTCACGCCCACCTTCCCGAGGCCGAGCAGGTGCTGGGCGCCGACGCCGGTGGCCGGATCGCCCTGCTTGATCAGCTTGATGTTGATCGGCAGGTGGGGGCTGACGCTCTCGCGCTCGGTGAAGAGCCGGTAGACGATGTCACGAGGGGCGTCGAAAACCGTCTCGACGGTGCTGCGGGGCATGAATGTGTCTCCTGTCCGAAATGTCTGTGACCCGCAGCATACGGGTAATCAGCCCAGAAACATCGTCAGTGGGGCGTTGATCAGGCCGTGGACGACGATGACCAGCCAGGGATTGCGGTGGCGGGCCCACAGATAGCCGAGGAACAGTCCGGTGACGCCCTGGTTGGCGACAACCGCGGCGAAGTCGAGTGGGAAGCCGAGGCCGCCCTGGATGGCGGTGTGCCAGGCGGCCCACAGCAGGGAGCTCAGTGCGATGGCGGGCCACATGCCATACCGGGATTCGAGGCGGGACTGCAGCCAGAAGCGGTAGAAGACCTCCTCGATGACGGCGTTGAGCACGAAGACGACGACGATGGTGATCGGGTCGATTGCGGATCCGCCCGACGACGGTTGCAGCACGGTGGACATCGCGACGAAGGCGAGCACGGCGGGCAACGGACGCAGCCAGTGGCCGCGGGTGTCGACGCGCGCCCACTCCCGCAACGTTGCCCATCCGGCGATGAGCGGAATCGCGAGCAGTGCCAGCTTCAACAGCACGAACCAGCCGTCCCCCGGCAGCAGATGCACCGCGACGGCGAAGGCGACGGCCAGCGCGGCCAGGAACCAGGCCTGGCGGGTGATCCGGGCGCGGGGAACGGCGGCGAACGGGTCGGCGGGCTGTCTGCCCGGACGGATCGCCCAAGCGAGCGCGATCCCCGCTGCCGCGGGCAGGCACACGGTCAGCAGCGACCGAGTGTCGTGGTGGTCGGCGCTGTAGCGCAGCGCGGTGTTCCCGGTGACGACCAGCGCGACGATCGCGGCGGTGTACACCGCACCGCAGCCCAGGCCGATCAGCAGTCCGTGATCCCGCGAAATCTTCATCACCCCAACATAATCGAGCTCAGCGACGAGTCGGCTCGCCCGTATATGCCACCTGAGTGTCCGATCGCGAGGTAGTGCTGAACGGTTCTCATCGGTGATAGATCACTGTGACGAATGTGATCGGCGATTCGGCGCGCCTCCATCAAAGGTTGAGGGTTTGGCGAGATCATCGGCCCCATGAGGATGCCGGGGTTGTTGACGAGGAACACGGAAACGCTGCCCGGTGTCGCCGGGATCGCCCGGGTGGATCGCAACACCCGGCGCCTGCTGGGGCGGGTCGGGCCGGGGGACATCGTCGTGCTCGACGAGACCGATCTGGATCGCCACACCGCCGACCGGCTGGTCGAGGCCGGTGTCATCGCGGTGATCAACACCTCGCCGTCGATCTCGGGACGCTATCCCAATCTGGGCCCGGAAGTGCTGGTGGCCAATGGGATCGTGTTGATGGACACCGTGTCCTCCGACGCGTTCGGCAAGATCAAGGACGGCAGCAAGATCCGCATCGACGAGGGCGTCGTCTACGCGGACAAGCTGACCAAGAAGGAGCCCGAGGTCCTGGTCGAGGGCATCGAGTTCGACGAGTCCACCATCGCCGACCGGATGATCGAGGCGCGCAACGGGCTCGCCGATCACCTCGACGCGTTCGCGGGCAACACCACCGAGTTCGTGCGCACCGAGAGCGCGCTGCTGATCGACGGTATCGGCGTGCCCGAGATCGAGCTGGAACTGCGCAACCGGCACGTGGTCGTCGTCGCCGACGGGTCGGGGCATCTCCAGGAACTGCAGCGGCTCAAGCCGTTCATCAAGGAGTACGCGCCGATCCTGATCGGGGTGGGTCGCGGCGCGGACTCCCTGCGCAAGCTCAAGTACACGCCAGACCTGATCGTCGGCGATCCGGACGAGATCAGCACCGAGACATTGCGATCCGGCGCGGAGATGATCCTGCCCGCCGACACCGACGGCCACGCCAAGGGTCTCGAACGCATCCAGGACCTCGGCATCGGCGCCACCACCTTCCCGTCCTCGGGTTCGCCCGCCGATCTGGCGCTCATGCTGGCCGATCATCACGGCGCCTCGCTGATCGTGCTCGCCGGCGCACCGGCCTCGCTGGAGGACTTCTTCGATCGCGGCCGCCGCGACAGCAACCCGGCGACCTTCCTGACCCGGCTCAAGGTCGGGGCCAAACTGGTCGACGCGAACGCGGTGTCGACGCTGTACCGGCACCGGTCCTCGGGTGCGGCCCTGGCGCTGGTGGTGCTGGCCGCGCTGATCGCGGTCGTCGTGGTGATCCTGGCTTCGCACAATGGTCCCGAGGTGCTGGACTGGGCGATCGACTACTGGAACCGCTTCGTACTGTGGGTGCGGGGTCTGCTGTGATCTCACTGCGTCAACATGCCATCTCGATCGCGGCGATCTTCCTGGCGCTGGCCGTCGGGGTGGTGCTCGGCTCGCAGACACTGGCCGCGGACATGCTGTCCGGCCTGCGCTCGGACAAGAGTGATCTGCGCGAACAGGTCGACACGCTCACCGCGCAGAACGAGCGCCTGTCCGGTCAGCTCGACGCCGCCGACCAGTTCATCGCCGGCTCGGCGGGCCGGATCCTGGGCGGCACACTGGCCGACCGCAGCGTCGTCGTGTTCACCACCCCCGACGCCGATCCCGCCGATGTCGACGGGGTGAGCCGGGCGCTCGAGACCGCGGGCGCCGCGGTGACCGGCCGGATCAGCCTGGCCGACGGCTTCGTCGACGCGGGGGAGGGCGACCGGATGCGTTCGGCGCTGACCAACATCGTTCCCGCGGGCGCGCAACTGCGCACCGGCGCGGTCGACCAGGGCAGCATGGCGGGCGACCTGCTCGGCCTGACCCTGCTGCTCGATCCGGCGACCGGCCAACCGCGCAGCACCCCGCAGGAACTCGCCCTCGTGCTCGAGACCCTGCGCGGCGGCGGTTTCCTCGCTTACGGCGACATTCCGGTGCGACCGGCGCAACTCGCGGTCGTCGTCACCGGTAACGGCCTCGCCTCCGACACCGGACAGGGCGCGACCATCGCTCGCTTCACCGGCGCCGTGCGCGACCGCGCCGCGGGTGCCGTGCTGGCCGGGCGCGTGGGTGCCGCCGAAGGCGAAGGCTCCATCGGAGAGGTCCGCGCCCAGGCCCCGCTGGCGGCCACGGTCAGCACGGTCGACAACATCGATCGCGAAATCGGCCGGGTGACAACCGTTCTCGCCCTCACCGAACAACTCGCGGGGGGATCGGGCCGCTATGGCACAGGTCCCACAGCCACCTCGCTCACACTCGTAGCCATGCCACGATGATTGAGAACAGCACCACTTCTCACCGGCGAGAGCGCGCGCCTCGCGTCCCAACGAAACGACTGATCTCGCGAGGACATCGGCAACTTGTCGGGTACGGGCCAACCCCCGTTCTGATCGACCGCCAGCGGCCGACGCGACTGTTTACGCACCTCGGTGGCGCTTGAAGTCGCGGGGAGGCGGTACAGTGGTGGTCCGTGGGTCAACAACGGAATCAGGCTCGACATGCCACCAAGCACATCTTCGTGAGCGGTGGCGTCGCCTCCTCTTTGGGTAAGGGTCTCACCGCCTCCAGTCTCGGTCAGTTGCTGACCGCGCGTGGCATGCGGGTGACGATGCAGAAGCTCGACCCGTATCTGAACGTCGATCCGGGCACCATGAACCCGTTCCAGCACGGCGAGGTGTTCGTCACCGAGGACGGCGCGGAGACCGACCTCGACGTCGGTCACTACGAGCGCTTCCTCGATCGCGATCTGTCCAAGGACGCCAACGTGACGACCGGTCAGATCTACTCGACGGTGATCGCCAAGGAGCGTCGCGGTGAGTACCTGGGCGACACGGTGCAGGTGATCCCGCACATCACCGACGAGATCAAGAACCGCATCCTGGCGATGCAGGGTCCCGATCTCGAGGGTCATGTGCCGGACGTGGTGATCACCGAGATCGGTGGCACCGTGGGTGACATCGAGTCGCAGCCGTTCCTCGAGGCGGCGCGTCAGATCCGCCACGACGTGGGTCGCGACAACGTGTTCTTCCTGCACGTGTCGCTGGTGCCGTACCTGGCGCCCTCGGGGGAGCTCAAGACCAAGCCGACGCAGCACTCGGTGGCCGCGCTGCGCAACATCGGTATCCAGCCCGACGCGCTGATCCTGCGCTGTGACCGCGAGGTGCCGCAGGGTCTGAAGAACAAGATCGCGCTGATGTGCGACGTCGACGTGGAGGCCTGCATCTCCACCCCCGACGCGCCGTCGATCTACGACATCCCGAAGGTGCTGCACAGCGAGGGCCTCGACGCCTACGTGGTGCGCAAGCTCGGCCTGCCGTTCCGTGACGTGGACTGGACCGTGTGGGGCGATCTGCTCGACCGCGTGCACGCTCCGCGCGAGACCGTCGAGGTCGCGCTGGTCGGCAAGTACGTCGACCTGCCCGACGCCTACCTCTCGGTCACCGAGGCGCTGCGCGCGGGTGGTTTCGCCCACCGCGCCAAGGTGAAGATCCGCTGGGTGCCCTCCGACGAGTGCGAGACCGACGCGGGCGCGCAGGCGGCGCTGCGCGACGTCGACGCTGTCCTGATCCCCGGTGGCTTCGGTATCCGTGGCATCGAGGGCAAGCTGGGCGCGATCGGCTACGCGCGCCACCGGAGGATCCCGTTGCTCGGCCTCTGCCTCGGGCTGCAGTGCGTGGTCATCGAGGCCGCGCGCTCGGTGGGTATCGCCGACGCCAACTCCGCGGAGTTCGAGCCGGAGACGAAGAACCCGGTCATCTCGACCATGGCCGATCAGGAAGACGTCGTCGCCGGTGCGGCCGATCTGGGCGGCACCATGCGCCTGGGCGCGTACCCGGCCACGCTGGAGAAGGGGTCGGTCGTCGCGCAGGCTTACGGTTCCGAGCACGTCTCCGAGCGGCACCGGCATCGCTTCGAGGTGAACAACGCCTACCGCGACGCCATCGCCAAGAGCGGGCTGCGGTTCTCGGGTATCTCGCCGGACGGGCACCTGGTGGAGTTCGTCGAGTACCCCGCCTCGGTGCATCCGTTCTTGGTCGCCACCCAGGCGCATCCGGAGCTCAAGAGCCGTCCGACCAGGCCGCATCCGCTGTTCGCGGCCCTGATCGCCGCGGCGCTGAAGTACAAACTGGCCGAACGCCTTCCCGTAGACTTCCCCTCCGAAGAGCTCGCGGAACAGACCGCGGATCACTGAGGAACAAGAGGGACAGTGAGCGAGCCCGGTAGTCACGACTTCCAGACGGTCTCCAGCCGGGTGCTCTACAGCGGCGCGATCCTGGCCCTGCGCCAGGATCAGGTCGCGATGCCGGACGGGCGGGTCGCCGAGCGCGAGGTCATCGAGCACCACGGTGCGGTCGCGGTGCTCGCGCTCGACGACGACGGCAACGTCGTGCTGATCCGCCAGTACCGGCACCCGATCGGTACGCGACTGCTCGAGCTGCCCGCCGGGCTGCTCGACATCGACGGCGAGGACCCGCTCACCGCGGCCAAGCGGGAGCTGGCCGAGGAGACGGGGCTGGCCGCCGAGCAGTGGTCGGTGCTGGTGGATGTGGCGCTCTCGCCGGGATTCACCGACGAGGCGCTGCGGGTGTTCTTCGCGACCGGGCTCAGCGCGACCGACCGGCCCGATCCCGAGCACGAGGAAGCCGATCTGGAACTGGTCAGGATGCCGGTCCAGCAGGCCGTGCGCGCCGCGCTGGCCGGGCAGATCGTGAACGCGACCGCGGTGGCCGGGGTGCTCGCGTACGCGGCGGCGACGGCCGGACAGGTGCCGATGCGGCCCGCCGACGCGCCGTGGCCGGGGCAACCCACCGCGTTCCTGCGGCGGAAGTCTGCCGAGGCGCGGTCGACCGACGAAGCGACCGAGCGTGGCGATGTTGCCGCAGGCGAGGGCTGACAGGCGCCCGGCGTGCTGGCGCCCGAGATCGACGCCTATCTCGACCATCTCGCGGTCGAGCGCGGAGCCGCGCGCAACACCCTCGGCGCCTATCGCCGAGATCTGGCCCGCTACCTGAGCTTTCTCACCGGCCGCGGCCGCGCGAGCCTGACCGAGGTGACTCAGGGCGATGTCGCCGAGTTCACCATGGCACTGCGCTCCGGCAGCGCCGATCATCCGCCCCTGGCGGCGGGTTCGGTGGCCAGAGCGCTGATCGCGGTGCGCGGACTGCACAAGTTCGCGGCGGCCGAAGGCATCACCGAGACCGATGTGGCGCATGCGGTGAAACCGCCCGCGCCCGGTCGCAGACTGCCCAAAGCGCTGCCGTACGACCAGGTGTCACGCCTGCTCGAAGCGGCCGGCGGTGGGGGAGACGGTGATCCGGCGGGCACCGACGGCGGACCGCGCGGGTTACGCGACCGCGCCCTGCTCGAACTGCTGTACTCGACCGGTGCGCGGATCTCGGAGATGGTCGGTCTCGACGTCGACGACATCGACGCCGAGCAGCGGTGCGTGGTGCTGCACGGCAAGGGTGGCAAACAGCGACTCGTCCCGATCGGACGGCCCGCGCTGGCGGCCGTCGACGCCTATCTGGTGCGCGGGCGTCCCACTCTGGCCGTGAGCGGAAAGGGTTCCGGCGGAGCGCTTTTCCTCAACCACCGGGGCGGCAGGCTGTCGCGGCAGAGCGCCTGGCAGGTCCTGCAGACCGCGGCCGAGAAGGCCGGGATCGGGGCGGCGGTGTCACCGCACACACTGCGGCACTCCTTCGCCACGCACCTGCTCGACGGCGGCGCCGACGTGCGGGTGGTGCAAGAACTCCTGGGGCACGCTTCGGTGACCACGACCCAGATCTACACCCTCGTGACGGTGAGCACGCTGCGCGAGGTGTGGGCCACCGCGCACCCACGCGCCCGCTGAACCCCCACCGCCGGGCTGGACGCAGCGGGTATCGTGCGAACACGCCCGGCGTTGCCATGCCGTACCTCACCGGTCGGAGCGGTAGCGTCTACCCAGAGCTGGACCGTACGAAAGCGAGCCGGTCACAGAATCGGCCTCGCTACCCTCGACAGGGGTTACCGGCAGGAAAACGTATAAGGAGCAGCGGATCGTGACGACAGCGGAAACACCGTGGGACGGTGGACCGGACCAGGTCGCCGAGGCCGTCGAGATGGGCCCGACCGGGCGCCCGCTGCGACTGGTACCCGAGCCACCACAGGTCCAGCGGCACGGCGACGCACTCGTCGTGGCGATGTGCAATCAGAAGGGCGGGGTCGGCAAGACCACCTCGACCATCAATCTCGGTGCGGCGCTGGCCGAGTACGGCCGCAAGGTGCTGCTCGTCGACCTGGACCCGCAGGGCGCGCTCTCGGCCGGTCTCGGACTGGCGCACCACGACCTCGATCTGACCGTGCACAACCTGCTGATCGGCGGGAAGGCGACGGTCGACGACGTGCTGCAGACCACCAAGGTCGAGGGCATGGACCTGCTACCCAGCAACATCGACCTCTCGGCCGCGGAGATCCAGCTGGTCAACGAGGTGGGCCGCGAGCAGTCGCTGGGCCGGGCCCTGTCCGGCGTGCGTGACCGCTACGACTACATCCTCATCGACTGCCAGCCCTCGCTGGGCTTGCTCACCGTCAACGCGCTGGCCTGCTCCGACGGCGTGATCATCCCGATGGAGTGCGAGTACTTCTCGCTGCGCGGCCTGGCGCTGCTCAACGACACCGTCGAGAAGGTGCGGGACCGCCTCAACCCGCGGCTGAGCCTCTACGGCATCGTGGTCACCATGTTCGATGCCCGGCTGCTGCATTCGCGTCAGGTGATGTCGCGCGTGGTCGAGGTGTTCGGTGACCTGGTCTATGACACCGCCATCTCGCGCACCGTGCGTTTCCCCGACGCCAGCGTCGCCGGGGAACCCATCACCACCTGGGCGCCGAAATCCGGGGGCGCGGAATCGTATCGGGCGATGGCGCGGGAAGTCATCCACCGGTCGGGCCGGTGATCGGAGCTACACCTGCGGTGCAAGCAGTATCCGAAGACCCTGACTCCGCCACCGAATCTCCGGTTCTCGGCCGCCTTGATTCTGGACCGACCAGAGGGTGCGACGAAGGAGTGCCCGGCGGGAGGGAAGAATCGAGGCCTCAGGGCCGAGAACCCGCGGCGCCAGCCGCCAAAGACACTGTTTTCCACCTGCGGCTCACGAACTTCGAGGGGCCGTTCGATCTGCTGCTGACGTTGATCAGCTCGCGCAAACTCGATGTCACCGAAGTCGCGTTGCATCAGGTCACCGACGAATTCATCGCCTACACCAAGGCATTGACCGCCGAGCTGGCCGAGAACACCAAGCTGCGCGCGGACAAGATCCTCGACCAGACCACCGAGTTCCTGGTCGTCGCCGCGACCTTGCTCGATCTGAAGGCGGCCCGGCTGCTGCCCGCGGGCGAGATGACCGACATCGATGACCTGGAACTGCTCGACGCCCGCGACCTGCTGTTCGCGCGCCTGCTGCAATACCGCGCGTTCAAGCAGGTCGCCGAGTTGTTCGCTGAACTGGAAGCCGCCGCGCTGCGCCGGTATCCACGCTCGGTGGCGCTCGAGGAGCAGTTCGAAGGGCTGCTGCCCGAGGTGACTCTCGGCGTCGACATCGGCGCCTTCGCCGAGATCGCGGCGGCCGCGTTCCGGCCGCGCCCGGTCGCCCAGGTCGGCCTCGGACACCTGCACATGCACACCATCTCGGTCGCCGAACAGGCCGAGCTGGTGCTGGCCCTGCTCAAGGAACGCGGACCCGGCGGGTGGACCACCTTCGCCGAACTGGTGGTCGACTGCACAGTCCCGGTGGAAATCGTCGCCAGGTTCCTGGCGTTGCTGGAGCTGTACCGCGGAAAGACGATCGCCTTCGACCAGCCCGACCCGCTCGGCCCCCTGGCGGTGAGCTGGCTCGGTGAACTCGATCCCGACGCCGAAGCGGCGGCCCTGACCTTCGAGGAGGACTACGGATGACCGAGGCAGTGTCGGAGTTCACTCCGGAGCCGCTCGACGACCCGGAACTGCGCTCCGCGCTCGAGGCGATGTTGCTCGTCGTCGATGCTCCGGCGCCGGTAGAGCAGCTGGCGGCGGCCCTGGACGACAGCGGCGAGCGGGTGGAGGACACCCTGCGGGCGATGTCGGCCGAACTGTCCGCGCGTGGTAGCGGCATCGACCTGCGTTTCGTCGGTGACGGGTGGCGCTTCTATACTCGACAGGAGTACGCGCCCTATGTCGAGCGTGTGCTGCTCGACGGGGCCCGGACGAAACTGACCCGGGCCGCCTTGGAAACCTTGGCGGTGGTGGCCTACCGCCAGCCGGTGACCCGCACCAGGGTCAGCGCGGTCCGCGGGGTGAACGTCGACGGAGTGATGCGCACGCTGTTGGCCAGGGGCTTGATCGCGGAAGCGGGTCAGGACCCGGAAACCAATGGCACGTTGTACCGCACCACCGAGTTGTTCCTCGAACGGATCGGGCTCGCCTCACTCGGCGACCTGCCTCCGCTGGCGCCGCTGCTTCCCGGCGTCGACCTGATCGACGAGATCAGCGAGAGCCTGGACACCGATCCCCGGTTCACCAGGGGTAAGAAACCCGCCGAGTCCGACATGGACCTCGGCACCGACGATTGACAGGACAGATGAATAATTCCGCTCGCCGAGATGGCACACCGGACCGAAGAAAACGCAGCGACCAGCCCCGTAGTGGCGCGAACCGAACCGCGGCTCCCCGCGGCGGCAGTGCGCGCACCGGTCAGGCGGGTTCCCGTGGTGAGGCCTCCGGCCGCCGCGGCACCAGCGCGGGTGGCTTCCAGCGCAGTGATGACACCGGCCGTCGCGGTACCTCTACCGGCGGATATCAGCGTGATGGCGAGTCGGCGGGCCGCCGCGGTGGTTCTGCCGGTGGCTACCAGCCGCGCGGCGGTTCCGCCGGTGGTCAGCGTGACGGTGCGCCCGCGCGCCGTGGCTCCGCGGGTGGCTACCAGCGCGAGGGCGCACCGACCGGCCGACGGGACGGTTCCGGCGGTGGTTACCCGCGTGACGATGCCGAGCGCGGTGGTTACCCGCGCGGTGCCGGTGCGGGGCAGCGCGGTGGCGCACCGCGCGCGGGTGCGACGGCCCGGCCGGCCACCACGCAGGCGCCCGCGGCTCGCAAGAAGACCGCCAAGCCGCAACGCAAGGTGGTCGCGCCGACCATCCTGAACAACGCCAAGCCCGCGCGGCACCAGCACGCCGACGCCACCGAGGGCCCGAAGAAGCTGCCCTGGGGCGAAGGCGAACGGCTGCAGAAGGTCCTCGCCAAGGCCGGAGTGGCCTCGCGCCGCGCGGCCGAGGACATGATCGCGGCCGGTCGCGTCGAGGTCGACGGCAAGATCGTGCGCGAGCAGGGTCTGCGCGTGGATCCGGAGAACGCGGTCGTGCGCGTCGACGGCACTCGTGTCGTCGTCCGCGACGAACTCGTGCACCTGGTGCTGAACAAGCCCAAGGGTTGGCAGTCCACCATGTCCGACGATCTCGGTCGACCCTGTGTCGGCGATATCGTCGCCGAGCGCATCGCCGCCGGTCAGCGCCTGTTCCACGTGGGTCGTCTCGATGCCGACACCGAGGGTCTGCTGCTGCTCACCAATGACGGTGAGATGGCGCATCGGCTGATGCACCCTTCCTTCGAGGTGCCCAAGACCTACCTGGCCACCGTGCACGGTGAGGTGAACTACCGGCTCGTCGCCAAGCGGTTCCGCGAGGGAGTCGAGCTCGAGGACGGCCCCGCCAAGGTCGACAAGTTCACCATGCTCGAGGCCTACGAGGGCCGCTCGCTGGTCAAGCTCGTGTTGCACGAGGGCCGCAAGCACATCGTGCGTAGGCTCCTCGACGAGGTCGGCCACCCGGTGATCCGGTTGGTGCGTACCCACCTCGGCCCGGTGGCGCTGGGTGATCAGCGTCCCGGCACGCTGCGCGTGCTCGGCCGTGACGAGATCGGCAAACTCTACGAGGCGGTGCAGCTGTGAACGGAGTGGATTTCTCGGTGGCGTTGTCCGGCGACCGGTTGACCGGTGACAGTGCGCTCGTCGTGGCCATGGACGGCCCGTCCGGCACCGGCAAGTCCAGTGTGTCGCGTCGGCTGGCGGCCCGCCTGGGCGCCCGCTACCTCGACACCGGCGCCATGTACCGGGTCGCGACCCTGCGGGTGCTGCGCGCGGGCGTCGACCTGACCGATCCGGCGGCGATCGCCGACACGGTTGCGGCACTGCCGCTGTCGATCGGCACCGATCCCAGCCACGAGGTGGTCGAGCTCGACGGTGACGACGTGTCCGCGGAGATCCGTGGCGATGCCGTCACCAAGGCGGTCTCGGCCGTCTCCGCGGTGGGGCCGGTGCGCGAGCAGCTCGTCGCGCTGCAGCGCGAGATCGCCGCGGTGTCCGGACGGATCGTGGTCGAAGGCCGCGACATCGGCACCGTCGTGCTCACCGACGCCGACGCCAAGATCTATCTCACCGCGTCGGCTCAGGCGCGTGCGCAGCGACGCAACGCCCAGAACATCCGCGAGGGCCGCGGCGACGACTACCAGGCCGTTCTGGCCGACGTGCAGCGTCGCGACACCCTCGACTCCACCCGCACGGTGTCGCCGCTGCGCCCCGCCGACGACGCGGTGCTCGTCGACACCAGCGAACTGACGCTGGACCAGACCATCGACGAGCTGTATCGCGTGGTGGCCCAGCAGCTCTCGGCCACGACAGGAGGGTCGCGATGACCGAAGAGGTACTCGCAGGCGACGGCATCTGGACCGACGAGTCCGAGTGGGAGCTCACCGACCTCGACGGTGAGCTCGACGGCGAGGAGCACCTCGTCATGCCGACACTGGCCGTGGTCGGGCGCCCCAACGTGGGTAAGTCGACCCTGGTCAACCGCATTCTCGGGCGGCGCGAAGCCGTCGTCGAGGACGTTCCCGGCGTCACCCGTGACCGCATCTCGTACGAGGCCAACTGGTCCGGGCGCCGCTTCCTGGTGCAGGACACCGGCGGCTGGGAGCCCGACGCCAAGGGCCTGCAGCAGCATGTGGCCCGGCAGGCCGAGGTGGCGATGGCGACCGCCGACGCGATCTTGCTGGTCGTCGACGCCACCGTCGGCGCCACCGCGACCGACGAGGCCGCGGTGCGCAAGCTGCGCCGCTCCAAGATCCCGGTGATCCTGGTGGCCAACAAGGTCGACGATCAGAAGGTCGAACACGAGGCGTCGAGCCTGTGGTCGCTTGGTCTCGGGGAACCGCGGATGGTCTCGGCCGCCCACGGCCGTGGCACCGGTGACCTGCTCGACGACGTGCTCGCCTCCTTGCCCGAGACTCCGCGCGAAGGCACCGGCGGCGCCGGTCCGCGGCGGGTGGCGTTGGTCGGTAAGCCGAATGTCGGCAAGTCCAGTCTGCTCAACAAGCTCGCCGGTGACGAGCGGTCGGTGGTTCACGACGTCGCGGGCACCACCGTCGACCCGGTCGATTCACTGGTCGAACTGGGTGGCAAGACCTGGAAGTTCGTCGACACCGCCGGTCTGCGGCGCAAGGTGTCCAATGCGACCGGCACCGAGTTCTATGCCTCGCTGCGGACGAAGTCCGCGCTGGAGGCTTCCGAGGTCGCGATCATGCTGATCGATGCCTCGGTGCCGATCACCGAACAGGACTTGCGGGTGATCAGCCTGGTCGCCGACTCCGGTCGCGCGCTGGTGCTGGCGTTCAACAAGTGGGATCTGGTCGACGAGGATCGCCGCTACATGCTCGAGCGTGAGATCGATCGCGATCTGGTGCGGGTGCCGTGGGCGCAGCGGGTCAACATCTCCGCCCACACCGGTCGCGCCGTGGCGAAGCTGGTGCCGCAGATGGAGACCGCGCTCGAGTCCTGGGACAAGCGCATCTCCACCGGCCGACTCAACACCTGGCTCAAGGAAGTCATCGCGGCCACCCCGCCGCCGATGCGTGGCGGGCGCCAGCCGCGCGTCATGTTCGCCACTCAGGCAGGTACCCGCCCGCCGACCTTCGTGCTGTTCACCACCGGCTTCCTCGAGGCCGGCTACCGCCGGTTCATCGAACGCCGCCTGCGTGAGGAGTTCGGTTTCGACGGCTCGCCGGTGCGCATCTCGGTGCGCGTACGGGAGAAGAAGGACCGCAAGAAGTAGGTCGAGTGCTGTGCGTGGGGCCCTGGCGAACATCGCCGGGGCCCTTCGTCTTTCAGGCGTCGAGCACGCGGTCGAGCAGGTGGTCGACGAGATCGGGTGCGCGCGCGGCGTAGTCGTCGTTGGTCAGCATGCCCTGGGCGAGGCCGCCGAGGGTGAGCAGGATGATCTCGGCGTCGGCGAGGACGGTCAACTCGGCGGCGGCGGCGCCGCGCAGGGCGCGCAGTTGTTCGGCCACCACGCCGACGATGTAGTTCGGGGCGCCGTGGGTGTCGCCGGATTCGACGTCGGGCCCGGTGAGCGCTGCCGCGTGAAAGATCCCGAGGATGACGGCATCTCGGCGACTCTGCGGGTCGAGGGGGAGTAGCGCGAGCAGGATCGCGCGGACGATGTCGCGGGGGGTCGGCGCGGTCCCGAGTGTGGCGAGTGCCTCCGTGAGCCGCGCTCCCGAAGATTCGACGACGGCGCGGTGCGTGGCGAGCAGGAACTCCCGCTTGGTGCCGAAGTAGTACTGCACCGACCGCACCGACACCCCGGCCTCCGCGGCGACCGACTGAAATGTCGCGGCCTCCAGCCCGCCTCGAGCGATGACCCGGCGCGCGGCTCCGGTGATTGCTCTGCGCCGTTCCTCGTGATCGGCCAAACGCGGCACGGTGTCCTCCTTCTCTCCCGGCCTTCCCGCAAGGATCTTCATGGTACGCCCATATCACTGTTGTGGTACGGTAATATCACCAACGAGGAACAGGGGTGGTCATGGCCAAGATCGGGCGATTCAAGAACGACAAGGCGCGGGTGGAGTACCTGCGTACCTATCGGGAGCTGGAGAAGGGGCTGCCGATTCCGTCGACCACGGTCGATGTCGCCACCTCGTTCGGCAGCACACACGTTCGTCGCTTCGGTGCTGGTGAGGGCCTGCCGATGGTGCTGATGCACTCCCTCGGCGGCAACAGTCTCGCCTGGAATCACGTCATCGAGGACCTGGCGCGTGATCGCGTCGTCTACGCCCCGGAGATGATCGGGACCCCTGGTCTGAGCGTGCAGTCCGCGCCGATCGACGAAACGCGCTTCGGTGCCTGGTTCGGAGAGGTTCTCGACGGTCTCGGCGTCGACCGGGTGCACCTGGTCGGGTACTCACAGGGCGGGTGGCAGGCACTGGCGATCGCCACCACCGAACAGCGCCGGCTGGCCAGCCTGACGGTGGTCGAGCCGACCGGGACGCTGACGAAGATCAAATGGTCCGTGCTGTGGACGATGCTCAAGACCGGTGCCCGCCCGACCGACAAGAACCTGCGCAAGATGAACGCCTGGCTCAACCCCGGCGTCACCCTCACCGACGCGGAATTCGCCGGGGTGAAGGCAGCCCTGGCGTATGTCCCGGCGATCGGTTACCCGCGGATGTTCACCGATGAGCGGCTCGCGACGATCACCACGCCGACGCTCGGTCTGTTCGGCTCGGAGTCGATACCGATCGACCCGAAGCTCGCCTCCCAGCGCCTGCGCGACAACCTGGCCACCTGCGATACCGAGATCTTCGCCGGGGCCGGGCACGGCATCTTCCATCAGATCCCGAACGAGGTCACGGCCCGCATCCTCGACTTCACCCGCCGCTACGAACCGACCGACGCCCGCCGCGGCGATTAGGGAACGGCCCGGAAGTCGGCGAAGTCGAAGCCGGGGGCGACCACGCAGCTGACCAGCACTTCCTCGCCGCCGCAGGGCCGGGCGGCCTGCCAGGCTCCGGCGGGGACGAGGTACTGGACGTGCTGGCCGTCGTCGAGATCCGGGCCGAGGACCACGCGCTCGGCGGTGCCGGGGGCATCGCCGTCGCCACCGAGGGTGAGTTCGAGGGGGCCGCCACGGTGCCACAGCCAGAGCTCGTCGGAGCGCACCGCGTGCCAGATCGACTGTTCTCGCGCAGGGAGCAGGAACAGAATGCCGGTCGCCGCGGCCCGCGTGCCCGGATAGCCATCGGGTGTGAAAGTGTGCGCGCTGCGCCAGGTTTCGCGGAACCAGCCGCCCTCGGGGTGGGGTCGCAGTTCGAGGGTTTCCGCGGTCGGAGGTCGACGCAACAGCTCGGTGTGGTGCCCGGTGGGGCCGCGCCGAGCCCAGCGGACCTCGGTGCGGTCGCGCCGGTGCACGGCGCCGGAGCTGTCCACTGCCGGTGTGAGCACGAGAACCGTTGCGGTGGCGGGCAATCCGTCGGCTGCCAGGAGCGCTTCCCGATCACTGTCGACGAGAACGACGTGCTCACCGTCGGTCAGGAGCTGTTCGCCCGCGGACTGCCAGACCTCGAACGTCGTGACGATCATCGGTCCATGCTAGATAATGCAGCGATGAGCCTCATCGGTACCGTGGTCGGCTACGTGTTGACGGTCTTCCTGCTGTTGCTGATCGCCCGGTTGGTGCTGGATTGGGCCGATATTCTGGGCAAGACGCCGCAGTGGGCGGGCAAGGCCCGGTCGGTGGTCCACGCCGCGACGGAACCGGTGATCGCACCGGTGCGACGATTCCTCCCGCCGGTCCGGCTCGGCGGATCAGCGCTCGACCTGGCTTTCACCGTGGTCTTCATCGCGGTACTGATCCTGCGTTCGGTGGCGTTCAGCCTGTAGCGGCGCTACTCGTCGGTGCCCTCGACCCGCCAGCGCGTCGTCACCGCGCGGACACACGCGGTGTCGGTGAGGGCGTCCACGGTGTCGGTGAGGGCCGATTCGCGAGCGCGGTGGGTGAGCACGATCAGGTGGGCGTCGAGGCCGTGGTGTTCCTGGCGGACGCGAGCGATGCTGACGCCGTGGTCGGCGAACACCGCGGCGACCTGGGCGAGGGCGCCCGCGTGGTCGGTGACCCGCAGATTGAGGTAATAGCGGGTGGGGGTGTCGCCGAGGGGGGCGACGGGGAGTTCGGCGTAGTAGGAGGCACGCGGGGCGCGGCCGCCGTGGACACGATTGCGGGCGGCGGTGACCAGGTCGCCGAGCAGGGCGGAAGCGGTGGCCGTGGTCGCGTCACGGCCGGAGAACATCAACTGCCCCGCACCCTCGGCCTCGACGGTCACCGCGCTGGTCGGCTCGCCGACCTGTGCGAGGGGATGCGCGACGGGGAGCAGCGCGGGATGCACACGCACCGAGATTCGTTCCTTGCCACCCTCTTCGGGCGTGAGCTGGCCACTGACCCTGGTGCAGACGGTGAGCGGGCGCAACCGCAAGGACAGCGCGTCGGTGGCCGCCAGGTCGTACGGCGTCACCGGGCCGGACTCCTCGACGTACACGTCACCGACCTCCACTCTGGTGTGGAAGGCCAGCGTCGCCAGAATCGCCGCCTGGGCACCTGCCTCGTGGGGCGTGCCGACCGGGAACACCCCGAGTACCTGGCGCACCCGATCACCGGACAGCGACTGGGTCAGTGGGCGCACCACCGGAACCCCGCCCGCCACCGCCGCTTCGAAGAACAGATCGCCACCGAATTCCGCGGCGGTCGCGGCCAACCGCGGCCCGTGTTCGGCGATCAGCGCCGTGTTCGCGGTGATCACCGACCGGCCCGCCCGCAGTGCGGCCAGCAGGGTGGGCGCCGACTCGGTGGTCTCGGTCGTGTCGACCACCAGCTCCGCCGAGGTCATCTCGCCGAGTACCAGCGCCGTCCCAGCCCGTTCGCGCAGGTCGGCCGCATTGTCACGGACGATTCGCGTGACCGTGGCCGCGAGTGGATTCGTGCCGTGCACCGTCGTGCCGAGGCCTGAACGAACGAGATTGCTGGTCATGGGAATTCGCCTATCCGCCGAGAGCCGCCGAACCGGGAACCACGCGACTCGCGCCCCCCGCTCCAGCCAGTATCACGGCCGATTCGGCTCGGCGGCAGTCGTTTTCACCACGAAACTGAACAGTCGTGCCAGAAATGCCGGGATACTCGAGATACTCGGAGGGGTCACGCGCGGATCACGCGTGGGCGAGCAGGGGAGAGGACGACGGAATGGCCCTGGTTGTACAGAAATTCGGCGGTTCGTCAGTAGCCACCGCAGAGCGGATCCGCCGGGTCGCCGAGCGGATCGTGGAGACGAAGAAGCAGGGGCACGACGTGGTGGTGGTCTGCTCTGCCATGGGCGACACCACCGACGAACTGCTCGAGCTGGCGGGCGAGGTGGCACCCGCCCCGCCGCCGCGCGAAATGGACATGCTGCTCACCGCGGGCGAACGCATCTCCAACGCGCTGGTGGCCATGGCGATTCACGCACTCGGCGCCGAGGCCCGATCGCTGACCGGCTCCCAGGCCGGCGTGATCACCACCGGCGCGCACGGCAACGCCAAGATCATCGAAGTCGACCCCGGCCGGGTGCGCCGCGCCCTCGACGACGGGGAGATCGTGCTGGTCGCCGGGTTCCAGGGCGTCAGCCAGGACAGCCGCGATGTCACCACCCTCGGTCGCGGCGGCTCCGACACCACCGCTGTCGCGTTGGCCGCGGCCCTGGGGGCCGATGTCTGTGAGATCTACACCGATGTCGACGGCGTGTTCACCGCCGACCCGCGCATCGTCGCCGATGCGCAGAAGCTCGACGAGATCTCTTACGAGGAGATGCTGGAGATGGCGGCGTGCGGCTCGAAGGTGCTGATGCTGCGCTGCGTGGAATACGCGCGCCGCTATCACGTACCCGTGCGCGTGCGCTCGTCCTACACCGACACCGCCGGTACCACCGTCTTCGGTTCGATGGCCGACATCCCCGCCGACCAGGCTGTGCTGACCGGCGTCGCGCACGACCGCAACGAGGCCAAGGTGACCGTGGTCGGCCTGCCCGACGAGCCCGGGTACGCGGCACAGGTGTTCCGTGCGGTCGCCGATGCCGAGATCGGCATCGACATGGTCGTGCAGAACACCGGCACCGGACGCACCGACATCACCTTCACCCTGCCCGCCGCCGACGGTGCCCGCGCGGTGGCGCTGCTGCGCTCGCGGCGCGCCGACATCGGATTCGCCGATGTCCGCTATGACGACCGCGTGGGCAAGGTGTCGTTGATCGGCGCGGGCATGCGCAACCAGCCCGGCGTCACCGCTGCCTTCTGCGAGGCGCTGGCCGCGGCGGGGATCAATCTCGACCTGATCGCCACCTCCGAGATCAGGATCTCGGTGCTGGTCAGCGACACCGATCTGGACGAAGCGGTCCGAATCCTGCACCGCGCCTTCGACCTCGGTGGTGCCGAGGTCGCGGTCGTGCACGGCGGTACGGGCAGGTGACTCGTTGACGGCAGACCTGAATGGAGAGTAATTTACCGATCAGTCAATTGATCACGAGCGACCGGAGGATTCCTTGACCACACGGCTGACCTCGTTCTCCCGGAACGGACTCGACTTCGACGTGGTCGACACCGGCCCGATCGACGGCCCGGTGGTCGTCGCGCTGCACGGCTTCCCGCAGACCGCGACCTCGCTGCGTGAGCTCACCGCCTTGCTCAACGCGCGCGGGTATCGCACCCTCGCGCCGAACCAGCGCGGGTACTCCCCGGGTGCGCGCCCGCGCGGCAGGCTGGCCTATCGGACGAGCGAACTCGTCGCCGACATCGCCGCGTTGATCGGCGAGCTCGGGCGGGGGCCGGTGCATCTGGTCGGTCACGACTGGGGCGCCGCGGTGGCCTGGTCGCTGGCCGCCGCGCGGCCGGAGCTGGTCCGCACGCTGGTGAGCGTGTCGGTGCCGCACCCCGGCGCGTTCCTCCGGTCGCTGGTCAGCAGCGATCAGCTCCTTCGCTCCTACTACATGGTGTTGTTCCAGCTCCCGGTGCTGCCCGAGCGTCTGTTGAGCACCCGGCCCGCCGTGTTGCACCGGGTGCTGACCAAGACCGGCATGTCCGAGGACGCGATCACCCGGGTGCGCACCGAGGTCATCGAGTCGGGTGCGCTCACCGGTGCGCTGAACTGGTATCGCGCCATGGCGCTGGGTTCACCGCGCGCGGTGACGGCGCGGGTCGCGGTGCCGGTGACCCACGTGTGGAGCACCGGCGACGGCGCGCTGTCGCGGCGTGGCGCCGAACTCGCCGAACAGTACGCCAGTGGCGACTACCGTCTCGCCGTGCTCGACGGCGCCTCGCACTGGCTGCCGGAGGAGCGTCCGGACGAACTCGCCGAGCTGATCGTCGACCGGATCGAGTCCGTGCGCCGGTGAGCCCGCCTCAGCCGAGCTGGCAGGCCAACGCCCGCAACGACGCGGGGGTCGCCGGGATCAACGGTGCCCGCCGCAGCGCGCGGGCGGCCAGCTGCTCGAGGATTCGCAGGCGTACCCCCGGCCACTCGTCGTGCAGGATCGAATAGAACGCGGTATCGCGCACCGCGCCGTCGAGGCCGCGTGAATGTGCCCGGCGCACACCGTCACTCACCGCGCCGAGCCGTTCGATCGCCGCGCGGGAGCGCTGGTTGCGGGCATCGGCGCGCAGGCTCACCCGGCGCACGCCCCAGCTGTCGAAGGCGTGGCTGAGCAGCAGGAGTTTGGCTTCGAGGTTCACCTGTCCACCGCGCACCGCAGGGGTGAGCCAGGTGTTGCCGATCTCCACGGCGTCAGGGATCGACCCGCCGGGCAGCGCGGTGACCGGCTCGGCCGACAATGGCCAGCTCAGCGGCCCCTGCCAGTAGTCGAGCCGGGTGAAGCGGGTCGCGCCGACCACGCAGTCGTCGGCGACAGTGATGATCGCGAAGGCCAGCGCGGTGCCGGCGAGCTGAGCGGCCTCGGCCTGGAAGACATAGGTGCGCGCCTCCTGGTCGCCGTGCGGGACGATGGTGAACCCGGCCGGGCTGCCGAGCGCGGCAGCCGCCGCGACCAGGCCGGGAACATGATGGGGCGCAAGGGGTTCCAGCCGTACGATGCGGCCGTCGAGGATAACGGGTGCGGGCATGATGACCGGCGTCCCTTCGTCTGAGAGGGTCACCGAATCACGAGGCGTGGATCTCACGCGGCACGTGATTGCGGCGAAGCGACACGAACGATCCAGCAGCATCGAAAAGAACTGGATGCAAGATAGCCGAATGTGACGCGTTCACCCGCTCGAACGCTCAGGATGTCGGGGTCGAAATTTCGCCGATCCGGGTGAATCGGCCTACCGCTTCGCCGCTACGGTGAGTTCCTTCCAGACCGTCAGCTCGCCGTCGACTGCGCGTGCCCCGACTTCGTGGTGTGTGGTGCCGCCGGCCGTTTCCGGTCGTCACGGCCTCGTGTCGGTCGCCGGTGTGGGTCGCGAGGGTGTCGCGATCGTCTTCCAGGTGTGTTCTCCCACGTCAAGGGCGTAACGGTTCGATAAATGACATGCTTGTCGGGTATTTGATCAAATGTCCAGTTGCGCTGGGGTTTCGCCAGTTCCGACGGGGATTCTCCGGAAGGGTGGCGCGCGTTATCGGTTCGTGTCGCACAGGTGTTCGATGTGATGCAGATCACATCAGCTGTCTTTCGGCTACCGCGGCTGGCACGCTCGTAATTGCTGAACGTTAACCGTTCGTGATCATCGGGCAGGTCGGCGCGGACCTTCCGTCACGAATGCCCCGATCGTCCGCTCCGGCGTGACGAGCACCGAAAGTTCCAGCGGGGATCGCCATCGGCCGTGTCGGGACGGTCGTCCAGAAGGGACCTCATGGATATGAGCAGCATCTACTTCGAACCGAACAGCAACCTGTCAGTTACCGACCGTGATCGCCGCGTCACCGCGAACTCGGCCGCCGACTCGTCCATCGCCCCACTGGCGATGCCAGGTCTGGTCCTCGGTCTGGTCCTGGTCGGCCTCGGTGTCGCGGCGCTGTTGCGACTGGGGGACTGGGCTGGTAATTATGGTCCGGTGCTCGTTCTGGTCGCCTACCTGATCTATGTGGCCGCGGCCCTGCGGCTCTTGCTCTGGGGCGCGGTCACCGTGCGATCGTTGCACCGCAGATAGCCGATTGCCTTTCGGCAAAGCCGCCGCGCACTGCGCGGCGGCTTTATTCTTTCGTCGCCTTTCGTCCGCGCGAGTTCCGGTAATGTCTGTCGAACGGATTTCGGTCTTTCGACGAGCTTCCGGGCTCCTTCGGTGCAGGTATTCGACCTACTCCAGCTGGCGGAGGTGCGGACATGACCGATTCCACGGGTGCGGCGGAACGGGTTCTGGCATCCCCGGTGACCGAACCGCCACCGGATGACAATTCCCCCGAGCGGATGGCGATCCGGGCCAGGATCAAGAAATTCGTGCTCACCGTCGTCATCATCGCCGCCCTCGGCGGCGCGCTGTTCGGCTACGACACCGGCGTCATTTCCGGCGTCCTGGTCTATCTCACGCCCGATTTCGGGCTGAGCCAGACCCAGGTCGGCATTCTCACCAGTTCGCTGCTCATCGGCGCCGCGGTCGGCTCGATCGGCGGCGGCTGGATGGCCGACCGGTGGGGCAGGCGCGCGACCCTGCTGTTCGCTGGCGTGTTGTTCTTCGTCGGCGCGCTCGCGCAGGCGCTGTCCCCCGACGTGGGGATCATGATCATCACCCGATTGCTGCTCGGTGTCGCGGTCGGCACCGCCTCGCTGGTGGTCCCGATGTACGTCTCCGAGATCGCTCCGCCCACCTATCGCGGGCGGCTGGTGTCGATGAACAGCCTGATGATCGCCAGCGGCCAGCTGCTCGCCTACATCGTCAATGCCGCGCTCTCGCCGACCGGGAACTGGCGGCTGATGCTGGCGATGGCGGCGATTCCGGCGGCGGCCCTGGTGATCGGCATGTATTTCATGCCGGATTCGCCGCGGTGGTACCTGAAGAAGGGCCGTGACGACGAGGCGCGGAAGGTGCTCGAACAGTCCTATTACCCCGAGCACGTCGAGCCGACGATCACCGATATCGAGCACAGCGAAGCGGCCGATGAGGCGGTCAAGGCCAAGTTGCGTGACCAGCTCCGGAAGCCGAAAGTCCGCGCGCTGTTCTGGACCGGAGTCGGATTGGCGTTGATCCAGCAATTCGTCGGTGTCAACACCGTCATCTATTACGCGCCGTCGACCTTGAAATCGGCGGGAATGGGCGACAGCGCGGCGGTCACCTCGTCGATCGGCATCGGCATCGGCGCGGTGGTCGGGGTGATCATCGGGATGACGCTGATCGATCGCATCGGCCGGCGGCCGCTGATGTTCGTCGGCCTGTCGGTCATGGTCGTCGCGCTGATCGGGATGGGGTTGGTCGAGCGGCTGACCCAGAACGCCACCACCGGCTACATCCTGCTGGCGTCGATGATCGTCTACGTGTGCTCGTTCCAGGTCGGCGTCGGCGTGCCGACCTGGCTGCTGCTCTCGGAGATCTTCCCCGCGCCGATCAGGGCCACCGCGATGAGCATCTGCACCTTCCTCATCTGGATGGGCAATTTCGTCGTCTCGCTGGTGTTCCCGCCGCTGGGCGAATTGTGGGGCGCCTCGACGATGTTCTTCTTCTTCGCCGTGGTCTCGGCGTTCTCGCTGTACTTCTGCTTCCGGCGGGTGCCCGAGACCAAGGGGGTGACGCTGGATCAGATCACCGCGGCGGCGGAGAGCTGATCCAGCGGCCGGCTCAGTTCTGCGGCGGGTCGACGAAGATGTCGTACTCGAGTTCGCCCGAGCCGCCGTAGCCGGACAGATCGGTGATGCCCTCGGCCGCGAGCACGTCGACATCGAGGAAGGTGTTGCCGGTGGTGGTGCGGGCGTCCTTGGTCAGGATCGCCACGGCCGCGTCGGCCACGATCTCCGGTGTGCGCGCCTTGGCGATGGCGTCGTCGCCGCCGAGCAGGTTCTGCACCGCGGCGGTGGCGATCAAGGTCTGCGGCCACAGGCAGTTCGCAGCGACGCCGTGCTCGGCGTACTCGGCGGCCCAGCCCAGCGTCAACAGTGACATACCGTACTTGGCGAGCATGTAGGCCGGGTGCGAGCCGAGCCACTTGGGATCGAGGTTCAGCGGCGGCGACAGGCTCAGGATGTGCGCGTTCTCGCTCTTGCGCAGGTGCGGCAGGCAGGCGCTGGAGAGCAGGTAGGTGCCGCGCAGCTGGATCTGCTGCATCAAGTCGAAGCGCTTGATCGGCAGTTCCTCGGTGGAGGCCAGCGCGATGGCCGAGGCGTTGTTGACGCAGTAGTCGATCCCGCCGAAGCGCTCGACCGCCTGGGCGACCGCGTCGGCCACCGAGGCCTCGTCGCGCACGTCGCCCACCACGGCCAGCGCTTGGCCGCCGGCGGCCTCGATCTCGGCGGCCGCGGTGTGGATGGTGCCCGGCAGGCGGGGGTCCGGCACGTCGGTTTTGGCCAGCAGCACGATGTTGGCGCCCTGCTTCGCGGCGGCGACGGCGATGGCCAGCCCGATGCCTCGGCTGCCACCGGACATGATCATCGTGCGCCCGGCGAGCGGGTGGGAAGAGGTCATGGAGGAGCTCCTTGTCATCGATGGCGCCGGAGCGGCGGGTGCCGCTGACGTTACAGATATTCGACGAGCGTGGCAATAGTGAAATATGTAGACTCGACCCGTGAAATCCGCTGTGACCGGCCTCGACGCGGACATCCGTCCGGTGTCGGCCCGCTCGGCGCTGATCCGCATCCTCATCGCGGCCGATTCCCCGACCATGACCGCGCGCGAGATCTGCGCGGCCACCACCGCCGTCGGCTACCCCGAGGCCACGGTCCGGGTGGCGGTCTCCCGCATGGTCGCCGCCGGTGATCTGCTGCGCGAACGCCGTGCCTATACCCTCACGCCCAGCCTGCGTGCGCGGCGCACCGAACTCGCCGCCCCACCCACTGTGGCATGGAACGGTGACTGGGAGCAGGTGCTCGTCACCGCCACCGGCCGGCCCGCGGCCGATCGCGCGGCCCTGCGCACCACGCTGCTCTCGCTGCGTCTGGCCGAACTCCGCGAGGGCGTCTGGATGCGCCCGGCCAATCTCGAACGCGGCTGGCCGAGCGGTCTCGACGACACCTACCGGTTGCGCACCCACCCCGTCGACGACGCCGTGGCGCTCACCCGCCGCCTCTGGCCGCTCGACGAGTGGGCCGCCCGCGCCCGCACCCTGCTCGACGCCATCGACAATCCCGACCCCACCGCCAAGTTCACGGCGGTCTGCGCCGGACTCGACCACCTCACCACCGACCCGGTCCTGCCCGCCGAACTCCGGCCCGCCGGCTGGCCCACCGACCTCCTGCGCACCACGACCACCGCCTACCTCACCTGGTTCCAGGGCCTCGGGCCGCAGGTCGGATAGTCGCCGGTCAGCCGGTAGGCTGGGTCAGTGAAGCAACTGTGAAAGACCTGACCGTCGGCGTCGTCGCGACCTCCCGCAAGGAAAACGAATACCGGTTGGCCGTCCACCCGGCCCATCTGGACCGCATCGACCCCGGACTGCGTGGGCGGATCTTCCTCGAACACGGCTACGGCGAACGCTTCGGCTACACCGACGAGATTCTGGCCCCGCTGGTCGCCGGGCATCGCACCCGCGAAGAACTGTTCGCCGAATGCGATGTGCTGCTGCTGGCCAAGCCGATGGCCGAAGACCTCGAACAGATGCGCCCCGGCACGATCGTGTGGGGCTGGCCGCACTGCGTGCAGGATGCGCGGATCACCCAGCTCGCCGTCGACCGCGAGCTCACCCTGATCGCCTGGGAGGCGATGAATCACTGGACCAGCTCCGGCGCCTTCAGTGTGCACGTCTTCCACAAGAACAACGAACTCGCCGGATACTGCTCGGTGCTGCAAGCGCTCCAATTACGCGGTGTCACCGGGGATTACGGTCGACGCATGCGCGCCGCGGTGATCAGTTTCGGCGCCACCGCGCGGGGCGCGGTGCGCGCGCTGTCGGCGCTCGGGATCAGCGACGTGACCGTGCTGACCCAGCGCAGCGTCTCGGCGGTCGCCTCGCCGTTCGCCTCGGTCCGGATGCAGCACTTTCAGCGCGATCCGGCCGATCCCGGCCGCACCCTGGCGCTGAAGGCCCCCGAACCGGGACCGCTGGCCGAGGTGCTGGCCACCTACGACGTGATCGTGAACTGCATGTTCCAGGACACCGAGGAGCCGTTGACCTTCGTCACCAACGACGACCTCGGCTTGTTCACGCGCGGAACGCTTTTCGTCGACGTGTCCTGCGACGAGGGGATGGGCTTCGAATGGTCGCGGCCGACCTCGTTCACCGACCCGATGTTCACCGTCGGCGACGACCTGCACTACTACGGCGTCGACCACAGCCCGTCGTATCTGTGGAACTCCGCCACCTGGGAGAACTCCGAGGCGCTGCTGGAGTACCTGCCGATCGTGCTGAGTGGTCCTGAGGCCTGGGACGGTGACGAGACGATTCGTCGCGCCATCGAGATCCGCGCGGGGCGGATCCAGAATCCGCGCATCCTGTCCTTCCAGGGGCGCGTTGCCGAATACCCGTACGCGGTCGCCTAGGCAGTCCACGCGCTGGATCGGGCGCGGCGTCGGGATCGGGCGCCGCGCCCGCGGTGTCAGCGAATGCCCAGCAGGCCGAGGGCGAAGTCGGCGTACTCGGTGGCGATCTGCTCGGGGGAGGCGGGGCCGTCGAGCCGGAACCACTGCGGCAGTGCGGTACACATCGTCGCGATCGCGCGGCCCGCCGCGCGGGCGTGGTCGGTCGGTAGCCGCGCCTCGGTGAGGGCGGCATCGATGTCGGCGTCGAGCAGGTACTGGATCTCGTTGCGCGAGTGAGTGATCCGGCGTCGGTTCGAGGGTTCGAGGCTGCGCATCTCACTCGCTCCGATGAAGGCGAGTTCGCGGCGGTGGGTGTGGAACAGTGCGAGCGCTTCGACCGTGCGGATCACCCGGTCGCGGCCGGTCGCGGCGTCGCGGCGGGCCGCGCGCACGCGCTGGTGCAGTTCGTCCATGGTCAGGTCGAGCGCTCGGACCAGCAGTTCCTGCTTGTCGCGGTAGTGGTGGTAGACGCCCGGCACGCTCATGCCCGCGCGCTGGGCGACGGAACGCATGGTGGCGCCGTGATAGCCGGTCTCGACGAACGAGGCGATGGCGGCGGCGAGGACGGGGTCGATGTCGAGCGTGGGAAATTCCCGCCACGTCGGTGATGGGTCGGCCCCATGACCAGAGGCTGTCTCGCGGGACGCGGTCGCGCCAGGGGCGGTTGCCCTGGGGGCGGTGGAGCCGGTGGTGATCGCGCCGGGCTCGGTGGCGTGGGAGGTGGTCGCGTGCGGGCTGGGCGCGAGTTCCCGGGTGAGGTCCGGCTCGCCGATCAGCCAGGGCGCCGTGGTGCCGAGTTCGGCGGCCAGGGTCTTGAGGCGGGCGACGGACGCCCCGGTCCGGCCGTTCTCCACGGCGCTGAGCGTGGCGGGGCTGACGCCGATCCGTCGGGCCGTCTCCCGCAGCGACAGACCCGCCGCCGTCCGCGCTTCCCGCACCCGCGACCCCAGCTGTCGCTGTTCCGACACATCCATGATGTTCAGAATAGCTGAACGTTTTGAGCCAGCGGAATGGTGCGGTTGACAGCGATTGTCCAGCCATGTCACTGTCGAGGCAGTTCATGGCCGAGCGATCGTTCGGCATCTGCGAGCGAGGAGTGTCCACCGTGGCGATCGATCTGTCCCACCCCGCCGAGGTGCGGGAGCTGGCCGAGCGCACTCGCGCGTTCATTCGCGAACAGGTGCTTCCCGTCGAGGACCAGCACGACGGGAACATCACCGCCGCCGGTGGCGAGAAGCTGCGCGTCGAACTCCAGGCGGCCGCCCGTGACGCCGGTGTGTTCGCGCCGCACGCGCCGGTGGAATACGGTGGCCACGGACTCGGCATGTCCGATCGCGCCCCGGTCTTCGAGGAGGCGGGCTACTCCCTGTTCGGCCCCACGGCGCTGAACATCGCCGCCCCGGACGAGGGCAATGTGCACATGCTCGCCCACATCGCCGACCCGGAGCAGAAGCAGCGGTTCCTCGAACCGCTCGCCCGCGGCGAGGTGCGCTCGGCCTTCGCCATGACCGAACCGGCACCCGGAGCCGGCTCGGACCCCTCCGCGTTGACCACCCGCGCCGTGTGCGCCGAGGGCGGTTGGCGGATCAGTGGCCACAAATGGTTCATCACCGGCGCCGACGGCGCGGGATTCTTCATCATCATGGCCCGCACCTCCGGTGAGCCCGGCGAGCGTGGCGGCGCCACCATGTTCCTCGCGCCCGCCGACAGTCCCGGCCTGCGCGTCGGCCGCCACATCGACACCACGGACAAGTCGATGATCGGCGGCCACTGCGAGGTGTTCTTCGAGGATCTGCTCGTCCCGGAGTCGGCGGTGCTCGGCGAAGTCGACCGCGGCTTCGACTACGCCCAGGTGCGCCTGGGCCCCGCCCGGATGACCCATGTGATGCGCTGGCTCGGCGCCGCCCGCCGGGGCCACGATGTCGCGGTGACGCACGTCGCGCAGCGGCGCGGATTCGGTTCGCGGCTGGGCGATCTGGGCATGGTGCAGCAGATGATCGCCGACAACGAGATCGATATCGCGGCCACCCGCGCGCTGCTGACCCGCGCCTGCTGGGAACTCGATCGGGGCGAACCCGCCTCGAACGCCACCTCGATCGCGAAAACCTATGCCGCCGAGGCGATCTTCCGCATCGTCGACCGCAGTACCCAGATGTGCGGCGGGCTCGGCGTGGCCGCCGATCTGCCGTTGGCCCGGCTGGCGCGGGAGGTACGTCCGTTCCGGATCTACGACGGGCCCTCCGAGGTGCACCGGTGGGCCATCGCCAAGCGCGCGGTGAGCGCGGCCAAGCGAGCGCAGCGAGACGCCGAATGAGTCTGCCCGGCATGGACATCGACGCGCTGGCACGGTTCCTGCGCGAGCAGGGTGTCGAGGTGCACGGCGACCTGCGGGTCGAGCTGATCAGCGGCGGCCGGTCCAATCTCACCTATGTCGCCGCCGACGACGGCTCGCGCTGGGTGGTGCGGCGCCCGCCCGTCGCCGGCCTCACCCCGTCGGCGCACGACATGGCGCGCGAGTTCACCGTCACCGCCGCACTGGGAGAATCCGGTGTGCCGGTGGCGAAGACGATCGCCTTCGACGCGACGGGATCGACCCTCGGCGCGCCGATGACCGTCGTCGAGTTCGTCGACGGGACGGTGATCCGTGACCAGGACGACCTCGCCGCCTTGAATGACGACCAGGTGGGCGCCACCGTCGACGAGCTGGTCCGGGTGCTCGCCCGTCTGCACGCGGTCGACCCGGCGGCGGTCGGGCTGGCGGAGTTCGGGCGTCCGCACGGCTTCGTCGCCCGGCAGGTGAAACTGTGGGCGTCGCAATGGGATCGGGTGAAGACCCGTGACCTGCCCGATGTGGCCACCCTGCACGCGGCGTTGACCGAGGCGGTGCCGAGGGAATCGGCGGCCTCGATCGTGCACGGTGACTTCCGCATCGACAACACGATTCTCGACACCGCCGACCCGAGCCGGGTGCGTGCGGTGGTCGACTGGGAACTGTCCACCCTCGGCGACCCGCTCACCGACGTCGCGCTCATGTGCGTCTACCGGTCCCCGGTGTTCGACCTGGTGCTCGGTTCGCGTGCCGCCTGGACCAGTGATCGGATGCCGACCGCCGACGCCCTCGCACAGACCTACGCCACCGCAGCCGGTCGCGACCTCGGTGACTGGGGCTTCTATCTCGCGCTGGCCAATTTCAAACTCGGCATCATCGGTGAGGGCATCACGCACCGGGCCAGGCAGGGTTCCGATGCGGGCGCGGCCGCCGAACGCGCGGCCGAGGCGACGCCGGAGTTCATGGCAGCGGGCTTGCGCGCGTTGAAGGGAGATCGGACATGACCGCATCCAGGACCGCGTTGATCAGCGGTGCGTCCCGTGGGATCGGCCTCGGCATCGCGAACCGACTCGCCCAGCGGGGATATTCGCTCACCATCACCGCCCGCGACGCGGCTCGCCTCGACGCGGTGGCGGTCGACCTGCGCGCCGCCGGTGCACCCGAGGTGGTCACGGTCGCCGCGGACATGGCGGACGAGGACGGTGTCGGCCGGGTGCTCGGCGCGCATGCCGACCGCTTCGCATCGATGTCGGCGCTGGTCCTCAACGCCGGTGTCGGTACCGCGGGCACGTTCGCGGAGTCCTCGATGCGGCGCTTCGACAAGACCTTCGCGGTGAACGTGCGCGCCCCGGTGCAGCTGATCCAGGGCGCGCTGCCCCTGCTGCGCGGCGGGGCCGCCGCCGAACCCGAGCGCGGGGCGAAGGTGATCGCCCTTGCTTCCATCGCCGGGGTGTACGCCGAAGCCGGACTCTCGGTCTACGGTGCCGCCAAGGCGGCCTTGATCTCGCTGCTGGACACGCTCAACGCGGAAGAGTCGGCGCACGGCGTCACCGCGACATCGATCGCGCCCGGCTATGTCGACACCGAGATGAGCGCCTGGATCCACGACCGGATTCCGCCCGATCGCATGATCGCGGTGAACGATGTGGTCGAGATGGTGGATTCGTTGCTCCGGCTGTCCGCGCGCGCGGTGGTTCCGAACATCGTGATGTCGCGCGCGGGCGCGGACGCCTATCGGGCGTGATGGCCGGCGCTTCTTCCATCCCGTTGGTCGCCGACGCCCTGCCCATCGCGACCGGCCCCTGAAGCGGACCCGCCCACTTGGTGGAACTGGCTGCGCACGTGCGGATCTGGCCGAGTCGCCGGTGCCATGTCAGTCGGCGCGCGGCACCCGGCCGTCGACATCGGTGAAGCCGTAGGCCTCGGCCAGATCGGCGACCTTCCACGCTTTCCCGGTACGCGCCAGCCGATCCGGGTCCGCCGCCAACGCCACCACGGCGCGGCCGGGGAAGCGCGGGGTCTCGGCGGCGGCGAGGTCGAAGGTGCCCTCACCGGGCAGGGTGACCTGGCGACGGCCTTGCGCGTCGGCCGGAACCAGTTGCAGCAGTTCGGTGTCGACGATGCCCGGCCAGATGGAGACCGCCGTCGTGCCGGTGCCGTCGAGGTCGTGCGCGAAGTCCGCGGTGAGCCGGTCCAGCGCGGTCTTGCCGACGCCGTAGACGGCATTGTGCAGGTACCGCTGGGAGCCGGGGGAGGACACGTTGACGATCAGTCCCGCCGACTCGATCAGCAGCGGCGCGGCCAGGACACTGGCCACATAGTGCGAGCGGACGCCCACATCGAAGGTCTCGTCCCACGCCTTGGCCGGCACCTCCCAGAACTTGCGCCCGAGCCAGCGGGCGGCGGCGGGGGAGTTGTAGACGTTGTTCACCAGCACATCGAGGCGGCCCTGCTCGTCGCGTACCCGGTCGAACAGCTTCTCGACCGCCGCGTCGTCGCGATGATCGCAGACCACTGCCACGCCGTGCCCGCCCAACTCGCTGATCTCGGCGGCGGTGTCGTGCACCGTGCCAGGGAGTCTGCCGGGCGTGGTGGTGCGCCCGGTGACGTACACCGTCGCCCCGGCCGCACCCAGTTCCTGGGCGATGCCCTTGCCGATACCGCGGCTGGCGCCGGTGACGACCGCGACCCGGCCGCTGAGAATCTTGGGTGTTCCGCTCATGACCTCAGGACACTACCTTGAAATAAGAACACGTTCTAGATTCTTGGAGGCGGCAGTGGAACTGACCCATCGATTCCTGGCCACGGACGGCATTCGCATGCACGTCGCCGAGCAGGGGCAGGGGTACCCGGTCGTCTTCTGTCACGGCTTCCCGCACACCTCGTTCATCTGGCACCGGCAGTTGGCGGCGGTGGCCGGAGCCGGGTTCCGGGCGATCGCGCCCGACCTGCGCGGGTACGGGAAGACCGACGCGCCCGAGGATGTCGCGGCCTACACCAACGAGGCCGTGATCGGCGATCTGCTGGCCCTGCTCGACGACATCGGCGCCGAGAAGGCCGTCTTCGTCGGTCTCGACTTCGGCGCCCAGCTGGTGTGGGAACTGTCGTTGCGTGCACCCGAACGCGTGGAAGCCGTTGTGGTGCTGAACAATCCGTTCTCACCGCGCCCGTCCCGCGCGCCCTCGGCGTTCTGGACCAAAGCGGCACAGCGACATTTCCTGCACCTGTCCTACTTCCAGGAGCCGGGCGTGGCCGATGCCGAGCTGGCCGCGAATCCCCGCGACTTCCTGGCGCGGGTCTACTACTCGCTCTCGGGCGACTACCACTACCTCGACACCTGGCAGAACCCGCCGGGCCTGGGCTACCTCGAGGTGCTCCCACAGGCCCCGGCCCTGCCGTGGACCTGGCTCGGTGCCGACGAATTCGACACCCTGGTCGCGGATTTCGAACGCACCGGCTTCACCGGCGGCCTGAACTGGTACCGCAATCTCGACCGGAACTGGGAACTCACCGCCGAGTTCGCCGACGCCACCGTGGGAGTGCCGACCTACTTCCTCTACGGCGAGAACGACCCCGACATGGAAGGCTTCAGCGGCCGCGATCCCCTCGCCACCCTGCGCGCCAACGTCACCGATCTGCGTGCGGTGGAGCAGGTCCCGGGCGCGGGCCACCTGGTGCACCTCGAACGCACCGAGGTCGTCGATGCCTTCCTGCTGGCGGCCCTCGGCGAGCTCGCGCCCTCGATCGCCGGAACTCAGCGCGCGCGGTCGTAGACCAGGGCGATCTCGCCCAGCTCGCCGACCTGCTGATGGGTGAGGATCCAGTGCGAGCTGGGCAGACCGTCCTCGAACAGCCGCTGCCCGCCTCCGGCGATCTCGGGGGTGATCAGCAGATACAGCCGGTCGAGCAGGTCCGCGGCGAGCAGTGCCTTGGTGATGGTCGGGCTGGTGTTGACGAGGATGTCGCCGGTGCCGGTGGTCTTCAGTTCGGTCACCACGTCGGCGGCCGGGGCGTTCACCACGCGGGTCCGCGCCCACGGCGCCTCGGTCAGCGTGGCCGACAGGACCACCTTCTCGGCATCGATGAGCCACTTCGCGTAGCCGCGGTCGCGCGGATCGGCGCTGTCGTCCGCGGCGACCGTCGGCCAGAAGCCGAGGAACCCTTCGGCATTGACGCGGCCGAGTAGGGCCGTCGTCGCCTCCGCCCAGATGTGGGTGAGATGGTCGCGCGCGACCTCGGTGGTGGCGTAGGGGACGATCGCGGCCATATCGGTGGACCCACCGGGACCGTGGTAGCGGCCGTCGAGAGTGAGCACGATATTGGCGGTGACCTTGCGGGGGCTCGAAGCTGTCATGGTCGGGTGTCCTATTCTTCGATCGTGCCGACAGCGTCGGCGAGGTTGTCGAGCACTTGACGCCACCCGGTGTCGATGCCGGCGATGAAGGGCACGGCGGCCACGGTGGTCTCGGTGATGGTCAGCGCGAGGTGCAGCAGGGTTTGGTCCCGGTCCTCGGTGAGGGTCAGGTCGTAGCGGCCGGTGAACGAGACCGCGCCCGCCGCGTCCAGGACCGACAGGTCGAATACGAGGCGCCCGGGTGCTTTCGCGGCGGTGACCACGCCCTCGGAGCGATAGCGTCGCCCCTCGGCATCGCGGTAGTCGAGGACCGCCCGGCCACCCGGCTCGGGCTCGAGGCGGCAGTCGGTGATGGTCATCGACGGCGGGACCCACCACACGGCGAGTCGATCCGGGTCCACCCACTGCTGCCAGATGACGTCCCGCGGCGCGGCCAGTACGCGCCGGAAGGAGAACGTGCGCCCATCGGCCCATCGATCACGTTCCGCTGCAAGGGATTCGATCTCGATGGCGGCCCGGTACCGTTCGACCACGTCGCGTTCGTCCTCGTGGGTCGCGATGGTCTCGGCCAGCTCCCGCAGCCGCCGTGCCAGCCCGGCGATCGGGGCCTGTTCGACCGCGTAGACGCGCCGTTGCCCCAGTGGGAACACCGTGACCAACCCGGCCCTGGTCAGTGTCTGCAGATGCTTGGTGGTCTGCGGTTGTCGCAGGCCGGTCAGCTCCGCCAGCTCGCCGACCGACCGTGGCCGCTCGGCGAGCAACTCGACGATGCGCCATCGCGCGCCGTCTCCGAGTGCTGCCGCGATCTCCTCCATGACCCGAAGTATTCTCCATGAAGAATATTCCTGTCAAGGAATATGTTGCACGGCATCCCGATCGGGTACCAGGCATGGGCCATCTGGGGGGACGAAAGGCCGCTCGACGTGGGAACTTGTGGCGCGGCGGTACTTTCGGTGGGAGTCACAGCGGTGTGGACCATGGAAAGGACGCGGCCTCTTGGAGATCGGCGCGGCACGCTCAGAGAATCGGCTGGTCGGAGTGCGTGGTGCGCCGCCCTGCGTGGCCGGGCCCGGCCGGACGGCGTTCTAGTGTTCGCGCGCTGGGGAGAGCTCGTCCACCGGTTCCGGTTCGGCGTGCTCGGCGTCGTCGTGGCCGCGCTCCTGGCGCTGGGCGGGTACGGACTCGGTCTGCAGAACGAACTCAGCTCGGGTGGGATGGACGATCCAGGGTCGGAGTCGGCGCTGGCGGCGCGGCTGGCGGACGCGGCCTTCGGCCGCAATCACGATCTCGATGTCGTCGTCCTCTACACCGCGCCGCCCGGAAAGACCGTCGACGACCCGGAATTCGGTCGCCGGATCGTCGAGAATCTCAACAGTCTGCCCCGCGACCATCCCGGGGTGATCGCCGGGGTCAACGGCGCCTACTGGCCCACCGAGACGGGCCGGGCCAGCGGTCCGCTGTTCGCGACGCCGGATCGCACCCGCGCCGTCGCCGCTGTCGCCCTCGTCGGCGACAACGACACCGAGATGCTGCGCAGCAACCGCAAGGCGCAGGACGCCTTCGCCATTCCCGGCATCGATGTCCAGGTGGGTGGTCTGCAGCCGATCGCGGGCACTCTCAACGACACCCTGGCCGACGATATCCGACGGATGGAGTTGCTGGCCTTTCCGGTGGTCGCGCTCTTGCTGTTCTTCATCTTCGGCGGTGTGGTGGCCGCGGCGCTGCCGCTGATCGTCGGCGGGCTGACGATGATCGGCGCCAGCGGGATCGTGCGCACGTTCACCTCTGTCACCGAGGTCAATTCCTTTGTGGCGCCGGTTGTCTCGATGATCGGCGCCGGTCTGGCGATCGACTACGGGCTGTTCATCGTCAGCCGATTCCGCGAGGAACTCGCCGCGGGGCACTCCACTCAGGTGGCGGTGCGGCGCACCATGATGACGGCGGGACGCACCGTGGTGTTCTCCGCGACGATGATCATCGCCAGCGCGGGCGGCATGCTGCTGTTCCCGCAGGGCTTCCTGAAATCGATCGCCTACGGTGCCATCGCGACCGTCTCACTGGCCGCGCTCACCGCGATCACCCTGCTGCCGGCGATGCTGGCGGTCCTCGGGCCGCGGGTCGACATGTGGGGGAGCGCGCGGCTGCGGAAGACCAAGACGGCGCGGGAGGTGGAGGACGGCTTCTGGGGTCGGTCCACCCAGTGGGTGATGAAGCATCCGGTGAAGGTCGGCGGTGCCCTGTGCATCGTGCTGCTGCTGTTGATCCTGCCCGCGCGCCATCTCGCGTTCGGCGGATTCAGTGAGCGATATCTGCCGCCGGACAATGACACTCGCCTCGCTCAGGAACAGATCGACGCCGCCTTCCCCGACCGCAGGTCCGATCCGATCGAACTGCTCTTCGTCGGTGCCGACAGCGTTGCCGTCGGCACGGCCTGGAAGCAGGCCAATACCGCGCCCGGGTTGGCCGCGCCGTTCGAGTTGCCGTCGCGTTCCAGCGTGGATCCGACCGTCTATCGCGCCAAGACCACGTTGCTGGACTCCGATGCCGCCGACGCGACGATCGAGCACCTGCGGTCGCTCGACCCGCCCGACGGGGTGCGCATGCTCGTCGGCGGCGTGCCCGCCATCCAGAAGGACTCCCTCGACGCCCTGCTGAACCGCATGCCGCTGATGATCGCCCTGGTCCTGCTGGTCACCACGCTGCTGATGTTCCTGACCTTCGGCTCGCTGATCCTGCCGATCAAGGCCGCCCTCATGAGCGCGCTCGGCCTCGGCTCGACCCTGGGCATCCTGACCTGGATCTTCATCGACGGGCACGGTGCCGGATTACTGAACTTCACGCCGCAACCCATCCAGGCGAACATGCTGGTGATGATCATCGCGATCATCTACGGCCTGTCCACCGACTACGAGGTCTTCCTGCTCTCCCGCATGGTCGAAGCCAGAGCGCGGGGCGCGACCACCACCGAGGCGGTGCGCGTCGGCACCGCGCACACCGGCCGCATCATCACCGCCGCGGCCCTGATCCTGCTGGTCGTCACCGGCGCCTTCGCCTTCTCCGACCTGGTACTCATGCAATACGTCGCCTACGGCATGATCGCCGCCCTGATCATCGACGCCACCGTCCTGCGCATGCTCCTGGTCCCCGCCGCCATGAAACTGCTCGGCGACGACTGCTGGTGGGCCCCCGCCTGGATGAAGTCCCTCCACCGCCGAATCGGCCTCGGCGAACCCGTTCTCACCGACGACCACCCGGACCCACCACCCCGCCTCGAGAAAGTAGGTGCCCTGCGATGAGCGATCAGTTTCGGGTTTCGAGGCGGTCTGTACTGGTATCCGGCCTGTACCGTCGCCTTCTTCCTCTTCGTCACGCCGCATACCGTGGTTGGCGTAGCGACGGCCGAACCGCACGGTGCGACCCGATGGCGGCTCACCTGACACGGACGCGAACGATCACGGAGAAACACCGGGTGAATTCACCTCTGCACCAGGCGATCATCCTCATCACGGGCATTCAGGCGGCGGGGAAGTCGACCATCGCGCAACTACTGGCGGAGCGGTTGCCCCGGTCGGTGCATGTGCGCGGTGACCTGTTCCGGCGCATGGTGATCAACGGCCGCGACGACATGACCCCGGACCCGTCCGAGGAAGCGGTGCGGCAACTGCGCCACCGGCTGACCCTGGACCGAGGCCGCGGTGGGGTGATCGTGGCGTCACGCGGTCAGTGCCCGTCGGTCTGAACCTGTTCGTCGGCAACCGGTTCCGCGGGCAGGCGGTCGGCGCCCCAGCTGCGACGGATGTAGCCGAACACACGGTCCAGTTCCGTCCGGTCGACGGCTGCCGATTCGCCGGGCTCCAGGGGGTCGAAGTGGAAGATGTAGAGGCGGGAGGCGAACTGCTCGAACGGCAGGGATGCTTCGCCGAACCGTTCGCCGTGGCCGGCCGTGCCGACGACAACGCCGTCGCCCCAGTCCTGGCCGCTGTCGTTGTTGGGGTTGTAGAAGTAGACCCGCATCTTCGATTCGGGGTCGAGGTTGACGCGCAGCACCGTGATCGCGTGCCAGCCGACGAAGCGGGCCGCGCTGTCGGTGATCGCGATTCCGGCCGGTTGGGGGTGGATCACCGGCTGGTTGCCGTTGTAGAAGGGGTGATAGCTGGCGTAGAAGTGGCGCTGGAAATCCTCGAGGTCGGTGAGCTGACCGGTGGCCACGTCGACATTGATCCGGAAGCCGCGCCCGGACCACCAGCCGTGGAACTCCGGATTGATCCAGCGGTGTGGATCGCCGTCGCGGCCGACGCACTGGCGCCCCATCTCCGCGTAGATCCGGTCCAGGTGCGGTACCACCAGCAGCGACACCGGATCCAGATCGTGTTGCAGCGCGGTCGAGACGCCCGCGTCGCTCTCGCGCGAGGAAATCGGCCGGCCCTCGAAATGCATGACGATCTCGTCGTCACGCGCGGCCCAGACCACCGTTTGCAGCAGGTAGTCCGGGTCGTTGTAGGCCCACATCGACAGTGCTCGCGCCGATTGGCAGGTGGGATTGTCGCCCTGCCCGATCCCGAGCGGCAGTCCGAGAACCGACAGCACCCCTGACAACAACCATGCCCGCGCGTTCGGCGCGGGCCCGAAGACCTGGGTCAGGCGCTGCTGGGAGTGCGGCGAAAGGCGCAGCGCGAGTTGGCGCCACAGCGCGGGAGCGACGGGCGGCTGATAGAGAATGCCGCGTTCGAGCATCAGGGTGAGTCCGTAGATGCACTGGGCTGTTTCGACGTGCACGGCCTGCTCGATCAGGCTGCGCACCAGTTCGTGATAGCAGAGCAGGCTGTCGCGACCGGTGCTGGACAGGCCCATCGCCTCACCGAGGAGATACTCGCCTTTTCCGAGCAGAAAGCGCAGCAGGACAGCGTGATACGGCGAAACCAAGCCGGTGTCGTGCATGGAGCGCGCGAATCCGGTCGCCTCGTACTGCAAGGCGCTGTCGTCCATCGACTCCACGCGCGTGCGGTAGATCTCGACCCCGGGGTCCTCCCGGCATCCCTCGGTGGTGCCGTAGAGACTGCTGATCAGCCGGTCGGCCCCGAGCCCGCTGGCGCCCAGATCGACGTCCGGATTCGCACGGGCGACCGCGATCTGGGTGATCATCCGTTTCACCGAATCGACCTGGATGGGCCGCTGGCGCAGGATGCGCCAGATCTCGTCGACCAGGTTCTCGAGGACCTTCTCGTACCCGATCTCGGTGACGAGGTAGTTCAGCAGCGCGCGCGAAACCTCCGCCATCCGGCCCTGCTGGACGCGTTCGGCCTCGGTGGGCGCGGTGAACAGCAGGGACAGATTGACCGCGAGCACCTGCGACAGATGATCATTGGCCTGCTCGGCGGAGATCATCGGATGCTCGAGATCGCCCTTGGCCACCGCGAGCAGGCGCAGATCGCTCACCGCCTCCAGTACCACGGTGTCGGCATTGGCGCTGCGCAGCGAGCCGGTGCTCAGCGACGGGATGAGAATGTGCGGTCGCGCCCAGTCCGTTCCGAGGAACAGGCCCGCCGCTTCGAGGCCGGCCGCGCGGGCGCCCACCGCGGCGCAACCGCCCGGGAGCTGCAGTACCCGCCGCAGCGCCTCCAGCACTCTGGGCAGTTTGACCTGTTTCCCGAAATCACTGGCCGCCGAGAGGGACCGCGCGGCGTGATCCAGCGTGGCGACCCGCCTGTCGAGAGTCGTCGCCGCACCGCTGTCTGGGCTCAATCGCCGATCCTCTCGTGCACCATCGCTGTCACTGCTGATCAAATGTAGAAGTCGAGCTCTTCTTGCCGCTTCAGCAGATCCCGCAGAGTGTAGGGGTCCTCGCCGAAGAAGTAGAGCAGACCCCAGTGGTTGCCGAACGCGGTGCGTTTGGTGACCTTTTCGGCCATCGGCGCGGTCAGTTCGTGTGAGTCGAAGTAGTCGTGATCTTCGGTCTCCGGCGGCACCGACAGTTGACTGACCACGCGCCGGCGCGGATACACCCCGAAGCAGCCCGCGTGGCCGGTGGCGTCCACCACTTCCTTGGGGAAGAACGCGTCGATCTCCGCGTCGGTCGTCTTCGGATCGAAGGCCAGGACCAGGGCGTGGTACGCATTGAACCCATAGGTCCGTTCGAGCAGCTCGAACACCTTGAACCCCGGCGGCCGGTAGGCGACCTCACCGAAGTACATCTCACCGTCGCTGGTGACGAAGTACTCGGGGTGGATGAAGCCGAATTCGATGTCGAAGGTCTTGATCAGTTTCTCGACCTGGCGGGTGATCTCGGGCCGGTACTTCTCCAATTCCGGTGTCGCGGGCACGAAGACCGAGTAGCCCAGCGTCACGTACTCCGAGATGTTCAGGAAGCAGATGCGGCCGTTGTGCACCCATGCCTCGACGGCGAACTCCCACCCGTCCAGGTGCGATTCCATCAGCACCGGGAATTCCTCGTCGGGGATCGTGTCGATCTCGTCGGGGGTTCGGATGACCCGGTGGCCGAGGCAGCCTGCCTTGTCGAACGCCTTGACGTGGATCGGATCGTTCGGATCACCGTCGAGTTTCAACAGGGTCTGGTTGACCCGCTTCAGAAAGCGGATCACGTCGTCTCGTTCGTGGGCTTCTTCGAAGATGCCCACCCGGATGCCGCCGAGTTGCGCACGTCGCTTCATCAGCGACTTGTCGCGCAGCAGCATGGATTGCCCGAGCAGGCGTGGATTGTCGAGCAGGACGGAGTTGATCGCGCCCGCCCATTCCACCGTCTCCTCGAAGATCGGTATCGCGACGTCGACGCCCTTCTCCTTCAACGTCTCCGCGATCTCCATCGAACGGTCGTTGAGTCGCTCGAAATTCCATGGAATGTAGGGAATGTCGTGTGCTGTGCAATAGTCGCTCGCCCATTCCGGGGCGACCACTATGTACCGCCGATCGAAACGGTCCACAGCTTCGACGGCATTCAAACTCCACCCGAGTAGGGCAACATATCCTTTGTCGGGGTTTCGACTTTTCGATTCGTCGGCTGAAATCGGCAAACCTCATCCCTTCTCGACTTACAACCCAGATGTCGGTGATCCGGAACAGATCACCACAGGCTGCCATTACCGAGAAGTACCCGGGTCGGCCATCGTCAACCATTACAGTGCTGTGACCGGGTGGTTCGCCGGTCGGCTCGGCGAACCCGAGGGGACGGGTTCCAGGCCGACGAGGCGGGCGAGGCGGCGGTGCGAGTCGAGCCGGGCGGTCCGGTCGAAAGTGCTGGTGTGCACGAGGATCTCGTCGGCGCCGGTCTGCTGGGTCAACCGTTCCAATGCTGCCGCGACCTCCGGCTCGGTGCCGTGGATCTGGTCACCGAGCGCCTGCTCGAAGAACACGCGCTGGCGGTTTGTCATAGTGATGGCCTCGACCTCGGCGGACGAGACGAGCGGTGGGAACTCGCCGTGCGTGCGCGAATAGGCGCTCGACCATGCCTCGGGGAGTAGCAGGCGACGCGCCTGCTCGACCGAGTCGGCGATCATGACCGTCGCGGACACGATCACCCAGGGGCGCGGTGACCGTGCCGACGGCTGGAACTCGGCGCGGTAGCGGTCGATCGCCGCCACCATGGCCTCGTGCCCCGCGATCGGTGCGATGACCAGCGGTAAGCCGAACCGCGCCGCCCGCTGCGCACCCGAACCGGTGGCCAGCACGAAGGTGGGTAGATCGAGGCCCTCGGCTGACTTGGCGCGCACCCCGGCCCGGCCGGCATCGAGGTAGTCGAGCAGTTCGGCCAGGTTGGTGTCGAAATCCTCGGCGTCGTCGTGCCCGTGCGACAGGGCCCGGCGTACTCCGTCGGTGAAACCGACCGACCGGCCCACACCCAGGTCGATGCGCCCGGGAAACAGCGCGCCGAGGACACCGAACTGCTCGGCGACGACGAGCGGCTGATGATTGGGCAACATCACCCCGCCGGTCCCCACCCGGATCCGGTCGGTGGCCGCCGCGACCGCCGCCGCCAGCACGGTCGGCGCGGTTCCGGCGACGCCGGGCACGCTGTGATGCTCGGCGACCCAGAACCGGTGGAACCCCCAGCGCTGCGCGAGCGTCGCGAACTCGACCGTCTCGCGCAACGCGTCGGCATGGTCCTGCCCGCGCCGCACCCGGGAGCGGTCCAGGATCGAGAAGCGGACAGTGTCGAGTGTGGCGGTCATACCCCTTGTCAACGCCTCGGGCGCGGGTGGATTCCACGTGCTGACCGGCCGCGGTGAATTGTTGCGATCTTCGCAAGATTTCACGAGCACCAACCCTGAACCAACCTTGCGCCACCATAGTGTCCTGCGAACCCGACCAAACGTCGAGAACCTGCCAGGAGTGCACCATGCTTCACCACGCCGGGTCCGGACAGCGCGAACGACATCTCAACGGCCGCAAACTGGATCATCGCCACCGTGCGGTCGCCACCAGCGACGATGCCCGCCATGTCCTGCAACTGCTCAACGCCATGCACGGACAGGTCGTGCTGTATCTGCCCGCCGACGCCGACGGTCACACCCCGATCTGTTTGCGCCGCAGCGAGTTTCGTCCCGAGACCGGCGACGTGCTCGCCGGGCAGACCGCCTGGCACACCGAGTTCTGGATGGCTGACCGGTTCCATGTGGGGCTCGACGACATCGATGTCAGCGTCGATGTGCGCAGCCGTCCCGGTGACGAACCGCGGACCGCGTCCTTGGAGACCGCCTGCGGATTCCGATTCGCGCTGCGCATCCACCGGGCCGAGGGCGAACTCGTGGAGGAGGCCTCCTAGCCGGGCAGCCTCACGCCACGCTGTGGACCAGCACGAGTGGCGCTTCGCGGAACGAGATCGCCAGCACCATCCCGAGCCAGCAGAAGGTCGCCGCGGTGATGACGGCCCATACGGTGGTCATCGCCCCAGGATCGCGCACCGGCGGGGTCGTTGTCTGCTCTCCGATCACAATTGAGGGCGTGCCTGCGGCGAATCCGGTTCCGTCGCGGGCCACGGCCGTATAGTTCACGAACCCTGGTTCGCCTGACCTGCGGAGTTGGCCGGATTCGGGCGAACGTGCAGCACCTGGGTGCGGACGCATCCGGTGGGTCGTCGGTCGGAACACCAAGGGACGCAGATGATTTCCATGCCTGGAGAATCCGGACCAGGGAAGACGGGATCGGCGCGCGTGGCGATGTCGTCGTCGAGCCGGGATCGCGGATTCAGTTTCACCGGTCTGCTCGGCGCACTGGTTCTGGTGTGGTTGTCGCTGACACCGTCGCTGCTGCCGCGCGGCCCGCTGTTCCAAGGTGTCGTCTCCGGTGCGACCGCACTGGTCGGCTACGGACTCGGGGTCGCGGTCGCCGCGCTGATCCGCTGGGCATGGCAACGCGACTTCGCGCCGGTGAACCGCTGGCTGCGCTGGGGCCTGGCGGCCGTCGCCGTGCTCGGCACGGTCGCCGTGCTGATCTGGTACGCCGGGTGGCAGAGCGAGCTGCGCACCCTGATGGGTGTGGCCGGGCTGTCGTGGTCGGCCTACCCGATCATGGCGACGATCGGCGTGCTCGTTTTCCTGGTGCTGCTCGTGATCGCCCGCGTGTGCCGGGCGGTGTCGCGGTGGGTCGGCGCGCTGCTCGGTCGGGTCCTGCCCGCTCGGGTCAGCACGCTGCTGGGCGGTGTCGTCGTGATGGTCGTGGTGATCGCCCTGCTCAACGGGGTGGTTGCGGGTGCGGCGATGTCGGTGCTCAACGCGACGTTCAAGACTGTCAACCAGGAAACCTCGGCGGACACTCCCGAACCCGCGATACCGGAACGCTCGGGTGGTCCCGGCTCGCTGGTGACGTGGGACTCGCTCGGTCGGCAGGGGCGGATCTTCGTCTCCAACGGTCCTTCCGCGCAAGAGCTGAGCGCGTTCAGCGGACGCCCGGCGCGCACGCCGATCCGCGTCTACACCGGGCTCGAATCCGCCGAGAACATCAGGGCCGAAGCCGATCTCGCGGTCGCCGAACTGCGGCGCGCGGGTGGATTCGACCGGGCCGTGCTCGGTGTGGCGACCACCACCGGCACCGGATGGATCAACGAATCCACCGCCACCGCCGTGGAATACCTGGCCAACGGGGACAGTGCCCTGGTCAGCATGCAGTACTCGTTCCTGCCGAGCTGGCTGTCGTTCGTCGTCGACCAGGAACGCGCCCGCCAGGCCGGTCAGGCGCTGTTCGAGGCGGTACACGCCGTGTGGGACGCCCTGCCACCGGAGCAGCGGCCGAAGCTGGTGGTGTTCGGGGAGAGCCTCGGCTCCTTCGGTGGCGAGGCCGCCTTCGCGAGCGTGCAGGACATGGCCGCGCGCACCGATGGCGCGCTGTTCGTCGGCCCCACCGCCACGAACCCGGTGTGGCGCGATGCCACTCGGCGCCGCGACCCCGGCTCCCCGGAGTGGCTGCCGATCTACCGGGACGGGTACACCGCGCGCTTCGTCGCCGGCGCACCCGACCTGACCCGTCCCGACGCCCCGTGGCCACCGGCACGGGTGGTCTATCTCCAGCACGCCTCCGACCCGATCACCTGGTGGACACCGCAGCTGCTGTTCCAGAAACCGGACTGGCTGCGCGAGGAACGCGGCCCGGACGTCTTGCCCAGCACCCGCTGGATTCCCGTCGTCACCTTCCTCCAGGTCTCCGCGGACATGGCCGTCTCGATCGACGTCCCCGACGGGCACGGCCACACCTTCCGCGCCGCCATCGCCGACGCCTGGGCGGCGATTCTGGCCCCACCCGACTGGACCCCCGCCGACACCGAACGGCTGCGCGCCATCCTGCGCGGCGAGCAGTGATCGAGGAAGGGACACCCACCGCCACGCGGCCTGGGAATTGACCGCCACCGCCACACCTGCTGCTCCCGAGGTCCCAGGCCGGACACGGTGTATCGATTACCCTTCGACGACGCGTTTCTCCCCTTGCCAGACCTGACGACGGGAATCTCGTGAATCTGTGGAGCTATGTCCGGGGGCGGGGCGAGGTGTTGACCTTCCTCACCTATCAGCACGCCTCGCTGGCGTTCCAGACGGTCCTGGTCGGCACCCTCGTCGCCATCCTCGTCGCGATCGCGGTCTATCGACTGCCGCTGGGATCGGCGCTCACGCTCACCGCGAGCCGGGTCGCGCTGACCATTCCCTCGCTGGCCCTGCTGGCGCTGTTGCTGGTGCCCTTCGGCCTCGGTGTCACCCCGTCGTTCATCATGCTGGCGTTCTTCGCCGCCCTCCCGGTGATCGGTAACGCCATCGTCGGGCTGCGGTCGGTGCCCGCCTCGGTGATCGAATCCGCCCGCGGCATCGGCCTGTCGCGCTGGCGAATCCTGCTGACCGTCGAATTCCCGATCGCCTGGCCGGTGACCTCACCGGGATCAGGGTCTCCACCCAGATGATCGTCGGCGTCGCCGCCATCGTCGCCTACGTGCTCGGCCCCGGCCTCGGTTCGCTCATCTTCAACGGCCTGTCTCGCCTCGGCGGCGCCAACGCACTCGAGATGGCGCTGACCGGCACCCTGCTCATCGTCGCGATCGCGTTGGTGTTCGACGCGCTCCTCGTCGCGCTGGGACGTCTCACGATCGCCAAAGGACTGCAATGACCGATGTGACCAACCAGCCCGCCCCGGTCTCCCCGGAGCGCAACGTGACCGGTGCGACCATCACACTCGACGGGGTCGTCAAGCGGTACAAGGGCCAGGACGAGCCCGCCGTGGAACGGCTCGACCTCGAGATCGACGCGGGCCACATCGTCGCGTTCGTCGGCCCGTCCGGCTGCGGTAAGACCACCACGCTGAAGATGATCAACCGGCTGATCGAACCGACCGAGGGGCGGATCTTGATCGGTGGCCGCGACGTCACCCGCGAAGACCCCGACAAGCTGCGGCAGTCGATCGGCTATGTGATCCAGTCCGGCGGGCTGTTCCCGCACTGGTCGGTCGCCAAGAACATCGGCGCCATCCCCCGGGTGCTGGGCTGGGACAAGAAGAGAATCGCCGAGCGCACCGAATACCTGCTCGATCTGGTCGGTCTCGACCCGGCCGTCTTCGCCGACCGGCTGCCCAAGGACATGTCCGGCGGCCAGCAGCAGCGCGTGGGCGTGGCCCGCGCGCTCGCCGCCGACCCGCCGGTGCTGCTGATGGACGAGCCGTTCGGCGCGGTCGACCCGATCACCCGGGTTCGCTTGCAGGACAGCCTGATCGCGATTCAGCACGAACTCGGCAAGACCATCGTCATCGTCACCCACGACTTCGAGGAGGCCACCAAACTCGGCGACAAGGTGCTCATTCTGTCCGAGGGCGGCCACGTCGAGCAGTACGCGCGCCCGGAGGAGATCCTCACCGATCCGGCGACGCCGTTCGTCGAGGAGTTCGTCGGCTCCGGCGCCAAGCTGGCGTATCTGACGGTCTCGCGCGTGCGCGATGTCGAGCACGACCCGGTGACCACCGCCCGGATCGGCGAGCCCGCGCAGAAGGTCATCGCGCGAGCGAGGGCGGCCGGGCACACCTGGGTCGTGGTCGTCGACGCCGCGGGCAGGCCGCGGTCGTGGCCGTCGCTGTCGGAGGTGGCCAGCAAGCCGGAGGTCTCGGACTACCTCGATCGGCGCCTGCCCGTCGTGGCCCAGTCCTCCACGCTCAACGACGCCCTCGACGCCATGCTCGCCGCCAGCCAGGGCGCCACCCTCGTCACCGACGGGCGCGGCGCGGTCCTCGGCTCGTTGAGCATCGGGTCGGTCACCGACGTGATCCAGACCAAGCTGGCCGAGGCGCAGGCCGTCGAGTCGTCCTACGCGACCTACGTCGACGGCTCTGATCCGACGCCGACTCCGGTTGTCGCCGCCGACGACCTCCCCGCGAAGGTCGAGCCAGGCGCGGCGGAGTCCGGAACGGCCGAACCGTCATGAGCCGGCTGCGTCGGGTCCCGATCGACGTGTGGTTCGAGCCGCTCGTCATCGTGGTGATCGGCGTCGGCTACCTGCTCTGGTACCGGTCGACGACGTTCACTCCCACCGAACAGGCCTCGCTCGGCTGGGCCAACCTGCAGACCACCATCGGCGAACACATCCGGCTGACCGTGGTCGCCACGCTGATCGTGGTGGCGGTGGCGATCCCACTCGGGATCGCGCTGACCCGGCCCGCGTTGACGCGGTTCGAGCCGATCGCGGTGAATGTGGCCAACATCGGGCAGGCCGCGCCCGCGGTCGGGCTGCTCGTGCTGTTCACCTTCTGGCTGGGCACCGGGTTCCGCACGGCGATCGTCGGTCTGGTCGTGTATGCGATCCTGCCGATCCTGCAGAACACGATCGTCGGGTTGCGTCAGGTGGACCAGCGCACGATCGAGGCCGCGCGCGGCATCGGATTCTCGGGAGCCCGGACGCTGGTGCAGGTCGAGTTGCCGCTCGCGGTGCCGGTGATCCTCAACGGCGTGCGCACCGCGCTGGTCATCCTGGTCGGCACCGCGACGTTGAGCACCTTCATCGGCGCGACCAGCCTCGGCACCCTGATCACCACCGGTGTGACCCTGTTCCTGCCCAAGCTGCTCATCTCCGGTGCCATCCTCGTGGGGCTGCTGGCGTTGATCATCGATTGGCTCGGCCGACTCGTCGAACTGGCCGCGACCCCCCGAGGTGTCTCATGAGACGAGCACGGCTGATCGCACTGGCCTTCGCGACGATCGGGCTGGTCGCCGGCTGCGGATTGGTGAGCTCCTCGGGGACCTTCCACGACGCGAACCTGCCCGGCGGTGAACGACCGCTCGACGGCGCCACGCTGGTGGTCACCTCGAAGAGCTTCACCGAAGGTGTTCTGCTGGGCAAGATCACGGCGACCTACCTGGCCGCGGCGGGCGCGGAGGTCACCGATCTGACCGGTGCGCCGGGCTCGGCCTCCTCGCGCCAGGCCCAGCTCAACGGCGACGCCGACGTGCTGTGGGAGTACACCGGCACCGGCTGGGTCAACTACCACAACCAGACCGAGACGATCGCCGACCCGCAGGAACTGTGGCAGCGCGTGCACGACATCGAGAAGCGCGACCACGACCTCGAATGGCTCGCACCGGCCAACTTCAACGACACCTACGCCTTCGCCGCGTCGAGGCCCACCGCCGAACGACTGGGCGTGGGCTCGCTGTCGGACGCGGCGGCGCTGCCGGTGTCCGAGCGCACCTTCTGCGTCGACGACGAATTCTTCAGCCGCTCCGACGGGTTCCTGCCGATGCTGGAGAAGTACGGCATCGGGTACAACACCCCCAACGGCGTGCCTTCGGACAATGTCACCCGGATGGACGCCGGTGTCGTCTACACCGCGACGGCCAGGAGCGAACCGTGCAACTTCGGCATGGTCTACACCACCGACGGCCGGGTCAAGAACCTGAATCTCGCCGTCCTCGACGACGACCGGAAGTACTTCCTGCCCTACAGCGGCACCGCCGTCGTCCGCGGCGAGATCATCGAGGCCCATCCCGAACTGCGCGAGCTGCTCGGCACCATCTCCGAACGCCTGACCGACGAACTGATGCAGGAACTCAACGGTCGCGTCGACATCGACGGTGAGGACCCCGCCGATGTCGCCTACGACTGGTTGGAGAGCGAGAACCTGATCGAATAATGGGCGGTCTGCAAGCGCAGGAGCCGCAGGAACCCTTCGCCGGGCTCTGGACCCGGCTGCGCGAGTTCGCGCCCGCGCAGCTGTCGGACCCGCTGGTCGAGGGGCGGGTGCTGCGGACCCATCTCGTGCGCCGCACCGTGCATCTGCTCACCGCCGAGGACGTGCTGGCCTGGCGGGCCCGGCACGACGCGATGCTGCGCCAGCGCATAGTCGGGGCCTATCGCCGTCAACTCGACGGCATCGATCTCGACGAGCTGGCCGCGGCGGGCCGGGCGGTGGTTGCCGACGGCGAACCCCGGTCGTTGACCGAACTGGCCCGAGCGCTCGTCGATCGGTGGCCCGAGACCGATCCGCGCGCCCTGGGCGAAATGCTGACCTCGCTCATCCCGGTGGCGCAGCTGCCGCCCCGAGGGGTGTGGCGAGCCAAGGGCGGAGTGCGCAATGTGGCGGTGTCGGTGCTGCTCGGTCGCGAGATCGATCCGTTGCCCGAGGATGCCGCCGACCCGGTGGGGCAGGCGATGATTCGTCGCTATCTCGCCGCCTACGGCCCGGCCGCCACGGCCGATGTCCGCGCGTGGAGCGGTGTCGCCGGACTGCCCGCCGCGGTGGCCGCGATGAACCCGGAGCTGGTCGCCTTCCGCGACGAACGCGGCCGCGAACTGCTCGACCTCCCCGGCGCCCCGCTGCCGGACCCCGAAACCCCTGCGCCCGTGCGGTTCCTGCCCGCCTTCGACAACGCGGTCCTCGGCTACCACCATCGAGGACGGATCATCGACGACGCCGACCGCGGGCTGTCGGTGGCGGGCGCGCGTTTCGTGCTCGTCGACGGCCGGGTCGCCGCCACCTGGGTTGTCGAGGACGGCACCGTCGTGGTGACCCCGCGGCGTCCGCTCGCCCGCGTCGAGCGTGTCGAGGTCGCCGAGGAGGGCCAGCGACTGGCGCTGTTCCTCTCCGATCCGACGGCGACAGTGCGCGCGTGCGGGTCGTCGACGTGTCGCCGTGACGGCGATCCCGAACGCCGCTCGCCCCCGAAAGCGTCACCGAGCCAGTCGAGCAACGCACCCCGAACGACTGGCGTCGCCGAGTCGGACTAGGGCCCGGCGCCCTTCACCTGCCGTCGGGCGCGCCGCCGGTCGAGCAGGTGGGCGGCCAGGGGCGATCCGGCGCCGTGCAAGACAATGCTGCCGAGCACCGTCAGGACCATCACGCTCAGGACGTCGTCGCCATCGTCGGTGGGCAGCAGGTTGAAGGCCAGCAAACCGAACACGATCGATGGGGTGCCGCGCGGACCCAGCCAGCCGATGAGCAGTACTTCGGTCTTGGTGAACTCGGATCCGAGCAGTGAGAGCGCGATCGGGGCCATCCGCACCACCGTGAGCACGGCCAGACAGAACACGATCAGCTGCCAGCTCACATCGCCGGTGAGCGCGAGGAAGGCGGCGGCGCCGAAGACGAACCACATCTGGGCGGTCAGCAGGAAACCGACATCGTCGATCAACCGGTGACCGTCGACGAAATGCGCGGACCGCCGGCGCAGGTGATGGAACACCACACCGCACAGGAACGGCGCGACGAATTCGTTGCCGCCCAGCCCGTAGGAGGCGGCGAAGGCCAGCACCGGGGCCACGACGACGATCACCCGCCCCGATTGCGTGGTCATCAGCCCGCGGCGTTCGGCCGCGTTGACACCCCGGCCGAGCAGCCACCCGATGGTCGCCCCGACGACGATCGCCACGCCGACCGCCCAGCTCACGGCACCCAGCGCGCCGAGCGCGCTGCCCGAGGGCGCGGTTCCGGCGGCGAGAGCGATGCCGAAGAACAGCACCGGCGCCAAGAGGCCGTCCTTGTAACCGGCCTCGATATTGAGGACGTCGCGCACCTTGGCCGGCACCCGATCATCGCGCAGGGTCGCGGCGGCGGGGGAGAAGTCGGTGGGCACGACCACGCACGCGAGCACCAGCAGCAGCGCCCAGCCTGCCTTGGGGAACACCCACGCGCCGAGCAGCATGGCCGCGGCGATGCTCAACGGCGTCGCGACCAGCAGCACCCGCAGCGCGGCGCCGGGATGGCTGCCGAGCAACCTGCCCCGGACCTCCGAGGAATCGATGAACAGCAGGATCGCCAGAATGATCTCGGCGGCGTGCAGGGCAGTCGAGGCGTTGAGCGCCTCCCCGACCGTGTCGGGCCCCAACGCCCCGATCACGATCCCGGCGGCGACCACCACCATCGGCGCCGTGATCCGATGCCGCTCGAACCACCCGGCGAGCATCGCCCAGACCACCAGTGCCGTCGATACCGCGAGAATCGGTTCGATCACCTGGTCAGACTGCCAGAACGAGACCTCTGCGCCCCGGCGACACACGACGTCGCCGTCATCGGCCGCTCACCTCGCGCGCCGGTGCGATCGCATCACGATCGCGACGTCAGCGATAACGTTTCTCGCGATACGTGCGGGTAACCCCCGCACGCTGTACACATACGGGGCAGAGGGGTGCAGACTCGCAGTGAAGCGCAGTCGCGCCCTTGCCCGGCCGGGCCAGGTCCATTTGCAGAGGAAGGAGTCGGCGAAGTGTTCAGCCGCATCGCCATCGTGAATCGGGGAGAGGCCGCCATGCGCCTCATCCATGCCGTCCGTGATCTGGCGGCGGCGACCGGGCTACGGATCGAGACCGTCGCCTTGCACACCGACGTCGACCGCACCGCCACCTTCGTGCGCGAAGCCGACATCGCCTACGACCTCGGTCCGGCCTCGGCCCGCCCGTACCTCGACCTCAAGGCGCTCGAGCAGGCGCTGGTGGCGACCAAAGCCGACGCCGCCTGGGTCGGTTGGGGATTCGTCGCGGAGGATCCCGCGTTCGCGGAACTGTGCGACCACATCGGCGTCACCTTCATCGGCCCGAGCCCCGACGCCATGCGCAAGCTGGGCGACAAGATCGGCGCCAAGCTGATCGCCGAGGAAGTCGGCGTCCCGGTCGCCCCGTGGAGCCGCGGCCCGGTCGACACCGTCGAGGACGCCATCGAGGCCGCCACCCGGATCGGCTACCCGCTGATGCTGAAGGCGACCGCCGGCGGCGGTGGCCGCGGTATCCGCGTGATCACCAACGAAGCCGAACTCGTCGACGCCTACGAGCGCACCCGGCAGGAAGCCGCCCGTGCCTTCGGCAGCGGTGTCGTCTTCCTGGAGCGCCTGGTCACCGGTGCCCGCCACGTCGAGGTCCAGGTGATCGCCGACGGTCAGGGCACCGCGTGGGCGCTGGGCGTGCGCGACTGCTCGGTGCAGCGCCGCAACCAGAAGGTCATCGAGGAATCCGCCTCGCCGGTGCTCAGCGCCGAGCAGACCGCCGACCTCAAGGCCTCGGCCGAGCGCCTGGCGATCGCGGTCGGCTACCGCGGCGCGGCGACCGTCGAGTTCCTCTACCACCCCGGCGATCAGCTGTTCGCCTTCCTCGAGGTCAACACCCGCCTGCAGGTCGAGCACCCGATCACCGAGTGCACCACCGGTTTCGACCTCGTCCACGCCCAGCTGCACGTGGCCTCCGGGGGCAAGCTCGAGGGACAGCCGCCCGCCGAGCGCGGCCACGCCATCGAAGCCCGCCTCAACGCCGAGGACCCCGATCGCGATTTCGCGCCCTCGCCCGGCCGCATCGTGCGCCTCGACCTGCCCGCCGGCCCCGGCATCCGGGTCGACACCGGTGTCAGCGAAGGCGACACCATCCCCGCCGACTTCGACTCGATGATCGCCAAGATCATCGCCTACGGCCGCGACCGTGACGAGGCGCTGGGCCGACTGCGCCGCGCCATGGCCCAGACCCGGGTCGTCATCGCGGGCGGCGCCACCAACAAGAGCTTCGTGCTCGATCTGCTCGATCAGCCCGAGATCATCGACGCCAGCGCCGACACCGGCTGGATCGACCGGGTTCGCGGCGAGGGCCGTCTGGTGACCCACCGGCACTCCACCATCGCGCTGGCCGCCGCTGCGATCGACGCCTACCAGGAAGACGAACGCGCCGAACAGCACCGGCTGCTGTCCACCGCCTCCGGTGGCCGTCCGCAGGTGCAGCACCAGAGCGGCCGCCCGCTGGATCTGAAGCTGCGCGGAGCGAGCTACCGGGTGCGGGTGGCCAGGATCGGCGCGCATCGGTTCCGCGTCGGCATCGAGGCCGGTGGCGATCTGCGCACCGCCGATGTCGATCTGGAACGGTTCGATCGCCACACCGGCCAGATCGTCGTCAACGGCGCCCGCTACCGCCTGATCACTGACACTCACGGCCCCACCCACATTGTCGACGTCGACGGCGTGACCCACCGGATCAGCCGCGACGAGGGCGGTGTCGTCCGTTCCCCCGCCCCCGCGCTGGTCGTCGGCACTCCACTCGAGGTCGGCGCCGAGGTCGAGGCGGGCGCACCGGTGCTCGTGCTGGAGAGCATGAAGATGGAGACGGTGCTGCGGGCGCCGTTCCGGGCCCGGCTGAAGGAATGCGGCGTGTCGGTCGGCACCCAGGTGGAGACGGGCGCGCCGCTGCTGCGGTTGGAGCCGCTCGCCGACGACGACGCCGTCGAGACCGCGAGCACCGGCACCGTCGAACTCGATCTGCCCACCGAGCCCGCCCCGCGCCGCGCCGAGGAACGGATGGCGCGCAGCCTGCAGGACCTGCGGAGTCTGCTGCTCGGCTTCGATGTCGACCCGCACGACAACCGTCGTGTGCTCGACACCTACATGGCCGCGCGCAAGGAGTCCGTCGCCGACAACGTGCGGCCGTTGGGCGAGGAACTGGAATTGGTGCAGGTCTTCGCCGATCTCGCCGAACTGAGCCACAATCGGCCCGCCGAGGACGACGGCGGGCAGGGTCACGTGCACAGCGCGCGCGAGTACTTCCACACCTATCTGCAGAGCCTCGATGTCGAGCGGGCCGGGTTGCCCGAGTCCTACCAGGCCAAGCTCGCCGCGGCGCTGGGGCACTACGGGATCACCGAACTGGATCGCACGCCCGACCTCGAAGCCGCGGTCTTCCGGATCTTCCTCGCCCAGCAGCGTCCCGCCGACACCGTCGCGGTCGTCACCACGCTGCTGCGCGAATGGCTCGCCGAGCCGATGCCGGATCAGGTGTTGCGCGAACCCGTCGGCCTGGCCCTGGAGCGGTTGGTGGCGGCCACCCAGGTGCGGTACCCGGTGATCGCCGATCTGTCGCGTGGTCTGGTCTACGCCTGGTACGGCCAGCCGCTGCTGCGTCGCAACCGGGCCCGCGTGTACACCACCGTGCGCAAGCACCTGAGCTACTTGGACGCCAACCCGCAGGCCGCCGATCGCGGCGAGCGTATCGCCGAGATGGTGCGCAGCACCGAACCGCTGGTCCGGTTGCTCGGTCAGCGGCTCGAGCGTGACAAGCCCGACCACACCGCCATGCTCGAGGTGTTGACCCGGCGCTACTACGGCAACAAGGGGCTCACCGGCGTACGCACCGAGCAGATCGGTGGCGCCCCGTTCGTCGTCGCCGAACGCAATGGTTCGACCTTGGTCTCGACCGCGGTGGGCTTCGACGCGCTCGGCACCGCCCTGGACGGGCTGGCCGAACTGGCCGGTGGCGCGGTGTCCATCGGCGCCGACATCTACCTCAGCTGGGAGGATCAGCCCGAGGACTTCGACGCCATGGCGGCGGCCCTGCAGGATGTGCTCGGCGCACACCCACTGCCCAACCAGGTGCACCGCCTCACCGCCACCGTCGCGGGCAGCGGCGGCTCGGTCATGCACCATCACTTCACGTTCCGTCCGTCGGTGACCGGGATGGCCGAGGAACGGCTGATCCGCGGCCTGCATCCCTACATCGCGCAGCGGATGCAGATGGAGCGGCTGCGCAAATTCGACCTCACCCGGCTGTCGTCGTCGGACGAGGAGGTCTACCTGTTCCGCGCGGTGGCCAAGGAGAACCCCTCCGACGATCGCCTCATCGCCTTCGCCCAGGTGCGCGACCTGGCGGCGTTGCGTGATCACGATGGTCGGCTGGTCGCCCTGCCCACCGCCGAGAGCGCCATCGCGACCTGCGTCGACTCGATCCGCCGTGCCCAGTCGCGGCTGCCGTCGGCCAAGCGACTCAACACCAACCGCATCGTGATGTACATCTGGCCGCCGATGGACGTCACCCGCGCCGAGCTCGAGACCATCGGCGGACACGTGCTGCCGGCCGCAGCGGGCGCGGGGCTGGAGGAGATCCTGCTCATCGCTCGCCAGCGCGACCCCGAGACCGGCGAATTGAACAAGGTCGGGGTACGCATCTCGTTCCGGCCCAACGGCGAAACCGAGGTGACGGTCGGTGAACGGACCGACGAGGCGGTCGAGCCACTCGACGAGTACCGGCAGAAAGTGTTGCGCGCCGCGGCCCGCAACACCGTCTACCCCTACGAATTGACCTCGCTGTTGGGTGATTTCGTCGAATACGACCTCGACGACGAGCACACGTTGGTCCCCGTCGACCGGCCGAAGGGCCGCAACAAGGCGGCGATCGTCGCGGGTGTGGTCACCACGGTGACCCCGCTGCATCCCGAGGGCGTCACCCGGGTGCTGCTGCTCGGTGATCCGACCAAGTCCCTCGGCGCGCTCTCGGAACCGGAATGCCGTCGCGTCATCGCCGCCCTGGATCTGGCGGACCGGCTCGAGGTTCCGCTCGAGTGGTACGCGCTGTCGTCGGGCGCCAGGATCTCGATGTCGTCGGGGACCGAGAACATGGACTGGGTCGCGGCCGCGCTCAAGCGCATCGTCGAGTTCACCCAGGACGGCGGTGAGATCAACATCGTGGTCGCCGGTATCAACGTCGGCGCGCAGCCGTACTGGAACGCCGAAGCCACCATGCTCATGCACACCAAGGGCGTGCTGGTGATGACCCCGGACTCGGCGATGGTGCTCACCGGCAAGCAGTCGCTGGACTTCTCCGGCGGCGTGTCGGCCGAGGACAACTTCGGCATCGGCGGCTACGACCGGGTGATGGGGCCCAACGGTCAGGCGCAGTACTGGGCGCCGAACCTGAGCGCCGCGCGCGACGTGCTGATGGCCCACTACGAGCACACCTACGTCGCTCCCGGCGAGCAGGGGCCGCGCCGGGCCGAATCCGCCGACCCCGTCGACCGCGACATCTCCGACTTCCCGCATGTGCTGGCCGACAGCACCTTCGCCACCGTCGGTGAGATCTTCTCCGCCGCGGCGAATCCGGATCGCAAGAAGCCCTTCGACATCCGCACGGTCATGCGGGCGCTGGCCGACCAGGACCACCCCGTCCTGGAACGCTGGGCCGGGATGGCCGACGCGGAGACCGCTGTGGTGCAGGACGCGCATCTGGGCGGAATCCCGGTGTGCCTGCTGGGTATCGAGTCGCGCAATGTGGCGCGTCGCGGCTTCCTCGGCACCGACGGGCCCGACACCTACACCGCGGGCACCCTGTTCCCGCGTTCGTCGAAGAAGGCCGCGCGGGCGATCAACGCGGCCAGCGGCAACCGGCCGCTGGTCGTGCTGGCGAATCTGTCGGGCTTCGACGGTTCCCCGGAGTCGATGCGCAAGCTGCAGCTCGAGTACGGCGCCGAGATCGGCCGGGCCATCGTCAATTTCGACGGCCCGATCGTGTTCTGCGTGATCTCGCGCTACCACGGCGGCGCGTTCGTGGTGTTCTCCAAGGCACTGAACCCGAACATGACGGTCCTCGCCCTGGAGGGTTCGTTCGCCTCGGTCCTCGGTGGCGCGCCCGCCGCCGCGGTCGTGTTCGCCGGCGAGGTCAACTCCCGTACCGCGGCCGACCCGCGGGTGCGTGAGCTGGAGTCCCGCGCCGCGAGCGCCGTCGGCACCGACCGCGCCACCCTGGCCGCCGAGCTGGAGGAACTGCGTTCCTCGGTCCGGGCGGAGAAGCTCGGCGACGTCGCCGCCGAGTTCGACCGGGTGCACAATATCCAGCGTGCGGTGGAGGTGGGCTCGGTCGACGCCATCGTCAGTGTCGCCGACCTGCGTCCGCGCATCATCGAGGCGATCGAATCCCGCCTCGGCGGTCAGTCCGCCTAGCCGGGATCGGACAAGCGGGCCGGGCTCGGGGTCATCGGACCTCGGACCCGGCCCGCCGCCGTCTCAGCGTGGCGTGGCGCCGTCACCGGTCGCCACGCCGATCACATCGGATAGATCGCATGCTTGCGCGGATTGAACTCCGTGGTGACCGGCGCCTTGTCGCGCAGCAGGCGCAGCGCGTGCCGGATCTCCAGGCGGGTGCGCGACGGTTCGATGACGGCGTCGATGTAGCCGCGTTCGGCTGCGATCCACGGGGTGGCGACGGTCTCGTTGTACTGGTTGATCATGAACTCCCGCGCCGCCGCCCGATGTTCTTGCGCCACCGCGGCCAACTGCCGCTTGCCGATCAGGTCGACCGCGCTCTCCGCGCCGATCACCGCGATCCGGGCCGTCGGCCAGGCGAAACTGACGTCCGCGCCGACCTGGCGGGCCGCCATCATGCCGTAGGCGCCGCCATAGGACTTGCGCACCACCAGATTGATGATCGGCACGGTCGCCTCGATGATGGCGCGTGGCACCCGGCCGCCACGAATGATCACGCCGTTGGCCTCCTGCTCGAGGCCGGGCAGCACACCGGGGGTGTCGGCGACGAAGACCAGCGGGATGTTGAACGCGTCGCAGAGCCGGATGAAGTAGGTCGACTTGTCCGAGCAGGCCGCGTCGATCGACCCCCCCAGCACCAGTGGCTGATTGGCGATCACACCGACCGGATAGCCGTCGACCCTGGCGAATCCGGTGATCAGGTTGGGGGCGAACGCGGCACGGATCTCGTGGAACTCCCCGTCGTCGAAGATCCGCAGCAGGATCTCGTGCATGTCGTATCCGGCGCGGTCGGAATCGGGAATGATCGAGTCGAGTTCGCGGTCGGAGGCAGTGATCTCCGGCTCGAGCCCGGGATTGACGATCGGTGGCTGTTCCACACAGCTCGTCGGCATGAAGCTGAGGTAGTCGCGAGCCCACACATAGGCGTCCTGCTCGGTCTCGGCCACGTGATGCAGGGTGCCGCGCTCGGCCTGCACCTGCGCGCCCCCGAGATCCTCGGCGCTGATGTCCTCGCCGTTGACGGCTTTGATCACCTCCGGCCCGGTGACGAACATGTAGGAATCCTTGGTACCGATCAGCACATCGGTGTTGATCGGCCCGTACACCGACCCCGCGGCGCATTTGCCGAGGATGATCGACACCTGCGGCACATACCCCGACAGCTTCTCCAGCACCCGCGAGATGTCACCGAAGGAGGCGATCGAACCCACCGCGTCCTGGATGCGCGCACCACCGGAATCGTTGATCGTCACCACCGGGCAGGCGTTGTCGAACGCTAGTTGCAAGGCCCGCATGAACTTTCGGGCCGAGGTGACGCCCACCGAGCCGCCGTAGACGGTCTGATCGTGCGCGATCACCACCACGGGCCTGCCGCCGATCAGTCCGCGCCCGGTGACCAGCCCGTCGCCGTAGAGCGCGTCGGGCTGCTCGGGCTGGCGGGCCAGTGCGCCGATCTCGATGAAGGTTCCAGGGTCGAGCAGCATGTCCATTCGCTGCCGAACGCTGGGAATTCCCTTCTTCGCCCGCTTCGCGACCCCCGCCTCGCCTGCCGGTTCCGCGGCGGCCGCCAGCGTCTTGACCAGTTTCTCGAGCTTCGCCTGGGTAGTAACCACGCCGCAACCTTCCGACCAACCATTGTGCCGCCGACGACGTTAAGCGGTATCGACGCCAGGCAGGCCATTGCGCGGGGGACCAGGGACAGGTCACAGTCGAGGCGGGAATGGTGTTGTGTTGCCTTGTTGCCGATGGCCGCTGTCTGCCTAGAGTGGACAGATGGGTGTATCGCTTGCGCACAGGCAGACCGGCGTCATCGCGGTCGAGGAGATTGTGGTCTCGGTGCGGCATTCCGCGGCGATCGAGCTGTCCGCGCTGCTGCTGACCGCACAGGGTTCGGTGCTCGACAGCAGCGGCGTGGTCTTCCGCGGCCATCCCGTCGGCCCCGGGGTGCGGCTCGCGCCGGGACTGGGTGGACGGGCGGATTCGCTGGTGGTCGCACTCCCGGACGTACCCACCGGGATCTCGCACATCCGGATCGTGGTCGCCCTGGCCGACCGGTCCGCGCACCTCGAGGACCACCCGCCGGGGGAGGTGAGCGTCGACGACGCCAACGGAAACCCGCTGTACGACTACACGATCGATCGCGCCGGTCCGGAGTCGACGGCCATCGCGGTCGATCTGGATCTGGTCGAGCGCGGCTGGCAGGTGCGTGCGGTCGGTGCGGGCTATCGGGGCGGGTTCGACGCGCTGGTCGCCGCGCACGGCGGGACCATGGAGCGCCCCGCGCCCGCGTCGGCTCCCGCACCGCGTGCGGTCCCGATTCCGTTGCCGGACCAGCCGGTCAAGCCAAGGGAACCTCGCCCGAACTCCGCCGCGCCGAAGATCAGCTTGCGCAACGGCGACGACACGCTGGCCTTCGTGAAGATGGGCCTCGGCTGGGATCCGGTGCGCGTGCAGAGTCAGTACGGACTGCGCGAGGTCGACATCGATCTCGACGCCTCGGCGTTGCTGTTCGCCGGCGAAACCCTGGTGGACGCCGCGTTCTTCGGCGGCCTGGCGTCCAAGGACGGCTCGGTCCGGCATCTCGGCGACAACCTGACCGGCGACGGTGAGGGCGACGACGAGGTCATCACCGTCGACCTGACCAGGCTCCCGGCGCAGGTCACCACCGTCGTCTTCGTCGTCACCTCCTACGCCGGACACACCTTCGAGCTGGTCCGCAACGCATTCTGGCGAATGGTCAACGGCGCCAACAACACCGAGCTGGTTCGATCGAACCTTCAGGTCGGCGGCCCGAACACGGGCATGGTCGTGGCCAAGTTGTATCGCGACGGCAGCGATTGGAAACTCGAATCGATCGGCGCGCCGATCCAGGCCGGTCACCCCGTCGAGGCGGCCGAACAGGTCCGACGTTTCCTCGACCTCACCGAGTAAGGACTCGAGTCGAACTCAATCAGCCTGTGGGGCACGATGAGCAGGCACAATTGTCAGCAGTCCCATGCGAGGAGGAACAGATGACCACAGGTGGCTACGACCCTCAGCTCGGTATCGCGCCCGGACTGTCGCCGGGTGGGCTCGGCAGGCGTGCCGGAGCTCGATTCATCGACTGGATCATCGCCGGATTCATCGGCATGATCGTGTTCTGGTTGCTGAACAAGTCGACCAGCCTCCCGGAGTGGGTGTCGATCCTGCCGGGTGCCGGATTCGGGTTCCTGTACTTCCTCGGCTTCGAGGTCGCCAGCGGGTCGACGCCCGGTAAGAAATTGCTCGGCCTGCACGTCAACGGTGCGGGGGGCGCGGCGAAGCCGAGCGTCAAGGACTCCGCCATGCGCAACGCCTACATGCTGCTCAACCTGATCCCCTGGGTCGGTGGCCTGCTGTGGTTCATCGCCGCCATCTCGATCGCGGCGACGATCAGCTCCAGCCCCACCAAGCAGGGTTGGCACGACCGGTTCGCCGACGGCACCCAGGTCGTCAGGGACTGACTTTCGGTTCAGCGTGCGCCTGCTGTGCTCGCCGCCATGCGGCCGAGCGCAGCAGGCGCAGTCCGTTCAGTCCCACGATGATGGTGGACCCTTCGTGCCCGGCCACCCCCAGCGGCAGCGGGAGGTGTCCGACGAGGTCCCAGGTGACCAGGACGGCGATGAATGCGCCAGCGATGGCCAGATTCGCCAGCACGACCCGCCGTGCCCGGCGAGACAGGGCGATGACCGCCGGGATGGTAGTCAGGTCGTCGCGGATCACGATCGCGTCGGCGGTCTGCAGCGCGAGGTCGGATCCCGCTCCGCCCATGGCGATTCCGACGTGCGCGGTGGCGAGCGCGGGTGCGTCGTTGATGCCGTCGCCGACCATGGTCACCCGCGCGCCGCCCGCTTCCAGGTCCCGGATCGCCGACACCTTCGCCTCGGGCAGCAGATTCGCGCGGACCTCGGTGATCCCGACCTGCGCGGCGAGCTGGACCGCGGTGGTGTGGTCGTCGCCGGTGAGCAGGACCGGCGGTGCGCCGGACGAGGCGGTGAGCGCGGTGACGGCGGTAGCCGCTTCCGGGCGGACCTGGTCGGTGATCCCCAGTACCGCGATCGGGATTCCGTCACCGAGCACGACCACCGCCGTCGCCCCCCTGGCGCGCAGCGTTTCGACGATCGCGGTCGCGTTCTCGTCGGCGGCGGGCAGGACAGCGGCGGGGGAGCCGACCCGGATGTGCCGCCCGTCGACCAGCGCGGACACACCCCGACCGGGCTGGGCAATGAAGTCCTCGGCGGGCGGGACATCCAGTCCGCGTCGGTGTGCGGCGCGCATGATCGCCCTGGCCAGCGGATGCTCGCTGGCGTGTTCGGCCCCGGCGGCCAGTCGCAGGATCGCCTCGTCGCTGGATTCGGTGCCGAGGCAGCGGATCTCGGTGAGTTCGGGGACCCCTCGGGTGAGCGTGCCGGTCTTGTCGAAGGCGACCCGTGTGGTCGTGCCGAGCTGTTCCATCACCACCGCGGACTTCACCAGCACGCCGTGGCGGCCCGCGGTGGCGATCGCGGCCAGCAGCGGCGGCATCGTCGCCAAGACCACCGCGCACGGCGATGCCACGATCATGAACGTCATCGCCCGCAACAGTGAATCCCGCAGTGTCTCACCGAAAGCCAGCGGAACCGTGAACACCGCCAGGGTGGCCACGACCATACCGGCGGAATAGCGCTGCTCGATCTTCTCGATGAACAGCTGCGTCTTCGCCTTGGTCCGCGAGGCCTCCTCGACCAGCCCCGCGATACGAGCGACGACCGAGTCCGCCGCGCGCCGATCGACCCGCACCCGCAGCACGCCGGTGCCGTTGAGGGTGCCGGCGAACACCTCGTCACCGGTGCACTTGTCGACCGGCATGGATTCGCCGGTGACGGTGGCCTGGTCGACTTCGCTCGCCCCGCCGAGCACCGTGCCGTCCGCTGCGATTCGCTCACCCGGGCGCACCAGGATCTCCGCGCCGACTTCGAGTCCTGCCGCCTCGACCGCTCGCTCCTCGCCGCCGGTGATCAGTGTCGCCGTGTCGGGTGCGTAGTCCAGGAGCCCGCGCACCGAGTCCTCGGTGCGCGCGGTCGCCACGGCTTCGAGCGCGCCCGACACCGCGAAGATCACGATGAGCAGCCCGCCGTCCATCACCTGCCCGATCGCGGCCGCCCCGATCGCGGCGACGACCATCAGCAGGTCGACATCCAGCGTTTTCGCCCGTAGCGCTCGCAGCCCGGCGAGTCCGGGCTCCCAACCGCCCGCGCCGTAGCAGGCCAGGTACAGCGCAGTCGCCACCCAGGACGGCGCGCCGCCGAGCTGAGCCGTCAGGCCGAGTAGAAAGAGCGCCGATGATGCCGCGGCCCAGCGCATTTCGGGAACCTCGCGCAGGCGGGTCCGACGTATCGAGATCAGCGCGGGCTCGGTGCCGGGACGCAGGGGTGTGGCGGTGGACGAGGCCACGAGTCACCTCCGGGATCGGGAAAGACCTGAAGATACCAGAACACATGAAGACGTATTCATGTGTACCTGAACGGTACACTCCGTCGCATGGGACACGGCGTGGACGGTCGCGACCAGCCGGTCGGTCGGTTGGACGCCGATGCCGCCGCGCACGTCGCCACCACCTTGCAGGCCTTGGCCACCCCCAGCCGGCTGCTCATCCTCGCCGAACTACGCCACGGACCCCTTCCGGTCACCGAACTCGCCGACGCGGTGGGCATGGAACAGTCCGCGGTCTCCCATCAGCTACGCCTGCTCCGCAACCTGGGCCTGGTCACGGGCACCCGCTCCGGCCGCAGCGTGATCTACACCCTCTACGACAACCACGTGGCCCAACTCCTGGACGAGGCCATCTACCACAGCGAACACCTTCGCCTTGGCCTGGCCGACCGCCCGAACTCCACTGTCGGTCCATGAGTCCCAACAGCATTCGGTGAGCGGACCCCGGCCGGTGTCTCACTCCTGGTCGTGCATCGCTCCCACCGTCGGCGTACCGATCGTGATGGCCGCCGCGACCACGATCGCCCCCGTCGCCACCGCCACCATCGCCGGCCATCCCATCTGCTCGACCGCCCAGGCGCCGAACGCCGTCCCCAGGCTGCCGCCGACGAAGTACACCACCATGTACGCGCTGTTGAACCGGGCGGGCGCGGTGGGCTCGATCGCCAGCACGGTGCTCTGGTTGGCGACCTGGGCGGCGAACAGACCCGCATCGAAGAGGGCGAGACAGATCAGTGCGGTGGCGGTGCTGGCGAGGCCGAACCCGAGCGTGATCGCGGCGGCCGCGGCCAGTGTCAGCCCGACCAGCACAACGCGGCGGGCGCCGAGGCGATCGGTCCACGTGCCGGCCACCCGCGTCGCGACGATGCCGAGCAGTCCGGCGAGGGCGTAGAGCCCGATCCGTTCGGCCGAGTACTCGAACGGTGGAGCCGACAGCGCGACCGCCATGCCGGCCCAGACGGCGCAGAACGCGAAGAACCACAGGGCGCCGCGTGTGGCGGCGAGCCGCAGCGTCGCGTACCGGGCGAACAGTCCCGGAATCGACCGCAGCACAGCGAGATAGCCTCGCTGCCCCGCGCCGGGAGCGGCGGGCAGGATCAGCGGCGCGGTCGCCGCGATCACGACGCAAGCTCCGGCGAACACCAACAGCGTCCCTCGCCAGCCGATGGTGTCGGTGAGCCGGCCGCCCACGATCCGCCCCGCCAGGATCCCCGCCGAGATCCCCGCGGTCACGATGCCGAGCACGGTCGCCCGCCGCGGCGCGGCCGCCAGCCGACCCGCCACCGAACTCAATCCCGCCCCCACCGCGGACCCGGCCCCGACCACGCCGAGGACGAGCCCGAGTATCCACACCTGCCCGACGATGGCATTGAGCGCCAAAGCTACTGCGAGACAACCGAACTGCGCCGCGACTACAAGCCTCGGCGGGTATCGGTCGACCAGCGGAACCAGCAGCACCAGCCCACACAGATACCCCACCGGCCCGCACGCCAGCGCCACCCCCACCGCCGCCGGCGAACTCCCCAGCGACCCAGCGACCGCGCCGATCGCCGGCTGCAGCGGATACACCGTCGCCGTCCCCAGCGCCGCCGCCAACGACATGTACCAAACAACCGGGTTTCGCAGTCGGCCGGTTCTGGTCCCTGCGACACGATCAGTCTTCACTTCCCGAGCGTAGGAATTCGCGAGCTCGGGACGCTGGCAGAAATCGGACGTCAACGGGCCGCGCCGTGAACGGAGGATCAGCGGCGGACGGTGTGGGTGCTGCCCCCGGTCTTGGCGGCGTAGAGGGCGCGGTCGGCGCGGTCGAGGACGGCGTCGGCGTCGGCGCCTGCCATGGGGGCCAGGACCGCGCCGATGCTCACCGCCACGGTGATGCGGGCGCCGTCGACGGTGAAAGGGTGGGCGAGGGCGCGGTGCAGGCCGGTGACGATGCTGTCGATGTGGTCGTTGTCGGCCGGTGGGGCGGCCAGGACGATGAATTCGTCGCCGCCGGTGCGGGCCAGCAGGCAGCCGTGCCGGGTGGCGGCGGCCTCGAGTCGCGCCGAGACCTCGGCCAGCAGCCGGTCGCCGGCGATGTGGCCGAAGGAGTCGTTGACCTCTTTGAAGTTGTTCAGATCGAGGGCGAGCACCCCGGCGACGGCCTCGGGCGCCGCGTCGGCGATCACGGTGTGCAGGCGGTCGAGCAGGTGTCGGCGGTTGGGCAGCGCGGTGAGCGGATCGTGCATGGCCTGCCACTGCAGCTGCTCGGTGGCGGTGCGGCGCTCGGTGATGTCCTCGCCGAAACCGAGCAGATAGCGGCGGTCGCCGCCAGTGGAGGAGCACCGGATCACCGTCCACGCGGTCCATACCATCGAGCCGTCGCTGCGGGGGAAACGGCCCTCGACGTGGAGGGTGCCGGTGGGAGAGGCCTCCAGCGCCGATTCGACCAGCTCCTGCACCTCGGCGCGACGTTCGGGTGGGAACAGCATGAAGCCGTCGGTGCTGCGCAGTTCGTCGACCGTGCGTCCGACGAGCCGCTCGAAGGCGGGGTTGGCGTCGAGGATGTGGCCGTGCTCGTCACCGAGCGAGATCCCGATCGAGGCGTGCCGGAACGCCAACTCGAAGCCCTCGGCGTAGGGCGTCGAGGACTGCAGCGCGCGGGCGAATCCGGCACAGAAACCACCGATCACGGTGTCCGCGGCGGCGGTGTCGCCAGGGCGTGCCGCCTCGGCGAGGGTGCGCAGGATGGGCACCGCGGTGCCGAGGGCCGCGGGGGCGGTGATCCCGGCGGCGACGAGCCCGGCACCCGCCTGTTCGGCCACGGCGGGCTCGAACTCGGGACGAGCCAGACCCGCGCGCAGATGGGCGACCAGATCGACCACCGTCTCGGCCACGACACCGGCGGGCAGCGGACCGAGGTCTGCCAGCTGCTCGAGCCACTGTTGCGCGATGTCGTCGAAGGTCATGTCGGTGTCGATTTCCGGTTCGACCGCACACCGGGGCGGCGTGGCGGCGATTGCCGTGATCATGCCACGGGTTGCCGGACATTAACAGGTCGATCGACCAGACATCGGCGCGTCTGCTGTCCGGGCGTCACGGCATCCGACTGTGAATGCACACAGTCTTGCGCGCGACGGCGGCGGCCACGCTCGCGAGGGCCGAGGGTGGAACGATGAAACACCTTTCCGACCGTGACATCCTGACCGAACTCGCGCCGGTCGCCGAAGCCAATCTCAACGACCACCTCGCCAAGGCCAAAGCGTGGAATCCGCACGACTACGTGCCGTGGGACGAGGGCCGCAATTTCGCGGCGATGGGCGGCATCGATTGGGAGCCCGAGCAGTCACGACTGAGCGAGGTCGCTAAGGCGGCGATGATCACCAATCTGCTCACCGAGGACAATCTGCCCTCCTATCACCGTGAGCTCGCCGACACCTTCGGTCTCGACGACGCCTGGGGCACCTGGGTGGGCCGCTGGACCGCCGAGGAGAACCGCCACGGAATCGTGCTGCGCGACTACCTCGTGGTGACCCGCGCGGTCGATCCGGTCGCGCTGGAGCAGGCGCGGATGACCCACATGACCGCCGGAATAGCGAAACCGGAAAAGGGCTCGCAATTCCTGCGCTCGGTCGCCTATGTCACCTTCCAGGAATTGGCCACCCGAATCAGTCATCGCAATACCGGCGCGCTGTGCGCGGAACCGGTCGCCGAGCGCATGCTGGGGCGCATCGCCGCCGACGAGAACCTGCACATGATCTTCTACCGCAAACTCTGCGCCGCCACCCTCGACCTGACCCCCGACGAGAGCATCCGCGCGATCGCCGATGTCGTCCTGCGATTCCAGATGCCCGGTCTCAACCAGCCGAACTTCCGGCGTAATGCGGTGCTGCTGGCCAAGCACGGCGTCTACGATCTGCGCCAGCATCTCGACGTCGTCCTGAAGCCGGTCCTGCGGACGTGGAACGTCTTCGAGCGCAATGATTTCACCGCACCGGGCGAGCAAGCGCGCGAGGAATTGCATCAGTACCTCGTCGATCTCGAGACCAAGGCCGCCCGCTTCGAGGAACAGCGCGAACGGGCGCTCGCGCGCGAACTCGCCCGCGCCGCGAGCTGACTCCGGGCACGTCGCCGCGCAGCCTTGATCAGTACGCGCGCCGTCATCTCGTGCCGTGGTCGTTGCCCGGCTCCGGTGGCGGGGCCGGCTCTCTCCCGCGATACGCCCGTTCCCAATGACCGGACCGGCGCACCTGTGACAGCGGCCGGTCTCGGCCCGGGGTGATCGCCGGGACCAAGCGTGGACTCGCGCTGCTGTGACTGTGTCCAATATCGGGCCGAGGTGATTGCGGTGGGGCGCGAAGGGGCCGATGGTGGATACGTGGGAGGTGTAGTCCCACACATCTGGTGGTCGGCAACCGGCATCAGGTCCGGCCACATACCGACACCGTTCCCGAGGCCGTCCGGCCTCGGGGTGCGGCTCGGCTCTGCTCGAACCTGTTGTGGAGTGTAGACATCGGAGTCTGAATGAACCCCTTGTTCGACTGTCATCGCGTCTGGGTCGCCGACATCTTCGCCGACGGCTTGCACGGACCCAGCCTCACCGCGCAGCCGGCGGCGATCGCTGCCGTCGACGCGACCCCGCTCACTCCTGCGCTGCGATGCGCCCGCGAACCCGACGAGGTGATCGGCTGGCGGGCGCTGTGCTCGTGCGGGGGCTGGCACGGGCGCACCTGGTTGCGCGCCGAGAACCCGGTCGACCACGATCCGGGGCACCGGCGATTGCACTGCCCCAGCGGACGGCTCGACACGAGCGCCACCACCCTGGTTCTCGCCGAATGGGATTACCACCGCGTCGAGATGCAGGCCCTGATCCCGGTGCGCCTGGCGTACGAGGACTCGGTCTCGGCCCAGCAGCGACTCGTCGAGGCCGTCCGCTTCGTCCGCTCGGCGGGTGCTTCCTGGGCGGCCATCGGGCAGGTGAGCGGTCTCGGGTCGGCCGAGGACGCCGAACTACGTTTCGGTCCGCAAGCCTGTGACATGTGCTGAATGGCGCACACCAAAGGGTTCTGACCAGGGCTTGTGAGCTGTCGCAGGCCGTTGCCGTAGCGCTGCGCGGCCGCCGCTCGCGGCGCACCGTGATCGTCGAAGGCCGGTCGTCGTCGACCGGTCCGGACGCGAGGAGACAGCAATGGTTTCGGTGTGGCGAGCGGCGATGGCCGTGGTTGCGATGGCGGGTCTGGTGGGTTCCGCGGCCCAGACCGGACAGGCGCAGGTTCCGTGGCCGACCGGGGTGCACGTCGAGGTGCCGTCGAGATGGACCCCGGTTGTCCCCGGGGCGTACGGACCCGACACCGCGGTCGTGATCCTCGGCTACGGGCTCACGCCGGCGGGCACGATGCGCGAAGAACTGGTGCGGCGACTACGCGTCGGTCTGTTGCAGGCGGCCTTGGCGCCGCTGTCACCGATCATCGTCACCGGTGGAAATCCACGGTCCGGCATCACCGAGGCCGACGCGATGTCGGAGTGGCTGGTGGCCAATGGCGTCGCGCCGGAACGGATCCTGCGCGAGGGCCGGGCGGACTCGACGGTGCAGAACGCTCGCCACACCGCCGCACTCATGGCCGAGCGCGGACTGCGCGGGGCGGTCCTGGTGACCTCGGACGACCATATCGGTCGCGCGTCGGCGGCCTTCGTCGCCGCCGACATCGCGGTGGTCGGTGAGCTGACTCCCGATCGGGTCCCGTGGTTCGTCCGGCCCGTCTGGGTGGGGACCTTCGGCGCGAACAGCCCGCACCCCGGTCCCTGAGCCGGGGCGCCCGCTCGGTTCAGCCGGTGGTGGCGGGTTCGGCGTGGGTGGCCCCGATCCAGTGCAGCAGCTGATGGACGGTGTCGTCGGCGAGCCGGTAGCGCACGATGCGTCCGTCCTTGGCGGCGGCGACCCAGCCCTGCTGGCGCAGCAGCCGCAGGGCCTGGGAGGTCGCGGTGGCCGACATGCCCACCGCGGCGGCCAGATCGCTGACGCTGATGTCGGGCGCGTGGTGCAGGCACAGCAGCAGGCGCAGCCGGTTGACGTCGGAGAGCAGGTCGAATCGCCCGGCCCAGTGCTCGATGCCGGCGATGTTCAACGCGGACGCGGCACGGCTGGCGTGCTCGGGATCCAGGGAGGGACTCACTGCCACGACTCCACTGTGCCTTTCCCGGGCGGAGAGAACCAGTCGGACACCTCAGCAATTCATCTGTTCACATGAGCATATATCGGGCGTACCATCATGAGGGGTGAGCCAGATCACCGTGGCAATGCATATGAGCGACGGCATCGTCGATGCGCCGACCTCGTTGCTGTTCGCCGTGATCGCGGTCGCCGGACTGGGTTTCGCCGCGTGGCGGGCAAGGGCTGATCTCGACGAACGTGCCGCCCCGATGGCCGGTCTGGTCGCCGCGTTCCTCTTCGCGGTGCAGATGGTGAATTTCCCGATCCTGCCCGGGGTGAGTGGGCACCTCCTCGGCGGGGCATTGGCCGCGATCCTGGTCGGCCCGTATCTCGGGGCGCTGTGCGTGGCGATCGTGCTGGTCGTCCAGGCATTGCTGTTCGCCGACGGTGGGCTGTCGGCGCTGGGTACCAACATCACGAACATGGCGCTGATCGGCGTCGGCGCGGGATATCTCGTCGCGCGGCTGGGGGCCGGGCTGCTCGGCAAGCGCTCCGAGGCGGGTATCGGGAGCGTGGCCTTCGTCGCGGCCTTCATCGGAACCGTGTGCGCCGCCATGGGTTTTGTCGTCGAGTACGCGATCGGCGGCGCCGCGGGCTCGACGGTCGGCGCGGTCGCCGGATACATGCTCCTCACCCACGCGCTGATCGGGATCGGCGAGGGGATCATCACCGCGATCACGGTGGTCGCGGTGGCGAGGGCTCGGCCCGACCTCGTCTACCTGTTGCGTGCTGTCGCGGCGGCGCGGACCGAGACGACCTCGCTGCGCGAGCGAGTCTCGGTGCCGGGTTTCCTGCTGGCCTTCGCCGCGTCGGCGGTGCTCGTCGCCGGGGTGCTGTCCTATGCGGCGAGCTCGCAACCCGACGGCCTCGACGCCACCACCCAGCGCGGGTGTGTGACGGTAGAGGTCGGCGGTGTCGAGGAGTTGCGCGGGGAGTGCGTCGCGCAGAACGCTGCCGAACATCGCCTCGCCGATTCCGCGCTGGCCGACTACGCGATCGGCGGGGACGAGGCGTGGGTCGGTCTGGCCGGTGTGCTCGGTGTCGCTGTCGCGTTCGCGGTGTTGTTCACGGTGGTCAGGGCGATCGGGCGACGGCCGAGCACGGAGGCAGTCGGCACGGGGTCGGATTCGGGGCCGAGGTAGGTGGGCGGCCCCGGCCGGCTGCTGTACCTGGCAGGGGACTCGCCCGCGCATCGCGCGCCGGCGGAAGTGAAGATCGTGTGCGCGGTGCTCACCGTCTTCGCTGTCGTCGCCACGCCACGAGAGTTGTTCTGGCCCTACGGTTGCTACGCACTCGGCCTCCTCGTCGTATGGCGCTGGTCCGGCATCGCGCTGCGCTGGATCGCGCCGCGCCTGCTCATCGAAGCGCCGTTCGTGGTGCTGGCGGTGCTGTTGCCGTTCGCCGCGGGTGACCCACGCGTCGAGTTCCTCGGTCTTTCCCTGTCGGCCACCGGCCTCTACGCCGCGTGGGGAATCATCGCGAAAGGCACTCTCGGCGTGGGGATCTCGCTGACCCTGGCCGCCACCACGAGCGTGCGTGACCTCCCCGGCGGGCTCGCCCGGCTGCGCGTGCCCGGCATCATCGTGATGATCGTGGTCCTGATGCTGCGCTACGTCGATGTACTGGTCGTCGAGGCGGGCCGGATGCGGCTGGCGCGGATCTCGCGCGGCGACGACCCGCGAACCCTGCGGCAGGCCGGGGCGACGGCGCGCGGCGCGGGCACCCTGTTCCTGCGCTCCTATGAACGTGGTGAACGGGTGCACCTGGCGATGCTGTCGCGTGGATTCGACGGTGCCGTACCCGCTGTCGGCCTCGCGCGCGCCAGTCGTCGACACTGGGTGCTCGGTTGTCTGCCCGCGGTCGCGGCGATCGGCATCTGTCTCGGTGCTTGGATGGTTCGGTGACCGATTCGGCAGCACCCGCTGTGCGCGTGACCGAGCTGAGCTACGCCTACCCCGACGGCACCTGGGCGCTGCGCGGCGTCGACCTCGAGGTCGCGGCGGGGGAGCGGGTCGCGGTGCTCGGCCCCAACGGCGCCGGAAAATCCACCCTCATGCTGCACCTCAACGGGGTACTCACCGCCACCTCGGGGGAGGTGCGCATCGGCGGAACCCGACTGGAACGCGCGACCGTGCGCGCCGTTCGACAGCGGGTCGGCGTGGTCTTCCAAGACCCTGACGATCAGCTGTTCATGCCCACCGTCCACCAGGACGTCGCCTTCGGTCCCGCCAATTTCGGCGTGCGCGGCGCACAGCTCGAGGAGAACGTCCGCGAAGCCCTCGCCGCGGTCGGGATGTCGGATCGCGCCGGTCGTTCCCCGGCCCACCTGTCGCTGGGCGAACGCCGCCGCGCCGCGCTGGCCACCGTTCTGTCGTGTCGACCCGATGTCCTCGTCCTCGACGAACCCGCCGCCAATCTCGACCCGGTGGCCCGCCGCGAACTGGCCGACATCCTGCTCGCCCTGCCGACGACCCTGCTGGTGGTGACCCACGATCTGCCGTACGCGCAGCGGATCTGTGATCGCGTGGTGATCCTGGACGCGGGCGAGATCGTCGCCAACGGGCCGGCCGCGCAGATCCTCGCCGACACCGATCTGCTGGCCCGGCATCGGCTGCACTGAGTGGGAGTAGCCTCGGGGGAGGTTCTCACCTTCGACGAGCCGAGACCGCGATGCACGAAATGGCCATCACCCAAAGTGTCATCGACGCCGTGTGCGAACACGCGGCGGGTCAGCGGGTGCACAGCGTGCTGGTCGAAGTGGGTGTGCTGTGCGCGGTGGTGCCCGAGGCCATGCGCTTCTGTTTCGAGCTGGCCGCCGAGGGCACCCTCGCCGAAGGCGCCCGCCTCGAGATCGACGAGGTGCCCGGCGCCGCGCTCTGCCGGACCTGCGGCGCCGATTTCACCCTGTCCCAGCCGATCGCCCTGTGCGACTGCGGTAGTGCCGATGTCGAGATCAGGGCCGGGCACGAACTCCGAATCCGATCTATGGAGGTGAGCCGAGAATGTGCGCAACCTGTGGATGCGGCGACGACGATGCGGCAGCAGTGATCACCATCCCGCACGAGCACGGTCACTCGCATGACCACGCTCACGGTGCCGACCACGTCCACCTGCCGGTGACCGAGACCATCACTCTCGAACAGAAGGTCCTGGCCAAGAACGACGAACTGGCCCAGCGCAACCGTGCCTGGCTCGCCGCCCGCGACATCCTGGCACTGAACATGACCAGCTCGCCCGGCGCGGGCAAGACGACCCTGCTCGAGCGCACGATCCGTGAGTTCGGCGAGGCGCCCATCGCGGTGATCGAAGGCGATCAGGCCACGCTGCTCGACGCCGAACGGATCGCCGCGACCGGCTGCCGGGTCGTCCAGGTCAACACCGGCGCCGGCTGCCACCTTGACGCCGAGATGACCCGTCGCGCGCTGGAAACCCTCGATCCGGCGCCGGGCAGCCTGCTGTTCATCGAGAACGTCGGCAATCTGGTGTGTCCGGCGCTGTTCGATCTCGGCGAGCGCGGCAAAGTCGTGGTGATCTCGGTGACCGAGGGCACCGACAAGCCGCTGAAGTACCCGCACATGTTCGCCGCCGCCTCGCTGGTCCTGGTCAACAAGATCGATCTGCTGCCCTATGTCGACTTCGACCTGGAGAAATGCCGCGAATACGCGGCCATGATCAATCCGGGAGCCGAGATCGTGCCGATGTCGGTCACCGGCGGTGAGGGCATGGCGCAGTGGTTCGAATGGCTGCGCAGCCAACGTGTGGCTATTGATGATCACGCGACCGCGCCCTAGAATGTTGTGATCAGGATCACAAATCCACATCGCTTCAGAAAGTGGCACAGCCCATGCCCACCAAGGAAGCAATCACAGCGGAACAGACCCTGATCCACGTTTTGTGGATCAACGCCGGTCTCAGTTGCGACGGAGACTCGGTCGCGTTGACCGCTGCCACGCAGCCCAGTATCGAGGAGATCGCCCTCGGCGCCCTTCCCGGCCTCCCACAGATCGCGGTGCACTGGCCGCTGATCGATTTCGAATGCGGTCCGACCGGCGGCGCCGACGATTTCCTCGAATGGTTCTTCAAAGCCGATCGCGGCGAACTCGAACCGTTCGTGCTCGTAGTGGAGGGGTCGATTCCCAACGAAGCACTCCACGACGAGGGCTACTGGTGCGGATTCGGCAACGACCCCGCCACCGGTCAGCCCATGACGACCAGCGAATGGCTCGACCGGCTGGCGCCGAAAGCCACCGCGGTGGTCGCGGTCGGTACCTGCGCCACCTATGGTGGCATCCACGCCATGGCCGGTAATCCCACCGGCGCGATGGGGGTGCCCGACTATCTGGGGTGGGGCTGGAAATCCAAGGCCGACATCCCGATCGTCTGCGTGCCCGGCTGCCCGGTCCACCCGGACAACATGTCCGAGACGCTGACCTACCTGCTCTACATGGCCACCGGGCAGGCGCCGATGATCCCCCTCGACGAGGCGCTGCGACCGAAGTGGTTGTTCGGCGCCACCGTGCACGAGGGATGCGATCGCGCGGGCTATTACGAGGAAGGTGATTTCGCCGACGAGTACGGCTCCCCGAAATGCATTGTGAAACTGGGCTGTTGGGGTCCGGTGGTCAAATGCAACGTCCCCAAGCGGGGCTGGATCAACGGCGTCGGTGGCTGCCCGAACGTGGGCGGCATCTGCATCGGCTGCACCATGCCGGGATTCCCGGACAAATTCATGCCGTTCATGGACGAACCCCCGGGCGGGAAGATCTCCTCGACGGCATCAGGACTGTACGGGTCGGTGATCCGCAGCCTGCGGCACATCACCGGACGCACCGTCGACAAGGAACCGCGCTGGCGGCACAAGGGCGAGAAGCTGGAATCCGGCGCCACCCGCACCTGGTAGGAGGCGATTGGAATGACTGCCATCATCCCCGAGCCGTCGCACAAGAGGATCGAGCCCGACCGTCTCGTCGAGATGGCGTGGGATCCGATCACCCGAATCGTCGGCAGCCTGGGAATCTATACCAAGATCGACTTCGAGAACCGCGAAGTGGTCGAGTGCCACAGCACCTCGTCCATCTTCCGCGGCTACTCGATCTTCATGCGGGGCAAGGATCCCCGCGACGCGCACTTCATCACCAGCCGCATCTGCGGCATCTGCGGCGACAATCACGCGACCTGTTCGTGCTATGCGCAGAACATGGCCTACGGCGTGAAACCGCCGCACCTGGGTGAGTGGATCGTCAATCTCGGCGAGGCCGCAGAATGCATGTTCGATCACAACATCTTCCAGGAGAACCTGGTCGGCGTGGATTTCTGCGAGAAGATGGTCGCCGAGACCAATCCGGGCGTCCTCGCGCAGGCCGAGAAGACCCTGGCCCCGCATTCGGACGAGCACGGCTACCGCACCATCGCCGACATCATGCGCGCGCTGAATCCGTTCACCGGCGAGTTCTATCGGGAGGCGCTGCAGGTCAGCCGCTACACCCGGGAGATGTTCTGCCTGATGGAAGGCAGGCACGTACACCCCTCCACGCTGTATCCGGGCGGCGTGGGAACGGTCGCGACGATCCAGTTGATGACCGACTACATGACGCGCCTGATGCGCTACGTCGAGTTCATGAAGAAGGTCGTGCCGATGCACGACGACCTCTTCGACTTCTTCTACGAGGCGCTGCCGGGTTATGAACAGGTCGGATTGCGGCGCACCCTGCTGGGTTGCTGGGGTTCGTTCCAGGATCCCGAGGTGTGCAATTTCGAGTACAAGGACATGGAGGAGTGGGGTCGGCGGATGTTCGTCACCCCGGGCGTGGTGGTCGACGGGAAATTGGTGACCACCTCCCTGGTCGACATCAATCTCGGTATCCGAATCCTTCTGGGCAGTTCGTATTACGACGACTGGACCGATCAGGAGATGTTCGTCGAGACCGATCCGCTCGGCAATCCGGTCGACCGGCGCCACCCCTGGAATCAGCACACCAATCCCAAGCCGCAGAAGCGCGACATGGACGACAAGTACAGCTGGGTGATGTCGCCGCGCTGGTTCGACGGCACCGACCATCTGGCTCTGGACACCGGCGGCGGGCCGCTGGCCCGGCTGTGGTCCACGGCGCTGGCCGGGTTGGTCGACATCGGCTACGTCAAGTCGACCGGGCACAGCGTGCAGATCAACCTGCCCAAGACCGCGCTGAAGGGTCCGGTCAGCTTCGAATGGAAGATCCCGGAGTTCGGCAGCAACACCATCGAACGCAATCGCGCCCGCACCTACTTCCAGGCCTACGCCGCGGCCAGTGCACTGCACTTCGCCGAGCAGGCGCTCGTGGAGATCCGGGCGGGCCGAACCAAGACCTGGGAGCACTTCGAGGTGCCCGACGAAGGCATCGGCTGCGGATTCACCGAGGCCGTGCGCGGTGTCCTGTCCCATCACATGGTGATCCGGGACGGCAAGATCGCCAACTACCACCCGTATCCGCCGACGCCGTGGAACGCCAACCCCCGCGACAGTTTCGGTACGCCGGGACCGTACGAGGACGCGGTGCAGGGCCAGCCGATTTTCGAGGAGAACGACCGCGAGCACTTCAAGGGCATCGACATCATGCGCACCGTGCGCAGCTTCGACCCCTGCCTGCCCTGTGGGGTGCACATGTACCTCGGCAACGGCAAGTCGCTGGACAAACTGCACTCGCCGACACAGACCCTCACCGGGGAGTAGCGGTGATGCCGGATCGGCTGGGGGAGCACGACGAGGCAGCGATCGACACGGACCGATGGCGCGGAGCGGGCGACCGGATCGAAACCCTGCTCGACGCGAGTTCGGCCGGTGGCGTCGTCGCCCGGGAGCGCGCCGAGCAGTTGGTGCGCGAGGTCTCCGACCTCTACGGCGCCGGCCTGGCGCGGATCCTGGAGTTGGTCGATCCGGGTGCGCGCGAACGGCTTGTCGCCGACGACCTGATCGCGAGCCTGCTGCTCGTGCACGGATTGCACCCGCACGACGTGGACACCCGCGTGCGCGCGGCCCTCGACAGCGTGCGCCCGTATCTGGGCTCACACGGTGGTGATGTGGAGCTGCTCGACGTGCACGACGGTGTGGTGCGCCTCGAACTGTCGGGGAGCTGCCGTACCTGTCCGTCGTCCTCGGTGACCCTGGAATTGGCCGTGGAGGACGCGGTGCGCGCGGCGGCCCCGGAGATCGAGTCCATCGAAGTGGCTGCCGCGCAGGCGGAGTCGACGGATTCGCTGATCTCCGCCGACTCGCTGTTCGCCCGGGTGCACGCCGATACCCATCCGGTGGAAGCGCACGGGAGCTGGATTGTCGTCCCGGAGCTGGCGGAACTGGGTGCGGGCGAGGTCGGTGGCTTCGTCATCGGCGGTCAGACGGTGCTGGCCTGCCGCGTCGGTGACGACCTGTTCGTCTATCGCGACCACTGCCCGTCCTGTGATCACTCGCTGGCCGGTGCCGCCCTGCAGCGCCGGGTCGGGTTCCCCGTCGGCGATGCGGTGCTGCGCTGCCCGACCTGTCTGGCCCACTATGACGCCGTCCACGCCGGCGCCAGGGTCGACGGCGAAGGGCATCTGGAACCGCTGCCGGTGCTGGTGCGTGCCGGGGAGTTGTCGGTGGCCGTTCCGATGGAGGTGGCCGGTTGAGTTCTCCGCTGGGGGTGCTGCGGCGCCTCACCGTCGATCGCAAGCCCGCCGTTGCGGCGGGCGAGCGGTGTGAGATGTGCGCGGAGACCATCGCCGCCGAGCATCAGCACGTGGTGAATGTCGAAGGGCGTCAACTGTTGTGCGTCTGCCGGGGTTGCTACCTGCTGTTCACCGATCAGAACGCCACCCTGCGCTATCGCGCGGTGCCCGACCGCTACCTGCGGTTCCCCGGCTTCACCATCAGCCACGGTGAATGGGACGCGCTCGAGATCCCCGTCGGTCTGGCGTTCTTCTTCGACAACTCCGCGCTGGGCCGCACCGTCGCGTTCTATCCGGGACCGATGGGCGCCACCGAATCCGAACTGCCCCTCGACGAGTGGCGCACGGTGCTCGACCGGCACCCGGAGATCGCTGTGGCCGTTCCCGATGTCGAGGCGCTGATGATCCGGGTCCCCGAGCGCGGCACCGCCGAGGCTGCCTGCCTGCTGCTGCCCATCGATGCCTGCTACGAATTCGTCGGCCGGATGCGAATGCTGTGGCGCGGCTTCGACGGCGGTCAGGACGTGCACCGATACCTCGACGAGTTCTTCGACGCGGTGTCGGCACGGGCGCGCCCGGGTGGTGTGTGATGTGCCCGGCCTACTCGACGACCTTCGCCGTGCTGGGAATCCAGCCCGAGCCCTACGCGGCCAGCCCCACGCTGTCCGCGCGGATCGGCATCGCGATGCTCGGCGAGGAACCCGTGCACGCGATCGCCCTGCGGGCGCAGGTGCGGATCGAACCGCACCGGCGCGGCTACACCGACGAGGAGAGCGCGGGCCTGATCGACCTGTTCGGGCCACGCGAACGCTGGCGCGACACCCAGCGCTCCTTCCTCTGGATGCACTGCGCCACCATGGTTCCCGGCTTCCACGGCGGCGCCCAGGTGGACCTGCCGATGCCGTGCACCTACGACTTCGAGGTGAGCGGGTCCAAATACCTGCACGCCCTGCGCGAGGGCACCGTGCCGCTGATCTTTCTGTTCAGCGGCACGGTATTCATCAGGGGAACAACGGGTTTCGCGGTACAGCAGATTCCGTGGGACCGCGAGGACAAGTTCGAGATGCCGGTCTCGGTCTGGGAGGACCTGATGTCGGCGCATTTCCCCGATGCGGGGTGGCTGCGCCTGCAACGCGACACCGTCGAGGCGCTCGCCGCCTACAAGTCCGGTCACGGGCTGCTCGGCTTCGACGACGCTGTGCTGCGCCTGCTCGAGGACAGCTCATGACCGCCGAGCCGACGAGGTCGCGGGCCAGGGCACGCGCGGTCGCCGACGCGGTGCTCTACGAGGGCTACCTGCTGTACCCGTATCGGGCGAACTCGCGAAAGAACCAGTCGCGCTGGCAGTTCGGTGTGCTCGGTCCCGCCGGGGCGGCTGGCGCGGGGCTCGGTGAGGACTCAGAACTCTCGGCACAATGCCTGCTCGATGCCGGCGGACGTACCGTGCTCACGCTGACCGTTCGGTTCCTGCAACTGCAACGCCGCACGGTCGAGGATGCCGGGGGAGCGCCGGTCGCCGAGTTCGTCGTCGACGGCAGATCGTGGATCAGCTGGGACGAGGCGGTGGAATGCGAGCACTCGGTCGGCCCGCTGACCTTGACCGATTCTTCTGCACCACTGTCGATTCCGGGCGGAACAGAGTATGAGGCCATCCCCGGCCCCGACGGTTCCGCGGCCGGGCGGGTGGTCCGGCATCGGGAACACCTCGACGGTGAGATCCAGATGAGTGTGGAGCGCGACGAGCGCTTCGTGTGTCTGAGCGTCATCCTCCGCAACACCGGCGCCCCCGCGACCGACCAGCACGACGCCATCGCCCGCTCCCTGATCGGTGCGCACGTCATCGCCGAACTCGACGACGGCCAGTTCGTCTCGCTGCTCGAACCCCCACCCGACGCCGAAGCCGCCGTGGCCCGCTGTGTCCAGCACCGCTGCTTCCCGGTCCTGGCCGGACCGCCCGGTGACCACAGCATCGTGCTGGTCTCGCCGATCATCCTCTACGACCATCCCGAGATCGCCGAGCAGAGCGAGGGGCCGCTGTTCGACTCCACCGAAATCGACGAGATCCTCACCCTGCGGGTCATGACCATGACCGAGGAGGAGAAGGCCCAGGCCCGCGCGACCGACCAGCGGGCCGCGCAGCTCATCGACCGCTGCGACACCATGACGCCGGAGGCCTTGCAACGGTTGCACGGCGTCCTGCGCGATCCGCATGCCGACACCGCCGCGCTGATCCCGGAGGTACCCGACGGGGTCGACTGGTGGGACCCGCTGGCCGACAACGCTGTTCGGCCGGACACCGACGCGATCCTGGTCGGCGTGGTCCGGGTCGGCAACGGCACCCGCGTGCGCCTGCACCCCTCGCGACGCGCCGATGCCCACGATCTGTTCTACGACGGCCGGATCGCACGGGTCGTCACCGTGCACGAGGACGTCGACGGGCAGGCACACGTCGGCGTGGTCATCGAGGACGACCCCGCCGCCGACCTGCACGAATGGTACGGCCGCTACCTGTACTTCGCCCCGGAGGAGATCGAACCACTCGACAGCCCACGAGAATGAGAGAGAAGGGGTCAATCATGGCCACGATAGGAATGATCGCGGTGGCGTGTGCCGCCGTGGTGGCGTTCGCCGCCGCGATACTCGGCGTCCGGTCGATACCGGACCTGCAGCGCTACCTGAAGATGCGCCGGATGTGAGATGACGGCGCGGGTGCTCGTCGCCGGGATCGGCAACATCTTCCTCGGCGACGACGGTTTCGGGCCCGAAGTGGTGCGACGACTCCCGCCGCACGGTGACCCCGTGCGGGTGGTCGACTACGGGATCCGCGGCATGCACCTGGCCTACGACCTCCTCGACCCCTGGGACGCCCTGATCCTCGTCGACGCCGTCCCCGACCGCGGCGCCCCCGGCACCCTCGCGGTCTTCCACGCCGAACCGGACCCGGCCGGCGCGGCCCGGCTCGACGCCCACGCCATGAACCCCGACGCCGTCTTCGCGAGCGTCCGAGCTTTGGGCGGAACCCTCCCGCCGACCGTTGTGGTCGGCTGCCAGGTCGCCTCGGTGGACGAGGGCATTGGTCTGTCCGAACGCGTCACCGCCGCTCTCGACCGGGCGGTCGCCGTCGTGGCCGAGGTCATCGCGCGACTGGCTGCCGACCCGAGCGGTCCGGTCGACGATGCGCCCGAGCCGTTCGCGCCGTCGTGTCGACCGGAGGAGTGAGCCATGTGCCTCGGTATTCCCGGACAGGTCGTGGAAATTCTCGACGGCTATCACGGTCAGCTCGCGCTGGTGACGGTGTCCGGGGAAAACCGGAAGGTGAATATCGGCCTGCTGGACCAGGACCCGGTGGGTCCCGGCGACTGGGTGATCATCCACATGGGGCTGGCGGTGGAGAAGACCGACGAGGCCGGGGCCGCCGCCGCGCTGGCCGGGCTGAACCTGATGGGGCGAGGTGAGCAGCCGTGAGTGCCGAGCGGCAGCGTCGTCACCTCGTGGTCCGCGGGGTGGTGCAGGGCGTCGGGTTCCGGCCCTTCGTCTACACCACCGCCGCCGAACTGTCGCTGTCCGGCTCGGTCGCCAACGACAGCTCCGGGGTGATCATCGACATCGAAGGCACCCCCGCCGATCTGGACGAGTTCATCCGCCGACTCCGCGACCGGCCACCCCCACTGGCCGTCATCGAATCCATCGACAGGATCACCGTCGCGGTGCGGGGCGGCACCGGCTTCCACATCGTCGACACCACCCGCGCCGACGGTGGCCGCACCCTCGCCTCCCCGGATGTCGCGATCTGCGCCGACTGCGCCGCCGAACTCGCCGACCCCACCGATCGCCGCCATCGCCACCCCTTCATCAACTGCACCAACTGCGGACCCCGCTTCACCATCATCACCGACCTCCCCTACGACCGCTCTCGCACCTCGATGGCCGACTTCCCGATGTGCTCCCACTGCACCGCCGAATACACCGACCCCACCAACCGCCGCTTCCACGCCCAACCCATCGCCTGCCCCGATTGTGGGCCCCGCCTGACCTACACCGCTGTACCGCTGTCCGCCGCGACCACCGACGATCGCTCGCGGCTGTCTCGCTCCGGTCGCAGCGAACCCGAGACCGCCGGCGCCACCCACTCGAACGACGGCGTGCAGCCGACCTCCGACGGTCCCAACCCCTCGCTGCCCGCTGCCCACCGTGCCCCGTCGCCGACCTCCGATGCCGCCGCGGCACTGACCGCCGCACGAGAGCTGTTGCGCGAAGGGGGAATCCTCGCGGTCAAGGGCATCGGCGGCTACCACCTTGCCTGCGACGCCACCAACGAAGACGCCGTGGCCACCTTGCGCAGCCGAAAACGCCGTGGCGACAAGCCGTTCGCCGTCATGGTCGCCGACCTGGCCACCGCGCGCGCTATCGCCGAGGTCGACGACATCGCGGCGGCACTGCTCAGTGGGCCCCAACGACCTATCGTCCTGCTCGCCCGCAAGGCCCCCATCTCCTACGCGGCCACGTCGCACGCCACGCTCGGGTCCCGAACCCATGCACTCGCATCCCCGGTCGGACGCGGCATCGTCGGCCTTGGTGACCTGCTCGAAGGTGATCGGGCCGACTCCAGCCCCTCGGCAGCGCGCGAAGGCCACGGTCAATACGCTCGCGGCACTGCCACACCCACCGGTGCGGAAGCACCAGGCCGTCCCGAATCACGAGGGTTGGACCGTGGCGCGATCGCCCTGGCTCCTTCGGTCGCACCCCGCAACCCCGACTTGGGTGTGCTGCTGGCCTACACCCCGCTGCACCTGCTGCTGTTCGGTCTCCCGGGCGACCCTCCTGGACCGCAGGTGCTGGTGATGACCTCGGGCAATCTCGGTGGCGAACCGATCTGCTACGACGACGAAGACGCCGGTACTCGTCTGGCCGGCCTCGCCGACGGCTGGCTCTCGCATGACCGCCGCATCCTGACACCGTGCGATGACTCGGTCCTACGCGTTGTCGACGGCATCGAACTTCCGTTGCGCCGCTCGCGTGGGTACGCGCCGCTCCCGCTGACCCTGCCCGTTCCGGTTCCACCCACCCTGGCCGTCGGCGCGGACCTCAAGAACACCTGCGCGGTCGGTGACGGTCGTTACGCCTGGCTCAGCCAGCACATCGGCGACATGGACGACCTGGCCACCCTGCGCGCCTTCGGCTTCGCGGCCGAGCATCTCGCGGAGCTGACCGGAGTAGCGCCGACACAGCTCGTCGTCGACGCGCACCCTGGCTACCGGTCGACCGCCTGGGCGCGCACACATGCCGAGGGCCGCCTGGTGCGCACCGTGCAGCACCATCACGCGCACATCGCCGCTGTCATGGGCGAACACGGACTCGGCGCAGCGGAGACCGTCGCCGGAATCGCCTTCGACGGCACCGGATTCGGGCCCGATGGCGCCATCTGGGGCGGCGAGGTGCTGGCGGCCGGATACAAGGGGTATCGGCGACTCGCGCACCTGCGATATGTGCCGCTGGCGGGCGGCGACACGAGCGTGCACCGCCCCTACCGCATGGCGCTGGCCCACTTGCGATCCGCCGACCTGCCCTGGTCCGACACCATCGCCTCGGTCGCCGCCTGCCCCGCCGATGAACGTGCTGTGCTGACCCACCAGTTCGACACCGGCCTCGGCTGCACCCCGACCTCGAGCATGGGCCGTCTCTTCGACGCGGTGGCCTCCCTGGCCGGTGTCCGCCACACCGTCGACTACGAAGCCCAGGCCGCCATCGAACTGGAAGCGATCGCCCGCGGCGTCGACCCGGGCGCGGGCACCTATCGGTTCGCCCTCGACCACACCGCCGACCCGGCCGTGATCGATCCGGCCCCGGTCGTCGCCGCGGTCGTCCGCGATGCCGGGCACGGCGTTCCGGCCGCCGTGATCGCGGCCCGCTTCCACCACGCCGTGGCCCGGTTGGTCCTCGACCTCGCCCGGGACTTCGCCCCGCCCCCGACCACCGTCGCGCTCTCGGGAGGCGTGTTCCAGAACGCGCTGCTGCTCTCGGCGGCACGCACTCTGCTGCGCGACAACGGATTTCCCATCATCACGCATCGCAGACTGCCGCCCAACGACGGTGGCCTCGCGTTCGGGCAACTACTCGCTGGCGCGGGTTGAGGAAAGGAGAGCAGCGATGTGCCTGGCAGTTCCGGGAAAGGTGCTCAGCCTGCACGAACGCGACGGCACGGTGATGTCGGTCGTCGACTTCGGCGGCGTGCACAAAGATGTGTGTCTGGAATACATTCCGGACGCGGCGGTCGGTGACTACGTGGTGGTCCACGTCGGCTTCGCCATCCAGCGTCTCGACGAGGAATCGGCGCTGCGCACACTGGCCGAGTTCGAGCACCTCGGGGTGCTCGACGAGGAGTTCGGCGACGGGTTCGCCCTCGCCGCCAAGCAGTCGGGCCTGCCCGATCCCACGGCACGACCGGCAGCGTCCGGCTCCGGCGACGACACGGAGGTGACGTCATGAAGTATCTCGACGAATTCAGCGACCCCGACCTGGCCAAGAAGCTGCTCGACCAGATCCACGCGGCCACCTCGCATCGCTGGGCCATCATGGAAGTGTGTGGCGGACAGACCCATTCGATCATCCGTCACGGCATCGACCAACTGCTCCCGGACGCGATCGAGATGATCCACGGCCCTGGCTGTCCCGTGTGTGTCACCCCGCTCGAGGTGATCGACAAGGCACTCGAGATCGCCGCGCAGCCCGGGGTGATCTTCTGCTCCTTCGGCGACATGCTGCGGGTGCCGGGCAGCGAACGCGACCTGTTCCGGGTCAAGAGCGAGGGCGGCGACGTGCGGGTGGTGTACTCGCCGTTGGACGCGCTCACCATCGCCCGCGAGAACCCCGACCGGCAGGTGGTGTTCTTCGGCATCGGCTTCGAGACGACCGCGCCGGCCAACGCGATGACCGTCTACCAGGCGAAGAAGCTCGGCATCGAGAACTTCTCGCTGCTGGTCTCGCACGTGCTGGTGCCGCCGGCCATCGCCGCGATCATGGAGTCGCCGAGCTGCCGCGTCCAGGGGTTCCTGGCCGCGGGGCACGTCTGCAGCGTGATGGGCACCGAGGAGTATCCGCCGCTGGCCGACAAGTACGGGGTGCCGATGGTCGTCACCGGCTTCGAGCCGCTCGACATCCTCGAAGGCATCCGGCGCACCGTCACCCAGCTCGAGGACGGCAGGCACGAGCTGGAGAACGCCTACCCCCGCGCGGTCCGCGCCGAGGGCAACGCGGTCGCGAAGGCGATGCTGACCGATGTCTTCGACGTCACCGATCGCGCCTGGCGCGGAATCGGCGTGATCCCCAGCAGCGGCTGGCGGCTCTCGGATCGCTACCGTGCCTACGATGCCGAGGACCGGTTCTCGGTGAGCGATCTGCACACCGCCGAATCCTCGATCTGCCGCTCCGGCGAAGTGCTGCAGGGACTGATCAAGCCGCACGAGTGCGCCGCGTTCGGCAAGCAGTGCACGCCGCGAAACCCGCTGGGCGCCACCATGGTCTCCTCCGAGGGCGCGTGCGCGGCCTACTACCTGTACCGCCGCCTCGACCTGCCCGCGGAGGTGGCTCATGCGTGAGGACAACGCGGCGGCGACCTTCGACATGGACAGCTGGGTCTGTCCGATGCCGCTGCGTGACTCGCCGACCATCGTGATGGGTCACGGCGGTGGCGGCGCGATGTCGGGGGAGCTGATCGAGCACCTGTTCCTGCCCGCGTTCGGCGCCGCCGCCGACGCGGGGATGGGCGATTCGGCCGTGCTCAGCCTCGGCGGCGTGCGGCTGGCGTTCTCGACGGATTCGTTCGTGGTCAAGCCGCTGGTGTTCCCCGGCGGGTCGATCGGGGATCTGGCCGTGAACGGCACGGTCAACGACCTGGCCATGTCGGGTGCGCGCCCGATCGCGCTGTCCACGGCGTTCATTCTCGAGGAGGGCACCGCCCTGGCCGAGATCGCCCGGGTCGCCGAAGCGGTCGGCACCGCCGCGCTCGCGGCCGGGGTCACGCTGGTCACCGGCGACACCAAGGTGGTCGACTCAGGCCACGGTGACGGGATCTTCATCAACACCGCGGGCATCGGCGTCGTCGACGACGGCGTCGACATTCGGCCGCAGCGGGCCCGGCCCGGTGACGTGGTCCTGGTCAGCGGCGACATCGGGGTGCACGGCGTCGCGGTGATGAGCTGCCGCGAGGGACTCGAATTCGGCACCACCGTGTGCAGCGACACCGCACCGCTCAACGGGCTGGTCGCGGCGATGCTGGCCACCGGTGCGGACGTGCACGTCCTGCGCGACCCGACCCGCGGTGGCGTGGCGGCCACTCTCAACGAGATCGCCGGTGTCGCCAAAGTCGGTGTCGCACTGGATGAACGGAAACTCCCGGTGCCCGATGCGGTCCGCGACGCGTGCGGGTTGCTCGGCCTCGACCCGATGTACGTGGCCAACGAGGGCAAACTGGTCGCCTTCGTCGCACCCGAAGACGCCGACCGCGTGCTTTCCGCCTTGCGCGAGCATCCACTGGGCGTCCGCGCCGAAGCCATCGGCGTCTGCGTCGAGGAACATCCCGGCATGGTGGTCGCGCGCACGGCACTGGGTGGCACCAGGGTGGTGGATCTGCCTGCCGGGGAACAACTGCCACGGATCTGCTGACGGGAGGCTCGATCATCGACGGGACCGAACTGTTCGCCCGCTACGCCTACGCACCCAACCGCCTCGGCTACTGCGGCCCCCGCGACGCCGAGGCGCTCCGCGGTGGTTGCGAGGCGCAGATCCGCGCGCTGGCCCGGGAGTTCTCCGGTGCCTGGCCCTACCTGCGGGTCATGGCGAAGTTGACCGGGATCACCGATCCACTCGACCACCGCCTCGTCGAGTCCTACTGGCTCGGCGGCGGTGTCGGCGCCGACCTCGACTCCACTACCTTCATCACCGAGCTGCTCGCCCTCCTCGGTCCAACCGCTGGACAGTACTGGTCGCACCTCACCGCCGACCTCGTCGACGAGGCCGCCGCTCACCACGGCTTCCACGTCTTCGCGATCTACCCGTGGTCCCGCCTGCTCGACCGCGGGACCGGCGAACACCCGCTGCGCATACTCGACAGCTGCCGCATAACTCCGGCGACCATCGTCGCCAACGACACCACCGGCTCTGTCGTTCGCTGCCGCCGTCTGATCCGTGACGGTCAACTGCTGGCTCTGTCCGAACCCGAACTCCGCCAGGTCGCCGTCGACGACACCGACCTCGCGGCCGGCCTACGCACAGGCGACCGCGTCGCCCTGCACTGGAACCGAGTCTGCGCCCGCCTCACCCCCGCCCGCTTGAACGACCTGGCCACCAGCACCACCCGCCAACTCACGGTCACGAACCGCCGCCTGACCCGCCAGCACAGCGCCGCGCACCACCCCCAGGCGACCCGCCCGGCCGGCACGTGGCCTGCACTGCCCTGCTGATGCTCGGCGCACATCGCTCGGCACCGAGTTTCCGACCGGGCTCACCGCGCCCACCGCCTGGATGCGGCGGACCGACCACGCATCGAGCCCTGAGGCTCGGCAAGCACCACCGCTACGCGGGCAGCCCGGCGGACTGTGGCCGACAGCGCAGGTAGCTCTGAGGGCTGACCACGCTCGAGTCGCTGCTCGATTGCTGTGTGCCGACTATCGCGGGTGGGCTCGATGCGGCACCGCGGGATGGAATCCGCTCTCCCCGGCAACGCGCACCATCCGCTCGTGCAGTTCGTCGACAGCGCGCTCGGCGAGTGGATGTGTCGAGCGACCCGACGACCAGGACGCGCGCCCGCCTACATAGACCGCGTCGAGATTGCGCAGTGTGCAGGCCAGCACGTAGGTGGCGACGGGGTTCCAGATCGGGCCGGTGTCGGGGTTGCGGGGGTCCACGACGACGAAGTCGGCGTATTTGCCGACTTCGAGGGAGCCGACCCGATCGTCTACGCCGATTGCGGCCGCCGCGCCGAGGGTGTGCAGGCCCAGCATGTCCGCCGGGCTCAGCACGGACGCATCGCTGTGTCGGGCGCGCTGGGTGTACAGCCCGGCGCGCATGTTCTCGAAGGGGTCGGCGACGTCGGTGCAGGACTGGTCATCGAGGCCGATGCCGACCCGCATTCCCGCGTCCAGGACTCGGGGGATATCGGCGATCCCGGAACCGAGGCGTCCATTCGAGAGCGGCTGCCACACCATGGAGCACCCCGCCCCGGCGGCCCGCTCGAGCATGCGGTCGGTGGGATGAACGAAATGGCCGAAGGCGAAATCGGGGCCGAGTGTGCCTGCCTCGTCGTACCAGTCGAACTTGGCCTGCTGGATGTCGAGCTGTTCGGCGGTCTCGACGAAGTGGGCCTGATTGGTGACGCCGTGGCGGTCCATCATGGCCCGCTCGCGGCGAGCGGTCTTCGCCGAACTCGACCACTGCACGGCGCCGTACACGGATCCACCAAGGTAATGATCTGGCGGCACCGTCGTTTTCGCGTAGTCCATCACCTCGCCGAACACCGACAGCGCCTCGTCCTCGGGCAACTGCTCGTCGTCGAGGCGGACGCTGGCGACGAAGCGGATGCCCGCGTCGGCGCTCGCGTCGATCTGGCGGGTGAGGAACTCGACCGGCTGGACTGCCGCCGCTTTCATGGTCGAGCTGGTGTAGTCGAACAGCGACAGCACCCGGCTCTGGGTGAAGTTGTAGGCCGAGGTGACGCCGTTGGACAGGAAGTCCAGTGACCCTGCCAGGGTCAGCCAGTAGAGGTCCTCGGCCTGCGCGGTCAGCAGCATCTCGGTATTGCGGGTGACCCACGGATAGAGCGTGCTGTCGGGTGCGACGCCGCGCATGCCGCCGGTGTAGATGTGGCTGTGCGCGGAGACGAAGCCCGGTGCGACGAATTTGCCTGTCACATCGATGATCTCGCCATCGGACGGTGGCGGCTCGCCCTCGCCGATCCCCGAGATCCGGCCGTCGGAGTCGACGGTCATCCAGCCGTGCAGCCAGTCGCGCGCACCGGAGACCGGCAGCAGGGTCGCATTGCGCAGGGTCAGCGCGGTCATCCGGGAAGTACCTCCACAGTCCATCGATCATCGGTACGCCGGTAGCGCGTGCGCTGGGACGGCCCGAGCGGATCGCCACGCCAGAACGTCAATTCCCTTGGCTCGAGCGAGAATCCGAGCCAGTTCGGCGGCGGCTCGAGTTGGGGATGCTCGGCGTCGAACCGCGCCCACGTCGCATGGCGGCGCTCGGGGTCGAGCGCGGCGACCTCGGGGGTGTTCAACCAGGCGAGCAGCTGTAGGTAGCGTCCGCGCCGCGCGTACACGGTCCGATCGTGCTGCGGCTCGGACGACGAGATGTCGCCGCACACGCTGACCTGCCGGCCGATCTCCGGCCAGGCCACGGTCACCGCCGCCCGGGGGGTCGCGCGGAGTTCGGCGACCTTGGCCGAGGTGGCATCGGTGTGGAATCGCACGGCGCCGTCGCGATATTCGCTCAGCAGAACGTGGCGGGCCCGCGGGTAGCCGTCCTCGGCGACCGTGGCCAGCGCCATGAGCGGCGGCGGAGCGGCGCCGGGAGCGGGAATCCACATCGACAACAGGCGCACCGGGTCGATGTCGGCGTACTCCGCCGGGTCGCAGTCGTGCCCGAAGACCGTGCTGCTCGTGATCATCGGCGCACCCGGCCCGGATCGAAGCTCGCGATCTCCGGAATGGCCGCGGTCAACGCGCCGACCTTCTCGGTGAACAGATCGGCGCCGATCTCGGCACTGGCCCCGGTCGGATCGCCGATCACGCCCGACTCCGCGAAATCGTCGGCGAGCCAGCCGAAGCGGACCGGCTTGCCGAAGCCGACGTGCGAGTGCCCAGCGATCGACTGCGGGACAACCGATTTCGCAGCGCTCATGTCCACCAGGTCCGGACGCAGATGCAGCATCATCGACGTCTCCGCCCAGCCGGCGTGGATACCGAAACCCGACTCGGTCGGCCCGGGTTTGGCGGGCGCGGCGTAGAGAAAGGTCTGGAGATCGAAGCGGCGACGCAGTTCGCGCAGCGCCACCTCGAGCAGCGCCGAGTTCCCGCCGTGGCAGTTGACGAACAGCAGCCGCCGCGCCGGTGTCGCGGCGATACTGCGCCCCAGGTCGACCACGGTCCGCAGCATCGTCTCCGCCCGCAACCACATCGCCCCCGGCAGGTTCGCGTGCTCGTCGGACTTGGTGTAGGCCAGCGCGGGTAGCAGCCACGTGTCCTGTCCCTCGGCGACCGCGCGCTCGTGGGCCGCGGCGGTGACGGCTTCGGCCATCACCAGATCGGTGCGCAGCGGCAGGTGCGGGCCGTGCGGTTCGATCGCGCCGGTCGGCAGGATCAGGACCGAGTCGGGATGCAGCGCGTCACCGATTTCCGCTGTGGTGAGGTCGGCGAAATGTCTTGTCGCGATGCTCATTGCTGCCACCGCCCTGGATTCAGCAGCCCCTTGGGGTCGGTGCTGCCGGCAATGGCCTTGACCCGATCGGCGTCGAGGTCGACATAGGACTGGTGTGGCGAATGCACCCGCACGCCCAGCGCTTCGAGCGCGGGCACCCCGGCGAAGACCTGCCCGGGATCGTGATAGACCCCGTTGATCATCCCGAACATCGTCTCGTGGCCCACTTCGAGATGCAGCATCCCGCCCTCGTAGACCTCTTCCACCTCCCGCAGCCGCGTCACCAGCGCGTCACCCTGGCACTCCATGTGAAAGTAGGTGTCGGGTACCGCTTTCTGCAGCCACCAGGTGGGATGGTTGTAGGACAGGGTGCTCAGCCGTGCGGTCTGGGCCAACCCCGAACGGACCGCCTCGATCCGCCCACCCGCCGCCTCCAGCACCGCCACGGTCTCGTCGAGCGCGGCCGCGTCGATGATCCCGCGCACATTGGCGCGCCCGCGCACCAGCGCGGGGTCCGACGGCAGCGCGTCGACGATCGTCGCGCAGTCGGCCGAGATGAGGCGCGGCTTCGGCTCGATCCCGGCCGCGCGGAACGCGGCGGGGAACGCCGCGTAGTGGGAATCGAAACTGGCATAGAGGCACTGCCAGTCCTGCAGCGGCTCGATGCGCACGGTCGCCGCGACGATGATCCCGGCCACCCCGTAGGTGTGTACCATCGGTTGTGCCGCAGCGCCTTCCAGATGCACGATCTCGGCATCCTCGTGCGCGAACACCACATCCAGCGATTCGACGAAGCCCATGTGGTTGCGCCCGTGCACGATGGTGCCGGTGCCCGCCGACCCACCGGCGAGGAATCCGCCGAGGGTCGACTGCACCGTCGAGGGATACATCCACAGCTGCTTCCCGACGTCCCAGGCCGCCTGTTCGAGCGCGATCATCCTGGCGCCCGCCTGCGCGGTCACGGTCGTGTCGGTGATGGCGGTGACCCGCCCCAGCGAGGTCATGTCCATCACCAGGCCACCGAAGCGGGGCACCACCTGCCCGTAGTTGCCGGTGCCCTTGCCGCGGGCGGTGATCGGGACGCCGTGGCGTACCGCCGCCCGCACGATCGCGGGCACCTGCTCGGCCGACTTCGGGTAGCAGACGGCATCCGGCCTGCCCAGCGGATGCTGCGCCGACAGGATCGGGCTCATCCCGGAGCCGTCCCGGCTTGCCCGGTCCAGTGCCCGGTCCAGGGTGCTCACCCCGCGTGGGCCGAGCAGCGCGAGCAGGTCGTCGAGGAGCGCGTCGAGCTGATCCGGTCCGAATTCCGGGCGTCCGGCCTCGGTCATCACGGCCCCCGTCACGAGGTGAAGCCGATGCTGGGGTCGATGAAGCGGTTGGTGGCGAGCTGCTCGGGTGTCAGCCCCGCGGGGATCGAGACCTGCTGGTCGGCGAACACCGGGCCGGTGATGTCGATGACGCGCTGTACGCGCGCGGTGTCGAAGTCGCCGGCGGTGGCATTGTCGCCGTTGCCCACCACGCCGGTCGACAGCATCGTCTCGGTCGCGTACTCGGCGTTGCCCGCGTTGTAGACCCAGCCGGTGTCGTACTTCTCGACCGCCTGCAGGATCACCTCGTTGGCGGTGGCCGGGTCGGCGAAGTAGTCGACCGCGGCCTGCTGCATCACCGGGACCAGGCGATCGAGGCAGCTCGCGTTGGCCTCCAGCTCACCGGAGCGCACCGCGAGCGCGGACTTGTACACGGGGAATCCCGCGTCGTGCAGCAGCTGATAGGCGACCGGCTTCTTCCACTGCGCGATCTCCTCCTGGTAGAGATACGGCTCGGAGCTGGCGAAACCTTGCTGGGCCTTGCTGCCGCCCGCGGCGACGAAGGTGGCCGGCGAGCCGTCGTAGCTGCCGTCGACCTGGCCCTTGTCCAGGATGCCCGCGCCGGTCAGGTAGTCCATGTAGGTCGAGCCCTCGAAGTACAGCACCGTGGCGCCGGTGCCCTTGAGATCGGCGATGGTCCGCACGTCCGGGTAGGTGGCCGGGTCCCACATGATCATCTGCGGATTGATCTCGAGCGAGGCGAACACGGCAGTGGTCGGGTTGGTGCCCGAGGACTGCACGGACTGATCGGTGTCGACATAGCCGAGCAGGATCGAATCGTCCTGATACATCTGCGAGGTCACCGACTGGAAGCCGATGGCCGGGCCGCCCGCGCGGACCTCGAGGTCGACACCGGTGTACTCGCCCTGGGTGAACAGCGGTCCGGTGACCTTCTTGCTCCCGGCGTCGTAGACCGGGTCGGGGCCGAGCATCTGGTAGAGGCTGCCGTGCTCGGCTTCGGGGTTCCAGTCGGTCTGCACGACGATCTTGGCCGGGCAGACCTCGGCGAGATCGACCGAGCCGATCGGGCCGTCGTAGCCGGAAGAGGCGGTGTCGCCGGAGTCGGCGCACCCGGTGAGGGCGGCCAGGCTGAGCGCGGTGGCACACGCGCCGACGCGCAGCGTGCGGGAGAAGCGGTGGGGGACAGTGGACATGATTGCTCCCGAGGGGGTGTAGCGGGGACGAGACGATTCAGTTGCGCGCGGTGTCGTGCCAGGAGCCGACCATCCGGCGCGAGAGCCAGCTGAAGAACGCGAAGACGACGACACCGAGCGCCGAGGCCAACAGGATCGAGGCGAACAGCTGCGGCGACTGCAGCCGCGAGCGGTAGTTGTCGATGAGGATGCCGATGCCGGGATCACCCTGCTTGAAGAAGAAGTCGCCGACGATCGCACCGACCACGGCCAACCCGGCCGAGATCCGGACACCGGCGAAGATCGCGGGCATGGCGGCGGGGAATTCCAGCTTGCGCAGTACCGTCAGCCGGGGCGTGGCGCGCAGCGCGAACAGTTCGCGCATGCCCTTGTCGACCGACTTCAGCCCGAACAGCGTGTTCGACACGATCGGGAACAGCGCGATCAGGACACACACGAAAACCCTTGCGGTGAAACCGAACCCGAACCAGAACCCGATCAGCGGCACCAGCGCGAGGATCGGGATGCACTGCAGCACCACCGCGTAGGGGAACAGTGCGATCTCGGCCCAGCCCGCCTGAGCCATCAGCACCGCCCAGACGATGCCGAGCACCACGGCGATCGCCAGTCCGGTGAAGGCCACGGTCGCGGTGCGCTGCAACGCTTCCAACATGGCGGGCGCGGACGGACCGAACAGGCCCTCGGTCACCACCTCGTGCGGTGGCGGCATCAGGAACCGGCGGTCGGGGCTGAGCACGGCGTAGGTGACCATGTACCAGGCGCCGAGGACCACCGCCGCCACCGCCGCTGGGGCGATGAACGTGCTCGGCTTCCAGTTCCGCTTCGGCGCCGCGACTTTCGTGTCGATGCTCATGCGTGCGCCTCTCGCAGTGTGCGCGAGACCTCGGCGGCGAGCGCGGTGAACTCGGGGGTGAACCGGATCTCGGGTCGACGCGGGAAGTCGAACGGGACCTCGAACTCCGCCACCACCCGGCCCGGCCGTCCAGACATGACCCCCACCCGGGTGGACAGGTACACCGCCTCGGCTACCGAATGGGTGATGAACAGACCCGCGAAGCGCCGGGCGGCGAACAGCTCGGTGATCTCGTCGCCGAGCCGCTGCCGGGTGATCTCGTCGAGCGCGCCGAACGGCTCGTCGAACAGGAACAGCTCCGGATCGACGGTGAGCGAGCGCGCCAGCGACACCCGCATCCGCATTCCGCCCGACAGCATGCGCGGCAGATGATCGGCGAACCCGGTGAGCCCGACCAGCTCGATCGCCTCGTCGGCGCGGCGATACCGTTCGGCCTTGCCGACCCGGTCGAGTTCGGCCAGCAAGGCCACATTGTCCCGGACGGTGCGCCAGGGCAGCAGGGTCGCGTCCTGGAAGACGTAGCCGATCCGGTTCGCCCCGATCTGGGTGTAGCCGCCGGTCGCCGATTCGAGACCGGACGCGATCCGCAGCAGTGTCGATTTGCCGCAGCCGGACGGCCCGACGACGCTGACGAATTCCCCCGCGCGCACCGTCAGGTCGACACCGCGCAGTGCCACCGTGCCACCCGGATAGGTCAGTTCGGTCGATGCGAAGCCGAGCACCTGGCTGCCGGGCCGCGGTGCCGCTTGCTGCATGGTCGGAGTCGTGGTCACAGGACCTCCAATTCAGCGGAATACGCTGTGCGATAGTCGGTTCGGCTGATCGAGACGATCGCGCCGTCGCGGATGACGATGCGGTCGGCCGGGGCATTGGCGACGATGTCGAGCAGTCCGGTGCCGCGTACGGCGAGCAGTTCGGCGCGGGCGCCCACCCGCACACCGGCCATGGGCAGGCCGAGCACGTCGCGTGCGCCGTCGGTGACCAGGTGCACGGCCTGTGCGGGCGGCAAGTGCCCCGCGGTGATCAGGAGGGACGCGGTTTCGAGCGCGTCGCTGCGCCCGACCGGATTGAACGGGTCGCGCACGTTGTCCGCGCCCGCGGCCACCGGCACCGCCGCGGCGAGCAGCGCCGCGAGCGCGGTGAGTCCGCGCGGCGTGGCGACCGGCCGGTCCCAACCCTGCAGATACAGATTGGTGATCGGCAGGCTGACGATGCCGAGCCCGCTGCGCGTCACCGTGGGCAGCAACTCGGCCAGCTCCGCGTGGTCCATCGTGCCCAGCCGACAGCAGTGCCCGGCGGTGCGGGTCAGCGTCGACGGCCACGCCTGCACGCGCTCGGCGAAGCGCGCGATGGTGTGGTGCGCGCCGTCGAGGAATTCGTCGACGTGCAGGTCGGCGCCGACACCGCGGGTCTCGGCCACTGCGAGCAGGCGCGCGAGTTCGGCGCTCGGGTCCGGCGCGATATGGGGTGCGCCGCCGACCAGATCGGCGCCCGCGTCGAGTGCGGCATGCAAGAGTGCGGCATCGGCCGAGGGCGGCGTGAGCGCGACGATCTCGATGTCGAGCAGCCCGGCAAGCTCGCGGCGCACGCGATCGATGGCGCGGATCCCGCGCAGCGGATCGGGGTCGGCGAGGATGTCGGCGTGCGTGCGGATCGCGGTGGTGCCGTTGCGTAGCAGGGCCAGGGCCGCCGCGGTGGCCCGCTGGTGGAAGGACTCCTCGGTCAGCGCGGCACTGCCGCCGCGCCAGGATTCGATGGCCGCGTCCAAGTCGCCGAACGGCGGGTTCAGGACGTCCCAGGACAGTGCCTTGTCCAGGTGTGCATGGGGTTCGGCGGGCGCGGTCAGCACGACGAAGCCACGCAGATCGATGACCTGGTCGGCGTGTTCGCCGAGCGGGGAGCTCGGGCGTACGGCGGTGACCACGGCATGCCCGCCGTGGCGTCCGATGTCGATGTCGACCACGGCGCCGTCGGGCAGGGTAGCCCCGCGCAGCCGCGAAACACGGTGCGGCAGTGGATGTTCCATGGTCATCCTTTGGCAGGTGGAGGAAAGGTGATGGCTCGTCCGTGGCTGGTCGGCGAGGCTGTAGCTGATAGAGTCGATGTTGATGTGATCAACATTTGTCACTATTCAGCGACCGTATTTCCGGCAGATGACCGAGTCCGCGTCGGTCGTGTTAATTCGACGGCGCGGCGCGCCGGTGCAGAAAGTGGGTGGGCCAGTGCCCGACGACGCTCAACTCGCGCTCGGCGCCGAACTCCGCCGCCGCCGCCGCGAACGGGGGCTCACCCTGGTTGAACTGGCCGGCCAGGCTCAGATCTCCCATCCGTTCCTGAGCCAGCTCGAACGCGGACTGGCCAGGCCGAGCATGCTGACCCTGGCCAGGCTCGCCGCGGCGCTCGACACCACGCAGGTGGACCTGATGCTGGCCGCCGACACCCGCGACCACGACGCCGCCACCGACGCGGGCGCGCAGGTGGTGCGCGCCGGCGAGGGCCTGCGGCTGCCGCGCGGCCTGGCCGGGCGCGGCGCGCAGGCGGGCTCGAGCCGACTGCTGGTGCGCGATCGCGCCGCGTTCTACCCGCAGGAGTTCCAGGAGGTGCACACCGAGTTCGGGCCATATTTCGAGCATGTCGAAGACGAATGGGTCTACGTGGTGGCCGGGTCGATCGTCGTCGATCTGGCCGAGGGCGGTCTGGCTCGCCTCGCCGAGGGCGACGGCCTCTACTACACTGGCGGCACACCACACCGGTGGCGTGTGGTGGATTGCCCGCGTGCCAGGCTGATCGTCGTGAAGGCGGCCGGGCGCCAGGCGGATTCCGTGGCTGGGATCGCGGCGGGGCCCGACGAGAGGCCCTGATGCACACCTCCGACCTGCTCACCGTGCTCGTGCGGGATCGTCGCCGACTGGCCGACGACATCGACGAGTTCACCCTGGCCCGCCTCGACGGCGCCCCGTTGCCCGCGTGGACCCCCGGCGCGCACATCGACCTGCTGCTCGATGAGGCCGTGGTGCGGCAGTACTCCCTGTGCTCGGACCCGGCCGACACCGGCACGTACCGGATCGCAGTCCTGCGCGAGGCCGCCGGGCGCGGGGGATCGGTGCTCGCGCACGCGCTGGCGATCGGTGCGACCGTGTCGATTCGCCCGCCGCGCAACCACTTTCCGCTCGTGCGCGCCCTCGGATACGTGCTGATCGCCGGCGGTGTCGGGATCACGCCGATTCTGGCGCTCGCGGCCGAGGCAGCGCGCGGTGGCCGGCCGTGGCGCCTGATCTACACCGGGCGCGACGAGCCGAGTATGGCCTACGCCGACGAGGTGGCCCAGCGGTATCCCGCGGCGACGATCCAGCGCACCGCGCGCGACGGTCGTCTCGATCTCGCCGCGGTCCTCGCCGGCCTCGCCCCGGGCACCGCCGTCTATGTCTGTGGCCCACCGGGTTTGATCGAGGCCGCCGAGCGGGCGTGCGCGGGGCAGCTCGCAGTCGACGTGTTCGCCGAGCGGTTCGTCGCCCGCGAGCTGGACGTGGCCGCCGACGCCGCGCCGTTCGAGGTCTCGCTGGCAGTCTCCGGGCTCACCATCACTGTCGACCCGGGCAGTTCCATCCTCGCCGCGGTCGAGGCGCAGGGGGTGGCCACGGTGGCCTCGTGCCGGGAAGGTACCTGCGGGACGTGTGAGACCGAGGTGGTCAGCGGTGAGGTCGACCACCGGGATTCGGTGCTGTCCCCGGCCGAACGCGCCGAGAGCGAGTCGATGATGATCTGTGTCTCGCGCAGCGCGAGCGCCCGACTGGTGCTGGAGCTGTGATGGGGGTCGGCGTAGGCACCCGGCATCGGGCCGGCTCGTGACAATGCATGTGCGCGGTGCGCGCGCGATCCTCGGTGCCCCGGTCACTGAAGGGGACTTGGCTGTCGCCGGTCCCGACGACGTCCTCGATGCCGAAGGGTGTGTGGTCACCCCCGGCCTCGTCAATGCCCATCACCACCTGCTCCAGTCGGCATTCCGCACGCTGCCCGGCACGCGTGGGGTCGCGATGTCGACCTGGCTGCCGACCATGGCCGCGGCCTATGCCGAGGCGGGGGTCGACGAGGAACTCGTCTACGCGGCGGCGCGGGTCGGGATGGCCGAGGCCCTGCTGTGCGGCGTGACGACGGTGGCCGACCACCATCTGACCTGGCCCGCAACCCTCGCCCCCGAGGACACCGTGCCGCTCGCCCGCGCGACCGAGCGGGCCGCACGCGACCTCGGCGGGCGGCTCGCCTTCGTGCGCGGATCGGCCGGGGACGATCCCGAAAGTGCCGCGCACAGTGCGGATCTCATCGCCGAGGCGCTCGCGCCGACCGGGTTGAGCGCCGATGGGATGGTGCAGGTCGCGGTCGGGCCCGCCGGGGTGCATTCCGACAGCGAAGCGACCTTTCGGCTGATGGCCGAGGTCGCGAGCAGGCGCGGACTGCGGCGGCGCACCCAGGCCAACGAGCAGGTCGACGTGGCGATCGCCATGACACGGTACGGTCGGCGTCCGCTGGATCTGCTCGACGAATGGGGTTGGTTGGCACCGGATGTCACCGTGGCGCACCTGTGCGATGTCACCGCTGCCGAGATCGCGCGGCTCGCCGCCGCGGGCGTCACCGCCACGCACGCGCCTGGCTGCGATCTGCCGATGGGCTGGGGTATCGCCCCCGTCGCCGCCTTGCGCGCTGCAGGTATCACCGTCGGACTCGGCACCAGCGGCGGCGGCAGCAACGATGCTGGGCACCTCCTCGCCGACGCTCGGCTCGCCATGCAGGTGTCGCCCCTGGTCGGACCACCACTCTCGGCCCTCGACGCGCTGACCATGGCCACCGCGGGGTCGGCCATCGGACTCGGCCGACCGGAACTCGCCTCCGTGACCGGCGGTGACCTGTGCGTCTGGGATGAGACCGGGGTCGCCGACGCCGGGGTCGCCGAGCCGATCGCTGGTCTGCTCTGGGCCAGTCCTGGACGGCGGCCCCGACACGTCGTCGTCGCGGGCCGGGTCGTCGTCCGCGACGGACACCTGGTCGGCGTGGATGAACGCGAGATCACCTCTGCCCTGACCCGCAGACTCACCGCATCCGCGCGCTGACCGGTCCCACGGCCAGCGCGCGGCGTACCGCGCACGTTGTCAGCGGTTTCCTCGAGCTGACTGGGTTCGTGCCGAGTGGCCCGGCGTGTGCGCCGGGCGTCGGTCAGTGTGACCACGCCGACACCGACCATCCCTTCTTCCTCGCGCCGCCCGAGGTCTGTGCGGAACCGGCTCGGGCCGAGCCGATTCGCGCTAGGCGTTGACCAAGGAGTCGATCGGCAGGCGGGTGGCCCACTCGGCGGCCATGTCCTTGGCCTTGATCTCGGTGGAGGCGTCGTGGCGGGCGTGTTCGCCGACCTGGACGGCGCCGCGGGCGGCGAGTTTCTCGGCCGCGATCTCGCCGCCGCGGTTGAAAGTGTCGCCGTAGACGCTGTCGCCGAGGCCGAAGACGGCGAAGCGCAGGCCGGTCAGGTCGGGGCGGGTGGCGTCGAGTTGCTCGAAGAAGGGTTCGGCGCCGGTGGGGAGGTCGCCGTCACCGTAGGTGGAGCAGACGATGATGTGGAAGTCGCCCAGCTCGAGGTCGCCCGGATCGAAGTCCATCATGTCGTACACCGATACGTCATGAGCGCGGAGTTCGTCGGCGAGATGGTCCGCGACCGCCTCGCCCGTGCCGATCTCGGATCCGAACAAGATGATGACGCGCACGCACGACCCCTTTCGTCAGGAAATGTAAGCCTACCCTAACTCGAGGTGGTCGACTTCGTCTCGCCGTGGCCCGGCCATGGCTCGAAGGGTGGCGGTCGCGGCGTCCAGCGCGGTCGGGTCGGCGAGGGTCGTGTTGTCCGCGTAGACGACGCCCGGCGGGACATCGTCGCTGCCCACCGGGTCGGCGTCCCAGAAGTTGCGACGGTAGACGACGTTGTCCAGCGGCGGGAAGACCTGCAGAACCGAACTGCTGTCGGCCCGGCGAACGACGTTGTCCTCCACCGTCACCCAGGCCGCGCCGTAGTCGGTGTAGAGGCCGAAGTTATAGGGCGTGTGGACGTCTTCGATGACATTGCCGCGGACCAGCGCGCCGTTGTCCGCATCGTCGCCCTGGCTGCCGGAGAGGTAGATGCCGCCGCCGTCGGCGAGTGCGGTCATGGTGTCGGTGACGAGGTTGTGCAGGATGCGGGTGCCGCGGGCGGACCCGACGACGATGCCGCAGTGCGGGGTGTGGGCGATGTGGTTGTGCGCCACGGTGCACGCGCTGGTCTCGCTGATCGCGATGCCTGGCGCGCCCGAATAGTCCATGCCGATGTGGTGGATGCGATTGTCCTCGACGACGACGTCGCGGCTGTCGGTGGCCGTGATGCCGGAGGCGGCGAGGATGTCGAAATCGCAGTCGCGCACAACGAGATCCGCGCCGCCGGTGAGACCGAGCCCGGTGGCGCCGAGGTGCGTGAAGCGGCACCCGTCGATGCGCACGCCGGTGCTGTTCTCGATGCGGACGCAGGCCGGGATCACCGATGATTCACCGGGGACGGTGACCCAGGATCGATCGGCCTCGATCGTGACGGTTTCGACCTTGCCGCCGGTGTAGTAGTGGCCGCCGTGGTAGTGGAGGAATCCCTCGGCGGCTGGGCGCAACCAGGTCGCATCGGCGAAAGTCATTCCGCGGAAGGCGATGTCGGCGACCCCGGTGACGCGCACCAGCATCTCGAGCACGGGCGCGACGACGAGGGTGTGTTCGGGATCCTCGCCGGGCAGGGGCAGATAGCGCAGGAGGTGACGTCCCAGGCGCGACCGATCGAGGACGAAGGTGCCGGGTTCGGTGAGAAACGTCGGGTCGTTCTCGATGCGAGTGGGCAGGCCGGGGCCGCGCGAGACGTGACCATCCCAGGCGAAGTGGTACAGCGTGTGGGCGTGGCCGAACGCGGGTTGCGCCATGGTGACGGTGGTGGTGCCGTCGGCGTCGACGGTGGTCGATGCCACGGCGCAGCGGGCCTCGGTCCACGGATAGACGCCACGGTGAACGAACTCCACATCGGCTGGACTGCGCCAATCCACCGTGACGTCTGTGACGTAACCCGTGCCTGTGCACGTCGCGTCGCCCGGAAGCGCCTCGATCGAGGCCCGCTCGACCCGCCGGCCATCGACCGACAGGTGCCTGGTGTCGAGTTCGCCCACCTCCGCCACCCAACTGCCCTCGTGATGCTGCCAGCCGCTGATCCGGCGGCCGCCGCTGACAACTGCCTCCTCCTGCTCGGCCGTAGCGCACCCGTAGGCTTGGAAAGTGATATCGCCCCTGGTGATTTCGAGTGGGTCGGTCAGGATGTGACAGCCGGCCCTGAGCTGGACGACGACCGCGCCGGTTGTTTCGCTCGCGGCGCGCACGGCCCGGTCGAGCGTGGCGAACGGCTGGGTTTCGCTACCCGGCCAGGAATCGTCCCCACTCGGATCGACAAAGAACTCCGACAACTGAACGCCCCTTCTTCGTGTCTGCGGTGTACACAAGATATAACACCATAGACGGCAGGAGTGGCAATGGTGAGCAAGGCAGAGGACCCCGACCACGGGGTGGAGTTGTTGTGGGGTGACGGTGCGCGTCAGTCGCGTCCCGGGCTGAGTCCGAACCGCATCGTGGACTCCGCCATCGAGCTGGCCGACGCCGAGGGGCTCGACGGACTGTCCATGCGCAAGGTCGCCGAACGCCTCGGCTTCACCACCATGTCCATCTACCGGCACATTCCCGGCCGCGACCAGCTGATCGACCTCATGCTCGACGCCGTGCAGGGTCAGAACCCGCTCGCGCCCCTCGGCGGCGGCTGGCGGGCACGCCTGGAATCATGTGCCCGCAGCGGCTGGGAACTGCGCAAGCGCCATCCCTGGATGGCCGAGGTGCGTGGCACCAGGCACCTGCCCGGTCCGCACGGCATCGCGGTCTACGAGCACATGCTGAGCACCCTCGCCGACACCGGCCTCCCGCCCGCGCAGGTGATCGCCGCGATCACACTGGTCGGCCGCTTCGTCGACGCCGAAGCGCAGACTCTGGTCGAAACCGCCCGCCAGGAACGCCGCAGCGGCGTGGGCGAACAGGAATGGTGGGGCGCCCGTGACTCCCTCTATGACCGCCTCGGCTCCTATCCCACCCTCACCGCGCTCTGGGAGGCCGGCGGCTACGACGCCCCGGAGGACTCCTTCGAATTCGGCCTCGCCCGCCTCCTCGACGGCATCGACGTGCTCATCACGCGCTACCGTGACGAAACACGTGATGTAATCTGCCCCGTTTGTGGAACCGCTGTACACCAATCGACCCCGGGCCGCCCCCGCGTCTACTGCTCCCGCGCCTGCCAGCAGCGCGCCTACCGTCGCCGCCACGACACCTGACCGCGCGGTCCTCGGGGGCCACCCGCTCATTCCGGTGCCGTGGAGCTCCCCGCTCCCAGCAGGCGCCGGGCCAGTTCGTGGCAGCGGGCGGCGAGTTCCGGTGGGTCCAGTACCTCGAAATCGGGGCCCAGCATGAGCATGTGTAAGAGGACGGCGTCGAGATCGGCTGCGCCGCTGAGGACTTCGCAGTGGCCGTCCTCGCGGGGGCGGACGACGGCCGCGGCGGCGGGGATCAGGGGACGGATGGTCTCGGCGGAGGCGAAAACGAGGAAGCGGGCCTGGTGGGGGTAGGCGCGGCTCGCGATGCTCTCCTGCACATAGGCTGCCGCGGCCGGTGCGGGGCGGGGGCGGAAGCGCCAGGTTCGCGTGGCGACCTCGGTCATCCGGTCGACCCGGAAGTTCCGCCAGTCGTCGCGGTCGAGGTCGTAGGCGAGCAGGTACCAGCGTCGGTCCGAGGCGACGAGGCGGTAGGGCTCGACCCGTCGGTGCGGCTGCGTCGCGGACGGATAGTCGAAACCGATCTCGACCTCGTCGCGGCAGGCCCGCGCCAGCGTCATGAGCGTGTCGGGGTCCAGCGGGAGGTGGCCGGTGCCGAAGGATTCCACCGAGCCCGACAGCGCGCGCACCTCGTGGCGCAGTCGGGTGGGCAGCACCCGGTCGAGCTTGGTCAGCGCCCGCAGGGCGGCGTCGCCGGAACCGGATGCCGCGCCACCGGCACCGACCAGCAGCGCGACCGCGGTGGCGATGGCCTCCTCGTCGTCGAGCAGCAGCGGTGGCAGGTCCTGGCCCGGACCGAGCCGGTAGCCGCCACCGACGCCCTGACCCGCCTGCACCGGATAACCGAGGGCGCGCAGCCGTTCCACATCGCGGCGCACGGTGCGGGTGGTGACGCCGAGCCGATCACCGAGCTCGGGACCGGTCCACACCGCACGCTGCTGCAACAGACCGAGCAGTGTGAGCACCCGCTCGGTCGTCCCGCGTTCGTCGCTCGCTGTCACCCTTTCACCTTGCCAGAGATAGCGGACCGATCCTGTCCGCTAGGGGTGACAGGGTGGCGGTATGGACATCGACGAACTCGACTGGAACCAGACGCTGCGCGATCAGTGGGAGTTTCACTGGAATCATCAGATGCGCGCCCGGCTCGACGGACTCACCGACGACGAGTACTTCTGGTCAGCGGTGCCGGACGCGTGGAACGTGCGACCACGCGGCACCGCGACCGTCCCCGTGCAGGCCGGAACGGGCGACTTCACCATCGACTTCGCCTTCCCCGAGCCGGTTCCCGCGCCGATGACCACCATCGCCTGGCGCCTGGGTCACGTCATCGTCGGCGTGCTGGCCATGCGCAACGCGGCGCACTTCGGCGCACCCGCCGCGGACTACCGAACCTGGGAGTACGCGGGCACCGCCAAGATGGCGCTGGAACAACTCGACACCCAACTCGACACCTGGCTGACCGGCGTGCGCGGTCTCGGCGAGGCCGAGTTGCGGGTCCCGGTCGGGGAGAAGGAACCGTTTCCGGACTTGCCGATGGCGGCGCTGGTGCTGCACATCCACCGCGAATTGATCCACCATCTGTCGGAGGTCTCGCTGCTGCGGGACCTCTACCAGCACACCCATCCCGCCACGAACGGAGCACCTCGATGAGCCGCGAAATCCAGATCACCTTCGACGCCCGCGATCCACGGGCCCTGTCGACCTTCTGGCGCGACGCACTCGGCTACGTCCACCCCGGCCCACCCGGCGTCGAGGTACCCGAGGGCGCCGACCCGCTCGCCGCGTGGGACGAGTTCCTCGCCGGGATCGGGGTGCCACCGGAGCAACGCAACACCAACTCGGCCATCGAAGATCCGGACGGGAACGGCCCGCGCGTGTTCTTCCAGCAAGTGCCCGAGGACAAGGTTGCCAAGAACCGCGTCCACCTCGACGTCCGTGCCGCGCCGGGGCTGCAGGGGGATGAGCGAATGGCGGCATTGGAAGTCGAGTGCCGGCGTCTGGTCGCACTGGGGGCGACCAGACTCCGCCGGTTCGAGCCCGACCTGCCGATGAGCGCTGGATTCATCGTGCTCGCGGACCCTGAGGGCAATGAGTTCTGCCTGGACTGACCCGCCGCTGACAACGGAACTGGCGGATTTCGTCGACGGTGCGTGGTGAGGTTCAGACAGACTCGGCGGGCGCGGTCGATGAGCCCGTCGTGGTGAGGACGCCGCGCGCGGCGCAGGCGTGCAGGATCTGCTCGACCTCGTTCAGGAAGGGCAGGACAACGGCGCGCGCCCTCGCTGTGGCCGGATAGCGGACGCGCAGCGCCAGCCCGTCCGCGCTCCGCGAGAACCAGACCTGCACGTCGTCGGCCGTGCTGGTGTTGGAGACGTGGGTCGCGTTGCGCGCGCGGGCGCCGGGCAGGCGTCGGTAGTCGATATAGGACACCATGAAGATGTCACTTCGCTGTAGGTTCAGCCCACCCAGCGCGTGCAGCGTATCCGCGAGCGGGACCGCGCCGATCTCGATCGCGGTGCGCACGGCGAACTGGGTGCGGCGCACGGAATCTGTGATCGTGCCGGACGCGTCGACGGCGACCGGGGCATTGGTGGTGAACCAGCCGATCGCCGTGTCCCACCGTGGTTCGTTCCGCGTGTGCATCGGGAACAGCAGTCGGGTCCGGTCCCCGCCGCCCGCCGTGCGCACGCCGTGGGCCAGCGCTGTCAACAGACCGGCGAAAAGCCCCGAATCGTTGGTGCGGCACCAGCTTTCGAAGTCCGCTGTTTCCCCGGCCGAGAGCATCCGGCGCAACTCCACGGCCTGGGGCGCGGACTGTCCCCGCGCGAGGCCCAGATCGAGCGGGAACGACGGCGGGACAACTCCCTGGTCGCCGAAGAACTCCCGCCATCCGTCCACACGTGGATCGTCGTCGCGGAACTCGACCGGCTGGGCGCAATAGTCGACGAAATCGCCGACCGGAGGCAAGGTTTCGGGTTCGGCGCCGTGATAGAGCAGCCGCAGATCCTCGATGACGACGGCGATCGAGTACGCGTCGACGTGCGCGTGATCGAAGGCGCACACGATGGTGGCGGTGTCCGGCCGGTCGATCGCGGCGAGGAGATACGCCCGCTCGGCGAACGGCGCGCACCGATCGTTGCAGTGTCGCCAGAGTGTTTCGCGCAGTGCGGCACCGGAGCGGTGCGCGGTGCCGGGCTGTTCCTCGAGCCGGACCGATGCCGGACGCAGCACTCGGCGCGGACCCGTCGAGGTGGGGACGAAGGAACTGCGCAGCGTGCCGTGGCGGGCGATCAGCGCCCGGTAGGCGTCGGCCAATGCCGCCCGATCCAGCGGCCCATCGACATCGAATGCCGCTGCCAGCCAAGTGTTTCCGCTCTCGGCGCCGACCAGATGGACGAGCTGGTTGAACGACGGCGGTACCGGCGACTCGATCGAGGTGCCGTCGTCCCGCACAGTCCAGTGCACGAAAGTGCCAGGCTCGGGTGCGTAGCGATCAACCGTGGTGACGCGCAACCGCCACCTCCCGATCGCCGGTCCCGATGAGGTAGTCGCCGTCGGCGGCAACGGCATCGAACACCCCGCGCAGGTGTGCGTGATAGCGCGCGAGTTGCTGCTGGGCGAACGGTGTCCCCGGACTCTGGCAGCCGAGATAGAGATGCTCGGCGTCGCGGTTGAACCACATCGACGCGTTCGCCGTCTCGCCTTCCCCGGTGAACAGCATGCCCCGTTCGTACGGCGTGGTCCCGGCGCCGGGGAAGCGACGGAAATCCATGTAGGACAGCATGTTCGGGCTCGCTGTCACGGCAGCCGGGTCGGCGCCGGAGGCGAGTAGCGCGCCCAGCACCGCCTGCAAGGGAACCTCGGACAGCGCGATCGCGCGATCGTAGGCTTCGTTGGCACGGGTGACCAGCTCGGTGAACGAGGTCGCGCCGCGCACGGTGAAGGCCACCGGCGCGAAGTTGCACAGCCAACCCTGCGCCAGCAGGTACTCACCGGATCCCCTGGTGCTCAGCACCGTCATGCCGTAGTACTCGTCGCGTCCGGCGAGCTCGCGATCGGTGATGGCGACCGCGGCGAGCACCCCGGCCACATACCGTCCGCCCGCGGCACGGCAGGCCTCGGCGAACGCCGCGGAACCGGTCCGGTCGAGCACATCGAATTCGATGCCGTGCATCGGCACGGTGGTCCCGGGTTCGAGACCCAGATCGAGGGGGAAGCGGGGCATCACATGGCCGTGGTGGCGGAAGATGTCGACCCATTCGGCGATCTCGGGACTCGACGGGGAGAACTGTTGGGCCCGTGCGTGTTCGGTGCGGGCGTAGTCGGGGAATCCGCCGGTCGGCGCGGCGGTGTAGGGACTCAGCGCGTGCCCGGACTTCTCGTTGTCGTAGAAGTCGAGAATCTCGGTGAGGACAAGCGCCTGGGAAGCGCCGTCGCTCAGCGCATGATCGGTGGCGTAGTAGAGGGTGAACGAATTCGTGCGGGTGACCGCGCCGAGGAGGAAACCGGGCCAGCTCGTCGCCACGGCCTCCCGGGCGATCCGCGCGAGCGCGTAGTCGCGGAACTCGTTGTCGCCCAGGGTGTGACCGGTCGTGTGGGCCTCGAACGCGATTCGATCGGCATCGACGCCGTGCCTGGTCACCGTGGCACCGTCGGTGGCGAACCAGGTCAGCAGCCCGCTGTGGCGGACGACGAACCGGCGCAGCGCCCGACTCATCGCCTCGGCGTCGAGCGCGCCGTCGACCTCGGTCGTCACCGCGAGATACGCGGTGTGCGGTCTCCCGGTCTGGGCGCGGGCATGCACGCCGCGAAGGTGATTGTCCTGCAGGAACGTTCCCGGATCGGGATCAGCGGCAGCCGTGGAGGCGGCCCGGCGGGCCGCCTCGGTCGGCTGCCATTCCACCAGGGCACCCGCCGCGGGGCGCCAATTGCGCAGTGCGGTGATGATCATCGGCCCTCAGCTCACTCCGGCGGCCGGCGTGACAGCGGTGCGACGGTCGACCAGTTCGCCCACGGCGGTCACCGTCGACAGCATCGCGGTGAAGGTGTTGATGAACCGGTGCACATTCGCGGCCGCGACCTCATTGCTCGGGAACCGCGCCGAGACCGCCAGTCCACCGGGTGAGCGGGCGATCCAGAAGTACACCTCGTCATCGGACTCTTCGCCGCTGCGCAGCGGGCGCACGTTCCACTGCTGCCACTGCGCGGCATCGGGGACATGGCGGACATCCACATACGACACGACGAACCGCGGCACCTGGTCGCAGCCGAGTAGGGCGGCGATGCGCGGAAACGGATGGTGTGCCAGCGGTTTCGCGGTATCGATGGCCGTCGAGGTGCGGGCGAGCAGTTCCTCGAGCGTGTCGGCGCCCGCGTGGTCGATCTCGAGGGGGAGCAGTCCCACGTACCAGCCCATGGCGTGCACGTGCGCGGCGGTCTGCCTGGTGTGCACCGGCATCGCGCAGCGCAGCGGTTCCGAGCCGACCAGGATGCGGTGGGTCGCGGCGAGTGCGGCGAACACCGCGGTCTGGACAGAATGCCCGGCCCGGCGGCTGCGAGCCTGGAGCTGCTCGGCCTGCTCCGCGGTCAGCACCCAGGACGAGAGCCCGCTCTGATGCAACCGGGGCGACGCTTTGGCGCGCGGCGCGATCGGTAGCGGGAACGCCGGGAACTGGCCGTCGCGCAGATAGCGTCGCCAGACCGTGACCGCTGGATCGGTCTCGGTCAGTGCCGCGCCGACGGCGCGATCGTGCGCGCCGAAATCGATGTAGCTGCCGACCTCGGGGAGTTCGGCGGGCGTCGCGGTGACGACCGAGCGGTAGATGCGCTGGATCTCGCTGATGGCCAACATCATCGAGTAGGCGTCCATCACGGAGTGGTCGGCGCCGAAGACCAGCAGAAAGCCCGTGCGGTCGCCGGTCAGCTCGGTGTCGCTGACGGTGGCGAGCAGGCAGTGCGGCCACTCGGTGGGCGAGAGCCGGGAGCCGAAGAAGTCGGTGAGGTGCTGATACACCCGGGTCCCGGTGCGCAGGTGCCCGACGCGCCGGGCCGCGACGCGGAGGTCCTCGGCGGGGCAGGTGTAGCGCACGAACCGGTCGGGTGCGGCCGCGTCGGCGGCGGCCGTGGTGCGGAAGGCGTCGTGGCGGGTCATCCACCGCCGCAACGTGGTGCGGACCGCGGCCTCGTCGAATGGCAGCGGGATCTCGAAGATCGTGCCGAGCCAGGAGCTTTCGCCACCGGATGATCCGCCCGACCGGACGCAATGTTCTTCGTGCAGGTGGCTCAGCGGGCGATCGTCTCGCCGCCACGCACTCGACCGTCCGGTGACCGGCACCCATTCGATGAGTGTCCCCGCCCGAAGCGGATAGTCGGCTAGCTCTGTGAATTCCATACGAATGCGCCCCAACCATGTTGCTGACCGAAAGCTGAAAACACTGTGAATCCCCATGCTCGCCCGGCGGTGCCACAACGTCGACGTTGTCTGGACCGATGGCGTCTGCCCGGTGACGGGCATGAAACGAGCGTAGGGGTAACCGGAAGATAGTTCCTGCCGGACGACGGTGGCCTTCGTCACGATGTTTCCGATTGGATATATCACCTGGCTATGGCGATATTTGAGGTGTGGCAGCCTATTTCGACGTTTCGGTCGGATCAGCGACGGATGAACAACACGTTTCCCGGCGATATCTCATCAACAATGTGGCGATCGATACGCGGCCGGCCAACGATGTGGGGTTGCCGCCGTCTTCGCGCAGAACATAAGCTGCCAGAAGTTCGCAGTGGTGCGACCGCACTCCCGTACGGAATTCGTCGACTATTCGGCGCCGACCGATGAGGAGGTGACGATGGTCGAATTCGAATCGGCGATCGAAACCAGGGGATTGACCAAGTCTTTCGGCGCGTTCCGCGCGGTCGACGGCATCGACCTGACCGTGCCCATGGGCACTGTCTGCGCCGTGCTCGGCCCCAACGGGGCGGGCAAGACGACGACGGTCCGGATGATCGCGACCCTGCTGCGTCCCGACGCGGGCACCGCGCGGGTGTTCGGGTACGACGTGGTGCGTGACGCCACGGCGGTGCGCTCGCTGATCGGGCTCACCGGCCAGTACGCCTCGGTCGACGAAGATCTCACCGCCACCGAGAACCTGACCATCTTCGCCCGATTGCTCGGCTCCTCCGGTGCCCGCGCCGCCCGGCGCGCGGACGAGCTGCTCGAGGAGTTCGGCTTGCAGTCCGCCGCGAGCAGGCCGCTCAAACACTTCTCCGGCGGTATGCGCCGCCGGCTCGACCTGGCCGCCAGCCTGATCGGACGGCCACCGCTGCTGTTCCTCGACGAACCGACGACCGGCCTCGATCCGCGCACGCGCGTGCAGATGTGGACGACGGTGCGCGAACTCGTGCGCACGGGCACCACCGTGCTGCTCACCACCCAATACCTCGACGAGGCCGACGAACTGGCCGACCGGGTCGTGGTGATCGACCACGGCCGGGTCGTCGCCGACGGCACCGCCGACGAACTCAAGGCCACCGTCGGTGCCGCCGCGCTGACCCTGCGGGTGGCCCCGGCCGACCTGCCCACCGCCGCCACGCTCGTGCACCGATACACCGGCGCCGAGGCCGTCCTCACCACCGATGACGGGCACCTCACGGTCGCGGCCGCCGACACCTCGGCCCTGCCCGAAATGCTGATCGCCCTGCGTGAGGCCGGGATCGAGGTGCGCGAACTCGGCCTCGCCCAACCCAGCCTGGACGAGGTGTTCTTCGCGATCACCGGACCAACCGACCCGCTGCGCGTCCCGGAGCCCGCGTGAGGACCGCAGCCGAGCGGATCGGCACCCCCGAGGCCGTTCGCCGGATCTCGGTGTCGCAGTCGGTGTATCACGCCTCGACGATGGCGCGGCGCGGCCTGCTCAAGATCAAGCACAATCCGCAGGAGCTGTTCGACGTCGTCGCGCTGCCGGTGGTGTTCACGGTGATGTTCTCCAGCATCTTCGGCGGCGCCATCGCGGGCACGGTCACCGGCTATTTACCCATCCTCATCCCCGGTGTGCTGGTACAGGTGGCGGTCGCGGCCTCGGTCAACACCGGGGTGAAGCTGCGTGAGGACATGAACAAGGGTGTGTTCGACCGTTTCCGCGCGCTGCCGATCGCGCGGATCGCGCCACTGGCCGGCTCGCTGCTGGCCGACATGGTGCGCTACGCCGTCGCCACGGTCATGACGGTGCTGGTCGGCCTGGCGATGGGCTACCGTCCCGCCAGTGCCCTCGGCCTGTTCATCGCCTGCCTGCTGGTCATGGTCGTGGCCTTCGCCCTGAGCTGGATCTTCGCGCTGATGGGCGTGCTGATGGACAAACCGTCCACCGTGCAAGGCGTCTCCATGCTGGTCCTGATGCCCCTCACCTTCGTCTCCAACGCCTTGGTGCCGGTCTCGACAATGCCCGGCTGGATGCAGGCCTTCGCCGAGGTCAATCCCGTGTCCCACCTGGTCACCGCCGTCCGTGAACTGGCCGACGGCCACTACGGCCCCGAAATCGGCATCTCCCTGCTCGGCGCCCTGGCGGTCATCACCGTCATGGCCCCGCTGACCGTCCGTGTCTACATGCGCCGCACCTGAACCGCCCTACGGCGCAACGCGTTCGGGTGTCTTGCGGAACAACTCCGTGGGGGCGAAGCGGCCGGTGCGGGTGTCGTAGGTGCGCAGCAGGACCAGGCGGGCGGCGTGCAGGACGATGATCGGGGGGAGGTAGACGGTGGCGGCGCCGAGGGCCAGGCCGTAGCGCTTGTGCAGGAGCAGGGTGCGGGGCAGGCAGGACATGTAGCGGGTGAAGGAGACCATCCCGGTCGCCATGCGGCGGGGGGCGACGCCGACGGTGATGGTGGGGAGAAAGGCGTTGCGGCCACCGACCTCGGTGACGCAGAGGCCGGTGTCGACGTCTTCGAAGACGTCGCGGCGCATGGCGACCCGGTCACGGATCAGTGCCCAGGTGTGCTGTCGCAGGATCATGTTCGAGCCGTAGAGCACGGGAACCTGCTTGACCCGGTGCGCCTTTCGCTCGCGCCACCGCTGGCGCAGGGTGCCGACGGTGTCGCCGTAGGGGAGGTCGTAGGCCTGGCCGCGACCGCACGCGGCGGCCCAGTGGCCCGATGTGTCCGCGGCGAAGAAGTCGACGATCTGGCGGGCCCAGTCCGGGGGGACGAGGGTGTCGGCGTCGATGCGGGCGATCAGATCGCCGACCGCGCTGTCGAGGCCGCGGTTGCGGGCGTGGACGAGTCCCTGTTCGGCTTCGCCGATCAACCGGATCGCGGGCCAGCGCGCGGCCTGCTCGGCCACGATCTCGGTCGTGCGGTCGGTGGAGTTGTTGTCCACCACGAGCACTTCGGCGATGTGCTCACGCTGCTCGGCCAGCCGGGTCAGACACTCGCCGATGATCTCCTCCTCGTTGTAGGCGGGGATCACCACGGACAGCGAGGGCGGGTTCATCGGACTCCTCCACGGGACGGGCGGGACGGGCGGTACGGGCCTGCACCGACAGGCGTGCGGGCCGAGACTTCGACGAGCGCGGCTGCGGCGCGCACGGCCTCGTGCGGTGCCACCATCGCCGACGCCACGCGCCGCGCGGCGACGGCGCGTTCGGGGCGAAGCAGCTCGCGCACCGCGCGGGTGAGGGTGACGCGGTCGAGCCGTGTGACCGGGAGACCCACACCGATGCCGAGCGCGTCGAGCCTGCGCCCCCACATCGGCTGATCGGCCCCGATCCAGCAGACCAGCGCCGGGATTCCGGCGCGCAGTGCGGCGGCGGTCGAGCCCGCGCCACCGTGATGCACGGCCGCGACACAGCGCGGCAGCACCGTCGCGTGATCGACGGCGCGCACCACGCGGACCCGGTCACTGGACTCACCCGCCATGAACTCACTCCAGCCCGCGGCGACCAGCAGACGCAGCCCGAGTGCATCGGCGACCTCGGTGAAGGTGCGGGCCAGCCGGTCCGGGTCGGCGATCGTCATGCTGCCGAAACCGACGTAGAGCGGCGGTGACCCCGCACCGAGCCAGTCATCGAGATCGGTGCTGTCCTCGCCGATCATGGCGCGGGTCTGCGGGGTGAGGTCCAGGAATCCGACCAGCGGCCGGTCGTGCCCCCACTCCTGCGCCAGCCCGGGGAACAGCACGGGGTCGTAGGCCTGGATCTCGGGGACCCCGCGCTGGGCGATCCGCGTGGCGGGCGGGCTCGTCGGCGGTGGGAGCCCGAGGTCGGCGGCGAGTTCGCGTTCGGCCGAGCGGGTCGCGAGCCAGGTCAGCTGCTCGAGCGCGGTCCAGCTGAGATGGTGCGCGCGGCCCGGCGCCGCGCGCAGCGGCAGCAGCGAGGCGACGCTGTTGCGGCGCAACGGACAGTAGTGCAGGGGTACGTAGGGAATGCCACGCGCGTCGGCCACGTTCAGCAGTCGTTCCTGACCGACGCTGCCGCCGATCAGCGCGTCCGCGTGCGCTGTGAGTTCCAGGAGTTCGGTCTGGGTCCGGCGACCGTCGCGCACGGTCAGCCGGGCCAGTGCGCGCAGGCGGGTGAGCGGGTTGGCCGATTTCAGTTCACTCGACACCAGCGCGGAATCGAGTAATTCTTTCGTGTCGGCGCCGAATTCCCGGGTGGGAATTCCGGCACGTCGACAGAAATCGGCCAGATTCGGCGGAACGGCCATTGTCACGTCGTGGCCGAGCGCCCGCAATTGCACGCCGAGCGCCAAGCCGGGCTGCACGTCACCGCGGCTGCCGGTGAACGCGAGTACGAATTCCATCGAGCTCCTCGCAGTACGGCTACCAGGGGGTCGAGAAAATCCACCGTAACCAGATCGGCGGGCAACGCGCGCGGTGAGCGCGGCGCCGGGTGCTCCATCTCACAGATGGCGGGGGGATGCTGGTCCATTGCTGCCTGTTTCGCCTACCGTGCTCGTATCTCGAGGCAGGGAGATCGATGAGGTTTCTACTCGCGTTCAACGGAACACGCGGAGATGTCCAGCCTGCTGTGGTCGTCGGTTCGGAACTGCAGCGTCGCGGCCACGATGTGCTCGTCGGGGCGCCGCCGAATCTGTGCGAGTTCGTCGCGTCGGCCGGACTGGCGACCGCGCCGTTCGGCTACGACACCCACGCGCACATGAACTCCGAGGTGGTGCGCACGAAGCTGCGCACCGGCGGACCGCGTCAGCGGTGGCAGGCCTTCACCGAGGTCCGTGATCTGGGGTGGTCGCAGGCGGTCGCGGACATGGCCGAACTGCACACCGGTGCTCAGGCCATCGTCACCGGTTTCGTCACCGAGCAGATCGCGGCGCCCTTCGCCGAGGCCACCGGCGCGGCGTGTATCTCGTTGCACCACGCGCCGATCCGGCCCAACGGCTCCGTCTCGCCGGTGCCCGCCGCGCTGTCGGGACTGCCGCCGGTGGCGAACCGTGCGAGCTGGTGGCTCACCGAGAGCGCGATGTGGCTGCTGACCAAGGACCGGCAGAACGCGCTGCGCCGCGAACTCGGCGTCGCCGGAACGGTGCCGCGTGCGCCGACCGACCGGCTCGAGATCCAGGCCTACGATCCGCGACTGTGTCCGGAACTGGTGGACGAGTGGTCCGACCTGCGACCCTTCGTGGGATTCCTCGGCCTGGCCGCCGAGCAGCGCGCCCGCATCGGCGCCGACACCGGCGACACCGACCTGCTGGAGTGGATCGCGGCGGGTACCCCGCCGGTCTACTTCGGATTCGGCAGCATGCCGGTGCCCGATCCGGCGGCGGTGGTGGACGCGATGGTGCGAGCCTGCGCGCGACTGGGCGTGCGCGCGCTGATCAGCAACGGTTGGGCCGGGCTCGAGGTGACCGAACGCGCCGACGTGCGGGTCGTCGGCGCGCTCGATCACGAACGGATCCTGCCGCTGTGCCGGGCGGCGGTGCACCACGGCGGCGCCGGGACAACGGCGGCGGTGCTGCGCGCCGGGATTCCGAGCCTGGTGTGCTGGGTGGGCTCGGACCAGCCGTACTGGGGTGCCCAGTGCGCGCGCCACGGCATCGGCTCGGCCACCCGGTTGAAGGGCCTGACCGCCGACACCCTCGTCACCGAGATGACCGCCGTCCTCACCCCGGAACGGGCGCGGACCGCGCGCGAGCTGGCCGCCGAACTGATCACCCCCGAACAGGCGGTACGCCACTGCGCCGACCTGATCGAAGAACATGCCGAGGAAGGCGGCCCGGCCCGGCGAGGTGATCGCTGATGGCGGCTGTGGCGCGTATGCAGCCCGAGGACACCACCTATTGGCTGGTGCGCGAGGCCTTCGGCTGGTCGGTGGTCCTGCAGATCCTCTGGCGGTTCCCCGCGGTCCCGCCGCGTGCCGACCTCGAGACCTTCGCTGAGCGACTGCGCCACAGCGTGCTCAACCGCCGGCTGATCCGGGCGCGGACACCCTTCGCGAGACACCGTTGGGTACACGCCGACTTCGCACCCGAACTGCTCGTCGACCAGGGCGAGATCCTGGTCGATGAAGTCGAATCCTGGTCCGGCACAGAGCTGTACAGCTCGCCTCTCGACCCCGAACGTGGGCCGGCGTGGCGCCTGCGCGGAACCCCGATCGCCGACGGTGGCTTCGTCCTGTCGCTGACCGCACTCCATCTGATCGCCGACGGCCGGACCATGGTCACCGCCGCGGCAGCGGCCCTCACCGGCACCCCCACCGACCCACTGGCCCACTCGCCTGTCGACAGCCCGCCACCCTCCGCCGCTGCGGAGGATGCGGGCTACCGCCGACCGGTCATCTCCTGGTCGGCCGATCGGCTTGTCGATGCCGTGCGCGACACCGCGTTGGACGCTGTGGACGGTGTCGGCCAGGTCGCCGCCGCAGGACTCGGAATCGGCCGGGCCGCGGTGGCATTCACACGCCATCGCGGTTCGGACGCTCCCGGCGACGAACGCCCCGCCACACCGCGGGCGCACGTGCGTTCCCCGCTGGCACGGAATTCCTGGGCCACGGTGAGCGTCGACGCGGCGCATTGGGAGTCGGTCGCGGGGCAGCACGGCGGAACGACCAACACGCTGTTCATCGCCATCCTGGCCGGTGCCCTGCGCGCCTCCGGGTACAGCACAGCGCTGAAAGTGGGTGTTCCGGTGAGCAGACGCGGCCAGGACGACGACGCCCGCGGCAACGCCACCGCGGGAGTTTCGGTGCTGCTCACCGAGGACCTGCCGCCCGGCGGTGACCTCGGCCCACTGCGTCGCCAGTGCAAGGAGGCCTTCACCCGGCTGTCGGCGGGGGAGCGCGCGCCGCATGTCCACCTGTTGCCGCTGGTGTCCCTGCTGCCGACCGGGCTGGTCGTGCGCGCGGCGACCGCGGGTTCGGGCATGCCCGATGTGGTGGCCTCCAACCTCGGCGACTTCGCCGACGAACTCCGGTGCCTCGGTGGCATTTCCGCGAGCGCGGTCGCCTTCCGCGGCATCGCGCAGGGCGTCGATCCGGCCGAGCCCTACCGTTTCGGCGACGGCGTGCAGTCCTGGGCGATGCGCACCGGTGACGTGTGGACCTTCTCCGTCGCCGCTTTCGACGAGCAGCACTTCCCCCGCCCGGACGACCTGCGCGAACTGCTCGCCGCCGAGCTCGACGGCTGGGGTGTCGAGCACCGGATGTGGTGAAGCTCGCTTTCGGGCTCCGCCGAGATGCGGGGGCACCCGAGCCTGGTTAGCCTTTCGAAATGAACCGTGTTGCCGGGGCAGACGAGTCATATCTTCTCGCCGAACAGCTCTTCGGCTGGTCGGCGCCGATCCAGTACGCGTGGGTGTTCGGCACCGAACCCGACCCCACCGAGCTGGCGCGTTTCAGCGACCAGCTCGCCGCCGGATCGCTGAGCCGCAAGGTGGTGCGCGCGGTCGTGCCGTTCGCGCGCCACCGGTGGGTGCGCTCACCGCATCCGCCGGTGCTGCGGATCGACCCCGACCCGATCGCCGACGCCGAGATCGGTGCGTGGGCCGACCGCACCCTGCGCGCCGCCGACCTCGACCCCATCGGCGGTCGCGGCTGGCAACTGATCGGGGTGCGCACCACCTCGGGCAAATTCGCCCTGTCGCTGCTGATCTCACACATGGTCGCCGACGGCCACGGCCTCTACAACGCCCTCGCCGCCGCGAACGCGGGCAGCTCGGCCAGCATCCTGCCCACCGAAGCCGAGGTCCTGGCCCGCCCACGCTGGCGCGCGGACGCCAAGGACGCGCTCGCCCAGCTCGGCGCGGCGGCTTCGGCCGCCCGTGTGATCGCCACCGAACTCTGGCGCACCCGCGACAACCGGACTCCCGCCGCGGCCCGCCCGCCCCGCGTGCGCGACCTGGCCACCGACGGCCCGGACACCACCCTCGCCATCGTCGACGTCGACCGGGCCCGCTGGACCGAACAGGCCCGCGCGTTCGACGGCACCGGCAACAGCCTGTTCACCGCTCTGCTCGGCGGCATCGTGCAGCGATCCGGCGCACCGGTCGGGCCCGAAGGGCTGCGTGTCTGCATCGCGGTGAGCAAACGCGAAGCCGGTGACGAGCGCGCCAATGCCTCCGGTGGCGTCTGGATCCGGGTGCTGGACCCCATCGCCCCCGACGCGGGCCTCCAGCAGATCAGAACGCTGAGCAAAGAGGCGTTCACTCGCTACGCCGCCGCCGGACAGGACAAACTCACCGACAACCTGCAACCGCTCGTCCGCCTGCTGCCCGACCGCGTGATCGCCACGATGATGCGTGCGATCGCGGGCCCCGACACCACCGTCTCCAATCTGGGCGCCGCTCCCGACAGCGTCATCGAGATCGCCGGTCGACGTGCCGAATCCTTCGCCATCCGCGCCATCATGCAGGGTCGCAGCGCCGCCGAACGCCGTCGTCAGGGCCCCGCGGTCGCCGCCTGGGCGGTCGAGTACGACGACAAGCTCACCATCACCTTCTTCGGCATCCACCCCGACCACTTCGGCGACGAGGACAAACTCCGCGCCCACATCGCCGCCGAACTCGAGGCCTGGGGCCTCGGCGGCACCAGCTGGTAGGTGGCCGTCCCCGCGCTGTTTGAGCGGTGCGGTCGCGGGTACCGCCCGAGCACCCTCGGGTATCGGCGGCATTGCCCGGTCCGAGGCACCAATGAACCGGGAAGTGCTGTCGCGGAGGAGGATCGGCATGGGCGGGCAGGTCGAGGTGCCGACCGTCGGCGTCGAAGAGGAGTTCCTGCTCACCGACCCCGCCACTGGTGCGCCGGCGCCGAAGAACACCGAGGTCGCCGAGACAGCGAAGCGCGCCGGGATCGACCTGCAGCTGGAGTTGACGAGCTGTCAGGTCGAGACCAGCAGCTCGGTGCACTCCGACATCGGCGAACTGCTGGGGGAGTTGCGCACCGCGCGGCGCCGCGTCGCCGAGTGTGCGGCCGACCACGGCGTCCGCCTCCTGGCCGTGGCGGTGCCGCCCACCGTGCCCGAGGGCTATCCGGTGACCGATACACCGCGCTACCAGCGGATCGCGCACACCTTCGGCATGCTCGCCCATGAGCAGGGGCTGTGCGGCTGCCATGTGCACGTCGAAGTACCCGATCGCGAGACCGCCGTCGCGGTCAGCAATCACGTGCGTCCCTGGTTGCCGATGCTGCTGGCCCTGACCGCCAATTCCGCGATCTACCGCGGCAGCGAGACCGGCTACGCGAGCTGGCGCAGCATTCTGTGGCGGCGCTGGCCCAGTGCCGGTCCGCCGCCGCACTTCAGCTCCGTCGAGGACTACGACCGGATCGTGGCGATGATGCGCGCCAGCGGGAACATCCTCGACAACAAGATGGTGTACTGGGACGTCCGCCCCTCGGAGACCTTCCCGACCGTCGAGATCCGCGTCAGCGACGTTCCCGCGACTGCCGAGGAATCCGCGCTGCTGGCCGCGTTGATCAGGGGCATCGTCATGATGGGTCGCGCGCGGATCGCCCGGGGCGAACCAGCGCCACCGGTGCCGGGCGAGATCCTGCGTGCCGCCTACTGGAACTCCGCGCACTCAGGTCTGGACGGCGATGGACTCGATCCCGTCGATGGCCGGGTCCTGCCGCACCGTATGTTGCTGGCCGAGCTCGTCGCCGGAATCGAGCCCGCACTGCGTGCCAGTGGCGACCTCCCGTTCGTCCTCGCCGCGATCGACGCGGTGAGCGCGCGGGGTAACGGCGCCCGGCGCCAGGTCGAGACGATGCGTGCCCGTCGTGCCGTTGCGGATGTGGTCGAGGAGCTGGCTGGGGCGACCCTCGAAGGCTGCGACTGACCCGGCGGTCTCGAAAATATCGGCCGCTGAGGCTGCTACCGCGTCCGCGACCGCGCGATGAGGGTGAACGTATTCGTTCGTCAGGGGGGTCGCATCGCGGCTGAGGACCTCGTTCCGGTGCCGTGCTCTTCGCTGGTCTTCGTCGCGGTTGGAGATCTGGACGCGCCGATCGTGAGTGCCGCCGCTGATCCGCGCCCCGTGGATTCGCACAGGTCGAACCGGCGTGCTCGCATTATCGTGGCAGGAGAGGTTAGCCTGGCCTAATGGGAACTGAGACTGTGCGACGTCCGACCATGGCCTACGTGTCGCTGCGGGTGCGGCGAATGCGGCGGCTGACCCCGCGCATGGTGCGGATCACGCTGCTCGGTGACGACCCCGCCGCGCTCGTCGATGTGGGGCCCGACCAGTACACGAAGGTGTTCTTTCCGCTGCCGGGCCAGCAACGGCCGGTGGTGCCGCCGCCGCTGGACGCCGACTCGGGGGTGATGAGCTGGTATCAGCAGTATCTGGCCATGCCCGACGACACCCGTCCGCCGATGCGCACCTATACGGTCCGGGCCGTGCGCCCTGAACTCGGTGAGCTCGACATCGACTTCGTCCTGCACCCCGAGCACGCCGGACCCGCTTCGGAATGGGCGTCGCGCGCCGCTGCCGGTGACGAGATCGGGTTCCTGTGCCCGCCGCACGCGCTCTACAGCCCGCAGGCCGGTGCCGCCTGGCAGCTGCTGGTCGGTGACGAGACGGCGATCCCGGCGATCGGCGCGATCGTCGAACAGCTCGGGTGCGGTACCACCCTGCGTGCGTTCGTCGAGGTCGCCGGCGTCGAGGACGAGCAGCGGTTCCAGACCAGCGGTGATGTGCGGATCGAGTGGGTGCCTCGCGGCGACCGGGCGCGCGGCGAGGCTGTGGTCGACGCCGTGCGCGCCGCCGAATTCCCCGACGGTGCGCCCTACGCCTGGATCTCCGGCGAATCGGACCTGGTGAAGTTCACCCGGCGCCACCTCGTCCGAGACCGCGCGATCGACAAGCAGTCGATCACCTTCACCGGCTACTGGCGCAAGGGGCGCACCGAGGAAGACAACGGTCGCGAGAAGGTGCGCCGCGCCGCCGCGGGCGAGCCGCTCGTCGAGGAGGACTGACCCGACGACCGTCGGGCCACCGCAACGGAACCGACTGCGGGAACCGACGTGGTCGGCGGCCGTCCCGGCACGTGTGTCGTCGGCTCCGGCCCTGGTACCGGCGGTGTTGGGTGCTTCGACAGCGGCGACATGGCCCTCCTCGATGGATCGGTGACGGTCGATGCGCACTTACCCGGTCGCAAGTTCCCCAACCACGCCCTGTCCGTCCTCGGCGTCTCGGCGGCGGCAGCATCCGCCGAGAGGCTCGTGACGCCGACTTCGTAATCCGGCCATTCGTGGACGAAATCAATCCGCTGTAGGCCGGGTGATCCTGCCAGACTCGTTCGTGTGATCAGCGCGATTGTGCGAATTCGGTCCATTTCCTACGAGGCAGAAGGCGTGTTGTCTTTTGTGCTCATCGACCCGGCGGGGGCACCGTTGCCGCCCTGGGAACCGGGGGCGCATGTGGATGTGGTGCTGCCCGATGGGGTGGTGCGGCAGTACTCCCTGTGTGGTGATCCCGGCGACCGGGACAGCTATCGGATCGCGGTGCTGTTGGAAGAGCAGGGGCGGGGTGGATCGGCGTGGTTGCACGAGAAGGTGCGCCCGGGCACGCTGCTCGAGATCCGGGAGCCGCGCAACAACTTTCCCCTGGCCGCCGCCGACCGGTATGTGCTGATCGCGGGTGGGATCGGGATCACCCCGCTGCTGCCGATGATGCGTGAGCTCGACCGGCGTGGTGCCGCCTGGCAGCTGCACTACGGGGGGCGCAGTGCAGCGCGGATGGCCTTCGCCGGTGAGTTGGCGGCCTACGGCGAACGGGTGCGCCGCTACCCTCAGGACGAGTGCGGGCTGATCCCGCTGGCCGAGATCCTCGATCCGGTGGCGACAGGCACCCTCGTCTACTGCTGTGGTCCCGAGCCGCTGCTCGACGCGGTCGAGAAGTCCTGCGCTCCGGATGTGTTGCGAGTGGAGCGATTTCACCCCAGGGAGATCGAGACCGGCCCCGACCGTCCGATGACAGTGGTCCTGCGCCGCTCCGGCCGGACCATCGAGGTTCCCGCGGAGGAGACGGTCCTCGACGCGCTCGAGCGCGCCGGTGCCGATGTGCTGTGGTCGTGCCGGGAGGGTACCTGCGCGACCTGCGAGACCCCGGTCCTCGAGGGCGAGATCGACCACCGCGACTCGATCCTGACCCCGCAGGAGCGGGAATCGGGCGAAACCATGATGATCTGCGTCTCCCGGGCCCGCACGGATCGTCTCGTGCTCGACGCCTGAAAACCCCTGTGCTGCTGAAAGGCCGGAATTGTGCACGATGTCATTGTCGTAGGGGCGCGCTGCGCTGGTGCCACGGTCGCGATGCTGCTCGCGCGGCGCGGCTACCGCGTGCTCTGCGTCGATCAGGCGAGCTTTCCCCGGGATGCCGTCTCGACCCACATGCTGCGCCAAGGCGGTCTCGCGCGATTGCGTGACTGGGGCCTGCTCGACCGGCTGATCGCCACCGGCTGTACGCCGATCACCTCGATCACCATGTCCTACGGGGACGCCCGGTTCGCCGGCTTCGCCGACCCGATCGACGGCATCGCCGAGACCTACGCGCCGCGGCGCATCGTGCTCGACGCGCTGCTCCAGGACGCGGCCCGCGCGGCCGGAGTCGACCTGCGCGAGGGGATCACCGTGCTCGACTTGGTGCGCGAGGGCGAGACCGTCACCGGGATCGTCGGGCGCGACCGCGACGGTCACCTCGTCACCGAGCACGCCCGCCTCGTCATCGGCGCCGACGGGTACGCCTCGACCGTCGCCAAGCTCACCGGTGCCGAGAAGTACGAGGTGATCGCAGGGGAGACCTTCACCGCGTACTCCTACTGGACCGGCCTGGACATCCAGAGCCAGTTGCGCATCGGCGACGAGCAGGCGGTCGGCGGATGGCCGACCCATGACGGCAAGACCCTGATCTGGTGCGTGCAGTACGTCGACCGGTTCGCCGAATTCCGCACCGACGTCGAACGCAACTTCCACCTGGCGTTCAAGGAGACCGCCCCCGACCTGGCCGAACTACTCGATTCCGGCGAACGCGCCGAGCGGTTCACCATCGCCCGCTATCCGGAGAATTTCTACCGTGAATCACATGGCCCCGGTTGGGCGCTGGTCGGCGACGCCGGCTACCACAAGGACCCGTTCACCGGTCTCGGCATCAGCGACGCGTTCACCTACGCCGACCTGCTCGCCGAGCGGGCACACGAGGGCCTGTCCGGTGCGCGACCACTGAGCGAAGCGCTCGCCGATTACCAGGCGCAGCGGGACAAGTCGAGCAAGCCGATGTACCGGTTCACCTGTGAGTCCTCGCGATTGGTCCTGCCGGACAAGCACGTCGAGGTGATGCGGGCGTTGCCCAGCAGCCCGGCACACACCACGCAGTGGTTCCGGATGATGGCCGGTGGGCTCAGCGGTCGCGAGTTCTTCGCCGAGGCGAACATGCGGGCCCTGTTCGACGCGGCGGGCCGGAAATCGTCGTGATCGTCGAGCCGTTCGAGACCGGCGGGATCCACCGCGACGAGCACGGGGTCGCGCAGTACACGGACCTGCCCGAGTCGCTGATCGCCATGCTGCGCAGCACCGTCGAGAGGTGGCCCGCGCGCGAAGCCGTGGTCGAGGTGGGTGGCGAGCGGCTGTCGTTCCGGCAGCTGTGGGAGCGTGCGACGCGCGTCGCGGGCGGACTGCGCGACCAGGGTGTCCGGCCGGGAGACCGCGTCGCTTGTCTGCTCGATGCCGGAACCGATTGGGTGGTGGGCTTTCTCGGTACGATGCTCGCCGGCGCTGTAACGGTGCCGGTCAACACGCGCTTCGCCGAGCCCGAGATCGCCTATGTCCTCGCGGATTCCGCCGCCACGCTCACCCTGCCTCCGGGCGGCGTGCTGCCGCACGGTGCCCCGTACGTCTATGACGACGCCCACCTCGATGATCTGGCCGCGATCTTCTACACCAGCGGCACCACCGGACGCCCCAAGGGCGCGATGACCACGCACCGCAACCTGCTCGCCACCGTCGAGAACGTCCGCAGACTGGCCGGGATCGCCGCCGACGAGGGCGCGATCCTGCGCAATCTGGTCTCGGTGCCGCTGTTCCATGTCACCGCCTGCAACAGCCAGCTGATCCCCCAGCTGGCGATCGGCGGTGCCACGATCATCCTGCCGCGCTTCGGAATCCAGGAATTCCTGCGCTCGATCGTCGAGGAGCGGATCACCTCGCTCACCAACACTCCCGCCATCTACTACCTGGCCTTCCGGCAACCCAACATCGGCGAATTCGATCTGAGCGGAGTCGACCGCGTTGCCTACGGCGGGGCGCCGGTCGCCCCCGCCCTGGTTCACCAGATCGCCGCGCACTTCCCGAACGCCCGCCTGGCCAATGGGTTCGGCCTCACCGAGACCTCGTCCATCTCGACCTATCTGCCGCACGAGTGGGCCCTCGCGCACGCGGAGTCGGTGGGATTCGCCGCACCGATCGTCGACCTGGCCATCGACGCGCCCGACCCGGTCAGCGGAGTCGGCGAACTACTCATCCGCGGCGCCAATGTCGTCGCCGGATACTGGAACAACCCGGAGGCGACCGCCGCGAGCTTCGTCGACGGCTGGCTGCGCACCGGTGATCTCGCCCGCCTCGACGATCGGGGTCTGCTCTCGATCGCCGATCGCGCCAAGGACATGATCAACCGCGGCGGCGAGAACGTGTACTGCGTCGAGGTCGAGAACGCCCTGGCCGGCGCCCCTGGCATCGGCGAATCCGCGGTCGTCGGAGTCCCCGACGACATGATGGGGGAGAAGGTCGGCGCGGTGGTGGTCCCGCTGCCCGGTGTCGAGTTCGACGAGCGCGCCGTTCTCGGACACCTGCGTGAACTTCTCGCCGATTTCAAGGTGCCCCAGTATTTCTCGGTGCGTACCGAGCCGCTGCCGCGTAATCCCGGCGGCAAGATCGTCAAGTCCGCACTGCGGTCGGCGGCGTTCGCGCCCGTCGCTCGCGGGTGATCCGCCGACCGTGCGCGAGCACCGGTCGGCAGTGCGGTTCAGTCCCGCCGCACGAGAGTGATGCTGGTGCGCTTGTGCTCGGCGAAGGCGGTGATGTCGTCGTCGGGGGCCAGGTCCTCGAGGCGGTAGCCGATCGAGCTGCGGATGATGCCGCGGGCGAGGTCGTAGGTGTCGGTGTAGTACAGGGCGCGGCTGATCCTGGTGTAGGCCGGATCGGCGCCACGGTCGGTGCCGGAGAGATTGACGTTGGCGGTGAACCAGCCCGTGCGCGCGGCCAGCAGCGTGGCGAGGATCCGGCTGGTGGCATCCGGCACCCAGGTCCAGTCCCAGCCCTCGGGTTCGGCCCAGGGCCCGCCGAACTCGCGCGAGAACGCGATGCCGGGCACTCCGCGCGCGGCGGCTTCCCGCACGGCCCCATAGGTGCCGCTGACATTCAGGGTGGCGCCGAGGTTCTCGCCCGCGTTCACTCCGCTCAGGCACAGGTCGACCGGTGCCACCAGGCCCGAGGTCAGCGCGAAGACCACGCACGCCGCGGGGGTCGAATTCACCTGGATCGTCGGGATCCCCGCGACCGGTTCGGCCCATGCCCAGTCCGCCGCGACGCCGCTGCGCCGGGACTGCCCGGCCCCCGACATCGGCGCGCTCGGGGCGACCACGGTCGCGTCCACCCCGAGCGCGCGCGCACTCTCCGCCAACGCCCGGAGCCCGGGCGCGCGGTAGCCGTCATCGTTGGTGATCAGCAGGTGCATCGGCGGCCTCGACTCGTGCCCCGGTCGCCGGGTCGAACAGGTGCAGTCGGTCCGCGGGGACGTGCACGCGGACCGATTCGCCGACCGCGGGGGCCGGTCCGTTGGCGGGCACCGTCACTGCCCAGCGGCCCGACGGGCCGGTGCACTGCGCGATCTTGGTGTCGCCGGTGAACTCGACCAGATCGACGACGCCGTGCACCGAGAGCCCCGATGGCCTTGTCGCGCTGTCGGATTCGAGGGTGCCGTCCCCAGGTCGCCAGCCGAGTCGAAGCTCGTCGGGCACATCGAGGACCGGTTCGGCCAGCCACGCGGTCAATCCGGGGCCGGTCAGCGCGTCGTGGGTCTCGTTGAGCGTCACCGTCGCCAAGTTCATCGGCGGACTGCCGAGGAAGGTCGCGACGAACAGGTCCAGCGGCCGCCGATAGACCTCCGCCGGGCTGCCGACCTGCAGCACCTTGGCATTGTTCATCACCACCAGGTGGGTCGCCATCGACAACGCCTCCAGCTGGTCATGGGTGACCAGCACGACCGTGTTGCCCAGCTCGCGGTGCAACCGCACCAGCTCCACTCGCGCCTGCTGGCGCAGCTGAGCGTCCAACGCCGAGAGCGGCTCGTCGAGCAGCAGCACCTTCGGTTGCCGCACGATGGCGCGGGCCAGCCCGACGCGCTGGCGCTGACCACCCGAGAGTTGCGCAGGCCGACGATGGCGCAGCTCGCTGAGTCCGAGGCTGTCGCACGCCTGTGCCACCCGGCGTTCGATCTCGACGCGATCGAGCCCGGACTTTCGATCGTGCTTGGCCTGCAACCGCAGGCCGAACGAGATGTTGCGCTCGACCGTCATGTGCGGATACAGCGCGAAGTCCTGGAACACCATCGAGACCCCGCGCCGTCCCGGCGACACGTCGGTGACGTCGGTGCCGTCGATGAGCACCCGCCCGTCGGTGGGCGGGATCAGGCCGGACACCACGCCCAGTGCCGTCGACTTGCCACACCCGGACGGACCGACCAGCACCGTCAGCGATTGCCCCGGAATGTGCAGGCGATCCACGTCCAGCGCCGGGCTGTCGTCGTCGTAGCGTTTGGTGACGCCGTCGAGCAGCACACCGGCCGACAGGTCGGCCGCGGTGCTCACGGTCGCGGGTTCGGTCACACTGAGACTGGTCATTTCGTTTACCGCACCCCTGAGTGAAGGAAGGCGTCCGCGATGCGTCGCGACGCCAGGACATAGATCGCCACGACCGGCAGCGAGGCCAGCATCGAGGCGGCCAGCATGGGCCCGTACTGGGAGCTCTCCGGGCCGAGGAACAGCGCCAGACCCGGCTGGATCGTGGTGTCCTCCGGATCGGGCATCACCAGCAGCGGCCACAGGAACTCGTTCCAGGTGCTGATGAACAGCAGGATCGCCACCGCGCCGAGCGCCGGGCGCAGCAGGCCGAGCACCACGTGCCGCAGGATCTCCCACGACGTCGCGCCTTCGAGTACCGCCGCGCCGATCAGCGATTGCGGTATCGCGCGAATGTGGTCGCGCAGCAGCAGCAGCGCCAGCGCGCTGACGCCCAGCTGCGGAATGATCACTCCGATCGTGTGGCCCTGCCAACCCAGCCGCGTGGTCATCAGGAACTGCGGAATGATCAACGCCTGCGGCGGAATCAGCAGCGAGGCGCCGACGGCGACCAGCACGAGACCGCGCCCGCGGGCCCGGTCGAAACGCACGAGGGCATACGCCCCCGGCAGCGCGACGAGAATCGTCGTCACGGTCACGCCGATGGCCATCACGAACGTGTTGAACAGCAACCGGCCGATCGGGAACCGGCCCAGCGCCAGGTCGTAGTTCTCCAGGCTCGCGGGCACCGGGATCGGATTGAGATCGAAGATCGTCGTCACCGGTTTGAACGACGTGGCCAGCGCCAGGACCACCGGGAACAACATCGCCACGATCGCGGTGATCACCAGCGCGTGCCGACCTATCGCGTCACCGCGTCGCACGGAATCTCCTCGAGAGCAGGGAACTGAAGGTCAGCAGCAGACCGAAGACGACCGCGATGACGATGGCGGCCGCCGAGGCGGTGCCCGCGTCGAAGAAGGTGAAGCCGTAGGTGTAGAGCCGGTAGTAGACGTTGTCGGTGGCACCGCTCGGTCCGCCCCTGGTGAGGACGCCGATATTGGTGAACAGCCACGGCCAGACCACCACCATCGACAGCAGCCCGAGCAGGATGAACGGGCGCCGCAGCTGGGGCAGGATGATCGCGCGGGTGATCTCGCCCTCGGTGGCGTCGTCGAGGCGCGCGGCATCGACGGTCCGGCGATCGACGTTGGCCAGGGCGGCGCCGAAGAGCAAGGTGTTGAGCGCCACCACCTTCGGCGCCGTGACCGCGACGATGGTCGGCAGCGCGGTGGCCGGATCGCCGAGCCAGTTCACCGGCTCGACGCCGAGGATCCCGAGGACCTGGTTCAAGGTGCCGTGCAGTGGGTCGAGAATGAACTGCCAGGACAGCGCGTTCGCCACCGGCGCGAGGACCACCGGAAGGAACAGCAGCATCCGGTAGAACTCGCTGGTCCGGCCCGGCCGCTTCCACAGGGCGATGGCCAGCGCACACGGGACGACGGTCGCGAACGGCAGCACCCACAGCGCGTACTTCACGGTGTTCCAGGCCGCGTTGCCGAATTCCGGCTGGGTGAGCAGGGTGTGGTAGTTGGTCAGGCCGTTCCACTCGATGTCGGGCGCGACCAGATTCCAGTCCAGGAAGCTGAGCACCGCGGTGAACACCAGCGGGCCGTAGACCCAGACGATGATCGAGAGCATGACCGGCGAGAAGTACAGCCAGGCGACGCCGGACTGGGTGCGGCCGTCGGCCCGAGGCTTGGGCGGCGCGAGGGTGAGGGTCATGAGCCGTTCCGCACGGCCAGTAGTGCGCGGGTGGTCGCCAGCGCCTCGGCGTAGTGCCTGGCGTGGCCCATCTCGACGATGATCGCCGGATCGCGGGGGAAGGCGGTGCTGAACACTTCGGTCAGCGGGATCGCGCCCCAGCCGGGCGGCAGATGCAGATCGCCTTCGCCGAGCAGCTCGAGTTCGTAGGGGCCGGCCTCGGGCCTGCGCGCCATCCGGCCGAAGTTGTCGTGCAGATGGATGTGGCCGACAGCGGGGGCGACCTGGGCGATCGCGGCCGAGAAGTCGAAGTTCAGGTAGCTGGCCGCCAGAAAGGCGTGGCCGATGTCGAGGCACATCGACACGGCGGGATGGTCGATCAGGGCCACCTGCTCGGCTACCGCGTCCAGCCGCATCCCGTAGGAGCGGCGGGTGAGCACCGCCGGGGTCGGTGCCCGGTTCTCGACCGCGATCATGACCCCGCGCGCGCCCGCCTCCTCGGCCAGATCACGCAGCATGGTGCGTTCGGTGGCCATGCCCGCGGTCAGTTCCTCGCCGTCGCTGTAGCGATTGGGCAACACCCCGGCGTGATAGACCAGCACTTCGGCGCCGATCGCACCGGCGATCTCCAGATCCGCCAGCAGCCCGAGCGACTGGGCCCGTGCGCTCGCGGGATCGAGGAGATTGCCGGTGCGGCCGGAGGAATGCCAGGAGCTGTGCAGGGTGAGCTGCAAGGGGCACCCGGCCAGTGCAGCGCGCAACGCGTCGATGCGCGCGCGCTGTACCTTTCCGCCGATCACCACACCGAGCCCGCAACCGCCGATCTCGGCGTAGCCGAATCCGGCGGCGGCGGCCTCGTCGAGGAATTCGCGCATCTCCTCGAAATCGGACTTCAGGAGTTGCTTGCCCGCCCACGGATTGACCGTGAGACCGATCTTGTTCGGGGCGGCACCGTTCGGGATGCTCTCCGACGGCGTGGCGGCGAAAACCTTGTGTGACAACCTGCTGTCTCTCTATGGGTGGTGTGACTAGTTGAGCGAGCGGATCTTGGTGGCGGCGGCCTTCAAGGTGTCGGCGGGATCGGCGCCGCGCAGCACGATCGGCTCCACCGCCTCGTCCTGCAGAATCACCACGCCCTGGTTGGACTGCTTGCCGGGGAAGGCCGTGTACGGCATGAGATCGGCGAGCTGCTGCACCGCCGAGCCCAGGCGCGGATCGGCGGCGGACGCGGCGGCGGTACGCAGCGGCAGGTAGCCCATCTCCGCGGCGATCACCTTGAAGCTCTCCTCACTGGTGAGGAACTGCACGAATTTCCACGAGGCCTGCGCCTTGGCCTCGTCCTTGGCCAGGATCGTCAGCCCGGCGCCGGAGAAGGTGGGCCGGGCAGGCTGATCGCCGAAGGACGGGAACGGTGCGACCTGCAGGGTGAACTTGCCCTTGGACGCTTCGTCGAGGGTGAGCAGACCACCCGCGGTGGTGATCAGCATGCCGAGCTTGCCCGCGCTGAAAGCGCCCATCGCCGAGGCGAAGTCGACGCCGGGCTGTGCGCCGGAGGTGGTCAGGTCCTGGACCGTCGACAGCGCGGTGATGACCGGTGCCGAGTCGACCGTGACCTCGCCACTGTCCGACACCAGCGCGCCACCGGCACTGTTGACCAGCGACTGGGTCAGGTAGTCGGATTTGCCGGGGTCGGCCGCCGAGACGTAGACGCCCTCCGCGTCGGTCTTGTCCGCGATCGCCAGCCCCGCCTCTTTCAGCTGCGCCATCGTCTCGGGCGGCTGATCGGGGTTCAGGCCGGCGGCCCGGAACAGGTCGGCGTTGTAGAAGATCACCGGGGTCGCCATCAGGAACGGCATCGAGACCGGCTTGTCGGTGCCCGTGGGGGTGGCCTTCAACACCGACGGCACGAAACCGGCCATGGTGTCGCTCCAGTCCTGCGCGGAGGCGATGTCCTCGAATGGCCGCAGCGGCAGGGTCTGCGCGGCCTGGTTGACCTTGCTCCAGCCGATCTGCGCGACGTCGGGTGGGTTGCCCGCGACGACCTCGCTCTGCAGCTTGATCAGCGCGTCGGCCGTCGGGACCGACTGTGGACGCACCGTGATGTTCGGGTTGGCCGCCTCGAATTCGGCGATCAGCTTCTCGACCCCTTTGCCGACCGCGTTGGGCTGACCGTAGGAGTAGGACAGGAACGTGATGCTCACCGGTCCGTCGGGATCGGTGGTGGTCGAGCTGTTCTGGCCGCAGGCGGCCAGCAGCGTGGTGACCGCGACGAGCACGATCCCCCATCCGGCCCGCAGGCCGTGGTGGTGCGATGTCATGACTGGCTTTCTCGTGGAAGAGGCGTTCGGATCGGGCATCAGCGGAGTCGGACTCCGCCGTGCGTGACGGACATGGTCTGGATGCCGCGCAGATTCACGTTCGGGCGGTAGTGCACCGAATCGGGAACCAGCACGGGGTCGATGACGCGGCCGGCGAAGGCCGACAGCGCGGCCGCGCCCTCGGCCCGGCCCAGCGCCGCGGCCAGGCAGAAGTGCGCTCCGGCGGAGAACGCGAGATGGTCGGCGGCGCCGCGGGTCACGTCGAAGCGGTCGGCGTCGGGGTAGTGCGCGGGGTCGCGATTGGCCGCGGCCAGTAGTACCAGCATGGCGGTGCCCGGGGTGACCGTCGTTCCGCTGACCTGCATCTCGCGGGTCGCGATGCGCATGACGAACTGGATGGGCGCGTCGTAGCGCAGGGCTTCGTCGGTGGCGCTGATGCCGAGTTCGGGATCGGTGGCGAGCCGCGCACGCTGCTCGGGATGGCGCAGCAGGGCGTGCACGCCGTTGGCGATGAGGTTGGCCGTCGTCTCGTGTCCGGCGACCATCAGCAGCACACAGGTGGCCAGCAGCTCGCCCTCGCTGAGCACCTCGCCTTCCTCCTCGACCTGGATCAGGCGCGAGAGCAGGTCCTCGCCGAGATCGCCGCGACGACGGGTGATCAGGTTCTTCAGGTAGTTCATCAACTCGTTGCGCGCGCCCTCGGCATCGTCGAGGTCGTCGTTGTGCACCACCAGGTTGAAGTCCAGGACTCGGCCGAGCCTGCGGGCGGCGGGTTCGAAGTCGTCGAATTCCTCGAGCGGAATCCCCAACAGCGCGCACATGATCCGTACCGGCAGCGGCAGGGCGAAATCGGAGATCACGTCGAATTCGGACTTGCTCGCGATCCCGGCGACCAGATCGTCGACGATCGAGTGGATCTGCGGCTGCGAGGCACGAATCACCCTGGGGGTGAAGGCTTTCGAGACCAAGCGTCGAATGCGGGTATGGGCGGGCGGATCGAGGAACAGCAGGGATTCCGGCCGTTCGGGATGGTCTTTGCCCAGGCGCGACAGCTTCGGGTCGTTGCGCACGCTGGGATCGCGCAGCACCTGTTGGCAATCAGCGTAATTGGCGATGATGACGAGATCGCCGCCCTTGACGATCAGCGGGGACTCCGTGCGCAGCGCGCGCAGGACCGGATACGGGTCGGGGCGGGTATCGGGGGCGAACAGCTCGGCCAAGATTGATTCGGCGTCGTGCTGACTGGCAACCGTGGTCGTCATTGTGGAGCTCCTTGGGTTTTCAATTCCTGGCCGCGAAAAAAGTGTTCCACTCGGTCGACGTCAGCGGCAACGCGAAACGAAGTATTGATCAATTCCCGTCCGAGATGGATCGCTAGGGTCGATCATTGAGTGATTCGGCGTCAGCGATTCGATTGCCGAATCGTTCGTGTTCGCAATCTCGGTCGCCGGTCCAGATGACGATCGGGTGACGTGAACACGCCGACCGGGGAGCAGGAATTCGGTCGTTGCTCACCTGCCCGTCACGGTCACGTTCCGTGGCGACGCGCGGTGCGGCTATACAGGTGCATATCTCAGACGAGGCACGTTCCTGATACGTGAGGCGCGCACCATGGAGACACGGCATATCGAGGCATTTCTCGCCATCGCTGACGAGCTGCACTTCGGGCGGGCGGCCGCCCGGCTGCACCTGACCCAACCGTCACTGAGCCAGCAACTCAAGCGCCTGGAACGCCACCTCGGCGTCGAACTGGTGTCGCGGACCTCGCGAGTGGTGCAGCTGACCCCCGCGGGCGAGGCGTTCCGCACCGACGCCCGGCGGATCCTCGGCGAGGTGGACCTGGCCACGAGCACCGTCCGCGACATCGCGGCAGGGCGGATGGGCCGGATCAGCATCGGCTTCAACGGCCGGGCCGGCCAGCTCATCATGCCCAGGTCACTGGCCCAACTGCACGCGCACTACCCCAATATCACCACCGAACTCAGCTCGGGTCGCTCCGGCCCGCAGCTCACCGCGCTCACCCGCGGTGAGCTCGATGTCGGGTTGCTCTACGGCGGCGCCTCCAACGGCGGATCGGTGCTGTCGCGGTGCCTGTTACCGATGCGCATCGGCGCGCTGGTCGGGCAGGGACACCGGTGGGCCGACCGGCCGTCGATCTCGATTCGTGAGCTGGCCGAGACGCCGTGCGTGATGTTCAACCGTGAGGTGAGCCCGGCGATGTACGACGCCATCATGACCGCGGGCGAGCGAGCGGGCGCGTTTCCCCGGGTCGCGGAGTACATGAACGACTCGGTGGCCACCGAGATCATCGTCGCCGCTCGCCGATACCTGGGGTTCGCCTCGTTCATCAGCACCGACGAGCCCCGTCCGATGGGGCTGAGAGTGGTGCCGCTGGTGGATCCGGAGCCGGTCGTCGAACTCCAGGTCGCCTGGCGCGTGGACACCTCCAACGAGGTGGTGCAGGTATTTCTCGACAGCCTCGATGCCACCCGCAATTATCTACAATCCACGGCGCGTGGCAAGGTATTCGGCGAACCGTTGGCCAGTTGATCACCTGAATTCCACCCGGTGCGGCACCGGAAACATTCGGTCGATTCGTATCGTCAATGGAGATCCGAAATCGACGGTGGCTCTGCTGGAATCGGTACATGGCATCTGATCTGAAAACCTCCGCCGCGTTGGGCTCGGTATTCGAGTCGATCGACCCGGACAATCCAGACTTCCTGAGCTTGCAGCGCATCGTCAGCAAAATGGTGCCGTTCGGTACCCATTCCGGCGCCGAGATCACCGAGATCGGCCCGCAGCGGGCGGTCGTCGAATTGCCCGATGAGCCGTACATCCTCAATCACCTGCGCACGGTGCACGCCGGTGCGCAGTTCCTGGCCGCCGACATCGCGGGCGCGTGTGCCTTTGTCGGCGCGCTCGCTTCGCGGTTGTCCACGATCGACACCCTGGTGCTGCGCGACGCGCGGCTCTCGTTCCGCAAGCCCGCACTCGGCCGGATCAGGGCCGTCGGCGTGATCGACCCGAACGATGTCGCGGCCGTGCTGGCGGCCAAGGGCGCGCAGCGGCTGGACGTCGACGCCAAGGCGCTGATGTACGACGCCGCGGGTGTGCTGGTCGGCAAGGTCACCCTCGACTACGTGTGCACCCTGGTCGCGGAGGCGTGATGAGCGACAACCACACCGATCTCGTCAACCTGGAGACGAGCACCGTCACCACGGCCGACGGCGCCGCCCTCGCGCTGCGCGTGCTGCCACACGCGGACCCGGCCGCACCAGTGGTGCTGGTGCTGCCCGCCATGGCGATCAAGGCCAAGTACTACCTTCCCCTGATCACGGCGCTGCACGCGGCCGGGCTCACGGCGGCCGTGCTCGATTTGCGTGCCCAGGGCGACAGCACTCCTGCCCTCGGCGAAGGTCCTGGCTTCGGCTATCGCGCGTTGCTCGAGACCGACCTGCCCGCGGTGGCCGCCGAACTGGGGCAGCAGTTCCCGCAGGCGCCGCTGCACCTGTTCGGGCACAGCCTCGGCGGCCAGCTCGCGCTGCTGTTCGCCGCGGCCGAGCCGGACCGGGTCGCGAGCGTCACGACCATCGGCACCGGGTCGGTCTACTGGCGCTCGTTCGAGCCGAGCCGCCGACTCGCGGTCCTGGCCCAGGGACTGTGGGTCGGCGTGGTCACTCGCCTGCGCGGCCGCTGGCCCGGCGGGAGCGGCATCGGCCCGATGACCGCGGGCGTGATGCTCGACTGGGCGCGGCATCTGCGGACCGGCCACTACCGGCCCAGCGGGAGCACCCGCGACTACGATCAGCTGCTCGGCCTGCTCGCCGTGCCGGTGCTGGTGATCTCCCTCGACGGTGACCCGCTCGGCCCGCAGTCCACGGTGCGTTTCCTGTGCCGCCGGATCGCCGTGGCCAAGCCGGTGCGCTGGCACATCGACCGGTCCTCGGGCATGACCCACATCGGCCACGCGTCCTGGGTGAAGGACAGCGACAAGGTGGCGCCGGCGGTGGCGGCCTGGATCATCGACGGTCGCGCGCCCCAGCTGCGAGAAGGGTCGGCGCAGTGACGACTTCGATCGCTACCTCGGCTCCGGCCAGGGATGATGACGCCATCTATCGCGCACTGTCGACGCTGGACGAGCCGGTGTTCGTGATACGTGACGAGCAGGGTGTCGCGGTGACCACTGACGCCACCGCCGCCCGGAGCGCCCAGGTGCTGGCCGCCGCTCCGGCGCTGCGCCCGGAAGCCCTGGGCGACAACAGCTTTCGTTCCGATCATGACGTGCGCTACGCCTACCACAGCGGGGCGATGGCCAATGGGATCGCCTCGGCCCCGCTGGTGGTCGCGATGGCGCGGGCGGGGCTGCTCGCCTCGTTCGGTGCCGCCGGGGTGCTCCCCGCCCGGATCGACGAGGCGCTGGCCACCATCGGGCGCGACGCACCGGGAAAACCCTTCGCCTGCAATCTCATCCACAGCCCCAGCGAACCCGCCCTGGAACGGGCCATCGTGGAGGCCTGCCTGCGCCATGACGTGCGCTGCGTCGAGGCCTCGGCCTTCCTCGACCTGACCCCGCAGGTGGTGCGCTACCGGCTGACCGGTCTGCACCGGGACCGGACCGGCCGCGTGGCGACCCGGCACCGCGTGATCGCCAAGGTCTCCCGGGCCGAGGTCGCCGAGCTGTTCCTGCGCCCGCCACCACCGCATCTGGTGCGCGGACTGCACGAGGCGGGCGAGATCACCGCCGAGCAGGCCGAGCTGGCGTCCTCGATCCCGATGGCCGACGACATCACCGCCGAGGCGGATTCCGGCGGCCACACCGACCGCCGTCCGCTGGTCGTGCTGCTGCCCTCGCTGCTGGCCGTGCGCGAACGGATCCAGCGCGAACACGGCTTCGCCCAGCGGGTCCGGATCGGCGCGGCCGGTGGCATCGGCACCCCGACGGCTGCCGCCGCGGCCTTCGCGATGGGTGCCGCCTATGTCGTCACCGGGTCGATCAACCAGGCCACGGTCGAGGCCGCGCAGTCCGACGCGGCCAAGCGGCTGCTGGCCGCGGCCGGGGTCGCCGACACCACGATGGCACCTGCCTCGGACATGTTCGAACTCGGCGTCGACGTGCAGGTCCTGCAGCGCGGCACCATGTTCCCCAGCCGGGCCCGGCGCCTCTACGACACCTACCGCGCCTATGACGGGGTCGAGTCGATCCCCGCCGTCGAGCGCGCCGAACTCGAGCAGCGGATCCTGCAGCGGTCCTTCGAGCAGGTGTGGGCCGAGTGCCAGCAGTACTTCCGGGCACGCGATCCCGAGCAGATCGAGCGGGCCGAGGGGAACCCGAAACGGCGGATGGCCCTGATCTTCCGTTGGTACCTCGGCCGGTCGTCGGGCTGGAGCACCGCCGCGACACCGGAGCGCGTCGCGGACTACCAGATCTGGTGCGGGCCCGCGATGGGCGCGTTCAACGACTGGGTCGCCGGGACCTACCTGGCCGCACCGGCGCATCGCCACGTCGCCGAGGTCGGCGAGCAGATCATGCGCGGCGCCGCGTTCACCACCCGGGTGAGCCAGCTGCGCGCGGCCGGGGTGCGCTTGCCCGCCCGATGCTCGACCTACGTCCCCGCTCCGCTGACCACCATCGAGTCGCGATGACCACCGCGGACGCTGTGCGCGAGTATCGGGTCGCGCCGCTGGTGACGATGGCCGACGAGGACAATCTGGCGAACGTGGTGTTCGACCGGGCCGCCGCCGGTCCGGCCGACATCGTGTTCAGCCGCAAGAGCGCCGACGGCTGGCTCGACGTGCGCTACGACGAATTCGCCCGGCTCGTCCTCGATCTCGCGAAAGGCCTGATGGCCAGCGGGATCGGGCCGGGCGAGCGCGTGCTGATCCTCGGCGGGACCAGTTTCGAATGGTCGGCCGCGGACTTCGCGGTGCTGAGCGTCGGCGCGGTCACCGTGCCGGTGTATCCGACCTCTTCGGCCGAGCAGATCGACCACATCGTGGCCGACTCCCGGCCCAGTGCCAGCTTCGTGACGACCGACGAACAGCGTGAGCTGATCGCCGGGGTCGCGGGGGAGGCGCTCGGCGACCGGGCTTGGCTGCTCGGCGCCTCGTTCCCCGAGATCATCGAGCGGGGCACCGCGAGCACGGACACCGTGGTGGACCAGCGGCGCGCGAGGGTGCGTGCCGACGACATCGCCACGATCGTCTACACCAGCGGCACGACCGGTGTCCCCAAGGGCTGCCTGCTGACCCACCGCAACATCTTCGCCGCCGCGGCGAATGTGGTGAAGCTGCTCGACACCGTATTCCACGGCCCAGCAGACGATCCCGCCTCGACCCTGCTGTTCCTGCCGCTGGCCCACGTCTATGGGCGAGTGGTGCAGTTCGGGTGCGTCCTCGCCGGTGTCCGCACCGGACTGGTGGCCACGCCCGCCGAACTGCCCGGTGAACTCCCGGTCTTCCGGCCGAGCTTCCTGATCGGCGTCCCCTACGTCCTGGAGAAGATCCGCAAGGGCGCGCGCCAGGCGTTCGGCAGCGCGCGCTACGAGGCCGCGGAAGCGGCGGCCATCGCCGTCGGCCACGCCCGCCGTACCGGGGTGAAGTCCACCGCGACCATCGACCTCGAGATCCATCGGCAGCTACGCGGAATGCTCGGCGGCAGAATCGATTACGTGATCGCGGGTGGTGCGTCGCTCGATCCGTCGACCGCGGACTTCTTCACCGGGATCGATGTGCAGATCCTGGGCGCCTACGGCCTGACCGAGGCATCGTCGACAGTGAGTATGAGTGCGCCGCAAGCGAATCGGGCGAACTCGGTCGGTCGTCCGGTGCCGGGAACGACGGTATCCATCGCCGGCGACGGGGAGATCCTGGTCCGCGGCCCGCAGGTCTTCCCCGGCTACTGGCCTGATGGCGGGCGTACTGGCGAGAGTTGGCTGGCCACAGGTGATCTCGGGCATCTCGACGAGGACGGCTTCCTGTTCATCACCGGGCGGCGCAAAGAGATCATCGTGACCAGCGGCGGCAAGAACGTGGCGCCGGCGCCGCTCGAGGATCGGGTCCGCCTGCATCCGCTGGTCAGCAACTGCATGGTCGTCGGGGAGGGGCGTCCCTATGTCGCCGCCCTGATCACCGTGGATCCGGTGGCACTGCAGCGCTGGGCGGACCGGCACGGGGTCGATCTGACCGACGGCGTCCCGACCCAAAACGAGCGGCTCGTCGCCGAGATCGCCGCGGGGGTGGACGCGGCGAACCAGCTCGTCTCCCGGGCCGAGTCGATTCGCCGATTCGCCGTCCTGCCCACGGACTTCACGATCGAGCAGGGCCACCTGACGGCGTCGCTGCGGCTGCGGCGGGCGGCGATCGAGGCGGATCTCGCCACGACCGTCGCCGCGCTCTACCCGGGCTGAGTCAGGCCGCGGCCAGCCAGCAGAAATACGCCAGATCCACCTTGGCGATCAAGGCGCCGCCCTCGTCGCGCACCAGTGCCTTGCCGGTGATGTCGAACTGCTCCTCGGTCCTGCGCCCGATCACCTCGGCCAGGACCGGGGAGGAGACGGTGCCCTCGGCGCGCAGACGGCCGTGGCCGGGTCGGAAGAACGTGGCCTTGGTCTCGCGCAGCACGAAGGTGCGCACGTGCAGGATACGGGGGGCGATGATGCCGGAGAACGCACCGGCACAGGCGACTTCGGCCGCCAGGAACAGCGCGCCGGCGTGCACGGTCCCCAGGTGGTTGCTCATCTGTGGTGACTCCGGGATCTCGGCGACCGCCGAGCCGGGACCGAGCTCGATCATGCGCACTCCCACCAGGTTGACGAAGGGCACGACGGTGTCGACGGTCCGGCGGATCTGGTCGTAATCCGGCGCCGCCGCATCGGGAATCGTGGACAGCCGCGCCTGAGCGGCGGCGATTCCGGGGGCTGATTCATTTCCAGTAGGCATGTCCCAATTAGCGCACATCTCACCATCGTTCGTGGTGAACGGAAGCTGAATTCGACTATTCGGCAGCGCAGCCGGATCGCGAATAGTTCGCGCCATTGTTTGACAACGCCTATGCAATTAGTCCCTTTGGAAATCGGTGTGCGGCGCGAGTCGATCGTGTCCGTAGGATCGTTTTCGGGCTCATAAGTGTTTCATTTACCGAGGAGTTACCTGATGTATGACGCGATTGTCGTCGGCGCGCGGTGTGCGGGTTCGCCGGTCGGGATGTTGTTGGCGCGGCAGGGCCATCGGGTCCTCGTCGTCGACCGGGCCACCTTCCCCAGCGACACCATCTCGACGCACTACATCCAGCAGCGCGGGCTGGCCCGGTTGCGGGACTGGGGTCTGCTCGACCAGGTGATCGCCACCGGGGTGCCCCCGATCGGGCACATGACGGTGTCCTACCACGACATCGTGATCTCCGGCTTCGCCGAACCGATCAACGGCATCGATGTCACCTACGCGCCGCGGCGCACCGAGCTCGACACGATCCTGGTCGAGGGTGCCCGCGCGGCCGGCGCCGAGGTGCGCGAGAACTACACCGTTCGCGAGCTGATCATCGAGGACGGTGTCGTGGTCGGCATCCGCGGCGCGGTGGCCGGTGGCGAGGTCACCGAGGAGCGCGCCCGCATCGTGATCGGTGCCGACGGCACCAACTCGTTCGTCGCCGATGCCGTCGGTGCGGAGACATATACCAAGGTCGGGGCCGAGTGCTTCGTCTACTACACCTACTACAGCGGCCTGTCGCACACCGAGTTCCACAGCCGGATCGGTGCGGGTCAGCAGATCGGCATCTGGCCGACCAACGACGATCGGACCCTGGTCGCGGTCATGCGCAAGCTCGACGCGTACCCCGATTTCCGTGGCGATGTGGAGAACAACTTCCTGAGCATCGCCCGCGACATCGTCCCCGAATTCGCCGAGGAACTGGTGAGCAAGGGCAAGCGCGAGGACCGCTTCTATCCGATGCGGTATCCGGACAACTACCGTCGCCAGTCCTTCGGCGAGGGCTGGGCGCTGGTGGGCGACGCGGCCTACCACAAGGATCCGCTGACCGGCCTCGGGATCTCCGACGCGTTCGACTACGCTGCGCTGCTGGCCGAGCGCGTGCACGAGGGGCTCACCGGCGAGCGCCCGATGACCGAGGCGCTGGCCGACTACCAGCGTGAGCGCGACGAGAAGTCGCAGTCGGGCTTCGAATTCACCTGCTCGATCTCCACCCTGGAATTGACTCCGCAATTGCTGGCGGTGTTCCGCGCGCTCGGTTCCAACGAAGAATACGCCAAGGATTTCTTCGCGATGATCGGCGGCGGCATGACCGGCGAGGAATTCTTCGCGCCTGAGCGGATCGCGAAATTGCTCGGCGCCACGGCTTCGGCATGATCACCAAGACGCTATGCCGGACTTCGATCTGATCGTTGTCGGCGACAGTTTCGCGGAGGGGCGCGGCGGTGCGGTACGCGCCGACGGCTCCTTCGCGGGATTTGTCGCCGAGGTGATCAACATTCTGGGAATTTCCGGGCCGATTCGCAATCTCGGCTCCTACGGCGCGACCACGCACGACGTGGTCGATCGGCAGTTGCCCGCGGTGTCGGGCGATTCCTCCCCGCTGGTCGGGGTGATCGTCGGTGGCAACGACCTGGTCACCGATTACGACCCGGATCGGTTCCGCCGCAATCTGCGGGCGATCCACACCGCGCTGGCCCGTCCGGATCGATTGGTGTTCACCACGAACTGGCCGAACATCCCCGACCGCCTGCCCGGCCTACCTGACGTCTTCCGCGCCGTCCTCCGGTCGCGCTTCGCCGAAGCCAACGATTATCTCGACGAACTCGTCGACGAATTCGCGCTCGTGCGACTCGATTTGGCGCACGCGCCGATCACCGCCGATCCGGTCATGTGGTGCCCGGACGGTATGCATCCGAGCCCGGCAGGCCATCAGGTCATCGGCCAGGCCATGGCCGACCTCATCGACGAGGTACGCATCATGCGGGTCGCGCGACTCCGCTAGTTCGGAACAGTTCTCGCTGATCAACGGCGATCAGAGCTTTTGCCTTGACCAGATCGGCAGCTCCAGACAGGGGTAGCACATGAACGACCACCTACGGCTCCGCGATGATCAGGCCGCGACCCGACGACTGGCCGACACGCCGGTCGCGATCGTCGGCCTGAGCGGCCTGTTCCCGATGGCCGCGAACTTCCGCGACTTCTGGCAGAACGTCGTCGACGCGGCCGATTGCATGTCCGATGTCCCCGCGACGCACTGGAATCTCGACGACTACTACGACGCGGACCCGACCGCGACGGACAAGACCTACTGCCGCCGTGGCGGTTTCGTGCCCGAGGTCCCGTTCAGCGTCACCGAGTTCGGGCTGCCGCCCAATCAGCTCGAGGTCACCACCGTGGTGCAGTTGCTGAGCCTGCTCGTGGCGCGCAATGTGCTCGCCGATGCCGGTGCGCCGGGGTCGCAGTGGTATCGGCCCGAGCGAACCGGCGTGGTCCTCGGCGTCGCCGGGCCGACCACCTTGTCGCACCCGCTGGCCGCGCGCCTGTCGACGCCGGTGCTCAAAGAGGTCGTGCGCAGCTGTGGACTGACCCAGGCCGACGCCGAGCAGATCGCACAGCGATACGCGGCAGCCTTCCCGTCGTGGGAGGAGAACTCGTTCCCCGGTCTGCTGGGCAATGTGATCGCGGGCCGGGTCGCCAACCGGCTCGATCTGGGTGGAATGAACTGCACCGTCGACGCGGCGTGCGCGAGTTCCCTCTCCGCAGTGCACGTGGCGATCAGCGAACTGGTCTCCGGGCGCGCCGACATGATGCTCACCGGTGGCTGTGACACCGAGAACTCGATCTTCGGCTACATGTGCTTCAGCAAGGTCGGGGCGCTGTCTCGCTCGGGCACCATCAGGCCGCTCGACGACAGTGCCGACGGCACGCTGGTCGGCGAGGGCATCGGCATGCTCGCACTCAAGCGTCTCGCCGACGCCGAGCGCGACGGCGACCGCGTGTACGCGGTGATCCGGGGCATCGGCTCCTCGAGCGACGGGCGCTTCAAGAGCATCTACGCCCCGCGCGCGGAGGGCCAGGAGGCCGCCTTGCACCGCGCCTACGACGACGCGGACTGCTCGCCCGCCTCGATCGGACTGTTCGAAGCGCACGCCACCGGCACCAGGGTCGGCGATCAGACCGAACTGGCCGCGCTCACCTCGGTGCTGCGCGAGGCCACCGAGGAGACCGGGTACGCCGCGGTCGGCAGTGTGAAGTCCCAGATCGGCCACACCAAGGGCGCCGCGGGCGCGGCGAGCTTGATCAAACTCGCGCTCGCGCTGCACCACAAGGTGCTGCCGCCGACGATCAATGTCGCCGCGCCGAACGCCGCGATCGACGCCGCGTCCCCGCTCTACGTCAACACCAGGACTCGGCCGTGGATCCGCGATCCGCGCCGGCCGCAGCGGCGCGCCGCCGCGTCGGCGATGGGATTCGGCGGCACCAACTTTCACGCGGTACTGGAGGAGACCACCGGCGACCGCGCACACCTGCGCACGATGCATCGCACCGCGCGGGCACGGTTGTGGCACGCCGCGTCCCCGGCCGAGCTGGCGAGCCTGCTGAGCTCGGGCGCTGATCCCGTCGACGACACCGCGATCCCGGCCGAGCACGCCCGCGTGGGTTTCGTGGCGCGCGACGAGCGGGAAGCGGCGGCGCTGCGTGACCTCGCGGTGGCCGAGCTGACCAGCGATCCCGAGGCCGAGGAGTGGGATCACCCGCGTGGCGTGTTCTTCCGCCGCCGCGCGCTGCCGGACCTGAAGATCGGCGCGTTGTTCGCCGGGCAGGGCAGCCAGTACGTCGACATGGGACTGGCCGCGGTGCTCAACAACCCGACCGTCGCCACCGCCTTCGACGAGGCCAACGCGGTCTTCGCCGACGCGCCCCGCGCGCCCGGCGCGGTGGTGTTCCCGCCGCCGGTGTTCGATCCGGACGAGCGCAACGCCCAGGAAACGACCCTGCGGCGCACTGAGTTCGCCCAGCCCGCGATCGCGGCGCTGTCGGTGGGCCAGTACCGCTTCCTGGCCGAGCGCGGCCTGACCTGCGCCGGCTTCATGGGCCACAGCTTCGGTGAGCTCACCGCACTGTGGGCGGCCGGTTCCCTCGACACCGCCGACTACTTCACCCTGGCCAAGGCTCGGGGCGCGGCGATGGCCGTCGAGACCGATGCCGATGCCGGCACCATGGCCGCGGTGCAGGCCACCCGCGAGCAGGTCACCGAGATCCTCGCCGGGCATCCCGACGTGAGCGTCTGCAATCACAACGCGCCCGACCAGGTGGTGGTCGGCGGCGGGACCGCGGCGGTCGCGGCGTTCGTGGTGGCCTGCCGTGCGCGTGAGCTGACCGTGCGTGAACTGCCGGTGGCGGGTGCCTTCCACACGCGCTACGTCGCGCACGCGGTCGAGCCGTTCCGCGCGGCGGTCAAGGGCGTGTCGGTGCGGGCGCCCAAGATTCGGGTCTACGCCAATTCCGTCGATGCCGAGTACGGTTCGCGAGTCGCGACGAATCGCCGCGTGCTCACCGAGCAGCTGCTCGAGACCGTCGAATTCGTGCACGGGCTCGAGGCCATGCGGGCCGACGGCTGCAATGTCTTCGTGGAGTTCGGGCCCAAGGCCACGCTCACCTCGCTGGTGCGCCGGACCCTCGGCGCGGAGGTCATCGCCATCGCCACCGATCAGGGGCCGACCGGCGACAGCGATGTGGCATTGAAGAAGGCCGCGGTGCAGTTGGCTGTGCTCGGCGCACCGATCGTGGATGTGCATCGCCACGATGCGCCGGCGTTCGTCGAGCCCGAGGCACAGGGCATGGTGGTCCGGCTGACCGGGCGTGATTTCGTGCCGGACTCGCGTCATGAGCTCTACCGCACGGGGATCGCTCAGCCGATCGAGCTGGAAGCGGTCTCGGCCGCGGTCGAGCAGGCGCGGATGGTCGCCGAAGCGGAGGTGGATGCCCGAGTACGCGCCGAAGTCGAGGCGGCTGCCGGGCGGCGTGCCGAAACGGAGGCTGGTGCGGGGGTTGCCGCGGTGCCCGCCACTGTCGCTGCGTCTGCCAATGGTGACGCGCCCGCCCCTCTCGCCTTCTCCGCGCCGGAGCGTGTTCCGGCGGTTCCGGTCGCGAGTGCTTCCGAGAACCGGTACGTGGGAATGGGATTGGATTCGGCTACGCAGCAGCATCTGGCGATTCACAGTCGCTATGCGGAGGGTCAGCTCGAGGTCGCCGAAGGGCTGGTCTCGGTCCTGCGCGAAGCGCAGCGCACCGGCGGTGCCGACGACCGGCTGCACGCCACGGTGCACGCCGTGAAGGAGCAGAGCCTGGCCATCGGCCAGACCCACATCCGCGTGAACGAGATCCTGGCCTCACTGGCAGGGCTCGAGCAGGCACCGACTCACGAGACGACGACCTTCTACACCGAGCCTGCTCACGGCAACGGCAACGGCAACGGCAACGGCAACGGCACGCCCGCCCTGCCGACGGCTCTGCTCGAGTCGCCGGGTGCCTCGTCGCCGTCTGCGCCCAAGACCTTGTCGGAATCGCCTGTTCCGCAGGCGCAGCCGATCCCCGACCCCGTTCCGTCGCCGGCTGCCGCGCCGGTGACCGAGAGTCCCGCGCTCGATGCAGACGCGGTGTGGTCGGTGCTGGCGCAGGTCGTGTCGGAGAAGACCGGCTATCCGCCGGAGATGCTGGCGCTGTCGATGGATCTGGAAGCCGACCTAGGCGTCGATTCGATCAAGCGGGTGCAGATCATGGGTGCGCTCGGCGAGCGCGTCGACGGAGTCCCGACGGTTGGTCCCGAGCAGGTCGCGGAACTGCGATCGCTGAATGACATCGTCGACTTCATCGCCGCGTCGTTGGTTTCGAGCTCGACGGCGTCCGGCGCCGCACCGGCGGGCGGTTCCGCGCCGAGCGCGGGCCCCGACACCGACGCGGTGTGGTCGGTGCTGGTGCAAGTGGTGTCGGACAAGACCGGCTATCCGCCGGAGATGCTGGCATTGTCGATGGATCTGGAAGCCGACCTTGGCGTCGATTCGATCAAGCGGGTGCAGATCATGGGTGCGCTCGGCGAGCGCGTCGACGGAGTACCGACGGTCGGTCCCGAGCAGGTCGCCGAACTACGGACATTGAACGACATCGTGGGATTTGTCGCCGCCTCGGCAGTGTCGGGGTCGACAGCGGGCTCGGCATCGGCGGGTGC